>CAWKHE010000002.1:0-2520496 GCA_963849455.1 uncultured Solirubrobacterales bacterium | reverse complement strand
CAGCGCCTGTTGCTCGCCCTCCGACTCAATGCGCAGGTGCTTCCTTTATAAGGAGGTTCCAGACACGGCCATCGTCGATCAGCCACCGCGCGCCGTTGACTGCCAGTCCCCCGCAGTAACCGGGTCCACTCTCGAAGCCGGATACCGACGAGCCATTGCGGCGGACGAATGTGAACCATGCAGGGCCGACGTTGCTGGACCGCCAAAGCAGATGGAGGTGGCCCGGTGAAACCCCTTGAGGGAGTCGATTGCGGTCAACAGACGGTGGATTACCCTGCTGTCCCGTACGTCGACGTTCACGGTGTACCCCGCTGACTGCCCGATCTGGCGCCGGTGCAGCGTAATCCGAACTGCAGCGAACGGTCCGTGGAGGTACGAGGTGGCGGGACGCGCTGGGAAGGTGACGTCTTCGGCGGCATATGCGATGTAGGCGCCGCCACCTGGCGCTGCACCGAATGACATCTCCATTGTGAGATTGCCGTTGCTCTTCGATCCGAATGTCAGCCCGGAGGTGAAGATGCTTGCATTCGTCGAACTTGACCCGCGAATGCGCCACCCACAACCTGTGTACGCGGTTCGAAACCATGTCTTGACGGTGGGTACGGGGTCTGATGTGCGGTATCGGCCACACCGGTCTGCAGATACGGGGTCATTGGGTACTGAGGAATAGCCGAACCTACAAATTGAGCGAGCGGCTGACTGCCGGGATACAGGGGCGCAGAAACGGTTATCGGAGTGCGGGGAAGGTCCCGAGCAACGGGACTGGTCGACTTTTCTCCGGGTGGTAGACCCGGGTGGAGTGAGAGCGTTACACCGGTACAGGTGGCGGCCACAGTGGGGGTGATGGGCGGGGAGAGACCAAACATGCTGCCTGCGATACAGCAATGATCCCCAGAATAAGGAGAAAGGACAGTCGCATCATCTAACCCTCCGTAACGAGGAAACGAGTCGCCACTTCCTCTATAACGCAGAGTGACCCAATCTTATGACTCACTTTGCAGGTGCCGACCAGGAGTTCTCCCCTCCGGGCGATGGCGTCCCACATATCCTGGGTGAGGGAACGACCCGCAGAGGAGATGCATGTGAAGTTTTCTCTCGAATTGGTTGGCGCGCGCCTGCCCGACCTGCTCCGGGCATCGCGGCGAGATAGTGCTCCGGTCAGCGCGGAGATTGCGGAAGGCGATCTGCAGTCGGTGGCGCTCCTTGAGGCCGCCTGGCGTCCGATCTCGGTTGGCGACCGCTGGGGAGCGCCCGGAAGAGCGCGCTGTTCGGCTGCGATTCCGCGTGCCGGATGACTGGACCGCTGGTCGTATCTATTTGCGGTTCGCGCCGAGCGAGTTCGGTGGTGCAGAAGGCCTGCTGTATCTCGAAGGCAAGCCGCTGCACGCCATCGACATCTTTCACCATGAAGTGCTCATCAACGGGTATGTGCAGCCGGGTCAGGAGTGCGAACTGAGCTTCGAGGGTCATATATGGATCCTCTCCAGAGAGACGCATGTTATCCAGCACATCGATCTGCTGCGAGTCGACGTGGACGCTGAGGCGCTCTACCACGATATGCGGGTGTTGTACGACGCTGTGAATACCATGCCGCGGGAGTCAATCGACTCGTGCACGCCAGGTGCGAGGTCTGGAGGCTGCGGATCGGCGCGCTCGATCTCCGCAGGCCGGAAAGTGATGCCTATCTCAGGTCGGTCGTGAAAGCCCGGGAGATCCTGCGAACTGCATACTCCGAGGGTGCTCGAGGTGAGCGCCCAGAACGGTCGCCGTCGGACACGCCCATATCGACCTTGCCTGGCTGTTGCCGGTCGAGCAGACGCGCCGCAAGGGCGCGCGCACCTTCAGCACCGTGCTGCGGCTGATGGAGCAGTATCCCGCCTACCACTTCGTCGCTAGCCAGCCCGCCCTGTACCAGATGGTCAAGGAGGACGAGCCGGCGCTCTACGGCCAAGATCATGGAGCGCATCGCCGAGGGGCGCTGGGAGCCGACCGGCGCCTCGTGGGTCGAGATGGACTGCAACGTCAGCGGCGGCGAGTCCCTGGTCCGCCAGTTCCTGTTCGGGAAGCGCTTCTTCCGCGAGGAGCTCGGCGCCGACCCGCGCGTGCTGTGGCTCCCCGATGTCTTCGGCTACTCGGCCGCGCTGCCCCAGGTCCTCAAGGGCTGCGGCGTGGACTACTTCATGACCACCAAGATCTCGTGGAGCGAGTATAACCGTCTGCCCTACGACACTTCCGCTGGCGGGGCATCGACGGGACCGAGGTGCTCACCCATATGGTGACCGCGCCGAGCTCTCGATCCGGAGCCGGGAAATATGCGATCTACACCTATAACGCCAAGTTCACGCCGTACGACGTGGCGGGGAACTGGGCGCAGTACCGCCAGAAGGCGATCAACGACGAGTTGCTCTACCTGTTCGGTTATGGCGACGGCGGCGGCGGCCCCACGGCGGAGATGCAGGAGACTGCCGCGCGCCTGGCCGACCTTCCCGGCTTTCCCACGTGGAGCAGAGTCGCGCCGAAGAGTTCTTTCGCGGCTCGACGAGCGCGTGTGGAACGACCCCGATCTGCCGCGTGGGTCGGCGAACTCTACCTGGAGTACCACCGCGGCACCTACACCAGCCAGGGCTGGATCAAGCGCGCCAACCGCCAGGCCGAGAACTGTTCCGCGAGGCCGAGCTCTGGACGGCCGCGACGGCGTTGCTCGGATCCGGCCACGGCCGACAAGCGCGCGGAGCTGAACGAGGGCTGGGAATTGCTGCTCTTCAACCAGTTCCACGACATCCTGCCCGGCTCGTCGTATCGGCAGGTCTACGCCGACGCCCGCGCCGACTTCCACGCCATCAACGGCGGGCAAGTACGTGCGCGATGCTGCGCTCGACAGCTTTCGGAGGCTGTCGGTACGGACGGTCCATCGTCGCCGTCTTCAACCCGGCGCCGTTCGTCCGGCGCGACCCGGTCGAGGTGCTGCTTCCCGACGACACGGTCGTCCTGCAGGGGCGCAAGCGCTTGGTCCGGCGGAAGGGGGTGGCACCAGGGCCCTCGTCGCGCGGCGGCCCCGGCCCTCGGCTACGCCCTCGTCCGCGGCCGACGACCGACCGAGCGCTGACGAACTGTGCGTCACGGAGACGACCCTGGAGAACCGCTTCTTCCGCATCGCACTCGACGACAACGCATCAATCGTCTCGCTCTAGACAAGCGCACCGGGCGCGAGGTCATCGCGCCCGGCGAGGCGGCAACCGCTTGATCGCCTTCGAGGATCGGCCGCTCAACTTGACGCCTGGGACATCAACATCTACTACGCGGACAAGCCGTATCCGCTTAGTGGTGTGACTCGCGCACGTCGTCGAGACCGGGCCGTTGCGCGGCGGCGTGGAGATCGTGCGGCGCTACGGCGAGAGCACTATCACGCAGCGCATCCTGATCTACCGCGACGTCCCGCGCATCGATTTCCCCACCACGTCGACTGGCACGAGCGGCAGACCCTGCTCAAGGCCGCCTTCCCCGTCACAGTGAACAGTCCGCGCGCCACGTTCGAGATCCAGTGGGGGAACGTCGAGCGGCCGACGCACTGGAACACGAGCTGGGACTGGGCGCGCTTCGAGACCTGCGCCCACAAGTGGATCGACCTCTCCGAGGGCGACTACGGCGTCTCGCTGCTCAACGACTGCAAGTACGGGCACGACGTGAAGGGTCACACCATGCGCCTCACCCTGCTCAGAAGTGCCATCTACCCGGACCCCGAGGCCGACCAGGGCGTGCACGAGTTTTCGTATTCGCTGCTGCCGCACCAGGGCGACTGGCGAACCGACACCGTCCGGCAGGCCTACCTGACTGAATATGCCTCAGGGAGCAGTGCTCACGGGTCCCCACAGCGGTGGTAGCCTGCGGCGATCGCTCTCGCTGGTCTCGGTCGACGGCCCGGGCTGGTGATCGAGACGGTCAAGCCGGCGGAAGACGGCGACGGCATCGTCGTGCGCTTCTACGAGGCGCACAACACGCGCGGCCCGGCCACGCTCACCTTCCCTGCCGAGATGGCTTCAGTCGAGGAGACCAACATGCTGGAGGAGCCCATTGGGGTCCTGCAGTCACATGGAAAGTCCGTGCCTATCGTCGTGCGTCCATACGGCATCACGACGCTGCGCGTGCGCCTGCATCGCGACTGATCAGGGGCCGCCTGAATCAAAAGGGCCGCTGCCCGTGTGGGGAAGCGGCCCTTTTGTGAAGGAGGAGGAGGCTGAGGTTTATGAAGCGCGCTCTTCGCGGTAGAGCGGCGTCGGTGCGGCGGTTGCGGCTGCAGCCGGGGTTGTGCGGAACTGGCCAGCGTGGGATCGACACCGAACATGCGGCCCATGGTTGTGCCCATCTTGAGACCGACCTTCTGCATCCAGATCGGCACGATCGGCAGATAGGTTTCGGAATAGGCGACCGAGTGCGGCGAGGACGAATGGGTTCTTCGGCATTGCCTTGCTGGTCAGCTTGCCTGCCCTGGCCATACCCGCCAGCGATTCCAGCGTCGCCTCCAGGTTGCGTGCGGGGACCACCTCGACCAGAAATTCGACATCCTCATCACCGGCGTTCCACCAGGCGTGCTTGATCTTCGCGGGGAGGATGATGCCCTCTCCCGTCTTCAGGATGTGCTTCTTGCCGCCGAGCATCACACCGAGCTTGCCAGCCTTCACGCGGAAGCGTTCTTCCTGTGTCTGGTGAACGTGCGGGGCAGACGTGCACCGTCGGGGGAACGCTGCAGGTGAAGATCAGTGAGCGCCGCCGGTTTGTTCGGTTGTGCGGATAAACGTGAACGTTTCCTTGGTGATCGGGTTGTAGAGTGATGTCCTGCATATGCCATTGTTGGGGTCCTTCCTTCCGGTCTCGTGTTGGCCTGTGCGGCGGCCGGCGAGTGCGCTGGCCTCCTGACAGGGTTCAGTCTGCCGGAGTTCTGACGACTCGACATGCGGCATGTGGACGACGACCGAGTCGTACGACCTGACCACAGAATTCCCCGTCCATTGGCCCGTCCAGGCGGCGGAGAGCGCCCGTGCCCAGGTGGCTGAGAGGGGATCTCCGCCGAAAGTCTCAGCCCATCTCGGCGTTGTGTGCGATGTCACCAGCGGCGTTTCGGGTGTGTACTGATTCCTGTGAGTGGTCGTGCGCTTCGCGCGGCCAGAAGATGAAGGAGAGTTCGCATGTCCCTCGCTCTTGTCCAGTGCAGTTGGTTTTTCGCTCCCAGTGATCACGCGGTCTCGTTGCGTGCCATCGGTCTGGTCGTACTTGCGATCGGCGCCTACTTTGCGTTCTTTACGCCACGCTGGCTGAAGGACAGCGGCGCGCCCGCATGGCGCAGCTCTCGGTCGCGTTGTACACGATCCTCACTGCCTCGGCAGCCGGGGCGATCGTCCTGCTCTCTCGCGTGTATTCCCCCTCGTGGTACCCACATGCGGGCGTCGACACGCTGGCCAGTTCGGGAGGGGTCATGCTCATTGCCACTGTGCTGCTGGTGGGGGCGATGCTATCGATCCCCAGTGCCCGAGCCTTCAGACAGTCGCGCGTGCAATATGGGTCCGGCGCTCGCCTTCCCCTTCCTCGCAGCGGCCGCCATGGATGCGTTCATGCTCGGCTACTTCTGGCTTGCCCCCACGCGTCCTGCCAGCGCCGCAGCGTGCAGCGCCGGCCCTGTTGGTACTGGTGAGACGGTTGTCGCCGCCTTCTCGGTGGCCGTTGCGCTGATCGCATTCGCCGGTGCCATCGGACCGCTACTCGCAGCACGTTCGGCTCGCTCGATCGTGAGCACAGCACTCCTCCCGGCCGCTGCAGGTGCCGGTCTGGAAGTGGCTCTGGTGGTGGTACGAGGACCACAGCACTGGGCAACCAGTTCCCACCTGGCGGGCGTCGACCTCATGCTCGCCTGTGCTGCGATCGGGGTGTGGGTCTTCATCGGAGGATGCGGACAGCACGCAATCATTTCGCACCTCAACCGATCCGCCTCGATAACAACTGGTTCTCACGGTGAGCAATCTCCCCATGCGCAGGTCCAGCGGCCGCCATGGATCCACAGGGGGCCTGCGCATGGCTGGAGGGCGAACGCTACACTCGGTTCTGTCCCACGGTTCGTATGGCGTCGAGCAACGCCTGCTCGGCATCCGACTTGGCGACAAAGGCGAAAGCGCCGGCCTTCATGGCACGTCGCCGCGTGATGTCGTCATCGTAGAGACTGAGCACCACCACGGATGTCGACGGGACAGTCCTCTTCAGGATTGCGGTGGCAGTCAGTCCGTCCATGATCGGCATCTCGATATCCATGATCACGACGTCGGGCTGATGCAGCGCTGCCATCTCAAGCGCGGCGGAGCCATCGGCAGCCTCGCCGACAACCCACATGTCAGACTCAAGCGCGAGCCGCATTTGCAACCCCTGCCGCACCGCCGGCTGGTCGTCAACCAGCAATACGCGGATCATCCGGTTTCCCTCCTGGCGTTTCCCATGCCACCCTTCCGTACGCTCGGCTATGCTATGCTGTCCACTGTTCGGGCACGATGTAACAATGGGCCGCGTAACGCAGCAGCGGCAGACATCTCACCTTACTCACCGTCTGTCCATCCGGGCATCCACCGAAAGACTGACCTCAATCTAGGCCCTTTGACGGAGGACACGCCGCCGAAGGGACGGGAGAAGCCATGACCGTTCGCATTGTTATCGCCGACGACCACGAAGTTGTGCGACAGGGGCTCAAGATGTTTCTCGGGCTCGATCCTGAGCTCAGACGTCATCGCGGAGGCCACAAATGGCGCAGAAGCACTTGCACTCGCAAAGAACTCCGTCCCGATGTCGTTCTTATGGACCTGCTGATGCCCGTCATGGATGGCATTACCGCTATCGGCCACATACGCCGGGAGGTGCCTGACACCGAGGTGCTTGCCCTTACCAGCGTTCTCGAGGACGCTTCCGTCACGGGAGCAGTTCGTGCCGGGGCGATTGGCTATCTCTTGAAGACACGAATTCTGATGAACTACGGCGCGCGCATCAAGGCAGCAGCCGAGGGACAGGTTCAGCTTTCTCCCCAGGCTGCTGCAGAGACTGATGCGAGAGGTGCGTGCGCCCGAGAGTCCCGAGACGCTCACCGAACGGGAAACAGAAGTTCTGAGACTGCTGGCGCGGGGCATGGCAAACAAAGAGATTGCTCAGTGCCCTGCCGATCGGCGAAAAGACTGTGAAGACCCACGTCAGCAACATACCTGTCGAAACTGGGAGGATCAAGAGCCGAAACACAAGCAGAAGCGGCGCTGTACGCGGTCAACATCGGGCTGGTATCTGCCTCCCAGGTTGGCGAGTTCCGCTACTAGGTCGAGGGGGGATCCCTTTTTGGCTGTGCATCTCCGCCGACCGGCGCCCCAGGTGCTGCTGGTTCTCGTCCTCCTGGTCGCACTCGCGCTGGGTGCTGCCGGGATCGCCGGTGCCTTTCACCCGTCGCCGGCCGCTGCCCATCCGAACCAGTACTGCGCTGGGCGAACGAAGGCACCTCAGATGTCTCGTCACTCGATCCGGCCCAGGGTCCTGACTACAACGCGTTGATCGCCGCACAACTCGTGTATGGCGGTCTGGTGCGTCTCGGGCCGAAGTTCACCATCGTGCCGGACGCCGCCGCCAGGTGGTCGGTCAGCCCGGATGGCCGTACCTATACATTCTTTTGCGCCCTGATGTTCGGTTTGGAGACGGCCATATCCTCACCGCTCAGGATGTGGCTTACGTCGAGAATGTCGTCGACGATCTGGAACAGCACCCCGAGCTCGCCGGCAAAAGCGCGGAACAGAGAAATTGTCGCAGGTCGCCGATCTCCCGCCAGATGCAGCACGCACTCGATGCTGGCCGCGATCAGACGCCCGGTCTTCAGCTCGTGAAGCCGACGCAATCCTGTCGCCCCGTCTCCGGCTGTCTCAGCCACATCCATGAACTGCCCGCCGACCATCCCCTGTACACCGGTGGCGGCGGCCAGTTCGGCCGCGGCGGCCAGGAGGTCGGCCGGCTGACCGTGCTGGTTGGACAACAGATGACGGAAGGCTTCGGCGTAGAGCCCGTCACCGGCCAGGATGGCCACGTCCTCGCCAAACGCCTTGTGGCAGGTCAGGCGACCGCGACGCAGGTCGTCGTCGTCCATGGCCGGCAGGTCGTCATGAATGAGGGAATAGGTGTGGATGAGCTCGATCGCCGCCGCCAGCGGCAGGACCGAGTCGCGCTCGAGGCCGAGCGCACCCGCCGTGGCCAGGGCCAGCACGGGACGGATGCGCTTACCGCCGGCCAAGAGTGAGTAGCGCATCGCCGCCTCGAGGCCGGCGGTGCCGATCTCGGTCGAGAAGCGCAGCTGCTCCAAGTAATCCTCCACCGCGACCCGGAGGTGGTCGGGATACCCGGGTTCCGGCACGGGGGTACGCAGCCTCCCGGCCGCCTGAACCGGCCGCAGCGGTTCGGTGGGGAGCACTAAGTGCTTCCCGCCGTCGATGCGGCAGCACCGAGAGGGGAGTCAGGCGGTGGCTGGCGAGGACGCAGAAGCCGTGGCGCAGCAGCGCTGCGCGAGGCTTCGAGGACGACGCCAGGCGCTGCCTGACGCCACTCGAATGTGGCTGTATTGGCGGTGGGGAGCACTAAGCCGCCACTAGGACGCCGGCAACGGAAGCTGACCGGGCAGATCCGGCAACGGCTCGAGGGCCGCGCGGGTCCACTGGTCAACCTGCGCGCTGGCCTCGGACGCCAGTCGAGCACACTCCTCGACCAGCGTCAGGGTCGCCTCGGGCTCCAGCCCACCTCCACGCAGCCGGTCCACAGCGTCATTCAGCCGTGTGGTCAGCTCATTCAGGGCATCGGTCACAATCGGGAAGGTTAGCGCCCACCCGTTGCGTCAGGCGGCCATCGGGGCCCCGGGGTCAGCCGGCGTCGAGGGCCGCGTTGACCAGCGCGTCGGCGCGAGCGTTCTGGGCGCGGGGCACGGTCCGGATCTGCCAGCGCGCAAACGGGCGCAGGGCCGTGATGGCCTGCTCGTACAGCGGCCTCATGGCCGGATGCTTGACCTTGTAGGCGCCGGTGAGCTGGCGGGCAATGAGCTCTGAGTCGTTGACGAGCTCGATCTCGTCGGCGCCGAGGGCCACGGCGCGCTCGACGCCCTTCAGCACGGCCTGATATTCGGCGACGTTGTTGCTCGCCACCCCGATCGTCTCGGCGACCTCGTCCAGCACGGTGCCGTCGGGATCGGAAACGACGACGCCGATGGCGGCCGGACCGGGGTTCCCACGGGCGCCCCCGTCCACGTGGACGATGACCTTCATGGGGTTCGGAGCGCGACTCAGTCGACCGCGAGCGCGGGGATCTCACCCGGGATCCGCGGCCGGCGGCGGTCGCGCACCGCGCGCTTTCCGCCTGCGGCGCCGTTTCCGTTCTCGCGCCGAGAGGACGTCCGCCGATCGACGATGACGGTCACGTTCGGGTCCTCGGCGTAGTAGCTGGTCAGCCTGTCGAGCAGCTCGCCGGCGAGTGGTTTGGGCACCACGCAGTAGATCATCTCCCCGATCCTACTCAAAGCTACCCATTCATAGCCATCGAACAGACGTCGACTTTTTGGTCTGTTCGCTGCGCCGAACGGTTTGGGCGGAACAGAAGCTGTTTTGGGCACCCGGCGATTCCGCGGGCCGCGGGCCATCTAGACAGGCAGCGTGAGCCGACCGTGCTCGGCGACGACTGCGTTGGTGCGCCGCTCCTCCGGTGAAAGCTCATCGAGCTCGTAACCCTGGGTGATCACACGAGCGCTGGGGACCTCCTCGGAGAGGTCGAGCTCGTAGCGATACCAGCACAGCTCCCAGGCGATCACGATGCTGACCAGCGGCGACTGGGGACCGGAAGGCAGGACCGCCACCTCGGGCAGGCCCAGCGAGCGCGAGATCCCGGCCACGGTACGGGGATGCTCGGAGGCGTTGAACAGTTCGATCGCCGTCGAGACGCGGTGCTCGTGGCTGGTGGGGACCGCGCGGACATGCCGCGGCTCGCGCTGTCGCGACGGCGTCTCGGCCCGCACCGGCGCGGGCGCTGGATTCGCGCGGGCGGGAGCCGGCCGGGGCGCCGGGTCCTGGCGGGGCGGCGGCAGCGGCACCTCGGGTTCTGGCTCGTGCTCGTCGTAGGCGTCGGCGTATGCGGGCTCCTCGGCCGGCTGACGCGAGGATGCCTCGCGACGGGCGCGAAGCCGGCTCAGCAGCGACCGGCGCCGGTCGACACGTGTGGAGGCATCGCCGTAGTCGGGCAGCTCACCTTCGCGCAGCCAGCCTCCATGCAGCGCCCGGGACGTGCACAGCTCACAGACGGTGTGACGATCCGCACCATCGACGTAGATCTCCGCCCGTTCTCCTCTGAGCAAGGTCCTTCCGCACACATCACAAGCGGCAACCGCCACGGAGGTGCTGATTGCCCTGGTATTCACCCGATTGAGCCTACTACGAGTTTCTAAGCCTTCACGGTCTCGCGTTCGGCCCGCGCCTCCGCGACGACCTTGGCGGCGAGATGACCGGGGACTTCCTCATAGCGCAGGAACTCCATCGAGAATTCCCCCTGGCCGCCGGTGATGGCGCGCAGGTCAGGCGCGTAGGTGAGCATCTCCGACATCGGCACCTCGGCCTTGATATCGGTCATGCCGGTGCCTACGGGCTCCATTCCCAGCGGTCGGCCGCGGCGTGAGTTGAGGTCGCCGATCACGTCTCCGACCGTGTCCTCGGGCGCGTTGACGGTGACGGTCATGATCGGCTCGAGCAGTACCGGCCCGGCATCTTCCAGGGCCTGCTTCATGGCCTGAAGGCCAGCCACCTTGAAGGCCATCTCGGAGGAGTCGACCGTGTGGTAGGAGCCGTCGAACAGACGCACCCGAACGTCTTTGACGGGGTAGCCGGCCACAGTCCCTTCCTGCATGGCCTCTTGCACGCCCTTCTCCACGGCGGGGATGAACCCGGAGGGGATCACCCCGCCCTTGATCGCGTTGACGAACTCGAAACCGCCGCCACTCGGCAACGGCTCGATCGCGATGTGGCAGTCACCGAACTGGCCGCGCCCGCCCGTCTGCTTCTTGTGGCGTCCGTGGGCCTTGGCCTCCTTGCGGATCGTCTCCTGGTAGGGCACGCGGGGCGGCTTCAAACTGACCTCGGCGCCAAAGCGGGATTTGAGCCGCTCGACGATGACCTCGACGTGAACCTGCGAGAGCCCGGCGACGATCTGCTCACCGGTCTGCGCGTCACGATGCAGGTCGATGGTCGGGTCCTCCTCCTGCAGGCGGCGCAGGCTCGAGAAGACCTTGTCCTCATCGCCCTTGCTCTTGGATTCGATCGAGAAGGCCATGACCGGGGCGGGAAGCTTGATACTGGGCATCGTGATCGGCTCGTCGCGAGCCGCCAGCCAGTCACCGGCCTTGCTCTCCTTGAGCTTGGCCACGGCGCCGATGTCGCCCGGGCCGAACTCGTCGACGTGCCCCGTCTCGCCGCCCGCGAAGGTGACAAGCTGGCCGAGCCGCTCCTTATTGTGGGTGCGAGTGTTGAGGACGTGAGAGTCCTGGCGCATCGTCCCCTGGTAGACGCGAAACAGATTGATGCGACCCGCAAACGGGTCGGCCCGCGTCTTGAACACGTAGGCGAACAGTTCGCCGTCCTCGGTCGGCTCGAGCACCACCTCCCCCATGTCCAGGCCACCGTGCTTGACCGGCGACGGCAGGTCCTCGACGATCGCGTCGAGCAGGCGGTTCGTGCCCAGGTTGCGGGTGGCCACGCCGCAAGTGACAGGGAACAGAGCCCCGTGGTTGGTGCCCTCCTTAAGCGCGGCGACGATCTCCTCGTGCGAGATCTCGTCCCCTTCGAGGTAGCGCTCCATAAGCGCGTCGGATGTCTCTGAGACCTCATCCATGAGCTTTTCGCGGTACTCCTCGGCCTGGACCTGAAGCTCGTCCGGGATCGGGACCTCGAGGCAGTTATCGCGGTTGGCATCGTCGTAGCGGTAGGCCTTCATGTCGATCAGGTCGATCAGACCGGCGACCTCATGCTCGGAGCCGATCGGAATCTCGGTCGCCACCACGTGCTGACCGAACGCGGCCTTGAGCGACTCGAGCGTGCGAAAGAAGTCGGCGCGCTCGCGATCGAGCATGTTGACGAACAGGAGGCGGGCGAGGTCGAGCTCGGCCGCACGTTCCCACAGGCGAGCGGTGTGGACCTCGACGCCCATCACGGCGTTGACGACGAACACGGCGGACTCGCACACGCGGAGCGCGCCCAGGGCGTCGGCGATGAAGCTCGAGTCGCCGGGCGTGTCCAAGAGGTTGACCTTGCGCTGCTGCCACTCAAACGAGTTCAGCGCCACCGAAATCGACATCTGCCGGGCTTTCTCGTCCGGGTCAGTGTCGGAGATCGTCGTGCCCTCGATGACCGAACCGAGTCTGTTCACGACCCCGGCTTGGAACAGCAGCGCCTCGTAAAGCGACGTCTTACCACTGCCGCGGTGGCCAACGATGGCCACGTTGCGGATGCGGTCCGCAGCCTTGTGCATGGCGGGTCTCCTCTCACTCGAAACCGAAGACGCGACCTTACACCCGCAGTGGGTTCGGCTGGTAGCGATGCGCGCAGGCGATCCGGCCGTACAAAGCGCGTCCAGCTTGGCTGCCCGCCTGCGCTGCGCTTCTAGGGTCCGGTAACCGCTCCGCTTGGCGGGCGGTCACCAAGGCCGAGCATCCAGCTCGGCCTCAATCCAGTTCGCCCGCGAGCTTCGAGCGCAGCCGCAGCACCGCCTTGGTGTGCAGCTGGGAAACGCGCGACTCGGTCACACCAAGAACCTCACCGATTTCTCTCAAGGTCAGGTTCTCGTAGTAGTACAGGGCGACGACGAGCTTCTCGCGCTCGGGTAGGGCGGCGATCGCATCGGCGATCCGATCGCGCAGCTCGGACTCGTCGACCAGCACTTGCGGATCGGGCGCCGCCCGGTCGGGCAGCGTGTCCAGCAGCGAGACCTGGTCGCCGCTGGAGTCCGACACGTTCCAGAGCTCGTCGAGGGCGACGATCGTGGAGTTGGAGATCTGGACCAGCGCGTCCTGGAAATCGCTGACGCTGATCTCGAGCTCGGTGGCCATCTCATCGTCGGTCGGCGCGCGCTGCAGGCGGGCCTCGAGCTTCATGTTCACGCGCTCGAATTCCCGCGCCCGAGCCCGGACCGAGCGCGGCACCCAGTCCAGTGTGCGCAGCTCGTCGATGATCGCGCCCCGGATTCGCGTGATGGCGTAGGTCTCGAACTTGATTTCCCGCGACAGGTCAAAGCGCTCGATGGCCGAGATCAGACCGCCGAGGCCGTAGGAGATGAGATCGGCTTCCTCGACGTGGGCGGGCAGCCCGGAACCCATCCGTCCCGCGACGTATTTGACCAGCGGTGAATAGGCGATGACGAGGCGCTCGCGGGCTTTCTCATCTCCGGAGGTCTTGTAGCGCCGCCAGAGATCGTGGAGCTCGATCGCTTTTACGTTGGTTTCCAGTTCAAACCCCCGGTCGGTGCCTAGGCACGTGGATGAGACCGTTCATAGGCGGAGCGAAGCCGAGCCGACTCTACCCGAGTGTAGACCTGGGTTGTCGAGATGGTTGCGTGCCCAAGCAACTCTTGGATCACCCGTAGATCCGCGCCTCCCTCGAGCAAATGAGTCGCAAACGAGTGTCGCAGGGCGTGCGGATGGGCCTCGGCGATGGCCGGCAGATGACCGCCGGCGAGCCGAGCCCAGCTGCGTAGGCGGCGCCGGATGTCAGAGGTTCCCAGCCGCCGGCCGGACTTGGACAGAAACAGGGCGCGGCTATCGCCGAGGCCGCCGGGGTCGCCGACGGCCAGCGCGGGGCGCCCCGCCTGCAGATAGCGCTCGAGCGCCCGCAGGCTGTGTTCGCCGACCGGAACCAGGCGCGTGCGTCCACCCTTGCCCTCGATCCGGACCGACTCGCCGTCGAAGTCGACCGAGTGCAGATCCAGCGACACGAGCTCCTCGGCCCGCAGCCCGGATGCGTAGGCGAGCTCAAATATGGCGCGATCGCGCAGCTCGAGCGGGCCTGTGGCCGGAATGCGGTCGAGCAGCGCGGCGACCTCTGCCGCCTTCAGCACGCGAGGCAGCCGCTGGGCGCGCTTGGGCGAGTGCAGCAGCTCGGCCGGGTTCTCGTCCCGGTCGCCGGTCTGGATCTGGACCCGGAACATCCCGCGCAGCGCGGCCAGCTTGCGGGCCACCGTCGCGGGCGCCTGACCGCGCTCGGACAATGAGGCCACGTAGCGGCGTAGGATTCGCACGGTGACCGCGCTGGGCGAAATCCCGGCTTGGTCGGCCCAGCGGGCGAACTGGAGCGCATCGATGGCGTAGGCGCGCTGCGTCTTGTCGGCCACAGCACGGCGGCGGAGATCCGCGGCGAAGTCGTCGAGCGCCCGCTCCCACTGTGGGGAGAGAGTCACGGAATCGATGGTGGCGACCGAACTGAGCATCTGGATCCGGCTATTCGCCGTCGGAGTAGCGAGCCCTCTGCGCTTCGCCTGTCACCGGCTGACTCGAGACGAGCAACAGCGGCGTCAGGCGACGTGGACCAACGTGCCGATCGGCGTGTACGGGTACACCTTCGCGGCCATCGCGTAGGGCATCTCGACGCAGCCCAGGCTCTGCGGCGAGCCGTACTGGGCGCGCGTGAAGCCGTGAAGCGCGTCGCCGCCGTTGAAATAGCTCACGTCCGGAATGCCCGGATCGCTGTAGTGGCTTCCGTCCGGGTTGGTGCCGCTCATGGTGGTGACGGGCAGATGCTCGAACACCGCGTAGGTTCCGGAAGCCGTCGGGGCAGAGGCGATCCCCGTGTTGATCGGGGTCGCGCCGATCACGGTCTTGCCGCTGTGCCAGAGGGTCAGGCGCTGCGAGCTCTTGTCGACCACCACGTAGGTGTAGCCGAAGCTCGACCGGTGGCCCGCGAGCACGGCGTTGATCAGGGTCCGCCAGACAACTGGACCCGCGACCCCATCCGGAGTGAGGCCATTGGCATTCTCGAACGCCATCAGCGCCCCGCGGGTCATCACTCCGAAGCTGCCCGGGGCCCACTCGCTGCGCAGGGCCGAGGGCGTGTTCGAGTAGCGCCAGGAGAAGTTTCCGGTCGGCGCTTTGACGGCCGCGTTCAGCTGATCCTTCGGGGTCAAGCCGACACCAGAGCCGGAATATTTGAACCTCAGCGGCAGGTAGTTGAGGAGGGCCAGCATCTGTTGCAGACGCGTGGTCGAGCCTCCCGGGACGCGCCAGGTTCCGGCGCTCGAGCCTGAACCCTGCCGGCCTCCCATGAGGCGAACCCCGCTGGGCAAGGCCAGCTGGACCTTGGCGCCGAGGCCGTAGCCGTAGCCGGTGGGCTCGAACATGATCGAGTGCGCGCTGAGGTGATGCCAGCTGCCCTGGGCGTTCGGGATCGGCGGCAGATGCGAGCCCAGCGTCGCCGACACCGGCTTGGAGAAGGTCAGGGTGATCGGAGTCGAGGCTTCGATCGGCGTGCCGGGAGCCGGACTGGCCACCGCCGTCGCCGCGCCTCCGGCCGGGAACCAGCTCACGGTCACCGGCTTGGCCTTCTCCCATGCGCGCGGAGCGGCAGCCACCGAGATCGTGCCGGCAACTCCGCTTCGCGGCAGCGTGACGAGACTGGTCGGGCCCGGGAGGCCCTTGCGCTGCAGATGGCCCGGGCTGCCCGCCGCCAGGACGACCACGGGCGTGCGGAACCGGAGTTTCAACGGCCCGTTGCCGTGCACGGTGAGGAACTGGCTGCGCAGGACGGCCACCGGCGTCGCGAGCGTCACGTGCAGCGTCTCGGTGTCACCGGCGGCCCACGAAATGACGGCCGGCCGCTTGACGGAGACGTCCAGGGTGACCCGCTCTCCGGCGGGCAACGGACGCGTCGGCCAGATCTTGTCGCCCCGGACCTGGACCGGCACGGGAGTGCTGTGCGGACCCGTAACCGCGTCGACGCGCTCGATCGAGCCGCCGCCGAACGGCAGTGAGACCTTGGCCAGGGCCGTGGAGTCAGCGCTCACGCTGGCGTGCGCGGTGGCCATCAGAGCCCCGACGACAACGACCGCGCCGAGCGCGAGCACGACAAGACCGAGGACGACATAGCGCGCCCGACCCGGCCCACGGCCGTACCGCGCGCGCCCACCAGCGGAGGGCGTCCGGTTCAGCCGACCGGCGCGCGCACCCGGCGTCGGCCGCAGATACTGGACATCTGCCACCGGTCAGATGCTACTGAGCGACTGGCGGCATGCAAGCACGAGGTGGTCTGGCAGGTGTCTTCTGCAACGTTCCGTTCAAACGTGCGCACTTTGCGAGCGTTTGACCGGGCAAAGCTGCAGATCGGCGTTTCCGTCCCGGCCGCCCATGGGCGCAGGCCCTCCCCGCTGAGGGCGCGAGCGGGAAGCCCGGGATGGACTTCCCGCCGGGCCGGACCTGGCTAGCGGTAGAGGCCCTTGTAGTGGAACGTGTACACGCCGCCGACGAAGGTGCCGGTGAAGGTGCCCTTGAAGGTGTGGCCCTTCAAGGCGCCCGTGCCGTGGCTCAGGTTGAGCTTGCCGCCGGTGATCGCGCCGGTGACGGTGTTCTGCGTGGCCGAACCGGAGCCCCACAGCGTGCCCTTGGCGGTGTACAGCGTCACCCGCTTGCCGGTCACTTTGATGCTGCCGGTCGCGCCTGGGCTGACCGACGTCACGTACGTCGTGGCGGTGCGGCCGAACAGCTTGTCGAACGTGTAGCCGGCGACGTACTCGGTCGAGCCTGCGGTGTGAACCACCGACGCGTAGGCGGTCCCGCTGTCCTTCTTACCCGTGGTCTTCGCCCCCGCGCCGGCCACGAACGCCGAAAGCAGGCCGATCGTGAGAATGCTGGCAATGGTTGCCAAGGAGCGTGCGCCCTTTGTCATGCGTTCCTCCTGATGGATGACGGTGGCCCCCGATGGGCTCCGCCGGATGGGTACTGATGCCGCTTGAAAGCACGCGCGCAGGCGAAAGTTGCGCCGCCGCGTGTTCACAGCACGTTAACGCGTAACGGCACCCTCGGCCGCGCTCGACACGAGCTTGGCGTACTTGCTTAGCGCGACTCCGGGGAACGGCCGCTCCGGGGGCTGGTATTGCTTGGCCCGCTCAGCCAGCTCGTCATCGGAGAGGTCGACATCGAGCCGGCGCGATGCGACGTCGAGCGTGATCTGGTCACCATCGCGGACGAGGCCGATCGGGCCACCGGCGGTCGCCTCCGGGGCGACATGGCCCGCCATCAGACCGCGCGTGGCGCCGGAGAAGCGTCCGTCGGTGATGAGCGCCACCTTGTCGCCCAGCCCTTCCCCGACCAGCGCGGCGGTGACGCCGAGCATCTCTCGCATCCCGGGTCCGCCGGCCGGACCCTCGTTGCGGATGACGACGATGTCCCCCTCCTGGATGGCGCTCGCCGTGACCGCAGCCATGCAGTCCTCCTCGGACTCGAACACACGCGCGGGGCCGGTTTGGGAGCGCCGCTCGTAGCCGGCCAGTTTGACCACGCAGCCGTCGGGAGCAAGGTTGCCGTGCAGGATGGCCAGGCCCCCGGTCGCCTTGATCGGATCCGACAGGGGCCGGACCACCATCTGATCGGGCGTCTCCTGGGCGCTGGAGGCGATCTCTCCCACGGTCTTGCCCGTGACCGTGATCGCATCGTCGTGCAGCAGACCCGCCTCCTGGAGGCGCTTCATGACCAGGGGCACGCCACCGGCGGCGTACAGGTCCGGGGCGACGTACCGGCCGCCCGGCTTTAGGTCGCAGAGCAGCGGCGTGCGCTCGCTGATCTCGTCGAAGTCGTCGATATGCAGCTCGATCCCCATCTCCTTGGCGATGGCCAGCAGATGCAGGACGCCGTTGGTAGAGCCGCCGCTGCAGGCGATCGCGGCAATCGCATTCTCGAGGCTCCGGCGCGTGATGATCTCGCTCGGGCGGCGCTGGTTTCGCAGCACCTCCATGATCAGCTCGCCCGTCTGCTCGGCGACCTGGGACTTGCGTCCGTCGACGGCGGGCACCATCGAAAAACCTGCCGGGGAGATGCCGAGGACCTCAAAGGCCATGGCCATCGTGTTGGCGGTGAACTGCCCGCCGCACGCGCCTGCCCCAGGTGAGGCGACGTCCTCGATCTCGGTCAGCTCCTCGCGCGAGATCCGACCCGCGGCGTGCGCACCGACGGCCTCGAACACCTCCTGGATCGTGACCCGCTCGCCGTGGTAGTGACCGGGCAGGATCGAGCCGCCGTACAGCATCACGCTGGGCACGTTCAGACGGCACAGGGCCATGACGGTCCCGGGGATCGTCTTGTCACACCCGCTCAGGGCGACGACGGCGTCAAACATGTGGGCATCGCAGACGAGCTCGATCGAGTCGGCGATCAGCTCGCGGCTGGCCAGCGAGGCACGCATCCCCGCGGTGCCCATCGTGATGCCGTCGGAGATGGCGATCGTGTTCAGCTCCATCGGCGTGCCCCCGGCGGCGCGGATCCCGTCCTTCACCCGGGCGGCCAGCGCGCGGAGATGAAAGTTGCACGGCATCGTCTCGGTCCACGTGTTGGCGACCGCGACCAACGGTCGCGAAAGCGCGTCGTCGTCATAGCCGATGCCCTTCAGGTAGGCCCGCGCGGCGGCGCGCTCGGGACCGTCGGTCAGGGCGCGGCTGCGGTGCTTGAGATCAAATTCGGTGGTCGTGCTCATGAGGGTCGCGAACTGTATCGCGAGCGCTGAGCGGCTCGCCGCCGGCCGCGCCTACGGCCGTCCTCGGGCTGCCCGCCGCCGGAGCTCAGCCGGCGGTGTCGAGCGGGGTGTGACTCTCGCTGCGGGAGGCGTGGCGAATCCGCGCCCGCTCCCACTGCGCCAGACGCCAAAGGTCGCGCTTGACCCGCGCGGGATCGAGCTGGCGTCCGGGCAGGTGCATGTTGGCCGTGGCGATGAGGCGGTGCTCGTCGCCGGTCAGCGCCATCCATTTGGCCAGCACGTCATCGGAATCGGGCAGGCGCGCGCTTCCGTATGGACGCGTCTCGTCCGGGAAGGCCACGCAGTACTCGTTGAGCAGCCGGTGCGTCTGAGCCAGGTAGGCGACGATCGCCCGATGGGGATAGATGAGGTACGCGTAGGCCGCTCCGCGGGTTCCACCAGCCTCGTCGGGTCCATCGGCCTGGGTTCCCCAGACGCGAATGAAGCCGAGCTCGCGATACATCGCCCACTCCTCTTCATTGACGCAGGAGCGCAGCAGAGACCGGGCGCGCTGCTCGGCGCGGCGCTCGCGTCCCGGGTCATACGGCGTGACCGGCGCCATGCGGCGGCGGGCGCGATAGCGCGAGAACAGCTCCTCCGCCCGCGGCAGCAACTCTTCCGAAAGCAGCGCCACGGCCACCAGGGCGGTGGCCACAAGCGCCAGCAGCATGGCCCGCCGGCCTAGCGCCCGCCCGCGGCGCGCGGGAAGAAGATCACGCGGTCGGCATCCCGCGGGACGTCGGCGAACGAACGGACCATGTGGGCGTGACGACGGCCGTCGGAGTCATGCGCCGGCACGGCGGCCCACAGCCCGGCATCGAGCTGGCGGCGAAACTCCTCCACGAGCCGCTGCTCGTCGTCGGCCAATTCAACATCGCCTTCCGCGATCAGAACCTCACCGTGTCCGGGCTTCATTCTCAGAAAGCGCACAGGCCAATTATGTCACGCCCAAGACATCGACCGGCCCCGCCCCGTGGCCAATGGCGTCGAGCCCGTTGCGCACGGCCTCCGCCGCCATCTGCTTGGCCAGTCGGGCAGCGGCCAGCGGCTGGCAACCACGGGCGAGCGCGGCGGCGAGAACGGAGGAGTGCGTGCACCCCGAGCCATGAGCCGCCCGGCTGTCGTAGCGGGGGCCCGGGATCTCGACCAGTTGAGCGCCGTCGTAGAACACATCGACGGCCTGCTCGCGGTGGCCGCCGGTGACGACCACGACACTCGGGCCGAGCCGGTGGATGTGGCGGGCAAGGTCGGCCGGCCTGGCCTCGCGCGGTCCCGGCCCGGTGTCGTCTCCGGCCAGGGCGCGTGCCTCGGGCACGTTCGGGGTCAGCACGGTGGCCAGCGGCAGCAACTCGGTGATCAGGGCCTCACGGGCCGCCGGCTCGAGCAGCTCCGCCCCGGACTCGGCGACCATCACCGGATCGATCACCACCGGTGTTCCGGGTGCGAGCTCGGCCAGCACCCCGGCGACGGCCCGGATCGTGGCCACCGTCCCCAGCATGCCGATCTTCACCGCGTCCACGCCGATGTCGGTGAGGACCGCCCGCACCTGGGCGGTGACGATCTCGGGCGGGATCGCATGGACGGCGGTCACGCCGACCGTGTTCTGGGCCGTGATCGCCGTGATCGCGGTCATCCCGTGGACGCCGCAGGCCGCAAACGCTTTCAGATCAGCCTGGATGCCGGCCCCGCCGCCGGAGTCCGAGCCGGCGATCGACAGGACCCTCGGGATCGGCGAGGTGGGCTGGACGTGCGCTCATGGGGGCGAGGTTATCCCGGGGTCGAGCCACGGATCGGTACCGCGTAGCCACCGGGGCGGCGGGCGATCAGACCGGCCAGCTCGAGACCGGCGAGGACAGCGAGCCCGGCGTCGGCCCCCAGCCCCGCCTGCTCGAGCGCCTTGGCGGTATCTGATCCGGCGGCCAGCGCGTCGAGCACCGATCGTTGCCGCGGATCCAGATCCGGTTCCGGTGGACGAAGCGCCTGGGCTTCGAACTCGGGCCCGAACAGCGCCTCGAGGATGACCTGCGGGCCGTCGACGAGAAGCGCGCCGCGCCGCAGGAGATCATGGGGTCCGCGTGCCAGGGGTGAGCTGATCCGTCCCGGAACCGCGCCCGTCGGTCGGCCGAGTCGTTGCGCATGGGCGGCGGTGATCATCGCTCCCGACCCGGCGCGCGCCTCGACGACCACCGTCATCGCGCTCAACGCGGCGATGATCCGGTTGCGAGCCGGGAACATCCAGCGCCGCATGGATGTGCCGGGCGGCATCTCTGACAGCACGGCGCCGGTCTGCAGAAGCCGACGATGCAATGCGCGGGCCCGGGCCGGATACGGGCGCTCAGGCGCGCCACCGAGCACGGCCAGGGTGAGCCCGTCGGCGTCGATCGCGCCCCGATGGGCGGTGGAGTCAATCCCCCGGGCCAGGCCGCTGACCACGGGCACCCCGGCCGAGGCGAGACCCCGCCCGACATGGCAGCGACCTCGCTCCCATACGGTGACGGCTCGCGGGTGCCGACGATGGCCACGGCCGGGCCCGCGAGCAGCGTCTGGATTCGCCCCAGCCCGCCGGCGACATGAACGACGGCCGGCGGAGCGGGTAGATCGAGGAGATCGGGCGGATACCCGCCCCGGCACCGGCAGACGGCCTGGACGCTGGCGCCGGTCACCGCCGCTCGCGCCGCCGGGGTGTCAAACGCCGCGTACTCGCTCTGGATCGAGTCGCGATGGCGCCCCCCGAGGGCGGCTATGAGGTCGGCGTCACTGAGGCCGAGCAGCTCGTCGATCCGGTCTCGATGGTGGTCGAGGTGACCAGCCAGGCGGGCCAGCAGCCACGTCCGGCGTAGGCATGCCGGACAGGCGTCGACCGAGTCCTCTCCGGCTGGCGCGGCTGGGTCGCGGTCGGTCGGCTCGGCGGGGATGCTCACGCCGCACTTGCCTCCTCGGCCGTGCTCGGCTGACGCAGACTGAGCGCGGTGAGGACGTCCTCCCGCGGAACGCGATCGCGACCGGCCAGATCGGCGATCGTTCGGGCCACCCGCAGCACCCGGTGGCGCCCCCGGGCGCTGAGCAGACCGCCGGCGTAGGCCCGCTGCAGGGCCGCTTCGGCGCCTGGCTCGAGCCTCGTCCGCTCGGCGGCGATCCGCACATCCATCTCGGCGTTGGTGGCAAACGGGGTGCGGGCCAGCCGGCGGGCCTGGCGATCCCGCGCCTCCGCCACCCGGGCCCGCGCCTGGGCCGAGTCGATCATAGGCGCGGCGACCAGCGCGTCGGCCGCCGGCCGCGCGACCGCGACGAGGAGGTCCATCCGGTCGAGCAGGGGACCGCTCAGCCGGCGGCGATGGCGGCGCAGCTCGGCCTCCCCGCAGTTGCACCGGTCCCCCACGCCGGCGTATCCACACGGACACGGGTTGGTGGCCGCGATGAGCATGAATCGGGTCGGAAAGCGCAGCGAGCTCTGGCCGCGCACGATCGTCACGCTGCCGTCCTCGAGCGGCTGGCGGAGCGCATCGAGGCTGGGGCGCTGGAACTCCGAGAGCTCATCGAGAAACAGGACTCCGTGATGGGCCAAGGTGGCTTCGCCGGGACGGGGTGGGGAGCCGCCTCCGGCCAGCCCGGCCGGGGAGATCGTGTGGTGTGGAGCTCGGAACGGGCGTTCGGTGATCAACCGCTCGGAGTGCAGGCCGGCCACGCTGTGGATGCGCGTCACCTCGATCGCCTCATCCCGGCTGAGGGCGGGGAGGATTGACGGAAGCCGCCGGGCGAGCATCGTCTTGCCCGTCCCCGGCGGGCCCTCCATGAGCAGGTTGTGGCCGCCGGCAGCGGCGATCTGAAGGGCCAGCACCGGGCCCGCGTGGCCGCGGACGTCGGCCAGGTCGGGCAGCGCCGCCCGCCGTCCCGGGCGGGCCAGCTCGCCGGGAGCCGGAAGCTCCGGAGGCGCGGCTCCGCGGAGCACGGCCGCTGCGGCGCGGAGATCAGGGATCGCGACCACTTCGATCGCCTCCACCAGCGACGCCTCCCGGGCGCGCTGGCGAGGGACGATCAGGCGCCGGCAGCCGGCCTGACGGGCCCCTTCGGCCACGGCCAGCGCCCCGGGTGAATCCCGGAGCTCGCCACCCAGGGACAGCTCCCCGAAGACCGCATAAGCGCTCAGTGCGGTGGCCGGGATCTGGTCGCTGGCGGCGAGGATGGTCAGCGCGAGTGCGGCGTCAAAGCCCGGGCCGGCCTTGCGCAGGAAAGCCGGGGCGAGGTTGGCGGTGATGCGCCGCTGGGGGAACTCAAAGCCCGAGTTGAGGATCGCGGCCCGGATCCGGTCGCGGGACTCGCGCACGGAGGTGTCGCCGAGCCCGACGATCGTGAACGACGGCAGCCCGGAGCGGATGTCGACCTCGACCCACACCGGGCGTGGGTGAACGCCGTCGATGGCGAACGTCTGGGCCCGGGCGAGCATGGCTTTGACCGTAGGGACGATCGTGTGCCCCGTGGGTCACGGACTGTGCCGATTTGGTGCCTTTTACCGGGGCGATTGGCACAGAATCGTTGCCGTTCGCCACCCACGCCTGACGCCTGCCGACGTAGCGTCGAGAAGCATGGATGGCGACCCCCGACACCACCTCGGCGTGCTCGGCGAACGACTGGCCGGCGAGCACCTAGAACGCTGCGGATTCACCGTCCTGGAGCGCAACTACCGCACCCGCTGGGGTGAACTCGACGTCATCGCCTATGACGGGCGCACGCTGGCCTTCTGCGAGGTGAAGACCCGGCGCGCGGGCGGCCGGGCCGGAGCCCCGTTGGACGCCATCTCAACCGGCAAGCAGGCTCAGGTGCGCCGCATCGCCGGCCGTTGGCTGGCCGAGCGTCGCGACCGCCCCTATGCCCAGCAGATTCGCTTTGACGCGATTGGCGTGACCTTCGATGCCGAGGGACGGCTCGTTGCCCTCGAGCACCTCGAGGGTGCGTTCTGACGTTGGAGCGTGGTGGGCGCGATTTGAACTGGGCGGTCGGGAGCCCGTGCGAGCCGGGGAAGGGAGTCGCGTAAGAGCCGACGCGTCAGCCCGCACGCGTCACTGCGGGCCACTTCTGCACGCACCTAGCCATTTCGGCGGCAGTGCGTGCGGGATTGGCCGCAATCCGGCCGACTGAGCACGCGCGGCCACGAAACCGTTGGCGTGCGTGCGGAATTGTCCGGGCGCCACGTCCCCAAGCCCCAACCCCGCTGCTCAGCCCAGCGCGAGCTGCTGGTAGGCGGTCGACTGAAAGGACAGCCGGTGCAACGGTGAGACGCCGAGGCGCTCGATCGCCTCGCGGTGCTCAGGGGTGGAGTAACCGACGTGCTGGGCGAACTCCCAGCCGGGGTGGGTGGCGTCGGCGCGGCGCATGTAGCGGTCCCGGGTCTCCTTGGCCAGGACCGAAGCGGCGGCGATGGCCGCGCTCTTGGCGTCGCCGCCGATCACCGCGCGCTGCTCGAAGCCCAGTCCGGCCACTCGGAAGCCGTCGCTGAGGCACACACAGTCTGGGCAGGCCACGGCGGCCAGGGCGTCACGCAACGCGGCCAGGTTGGTCTTGTGCAGGCCGCGAGCATCGATGCCCGGGGCGCAGCGGGAGACGATTGAGACGCGGGCGGCCAGGCTGAGAATGACGGGGTACAGCGCCGCCCGGCCCTCGGGCGTCTGCTGCTTGGAGTCGTTCAGGGCGCCAAGCGCCCGAGCCTCAGCCGAACCCATCCGGTCGAGGTCAAACAGGACCGCGGCGGCGACCAGCGGCCCGGCCAAGGATCCCCGGCCGGCCTCGTCGGCACCGGCGACAAAGCGGAAGCCGAGGCCGCGGTCAAAGCTCAGGAGCTTGCGGCCCGGACGGGCCGGACGGCGCTTGAGCGAGGCGCGCTTGGCGGGCACCCCGGCGCGCGGAGCGTCGCTAGAGGGTCCCGAGGCGGCCCGGCGGCCAGTACGTGAAGAAGGCGACACCAATGATCCACTTTTGGGGAACCGGACCCCAGAATCGGCTGTCGTCGGACAGCCCACGGTTGTCCCCCATCATGAAGTAATCGCCGGGCGGAATCGTGATGGGTTTCGGGAAATTGCAGGAAGGCGAGTTCCCACACGGGCGGATATAGCCGTCCTTCTCCCGCGTGCCGTTGCGGTAGACATGCCCTCCGCGGATCGCGATGTTGTCTCCGGGCAGCCCGACCACGCGCTTGATGAAGGTCTGAGAGGACTCGGCCGCGCTCGGCTTGCCGCACGCCTGCGGATGATTCGCGCCCTGGCCCGGGTCGCCGCAGAACGGGGTGAACACCGGGTCGGCGCCGTGCGGCGGATGAAAGACGACGATGTCGCCCAGGCTGGGGGTGGTGTCCAATCGGTTGGTCAGCACGCGCTGGCCTACGTCGAGCGTGGGCACCATCGACGGGCTGGGAATGCGGTACGGCTTGACCACGAAGGCCTGGATGAGCAGGGCCAGACCCACGGCCACGGCCACCGTGAGCACCAGCTCCACAAACGACTTCACTCCCGATTTGCTGCTCTTCACCTCAATACCGCCGGGGTCTTCACGGGGGCCACTACAAGAAGCCGATCCGGTCCGGGGGCCAGTAGGTGAAGAACGCCTTGCCGATGATCCACGCCTTGGGTACCGGCCCCCAGAATCGGCTGTCCAGCGAGTCCGGCCGGTTATCGCCCATCATGTAGTAATCGCCGCGGGGGACGGTGATGGTGGCCGGGAAGTTGCATTCCCCGACGCCCACGCACGGCTCGGTGAAGGAGTCCGCCTCGCGCTTGCCGTCCCGGTAGACGTGACCATCTCGAATCGAGAGGCGGTCACCGGGAAGACCGACAACGCGCTTGATGTAGGTCTGCGTTGACTCGGCATGCTGTTGCACGTCACAGGCGCTCGGCCACTGCTGCCCGGCCTGATTCTCACCCTCGCGCTGGTCGGCGCACGATTCGCTGGCCGGCGGATGAAAGACGAGGATGTCCCCGATGCCGGGGCTCGAGAAATGGGTGCCGATCCGATCGACCAACACGCGCTGATTGATGGTCAGCGTCGGCTCCATCGATCCGCTGGGGATCTCGTAGGGCTTGACCAGAAAGGCCTGGATGAGAAGCGCGAGGCCAAGCGCGGCGGCGACGATAGCCAGCAGCTCGAGGGCCGACCTCGCCAGCGGCTTCTCGCGCTTCGTCACACCTGCTCTTTAGCCGGCGTCCGGCTCGGCGTCGGCAGGTGCGGCGGTCCCATCAGCCGCGTCCGTCGGGGCGGGAACCGCTTCCGTGGCTCCCTCCTGCACGGGTTCGGCGGTGTCCGCGCTCTCGCCCTCGGCGTCGACGGGCTGAATCTCGTCGGTCTCCGGTCCGTAAAGGAGTTCGCGCTCGACGGCAACCTCGGGGCCGACCGATCGGCGCTCGCGAACGCGGGCGCGCTTGCCGATCCGGTCGCGAAGGTAATAGAGCTTGGCCCGGCGTACGTCACCGCGGGCGGCGACCTCGATGCGCTCGATCTTGGGTGAGTGCAGCGGGAAGGTGCGCTCGACACCGACGCCGAACGACTGCTTGCGGACGGTGAACGTCTCACGCAAGCCGTGACCCTGGCGCTTGATGACCACGCCCTCGAAGACCTGGGTGCGGCGGCGCGTGCCCTCGATGACCTGGAAGTGAACGCGCAGGCGATCGCCGGCGTCAAACGACGGGACGCGGCGAAGCTGCGTGCGCTCGAGGCTGTCGATGAGTGTGCTCATAGTCGTGCGAAGACCCGCGTTTCGCATGACGAGCGGTTCTGCGCGGGGAAGATTCCGGCTGGTACAGGGCGCCACCGCGCCTACCCGCCATGCGGCCGCCTATGGTAGCGGACGTTCTCCGGGCGGCAGCGCGCCGCCCTGCAGCCCGCCCTCGGAGCCACCGCGCCGGCGGCTCTGCTCCAGCCGCCACTGTTTGATCTGGGCGTGATGGCCGGAGAGCAGGATCGGCGGCACCGGCCAGCCACGATGCTCGGCCGGGCGGGTGTAATGCGGGTACTCGGGGCCGCCCTCGAGCGCCGCGCTGAACGACTCCTCGACGGCTGAGTCGACGTGGCCGAGCGCGCCTGGCAGCTTGCGCAGCACCGCGTCGCTGAGGACCATCGCTGGGAGCTCGCCACCGGCCAGGACGTAGGGTCCGATCGACACGCGGTCAGTGGCGAAATGCTCGACGATGCGCTCGTCAAACCCCTCATAGCGCCCGCACAGCAAGGTCAGCGACGGCTCGGCGGCCAGCTCGTCGACAAGGGCCTCGTCAAGCTGGCGCCCGGCGGCGTCGAGAGCGATCACGCGGGCATGCTCGCGGCGCTTGACCGGATCCTCGCCGTACCGGGCCCGGAGCGCCGCCTCGACGACGTCGACCCGGAGCACCATGCCCGCCCCGCCGCCGAACGGGGTGTCGTCGACCTGGCCGCCCGTGAGCGGGGTGTGCTCGCGGTAGTTGACGAAGCCGATCTGATGCCCGAGGCTGCTCGCGTTGACGACGTGGCGCTGACTCATGAACCAGGTAAAGGCCTCCGGGAACAGCGTGAAGATGTCGATCTGCATCGGCCCTTCGCTCATGCCATCAGTCTGAGGGCAAAGCCATCAGGATTCGCCCAGGAAGCGGAGGTCGATGTCGATCCGGCGCGCCTCGATATCCACCGCGCGCACGGCGTCGCGAATCAGGGGCACGAGCAGAGGGGACTGCTCCTCCCTCACGACCTCCAGGACCTCACAGGACGGCAGCTCGAGGACCTGGGCGACCACCCCGACAGCCGTCGGGCCGTCGCTGACAGCGCAGCCTTCGAGGTCGGTCACCCACCATTCATCCTCATCGAGCTCGGGCGCCGTCTCACGCGCCACCAGCAGCTCCTGACCGCGCAGGGCGTCGGCCGCGGCGCGCTCGGCAAAACCCTGTAACCGGATGATCGGCCGGGCGTCGAATCCCGCCCGGCGGTCCACGCGCTGGTCTTGACCTCCGACGTTGACGATCGTTCCCTCGTCAAGCAGGTGGGCCACCGGCTCGATGACATGAAAGCTTCCGTCCAGGCCGTGGGGGCGCCCCACCCGGCCCGCCCGTAGCCACCGCCGTGGATCGCTCAAGCGTCGACGATGTCGACGAAGACCCGGCGCCGGTCCTTGGCGGCGGCGGCCTTGATGACCGTCCGCAGGGCGCCGGCGGTGCGGCCCCCGCGTCCGATCACGCTGCCGTAGTCGTCGTCGGCGACCGACAGCTCGAGGACGAGCGTGCCGTCATCCTCCTGCACCTCGTTGATGCGGACTTCGTCCGGGTGCTCGACGAGCCCCTTGGCCAGGTACTCGAGCAACTCCCTCACGAGGACCTCAGGAGATGTTCTGGGTGCGCAGGAGCTTTCGGACCGTCTCGCTGGGCTGAGCGCCACGGGACAGCCAGTCCCGGATGCGCTCCTCATCGAGCACGATCGTCGACGGATCGGTCTGGGCGTTGTAGTGCCCGACGGTCTCGATCACGCGTCCGTCACGCTTGGAGCGCCCGTCGGCGACGACGACTCTCCAAATCGGGTTCTTGCGCCCGCCGATGCGGGTTAGGCGAAGTTTGACTGCCATGCGACGTGCGAGGTTAGCGTGCCCGGCGCCACGACGCTCGCGGGCCGCCCTGGACCCGAGCGCAAAAAGCCGAGCCGGTGGCTAGCGCAGGAGCGCGCCCAGATCGGGCATCCGCCCCTGGGACACCGACCGCATGACCTTGCGCATCTGCTCGAACTGCTTGATGAGCTGCTTGACCGCCTGGACGTTGGTCCCCGAGCCGCGGGCGATGCGCAGGCGCCGTGACCCCTTGATGAGCTCGGGGTGGCGGCGCTCCTCGGGGGTCATCGAGAGGATGATCGCCTGCAGGCGATCGAACTCGCGCTCGTCGAGCTTGACCCCGCGCAGCTCCTTGCCCAACCCGGGAATCATCCCCAGCAGAGACTGCAGCGGCCCGAGGCGACGGACCTGGCGCATCTGGTCAAGGAAGTCATCGAGCCCGAACTCCAGACTTGCGGAGCTTGCGTTCGAGCTCCGCCGCCTGCTGCTCGTCGTAGCTGCCCTGGGCCTTCTCGATCAGGGTCATCACGTCGCCCATGCCGAGGATGCGCTGTGACATCCGGTCGGGATGGAAGCGCTCGAACTGGTCGAGCTTCTCGCCCGTCGAGGCGAACATGATCGGCTTGCCAGTGATCGCCTTGACCGACAGCGCGGCGCCGCCGCGGGCGTCGCCGTCGAGCTTGGTCAAGACCACGCCGTCGAAGTCGACCACGGCCGAGAACTGCTCGGCGACGTTGACCGCATCCTGGCCGGTCATGGCGTCCACCACGAGCAGCACGTCGGTCGGCTTGACCGCCTTCTTGATCTCGGCCAGCTCGGCCATCAGCTCCTCGTCGACATGCAGGCGTCCGCTGGTGTCGACGATCAGGACGTCCTTGCCCTCTTGCTTGGCCCGGTCCAGCGCCCAGCGGGCGATATCGACCGGGTTGCGGTCGGTGCCCTGCTCGTAGACGGCTGCGCCGGCCTGCCCGCCGACCTTGACCAGCTGTTCGACAGCCGCCGGGCGGTAGACGTCGCAGGCGGCCACGGCCACCGATGACGAGTGTTCCTCGCGCAGGTAGCGGGCCAGCTTGGCCGTCGCCGTCGTCTTACCGGAGCCCTGGAGTCCGGCCATCAGAACCACGGTCGGCGGGCGGGGCGAGAACGCAAGATCGCGGGCGGCTCCGCCCATCAGCTCGGTCAGCTCGTCGGACACGATCTTGACCACCTGCTGACCGGGATTGAGCTGCCCGATGATGTCGGAGCCGAGCGCCCGCTCCTTCACGGCGCTCGTGAAGGTCTTGACGACCTTGAAGTTCACGTCGGCCTCGAGCAGCGCGAGGCGGATCTCGCGCATCGCCGCATTGATGTCGTCCTCGGTCAGAGTGCCGCGACCACGGACGTCGGCCAGGGTGGCCTGGAGCTTGTCGGCAAGGGAATCGAACATCTACCGCTGAGGCTACCTTGGCCCCGGCCCAACTAGCCCAGGCGGGGCGCGCGCGCTGTCACCACCCACCTCGAGCAGCGGCGGCGGGGTTCGGGTTCTTTTTGATGCCTATATGGCACCAAATCGAACACGGTCGCTCGCCTCGTGCCCTTGCAGTACTGGGAGGTGCCCGCCCCGATCAATGCTGCTGTTAGCGGCCGGGGCAAATCCCCCGGCTCAAGACACCAGCGCCCGAGCGAACTCCCCGGCGTCGAACGGCCGCAGGTCCTCGAGCTGCTCGCCGACCCCGATCAGCTTCACCGGGATCCCCAGCTCGTGGGCGATGGCCAGGGCGATGCCGCCCTTGGCGGTGCCGTCGAGCTTGGTCAGACACAGGGAGCTGACCTCAATCGCCTGGGAGAAGAGCTGGGCCTGGCGCAGGCCGTTCTGGCCCGTGGTGGCGTCGACGGTGAGGATCGTCTCGTGCGGCGCGCCGGGGAGCTGCTTGGTGATCACCCGGCGCACCTTGCCCAGCTCGGCCATCAGGTCGTCCTGAGTGTGAAGCCGCCCCGCGGTATCGATGATCACGACGTCGGCGCCATCGCGGATCGCCACGGCGACGCCCTCATAGGCCACCGATGCCGGGTCGGCGTTCGGGGACCCCTTGATGAAGTCCACCCCGGCGCGCTCGGCCCAAAGCTCGAGCTGTTCGACGGCCGCGGCGCGGAACGTGTCGCCCGCCGCCAGCACCACCTTCTGCCCGAGCTCACGGCTCAGGTGCCAGGCGAGCTTGCCGATCGTGGTCGTCTTGCCCGTGCCGTTGACGCCGGCGACGAGGATCACCGTCGGGTCGGGGCGCAGGTCGATCTTGTCGTTGCCGGTCTGGGCGATCTCGGTCAGCAGCGCAACGAGCCGGTCAGATAGCTCCTGGCCGCCCGTGAGCTTGTTCTCCCGGGCCTCCTGCTCGAGCTCCCCGACCACGCGCGCGGTCGTGCGTGCGCCGACGTCGGCGTAGATCAGGGCCTCCTCGAGCCGCTCCCAGGTCTCGTCGCTGAGATCCTCGAACAGCGTGGCCTGGAGCTCGGACTGGAGCGCCTGCCGGGTCTTGCGCAGGCTTTCGCGCAGGCGCCGGAAGCGGCCCACCCGGCGCTCCTCGGCCGCGGGGGCCGAGTCCGGCGCCGGCGGCGGGGCGCCGTCGATGATGAACAGATCGCGCCAGTCGCGGGCCATGACGGCGGCGACGTTAGCGGCTCAGGCCGCGGCCTCAGCCTCGGTGAGGCGGCGGGAGATGACCTTGGAGATACCGTCGCTGCCCATCGAGACCCCGTACAGCGAGTCAGCGGCATCCATCGTGCGCTTCTGATGGGTGACGACGATGAATTGGGCCCGTGACGAGTACTGGCGCAGGAGGGTGAGAAAGCGGTCGATGTTCAGGTCGTCCAGGGCCGCCTCGACCTCGTCCAGGATGTAGAACGGACACGGACGAGCGAGGAAGACCGCGAACAGGAAGGCCAGTGCGGTCATCGACTTCTCGCCGCCGGAGAGAAGGGACAGACGCCGCGCCTCCTTGCCGGCGGGCGTGATCTCGATCTCCACCCCTTGGAGGTCCTCGGCTTCCTCGTCCTCGGCGACGACATCCTCGGATCCGTCCGCATCCGGATCGGCCTCGGCGTTCTTGGCCCCCTCGGCGTCCTCGCCGCCGAGGACCCGGGCCGGTCCGGGACGCTCGCTGACCAGCCGCAGGTGACCGCTTCCACCCGGGAACAGCTGCGCGGCCAGTTCCTCGAACCCGCGGGCGGTGGCGGCGAAGGTCTCCTCAAAGGTCGTGCGGATCTGCTTGTCGGTGTCGGCGATCAGCTTCTCGAGCTCGCGCAGGGCGGTCTCGAGGTCGGCGCGCTGCTCCTCGAGCTCCTCGACGTGAGCCAGCGCCTCGGCGTACTCATCCTGGGCCAACGGATTGACCGGCCCGAGCTGTTCGCGGCGGCGGCCAATGCGCTCGAGCCGGCCACGGAGCTCGTCGCGCCGGTCGGCATCGAGGTCCGTCTCGGCGGGCTCGGCGGCGAGTTCGAGGCGGGCCGCGACCTGGGCCAGCTCGGCTTCGGCCTCGGCGGTCTGGTCACGAGCGCGCTGAAAATGGACCTCGGCGGTCGTCACGGCCTCGTTTTCCCCCTGCAGGCGGGAGTGAAGCTTGGCCTCCTCCTGGGCGCAGGACCGGAGCTCCCCGGCGGCCTGCTCACCGGCGGCGCGGTCGGCCTGCAGCGCCGCCTCGAACACCTCGAGCTGCTCGGCGATCACGGTCGCGGCCCGGTCGAGAGCCTCGGTCACGGCGGCGATTGCCGGCGACAGCTCCTGGTCGCGGGCGACGGCGGCGTCGAGATGCTGTAGCTGAGCTTCGCGCTCGGCCCGCTCGCGCTGGACGCGGGCCAGCATCTGACGTTCGGCACTGAGCTGGGCGGTGAGCTGCGCTCTGCGCCCGGCGTTTGGCCCATCGTCGGGGGCGGCGCGCCGACGCTGTATCTGAGCGGCGATTCGCCGTTGCGCCTCGGCCGCCTCGTCCAGACTGCGGACCGCCGCGCGGTGGGCAGCGGTCAACTCGTGCCCCGCGCCATCGGTGGCCGCGGCCGCCTCGGTCGCCTCGGCCAGCCGGCGGCGGGCGTCGTGCTCGCGCTGGACGGCGGCGGCGGTGTCGCGGAGCAGCTGCTCGCGCCGGTTGCGCTCCTCCAGGACGCGTTCCTCGCCCACGGCCGGCGTCTGGCGAAGCTCGCGGGTACGAGTCGACCAGACGCGTCCTGAGCGACTGACGGCTACGCCGTCGAAGTCTGGCGGCAGTCCGTCGAGATCCTCCACCACCCAGGTGCAGCTGAGCAGCCGGCGCGCCAGATCCAGGGGTCCGGCCTCCCCACGGACGTGATCGAGCAACCGCTCGGCCCCATCGGGCCCCGGCCGCTCGCGCTCATCACTCGCCGTCCCCAGGACCAGGGTGCGGCCCCCGTCGGCGCCGGCCCGGTCGAGGAGGGCAGCGCCATCGGTCAGGTCCCCGACGACCGCGGCCCGAAGCCGTCCATCGAGTGCCGCTGCCAGCGCGAGCTCGTAGCCGGAATCGGCCTCGAGCTCGTCGGCCAGCGAGCGCCCGCCGCCCGGTGACCCCGCCTGGTGGCGGAGAAACTGGTTGACCCCGGCCAGCTCGCCGCCGACCCGAGCCGCCTCACGGCGTGCCGCCTCGACGGCGCGCTCGGCTTCTCGGACCGCCGCCCGGGCGGCCTCGGACCGCGCCTCAGCGCGGTCGCGGTCGAGCTTGGCCTGCTCGACGGCCGCGCGCTGCGCCTGGTGCGCCGTCTCAGCCTCGTCCGCGGCCCGGGCCAGGGCCTCGAGCTGACGGGCGAGCTCGAGCTCGCGGTCGCGGTCCAGTCCGGCCAGCTCCTCAACCAGAGCGGCGATGCGGCCCTCGGCCCCGGGATCCGGCGCGTCCTGAGCCACGGCCGCGCGGAGGCTCTCGATCAGCCCGACCGACCGGGCCAGCCGGCGTTGCACGCCGGCGGCCGCGGAGCGGGTGGCCTCCGCCCGGTACCCGACACGCTCAGCGGCCGACTTCACGGCGTAGGACCGGCGCGAGAGCTCTTCGCGATGGGCGCTACGGGCGGCCAGCGCCTCCTCGGCGGCCTGGCGCCGCTCGGCCACGAGCTTCAGTTCCTGCTCCAGCTGGGCGCGGCGCGCCCGGACCTCAGCCGCGGCCGTCCCGGCCTCAGCCAGCGCCCGGGTGCGGGTCCGCAGACCGTCGCGGGCCAGCTCCCAGCGAATCTCCAGCGCTTGGCGCTCAAGCCGGGCGTGGAGCTCGGCCGCCTCGGCCTGGCGCTTGAGGGGGCGTAGCCGTGAGCGCGCCTCGCGCTCTACGTCGAGCGCGCGGTCGAGGTTGTCCTGGGTCCGGGCTCAGCTTGAGCTGGGCGCGCCGCCGCCGCTTGCGGTGCTTGCCGAGGCCGGCCGCCTCCTCGATCAGCAGGCGGCGGTCGCGGGGCTTTGAGGTGACGATCGACTCCACGCGGCCCTGCGAGATGACCGAGTGCATCTCCTTGCCCAGGCCGGTATCAGACAGCAGCTCGACGACGTCGACGAGACGGCAGCGAGCCCCGGCCAGGCGGTACTCCCCTTCGCCGCTGCGGTCCAGCCGGCGGTAGATCGAGATCTCGGACGCCCCCAGGGCCAGCGAGCCCTCGCTGTCGTCCAGGACCAGCTCGACCTCGGCATGGCTACACGCCCGGCGGCCCGGCGCGCCGCCGAAGATCACGTCCTGCATGGACTGACCGCGGACGTTGCCGGGCGACTGCTCGCCCAGCGCCCACAGAACGGCGTCGGTGACGTTCGACTTGCCGGAGCCGTTGGGACCCACGATCACGCTCACGCCGGGCCCGAACTCGAGCTTGGTCCGGTCTGGGAAGGACTTGAAGCCCTTGACGATGATCGACTTCAGATACATGGGCCGGTGTCCCTGGGGCTCATTTGCGGATCGACTCCAGTGCGGCCTGGGCGGCGAGCTGCTCGGCGTCCTTCTTGCTCCGGCCCACGCCGCTGCCGATCGCCACCCCGCCGACCGCCGCGTCGACGGTGAACGTGCGGTCGTGCGGCGGTCCCTGCTCCTGCACCACGGCGTAGGTCACTATCTCCCCCCGGCGCGCCAGCCGCTCCTGCAGAGCGGACTTGTAGTCGACGGGGTTCTCGAGCGCATCCTCGATCTCCGGGGTGAATGCCGCCACCACCGCCTCGGCCGTGACCTCGTAGCCGAAGACCAGATAGACAGCGCCGATCACGGCCTCGATGACCGAGGCCAGCACCCGCTCGGTGCTGATCAGCGCCTCCACCCCACTCCGGGCCTCCGGCGGCGCCGCGGCCCGCAAGCGGTCGGGAACCCCGAGCCGCTCGGCGACGACGCGACAGGACCGGCCCGATACGGCCTGGGCGCGGATCTTGGTCAGCCGGCCGGGGCCGTAGAGGTCGGCGTCGAGTCGCGGGAACAGGTGGGTCGTCACCGCCAGCGCGAGCACGCTGTCGCCCAGGAAGGCGAGCCGCTCGTAGGAGTCCGCCCGTCGAGGCGTCCAGGATGAGTGGGTGAAGACCGCCCGGCCCAGGTCGGGGGGCAGCTGGTCGAGAAGCCTGCCGCAGCGCGAGTTCCGGGATGATCGAAGTCGCCGGCCGATCGGTCAGAGACGAACCGGGCTCCGGGATCGAGCTCACTCAGCGTCGGCGCCCTGGCTCGCAGAATCCGAGACCGAACCGTCGGCCACCGATGCGTCGGAGGCCACCCCGCTGGCCAACACGAAGTCCACGGCCTGCCCGACGGACAGAATCTGCGCTGCTTCCTCGTCGGACATCTTTACGCCGTAGGAGTCTTCGAGCTCCTGAACCAGCGTATAGAGGTCGAGCGAGTCCGCACCGAGATCCTCGCGAAAGCGCGTGCTCTCATGGATCGACGCGGGGTCGATCTCCAGCTCGTCTACGAGGTGCCCACGGATCAGTGAAAAGACGGCGTCACGCGTCATCGGCTCGACACCGTAGACACCGGCTCGGACGTGGAGCGGGGGGTCGCGCGTGACCCTTTCAACGGCGGCACGAGCCGTACCTGGCTAGGCATTTGCGCTCTCCGCCGCCGCGGGTGCGGTGCGGAGCGCTCCGGCGGTCTCCAGGGCTCGCCGGGTCGTGCCGACCACGTCCTCCTCGACGCCGCGCGCGGCGACCTCGATGGCCCGCGCAAACCCACGCCGTGAAAAACGGCCGTGGGCGACCACGCCGAGCTGGCGCAGGCCGAGCATGTATGCGCCTCCGGGGCCCTCGGGGTCGATCTGCTGGCGCAGCCGGCGTACCGCGGGCCCGAGTAGCCAGCCGCCGAGCTTGCCGCGGGTCGACTCCATCGCCACTTCGCGGATGGCGCGCATCGTGCGGCCCGGAGACGCCCTCGATCAACTTCAGGGTGATGTTGCCGGTGAAGCCGTCCATGACGATCACGTCAGCGACGCTGTCGGTGACCTGGGTGCCCTCGATGTTGCCGACGAAGTTCAGGCCTGTGCCGGCCGCACCGGCCAGCTGCTCGTAGACCGAGACCAGCTCGGCGGTCCCCTTGCCTGGCTCCTCGCCGTTGGAGAGCAGCGCCACGCGGGGCGATTCGATTCCCATCACGGCGTGGGCGAAGGCCGAGCCCATGTGGGCGAACTGAACCAGGTGCTCGGGCCGGCAGCTGACGTTGGCGCCGACGTCCAGGAGCACCACGGGTGGCGCGGCCGGCATTGGGACGGGAAGCGCCAGCGCCGGGCGGTAGATGCCGCGGTCGCGGCGCAGATTGAACAGACCGGCGGCCAGCGCGGAGCCGGTGGAGCCGCCGGAGACGAGCGCCTGGGCGCGACCGTCGGCGACGGCCTTGGCGGCCTGCACGATCGAGGCCTCCGGCGTCGAGCGCACGGCGAAGGCGGGATCGGCGGCCTTGGCGATCGAGACCGGGTGCGTCGACGACCTCGACCCCATCGGGCACCGAGCCGATCTCGGCGGCGGGACCGAAGAGGATTACGCGCGTGCCGGTCTGGGCCGCCTGCGCAGCACCGGCCGCGACCTCGGCGGGACCCAGATCCGCTCCGCCCGCGTCAACGGCGACGGTGACCATCGTGCCGGTCAGGCGGCGGTGGGCCCGCCGTCGGCGATCACCTCACGCCCGCGGTAATAGCCGCAGGTCGGACAGACACGGTGAGGGCGCCGCGGGCTGTGGCACTGCGGGCAGGCGTTGTACGTGCCGGACTCGACCTTGTGGGTCGAGCGGCGCTTGGTCGTGCGCGAATGCGATTGCTTCTGCTTCGGTACCGCCATGGGACGGCGGAGGCTAGCAGGGCAGGTCAGGCGTCGAACTTGAGCTCGGAGAGCTTGCTCCAGCGCGGATCCATCTCACGCTCGTGGTGGTGCTCGGGACCGGCCTCGTTGAGGTCTGCCCCGCACACCGCGCACAGTCCCGCGCACTCCGGCCGGCACAGGATCTGGGCCGGCACGGCAAGGGCCAAGGTATCCCGTGCCCAGGCCCGCAGATCAAGCGTGCCCGCCTCGACGTAGGGCGACTCGAGCTCGTCTCCGCCCCCGGGCTGGGAGACCTCGCGCGCCTCGACTACGAACTCGGGCTCGGCATCAGTCAGGCAGCGCATGCACGGCCCGGCCAGCGAGGCCGAGAACCGCAGGCGCAGGGCGTAGCCGTCGGCGGTCGTCTTGGAGACGTCGAGGACGGCCGGAATCAGAGCCGGCTGCACGCGATAGCGCTCGCCCCCGAGCTCGAACGGGTCGATCTCGACCCCCAGCTCGAGCCGCCGTCCCTCCCCCGTGGTCAGTCGCAGCCCGGCGAGGTCGAAGCTGTCACTGCGCGGGGCCATGCTCCGAGCTTACGAAGCCTCGGCGCCATCCCGGAGCCGTCGTGCGTTCAGGCGCGATCCAGGTCGCGCTTGAGGATCTTGCCGGTGGCGTTGCGCGGCAGCCCATCAACGAACACGATCTCCCGGGGGACCTTGTAGCGGGCCAGCCCGGAGCGGACGTCAGCCTTGAGTCCGTCCTCGGTCAGCTCGGCGTTCGGGGCGAGGACCACGTACGCGCGCAGGCGCTGCCCGAACTCGTCATCGGGCACCCCGACGACGGCCACCTCGCGCGACGCCGGGCACCCCGGCCAGGAGGTCCTCGACCTCGGCCGGGAACACGTTCTCGCCTCCGGAGACGATCATGTCGTCGTCGCGCCCGTCGATGAACAGCCGTCCCTCGGGGTCGAAGTGACCGACGTCGCCGGTGGCCATCAGGGAGCCGATCCGGGCCTTGTCGCCGCCACCGGTATAGCCCTCGAACAGCAGCTCGTTGCCGACGAAGATGCGGCCGGTCTCGCCCGAGGGCACGGGCCGCGCATCAGGACCGACGATCGCGGACCACCGTTCCGCGGGGCGGCCGTCCGGCCGTGCCCGGCGCCGCCCGCAGATCCTCGGGCGAGGCGACGGTAGCCCAGGCCACCTCGGTTGACCCGTACAGGTTGTAGAGCGTGTCCCCGAAGGCATCCATCACCCGCTGGGCGAGGGGGCCGGGCAGGGCCGAGCCGCTGGCCCCGATCACGCGAAGACTGCTCGTGTCGCAGGCGGCGATCGTCTCGGGCGGCAGCTCGAGCATCCGCTGGAGCATCACCGGCACGACGATCAGCGCGCTCGCTCGGTGCTCGGCGATCGCCTGCAGGGTCTGCTCGGGATCGAAGCGCCGGTGCAGGATCAGGGTCGAGGCCAGCCCGGCGCCGAAGATCATGTGGGCAAAACCCCAGGAGTGAAACAGCGGCGCGGCAATCAGCGTGTTCTCCCGGGAGCGGAGCGGGATCGCCGACAGCAGCGCCGCGACGGGCTGCAGGGAGCTCGGGGCCGGCCCGGTTGGCGCCCTTGGGCGAGCCAGTGGTGCCCGAGGTGAGGATCACGGTCCGGCCGGGCTGGGCGGGCGGAGGCAGCGGGTCGGCGGAGCGGGTATCGAGCAGCTGCTGCAGGGTGGTCGCGCCGGCCGAGGGGTGTTCGGCGTCCGTCCAGGCCACGAACCCGGGCTGAGCTGGCCGTGGCCGGGGCGACCGCGGCGCTGAACTCGGCGTCGTAGACGATCGCTTTCGAGGCCTCGCGCGCCATCACCTCGCTGACCTGAGGGCCCGCAAACGACGTGTTGAGGTAGATCGCGTTGGCGCCGAGCTTCGCGCAGGCCAGGCTGGCCTCGACGAACCAGCGGTGGTTGCGGCACAGGATCGACACGCTGTCGCCCGGGCCCGACCCCGTATCCGGCCAGACCTCGGGCGATCGCGTTTGACCGGGCCTCGACCTGGGCGAAGGTCAGCGTGCCCAGCTCGTCGATGATCGCGGGCTCGTCGGGATAGCGGGCGGCGGCGCCCAGATAACCGGAGGCCAGACCCGGTCCCCAGCGGATCAGCCCACTCAGAGCGCGCAGCGCCCGGTCGGGGCGGCTGGGGCGCAGCATGCCGGCGCGGGCCAGCGTGCCGGCGATGTGGACACCGTCGGAGAGGGCTGAGGCCATGGCGGTGTATCCAATCACGGTGCCCGTTCGCGGCGACGTCTGCGGAGACGAACCGCGATCATCCCGGCATGTCCGAGTGGTTTCACGCCTACGGCTTTGCCGATGTCCACGACGAGTTGCTGGTCGGCGCCTACCCGCTCGATGTCTCCGACGTGAGGACGCTGGAGCGTCTCGGCGTGCGCCGGATCCTCAACCTCGTGGAGGACCGGGAGTATGCGCCGGGCCAGCGCGAGCAGGTCGTGGCCGCACTGGACGCGGCCGGGATCCGAGGAGACGCGCATGAACCTCGAGGACTACGGGCGCCTGCCGCCGCCGGCCGCTGGAGGCGGCCGTCCAGCAGATCGTGGCCTGGCTGCGAGCCGGAGAGCGCACCTACGTTCACTGCCGGGCCGGCTGGCAGCGCTCAGCGGCAGTCGCGGCCGGGGTGGTCGCCATCCAGGACGCGGTCGACGTCGAGACGGCGCTCGACCGCGTCCGGGTCCGCAAGCCGTCGGCGCGGCCTCTCCCCCATCAGCGCGAGGACCTGCTGCGGTGGTGGTACACGCGGGCTCCTGAGCCGCCCGCGTAGCGCTGACCCACGAGGCCGCGGCTGCTCGTGTAGCGACCACCGCACGCCCCGCCCCCGCGGAGCTACTCGGCGGCCCGCAGCCGCCGGGTCCGGATGGGCGCTCGGGGCTCTGACTCGGGTTCGAGCCCGAGCTCCAGGGTCAGCTCGCGGGCGTTGACGTTGCGGGCGCTGGTGGTCACCGGTTCGAGCTCCGGGAGCTGCTCGCGCCCCTCGGCCACCGCACCGTGGTCGGCGAACCGGCGGGCGGCCGGAAGCACGCGGGCCTCGTAGGAGCCAACGGTGTCGTTGTAGGCCCGCACCGTGCTGTTCAGGCGCGCGCCGACGGTGGCCATCAGGCTGGAGAGCTTGACCAGGCGCCCGTGCAGTTCGCGCCCCAGGTCCGAGATGGCCTGCGCCGACTCGGCCACCCGCTCCTGCTGCCAGCCGTAGGCCACGGCATGGAGCATGGCCAGCAGCGTCGTCGGCGTGGCGATCAGCACGCGGCGCGCCATCGCATCCTCGATCAGCGCCGGGTCGGCCTCCAGCGCCGCGCCGTAGAGGTGTTCACCGGGCAGGAACATGACCACGAAATCCGGCGTGGACTCCAGGCCCGTCCAGTACGCCTTGTCGGCCAGCGACTTGACGTGTTTGCGCAGCAGCCGAGCGTGGTCGCGCAGGTGCTGCTCGCGCTCGGCCTCGTCACGGGCCTGGTAGGCGTCGAGCACACCCTGCAGCGGGGCCTTGGCGTCGACGACGGCCTGCTTGCCGCCGGGCAAGCGGATCACGAGGTCCGGTCGGATCGTGCTCTCCCCGTCGGTGACCGAGGTCTGCTCGCTGAAATCACAGTGCTTGAGCATCCCGGCCAGCTCGACCACGTTGCGCAGCTGCATCTGGCCCCACTGGCCGCGGGCGTTGGGCTTGCGCAGAGCCGTGACCAGCGCGCCGGTCTCGGTACGCAGCCGCTCACCGGTCTCGTTAAGTGTCTTCAGCTGCGCCTCCAGCCGCCCGCGCGACTCGCGGCGCTCCCGGTCCAGCGCGAGCAGCTGGGTGTCCACCCGGCCGAGCTGCTCCTTGAGCGGCGCCACCAGCTGCTCGACGGCCGCCTGGCGCTTCTCGAGATCGCCGCTGGCCTGCGCCTGGGCGGTCTGCAGCTGAGCCTTGGAGAGCTCGGCCAGCTGGGCCATGGAGGACTGCAGCGCCTCCGCGCTGAGCGCCTTGAACGAAGCCGAGAGCCGTTCCTGGGCATCGTTGACGGTGGCCAGCCGCTCCTCGGCCCGAGCCCGCTCGTGCTCGAGATCTGCCCGCGCCCGGGCGAGATCCCGGTCGAGCTCCGCCGCGCGCTCGGCATCGACCGCCGCGGACGCGCAGCCGCGGGCGCAGCGCGAGCGCAACCACGGCGGCGCCGATTATCAGTCCAAGCAGGAGAAAAAGTGTGCTCATGGACCGCTCAGCATGGCGCTGGTAACGGACGGAACCCTGATTCGGGACGCCCGACGCGCGGTAGCGTCAGGCCATGAACGAGTCAGTGATCCGCCGGCGGGCAGTTGTGCGAGGCCGTGTCCAGGGCGTCTTCTTTCGTGATTCGACTCGGGAGCAAGCCGAGGCCGCAGGCGTGGCCGGCAGCGTCCGCAACCGAGACGACGGCGCCGTCGAGGTGGTCCTGGAGGGGCCGCCCGGCGCGGTCGAGCAGGTCCTGGCCTTCTCCCACGAGGGACCGGGGCAAGCCCGGGTCGACAGCGTCGAGATCAGCGAGGAAGAGCCGCAGGGGCTGACCTCATTCGAGGTCAGCTAGCCCAAGCCCCAGAGGTCGACGAAAGGGTCGGCTACGACACTTCGGCCGGCTAGGAGACTTCGGCCGGCTCGTCCTTGCCGGCCAGCCGGTCACGTCCACGCTGGACGGCGGCGATGAACTTCGAGAGGTTGACCTCGAGCGTGTTGAGGATCTCGTCGGCGTAGTCCTCGGCGCCGAGACGGATCTCCCGTTCGCGCGCACGGGCGTCCTCGATGATGTCCTCGGCGGCTCGCTCGGCCTGCTTGGTGATCTCCTCGTCGGAGATCAGGCGCTCCTGGCGCTCGCGCGCCTCCTTGACGATCCGCTCCGCCTCGCGCTTGGCCTCGGCCAGCATCTCCTGGCGCTCCTTGACGATCCAGCGGGCCTGCTTGATCTCCTCGGGGATCGTGGCCCGCATCTGATCGAGGATGTCGTAGATCTCCTCCTTATCCACACGCACCTGGTCGGTCAGGGGGACCGGTTTGGCGTTGTGGACGAGGTCGTCCAGCTTGTCGATTAGTACCAGGACATCCATCTCGCGTTCCTCTTTTTCGTCAACGGCCGAGCCGTTCCTTTAGGTGCCGCGCCACTTCGTCGGGAACAAGATCATCTATTTCCCCGCCGAAGGTCGCGAGCTCTTTCACGCCGCTAGACCTGAGAAAACTGTACTTGGCCGACGCCATCAGGTAAACGGACTCGATCTCGGGCGCCTGGCGGCGGTTGAGCTGATTCATCTCCAACTCGTACTCGAAGTCCGAGATCGCGCGTAGTCCTTTGACGATCGCCATCGCCCCCCGCTCGCGCGCGAAATCAACCAAGAGGGTGCTGAACGTCTCGATCTCGATGTTGGGCAGGTCGCGGGTCGCGTTGGCGACGAAGCGCGATCCGCTCTTCGGCCGAGAACAGCGTGCCGCCTTTGCGCCAGGGCAAATTGACCACGGCGACCACGACCGTGTCGAACATCGCCGAGGCGCGGGAGATGACGTCGAGGTGCCCGTAGGTAACGGGGTCAAAGGTGCCGGGGCAGATGGCGGTTCGGTTATCGGGAGTCATGGCTCGTTCGGTCTACCCGGATTTCCCGAGTAGAGACCGGGCTGGTTTCAGACGTTGGCGGTGGGGGTGCGGAGTGGATACGGATCAGGGTGTCGCCGTAGCGGCGCTCGTCGAGCAGCTCGAGCTCGAGGTCGAGAGGATCACGGCGGTCGCTCTCGGTGACGACGCGAGCCCGGGGGGCCAGCACCGGCACCAGGCCTGCCGTGAGCTCTGACGACAGCGAGCCCGCCTGGCGGTATGGGGGGTCTGCGAAGACGAGATCGTATAAACGCGAGCCGAGGCGTGCCCGGTCGAGGAACCGCGACACCGGCTGGCGGACCACCTCGGCCTCGATCGCCAGCGTCTTGAGGTTGCGCCGGATGGCGGTCACCGCCGGCGCGGCGGAATCGACCAGCGTGGCCGTCTCGGCGCCCCGCGAGAGGGCTTCGATGGCCAGTGCGCCCGACCCGGCGAACAGGTCCAGTACCCGGGCGCCGGACACATCGGCGAGGATCGAGAACAGCGCCTCCCGGACCCGATCGGAAGTGGGGCGGGTGTCCCGGCCGCGGGGGGCGACCAGCTCCCGCCCCCCGTACTGGCCGGCGATCACTCGCATCGAAGCTCCCGGTGCTGGCCGGCGATGCACGCATCGAAACTCGCTGCCTACCGCGCGCGAGTCAGGCCCGGATCGGCGCCAGCGCCTCGGCGCCGTAGAGCTCGTCGAGCGCGTCGGAGAGCAGGGCGTGCTCGGGCTCTCGCAGCTCCGGGTCCTCGGCGTCGATCCGCTCGGCCCGCGCGCGGGCACGCTCGAGGATCTCCGCGTCGCGCGGGAGCTCGGCCACCTTGAACTGGGCCAGCCCGCTCTGGCGCGTGCCGACGAGCTCGCCTTCGCCGCGCAGTTCGAGGTCGATCTCGGCCAGCCGAAAGCCGTCCGTGTGGTCGCCCAGGGCCTGGAGGCGGGGCGAGCCCTTGGCTCCGAACAGCAGGCAGAGCGAGGCGTGCTCGCCGCGACCGATTCTTCCCCGCAGCTGGTGCAGCTGGGAGATGCCGTAGCGATCGGCATCCTCGACGAGCATCACGGTGGCGTTGGGGACGTCGATCCCGACCTCGATCACCGAGGTGGCGACGAGCACATCGGCCGCGCCGGCGGCGAAGGCGGCCATCGCCTCATGCTTGTCGGCCGGTCGCAGCTGACCGTGCATGAGCATGACCCGGAAGTCGCGCAGCTCCCCGTCGCGCAGGCGCTCGAACTCGGCTGTGGCCGCGCGAGCCTGGAGGAGCTCGGATTCGGTGACCAGCGGGCAGACGACGAAGGCCTGGCGACCGGCGCGGAGCTCCTCCCGGATCCGGTCATAGGCCCGGGCCCGCTCACGCTCGGTCGAGCAGACGTAGGTCTGGATCGGCTGGCGGCCGCGCGGCAGCTCGCGCAGCTGCGTGAAGTCGAGGTCCCCGTAGCCGGCCAGCGCCAGCGTGCGCGGAATCGGCGTCGCCGTCATGTGCAGGACGTGCGGGCTGCGCCCCGCGGGGGCCTTGGCGTCAAGCGCAGCTCGCTGGCGCACGCCGAAGCGGTGCTGCTCGTCCACCACCGCGACGGCCAGGTCGGCGAACTCGACCGCGGGCTCGATCAGGGCGTGGGTCCCGACGATGAGGGCCAGCTCGCCGGTGGCGAGCTTGGCCAGCAGATCGTTGCGGCGCCGCGGCCGGAGTGGAGCCGGTGAGCAGCCCGATCGGCACCGCCTCACCGGGCATCAGGGCCTGAATGGTGGCGAAATGCTGCTCGGCCAGTGGCTCGGTCGGGGCCATCAGCGCGCCCTGGCGGCCGTGCTCGACCGCCCGCAACAGCGCATAGAGCGCGACCACCGTCTTGCCCGAGCCGACCTCCCCCATCAGCAGCCGCTGCATCGGCCGCGGCCCGGCGAGGTCCTCGTCCAGCGCGGCGATCGCCGCCCGCTGATCGCCGGTGGGCGTGAACGGGAGCATCGTCTCCAGCCACCGGGCGGTGAGCTCGCGCGGGCCGTCGAGCACCGGTCCGCGGGCGCCCCCGCGGCGCTGGCGGCGGCGCCGGAGCAGGCCGAGCTGCATGAGCAGCAGCTCCTCGAAGGCCAAGCGGCGGCGCCCCAGGGCCTGCGCGGCATCGCCGGCGAAATGGACCGCGCCCAGCGCGCCGCGGCGCTCGGGCAGCCGCTCGTGCGGTGCGAAGCAGCGCCGGTAGCGGCTCGGGGAACTCATCGAGCGCGGCCGCGTGGGCGCGCACCAAGGCCAGGATCTGGGTCGAGGACAGCCCCTCGGTGGCGCCGTAGTGGGCGACCGCGTTCTCGTCGCCGGCGGCCTCGGTGGTCGGGGCGTGGCCCTGGACGCGGAACCGGTTGCGGGCCTCGAACTTCCCGTGCAGCACCAGCCGCGTTCCGGGCGGATAGCGCTGCGCGAGCCACGGCTGGTTGAAGAAGGTGACCTTCATCACCCCGGAGTCATCGGCGACCGTGGCCTCCACCAGCGGACGCATCCCGCGCCGGCGGACGGGGCGCGAGGCGATGCTGCGCACCTCGACGACGACGGTGGCCACCTCCCCCGGCACGAGTTGCGCCACCGAACGGGCCTCGCGGCGATCGCGCGGCAGGTGCTCGAGCAGGTCACCGACCGTGTGCAGCCCGAGCGCCTTCGGCCGCCTTGCGCGGCCTTGGCCCCCTCGACCTTCGAGCGGCGCCGCCAGATGCGAGGGACGCGGGTAGCGGATCGGCGCCGCGCTCAGCTCGATCGGCCTCCAGCGGGCGCGAGGACGCAAATGCGGTGGCGGCAAAGGCTGTGACGGCGGTCATCGGACCGCGATGATGACCGCCGGCCCGGTCGGCGCCGGACGGGGCGGGCGGCCCTACTCGGCGGCGAGCAGCCACCAGTAGCTGGGCTGGCCGCCTTCGGAGAGCTCGAACTCGATCCCGTCACTGGCCAGGGCATGGACGGCCTGATCGTCGAGCGGCGCGCCGGCGCCGCGCAGACAGGTGATCAGCTCGGAGTTCTCGGCCAACTGATCGAGGACGTCCCGGAGGGTCTCGCGAGGCTGACCCCAGGCGACGAGCTGGTCCTCGACAAAGCCGACCGCGTCGCCGGCCCGGAAGCGGCCCTGGGCGTCATCCCGGGCGGCCGGCGCGACCGCACCGGTGCGGACGTGGGCCAGGGTGGCGAGCATCGCCTGCGCGTTCTCGGCCGCGCTGCGGCCGGTATCCAGGCTGACCGCGGCGACCAGGCCGGCCTGCTGGGAGCGGGCCGGGACGACGCTGACCGTCTTTTCGGACAGCTCGGCGGCGCGCTCGGCGGCCATGATCACGTTGGCGCTGTTGGGAAGCACCACGACCTCCTCGGCGTCGACCCCGTGAATCGCCGCCAGCAGGTCGTAGGTGGACGGGTTGAGGGTCGGCCCGCCGTCCAGGATCTGTACGCCCAGGCTCGTGAACAGGCCGCCCATGCCCTCCCCGTTGATCACGGCCAGCGCACCGCACACGGCGGTTGGCGTGCCCGCGTCGAGGCGCTCATCACGGGCCTTGACCTGGACACTCATGTCGGCGACGTCGAGGTGCGAGACGACCCCCGCCTCGGCGAACAGCGCCGTGGCGGCATCGGGGTCATCGGTGTGCACGTGCACCTTGAGCGTGGTCGCGTCGCCGACGACGAGCACCGAGTCACCGATCCGCTCGAGCTCGCCGATGAACCGGCGCTGCTCGAGTCCCGCGGCCGCTGACGGCAAAGTTCGTGCAGTAGCGAAACGTGCTCGAGCCGTGCTGGGGATGGGATACCCGCGCCGGGACGTGATGCTCGAGCGCCGGCGCGTCGCCGCCGCGCAGCGCACCGACGATCCCGGCCAGCAGAACGGTCAAGCCATAGCCACCGGCGTCGACGACCCCCGCCTCGCGGAGGATCGGGAGCAGGTCGGGACCGCGGCGGACCGACTCCTGACCGGCGTCCAGGGCACTTTCGATCACGTGGGCGATGACCTCGTCCTGCTCGAAGACGGTCGCGTCGGGGCCGAGCCGCGCTCCCTGGGAGTGGGCGAGCTCCGAGGCCACGCGATGGGCCATCTCGCGCACCACGGTGAGGATCGTCCCTTCGGCCGGCTCGCGCACCGAGCCGTAGGCCTGATCGGCGGCCCGGGCCAGGGCAGCGCCGATCAGCACCGGATCGACCAGCTCACCGGGCCGGCTGATCAGCTCCTCGGCCGCGCCGCGGATCAGCTGGGAGAGGATCACGCCCGAGTTTCCGCGTGCGCCGAGCAGGGCCGCCCGGGCTACCGAGGCGACGATCTCATCCCGGCCGATGTCATCGATCGTCCGCCCCTCGGTGGCCCCGGCCAGGCGATCGAGCTCCTGGAGCACCGCTCGCAGGGTGAGGACCATGTTGTCTCCCGTGTCGCCGTCGGCGACCGGGAACACGTTCAGATCGTTTACCTCTTCCCGCCGCGCCTCAAGCGCGGCCAGCCCAGCCTCGATCAGCGTCCTAAACCGGACAATGCTGGGGTCGGACACGCCCGAAAGCTGGCCCGAGTGTTCGGGGGCAGCGACGTCGTGCTCCCCCATCTATTTGGCTTTGACGATCTTCCCGGCCTTGAGGCAACGGGTGCAGACGTAGACGCGACGGGGGGTCCCGTTGTCATCGATACGTACGCGCTGCAGATTGGGGTCAAATCGGCGCCGCGTGGCCACCATCGAGTGGCTGCGACTGTTACCGAAGGCCGGACCCTTCGCACATACATGACAAGTCTTTGGCATGGGCGGCGAGTATAGACACGCGCTAGGCGGCCACCCACTCGGGACGCGCGACGGCGCCATGACAAGAAATCTTGTTTCTTGGGTCCGGGGAGGCCTGGGGCGACTACCATCAGAGATCTGAGGCTTGCATCGTCAGTAAAGTGGGTAAGGGAGCACCGCAGTGGGCACTAGCGCCAGGACCTCTGCTCAGCCCGCCTTCGGGCTCCGACTTCCCGATCGCTATCGCGTCAAACGCCATATCGCCACGGGCGGGATGGCGTCGGTTTGGTGTGCCGAAGATCGGGTCCTCGGGCGCTCGGTGGCGATCAAGGTGCTGGCGGATCGCTTCGCTCACGACGACGACGCGGTGCGGCGTTTCATGCGCGAGGCCCGCGCCGCTGCCCGCGTCTCCAATCACCCGCACGTGGTGACGATCTACGACGTGGGCGACATCGAGCCCGAGGGCGAGGAGCCCTTCCCCACGCGCCTTCATCGTCATGGAGTTCCTGGCTGGAGGCACGGTCGCCGATGCCCTCCGGGTGGACGCGGTGGCGCCGGGCGAGGCGCGCCGCTGGGTACGCCAGGCGTCCTCGGCCCTCGACCACGCCCATCAGCGCGGGATCGTCCATCGCGACATCAAGCCGGCCAACTTCCTGCTCGATCGCGGCCGCAGCCTGCACGTAGCCGACTTCGGGATCGCCCGCCTGCAGAGCGAGGACACGATCACGAGCACCGGCCAGCTGTTCGGAACCGCCGCCTACCTCGCCCCCGAACAGGCGCTGGGCAAGGACGCCACCGGCGCCAGCGACCGCTACGCGCTGGCCGTGGCCGCCTTTGAGCTGCTGACCGGAGGCCGGCCGTTCACGGCCACGCATTTCGCCGCCCAGGCCCGCCAGCACATCGAGGATGAGCCTCCGCTGGCCAGCGAGCGTGAGCCCTCGCTGCCCCCGGCCGTGGACGCCGTGCTCGCGCGGGGCATGGCCAAGGATCCGGACGAGCGCTATCCCACCGCCCGCGCCTTCACCGAGGAGCTCGACCACGCGCTGCAGAGCACGCCGACGGCGGCCACCGAGCCGATCACCGCTCGCACCGAGCCCTCCGTCGCGACCTCCCGGCGCCGCAACGGTGCCGTGGCCGCCGGCGCGCTGGCCGGGGTCTGCGCCGCCAAGGCCGCGGATGCGCCCGCCGCTCGCGCCGCCGGATCCGCGCCTGCACCGCGGCGCCGGCGGCGGGAACGCGCCGACTTCCCCGCCCGCTGCCGGCCATGCCTCCGGCGCCGCAGCCGGCGCGGGCTCTGGCCCTCACCGCGCTGGCCATCGTGCTGCTGGGCGTGGTCGCCCTGATCTCGCAGCTCAGCAGCGGCAGCCCGACACCGGCGGCCCATCATCCCAAGGTCGCGCTCGCCACCAATCAGACCCGCCGCCACCAGCCGCGCTGCGGCGAAGCAGCCGGCGGCGGCCTCGTCGTCGAGCAGTACCACGCCCAGCGCATCGAGCTCGACCCCGGCGACCACGCGGCCGGCTGCCCCAGCGCCGCCTTCCGGCGCGTCGGCGCTCCAGGCCCAGGGCCATCAGCAGATGCTCTCCGGCAACTATCAGGGCGCGATCGCCACGCTCGACCGGGCCTTGGCCGCCGCACCTCACGGCAGCCTCACCTACGCCTACGCGCTGTACGACCTCGGGCGCTCGCTCGTGCTGTCAGGCAACCCGCGAGCGGCGATCCCGATCCTCCAGCAGCGGCTGCAGATCCCCAACCAGACCGCCGACCGTCCAGGCGCTGCTCAACCAAGCCGAGCAGGCCGCCGGCCAGGCAGCCAATCGGGCGGGGGCGCCCTGCCCGGCAAAGGCCACGACAAGGCCAAGCAAGACCACGGAGGCGGCTGAGGATCAGCCGGCGGCGAAGCCGGCCGGGCCGCGCCGGCCGGTGAGCTCGTCGCGCACGGCCAGTGAGGCCAGCGCCGCCTCGACGGCGTGCCGACCGGTGTCACGCTTGTCGCCCCCGGTGACCCGGGCCAGGGCCTGCTCCATGTTCTCGACCGTCAGCAGTCCAAACCCACAGGGCACGCCCGAGGTCAGCTGGACGTTCGAGATGCCCTCGGTGGCGGCCGAGCAGACGTAGTCATAGTGGTCGGTCTCGCCTCGGATCACGGCGCCGAGGCACACGACCGCGTCAAAGCGGCTCGACTGGGCCGCATACCTCGCCGCCAATGGAAGCTCAAACGCGCCGGGAACCTCGAAGCGCTCGACGTCCTCGATCCCGGCCTCGGTGAGTGCGGCCCGCGCGCCCTGCTCGAGCCTCTCGGCCAGCTCGGCATAGAAGGTCGCCACGCAGATCGCGATCCGGCGCTCAGCGGCCACCGGCCGCCTCCTGATCGGACTCATGCTCCTCCTGGATCATCTCCTCGTCGAGGGGCAGGCCCTGGTGGTGCAGCGTGTGCCCCATACGGTCGCGCTTGGCGCGCAGATATGCCTCGTTGTGGGGATTTGGGGCGTGCTGGATCGGCACCTGGTCGGCGACCGACAGCCCGTACCCGGCCAGGCCGGAGATCTTCTTTGGGTTGTTGGTAAGGATCCGGATGCTGCTCAGCCCGAGGTCGACCAGGATCTGAGCGCCGATGCCGTAGTCGCGCAGATCGGCGGGCAGCCCGAGGCGGAGGTTGGCGTCGACCGTATCGAGGCCCTCCTCCTGCAGCTTGTAGGCGCGCAGCTTGTTGAGCAGCCCGATCCCCCGGCCCTCCTGGCTCAGATAGAGCAGCACCCCGCGGCCCTCCTGCTCGATCATGGCCAGCGCCGACTCCAGCTGCTCGCCGCAGTCGCAGCGGAGACTGTGGAAGACGTCGCCGGTCAGGCACTCCGAGTGCACGCGGACGAGAACGTCGCGGGCTCCCTCGACGTCGCCCTTGACCAGCGCGACGTGGTGCTTGTTGTCGACCAGCGACCGGTAGCCCACGGCCACGAATTCCCCGAACGCGGTGGGCAGGCTGGTGTCGACGACGCGCTCAACCAGCTTCTCGTGCCGGCGCCGGTAGGCGACCAGGTCGGCCACGGTGATCATCTTCAAACTCGTGGCGCTCGCAGTAGCGCGCCAGATCGGGCACCCGGGCCATGGTCCCGTCGTCATTCATGATCTCGCAGATCACGCCAGCCGGGTTGAGGCCGGCGAGGCGGGCCAGGTCGACGGCGGCCTCGGTCTGACCGACACGCTCGAGCACGCCACCGACGCGCGCCTTGAGCGGGAACACGTGGCCGGGCTGGACCAGCTCACGGGGGCTCGTTTCAGGATCGATCGCGACCTGGATCGTGCGGGCTCGGTCGGCCGCCGAGATGCCGGTGCTGACGCCCGAGCGCGCCTCGATCGAGACCGTGAACGCGGTCTCGAAGGCCGATTCGTTCTTGGCCGCCATCAGGTCCAGTCCGAGCTCGTCGCAGCGGGCCGGGCTGAGGGCCAGGCAGATCAGCCCCCTTCCCTCCTTGGCCATGAAGTTGATCGCCTCCGGGGTGACGAACTGGGCGGCCATCGTCAGGTCACCCTCGTTCTCCCGCATTTCGTCGTCGCAGACGACGACCATCTTGCCCTGGCGTATGTCCTCGATGGCTTCTTCGATCGGGGCGAATGTCCGTGTGGTGCTCATCGCCCCGCCCCGATCAGCTTCTCGACGTACTTGGCCAAAACGTCCACCTCCAGGTTTACGGGAGTCCCGACCGAAGCGCCTCCGAGACTGGTGCGCTCGAGCGTTTCCGGGATCAATGAGACGGTAAACGATGCATCGTCGATGTCGGACACGGTCAGCGATACGCCGTCGACGGCGATCGAGCCCTTGCGGACGACGTAACGCAGAACATCGGCATCGGCGGTGATGCGGACGTGGCGCGAGAAGCCGTCGGCTGTGATCGAGGCCACGGACCCGACGCCGTCGACGTGGCCCTGGACGACGTGCCCGCCGAGGCGGTCGCGTCGCGCGCAGCGGAAGCTCGAGATTGACCACTGAGCCGCCTCAACCTCGTGCAGCGAGCTGCGACGCAGGGTCTCGTTGATGACCTCGGCCTCGAACTGCTCGGCGGCGACGGCTGACCGCCGTCAGGCAGACCCCGTTGACCGCCACCGAGTCACCCTCGCCGATCTCGGGCGCCAGCGTGGTGGCCACAGCCAGCCGGCACTCCGTCACCAGAGTTCTCAACGGCGCGCCACCCGGCCCAGATCCTGTACGAGGCCCGTGAACATGCGATCACCACTCACGGATACGGGCCGCGATCGAGCAGATCCTCCCCTACCCGCTCGCAGCTCAGCCGGCTGGCCCGGACCGCCTCGGCGATCAGCTCGGCGCCCTCGCCCTCGATCGGATCGCGGGCGGTGCGGCCACCCAGGACCAGCGGAGCCAGGAACAGGCGGATCTCGTCTATCTCCCCGGCGTCGAGGAAGGCCCCGGCCAGATGCGGTCCACCCTCGAGCAGGATCGAGTTCACGTCCGCCGCCCCGAGCTGGTCCAGGCCCGAGCAGACGCGGGCGGGCTCGTTCTCGCCCGTGGCCACGATCACGTCGACGCCATGGGTCTTGAAGGCATCGGTGGCGCGTGCGGGGGGCGGCCCGCGAAACGACGACGGTCAGCGGAACCCGGCGCGCCTCGCGCAACGAGCTGCCCGCTCAGCGGCAGGCGCCCCATCGAGTCGAACACGACGCGCCGAGGCTGGCGGCTGGCCCCCTCGACGCGAGCCGTGAGGCGCGGATCGTCGGTGAGCGCCGTGCCGACGCCGACGGCGACCGCGTCACACTCCGCACGCCAGTAATGAGCCCGGAGCCGGCTCTCCTCACCGGAGATCCACTTGGAATCGCCGCTGCGGGTGGCCACCTTGCCGTCCAGGGTCATGGCCGACTTGAACAGGACCCAGGGCCGGCCGGTACGGGCTCGCTTGCGAAAGGGCTGGTTGAGCAGTCGGGCGCGGTCGGCGAGCTCCCCGTCGGCGAGCACCACCTCGACGCCATCGTCGCGCAGGATGCCCAGGCCCCGGCCGTTGGCGTGGCCGCTGGGATCGTCAGACGCCGACCACCACGCGTCCGATTCCAGCCTCGCGGATCGCATCGGTGCAGGGCGGCGTCAGGCCCTGGTGACAGCAGGGCTCCAGCGAGACGTAGAGCGTGGCGCCGGACAGGTCCTGACCGGCGGCGGCGTTCAGGGCCTCGATCTCGGCATGGGGCCGCCCGGCGGCGCGATGGAAGCCCTCTCCGATCACCCCGTCGGCATTGGCGATGACCGCCCCCACGAGCGGATTGGGGCTGACTTGGCCCCGGCCCTGCTCGGCGAGCTCGATTGCTCGCGCCAGGTGCCGGCGATCGTAATCGGTGGTGGCCGTCATGGGTGCTTTGCAGGATAGGCGGCGCTCGGCGTGGCACAGCGGCCTGTTTGCAGGTGGTAGACGCTGATCTCGGGTCCCGGTCGCGTGTACTGGCTCGGGTAGTAGTCGATCGACCAGTCGAAGCTGAACGGGACGGCGTGACGGCTGCCTCCGAACGGGCTTACGTGGTACATCAGCTTGGAACGGTTGGCGAGTTGGGCGTAGTAGGCGATGGCCTGGGGCGCGACCCGCGGCTGCGCGAACGAGCGGCCCGCCTGCAGCGAGCCGATCACCACCCAGCAGTAGCCGCTGGCCTCGTATTCGTCGAGCAGCTCGGGACGCAGCGTCCGCTCGTACTCGTCCACGAGCACGTATCGCCGCTCACCGGCCGGCAGCAGCTGCCCGGTCGAGGAGACGTCGGTCTCCCAGGTCGGAAACCGTCGCCACCGCGCTCCGCTGCCGGTGTACGGGCAGCGAGCGCCCGACGTCCGTGGCCCAGTTGTCCTCGACCACCGGCTCGACCACCACTTTGGCCCCGGCCGGGACGTGGCTGACCATCCACGCCCGGGCCAGGTTGCGGGTATCGGGCCGCGACAGGACGGCATCGTTGTGGATGACGGTGGCCAGGCCCTGGCCGAGCGCCAGCACCGTGACCAGGACGCCGGCCGCGGCCAGGGGCAGACGGCGTGTGCGCCCCAGCCAGCGGGCGGCCTCGACCAGCCCATAGGCGCCCAGCAAGGCCACGATCGGGAACACAGGCAGCAGCCAACGGCCGAAGAACCGCTGCTGGTCGCCCATGAACAGGATGAAGGCGATCGGCGCCGGCAGCAGGACCAGCGCCATTGTCAGCCGGCGGCGAGCAAGCAGCAGCACCGAGCCGCCGATGGCGGCCAGCGAGGGCACCCAGCCCAGTCCCCAGGTGAAGGTCCACAGGTAGTAGGCAGTGCCGCTGGCCGGTGTCAGTCCGAGTTTGCCTGGATCCGATCCGCCGGCCAGCGACTGCTGCGTGGCGACGCCGGCCTGAAAGGCGGAGAAATCGAGCACCGCGTACGGGTTGGCGAGCACGAAGGCCAGCAGTGCGGCCGCGACGGCGAGCAGCGTGCGCCGCAGCGCGACCACGGCGGCGCCGTCCAGGCCGTCGGCGGCGGCCGCCCCGAACAGGCAGACGAGGGTGATCCCGCCGGTGTACTTGGTGGCCGCGGCCAGGCCGATCCCAACCCCGGCGATCACGTAATCACGCCGCCACCCGCGGCGCAGGACCCCGGCCACGCCGTACAGAGACAGGGCCACCGGGGCGAGCGCCGGGACGTCGTTCAGGGCCAGATGGCTGTAAAAGGCGGGCAGGTAGGCGACGCCGAAAATGGCCGCGCCAAGCAGCGCGGCGGCCTTACCGAATAGCCGCTCTCCGGCGGCATAGGTGAGCCCGACGGCGACCGTGCCCAGCGCCGCGGCCACCACGCGGGCGAGCACGAACACCGACGTCGGATCGATCGTGTACACCCGGCTGACGGCGTCGCCACTGCCGTACCAGAGCTCGAACACGATGTGCAGCAGGTAGGAGTAGGCGGGCGGGTTGAGAAAGTACTGGGGGTTGTAGTCATGGGAGAAGAACGCGATCGCTCGAGGAACGAAATGAGTCGCCTCGTCGACGTTGTAGCTGTAGGGCAGCCCCTGCTTGATCCCCCACAGCCGCAGCAGGAAAGTGCCGACGAGGATCAGTCCCAGCGCCGGCCGGTACCAGTTGCGGGCCGCGGCCTCGACCCGCGCCCGGACGGCCCGCACGGACCCCGAGGACGCAGACGAGGGCGGCGGCTGCGGGGGAGAAAGCGTCGCGCCGTCCATGTTCTCCCCCGAGTATCCCGCTACCGTGTCAAGGCGCAGCTCGCGCCCGCGATGGGTGCGGTGTGGTGCCCGTCCATCTGCCGGCGCGAGTCCGGCGCCGCGAGGCCATGAAGCTCATCATCCAGATCCCCTGTTTCAACGAGCAAGACCAGCTGCCGGTCACGCTCGACCATTTGCCGCGCGCGATCGCGGGCTTCGACGCCGTCGAATGGCTGGTCATCGACGACGGCTCGACCGATGACACGATCGGCACCGCGCGCGCCCACGGCGTCGATCACGTCGTGCGGCTGACCAACAACAAGGGGTTGGCGGCCGCCTTCCAGGCCGGTCTCGACGCCGGACTGAAGCTCGGCGCCGACGTGATCGTCAACACCGACGCCGACAATCAGTACGAGGGAGCCGATATCCCCAAGCTGGTGGCGCCGATCCTCCGCGGTGAGGCCGACATGGTGATCGGCGACCGGGGCGTGGGAAGCAACGAGAACTTCTCTCCGCTGAAGCGTCTGCTCCAGCGGCTGGGCTCATGGGTGGTTCGTCAGGCCTCATCGACGGAGGTCCCAGACGCCACGTCGGGCTTCAGGGCCTACAACCGCGAGGCGGCGCTGCAGATGCAGGCCGTGTCCAAGTTCACCTACACGCTGGAGACGATCATCCAGGCCGGCAAGCTGCTCGTGGCCGTCGACCACGTGGCGATCCGGACCAACCCCAAGACGCGGGAATCGCGGCTGTTTCCCTCGATGCCTGCCTACATTCGACGTAACGGCCTGTCGATCTTCCGCATCTACTCCCAGTACCAGCCCCTGAAGGTGTTCTGGGGCGGCGCGCTTTTGATGGGCGTCCCGGCGCTGGCCATCTTCATCCGCTTCATCATTCTCTACCTCGGGGATCCGCACACGGCCAAGGGCCACGTGCAGTCGCTGATCGCTGGCGCCGTGCTTTTCATCGCCGCGATGCTGCTCGGTGCCCTTGGTGTCATCGGTGACCTGCTCGACGCCCAGCGGACCCTGTCGCAGCGCACCTTTGAGCGCGTGCGGCGGATCGAGCTCCAGCTCGGAGTCGAGCCGTCCCACTACGAGCCCGGGGGCGGCCGCGCCCCGGGAGCGGTCCGCGCCCACCCAAGAGCGGTCCCGGCGACGCCTCAGACCGTGAGGCGCTGGGCGTATGAGCGCCTCGCCCACCGCGGGTGTTCCGACCGGCAATACGTTCGACAAGTACGGCTCGCAGAATCCGGTCGTGCGGCGGCTGATGGCCGGCTTCGAGCGGACGCTGGACGAGCTCTTCACCCAGGCCGGCCCCACCTCGGTGCTCGATGTCGGCTGCGGCGAGGGAGTGCTCAGTGAGCAGTGGGCGGCTCGCATTGCCCCCGGGCGCGTGCTCGGGATCGATCTTCCCGATCCCAAGCTGAGCGCCGAATGGGCATCGCGCCAGGCCCCGAACCTCGAGTTTGCCGCGATGCCCGCCGAACAGCTCGAATTCGACGAGGGCGAGTTCGACCTGGTCGCCGCCACCGAAGTGCTCGAGCATGTGCCCGACCCCGACCGGGTCCTGGCCGAGATGGCTCGCGTGTCGGGTAGGCATCTGCTCGTGTCCGTGCCCCAGGAGCCGCTGTGGCGAGCCCTGAACGTCGCCCGCGGCGCCTACCTGCGTGACCTCGGCAACACGCCGGGCCATCTCAATCACTGGACGCGACGGAGCTTTGTGGCTCTGCTGGAACGCTACGGCGACGTGCGCGAGGTCCGCTCGCCGTTTCCGTGGACGATGCTTCTGGTCAGCGTGCGCTGATGGCCTCGGCGACTCGGCATCCGCCGCCCGTCGCGACGCCGCCCGAACCGGACGGTGGCGGCTCGGATCAGTCCTCGTTCGTCTCCGGCGCCCGCGTGCTCTCGGTCGGCATCGCCTCGACCGGCATCTTCACGTTCGCCTACCTGGCCACGGCCAGCCACGTCCTGGACCCCGCCTCATACAGCCGGATCTCGCTCTGCTGGGCGATCATGTTCGTGATCCTGTCGGTGATCTACCGGCCGATCGAGCAGCTGCTGTCGCGGACGATCGCCGACCGCCGCGCCCGCGGGCAAAGCCGCCACAGCCTGCGCGTCCCGGCCATCATCCAGTCCAGCTTCGCGCTCATCTTCCTGGTCGCCGCGCTGGCCCTGCGCCCGCAGATCGAACAGGGCATGTTCGACGGGTCAACCGCCCTGTACTGGATCCTCGTCGTCGGCGTGATGGCCTACGCGGCCAGCTACTTTGCCCGCGGCTGGCTGGCCGGCAACCAGCGCTTCGCCCTCTATGGGGCACTGGTGTTCCTGGAGTCCACCTCGCGCTTTCTGTTCGCCCTCGCCGTCGCGGTGGGAATCGGCTCGGGCCAGGGAGTCGTCGGCCTGGGCATGGCGGTGGCACCGTTCGCCTCCCTGTGCGTGATCCCGTTCGCCTTTGCCCACCTGCGGGTCAAGCCCACCGCCAATGAACGCGCCGTGCCCGCCGTCGACGCGGCCGGCGAGGGGCCCGCCCACGCCCAGTTCGAGGAGGCAGCCACCGCGGACGTCGAGGCGCCAGGCAGCGGAGATCTGTCGCTGCGCCACGGAGCCGGATTCGCCGTCTCGGTCGTCGGGATCATGCTCTCCGAGCAGGCCCTGATGAACGCCGGGGTGCTGATCGTGGCCGCGAAAGCCGGCGGCGGTTCGCTGACCGGCGGTCTGACCGGATTCGTGTTCAACGTGATGCTGATCGTGCGCGCGCCGCTGCAGCTCTTCCAGGCCATCCAGACGTCGATCCTTCCTCATCTGGCTGGCCTCGAGGCCCGCGAGAATGCCGACGAATTTCATCAGGCGATCCGGGTCACGATCCTGGCCATCGCCGCGTTCGCCTGGCCGTCGCGCTCGGCCTCCTGCTGATCGGACCGGCCGTGATGACGGCCTTCCTCGGCAACAAGGGCTTCACCTACGGGCGCTACGGGCTGGCTCTGGTCGGGCTGGGGATGGGCCTGCATCTCGTCTCCGGGACGCTCAACCAGGCCGCCCTGGCTCGCGGCCGCGCCGTCCAGGCCGCGGCGGCATGGCTCGTGGCAGCGACGCTGTTCGTGATTTTCGTGGCCCTGCCCACCATCACCTCCGAGGTGACACGGGTCGAGGTCGGTTACTTCGGGGCCACGGCCGTGCTGTGCGGCCTGCTGACGCTGGTCTACCGCCGCGGACCGGCCACGCCGGCACCGGCCTCGGCCGCCGCCGCGATCGCGGCGTAGGCCGCCGCGGGATCTTCGGCGCCGAATACCGCGGAGCCGGCGACGAGCAGGTTCGCGCCCGCCGTGGTGACCAGCCCTGCCGTCTCATCGTTGATGCCGCCGTCGACCTCGAGCGCGACGTGGTCGGCCAGCGCCTGGCGCAGGCGTGTCAGCTTGGCGCGGGAGGCGGGGATGAAGTTCTGGCCGCCCCAGCCGGGGTTGACGCTCATGCACAGCACGAGGTCGACCATGTCGGCCGCCACCTCATCCACCGCGGAGGCCGGCGTGCCCGGGTTGATGGCCACACCGGCGGTGCAGCCAGCCTCCCGGATGGCGCCCAGCACGTAGTGCAGGTGGGGCGTGGCCTCGGCGTGGGCGGTGATCGAATCCGCTCCGGCGCTGGCCATGTCGGCCACGTGGCGCTCGGGGTGCTCGACCATCATGTGCACGTCCACGATGCCGCCCACCGCATGCACGGCGTCGGCCACTGCCGCGACGGCCACGGCCCCGAATGTGATTGGCGGCACGAAATGGCCGTCCATGACGTCGACGTGGATCACGCGCGCGCCAGCGTCGAGGATCGCCTCGACCTGGCTGTGCAGCCGAGAGAAATCGGCCGACAGGATCGATGGCGCGACCCGGAGATCAGTCAGACGAACCTGACCGGGGACGCTGTCGGTGGCGGCCATCAGACCGCCCTGAGCATGCTGCCCTGACAGTGGTTGCAGGCCACGATCGCCGTGCTCGACATGCGCACTATCGTCGAGTGCTCACCACAGTTCGGGCACACCGAGACGAGCTCGAACCGCTGCAGGCAGTACACGCAGCGGTAGCGCCCGGGGACGGTAGTTGGGCGCAGCCAGGGCTCACCGCAGTGTGGGCACTCCGGGCCGAGCTTCGGATCGGGGACAGAACCGCTCACACTTCACAGGCTAGGCAATAGCTCACAAACACGGTCCCGGACCCTAACGGGCCCGCCGGAGACGAGCGATGAAGAACCCATCGGTGCCGTCGCGGTGAGGCAGCGTGCGTAGGTACGGGCCCGAGGCCGCCGCGGGCAGGAGCTCCGCGAGCGGCTCGGCGCTGAAGTCAGGCCGCTGCGACAAAAAGGCAGCCACCACCGAGTCCCCCTCGGCGCGGGTCAGCGTGCAGACCGAGTAGACGAGCACCCCGCCGGGCGAGGTGGCGTCCGCGCCGGCGCGCAGGATCCGGGCCTGCAGCTCGGACAGGGCCTCGATCCGCTCCGGGCTGGTGCGCCAGCGCAGGTCGGGACGCGACTGCAGTGTGCCGAGCCCGCTGCACGGCGGATCGACGAGTACGGCCTCGAAGGCCGGCCCCTCGGATCGCGGTTGCGCGGCATCTGCCACTTCGACCTCTGCGCCGTGGACACCCATCCGATCGAGCGTCTCTCGAAGGGCTCGAGCGCGGCCGGGGTTGCGCTCGACCGCGATCAGCCTCTCCCCCCGCCGCTCAGGGCGGCGAGCTGGGTGGCCTTGGCCCCCGGGGCAGCACAGAGATCCAGGACGCGCGCGCGCGGGGCCGGGGTCAGAGCCCGGCCGGCCAGCATCGAGGCCCGCGACTGGGCCATGATCGCTCCCTGGCGCCAGAGCTCTGACCCATGCACGTCGAAAGGAGCCTCCAGCACCACCGCCTCGGGGAGCTCGGAGACGGTACGGGCGGGCACTCCAAGCGCGTCCATCACCTCCTCGCGGCTGGCGATCAGGGTGTTGACGCGCAGCGCGGCCTCGGCCGGCTCGTTTATGCGGGCCAACACGAGCCTCGCCGTCTCGGGCGAGAGCTCCGCGAACCACAGCTCGGCCAGCCATTCGGGGACCGAGTACCGGATCGCAGCCTCGGCCGGGGTGTTGTCAGCGAGCCCGGCCACGAGCTGATCGCCCTCGCGGATGGCGCGGCGCAACACGGCGTTGACCAGCCCCGCCCCGCCGCGGCCACCGGAGCTCTTGGCCAGCTCGACGCTCTCGTTGACGGCCGCGTGGTCGGCGATTCCATCCATGAACAGCAGTTGCAGCAGCCCGAGGCGCAGCGCGGCCAGGACCGGCGGCTGCAGGCGGCTCACCGAGCGATCCATCAGCCGCTCGCGCAACGTGGTCGAGCGTGGCCCGGCGCTGGACCGCCCCGAAGGCCAGTGCCGTGGCCAGGGCGCGGTCGCGGGGCGCGAGGCCTGCGGCCTCGGCAGTGAGCGCCCGATCGGCGTAGGCGTCCTGTTCGAACACCCGTCGCAGGACGGCAAATGCGCACGTGCGCGCCGGCGAGACCGCGCCTTGGCTTAAGACGGCGCCCGGCTGGGACGGGTTTGGTCGCCCGGCCACCAGGGTCAGCGCCGGCGTCCGCGCAGCCAGTCGGCGCCGGACATCGCCCGCTTTCCAGCCGGCTGCACGGTGAGCAGCTCGAGCGCGCCGGGTGAGCATCCGAAGACGGGCAAGGGGCCGTCCAGAGCGAGCTCGCCCGGGGCCACGGCGGGGTCGGGCGACTCGATCGGCCGAGCCGTCCAGACGCCCAGCCGCTCTCCGTCGGGAAGCTCGATCGCCGCACCGATGTGGGGGTTCAGCGCCCGGATGATCCGGTCCAGTTCGGCGGCGCCGCGCATCGGGTTCAGCCGGCGGTCACCGGGAGTTAGCTTGTCGGCGTAGGTCGCGCCGGTCTCATCCTGCTCAACGCAGTCAGGATGGCGATCAAGCACGTCGATGAGGAGCTGTGCGCCCAAGGCCTCCAGGCGCTCAGCCAGGGTCCCGTAGGTGTCGGTGGCGTCGATCGGAGTCGTGACCTGCGCACAGACGGGCCCGCTGTCCAGGCCCGCCGTGACCTGCATGATCGAAACGCCGGTCTCGGGGTCGCCGGCCATGATCGCCCGCTCGACCGGAGCGGCGCCGCGCCAGCGGGGCAACAGCGAGGGGTGCACGTTGAGCATCTCGTAGTCGGAGAGCAGCGGCTCCTTGATCAGCGCGCCGAAGGCGCACACGCAGACCGCCTCCGGCCCGGCGCGGGCAATCCGCGCCCGGGCCTCCTCGTCATTGACCGAGGCCGGCTGGTCGAGCTCGAGGCCAAGCTCGCGGGCTACGTCGGCCACCGGCGGCGAGGCCAGGCGGCGGCCCCTTCCCCGGGGTCGATCGGGCCGGGTCACGACCAGCACCGGCCGATGCGGCGAACTCGCCAGTGCCCGCAGCACCGAGGCGGCGAAGGCCGACGTGCCAAGAAAGACCGTGCGCAACCCGAGGAGACTAGGCCGGCAGGGCTTCGCGGAGGGCGCGCATGGCCTCCTTGCGCTGCTGGCGGGAGATCCGGTCGAGGACCAGAACTCCGTCGAGATGGTCCATCTCGTGCTGGATGACCCGGGCCTCCAAGCCCGAGGCCTCGATCGTGACCGGATCGCCGTTCTCGTCCTGCGCCCGGACGCGGATATGCACGGGGCGTTCGACATCGACATGAACGGCGGGCAGGCTCAGGCACCCCTCCTCGAGGATCTCCGCCTCCTTGCCGCTCCACTCGATCTCGGGGTTGACGAGCGCCGAAACGGGCGCCTGCTGGTGCACGCGGTAGACCAGCACGCGATGAAGTACGCCGACCTGATTGGCGGCCAGACCCACCCCGAGGGCGTCGTTCATCAGCTCGCCCATGCGGCGTACTTCGTCCTGCAGCGCGGCGTCGAAGCGGTCCACGGGCCGCGCCTTGGTGCGCAGAACCGGGTCGCCGAATTTGCGCACGTGGGCCAGCGCCGCGGCGCGACGAGCCTCGACTTCGGGATCGAGGGGCTCGTGATCGTGCTCGTACTCATCCTCGAGGGCCTCGACCTCCACCTCGACCTCGTCGGGGGTCATCTCGTCGCGTGCACGAGGGTCGTCTTGAGCTTTTGTTGACACACCCTGAGTTTAAGCAGAGCGGCCGGGCTACTGGGGATCGACGTCGACGCTCACGCTCGCGCCCCCGCGCGCGGCGGCCGGTCCGATGCGATCCACGGCCGAGCCGATGGCAGCGATGGCCCCGGAACGATCGGCGGACTTGATGACCAGCTGGCTGCGGGCGCGTCCACGGAGGCGAAACAGCGGAGCCGGGCCGAGCACGGCACCGTCAAAGGCGTCGAGGGCGTCGGCGATCTTCTGGGCCGTCTGCCGGGCCAGTGCCTCCTCCTCGCCTGAGCAGACGACGCGGATGAGGGTCGCGAACGGCGGATAGCGAAGGGCCCGGCGTCGTTTGAGCTCGTCGGCCAGGAAGCCGTCGGAATCGTGTTGCTGGGCGAACAGGAGCGGGCGCGCGTCGGGAGCCAGAGTCTGGACCAGCACGCGCCCTCCATCGCCCCCACGGCCGGCGCGCCCGGCAAGCTGTGTGACCAGCGCGAACGTCCGCTCCTCAGCTCGGAAGTCCGGGAAGCGCAGGGTCTGGTCGGCATCGATCACCACCCCGAGGGCCACGTCGGGGAAGTCGTGGCCCTTGGCCACCATCTGCGTCCCGACCAGCACCCCGGCGCCGGCCTGCTCGAAGCGCTGCAGCGTGGCCGCGCGCTGGTGGAGCCCGGATGAGTCTGCGTCGAGACGGAAGACCGGGAAGCCAACGCCGCCGAGGGCATCGCGCAGCTCGTGCTCGATGCGCTCGGTGCCGGCCCCGTGGCGGGCCACCGACACCGAGCCACATGACTTGCAGCGGCTGGGCACGGGCTCTCGATGGCCGCAGTGATGGCAGGCCACGAGCCCGCCCACGCCTTCCGCGCGCCCGCCCTGAGCCGTCGCTGCGCCCGGCTGGCCCCGATTCATCCGGCCGCGGTGCAGGACCAGGGCCACGTCGCAGTTCGGGCACAACCAGACCAGACCGCACGAGCGGCAGGAGAGGAAGTTCGACCAGCCACGCCGGTTCAGCATCAGGATCGCCTTCCCGCCGGCACGGCGCACGTCGGCTAGGGCGAGGCGGGTCTCGGGGTGCAGCGGGTGGTGGCGCCCGCGCATGTCGAGCACCTCGACGGCCGGCATCGCCCCGCCGTCGATCCGCTCCGGCAGCCGCAGCCGCTGACCGGTGACGATGCTTTCCGGGCGGGGGGTGGCGCTGCCCGCGACCAGCACGGCACCGGCGGCGCGCGCTCGGGCGTGGGCGACGTGGCGCGCGTCGTAGCGGGGGTCGCCCTCGTGCTTGTAGGAGCTCTCGTGCTCCTCATCCACGATGATCAGCCCGAGATCGCTCACGGGCGCGAACACCGCTGAGCGCGGGCCCACGCACACCCGAGCATCGCCGCGGCGCAGGCGCTGCCACTCGTCGTGGCGTTCGCCCACGCTCAGGGCCGAGTGCAGCACCGCGACGACGTCGCCGAAGCGGGCCTGAAAGCGCCACAGGACCTGTGGAGTGAGAGCGATCTCGGGCACGAGCACGATTGCCGATCGTCCGGCCGCCAGCACGGCAGCCACGGCCTGCAGGTAGATCTCGGTCTTACCCGAGCCGGTCACCCCCTGGAGGAGGAACCCGTCCCGAGGGCCGGATCCACCCAGCGCGCGGACAATCGGCTGCAGCGCCGCGCGCTGGTCAACCGTCAGCACAGGCGAGACGGCGCTGGCCGCGCCCACGGCATGGTCGACCGGCCGACGGGGGTGTTCGCGCTGGACCATGTCGACGAGGCCTCGGCCCTCCAGCCGGCGCAGGGCGGGTGTGCCGAGCGTGGCGGCGACGGTCGGGCCGGAGGCCTGCAGCTGTTCGAGCAGACCGCGCTGGCCGTCGGTGAGCCGGAAATCGGGGTCGAGCAGGGCTTGGCTTCCGGCCGGCGTGAGTTCGGCCACCAGGCCGAGGCGCGGCCGGACGCCCTCAGCCGCGCCCGGCGGCAGTACGAGCCCGAGGGCGCGCGCGGTCGTCGAGCAGTATTCGCTGGCCATCCACGCCGCCAGTGAGACCAGCTCGGCCGGGATCGAGCTCGGCAGCACCTCGTCGGGTTCGGCCAGGCGCTCCGGAGGCAGGTCGGAACCGGCCGCGATCTCGACGACCACCCCGAGCGCACTCCGGCCGCCGAACGGGACCCGCAGGATGCTGCCGACCGCGAGCTCAGCCTCGCCGATCCGGTAATCAAACGCCCCCCGCACGGCCCGGGTGCGGGTCAAGGGGATCACCTTGGCCACCGCCCCACCCGCCGAAGGCCGCGCCTCGGCCGGCGGGGCCGGGGTCGAGACGGCTGCGGTGCAACTGCTCATGGCAGCGAATCTAGTGGCGAGCGGGGATGCCGCCCTTTACCCTGGGTCGGTGTTCGCGCAGCGAGATGAGGTCGTGTTCTTCCTGGGTCACCCGTCTCGCCTCGCCCATCCGTTCCTCTACATCCGGGCGCTAGTGCTGGCCCTGATCGGCGGGATCGTCGCCGGCCTGGCCAGCGCGATCGCCGATGGCCGGGTCCAGTCGGGCTGGGTGGTGGTGGGTGTGCTGGGCGTATTTGGCCTCTACGCGCTGCGGGGCGAGCTGCGCCGACTCCGGGTTCGCTACGCGATCACCGATCGCCGGCTGCGGATCGAGACCGGCCTCCTGGCCCGGCGCAAGCGCCAGGCCGAGCTCGAGTGGGTCCAGAACGTGACCATGCACCAGTCGATGACCGACCGCTTCCTCGGCATCGGGACGGTCGTGTTCATCACCGGCGAGGAGGCCGAGCACGAGTTCCGCTTCCGCGGCGTGGCCGACCCCCGACGGCTGCTGAGCGCCGTCGACCGGGAACTGCCCGGGCGGATCTCGGAGCCGCGGTCGCGAGGACGGGGACGGGGGCGGACCTCCGGGGCCGCGCCCCGAGTGCGCATCTAGCAGCGCATTCACGTCCCGTCGCAGGGCGGGGCCGTCGTCAGGGGGTCGCGCCGGGCAGGCGCAGAGAGATCCGCACGGTTGACTGGCCGCTTGACCGGGTGGAGATCAGCCCGGCATGTCCGACGGCAGCCAGGTCCGGGGCGAGGCTGCGGAAACCGGCCCCGCTGATCAGGTCGGTGCGCTGGCCGAGGGCGACCAGATCGGGAAGCGACATGTAGGTGAGCGAGCTCACGCCCGTGGGGTGAGCCGGCAGCACGCTGCGGTAGCCCGGGTCCCGGGCCAGTCTCTGCGTGTGGCTGGCCACCGCGGCGACGCCGGCCGTGCTCGTCGAGATCACGACCAGGCCGCGAAAGACGGCGTAGTCGAGCTCGAGACCGCTGGCCAGCGAGAGCTGATGGTCGGTGACCCCGGCCACCGGAACGTCGTTGAAGACCGGCACCTTGGTCGCGCTCGGGGTCTGGAAGAGCTGGGCCAGAGGGATCTCGAGTTCGGCCAGCTGAGTCCGGGTCTGGGCCATGTTCGGGACCCGGGAGACGACGACCAGGGTGTCGGCGTGGCCGTTGGGCACCACACCCACCGCCGTCTCGCCTGAGAACAGGGAGGTGATCGTGTGCACGTTGACGCCCTCGGCGCCCAGCGCCCCGCCGAGCCGTGAGAGCAGCGCGGTGATGCCGCCGCCGATGCCCGCCGTGGCCCCCGCGCTGAGCAGGGCCGGTGCCGCTCGGTTGAGGCCGTGAACGTCGATCATCAGGATCGATCCGGCCGGGAGTTCGTTCTGGAGGGTCGGAGTGAAGGCCGTCTGCGCGCTCGTCAGGCGCTGGAGGGTGGGGTCAAGCGCACTGTGAACCACGATCCGCACTCCGTTGCTGCTGGGAGCAAGACCCAGGGCCGCTCCCTGGAGAGCGGGCGAATAGAGCAGGTCCCCCAGGGCACCTACGATGCCCCCGCGGGGCGAGAGGAGGCGGCGGACCCCGGCCGAGGACGCGTAGGCGCTCAGCACCCGGCGGTCCGCCTGGGGTGCGAGGGCACGCTGGTAGACCGACGATCCAGCCAGTGACGAGCCCCCGGCAGCGGTGTCCACAGCCGCGCGGACGCTGGCGTCCTGTCCAGCGATCAGGAAATGCGACACGAAGGCGAGCTCGGTGCCTGACGGGTAGGAGTAAAGCTTCGTGCCCCGGTAGGCGGCGCCCTGGACCGCCCCCTCCTGGTGCAGGAAGGCGCGCGCCTGCGCCCGATGGCGCACGGCGAGAATGATCAGCGAGTCCGCCGTCGCCGTGGGTGTGTTGAGCAGCGCGACCGCCGCCTCGCCGCCCGCCCAGGGCAGAATCTGAGCGAGGCCGGTGGCCTTGCCGCCGGACAGGATGGAGGCGACCCGGGTCTCGACCACGCCGCTCAGCCGGGGATAGTCGGGAAAACGCCGCGCGACGGTAAATCCGTCACCCAGAGCGGAGCTGCCCCGCTCGAGCGAGATGTCAACGAAGCCGAGTGCGTCCGCGGGCACCAGCTGAGCTGAGCCCGTCGGCCCGGAGCCGTGGACCACGACCGCCAGCACGAGGGCCAGGATCAGCAGAGCGCCACCCAGCAGCCCCAGCATCGCCGTGAGCCTCCGGCGGCGGGGTGGGAGGCTAGCGCTGGAATCCGGGGCCGGTTCCGGGCCGCCCGCGGCTTGGCCGGGACCCGGGGTAGCCGGTTCCGGGCCGGCTGGGCTCTGGTCGGGACCCGGGGCCGGCTCGCGGCCGGCCAGGATTTCGTTCACGCGACCGAATTGAATCACGCCGCCGCACCGCGGGCGCCGGTAGGCCGGCGCTCATTGCGGGCGACGAAGTCGATGATTGCCGGCACACCCTCCAGGCGGTAGCGCTGGCGAAGCTGATTCTCCAGAAAATAGGCGTAGTCGCGCGTCACGCGGGCGCGGGAATTGACCTGGATCGAGAAGCGCGGCGGCCGTTCGGAGGTCTGAGTCATGAACAGCAGCCGCAGGCGGTGTCCCGAACCCGCGCCGCGGCCGCCGGCTCCCACCGGGGGCTGGCGTTTGGCCACGACCTCGCTCAGGAAGCGGTTGAGTTGTGGAGTCGGAATCCGGGTCCGGCTGCGGTCGGCGAGCGCGATCGCCTCGATCAGCAGCCGGTCGACATGACGGCCGGTCTTGGCGCTGGCGGTGAGAACGCGCGGGCGCAACCGAAGCTTGTTGTGGGCGCGGGCGCGCTCGTAGTCGAGATCGACGTCCTCGGCCAGGTCCCACTTGTTGAGCACCAGGGCCGTGGCGCAACCGCTCTTCATGGCCAGCTCGGCGACGCGGATGTCCTGACTGGTCACCCCGTCAGTGGCGTCGCAGACCACCAGCGCCACGTCCGCGCGTTCGGCCGCGCGCTGCGAGCGCAGGGTCGTGTAGTACTCGACGGACTCGTGGACCTTGGCCTGCCGCCTGATCCCGGCGGTGTCGACCAGGATCAGGTCGCGCTCGCCGAACCGCATCGGCAGGTCGATGGCGTCGCGGGTGGTGCCGGCGAGCGGGCTGACGATCACGCGGTCAGAGCCGGCGAACCGGTTCACCAGCGAGGACTTGCCGACGTTTGGCCGTCCGATGAGGGCCAGGCGGACGACGCTCGGGTCGTCCTCAGGCGGATCGCCCTCCGGGGCCAGCGCGGCCAGCCGGTCGAGCAGGTCCCCGGTGCCGAGGCCCTGAGCGGCGGACACTGGGATCGGATCCCCGAGCCCGAGGGCATGGAACTCGGCGGCCAGATGGAGGTCGGCTCCGGTGTCGACCTTGTTGGCCGCTACGAGCACCGGAACTGGGCTGCGGCGCAGCAGATCGGCCATCTCATGGTCGCCGGGACGCAGCCCCGCTCGGGCGTCGACGACAAGCACGGCGGCTCCGGCGTCGGCCAGGGCGGCGCGGGCCTGGTCCTGGATCTGGCCGGCGAGAACATCGTGATCGTCGAGGTCGATGCCACCCGTGTCGATCAGGGTCAGGGCACGGCCGTTCCACTCCGTGCGGAGCTCCTTGCGGTCCCGGGTGACCCCGGGCCGCTCGTGGACGACGGCCTCGCGGGACTCGGTCAACCGGTTGACCAGCGAGGACTTGCCCACATTCGGATAGCCGACAATCGCAATCTTCATGCCTGGTGAGGCTAGCCGCGAGGCAGAGCCCACGCCGAGGCCGGCTAAGTAACAGACAGAAACAACTCGCGGCGGCCAGCCAGCTGAGAGGCAGAACCCAATATCGCTTCCCCGACGAGCTCAGGGCCAGAACCCCAACCAGCGGGGGCCGGCGCCGTGCCGGCCCCCGCTCAGGGGTGCTGCGTCCCCTGCCTGGGGGGGGAAGGGTTAGCTGGTGGTCATGACCCGGGGAGGTCGGTGCCGGCTCCGGCGCAGTAGCCGGCGCCGCCCGCCGCCTGGTTGCTCCACAGCGACTGGACCGCGAAGCGCTCCCCCTGGTTGCCGTTGATGTCGCCGATGGCGCCCGGAACCGGCTCGGGAGGCCCGGTGGCGGTGAGCAGGTTCTCGCCGACCCACGCGCACTTGTCGCCGTTCTCGTTGGCGTCCAGCGGGTCATACCAGCCGCCGATCTGCTGGGCGCTTGTCCCAGTACCGATGACATCCTCGGCGCCCGGATCGGTGACCGTCTCCTCGATCTCATGACCGAGCACGATCGAGAAACCGTCCAGCGTGCCGGACGGTCCGCTGTTGACGGCATTCTCGCCGCACTCGTTCACACCGCCGGAGTTGATGGCCAGCGAGTAGGGCATGTTCGTGTAGGAGATCCCCTGCGTGAGGCCGTTGTAGATGCCGCTCTCGACGCCGGGGTAGGTGTAGTCGTGGAACGCGCAGTACCCGGTCGACACCGCGTTGGGATCGCTGTAATTGGGCGGCTGGGCGATCACGATGTCGGCGTTGTTGAGGTCGGTGATCCCGAAGTGGGCCACCGCCCGCTGAGCTTCTGCGGCCAGATCGGTGTAGGTGTTGGTCGAGCCGCCCGGATTGGTGCCCGACGTCTTGGGCAGGCCGGTGATCGAGTTGGTGTCATCGACCCAGATACCGCTCAACTGGTCGGTCGGGTTGGTGATGTTCTGGTTGGCGCCCGCGACCGTCTGGAAGTACTGCGTCTGCTCGCCGGCCCACTGGGTGCCGCCCAGCTGGTTGACGAAGTCGGCCATGTACTTTCCGGCCCCGTCCGGGTCGCATTGCAGGGTGGCAGTGATCGTGCCCTCGGCAAGGTTCTCGGGGCTGCAGGTCTGGTTGGCGGGGAACGCGCCCGGCTCACCCCAGCCCCAGTAGACGATGTAGACGTGGGGGCTGGTCTGGACGTGGCCGCCGTAGTAGGACATGTTGCCCGGAACGGGCAGCGTCGTGGCCGGGAATTCCGGCAGACCGCAGTTCGAGAACGGCGCCGGCAGCATCCCGTTCTCGGGGCACGGGGGCGCGGGCGGCTGGAGGCTGCCCGCCGGCGCGAACACATGCTGGGACCAAATCTGACGCTGATGCTGGACCTCGTTGGTCAGCGTGCGCATCAGGATCGGCTTGGCCGTTGCCGCGGGCAGACCGACGGAAAGGAGGGTGGTACAGAGGAGGGCGAGCACGCCGCCCAGGCGAATTAGACGCTTTGACATGTGTCCTTTTCCCATAGAGCTCGTGTGCGGGCCGCGAGAAAAGGGCGGCCTCGAGACCTGAAACGTCGCGGGCCGAGAAAACTTGCGAAAACTTCGATCAGCCGCGCGCCTGCCGGGCCCGCTCGGCGATTGCGCCGACGACCTGGTCGCGAGATAAGGCCGTCGTGTCGAGCGTGAGCGCGCCGTCGGCGGCCTTGAGCGGGGAATGTTCCCGGGTGCTGTCGCGCTGATCGCGGATCAGCTGCTCGGCGAGCACCGTCTCATAGTCGGCCCCTAGCTGGTTGGCCCGGCGGCGAGCCCGCTCCTCGGGGCTGGCGGTCAGGAACACCTTGACTTCGGCGTCCGGAGCCACGACGGTGCCGATGTCCCGGCCCTCGGCCACCCAGTCGCCCTCGGCGAGCTGGCGCCGTTGCTGATTGACCATGGCCGCGCGGACCGCGGGATCGGCGGCGGCCCGAGACGCGGCCTCGGTCACCTCCGGCGTGCGGATGGCCTCGGTCACGTCGCGGCCGTCGAGGCGGACCCGGTCTCCGAGCTCGATCTTCACTCCGGAAACGATCTCCGCCGGCGCCACCCCGCGCTCGAGGGCGGCGAGGGCGGCGGCGCGGTACATGGCGCCCGAGTCGAGGTACGTAAAGCCGAGCTCGTCGGCGACGGCCCGGGCGACGGTCGATTTCCCCGCCCCGGCGGGTCCGTCGATGGCCACCACCATCAGACGGCCACCGCTGCGATGTCGCGCGCGAAATCGGGATAGGAGACCGCGGCCGCCTCCATCCCTTCGACCACGACCCCCTCCTCGGAGGCCAGCCCAGCCACCGCTCCGAGCAGGGCCAGGCGGTGATCGCCATGAGCATTGATGTTGCCGCCGCGCAGTGAGCCGCGACCGCGGACCACGAAGCCGTCGGGAAGGGCCTCGATATCGGCCCCGAGGCCCCGTAGACCGTCGACGACGGTGGTGATCCGATCTGATTCCTTGACCCGCAGCTCCTCGGCCCCCCGGACCACGGTCTCGCCCTCGGCAAAGCATCCCAGGAGGGCGACCAGCGGTAGTTCGTCGATGGCCAGCGGGACCTCTCGGGCATCGACGGTGGTGGCCTCGATTGGGCCGTGGGAGATGTCGAGGTCGCAGACCGGCTCCGCGGCGCTGAAGGTTGCCTCTCCCTCGAGCTCGCCGACGACGATCGCGCCCATCCGCTCGAGGATGCGCAGGAAACCGGCCCGTGTCCAGTTGACCCCGACCCCGTCGACAATCAGCCGCGAGCCTTTGGTCAGAACGCCGGCGGCGATCAGGAAGGCGGCGCTGGACATGTCGCCGGGTACGTCGACGAGCTCCAGCTCCAGCTCGTCGGCATTGCCGATCCGGACCATGTAGCCACCTCCCGAGGCGGGGTCGCGGGTGACCGTGGCGCCGGCGCTGAGGAGCATCCGCTCGGTGTGGTCGCGCGTGGCCACCGGCTCGTGAATCGTCGTGCCGGCGGTCGCCAGGCCGGCCAGGAGCAGACAGGACTTGACCTGCCCGCTGGCCACCGGAAGCGTGTAATCGATGCTCTCCAGCGGGGCCCCGGTGATCGTGAAGGGCGGGAAGCGTCCCGCCCGGGCCTGAAGCCGAGCGCCCATCTGCTCCAACGGGACCGCGATCCGGTCCACCGGCCGCTGGCGGATCGAGTCATCGCCGTCAAGGGTGAAGTTGGCGCCCTCCTGGAACGCGAGCCAGCCGGGAAGCAGCCGCATCAGCGTGCCGGCGTTGCCGACGTCGATCGGGTGGTCGGGGACGTGGGCGTTGCGCAATCCAACGCCCCGCACGGTCACGTCCCCGTTGTCGCGTTCGATGATCGCCCCCAGCGCCTGAACCGCGGCCAGCGTGGAATTGGTGTCGGCGGCGTCGAGGTAGTTGCAGATCCGGACGGGTTCCGAGGCCATCGCGGCGATCAGCGCGGCCCGGTGGGAGATCGACTTATCGGGCGGCGGGGCGAGCCGTCCGCGCAGGCGCACCCCAGGCGCGAAGCGGACGTTCATGCCCGCGCCACCGGGAAGCCGAGACCGGCCACGAGCTCCTCGGTGCGCTCGGCGGCGGTCTCCCCCGCGACCCACAGCGCAACCACGCCCTCGCTCATGTCTCCCGCCGGGTAGAGCGCCATGTCGGTGATGTTGACCCCGGCGCGGCCGAGGGCCAGGGCCAGCTCGGCGATCACGCCCGGGCGGTTGGGGACCGACGCCCGGAGCTCATACAGCCGGCCGCCGGCAAGCTGATTCTCGAGCAGACGACGCCGATCCTCGGCCGCCGCCTCGTTCCACCGGGTGATCGCCGTGCCGTCGCCGACGGCGAGCGCGTCCCGGACCGCCCCCAGGTGAGCGACTGCGCGGTCGAGCTCGGCGACCAGGGCATCGCGATTTGACAAATAGATGTCAGTCCAGATCGCGCTGGGGGCGCCGGCCACCCGGGTCGCGTCGCGAAAGCTCGGACCGGTGGCCGGCAGTCGCTCGTCCCCCGCGGCCAGGGTTCCGGCGGCCTGGGTGGCGAGCAGGTTGGCCAGCACGTGGGGCAGGTGAGAGACCGTGGCCAGGATCCGGTCGTGGGTCTCGGCTTCGATCGCCGCCGGCTGCGCCCCGATCGTGTGCAACAGGCGGTGCAGACGCTCGAACAGCACTCCCGATGTTCTCGCGGTCGGCGTCAGATACCAGGTGGCGCCCTCGAACATGTCCTCGCGGGCGTGCTCGACGCCGGCGTTCTCAGCTCCGGCCAGGGGATGGCCGCCGACGAAGCGCGGATCGTCGACCTCGGCCAGAACCGAGCGCTTGGTCGAGCCGACGTCGGTGACCACACAATCGGCGGGCGCCGCGCGCAGGACCTCGGAGATGAGCTCGGGGAGGCCCCCGACGGGGACGGCGACAAACGCGACCTGGGCGCCGTCGAGAGCCTCGGCGAGGCTTCCCGCGGCGTGGTCAAGGGCGCCGCGGTCGGTGGCCACAGTGAGCGCTTCGGGACGCCGGTCGAACCCGGTCACGACAGCCTCGGCGCGGCTGCGCGCGGCGAGGGCGACCGAGCCGCCGATCAGCCCGACACCGATCACGGCGATCCGCATGCCACCGGCAGGCAAGGATTACGCGCGTCCGCGCCGGTCCCGGACCGCGGCGGCCAGGCCGTCGAGGACCTCGACCGTGGTCGGCCAGCCGATGCATCCGTCGGTGATCGACTGCCCGTAGACCAGGTCCTGGCCGGGATGCGAAGGCGGTTCCTGGCGGCCGTCGACGAGAAACGATTCGATCATCACGCCCACGATCGTCCGGTCGCCGTCGGCGATCCGAGCCGCCAGCGCGTCGGCCACGGCCGGTTGACGCGTGGGGTCCTTGGCGCTGTTGTCGTGGCTGACATCGACCATCACCCGCGCCGGGAGCTCCGAGGCGCGGAGCAGATCAAGCGCCGCCGCGACCTGGTCGGAGCCGTAATTCGGGCTGCCCTTGCCACCGCGCAAGATGATGTGGCACTCCTCGTTGCCGGTCGTATAGAGGATCGCGGGGCGGCCGTTGACGTCGATGCCGGCGAAGGCGTGGGAGACGGCGGCGGCCCGGACGGCGTCGACGGCCACCTGCACGTTGCCGTCGGAGCGATTCTTGAAGCCGACCGGCATCGACAGACCGGAGCCCAGCTGGCGGTGAATCTGACTCTCGACCGTGCGGGCGCCAATCGCCCCCCAACTGACCGTGTCCGAGATGTACTGGGGCGTAATCGGGTCGAGGAACTCGCAACCCACCGGCAGCCCCAGGGCCAGCACCTCGAGCAGCAACTGGCGGGCCCTGCGCAAGCCGGTGTTGACGTCGCTTGAGCCGTCGAGATGAGGATCGTTGATGAGCCCCTTCCAGCCGATCGTCGTCCGCGGCTTCTCGAAGTACACCCGCATGGCTACGCACAGATCCGGGGCCAGCCGCGCGGCCTGCTCGCTCAATCGCTCGGCGTATTCGCGGGTGGCAGCGACATCGTGGACGCTGCACGGCCCAACGACGACCAGCAGCCGGTCATCGACTCCATCGAGCACGGCCCGAACCTCTTCCCGGCCGCGAACCAGGACGTCGGCCTGCGCCTCGGTGAGGGGTAGCTCGTCAATCAGATCCCGGGGAGCGGACAGCGGGACGAGCCGCTCGATTCGCCGGTCGCGAACGGCGTCACTGAGCGCAGAGCCGGTGACCGACATGTCAGGCCGCGACCCCGGCCAGCTCGGGCAGGACCTTTCCGGCCAGCGCGGTCGCCGCGGCGACCTTGGCGGCGAAGGCGGCGAACTCGTCGGCCCGCAGCTGCTGAGGCCCGTCGCAGATGGCCTCGTCGGGGTCGGGATGGACCTCGACGATGATCCCGTCGGCCCCGGCCGCGGCGGCGGCCAGCGACATCGGCAGGACCAGGTCGCGCCGGCCGGCGGCGTGACTCGGATCGACGATCACCGGAAGGTGGGTCATCTCCTTGAGCACGGGAATCGCCATCAGATCGAGCGTGAAGCGGTAGGCGGTCTCAAATGTGCGGATCCCGCGCTCGCACAGCATCACTGCCTCGTTGCCCTCCTTGAGGATGTACTCGGCGGCCATGAGCAGCTCCTCGAGCGTGCTCGACAGGCCCCGCTTGAGCAGCGCCGGACAACCGGAGCGGCCGATCTCAGACAGCAGCGAGTAGTTCTGCATGTTGCGCGCCCCGACCTGGATCACGTCGGCCACCTCCAGCACCGCGGGCAGGTCGCGGGCATCCATGACCTCGGTGACGATCGGCAGCCCGGTCTGGGCCTTGGCCTCGGCGAGCAGACGCAGTCCCTCCTGCCCCAGGCCCTGGAAGGCGTAGGGCGAGGTGCGAGGCTTGTAGGCGCCGCCCCGGAACAGGGTCGCGCCGGCGTCGCAAACGAGGCGGGCGGTATCGAGGGTCTGATCCCGGGACTCGACCGTGCATGGCCCGGCGATGAGCGCGAAGTTGGGACCACCGATCGTCGCCCCACCGATCTCGAGCACGCTCGGGGCATGATGGCCCCACTGGTTGGAGGCCAGCTTGTAGGGCTTGGAGATGGGGACCATCCGTTCCACGCCGGGTGAGCCGTCGAGCTCGAGACGAGCGACCTGATCGCTGTCACCCAGCGCCGCGATCACGGTCGTCTCCTCGCCGCGGTTCACGCGGGCTCGGGCGCCGATGCCCTCAACTCGGTCGATGACGGTTCGCACCTCCTCGTCGGTGGCCGTCGGTTTCATCACGATCATCATCCTGGGGTTCCTTTCTGCGCCTGGAGACTCTACGAAAGCGGCTTGGTGTGCCGACGGCGAAGCCGTGGATGGCCCCGCCTGGGGAATTCCGGCGCCCGACCTCCGTGGTCCGCTCAGTCGCGAGCGGTGCAGGATGTCTGGCCGAGCGCCTAGCTAAATCGCCAGGCGTAGAAGCGCGCGTAGAAGGACCAGCCGAGGTCGGCGACGGTGCTGCCGGAGGTCGTGCGGGCGTGGTCAGCCATGCGCTGCCCGGGTTGTATCAGAGGCGGGAGCTGTTGCCAAGAGGCCACGAGAGCAGGGACGGTCTCCAGGAGGGCCCAATCCTGCGCACACCTGGCGGCCTTTGCCGAGGCGTGCGCTCCAGTGGCCCGGTCGGGGCCAATCCTGCCCACACCCTTCGATTTCAGCCGGGGTGTGCGCAGGAATTGCCCGTGCCCCCGGCCCCCCGCGCCCCAACTGACTCAGCGCGCGGCGAGCTCGGCCATCGCGGCCAGGAAGCGGGCGTTCTCAGCTTCCGTCCCGACCGTGACCCGAAGCGAGCCCTCGCGCCCCAGCGACGCTCCTGCCCGGACCAGCACGCCGCGCTGCGCCAGGCCCGCGGTGACCTCTGACTCGACCGTGTCATCGCCGAGGTGGATCCAGATGAAGTTGGCGTCGGCAGCGGCGACCCACAACCCCTGGGCGCGCAGCCCGTCGGCCAGCTCGGTGCGCGCCGCGACGGTACGGGCCACCCGCCGCTCGACCTCGTCCTGGTGGCGCAGGGCCTCGATCGCGGCCGCCTGAGCCGCCATGTTCAGATAGAAGGGCTGGCGGACCTGATCCACCGCGGCCCGGAAGTCCTCAGAGCCGCACAGGCCGTAGCCGACTCGCAGCCCGGCCAGGCCGTAGACCTTGGAAAAGGTCCGCAGCAGGACGAGATTGGGCCAGCGGCGCAGCAGCTCGAGTGAGGCGTAGGTGTCGCCCAGGGCGAGCGCGTACTCGCAGTAGGCCTCGTCGAGGATCACGCAGATGTGGCGCGGGATCTTGTCCAGAAAGGCCTCGATCTCCTCCAGCGGCAGCGACGTCGAGGTCGGGTTGTTGGGGTTGCAGACCAGGACCAGTCGCGTCGCGGCGGTCACCTCGGCGGCCATCGCGTCGAGGTCGTGGCGGTCCTCCGCGTCGAGCGGCACCCGGATCCCGCGCGCACCCGAGGCGGCGGCCAGGTGCGGGTAGACGCTGAAGGCCGGCCACGCGTAGACGAGCTCGGCGCCCGGCTCGAGCAGGGCCTCGCCGGCGGCCAGGAGCAGGTCGCAGGAGCCGTTGCCGAGCGCGATCCGGTGCCGGGGGACGCCGTAGCGCTCCGACAGGGCGGTGCGCAGCGCCGTGTAGGAGGGATCGGGATAGCGGTGCGTGCCGGTCAGGACGGCCGCGGCGGCCTCGGCCACCTTGGCACTCGGCGCCACCCAGCACTCGTTGGAGGCCAGCATGGCCACGTCATCGCCCAGGTCATAGCCCGCCGCCAGCGGATAGGCGGGGATCCGCCGGATCCGCTCACCGAACTCGATCGCCATTTCAGCCTCCCTTCCCAGCCGCGCCGTCCATGCCTCTCATTGTGCCGACTCGAGGTCTCGCCGCAGCGCCCTGGCCTGGCCCAGGTAGACGTGACGGGGCTCATGGCTCTCATCGGCGTAGTAGTGGACCAGCACGCGGATCACGCTGGGCAGCGAACCGGGTACGGGGACTTCGCGAGCGCACAGCAGCGGCACCCGCTCAAGACCGAGCTGCCGGGCGGCGACGGCCGGGAACTCCGCGTCGAGGTCGTCGGTGAGCGTGAAGATGCAGCTGACCATGGCCTCGGGGGCCAGTGCGTTGCGCTCCATCAGCTCCTGGATCAGGACGCTGGTGGCGTCGAGGATCGCCGCCGCTTCGTTAGCCGCGACGCTATTGGCGCCGCGGAGCGCGAACAGCCGCATCGAGCGAGGATTCTGACACAGCGCTGGGCGATCCCGGCGGCGGGTTCAGCTCGTAGACCGTCGCGCAGCCGAAGTGGCGGGCGTCCGCGACGAGGTCGACCCAGCAGGCGCTGCATGTCGACGTGGGGCGCGCAGCTGGCGAGGATGAAGCGCGCCTTGGAGCGGATCACGAACCGCCGCGCGTGGGCCTTTGACATCGACCCGTTGAACAGCGCGTCGGCCGCCTGCGAGCGAGGCATGCAGCGGGGCTCGGACCACAGGCAGTCGCCGACGAGGGTATGACGGCCGGTTCGGCCCGGAACTACCTCCCCCAGGTAGAACTGGGTCAGTACGCCCCCGTCGTCGGGATCGCGCTGCAGGTAGGCCAGCGCGTCTCGCTCGTCGCGGGTGATGAAGTTGGCGTTGCCGCCGGTCGGATGCACGTACTGGGGCGCCACGGCCAGCGCGTAGGCGTTGGCCGGAACGGTGCAGGCGATGACCGCCACGGTCGCGACCACGCGTGCGTAGCGAAGGTCGGGTACGCGCGTGCGCTGCACCCCAAGCACGGCGAGCACGGCGAGCGGGAGCGTGATCCCGTTGAAGGCATGCAGCGGTGTGGCGCTGAGCGCCGTGGCCGAGAGCACGTAGATGATCACGGCCACGACCGGCCACACGCGGGCCAGGAGCTCCAGAAAGGTGCGCGAGCGCCCGCGGTAGCCGAGCAGGGCAACCACCGCCAGCGGCGCCGCCCCGATCGCGATCGCCCAGAACGAGAACGTGTGCTTGCTGGCCACCCGGGCCAGCCTCCAGGACAGGTCGAGCCGGCCGAGCATCAGGTAGTAGACGAGCGGGAGCGCCGGTCAAGACCAGGGTCACGGCGGGCAGGCCGAGCGAGCGCCACGTACGGTGCTCGCGCCAGCGGATCAGCTCGGCCATGACGAGGATCAGGATCAGCAGTCTCGCCCTGCCACGGGTGCAGCGTGCTGGCCACCGCCGCCGAGCACCCGGGCACCCAGGTGATCCTGCCCCTCGTCCCGCGCACGGTCGTAGGCGAGCAGTGCGAACACGATCAGCGCCGACGGCCATCAATCCGAACGGATAGCCCCACGATAGCCAGGTGGGCATCATGTCGCCGACGATCCCGAAGGAGCCGTAGATCGACGCTGAAGGAGGCGAAGAACAGGCCCAGCGCGATCACCGCCCGGCGCGGACCCGTCCCGTTCACGCTCCGGTGCGCCCAGGCGCGGGCGGCGAAGAACGTCGTCAGTACGGCCACCGGCTTCCACAGCAGCAGAGCCAGCCACGGCGCAACACCGAGCGCCGCGATCACGCCCGAGATGGCCACCGCGGGCTGGAAGTAGTCCGACGGGGTTCCCCGCAGGACGAACAGGTTGGCGATCAACAGATGGTGCGACGCCGACTGGATCCAGGCCAGGTACTGCATCTGATCGACGATGAAGAAGCCGTCGGTGCCTGTCCAGACCAAGCCGTTGACGATGGCCAGACGCAGATCGAGCGCGACCACCCACAGCGAGATGAGCCACGAAGACGACAGACACGCGAGCTCGAACGCGATCCGACCGGCGTCGCGGCGACGCTGGCTGGATCGACGCAGCGGCCGCCGGAAACATCAGCCAGAACGGGGGATTCAATCCGCACGGAGCGCGAAGCTAACAGAGCTCCTTCAAGCGCGGCCCGTTCGTCTACTGCTCGAGCTTATTCTGCTCTGACAACGATGCGCGGCCCGCCGAGCCGCCGAGCAGGTTGATCCCGTGCGCCGGCATGAACAGGTCGCGTCGCCGGCATGAAGGCGAGGATCAGGAACGCGGTGCCGACGACCGCGACCCGGCGCAGACGGATGCTCGTGCCCAGCGCGGCCAGCGGCAGCAGCCAGATCACGTACCACGGCATCAGCCAGCCGAGGCTCGCGATCAGCGCGACGGTCGACCACCCGGCGCCGGCCAGCCAGTCCCGGCGCGCGGTAGACCTGGTGCACGACGACCGCGACGACGCCGACGATGGCCAGCTTGAGTAGCCATGGCGTGCCGCCGCCGGCCCCGATCAGCAAGCCCGACGATATTGGGGATGCTGAAGTCGGTGAGCAGCGCGCTCTGATCTGACAGGTTGGGGATCGTGAGGCCGAACAGGAGCAGGCTGAGCGCGATCATCGGTACCGCCGCCAGCACCACCCCGGTCAGCACCCGCAACCGGCGCGGGCGCGTGACCGCGGCCACGAGCAGGAACGGCAGCAGCAGCACGGCGGTGAACTTGACCGCCATGGCGAGCATCAGGACCGCGCCGGCGCTGCGGTCACGCCCGCTCAGCAGCAGCGAGATCGCACCGAGCATCGGGACGAGCATGAAGAAGTCGTTGTGGAAGCCGCCCACCGCGTAGAGCAGGTAGATCGGGTTCAGGGCCACGAACACCACCGCGAAACGCGGGTCGCGCCCGAGCTGCCGCGCGCACCTGCCAGACCAGAGCCAGGAAGCCGAGGCTGAGCGCGACCGTGACCACCTTCAGCGTCCAGTAGGCGACGCGGGAGCGGCAGGAACGCCAGCGGGTAGGTGATGGCGCTGAACAGCGGCCCGTACGGGCTGCGCAGGTTGTGCCAGCTGGCGAACCGGAAGACGGGATCGAAGGTCTCCTGGCTGATCACGTGCGTGTACGGGATTGAGGTGGTGCAGACCGCCGAGGTGGGCGTAGCCGATGTAGTTGAAGACATCGTTGAGCTGCAGCGGCGGGCTCAGCAGCAGGATCACGTGCAGCGCGATCACCGTCACGGCCAGAGTCCGCACCGAGAACGTGCGCACCGCCGCCAGCGCCACGCCGTAGGCAACGAGCATGGCCAGCAGCACGACGCTGAAGCCGATCCCCACCGCCTTCGGGTCGCTGGATCAGCCTGGGGACCAGGGCGTGAGCGGACCGGAATCCCAGCCGGGGAAGGCCAGCGTGCTGCGCGGGACCAGGACCGACGGGCCGGACACGGCGACCAGGACGATCAGCAGGGTCGACAGGACCAGCGCGCCCAAGGCGAGGCGCCCCGACGACGGTCGACGCGGATGCGCGGGCGAGGGAGCCGAGCCGAGCGGCTTCCGCACGCCGGAGCCGGGGCAGGCTGACACTTCCCTCCCCGGACGCCGCGCCCGCGACCGGTCCGGTCGCTAGCCGGATCGGCGGTTCCCCTGGTCGTTGCTCCTGAAGCATGTGCTGAAGATAGTGCCGTTGACGCGTTGACTGACGCCCGGCGCTCAGTTGCGATCCGGTTAGGTACGCCGTTCCGCGCGGTCGATCATGAGCGTTTGGAGGCGAAGCTTTCCGCGTGAGCGTCGGATCGATAGTGCAGCGCGGGCGCAGCAGCGGCGACGGGCGACCCCTTCTCGGGCGAGCCGGCACCGTGCCCGGCACGGCGCTGCCTGTCGGGGCGCTGGTGCTGCTCGGCGCAGGGCTGCGCTTCTACGGACTGGGGCACCAGGGCTTCTGGTACGACGAGGCCAACACCGCCTTCTCATGCGCCGTCCGCTCGGCGACATGTTCGGGCCTGCTGCCCACCAGACGAGTCGACGCCGCCGCTCTACTACTGCGTGGCCTGGCTGTGGACGCGCGTCTTCGGCCCGGGCGAGGCGGGCCTGCGTTCCCTGTCGGCTCTGTTCGGGGTGCTCGTCGATCCCGGTCGCCTATGCGCTCGGCGAGCGCCGTCTCGCGTCGGGTGGGCGTGGTTGCGGCCGCGCTGGTGGCCTTCAATCCGCTGCTCATCTGGTACTCGCAGGAAGCGCGGTCCTACATCCTGCTCGTGCTGCTCACGCGCCGTGGCCCTGCTGGCTCTGGTGCACGCCCTGCGCAACCCGGCGCCGCGCGCCTTGGCCCTGTGGTCGCTGGCCGCCGGCCTCAGCCTCACCACGCATTACTACGCGGTGCTGGTCGTCGCGCCCCAGGCCCTGTGGCTGCTGACCACCACCGGCCGGCGGCGCGGGCCCAGATCGCTGTGGCCGTGGTCACCGCATGTGGATTGGCCCTGATTCCGCTGGCCCTGACCCAGAACGGGACCCATCGTGACCAATGGATCTCGGCCAGCCCGCTCGGCATCCGCCTCAATCAGCTCGTCCCCCAGATGTTGATCGGGCCGGGAGCGCCCGACCGGCTGCTGATCAAGTTCGTCGCCTTCGCGGCCGCGCTGATCGGCCTGGGCCTGCTCGTGCTTCGCGCGAGCCAGCGGGAGCGCAGGGTCGCGCTCCAGATCGGCGCCATGGTGTTGTTCGGCTTCGTCTTGAACCTCGTCTTCATCGTCGTCGGCTACGACGATCTGATCACCCGCAACCTGCTGGCGCTGGTGGTTCCCGTGCTGCTGGTCCTGTCGGTCGGCCTGGGCGCCCGCCGCGCCGGGGGGCTGGGGGTGGTGGCGGCCGCGGTCCTGTGCGCGATGGGCGCCACCGCGGCCATCGGCGTGGCCGCTGACCGCGGTCTGCAGCGCCCCGACTGGCGCCCGCTGGCCCGGATGTTGGGCCCGCGGCCGCCTTCTCACGGTCCCGGCCGCGCCCTCCTGATCCAGGACTACCGCTTCCTCCTGCCTCTGTCGCTGTACATGCCCGGCCTGCGGAGGATCGACCCCCGCCTCGGCGCCCGGGTGAACCAGCTCGATGTGATCACTATCAGCGCGCCGAGCAGCGGCTGTGCTGGTGGGGCGCGGCCTGCAACCTGCTTCCGACTCAGCCCCCAGCTCGCGTATCCGATCCCTGGCTTTCACTACGTGTGGCAGCGCCGGGTGCGTCAGTTCACCGTCCAGCATTTCGTCTCCCGCCGCCCGGTCCGGATCCGCCCCACCGTGGTCGCCCCCGCCCTCTACCTGACCGCACTGGGCAAGGACGCGCTGCTCTTTCAGCAGTAGCTCCCGCGCAGCGGTTTACGGCTCGAGTCCCGCCGCTTGGCGCAGCGCCTCGAGCTCGGCGGACGTCAGCGGCCGGTGTCCCCCGAGCGGCAGGTCCCCGAGCCCGAGCGGCCCGAAGGCCACGCGCTCGAGGCGCGATGACCCGGTGCCCGACCGCCTCGCACATGCGACGGACCTGGCGCTTGCGCCCCTCGTGGAGGGTCAGCTCGATCACATCAGAGCGCAGACGGCGGACCCGCGCCGGAGCACTCATCCCGTCCTCGAGCTCGACGCCCTCGCGCAGCTCGCGCAGCGCCGGTCGCGCCGACCGGTGGCCGGCGCACAGTCGCGCGGTAGGTCTTTGGCACCTCGAAGCGAGGATGGGTCAGCCGGTGGGCGAGCTCGCCGTCGTCGGTGAGCAGGATCAGGCCGGTGGAGTCGATGTCGAGCCGCCCCACCGGGTAGAGGCGACCGGCGCTCGGGACCAGCGAGACGACGGTCGGCCGGCCGTGGGTGTCGCTGGCCGTGGACACGACACCGGCGGGCTTGTTGAGCGCGTACACGACCCGCTGTGGCGACGGCGCTCCGACCGGCGTCTCCGTCGACCGTGACCGCGTCCCCGGCGCTGACCGAACGGGCGGGATCGAGGACCGTTTCTCCGCCCACGCGCCACCCGCCCGGCGCGAACGATCTCCTCGGCCGCCCGGCGGGATGCGACGCCGGCGTGGCCAGATACTTCGCGAGTCGCATGGCGGCTGCCACCATAGACAGCATGGACTTTGCCCTTCTCGAGCGGACACTGGCCGATCTCGGCGAACCCGCCTTACCGGGCGCGCCAGGTCTGGCGCTGGGCGGCGCAGGGCGCGGCCGGCTATCGAGGAGATGACCGATCTGCCGCTCGAGCTGCGCGGCCGCCTGGCCGACGCGGTCCCGTTCTCGAGCCTTACCGCCGAGCACGAGTCGCACGCCCGCGACGGTACGATCAAGGCGCTGCTCCGGACCGCCGACGGCCGGCCGATCGAGGCCGTTCTGATGGCCTACCGCGACGGCCGGCGCTCGCTGTGCCTCTCCTCGCAGTCGGGCTGCCCGCTGACCTGCACAGTTCTGCGCCACGGGGCAGATGCGCTTCGGGCGCAACCTGACCGCGGCGGAAATCGTCGACCAGGCCCTGCACTTCCGCCGTCTCGGACCGGTCGACCACGCCGTCTTCATGGGCATGGGCGAGCCGATGATGAATCTCGACGCCGTGCTGGGCGCCTGCGAGCGCCTGCCCGATATCGGCATCAGCCAGCGCCACACCGCGATCTCGACGGTGGGCTGGATTCCCGGGATCCAGCGCCTGGCCGCCACTTCGCATGCCGATCCGGCTGGCCCTCTCCCTTCACGCCGCCGACGAGGCGCTGCGCTCGGAGCTGATGCCGGTCAACGACCGCTACCCGCTGGCCGACGTGCTCGACGCGTGTCGCGAGTACTACGCGCGCAAGCGCCGGATGATCTTCATCGAATACGTGATGCTGGCCGGCGTCAACGACACCGTCGCCCAGGCCAGACAGCTCGCGCGAGGTGCTCGACCCGCGGATGTTCAAGGTCAACCTGATCCCCTACAACCCGACCGACTCACCATTCGCGGGGTCGAGTCCGAAGGCGATCGAGGCCTTCCGGGCCGAGCTCGAGTCCGCCGGGGTCGGCGCGACGGTTCGTCTCACCCGAGGCCGAGACATCGATGCCGCCTGCGGCCAGCTCGCCGTTGCCCGGGCCTAGCCGGACGCCGGCGCAAGCACCCGCGACTCCGTCCACGCCCGGCGGCTGACCGCCCAGCTGCTGGCCGGCGCGCCGGCCCGGGATGCGCCGGCCGTGGCCGAGCGCCTGCTGGCCATCCAGGGCCAGGATCCACGCGGCGCCCGGCTGGCCGTCCGCGCACGCAGCCGCGACGTCAGCGCCGCCGACGTGGACCGGGCGCTGACCGAGGAGCGGTCGCTGCTCATCACGTGGCTCAACCGAGGGACCCTGCATCTGATCCGCAGCGAGGACTACGCGCTGCTGCACCTGCTGACCACGCCGCAGCTGCGGACGAGCAGCAGCACTCGTCTGGCCCAAGAGGGGCTCGACGCCCGAGCCACCGAGCGCGGCATTGGCCGTGATCGAGCGGACCCTGAGCGCCGACGGACCGCGGACCCGCCGGGACTTGGCGGCGCGCCTGCGGCAGGCCGGCGTCCCGAACCGAGGGCCAGGCCCTGATCCAGCTGATGTTCCGGGCGGGGCTGGACGGAATCGCCATCCGAGGACCGATGCTCGGCCGCCAGCACGCCTACGTGCTGGTGCGCGACTGGCTGCCGAAACAGACGCGGTGGGACCGCGACCGGGCCCTGGCCGAGCTCGCCCGCCGGTACCTGGCCGGGCACGGGCCGGCCGACGAGCGGGACCTGGCTCGGTGGGCCGGGATCCCACTGCGCGACGCCCGAGCGGGCCTGAAGGCGATCGCCACGGAGCTCAGAACCCGGCCCGACGGCCTGGCCGAACTCCGCGGCCGCCGCGCCGCGCCGGTGCCGTCACCGAGGCTGTTGGGAGCGTTCGAGCCGCTGCTGTTGGGCTGGAGCTCTCGTGAGCCCGTGCTCGGGGAGCATGCCCCGCGGGTCGTCCTCGGCGGGGTCTTCCGGGGCTTTGCCCTGGCCGGCGGCCGCGCCGTCGCGATCTGGCGGTTACGCGACGAGCAGGTCGAACTCGAGCCGTTCACCGAGCTCGAGCCGTCCGTGGCCGACGCGCTGGCCGACGACGCGCGCGCCGTGCGTCGGTTTCTGGGTCTCGCCTAGGTGCGGTCAGCGTCGGCCGGGGTCTCGGGCCCGTCCAAGTTGTCCGCGTCGGCGGCGGGAATTCCCACCGGCGTCGTCGCGGGCGGCGCACCGGGCCCGCCGGCCCGCGCCTCCCCGGCTCGCAGCAGCCGGTCGCGGAGCTCAGACTCGAGCTCCGGCGGCGGGTCGAAGGCCTCGATTGGGGGCAGCTCTCCAATCCCGTCGAGGCCGAACAGCTTCAAGAACAGGTCGGTGGTGCGGTAGAGCACGGCCCCGAACTGCGAACGGCCCTGCTCCTCGATCAGTCCCCGCTCGAGCAACGTCGTGGCCGCGGACTCGGCGCTCACGCCGCGGATCCGCGCGATCTCGGGCCGGGACACCGGCTGGAGGTAGGCGACGATGGCCAGCGTCTCCGCCTGGGCGGATGTGAGCGGCGGCGTGCGGGGCTTGCTCAGCAGGCGGCGGGCGGCACCCTCGGTCTGCGGGTGGGTGCTGAGGGTGAAGCCACCGGCGAGCTGGCGCACGACCAGCCCGCGGCGCTCGAACTCGTAGTGCTCACGAAGCGTCTCCAGCGCCGTCACCACCTCGTGCAGTTCAGCCCCCGTGGCGTCGGCCAGGGCCGGCGGAGAGACCGGCTCGGAGCTGAGAAAGAGCAGCGCCTCGACGGTGCGCTCGAGCTCGGCGGTGGCGGAGCTCATGCGCTCAGCCTCCGCTCGGCTCCAGAGGGGGTCATCCGCTCCACGGTGATCTCCGCGAACGGCTCGTCCTGGATCCAGGTCGCCTCGCCCTGTTTGTAGAGCTCGAGCAGGGCGTAGAGCGTGACGGCCACCGTAACCCGGTCGGAGCTGGCCACCGCCTCGTCGAATGTGAACCGACCTCGCGACAGCAGGCGGCGCAGGTGAGAGAGCCGTTCGGCGACCGTGACCTTGGCGATCGTGACGTGATGAAGGTCAACTGGGGGCGGGACGACGAGCAGGTCGTTGATCGAGCGGACGAGGATCTGCGGGTCATAGACGGCGTGGGCGTCGTCAAGGCGCGCCTTGCGCAGCTCAGAGGGCAGCGGCGCCGAGCGAAAGCGGCTGCCCTCCTCGCGCTCCAGGCACGCGCGCAGGTGCGCGGCGGCGGCCCGGTAGCGATGGGCGTCGAGCAGGCGGGCGAGCAGCTCCTCAACCGCTTCGCCCGGGTCGAGTTCGATCTCCTCGATCTCCTCTCCGGGCAGCAGCAGGCGCGACTTGAGCTCAAGCAGGGCAGCGATCAGGACCAGGAACTCGGTCGCGGCTTCCAGATCCAGGTCCCCTCGGCGCTCAAGGTGATCGATGTAGGTGATGACGACGTCGGCCAGGTCGACCTCGAGCAGATCCACCTCCTCGCGCAGAATCAGCGTCAGCAGCAGATCGAACGGACCGGCAAAGACGTCGAGATCCAGCTCCAGGTCGACGAGGGCCATCAGGACATCCCTCGCGAGCCGGCGGTCAGCAGATCGGACACGCCCCAGACCTTAACCGGGGGGCGGACCGCTCCCACCCCCATGGCCCGACGGACGTCGCCGAGCACCGGCGAGCAGATTGCCCGGGCCTTGTCGGCGCCGCCGGCCAGAATTCGCTCCAGCTCGACCTCATCGGAGCGAATACTGGCGTAGCGCTCGCGAACGGGAGCCAGGTAGTCGATCACGGCGTCGGCCACGGAGGTCTTGAACGCTCCGTACCCGGCGCCGTCAAATTCGTTTTCGATCGCCTCGGCCGAAGTGCCCCGGACGGCGGCCAGGATCTCGATCAGGTTGGTGACGCCCGCCTTATCGGGCCCGCGGCGGACCTCGCTGCCGGAGTCGGTCACCGACGAGCGGAACTTTTTGGCGATGGCCGCGGGCTCATCAAGGACGTAGACCGTCCCTTGCACGCTGCCCCCGGTGGTCGACATCTTGCGCTCGGGAGTCTGGAGATCCATGATCCGCGCGCCAACTTGGGGGATCCGCGCCTCGGGCACGACCAGCGTGTCCCCGAAGCGGGCGTTGAAGCGCGCCGCGACGTCACGCATGAGCTCTACATGCTGGCGCTGGTCATCGCCGACCGGCACCTCGTCGGCGCGGTAGGCGAGGACGTCGGCGGCCATCAGGACCGGATAGGCGAACAGACCGGCCGAGACCAGTTCGCGCTGGGCCCCGGCCTTGTCCTTGAACTGGGTCATCCGGTTGAGCTCGCCGAACGAGGTCACGCTCGACAGCAGCCACATGAGCTCGGGGTGCTCGAGCACGTCGCTCTGGCGAAAGAACACGCAGCGGTCGGGGTCCAGGCCGGCGGCGAGCAGCGTCGCTGCGGTGTCATAGACGGACTCGCGCAGCGCGGCCGGCTCGTAGGCCACCGTGATCGCGTGCAGATCGACGATGCAGTAGATGGCCTCGCCGCGGTCCTGTCCCGCGACGTACTGGGTGATCGCCCCGACGTAGTTGCCGAGGTGCTTGCGGCCCGTCGGCTGGATGCCGGAGAAGATGCGCACGAACGCGCAGGCTACTCAGCCGACGAGCGCGCCAGCTCTCGCCGGGGCTCGCCCCGTATGCGGCCGCGCGAGCAGCCAGGCGGCGACGATCCCCCCGAGCGCTCCGGCCACGTGGCCCTGCCACGAGATCCCGCGCTGGGGCACGACGCTGGCCAGGAGCGCCCCTCCCCAGACCACCCCGACGATGATCCCGGTCAGGAACTCGAGCCAGCTGCGGTTGAAGATGCCGCGCGTGAACAGGTAGGTGGCGTAGCCGAAGACCACCCCGCTGGCGCCAACCGTCACCGTCCCGGCGGGGGCGATCAGCCAGGTGCCCAGGCCTCCGACGACGATCACGATCGCGGTCACGAGCGCCAGCCGCCCCGCGCCGCGCAGGGCGATGATCACGCCCATGAACACGAACGGGATCGTGTTGTCGATCAGATGGGCGAAGCTCAGGTGCAGGAAGGGGGCGGCGGCGACGCCCCACAGGTGTCCCACGTTACGCGGGTAGATCCCGTCGGTGTCAAGAGCATTGCCGTCCAGGCTGTTGATCGCCTCGAGCACCCACATGACCGCGACGATCGCAAGCAGCAAGGCCAACCCCTCCACCGATTGCCGGCGCGCCGCCAGACGCTGTGTAGAGGTCACCGGGCCAGTGCTCATGAGCCAAGCATGTCACGCGAGCGTAAAGGGTCCCGAAGATTCTGGCCGAAGGCGGGGGCGCCCCCGCGCCTCAGGCCAGGACCTGGTCGGCCAGCGCCAGGGCGACCTCGCTGCGCTGACCCAGCGCCTCAGCGAGGATGAACTCCTCCGGGGTGTGGGCGCCGCCGCCACGAGGACCGAGCCCGTCGACGGTCAGCGGGATCGTCTGCGCGAAATGACTGGCGTCGCTGGCCCCGCCTCGAGACGCGGCGGCGATCGTCCGCCCGAGTCGCTCGGAGGCGGCGCGGAGCAGCGGCGTGGTGAGCGCCTCGGCGTCCATCCCCGGCCACTTGCGCTCCATCGTGGCCACCAGCTGCACTCCGCCGAGTTCGGGCGGGACGCGTTGCACAACCGCCGTGAACGCGTCCAGAGAGCGCGCCCGAAGATCGAAGATGAGCTCGCCGGCCGCCGGGACGACGTTGAACGCCCGGCCCGAGGCCATCACCGTCGGAACCACGCTCAACTGCTCGGGGCCGGACGGATCGTGCAGCTCGGCGCAGCCGCGAGCGACCGTCGCCAGGGCCAGCAGAGCGTTGCGGCCGGCGTCGGGCGCGCTACCCGAGTGAGCAGCCCGGCCGTGGGCGCGAACCTTGAGCGTGCCCGCAGCCTTGCGGCGCACGACGACCCCATCGGCGCCGTCCCGCGCGCGCTCCCCGGCCTCGAAGCACAGGCAGGCGTCGTAGCCGCGGAAGCGCTCGATGTGCGCGAACGGCGCCACTCGCCACTCCTCATCGGTGACCAGCAGCACGGCGAGTTCGGCGAACGACTCGGGACGGCGGGCCAGAGCCCGGGCCACGCCCAGAGCAAGAATCACGCCCCCCTTCATGTCGGCCGTCCCGGTGCCGTACAGGCGTTCGCCTTCCACGCGCAGACCCTGGTGGGCATCGTGGCCGATGACCGTGTCGACGTGGCCGAGGAGCATGATCCGCTTATCCCCGCGGCCGGTGACCGTTCCGATCAGGTCGGGCGCGCTGCCCGGCGTCGAGCACTCGGGGCGCTCCACCCGCGCCCCGTCGGGCAACAGCGATGCGCACAGGGCCAGGCATCGCTCGGCTCCGTCGATGTCACCGGAGGGCGAGGAGATGCCCACCAGCTCGGCCAGCTCCGACCGGGCACGATCGGCGATCTCGGCCGCTTCGGCGATCAATTGGGTGGGCTCGGTGGCCGTCACGCCACCGCCGCTGACAGTTCGCTGCGGGAGATCAGAAATCGCATCGCGGGTTTGAGGGTAGGAGGTAGATGATGTCCACGCTTGACGCATCCGCGACCGCGGGCGCCGCCCGTCCCGCCCCCGCCCGGCTGGCCCGTGGGGTTCTGTCGGATTTCGACATCGCCGCGGCCACGCTGGCCAACATCGCCCCGGCCATGAGCTTCTACTTTGGCTTCGCGCTGATCGTCTCCACGGCGGGCATCGCCGCGCCGCTGACCGTGATCGTGGCCATGGTGGCCATCCTTCTGCTTGGCAACACCCTGAGCCAGTTCGCCCGCTCACAGCCGTCGACGGGGTCGTTCGTGACCTTCATCGGGCGCTCGTTCGGCGGCTACGCCGCTGTGGTCACGGCCGTGGTCCTATGCGCCGGCTACATCCTCGCCGTGTCGAGCGTGGTCGCCATCTCCGGCGGCTTCTCGCACACGATCCTCGAGCACTATCTGAACATCGACATCCCCTGGCAGTTGCTGACCGCGGTGCTCACCCTCGGCGCCCTGTTTTTGATCGTGGGCGGCGCCAAGCCCTCGACCAAGGTGGCGGCCATCTTCTTTGGCTTTGAGCTCGCCCTGCTGCTGGTCGTGGCCGTGGCCCTGCTCATCCAACATTCCGGCCACATCAACCTCAAGCCGTTTGACCCCGGCAACCTGTCGGGCGGGTTCTCAGGCCTGTCGCTGGGCTTCCCGCTGGCTGTGTACCTGTTCGTGGGCTGGGAAAACTCGGCCGCCATGGCCGAGGAGAGCCGAGATCCACGCGCGGGCATCGCCCGGGCCGTGTTCGCCAGCGTGCTGCTGGTGGGCGCGCTGTACGTGTTCCTGTCCTACGCGACCGTGGTCGGCTTCGACGACAACGCCAAGGCCCTGAGCGGCGCGACGATTCCATTCATCACCGCCGCCGGCGGGGTGGCGAGCTTCCTGCTCTTCCTGGCCTATATGGCCGGGTTCACGTCGATCTGCTCGAGCCTGATCTCGGCCACCAATTCCCAGGCCCGGATCATCTTCAGCTCCGGTCGCGAGGGGCTCCTGCCCTCGGTGACCGCCCGGCTGACCGAGAAGGGCAAGACACCCTGGGTGGCGTTCGTCGTCTTCCTCGGCCTCGCCCTTGGCCTGACCTACGTGTTCGGCTGGAACACCGATCCGGTGACCTTCTTCGGGGAAATCGCGACGCTGGGGACGATCCTCATCGCCCTCACCTACCTGGTCGCCAACCTGGCCCTGCCCATCTACTTCCGCCGCTATCACCCCGACCGCTTCTCCCCCCTACTCCACCTCGTGTTGCCGCTGCTCGGAGCGGCGGCGATCGGCTACCCCCTGTACGAGCTCGTCAAGCCGGGCCAGCCGGCGCCGTTCAACCACTATCCGCTGATCGCGGCCGGTGTGGTCGTCGTCGCCCTGATCTACGGCGGGATCATGTACGCGCGTGACCGCACGCTCGGCGAGCGCGTGGGGTCGGTCGTCGCCGACGCCGATTAGGACGAGTCGGCGGGGTTCGTAGGAACCCCGGGCGCGTTTACTCAGAGCGGCTGGCGGACGACGGGCCGGCGCGCGGCCGCGGCCTCGTCCAGGCGGCGCACGGGCGTCGTGTGGGGCGCCGATCGGGCGATCTCGGGATCCTCGCGCGCCTCGCGCAGGATCTCGGCCACGATGGCGGCAAACCGGTCGAGCGTCTCCTTGGTCTCGGTCTCGGTCGGCTCGACCAGCAGGGCCTCGTCGACGAGCAACGGGAAGTAGACGGTCGGCGGGTGCACGCCGTGGTCGAGCAGCCGCTTGGCCAGATCCAGCGTCTTGATGCCCAGCTCGCGCTTCATCGGCGCACCGGAGAGGACGAACTCGTGCATGCAGACACGGTCAAAGGCGACCGGCAGCAACTCGGCCACGCCGGCCTGGCGGAGCTTGGCCATCAGGTAGTTGGCGTTCAGGACGGCAACCTCGGAGACGTCGCGCAGCCCGGCCGCACCCAGTGATCGGATGTAGGCGTAGGAGCGCACGAATACGCCGAAGTTGCCCTGGAAGCCGCGCAGCCGCCCGATCGACTTGGGCCGGTCGTAGTCCAGCGCGTAGCGCTCACCGTCCCCGTTCTGGGAAGACGCGGGCGCGGATCGCACGACCTGCGGCCGGGGCAGGAAGGGCTCGATCCGGTCCGAGACGGCGATCGGGCCGGCGCCGGGCCCGCCCCCGCCGTGCGGCTGGGTGAACGACTTGTGCAGGTTGAAGTGCACGATGTCGAAGCCCATGTCCCCCGGGCGGCAGATGCCCATGATCGCGTTGAGATTGGCGCCGTCGTAGTAGAGGGTCGCGCCGACGTCGTGGACGATCTTGGCGATCTCTTGAATCTGGGGCTCAAACAGCCCAAGCGTCGACGGGTTGGTCAGCATCAGGCAGGCCACGTCTTTGTCGGCCTTGGCGCGCAGATCATCGATGTCGACGTTGCCGTGGGCATCGGTGCCCACCTTGACCACCTCGTAGCCGGCCATCGTCACCGTGGCGGGATTGGTGCCGTGCGCGGTGTCGGGCGTGAGGACCTTCGTGCGCTGCTCGCCGCGGTCCTCGTGGTAGGCGCGGGTCAGGAGCACCCCGGCCAGCTCGCCGTGGGAGCCGGCCGAGGGCTGCAGCGAGACGTGGGGCAGCCCGGCTATCTCCCCTAGTGCGTCCTGAAGGCGCCACATGAGCTCGAGCGCCCCCTGCGCGCGCTCGGGGCGCTGCAGGGGATGCAGCTTGGCGTGGCCGGGCAGCGCGGCTACCCGCTCGTGCAGCTTGGGGTTGTGCTTCATCGTGCACGAGCCGAGCGGGTAGAAGCCCGTGTCGAGGTCGAAGTTGCGCTTCGAGAGCCGGTTGTAATGGCGGACGATCTCGGGCTCTGAGACCTCGGGCAGGCGCGGCGCGCTGTCGCGGCGCAGCGCGGGGGCCAGCAGCTCGTCGAGCGGACGCTCGGGAACGTCGAGGGCCGGGGCCACGAAGGCGCGGCGGCCGGGCTTTGAGCGCTCGTAGATGGTCAGCTCATCATCGGCGGCGGCGATGTTGCTGATGCTCATACGCCAACCTCCTGCAGCGCACGGCCCTGTTCGGCGGCGACGGCCTGGCCAAGGACCTCGGCCAGACGGTCGATCTCGGCCCGCGTACGCCGCTCTGTGATGGCCACGAGCAGGCCGTTCCCGTGCTCGGGGTAGTCGGATCCGAGCGGATAGCCGGGGTTGATGCCCTGCTCGAGACAGCGCTTGATGACCGCCTCGACGGGTGCATCGACCGCGATCGCGAACTCGCGCACGACCGGCTGCTCGTGCAGCAGCTCGACGCCGTCGATCTCGGCCAGGCGTTCGCGGGCGTACGCGGTGCGCTGGAGCATCAGCTCGGTCAGCTCGACGATGCCGCGCTGGCCGAGCCAGCTCAGGTAAATGACGCCGGCCAGGGCGTTGAGCGCCTGGGCGGTGCAGATGTTGGAAGTCGCCTTCTCGCGGCGGATGTGCTGCTCGCGCGTCTGCAGGGTGAGCACGAAGCCGCGCTTGCCGTCCGCATCGCGAGTCTCGCCCGAGATCCGGCCCGGAATGCGGCGCAGCAGGGCCTGGCTGGTGGCGAAGAAACCGAATGACGGACCGCCGAAGTCGAGCCGGTTGCCGAGCGTCTGGCCCTCGCCGACGGCGATATCGACGCCACACTCGCCGGGCGAACGCAGCAGGGCCAGCGGCAGCGGGTCACAGGCGCAGATGCTGAGCGCCCCGGCGTCGTGAGCGGCGGTACTGAGGGCCTCGAGGTCCTCGACGGCGCCGAGGAAGTTCGGCTGCTGGACGATCACGGCGCTGACGTCGTCACCGAGCTCGGGCAGGACGGTCACTCCGTCCTTGAGCGGCGCCTCGACGATCTCCATCCCCCACGCTCGGGCGTGGGTGCGCAGCGTCTCGCGCGAGTGCGGATGCACGCCGCGGGAAACGACGAATTTTGTGCGCCCGTTGGTGTATTTGGCCACGTAGCCGGCGGCGGCCACGGCGCTCGGGCCCTCGTACACCGAGGCGTTTGAGACCGGCAGGCCGGTCAGCTCGCAGATCGCCGTCTGGTACTCGAACATGGCCTGCAGCCCACCCTGGGAGACCTCGGGCTGATACGGCGTGTAGGGGGTCAGGAACTCCGAGCGGCTGGTGATCGAGTCGATCAGCGACGGCACGTAGTGGTCGTACATGCCGGCGCCGAGGAAGGACACCTCGTCCTCGGTCGAGGCATTGCGGGCCGCCAGCGCGCGCAGCTCGTCGTAGACCTCCTGCTCGGACAGGCCGGGACCGAGATTCAGCGGTGCAGCGCAGGCGCAGCGACTCCGGAATGTCGGCGAACAGGTCCTCGATCGAGTCAACGCCGATCGCGGCCAGCATCTCCTCACGGTCGGCGTCGGTGGCCGAGGTGTACCTGCTCACGCTGACCCCCGTTCGCCCTCGGGCTGGCTGCTCGCTCGGCATCCCGCCTCGCCGGATTGGGCAGCGCCCGAGCCATCCCGCTGGCTCACCATTATGTCGGTCGCGTGAGTCATCCGGCTGACAGCCCGCTCTCGTAGGCGGCGGCGTCGAGCAGCGCGTCCTGCTCGCCGGGGTCAGACAGCTTGACCTTGACCAGCCAGCCCTCGCCGTAGGGGTCCTCGTTGATCGTCTCGGGGCTTGTCGGCCAGAGGCTCATTGACGGCCACGATCTCGCCCGACAGCGGGGAGATCACGTCCGATACCGCCTTCACCGACTCGACCTCGGTGTAGGGCGCGTCCTTGCTGACCTGGGTGCCGACTGCCGGCGGGTCGAAGAACACCACCTCGCCGAGCGAGTCCTGGGCGAACCAGGTGATCCCGAACGTGGCCTCGTCACCGGCCATCCGGGCCCAGTCGTGCTCGGGGTGGTAGAGAAGATCGTCGGGGTAGCTGGGGTCGGCCACTACGGCTCCTTCTTGTACAGGGGCTTTGACTGCACGACGGCGGGCGCTCGGTGCCGCGGACGTCGATCTTCAGGCTAGTGCCCGGCGCGGCGTGCTCGGCGGGTACGTAGGCCATGCCGATGCCGCGCTCCAGCGAGGGCGAAAAGGTACCGCTGGTGACCACCCCGCCCCCGACGACGGGGTTGCCCTGACGCGGGATGCCGGCGCCCTCGATCGTGAACGCGGCCAGCTTCTCCGCCGGCCCGCCAGCGCGGACCGCCGCCACCGCCTCAGAGCCGATGAAGCCGGTCTCCTCCTTGCAGCACCAGCCGAGACCGCGCCTCGATCGGACCCCGATCCTCGCTGAGATCGTTGCCGTAGAGGTGAAAGCAGACCTCGAGGCGCAGCGTGTCGCGGGCGCCGAGGCCGGCCGGGGTGACGCCGGCGGCCAGCAGCGCGTCCCAGACCTCGCCGGCCCGAGCCGGCTCGAGCAGCAGCTCGGCGCCGTCCTCGCCCGTGTATCCGGTGCCGCAGACCAGCATCGGCACGCCGGCCACGGTGCGGTCAGCACAGTGAAAGCGCGACGGCAGCAGGCCGTCGGTCAGCGAACCGAGGATCTCCCGGGCCTGCGGGCCCTGGACGGCCAGCATCGCGAACTCGTCGCGCCGATCGAGCAGGTCGACGTTGTAGCCGTCGGCGTGGGATTGGAACCAGGCCAGGTCGCGCTCGTGGTTGGCGGCGTTGGTGACGGTCAGATAACGGCAATCGGCCAGCCGGTAGGTGAACAGGTCGTCGAGCACGCCCCCGTCCTCGCGGCAGAGCACGCTGTACTGAGCTCCACCCTCGACCAGACGCCGCAAGTCGTTTGAGAGCAGGTGCTGCAGAAACGCTCTCGGCGTCGGGACCGCGGGTCTCGATCTGGCCCATGTGGGAGACGTCGAACATCCCCGCCCGCGTGCGCACGGCCGTGTGCTCAGCGCGGATGCCCTCGTACTGAACCGGCATCTCCCAGCCCGCAAACGGCACCAGGCGCGCCCCGGCCGCCTCGTGCTGAGGCCGCAGCGGAGACTGGCGCAGAGCTGTGTCGGCCGACGGCATGCCGACCAAGGCTACTAACGGTTCCCGGCAGGCCTCACGGCCCGCGCCGCGGGGCTCTCAGCGATCCTTCAAAAACGACGGGATATCGATCTCGTCGTCGGAGATCTCCAGCGAGGAGCGCTGGCGATCGTCCATCGTCACGTCCCGGTCGCGGCGCTCGCGGCGGGTCGTCTCGCGGGCCGAGCTCGGGCTGTGGGAGCCGTGGTCAAAGCCGGTGGCGATGACCGTCACCCGGACCTCGTCGCCGAGCGTGTCGTCGATGACGGCGCCGAAGATGATGTTCGAGTTGCTGTCGGCCGCACCCTGAACGATCTCCGCGGCCTCGTTGACCTCGAACAGCCCGAGGTCGTGGCCGCCGGTGATGTTGAGCAGGATGCCCATCGCCCCCTCCACCGACTCCTCGAGCAGCGGCGAGGAGATGGCGATCTTGGCCGCCTCGGCGGCACGGTTCTCTCCGGCCGCGGTCCCGATGCCCATCAGCGCCGAGCCGGCGTCGTGCATGATCGTCCGCACGTCGGCGAAGTCGAGGTTGATCAGGCCGGGAATCGTGATCAGGTCGGTGATCCCCTGGACGCCCTGGCGGAGCACATTGTCGGCCTCGCGGAAGGCGTCGAGGATCGTGGTCCGGCGCTCGACGATGGTCAGCAGCTTCTCGTTGGGGATGACGATCAGCGTGTCGACGTTCTCGCGCAGTCGCTGGATCCCCTCGGCGGCCTGGCGCGCCCGCTGGGTGCCCTCGAAGGAGAACGGGCGCGTGACCACGCCTACGGTCAGCGCGCCGATCTCGTTCTTGGCGATCTCAGCGATCACGGGCGCGGCCCCGGTACCGGTTCCTCCGCCCTCGCCCGCGGTCACGAACACCATGTCAGCGCCCTTCAGCGCCTCCTTGATGTCGTCGCGCGACTCGGCAGCGGCGCCGTGGCCCATGTCCGGATTCGAGCCGGCGCCGAGGCCCTTGGTCAATTCGTGGCCGATGTTCAGCTTGATGTCGGCATCGCACATGGCCAGGGCCTGGGCGTCCGTGTTGCAGGCGACGAACTCGACGCCACGCAGGCCGGCGTCAACCATGCGGTTGACGGCATTGGTGCCGCCGCCGCCGACTCCGACGACCTTGATGACGGCCAGATAACTTCCGCTTTCCATGTGTCTCGTCCGAGCCTCGATGTAGGGTTGAGTGTTTCGGGCGTGCGTGCTCGAAGGGAGCAGTTTGGCACGTTATGGCCTATCGACGCGAGAAGTCAACGCGCCGAGCCATCGCGCAACGATCGTTGCAGAACGAGGAACTCTCGATCTACGCCATAGAGTCGGACTCAGGTTAGCCTAACCCTGGACCTAAGCTTCAGCCTAGCGCTCAGCCACCGGAAGGGGTCGTGGGAGTTGCCGCCGGGGCGGTGCCAGCGCCAGCCGGGGAGGGACTGGTGACGGTGCCCGCGCCGGGCGCCGTCGCAACCGATCCAGAGTCACCGGCCAACGCCGCTGATCCCGAGACGCCGGTGTCCGAGACGCTGTCTGACCCCGTGCCCGCGGCTGGGCGGCCGGGGTCGCTCACGTCTATGTACTGGGCGCCGGCCGAGCTCGAGCTGGCCAGCACCTCGGTGACCGCGGCCCATTTGGCGGGCAGCTCGGTGCCGGCGCCGAAGTACAGGCTCGGGCCGCCTCGCAGCTGACCAACGAGACCGTGGGCGGGCCCGTCGCTGACCTGGCTGAGCCGGCCCAGCAACCGGTAGGGAGCGGCGCCCAGCAGGCGGGCCTCGCTCAGGGCATAGCCGGTGAGGTGCGTGCCCCCCGGGAGCACGCCGAGCGAGATGACGGGCAGGCTGGGGTTCCCGTGCAGATCATGCAGGAGCGTGCCATCGCCGGCCACTGGGATGCGCCGGCCGCCGGCCTGCACCACGGCCACCGGAACCTGTTCTGAGACCCGGACGCTCATCTCATGGGGAAACTGGGTCGAGACGTCGATTCCCTTGACCACGGGAAAGGGGGCGACGGCGGTCTGCAGCGCTCGCATCTTCACGTCCAGCGTGGTCATGGTGCGTGCCGCGGCCCTGATCGCGGAGCGGATCTGAGCCGCGTCGGGCCCGCTGGCACCGATGATCCGCACGTTCTGAACCGCGACCAGAGAGGAATCACGCAGCCAGAAGTAGCCCCCGCCGAGGACGATCAGGCCGCCGAGCAGTCCGGCCAGCAAGCGCGGTCCCGGGCGTCGCAGACCGGCCCGCCGCCAGATGCGGGCGCGGCCGCCCCGGGACCCACGCCGCGTCCGGGTCGACGCGGCGCCGGCGTCAGCGGTTCGTGCTCCGCCGCGGTGACCGGCTCGGGCTCCACCCCGGTCGCCGGCTCGGGCTCCACCCCGGTCGCCGGCTCGGGCTCCACCCCGGTCGCCAGCCCGGGCCCCACCGCGGTCGATCACGACCGCGTCCAGTCGCTCGGGAAGGCCACCGGCCCCAGCGCCTGCACCTCGGGCTCGAGCTCAACGCCGAAGCGCTCCTTGACCCGCCGGCGGCCTTCGGCCATGACCGCGATCACGTCGGCGGTGCTGGCGTCGCCGTGGTTCTCAACGAAGTTGGCGTGCTTGGCGGAAAACCCGGCTCCGCCGATGCGCAGTCCGCGACAGCCGGCGGCCTCGAGCAGCTGTCCGGCGCTCCGGCCCTCAGCGCGGGGATCAATCGGATTCTTGAACGTGGAGCCAAAGGTCTTGATGCCCGCCGGCTGGGCCTCCTTGCGACGCCGGCGCATGTCGGCCAGCGTCAGCTTGACCGTCTCGCTGGCCTCGGCCACGAGGGCAAAGGAGGCTCGGGCGACGACTTCACCGCGCGCCAGGCCCGATCGCCGGTAGGCAAAGCCGAGCTGGTCGGGCGTACGCCGCTCGGTACCGGCAGCGCTGACGATGTCCACCCAGTCCAGCGCGCGGGCCAGCTCGCCCCCGTAGGCATTGGCGTTCATGCGCACCGCGCCGCCGACGGTGCCGGGGATGTTGACGCCGAATTCGATTCCGCTGAGTCCGGCCCGGGCCGCGCGAGCCGAGACGGCCGGCAGCCGCGCACCCCCGCCACAGTTGATCCGGGTTCCGTCCACGTTCAATTTCCGCTCAGCTCCTGGTCGAGTTTCAGCACCAATCCGCGGACGCCCTCGTCCGCTACAAGCAGGTTCGACCCCGAACCGACGACACCTACCTCGATGCCCTCCTCCGCCGCCCAGGCCAGCAGCGCGCTCGAGAGCTGGCGACGTGCCCCGCCCGGGCGAACAGCTCCGCGCGCCCGCCGGTCCGAATCGTGGTCAGCCGGGCCAGCGGGTAATCGCGCTCGATGCCTTCCGGTGAGCGTGGCCATGCTGCAGTCGTAGAACGCCTGGCGGCGCCAGGCGCTCGGCTCAGGCCGGTCACGCCGCGAGCGCCCGCGCGAGCGCAGTCGACGTTGCCGGCCCCCATGACCAGGCATAGATCGCCCTTCCGCAGTCTCCGGTCGAGGTAGATGCCGCGCGGCCGGGAATCCCGGGCAGCCAGGCCACCGTGCGCCCCCGGCCGGCGTCGGCGGCCGCGGCAGCGACCAGATGGCCGTCGACGCCGGGGAAATCCTCGGCCGCCTCGCGAGCCGGGTAGACGGGCACGACGACGACCTCGTCTGCCGCCGCCAGCGCGCGCCCGAACTCGGGGGCGAAGGCGCGAGTCCGCGAGAACAGGTGAGGCTGGAAGACGGCGATCAGGCGGCGGGGAGCGAGCGTGCGAGCGCCGGCGATGGCCGCCGCCACCTCGGTCGGATGATGGGCGTAGTCGTCGTACACCGCCGCCCGCCCGGTCGGTGGTCCCGAGGAGCTCCATGCGCCGCCGCGCGCCCGCGGAAATCGGCCAGCGCGGCCGCGGCACGGCCGGGATCGGCGCCGGCCAGCGCGCAGGCGGTCAGCGCGCCGGCGGCGTTGACGGCGTTATGGGCCCCGGGAACGGCGAGCGCGACCTGGAGGCCGTGCCAGCTGAAATCGCGATCCGTCGGGGGCCAGCTCGGGTTCGGCGTCATAGAACGGCGCCCCGCGGGGCGCGAGCCGGTGCAGCCCCGGCCGGTCCCAGATAACGGCGCCCGTCTCGGCCCGGGCCAGGAAGGTGGCGAAGGTCTCCTCGAGGTCGAGGCGTGAGGAATAGGTGGCGTGGTGGTCGAGCTCGGCGTTGGTGAGGACAGCGATCTCCGGCTCGAGCTTCAGCAGCGAGCGATCGGACTCGTCGGCCTCGACGACGATCCACTCTCCGCTCCCCCAGCCCGCATTGGCGCCGGTGGCTCGAAGCTCGCCGCCGACCACGTAAGCGGGGTCCATGCCCGCGCCGCGCAGGGCGTGCACGGCCATCGCCGCGGTCGTCGTCTTGCCGTGGGTCCCGGTCACGGCCAGGCAGCGGCGCAGCGCGGCGATCTGGGCCAGCAGATCGGCGCGGTGAAGCTCGTGCTCGGCCACGGCCGCGCTCGGGGTTCTCGGGCGGGATGGCGGTCGAGTACACGACCTCGGCCCCGGCGGGAACGTTGGCCGCGGTCGTGGCCGATGATCGGCTCGATCCCGCGCTCGCGCAGGCGCGCCGTGTAGGAGGACTCGGCCCGGTCAGAGCCCGTCACCTCGGCACCGAGGGCGTGGGCGATCAGGGCCAGGCCGCTCATGCCTGCGCCTCCGATCCCGACGAAATGGAGCTGGCGCCCCGTGAACTCCAAGTTCGCTCCCTGTTGGGCAGGTTTGACCAGGGGCGAGGCTATACAAACACGCGCCGGCAACACGTCCGACTGCCCGGATTGGCAATATGCGCCGCTGCCGATGTCAATGTTGAAGCGAGCACTCCTCGCTTCGTTGGTGGCGGCGATGGCTCTGGGAGGCGCCATCCCGCTCAGCGGAGCGGTTGCCGCGCGCCCGCCTGCGCCGGCCCGGGCCGCCATGGCCCAACAGTGCGGTGACCCCTTTTCGAGTTACCGCGATCCCGCCAACCCGCTGGCCCTGCGCCGGCGCTCCGGGTGCAAATCCCCTCAACGGGGCGCGTTTCTTCGTCGACGGGCCCGCCCATGGCGCGGCGGCCTCGGCGATCGCCGCGATGCTCGGGATCAACCCCCATCGACTCTCCGATGGCGAGTCCTGGGCCCGCTTTGCCCGCTCGCTTGACCACGGCGCCCTGCACCGGCGCATCGCCGGTCATCGCGGGCTGGCGTTCCGCGTCCACGAACTGGAGAAGATCGCCGCTCAAGCCGAGGTGCAGCGGCTGAGCGCGTACTCCTGGGGCGGCGGCCCGGGGGCGATCTTCAAGCAGACCGAGAAGCTCCTGTGCCACAACTTCAGGGCCGACCGGGGCACGATTCCGCTGCTCAACACGTACTTCCTGCACCCCGCGGCCGGCACCTGCCCCTCCCCGGCCGCGCTGGCTGCCGCCGGGCCCGACCTTCCGTCGCCGCGTTGACGAGCTCGCCGACGCCGTGGCCCGCCGTCCGGCCGTGTTCCTGCTCGAGACCGACGGGATCGGCACCACGCGCTGCGTCGCCCGGGCCGGCAGTCTGGGCCTGTGGGAGGCCGATTTGCGCTACGAGGTGGGACGGATCGGCGCGCTGCCCCATTCGGTGGTCTACGTCGAGGGTGGCTACTCGGACTCCAACTCGGTCCGCTACACGGCCCGCGTCCTGAACGCGGTCGGGAGTCCGCCGCATTCGCGGCTTCTACACCAACGACACCCATGAGCAGTGGACGATCAACGAGGTCCGCTGGGCGACGCGGATCTCCCGCCTGACCCACGGGGCGCATTTCATCGTCAACACGGCGCAGAACGGCCGCGGCCCGCTGCTCAACCCCCACCCGGTCACGCAGGGCGTCGAGGATCTGTGCAACCCGCCCGGGCGCGGTACGGGTCCTCGTGACACGACGCACACCGGCTTTCGCTATGCCGACGCCTGGATGTGGACCTCGCCTCCGGGCAACAGCAGCGGCTGCGGTGGTGGTCCGTCGGGGGGCACGTTCTGGGCCGCCCGCGCGATCGGACTGGCCGCACGGGCCAACGGTCGCCTCGGACCCCGGTATCCGAGCCGCCCGTACTAGACCGTTCGTCCAGCTAAGCGCACCGGCTTTCAGTGCTCGGCGAGCGGCGTCCGATAGAGGGGTGCATGTCCCTTTGCCCCGATCGCCTCCTGCGCGGGCCGATCCGCGCCACCCTGATCCTCTCCCTCCTGTCTGCGCCGCGGCGATTCGGCTGGTCCCGGCCACCTCCAGCGCTCGTGCAGCCCGGTCGCCCACGCCGCCCGTGCGCCAGCAGTGCTCGATGCCTTATCCGGGCCGCCGGGATCCGTCCAACCCGCTCGACCTGCCCGTGGCCCCGGGGAGCAACCCGCTCAACGGCGCGCGCTTCTTCGTTCCCGGACCCGCCAAGGGCGCGGCGGCGAGCGCGATCGCTCAGCTGGTCGGCCTCAACCCGCTGACCCTGCCGGTCGACGAATCCTGGGCGACGCTTCAGCCAGGATCTGACCAGCGGCCCGCTGGCGCGCAAGCTGGCCACCAACCCGACCCTCGCGCACGAGGTGGCCGAGCTGTCCAAGATCGCCTCTCAGCCCGAGGCTCAGCGCCTGAGCAACTACTCCTGGGGCGGCAGTCCCGGAGGGCATCTTCAAGCAGGCCGAGAAGATCTTCTGCTCGAACATGACCGCCGACCCGGGTTCGGTCCCGATCTTCAACACCTACTTCCTGCATCCGCAGCTCGGCGGCTGCCCGACGCCGGGCCAGGTCCGCGCCTACGACGGCCTGTTCCACGCCCGCGTGACGCGATGGCCGCGGCCGTCGGCTCGCCGGCCGGCAGTGTTCCTGCTCGAGCTCGACGCGATCGGCTCCTCGAGCTGCATCACGCGGATGGGCTCGATGCCGCGCTGGGAGGCCGACCTGCGCTACGAGATCAACACGATGCGGGCCCTCCCCCACACGGTCGTCTACGTGGAGGGCGGCTACTCGGACTCCAACACCGCCCGCTACACGGCCCGGATCCTCAACGCCATCGGGGTCAGCAAGATCCGCGGCTTCTTCACCAACGACACCCACGAGCAGTGGACGATCAACGAGGTCCGCTGGGCCAACCGGATCTCCCGGCTGACCCACGGCGCCCACTACATCGTCAACACGGCCGATAACGGCCGCGGCCCGCTGCTGAACCCCCACCCCATCACCCAGGGCGTCGAGGATCTGTGCAACCCGCCCAACCGGGGACTCGGCCCGACCGACACGACCACCACCGGCTTCGGCGCCGCGGACGCGTTCCTGTGGACGCATCCGCCCGGGAACAGCAGCGGCTGTGGCGGCGGACCTCCCGGCGGCGTGTTCTGGGTCGCTCGGGCGGTTCAGGAGGCCGAGAACGCCAACAATCGTCTCGGCCCGTCTTCCCAGTCAGCCCTACGAGCCTCCCGGTCCGGCCCCGCGTCTGCCTACTGATCCGCCGCGGCCAGCAACTCCTGCGGCAATCTCGCTGGCCGCGTCCGGGCGGGCCAGCCCGGCCGCGGCGCGTCCCATGGCGGCCAGCGCGGTCGGATCGGCCAGCAGCCGTCCCGCCTCGCTGGCCAGCCGCGGCGGCGCTGAGCTCCGCGTCGGCGATCACCACCGCAGCCCCGGCGCGCTCGAAGTACCGGGCGTTCTCGGTCTGGTGGTCGGCGGTGGCGTGCGGATAGGGAATCAGGATCATCGGCCGGCCCGTGAGCGGCGACCTCGAACACCGAGCCCCCCGAGCGGGCAATGACGAGATCGCTGGCGGCAATCGCCTCCGAGAAGTTGGAGATGTAACCGCGCAGGTCATAGCCCGGCCCAGGAGCGCTCCAGCGAGGGCAGATCACGCTCGCCGGCGGCGTGCAGGACGCGGAAGCCGGCGCCGGCGAAGGCGGCCGACGGCCGCCTGGTTGATCGAGCGCGCGCCCTGGCTGCCGCCGAAGACGAGCACGCATGGTCTCGTCCGGGCTCGATCCCGAACCGCGAGCGCGCCGCCTCGCGGTCGGTGGCGACGGCGCGGGCACCGGCCGGCCCGGTCACCCGGTAGCGCGAGCCCCTCGCGACCGTCGAGCGGGAAGGCCAGGCAGACCCGCTTGGCCCAGGGCGCGAGCAGCCGGTTGGTGAGCCCAGGTGGCTGTCGGCCTCCATCAGCACCAGCGGCACGCGCCGCAGCACCGCGGCCAGCCCCACCGGACCGGCCACGTAGCCGCCGGCGCCTAGAACCGCCGCCGGCGCAGCTCGGCGATCAGACGGCGGGCGTGGCCGACGGCCGCGGGCATCGATCGCTGCCGCGCGCACCGCGCCGACCGGGGACTTGCGCGGCAGCGGCACAACGCGGAGCGGGCGCAGCTCATAGCCCGCCTCGGGCACCAGCGTTCGCTCGGCGCGCTCACCGCCCGCGAATACGACCTCGGCCCCGTGCGCGCGCAGCGCGTCGGCGACGGCCAGCGCCGGGATCACATGGCCGGCGGTGCCGCCGGCGCCGATCAGAAACACCCGCCCGGTCATGGCCGGCCTCGTCGGAGGGTGCGGGACTGGGGCGAGGCATCGCCGCAAGATAGCCCGTGCCCGTCCGCCGGCGCCGGTGGACCGCACACGGCCCCGATCAACCATCGCCGGCCGACCGCATGGGCCCGGATCAGCCGGCGCGGCGCCGGGTTCCGCGCTCGCGCCGCCGCGCTCGCGCTCAACCGCGCTCTGGCGTTCGTCCGGGGCGACCATCTTCAGCCGCCGGGCGCCCGGGCCGGGAGATGTTGAGCAGGAGGCCGATCGAGGCCAGCATCACGCACAGGTTGGTCGGCGCGTAGGAGATGAAGGGCAGCGGCACGCCGGTCAGCGGGGCCAGACCGAGCACGACGAAGATGTTGAGAATCCCCTGGCTGAGGATCAGCGAGGTGAGCCCCGTGGCCAGCAGCTTGGCGTAGCGGTCGGCCGCCCGGCGCGCGGTGCGCAGGCCGGCGTAGGCGATCATCCCGTACAGGAAGACGACGCCGCAGACCCCGAGCACACCAAGCTCCTCGCCGATCACGGCGAGGATGAAGTCGGTCTGGGCCTCGGGCAGGTAGAAGATCTTCTGGACCGACTTGCCCAGCCCGACGCCGAGCAACCCGCCCGGAGCCGAGGGCGATCTGGCCCTGGACGGCCTGGAAGCCGGCCGTCGACTTCGAGGCCCAGGGGTTGAGGAAGGCGGTCAGCCGGGCCTGCTGGTAGGGCTGGGCCAGGGTCATCAGCAGCACGCCGACGACGGCCACCCCGGCCAGGATGCCCAGATAGCGCATCGGCATGCCGGCGGCGATCATCAGCGAGGTGACGGTGAAGGCGACGACGAGCGCCGTGCCCAGGTCGGGCTCGACGACGATCAGCAGCATGGCCGGCCCGGCGGTGACGGCGATCGGCGCCACCGCCTGCTTGAAGCTGCGCATCCGCTTGGGGTGGTCGGCCAGGTAGCGGGCGACGTAGAGGACGAGCGCGATCTTCATCAGCTCCGAGGGCTGAAACTGGATCGGGCCGGCCGCGAACCAGCGCCGGGCGCCGTTGACCACGACGCCGAACCCGGGCAGCAGAACGAGGACGAGCAGGCGCGAAGGCGCCGAACAGGAGCAGGCGGCAGACGCCGCTCGTTGAGCAGGGCCAGCCCGCGGCGCTCGAGGACGTGCATGGCGACCAGGCCGACGGCCCCGAAGACGAGATAGCGGATGAAGTCCCCGGTGCCGTTGCCCTGGCCGTTGAGCACGCCGAGCGGCGAGGAGGCGCTGTAGACCATCACCGCCCCGAAGGCGAGCAGGCACAGGGCCGCCGTCATGAGGATCGCGGTGCTCGAGCGGAGGCGCCACGCGGCGGCTGCGGATCCGGCGCAGGCCCGCCCGGTCGCGCGCGGCCGCTGCGACCCCGGGGCGCCGGCGTCCCGGGTGGCCATCAGAGCGCCTCGCACGAGGGCCCGGAAGTGCTCTCCGCGGGCCTCGAAGTCGGCGTACTGGTCAAAGCTGGCACAGGCCGGGCGAGAGCAGCACGGTGTCGCCGGGCCGCGCGGCAGCCCGGGCCGCCGTCGAGGGCCGCGGCTCAGATCGCCGCAGTCGTGCACGGGCACCCCGGCCGGAGCCAGAGCGGCCTCGAGCTCGCCCGGTCGCCTCGCCGATCAGGTAGACGCGCGGCGCAGTGTTCGGCGACGACCGGGGCCAGGGGACGTGAAATCCTGCTGCTTGCCCCGCCCCCCGGCGATCAGGTGCACGCCGCCGGCGTAGCTGCGCAGCGCGACGAGCGTGCTGGCCACGTTGGTGGCCTTGGAGTCGTTGACGTAGGCGACGCCCGTCGCGGGTGGCGATCAGCTCCAGCCGGTGAGCCACGCCGGCAAAGGTCCGCAGGCCGCGGGCGACGTCCTCGGGGGCGAGGCCCCGGGCCAGGCAGGCCGCAGCGGCGGCCATCGCGTTGTCCAGGTTGTGCGCGCCCGGGCAGGGAGACCTCGGCGGCGGCCAGCAGCACCTCGTCGCCCCACCACACCTGTCCGGCGCGGCTCGACGACCTCAGCCTCGGGACCGGCTGCCGAAGCAGACCCGCCGGGCGCAGCCGCCGAGATCCTCGACGCCGAGCCCCTCCGGGGCCACGGCCACGTCGTCGTTGCCCTGGTTGGTGAAGACCTTGAGCTTGGCGGCCACGTAGGCGTCAAAGGTGCCGTGGCGGTCGAGATGATCGGGCTCGAGGTTGGTCAGCACAGCGACCTCGGGGGCGAAGGCCACCGTGTCCTCGAGCTGGAAGGAGGAGACCTCGCAGACCACCGTCGCCCGCGGGGTCGACGGTCATCGACCAGCGAGGTGAGGGCGGTGCCGACGTTGCCGGCCACGGCGACCGGCACGGCCGCCTCGCGGTGGATGTGGCCGATCCACTCCGTCGTCGTCGTCTTGCCGTTGGTGCCGGTCACCGCGATGAAGTCGTTGTCGAGCAGCCGCCAGCCGAGCTCGACCTCGCCCAGCACCGGCTACGCCCCGCTCGCGGGCGGCGAGCACAGCAGGGGCAGTGGCGGGTACACCGGGGCTCTTGATGAGCGTCCCGGCCCTGGCGGCGAGGGCAAGGCCTGACACATCGAGGTGGACTTCGACGCCAGCCTGAGAAAGCCTTCCCGCGACCGCACTCAGCTGCGGGCGAGGTTCCGGCGTCGCAGGCCATCACCGTCTCCCCCCGCGCCCGCAGGGCCAGCGCCGCCGCCTCTCCGGAGCGAGCCAGGCCGACGACGAGGTACGGACCGCCGGTCAGCGGCGGCCGTGGCTTGCCTTCGCGGCCACGCGAGCTAGGCCTTGATGCTGAGCTGATAGACGACGAAGCCGATGGCCCCGAAGGCTGCGGCGACGATCCAGAAGCGCAGGATGATCTTCGTCTCTGACCAGGCCTGGAGCTCGAAGTGGTGGTGGATCGGCGCCATCAGAAATACGCGCTTGCGGAAGGTCTGAAAGGAGAAGACCTGGATCACCACCGACAGCACCTCGATCACGAAGATGCCGCCGAGCAGAATCAGCAGGACCTCGGTCTTGGTCATGATGGCGAGCCCGGCGATGGCCCCGCCTAAGCCGAGCGAGCCGGTGTCGCCCATGAAGATGCTGGCCGGGAAGCTGTTGAACCACAGAAAGCCGATGCACGCTCCGACCAGGCACGAGGCCACGAAGGTGAGGCCGTAGTCCCCGCTGGTGATGAAGGTGATGCCGAGGTAGGCCAGCAGCGTGATCGCGACGCAGCCGGCGGCCAGTCCGTCCAAGCCGTCGGTGAAGTTGACCGCGGTCGTGGTGCCGGCCACGACGAGGTAGATGAACACCGGATACAGCGGCCCGAGATCGATCGAGACGTCGACGAAGCGCACCCGGACTGTGGGTGCGATCCCCGCCTTGTAACGGGCCACGCACCATAGGCCGAGGGAGATGGCGACCGTGAACAGAAGCTTCGTCCGGGCGCGCAGGCCCAGCGAGCGCCGCTTGACGATCTTCGTGTAGTCATCGGCGAAGCCGAGCAGAGCACAGGCCAGGCCGACGCCGAACACGCCCATCGCCGGCCAGTCGCGCTTGGAGAGGACCAGGAAGGGCACGGCCATGGCGGTGAAGATGATCACGCCGCCCATCGTCGGCGTCCCCGCCTTGGTCTGATGGCCCTTGGGCCCTTCCTCGCGGATGTTCTGACCGAACTCGCGGCGACGCAGGAACTCGATGAACTTCGGGCTCAGGAACAGGCAGATGAGCAACGACGCGGTGCCGGCGATCAGGACGCGCCCCGAGAGGGATCCGCCGCGTCAGGCCTGGACCCCGATCGCGAGCGCATCGCAGACCTGCTTCAGGCCGACTCCGAGCGAGCCCTTGACGAGGACGATGTCGCCGCTCTGGAGCAGCTCGGGCACGATCGCCGCCGCCTCGCCGGCGTCGGCCACAGCCTGGGTCTCGCCATCGAAACGCTCTCCGATCGCCGCCGCCAGCGGACCGACCGTGACCAGCAGGTCCACCCCGGCCCGCTGCACCAGCGAGCCCAGTTCCTCGTGGTAACGGAGCGCATCGGGCCCGAGCTCGAGCATGTCGCCGAGGACGGCCACACGGCGGGCCGCCCCGTCACGCTCGGCGGTATCGGCCAGATCGGCGAGGGCGGCGCGCATCGACATCGGGTTGGCGTTGTAGCAGCCGTCGATGACCACTATCCCTCCGGCCAGAGTCAGGTTCTCGCCTCGCCCGGCGCTCAGCTCGAGCTCCACTCGCCCCGAGGGTGTCACTCCGATGGCCTCGGCCGCGGCCACGGCGGCGAGCAGGTCAAGGCGCAGTGGGCCTGCTGGAAGGGCACCTCGAGCTGATACTGGCCCTCGGTGCCGACGATCGTCACGGCGTCCTCACCCTGAGCCACGAAGTCGACATCGCCCCCCGGCCCGAAGGTCACCGTCCGCACGTCCTCGCGCCGGTGGGGATCGAGCAGGCGCTCGCCGGCCGGGCACGATCGCGGTGGCGCCGGCCGCGAGCCCGGCGATCAGCTCGGCCTTGGCGGCGGCCACATTCTCGATCGTGCCCAGCAGTTCGAGGTGGACGGGACCGATGCTGACGATCACGCCGACGTCGGGTTCGGCGATCGCGGCCAGCTCGGCGATCTGTCCGCGTCCCCGCATGGCCATCTCGAGCACCAGCACCTCGGTCCCCGCCGGCGCGGCCAGGATCTCGAGCGGCAGGCCGATCTCGGTGTTGTAGTTGGCCCGCGAGGCGCTCGTGCGGCGGTGGGGTGAGAGAACGGCCAGCAGCAGGTCCTTGGTCGAGGTCTTGCCCGTCGAGCCGGTCACCCCGATGACCTGGGCGCCCAGCTCGCGTCGCCAGGCGGTGGCCAGGTTCTGCAGGGCGCGCAGAGGGTCGGCGACGACGATCACGTGACCCGCCCCGTCCGCCCGAGCCACGCGGGCGGCGTCGGCGTTCGGGGGAGTGACGATCGCCCCCCAGGCGCCTGCCGCCAGCGCCGCGGCGGCAAAACGACCGCCGTCGTAGTTGGCGCCCGGCAGGCCGACGAACAGGGTCCCGGGGCCCGCCTGCCGGGAGTCGATGCTCACCCGTTCGGGGCCGGCGGCGTCGCTCGCGCCAGCCGCCGTCTGAGCCAAGGTGCCGGCCGCCGGCGGCGGCGGCCACCTGCTGCGCGCTCCAGCGCTTCATCGCGACCGGGCGCCGGCGCTCACGCCGTGAAGGATCTCACGGGCGACGGTCACGTCATCGAAATCGATCTTGTGCCCGTGAGCGAACTCCTGTCCCCGCTCGTGACCCTTGCCGGCGATGACGACCACATCCCCGGGCCCGCGGCCTCGATGGCCAGCGCGATCGCCCGCCGGCGGTCGACCTCGGCGACGACCCGGGCCGTGGGCGTCGTCCATCCCGACGAGGACCTCGGCCAGGATCGCCTCGGGGTCCTCGGAGCGCGGGTTGTCCGAGGTGACGATGGCGAGATCGGCCAGCCGGCCGGCGATCTCACCCATCAGCGGCCGCTTGCCTCGGTCCCGGTCGCCGCCGCAGCCGAACACGGCGATCAGCCGCGCCCGTCGGTCAGCTTGCGGGCCGCCTCGAGGACGTTCTCGAGCGAGTCCGGCGTGTGGGCGTAGTCGACGAGGACGGCGAAATCCTGTCCGGCGTCGACGGTCTCAAATCGCCCCGGCACCTGTCCGGCAGAGGCGATCGCGCGTACGCAGATTTCTTGCGAGACGCCGAGCGCGCGCGCCGCGGCCAAGGCGCCGAGGACGTTGTAGACGTTGAACTCCCCCCGCAGCGGCGAACCCAGCCGGACTGACCCGTCCGGCCCCTGCACCGTGAAGGTTGACCCGACGAGGCCGGTGCTCACATCGGTGGCCCGGTAGTCGGCCTCGGCTGGCGCAGGGCGAAGGTGATCGGGGCCTCGAGCTCGGCGGCGAGGCGCGCCCCGTAGGGATCGTCGACGTTGATCACCGCCGCGCCCGGCGGATCGGGCACGAACAGCATCCGCTTGGCCGCGAAGTAGTCCTCCATGGTCGGGTGGAAGTCGAGGTGATCCTGAGTCAGGTTGGTGAAGATCGCGGCCGCGAAGTGGATCGCGTCGGCGCGACGGAGATCCAGGGCGTGAGAGGAGACCTCCATCACGGCCGCGCTGTCGCCGCCGTCGAGCATCTCGCGAAAGCTCCGCTGCAGGTCGATCGCCTCGGGGGTGGTCCGCTGGACGACGTATTCCTCGCCGGCCGACGATGCTCTTGACCGTGCCCAGCAGCCCCGTCTGGCGTCCGTCGGCCTCGAGCAGATCACGGATCAAGAAAGGCGGTGGTCGTCTTGCCGTTGGTCCCCGTGATGCCGACGGTCGTCAGTCGCGCGGTTGGATCGCCGTAGAAGGCGGCGGCGGCAGGGGCCATCGCCGCACGGACACTCGGGACCTGCACCTGGGCGACGGGCAGATCGAGCGGCCGCTCGACGACGAGTGCGGTCGCGCCGCGGGCGACCGCGTCGGGCGCGAAGTCGTGGCCGTCCCGCGTGAAACCGACCACGCAGAAGAACAGCGTGCCGGGTCCGGCCAGACGGTTGTCGTAAGCCAAGCTCGCGACATCAACCGCACCTGCCGGCCCCCGAGCTTGAGGCATCACCTGGTCCAGGCGCATCGGCGCCGGAGTCTAACCAGGGGTAGTGACGTCGAAACCGAACGGCTGACGCGCGGGCGAGCCTGATCTGGCTGGGCCCGGGGCGAGCCCGACCCGGCTCGACGGCCGCGGGCCGGGCCTCACCGCTCGGAAGGTCCGTCCCTTACATGCGCTCTGTGTGGGTCAGGGACGGAGGTCCCCCGGGCCTAGGAGGCGGCAAAGCCGCGGGCGCCATTGCCCGCCGGGCGACGGTCGATGACCCGGTCGACGAGGCCGTAGCCGAGGGCTTCCTCACCGGTGAAGAAGCGGTCACGATCCATGTCCGCGTGTACCCGCTCGGTCGCCTGGCCGGTGTGCTTGGCGTAGATCTCGTCGATCCGGGCGCGGAGCGCGAGGACCTCGCGAGCATGGATCTCGATGTCGCTCGACTGCCCCTCGAACCCGCCCGAGGGCTGGTGGATGAGGATGCGGCTGTTGGGCAGCGCCATCCGCTTGCCGGGCGCTCCCCCGGCCAGCAGCAGCGATCCCATCGACATGGCGACCCCGTAGCAGATGGTCTGCACGTCGGGGCGGATGAACTGCATCGTGTCGTAGATGGCTAGGCCGGCGTAGATCGAGCCGCCCGGAGAGTTGATGTAGAGGTGGATGTCCTTTTCGGGATCGTCGGATTCGAGGTGGACGAGCTGCGCCACGATCAGGTTGGCGATCTCCTCCTCGACCTGTCCGCCCAGGAAGACGACCCGGTCGTTGAGCAGCCGGGAATAGATGTCAAAGCTGCGTTCGCCGCGCGCTGTCTGTTCGACGACCATCGGAACGAGGGGCATGGGCTCTCCTTTACTCATCTGGCGCCCTGGCGTGTTCGCGCCGCGCGCCACGGGTGTTGCTAACGTGCAACCAGTCGATTGCGACTACCGTAGCAGAACCTGCAACCGTCTAGTTGCGCATTGTCTGGAGGCACGCCGATGACTGAGCTGGTGCAACGCGAACTCGAGCTGAACATGAGCGCCGAGGAGGCCTGGCGAGCCCTGATCGACCCCGAATGGCTGTCGGCCTGGCTGGCCGACGAGGTCGAGCTCGACTGCGTTCCCGGCGGCGAGGCGCGATTCAGGCTGGGCAGCGAGATCCGCGAGGGTTGGGTCGAAGAGGTCTCAGCGCCCGACGAGGATCCCGACGGACAGGGTCGGCTGACCTTCTGGTGGGCCGAGGACGACGGGCCCGCCTCCCGCGTCGAGCTCGAGCTGGCACCGCTCGCCGACGGCCGCACCCTGCTCCGCGTCGCCGAGACCCGCCCGCTGGAGCTACTGGACCTCGTCGGAGTGCCGCTGCCGGGAACGCACAGCTCCGGCTACGGGCCGGCGCTCGTGGCGGCCTGAGGCATGCCCGCGGACCGCGCCGACGCCGTGTTCGGCGCGCTTGCCGATCCCATGCGCCGGCGACTGCTGGCCACGATCGCCCAGCGGCCGGCCACGGCTACCGAGCTGGCGAGCGCCCTGCCCATCACCCGCCAGGCGGTGGCCAAGCATCTGGCGTCGCTGACCGACGCCGGCCTGCTGGCCCGTGAGCGCGAGGGCCGCGACGTGCGCTACCGCGCCACGCCGGCGCCGCTGTCCACGGCGGCGTCGTGGATGGCCGAGGTCGGCGGGCAGTGGGATCAACGCCTGGCCCGACTCGCCGATGCCCTGGCCGAGGCCCCGGGACGCAGCGGCAGCCAGCCTCAGCGTTAGGCGTCGGCGCTCAGTCGGAGCGTGACGCGTCGGCGCTCAGCCGCCGTTGGGTGAGGTTCCGGCCGGCCACGGCGCCGTCGGCGCGATGCCCAGGTACGGGACCGCCCAGCCGACGATCTTCTGAAAGGCGGGCGCGGCCACCGACCCGCCGTAGATCGAGCCCTGCGGCTCGTCGACCATCACTGCCACCACCAGCTTGGGGGCGCTGGCCGGGACCATGCCGATGAAGGAGGCGATGTAGGCGCTCTTTGAGTAGCTGCCGTTGACGACGACCTGGGCGGTGCCGGTCTTGCCGGCCAGGTCATAGCCGGGGATGGCCGCCCCCGAGGCGGTGCCGCCGTCGGCGAGCACGCCCTGGAGCATGCCCCGCAGCTCGGCGGCGGTGGTGGCGGAGATGATCCGGTGGCCGGCGGGGACGGGCGCCGGGTGGCCACCGATCGTCTCCACGACGTGCGGTGTGCGCAGGACGCCGCCGTTGGCGATGGCCGAGTAGGCAGTCGCCATCTGGATCGGCGTGACCGACTCGCCCTGGCCCATGGGCAGGTTGCCCATCGAGGAGCCCGAGTACTGCCAGTGATGAAGGACGATGCCCTGCTGCTCACCTGGGAGGTCGACGCCGGTCCGTGCCCCGAACCCGAACCGGTGGACCCAATCGTCAAAGCGGGTCGGACCGACCTTCATGCCGATCTCGTCGGCACCGATGTTGCTCGACACCTTGAGGATCTGGGCCACCGACAGCGTCTCATCCGGGTGCGCCTCGGCGTCGTGGATCCGGCGGTCGGCGACCTGCAGCACCGACGGAATCGGGAGCGTGGTCCCCGGCGAGACGACGTTGTCCTGGAGCGCTCCAGCGACGGTGAAGGCCTTGAAGGTCGAGCCGGGCTCGTAGTTGAAGGTCACGGCCCGATCATCGGTCGCGTAGGCCGGGGAGGCGCCCGGATCGTTGGCGTTGACACGGGGCCAGTTGGCCAGGGCCAGGATCGCGCCCGTGTTGGGGTTCATGACGATCGCCGTCGCGCCCTTGGGTGAGTACTGCGCGCCGACACCGGCCAGCACCTGCTCGACCTCGTCCTGAAGCGGCGCGTCGAGCGTCAGCTTCATCGTGGCGCCGGGCTGCATAGTGCGGACGTCATCGATCGAGATCGGCTGACCGATCGCGTCGTTGACGATCCGCCGCACGCCCGAGCTCCCCTGCAGTTGCCTGTTGTAGAGGTACTCCAGCCCGCTCGCGCCGACGCCGTCCAGGTGCACCGAGCCGAGCACTTGCGAGGCCGCCCAGCCGCGGGGATAGAAGCGTGTCGACTCGGGGACGGTCGAGATGCCGTTGATCTGGAGCTTCATGATCTTCGACGCCCGGTCCGCCGGAAGCAGGCGCGCCAGCGGGACGTATCCGTCGTGGGGCTTGGTCAGCAGGGCGAGGACGGTCAGCACCGGCTTGCCGAGCAGCGGGGCCAGCTTCTCGGCCGTGGCCTGGGGTTGTTTGATCAGATACGGGTCGGCGACGACCTCGTCGGCGGATTGCGAGATGGCCAGCTCGACGCCGTTGCGGTCGGTGATGACCCCCCGCGAGGCCGGAATCACATCCCGGGTGACCTGCTGGCTGGCCGCGACCTGCTGAAGCGAATCGGCCTGCAGCAGGCCGAGGTCAGCGGCCTTGAGGACGGCCAGGCCCAGCAGGCCCAAGAAGAGAACGAACAGCCACCCGATCCGCCGGTCGAGCGCGGCCACGGCGGCTCAGCCCCCGGAACCCGGAGTTACGGCGCCAGCCGCCGCTGCGCCGCCGGCGGCCCCCGCCGAGGAGCCGCTCGATGACGTCGTCGTCGGTGTATAGGTCGTAGGCGGGGTGTAGGTTGCGCTCGGCGTAGCGGCGCTCGTCGTGCCGGGCGGCGTGGTCGCCGTCGGCGTCGTCGAGCTCGGCACCCCGGGCGTGGTCGCCGCGCTGGTCACGGGCGCCACGGGCGTCGGCGTCACGGGCACGGGAGCGGTGGTGCCGGCAGTCGCGGTCGACGTGCTCGTGCTCGGCGTGGCCGCAGCGCCCGGGAGCGCGGCGGCGAAGGCGGTCGGGTTGGGGGTTTGGATTCCGGCCAGGGCACGTCCGATCTGGCCCGCCGGACGCGGGGCGAGGAACTTGACCGCCGTCGGCGGAGGCATGACCATGCCCATCTGGGCGGCGATTCGCTCGATGCGCTGGTCGTCGCCGAGTTGAGCGACGCTGGCGCGCAGTTGCTCGTTCCGACTCTGCAGTGCTGTCCCACGCTCCAGCGCACGACCCATGTTCGCGCTCAACTTCAGGACCTCGACCTGCATGGCCACGATCCCGGCGAGGAGGATCCCGAGCAGAGGAATCCACGCGCGGCCACGAACGATTTGGTCAAGCAGCGAATGATCGGGGAGGCGGCGGACGAAGCGGCCGAGCCGGGCGGCCAGCGGGTGAGCGGATCTCGTCCCCCCGCGCTTCCGTGGCGTCGGGCCTGAGACCCGACGGGCGGGCCGGGCCGGAGCCGAAGCCGGACGCGGGCGGGTGACACCCCCGGCCGGTCCGGAGACCCGCCGGGGCGGACTCGCCGGACGGGTTGAGCGCTTGTGGCCGGCCGAGCGCTGGGCGACCGATCCGCCGGCGCGGTCCGAAGCTGCGGGCTTGGCCCTCTTCCGAGCGGCCGGAGTGGCGGCGGTGGGCGTCATGACGGCGTGACCTCCAGCTTGCGCGCAGCGCGAAGGTGCGCTGATCGGGATCTCGGATTTGACGCGACCTCCCCCGGTGTGGGGGCCACGGCACGGCGGGTGAGCAGCTCGGCCTCCGGTTCGCGTCCGCAGGCGCAGACGGGGAGGTCGGGCGGGCAGATGCAGCCCCGGGCACGGTCGGCCAGGAACCGCTTGACCATCCGGTCCTCCAGTGAGTGGAAGGAGATCGCGGCCAGTCGCCCGCCGGTGTTGAGGAGGTCCCAGGCGACGGGGAGCGCGTCCTCAAGCTGGATCAGCTCGTCATTGACGGCGATGCGCAAGGCCTGGAAGGTGCGGCGGGCCGGGTGTCCGCCGGCGAACTGAGCCGGGGTGGGCACGGCCGCCTTGATCGTCTCGACCAGCTGCTGGGTCGAGGTCAGCTCACCGCGCCGGCGCACACGCACGATCGCGCGGGCGATCTGCCGGGAGTAGCGCTCCTCGCCGTATTCGCGAAGCAGCCGGGCCAGCCGGCGCTCGTCCCACGTGTTGACGATCTCCTCGGCAGTCAGGTCCTGATCGGGGTCCATGCGCATGTCAAGCGCCGCGTCGTAGGCGTAGGAGAACCCGCGAGTCCAGGCATCGACCTGCATCGAGGACATGCCGAGGTCCAGATAGATGATGTCCGCGCGCAGGCGCTCGGCCTGAAGCTCGGAAAGCGCGGTGACGAAGTCAGCGCGGATGAACCGCGTGTGACACGGGACCTCCGCCGCCAACTCGGCGAAGCGCTCCTCAGCCACCGGGTCGCGGTCGACGCCGATCAGGGTCCCGGCCGGCCCGATCCGGTCGGCAATCAGGCGTGCGTGACCCGCGCCCCCGAGGGTGCAGTCGATCGCGGTCTCCCCCGGGCGCGGATCGAGGACATCGATCAGCTCGCCGGCCAGAACCGGGATGTGCGTTGCGGTCATGTCAAGCAGTGTCGCCAAGACTCGCCGCAATGTCGGGGATACGGGTCAGTACGTCCTCGAAGTTCTGCCGGTAGGAGGTGCGATCCCAGATCTCGAGGCACTCGCCGGAGCCGGTCACGGTGACTTCCTTGTCGAGGCTGGCGTAGGCCATCAGCTGCGGGGGGATCATCACGCGGTGGGCGGCGTCGAGTTCAGTGTCGAAGGAGGAGTTGAAGTAGAAGCGCTTGAGCTCGCGCGCCTTCGGCGACGCGGGGTTGAGCTCGGCCAGCGTGGCGCTCGTATACGCGTCGTATTCCTCGGGGATCCACACCGCGACCGTGCGCGCGGCTCCGGTCTCCACCTCGGGGGAAGGCGCCAGCACGACGCCTCCGGACAGCGCCCCGCGGAACTTGGCGGGGATGGTCAGCCGGTGCTTCGCGTCGAGCGCGTGTTCGAAGGTTCCGCGGAAGGTCAAGGGTTCTCATACCGCCAGGCGAAGGGAGACCCGGGTGGCTGGGTGGGAGGAGCCCTGCCACCCGGGTTCCATAAGCGGCGCCCACAGTAACCCACTATCTCCCACTATGCAACCAAATTCGCACCCTTTCTCCCACAAACGTCCAGATTCTGGTCCTCAGGGGGCGAAAACGCCCGTTCAGACTGGGATCTGCGGGTGGGACACCGGCTCCCGGTCAGAGCCGAGACGACGCACGATTCGCTGCATCTAGCCGAGATGACAGCCGGATTGCAGATTGGGGCCGGTTCTGTCCGGCCGGTGTGCGCCCCGGTGGGTGATCGTGGGTCAGGCGGGGGCGGCGCCGCCCACCACGGGCAGCTCGAGCGCCAGGTCAGCCCCGCGCTCGGCGGCGCGGGCGCGCAGACGGCCGCCGTGGACGGCTGCGACGCCCTGCACGATGGCCAGGCCCCGCCCCCGGGCGCCGCGGCCCCGGCGCGCACGACGGGTCAATGCGGCCACGGTGTCCGGTAGGCCCGGACCGTCGTCGCGCACCGCGATCTGCGCCCAGGCCGCGGCCACGCCGATCTCCACCGAAACCCGGCGTCCGCCGTGCTCGATCGCGTTGGCGATCAGATTGCCCACGGCCTGGGCCAGGCGCAGGCGCTGCCCGCGGACCAGGACCGCGGCCACGGGTTCACTGAGGACAAGCTCGACACCGGCGGCGACCGCGCTCGCCTGCCAGGCCGCCACCGAGTCGGCGAGCAGCGCGCCCAGGTCGACGAGGCCGACCTCGATCAGCTCGCCGGAGCGCTCGCCCGCGGTCAGCTGACTGGCGCGGGCCAGGTCATCCAGGGCCAGCGAGGCCCGGCCGAGCTCTGAGCCGATGGCCCGGATCTGCGCCGGGGACAGCTGCCGGCCTCGCGTCCCGAGGTCCAGGCCGAGCCGAGCCGCGGTCAGCGGTCCGCGAAGCTCATGGCAGGCCCGGGTGACGGCCTCGCTGCGGACGGCCACGCGGCGCTGGCCGTGCCACCAGGCCAGCGCGAGCACGAGCGTCGCCAGCCACCCGACCGATGCCGCCAGGCTCACGGATCGATGCCTCCGTCCAGCAGGCGGTAGCCGACCCCCCAAACGCTGACCACGAAGCCCTTGCCGGCCGGGCTGAGCTTGCGGCGCAGGCGCGAGGCGTGGCTGTCCAGCGTGCGGGTCGCGCCACGCGACTGGTATCCCCACACCCCGCGCAGCAGCTCGTCCCGGGTGAAGACCCGAAACGGGTCCTCGGCCAGCGCCCGCAGCAGGGCAAACTCCTTATTTGACAGGTGCACGGACCGGCCGTCCAGAGTCACCTCGCGCGCGAAGACATCCACCTCGAGCGGTCCGACCCGCAGCCGCGCGGCCCCGGGCCGCCTGCGGGAGCGTCCCAGCACGGCCGCCACCCGGAAGCGCAGCTCCGGGTAACTGAAGGGTTTGACGACGTAATCGTCACAGCCCCGTTCGAAACCGCGAATCCGGTCGAGCTCGCCCGCGCGGCCGGTGAGGAGGATCACCGGAAGTTGGGAATCGATCCGGCTCGTACCGCGATCGGCGATCCGGATCTCGCGCAGCAGGTCGAGCCCGTCAAGGTCGGGGAGACCCAGATCGATCACGCCCAGGTCGGGCGTGTGCAGGCGCAGAAGCCGCAGTGCCTCGTGCGCGCAGTCAGCCTCGACGGGCTCGAAACCGTCGGCAGCGAGGTTGTCGGCCAGGAACTGCCGAGTAGTCGGGTCGTCCTCTACGATCAGGATCATCTGAGGCTTGGGCTCCACTGTCAGATGGAGCCGTTGCCGTAGCAGATTTCACCCCCTGCAACATCACGTTCAGGGGCCCGGGGAAGCAGGATTCGCCCATATGATGCCGACGCTGTGTACAAGCGTGGCAACTACTCCTCGGGCGACGATTTCGTCCTCGAGTACGGTGAACTGCGGTTCACGTTCAACGAACGTGACTTCCGCGAGCGCTGCGAGCAGGCGGCCCGCAAACTCGGCTTCCTGCACGGCGCAGTCGAGGAGGACGAGGCCGAGGATCTGATCAATCTCGTCGTCAACGGCGAGGTCACCGATCCCGCCTCGGCCCTGGGCGAGCACGTCAACGAGTGCTGGTCGGAGCTGGTCGGGCCCTCCGAGCGCTCGCTGGTCCACTGGCTGCGCCGTCTCATCTTTCGCGGGGCCTGGCTGGATCAGCGCGTCAAGGAGGGGGAGCTCGACGTGGCCTTCAACGCCAACATGACGAGCTTCGTCTACGTGCAGCCCGACCGTGGCCGCGAGCCGATCGAGCTCGCTCCTGAGCCCAGCTGGACTCGCGTCGCCTACGTGCGGCGCTAATGCTGGCACCGCGTTAGCGCCCACCGGCGCCGAAAGGCGTTCATTGCGTCGCGCAGAAGGGAGGTTGCCGCCGGCCGAAAACCGACACCCGGCGGCTCGTCCGCGAACCGCGGGTGCGACCAATACCCTGGCACGCGATGTCCGAAGACGTCTGGCTGATCATCCCCACCTATAACGAGGCCGCGAACATCGAGCCGATCATCCGCGCTGCCCTGGCGCAGCTCGAGCAGGCCGCCCCCGGCCGGCACCGTCTGTTGGTCGTGGACGACAACTCGCCGGACGGCACGGGCCGGATCGCCGACCGCCTCGCCGCCGAGCTCGAGGGGGTGGAGGTCCTTCACCGGCCGGGCAAGGGCGGCCTCGGTCACGCCTACCTGGCCGGCTTCGCGCACGCACTGGACGGCGGGGCCGAGTTGGTGATCGAGATGGACGCTGATTTCTCCCACGATCCCCGCTATCTCCCCCACCTGCTCTCGGCGGCCCGCGAGGCCGACCTGGTGCTCGGCTCTCGCTATGTCGAGGGCGGTGGAGTCACCGACTGGGGGGTCGTTCGGCGGTTGATCAGCCGGGGCGGCGGGATCTACGCGCGCTGGATCCTCGGCGTCCACGTGCATGACCTCACCGGAGGCTTTAAGTGCATCCACCGCCGGGTGCTGGAGGCGATCGACCTCGGCAGCGTCCGGGCCGAGGGTTACGTTTTCCAGATTGAGGTGACCTATCGCGCCCTCCTGGCCGGGTTCACGGTCCGGGAGATCCCGATCGTGTTCACCGACCGGAAGGTGGGGACCAGCAAGATGTCGTCACGGATCGCACTCGAGGCCATGTGGATGGTGCCTACACTCAGACTGCGAGCGCGGGCAGCGCTGGCCCGGGCCGGGACCGAAGTAAAAACGGGCTAACTTTTCCTGGACTCTTTAACCTGATCCCAATGGCGCTGAAACGGCTCCTGTCCCGCCGTCGGGCATCCTCTCTCCGATGAGCGTACGCAGCCCGCTGGGCGCTACTCCCAATGGCGCCGGCCTTGAGCTGCCCGGGAGCTCCGGCCTCAGCTTCGGCGCGTCGGTTCGCGACAGCCGCCGGGCGCTGGTCGGCGTCGCCGGGCTGCTGCTCGGCACCCTCCTGATCGCCCTCTCGGCGGCCAACACACCGTCGCTGCTCCCCGAGTCGGTTCGGGGCTGGGTCGGGGCGGCTCGGGTTCCGGCGCTGGCCGGCGCCTTCGGCAACACCGGCATCGATCTGCACGCCGGAGGCACGATCGCGGTCCTGGCCGTGATCTTCATCTCCTACCTCGCTGTAGTCGGAGCCGCGAGCCAGTTGTCGGGTCGGACCGTGCTGCTGCTCATCGCCGCCCTGCATGCGCTCATCATCCTCGGGCCCCCGCTGGTCTCCACCGACGTCTTCAGCTACCAGGCCTATGCGCGGATGGGCGCGCTGTACGGCGCCAGCCCGTACCTGAACGGGCCCTACGCGATCCATCTCGATTCCGTGTTCCCGTACGTGGGGGCGAAGTGGTTCAACATCCCGAGCGCGTACGGACCCGCGTTCACACTCTTCAGCTACCTGTTCGCGTCAATGTCGCTGGCCGGCATGGTGCTCGCCTACAAGGCAGTGGCTGCGGTATCGAGTGTGGCGATCATTGCGCTCGTGTGGAAACTGGCCGAGGCCCGCGATGTCAACCCGGTCAAGGCCGTCGCGCTGATCGGACTCAATCCGTTGCTCATCCTGTACGCGATCGGTGGGGGCCACAACGACCTGATGATGCTGGCCATCTCCACCGGCGCGATGTATCTGCTCGCCGTCAACCGGGAACGACTCGGCGGCGGCCTGCTCGTGCTCTCGGTGGCCATCAAGCTCACCGCCGGCCTGCTCGTCCCCTTCGCAGTCGCGGCCGGCGGGGCTCAGTACGGTCGCGAGCGCCGGCGCAACCTGCTGATTGGCGTCGGAATCGGCGTCGCGCTCATGATCGCCGTCTCCGGCGCGGTGTTCGGAGCCGGAGTCCTGAACGTGTTTCCCACCATCGCCCGCAGCCAGAGCGAGGGTGACTGGCACAGCCTCCCGGGGATGGTGGGCGCGCTGGCCCCAGCGCTGGTCGGACACATCGTCGGCTACCTGCTCGACGCTCTGTTTTTGGGCGTGACAATCTGGATGCTGCGCCGGGTCTGGCGCGGCGAGATGGATTGGATCAACGCCGCCGGCTGGGCGACGTTCGTGATGCTCGCCACCGCCGGCTCGCTGCTGCCCTGGTACGTGACCTGGCTGCTGCCTCTGGCGGCCGTCAGCACCGACAAGCGCCTGCTCCGCCCCACGCTGTGGCTGACCGGCGTTGTGCTGGCCTTGCAGATGGCGCAGTTTGCCGGCACCGAGATCTTCGGCTACCTACCCACGGGCAGCTCCGCCCTGGGTATGTGAGCGAGGCTGGCCATGGATGAGCCTCTGATCCCGCCGCCCGCGCAATCGCGTCGCTCCGCCGGCGAGCTCGAGTTGCTCAGCGTGGTCGCCCCGGTGTACAACGAGGACGGCACGGTCGGGGAGTTCTTCTCCCGCGTATGCAGCGCGCTGGACGGCTTGCCCTTCGAGCTGATCCTGGTCAACGACGGCTCGACCGACGGCTCGGCCCTGGTCCTGGACGAGATCGCCGCCCACGATCCGCGCGTCCGGGTCGTTCATTTATCCCGGAACTTCGGCCACCAGACCGCCCTCACCGCCGGCCTGGACCACGCCACCGGCGACGCCGTGGTCATGCTCGACGCTGACCTGCAGGATCCCCCCGAGCTGATCCCGACCATGCTCGACCACTGGCGAGCCGGGTGTGACGTCGTCTACGCCGTGCGCGAGCATCGTGAGGGCGAATCACGTTTCAAGCTCAGCACGGCTCGCTGGTTCTACCGGCTGTTCGACAAGCTCGCCCAGGTCGAGCTTCAGCACAACTCAGGCGACTTCCGGCTCCTGGACCGGCGGGCGCTGAACGCTCTGCTGGCGATGCGCGAACGCAATCGCTTCCTGCGCGGGATGACGGTGTGGGTCGGCTACACGCAGGCCGCGGTCCCCTATCACCGTGACCCCCGGTACGCGGGCGAGACCAAGTACACGCTGTCGAAGATGCTGCGCTTCTCGCTCGACGCGATCTCCTCCTTCTCGCACCGCCCACTGCAGCTGGCCACCCTGCTCGGCTTCATGATCTCGACGCTGGCCTTCATCGCCATTCCGATCGTCGTCGTATTGCGGATCCTCGGCTCCTATCTCCCCGGCTTCAGCGCCCTGACGATCGTGGTTCTGCTCCTGGGTGGAATCGAGTTGATCGCGATCGGGATCATCGGCGAGTACGTGGGCCGCATCTATGACGAGGTCAAGGGACGCCCCCTGTACCTCGTTCGCGCCCGGCGCAACCTGCCCGATCCCGAGGGTCGCGGCCCGGCCTTCCGATCCACGGCGCCGGAGCATCCGCTGGGTCATAGCGCCGACACTGATCTCTGATCGTGGCCGTCCCGCTGTTTGACACGGCCTCGCCGCTCGTGCCGCTGCGCGACGAGCTGCGCCAGGCCATCCTGCGCGTCGTCGACTCGGCCGCGTTCATCCTCGGCCCGGAGGTGGCCGCGTTCGAGGACGAGCTGGCCGCGTACGTCGGCGCCGAACACGCGATCGGTGTTGGTAACGGCACCGACGCGCTGACTATCGCCCTGCGGGCCATGGGTATCGGCCCCGGGGACGACGTGATCGTCCCCTCGTTCACGTTCTACGCCAGCGCGGAGGCGGTCCCGCCGACTGGCGCCCGGCCGGTCTTCTGCGACGTCGACCCGGAGACGTTCTGCGTCACCGCGGAGACGGTCCGCGCGGCGCTGACTCCGCAGACCCGAGCCGTGATAGCCGTGCATCTGTTCGGCAATGTGGCGCCGGTGGCGGAGATCGAGGCCCTCGGCGTGCCCGTGCTCGAGGATGCCGCCCAGGCGCTCGGCACCCGCACCGCCGCCGGGCGCCCGGGCTCGCTCGGTACGGCAGCCACCTTCAGTTTCTTTCCCTCCAAGAACCTCGGTGGCTTCGGGGACGGGGGCGCCATCACCACTTCCGACCCCGAGATCGCTGAGCGGGCCCGGCGCCTGCGCTTCCACGGCTCCCGGGACAAGCAGACCTTCGAGACGGTGGGCTACAACTCGCGCCTGGACGCGATCCAGGCCGCCGTGCTCCGGGTCCAGCTCCCGCATCTGGACACGTGGTCAGACGGACGGCGGGCGGCCGCCGGCGCCTACGCCCGGGCCGGGCTGGGCGAACTGGTGTCGCTGCCGCAGGCCACCGAGGGCGCCGAGCCGGCGTGGCATCTGTATGTGGTCAGAGCGCCGGCGCCGGACGCCCTCTCCGTGGCACTCCAGGCCGAGGGCATCGGTGCCCGCGGCTATTACCGCGTGCCCACCCACGAGCAGCCGGCAATGCGAGAGTTCCGCCCGGGCGTCGCCCTGCCCGGGACCGAGGAGGCCGCACAGACCAATCTGGCCATCCCGATGAGCCCAGTCCTGTCCGAGGCCCAGATCGAGGAGGTGGTGGGCGCCACGCGTCTCCATCTCCTGTCGGCGCCGGTCAGCCCGTAGCGTCACCGCGCAGGCCACGCAAGGCGGGGTACAGGGCTCGGTAGCGCTCCCGCTGCTCGCTGTAGACCCCGATCCAGTCGGACACCGGCTCGACTGTCTCGCGCACCCGGACGGCAGCGGCGCAGGCGGCGGGCACGTCCTCCCAGACGCCGGCGGCCACGCCGCCGAGCAGCGCGGCGCCGAACGCGGCTCCCTCGTCGACCGCGACCCGCTCCAAGGGCAGCTCCAGGACCGAGGCGACGATCTGCAGCCACAGCTCGCTGCGGGCTCCCCCGCCCGGAGACCCGGGCCGCGTCGATCCCGGCACCGAGCTCGAGCAGGAGATCGAGCGAGTCGCGCAGCCCGAAGGCCACGCCTTCGAGCACCGCGCGGGTCAGGGCGCCGGTGTCGTGGCGAGTCTGCAGTCCGACGAACGCCCCGCGGGCGTTGGGGTCCGCGTACGGGGTCCGCTCCCCGGCCAGATAGGGCAAGAACAGCAGGTCCTCAGCACCGGCCGGCCAGCTCGCCGCGCCCGACAGCAGGCGCTCGTAGGGCAGTTCACCCCCGGCAACATCGCGAAACCAGGCCAGCGACGCCGCCGCCGAGAGCATCACCCCCATCGCATGCCAGGCTCCGGGCACGGCATGGCAGAACGCGTGGACCCGCCCTCGGCGTCGGCGGCGAACTCGGGCAGGGCGGCAAAGACGACCCCCGAGCTGCCGAGCACGACCGATGCCGGGCCGGGTCGATCGATGCCCACGCCGATCGCGCCGGCGGCCTGATCGCCGGCACCCGCCGCCACGGGCACGCCGTCCGGTGTCTGACCGGACAGCTCAGGGCTCTCCAGCGCGCGGGGTAGCCAGGCCCGATCCAGATCGAGCGCCGACAACACCTCCTGGCTCCACTGACGCTCCTCGACGTTGAATAGCAACGTTCCCGAGGCGTCGGCGACGTCGGTGGCGTGCTCGCCAGCAAGGCGGAGCCTGACGTAGTCCTTGGGCAGGGCGATCCGCCGGATCCGTGCAAACGCCTCCGGCTCGTGCCGGCGCAGCCACAGCAGCTTCGGGGCGGTGAAGCCGGTCAGGGCGCGGTTGCCGGTGAGCTCGATCAGGCGCTCGAAGCCGACGGTCGCCTCGATCTCTTCACATTCCCGCGCTGAGCGCTGGTCGTTCCAAAGGATCGCCGGCCGGATCACCGCATCGCGCTCATCCAGGGCGACCAGTCCGTGCATCTGTCCGCTCAGCCCGATCGCCGCCGGCTTGCTGGTGGCCTCACGCAACCGCGAGAGCACCGCCTGCCCGGCCCGCCACCAATCCTCAGGATCCTGCTCGGACCACCCCGGCCCCGGACTGGAGAGCGGATAGTGCTCCTCCGCTGCGGCCAGCACCTCGCCGCTGTCGTCGATCGCCACCCCCTTGACCCCCGAGGTGCCGACGTCAATCCCGACCAGGGGCCCGCTCACGAGTTGGGCAGGACCTGGATCTTGAGTCCGTCGCCCGCCCGCATGGCCGCCAGGGCATCCTCGAACCGATCGAGCGGAAAGGTATGCGTGAGCAGCGGCTCGGTCTGGACGGTCCCGGCGCGCAGCAACTCGATGGCCTGGACGAAGGTGTAGAGGACGGCCATCGAGCCGATCAGCGTTATCTCGTCGTTGTAGATCCGGAAGGGCGAGACCTCCACGCGCGCGGCCTCGGGAGCGACCCCGAAGACCATCAGTTTGCCTCCGCGGCGGACGGCGTCGAGTCCCTGCTGCACGACCGCCGGCACTCCGGTGGCGTCGACCACGCAGTCAAAGCCGTCACGATGCGCGCTCGCCGCCTGCCCCACCTCGGTGTCGACCGCGGCCGCGCCCAGCGAACGGGCAAGCTCGAGGCGCCGTTCGTTGCGATCCACCACGGTGACGTCGGCCGCCCCGCCGTGACGGAGCAGCTGGAGCAGCAGGAGGCCCATCGTCCCCGCCCCGGTGATCAGCACCGAGTCCCCGGTCCCGAGCTCGAGGCGCCGCGCGCCATGAACGGCGCAGGCCAGGGGCTCGACCAGCGCGCCGGTGCGGGCGGAGGTCCCTTCGGGAAGCTCATAGGCATTGCGTGCCGGTGCCTTGACGAGCTCGGCGAACGCTCCGTCGACTGTGTCACCGATCGCGTTCCAGTTGCGGCACAGGTTTCCGCGCTGCACGCGGCAGTAGTCACAGTGACCGCAGAACAGTGACGGGTCGACGGCGACCTGCATGCCGACCGCGATGTCATCGACACCGTCGCCTACGCTGACCACCTCGCCGGCGAATTCGTGGCCGGGGACGATGGGATAAGGCGTGGGCGGAAACTCGCCCTCGGCGATGTGCACATCGGTGCCGCACATTCCGCAGGCCCCGACCCGAACGACAATTTCTTCGGGACCGGCCTCGGGGTCGGGACGTTCCTCGACCTCGAGCTCCCCAGGTCGCTGCCAGACGGCGGCTCTCAAGGTGCGAAGCGCCTCACCTGAGTGGCATACGCGTTTAGCCGTTTCATCGGCGGGAATGCTTGTACCCGCAGGCCGGTAGTGCCAATCAGGAGGAGGCCTTCATCGTCACCTGGACGCGTCTCGCCGGAGCCCTGGGCGCGCTTACTCTGGCCGGCTGTGGGGTCGCCGGAGCTGGGGGCGGTGGTGGGGCCGGCCCGCACGGCGTCGCTCTACGAGTGGCGATCGTGGCCAATCCGCAGATGCAGGACGTGGAGTCGCTGACGAGCGCGTTCGAAAAGCAGAACCCGTCCATCAAAGTCAACTACGTCACGCTGCCCGAGAACGAGTCGCGGGCCAAGATCACCGCCTCGGTGTCGACGAAGAGCAATGAGTTCGACGTGGTGATGATCTCCAACTACGAGACGCCGATGTGGGCCCGTTATCACTGGCTGACCAACCTGCAGCCGTATATCAGCCAGACCCCTGGCTACGACGCAAAGGACTTCATCCCGTCGATCCGCAACTCCCTGTCCTACCAGGGAAACATGTACTCCGTCCCGTTCTATGGCGAGTCCTCGTTTTTGATGTACCGCAAGGACCTGTTCGCCAAGGCGGGCTTGAAGATGCCCGCACGGCCGACCTGGACCCAGGTGGCCCACTTCGCCCAGCGCCTGACCAACAAGTCCAAGGGGATCGCGGGGATCTGCCTGCGAGGGGAGTCCGGCTGGGGCCAGGTGCTCGCGCCCCTCGACACCGTGATCAACACGTTCGGCGGCCGCTGGTATGACCCCGACTGGCATGCCCAGCTCACGTCGGCGCCGGTCAAGCGCGCCACCTCCTTCTACGTCAACCTCGTCAACCACTACGGCGAGCCCGGGGCGGCCGGCGACGGCTTTGCGGAGTGCGCGACCCAGTACGGCCAGGGCAAGGCGGCGATGTGGTACGACGCGACGTCGGCCGCGGGAACCATCGAGGATCCGTCGAGCAGCACGGTGGTCGGCAAGACCGGATACGCCCCGGCGCCGGTCATGGCGACGCGAAACTCGGGCTGGCTCTACACCTGGTCACTGGGCATCCCCGTCACCTCGCCCAACAAGCAGGCCGCCTGGCGCTTTATCTCCTGGGCGACCTCGCGGGGTTACATCCAGCTCGTCGGTCACAAGCTCGGTTGGGCCAATCTTCCACCCGGGAGCCGGCTGTCCACTTATCAGATTCCCCAGTACCGCAAGGCGGCCAAGGCGTTCGCAGCCCCCACGCTCCGGGCGATCGAGGAGTCTGATCCAAACCGACCCACGGTCAAGCCCGTGCCGTACGTCGGAGTGCAGTTCCTTGACATTCCCGAGTTCCAGGACCTGGGGACTCGTGTCAGTCAGCAGATCACGGCGGCCATTGCGGGCCAAGAGAGTGTTTCCAGTGCTCTCTCCACCTCACAGAAGTACGCCCAGACGATCGGCGACGGCTACCGCAAGTAATGGCCACCACCACCACCGCTGACCGCACCGTTCACCTTCCCGGCGCCAAGCGGCGTGAGCAGCGCACGAGCGATGCCTGGATCCGGCGCCTGCCCCTCATGCCCGCCCTGGTGTTCACGATCGTCGTGACGCAGATCCCGTTCCTGCTCACCATCTACTACTCGCTTCAGTCGTGGAATATCGCTAAGCCGGGCTCGCCGCACTGGGTCGGCCTGAACAACTACGGCGACGTGTTCTCCGATCCGGTCTTCTACGGCGCGCTCCTGCACACGGTCGAGATCACGTTCGGATCGGTGCTCATCGCAACCGCGCTCGGGCTCGGCCTGGCCCTGCTGCTGGACCGCAAGTTCATCGGTCGGGGACTGGCTCGGACGCTGCTCATTTCTCCGTTCTTGATCATGCCGACCGCGGCCGCTCTGCTGTGGAAGACGACGATGCTCGACCCGGTGTACGGAATCGTCAACTGGGTGATCGGCTGGTTCGGCTTTGCCCCCGTCGCTTTCGTCTCCGCGCATCCCATGGCCTCGGTGATCGCCACCGTCGTGTGGCAATGGACGCCGTTCGAGATGCTGATCCTCCTCGCCGGCCTGCAAAGCCAGCCCCGTGACGTCCTCGAGGCGTCCCGCGTCGACGGGGCCAGTGCGCTGGCGACCTTCCGTGAGATCACGCTCCCGCACCTTCGCTCCTACCTCGAGCTCGGCTTCCTGCTCGGTTCGATCTACGTCGTCAACACGTTCGACGTGATCTACATGATGACCCAGGGCGGGCCGGGCACGGCCACGACCAACCTCCCCTACTACATCTACCAACGCGCCTTCCAAGGCTTCGACATCGGGCAGGCTGCCGCCCTCGGCGTGGTCACCGTTGTCGGCACGATCATCGTTGCCACCGTCGCTCTGCGCACCGTGTTCGGGCTCTTCATCGAGAACGAGGCCCGGGCCTGATGGCGACCGCGACCGCCACCGCTACCCGGTCACGGCGAGGCCGGCCCCGCCGTTCAATGCGCCAGCGTCTGGGCAACGTGGCTTGGTCCACGGTGGCCTGGTTTGCGGCCATCATCTTCTTCTTCCCGGTCTTCTGGATGGTCCTCACCTCCTTCAAGCCAGAGTCAGCTGCCTACTCCAACCCGCCCCAATTCTTCTTTCACCCGACCCTGGATCAGTACAAGTCAGTGTTCAGCTCGGGGATGGGTCCCTACCTGGCCAACTCGGCGATCGCCACCGTGCTCTCGGTGCTGCTGGTGTTGCTGCTCGCCACTCCGGCGGCGTATGCCCTCTCGATGCGGCCGATCGCCCGCTGGCGTGACGGGCTGTTCTTCTTCATCTCGACCAAGATGCTGCCGATAGCGGCCGCAATCGTGCCTATTTACCTGGCCGTGCGTGACCTCGGGATGCTGGACAGCATCACGACGCTGATCGTCCTCTACACGGCGATGAACCTCCCCATCGCGGTGTGGATGATGCGCTCGTTCTTTCTCGAAGTGCCCGGGGAAATCCTGGAAGCGGCTCGCATCGACGGCGCCGATCTACGCCGCGAGCTGACCGAAGTGGTACTTCCGGTTGTCGCTCCCGGCCTGGCGGCGACTGCCCTCATCTGCGCGATCTTCGCCTGGAACGAGTTCTTCCTGGCCCTCAACCTGACCTCGATCCGCGCCGCGACAATGCCGGTCTTTTTGGTCAGCTTCGTCACCAGTGAAGGCCTGTTCTGGGCTCAGCTCGCCGCGGCGGCGACGCTGGCCTCGGTCCCCGTGCTGATCGCGGGCTGGATCGCGCAGCGCCAGCTCGTCAGAGGGTTGTCGATGGGAGCGATCAAGTGATGCCGATTCCGGAGAGGACTTGCCAATGGCCGAGGTGATGTATCAGGACGTCAGCTGCCGCTATCCCGGCAGTGACAAGCTCGCCGTGGACGGCCTGAGCTTGGAAGTGCCCGACGGCGGTTTCATGGTCCTGGTGGGCCCTTCGGGATCGGGCAAGACCACTGCGCTGCGGCTCCTGGCCGGCCTGGAGGAGCTCAGCGACGGAAAGATCGAGATCGACGGTGAGGACGTCAGCGGAGTCGACTCACGCCACCGGGACATCGCGATGGTGTTTCAGAACTACGCGCTGTACCCCAATAAGACCGTTGCCCAGAACATCGGCTTTGCTCTGAAGATGCACGGCGTCTCGGCTGACGAGCGCAACCAGAGGGTCCGCGAAGCCGCCAAGATGCTCGAGATCGAGGAGCTGCTCGACCGCAAGCCGCGTCAATTGTCGGGGGGCCAGCGTCAGCGCGTGGCCATGGGGCGAGCGATCGTCCGCCGGCCGAAGGCGTTCCTGATGGACGAGCCGCTGTCAAACCTCGACGCGAAGCTGCGGGTGCAGACCCGGGTTCAGATCGCCGAGCTCCAGCGCCGGCTGAAGACGACCACGGTGTATGTCACCCACGACCAGGGCGAGGCGATGACGCTCGGTGACCGTGTCGCGGTGCTCAAGGACGGGACGCTTCAGCAGTACGGGCCACCGCGCGAGCTCTACGACAGCCCGACCAACGCTTTCGTGGCCGGGTTCATCGGACTGCCGCAGATGAACCTGATCCGCCTCCCGCTGGAGGAAGGCGCCGTAAGGCTCGGTGGACAGACGATCAAGCTGCCGCGCGAGCTCGCCGAGGCGGCGGGTGAGCGGGGCGCCCGGGAGGTCATCGTCGGGATCCGGCCTGAGCACGTCGCAGTCACCGAAGGCTCCGAGGACGGCGTTCCGGGTGAAGTCGTACTGGTCGAGTCCCTGGGCGCGGACTCCTACGTACACGTCACACTCGAGGGCACCGAGTCCGGCTTCGTGGCCCGGACCGAGGGCTATGACTCGCGCCGTCCCGGGACCAACGTGCGTCTGCGGATCGACCCCGAGCGGATGTTCGCCTTTGACCCCGACTCTGAAGAGCGGCTCGGCGCAGCTCACGCGGATCAAGGCGCGTCTGACCCGGCGCCGTCGACCGCTGCTTAGCTAGTCCCCGGCGATACGCCCTCGAGCCACCGGATCACCTTTGCGGCTCGAGCTGGATCTTCACGGCCGGCCGGCCGTCGATGCCCGTCGCGGCGGCCTGGAAAGCCTGGGTGGCCTCGCCGAGTGCAAATGACCTCGTGACCAGCCGCTGCGCTGGCACCTGACCCGCGCTGATGAGCTCGATCGCTCGCTTGACATCCTCGCGCACGTACATGGCGGTGCCCTGTAGCCGCACCTCTCGGTCCTGCACCAGATGCAGGGGGATCGAGACCGGGCCCCGCGGGACACCCTCCACGACGACGGTGCCGCCCTTGAGCGCGAGCGTGATCGCCTGCGCCATCGATGCTTCCGTGGAAACACAGTCGAACACCACATCGGGCCGCCAGGGAAGACTGGCGCGGATCTGCCCGATGGCCTCGGGATCGGTCGGGTCGGCGACGATGTCCGCCCCGAGCTCCCGGGCCAGGGCGCGCTTGGCCTCCAGCGGATCGGTCACCGCAATCGCGGCAGCTCCGCCGGCCCGCGCGGTGAGCATCGTCAGCAGCCCGATCGATCCCGCGCCCAGGACGGCCACCGTTCGGGCCCGCACTCCGCCGGCGACGCGAACGGCGTGCGTCGCCGTCGACAGCGGCTCGACCATCGCCGCCTCCGGCATGGTCATGCCGTCAGGGATCCGGTGAAACCGCTCGGCGGGCGCCACGAACGCCTCCGCCAACGCGCCGCTGGTCTGGCAGCCCACCACCTGCAGGTTGTCGCACAGGTTGTAGCGGCCGTTCTTGCAGTACGGGCAGCGATGGTCAACGAGGTTGGGCTCCAGCAGCACGGCATCGCCGGGGGTAAAACCGTCGACGCCCTCCCCGATCGCATCGACCAGACCGGCGGCTTCGTGGCCCGGGATCACCGGGAGGTCGATGAACGGGTGCTCGTCGGCGAACGCGTGTAGGTCAGAGCCGCAGATCCCCACGGCCTGCGCGCGGACGCGCAACTCGCCGGGGCCCGGCTGAGGCAGAGGGCCGTCCTCGATACGTAGCTCGCCCTTTGCGGCCAGTACCACCTGGCGCATGACTGTCCTTTCACGGTGCCTTCCCTATCCCTTTCCGCGCGGCGCCGCCGGTAAACCGGCGGGCGTCGGACGAGACCAACGTAGGATTGGGCGCAGTGGCCAAGCTCTACGGCGGCATCGAGACCGGCGGCACGTGGTGCGTCTGTGCCGTGGGCAGCGGGCCGGACGAGATCGTCTCCGAGGAGCAGTTTGCGACCACCGAGCCGGCGCAGACGCTTGACCGGATCGTCGAGTTCTTCCGCCGCGCTCCGTCGGTGAAGGCGATCGGGGTGGGCTCGTTCGGTCCCGTCGATCTGGACCGAAAATCCCTAACGTGGGGGTACGTAACCACAACCCCAAAACCGGGCTGGCAGCAGACCGCGGTGGCGCCGGTGCTCGCTGAGCGGCTCGGGGTGCCCGTCGCGTTTGAGAACGACGTGACGGCGGCCGCGGTGGGCGAGCATCGATGGGGTGCGGGCCAGGACGTGGCGGCGCTCTGTTATCTGACGATCGGGACCGGCATCGGCGCCGGCCTGCTGATCGACGGGCGGCCCTGGCACGGGCTGGTCCAGCCGGAGGTAGGGCACCTGCGCATCCCGTATGACGGCGGTCCCCAGCGATTTGCCGGCATCTGCCCGGTGCACGGAGACTGCTGGGAGGGACTGGCCTCGGGGCCGGCGATTGCGGCCCGGTGGGACGTCGACCCGGCTGAGCTTGCCGACGAGCACCCAGCCTGGGAGATCGAGGCCGACCATCTGGCGATGGGCATTCTCAGCATCGTCATGGTCGCCTCACCCGAGCGGGTGATCGTCGGGGGCGGCGTCATGGACCGGCCGCCGCTGCTCGGGATGGTCCGCCAGCGACTGCGGGAGCTCGTCGGGGGCTACCTGCAGACCCCGTTGCTCGGAGAAGCCATCGATTCGTATCTGGTCCGGCCAGGGCTGGGAGATCGCGCGGGAGTGCTGGGGGCGATCGCCCTGGCCCAGGCGGCCGCCCGGGAAGCTGGGTAGGCCGGGGCGTAGGCGGCGTCGCCTGTCACCCGCCGGCGGGATTGGGCCCGACCGACGGGTTCGCGCGGCCCTCGGACTCGGTGCGCGGCGGGCGCAGAGGCCGTACCTCGGCACCGGGTGAGCGCTCGTCAGCCTCGGCCTCGAGCGCGGTAATCCGACTCGACAGGCCCTTGATCGCGTCTGCCACCGGGTCGGGAAGATGAATCCAGTCGGCGTCGGGACCCTCGGGACGACGCCCCTCGACCCGCACCGGGTGGCCGGGGTTGCCGACCACCGTCGATTTCGGGGGCACGTCGTGGATCACGACTGAGTTGGCGCCGATCTTGGCTCCGTGCCCGATCGTGATCGGCCCGAGCAGCTTCGCCCCGGAGCCGATGGTCACGTTGTCCTGGACCGTGGGATGACGCTTGCCGGTGGCAAACCCGGTGCCGCCGAGGGTCACGCCCTGATACAGGGTGACGTCGGTTCCGATCTCGGCCGTCTCCCCGATCACCACCCCCATCCCGTGATCGATGAAGAACCCGTCCCCGATCCGGGCCGCCGGATGGATCTCGATCCCGGTGACCGACCGGGCGACGGCGGCGATCAGCCGCGGCACGAGCGGGATACCGGCTCCATGCAGGGCATGAGCGACACGGTGAGCGAGCAGGGCGTGCACGCCGGGCCAGGTGGACAGGACCTCGAGCGAGCTGACCCCGCGGGCGGCCGGATCCCGGCTGCGAGCCGCCGCCACGTCACGGCGGATCTCCGCGACCGTGCGGCCGATCAAGCCGAGCCGGGCCATACGGTCAAGAGTAGCGAGGGCCTGGCGCGGCCTGAGCCTGCCCACGAGGCATCGACGTCCCGGCCTGAGCCTGCCCACGAGACATTCGACGACCTTAAGGGGCGAAGAACGGCGTCGACACGTAGCGCTCCCCCGAGTCGGGGAGGATCGTGGCGATGCGCGCTCCGCCCGAGTCCGGGCGCGCGGCCACCTGCAGCGCCGCCCATACCGCCGCCCCGCAGGACATTCCGGCCAAGACCCCCTCGCGGCGCGCCAACTCGCGGGCGGTCTCGATCGCATCTTCGTCGGAGACCGAGATCACCTCGTCGAGCAGCTCACGGTTCAGCACGGCGGGCACGAAGCCGGCTCCGATGCCCTGGATCTTGTGAGGGCCGGGGGTTCCACCCGACAGAACCGCTGAACTGGCCGGTTCGACGGCGATCACCCGGCAGCGAGGATTCCGCGCCTTGAGTACCTCCCCCACCCCGGTCACCGTCCCACCGGTTCCCACCCCGGCCACGAACACGTCGATGCGCCCGTCCAGGATCTCCCACAGTTCCGGCCCGGTGGTGCGGCGATGAATCTCCGGGTTGGCGGGGTTCGAGAACTGGTCAGGCAGGAACACGTCGTCGCGGGTGGCCAGCGCTCGCGCAGCGTCGATGGCCTCATTCATGCCGCCCAGCGACTCGGTGATGTGCACGTGCGCGCCATAGAGCCGGAGCAGGCTCTCGCGCTCGCGGCTCATCCCCTGCGGCAAAGTGAGGACCAGGTCGTAGCCCTTGGCCGCGCAGACAAAGGCCAGCGCAATCCCCGTGTTGCCGCTCGTGGCTTCGACGATGGTGGTCTTCCCGGGCTCGATCCGCCCTTCGCGCTCGGCGGCCTCGATCATCGCCACGCCGATTCGGTCCTTGACGCTGCCGCCGGGATTGAGGGCCTCGAGCTTGGCGAACAGCTCGACGTCGAGATCGCCGGTCATCCGCGCGAGCTTGAGCATCGGGGTGCCCCCGACCAGGGAGGCGACATTTGTGGGGACAGGGAACATCGCGGGATAACCCTAGAGAAGGCTGGGATCACGCAGTCCGGATCCGTCCGGCCGACGAAGGAGTATCGGGACGCGCCACGTAAACCGTGACGGCTTGATCGCCCGCCTGTCCGGCGGGTGAGCGACCGGAGGGAAGGCAAATCGCCGGAGGGGAGAGTCGTGAGTACGACCTGGTTTGACACCACTTCCGCAGGACGGGCGGGACGGTCAGCGAAGCGCTGGCGACCGGATCCGATCGTGCTGATCGTCTGGCTTGTGTGCCTCGTGTGGTCGCTCGGCTGCTGGTGGGCGGTGCTCTCCGCACTCCTCGGCTGAAGTCCCTTTCCCACCCTGAGCCCGCGTCTCCGCGCTCGACCTCAAACCCACCGGACCCAGCCGGGGACAGGAACCTCGGGGCCCGCGACCCATCGGGGTTCCTCGGGCCGCGGACCGCCGAGTCGGCGTGCCTTTAAGGGCAACACAGGCACGCCGGGAGGCGCGTCCTTGCATAGGTAGGTCTAACCGCGATGGCGTCATCCGAACCGCGTTGACCGGTTTAACGATGGTGAATGTTGCGCAACTTTGAAACTAACGGCTACGCTGCTCGTTACACGCAGTGGGGGGCAGTGCTTGGGAGCCCGCGGCTGGCGAGAACGGACATCGCCAGCCCCGGGCCCCGGGTCCCGGGTCCCGGGTGCATCCAGGTCAGCGGACGATCGTCACCGGCGTTCCGAGCGGGAGCCGGCGCGACAGGTACCGCAGGTCGCCGTCGCCCGTGTAAATGCAACCCAGAGAGTCCGTGCCGCCAATCGCCTGCGGCACGTTTGTGCCGTGGATCGCCAGCCGATCCCCACCGCCGTAGCCCGCCGGCAGGTGCGGTTGGGTGCCCGACAACGCCAGGATGCAGCAGCCATACACGGGGGAATACCGTGGCCCGGGCAGCTCGTCGGTGACCGAGAAGTGCCCCAACGGCGTGGGCGATGACGGAGATCCGATGCCGACCGGGAACGAGCGGACCGCCCGGCGGCCGTGGAGCACGGTCAGGCGCCTCCGCGTCCGCGAGATCCGAACCGCCCAAGGAGTGCGCGTGAGCCGGACCTGCGCCGCGCGGATCCAGGCGAAATGCCCATCTGGCAGCACCGGGGCGTCGACCTTAAGCCAGCTCCGGTGGCGGGCAAAGACCCCGAGCGTCTGCCGAGACCCGAACGGCGTTAGGGACGAAAGGACCCCCATACGGGCTCCGCCGGGGCGGCGGCGCAGCGCGACCTGAGTGCCCGGCCTTACCGTGGCGATCTCATGCCGGACCAGGGTCGAGCCCCGGCGCGAGCGGCGCGCTGAGGCGCCTCGGGCACGAGCCTTCCGGCCGCTGATTGAGGCGCGACTCCGCCAAAACGGGGGAACCTGAACAAGCGGGTGAAGGCCGAGGAGGCTTGCCTGGGGGCGACCGGGAATGAATCGGACCGGGCCGAGCTTAGGGAAGACAAGGGCCCCCGCGAGTCTTGGTACAACCCCTCGGTACACGTAGCGGTCAACGGGAATCGGCCCTCGGTACACGTAGGGGTCAACGGGAAGCGGCCCTCGGTACACGTAGGTGTCAACGGGAACCGCAGGTCCCACGTTCAGCCTCGGGCTGACCATCGCTCCGGGGTAGGCGACGGTCAGGAGCCCGGCTTGAGAGCTCCCGCAGCTCAATTCGAGGACGGCCAAAATTGTGGCCGCCGCGACAGCGACGAACCTTTGCATCGACTGGTTATGTATACCGAGCCGACCCGACGCTTGCCCCGACAGGGGGCAAGACCCGGCAACCGCCCACCCGAGCCGTTGGGGTCAGATGTAATACATCGGGGCGCCCGCGGCGCGGATCTCCTGCTCGGCCACGGCCGCCACCGTAGTCTCGGCCAGGACCGCAGCCGCCGCTTGGGCGGCCTCGAAGAACACGCCGCTGGCGTCACGCCCGAGCGGGCCGTCAAGCAACTCGACGAGCTCGAGCACGGTCACCTCCGAGGCGGGGCGGGCAAAGCTGTATCCACCCTTCACGCCCCGCTGGGACCGGAGAACGCCACCCCTACGCAGGGTCGCGAACAGCTGCTCCAGGAACTGCACCGGGATCTCCCGGCGGCGGGCCAGTTCGGCGATCGGAACGGGTCCCCCGTCGCCATGGCCGCACAGTTCGACCAGCGCGCTGAGCGCGTACGGAGACTTGCTCGTGACAGAAATCATGGGGTTAGTCGATCGTAGCGGTGAAGATTGTGGCTGGCGTCCGTGGTCGTGGGTCGCGGCGGGCCGGCGACCCGGCCCCTCTGCCGGCCGCCGCAGAACGCTGATGCTTTGGGATGAGACCGGAGGGTGGGTATGAGGGCCGCGATTCGGCGGCCGGCAGAGCGGCTGGGCCCCTGCCGCCGCCTCCATACCCGCACGCCTTTGTTTCGCATGCTTGCGAGGGTCTTCTGCGGTCCAGCAGGCACTGAGTGGACTTGGAGTCGTTCAGCGTTCATATCGAACGGCGAATCACTCCAAGTCGCCGCTGGAGCGCCCGCGACGCTGGCCGCGCCTCAACCAAGCCACCGTCGGGCCTGGGCGATTTCTGCTCGACAAGACGCCGGGGGGTCGCGGCCAGCCGCTCGGGCGCCGAATCGCGTCGTCTCATATCTAAGACACGGTCGCGCGCAACCGGTCAGCGCCGCGGCGCCAGAGGGGTTGGTCGCGACCCTCCCCGGGCTCAAAAGCCCAGAAGCGCTAGATCCAGCCGCGCTCGGTGGCGATCAGCACTGCTTGGGCGCGATCCATGGCGCCGAGCTTGCCGTACACGTTGTGCAGATGGGTACGGACGGTGCTCGTCGACAGCCCGAGCTCTGAGGCGATCTGCTTGTAGACCATGCCGCGGGCCAAACGGCGCAGGACGTCGATCTCGCGTGCCGACATCGGGCACGGGTCGACCTGGCGCGGGCGACCGCCCGAGGAGGGCAGCGGAAGCTCGTACATGACCGTGCGCAGGCCGGCGGGGCTGACGCCGACGGTGCGGGCGGCGGCGAGCATCTCGGCCGGGGCCACCGTGCCGCCGAGCACGTAGTGGGCGAGCATGTCGGCCAGACGGATCAGGGCCGCCTCGCCGTCGGTCTCCTCGGCGTGGTGCCGCTCGATCACGCTGGCGATCGAGCGCGGCATGCCCCAGCGGCGGGCGAGAACGCCCCCGACGAGGGCGTGGTCCACACCCAGCTCGCGGCGCTCACGCTGCAGTCGGTCCTCCGGCGTGCGGGCGTCACCGTGGACCTGGCTCGGATAGCCGGGGTAAGCGTGGATCAGCACGAGCTTGCCGATGTCGTGCAGCAGCGAGGTGATCATCAGCCGGTCGCGATCCTCGTAGTTGATCTCGCGAGCCAGGCGATCGGCCGCGCGCTGCGTGGCGACGGCGTGGAGGCGGAAGCGCTCGGGGATTCCCTGCCAGACGGCGGTGCGCTCGAAGAAGTCGAAGGTGCGGGCGCGGCTGGCGATCGCGTGGACGGTGGGCAGGGTGAGGACGTCGATGCCGCTGACGGCACTGTCGACCCGACCCTGGCTGGGGCCCTCGACCGCGTTGGCGAGGCGCACGACGGTAACGGCCAGGGCGACATCGCCCTCGACGGCGCTGATTACGTCAGCCGCCGACGGATCGCTGTCTTCAAACAGGCGAAGGATGCGGTTGCGCGATTCGACCAGGACCGGGTAGGCCTCGAGGGCCTCGAATGCGGCGGTGAGGCGGCGGCCGTGTCCCTCGTTGTGGTGGCGCTCACGCGAGGCGTAAGGATCAGTAGGAGTCGGGGCTGAGTTCACAACCGCAAGCGTGGCCACCGCTGCTCACTTCCCCTTCTCGGCCCGCAGGCGCGCCGCCGCGGACGGCGTGGATTCGTGTTCGAGGAACATTGGCCCATCTATCGGCAGATACTCGGCCGCGGTTTAGCTCGGAACGCCACTTGACTGCACTCGTTGCAACGCACGGTCGATCCTCTCGAGAGTCTGATCCCGTCCGAGCAGGGCGATCGTCTCGAAGATGCCGGGAGAAACGGTCTGTCCGGCGAGCGCGACCCGCACGGGCTGAAACACCTGACCGGCCTTGGCTCCCCGTTTTTCCACGACTTCGCGCAGGGCCGCTTCGACGCCGGCGACGTCGAACGAGGGCGCTGCTTGCAGCGCGTCACGGGCGTCACGCAGGGCCTCGACGGCGCCGTCCTTGCCCAGCACACGGTTGAAGGCTTCGGGATCATCGACCGGCCCGTCGAACACGAATGAGACCAGGGGCCAGAAGTCAGCCAGGGTCTGGATCTTCTGTTCGGAGATAGCCACGGCGTCGTGAAGGCCCGAGCGCCCGGTGAACTGCTCCAGGCGCCGGGTGAGCTCGTCGGTCCCGAGCTCGCGCAGGTGCTCCCCATTCATGTGGCGCAGCTTGCGCTCGTCGAACACCGCCGGGTTCTTGGAGACCCGCTCGAGGCGGAAGCGCTCGGCCAGCTCAGGCAGCGTGAAGTGCTCCTCATCAGCGGCGAAGCCGGCGCCGAGCAGCGCGATGTAGTTGTCGACGGCCTCGGGCAGGTAGCCGGCCTCGCGCAGCTCCTGAACGGAGGCGGCGCCGTGGCGCTTGGAGAGCTTGCGCCCATCGGGGCCGTGCAGCAGGGGAAGATGCGCGTAACGGGGGGTCTCGGCGCCCACAGCCTCGAGCACCAGCAGCTGCTTGGGGGTGTTTGACAAATGGTCCTCCCCCCGAACCACGTGCGTGATGCCGGCGTCGAGGTCGTCGATGGCGACGGCGAAGTTGTAGAGCGGTGAACCGTCGGCTCGGGCGATGACCGGATCATCGAGGTTGGCGTTGGGAAACCGGGTCTGACCCCGGATCACGTCGTCGACGACCGTCTCTCCGGTGTCGGGGACGCGCAGGCGAATCGCGCCCGACGCCTCGGCCTCACCCCGGAAGCCACGCTCGTTGCCGTGGCTGGCCTTGTACTCGCGGACATCGTCGCCGGTCGCGTTGGAGCGGTAGGCGTGCCCGTCGCCGATGAGCTGTTCGAGGACCTCGCGGTGGCGTTCGGCCCGCTCGGTCTGGAAAATCGGCCCCTCATCCCAGTCCAGCCCGAGCCACCTCAGTGCATCGAGGATCTGCTCAACGTTCTCGGGCGTCGAGCGCTCGCGGTCTGTATCTTCGATGCGCAGCACCAGCGTTCCCGCCCGTCCCTCCGGGCCCGAGCCGGGACCGTGAGCGAGCAGCCAGTTGTAGAGCGCGGTGCGAGCGCCGCCAATGTGCAGCGCCCCGGTGGGGGAAGGAGCAAAACGAACACGCATGGTTTGTCACCGAAGATGCTAATCGGCGCCCATGTCTCACCGGCGGGCGGTCTCGACAAGGCCGTAGGACGAGGCGACGAGCGCGGCGCCCAGGCCATCCAGATCTTCAACCAGTCCCCGCGCATGTGGCGACCGACCGCCTATGACGAGGATGACTTCGCCGCTTGCCGCGAGGCCCTGCGCAAGAGCCGGCGCGTGAAGGCGATCCTCATCCACGCCGTGTACCTGCTCAACTGCGCGACGACCGACAAGGAGATCCGCGACAAATCACGGGCGTCGCTGATCCAGTCGCTCCGGGTCGGAGCCGGGATCGGCGCCACCGGCGTCGTGCTGCATCCGGGCTCGGCCAAGCAGGGCAACGTCGGCCAGGCCATCAAGCGGGCCGGGAAGCTGATCGCCGAGGCGCTCGGCGAGACCGAGAAGTGTCACCTGCACCTCGAGGACACGGCGGGCGCCGGCGGAACCCTCGGCCGCTCCTTCTCCGAACTGGCCGCCCTGCTCGACGCGGCCGGCGCTCAGCCCAGGCTTGGCATCTGTCTGGACTCCTGCCATCTGCTGGCCTCGGGCTATGACATCCGGACCGCGGAGGGACTGACCGAGACGCTCGATGAGTTCGACCGTGAGGTGGGTATGAAGCGCCTCGGAAGCTTGCATCTCAACGACTCGCAGACGCCGCTGGGCTCCAACCGCGATCGGCACGCCAACATCGGTCACGGCGAGCTGGGCGAGTCGGGCTGCGCCGTCTACCTGTCAGAGCCCCGGTTCGAGAAGCTGCCCTGTGTGCTCGAGACCCAGGGCCCCGAGCACCAGGGCCCGACGGCCGAGGAGATCGCCCTCTGCGTCAGGCTGCGCCGCCGCGGCCAGGCGGCGCGCAAGCGGACCGAAAACGCGCGCTGAACAGGTAGCGTGCCCCGGCTATGAGCTCCCGCACCCACCGCGCCAACGCCCTGGTCATCTTCGGCATCACGGGCGACCTGGCCCGACGGATGACCTTTCGCTCGCTGTACCGGCTCGAGGCCCGCGGACTGCTCGACCTTCCCATCATCGGGGTGGCCGTCGACGACTGGGACACCGACCAACTCCGGGCTCGCGCCCGGGATTCGATCGAGGCCGTTGAAGACTCGGTCGATCGCGACGTCCTTGCCCGTCTGTCCGCTCGCCTGTCCTACATCAGCGGGGATTTCGATCAGGACCAGGTCTACCAGGACGTGGCCAAGGCGCTCGGCGATGCTGACCAGCCCGCCTTCTACCTCGAGATTCCCCCCTCCCTGTTTGAGACCGTGATCGACGGACTGGCGAAGGCCGGACTGCTCAGCCACGGGCAGCGGGTGATGGTCGAGAAGCCGTTCGGCCACGACCTGGCCTCGGCCCGCGAGCTGACCCAGCGACTGCACAAGTACGTGGACGAGTCTCAGCTCTACCGGGTCGACCACTTCCTGGGCAAGATGGGCCATGAGGAGATCCTGTACCTGCGCTTCGCCAACACGATGCTCGAGCCGGTCTGGAACCGGAACTACGTCGCCTACGTCCAGATCACGATGGCCGAGACGCTGGGCGTCCAGGACCGCGGCCATTTCTATGACCCGGTCGGGGCACTACGCGACGTCGTCGTCAATCACCTGATGGAGCTCGTGGCCGCGGCGGCCATGGAGCCGCCGGTGGGAGACGACGATGACACGATTAAACACGCCAAGTACACGGTCTTCCGCGCGATGCCCGCCGCTGACCCCAAGGACTATGTCCGCGGGCAGTACGACGGCTATCGCCAGATCGACGGCGTGGCCGGTAACTCGACCACCGAGACCTTTGCCGCGCTGCGGCTGGAGATCGAGAACTGGCGCTGGAACGGAGTGCCGTTCTTCATCCGCACCGGTAAGCGGCTGCCGGTCAGCGTGACCGAGCTGCGGCTGATCTTCAAACGCCCGCCGCCACTGCATTTCCTACCCTCGACGCGGCGGCGACCCGAGCCGAGCCAGATCGTGTTCCGGATCGATCCGGATACTGGCGTCCAGATCATGCTCGATGCCCAGCGGGCCGACCAGAAGGGACCGGGCCCGATCGAGCTCGACATGGAGTTCGCGCGCGAGGGCGGCGCCGGCGCGACCCCCTATGAGGTCCTGTTCCAAGCTGTGATCGCCGGCGACTCGACCCATTTCACGCGTGAGGACGGAGTGCTCCAGGCCTGGCGGATCGTCCAGCCCCTGCTCGATAAGCCGCCGCGGGTGCATCCCTACGCACAGGGCTCCTGGGGTCCCGCGGAGGCCGACGAGCTGGTCAAGGGGTACGGCGGCTGGCACGCGCCGTGGCTGTCTAGCTGAGCGGTCCCCCAACCGGCACTACGAGTTGATTCGGGCGGGCACGTTCCGGGCAAACTCGGGCCAAGGCAAACGAGGAACAGGGACCGCATGAGATCGACGCATTAGCCTGGGCACCGTCGTCTGGTTGGTCGTCGGGGTGATCTTGGCCTCCTCGCACCACTACCTCAACAACATCAACCACATCAAGCAGATCGTCTCCGCCGTGCTGGCGATCCTGCTCTGGCCGCTGCTGTTGCTGGGGATAAACCTGCACGTGCATTAGGACCGCCTCCGGCGAGGCGCTCCTCAGCCTCCCCGAGCGCACTGCGGGTCCTCAGCCTCCCCCAGGGCAGCGCGGCGTCCCAGCCTCCCCCAGGGCAGCGCGGGGTCCACAGCCTCCGTCAGCGCAGTGCGGGGTCGAAAACCCGCCGTATATTCCGCTTTTCGACCCACGGCCCGGCCGGATGGGTTCACCGCGCTGGCGGCACCTACGTGTCGGGGCGCTCGGAGCGAGGCGCTAGCGCCAGCTCAAGCTGCCCGGGCGCGGTCTTGAGTCGTGCAGTCCGGAGGGTCAGGCCACGCTGGCGGCGGCGGGCGCCGAGGCGCGGTCGATCAGCGCATTCCCGAGCAGATGATCGAGTTCGGCGTGCAGGCCCGCGCTGTGGTCGACACGGAAGCTGGGGCCGAGCTTGAGACGCCGGTGACCGATTGTGGTGGCCAGCTCGATGACCACGTCGGAGTCTCCCGGGAAGCCGCTCAAGAGCTCCTTTAGGTCACCAACTGCGCTGGCCGGAAGCGCGGTGGCGTCCAGCCGTATGCGCAGAGCGGTCGGGGCGACGACCTGCCGGGCTTCCTTGATGACGGCCGCCTCGACCTCGGCCTCGGAGGGTTCGAAGCGCTCGACCTGCTGGGCGACCAGGCACGTCTTCTCCCGGTCCTTGTGGTCGACCTTTCCCCGGACCGTGACGATCGAGTCGGTGGCCAGGGCGTGCTCGCTGGCCTGCAGCGTCTTGCCGAACACGATGATCTCCACCGAAGCCTCGAGGTCATAGAGGGTGGCGAACATCATCCAGTCGCCCTTCTTGGTCTTGATCCGCTTGGCCTGGGTGATCATCCCGCCGACGGTCACCCAGTCGCCGTCGCGACGGTTGGAGAGCTCGGACAGGGTGCTGTCGGACTTTGCCCGCAACGCCGGCGCGATATCCCTCAGCGGATGGGCGGTGATGAACAGGCCGATCGACTCCTTCTCGGCGGCGAGCAGCTCGGTGCGGCTGAACTCCTCAGCGGGGATCGGAGCGTGGCTGGGCCCGGCGAAGGCGGCCGCGGCGGCGCTCTGGCCCCCTTCGCCAGCGGTGGGCGGATCCAGGTCGAAGATCGAGCCCTGGCCGATGAGGGCATCCTGCTGGGCCTTCTGGCCCGCCGCCTGGGCCTGTTCGAGCACGGCCAGCATGCCCTTGCGCGGTGCGCCGGTCGAACCGAAGGCGCCGCATTTGATCAGCGCCTCGATCGCCTTCTTGTTCACGCACCGGTTGTCGATCCGCTCACAGAAGTCGAAGATCGACTGAAACGGCCCGCCGCTCCTCTCGCGCCCGCTTGATCTCCTCCACGGCCTGATAGCCGACGCCCTTGACGGCGTCGAGGCCGAAGCGGATATCGCCGTTGACGACCACGAACTCGTGGTCGGAGAGATTGACGTCGGGAGGCAGGATCGAGATCCCCATCTGCTCGGCCTGGGCGACGAAGAACGGCACCTTGTCCTTGGTGTCCATGACCGAGGAGATCAGCGCGGCCATGTACTCGGCGGGGTAGTTGGCCCGCAGCCACGCCGTGCGATAGGCGATCAACGCGTAGCAGGCGGCGTGGGACTTGTTGAACGAGTAGTCGGCCGAGCGTTCGTTGGTCGTCCAAAGCAGCTCGATCACCGCCTCGCTCGTTCCCGAGGCGCGGCAGCCGGCGAAGAACTCGGGCTTGAGCTTGGCCATCGCCTCGCGGTTCTTCTTGCCGATCGCCTTGCGCAGGTCGTCGGCCTTGGCGCCGCTGAACCCGGCCAGCTCCTTGGCGATCTGCATCGCCTGCTCCTGGTAGATGATCACGCCCTTGGTCGACTCGAGGATCGGGCGCAGTCGCTCGTCGGGATAGCTGATCGACTCGGGGTCGCGCTTGCCGCGAGCGTACGTCGGGATCTGGTCCATCGCGCCCGGGCGATAGAGGGCGTTGAGGGCCACCAGGTCGTCGAACTCGTTCGGCCGCACCTTCTTGAGCGCCTCGCGCATGCCCTCGGACTCGAACTGGAACACCCCGATCGAGTCGCCCCGGGCGAGCATCTCGTACGTCTTGCGCGTGATCGAGCGGCAGCGTGGTCATGTCCGGACGATCCCCGGTCGAGCGCTCGACGATGTCCAGCGCGTCCTCGATCACGTCGAGGTTGCGCAGGCCCAGGAAGTCCATCTTGAGCAGGCCGAGTTGCTCGACCGGCTTCATCGAGAACTGGGTGACGGTGCGGAAGATCCGCTCGCCGTTCTCATCGGTGCCGGCGTCGGCGATCTGCAAAGGCAGGATCTCGGTCAACGGCCGATCCGAGATCACGACCGCCGCGGCGTGGATCGACGAGTTGCGGACGATGCCCTCGAGCCCCTGGGCGACGTCGATGATCTGCTTGGCCGTCCCGTCGCGATCGACCTCGGCCCGCAACGGCTGGCCGGGAGCCAGGCACTCGGCAAAGCTCGGCGCCCGGCCCATGATCGGGTCCGGAATCAGCTTGGCCAGGCGGTCTCCGGCCGCGTAGTCGTGGCCCAGCACGCGCGCCGCGTCGCGGGTCGCCGCGCGGGGGAACATCTTGCCGAAGGTGACGATCTGGGCGACGGCCTCCTTGCCGTACTTCTCGGTCACGTAGCGGATCACGCGTTCGCGGCCGCGGACCGAGAAGTCCATGTCGATATCGGGCATCGATACGCGCTCGGGATTGAGAAAGCGCTCGAACAGCAGGTCGTAGCGGAGCGGGTCCACGTCGGTGATCTGCAGCGCGTAGGCCACCAGCGAGCCGGCTGCCGACCCGCGCCCCGGTCCCACGGCGATGCCCGAGTCCTTGGCGTACTTGACGAAGTCCCAGACGATCAGGAAGTAGGCGTTGAAGCCCATCCGGTCGATCACGCCGAGCTCGTACTCGGCTCGCTGGATCGCTTCGGCCGGCACCGGGTCCCCATAGCGGCGACGCAGCCCTTCGTCGACGAGACCGCGCAGGTACGCCCCCTCCTCCTGGCCATCGGGCGCCGGGTAGCTCGGAATCAGCTGGCGGCCGAGCTGAAGCTCGACATCACAACGCTCGGCGATCTCCGCCGTGGAGGCGATCGCCTCCGGCCACTGGGCGAAGGAGTCGACCATCTCCTGGCTCGAGCGCAGGTAGAACTCGTTGGTGTCGAAGCTGATCTTCGGAGCGCTGAGCAGGGACTTCGTCTGCACGCACAGCAGCGCCGAGTGATGGTGGTAGTCCTCACGACGCAGGTAGTGGACGTCGCCGGTGCCGACCAGGGGGCGGCCGAGCTCGCTGGCAATGCGGACGATCTGCTCGTTGCAGTGGTCCTGGAGGGCGAGGCCGTTCTTCTGAACCTCGAAGTAGACGTTCCCGGGTCCGAACGCGGTCAGGAGCTCGTCAGCGTGACCCCGCGCCTCGGCCACCCGGCCGTCGGCGAGGTACTGGCAGAAGCGGGACTGCAGGCAGCCGGTGAGGACGATCACGCCCTCGGCGTGGGCGGCCAGCTGCTCCATGTCGATCGCGGGCTTGCCGCGCTGAAACCCGTCCAGGAACCCGGCCGAGGAGAGTTTGACCAGGTTGCGATAGCCCGCGTCGTTCTCGGCCAGCAGCGTGAGGTGGAACCGCTCGAGCTTGCCCGGGCCTCGTCGCGCGTGATCGTCGACGACGTAGACCTCGCAGCCGATGATCGGCTTGATCCCGTGCTTGCGACAGGCCGTGAAGAGCTCGACCGACCCGTTCATGACCCCGTGGTCGGTCAGACCGAGGGCGGGCTGGTCAAATGACGCGGCCCGGGCAGCCAGCGCATCGATCTTGCACGCCCCGTCTAGCAGCGAATACTCGGAGTGGACGTGAAGGTGGGCGCAGGTCGGAGTCATCGTTGCGGTTGGGTCCTCTGGAGGGCCGAGGGAGTGCGAATCACTGGTAAAGCACCGGCGCGGCGCGGGCGGCGACCGCGCAAACAAGACTAGGCCGCGGGCCGGACGCCGTGGGCGCCTCGACCCGGCGCAGACGAAGCTTTATCCGCTCTGTGCGTGCTTGAGCCAATCCCCCAACAGCCGGACCGGACGGGGATCGCCCGAGACGGCGATGGCGGTGGCGTCTGGATCGCCACGCAGGACCAGCTCGAGCGTGCCCGCCGGGCCGGTGACGCTCGTCGTGGCGGGGGCGCCCGGGCGGTTCTCGGTCACCTCGATCGAACGGTTGCCATCGACGATCAGGAACACCGGCGGCTCGCCCGGCGCGCCGTAGGCGAGCGTGAACCGCTCCGCGTCGATCCAGGCCGGCGAGATGAGCCGGGCCAGCAGGGCGAGCGCCGTCCGCGGCTCGAGGCGGACACCGGTGGCGTGAAGGGCCCCCAGACCGAGCTGGGTGTCGACCAGAGCATCGAGCGCAGCCAGCCCCGACCGCCGCCCGTACACCTGCCCCAGCCGGCGGCGCCAGAGCCGGCGGAGCCGGCCCGCCCGCAGCCGGCGGCCGAGGTCCGCGGGCTCGCCGGCAAAGCGGAAATCGACGTCGCCGGGAGCGCGGGGAGCATCGCTGGGGACTATTTCCTGACTTCCCTCGCTCACCGTGACCCGCAGACACCCGAAGTCTCCGCCCAGCTCGAGGTCATAGGCGATCGGGCGCGGATACACGGCACGCTGCGCGGGCAGGAGCTCGAGCACGAGCCGCCCGGCGCGATCGGGATCGTCCCGCGCCAGCGAGCGAAAGGCGCCGCGCAGCCACGGCCGCCCCACGGTGACCGGCCCGAGGTCAACCCGCACCTGAGCGGGGACGAGCGTCACAGGGCGGCGAGGACGGCTCCGGCGGTCGGCTCCGGCGGGTGAGCCACCCGGCGTCGGTAAGCCACCCGGCGTCGGTAAGCCACCCGGCGGCGGTAAGCCACCCGGCGGCGGTGAGCCACCCGGGGTCGGTGACCCGCCCGCCGACTCTGGGGCTTCCGGTGTCCCCGGGACCGGCTCCTGCGGGGCGATCTGCTCCCGGAGCCTGAGCAGGGCCTGGTTCAACCGCTCCGGCTGAACGGTGCTCCCGGACGCGCCGCTCGGGGTGGCCGCGCCGCCCGTGGGAGTGCGTCCGGTCGCGGCGGCCGTGCGGCCCGGGCCGGACGCGCCCCTCGCGGGCGCCGGGCCCGCGCCGGCGGCGGGGGTGCGCGCGGGGCGGCCAGAACTGGGCGCTGACTCGCCGCTCGGCTTCGGAGGCTCCTCGGGGTTGCGGAGGGCTTCGAGCGCGTTGCGGATCTCGGCGATCGCGTCTCGGGCCTCCTGGGTCCGGGAACGGGCCCCACCGAGGTCAGAACCGAGCCGGGCAGCCCGAGCCTCGGCCGCCCGCCGGGCGTGTTGCTCGCGGGCCAAACCCTCGCGCAGCCCGTCGAGCTCCCGGCGCAGCTCGCCCAGGACCGCGCCGGTGCGCTGCTCGAGCGCCTGGCGGGCGGCGAGCCGCGTCTCGGCCTCGATCAGCCTCGAGCGCAAGCCGGCCTCGCCCACGGCCCGTCCGGCCAGCTCCTGCCGCCAGGCTTCGGTCATCGCGAGAGCGCTCGGGGAGATTTCGGCGCCGACATTCGCCGTCGGCAGGACCGGCATCGCCGGCATCGGTGCGTCGAGGAAGGTCAGCGGCTCAGCGGGAATCCGGCCCGCGCTCGGCGGGCGGGCGCCCAGTTCATGCTCGAGATTGAGGTGGCGGAGCTGCGGCGCGGGCGGCGGCTGCCCGGCCTCGGGCGCGCGCCAGAGCGCCGCCGCGGCCAGCTCGCGCTCGGCCCGCTCCTGCGCCGCCACGGCGGAGGCGGCAGCGGCCTCGGCCTGGCGTATGCGCTCGCGGGCGTCAGCCAGTTCCCGCTCCAGCGACTGAACGCGCTCCTCGGTCCGGGTCAGCCCGGCCAGTCGCTCCTGCGCTCGAACCAGCTCAGACCCAGCCTGACGGCCGCGCTCGGCCTCCTCGGTGCGCAGCCGCAGCTGCCGGGTGAGGTCGGCGCGCACTGAACGCTCGGCCCGGGCGCCCTGCTGGGCGGCCCGATGAGCGAGCTGCTCATCGGCCAGCAACGCGGCCAGTCTCGAAACCTCCGCCCGCGCCTGGGCCAGCTCTGTCTGCAGGGCCGTCGACGCCGACCCGCCAAGGCCTGACGAGAAGCCGGCAGCGGGGGGCGACGGACCCGACGCGGGCGTCGCCGCCCCCCCTTCGCCACGGCCGGGGTCGGCTTCAGCGCCCGTGGCCCCTGGGGCTGAGATCGGCTCGGCCGCGCTGGTGGACGCGGCCGGTGCGTCGAGCTCCTCGTCGTCCGGGGCCGGGGCATGCACGGCGGCGGGCAGAGGCACGATCACCGAACCGAACTGCAGCCACGAGCGGCCGCCGAGCTCGGGAGCCAGAGCGGCAGGGACGGCGAAGCTGATCCGCCAGGTCCCGGGACCGGCGCCTGACAGGCTGGGCGGCTCGGCGATGGCCGGAAATCGGTAGCGGCGCCCGGTGGCCTCGATGACCAGTGTCGGCTGGGCGCTCAGCGCGGGCCGGCGCCGGCGCCAACGGCCCGTGACCCGCACGGTCAGATTCTCACCGCCCTCGGCAAGCCACTCGACCGTTTCGATTCCCAGCGCAGACGGGACTGCTGGTGGCTCGCTCATCGCGTCCGAAGGTATTTACCCGCGCGGACGGACGTCGCTTCCCCTCCCCCGGCGCCCGGAAGCTGCCGGTCAGCCGTCGCGCTCGCGGCGGAGCTGGTCGGCCAGGGCCTTGGCCTCAGCCAACAGCCGGCCGGCTTGACCGAGATCGCCTGACTCGCTGCTCACGCGCTCGCGGGTGACGGCCAGTTCGGCTCCGATGCGGCTCATCTCGCCCCGCAGGCCCGCCACCTCACTCAGCGCGCCCTCGCGCGCGACCTGGCTGGCGGCCAGCTCCTCACGCAGAGTGCTGTTCTGGTGGGCGTGCTGCTGGGCCAGGGACTGCGCCGCCGCGGCTTGGTCGCGCGCGTGCCTGAGCTCGTCGTCGCGCGCTTGCAGGGCCACCCGCAACTCGGCCAGCTCGGTCCTCGCCGCGGCCAGCTCGGCCAGCTCGTCGCTGGCCTGGGTCGCGCGGGCCCTCTCCTCTTCAAGCTCTGTGCGTTGCTCCTCGACGACCTCCATCAACCGCCTCAGCTCAACGCTGAGTTCGCCCAGCGTGGCCTCGAGCTGGCCCTGGGTCTCGCTCCGAGCCTCGAGCTCGCCTCGAGCGTCTCCGACGGCGGCGCGCAGGCTCGCGACCTCCGACGTCCGTCGCTCGAGTTCGCCGTGCAGAGCAGCGACTGTCTCCCTGAGCAGCAGGTCGGCCAGAGGTCCTGAACGGGGCGTTTCCGGCGCAAATCCCCCAGTGCCCGGGGGCGGTGGCAGGACTGAGCGATCGTCTGCCGACCCCAGACCGGGACCCGGAGTCTCACCCGGAAGCCGAGACATAGACTGGTCTCCCTCAGGCTCGACTTGAGATCCACTATCCGGCAAACCAGCGGAGCTTTCGGCGAACGACTCTGCCGCAGCCGGTTCTGCCGCGGCCGGTTCTGCCGCGGCCGGTTCTGCCGCGGCCGGTTCTGCCGGCGCCGGTTCCGAGATCGGTCCTGTCGGGGCCGGTCTGGCTGAGGCCGGGGTCAGCGCGGAGTGGGGGGCGCCGTGCAGAGGCGGCACGGGCACGACCGCGTCTCCGATCCACAGCGCGGCCTGACCTTCGTGCCGCGGCTCGGCCCAGTCGGGAACCGAGAACGTGGCTCGCCACCGGCCTGGCGCCACTTCAAATTGGTCCTCGCGGTCGGCGGGAAACCGATGCCGGCGACCTTCGACCTGGACGACGAGCAGTGGTTCCTGCCCAGGCTCACCGCCTGGTCCCTGCCAGGCACCGCTCAGGGCCAGCCGGATCTCCCCCGCCGAGGGGCGAGAGCCATGGACACGGTCGATGGCCAGAGGGAGTTCAGCGGGAGCGAAGTCAGTCATACATATCGCTTGCGGCCGCTGCCGGGACGGCGAGCGGTCGTCCCCGAATCTTCTCGGAGCGCGCTGAAAATCCTGTAAGTCTGCGGAGTTCTAGTGAGAGTTCGCCGCAGACTCACGCGCGGCGACCACGACCCCGGCCAGCACAGCCGCAGAAATCCCGGCCACGGCCAGTTTGGTCCGTGAGTCCGCGAACCGGCGTCGCGCATACAGCTTGCTGCCCTGCCAGACGACGAAGCCAAGAACCTTGTAACCCATGTCGGAAAGACTACCCCGGCCGCTCGGCGCCTACGCACAGGAGCGCCTGAAGACCGACGTCTGGCCACGGCAGCGGTTGGAGCTCAGGCTCCAGGGCCCTCAGGATCCAGGGTCTCCGGTTCGAGCACGGCGTCGTCGGCGTCGGTCTTGGTGCCGTGCCGGATCTGCCAGGCCATCCGGGACTGCAACGACCAGAGCTCGATGAAACCCGGCGAGGCCGCCTGGGAGAACAGGCCGCCGGACTCCGAGAAGGTGGCCAGCTGGGCGTCATAGACCGCGTGCGGAGACGAACGGGTCACGACTCGCGCCGAGCCCTTGTAGAGCTTGATGGCGATCTTGCCCGTGACGAGCGCGTTGGCCGCCTCCATGTAGGCATCGAGGTCGGTGCGGAGCGGCTCCCACCACAGGCCCGCGTAGACGAGGTAGGCCCAGCGCTGGTCGAGCATCGGCTTGAGCTGGTTCTGATGAATCGTGCCGACCAGCTTCTCGAGCTCCTGATGGGCGAGGAGGATGATCGCCGCCGCGGGCACCTCGTAGATGTCGCGCACCTTCAAGCCGACGATCCGGTCCTCGATGTGGTCGACGATCCCCACCCCATGCCGGGCGCCGATCGCTCCGGCACGCTCGATCAAGGCCACGGGATCCAGGCGCTCGCCGTCCAAGCCGACCGGAACCCCGCGCTCGAACTCGAGCTCGATCACCTCGGGCTCGTCGGGAGCCAGCTCGGGGCGCGTGACGAGCTGGAAGACGTCGTCGTCAGGGGCATGCTCGAGGTCCTCGATCCAGCGGCCCTCGCTCGAGCGGCCCCACAGGTTGTCGTCGATCGAGTACGGGGCCACCTCGGAGCCCCCCTTGACCGGAATCCCGTGCCGGCGGGCGTAGGCGGCCTCCTCGTCGCGACCCATGCGCCAGGTTCGCACCGGGGCGATCACCTTGAGCTCCGGCGCCAGGGTGGCCACCGTGGCCTCGATCCGCACCTGGTCGTTGCCCTTCCCGGTGCAGCCGTGGGCGACCGTGTCGCACCCGCTGCGCAGGGCGTATTCGACGGCGAGCTTGGCGATCAGCGGCCGTCCGAGCGCGGTGAACAGCGGGTAGCCGAGCCCGTAGATGGCGTTGGCCTTGATGGCCGGGAGCACGTAGTCGCGGGCGAACTCCTCGCGGGCGTCGATCACGTGCGCCTCAATGGCGCCGATCTGCATGGCCTTGGCCTTGACGACCTCGTAGTCCTCGCCGGGCTGCCCGAGGTTGATCGTCAGTGCGACGACCTCCGCCTCGTATTGGTCCTGAATCCACTTCAGCATCACGCTGGTGTCCAGGCCGCCGCTGTAGAGAAGCAGTACGCGGCCCACCGAGCTGGGGTCGGCGAGGTAGGAGGCGCTGAGTTGCTGGATCGGGTCGGTCATGGCTGGGGCAAGGGTATTGGCTTGGGGGTAGAGGTACGGGCTGGCCGGCGGGGTGCGTCTAGACCTGTGTGTGTTTGATGATCTGGCGCTGCTCGGTGGCTCCGAGCTCGGCCAGGGGTCCGTTCAACTCTGAGCGCGCGACCCGGGCATCCTCGGCCAGACGTTCGGTCAGCACGCCCATCGCCAGGACCGCCCGCACCCCGTCGGGCAGGGTCGCCACCTCGTCGGCGACCCGGCGCAGGACGGCGATCTGAACCACGCGGTCCTGCTGGCGGCCCAGGATGTCCTGGAGCGCCTTCAGGGGCTCGATGACCGGTTCCAGGGCCGCCGCCGAGTGCAGGGGAACCGCGAACAGCTCGAGTAGGTAGCGCAGCTCCTTGCCCTTCTTGCGCAGTTCGTGCAGGACCGGCGCCGGCGTGTCGGCCGAGACCCCCTCCCCGAGCTTCAGGAGGCGCTTGTAGGCGCGTCGCACGCGCTGGGCCGAGAGCTCCCCGATCGGTCGCGTTGCCGGCTCCCGGTCGGCGATCGGTAACTCGACCAGGGTCTCGAGCAGCATCTCCCAGTCGGTCAGCAGATCCACCGTGCGCCGGGAGCGCAGCATCCGGACCGTAGCCCCGCGGGCAGCCAGGCGCCAGTGCTCGAGGACCATCCGCAGGGGATCAAGATCGGGACGGACCGCCTCGGGCAACAGCGCGCGGAGATCATCAAAGTCCTCCACCTGGACGTCGAGATCCCGGGCCTCCCCGGTGGCCAGCTGCAGCCAGCGAAACTCGCTGCGAAACCCGCGCAGCTCGAGCGGAGGGAACGCCGCGCCGAGCTGGCGCTGCACGGTCCGCGAGCGACGCACCGCGATCCTGAGCTGGTGCAGGTGCTCGGGGTCGCGCCCGGCCAGAACACCTTCGCGGTTGGCCACGATCACCTCGAGCAACGCCCTCAGCACCGCGACCGCGGCCGCGTCTGATCGTAGCTCGGAGGAGAGCGGCACCTAGATCTTGGCCTTGGGGGGAGCGATCGTCATCGCAGGAGCTCGCCTAGCCGTTGGAGCGCCTGATCGATGTCCGCGCTCGGTGACGATCAGCGGCGGCTCGAGCCGCAGCGTCGAGGGCCCGGTCGCGTTCACGACCAGCCGCTGCTCGAGCAGCGCGCGGGCGGCCAGCTCGGGCGCAGAGTATCCATCGGCCAGGTCGAACCCGATCATCAGGCCGCGTCCCCGGACCTCGGCCACGGCCGGGAGCGCGCACAGGCCGGCCCGGAGCCTCTCCCCCAGGCTGCGGACGCGCTCGAGCAGCTCCGGATCGGAGCAGATCTCGAGCGCCACCAACGCCGCCGATGCGACCAACGGACCGCCGGCGAAGGTCGACCCGTGATCGCCCGGGGCCAGCGCATCGGCCAGCCTATCGCCCGGTGATCAGCGCGCCAATCGGCAGCCCGCCACCCAGTGCCTTGGCGCTGGTCATGGCGTCGGGGATTACGCCGGTCTGCTCATAGGCCCAGAGCGAGCCGGTTCGGCCCATTCCGGTCTGGATCTCATCGAAGATGAGCGCCGCGCCCGTGCGGTCGCAGGCCTCCCGCGCGGCGTCGAGCAGCTCCGGCTGAAGGACGTTGATGCCCGTCTCACCTTGAATGGGCTCGAGCAATACCGCCGCCGTTTCCCCGTCCACGGCCGCGGCCAGCGCCTCCGGGGTCCTTGGCGCACGACGACGAACCCCGGGACCAGCGGGGCGAACGGGGCCTGCTTTGACTCCTGCGGGGTGGCCGACAGCGCGCCGTAGGTGCGGCCGTGGAAGGCTTCCTCGAGGACGACGATGTTGCCCCGAGGCCGCGCGCGCCGGGCCAGCTTGATCGCCGCCTCGTTGGCCTCGGCGCCCGAGTTGCAGAGAAACACCTTGCCGCCGAGGGAGCTCCGGGCCAGATCGGCTGAGAGCCGCAGCGCCGGCTCGGTGTAGTAGAGGTTCGTCGCGTGCGTGAGCCGGCCGACCTGGTCGCGCACCGCCGCCACGACGCGCGGATGGCAATGACCGACGTTGAGGACCGAGATCCCGGCCAGGAAGTCGAGGTACTCGTGACCGTCGGCATCCCACAGGCGCACACCCTCGCCGCGCACGAACTGGACCGGATTGCGGACGTAGGTCCCGATCGCGTAGTCGCGCTCGAGGCTCTGCAGCTCGGCCAGCGAGCTCACGCCGAGTCAGCTCCGATCTTGGTCCCCTGACCGGCGTCGGTGAACAGCTCGAGCAGAAGGCTGTGGGGCACGCGGCCGTCAACGATGTGGGCGAAGCTGACCCCGCCCTGGATCGCTTCCAGGCAGGCCAGGAGCTTGGGCCGCATGCCACCGGCGATGCCGGGCAGGGCCGCCGTGACTGCGTCGGCACCGGCCTCTGAGATGACGCTGTCGGGTTCGGTCGGGTCGCGCAGCCACCCGGCCACATCGGTCAGGAACATAATCTTGTAAGCGCCGAGGGCCCGGGCCACGGCGCCGGCGGCCTCGTCGGCGTTGATGTTGTAGGAGTTGCCCTCCCGGTCGGCGCCGACGCTGGCCACGACCGGGATGTAGTCCTGGGCGATGTGCATGAGGACGTCGACGTCGACGCGCTCGATCTTGCCCACGAAGCCGATGTCCTGACCGCTCGGCGCGACCTGGCGGGAGGCCCGGAAGAGCATGCCGTCGTCGCCGCACAGCCCGACCGCCGGCTGTCCGTGGCGCCCCAGGCGCAGGACGATGTCCTTGTTGACCTTGCCCACCAGGACCATCTTGGCCACCTCGACGGTGGCGGCGTCGGACACGCGCAGGCCATCGACGAACTCGACCGGAAGATCGAGACGCTCCATGTAGCTCGTGATCTCCGGGCCGCCGCCGTGCACGACGATCGGGTTCATGCCCACGTACTTGAGCAGCACGACGTCGCGGGCGAACTCCTCCCGCAAGGCGCTGTCGATCATCGCCGCGCCGCCGTACTTGATGACCACCGTCTGACCGTGGAACTCCCGGATGTAGGGGAGCGCTTCGAGCAGGGTGGTTATGTCGCGAGGTGGGCGGACGCTCATGGCAGCGGCACTAGGTCGTGTAGTCGGCGTTGATGGTCACGTACTCGTGACCAAGATCGGAGAAATAGAGCTCGGCCTCGGCCCCTTCGCCGGGCACGCCGATCTCGTACTCGACCTCGTCGCGGGCCACCGCCCGGCTGAGCGCGGCCGAGTCGTGAGGGACATAGCTTCCGCCCGAGCAGACGATCACACCCTCGATCGAGATGTCGACGGGCAGCGGAGCGGTTCCGGGCAGCGCCGCGCCGACGGCCTGGATGATCCGCCCCCAGTTGGGGTCCCCGCCGTAGAGGGCCGTCTTGACGAGCGCCGAGTTGGCGACCGCGCGGGCGACCGCCGCGACCGCCTCCTCGTGGCCGCCGCGCACGGTCACCCGACCGGTCCGCCGGGCGCCCTCCCCGTCGCGAATGACCATCAGCGCGAGCTGGCGCAACAGGGCGTCCAGAGCCTCGCCGAAGCGCAGCTCATCCTCGCTCTCGGGCTCGACCCGCACCCCGGAGACGCCGCTGCACTGAAGGATCACGGTGTCGTTGGTGGACAGCTGACCGTCGACGCTGACCCGCTCAAACGAGCGCCGCAGACACACCCCGAGCAGCAGGTCACAGGTCTCGGATGACAGCACGGCGTCAGTCTGGACGAAGCAGAGCAGAGTGGCGAACCGGGGCGAGATCATGCCCGCTCCCTTGGCCTGGGCGGTCAGCGTGACCGGGCCTGAGGGCAGCTGTGACCCGAAGCCGAGCGCGCTTCTCGAAGGCATCGGTGGTCTGGATCGCGCGCCGCGAAGGCCTCGTCCCCGTCGGGCGGAGAGCTGGTGGGCGGCCGCGAGGATTCCCGCGTTGACGCGATCCATCGGGAGCGGAACGCCGATCACTCCGGTCGAGGCGACCGCGACGCTGTTCCTCCGACACGCCCGCGACCATCGCCGCCGCGCCCTGCATCTTGGCCGCGTTCTCGAATCCCGCGCGGCCCGTGGCTGCGTTGGCGTTTCCGGAATTGACGACGACCGCCCGCACCGCTGCGAGCTGGCAGCGCTCGGTGCAGAGGAGCACCGGGGGCGCCGGCACCCCGGTGGCCGTGAACCGCGCCGCCGAGGTGGTCTCGGGAGCGCTGGACACGAGCAGGCCGACGTCGGGGATCGCCCCGGCCTTGATCCCCCCGGACACCCCGGCCGCGCGAAAGCCGGGAGCGAGACCGACACCATCGAGTTCGGTGACGTGGTCCAGGGGCTCGATCCAGCGGCTGGTGAAGAAGCCGGGACTCATGCGATCCCCTCCCCCTCGGGCCGCCCGAACATGAGATTCAGGTTCTGGACCGCCTGGGAGGCTGCTCCCTTCCACAGGTTGTCGATGGCCGCGAAGACGATCAGCCGACCGGTTCGCTCGTCGTCGTGGACCGAGAGGCGGCAGATGTTGGTCTCGCGGACGTCGCGCACGCCCGGCGGCCGGTCGGACACCTCGACGAACGGCTCATCGGCATACAAATCTTGAAAAAGAGATTTAGCGTCGCGCGGCGCGCACCATCGGTAGGAGTCACGTAACAGCTGACGAGCTCGCCCTGATCGAGCGGCAGCAGATGCGGCGTGAAGGTAATCCGGACGTCGGCGCCAAGCACGGCCAGCTCCTGCTCGATCTCCGGGGTGTGGCGGTGGGCGGCCACGCCGTAGGCGCTGACATTCTCATCGACGGTCACGAAATGGGTCTTGTCGGTCGGCGCGCGCCCGGCTCCGGAGACGCCGGACTTGGCGTCGACGATCACGTCGCCGATCAGGCCCGGCGGCAGCCAGCGGCGCAAGCGCGAGGAGGGTCGCGGTCGGGTAGCAGCCGGGGTTGGCGACGATCTGCGCGTCGGCGATCTGGCCGCGGTAGAGCTCCGGCAGGCCGTAGACGGCGTCGGCGATCAGCTCGGGACTGGGGTGCTCGCGATACCACTCGGCATAGACGCCGGCGTCCCGGAGCCGGAAGTCAGCACTCAGGTCGACGACGCGGACGCCCCGGGTAACCAGGGCCGCGACGACCTCGGCCGCAGCGCCGTGCGGGTAGGCGACGATCGCCGCCTCAACATCAGCGTGGCGGTCGAGGTCGAGCTCCTCGAGCACGAGCGGCACCCGGTGGTGGGGGTAGAGGTCGTCCAGGCGGCGCCCGACGTCTGAGCGCGAGGTGATGGTCCGCAGCACGAAGGCGGGATGGCGCTGCACGAGGCGCGCGCACAGCGCCCCGGCATAGCCGGCGGCCCCGAACACGGCCACTCGCGGGTTTGACTCAGGACTCACGGACGTGGCCCTGTAGCTGTTCGGCAAGCGCGGCGGAGATCCGGCGCCGCCGCTCAGCCACCTCCTGATCAGTCAGCGTCCGATCGGGGGCGCGGAACACGAGCCGCAGGGCCAGCGACACATTGCCGGCCCCGATCCGCTCTGCGTCCCGGTAGACATCGAACACCTCGGCCGCGCCAGCAGCGGCCGGCCGGCGCTCAGCGCCGTGGCCACGACCTCGGCGGCGGTGACCGAGTCAGGCACGATCACGGCCAGGTCCTCGCGCACCTCGGGGAAGCTCGTCACATCGCTGTATTCGGGCTCTGAGACGGCCGCGGCGACGGTCGCGAAATCGATCTCGAAGCCGGCCACGGCGATCGCTGAAGTCCCAGGCGGCAGCGACCTGAGGGTGGATCTCCCCCACCCAGCCCGCGGGCTGGGCGGCGACCAGAACCTCGGCCCCTCGCCCGGGATGCAGGAAGGGCTCCGGGGCCCCGGCGCGTCAGCGTCCACGGCGCGTGCAGCGTTTCCAGGAGACCGCCCAGCACGCCCTTGGCGGTGAAGAAATCAGCGGTCGGCGGAGCCTGCTCGCGCCAGGTCGGCCGGCCGACCGGGCCAGTGACGGCGGCCGCGATCCGGTACGGCTCACGCGGCAGGATCTGATCGCCGGGCAGGTAGACCGCGCCGGCCTCGAACAGGCGGACGGCGCCTGCCCCCCGCGAGCGGTTGCGCGCGCATCGCCTCGAGCAGGCCACCGATCAGGACGGTCCGCAAGCGGGCCTGCTCGCGCGACATCGGATTGGCCAGGGCGACGAACGGACCGCTCGCCGATCCGCAGGCGCTCGGCCTGCTCGGCGGCGACGAAGCTCCACCCGACCGTCTCATGCAGGCCCTGCGCGGCCAGCGCGTCGGATGCGCGCCGGCGCAGCCGCTGCTCGCGGGTCAGGCGCCCCGAGGCGCCGTGGCGGCGGCGGAAGCGTGGCCGGCAATGCTCGAGCGCCCCGAGCCGGGCGACCTCCTCGATCAGATCCGCCTCGCGGGTGACGTCGGCGCGCCGGAACGGGGGTACCGTGACGTCCAGGCCATCGGCGGCCTCGGCGACGGTGAACTCGAGCGCCCGGAGGATCTCGGCGCTGCGCTGAGCGCGGGATCTCGAGCCCGAGCAGTCCCGCGACGCGCGCGTCACGCAGACGGATCGTGGCCGGGGCCGGCCCGGGGCCGCCGATGTCGATCGTGCCCGGGACGCAGGCGGGCATCGCACAGCTCGATCATCAGCTGCGCGGCCATGGCCTGGGCGTCCATCGCCTGCTCGGGCTCGAGCTGCTTCTCAAAGCGGCCCGAGGCCTCGGTGCGCAGGCCGAGCCGCAGCGAAGTGCGGTGGATGTTGGGGCCGTTCCAGTTCGCGGCCTCCATCAGCACGCGGGTCGTCCGCGCACCGACCTCGGAGCGCGCGCCCCCCATGATGCCGGCGATCGAGGTCGGGCCGTCGGCGTCGGCGATCAGGACCATCTCCTCGTTCAGCACGCGCGTCTGACCGTCGAGAGTCTCCATCTGCTCGCCGGCCTTGGCCCGGCGGACGGTCAGCTCGGCGCCCGCCACCCGGTCGAGGTCGAAGGCGTGAAGCGGCTGACCGGTCAGCAGCATCACGTAGTTGGTGATGTCGACGACGTTGGAGATCGGTCGCTGACCGGAGGCCATCAGCCGCGCCTTCAGCCAGCGCGGCGAGGGCCGATGCGCACGTTCTCGAATGCCCGCGCGGTGAAGCGCGGGCAGAGGTCGGGGTCCTCCACGGTGATCCGGACGGCGTCGAGCTCGCCGGGCGAGCCGGGGTCCTGGGTCCAAGGCGGTGGGGCCAGCGACGCCCCGGTGGCGGCGTGCACCTCGCGCGCCACCCCGTAGATGCCCAGGCAGTCGGGCCGGTTCTGGGTGATCTCGAGCTCGAGCACGTCGGTGGCGATCGGGAGCACCTCGCGCAGCGGCTCGCCCGGCGTCAGCCCGTCGTCGTCCGAGCACCATGATCCCGTCGTGTTCGGTGCCGATCCCGACCTCGTCCTCGGCCAGGATCATCCCGTGTGACGCCTGGCCCCTGAGCTTGGCCACCTTGAGCTTGGTGCCGTCGGGCATGATCGCGCCGGGCTTGGCCACGGCCACGGTCTGGCCGGACGCGACGTTGGGCGCACCGCAGACGATCTGGCTCGGCTCGCCCTCCCCCACGTCGACCGTGCACACCCGCAGCCGATCGGCGTCGGGATGCTGATCGGCGGTGAGCACCCTGCCGACCACGAACTGCTCGAGCGCATCAACGCCGTAATGCTCGACCCGCTCGACCTCGGTACCGGTCATGGCCAGGCGGTCGGCCAGCGCGGTCGGTGCCGAGGTCGGGCCGGCAGTACTCGCGCAGCCACTCCACGGGAGCCGCGCATCAGCGCCTACCCATCGCGGTCGGGGGGTCGTAAACCATCTAGAACTGCTCCAGGACGCGGACGTCGTTCTCGTACAGCAGCCGCAGGTCGGGCACGCCGTGCTTGAGCATGGCGATCCGCTCGATACCCATCCCGAACGCGAAGCCCTGGGTGCGCTCGGGGTCATAGCCATATTCGGCCACCTGCGCGAACACGTTGGGGTCGACCATGCCCGCGCCCAGGATCTCGATCCAGGCCGTGCCCTTGCACAGCGGGCAGCGCCGTCCGTCGGCGGTCACTCCGGCCGGTGCAGTTGAAGCAGGACACGTCGACCTCGACGCTCGGCTCGGTGAAGGGGAAGAAGTGCGGGCGCATCCGCACCTCGCGCTCGTCTCCGAACACGGCGCGGGCGAAGGTCGAGCAGCGTGCCCTGGAGATCGGCCAGCGTCACGCCCTCGTCGACGGCCAGCCCCTCGACCTGATGAAACTGGGGCGTGTGGGTGGCGTCGGAGTCAAGGCGGTAGACGCGGCCGGGTATCACGATGTAGAGCGGCGGTGGCTGCTGCTCCATCGCCCGCAGCTGAACCGGTGAGGTGTGGACGCGGAGCAGCGCCGCCTCCGGATCGAAGATGTCGACCGACTCGCGCTCGCCGACATAGAAGGTGTCGGTCATCAGCCGCGATGGATGCGTGGTGTCGAAGTTCAGCCCGTCGAAGTTGTAGTGAGACCGTCTCCACCTCGGGCCCCTCGGCGACGTTGAAGCCGAGGCCGATGAAGACATCCTCGATCTCGCGCCAGGTGGCCGTGATGAGGTGCAGCCGACCGACTGGCGGGCAGCGGGTCGCCCGGCAGCGTGACGTCGATGCGGTCCTGCTCCAGGCGGGCGTCGAGCTCAGCCCGGGCCAGGTCCGCACCGCGGGCCTCGATCGCCGCCTCAAGCCGCTGGCGCGCCTGGTTGGCGGCCTTGCCCGCGGCCGCCCGCTCCTCGGGGGCGAGCTGGGCGACGCCGCGCAGCAGGTTGGGAAGCTCGGCCTTGCGGCCCAGCAGGCGGATCCGAATCTCCTCCAGGGCGTCGGTGCCGGTGGCGGCGGCGATGGCGGCGAGCCCCTCGGCCTCGAGCTGCGCGATGCGGTCGGTGGTCTCGGTCATGCCGGCCGGATCCTAGTTATCTCGTAGAGGGCAACGGTCGCGGCCATGGCGGCGTTGAGCGAATGGCTGGCGATCGGAATCTGAGCCACCTGGTCGGCTGCGGCCACCAGCTCCTCAGGCAGACCCTCGCGCTCGGCCCCGATCAGCAGCGTGGCCGCCGTCGAGCCCGAGCGTGTGCAGCGGCGGCCCTTGGCCCGCGACCAGGGCCACGGTTGGACCCGGTAGCGCCGTGCGGTCGCAAACGCCGGGCCACCGCGGTCGTGAAGACCGCCCCCATGCTGGCCCGTACGGCCTTGGGCGAGAACGGATCGGCGGTATCCGGGCCGAGGGCCACGGAGTCAGCGGCGAACGCCTGGGCGGAGCGCAGCACCGCGCCGACGTTGCCCGGATCGGCGACGCCGTGCAGGTAAACGCAGAGAGGACCGTCGGGCTCCGGTGCCCACCGCTCCTCGTAGACGGCCAGCGTTCGCGTGCCCGAACCGAGTGACGAGGCGCCGGCCAGCAGGGCTCGGGCTCGACCTCGAGGCCCGGGCAGGCCGCTTCCGGTCGCGCACAGACGCTCGGCCGCAACCCACCCGGCCGCGTCGGCCGCGGCCAGCAGATCCTCGCCCTCGGCCACGAACCGGCCGGTTCCGCTCGCGGGCTCTCCGCTGGCGGGTCAGCTTGCGGATTTCTTTGAGCTTCTCGTTGTGGATGCTGGTGATGGTCATGGGAATAAAAAAAGGCGCCGGCTCCAGTGGAGCGGCGCCCGGATGGCGGTGCTGGTGTTCGGCTGGTTGCTCAGCCGGCAGCCAGCGCCTCACGGGCGCGCTCGGCAAAGCGTCGGAAGGTGTCGGCGTCATGAACGGCCATGTCGGCCAGGATCTTGCGATCCAGCTCAACGCCGGCGGTCTGCAGGCCGTGCATGAACTGCGAGTAGGACAGGCCGTTCTGGCGCGCGGCGGCGTTGATGCGGGTGATCCACAGACGGCGGAAGTCGCGCTTGCGGTTGCGCCGATCCCGGTAGCGGTACTGATCGGCCTTGAGCACCGCCTCCTTGGCGGTCCGGTAATGACGGCTGGCGTCACCCCGGTAGCCCTTGGCCATCTTCAGAGTCGCGCGGCGCTTCTTGCGCGCGTGCAGTGAACGCTTGACTCGCGTCATGAGCGTTCGCCCCGGACGACCGCCTTGCGCTTGGCCCCGAGCAGGGTCTTGACGGCCTTCTCGTCGACCTTGGCGATGGCCGCGGGCTGGCCGAGATGACGCTTGCGCTTGGGCGACTTCTTCTCGAGGATGTGGCTCGTGAAGGAGTGCCGACCGCGGACCTTGCCCGTGGCGGTCAGCTTGAAGCGCTTCTTGGCGCCCGAGTGGGTTTTCATCTTCGGCATCGCGACAGAGCAGTAAAGCAGACCCAGAGCCGGGGCCCGGCCGGGGCGGATCCGAGCGCGGCATATCGGGGCGCGCGGGCGGCGCCTGGGCGGACGATCAGGCGGTGGCGTCGCTGGGCGCGGGCTCGGGGCTGCCCGCTCGGGACTGCCCGTCCCGGCGCCGTTGGCGACATCGGGGCGGCGCCTTGGGCAGCGCCGCCGGCGGGCTCGGCGTTGCTCCGGTGCCTGCGCCGTCGCGGTGCCGGCTGCCGCGGCGCGACTCAGCCGCGGCCGGGCCTCTCCGCCGGCGGCTTTGAACCCTCGGCCTCGCCGGACAGAACCGTCTTGGACGGCCCCAGCATCATCGTCATGTTGCGCCCGTCCTGGAGCGGCGTCTGCTCGACGACGGCGATCTCGGACAGCTCGCTCGGCCAGCTTCTCCAGCAGCGCGGTCCCGCGCTCGGGATGGGTGACCTCGCGCCCGCGAAACATGATCGTCACCTTGACCCGGTCCTTGCCGAGCAGAAAGCGCCGAACGTGGCCCTTCTTGGTGTCGTAATCGTTCTGAGCGATCTTGGGCCGGAACTTGATCTCCCGGATGTTGATCTGCTGCTGATGCTTGCGCGCCGCCTTCTGCTTCTGGACCTGCTCGTACTTGTACTTGGAGTAGTCGAGCACGCGGCAGACGGGCGGACGGGCATCGGGAGCCACCTCAACCAGGTCGAGGTCACGCTCCTGTGCGTAGGCGAGCGCTTCCGAGGTCGGGATGACGCCGATCTGCTTGCCGTCCTCGCCCACGAGCCGTACCTCGGGCACGCGGATGCGATCGTTGATCCGAGTCTGGTCCCGCTCGGGCGGGCGCCGGTCAAATCTGCGCGGAACCGGCACTAGTTAGAAGCGCGGCGATGGGTCAAACGGTGCCGGGCCGTGTGTATTGCGTTCGGATCAACGAGGGCGAGTATAGCGGCGAAATCAACGCTGGGCGCGACTTTTGACCAGCTCGTCGAGCTGGGCGGCGAAGTCGCTCACCGACACCGAACCCGATATCGCCGGACTGGTGCTCGCGTACGCTGACCTGGTGGCCCTCCTGCTCCCGGTCACCGACGATCAACATGAACGGGACCTTGCGCAGCTCGGCGTCGCGGATCTTGCGCGACACCGACTCGGTGCGGTCGTCGACTTCGACGCGCAACCCGGCGGCGACCAGCTCGTCTGCAACCTGCGTGGCGTACTTGAGATGACGGTCGGAGATCGGCAGCACGAGCGCCTGGACCGGACTCAGCCACACGGGCAGCTCCCCGGCGGTGTGTTCGAGCAGGATCCCGATGAGCCGCTCGTAGGAGCCCATCAGGGCCCGATGGATCATGACCGGCCGATGCTCGGTGTTATCGGCGCCGGTGTAGACGAGGCCGAAGCGCTCGGGCATGCAGGTAGTCGAGCTGGACGGTGCCGAGCTGCCACGAGCGGCCGAGGCTGTCGGTCACGTGCATGTCGATCTTGGCTCCGTAGAAGGCGCCGTCGCCCGGATTGAGGTCGTAGCTGAGCCCATGGCTCTCGAGCGCCGCCATCAACGCCCCCTCGCTGCGGTCCCACAGCTCGTCGGAGCCGAGCCGCTGCTCGGGCCGAGTCGAGAGCTCGAGGCGGACGTCAAAGCCGAAGATCGCGTAGGTCGCGAACGCGAACTCCAGACAGGCCGCCACCTCGTCCTGGATCTGGTCCTCGGCACAGAAGATGTGGGCGTCATCCTGGGCGAAGTTGCGGGTCCGCAACAACCCGTGCAGGGTCCCGCTGGGCTCGTTGCGATGCAGCAGCCCGGGCTCGGAATAGCGGATCGGCAGGTCGCGGTAGGAGTGTGGCTGCATGGCGTAGAGCTGCGCGTGGCCGGGGCAGTTCATCGGCTTGAGCCCCATCGGCGTATCGGAGTCCGCGGTGATGAACATGTGCTCCTGGTACTTCTCCCAGTGACCCGAGGTCTTGAACAGCGAGCTCTCATAGAGCTGCGGCGTCTTGACCTCCGTGTAGCCGCGGGGGGTGCCCATCTCGCGGCTCAGCGCGACGAGCGAGTTGAAGACCTGGGCTCCGGCGCGGATACCAGAAGGCCATCCCGGGCGCGTAGTCCGAGAAGCCGAACAGGCCGAGCAGCGGCCCCAGGCGGCGGTGGTCGTTGGCGCGGGCGCGCTCGATCCGGTCCAGGAACTCCTGGAGATCCTGCTTGGAGAAGAACGCCGTTCCGTAGATGCGGGTCAGCATCTGCCGGTCCGAGTCACCGCGCCAGTAGGCGCCGGCCACCGACTGCAGTTTGAAGGCCTTGATCCGCTTGGTGCTGGGCGCGTGCGGGCCCCGGCAGAGATCGGTGAAGTTGCCGTTGGTGTAGAGGGAGACCACGTCGACGCCTTCGTTGTGGATCAGGTCCTCGATCAGCTCTACCTTGTAGGGCTGATCCTCGGCCCGGAAGCGCTCCAGCGCCTCAGGCACGGGCACGTCCTCGCGCACGAAAGGCTCGTCGGCGGCGATGTGGGCCTGCATCCGCTCCTCGATGCGTTCGAAGTCGGCATCGCTGATGGTCACCCCGGGCGGAAACTCGAAGTCGTAGTAGAAGCCGTCCTGGATCGCCGGGCCGATCGAGATCTTGACCCCGGGATAGAGGTCGAGCACCGCCGCCGCCAGGACGTGCGCGGTGTCATGACGGATCAGGGCCAGGGCCTCCTCGCCGCTGCGCTCGGTGAGGATCTCCAGCTCGGAACCGGCGCCGTTCGGCGAGGGCAGGGGTCGGGCGAGATCACGCACGTCGCCTCCGACCTTGACCGCCAGCGCCGCCCGGGCCAGCCCGGGACCGATCGCGGCCGCGGCGTCGGCGCCGGTCGCGTCCTCGGGCAGTGGGAGCGGTGTCCCGTCGGGAAGCTCGTACTCCATGGCCACGATGCTAGGGATTCGGGCGGCGAGGCATCCGGGCGGGACCCGGGCCTGGGTCAGCAGGTGTTTATCGCCATCTTCTCGACCCGGTTGCTGTCTTGGCGACCGGCGGCGTCACGGGCCCGGACGACGAAGTAGGCCGAACCGGAGCCGGGCAGCGAGCCGCTGTAGGCGGTCTGACCGGGACCGGTGGTGGCCAGCGGCGAGCTGAAGTTCTCGCCGCCGGAGGTGGCGGAGTAATAGATGTCGTAGACGATCTTGCTGCTCGGCGTGGAGGGGTCGGTGGCTGCGTCCCAGCTGACCGTGTAGCTGCGGGTCGGCGGGGCGACCTTCGGCGCGCCCGCCTCACACAGGGTGGCGTTCTTGATCCCGGCGAACGTCGGGCCGCCGCCCGGCGTCGGGGCAGGAGCCGGATTCGGGCTCCCGGCCGGTCCCCGGACGCGGAAGGAGAAGCGCGCGATTGTCCTCGGCAAGGGCAGCCGCGGTCCCGCGCAGGTTCCGGAGCAGATGAGTGATTCGGTGCGCACGATCCGAGCCCGGAAGCGCCCCGCGCACCACTTCCCGGTCGTCCTCGGGCGCAGCACGACCCGCACCATGTCGCCGCGGCGCACGGGCGGCAGCGTGAGGCGGGCCGTCGAGATGCAGCCCGAGCTCTTCGGCCCCGTGGCGTAGAGACGGTCGGTGCGGCGGATCGCCCCGATCCGCCCCGTCCGCTCAGGAGCCCGGAACCGGATCACGAAATGCGTCTTGGGCCCGCCGGTGCCCGGACGCACGGATACACGCGTGAGGGCCAGGGCGCTGGTGGCGAGCGTCCCCATCAGCACCGTGACGACCCCGAACGCGGCCACCGTCGCGGCCACCGTCCTGCCCGTCTGCCCGCCAACCGGTCATCGGCGGCCAGTCTAACCACGGGGGTCCTCGGCCAAACCCTCGGCCTGCCACTTCCCGTGGTTGCCAACCAGCCAACCGTTCAGTTTTTTGATCGATTGGGAAAGTTTTCGCATGTTTTAGCGCTATCGGGGGTTAACGAAACTAAATGAGTCTTCGCTTGCCTAGAAGAAGCTTGTTGATTCTTCTCATTGCCATTGCCCTGCTCTCGGCGTTTGGTTTCGCTCGGCGCGCGGCGGCGTTGTCGACCCCGACCACCCGAGGGGTGAACCTTCCGTCGCCCACCGTTCCGTCGGCGACGGTGCCCTCGGTCAGCGTGCCGTCGGTGACGGTCCCCGGCACCACGGCCTCAACTCCGGCGGTCTCGACTCCCCCCGTGACGACCCCGGCCGTCAGCTCACCGTCGAGCGCCTCGGGATCTACCACCCACGTTCCCGGCCTACCGCACACTCCGTCGGTCCCGTCGACTCCGGTCTCGGGTGCGGGCAGTTCCGGGAGCGGCGGCGGGTCGAGGGCGGCCGGAAGCTCTGGGGGCGGTGGCGGCTCGAGTAGCGGTGGCGGCTCAGGTAGCGGGGGATCTGGATCGGTGTCCGCCGTTCTTGCCCACAGCGGAGCCGCCGTGGCCGGACAGCGTCTGGCCGGTACTTCGCATTCGCAGGGCAGGGGGAGGTCCTCCTCGGCCGCCCGGACCCGGGAGTCGCGCGGGAGCCGGGCCGCGCGCGAACGCACAGCACGACGTCAGGCACGTGAAAACCGCCGCCTGCGCACGCTCGTGCGCCACGACTTCGGCTGCCTCGGCTCGCTTACCGGCCGCCAGCAGCGGCTGCTGGCCCTCCGCTCCGGAGTCGATGGCGGCCATGCCCATAGCAGGGCGGCCGTCGCCCGGATCCTTCACGTCAGCCGCCCGAGTGAGGCTCGACTCGAGCGAGGAGCCCTGAGCGATCTCGTGGCTGAGGCGCGCCAGGGGTGCTCCCAGACGACGGTGACGGATTCCTTCGTTGTCTTCAACGCCAGCCAGCGCTCGGCGATGGTCGGCTGGATTACCGGCACTCCGACGTCCGACACGACCGGTGGCACGACCCACGCGTCGACCGGTTCGAACGCGAATGGGGCTGGCGCTGACTCTCAGGGCGGCGGCGTAACGCGCGGCGGCGCGCACCAAGGCGCTCACGCGCGTCATCACTCGACGGTGCCGGCGACGCATCAGCGTTGGCCCCGTCGGCGGCGGGACTCCCGTGCTGCCGATCCTGCTTGGTGTGGCGGCCCTGATCCTGGCCGCAGTGTTCTCGCCGGCCCCGGCCGCGAGGCCGTGGAGCACCCGGCCGGGCAGTGGGCCATCGCGACCCCGAGCGACCCGCTCAGCGGTCCACGTCCGGAGCACGCCCGCCGGTACGGGCGATCCGGCCGCGGCCCAGAAGCCAGCACCTGATGCGGAGGACGCCGGAGCGCCGTCGTCTTCAACGGGTCCGCCCCCACCCGGCTCCTAGCGGCTCGCCCCAAGACCAGGCGGGTCCTTGCCCAGCGGGGTGACGGGACCCGGCCAGATCGCTACATTAACCCGATCCCCAGGGACGATTAGCTCAGCTGGGAGAGCGCCGCCTCGACAAGGCGGAGGTCACTGGTTCGAGCCCAGTATCGTCCATTCCATTCACTCGGTCGCCGCCCCTACGCGGCCGACACGATGTGAAAGCTGACCCGTCCCACGGTCCCCACGACGCGGAGGAACTGGGGGCACATCATCCCCGGGGAGCAGGCGGGACGTTGCACCTCGTTGACCTGAGCCTCGTAGCTTCCAGCGCACCATCGACCGCCGAGCTTTGCCGGGTCCAGCGGGATCTCGACTGTCGTGCCTGCCTCCGCCGACGGCACCGGCACGGCCCGAGCACCGAGACAATCTGCCCGCCGGGGGCCGGTGACGGCGAGCTCGAAGCTGCGGAGTGAGCCGGCGCTGACCCCCGAGGCGGCGGGGACGGTGAAGTGGAGGCTGAACACGGTCGTCGGCGTGCCCGTGGACGGGCTCACGGTCAGCCGTTGCGCCGGGGTAGCCGGCCGCTGGGAGCTGGTGCGCGTCGAGGCAGCGGTCCCGCAGGCCGCCAGCAGGGCACCGAGGCCGATGGCAACGCTCGTCCGCCACAGGCTTGACAGCGCGGGGCGCGTCATCGCCGGGGTCGATGTTAACGACCTGCCTCGGGCTGGCCGGGGCCTGTGGGATGCTCTGCTCAGCCGTGACCTGGCCAAGACTGTTGATCCGTCAACTAGGATGTAGGTATGGACACTATTGCTGAGGGCAAACTCGAAGGCGCTGCCCTGGACGCTTGGCGCAGCTACCTGCAGAGCCACGCCTCGATCGTCCGTGTTCTCGACGCCGAACTCGCGGCCGATCACGGCATCACCAGCCGTGATTACGAAGTGATGCTCTACCTCGCTCAGGAATCGGACCGGCGGCTGGCGATGTCCGCACTGGCCGAACGCACGATGCTGACCCGCTCCGGGATCACGCGGCTTGTCGACGGGCTCGTGGAGGCCGGACTGGTCGAGCGCGTTCGATGCCCGAGTGACGCGCGGGTCTCTTATGCGCGACTGACCGATGTCGGCTACGACAAGCTTCGGGAGGCCGGCTGCTCGCATGTCCGGAGCATCCACCGCGTGTTCCTCGAGCACTTCACCCCCGAGGAGGTCGACCAGCTGGCCGAGCTCCTCAGCCGCCTGCCGGGCGCCCATCTCGGCGGGACCTGCACGGTCGATTAGTCAGTCGCAGGCCGCGTTCGCGGAGCGGCGCCGCAAACCCCCGTATGTCGGCTCCACTGACATGCTTGATGGATCAATGGTTGATCGGTCAAGGACGCGCTATAGTTGGTTGCAGACTCAACCATCTCATCCAAATCTGGAGCGAAATAAATGTCAGCGACCACGATTACCGACCGGATCCCGGCCGGGACTTACAACGTAGACCCCACCCACTCGAACGTCGGCTTCGAGGTCCGTCACATGGGGATCGCCACCGTGCGCGGCACCTTCCACAAGTTCGAGGGCAAGCTCGAGGTGAGCGACGACAGCGCGCTGCTCGAGGGCAACGTCGCCGTCGACAGCATCGACACCAACGAGGCCAACCGCGACGGGCATCTGCAGGCCCCCGACTTCTTCGACGTCGGCGCGCATCCGCAGATCACCTTCAGCTCCACGTCCACGGAGCCGGCTGGTGAGGGCCAGATCCGTCTGAACGGCGAGATCACCATCAAGGGCATCACCAAGCCGCTTGCGCTCGTCGGCACGGTCGGCGAGGGTGGCGAGGATCCGTGGGGCAACCAGCGCATCGGACTCGAGCTCGAGAGCACGATCGACCGGCGTGAGTTTGACCTCAAGTGGAATCAGACCCTGCCCAACGGCAACCTTCTCGTCTCCAACGACGTCAAGCTTCTGATCTCCGTCTCCGCGGTCAAGACCGCCTAATCAATGCGGATTCTGGCCATCTCCGGCAGCCTGCGGGCGGCGTCGTATAACACGGCGCTGCTCCGGGCTGCGGCCGAGCTCGCCCCCGATGGGGTAGAGATCGAGCTCTACGAGAACCTCGAAGCGCTCCCTCCCTACAACGAGGATCGCGACACCGATCAGCCCCCGCTCGAGGTTCGTCGCCTGCGAGAGGCGATCGAGGAGGCGGATGCAGTGCTGTTCGCAACCCCCGAGTACAACGCAACCATGCCCGGCCAGGTCAAGCAGGTAGTTGACTGGGCCTCCCGCCCGCACGGGCCCGATGCCTCCCTGTGGGGCAAGCCGGCGGCAGCGATCGGGGCCAGCGTGACCGACTACGGCGCGATGTGGGCTCAGGATCACCTTCGCAAGGCCCTGGGGCTAGCCGGCGCGCGGGTTCTGGACGTGGAGCTGCCGATCGCGGGTGCCCACCAGCTGTTCGATTCCGACGGCCGGCTGGTCGAGCCCGAGACGCGCGAGCGCGTGGCCGAGCTCGTCGCGAACCTGGTCGAGCATCACCATCAGTACGCGTCGGCGGCGTAATCTCCCGTGTCGATGCCGACATCAGTGCCCCCAGCAGCGATGCCGGCCATCGACCCGGGGACGACGATGGGCGCTGTCCACCTGACGGTGTCCGATCTCGATCGCTCGACCGCGTTCTACGTGTCGGTCCTCGGCTTGCGGTCGGACGAGCATGACGACGGCGATGTGACCCTCCGCACCGCCGACGGGCGTGTCCTCGTGCAACTGCACGGCGACAGCTTGGCGGCGCGCCTCGATCCCCGGGCCACCGGGCTGTTTCACCTCGCCATCCTCCTCCCCACCCGGCTCGACCTGGCCTTTGCCCTGGCTCGCCTGTCGGCCGCGCAGTGGCCGCTGGACGGGGCCTCTGACCATCTCGTGTCCGAGGCGCTGTATCTGTCTGACCCCGACGGCAACGGGATCGAGATTTACCGCGACCGGCCACGACAGGAATGGCAGCGGCGCGACGGCGAACTCCAGATGGCCACCCTCCCGCTCGACCTGCGGGACGTCGCCGGCGAACTGGCCACGGCCAGCCAGCCCCAACCACGGGTCCCGCCCGGCACGAGGATTGGTCACGTCCACCTACAGGTGTCCGAGCTTGACGAGATCGAGCGCTTCTACGCCGGCGTGCTCGGCTTTGACGTGATGGTCCGCGGATACCCCGGCGCGCTGTTCGTGGCCGCCGGTGGGTACCACCACCACCTCGGCCTGAACACCTGGAACAGCGCCGCCTCGGGACCCGCCTCCCCCAGGTTCAGTCGGGCTGCGCCACTACGAGATCGTGCTACCGGGCCAGGCCGAGCTTGACGCCGTCCTGACCCGCGCCGAGCAGCATGGCCTCACACCTGAGCCCGTCGACGAGCTCTCGCCCGGCGCGCGCCGCTTGCGCGACCCGTCCGGGAACGCCCTCGTTCTTCGCAGCGCCTGAGCCGCTCGCTGCTTCAGAACGGGCAGCAGGTTTACGCGCGGCGCTAGGCTAAGCGGCCGCGGCGACGTGGCGGAGTGGCTACGCAGCGGCCTGCAAAGCCGTCTACACCGGTTCGATTCCGGTCGTCGCCTTCGGCCCGGCTGAAACATGGGCCGCCTGAGGCTTTCCAGCGTCGCCGCGACCGTGCCGGCGCCGTCCGCAGCGGGCGGGAGTTGGCCTCTGCGGGTTGAGGAGACTGTCGTTGCGCTGCCTGTTGTCCAGTGCGGCATGATGCAGCGGTGGTCGACTGGGGATCGGGCAATTACGAGAGAACGGCGGCGGAGCTTGAGCCTGTGTCGGAGGCGGTCGTGGGGATGGCTGCGATCTCGCCAGATCAAGACGTGATCGACTTGGCGTGCGGGACTGGAAATGCCGCGCTGCTTGCCGCTGGCCGCGGAGCGCGGGTGGTCGGGATCGACGCTTCTGCACGGCTGCTTGAAGTCGCCCGCGGGCGCGCGCGTACGCAAGGCGTCGACGTCGACTTTCGCGAGGGTAACCTGCTCGAGCTGCCGCTGCGGGATGGCACGGCCGACGTGGTTCTCTCTGTGTTCGGGGTGATCTTCGCCTCCGATCCGGCGCAAGCTCTGCGTGAGGTTGAGCGCGTCCTACGCTCCGGCGGCCGCGTTCTCCTCAGTGCTTGGATCCCAGCCGGGCCGATCGATGCGATGCTCGGCGCGATGCGGCGCATCCTCGGCCGCATCAGCCAGGCACCCCCGCCTCAGCGCTTTCCTTGGTCTGATCCGGCCGCGCTCGGACCGCTTGCCGCTCGGCAGGGGCTCGCCCTTGAGGCGACGACCACCGCCGAGCTCACGATCCGTGATAGCTCGCCGGAGGCCTATGTGCTCGCGGGTCAGGAGCATCCAATGGCTCTAGCGGTGCGACCGGTGATCGAGCGTGCCGGCGTCGGGGCGGAGGTACAAGACGCGATGACCGCTGTTCTTCGCGAGGCCAACGAGGATCCCGAAGGCTTTCTCGTGCACAGCCCCTACGTGGTGCACGAACTTCACGCGCGCTGACCTCTCAGCCCAGCTGCGCCGTCTTCACTCAGATCGCGCGTTGCGTGTCCGACGGAGCCGGTTGTTCCGCCGGTCGAACTCCGCGCCGAGCTCGTCGAGCCAGGCGCTCGCCGAGTCTCGATCAGCGATCCGCTCCCGCAGCCGTTGTATATCGCGGCGGATTCGCCGGTCCGGGGAGCCCGGGCCAGAGTCAGAAACACCAGCACCTGCACGATCACCGCCCCCGCTGTGGCGGCCAGAAAGGCCACCGCCGTGCCACCGCCACGGACGGTCAGCGCGATGATCTCGCAAAAGGCCACGAACCCGGCCATGCCGCCCAACATGCCCCGGAGCAGCCCGATGAGGGCCTCGAAGCCGGACTCACGGTGGACAAAAACGCAAAGCACCGAGGCCAGGACCGGCAGCGCAGCCAGCATGCCCCCGATGAAGGGGCCTGCGATGCCACTCGCGACGCTGAGCACGATCACAAGGGCAGCGGTCGTCGCCATGCGCACCAGCACCGGATGAGCCGAGCGCTGTCCGAGCGACAGGTGCGTCCCGTCCAGCCGTCGGCGGGAGACTGGGCTGACCGCGGGCAGCGCGGCGTAGGCGAGGCCGAGCGACGCGATGGCGACCAGGGGACCGGCCGGCCACCCGGCGTGGCGGGTGGCCAGGCCCGTGACACCGGCCGCCGCACCCGCTGCCACCCAACCCGCCACCAGGCTGGGCTTCCACCCCGAGCGCGGTGCGGCCCACGCGTAGGCGGCCAAGAACGCGGCGAGGGCAACCAATCCAAACAGGGTCCCGTCGGCGGCTCTGGCGGCAAACCCCTGGCCGTGACCGATGACGTCGATGAGCAGCACCGGCCCGACGACGGCGGGGAACGCGCTCACCACCCCGCCGAGCTTCGGTCCCCAGCGCATGTCCGCCACGGTGCTCGCCGCGACAAGCGCTGGCGAGAGCCCGAGCGCGATCAGCGTCGGGAGCATGGATTGAGACCGGAGGGAGCGGCGAACGCCAAGGGTTGTGAGGGCGGCGGGCCGGGTACCGAAGGTGCATGGCCACAAACCGTCGCTTCATACGTGCGTCTCCGGAGCGCATTTTCGAGGTCTTCGACGATGCCGGTGCCTACGCCGACTGGGTCGTCGGCTCGGATGCGGTCCGGGACACGGACCCGGACTGGCCTGCGGTTGGCTCGCGCTTTCATCACCGGGTCGGAGTCGGGCCTTTCAAGATCGATGACCACACCCAGGTCGTGGAACGCGATCCATCCCGCAAGCTGGTGCTGCGCGCCCGTGCGCGGCCGATGGGCACAGCCTTGGTGGCCCTGCGGCTCGAGCCCGCGGAAGACGGAACGTGGGTCACGATGGAGGAGACGGCCGGAGATCCGCTCTCGCGTCTGGCCATTAACCCGCTGACCGACTGGCTCGTCCACCAGCGTAACGAGAAGGGGTTGCGGCGCCTGGCCCGGATCGCCGAGGCGGGCATCGTCCGGGCCTGAGCCCGGCGTCAAGCGCGCCAGGGCCGTAGCCGGCGATCTGCCAACAGCGCCCGCGCCGCCGATCGTCCGCCCATCCCCTGGACAGATCCGCCGGGATGCACCGAGGCACCGCTCACGTACAGGCCAGGCAGCGGCGTGCGGTGGCGGCACAACTCGGGCGCGGGGCGGAAGATCAGTTGCTGGTCGAGCTCCATGGAACCACCCCCGAGGTCACCGCCGACCAGGCTCGGGTTCTCCCCCTCGGTCTGCCCCGGACCGCGGAAGGTACGAGCGAGCACGGTGCCTGAGAAACCCGGTGCAAAGCGCTCCAGTTGGGCCTCGATGACGTCCGCAACCTCGTCGTCGGGGGGCTCGTACCGGGACGGGACGTGGGCGTAGCAGTACAGGGTGTGCCGGCCGTCGGGAGCGCGCGTGGGGTCGTAAAGCGTGTGCTGTCCAACCACGAGCGCCGGACGCTCGGGGACCTCACCTCGGCTCCCGGCTTCAGCCGCGGCGGCCAGGTCCCGGAGCTCTCCCGCGACGTGGACGACAGCCGCCGACCGCGGTTCTTCGGCGCTCCACGGCACCGGGCTGCGCAGCGCATAGTCGAGCTTGAAGGCCGCGGTGCCGTAACGCCAGATCCGCAGCCGCCGCATCAGACGATGGGGAAGGGCTTCCTCGGGCAGGAGCGCGGCCAGGGGACGGGCACTGATCGTGGTCACGACATCGCGGGCGGGGATCTCCTCGCCGTCGGCGAGCACGACGCCGGCGGCGCGTCCCTTTCCGATCAGGACCCGATCCACGTGGGCTTGACAACGGACGACGACGCCCTCGCGCTCGGCGATGTTCAGCAGCGCCCGGCTGATCTCTCCCTGTCCGCCGGCCGGAAATGGCCAGCCGTGCGAGTGACCCAGGAGCTGGAGCAGAAAGCCAAAGGCTCCGCTTCCGGCAGTCGACGGTGGGAGCCCTGAGTGCTGGGCGGAGCCGGCCATCCAGGCGGTGGGGCGCAGCGCGCCGGTGAATACGTCCAGTCCGAAGGCCTCGATCGACCCTGTCATCCGACGGGCCAGGAGTAGAGCATCCCGCCGGAGACGTGCCGCCAGGGCCAGCGGCGGTCGCACCGGGGGAAGGCGGCCCAGGACCGCCTCAACCAGGGACTGGGCCAGCGGCCGGTACTGGTCGACCAGATCCCGCCACGCCAGACCCGCTCCGGGGTGAGTCGCCTCCAGGGACTCGACCGTCGCCTCGAGACTGGTATGGAGACCAATCGCCGTTCCGTCTGAGAACGGATGGGCCATGACCGCCTCGGGGTTCACCCAGCGCAGGCCCTCAGCTTCGAGTTTGAGCTCGCGCATCGCCGGCGAAGCGACCGTCATCGGATTGAAGCCCGCGCAATGATCGTGAACGAATCCGGGCAGCGTGCGTTGGCCACTGGACGAAGCCCCCCCGGGCTGCGGAGCATGCTCAACGATGGTGACCTGCAGGCCCGCCCGGGCGAGATGGATCGCGCACACCAAGCCCGTCGACCCGGCACCCACGACAACCACATGCGAGTCCGAGCTCATCTCGGAAAGCGCTACCCCGCCGTGGAGCCCACGAACCGGCGGTAGCGGACGCGCTCAGGCGTCGGCGTTGGGGCTCTCCTGCTCCTCAACGGGGCTCTCACCCTCGTGCGAAGGGCTATCGACCTCTGAAGCCTCAACAGCGGCGGCGTGACGGCGCGCTTCCTTGCGGGCTACCTTCTCCACCCGGCGTTCCCGGAGGCGGCTCTCACGGCTGAGTTTGGCCATCGTTGTCTTCTTCTTGCCGCGTGAGGACATACGGTCTCCTTGGATCGAAGCTTTATGGCCGACCGACAAGGGCGAGCGGAGCCGCCGCCAAAGTCAAAATCAGCTAAGCGGGTTCGGTCTGGTGCCTGTATGGGCATTGGATCGAAACCAACCCCGGCGGATTTACTAGGGAGCCGCCCGGGTAGGGGCCGGCAACCTGCACACCCGCTTGGGCTGGGGACTGAACCCGCCGAAAGAAGTGACGGGAACCGATGCGGCTCCCGTCACTGTCAGCATGCAGGCTTAGACGGGAACTACGTTCGCCGCCGCGGGGCCCTTGGGCCCCTGCTCAGCGTCGTAGCTGACCTTCGCGCCTTCGGTGAGCGACTTGTATCCGTCACCCTGGATCGATGAGTGGTGGACAAAAAGGTCCTTGCCGGAATCATCGGGAGTGATGAATCCAAAGCCCTTCTCGTCGCTGAACCACTTCACGGTTCCTGTTGGCATTCTGCTTCCTCCGGTCGTGTGCAACAGCGAAACACGGAGGGCGCTGACAAGCAACGAACTAGCGAAACGCGTGGCACTGCGGTGACAGCCGGGCGGACGCCCGACCTGATGGTGACTCTAGCGACAAGTCGTGCGACCGTGCAAGAAGCGCGTGCTGCATCGGCCTGGGGGCGTGGCGGGCAATAGACCGAGGTGCTACGTTCAATTGGCTGGCGGTGCTGCGTCTGAGAGGTGGCGGCTCGCCGATCCATCGCGACCTCTCGTCGCCTCGCCGAAGACTTAAGGAGCGGGATGTTCGGAAGGTCACGGCGGTCATTGCGGTCCGCGTCTCCACGGTCTGCTGCGCCAGCTGAGGAGCATCCCCGGACCGGTTGGGCGGCTTCGCGGTGAAGACCACGCGCGAGAAGGCCGAGGAGAAGCGTGAAGCCAAGCTGGCGCAGGTGCGCGAGATGGTGGACACCGGGTCTCTCGTCATCAGGCAGATGACCGACGAGGAACGTCGCCAGTACCCCCCGCGCCCAGCCGCGACGAAGCGCTTCCGACCGCGATGAGCAGGCCCGAAACCGAGCGGTTACGGACACGCATCCAGCAGCTCCGCCACGCGTTTGTGTCATCAGGGAGCCAAGCAGGGGCTCCTCCGCGGCCGACCGACATGGGCGATCCCGAGCTGGTCAGAGACCTGCGGGCGCGCATCGCTCACCTCGAGTCCCTCCTGCAGGGGCTCCAGGACGCCGTCTACCGTGAATCGCAACGCCAGGACAAGCGCCTCACTGAGCTTGAAGCGCGGACCGATCCGTCCGCGCTGGCCGCCGCCCTCAGCGAGGATGCCCGCCAGCGCGGGCTCTGATGCCGACGACCCCGTTCTTTATCCCCGTTGAACACGGCCAGGCGGAGGAAGATGTCTATCAGCAGCTGCGCCGCCAGACTGAACGGGAAATGGGCCGGGCTCCGAGTCAGCGTCGGATTCTCGAGGTCTGGACCCGGCGCGGCAAACTCGACTGCCGGACGCGGGTGGGCGACCCGGACCCGATCTGGGGAGATACGGTGACGGCCATCTTCGACATGGGCTCCCACCAGCCGTTCGTCGTCTTCCGCCAGGATCCAGGCGATCCGCGGCAATATGCCTGCGACGTGCTGGGCTGCAACGCATACGCAATCCTTGATTTCACAGCGTGAGCGCCGGCACCGCGGGCGCGGCTTTCGCCGAGCTGTGGAACTCGAAACGCAATGACCACCACTGAGATCACCCTCGTTGGAGGTGACCGGCTCACGGTCAAGGGCGAGCTTCAACAGGTGGAGGCGCGAATCGTCGGCGCCGCACGTGGCTCGATCATGGAACTGGCCTGGCTAACGGACGCCGACACCGACCAGCAAGTCGGAGTCAACCCGGAGCATGTGATCATGATCCGCGGCCGGACGAGCAACGCTGATCGAGCCTGAGCCACCCGGGCGGTTTGGCCCCCACTGGTAACCTTGTTGGTCGCTCGGCGAGCCCCACGCCCTTCCTCGCGATCGAGCGAATTCTTCCGTTAGAGGGGCAGAGAAGGCGAGGGGCTGTGGTGGTCTTAATTCGCCCGCAGGTGCTGGTCGCACCCAGCGAGAGGGTCCGCGATCCCGCCGTCGCCTTCGCCCTCGAGCGTGCCCAGGAAAATCAGGTCTCCCCCGACCGGGCTCCATGGCAGGACCTGCGCCTGTTCGGTCGTGGGCGTCACCCTCGGCGCTTCAAGGCCGGCGCCGAGCAGATCGGTGATCTATATCTATGAGCGCGCGGCCCAGCGACACGTCGCTACGTCTAGCCGATCTGCAAGCTCAAGCCCGACACGCGCGGGAACGCTATGACCTGTACAGGGCCCGGGCCTACGGGATGCGCCCGACTAACCCGACCAGGATGCGGGAACTGGAGCGCCAATCTGAGCAAGCCGAGGCTGCCTACCGTTTCGCCAGACGCGACGCCGAGCAGTCCCGGTAGCGAGCCGAAGCCCGCCGGCATGCGGCCAGCCGACCGAATCTTATTCTGGTTGCGTGATCTCCACGGCGCCAAAGCCCGGCAATGACCCGTCGATGAAGAACATCTCGACGGTGATGTCGGGCTCGACGTGGGCCTGGGACAGGAACGCAACCACCTTGCGGCCGGCAAGTCGCTCGATCGTCTCCCGGTAGCGCTGCTGCATCACCCTCTGAAACTCGTGACGCATGGCGACAACGCGGTCGGGGTCTCCGCTGTCCATGATCGTCTGCTCGAGCGGGGTGAAACCACTTCCTCGCATGACGACGACGATGATGTCGTCGAGCGCGTAGGTCTTGGCTCGCATCGGTCCGCGACCATAGTGCTCGCGCAATATGGCGACGATATTGGTCGAGATCGCCGCGAGTAGGTTCCCTCCCGCCAAGGGCACGGCCGCTTGCTGCTCGCTCACACGAAACTCTCCTTTGTCCGGTGAGGCCCGCGAGGCCCCAGCCGTCCGCCGTTGCTGATCATGAATTCGGCCGGCCACGACGTGGCGCGCTCGGCCGATCCATCCCTAAACGATACGCCCTTACGGCTGAGCTTGCTACGTCGTGACTACGGCTCGGCCAGCGGCTCGGGCTCGAGCACGAAAGCCTCGATCGCCGAGCCTCCGTCCTCGTCGCTGCCGCTCAGAAAAGTGCGCACGCTGCGCTGGGTCAGGCGCTCCACGGCGGCAATGAGCTGCGGCGCTATGGCTCGCTGGACGGCGTCGCGCTGCATGCGGACGAGGTCTGATTTCCCGATCGCGGATAGATTCCGTTCGGCGTTGGTGGCTCCGTCCTCCAGTAGGCAGATTACGAGGTCCTGATACAGGAACGCCCGCGACTTCCGTGCCCCGCGGCCGGTGAACTCGGCGAACAGCTTGCCCACCTCGTTGGCCAGCGCGGCATTAAGGGCGCCTCCCGACAGGACCTTTTCAGGTTCCAGCATTACGACCTCGGGTCTCCGTCTCATCTGGAGGGCCACACGGGTAGAGAGACAGAAGAGCACCCGGGCGAAGGCTCAACCCGAGAGCATACTCGCGAGTGATGCCTCTGTCCCCCAGCCCCCGACGGACATCGCAACCGTGACGGATAAGGAGTAATATCGCTTCCAGCGGTCTATGCAGCGGTCACGAATCGCTGCACAGTCTGTACGCGTTAGCGCGGAACGATTCGGTGACTCGCACGCTCGGTCGCCGCTCCCGGTCCCGTCAGAGACTAAGAGGCAACGGCTTTGGCCGGGATCGTTTAGGTGTGAATCCACGTTCGCCAACACGACGCGTAGATCGCCGGAGCAACCCGCAGTGCGCTGGGATGGGTTCCCTTGCCGCCTGTGAGGGAGGAGAGCCGGCTATTTCGCCCGTGACATCGGACCAGCGGGCGGGCGCCTCACCGGGCGTCCCCTCGCCGCGACGACGTGCGGATGTTTGCCGCACCTGGGAGACCGAGCCAAATCAGGGGGAGCCCGCTGGGGGCGTTGCTCTCCTGGTTTGTCGGCCGTGCGCTCGGGGCGGAGCGCACGGTCGCCAAGCCGAATTGCGGCGACCGAAATATCTCCTGGGGCGCAGTTCGCGCAGTGCCCGCGGGCCGGTGATGCTGCTTGCCCCAATCTTCTGGGGTGAGCAGCTCGCGGGCTGGGCCCACGGCCGACAGTCGGGAAGTTGACTCAGTGATCGGCGCGTCCTCAGGAACGGACGAGGTCGTGACCCGCGAGCGAGCGTTCCCGGCCGTAGCCCCGTCCGTCCGTGAGGCACGTGATTTCGTCACCGAGACCCTCGCCGACGCCCCGGCAAGCCTGCAAGACGTGCGGTTGATGGTTTCTGAGCTGGCGACCAACGCCATCCAGCACGCACTTACCGGCTTTCTGGTCACGATCCGCCGCACGCAGACGGAGATCTGCGTTGGGCTGACTGACTACGGCAACGGCCGTCCCACGCTGCTGCCAATGACCTCCGCTGTTTCCAACGGCCGAGGGCTTGCGCTCGTGAACATGCTCGCTACGCAGTGGGGGGTTATCGCCGAAGCGCAGCGGGGCAAGACGGTGTGGTTCACAAGCGCCCTCGGGGGTCCCACCGCGGGCTAAGCAACCTCCTCGGTCTTACGCCTGGGTGGCGCTCTAACGGGCCTTGCTCGCCGCCGCCTCGGCCCGTTCGGCCGCGGCCGCGGCCCGCCCGACCTCTTCCTCCAGCTTTGTGTGGCGATCGTGCAAGCGACGGAAGTACTCCTCGAGTTCCTGGGAGCGGCGGCGGTCCCGCTTGACCAGGTGAACGGTCAGGCCGGCGGCGATGCACGCACCCAGGTCCGAGGTCACGTTTGTGTAGTTGCCGCCGATCAGCATCTCCTTCTGGCTTATCCCTACTCCCAGCAGGGGCAGGATGACCAGGAAGATGCCCAGCAGGCCGAGGAACATGATGTGAACGTGGCTGGAGAGGACCCGCGGGACTCCAGCCAGAATCTTGTCCAGACGGGATTGGGGGCTGATCTGTGCGTCGGTCGCCTGGCCCGCTGACGAGTCGGCCGGCCCGGGATCTGAGGGGTTCATGTGCTGTCCTTTCACCGGGAGTCGCGGGACACGGGGACTGGGATTGGAGACCGGCACGAGCCGTCGCGCCGTGACCCCGAGGCTATACTCCGGCCCGCGCGCGGCTGTAGCTCAGTTGGCTAGAGCGTCTGCTTGCCATGCAGAAGGTCGAGGGTTCGAGTCCCTTCAGCCGCTTGTACGAAAGCCCCGTGACCGGTGGGGTTTGCTGTGCGCCCCGACAGAATGCGTCGGCGCTATTGGTCGGGGCCGGGGTCGGCTCAGCCGTCGCAGCGTGGTCGGGAGGCGCGGGCAGGACAAATCCTATGGGCGAGCCGGGGACGCGGAACGACTGATGTACTGCGCTGGTGGGCTCATTACCTCGGACGGCCTTACGCGTCAACCACGGTGGCGGGAGTGTTCCTCCGCCTGCTGGTTGGGTGGAGCGAGCGACTGAAACGAGTACGGGCTGGCGCCTTGAGGGGTGGCTGCTGCATCCTGCTCGAGGCCCGTTTGATGAGCTTGAGGTCTGGTGGAACGGCTCTCCCCTCGGCTTTGCCGAGCGTGTTGAGCGTCCCGATCTAGCCGAGTCGATCTACTGGCTTGCGCGCGTTGGTGAGGCCGGATTCGCACTTCGGTTGCCTTCTGGTGAGTCGGCCGGCCGCCTCGACGTGCTGCCTGTGCGGGGGAGTCGGCGCACGGGCCGGTATTCGCTTGAGTTCGTGGCCGCGTCGCGCGAGACGCACGCGCTGCCGCCGGCGGAACTCACCCAGCGGATCTCGGGCCTCGAGGGAGACGCATTCCGGCTCTCGGGACAGAAGGTGTTCACCGATCTGTGGGACCAGGTCACGCGGGCTCTTGGTGACGCACGATCGCTGACAGTGTTGGACTGGGGGTGTGGGTGCGGGCGGGTGACCCGCTATCTGGCGCGGGCGGAATGCCGTGAGCTGCTTGGATGCGATATCGACGAGCAAGCCGTCGCATGGTGTGACGCGCACCTTCCGGGGACATTTGCGGTCACCTCCGCCTATCCCCCACTTCCCTATGACCACGCATCATTGGACGTGGTCGTCGCGTCATCGATCTTCACCCACCTTCAGCGCGCCGATCAGCAGCGCTGGCTGTCGGAACTCCAGCGCGTGCTCCGACCCGGAGGGCTGCTGCTCGCCTCGGTGATGGGAACCTACGCCGCGATGCTAGGTGCGCCAACCCGGCTGCGACGGCTCGCTGCGCCAGGCTCGATCCTCGCCGTCGCATCGGCGGCCCGTCGCTATGCGAAATTCCGCGCCGCCGGCATTACCGATGGCGACCTCGACGGTCGCCTCGATGGCATCGCGCCATCAAGGTATTACCGATCAGTGATGCAGACCCAGGCCTACACCACCTCGATGTGGTCGGCCTACTTCGACGTCGTCGATTACCTTCCCCGCGGACTGCAAGGACATCAGGATCTCGTGGTCCTGCGGCGGCGCACGTGACGCGCCCCCAGCGGGGCGCCGGTACAGCATTGCCGTTTCGGCAGCGATAGGTTTATCCGTGCGGTGTCCGCGAGTGTGGCCGACTGTGAGATCAACCAAGCGGCGTGGAACGCCGCGGTGGCAATCGCGTGCGGCGGCGAGGTCTGGGAGGAGGCCGGTTTGCGGTGGTCCTGGCAGCCTCACAATGGCCACCTGATGCTCAGCTTTCCACGGGTCATCGAACCCGCGGCCGCCCAGCACGGCGTCACGAGGGCGCGCGAGTATGGAGCATGCGTCGTCGGTGCATGGCTAGGCACCGACGTTGATGTCTCGGCCCTGGAGATCGTCGGCTTTGAGCGGGGCTGGGAGCCGTGGTGGATGGCGGCATCCCTGGAGTCGATCGTCGACGCGGACGACGATCGTGCGACCATCAGCACCGAGGTGCCGGAGTACGGACCCGAAGGACAGCAACTGCTCTCGCTCGCCGACGCTCCAGGCGCTCGCGCCTGGCACGCGGTCGCTCGGGTCGATGGCCAGTTTGCCGCCCGGGCGTGGGCGTTTGCCCCCGGAGACATCGCCGGCATCTACGACATGAACGTCTGGCCCGGCTTTCGCCAGCAGGGACTGGGTCGCGCTCTGTTGAGAAAACTGTGCGCCGCAGCGCATTCAGCAGGAGCGCGCGCAGCCGTACTCAATGCGACACCGGATGGGGAGCCGCTGTACTCAGCCGAGGGCTTTGACCGGATCGGCACCGGGATCACCTACTGGCACCATCTCGGCTGATCGCTCCGGCTTCTGGATCGATTCCGGGGCAACCCGGCTCTTGCGCCGCTGGGGGCCCGACGCTTTACTAGACAGTTGTGAGCGTGATCCTCAGCGGAGTCGTGCTTCGTCCGCACGGGTTGAGAGCATGACTGACACGCGGGACATGCTGGACGCCTCGCCGACCGGCATCCCGTTCGGAGTCGACGAGGTCGCCGCAGCGATCGACGCTTGCTTGAACTGTCTGCAGGCCTGCACGTCGTGTGCGGACTCGGATCTCGTCGAACCCGACGTGGCCGAGATGCGCGAATGCATCGCCCTCTGCCTCACCTGCGCCGATGTGTGCGACCTCGTCGCGCGGGTCCTCTCTCGGCCCGCCCAGTCCGACCACCTTGTCCTTCATCGCTTGCTCGAGGGCTGTGTGCGCGATTGCGCGCTGTGCGCGGAGGAATGCGCCCGGCACGCCGAGCATCACCGTCACTGCGCGATCTGTGCCAAGGCATGTCGCGCCTGTGAAGCGGCGTGCCGAGCGCTGCTTGATGCTGAGGCGTTCGCCGAGCTCGAGAAGCTGGCCGGCGCCTGACCGCGGCCCGTCTGACCGGGGCGCCGCGCCAAGCTGGTTTTCCAGGTCTTCAGGCCGGCCGGTCGAAGCCTGATGCGGCGTGGGCGATGTTCATGAGGATGTCCGTCGCCTCGTCGATCGACGGCTGCGGCTGGTTCAGCCACCAGGTGGCGAGGGATTCGGCCGCGCCGGCGAAGGCGTGCGGCGAGGCTTCGTCGCCGAACAGCGTCGTGAGCATGGCGATGATGCGGGCGCGCAGGGCGGCGATCTCGCGCGCGATATGGGCGTCGGTGGGGGCGGTGCTCTCTCCGTGCAGGACGGTCCACCCCGCGCGGTGCTCCTCGACGTAGGTGAGAAACGCCCTCAGCCCCGCGCGCAGCCGCGCCTGTGGCGACTGAGTCGCGCGTCTCGGGGGCGCGCACCCGGTCGATGAGCTCCCGGCCGGTCATCCGCAGATAGGCGGCGTAGAGGTCCTCTTTGGAGCCGAAGTACCGATAGAGCATCGGCTTGGTGACTCCGGCCGCCCGGGCGATCTCGTCCATCGAGCTGCGGTGAAAGCCCTGGGTGGAGAACGCGTCGCCCGCGGCGCGGAGCATCAGACGCTCACGGTCGGCGCGCGCCAGGCGTTGGCCCGAGGTCGGCATGCCAGATGATTTGCGCATACGTTTCAGAATGTTACTCCAGGGTAACGTTACCCATAAGTAGCCTATCCCGAACAGGAGCGCTTGATGAGCCACAGCTTCGTCGATCAGATGCTGGACAAGACCAGAGCCGGAGAGTTGCGCTCGCCGGTCTCGAACACTTTGGGCATGCACCTGGTGGCCTTTGAGCGAGGAGAGGCGACCTATGAGATGGCCGCGCCGCGGAGCTCGGCAATCCGCTCGGCGTCATCCAGGGCGGGGTCGTCACGGCGCTCGCCGATGCGGCCATGGCCGCGGCCACGACGTCGGTGCTCGACGACGAGGAGATCCAGAGCAGCGCGATCACCACGGTGGACATCTTCGCCCGGTTCATCCGTCCGGTGAACGCCAAGAAGATCGACACGCTGCGCGCGGAGGCGCGCGTGGTCAGGGCCGGCGGCCGGCTCGTGTGGGCCGAGGCCGACGTGCTCGCCGACGGCGACATGGTGGGCAAGTTCGCCTCGACCGGCATCCGCGTCACGTTCGATGCCGCGAGCTACGTCGCCGGGCAGGAGGCGCAGCGATGAGCGAGCCAGGTACCGACGTCGCGGCTCGCTTCCTGGGCCCGGAGAATGTCGAGCGCGCCCGCGACTACCTCGAGCAGCTCGACCCGGAGCTGCATCGCTACATCATGGACTTCGTCTACGGCGAGGTCTACGCCGGGGACGTGCTGGACCCCAAGACGCGCGCGCTGTGCACGGTGGCCATGCTGGGCTGCCTCGGCGAGCAGCTGCAACTCGGCGTCTACGTGCGCGTCGCGCGCCGGCAGGGCGCGAGCGAGGAGGAGATCCGCGAGGTCCTGCGCCAGGTCGCCGTCTATGCCGGCTTTCCGACCGCCTGGAACGCGCTGGCCACGATGGGCCGCGCCCTGGAAGATCTCCAGCCCCCGGCAAACGCAGAGGAGTCAGACCGATGAGCCTCAACCTTGACCTCACCGACGAGCAGGTTGCGCTGCGCGACAAGGCGCACGCGTTCGCGCGGGAGGTGATCCGTCCCGTGGCGGCCGAATATGACCGCGCCCAGGAGCTCCCCTGGCCGGTGCTGGAGGAGGCCGCGCGCCAGGGGCTCTACCAATGGGAGCTCTACGCCCAGCTCTCGATGGACCCCACCGGCCTCTCGCTCCCGATCCTGATGGAGGAGCTGTTCTGGGGCTGCGCGGGCATCGGGTTGACCATCGTTCTCCCGGCGCTGGCGCTGGCGGCGATCCGTCAGGCCGCCACCGACGAGCAGCTCGTCCAGTGGGCGCCGCAGTGCTTCGGCACGCCGGACGAGATCAAGCTGGCCGCCCTGGCGGTCACCGAGCCGAGCGGCGGCAGCGACGTGCGCTCGATCCAGACCCGCGCGCGCCAGGACGGCAGCGACTGGATCATCGACGGCCACAAGGTGTTCATCGGCAACGGCGGCATCGCCGACGTGCACGTCGTGGTCGCCACCGTCGATCCCGAAGCCGGGCACCGCGGCCAGGGCGTGTTCATCGTCCCCAAGGGCACCCCCGGCCTCTCGATGCTGCGCAAGCTCGACAAGCTCGGCTGCCGCGCCTCCCACACCGGCAGAGATCATGCTCGAGAACTGCCGCGTCCCCGGCGAGCAGCTGCTCGGCGGCATCGACCGCCTGCAGGAGCGCATCGCCCGCGGCCGCGAGGCCGAGCAAGGGCCAAAAGCCGGTCGCGCCGGCCGAGGAGGGCGGCCCCGCGGCCGCCGTTCAGCGGCGCAGCTCCGCCGCCCTGGGAGCGTTTGAGCGCACCCGGCCGATGGTCGCCGCCCAGGCGATCGGTATCGCCCGCGCCGCGCTGGAGTTCGCCCGCGACTACGCGGTCGGGCGCGAGGCGTTCGGGCAGCCGATCATCGAGAACCAGGGCGTCGCCTTCCCGCTCGCCGACCTCGCCGCGGACATCGACGCCGCCCGTCTGTTGACCTGGCGCGCGGCCTGGATGGCCGCCCAACGCCGCCCGTTCGAGAACGCCGAAGGGTCGATGTCCAAGCTCAAGGCCTCCGAGGTGGCGGTCCGCGCCTGCGAGCAGGCCATCCAGACCATGGGCGGCTGGGGCTACATCAAGGACTTCCCGGTCGAGAAGTGGTACCGCGACGCCAAGCTCTACACGATCTTCGAGGGCACGAGCGAGATCCAGCGCCTGGTCATCGGCAGAGCCCTGCGCGCCCAGGCCAGCACCGAACCACTCGATCAGCGCATGACCCACCCCCGCTAGAGACGCCCCGAGTGCGCCCCAGGAATGTCCGACTGCGCCGCCGGGGGCGGCGGGGGCGAACCGAACAGACTGCCGGCCAGCCATGCCTCGATGTCGCCGCGCGCGGCACCCGCCATGGCGGTGGTAGATGACGTGAAGCCGTGGCGAGACTCCGGGTAGACACGGAGGTCCACCTCACCGCCGGCCGCTGACAGCCGCGCCGCCATGGCCAGGTTGTCTTCGAGCAGGATGTCCAAGGTCCCGATCACGAGCAGGACCGGCGGCAGCCCACGCAAGTCCCCGTACAGCGGCGAGATGTCCGGCTCGGTCCGATCGGCGACATGCCCGGCATAGGCCTGGATGAAGGGCTCATCGGCGATCAGCCGACCCGCGGGTGACCGCCCGCTCATGTCGTAGGTGCCGAACTCCAGCGCCGCGCCGGCAAACGCCTTGGCCAAGCCTCGATCGCGGAGCCGGAGCAACGTGGTCATCGCCAGCGTGGCTCCCGCCGATGCACCTCCGATCGCCAGCCGCGTCGTCTTGAAGACGGTCTCTGCCTGTTCTACCAGCCAGACGGCCGCCGTCTCGCAATCGTCGGGCGCGGCTGGCCAGGGATGCTCCGGGGCGAGCCGGTAGTCGACGCTCACCACGGCGACGCCGAGGGCGTCCGCGAGGCGACGGTTGCGGGCATCCCCCCTCGCCGCCCAGCCCATGTAGAAGCCGCCGCCGTGGATGTCCAGGTAGACCCCTCGGGCGGGGCCGCTCAGGGGGGTGAGGATCCGCACCGGCACCCGCCGACCATCGGCCTCGGCGAAACGCTCGACCGCCGGCGGCCCGGGCGGGCCCGGGCGGAAGCTGAGCCTGGCCCGCGCCTCGCGCAGCCCCTCCGGCGTGGTCGGGTCAGGCGGAGGCTGGGGGACGGCATCCGCGCTCAATTGGGCGTTGAGCTTCCGGCTTTCCTCGACGTAAGCGGCCAGCTTGACGTCGACCAAGCTCTCCAGACCAATCTGCATGACCCTCCTCCTTGACCGGGGCTCCTGCTTGCGCGGGTTGAGCAGTTCAGCACACGGATCCGACGCCTCCCACGAAGGTAGGGCGGACCGACGGGAGCTCCGACCCGTGCAGGAGGGCGGGCAGACAGTCACAATGAGTCGTGATGAGCCGCGAGGATCGAGTGACGCTGGCCAGTCCGCTCCCTCCCGGCACGGGCCAGGTGGTCCTGCCACCGGTCGGCCCGGACATCGCGCCCACCGACCAGGTTCGGACGCTATACCGCCTCAGCGACCCCGCGCTGTCCGAGCTCGGGCTCGACGAGTTCCTGGATGAGCTGCTGGTCCGAGTCCAAGAGTCGTTGGCGGTGGATACGGTCGCGATCCTCCTGTTCGAGCCCGAGACCCAGCAGCTCGTGGCCCGTGCGGCGAAGGGAATCGAGGAGGAGGTGGACCGGGGAGTCCGCCTTCCGATCGGACAGGGGTTTGCCGGGCGCATCGCCGCCGAGCGGGTGGCGATCTTCATCGCCGATGTCGATCACGCGGACATTCTGAACCCGATCCTGCGACAGAAGGGCATCCGCTCGCTGCTGGGGACTCCCTTGATCGTCGAGGGCAATCTCATCGGCGTGCTGCACGTCGGGTCGCTGCGGCCGCGCGAGTTCGACCAGCAGGACCTGGCCATCTTGCAGGTCGCAGCGGCACGGGCGGCGCCGGGCATCGAGCGAGCGCGGCTCTTCTCGGCCCTGGAGCACGAGCAGCGTGTGGCCATGCTCCTGCAGCGGAGCCTGCTCCCCAAGCGCCTGGTCGAGACGGTCGGGATCACCGCTGATGCGTTGTACGTGCCGGCCAGCGACGAGGTCGGGGGCGACTGGTATGACGTCTTCGAGCTCGCCCAGGGGCGATTGGGAGTCGCGATCGGCGACGTGGTCGGCCACGGCCTGCGCGCCGCCGCGCTCATGGGTCAGCTGCGGACCGCGCTGCACTCCTACGCGCTACTGGACGGCGGGGCGGGACACACCCTGGAACTCGTCGACCGCTACGTCCAGGCGTTACCAGATTTCGCGATGGCCACCGCGGCCTACGCGGTGCTTGATCCTGAAAGCGGCAGTGTCCAGATCGCCAGCGCCGGTCACCTGCCTCCGCTCGTCGTCGGTGGTTCTGATCCCCGGATCGTGGAACTGACGCCGGCGGCGCCCCTCGGCGCATTTCCCTACAGCCGCTGCTCCGTGCGCGAGATCACGCTCAAGCCGGGCGAGACGCTCGTGCTTTACACAGACGGCCTGGTGGAGCGTCCCGGGGTACCGCTGACGACGAGCCTCGATCAGCTGCTCGCGCTGATCGCTCCGAGCATGTCCGTCCAGGAGCTCTGCCAGCTGGCCATCGAGCGGCTCGTCCCCATAGCGGGGCTGCGGGACGACGTGGCCCTGGTGGCGATCCAGAGCAGCCACGTTCCCGAAGAACTCGTGCTCGAGGTGCCGGCCGAGCCCCGCATGCTGTCGGGGGCTAGGTACTCGCTGCGCCGGTGGCTTCGGCACTCCGGCGCCGGTCGCGAAGAGGCGGCGGAGATCACCCTGGCGGTCAGCGAGGCATGCTCCAACGCGGTCGAGCACGCCTACAGTCCCGCCCCGGCCACGTTCATGGTCCACGCGCGGCGGCGCAACGGTGGCGTCACCATCAGCGTGCTCGATGGCGGTCAGTGGCGAGCTCCCCGCGGGCAGGGTCGAGGTCGCGGCCTGACCATCATCAAGGCGGCGATGGACAAGGTGAAGGTCAACACGACGTCGGAAGGAACCGAGATCATCATGCACAGGCGGTTGCACGGATGAGGATCGGCGACGTGACGTTCAGTGAACAGGATGGCGTCCAAGTCGCCCGGCTGACCGGAGAGGTCGATCTCTCCAACTCCGACAGCATCGGCGACGCCATCGCTGAAAGCACGCCCAACCACATGCTGGGCCTGATCCTCGACCTCACTCAGCTGGGGTATCTCGACAGCGCGGGCATCCATCTCATCTACAGGCTCCGGGAGAGACTCCGCGCTCGGGGCCAGAGCCTCGGCCTAGTCGTTCCGGCCGGCTCGCCGAGCAATGATGCCCTTCGCCTCGCCGGGGTGTCACTTCATGTGCCCATCTCCGAAACGCTGCCGGGCGCACTACAGGGAACTGAATCGCCAGGGCCGTAAGCCCCGTCGGCTATTCGGCTCGCTGGTAGACCTGGACCAGCACACCGTCGGGGCCGACGGACCGGGACTCCGCGAGCTTGAGCTTGAGCCGGTCGATCCCGTCGGGAAACAAGCGCCGCCCGCGTCCCAGCACGGTCGGAAAGACCATCAACCGGAGCTCATCGACGAGGTCGGCCTCCAGCAGCGTTCCCACCAGGCTGCCGCTGCCCGCGACCAAGATCGACCCGTTGGTCTCCTCCTTCAGCTTGGCGACCGCCGCTGCGGCATCACCGGAAATCACGGTCGTGTTCTGCCACTCGGGATTCTCCAGTGTCGACGAGACGACGTATTTCGCGCCCCTGTTGATCTTGTCGGCGAACTCACCCTCACGCGATGGCCACGCCTTGGCGAAGCCTTCGTATGTCACCCGGCCCAGAAGCTGGACCTCGGCGTCCATCAGCTCCTGCGCCTTGAACGAGTTGCCGTCGTCGCCGCGGTCGTACTCGAAGGTCCAGCCGCCGTGCTCGAAGTCCTCCGCTCCACCCGGGTCCTCAAACACCCCGTCGACCGACACGAACTCAGTTACCACCAGCTTGCCCATCACACACCTCCTTTGGTTTATAGGCAACGACGGGCATCGGAGCTAAAAATCATCGATCGTTCACTGCGCCGGAGTCGAGGTCGCGCAGGAGCCGCTGGACGCGGCCCGCGATCTCGTCACGGAGGGCGCGTACCTCGTTCAACGGTCGCCCCTTAGGGTCGCGGAGATCCCAGTCCAGGTACCGCTTGCCGGGGATGTACGGGCACTGGTCGCCGCACCCCATGGTGATCACCACGTCGGCCGCCTCGGCCAGCGGCAGGGTCAGCGGCTGCGGGGTGCGTCCACCGAGGTCGATTCCGATCTCACGCATGACCGTCACGACCTCCGGGTGGATCCGGTCCGACGGAGTCGTGCCGGCCGACAGGGCATGGTGACGGCCGGCGGCGGCCCGCTCAAAGATGGCCTGGCTCATCTGCGAGCGACCGGCGTTGTGCAGGCAGACGAACAGGACCGTGCTCATCGTCGTGGCCCGGACGCGAGAAGCTCATCGGTGGTGGTTGCCTGGTCAGGTGCGCGGGGGACGACCACGGTGCCCGCATCGGCTGCCGTGACGCCCGGATAGAGAAACCGGATGGTCCCCATCGCCAGGCCACCGCCGACGACTTGGGCGACGATGAAGGAGGGCACGGACGCGGGCGCGATCCCGGCAAAGGTGTCAGAGAACACACGCCCGATCGAGATCGCCGGATTGGCGAAGCTGGTCGAACTGGTGAAGAAATACGCGGCTCCGATATAGGCGCCGACCGCAGCCGGGGCGGCGGAGCTGCGATGACTGCGCGCGAGGGCAAAGATGACGAGGATAAGCCCGCCGGTGGCGATCGCCTCGGCGAGCAGGTGCGCGCCGGTGGCCCGGTGGTGGGTCGAGATGCTGATCGCCGCTCGGGCGAACATGGCGTTGGCGGCGACGGCGCCGAGGACACAGCCCGCGACCTGGGCCGGAGCGTAGGCGGCGGCGGCGCGATAGCTGATGCCACCGAAGCTCGCATCGACGAACGACACGACGGGGTTGAAATGGCCGCCGGACACCGGGCCGAACATGAGGATGATCGCGTACAGCCCAGCAGCGGTCGCCGCCGCGTTCTCGAGCAGCTCGAGCCCCATGTCGTGCGGGGACAGGGTCTGTGCGGCGATTCCGGAGCCGATGACGACAGCGGCCAAAAACGCGGAGCCGAGCAGCTCGGCGAGCAGACGGCGGGCAACTGGCGACGAGGCGGGCATCCGCGGTCGCAGTCTAAAGATTGACAAGCGTCACTTCAATCGGCGGTTGTGTATCGATGGCTATTGATCTCTGCACCCTCGGCCCATCGACACCGGAAGCAGAACATCCACTAGGGTCCGCGGGGGCATGGGCTTTCTCCAGCGCGATCCCGAGCCGGATCCGGCAGAGGCGGAGGCGCTGGCCCGGATCGAGGCGGGCGGCATCACGCCCCAGGCCCAGGAGCGGCTGACCGCCCTTTCCGTCGACGGCGCGATGTTCACGAGCGGCCTGTCGGTAAAGGAGTTCGGGCTGCTGCACCAGCTCGGCCCCCGGCCCCTGGCCCAGGTAATGGGTGCCAGCGTGGTCCGCGCCGGGTGGCAGTACCTACCGGCCCTGCCGCCGGGCCAGATCAGCGCGGCCGGTTCCCCGTGGTCACCCATGAACTCGATCAGCGCGACCGCGTGGGCCAACGGGATCACCGAGCCCTCCCCCTCGCAGGTGCGCAACTACAAGTGGCATACCGAGGTGGTGTGCGAGCTCGACACGAGAACCGAGGCCTGGAACCTGGCTCGCCGCCGAGCCCTTGACCGCCTCAGCGAGGAAGCGCTACAGCTCGATGCCGATGCCGTGGTCGGCGTGCATCTGCGGCGCGGCGACCACGATCTCGGGAAGGGGTTGATTCAGTACATGGTCTCGGGAACGGCGATTCGCCTTCCCGACTCCCGGCGAGACTCCTGGCCGGTCCTCAGCGACGTCTCGGTCCAGGATTACTGGCGACTGATGAGCGCCGGCTTTGAGCCGTCCGGGCTGGTCGCCGCGAGCACGGTGGTGTTCGCCTCGGCACCCCTCTCCACGCGCGTGCACCGGCGGCGGACGACCGCGCGCAACCAGGAACTCGAGGAGATCAGCGAGGGCTTCAACCTCGCCCGCGAGACGCTGCGAGCCCGGCTCCGCGGCCAGGTCAGCGATGCCCACGCCACAGGCGCCGTCGGGGTTCAGTTCTCGCATTCGGTGCAACGCGAGAAGATCGCCCTGGCCTCCTCGCTGCAGACGACCAACTTCCGCGGCTTCAACCGGGGGCGGTTCGGGATCCCGTACTGGGTCTCGGGCCACAGCGACACCGAGCGCCGGGGGTGGGTGATCACGATGCACGCCGCCGGCACCGCAATCCGCCGCCGGCCGAGCCCGGAAGCACCCCCCGAACTGAAGACGACGATCCGGATGGGAGCGCAGTGACCGAATACGACCCCGCATCAGTGGAGGGAATTCCCGCGTCCGGGCGGGAACGACTCGAGCAGAACCGGGAGGGCCTGTACACCTCGGACCTCAGCGTCAACGAGTTTCTGCTCGTCACCCAGGCCGGATTCGACCCCGTCGGCCTCGTGGTCGGCAGTTCGATCTTTCACATCGGCTTTCAGGTCGCGGGCCCGACGGCGAGCCGCGAGCTCGACGTCCTGTCTCAGGCCATGTACAGCGCCCGGCATCTGGCCATGACGCGGATGGAAGAGGAGGCCGACCAGCTGGGGGCGGATGGGATCGTGGGCGTGCGGCTGGACATCGGGCGCTACGACTGGGGTCCGAACATGGCTGAGTTCATCGCCATCGGCACGGCCGTCAAACACCGCGAGGGCGTCCTGCACCGTGCGCCCAGCGGCCGCCCCTTTCAGAGCGATCTGTCCGGTCAGGACTTCTGGACGCTGCTGCGGACCGGCCACCGCCCGGTGGGGATGGTGATGGGCAGCTGCGTGTACCACGTGGGGCGCCGGGGGCCGCTGCAGACGGTTGCCCAGACGGGACGTAACGTCGAGTTGCCGAACTTCACCCAAGCCCTCTACGAGGCGCGGGAGCTGGCCATGCAGAGGATGCAGACCGAAGCCAAGGAGCTCGGCGCGGAGGGCATCGTGGGCGTCTCGCTATCGGAGAAAAGCCACGGCTGGGGCAGCCACGTGATCGAATTCTTCGCCCTCGGCACGGCGATCGTGCGCTCGGACACCAGCGAGGGCATTGAGCCACCGGTGCCGGTGCTGGACCTCAACGACCGGTGAGCCCCTGGACGGGCAGATCGACATGAGAGATGGCCAGCAGTTCTCCCGCGACGCTGCCTGGCGGGGCCACGAGCTCAAACGGCGTGCGGCGGGCGCGCAGGGTGCTGGCCACCTCGAGCAACAGCATCACGCCCTGGCTGTCGATGTAGTCGATCTCGGCTAGATCGATCACGACCCGCTCGGGTCCGAGCTCGGAGAGCTGCGTCTGGATCTCGGTCTGCAGCGCGTGGGCATTGGAAAGGTCGATCTCGCCGCGCAACGCCAGCCGCAGGCAATTGTCGACGCTCTCGACCTCTATCCGGGCCAGGGGGCCGCTCATGTGCGTCTCAAGGTTTCGACCTCCACGACGCCATTGTCCCGCAAGTGCGCGGGACGGCCCGGGGGCTAGCCTACGGCCGTGGATGTGATCGAGATTCCGACCCCGCGCGGCCCGGCCCGGGCCCACCTGGAGCGGGTGTCTGCGCCCCGCGGAGCCCTAGTCCTCGGGCACGGGGCCGGTGGCGGGGTCAACGCGCTCGACCTTCAGACCAGCGCCGCGGCGGCGGTGAAGCGAGGACTGGCCGTGGCGCTCATCGAGCAGCCCTACCGGGTGGCCGGACGGCGCTCCCCGGCCCCGGCCGCGCAGCTCGATGTGGCCTTGACGACGGTGGTCGAGCACCTCCGGGAGGCGGAGCTCGGCTCGCTTCCGGTGATCTTGGGCGGTCGCTCCTCTGGAGCCCGAGTGGCCTGCCGGACCGCCAACGCCCTGGCGGCCGCTGCGGTGCTGTGCCTGGCCTTTCCCCTGCTGCCCCCACGCCGAGCGAACTCGAGCCGTGAACCCGAGAGCCGGCTACCCGAGCTGGACGCCGTTTCGGCTCCCCTCCTCGTCGTCCAGGGTAGCCGTGACCGGTTCGGCATCCCCCCGGCCAGCCCGAACCGGACCGTCATCGAGGTGACCGGCGATCACAGCCTGCGCAGTGACGCCGCCGGTCTGCGCATGGCCGTCGAGAACTGGCTCGACGGTCTAGAACTGGCCTGACGCGATGGCTGAGCCCGACTCGACCCCGAACACTGATCAGCCACGGGCCGAGTTCTGGTCTGAGCCGGTCCGAGGCGGGCATCCCGACCCGCAGCTTCTGAACCGGCCCGGACTCGAGCAGCTGCGCAGTCAGATCAGCGGGGAGTCCCCCGAGGCGCCCCTCTCACGCCTGACCGGCCTGCGCCTCGAGGCCGTGCAGCCCGGACAGGCCCGCTTCACGATGCCGCTCACCGGCTGGCTGGCCGGGGACGACGGCGTAGTCAGCCTCGGCCCGCTGTCGATCCCCGCCGACGCCGCGATGGCGTGCGCGATCATGTCGCAGCTCCCGCCGGGGACCCCGTTCACCACCTCGGAGATGACGATGCGGGTGCTGCGACCGGTACCGCCGGGTGAGGCGATCACCGCCGTGGGAAAGGTGGTTTTCGCAGGTCCGCCGGTGGCGCTGGCCGAGGTGGCGGTGCACGATGGGTCGGGCGGCCTGGTGGCCCATGGCAGTTCGCTGTGCATGACGCTTCCCCGCTTCACTTCTCCTCCCAGCTCAGCTGGCGACGCGACCACCGCCGGCGAAGACACACCGGACCCGTGGCAGCGCCCGGCGCCGGCCCCGGAGCCTGGAGTGGCCGCCGAGCCCGGGCTCGATTTCCTGCGCCGGCGCATCACCGGCGACCGCGAGCCCGCCCCGGCGGAGCGCTTCTTCGGGCTCGCTCCGGTGAGCGCGAGTCGCGGCGAGGCGGTCTACTCGCTCCCCGCCAGCGAATGGTTCTGCGCCCCACCCCCGGGCCGGCTTCAGGGCGGCGTGATCATCACGCTGATCGAGGCGGCCATGTTCGGCGCCGCTCGCACGATGCTGCCGGTAGGGCAGGCGCTGCATCCGGTCGAGCTGAAGATCAACCTGCTGCGGCCCCTGGCCAGCGATGGAAGGGTGGCGCGCGCCCGCGGGCATCTCGTGCACTCGGGCCGGCGGGTGGCGGTCGTCGGGGGCGAGCTCAGTGATGCCGATGGCCGCGCGATCGCCGTCGCCACGGGCTCGGCCCTGCTCGGCGATGCCGTCGCCGCTCCGGATTGATGGCGACCCGCGCTCGCCGTCAGCTCATCGCGGCGCTCGGGGTCGCGCTGGTCGCGGTAACCTTGGCGGCCTGCGGGGCATCGACGCGGCGCTTCGGGCGCGTACAGCAGACCCCGTCTCCGGTCCTGCGCATAGCCGGCGGGCCGGCCTCCCGCGTGGCCGTCATCGTGATGGAGAACGAGGAGTTCGCCAGTGTCATCTCGTCACCCTCGACGCCGTACATAAACGCTCTCGCGCGGCACTACGGGCTGGCGCGGGCAATGTTCGCAGTCTCACATCCATCGCTGCCGAATTACCTCGCCCTCACCGGCGGCTCGACCTTCGGCATCGACAGCGACTGCACGGACTGCAACCTCCGCAGCACCGGTCTCGGGACCCAGCTCAGTGCTCACCGCGTGAGCTGGAAGGCGTATATGGAGGATCTCCCCCACCCCTGTTTCTTTGGCTCTGATGCAGGCGACTACGCCAAGAAGCATGATCCGTTTGTCTATTACGGTGATCGGCGGACGGCCTGCTCGCACGTGGTGCCGCTGCACGAGCTGGCCGCCGACGAGCGTTCCGGGCTGCCCCGGTTTGTCTGGATCACGCCCAACCTGTGTCACGACATGCACGACTGCTCCACGGCCACTGGCGACCGCTTCCTGTCTCACCTCGTGCCGCCCCTGCTGCAGGCGCTCGGACCGCGCGGCGTCCTGATCTTGACCTGGGACGAGGGCTCAAGCGATGAGGGCTGCTGCCGCCTGGCCGCCGGCGGTCACATCGTCACCGTCGTGGCCGGACCCGGGGCCAAGCTCGGCGCTCGCCTGAACACCCCGGTCGATCACTACTCGACCCTGCAGGCGATCGAGGATCTCCTCGGGCTGGCTCGCATGCGCGGCGCGGCGTGTAGCTGCACACCCTCCCTGGCCGGGCTGTTCAAGGTCCGGGTACTCAGGACGCACTGAGCGTATCGGAGGCCGGCGCCGGTGCCAGTCCAAGCGTCGGCCCAAAGCTGATCCGCATCAGCGCTCCTCCATCGGGGGCGTTCAGGGCCTGCACGAACCCTCCGTGGGCATCGGCGGCCTGGCGCACGATGGCCAGACCCAGACCGGAGCCGGGCTTGGAGCGTGCGTCGCGGGCGCGGTGGAAGCGATCGAAGATGAACGGTAGATCGTCATCGTGAAAGCCCGGTCCGTGATCGCGCACGGTGAGGACACCGTCGGCGAGCTCGACCTCGACCCTTCCCCCGCCGGGACTCCACTTGGCCGCGTTGTCGAGCAGGTTGGCCACCGCGCGGGCGATCCGATCGGCTTCGCCAGACACCAAGGTGGGCTCCAGACTGGAGGCGATCGTCAGCTCAGGGGCCCGGCGACGGGTCCGGTCGATCGCGGCGGCCACGATCTCATCCACGCGCACATCCCCGGGTTCCCCGCTGGGCTTGCCCCCCCGGGCGAGCTCGACCACGTCGCCGACCAGCGCGGTGAGCTCGTCCAACTCCTCGATCACATCCGCCCGGAGCGCCGCCCGGTCCTCGGCGGACAGGAGCTCCTCGTCGCGCATCAGCTGCAGGTTGGCCCGGATCGTGGCAATCGGGGTGCGGAGCTCATGCGAAGCGTCGGCGACGAGATTGCGCTGCGCGGCGACCGAGTTCTCGAGGGCATCGAGCGTGCGGTTGAACGTCTGGCCGAGCCGAGCGATCTCGTCGTTCCCGTGGACGACCAGACGCTGGTGCTCCAGCCGCTCGGGATTGACAGCGATCTGTTCGGCCTGACCGGTGAAGCGGACGATCGGCGACAACGCCGTGCGGGTCACGAGCAGGCCGAGCAGACCGGCGAGCAGGATGCCCCCGGCGGCCACCAGCAGGAGGAGCAGCGCCTGACTGGCCAGCGCGTGATTGACGTCCCGCAGCGGGAGGGCGACGAGCAGCGCGCCACGCCAGCCCAGGCCGGTGGCCAGCACCCGGATGTCGGTCCCGGCCACCTCGCGGTCGCTGAAGTAACGACCGCTTCCGCGCCGAGCCAGCGCCTTGGCGCGGGCGTCGGGGGGAATGGCCTGCTTCTGTCCGCGCGGGAGGTAGATCGTGCCGTCGCGCCGGACCAGCGTCAGAGTTCCCGGAGCGCCACCGAAGGCCGGCCCGGCACGGTCGTCGAGCCCCAGGCCCTCGTCGCGATCGTCGGGGTCACGGCCCTGTTCGGCGCGGTTGAAGCCGAGCGCGGACCTCGGAGCCGTGCGTGATCCATCGTCCCCGGTCTTGGCCGGCGCCGGAGCGGGGGCCCGAATCCGGCCGGGGCCCGGTTGCCCGGACGCCGTGATCCCCCGGGCGGACAACAGCGAACCGGTCAAGCTCGACAACGAGGAGTCGACCTGACCGCGGAGCTGGGACCGCGTGCCGGCGTAGGCGGTGATGGCGACGGCGATGACCGCGATCGCCACCGCCGCCCCCGCCGCCAGGCCCATGCGCGCGTGCAGGCTCATTCGGGAGGCTCCCGCAGGGCGTAGCCGACGCCGCGCACGGTGTGGATCAGCGGACGCGAGCCGGCGTCCTCGAGCTTGCGGCGCAGGTAGCCGACGTAGACCCGGAGGGCGTTGGAGGTCGGGCCGAAGTCATAACCCCAGACGCGGTCGTAGATGAGCGTGTGCGGCAGAACCCGGCGGGGGTTGAGCATCAGCAGCTCGAGCAGCTGGTACTCGGTCCGGGTCAGCTCCACGAACGTCCCCGATACGTTCACGCCGTGGCGAGCCGGGTCGAGCTTCAGCTCAGCAAAGGACAGGACGCCGTCGCCATCGCTCTCTCCGCCTGCCCGGCGCATGAGCGCGCGCAGCCGAGCCTTGAGCTCGTCGATGTCAAACGGTTTGACCAGGTAGTCATCGGCCCCGGCGTCGAGTCCGTCGATACGGTCCGAGATCGCGGCGCGGGCGGTCAGCATGAGCACCGGAACCCGGTTTCCCTCCCGGCGCAGCTGACGCGTGACCTCGAGCCCGTCGATGTCAGGGAGGCCGATGTCGAGCACGATCGCGTCGGGGATCCCGCTGGTCACCTCGCGCAGCGCATCAGAGCCGTTCTCGGCCATGCGCACCTCATAACCGGACATCGTCAGGGCGCGGCGCAAGGCGTCGCGCAAGCCGCGGTCGTCATCCACCACCAGCACTCGCATATCCTCATTCTCTCTGCTGGGCCGGGCTGACCGGCCAACTTCCTACGCTGAGCTTAGAGTCGGGCCGCGGCGGCGCCAGCGTCCTCAGGGGCCGGCAACGTGCTCCCTGAGCACCGCCCCGAGGATGCCGTTCACGAACGAGGGCGCGTCGGCTCCGCAGAACCGCTTGGCCGTCTCGACCGCCTCGTTGATGGCGCCCTCGGCGGGGATCGGCTGCTCGCCGGCCAGCTCGTCGGTATAGAGCATCTCGGCCAGTCCGACCCGCAGGATCGAACGCTCCAGCGGGGCGATCCGCTCCAGCGACCATCCCGTCGCGTGAGTGCGGATCAGCTCATCGAGCTCGGGCTGCCGGGCACGGACGAGCTCGGCCAACGAACGGGTGAAGGCCGGCGTGTCGCGCGGAAAGGTGTCCTTGAGCGTGCGGCCGAGCAGGTCACTCTGATAAAGCGCCCACACGGCCGCTCGACGCTGCTCGCTGCGGCGCACCGGTGCTAGGCCCGGGAGAGGTACTCGCCGGTGCGGGTGTCAACGCGTACCCGGTCCCCGACGTTGACGAACAGCGGCACCTGGACCGGCGCCCCCGTCTCCAGCACGGCTGGCTTTGTCCCCCCGCCCGAGGCCGTGTCCCCCCGCAGGCCGGGCTCGGTCTCGGTGATAGCCAGGTCAATCGCGCTCGGCAGCTGCACGTCGGCGGGCTGGTCATCGATGTAGAGGAGCTCGACCTCGTCGGACTCCTTCATGAACCGCAGAGGATCGGCGAGCGTGGTCTCGGGGATAGCGAGCTGCTCATAGCTCCCCGTGTCCATGAAGTGGGCGTCGGTGCCATCCTTGTAGAGGTACTGCATGCGCCGGACCTCGGTCCGGACGGCGCGAAACTTCTCTCCCGCCCGGAAGGTGCGATCAATGACGTTGCCGTCGCTGGCCCGGCGCAGCTTGGTGCGGACAAAGGCGCCGCCCTTGCCGGGTTTGACGTGCTGGAACTCGACGATCTTGAAGATCGTCCCGTCGACGTCGATGTGGTTTCCGTTGCGGAACTGATTGGTGCTGAGCATCGCCGAAGGAGTCTAGTGGTGCACAGGAAGGGCTCAGCTGACGACGGTGAGCTGCTTGTCAAGACCAGTCAGAATCTCGTTTCCGGTGTCCGTGACCACGACGAGGTCCTCGATCCGCACCCCGAGCTCGCCCGGGATATAGACGCCTGGCTCGACGGTGACGACGTTGCCGCTGACCAGTTCCTCGTCGGAGCGCTTTGACAGCCGGGGCGCCTCATGAACCTCCAGCCCGACCCCGTGACCGAGGCTGTGGCCGAAGTGGGCACCGTGTCCGGCAGCCTCGATCACGTCCCGGGCCGCGGCGTCCACGGCCCGGGCGCCGGCCCCGGCGCGCACGGCGGCCAGTCCGGCCTGCTGGGCCGTGAGGACCAGGTCGTAGACCTCGCGCGCGTGGTCGCTGGACTCCCCCACGGCAAACGTGCGCGTGCAGTCCGAGCAGTAACCGTCGAGCACGGCGCCCCAGTCGATCACGACCAGCTGGCCTGAGCGCAACGCCACGTCTCGCGGCCGAGCATGAGGCAGCGCTCCGTGCGGACCGGCGGCCACGATCGGATCGAACGACACGCTCTGGGCGCCCCGATCCCACATGGCGGCGACGAGCGCCCGGGCCAGCTCACGCTCGGTCCGGCCCGACAGCCCCGAGTCCAGGAGCGCCAGCAGGGCGGCGTCGGCGGCCTCCGAGGCGGCCCGGATCCGCGTCACTTCCTCGGCGTCCTTGGCCGCGCGCAGGTGCTCGATCAGCCCTCCGGCAGCGACCAGTTCGATCCGCGCGGGCAGCAGCTCGCGCAGGCGAGCCTGCTGGCGCACGGTGACGTGGGCGTCGTCAAACCCGAGCCGGACCGTGCCGCTGGGGAGGACGTCCGCGAGCCCGTCGGTCAGTTCCACCGTGGCCAGGCGACGGTCATAGCTCGGATCGACTTCAGCCGCGGCCTGCTCCTGGTAGCGAAAGTCGGTGACAAAGGTCCGGGTGTCGGGACCGACCACAGCCAGCCCATTGCTCCCCGTGTAGCCGGTCATGTAGCGGACGTTGACCAGGGCGGTGATCAGCAGAAGGTCGACCTGGGCGGCCGGCAGCAGCTCCAGCAGGCGGCCGGACCGATCAGCCATTGGCGGAGGGCCGTTCCGAGGAGTTCGAGCGCCGTCCGGTACCCCTCCGGCCCGTCGCCGGCCACCCGCCCCACGCACAGCTCTCGGATGACCGAGTGTCGGCGCCACTGCTCGCGTGAATCGACATCGGAGAGATGGACCTCAACCGCCGGCAATCCGGTCAATTCGAGGGCGTCGCGGATCGCGTAGGAGTAGTGGGACCAGGCCCCCGGGTTGACGACTATCCCGTCGGCGAGGTCGCGCAGGCGGTGCAGATGCTCGACGAACTCGCCCTCGTGGTTGGTGACGAAGAAGCGCGTCTCGAGGCCGAGCTCGGCCGCCGCTGGAGATGTGGACCTCGAGTTCGGTCAGGGTCAATGTCCCGTACTGGGCTGGGTCACGCCGACCGAGCTGGTCGAGATTGACCCCGTGCATGACCTCGATGCGGTTACGGGCCGCCACCGGCTCAGCTTGTCAGTTCGCGCACGGCGGCGATCAGCTCACGGGGCGTGATCGTGGCTCCGGGTTGGGGCCGGCCCGGCTCGGCCAGCAGGACGAACGGCACGGCCCCCTCCCCCACGCGCTTCTTGTCGCGCGCGGTGGCCATGACCACGGCGTCGGGGTCGACCTGAGCGTCGAGGGCGACGGGCAGCCGGCGGGAGGCGAGCAGGTCGGACACCTCCTGGCGCAGAGCGTCATGGCCCGACAGCCGGAGTGCCGCCAGCAGGCCGAGCCCGACCGCCTCGCCATGGCGGTAGGTGGCGTACCCGGTAACCGTCTCGATCGCGTGCCCGACGGTGTGGCCGAGGTTCAGGGCTTGGCGCAGCCCGCCGTCGCGCTCGTCCCGAGCCACGATTCGGAGCTTGGTCAGCGCGCAGGCGGCGATCACGCGCGGATCGGTCGGATCGGTGCCGGCCCTAACCAGCTCCCACAGGGACCCGCCGGCGATCAACGCCGTTTTGACCACCTCGGCGTAACCGGCGGCCACCTCCTCGGGCTCCAGACTGGCCAGGACGTCTGGGTCGGCGATCACGGCCTGAGGCTGGTGGTAGGCGCCCACGTAGTTCTTGGCTTCCTCGAGGTCGACGCCGGTCTTGCCGCCGTAGGCGGAGTCGACTTGAGCCACGAGTGTGGTCGGCACCTGGACGTAGCGCACCCCGCGTTGATACGTGGCGGCGCAGAACCCGGCGAGATCCCCGACCACGCCACCGCCCAGGGCGACGACGACATCGGCCCGGTTCATCCCCGCCCGGGCCAGCTCTGACCAGACGATCTCGGCGTGAGCGATCGTCTTGGATTGCTCCCCGGGCATGATCATGACCTGGCCGGCAAACGGCGCCAGGCGCTCGCCGTAGAGACGCGCCACACGCCCGTCGGTGACCAGAAAGCGCCGGCCGGAGACAAGTGGCGGCCAGAACGCATCGGCCGCGAGCAGCCCGGAGCCGATGTAGGCCGGATAGTCGCCAGAGGCACTCGCCGCCCATAGCAGACGGACACCGGGCTCCAGGCTCTCGGCCGCTTCGAGGACCTCGCCAAGACGGTGTGAGCGCTCGTGCGGCACGACGATGTCCGCCAGTTCGTCATACAGCGGCTCACGCTCTGCGTGCAGTTGCTCAAACCGGGCGCGATCGGTGGCCAGCGGACGCCCGCTGCCCCAGCAACGAGTCCATGCCGTCTCAACGTCGATGTCGATCCAAACCACCAGGTGCTCGGCCAGCGCGGCGGCAATCGCGGGCGAGGCGACAGCGCCGCCGCCGAGGGCGAGGACGCGTGTCGTCGGGGCCGACAGGAGCTCCAGGGTCACCGCCTCCTCGGCGCGGCGGAAGGCGGCTTCGCCCTCCTCGGCGAAGATCCGCTCGACCGGCTTGCCCAGCCGAGCCTCGATCACCGCATCGACATCAACCGCCGCCGTGCCCAGGGCCCGGGCGGCGCCCACGGCCGCGGTCGACTTGCCCGCGCCCATGAAGCCGATGATGGCCACCACCCGGCGCTGCTGGGCGCCGGCCGCGGTTAGCTCTGTGGCCACCCGATCCGCTCCTCGTAGGCCCGGAGCGCCTCCCGCACGTCGTCGATGTGATCGCCGCCGAACTTGCGTCGGTAGGCGTCGGCGAGCACGAAGGCCACCATCGCCTCGCCCACCACGCCGCCGGCCGGCACGGTGCAGGAGTCGGTCCGTTCGCGCAGGGCAGCGCCAGCCTCATGGGTGGCGATGTCGACCGAGCGCAGCGGCTTGGTCAGCGTCGGCAGCGGCTTCATCGCCCCCCGGACGACGAGCGGATCGCCGGTCGTCATCCCGCCTTCTAGGCCGCCGGCATGGTTGGTGGCGCGCCAGAAACCCCGGTCCTCGTCGTAGAAGATCTCGTCGTGCGCCTCGGACCCGGGTAGCCCGGCGACCTCGAGCCCGTCCCCGATCGAGACCGCCTTGACCGATTGGATCGAGAGGATCGCCTGCCCAAGCATGCCGTCCAGGCGCTCGCGCCAGGAGACGTGCGAGCCGAGCCCGGGCACGAGGCCAAAGGCCCGAACCTCGAAGGTTCCGCCCAATGACTCGTTGGCCTTTCGCAAGCGGTTGATCTCGGCCACCATTGCCCGGCTCGCCTCGGGATCGAGGCAACGCACCGGGGACTCGTCAACGTCCACGAAGTCGTCGGGCGCGAGGTCATCGCGGCGCGGGGCGCGCACACCGGTGATCTGAAGCACGTGCGAGAAGACGCTCACCCCGAGCGCGGATAGGAAACCCTTGGCCACCGCCCCGCCGGCCACCCGGGCGGCGGTCTCGCGAGCGCTGGCACGCTCGAGCACATCGCGCACGTCGGTCAGCTTGTACTTCTGGGTGCCGGCCAGATCAGCATGTCCGGGCCGGGGCAGGTGGACCTCAGCGGTCGCCTCCGCCACGGGCCAGGGGTTCATTCGCTCTTCCCAGTTGGCGTAGTCGCGGTTGGCGACCTGAAGGGCGACCGGGCCGCCGAGGGTTCGTCCGTGTCGGACGCCGCCCGTCACCTCGACGCGGTCGCGTTCGATCTTCATGCGACCGCCGCGGCCGTGACCGAGTTGACGGCGGGCCAGATCGCGGTTCAAGGCGTCCTGGTCGAGCACGAGTCCGGCGGGCAGACCCTCGACGATGCAGGTGAGACCGGGGCCGTGAGACTCGCCGGCCGTGACCAAGTTCAGCACTGGGTCACTTCTCGCTGGAGGGTGGGCTGCCCTCGGCGGGGGCCTGCTGAGCGTCGATCCCGGGGATACGGCGGCCCGTCCCCCGGCACCACGGGCACTCGACCTCATGCGGCGTTCCACCCCGGCCAGAGGTGAGCCGGCCGGTGCCCCGGCATGGCATGCAGATCTCCTCGGGCGGAATCTCAGATCCGGCGCTCACGACGGCGATCCTGTCTTGACGGCGACCAGCACCCCATCGCCCACCGGAGTGACGGTGCCGGTGAGCTCGGGATGGCCGAGCAGCCGGTCGTTAAAGGCGCGGGCGGTGGACGCGCGCTGGGACGGGTCGCCCTCGGCGACCGAGCCTCCCATCAGCACGTTGTCGACGACGAGCACAGCCCCGGGCGCGAGCCGCGGAAGCAGCTCGTCGAAATAGTCGTCGTACTCGGATTTCACCCCGTCCACGAAGGCGAAATCGAACTCCCCGTCGAGCTCGGCCAGCCCCTGGCGGGCATCCTGGAGCCTAAGGTCAGCCCGGTCCAGCACGCCGGCCCGCTCCAGGTACCCCCGCGCGGCGCGTTGCCGATCGGGGTCGATCTCGAACGAGACGATCGTTCCCTCCGGAGCCAGGCCGCGGGCGATGTACAGAGTCGAGACCCCGATCGCGGTGCCGACCTCGAGGGCGCGGCGGGCGCCGTGGGCCATGGCCAGGACCTGCAGGAGCTGTCCCGTACCGGGGACGACGATGGGGATCCCATCCCGCGCCGCCTGGGCCTCCATGTCGGCCAGTACCGGGTCGGGCTGGGGCCGGATTCGGTCGAGGTATGCGCTCACGGCGTCGGTGACGATCATCCGCCCAGACCTTACGGGTCGGCGCGCTGCGTCGGCTTGCCGGTCCAGGCGCGCTCGGGCGTGGGCGTGTTTTCGGCCGCCGCCCGCATGACCTCGCGCGGCGCCGGATGGCCGGTGAACAGCTCAAAGCTCAGCGCGCCCTGGCCGACCAGCAGCTCGAGCCCGTCCACGGTCGGGATCCCGGCCTGTCGGGCGGCGGCGATCAGCCCCGTCGGCGCCGAGGCATAGACCAGGTCGACCACATAGCCATAGCTCGAGAGCTGCTCGGGCCCGATCGGCAGCCCGTCCAGCGCGCCCGAGCCGTCGAGCCCTACGGCGGTGCAGTTGACCAGCACATCGGCGGGCACGGGCGCCAGGACCGGCTCTCCCCCCAGCTCCGCGCACAGGGATTCGGCGCGCTCGGGCGTCCGGTTCCAGACCCAGACGGCGGCCGCCCCGCCATCGATCAGGGCCCACAGGGCCGCCCGGGCGCTCCCGCCCGCCCCGAGGATGAGCGCGGTGGCCCCGCGCATCGGGCGCCGCAGCGCGTCCATCAGGGCGGGGGCGTCGGTGTTGTCGGCCGCGATCCGCCCCCCGGGGCCGAACACGAGCGTGTTGGCGGCTCCGATCGCCGTGGCCCGGGGACTGGCCTCGCTGGCCAGGCTGAGCGCGGCGGCCTTGTGCGGGATGGTCACGTTGACGCCACGGAAACCGGCCCCGGCCAGGGCGGGCACGGTCTCGGCGAACAGCTCGGGCGGGATCGGCAGCAGCTGGTAGCGCCACCCGATGGCGCCGGCCGCGGCCAGTGCGGCGTTGTGGATCGCCGGTGAGCGGCTGTGGGCGACCGGCCAGCCCACCACCCCGAGACGAACCGGCTCCTCGAGCCCGGGCGCGGCTCCCAGTTGCTCGGCGCTCAGCAATGCTTGGCGGCGTACCGCCGGCCGAGCGAGAGGAACTGCTGATAGCTGGAGGCGAACAAGCTGTTGCGCCGGCAGGACGTGGCGAAGAAGTACAGGTAGTGCGTCCGGGCCGGGTGAGCGGCGGCCTCGAGCGAGGCCAGTCCGGGGTTGTCGATCGGAGTCGGCGGCAGCCCGGTGCGGGTGCGCGTGTTGTAGGGCGAACGGGAGTGCAGCTGCGATTCGGTCAGCGGCTTGGTGAAGTTGCCGGTCGCGTACTGAGTCGTGGAGTCGAGTCCGAGCGGCATGCCCTCGGCAAGCCGGTTGTAGATCACCGAGGCAACCAGCGGCCGGTCGTGGGCGGTGGGCGTCTCGGCCTCGATCAGCGAGGCGATCTTCAGCACGTCGTAGGGGGTCAGGTGCTTGCCCTCGGCGTAGCGGAGGTCGAGCTTGCCGAACTGCTGCTTGAACGTCTGCAGCTGGTCGGCGACGAGCGCGGAGATCTTGATCGGGTCGATCAGCTGGTAGGTGTCGGGGAACAGGAAACCCTCGAGGTCCGGGGGCGCACGGCGCAGGCCGTAGGTCCGCATGTCGAGCAGCTTCGTAGTCCGCGTGAGGGCGAGATAGTTGCCCCGCACGTGCTGCTCGCGGAGCAGAGCATCGATCTGCGCCCGGCGCCGTCCCTCGGCGACCGTGAGCTCGGAGACCTTGGCCGCCGGCGGAGCGGTGGTCAGCTTGGTCAGCACAGCGCCGTAGCTCATGCCCTTCTGCAGGTGATAGACACCCGCGCGCAGACTGCTGCGCTCACCCCCCAGCGTGGCGCGAACCTCGAAGAAGAAGCTCGAGGAGACGACGCCCTTGCTGGCCAGCAGATCGCCGATCTGGCTCGAGGTGGCCTTGGCCGGGACGACCACGGTGACCTCCCCGTGGGGCGAGCTCCCGAACGGCTCATAGAGCTCGACCGCGAACCAGATCAGGGCCGCGGCCAGAACGAGGATCACGAGCGCCACGATGCGCCCGAGCCAGGAGTGCCCGCGGGGGTCACCATCCCGGGTTGGCCGTCGCCGCGGGGAGCGGGGTCGGGCCGGAGGCCGGGGGGCCCGGCGGCCGGGGCGGGCGTCTCGGCCTTGGCGCCCGTCTCGGCCTTGGCGCCCGGCTATGCCCTCGCCGTGGCTGACCCGGCGCGTGCCGGAGGCGGGCTCGACGTCGTGCTCGCCGGTCTCCTGGCCGCGGTCGTCGTCGCCGAGGTCGTCGTCGCCGTCGCCGCCGCCGTTCCGGGCGGTGATGGGCGAGGAGAGCTGTGGCCCGTGGTCGATCGCGGGCTCCTGCCCGCCCTGGGCGGCGCGCCGGCGCTGACGCTCACGCCGGGCGGCCTCGCGCTCCTCCGCGGTGCGACCGGAGCCTTCAGCCACGGGCGCTCCCGGCAGTGGCGGCCAGCCAGCTGTCGAGCAGGTGAGCGGCGGCCCGGGAGTCCTCATCGGCGCGACCGCCGACGCGCTCGGCCAGGCGGGTGGTGAAGCGCTCGTCATAGAGCTCGACCGGCACCGGCAGCGCCGTCTGCAGCTGCTGGACGAAGGCGCGCGTCTCCGCCGTCTGCGCCGAGTCGGCACCCGACAGGGACAGCGGCAGACCGACGACCACTCGTTCGGCCCCGAGCTCGGCCACCAGCGCGCGCAGCTTGCCCAACCCGCGCCGGGTCGCGGGCGTGGGCACCGCAGCCAGCGGCGTGGCCAGGACCCCGGTCGGGTCGCTGACCGCGCATCCACAGCGAGCTCGACCGTAGTCGAGCGCCAGCACCCTTGTCATCCGGGGCCGGCTCCCAGGGCTGACTCGATGGCTTGGCGCGCAGCCTCGATCGCCGCCGGCAGCTGCTCGGGATCGCGTCCTCCGGCCCGGGCCAGCGTGTCGCGCCCACCGCCGCCACCGCCCACCACCCGGGCGGCGACCTTGACGACCTCCCCGGCCTTGACCCCGCGCTGCACCAGCGAGGGTGAGACGCTGGCCACGAGGTCCACCCGCCCGTCTCCGGCCGAGCCGAGCACGATCGCGGCATTGTCGAGCCGGCCCTTGACCCGATCGAGGATCTGCAACAGCGCATCGCCGTCGGCAGCCGTGATCGCCGCGACGAGCACGTTTGCCCCCTCCGACTGACGGGCGGTGCCGATCAGGGCGTCGAGGTCGACGGCACCGTTGCCGCCCCCACGCCGGGCCTGGCGCTCGAGCTCCCCCACCCGACCTCGCAACTGCTCGACGGTCTCCACGACGCGCTCCGGGGGGACCCGCAGTAGCCGGGCCGCAGACTCGAGCTCCCGGTCGCGCTGGCGGGCCAGGTTGACCGCCTCGCGTCCCGTGATGGCTTCGATGCGGCGCACGTTGGCGGCGCTCGAGGTCTCGTGCAGGATCCGGAACAGCCCCAGCTCGGCCGTGCTGCGGACGTGCGTACCTCCGCACAGCTCGCGCGAGAACGAGCCGTCGCCGATCTCGACCATCCGCACCACGTCGCCGTACTTCTCGCTGAACAGGGCCATCGCGCCCAGGCGCCGGGCCTCGTCGAGCGTGGTCGTGATCGCCCGCACCGGGTTGCTGGCCAGGATCCAGCCGTTCACCTCATCGCTGATTGCCTCCAGGTCCTCGGAATTCAGCGCGCTGCTGTGCGTGAAGTCAAAGCGGAGCTTGTCGGGGCCGACATAGGAGCCGGCCTGGTGGACATGCGTGCCGAGGCGACGGCGCAGCGCGGCGTGGAGCAGATGAGTCGCGGTGTGGTTGGCCTCGGTGGCGTGCCGGGCCACCCGGTCGACCCGGGCGCGGACGCGCTCCCCGGGCTCAAACGCGCCGTGTTCGGGTGACACGGCCACGACCTGGTCGCTGCCCAGGCGCAGGACATCGGACACCGTGGCCCGGCAGCCGCCGGACTCGCACTCGATCGTCCCGATGTCGGCTATCTGGCCGCCGCCGGTGGCGTAGAACGGGGACTCGACGAGCTTGAGCAGCACATGACCGTTGTCGGCCACGGCCGCGCCGATCGTCGTCTCCGCATCGGTCCGTTCATAGCCGACGAATTCGGTCTCAAAGCCGGACGCTCCGGCCAGCTCCGCCGCCCGCTCGCGCAGCCCCTGACTGAGCTGGCTGCGTCCCGCGCCGGCGCGAGCCCGCGTGCGCTGCTCATTCATCAGCGCCTCAAAACCCTCCTCATCTACGCCGAGGTTGTGCTCGGCCACGATCTCGAGCGTCATGTCGATCGGGAAGCCGTAGGTGTCGTGCAACAAGAAGGCGTCGGCGGCGGCAATCCCCTCCGCGCCGCTGTCGCGAGCGCGGGCGATCAGCTCGTCCAGACGCTTCAGGCCCTGCTCCAGGGTTCGTCCAAAGCTCTCCTCCTCGGCCGTCAGCCACTTGTGGACGAGGTCGCCCTGGCGGTGGAGCTCGGGGTACTCGCCACCCATCAGCTCGGTGACAACGTCGGCATAGCGCAGGAGGAAACCCGGCTCGAGCCCGAGCGCGCGGCCGTGCTGGATCGAGCGGCGGATGATGCGGCGCAGGACGTAACCCCGGTCCTCGTTGGAGGGCACGACCCCGTCGGCGACCAGGAAGGACATCGCTCGCGTGTGGTCGGCCAGCACTCGCAGCGCCTTGTCGGTCGGGAAGTCGTTTCCGTAGGCGCGGCCCGAGAGTTCCTCCCCGAGCGCGATCAACGGCGCGAACTGGTCGGTCTCGAACACGGTCGCCTTGCCCTGGAGGATGGCCGCGAGGCGGTTGAGCCCGAGGCCGGTGTCGATGTTCTTGGCCGGCAGGGGCGTGAGCACGTTCTCGGGGTTCTGTTCCATCTCCATGAAGACCAGGTTCCAGTACTCCAGGAAGCGGTCGTTCTCGCCGCCGGGCAGGTCGTCGGGGCGGCCGTGCTCGACTCCCCGGTCGAGGTAGAGCTCCGAGCATGGACCGCAGGGTCCGGTCGGACCCATCTGCCAGAAGTTCTCCGACCGCGGCAGCTCGATGATCCGCTCGCGAGGCACGCCGATAGCGCGCCAGATGTCGATCGCCTCCTGGTCGGGGCCGAGTCCGAGCCCGTCGTCGCCGCCGAACACGGTGACCCAGATGTCGCCCTCAGGGAAACCGAAGCCGTCGCGCGAGAGCTCCCAGGCGAACTCGGCCGCGCCCTGCTTGAAGTAGTCCCCGAACGAGAAGTTGCCGAGCATCTCGAAGAAGGTCAGGTGCCGCGTGGTGGTACCGATGATCTCGATATCCGACGTACGAAAGGTCTTCTGGCACGTGGTGGCCCGCGGATGGGGCGGCCGCTCGACCCCGAGGAAGTACGGCTTCAGCGGCACCATCCCAGCGATCGTGAACAGCACCGAGGGGTCGTACTCGGCCGGGATCAGGGGTGCCGAGGGCAGCCGGAGATGATCTCGGGCCTGAAAGAACTCGATGAAAGTGCGGCGGATCTCGTCGGAATTCATCCGACGAAGGAGTGTAGGCGCGGGCGCGGTCCGTAGCCGCGCCCGCGCCCGCCCCGCAGATCTAAGAGCGCTACTGCACCGCGGCCGGCTTGCGCTCCGAGCCCTCGGTGGCCAGCGGCTGGCTCTCGGGGATCATCGGGCCGTCACCGGCGGGGTCGATCACGTCGGACTCGAAGAACTCATAACGGCCTTCGAGCACGGACTGGGCGACCTTGTATTGATCGTCATCGTCGTTGGCCCACAGGGCATGGAACAGGGCATCGGCACGGCGGCGGGCCTGGTTGCAGAATAGGTCGGCGAGCTCATACACGGCGTCCTTATTCTGGGGGTCATCCGCAGCCAGCGTCGAGGCGTACGTGCACGCGCTGGCAATCGCGTACAGCTCGGCGCCGATGTCGACGATCCGGCCCAGCAGGCTGCCCTTCTGCTCGAGCTTGGCCTGGTAGCGACCCATGGCGTAGAACGTCGAGCGGGCGAGCTTACGGCTGGAGCGCTCCGCGTAACGCAGATGCTTGGCCAGTGGTCCGAACTCGTCAAAGGAGCGCGGATCCTGACCCTTGCCCACGGTCAGCGACGGAAACCACTTGGCGTAAAAGGCGCCGGCCTTGAGGCCCAGCTTGGCCTTCTCGGCCGGACCGCCGTCGCCGAGCAGGATGTCGCCGGCGATCTGCAGGTGCTGATCGACAGCCTCGCGGGCGATCATCAGGTGCATGATCTCGGTTGAACCCTCGAAGATGCGGTTGATGCGCATGTCGCGCAGCATCTGCTCGGCGGGAACCGGCTTCTCGCCCCGGGCCGCCAGCGACCTGGCCGTCTCGTAGCCGCGGCCGCCGCGGATCTGGACCATCGTGTCGACGACCTCCCAGGCACGCTCGGAGCCATACAGCTTGGCGATCGCCGCCTCGATGCGGAAATCCCGCTGCTTGTCATCGGCCATCCGGCTGGAGACGTCGACGAGAGCCTCGAGACCGAACGCGGTCCCGGCGATGAAGGCGATCTTCTGGGCCACCGGGTCGTGCTTGCCGATCGGCTCGCCCCACTGCTTGCGCTCGTTGGCCCACTGGCGGGCGATGCGCAGGGAGTACTTGGCGGCGCCGACGGTGATCGCCGGCAGCGACAGGCGCCCGGTGTTCAGCGTGCCGAGGGCGATCTTCAGGCCGCGACCCTCGCCCATGATCACGTTCTCCTTGGGCACGAATACGTCCTTGAACTCGGTCACCGAGTTCTCGATCCCGCGCAGGCCCATGAACTCGTTGCGGTGCATGATCGTGATGCCGTCGGTGTCCATCGGGCAGATGAAGGCCGTGATGCCGCCCTTGCTGTCCTCTCGCTTGGGGACGACGGCCATGACGACGACCACGTCGGCGATGACGCCGTTGGTCGCCCACAGCTTTGTGCCGTTGATGATGTAGCCGCTTCCGTCCTCGGTCGGGACCGCGGAGGCCGACATACGGGCCGGGTCCGAACCGACGTCGGGCTCGGTGAGCAGGAAGGCGGAGATGTGGTCGGTGGCCACCTTGGGCAGCCACTCGCGCTTCTGCTCCTCTGACCCGTACGTCTTCAGCGGCTCGGGCAGGCCGATCGACTGGTGGGCGGAGAGCAGCGTGGCCAGCGACGAGTGCCAGGTGCCGGCCAGCGACAGGGCGCGGTTGTAGTAGACCTGGGTCAGGCCGAGGCCGCCGTACTCCTTGGGGATCTTCATCCCCAGGGCACCCAGCTGCTTCAGGCCGGAGATGACCGTGTCATTGATCTTGCCGGTGTCCTCGATCTCCTGCGGATCGACGTGCTCGGTCAGAAACGCGCGCAGGCGTCCCAGGAATTCGTCCCCGGCGCGAATCTGCTCGGGGTCGGCCTTGGGCTGAGGGTGGATCAGGTCAAGCTGAAAGTCACCCAGATACATGCCGCGACCGAAGCTGGGCAGCTCCCATTCGGTCTCGCGGCTCTGTTCGGCCACCTGTTTTGACTCTTGATATGAGGGATTGTTATTCGACGCCATGACGCTCACCCTACCCGGGAGCCGCGCGGGGCACACACGTTCGGGACACGTGCGTACCGCCAGAACCTACGTTCGCTTTGGGCAAGCATGGTGATGGCGGACTCACCTCGAAGTGGGTCGAAAAGCGTCCATATGGTTCGCTTTTTGACCCAGCGTGGCTCAACGGCTCACGAAACGCCGGGCTCAACTCGTGCTTCGGGGCGGGTGATCGTGCCCCACCCCACGACGAGGTCGCCGTCCATCAGGCAGGCCAGCTGCCCCGGGGCGGCACCGTCGACCGGCTCGCCGAGATCGAGGATCAGGCGACGGTGCGGGCCGGCCGCCGGATCGCCGGGAACGCGAGCCGGAAGCGGCTTTGACCGGTACCGGAGCTTGACCCGGTCCACGCGGGCGCCGGCGCGGTGCAGGCGCGCGCCCCGTACGGCGACGTGCTCGGTGCGGAGCGCGCTGAGCGGGCCAACCGTCACCCGACCGCTGTCGGCGTCCTTGTCAATGACGTACAGCGGCTCACGGCCGGCGACCCCCAGGCCGCGCCGCTGGCCGACCGTGAAGCCGTGCTGGCCGAGGTGGCGCCCGACCTCGAGGCCCTCGGCGTCGACGAGCGCGCCCGGCTGCTCGCCGATGCCGGCATGGCGGGCCAGGAAACGCGCCCGGCTGGTCCCGGCCAAAAAGCACAGGTCCTGGCTGTCGGCCTTGCTGGCCACCGGCAGACCCGCCTGGGCGGCGATCTCGCGCACCTCGGGCTTACAGAGGTCGCCGAGGGGGAACCGCATACGAGCCAGCGAGTCCGGTGCGAGCGCGGCCAGCATGTAGGTCTGGTCCTTGGCCGGATCGGCCGCGGCCCGCAGAAGCGGACCGCGCTCGTGGCTGGCCTCGGCCACGCGGGCGTAGTGACCGGTGGCCAGCGTCGGCGCCCCGAGCCGGTCGGCCAGGGCGAGCATCGCATCCAGGCGCACGTGGCCGTTGCAGCCCACGCACGGGTTGGGTGTCTCGCCGCTCGCATAACCGGCTATGAACGGCTCCACCACTCCGGCTCGGAACTCCTCGCGCAGGTCGATGGTGAAGTGAGGCAGGCCCATGCCGTGGGCGAGGGCGCGAGCCTGAGCCACCGCCGACGCCGAGCAGCAGCTGGTCTCGGCGTCGTTCTCGGGGTCGGCCCAGAGCTCGAGCGTGACGGCGATGGCGTCGCCCTCCCGGGCGGCCAGATGGGCGGCCACCGCGCTGTCGACCCCACCGCTCATGGCGACCAGGACGCGACCGGGCGCCGGATCGAGCTCGGCACGAGCGGTGGCGGCGGCGCCGAGCGCTCGGGCCAACGCGTCAGCGGCCAGATCGGCGGCATGGCGCTTGGCGACGCTCAGCCCACCGACCTCAGCGGCAATCGCTTCCGGGCCGATCCGAGCGGCGTCGAGGATCGACGTACCGCGCAACAACGTCACCGCCGCGCTGCCCGCGGCCTTGGCCGCCCCGCAGCCGGAGGCAACGAAGCCGGCATCGGTGACCGTGGTGCGGTCGACAGAGAGCGAAATCGTCACCTCGTCATTGCACGCCCACCCTCCGGCGGTGGCGCTGAACGCGTTCGCGGGCGTGCGACCCTGGCCCTGGGGCGACGTCAGGTGGTGCTCAAAGGCAAGCGCATCCATGAGACCTCATTTAAGCCGCAGCCCCAGGTCGCGAAGCTGCACCGGGTCGACAGGAGCCGGCGCCCCGGTCAGTGGGTCGGCACCGCTGGTCGCCTTGGGGAAGGCGATGACCTCACGGATGTTGTCGCGCCCGGCCAGCAGCGCGACCAGGCGGTCGAGCCCGAAGGCGATCCCGCCGTGGGGCGGAGCGCCGAACCGCAGAGCGTTGAGGAGGAAGCCGAAGCGGGCCTCCGCCTCCTCCGGGCCGATGCCGATGAGCTCGAAAACGCGCTCCTGGATGTCGGTGCGATGGTTACGGATCGACCCCCCGCCGATCTCGTTGCCGTCGAGCACGAGGTCGTAGGAGCGCGAGAGCAGAGTCGCGGGATCGGCCAGGTCGTCGACCGTGGCGGGGAGGCCGGCGGCGGTCGCGGGGGCGGTGAACGGATGATGCTCGGCCGCCCAGCGCTGGTCCTCCTTACTCCACGCGAACATCGGGAACTGAACGATCCAGCGGATGTCGTGCCGCCCGGGCGCAGCGAGATCAAAGCGCCGGGCAATCTCGAGCCGGAGGGCGCCGAGGACCTGTGAGGCGGTCTCGTTCCCATCGGCCACGATCAGCAGCAGGTCACCGGGCTCGGCGTCCAACCGCAGGTTGACGGCGGCGATCTCGGCCGGAGTCAGGAACTTGGCGATCGGGGATCGCCATCCGGCCTCATCGTCCTGCACGAAGGCCCAGACCAAACCCTTGGCCCCGTGCTGGCGGGCGAGCTCGGTAAGGGCGTCCAGTTCCGAGCGGGGCAGATCGCGGGCGCCGGCGTTGATGCCCTTGACCACGCCGCCGGAGCCGAGCGTGTCGGCGAAGACCTTGAAGCCGGTTTGCTCGAGCTCGGTGCCGAGATCCTCGAGCTCGAGCCCGAAACGGGTGTCGGGGCGGTCGGAGCCGAACCGCGAGACGGCTTCGGCGTGGGTCATGCGCGGCCATGGTGGGGCGGGGACGTCAAAGGCACAGCGCTCGAACACGGCGCCGATCACGGCTTCGGTGGTCTCGTAGACGTCCTCCTCCTCCACGAATGCCATCTCGACGTCGAGCTGCGTGAACTCGTTCATGCGGTCGGCGCGCGAGTCCTCGTCCCGGAAGCAGCGCACGATCTGGTAGTAGCGCTCGAAGCCGCCGATCATCAGCAACTGCTTGAACAGCTGGGGTGACTGCGGCAGTGCGTAGAACGATCCCGGGGCGATTCGCGCCGGAACCAGGAAATCGCGGGCTCCCTCGGGCGTCGACCGGGTCAAGAACGGGGTCTCGATGTCCAGGAAATCCCGGGCGTCGAGCCCTTCACGGATCGTGGCGGAGACCCGGTGGCGCAGGGCGATCGCGCTCTGCAGCGGTCGCCGCCGCAGATCAAGGGACCGGTAGCGCAGGCGCAGGCTCTCATCGACGGGAATGTCCTCATCGACCGGGAACGGCGGCGTGTCGGCGTCGGCCAGGATCTCGAGCTCGGCCACGGCCAGCTCGATCTCGCCCGTCGGCAGGGTCGGGTTGACGTTCTCGGGCGCCCGGCGGGTGACCTGACCCGCGGCTGAGATCACGTCCTCGGCCCGCAGACCGTGGGCGGCGGCGTGGGCCCGCGGAGCCGCGTCGGGATGGAACACGAGCTGAACGATCCCCGAGCGCTCGCGCAGGTCGATGAAGATCAGGCCGCCGTGGTCGCGACGGCGGTGGACCCACCCCGACACCCGGGCCTCGGTGCCGGCCCGGCGAGCGTCGAGGTCACCCGCCCATGTGTCCCGGAAAGGGTTGGGGCGGGGGCTCTGCTGCATGCTCATAGGAGGCGGCTTCCCCGCAGGATCGTGGCCACCACCGTCTGGGGCTCGAGCTCTGACTGATGACCGGATTCCATGTCCTTGAGACTTATCAGGCGCTCGTCGGAGACGATGGCCACGTAGCGGGCGCCGATCCGGTCGGCCTGGCGCAGCTGGCCCTTGAGCGAGCGCCCGGTGAGCTCGACCTGCGCGCTGAGACCGGCGCGTCGTGCCTCCTGGCCGAGGGCGAAGCCGGCTCGCCCCGCGTCGGGAGCGGCCAGCGCCACGAACAGGTCAACGGGCTCGGGGGCGATCGGCGGCTCGGGAGCCGCGAGCAGGATCCGCTCGACGCCGGCTGCCCACCCCGAGGCCGGAGTCGAGGGACCGCCCAGCTGCTCCATCAATCCGTCGTAGCGGCCGCCGCCGCCGACTCCGGACTGGGCCCCGAGCGCGTCGGAGGTGAACTCGAACACCGTCCGCGTGTAGTAGTCCAGGCCCCGGACCAGGGTGGGGTCAAGCACGTAGTCCACGTCCTGATCATCGAGCAGCTCCCGCACGCGGGCAAAGTGCTCGGCGTCGTCGGCTGCGAGGCGGTCAAGCAGCGTCGGAGCACCCTGCATCGTTTCCCGGGTACGGGCGTCGGAGGCGTCAAACGCGCGCAACGGGTTCAGATCGATTCGGGCCACGACATCGGGGGAAAGGCCGGCCTCGTGGGCGCGCAGGTAGGCGATCAGCTCCTCGCGGTACGCGGCCCGGGTCTGCGGGGTGCCGAGGCTCGACAGGCGCAGGCGCAGCCCGCGCGCCCCCATCGCGGCCAGGAGCTCGCTCAACAGGAGGATCAGCTCGGCGTCGGTCTCCGGCGTAGCGGCGCCGATCGCCTCGGCCCCGACCTGCCAGAACTGGCGGTAGCGCCCTCGCTGCGGCGCCTCGGCACGGAAGAAGCTCGAGAGGTAGTACAGCTTGACGGGCTGGGGCAGCTTGTGCATCCCGTGCTCGAGGTAGGCCCGGCAGACGGGGGCCGTTCCCTCCGGGCGCAGGGTCATCGAGCGCCCACCGCCGTCGTCGAAGCTGTACATCTCCTTGCGGACGATGTCGGTGGCCTCCCCAACTCCGCGCGTGAACAGCTCGGTTGACTCAAAGGCCGGCGTCTCGATCCGCCGGTAGCCGGCGGCGCCGAGGATCCGCTCGGCGTGGCTCTGGAGAACAGCCCGGCGGGCCGCGTCGGCAGGAAGCACGTCAAAGGTGCCTCGGGGGGCCTGGATCACGCTCATCGCGGGACCCGGGCTAGTTTTGATGCGCGAGTTCGCGCAGGAACGGGTTGGTGTCGCGCTCGTGGGCGAGCGTGGTGATCCCCATGTGGCCTGGATAGACCGTCGTCTCGGCCGGGTAGGCGCTGAGCAGCGAGTCGATCGACCGCAGCAGTGTCGGCCAGTCCCCGCCTGGCAGGTCAACGCGTCCGACCGAACCCTGGAAGAGAACGTCGCCTGAGAAGACCGCCGGCTCCTCGGTCACGGCATAGGCCACGTGACCCGGGCTGTGGCCGGGAACGAAGCTGACCTCGAAGCGCAGACCGGCGAGGTCGAGCGTCTCGCCGCCCTCGACGGTGTGGTCGGCCTCGTAGTTCTCGAAGGGACCGAAACCGGGCCACGGCACGTAATCCATGACGTTGGCCAGGACCTGGGTCTCGAGCGCCGGGCACCACACGGGGGCGCCGGTCGCGCGGGCCACGGGGGCCACGGCGCCGATGTGGTCAAAGTGGGTGTGGGTGAGGAGGATCGCCTCCACCTTGTCGATGCCCAGCGCAGACACGGTCTCGAGGATCCGGTCGCTCTCCTCGCCGGGATCGACGATGACCGCGCGATCGGAGCCCTGAGCGCGGACGATGAAGCAGTTCTCCTGCACGGGACCGACGGTGAGCATCCGCACGTCGATCATTTCGGCACTTCCTTCTTGCGCATTCGCCGCTGCCACAGATACCGCTCGAGGTAGTAGCCGGAGGGCACGTAGAGGGCAAAGGCGAAGACCGCGAACAGGATCGCGGCCGCGACGTTGCCCTTGGAGGTGACGAGCAAAAACAGGAACATGAAGCCCGCGGCCAGCAGCGCCCGGTTGATCGAGCCCTTCCAGGTCGGTGGGGCCGCCAGCCGCGCCTCGCGCGCCTGCTCGCGGGTCAGCTTCTGCTGGCGCTTCTTCTCCTCAGCGGTCGGCGGCCGCCCGGTGCGGCCGCGGGCGGAGATGGTGCCTGCGGCAGTGCCGCGATGCTTGGTCCGCCGCTTTCGCTTGGTCTGAGCCATGTCTGCTCAAGGAGATTAGTCCGTAGCGGGGCGGCGAGCCAGCGCGGCCTCGATCGTGTCCCGTCCTCGCAGCGGCACACGGTCGGGGAAGTCACCCAGCGCCGCCTCGGGTGCCAACCCGACGAGCTCGGCCGCGTCGACCGGCACTCGGCCTTCGACGGCGGCGATCACATCGGCGGGGGTTGTGATCAGCGAATCCTCGATGTTGGTCGAGACCTGAGCCCGGCCGCGGCTCTGAAGCCACACGCCGATCGCCCGCACGCCGGGCAGCCCGTCCGCGCCGCCCTCGCGGATGGCTGCGGCCACCGCCTGCGCTTCGGCGAGGGTGGCCGGCGGTGCCAGCTCGACGTTGAAGGCGATCAGCGGCGGCCGCGCGGCGACGAGCACGGCCCCAGCGGTGGGATGAAGCTGCGACGGGCCGAAGTCGGTGCGGAGTTCACCCGTGGCCAGCCGCCGCGCGAGCTCGGCCGGCCCGCCGCGGCGCAGGTCAGCCCTCGTGCGACCACCCCCGAGCGCGCCATACAGGAACACCGGCAGCTCCAGCTCGGCCGCGAGGCGGTCGGCGAGGACCAGGGCTTCGGCGGCCGCCCCGCCGCGGTCGGCAGCCGTCGTGTAGATGACCGGGGCGACGTCGATCGCGCCCACACGCGGGTGCACCCCCTGGTGGCAATCGATAGTGATGCGCCGGACGGCCTCGCCGGCCCCGGCCAGGACGGCGGCGCCGAGCTGCCCCGGACCCGCGGCCAGCGTGTAGGCCGTGCGGTGATGATCGGGATCTGAGTGCTGGTCAAGGAGGGCGGGGCCAAAAGCATCCGCCACGGCGGCGATGACGTCGGGGTCGCGGCCCTCGGAAACGTTCGGGTACGCGAGCAGCGTCGTCACACGACTTCCGCAGATCAGAGGACGAAGCGGCCCGAGTCCAGCACGGTCGTCCCGCCAATCGTCAACGTGGGATCCAGGACGACGACGTCGAGGTGAATGGGCACGGACACGTTGCCGCCAATCCCGGCACTGGCGCCGAAGGCGACGTGCACGGTCCCGAGGATCTTCTCGTCCTCGAGCACGTTGCCAGTCAGCGTCGCCCGGTCGTTGGTGCCGATCCCGAGCTCGGCCAGATTCGTGCCCAGCTCGCCGTGCTCGCGCAGGAGTTCGATGTACCGGGGGCCGAAACCGTCGTGTGCGTCGACCAGCCGACCGTCCTCGACAACGAGCCGGGCGGGCTCGTCGGTGAGGCCGAGCGGGGCGAGGCTGGAGGCCACGATCGTCCCCGACCCGCTGAGTGGGGCGATGAAGCCCTCGCCGGCGGGGAGGTTGCCGAACGCCCCCGGTTCGGTCAGCGCCCCGTCGTCGGCGATTCCCTCTCGGCCGGTTAGGTCCATTGTGAAGTCGGAGCCGAGCGGGCAGGTGAAGCGCGCCCGATCGCTGGCCGTCAGCAGCTCGGCCAGCTCGCGCGACCGTCCCGCCATCAGATCGAAGTTGACGGCCATGACCCGGGCCAGCATGTCAGCGGTCACGCCAGGCAGAGTCGCGCCACGCGCCCCGTTCTCCGTGGCCCGCTTGCGCGCGGGCGTGTGACTGAGAGAGCGGCTGGTCGGGGCGATGAACACGTCGCACTCGCTCATCGCCGCGCCAATCGGCCGCGCCGGGTCGGTGCCATCGGTCGCCCGCTCATCCATGATCGCCAGCACCGCGTCGGCCCCCGCCCGCCTGGCACCCTCCCGCAGCGCCTCGCCGATATCGCGAGTGCCCGCATCGACGATGACGAGCACGTCCTCCCCGCTCCTCACGGCCAGACAGCGCTCGATGATCGTGCGAACAGCTTCATCCATCTCGGACACGGACGGATCATATGGCGCCCCCCTAACCCGGGAGGCCTGGGCTTCCGCGGCCGGGTCCGGCCGGGGATCCGCCCCGTCGCCGGCCTGGGTTCGGCCGCCGGGTCCGGCCGGGGATCCGCCCCGTCGCCGGCCTGGGTTCGGCCGCCGGATCCGGAGCCTCCGTCCCTAACCCGCGCTCTACACGGGTTAGAGACGGAGGTTCCACCGGAGTCAGAGGGTCCGTCCCTAAGTTGCGCTGTACGTACCTAAGGGACGTACGTTCCCCGCGGCCGACCCCGGCGAGCCCTGTCTGGGGGCGAACTCCGGGCCGCCAACCACAGGAGCGGCGACTAGACTGGCCCCTCCCTGGCCGGAGTAGCTCAGTCGGTTAGAGCAGCGGAATCATAATCCGCGTGTCGGGGGTTCGAGTCCCTCCTCCGGCATCTCATCCTGGCAGGAAAGTCCGGCGCTCAGTTCCTCAGGCGACTCCAGCTCTGCCCTGGTCCGGCAGACGCTCCACCTCCAGGACAGGATCTCGCAGGCCGCCACCGGCGAGGCGTTTAAGGCGCGGCAGACACGGGCCGCCTCATCACGAGCGGGCCGAGTCGTGCCAGACAACGTCCCGTGGCACAGCGGCCCGGCTCGGCGCCCGGTGGCTGACCTTCGAACTCGTATCTGGTATCTCGGACCGGGCGGCGTCCGCCACCGCCCAAGAGAGCCGTTCACTGAACTGGGCTCGGAAGTGGTCGGAGTCGAAATCAGCGTCCGTGACCCGCTCGTCCCAGGCCATCCTGCCGTTGTCATCGGTTACAACCACGTGTGGCATCCGCCGTACCTCCTCACAGACTCGGTTGATGGTTAGCTGGGCTGGACAGGGCCACCAGCCCCACCGCAAGGCGGCGATGGGCCAGACAACGAGGACAATGCCGCGGACTGAGAGAAAGAACCGATGAGGTCATCACCAGCCGGCATTTCGGGCAACGAAGCCCCTGGCGAGCCGACCGCCGGGTCGCGACAGCGAGCCTACCGCCGGACATTTTGCCTGCCTTTAGCGTGTCTGGCCGGTACCCGCTCGGGCCGGCACTGAGGACCCACGTCAAAGCGAAACCGCTCGAGCGCGGACGGACAACATGGCGCTGACATAAGAACTTCCAGACCTCCGTTTTCCGGCGGTGACGGAAAACGCCGCCGGGGTCTGGGGCAGCGCGAGACTTCGATCAGAGGCCAGGATATTAAGGTCGAGTCGGGCTCGACGTCAACCCCAGTTTCCCGGACGTAGCGATGATCTCAACGATCTGAGGTTCTGCGACGGCCACGCCTTTCGACGAGCGCGTCGTCGTCCAGGCGGCCGTCTATCAGGTCGTCCGCGACCTGGCTGAGCCGATCGCTGTGCTCGCGCGCGTAGTCGCGCAGCCGAGCGAACGCCTCGTCCATGCTGAGCCGCAGCCGTTCAGCCAGCAGGCCCTTGGCCTGCTCGATCACGACGCGGCTTTGCAGCGCGCGCTGCAGCTGACCGACTGTGTCGTTCCTTTCGCGAGCCTGGCGCTCGTTCAGTAGTCCGATGGCGGCGACGTCGGCCATTCCCTGCGAGAGCGGCACATCGGGCTCGTCGAGTCGCCCGGTCTTTGAGCGAAACAGGTTCAGCGCCCCGATGGCCTTGCCGTGCGCACGCATCGGGACCGCATGTACCGACGCGAAACCGGCGCTGACGGCCGCCGGCGCGAACAGAGGCCAGCGTCCAGCGTCGGCGGCGAGATCCTCGCTGAATACCACCCGGCCGCGCCGATAGCACTCAAAGCACGGCCCCTCCGAGTTCTGAGCCTGCAGAAGCTCGAGGGCGTCGGCACGTTCACTCGACGATGCCATTACCCGCAACACGTCCGTGGAGTCGGCTATCAGCACTCCAGCCTCGACGCAATCGAGCAGCTCGACACACCGCTGCGCGACCCGATGCAGGAACTCAACGACGTCAAAACCCGCGACCAAGGTGTCGGCGAACTCCACGAACGTATCCATAATCCGCTGCTCTCGCGCGATCAACGCATACCAAGCCTTTCGCGCCCTCGATCTCGTCCAAATTGTGCCACACAGCGAGTGCGCAATCGGAGCGTCAGGACGGTTCCAGACGCACACGCCGCGCGACGACATCCGCGGCCAAGTCACGCAGCTGACGGCTCTCTGCGAACGCCGCCGCCCGCAACCGAACGAACGCCTCATCCAACGTCACGCCAAGCTGAGCAGAGATCATGCCCGTCGCCTGATGCACCTCCGCCCAGTAGGCCGGCTGGCCGGCCAACATGTCGGGCAGCGAGTCCGGCGCAGCGCCGGCCTGCACCCCGAGAATCAGCTGGACCGCCACGTCGGCCAGCACCAGTCCGTCACCGAACTCATCCGCGCTCAGGTCCCCAGGACTGCCGCGATACAGCGCCAGCACCCCAAGTCTGATCGCCCCGACCTGCAGCGGGAACGCGAATACCGCCCGCACCCCGGAAACCACCGCCGATTCGGCAAACGCCGGCCAGCGCGACCGCGCCGGATCGGCCAGATCCGACTCCGTGACCGGCTCTCGTACCGCCCACGCATCGACGCACGGTCCGTGCCCCAACGAGAGCTGCAGCTCCTGAATCCGCTCGATCCCCGGGTCCGTCGCCCCCGCGGTCCCACGCAGCTCCCCGTCGACCATCAACGACAGCCCAGCGCCGGTCAGCGACAGCATGCGCGTCGCCGCCACACACACCCGATCAATCACAGAATCGGCCTCCCCATCGACGGCCGCCATCGCCGCCAGCACCCGACTCAACCGATCAGCCATCACCCAACACGGTACGCCTGCTGGCCCTCTCCCCACGGCACGGGCGCACTCCCACCCGGGGTCGAAGGCGGACTCGACGCTCAGACCGTCTACCGGAATTGAACTACGTGGCTCAGGCTGGAGACAGCTTGCCGTCGAGCGACACCTGCACGTCGTCGGCCACCTTGAGGGTTCCAAACAGTGTGGTGTACGGCTTCATGCCCCAGGCAGACTGCTTGACCACGGCGCTCGCGCTGACCTGCCCGTCGTCGTCCAGGTTGAGCTCGAACACGACCGGATTGATGCCGCCGGCGAGCTCCAGATCACCCTCCACGTGCAGCCGGCCGTCGCCTGTGGCTTCGACGGACCGCGAGCGAAAGACGATCGCCGTGCCCTTGAGGACCTCTTTACCAATCGTCTCGTTGATCCCGGCCCGGTCGTCGTCACTCAAAGACTGGATTCCGCCGGTGCCCTCACGGACCTGGAGTGAATTGGAGTCCGCATCGAGCTCGAGAACGCTCTGGGCAGGATCGGCGGCGATCTCGACGGTCGCGCCCCAGGTGGTCACCTCGATCAGGAGGTCGTGCCCGACCTTGGCGATCGCTCCCCGGCGGCCGGTGCGCACCGAGAGCGTGGCGTTCTGCGGTCCCAGCGCATACGTGCCCGGCTCGATCGACATTCCTAGGCCCGCCCCTCTCGCTCTGCACAACGTTGGGGGAGAACATACACCCGGAAGGAGCCCGAATCGTGGTTGAGCTTGACCACCAGCCGGCGGCTTAGAGCTGGTCGAGGGGGCCCTGGGGATACCCGGGATCCTCTGAGGTATACGGGCCGTCCTCACCCCGGAGATCGCGGTAGCGCCGATCGAACAACTCGAGCACGGCAGTGATGTCCGACGGGCCCTGGATCGAGTGACTCACCCCCGACGAGCTCGCCGTCAGCTCAGCCGGCTCGGCGTCTCCGTGCTCAATGAGGATGTCGTGCTCGCGGTCGGACTCGGGTAGCTCGGCGACGCCGCGGTCGGGATAGAGGACCCCGAGCCGGGACTCCTCGTACATGACAACGGCGACTCCATCCGCCTGGCGCTCGAAGCGGACCCCCGGCCACGTCGCCAGCTCATTGGCGACCTCATCCACGAACGCCGAGACATCTCTCACGAGTCGATCGTACACCCGCTTCAGCGACGCTTCGCTCCCGCCCGGTCGTCCGAGGAGGCGGTTCTTCAACCGCAAGTCCGCCGCCCTCGCCGCGCTGGTAACCGCCGCGGCTGGTTTCTTCGCCGGTGTGGAGATCGAGAAATCCCAGCTCTCAACCACCGCGCCGCCCGCCGCCTCCACCAGCGCCGCCACCGGCGCCGGCGGAGCCGCGGGTGCACGGGGCGGGTTCGCGTTCGGCGGGCGTGGCGGCGCGGGCGGCGCCGGCGGCGGCAACGCTTCATTCGGAACCGTCTCGAGCGTCAACGGCAACACGATCTACCTCACCGAGCCGACCGGCAACACGGTCAAGGTCACGCTGTCGTCCGCGACCAAGGTCACCAAGAGTCAGACCACCTCCAAATCGTCGGTACGACCCGGCGACTCGGTCGTGGTCCAGGGCGTCAGCGCCAACGGCCAGACGGCCGCGACCTCGATCAGTGACTCCGGCACAAGAGCGGCTGGGCCTGGCGCCGGCGGTGGAAGCGCAGGCGCCAATGGCACCGGCGCAACCAGCCCCTCAAGCACCGGCTGATCACCTTCAGAAAGGACACGAATGCGCGCCCCCAACTCCGCTCAGCCCCGGCTGCGCCGCCTCACTCTCGGTGCCACCGCGCTCGTCACCAGCGGGTTGATCGCTGCCTGTGGCAGCGCATCGACCAGCTCGACCACAGCTTCGTCGTCAAGCGCGAGCGCGCAGCGCAGCGTATTCATCAAGTGCCTCCAGCAACACGGCGTCACGCCCCCGCCCGGTGCGGCCAACGGTGGCCGCCCGCGGACGCCCTCCGGAAAACCACCCGCGGGCGGCGGTGGGTTTGCCGCCAACCCGACACGCCAAGCCGCGTTCAAGGCGTGCGGCGTAACCGGACACCACTTTCCAAAGCGGCTAGGCACTGGCTAACCGCGGGTCGCGACTACCCGGCTCGGCCGGCTCTCGCCCCTGACCTTCCGCTAGGTCGGCCTAGAAGTTCGTCTGATGCGCTGACGCTCCGACCTGGACGATGGGACCGCGTGGACTTTCGCGATCCCGCACCAAAGCTCCTGTCGCGCGCGCGGCCGGCTGCGGTCCTGGCCCGCCTGCGGCGCCGTGGCGCCCAGGAGGACGGCGTGGTCCTCGCCTTCGTCGCGATCATGATGGTCGTGATCCTGGGCATGGCCGCCATGGCCATCGACATCGGGTCCTACTACGCGGCTCAGCGCCGGGCCCAGGCAGCTGCTGATTCTGCGGCGTTGGCGGCCAGTCAGGATCTGCCCAGCAACGCTACGGGGGCGGCGAGCGATGCAACGACCTACGGCCAGAATAATTACCCCGGGTCCACGGTCGTGGCCACGACTCCCTACAACAGCAGCAGCTCCCAGATCCACGTCACGGTCACCGGAAGCACGCCGAGCTTCTTCGGGCGCATCTTCGGCCTGACCAGCGAAACCGTCAGTGCCAGCGCGACCGCCGGCGAGCACGGCAAGGCCATGCAGGCGGCGATCTTTGCCTACGCCGACGGTGGCAACTGCAATGACATGGGCATCCTGATCGACAAGAACAACGCCCAGATCACAGGCGCGATCCAGAGCAACGGCCAGCTCACCGATTCCGGCGGCGGCAACACCCAAATCGGCGCCGGCGTGTACAACGGCGCCTGCACCCCGGGATTCAGTGGCAACACGGGCCACTACACGACCGCGCCGTTCGCCTCCAACCCGACCGGGTACCCCCTGGACTACCGGAACAATCCGCCGACGTGCACAGCGACCGTGTCCGGCAACTACACCTTTCCGTCGACCACCTACCCCAACCCGATCCCCGCCGGCGTTTACTGCAACACGAGCGGCACGATCAATCTCGTGGGCGCGACCGGCACAGGCGTCACGTTCGAGGCCAACCACATCGCGGAATCTGGGGGCAGCACCCTTTACGGACCCATGTCCAACGGCACCTACGGCCTCCTGCTGTACCAGACTGGGTGCGACACCCCGGCAGGCCAGTTGACCATCTCCGGCAACAACGAGACACTTGACGGGACGATCTTCGCCCCCTGCGCCACCGTTGACATCCAGCAGAACAATGCCTCGACCGGGTTCATCGAGGCCAACAACGTGCATATCGAGTTCAACAACTACACCATCACCGGGGACGGACCCGTCGTCCCCGGCACCGGCGGCGGACTGACCGGCTAGTTCGCGGGGACCGGCGCCTGCCGGGTCCGGTCGACCCGCGCGGGGTTGGTGCTCGGGGCCAGGATGATGACCAGCAGTCCGGCCAGGGCGAGCAGACCGCAGGCCACCCGCAGGGACGTCAGCTGCGCCACCCCGCCGATCAGCGGCGGTCCGGCCAGGAAGCCCAGATAGCCCAGGGAGCTGACCGCGGCCAGCCCGGGGCCGGTCGACACCCCGGGCTCGTCGGCGCTGGACCGAAACAGGGTGGGTACGACACCGGCCAGCCCGAAGCCGAGCGCGGCAAAGCCGGCGATGGCCGCGACCGGCGTGCCGACGACCAGACCGGCGGCGAAACCGACCGCGCCCAGGGCCCCGCTGCGGCGGAGCAGACCGACCGAGCCCCAGCGAGCCCACAGCCGGTCGGCGAACAGGCGGCCGCTGCCCATGGCGATGCTGAACACGGCGTAGGCAATCGCGCCCACAGCAGCCGCGGCGTGGAGGTTGTCGCGCACGAGCTTCGCACTCCAGTCCGAGGCACCGCCCTCGGCCATCAGACAGAAGAAGCAGGCCACGCCGAGTAGGAGCAGGCGCGACGGAAGCCGACGCCAGCGCATCGCCGGAGCTTCGGCGTCGGCGTCCTCATCCACGCTCTGCAGCGATCGGGCGGCGGTCAGACCGACCGCTCCGAACAGAATCGCGGCCAGGGCGAGATGGGGCAGCGGCGCAACCCCGAGCCCCGCCGCCAGCGCCCCCAGTCCGGCCCCGGCAAAACCACCGAACGAGAAGGCGGCGTGCAGAGAGGACAGGATCGGACGGCCGAGCCGGCGCTCGACGCTGACACCCTGGGCGTTCATCGACAGGTCAAGCGTGGAGTTGGCCAGTCCGACCAGGAGTAGTGAGACGGCGAGGACCGGGATGCTGCGCGCGAGCCCCGGGAGGAGGATGGCCAGGCCCAGCGCGGCGATCGACCATTGGCAGAAGCGCTGGCTGGAACGGCCGGGGAGCAGCCGCCCGGTGGTGGGCATGGCGATGATCGCTCCCAGGGCCGGGGCCAGCAGGGCCAGCCCCAGCGTCCCGGGCGTGGCCCCGACCCGATCCGACAGGGCCGGGATCCGTGACGCCCAGGAGGCGAACATCGCCCCGTTGACAAAGAACACGATGCGGATCGCCGCCAGGGGGCTGATCACGGCTCGCCCGGCCAGCGCCGACGAGCGGCGCTCGCTCCGAGCCGGCCGGAGTGTGGTGAGCATCGTCCGCCCGGTCATGCCGAGAGCACCTCGATGCCCAGGGATCGGTACGGAGCCAGAATGACATCCTCGGCATCGGTGTCGGTGACCAGTTGTGTGACCGCACTCAGCGGCGCCACCACAACCGGCATCGCCGTGCCGAGCTTGTCGTGGTCGGCCAGAGCGACGACCTCGGCCGCCCCCTCGATCATGGCTGCCTTGACGTGACGTTCCTCGAGGTCCAGCGTCGTGACCCCGATCTCGGGGTGAAGCCCGCAGACGCCCAAGAACACGATGTCGGCGCGGATCACGCGCAGGGCCTCGACGGCCGCGGTTCCCACCGTGACCAGTGCGTTCGGGCGCAGCGTCCCACCGACAACGGTGACGGTCAGCCCGGGACGCTCAGCCAGCGCGAGGGCAATCAGAGGGCTGGTGGTGATGATGCTGGCCTGCAGATCCTCGCGCAGCGCCCGGGCTACCTCGAGCGTCGTGGTGCCGCCGTCGAACACCACCACCTGGCCATCCTGCACGATCGCCGCGGCGCGACGGGCGATCGACGCCTTTGCCTCCGGCGCCCGCCGGGCGCGGGAGGCGAACGAGGAGGCATCACCGTGACGCGGCAACGCGCCGCCGTGCACGCGCCGGATCAGTCCAGCCTCGTCGAGCTCGCGCAGATCGCGGCGGACGGTATCCGGGGAAACGTCGAATTCCACCGTCAGGTCCGAGGCGAGGACTCGGCCCTGGCTACGGAGGCGGTCGAGGATCAGCGAACGCCGTTCTTCCGTCAGCATCGTGCATGATCATACCCGCTTGTGCCTGAACATGCACGTTCACGCGCACCCCCCGCCCCTAACCTCCGACCGGCCGCTGGAGGAGACTCCGAACCGGATGGGCGTAAATTCAGACAGGGGCGTGGTAATCGGTGAGGACGGGATCGCCCGTTGCTGGTGGGCGGACTCGGCTCCCGAGTACCGGGCCTATCACGACGGCGAATGGGGCTTTCCCGTCGCCGATGACACGCGCCTGTTCGAGAAGCTCACCCTCGAAGGCTTCCAGGCGGGCTTGTCGTGGCTGACCATCCTGCGCAAGCGTCCCGCGTTCCGGGCCGCGTTCGCGGACTTCGACTACGAGCGCGTGGCCCGCTTTGACGAGGATGACGTCACGCGTCTGCTCGGCGACGCCGGGATCATCCGCCACCGGGGCAAGATCGAGGCGGCGATCAACAACGCCTCCCGCGCGCTGGAGCTGGTCGAGGCCGAGGGGTCGCTGGCCTCATATGTGTGGCGCTTCGAGCCCGAGCCGCGCACCGCGGGTCTCGACCGCGAGGAACTCGCCGCGCGGACGACCAGCCCCGAGGCGACCGGGCTCGCCAAGGACCTCAAGCGCCGCGGCTGGCGCTTTGTCGGCCCGACCACGGTCTACGCGTTCATGCAGGCGATGGGCCTCGTCAACGACCATCTCGACGGCTGCGCCGCGCAGCCCCGGGCACGGGCAGCGCGCGCGGACTTCACTCCCCCGTGACCCCGGTCAGCGCGAGCCGACTTCACCCCTCCGTAACACGCCCACTTACTTGCGCAGGGCCTTGTAGGTGAGTGCCGCGCTGGCGGCACCGACCACGGCCGCGGCGGCGAATGCCCGCAGGACGCCCGGGCGATTGCCGCCGACCTGCTCGCCGACGGCCTTGCCGACCGTCTTTACGGCGGCGCTCATGCCGCTTGGCCGCGAAGGCGAGGAGCCGCTGGATGCGGTCGAGCAGCTGTGGACTCATGTACCAGGACTGGTCGGCCTTCTCGACCAGCATCTCCAGGTATTCGCTGAACTGCTCGGAGGTCCAGATCGCGGCCTCGATTCGGTCGAGCAGCTGGGGGCTCGGATACACGTCTTCACGGACACGCTCCATCAGCATCTCGTAGTAGCGCTCCTGCGTGGCGGGCACGGCAACTCCTCTCTAGAGCAGGTCCCCGAGGGGACCCAGGTTCAGGTTCAGGTCCTCGTCCTCAATCCGAACATCTCCTTGAGCTCGTCCATCCGCTCGGCCAGCGCCATGAACGTACGGCCAAGGCGCTCGATCTCATCTCGACTCAGATTCCCGGCCTCCATCCGGTGCACGGCCTGGCGCTCCATCAGCTGGCGCAGGAGCTCGATGACCGTCAGCACGAGCTGGGCGAGGCCCTTCTCGAGCCCTTCGGGATCGGCCTCCACGCGCCGGGTGAGCGCCGACTCGATGCGCTCGAGCTCACCCTCGGCAGGCCAGCTGGCAGAGCCGGAGAGCAGCTTGTCAGGCATCGATCGGCATCACCAACGAAGCTATAGGCGGGCCACGGTCCGGTGCAGACCAGCTCGGCGTCGTCGAGGCCGGCATCGAGGCCGGTCACGGCGCGCACGAACTGGTCTTCCGGTCCCCTGGTCGATCAGGAAGGCGGCGGTGACCGGGACGGTGGCGCGGGTCAGGATCCGGTGACGCGAGGCGCGGGCGAAGCCGTCGAGTTGGGCATGAACCCGATCGGCGCAGTTCGCGGGCTCGCCGTTGCGGGGCCAGCCGGGCACGCATGTACTCGGTCCCCGTATTGGCGCCAGCCGCCGAGCTCGGGTCGCTCAGCGGGCCACACGCCGCGCACGCTGAGCTCCACGGCCCCACGGACATGCTCGAGGTTGGCCATCAGCTCTTCGCGGCGAGTCTCGAGCCAGTGCTCGGCGTCCGCCGCGGTGGCGAGCAGGGTCCCGAAGCGCACGGGTAGGACGGCCCCCGACTTCATGGCCGACTCGATCACGTGCTCGAACTCCCACAGCGTCGCCTCGCTCAGCGGCGGGGGTCGATCGTGCTCGCTGGCCATCACGACCAGGCTGCCGCCAGCGATGCGCTGCACCCGCGTCCCCCCGATGCCACGCAGATCTGTCAGCGCCGGTGCGCTCCCCGGTCACCGCGTAGAGGAGCAGGCTCACGGCTTCACCGCCTTGTCGATCGCCGCCACCATCAGCCGAAGGTCGAGACGCACGAGATCGACGTCCGCCGCGGCCAGCGTGATGTCGCCTTGGATCACCACCCCGCCCTGGAGCAGGCGGTCGAGCAGGTCGATCAGGGCCACATTGCGAGCCCGGCTCGTCGACTGAGACGCTCACGCCGGGACCCCGATCGCATCGGGAACGAAGTTGTAGGGCGGCCACGGTCCGGTCGCCACCAGCTCGATCCCCTCGGGACCAAACTCCGCCTGGAGCGCCTCAACCGTCTCGTGGAACGTGACCAGGCTCACGTTGTCGACCAAGTACACCCCGTTGAGAACCATCTCCCCTTCGTGCCCGCTGACCTCCGGGCGCTGGGGTGGGATGACGAGGGCTCGGGCGGCCAGGCCGGCCAGGCGGGCGTGAATCTCCTCAGCAACCGTCGATAGACGGGCAGCGGCGGATTCCCGGCGGCGATGAGCCTGTCGCCGCTGCTCGAGATAGGCGGCGCCGCGACCGGGCGGCGCATCTTCCGTATCTGCTGCCGGCGGCTCGGGGAGCGGAAGGCCGAACACCTTCACGCCCCATTCCGAACGTGCGTCGAGCAGCGCCAGCGCGTCGTGCATCGCCTCCGCCTCGCGGACGAGCATGGCCTCGATCCCGCTCGCATCGCGGTAGATCGAGCACATCCGCATCGGGATCACGGTGGCGGTGGCGGCCGCGTCATCCAGGACCTGTTCGTGCCGGCGCGCCACCGTCTCCACCCACGCGATGTCGCCGAGATGCTCGCGGAGACGTTCCTCGTTGAATTCGGCCAAGGGCACGCGGCTCACCAGTGCGGCCAAGCTCCCGACCACGAGCCTCGTCGCCGGGTGCGAGGGCTCGACGCCGGGCAAATCCGGCGGAACGACGGCATCGGCGCGCCAGCACTCCGTAGACGTAGTAGCCCAGAGCCTCGTCATCGTCGGGCGCCGGCGGCGGCGGTTGGTCCTGAGGCTGATGACGATGGCGAGGCGGCTGGGGCGACCGAGGTCGCCTGCTGGCGCGCCTGCTCGAGCATCGACTCGCGCCATCACCTCGGCCAGGATGCCGCGAACGCGCGTGCCGGCCTCGGTCCGGGCTTCGGCACCAGGAGCTCGGGCGACGTCATCGGCGACCAGCCCGGCGAGGGCCTCACGCAGTCGCCGCAGATCATGACTTCTCGCTGGCCACCGCGACTCCTTGCTCACCCTCGCCGATAAGCCGCTCCAAGCGCTCCAGCCGTTCACGCAGCTCCTGATTCTCATCGATCAGATCCTGCGCCTCAGTGGTCAGGCTGGGATCGTTCTCCCACCAGTTGATGCCCATCTCCCGCGCGCGGTCGACCGAGGCCACGAGCAGCCGGATCTTGATCGTCAGCAGCTCGATGTCGAGCAGGTTGATCTGGATGTCGCCGGCGATGACGATGCCCTTGTCGAGCACCCGCTCGAGGATGTCGGCCAGGTTGGCCGGGCCGCCTCCGCGGGCGGTCAGATCTGACCGACCGTAGGTCTGCGGGACGCGGCTGGTGAAGCCGGAATCAGAAGTTGACACGAATCAGTCCTCGTCGGCCTGGGCGCGGTTGTAGCGGCGCTGACGCTGGTAGCCATCGAGCTCCCCATCGGTGTCGAGGATCACGCGATAGGCACCGAGAACGTCGGTCGAATTGCGGGATGCGCGACAGCTCGACGACCGCCACCGTCACCTCCCAGCCATCGTCGTCGGAGCGCTTGATCCCGAGGACCGACTCGATCGGCCGGCCGAGCAGCTCGGGCAGCTCCTCGCGAACCCGCTGCGCGGCGTCCTTGGCCGAGAGAGACTTCCCGTTTGACCCGCGACGACGTTTGGACGAGCTCTGTTCAGCCATACGGTTCGTTTCCTTCCAGATCGGTGACTCGCCATCCCGGAGCCGAACCGGCCCGGCGTGATTGGCTGATGGCCAGGCGTTCCAGTAGCGCGTCCTCACGCGCGTGGATCTCGGGCTCGCTCAATCGGCCCTCTTCGGCCTCGAACTCGAGCTGCATCAGCTCAGCCCGGATCCGGTCCTCATCGTAGAGCTCACGCTCGGCCTCCTCCATCAGGTGATCGGCCACCCAGACGACGCCGCGAACCGGCGCCAGGGGCAGGGTCAGCAAACCAGAAAACAGGCCCACGTCAGCTCTCCGCGGGCAGCTGGACAAAAGAGTGTGGCGGCAGCGGGCCTGTGTACTTGAAGCGCATCCGTCCCGCCTGGCTCTCACCCACGCGGTCGACCGCCACGTCGAATTCGTCCAGCTTCGTCTGCTCGACCAGGAACGAGGCGCTGAGGACGACGCGCTCATGCGGGGGCGGCATCTCTTCAACGGCCAGTGCGAGCGGAGCCAGCGTCTCCATGATCGCCAGGGCATCGCGTTCCCGCTTGCGCTCGATCGAGCGCGACGACCAGTTCACCGAGCTGGATGCGTCCGTAATAGGTCGCTTCCTCGGGCGCCCCGCGCAGAGAATCGCGAAGGCGAGCGACGTCCTGATCCTCGCGAACCACCTCGCGAAGCATCGGCTCCTCCTCATAGGTGGCGCGCAGCTTGAGCTCCGCCTTCCCGTCGAACTGCTCCAGTTGCGCGAGCAGGTCGTCGTGGTGAGCGCCGAGCAGACGATCCACGACCTGGGACTCATCGTCCATGACCACGCCGAACCGCATGGGCAGCACCGTGCCGAGCGCATGCGCTGCCTCGAGCACGCGAGCGTGCGTCGTCATCGCGTGTCGTCCCATCATCAGATCCCCGTCGGGTGCATCGCTGGCCAGGGCCGCGATCCCGTCGGCCGAGATCAACTCGAGCTGGGCACCGCCGATACCCGGCTGTGTAGGCAGCTCGGCCGTCGACGGGACCACGCCATAGATGTACTTGATCGCCACGAGCCAGCTGTTGGCGGTCAGCTCGACGAGGAGCGGCCGCGTGAAGAGGAGCGCGCACGCGAACGTGAGCCGGCGCCGCTCCCCGACCTCGACGATGATGAGCGGCGGCTGGATGAACGGGAGCTGGAGCTCGAGCCGCTGTCCTCGTCCTTGTCGCTGCTCTCGTCATCGTCGTCGCCGAAGATCTTCTCCTTGGCTCCTTCCAGCACGCCCTTGGTCTTGCTGGACGCACCGCCCTCGGTCATGTCCTGCATCAGGTCGGGAAGGCCCTCGCCCTGAGAGTTACCGAGGTCCAGGCGGTTGACCGCCTCGGCGAAACGCAGGTACGTGTCGACGCTGGCGATAACAATCCGCGCGTCAACGGTCAGCAACTCGATTCCCACCAGCGAGACGCGCAGGAATACGTCGATAACCAAGCCCTTGTCGAGGATCAGGTCGAGGACGTCGTACAGGCCGCTCGAGCTCGAGCGGGATACGTACGAGTTGCCGCCGCCTCCTCGTGATAGTGACGTCGTTGACATATCGAGCCTCCGTTGAACGTAGCTGGTGGTTGGTGAAGTACTTTCCGATCGAGCGCTCCGGCTAACCGGGGCTACGACCGATCAATCGCTGCCGTCGTCATCGGTGTAGGAGTCCGGGTCGATGAGCTCCAGCCGAGCCTTGAAACGGCGCAGGTCAGCCGCTGCTCTGCGGTCAGCCATGCGAGCCGACAGAGCCGCGGCTTGGGCCACGCTGACCGGGCGGATATCGAGGCTGAGCTCGATCCGCGTCAGACGCTCGCCCAGCGCGTGAAAGGTGATCAGGCCCGCGCAGTCAGTCCCGCGGGTGGACTCCCAGGCAAAGCTCTCCTCGTCGCGCTCGTCGAGGATCCTCGCCGCCCAGTCGCCGCCGTTGTGACCGTGCAGGCGACCGGTCAGCTCGCCGTCCCCGTTTCGCTCCACGTCGAGCACCCGGTCCACGCCTTCGGGCAGCCACGCGAGGCCGATCCACTCTTCCCAGGCCACGTGGCTGGGCACGGCCGCGTCGACCGCGGCCTGAATCGGTGGCCGGCCGGTTGCCTCGACCTCGACACTCGTGCTCGTCAGCGCGATTGCCTTTTGCCGGACCTGATGCACGGCCGCCGCCGCTCGCTCGAGACCCTCCCGGGATCGGTCAGAGACGGCGCCGGTTTTCGACGACAGGGCCCGTCCGGCGACGACCTTGGCCAGCTTCCAGGCCGCGCGACCGGCCAGACTCGAGCCGTTGGGGCTTGCTGCCTTGACCAGTGCCTTGCCCGCCTTCGGGGCGGCCACGGACGCCGCCTTCATGGCCACGCTCTTGGACCCGTTGCCCGACTTGCGGGGCTGGCTGGGCTTAGCGGCCTTGCCCGGCTTGGACGCGCCGGACGCCCGCGTCGCCTTTTTCGCGCTCGGCGGCTTTCGCGTGCCGCCCGACTGACGACGAGACGCGGACGCCTTGACCGCGCTGGCCGGCTTGTGCGCCCTGTGCGGTTCCACGGGCGCAGCCGCCGCCGGCTTGTGCGCCTTATGCGGTTCCACGGGCGCAGCCGCCGCCGGCTTGTGCGCCTTATGCGGTTCCACGGGCGCAGCCGCCGCCGGCTTGTGCGCCTTATGCGGTTCCACGGGTGCAGCCGCCGCCGGCTTGTGCGCCTTCTCCGGCGCCCGCTTTGGCTTGGTGTGGTCCTTGGAGCGCGCCGAGCCGGCGCCGGATCGAGAGCGCGGGCGCGGTCGTGAGGCGACGGTGGCCATGGCTAGCTGATCGCGCGACCGATTTGCTCGGCCTTCTCGCGCACGGCGTTAACCTCCTGCGCGAGCTTGGCGAACTGCCGTCCGGCTTCTCCGACCTGCTGGCCGAGACCGCGGAAGTCCATCTTGCGACCCGAGGTGGGAACCGGCACCCCCAGCGTCTTACGGTTGCGCTGGCCTGCCGCGCGGCCCAGGACGATGCCTCCGGCGATGCCGACGGTCGCCGTGGCCAGCGGAACCGCGGCCTTGTCAAAGGCGGTCTTGACAAGGCTCGAACCCTTGCTCGCCGTCTCAGTCACGGCGCGGCTGTTGAACAGGCCCTCGACGCGTTCGGCCGCCGATGAACTCGCCTTGGCCGCCGATCCACTTGACCGGGCGGCGCCTCCGCTGGACCGCGCGGCGCGTCCGCTTGACCCGGCGGCGCCTCCGCTTGACCGGGCGGCGCCTCCGCTTGACCGGGGGGCGCCTCCGCTGGAGCGCGCGGCGCCTCCACTTGATCGCGCGGCGCCTCCACTTGATCGCGCGGCGCTGGCTGACGCGCGCGTCCCCGAACGCTTGGCCGGAGTCGACCGAGAGCGCGGGGAGGAACCCGACTTGGCGCGACTGCCCGAGCTCGCCTTTGAGCGCGACGCGGAAGCTCTCGAGCCTGAACTCTTTTTGGCCGCGCTCGAGGCGCCCGTGGACTTACGTGACGAGGCTCTCGTGCCACTGGACTTCTTTCGCGCGGAGCCGCTCGACGCCGAGGCCGAACCTCCGTTACTGCCCGTGCTCGCGTTGCTCGAACGTGCCGAACTCGAGCGCCCCCCCGAGGCGGATGAGCCCGAGGCAGATGACCCCGAAGCAGATGAGCCGTTGCTGGAACCGGATGACGTGCGTTTCTTGGCCGTGCCGCGACCCTTGGAGCCGCTCTCATTCTCGACAGCCATGTCGTCCTCCCATCGAGATCGAAGATCAGGATCTGCCCGGCTGCCAGCCATCGACAGTGGGCAGGAAAAGCCTGCTATCGGGCTACCCCGCCCCTGCCGGGTCTACACGAGAACACCAACCCCGTAGTCGATGAGGTGAGATCTGCTGACATTGCCGCGGGCCACCTTAACCCCGGCTAGACCGACCTCGAAATGTTGGGCGCAATGTTTCAATCCGGGTGTCATCTCTATCTACCGCTTAACGGTTAAGCATGGCAGTACTGACTTTTGAACCGTTACCAACCGGCGACACCGATTAAGGCTGACATGCAGCAGTTTTCGCCTGGCCACCCCGGGTAGCCCTGTAAGTACGTCCAATATCGAGAGGAACAAGGGTATGGCGAACAACGTGCAAGAAACGCTGCGTGAGCTGCTCATCAGCACGATCGAGGGGGCCGGTAAGAGCGCTGGCGACAGCGGCGAGCAGACGCCAGCCCCGCAGAGCAAGGGCGGCTCGGGCTCCAAAGGCGCCAAGGCGCTCGCCGCCGGCGCGGGGATGGCTGCGCTCGCCCCCGTCGCCGCCAAGGGCCTCGGGAAGCTTGCCCAGCAGGCGGGCATGAACGGCGTCCAGGACCTCGTCAAGTCTCCGGGTAAAGCCGTGGAGGGGCTGGGGTCCTCGGTCGGTGGTTCGGTCGGCTCCAATCTCGGTGACAAGGTCAGCGAGAAGGTTGACGAGGCCGGCGGACCCGGCGGCATCCTGGCCGACACGGTCAAGAACGCTCTGCCGTTTGGCGGCGGTGGAGGTGGCAACAAAGGCGGCGGCCTCGGGGTTGGCAAGGGGCGACGCATGCCGGTGCAGCAGAGCGTCGACATCGGTCTTCCGATCGAGACCGTCTACAACCAATGGACCCAGTTCGAGGACTGGCCGACCTTCATGCATCGAGTGGTCCGCGTGACGCAGGATGAGGACAACCAGGTCACCTTCGAGGCCAAGATCTGGACCCGGAAGCGGGAGTTCACGGCCGATATCGAGACCCAGCGCCCGGATGACCGCATCAAGTGGAAGGTGAGCTCGGGCATGACGCACGCCGGAGTGGTGACCTTCCACGAGCTCGGTCCCCACCTTACCCGTGTCCTGCTCTCCATCGACGTTCAGCCCGGAGGCATGATCGAGAAGATTGCCCGCGGAGCTCGCCATGTAAAGCGCGCCGCGCGGGGCGATCTGCATCGCTTCAAGGCCTTCATCGAGATGGCCGGGCAGGAAAGCGGGGCCTGGCGCGGAGTGATCGAGGACGGCGAGGTCGTTGAGGAGCACGATCCAAGCTACGACGAGAGTCGTGAGTACAGCGATCCCGAACAGGTCATGAAGGACCTCGAGCCGGAGGACGAGGAATCCGACGAGGACGACGAGGCCAAGTCCGAGGACGACGACGACGCCAAATCCGAGGAGGACGACAGCACCGCGGAAGGGGACGAGGAAGAAGAGGAGGAGAAGCCTCGCCCCCGTGCCCGCCGGCGCCGGTCCACGAACGGGCACGGTGCTGACGATGAGAGCAGCTCGCGATCGAGCGGATCGCGCGCGGCAAGCCGCTCCTCGTCGTCGCGTGCGTCCAGCGGAGGTGGCTCAGGCCGCAGCCGTTCGCGCTCGTCGGGGAGCGGAAACGGCTCGAGCGGCTCCGGCCGAAGCTCGGGCTCCGGCCGAAGCTCAGGCGGCTCACGCCGAAGCTCAAGCGGATCCGGATCCTCGAGCGGTGGCTCATCCTCGGGGCGCCGCACACGGTCACGCAGCAGCGACAACTAAGGGAGGGGACGATGCCCGCAGATCTGCGATCAGCCGTTCTGAAGATGGCGGCGGACGCTCTCAAGCAGTCCGGCTCGCAGCCTGAACCGGCTCCCGAGGCAAAGAAGCCGTTGCTCTCCACAGGCAAGGCGATTCTGCTCGGGGCCGGTCTGGGCACCGCCGGGGCCGCGGTGGTCAGTGCCCGGGGACGAGAGCTGATGGAGTCGCTTCGGGACCGCGTCGACGGCCAGGCTGGCCAGGAGGACGAGCAGCCGGACGAGCCCGAAGCCGAAGAGGACGACGACTTCGAAGACGAGGAAGACGACGAGCCCGAGGCCGAAGAGGACGACGAAGACTTCGAAGACGAAGACGACTACGACGAGCCCGAAGCCGAAGAGGACGACGACTTCGAAGACGAGGAAGACGACGAGCCCGAGGCCGAAGAGGACGACGAAGACTTCGAAGACGAAGACGACTACGACGAACCCGAAGCCGAAGAGGACGACGACTTCGAAGACGAGGAGGACGAGGAGGAGCCGCCCAAGAAGCAGCCGCGCCGTCGCCGCCGGGCTCGCTCGGCCCACTGACCCCGGTGGCCCGGGCGGCGGTCGCCGGCGCTGCCTATGACGCCGTGAGCGCCCGGGCACCGGAGGGCGTCACGGTGCAACGTATCGAGGACGGCGCCGATCTGGACCAGGCCGAGTTCCTGGTCCCCCGGGCGGGGGACCGGACAATCCTCGAGGTGCTCCCCAAGCTCGAGCGCCTACGCGTGATCCAGGTGCTGTCGGCGGGCACCGATTGGATCGAGGACCACGTCCCGCCGGGGGCCACCCTGTGCAGCGCCCGCGGAGCACGCGATGCACCCGTCGCCGAGTGGGTGCTTGGGGCCCTGCTCGGCGCCAGCACGGGATTACTGGAATCTGCGCGCGAGCGCACCTGGCACTCCCGGCATCTCGCCGACCTTGCCCGGTGGACCGTGCTCGTGGTTGGAATGGGTTCGATCGGCCATCTGGTGCAGCGGCGCCTTGAGGGCTTCGGCGCGCAGGTCGTCGGCGTCGTTTCTCACGCGCACGACGGAGTGCACGGGATCGACGAGCTGGCCGGGCTCCTGCCCGCGGCCGATGCCGTGGTCGTGCTGACCCCGCTCACGGACTCGACCCGAGGCTTGATCGACGCCTCCATGTTGTCGGCCATGCGCGACGGCGCGGTGCTGGTCAATGCCGCCCGCGGACCCGTCGTCGACACCCAGGCGTTGCTGGCCGAGGTGCAGACCGGCCGTCTGCGGGCGGTGCTCGACGTGACCGATCCGGAACCGCTGCCTGACGATCACCCCCTCTGGCGGGCGCCCGGAGTCCTATCCATCACACCCCACATCGCCGGCGATTCCGCCGCCGGTCACGATCGTGCGGCGGAGCTGGCCGGCGAGCAACTGGCGCGGTGGTGGGCCGGCGAGCCGCTCGTAAACGTCGTTGTCGCGGGAGCCGACTCAGGCCTGGCGACACGATGACGGCGGACGGACCCGTCGTGATTGAATGCTGCCCGTGAGCGACTCCCTCAACGCCGAGACCATCCAGATCTCGGGCCACGGAGGCGATCAGATCGAGGCCTACGTCGCCCGCCCGGGCGGCGGGGATGTCCGGGGCGGGGTCGTCGTGATCCACCACATGCCGGGCTATGACCGGGCGACGAAGGAGATCGCGCGCCGGTTTGCCGATCTCGGCTATGACGCGATTTGCCCGAACCTGTACTGGCGTGAGGCCCCCGGCGCTGAGCCCGATGATGCGGCCGCCACCGCGCGCGCCCAGGGCGGCGTACCCGACGAACGGCTGATCGGCGATGTCGGCGGGAGCGCCGAGTACCTGCGCTCGCTGCCGACCAGCAGCGGTCGGGTGGGCGTGATCGGATACTGCTCGGGGGGCCGCCAGTCGGTCCTGGCCGCCTGCAACCTCGATCTCGATGCCGCCGTCGATTGCTACGGCGCGTTCGTGACCGGCACTCCGCCCGAGGGCTTTCCGCTCCAGGTCACCAACCTGGTCGACCAGCTGCCCAACCTGCGGGCGCCTCTGCTGGGCCTGTTCGGCAACGAGGATTCGTTCCCCAGCCCCGAGCAGGTCGACGAGCTGGATGAGATCCTGACTCGGGAGGACAAGCCGCACGAGTTTCACCGCTACGACGACGCCGGGCACGCCTTCTTTGCCGTCGACCGCCCTTCCTACCGAGTGGCTGCGGCCAACGACGGATGGGAGCGGATCAGCACCTTCTACGACACGTATCTCGGAGGCTGAGCATGTGCACCTACGCCACGGTCAAGACGAGCATCGACGGCAGCGCCAAGGGCCCCGCGTCGAGCTGGTTTCACGTCACCGACGGAACCGTGTACTTCGACCATCCCGTTCACGCGATGGCCGAGCACACGCTGAACATCGATTTCGCCGATCCGTCGCGCGGTCCGTCGGCGCGGGTTGCGGTCGAGCTCACGGCCGCTTCCGCGCGGGAGTTGGTGGACGCGATTCAGGCCGCGCTGGATTCGGCGCCGGCTGAGCTGACGGCGTAGCCGGACTCAGCCCTTGGGCGGCAGCGACCGCGCGTAGCTGACTCCACGGGCCACCCATTCCTGAAGCTGGCCTGTGGTCCTGACCCCGTCGGCGTCAACCCGAAGCCAACCATCCATGGCCCGGCCGCGCATCACGAACGGCGCCGCGTGGGCAAGCTCAGACAACTCTGAGGTCTGCTCGGGCTCGACTCGCAGCAGCAGGCCGCCCTGGCCGCTGGCCGCGACCGACATGTTGCCGCCGATGAGGAAGGCCAGGCCGCCGAACATCTTCATCTCGGTCACGTCGTCTTCGTTTGCCATCAGCTCGCGGATGCGGTTGGCGAGATCCTCGTCGTAGGCCATCAGGCCGGATTATCGCCGGAAGGCGGAAGGCCGTGGCACAAGGACGAATCCGGCGCACACCTCGACTTCATCTGCGGGGCGTGCGCCAGGTTCGCCCGTGGGGGACAAGCCGGCGCACACCTGGTCCAGGTGCTGGGGGTGTGCGCCACATTGGCCGTCACGGGCACGCGGGACCAGCGGGTCCGCGCCCTGGCCGGCGCTCAACACAGCTGTGTTGCCCTCGACCCGGGCCCCGAGACGGTGTCCGGGTCGTGGTCGCAGGGGCAGCCGTCCGCCAGCGGGCCCGAGACAGGGTCAGCCGCGCCGGGCGACCAGCGGCTCGAGCCGGGCGATGACGTCGTAGTAGTGGGTCGGCATGAGCCGGACCAGCGCGTCCAGAAAGTAGGCGTCGGGCCCGACCAGAATCCGGCTCTTGCCGGCCCTCACCCCCGCGTAAATGATCTCGGCCGCACGTTCGGGCGTGGTCCGAGCCATGGCCTCGAATTGACGCGATGCCTCGCCGTGACCAAGTCCAGGCTGGGTGGGGTGGTCGTGGTAGCGGGCGTTACGCAGTACGTTGGTCTTGACGCCCCCGGGATGGACGTTGACCGCACTTACGCCGGTGGCGCGGAGCTCCTGGCGCAGCGAATCCGTGAACCCGCGCACGGCGAACTTCGACGCACAATAAGCACTCTGGCCTGGGAATCCGATCAGCCCAAAGACGCTCGAGGTGTTGACGATCACGCCCGAGTCCTGGCCGAGGAGGATGGGCAGGAAGGCTCGGATGCCGTTGATCACGCCCATCGAGGTTCACCTGGGTGACCCACTCATCATCCTCAACCGCCGCGTCGGCGACGTCCTGCGTGGTCGTCACGCCGGCGTTGTTGAACACCATCCCGATCGGCGCCGGAGCCCAATCGGCCACCTCGGCGGCGAAGGCCATCTGCGCCTGCCGGTCGCGGACGTCGAGCCGGCGGGCGAGCACCGGCCCCGGACCCAGGAGATCAGCGGTGGCGGCCAGGCCGGCCTCGTCCTGGTCGACGATCGCCACCGGGCAGCCCTTCCCGGCCAGCAGCCGCGCGACGGCGTGACCGATTCCGGACGCCGCCCCGGACACGTAGGCGGTCCGGCCGTCGAGGGGAACTCTGGTCTTGCTCATGTCCGTCTCCAGTCGCTTTCAGGCCAGGGCAGGCTCCGGCGCACGACGCGGGAGCTCGGCGGTGTAGTCAGCGGCGTCGAACTCGGCCAACCGACGCTGGTAGGCCCGGACGCTACCCGGCCACAGAGTGCTGTTACGGCCGGTGGCGTCGACGTACCAGCTCAGGCACCCGCCGGCGGTCCAGACGCTGCCTTGCGTCAACCGGTCAACCTCGGCCACGTACGCGGCCTGCGCGGCCGGGGTGGGCTCGAGGGCGGCCACGGCGTGAGCGTCGCGGTGACGCAGGAGCTGGCGCAGGTAGGCGATCTGGGCCTCGATCATCAGCAGGACCGAGTTGTGACCGAGCCCGGTGTTCGGGCCGAGCAGCATGAACAGGTTGGGAAAGCCGGCGACGCCGATCCCGAGGTGGGCCTTCAGTGCTTCCCGCCCAGCTCTCGGCCAGCGTCTGTCCGTCACGACCCCGCACCCGGTGGCCGAACGGCATGTCGGTGACCTGAAAGCCGGTGCCGAAGATGATCGTGTCGACCTCGTGCTCGATCCCATCGGCGTCGATCACCGATCGCTCGCGGACCTCCCTGATGCCGGTGGTGATCACATCGACGTTCTCGGCGCACAGGGCCGGATACCAGGTGTTGGAGCCGAGTATCCGCTTGCAGCCGAGACGGTAGTCGGGAGTCAGCTTCGCCCGCAGCTCGGGGTCGGCGACCTGCTTGGCGATGTGGGCGCGCGCGCGTCGTTGGGCCACGCGCATCACGGCCGGGTGACGGAAGCCGATGTGAAATGTCTCCAGCAGCGAGAAGACACTGGCCCGGGCCAGCCCGAGCAGACGCGGATGGCGGGCGAAGCGCTCGCGCCAGCGCGACGGGATCGCGGGGGTTCTCCCGGGGCAGGACCCACGGCGGGGTGCGCTGGAAGAGGTGCAGGCGGGCGACCTCGGGCTGGATCTCGGGCACGAACTGAATCGCCGAGGCGCCGGTACCGACGACGGCGACCGAGCGCCCCTCGAGCTCATGCTCGTGATCCCAGCGGGCCGAGTGGAAGATCGTCCCGGTGAACCGCTCAAGCCCGGGCAGCTCGGGGATCGACGGATCGGCGAGCGCGCCGGCGGCCGAGATGAGCACGTCGGCGGTGATCGTGCCGCCGGCGGTCTCGATCGTCCAGCGCTGGTCCTCGACCGACCACCGAGCCTCGGTGATCTCGTGGTTGAAGCGGAAGTGCTCCTCAAGCTCGTGGCGCCGAGCCACGTCCTGCATGTAGGCCCAGATCTCGGGCTGGCCCGCGAAGGCCTGGCTCCACTCCGGGTTCTGCTCGTCGGTGTAGGAGTAGAGGACGCTGGGGATGTCGCAGGCGCAGCCGGGATAGCTGTTGTCGCGCCAGGTGCCGCCGAGGTCGTCGGCGCGCTCGAGGACGACGAAGTCCTCGCGGCCGTCCTCCTTGAGCGCGATGGCCATGCCGAGCCCAGCCAGCCCCGCTCCGGCGATGGCGATCTCGAAGTGTGGGTCGGCCTCGGGCATGTGGGTCAGTTCCCTTCCTCAGGTTCAAGGCACTCGGTACGTCTTCTGTACCGATGAGCGGTACGCTAGCATACCGCTCACGGTGGCAAGGGGCCGGCGTCCTCCTGGAGGAACCGTGGGGTCGCCCGGATGCGTCGGCCTAGAGCAGCGCGCCGGTGAGGATCGCCTTGACCGTCTCGCGCGCGCTGGCCCGCAGCTCGCGCACGTCGCGCCCGCGCTGGAGCGAGATCACGATCAGCTCGCGCAGGCCACCGGCGATGATGATCGCCGTGTCCATGGACAGCGGCCGGGCGCCGAGGTCGGGCTGGATCGGCCCGGCCGGAGTCGACGAGCGCGACCATCATCTCGGCGAAGCGCTCGAGCGTGGCCAGTCCTCGCTCGCGCCCCGCCTGGCCCAGGCCGGGGATCTCGCGCACGAAGCTCGCGTACAGGGCGGGCTGCTGGCTGACGTTGTCGATGTAGGCGTCGACTGCGGCGTCGACCTGCTCCTCGAGCGGCTGGTCGGGGTGAACGGCGGCGGCGATCTCGCTCATCATCGCGTCGTTGGTGGCGTCGAACAGGGCCAGAAAGCAGGCGTCGCGGTCCTCGAAGTGCTCGTAGAAGTTGCGCCGCGAGGTGCGGGCGATGCGCACCACGTCGGCGACCGTCGTGTCCCGGTAGCCCTTTTCCGTCGATCGCGGCCGCCATGGCCGCGATCAGCCGCTCGCGGTGCCCGACGGGCTCGCGCCGGCGGGCGTCGCGTGGCGGACCTCGGTGAGCGAAGCGGGCTCGAGTGCGACATGACGGTCACGGTAGCGAGCGCGACCGACGCCGGGCCGCGCTCAGGCCGGGTGACGAGCCGTGACCGCGACCCGCGCGCCGCGGATTGGGATCGTCGTCACGTTGCGCTGGCGAGCGCGCTCTGGCTCGGGATGGGGCGCGACCAGATCGGTCCGCCGGGCGATCGCCGCCAGTACGACACGCTGCTCGGCCATGGCCAGCGAGGCTCCGAGGCAGCGACGGATCCCGCCCGCCGAAGGGCATCCAGGTGTAGGTCCCGGGCTTGACGTCCACGAAGCGCTCGGGACGGAAGGCCAGTGGCTCGGGATAGACGTCGGCGCGATGGTGCAGGGCGACGATGCTGACCGCCACCGGCGTCCGGGCCGGGACGACGTACTCGCCGAAGCGCCACGGGCGCTTGACCATCCGCACGACCATCGGGATCACCGGCCGGTTGCGCATGCCCTCGTGGATCGTCGCCTCGACGTAGGCGTCGGCCTCCTCGCCCCCGCCCGGACCAGCTCCCGCAGGCGCGTCGTAGGCGCCGGGGTTTCTGCAGCAGGCGCTCGAAGATCCAGGCCAGCGAGTTGGCGGTCGTCTCGTGGCCGGCCAGGACCAGCGCCGAGGAGCTCGTCGCGAAGCTCCTGATCGGTCAGCGGCTGCCGTCCTCGTCGCGGGCTGCGAGCAGCAGCGAGAGGACGTCGGTCCGTCCCCGCGGCGGCGCCCTCGGCCCGGCGCTCGGCGATCATCGCGAACAGCTGACGATCGACGATGGCGATCATCTGCGCGCATGACGCCGCGGGGCTCGCGGCGGCTGACGTTCTGGAGCTCGACGAGCTGGAACAACGGGGTGGTCGACGCGGCCGAGCAGGCGGCGAGATCGTGCGCCGCAGGCGGTAGCCGGTGGTGCCCGCGCCCGGACGGCCCTCGATCCCGAACACGCCGCTCATGATCACGTCCAGGGTCACCGCCTGCATCCGCGGCGCCAGCGCGAAGGTCTCGCCCAGCGGCCAGCGGTCGATCTCGCGCTCGGCCACCTCGGAGATCATCTCCACGTACCGCTGGACGGCCTCGCCGTGGAAGGGCGGGAGCAGCAGCTTGCGCTGGCGCATGTGCCGGTCGCCGACCGAGGTCAGGACCGAGTTCGAGCCCGAGGATCGGCCGCAGCGGCGACTCCCCGGTCAACGACGGCGCGTCCGTCGGGCTTGGCCTTCATCAGCGAGCGGACGTGGTCGGGGTGGCAGGTGACGACGAACGGCTCTCGGCGGGAGAGCAGACTTCAGCTGCCATACGTCCCCGTAGCGCCGGTGGGCGCGGAGATTGAAGGCCAGAGGGCCGGGTACCGAAGCGGATCGTCTGCAGCCAGCGGCGCGCGGATCGTCGGGCGGCAGCCGACGGTCTCGGTCGGCTCGACCGGACCGGCCGGCGACGGCGGGGCTTCGCCGATGCCCGCGGGAGCGGAGACGATCTCAGGAACTCTGAGCGTGGAGGTCACGGTACGCCACTGTACCGAGACTTAGGACGGACGTCAACCGCTGCTGCGGCGGCCACCACCTTGGCGCGTGTAGCTATCTCCTAGCCGGCCAGCGCCGGACGGCGCTGAGCCCACGGCGCCGCCTGCTCGATCTGACCGGCCAATGAGTAGAGCACGTCCTCGGCGCCGGGCCGACCAACGAGCTGCACGCTGAGCGGCAGGCCGTCGACGCCCAGGCCGGCGGGAATCGTGACTGCCGGCTGACCGGTGAGGTTGAAGGTGGCGGTGAACGGGGTGAAGCGGCCGGCGAGGTTGATCGCCACCGGCGCCGAGCGGCCGAAGCCGCCCTCGGCGGCGATCGCCGTGGTCGCCGGTCCCGGGGTCAGCAGGACGTCGAAGTCGTCCCACAGCTTCAGGATCCGCGCCGTGGTCGCCGCCCGGCGCTGCAGCAGTCGCCGGCGCCGGCGGGGCGGAACCAGGCAGCGTCCCGGCGGCGGCCATCTGGCGGGTGGAGCGCTCGAGCAGGCTCGGGTCGGGCACCGTGCGCCGCCTCCTCCGCGATGCCGCGCAGCCACGTCTGGAGGAAGTCGAGCTGCACCAGGCCGTAGTCGGGATCGCGGTCGCTCGACGTCGTGGCCGAGGTCACTGAGCAGAGCCGCCGGTCCGCTCCCAGGCGCCGCGCTGGTCGGCGGAGACGCGGCGCGATCGAAGCCCGGGGGCGGCTTGCGGGAGACGGCGATCCGCAGCCGGCCCGGCGGCCGTCGCGGCGGCCTCGACGTAGCTGCCGGTGAACGGCGGCGCCGGCTCCGGTCTCCTCGGGGCCGACGCCGTGCATGACGTCGAGCATCAGCGCGCTGTCGGCGACCGTCCGGGCCAGCGCGCCGATCACCGACAGGCCGAGCCAGCCGGGCTGCGGCCGGAGCCGAGGAGACCCGCCCGCGGCTCGGCTTCATGCCCACCAGGCCGTAGCAAGCCGCGGGAATGCGGATCGATCCGCCGCCGTCCGATCCCGTGGCCGCGGCCACCAGTCCGGCGGCGACGGCCGCCGCCGACCCTCCGGACGAGCCGCCCGGGGTGCGCTCGGTGTTCCACGGGTTGCGGGTGATCCCGTTGGCCTCGCGTCGCCGTCCACGGGAAGATGAACAGCTCGGGGGTGGTGGTGATGCCGATCGGGATCGCCCCGGCCGCGCGCAGGCGGCGCACGACCTCGGCGTCGTCCGCGGCCGGCGGCCCGTAGCTGCGCGAGCCGCGTGGTGGCGACCTGGCCGGCCACGGCCAGGTCATCCTTGATGGCGATCGGCACGCCGGCCAGCGGACCGTCGTGGCCGGCGCGGTCGTCGGCCTCCGCCAGCGCCTCCTCGGCGAGCACGGTCCGGAACGCGTTCAGGCGCGGGTTGAGCTCCTCGATCCGCCGCAGGTAGAGCTCGACCAGCTCGCGCGGGCTGACCTCCCTGGCGCGGACCTGCGCGGCGAGCGCGGCCGGCCCGGCGAAGGCGAGCTCGGTGTCGGCGATCGTGCTCATCGTCGCGCCTCCCAGTCATGTCCCAGGGCCAGGACCAGCTCGCGGATCGGCGCCAGGGTAGCGGTAGGTGATGCCGCCGTGTCGACCTTCGAACAGCTCCAGGGTGTGCGTCGACCCCGAGCCTGTCGAGCTCGGCCGGCGAAGGCCTGCGCGCCGAGGTCGAGGAACCACTCGTCCGAGCGTCCGGCGTCGAGGTAGATCCGGCGCAGGCCGCGCAGCGCGTCGGCGTGGTGCGGCGGCCATCCGCACCGGATCGAGGGCGAGCCACTGCGCCCAGACGGCTCGTTGAGACGCCCGGTCGTCGAGCTCGAACGGCAGCAGCGCCTCGCCCGGGCGGTCCGGATCGGGCGAGTACGCGCACGCGTAGCCGTAGAGCTCGAGCGGCGTACCGAAGCGACCGAAGTCGAAGTTCGGCTCTCGGCCAGCCGCTCGCGAAAGACCTCGAACGAGCCGTCGAAGTCATCGCGCAGCTGGCGGGCGACGGCGGGGAACTCGGGCAGGTAGCAGCACTCGAACAGCGCGTCGCCGGCGTGGGAGGCCAGCGCGCCGAACACGTCGGGGCGCAGCATCGGCACCACCATCGCCCCGTAGCCGCCCGAGGATTTGCCGGAGATCCCGCGGTGCTCAGGCGCGGCCAGCGTCGGATAGCGCGCGTCGATGAAGGGGACGACCTCGTCGCACAGATAGTCCTGGTAGCGGCCGGTGCTGCTCGAGTTCAGAAACTGCGAGCCGCCCCGCGAGGTCCAGGCATCGACGAGGACGATGACCGCGTGCGGGCACTCGCCGGCGGCGAACATCGCGTCGAGGCGCTCGATGAACGTGGGCTCAAAGACCGTGCGCCCGAGCCAGTTGTCGAGCTGCCCGGTGAAGCCCTGGATGACGTACACGGACGGGCAGCTCTCGCCGGCGCTGACGCTCGACGCCCGGGCGGCCGGTAGACGTACAGCGGACGCCGGGCGGGATCACCGAGCGGATTGCCGGCCAGCAGCTCGGACTGCACCGTCGAGCCGATCCAGCGTCGCCGGCCATCGGCCGGTCCCACGGCGCGCCCGGCGGTCCCTGGACTTCGCGCAAGCTCATGGCCCGCAAGCTACCCGACGCGCCGTGTCGGTGACGGCGGGCGCAGAGCTATAGTCGGGCCCGGCCCCGCGTGAGGAAAGGGACATATCTCGACATGACGGATCGAGTGCAGACGCCAAGCAGCAACGGCGCCGGCGCTGACCTCGACGCGGTCGAGACCACCGAGTGGCTGGAGGCCCTCGACGCCGTCGTCTCCCACGACGGTCCCGACCGCGCCCGCGAGCTCCTGACCCGGGTCGTCGAGCGCGCCCAGCACGCCGGCACGGGCACGATCGCCAGCCTCAACACGGCCTACATCAACACGATCCCGGCCGAGCGGGAGCCGCCAGTTCCCGGGCGATCCGGTGCTCGAGCGGCGGCTGCGCTCGATCGTGCGCTGGAACGCGATCGCGATGGTCGTCCGCGCCAACAAGATCTCCTCGGAGCTCGGCGGCCACATCGCCACCTTCCAGTCGCTGGCCACGCTGATGGAGGTCGGCTACAACCACTTCTGGCACGCGCCGAGCCCCGAGCGAGATGCCGCGGGACCTCGTCTACTTCCAGGGCCACTCCTCGCCGGGCAACTACGCGCGGGCGTTCCTCGAGGGCCGCCTGACGGCGCGAGCAGCTGGACGGCTTCCGCCAGGAGGTCGAAGCGGCGGCGGCCTGGCCTCGTATCCGCATCCGTGGCTGATGCCGGACTTCTGGCAGTTCCCGACCGTCTCCCTGGGCCTCGGAGCGATCAACTCGATCTACCAGGCGCGGTTCATGAAGTACCTCAGCGCGCGCGGGCATCACCGACACCGACCGGCCGCAAGGTGTGGACCTTCCTCGGCGACGGCGAGATGGACGAGCCCGAGTCGATGGGCGCGATCGGCCTCGCCGGCCGCGAGCACCTCGACAACCTGATCTGGGTCGTCAACTGCAACCTGCAGCGCCTCGACGGCCCGGTCCGCGGCAACGGCAAGATCATCCAGGAGCTCGAGTCCGACTTCCGCGGCGCGGGCTGGAACGTGATCAAGGTGATCTGGGGCAGCCGCTGGGATCCGCTGCTGGCCGCCGACACCGACGGCGCCCTGGTCAAGGTGATGGAGGACTGCGTCGACGGCGACTACCAGACCTTCAAGTCGCGCGACGGCGCCTACGTGCGCGAGCACTTCTTCGGCCGCGACCCGCGCCTGCTCGAGCGCGTCAAGGACATGACCGACGAGGAGATCTGGCTGCTCAACCGCGGCGGCCACGATCAGCAGAAGGTCTTCGCCGCCTACGACGCGGCCGTCAAGCACACCGGCCAGCCCACGGTGATCCTGGCCAAGACGATCAAGGGCTACGGGATGGGCGTCTCGGGCGAGGGCCAGATGATCACCCACCAGGCCAAGAAGATGACCGAGGCCGCGCTGCTCGCCTTCCGCGATCGCTTCGAGCTGCCGCTCACCGACGAGCAGGTCCGCGACGCCGAGTACTACAAGCCGCCCGATGATTCGCCGGAGATGGAGTACCTGCGCGAGTGCCGGGCCAAGCTCGGCGGCGTCATGCCGGTGCGCCGGCGCCGCGCCGAGCCGCTCGAGGTGCCGCCGCTGGAGACCTTCAAGGGCCAGCTCGAGGGCACCGGGGAGCGCGAGATCTCGACCACGATGGCCTTCGTCCGCGTCCTGGCCGCGCTGCTGCGTGACAAGCCGATCGGCAAGCACATCGTCCCCATCGTGCCCGACGAGTCACGCACGTTCGGGATGGAGGGGCTGTTCCGGCAGGTCGGGATCTACTCCCCGGTCGGCCAGCTCTACCAGCCCCAGGACTCCGAGCAGCTGATGTTCTACAAGGAGGATCAGCACGGCCAGATCCTCGAGGAGGGCATCACCGAGGCCGGCTCGATCTCCTCCTTCATCGCCGCCGGGACGTCCTACAGCGCCCACGCGGTGCAGATGGTGCCGTTCTACATCTACTACTCGATGTTCGGCTACCAGCGCGTCGGCGACCTCGTCTGGGCGGCCGGGGACAGCCGCACGCGCGGCTTCATGCTCGGCGGCACCGCCGGGCGCACCACGCTCAACGGCGAGGGCCTGCAGCACGAGGACGGCCACAGCCACGTCCTGTTCTCGGTGGTGCCCAACGTGCCGCGCCTACGACCCGGCGTTCGGCTACGAGGTCGCGGTGATCGTCCAGGAGGGGCTGCGGCGGATGGTGTCCGAGCAGGAGGACGTCTTCTACTACCTGACCCTGATGAACGAGAACTACGTTCACCCGCCGATGCCCGACGGCGCCCAGGAGGGATTCCTGCGCGGCATGTACCTGCTCTCCGAGGCGCCGAAGCGCTCGCGCAAGCCGCGCGTGCAGCTGATGGGGTCGGGAACGATCCTCAACGAGGTGATCGCCGCCGGCGAGCTGCTGGACGAGGAATTCGGCGTCGCCTCGGACGTGTGGAGCGTGACCTCGTTCACCGAGCTGCGCCGCGACGGGCTCGAGGTCGAGCGCTGGAACATGCTTCACCCGGACGCCAAGCCGCGCCGCGCGTACGTGAGCCGAGATGCTCGATGGCCGGCCGCGGCCCGGTGGTGGCCTCCACCGACTACATCCGCGCCTTCGCCGACCAGATCCGCCAGTGGGTGGGTGGGCGGGACCGCTCCTACCGGGTGCTGGGCACCGACGGCTACGGCCGCAGCGACTCCCGCCGCCAGCTGCGGCGCTTCTTCGAGGTCGACCGCCACTACGTCGCCGTGGCCGCCCTGAAGGAGCTGGCCGACGCGGGCGAAATCAAGCCCGCGATGGTCAGCGAGGCGATCAAGAAGTTCGACATCGACCCCGAGGCGCCGATGCCGACGACGGTATGAGCGCGACCACTGAGCAAGGTCGAGGTCCCGGACATCGGCGACTTCGATGACGTGCCGGTGATCGAGATCCTGGTCGCCGCCGGGCGACACCGTGGCCGCCGAGGACCCGCTGGTCACGCTCGAATCCGACAAGGCGACGATGGATGTGCCGGCGCCGTTCGGCGGCGTCGTCCGCGAGCTGAGCGTCGAGATCGGCGACCGCGTCTCGCAGGGCACCGTGCTGATGACGCATCGAGCCCGCCGCAGCAGATCGGCTCCGGCGCCGGCGCCGAGGCCTGCCGCGGACCGCCGTCGGACGCCGCCCCGAGGCCAAGGTCGACGCAGGCGCCCGCCGAGGCCGGCCGAGCCCGAGGCGAGTCGCCGACTCCGGCCCCGCGGCGCACCGACCGCGCCCGAGCCGAGCACCGGCCGGAGCGCCGCGCCGGCAACGGCGGCGGCCCGATCTACGCCAGTCCCGTCGGTGCGCCGGCTGGCCCGCGAGCTCGGCGTGGAGCTGAGCGGCGTGCAGCGGCACCGGGCGCAAGGGCCGGATCACCAAGGAGGACGTCCAGAACCGGCCGATGGCGGCTCGCGGGCGCCAGCGGCCGGCCCGGCGGCGACCGGCGGCCGGTGGCCGGGCTGGACCTCGCCCCGTGGCCGCAGATCGACTTCACCCGCTACGGCCCGGTCGAGCGCGTGCCGCGCAGCCGGATCCAGCGCATCTCGGGCCCGAATCTGGCCCGCAACTGGGTGATGATCCCCCACGTCACCCAGAACGACGAGGCCGACATCACCGAGCTGGAGGCGTGGCGCAAGGAGCTCAACGCCGAGCACGCGCGCGACGGGGTCAAGGTGACGATGGTCTCCTTCCTGGTCCTGGCCTGCGTGGCGACGCTCAAGGAGTTCGAGACCTTCAACGCCTCGCTCGACGGTGAGGATCTCGTCCTCAAGCGCTACTACAACATCGGCTTTGCCGCCGACACCCCGGGCGGCCTGGTCGTGCCGGTCATCAAGGACGCCGACGAGAAGGGCCTGATCGAGATCGCCCAGGAGCTGACCGAGCTGTCGGGCAAGGCGCGCGAGGGCAAGCTCGTCCCCGGCCGACATGAGCGGCTCGACCTTCACGATCTCCTCGCTGGGCGGGATCGGCGGGACCAGCTTCACGCCCATCATCAACGCGCCCGAGGTGGCGATCCTCGGCGTCACCCGCGTCGGCCATGCAAGCCCGTCTGGGACGCCGCCAGCGGATCGTTCGTGCCCCGGCTGATGCTGCCGCTCTCGCTGTCCTATGACCACCGGGTGATCGACGGCGCCGCTGGCCGCCCGCTTCACCGCCCACCTGGCCCGGCGTGCTCACCGATCTGCGGCGGGCCCTGCTGTGAGCGAGGTCCGCGTCCCCGACATCGGGGATTTCACCGATGTCCCGGTGATCGAGATCCACGTCGCCGCCGGCGATGAGGTGGCCGCCGAGGATCCGCTGGTCACGCTCGAGTCCGACAAGGCGACGATGGACGTGCCCGCACCCGCCGCGGGCACGGTGGCCCAGCTGCGGGTCTCGATCGGTGACCGCGTCTCTGAGGGCAGCGTGCTGCTGGTCATGGAGCCCAACGGCGCCGGTCCGTCGCGGAGCGCCGAGCCGCGTCCGGCGCAGCCGGCCGAGGCGGTCGCGGTCGTCGCGAGCCCGCGCCGCCGGCCGCTGGGCCGACGCGGGAGCGATCGCGACGCCCAGGTGCTGGTGCTGGGCTCCGGACCCGGCGGCTACACGGCGGCCTTCCGCGCCGCCGACCTGGGGCTGAGGACGGTGCTCGTCGAGCGCTATGAGCGGCTGGGCGGGGTGTGCCTGAACGTCGGCTGCATCCCCTCCAAGGCGCTACTGCACGCCGCCCGGGTCGTGGCCGAGACCGAGGAGATGGCCGCGCACGGGATCTCCTTCGGACGCGCCGAAGATCGACGCTGGCGAAGCTGATGGGCTGGAAGGACGACGTCGTCGCCCAGCTCACCGGCGGTCTGGCCGGCCTGGCCAAGCAGCGCAAGGTCGAGGTCGTGCACGGCGAGGGGCGCTTCACGCGGTCCCCACTCGCTGACCGTCGGCGAGCGCGAGATCAGCTTCGATAACGCGATCATCGCCGCCGGGTCCCAGGCGGCGACGATCCCCGGCCTGCCCGACGACCCGCGGATCATCGACTCGACCGGCGCCCTGTCGCCGGCCTCGATCCCGGGCCGCCTGCTGGTCATCGGCGGCGGGATCATCGGCCTGGAGATGGCCTGCGTGTACGACGCGCTGGGCGCCAAGGTGACGGTGGTCGAGATGCTCGACCAGCTCATGACCGGCGCGCGACCCCGATCTCGTCCGGCCGCTGGCCAAGCGGATCGAATCCCGCTACGAGGGATGTCTTCCTGGGCGCGCGCGTGGCGGGCGTCAAGGCCCAGAAGAACGGCCTCAAGGTCGAGATCGAGGGCGTCGGCTCGCGGATGTTCGACCAGATCCTGGTCGCCGTCGGGCGGGTGCCCAACGGGCGGCGCGATCGGCGCCGAGGCGGCCGGAGTGAGCGTCGACGAGCGCGGGTTCATCGCCGTTGACGAGCAGATGCGCACGAGTGTCCCGCACATCTTCGCCATCGGCGACATCGTCGGCGGCCGATGCTGGCCCACAAGGCGACCCACGAGGGCAAGGTGGCGGCCGAGGTGATCGCCGGCGCAGGACGTCATCTTCGATCCCCGCTCGATCCCGTCGGTGGCCTACACCGATCCCGAGGTGGCCTGGACCGGGCTGACCGAGACCGCGGCCCGCGAGAACGGGGTCGAATACGAGAAGGTCGTCTTCCCCTGGGCGGCCTCGGGCCGCGCGCTGGCCCTGGGCCGGAGCGAGGGATTCGACCAAGCTGCTCGTCGAGCCCGAGTCCCGGCGCGTGCTGGGCTGCGGGATCGTCGGTGTGGGCGCCGGGGACCTGATCGCCGAGGCCGTCCACGCGCTGGAGATGGGCGCCGACGCCGAGGACCTCGCCCTCACCATCCACCCCCACCCCACCCTGTCAGAGACCGTCGCCTTCGCCGCCGAGATGGCCGATGGCTCGATCACCGACCTGATGCCGCCGCGCCGGCGCGCGCTCAGCTGCGCGCTGAGCGCCGCTCGGGAGCCAGACCGCCGCTAACGGCGACGGCGGCGCAACACCAGGAAGGTCGCGGCGAGCCCCGCGGCCACCAGCAGCGGCCGGCGCTCGCTGGTGGCGGCGGCGCTGATCGCATCGCCGAAGGTCGACCGGCGTCGCGCTCCGAGGCGCGGGCATCGCGAACTCCTCGGCGGCGAGCACGTCATGCGGCTCCTGGATCCCGGTCGGGTCGCCGGGCAGGGCGACCGGGCCGTGATGGTGCAGAACCGGATCGGGCGTGCCCAGCCGAACTCCTCAGCCGCCAGCACGTCATGCGCGGGCTCGACGTGCAGACGCGGATCGGGCGTGCCCATCCCGAACTCCTCAGCCGCCAGCACGTCATGCGGGGGCTCGACGTGCAGACGCGGATCGGGCGTGCCCATCCCGAACTCCTCGGCCGCCAGCACGTCATGCGGCGACTCCTGAGGGTTCGAGGGCCGGCGGCGGGCGCCGGTCTTGCGGATTGGTCGTTCAGACATGTCGACGATGTTCCCAGATCGGGGTCGGGCGCGAGCTCCGACCTCTCCTTCCCGAGGGCGCGCGCTTCCCATCATCAGGGCGTCCTCCGCCACAGCGAAAGACCCTGATAATCTCAGTCGTCAAGACTGAGATCCGGTTCCCATTCGCCCTCTCGGTGGTATCCTTCTTACAAGTCGTAAGTAACTAGCGAAAGTGAAGACTTGATGAGTCGCCTTCTTCTTGTCCCGCTGGACGACGTCGTCGTCTTCCCGGGCATGTCTCTAACGCTGGCGATCGAAGCCGGCGATGAAGAGCAGGTTCTGCTGGTCCCCCGCCACGAGTCCGATTTTGCCGCCGTGGGCACCGTCGCTGAGATCAGCGATCGCGTGCGCCTGCCCGGCGGTGGACGTGCTGTGGCCCTCCAGGGCCTCCACCGCGGCGTCGCCGGCGCCGCCCAGACGCTTCCCGACGGCCGTCTGTTCGTCGAGGTCGAGGAACGCCCCGACCCCGTTCCGGTCGACGGCAAGACCCGCAACCTGGAGCGCGAGTACCGCGCCGTGGTCGAGGAGATTCTCGAGCTCCGCGGCGATGAGGGCCGCGTGTCGGCGTTCCTGCGCTCGATCAGCGAGCCGGGCACGCTGGCCGACACCAGCGGTTACAGCCCCGACCTCAGCTACGAGCAGAAGGTCAACCTGCTTCAGACCCTCGATGTGACCGAGCGGCTCGAGACCGCCCTCGGGTACCAGCGCGAGCGGCTGGCCGAGCTTCAGGTTCGCAAGCGCATCCGCGAGGACGTCGAGTCCGGCGCCGAGGCGCAGCAGCGCGAGTACTTCCTGCGCAAGCAGATGGACTCGATCCGTAAGGAGCTCAACGAGGACGACGCCTCGATCGTGGAGGAGTACCGGACCAAGATCGAAGAGGCGGGCATGCCCGAGCACGCCCGCGAGCAGGCTGAGAAGGAGCTGGGTCGCCTGGAGCGCATGGGCGAGCAGTCCGCTGAGTCAAGCGTGATCCGCACCTACCTGGACTGGCTGATCGCCGTGCCGTGGAACGAGACCTCGGAGGAGAAGCTCGACCCCGAGCACGCGCGGGTGATCCTCGATGAGGACCACGCGGGCCTCGAGGACGTCAAGGACCGGATCGTCGAATACATCGCGGTCAAGAAGCTGCGTGTCGATCGCGGGATCACCGAGGACAAGCGCTCCGGCGCCATCCTGACCCTGATCGGACCGCCCGGCACCGGCAAGACCTCGATCGGCGAGTCAATCGCTCGGGCCACGGGACGCAAGTTCGTGCGCATGTCGCTCGGCGGCGTGCGCGACGAGGCCGAGATCCGCGGCCACCGGCGTACCTACATCGGCGCACTCCCGGGCCGTCTGGTCCGAGCGCTGCGCGACGCGGGAACGATGAACCCGGTGATCATGCTCGACGAGGTCGACAAGGTCGGCAACGACTGGCGCGGTGACCCCAGCGCGGCGCTGCTCGAGGTCCTCGACCCGGCCCAGAACCACTCGTTCCGGGACCACTACCTCGATCTCGAGCTCGATCTGAGCCAGGTCATGTTCATCGCCACCGGCAACGTGGCCGACACGATTCCCGGTCCGCTGCTCGACCGCATGGAGGTCATTCGCTTCGACGGGTACACCACGTCGGAGAAGGTGGCCATCGCGCGGGGCTATCTGTGGCCGCGCCAATTGGAGCGAAACGGTCTGCGCGATAACGAGGTGGAGATCACCGACGAGTTGCTGACGACCATCACCACCGAGTACACGCGTGAGGCCGGCGTCCGCCAGCTCGAGCGCGACCTCGGGACGCTGCTGCGCAAGACGGCGACCAAGATCGCCTCGCAAGCGGCCGGCGCTCCCGTGGTGATCGACCTCGACGCCGTTCGCGACGCGCTCGGACGCCAGCGCCACTTCCAGGAGTCGGCGATCCGCACGGCCGTGCCGGGCGTCGCCACTGGATTGGCCGTGACCGGCGCCGGCGGTGACGTGCTGTTCGTCGAGGCCACTGCGATGCCGGGCAAGCCCGGTCTGACCCTGACCGGTCAGCTCGGTGACGTGATGAAGGAGTCGGCCCAGATCGCCCTCTCCTACGTCCGCGGTCACGCCGCCGACCTGGGCATCGAGGCCAGTCGCTTCGAGGATCGCTCATTCCACGTCCACGTCCCGGCCGGGGCCATCCCCAAGGATGGACCGAGCGCCGGCGTGACCATGGTGACGGCGCTGACCTCGTTGCTGACTGACCGTCCCGTCAAGCACACGGTGGGTATGACCGGCGAGGTCACGCTCCAGGGCCGGGTGCTGCCGATCGGTGGCGTCAAGCAGAAGGTGCTGGCCGCCCACGCCGCCGGACTCACCGACGTCGTGCTCCCGGAGCGCAATCGCGGTGACCTGGACGACGTACCTGAAGAGGTGCGGGAGGCGATGAGCTTCCACTTCGCGATGACAGTCGACGAGGTGCTTACCATCGCCCTCGAGCCGGCCGCTATAGCCGCCGCCGCCTAATCGGATAAATGAAAACCTCCCCCGCCGCCCGCGTGTATGCGAGCGGCGGGGTATGTTCACAAGCATGAGCACGATCACCGCCTCCGAAGAACAACGCGTAATCGATCAGGTCCCGAAGCAGCTTTACATCGGTGGCCAGTGGCGCGATGGTGAAAAGGGCACCATCACCGTCGAAGATCCCTCCACCCAGAGACCGCTCGGCGAGGTGGCCGATGCGTCCGTGCTGGACGCCAAGGCCGCCCTGGAGGCGGCCGTCGAGGCCGGGCCGGAATTCGCTGCCCTGGCGCCGCGTGATCGCGGCGAGATTCTCCGCCGGGCGTTCGAGCTGATCATCGAGCGCGTCGACGAGCTGGCCCTCATCATGACCCTTGAGATGGGCAAGACGCTGGCCGAGTCCAAGGCTGAGATCAGCTACGCCGCTGAGTTCTTCCGTTGGTTCTCCGAGCAGTCGGTCCGCGTCGATGGCCGCTACGTGGTGGCGGCCAACGGCAAGGGCCGCGTGCTGACGATGAAGCAGCCCGTCGGCCCCTGTCTGATGATCACCCCGTGGAACTTCCCGCTGGCGATGGGGACCCGGAAGATCGGTCCCGCGCTCGCGGCGGGTTGCACGATGGTCGTCAAGCCCGCTCAGCAGACTCCGTTCTCGATGCTGATGCTGGCCAAGATCCTCGAGGAGGCCGGCCTCCCGGGCGGCGTGCTGAACCTCCTCACCGCCTCGTCCTCCAGCGAGACGACGGGGCCGCTGATCGCCGACCAGCGCCTGCGCAAGCTGTCCTTCACAGGATCGACCGAGGTCGGCCGCAAGCTGATGGCGCAGGCCTCCGAGACGCTTCTCAGGCTCTCAATGGAACTGGGCGGTAACGCCCCCTTCCTGGTCTTCGAGGATGCCGATATCGATGCCGCCGTCGAGGGGGCGTTGCTGGCCAAGATGCGCAATATCGGTGAGGCCTGCACCTCGGCCAACCGTTTCCATGTCGCCGAAGGCGTAGCCGATCAGTTCGCCTCCAAGCTGGCCGAGAAGATGGGAGCCATGAAGCTGGGACGCGGAGTCGACGAGGACGTCGACGTCGGCCCGCTGATCGACGACGACCAGCGCACCAAGGTCTCCGAGCTCGTCAAGGATGCGATCGGCCGCGGAGCGAAAGCTGTCGTCGGCGGTCAGTCGCGCGACGGCGCCGGCTACTTCTATGAGCCGACCGTCCTCACCGACGTGCCCGACGACGCCAAGCTCCTGGATGAGGAGATCTTTGGTCCGGTGGCGCCGGTCAAGGGCTTCCTCGACGAGGACGAGGCGATCGCCGCGGCCAACAACACCGAGTACGGCCTGGTCGCCTACGTCTACACCAACGATCTCAAGCGCGCCCTGCGCGTCTGCGAGCGCCTGGAGACGGGCATGATCGGCCTCAACCAGGGCATGGTCTCCAACGCCCAGGCCCCGTTCGGCGGCGTCAAGCAGTCCGGCTTCGGTCGCGAGGGCGGCTACGAGGGCATCGAGGAGTACCTCGAGACCAAGTACGTAGCCGTCAACCTGTGAGCGCTGGGCGGCCGTCGAGCTGTAAGACCACACTGCGCTGACACTCGGAGAAGTGGCCAGCTCGTATTGACTTGACTGGTCATGAGGTCCAAGCTTGCCGCCTTGGCTGCTTCTGGGGCGGCCCTTGAGCGAGGAGCTCAGATGTCCAAGCGCGCACTGCTGGGGATCGTTGCTGTGACTGCACTGGGGGCGGCGTCACCGGCAGCGGCGGCGTCAACGCCGAGCACGCAGAGCAAAAGTGTCACGGCCACCGGCACCGGGCAAGCCCCGGTGAAACCGGCCAACCGCAATAACAACGCCTCGATCGTGGCCGCGGTGGACGCCGCCCATGTGAAGGCGATCGGCGGGGCGATGAGTCAGGCGCATGAGTATGCATCTGATTACGCCCAGGCGGCCGGTCTTACCCTGGGCGACATACTGTCGGTTTCCGACGAGCAGAACAACGGGTTCTATGGTCCCGGTCCCTTCTACGGGCCCTTCGGTGTCAATCAGTTCTGCGGGACGATCGGGCAACCTGTCGGCCCCCGGATCAAGGGTCACAAGCGCAAGTTCCGCAAGGTTCACCGCTGCTTCGTCCCGCCGTTCGCACTGACGACGCTCACGGTCACCTACTCGGCCAACTAACCGCTGAGACCCGTTTGGTGGCTCGGAGGTAGGTACGGCTCCGGTCGCCAAGGATGCGCGATCGGGGCGCCCGCTCGAGCGGTCGCCCCGTTCTGGCGGCGCACGACGTGGGTCTGACGGTCGTACGGGACGCCGTAGTCACCGCCAACCGCTCGGCCACGGACGTGAACGTAGTCGAGGTACAACATCGACAGGGCGGCCTGGGCCACGACGAGCACCGTGAGCAGGATCCGCCCTCGCCGCGGATGGACGAGCGCGGCGAGGGCGAGGAACACGCCGGGCAGCGCGTAGGCGACGATCAGGTAATGGCGGTAGATCAGCTCGGCGGTCGCGGTGAGCAGGACCCCGAAGGCCCAGAAAGCCGCCGCCACCGCCAGTCCGGTATCCGAGCCGCGACCCGCCAGTAGCCGATGCAGCCGGCGGCGCTGCGGCCACAGGCCGAAAGCGAGGGCTTGAATCCCGATCAGCGCGGCCACCGCGCCGATCACGCCGACGATGATCTCGACGAGGTACAGCGAGCTGCCACCGACGCTCGGCCAGGCCAGCAGGCCATGGTGAAAGCCCTCCGGCGAGCCGACGACCGGGAGCTGGAGCAGGCTCAAGCCCAGGGTGTTGGAGACCCAGAAGATCCAGAAGCGCGGCGGCCACAGGTTGTCCAGGCTCTGCTTCGTGGCACCGGGATGGGACAGCGTATGAGTCAGCCAGGGCACGAGGGTGAGGGCCCCCAGCAGCGAGCCGAGCAGCCACCACCGCCAGCGGACGCTGCGGCGGTCAAACAGCGCGGTCCACGCAGCGAGACCCGCGGCGAAGAAGAAGCCGGAGATATGGATCTGCCCCAGCCAGGCCCCGATCAGCCCCCAGGCGAAGGCGCCGGCGCGCTGGCGGCGGTGCCACCAGGCCAGCAAGGTCGCCACGACGAACGGTGGCAGCGTTGACTGGATCCACAGCTTGCGACTGAACAGCACCGCCAGCGGATTCACGGCTACCAGCGCGGCCGCCCACAGCCACGGCTCGCGTTGGCGACCGGGGACCACGCGCACAGCGAAGGCGACCAGCCCGATGAGGGCAATCACGTTGAGAGCCATGACCCCGTGGACGAGCTGCACCGGCGTGACATGGGCGGCGGTGACCAGGTGAATGGCCTTGGCCATCAGCGAATACACCCAGATGCCCATCCCCGCGTTGACCGTGCCCGCGCCGGAGCCTTGTCCCAGCGACGGAAAAGGGTGGGGACCCGTCGCGTGGTGATAGAGGAACATCTCGTCGCGCTTGTACTCCATGTCCGCGGGCCAGATGAAGCGCAGGGCCACGCCGAGGAGGATCGCCGCGGCCAGACCGATCTCCGCCCGGCGGTGCAAGAGCCGCGTGATCACGAGCTCAGTGTCCCGGACCGCGGGCTTTCAGGCTGACCCGTCCTCGGGGACCCCGATCCCTGTCTGAGCACCAGCGCGGACATGTTCGAGCCCTCTGAGCGCCGGGCGATTGCGTTTTCCCGCCCGGTGAGACGGGGTAGCCAGACACGCAAGAAGGGCAACTGTGGGAGGTAGGTTCATGTAAAACGCCGTTGCGCTCGTTTGGAGGCTGGTCCAGGCCCCCATTAACGGCCGGCGAGCGTGGAAGACCGCCCGGTGTGTGAAGGACCGCTCCGGGCCGCCCATCCAATCAACGAACGTCAGTTCGCTAGGGGGAATTGATGAAGATACGTAACGCAGTAATGGTCCTCGCGGCCATGTGTGCGACCGCACTTGTCGCGCCGGTGGCGGCGAGCGCCGCCACGCCGACCACCACCGCGACCTCGTTCAAGAACGTCCCGGTCACCGGTAAGGCCCACAACGGCAAGTCGTTCAACGGTCACTTCACGGTGACCCGGTTCATCACCCGCAACGGGAAGACATATGCCCAGGGGACGCTGACCGGCAAGCTTGGCTCGAGAAATGTCAAGAGCACCCAGGTGGCGATTCCGGCCAAGATCCCGGCCGCCAGCACCAGCACCATGTCCGGCCACGCGGCCCAGACGTGTCCGATCCTTCACCTCACCCTCGGGCCGCTGGATCTGAACCTGTTGGGCCTCACGGTCCACCTCAACCAGGTCGTGCTGAATATCGACGCGGTGTCCGGACCCGGCAACCTGCTGGGCAACCTGCTCTGCTCGGTGGCGAACCTGCTCAACTCGGGCTCGCCGCTGTCTGGCACGCTCACCGGCCTGCTGAACATCGTTCAGCAGCTCGTCAACACCCCCGGGTTGCTGAATCTCAACTTCCCGTAGGGATTAGCGCGGGGCCGGAGGGGAGCGGCCAGACGGCCGCCCCCCTCCGCGCACCGGGTTACCTTCTGCTGGCTGCCGCCAGCGCCCCGACGAAGCCGGCGCTCGGTGCCCCGAGGCCGGTCATGTTGTCGTAGCCGGGGGCGGTGTGGAGCGCGACCTGACGGCTCGAGCAGCTCGTAGCCGAAGCGCAGAACTGCTCGGTGCCCTCGTAGTCGATGATGCGAGTCGTGTACAGGAAACCCTGACTCGAATCGATCGAGTTGGCGTAGTCGGCGCGGGACTGATCCTGCTTGCCCGCGGGACCCACGTCGTACAGCGCCGCGCTGTTGCCGTGCAGTGAGTACAGCGCCGGGTTCACGAATCCGACACTGCCATGCGCGGTCTGATCAGCACGGGCGATCACTCCGGCCAACAGCGGCGAAGCCACGCTGGTACCGCCGATCCGGTACTGGTCGTAGTACGTGCCATCCGGGAACGTCTGGGTTTCACCGACGAGCATCCCGGTGGCCGGGTCGGCCTCCATCGACACATCGGGCACAACGCGCATCGGGGTGCGGCCATTGGCCCGCGCGAGCGAGCCCGGAACCACACCGCGCTGGTAGGACGGTTGCGGGTAGACGTAGCTGGTGCCGCCGCCCGAACCCCCATCAAGGGCCTCGTCGATCGGCAGCCAGGTCCCCTCCTGGGAGGTCGTGCAGCCACCCAGTGACGCGTAGGTCGCGTTGCAGAGGAAGCTGCGGGCCGTCGACCAGCCATATTCGCCCAGTCGCTGGCCGGAGCTGCCGATCTGCAGCGTCGTGCCGCCGACCGCCGTCGCATACGGGCTGGTGGCCGGGTAATCCGGTGACACCGCCCCCACGGTGGTGAACTCGTCTCCGTTGTCACCACTCGAGAACAACACGCTGATCCCCGTGGCGTCGGCCATTTGCAGGACGCTGTCCCACGCCTGGCGGTCCGAGGCGCTGTCCAGCAGGTCGCCGGCGTTGTCGCCATAGGAATTGGTGATGACCGAGGCCAGATGGCCCTGGACGATCTGGTTGAGCGAGTTCAGCAGGCCTTGCTCGCAGTTCTTGGCCCCGGCGAACAGGATGTTGGCGCCGGGGGCCGTGTTGTGCACGGCCTCGACGTCGAGCGTCTGCTCACCGAACCAGCCACTGGCGTCGCAGGCCTTGACGTCGTTGAAGCCCTTCGCGTTGAGCTCTGCGAACTGAGACCGCGCGAGCGGATTTGACGGATCGTTGATCGCGGCGAACTCGTGAGCGTCCTGGTAGAGGGTCGGCGACGCGTAGGCATCGACGATGGCCACGGTGACCCCCCGGCCCGTGTTCGGACCACTGAGCCCGTAGGCAGAGCGGAACTGCGGGCCGGTGTAGCCGCACACAGCCCACGGCGGTGTGGCCGGATAACCGTTGCCGTAGGCCGGCAGCGTCTTGTCGAGCTTCTGGTTGTAGTAGGAACCGCACGGCGGAGCAACGCGGAAGCCCGCGGGCTGCGGGATCTGGGTGTTCGGAGTGGCGCTGGCCTGACGAGCACGGGCCGCCGAGCCGGTGGTTCGGTTGGGCTTCATCGGCGTCTGCGACACGCCGACCACCGCCGACACCAGGCCGGCGAGGTGAGCCGGGATGGAGAGGCCACGGGAGGCCAGGCGCAGACGCTGACCGTGGACCTGGTGGTAGGCGAGCGAGGTGTTGAAGGCGCGCTCGACCTGGCGAGCGGTGCCCGTGGCGGGGACGAACAGGCGGTCGGCGGGAATCTTGCCGACCCTGAACCCGGATTCCTTCAAGAAGGCGCGGATCCTGGCCACCGTCGCGGCGGGCGGAGCAAAGCGCTGCTCCCACTGGCCCGCGGTCAGGAAATGGTGGTAGAGACGATTGCCCGGCGTCGAAACGGCCGTGGCGAGAGCTGCGGCCTGTCTGGCCTTCACGAGCCGGGCGACAACCTGAAAGCTGACCGCCGAGCTGCCGGGGACCCGACCCACCTGACGAGTGCGAGCGGCGGCCGGCGAGGCCGAGTTGCGCAGGTGAACAGTCGCGTGGGACGCCGAGGCCGCCGCCATCGGTGCGGTTGCGCTCAAGGCGAGCGCGGCGCCGACGAGGGTAGGCACGATTGCCCCTGATCGATACTTCATAGGACCTCCGTCCGGGAGTTTGCGCGCGCCCGGATACCCAGGCCAGGGCAGCCCTAGTCAGGTCGAAGAACGATTGCAGGAAAATGTTCAGGTTGGGGCGCAAGCGGCGCGATTTGCTGCACCCCGAGCTCGCTCGAAAACCCGCTGATCGCCAGTACGTGGCTTGTCGGCGTCTGCGCGGCCTGTACTCTCAGAATTCGATGGCGTACGCCGATGAAAGTCCGGGGCTGCCGGGATTAATCGAGCATGCCGCCACCCTCGCCCACGAGTGGCGACGGCTGACCCGCTGGGCCACGCTCGTGGCCCTGCTCACCGCGCCGGCATTTTTCCTGATCCTGTTTGACTCCAACCGCTTGGGGCTGGCGGCCTCGCTGATCATCACGGTGATCGCCGTGATCGTGTTCCGGGGCCTGGTCGAGGTGATGGCGCGCAAGCTGATCCCCTCCCCCAGCCTGTACGGCGCCGACAGCTCCCTCAAGGAGGAGGACATCGTCGCCCGACGCCGCTACTGGTTCTGGCGGGGGAAGTTCCGGCGCCTGCCCATCTACGCGGCGCTCATCATCCTGCTGCTGGCCTTCTGCCAGCTGATGCTGGCCCTGGGCGGGGTCAGTGCTCCGTTCTTCAACCCGTTCTCGGGCCTGAAGACCATTTTCCCGCCCTCCCAGCTGCCTCAGCTGGCGCTGGTCTTCATCCAGCTGCCACTCCTGTTCTTCATCAACTTCGCGATCTTCTTCGGCCCGTTTCTGTTTTTCGCGGTGCGGCAGATTCGCGGCTACGAGCCCGGGGATGCCAGCTGGGGCGTAAAGATCGACGACGTCCGCGGGCAGGCCGAGGCCAAGGAGGAGATCACCCGCGTGATCACGCTGTGGCAGTCCGGCGAGGAATTCGAACGCGCGGGCGGCAAGCGCGAACGCGGCCTGCTCTTCCTCGGCGCGCCGGGCACCGGCAAGACGATGATCTCCAAGGCCATCGCCACGAACTTCAACTGCCCGTTCGTGACCATTCCCGGATCAGGGTTCGCGGGCATGTTCATCGGCATGGACGCCATCACCGTCCAGTTCCTGGCCCGCAAGGCGCGCAAACTGGCCGCCAAGTGGGGCGGCCAGTGCATCGTCTTCATCGACGAGATCGACGCCGTCGGCATGCGGCGCCAGGCCCTCCAGGGAGGCCTCGGAGCCGGTGCCGGCGCCGACCCATCCTCGATCCACGACTTCAACTTCTACGGCCCGAACGGGAGCCTGACCTCCAGCGGCGACCTCGTTCTCGAGTCCCGCGCCTGGCGCGATCGGCTGTTCGCCCAGCGGGCGGAGTCGCCGGGCGGTCATCCGACCATGGCCGCCCGGATCAACGAGCGGATCGGCCGTCTCTACCCCGGATTCGGCATGGGCGGCGGCATGGGCGGCGGCATGGCTCTTAACCAGCTGCTGATCGTCATGGACGGGATCGATGAGCCGCCCCTGGTCCGCAAATTCATCACCAACCGCCTCAACACGTTTCTGGACTCGATGTTCGTGATCCCGTCCAAGATCGGGAGAATGCGCCTGCGCCTGCGGCCGCCGCGCCCCCGTCAGGAGCAGATCTACTTCATCGGCGCCTGCAACGTGCCCATCGAAGTGCTCGATCCCGCCCTAACGCGGCCGGGCCGGATGGGCCGCCACATCTGGTTCAGGACCCCGACCAAGGACGACCGCCTCGACATCCTGGACCTCTACCTGAACAAGGTCGATCACGAACCCGACCTGGACACCGATCGCCGCCGCGATGAGCTGGCCCGGATCACCAACGGTTACTCCCCGTCGATGATCGAGCAGTGCTGCTCGATGGCGCTGACCATCGCTCACACCGAGGGGCGAAGGGAATTTGCCTGGCGGGACATCGTCGAGGCCATGACGACCGTGGAAACCGGGACGGCCCAGAACATCGAGTACATCCAGGAGGAAACCCGCGCGGTGGCGATCCACGAAGCCGGGCACGCCGCCGCCGGCCACGTGTACCTGGAAAAGGACATCCTCTCCACACGACTCTCGATCCGCAAGCGGGGCGGCTCCCTGGGCCACTACCAGAGCATGGAGAAGGACGAACGCTTCTCGCACTTCCGCACCCGGGTCATGGGCAGTCTCATCATGACCCTCGGCGCGATGGCCGCCGAGCACGTCTTCTACGGCGAGAACAGCCAGGGCGTCAGCGGCGACGTGGCCAGCGCGACGGCGACCGCGGCGGCGATGGTGGGGATCTGGGCGATGGGGCCCGACCCGGTTCACATCTCGGGCAGCATGGAGCTCGACGACGATGTGCAGGAGGTCCTCAAACGGCTCGAGCGCATCGGCTCGGCGATCATGAACCGCGCCGGAAGCCCGGGCATGTTCGGCGACAACCCCGTCGGGGCAGTGCTCGCCAACCGCGACAAGGTGCGCGGCGCAGCCCAGATCCTCGGCCAGGCATACGTGACCGCCTACGCGCTCATGGCCGCCAACCGCGTCGCGCTCGAACAGATCGCCGACACCCTGATCGAGCGTAAGGAGCTACACGGCGACGAGGTCGGTGACCTGCTCGACAGCGTCGGGCTCGTCCGCCCCGAGCTCGATCTGATGGATCCCTCGACCTGGCCGAAGGTATGAGGGATACGCCAACCCCCGGCGCCGATGACCGGCTCCTGCAGTCGGCCGATGACCAGGCCATGCCGGGCGCCAGGTCACGACCAGAGTCGCGCTCCTCGACCCGCACCGGGGCAGACCGGCCGGGCCCCTCCCCGCACACGCACCGCTTCCGGATCGCCACCGGCGTGCTGGGCGGGCTGGCCGTGGCCGCCTTGCTGGTGGCCGTCGGCTTGGCCGCGGCGGGCCGGTCGGGGGCACCGAGCGCAAGCGCCGCCTGGTCGCAGTGGTCCCCGCCCGAGGGTGGCGCCCTGGGCGCACGCGACATCGCCGATCACGTGGCGCCGCAGTACCGCATCTCCCCCGTGGATCAGCTCGCCGTGGTCACCGTCGTCAATCTCCAGAGCGCCGCCGCCCAGGCGGCCGCTGCGGCCGCCGCCGCCAACGGAACCACCGTCAGCCCGAGCAGCGGCCTGCAGGTGGCGATCAAGCAGAACCCGGCCTCGGGCCAGGTGTCGCTGCTCGGCGGCAACACGATCGCCTACGACCTGTGCGGAATCGGCGGCAAGAACTGCGCCATCGGCATCGGCACCCCGTCCAGCAACCGGCTGCTGCTGCTCCGGCGCGAGGCCCTGGAGCTGGCGTTGTACACGTTCAAGTACATCAGCGGGGTCAGCAACGTCGTCGCCATCCTGCCCCCCGGGCACACCCAGCAGACCAGCCAGCTCAGCAAGTCGCCGCCGACCAAGGACGCCACGACCAGCAAGCCCGTGGACGTGGCCGTGCTGTTTGAGCGCCCGGAGCTGGCCCCGCTCCTCTCACACCCGTTGCAGGTCATCCTGCCGGGGCAGTTCCCGCCCAGCGTGGCCCAGATGTCACGCGCCCCGGAGGCGGGCCTGGTGGACCAGGTCACCGGTCGCGGCCTGTTCTCCGAGCAGCTTCAGCAGGCTCAGGACGGCAGCAACCTGATCGTTCTCAATCCGCTTCCGCCTCAGTAGGCGGCCGGCCGCGCTCATACCCGGGACACCGGGTCACGGGCAGACGGGGGTAGCGCGGGAACCGCTCGGGCTCATCGCGCGAGCGCCGGCAGAGTGAGAACACCGAACCCCGGGTCGTACGCACGATCTGCTGGTGGATACAGCTGTCGCAGAGGCCAGCCGGCGGAGGCGGCGGCCCCGAGCCGCTCACCGCAGGCCGGCGGCCCGCATGTCACCCCGCAGCCGGCTGAGGCGAGCACCGTCATGAGCGGTGACGGCGCCGAGCCAGGCGATCCGCCCGTTTCGGACCCGATACACGAGCCGGGTCCCGTTGCGCTGGCGGCGCCCCAGCCACAGGCCGCCGCCGGCGGCACGAGCGACGCGCCGCAGAGCGCGCCGGGTGACGCGAGAGCCGGGATGCCACGGGCCCGACCGCGTGCCGGCGGCGCGGCTGGCGACGAAGGCGACGTGCTGATGGGATCCGAAGACCGCGACCTGACCTGACCCGCCGGTGCCAGGCGCGCAATAGCGATAGGACCGACCGGGGCGCGCGCTGGGCTGACCGGCGGCGAAGAGCAAGGAGGGCACGCTTGACCCGAGCTTCAGGGCGCCGATCCCGCGCGCGGTCAGCCGGCCCGCGGGACGGCAGCTGGTGGCCGGAACGCCATAGGTCCGCTCCCACATCTCCAGGTACGCCTCGGCACCGCGGAACATGTCGGAGACCAGCGCGCGATTGGTCAGCTGCGAGAGCTCCTGCAGCCAGTCGGCGAACATGCCGTAGTTGGCCACCCCGTCCTTGTTGAGGTCGAACACCCGCTGGCCCCAGCGCTCGCGCGTGAAGGTGACGCGGCCGTCAAAGGACTTGAACGGGTACCGGATCGGACTTGTCGTGTCAGGGGCGCTCTCCTCGGCCAGACCGTTCATGTCGGCTCCGTAGCCGAAACCGGCACCGTCGTAGAAGCGGTGGTTGCGGATCTTCAGGCTCGCCTTCCACTGATCGATGAACGAGGCGGGCGAGGATCCAGCGATCGGCGTGACGAAGCCGCCGAGGTTGTAGATCCGGGTGTTCTCCTGCGGCGAGTCCCAACTGTGAGCGGAGATCACGCCCGAGTAGTGATGGGCCTCGAGGACGCTCAGCGTCTGATCGGCGGTCAGCGCGTCCATGTGATCGAGCTCGACGATGAAGTGCTGCTTGATCATGTTGTTGATCAGGTAGGCGCCGAGCGACGTCAGGCCGCGGGTGTTGCAGTGCGGCGGTGGCGGGTACACCGGCAGCTGGCCCTGCAGCTGCTCGACGGGGCTGACGGCGCGGCGGCGGTGCAGGCCGGCCGGAATCGCGGGCAACGTGGGCAGGAGCGTCTGCCCGGCGGGGCCGTTGAGGATCGTGGTCAGGCCACCGCCCACCGGCAGCGAGGTCAACTGCGTGGAGTCATGCTCGGGGCCGGTGCACGTCTTGATGTGCCAGAACTCGCCCGTCTCGAGATGGTTGCCGCCGTTGACGAGCACGCCCAGCTCGCCGGCGTCCATCTTGGTCCCCCCGAACGCGTTGTCGAACTTGTGGATCGGGAAGAAGGTGCTCACGCCGAGCCCGCGGACCTCCTTGAGCCCGGCGTTGACCTGGGACTCATCGCACTTGGGTACGCCGAGGTACTCGCCGCAGTTGAACAGATCCGAGACCTCGATCCCCTCGACGACGGCCAGCTTGCCCGAGTTGATCACCTGCCGGGCCTGGAACGGGTTGGTGACGATCCGGAAGAAGCCCTTGCCGGGGCCGCCCGACTGAGCGTCGATGTAGTTCTGCAGGGCGCGCAGATCCTTGGCCTGGATGCGGACGCTGTCCATGTCGTTGCACGGGTTGTGGCGCTTGGTCATCAGCGTGCACAGGGCCTCGTTGTCGACCAGCTGGGTGACCATCACTCGGAGCCCGGCCTTCCACGCCCGCTCGATGCCGGTGTAATAGTCACCCTCCTCGGCCAGGTCGGTCGGCGAGGGCCAGGCCTTGAACGTCGGGCCAGCCCTGGGTGTCGTGCTGGTGGGCGGGCTGGCCGTAGTCGAGGAAGCTCTCGACCTGCCCGTTGGTGCCCGTCTCATACGGGGCGCAGTTGGGCAGGGCGGCCGGGATCCCGAACGCGTCCCAGGGCCGTCCACAATGGAAGTCGCCGCCCAGGAACTCAAACGCGGTGACATGAGTGTGGGCGTCGATCGTGCCCGTCACGGTTCCCTCGGGGCTCGAGCCTTTGAACGTCTGGCCGAAGGCGTCCACGCCGCCCTCGGGGTACACCGCACAGCCGGTCGCGGGGATGAAGGTGACCGCGGCCGAGTTTCCGCTCGTCGCGTTGACGAGCTCAAAACCCTGCCGGGCGCTGCCCTTGACAACCCACAGGGTGCTCTGGTCGGGATTGGCGACCGGGGCCATCGCCGGACCGAGAAAATCATCATGAATCCCGTAGATCAGGTATTCGCCGAGCGCCGCGGGTTGCATCCGGAACGGCCCGTCCGAGGCGGCGATCTCGCGCCCTGAGGAACGCATCCGGTAGCAGCCGTGCGCGAGCGAGTAACGCGTGGTGGGCGCCGGGGGAAGGGTCGCACGCGGCTGCGGGGCGATTGCCGTCGCCGTCCCGGCGATCGGTGGAGATCCCCCCAGCCGGGACACGCCCGCGAGGACGATCACCACCAGCGCCAGCAGGGCCAATGCTCGCGCCGTCCGGCTCATCGCGTCCGCTCCTCCAGCATCAGCACGACCGAATCATAGGCCTGACCCGTTATCTGGTGCAACGCGAGCTCACACGTCCGGTTGCTCGACACGGCGGCGTCGAAGTGACGCCCGGAGATTTCCCGGACCACGTCCTCGAGCGCCGAGGCCGGCAGCTCGGGATGCGACAGGCCCCGGTCGCCGGCCATCCCGCAGCAGGTCGTGCCGGCGGGCACCACCACCTCCTCGGCCAGTCGCTCGGCTATCGCCCGCAGCTTGCCGGCCAGTCCGAGCTGCGTGCAGGCACAGGTCGGATGCACCAGGACCGAGCCCCGCGGCGGACCAAGCGGCAGGCGCTCGAGCAGATGGTCGTGAACCCAGGCCACGGAATCGAGCACCTGCACCCCGTCGACTCCGAGCTCGGAGACGATACCCAGCGTGCACGAGCTGGCGTCGACGACCACCGGCAGGCGCCCGTCATCGCTCCAGCGCTTCAGCGCCGCGGTCGTCCGCGCCGCCATCAGCTCGTGGCCGGCGCGGTAGCCCTTGGAACTCCACGGCACACCACAGCAGTGGCCGGCAACGTCGTCGGGAATCCACACCGGCAGCGCCGCCCGGGCGGAAACGGAGACCAGAGCCTCGGGCAGGCTCGGACCAGCCGGAGCCCGGCGAGCGCGACCGAAGATGCGGTTCAGACATGAGGGCAGATACACGGCCGCGGCTCCGTCGCGACTTGTCGCGGGCAGGCTCGGCGCGCTCCGCGGCAGGGCCTCACTCCAGCCGGGCAGCTCGCCGTCGCCGAGGCCGCGACTGAGCCCCTGGGTGGCCGCAGCCAATCGCCGGTCCCCGATTACTCTTGCCGCCCCGCCGCCGGCCTTCAGGCCACTGCGAGCGGCGCGCTCGACCTGGTCATAGCGGCGCGCGAGCCGCGTCGCGACGCGCTCGCCCCGGGCGGAATGGGTGCGAGCCCGGAGCTCCTTGACCAGCTGCCCGGTATCTATCGCCACCGGACACGCCGTGGCGCACGAGCCATCGGCGGCACACGTGTCGAGCCCGTCGTAGCCGTACTCGCGCAGGAGCGCCTCGCGCACCGGCGAACCCTCGGGCTGACGGGCCATCTCCCGGCGCAGAACGATCCGTTGCCGGGGCGTCGTGGTGACGTTGCGTGACGGGCAGACCGGCTCGCAGAAGCCGCACTCGATGCATTTGGTCGCCACCGCCTCGATCTCGGGCACGCTCTTGAGGTTGCGCAGGTGGACACCCGGGTCACGGTTGAGGACCACCCCGGGGGCGAGGATCCCGCCCGGGTCGGCGAGGCGCTTGACCCGCCACATGATCTCGGTGGCCACACTCCCCCACTCGCGCTCGACGAACGGCGCCATGTTGATGCCCGTGCCGTGCTCGGCTTTCAGCGACCCGTCGTACTTGTCGACGATCAACTCGACGAGTTCGTGCATGAACGTGTCGTAGCGCTCGAGGTCGGCAGTCTCGCCGAAGTTCGGCGTGAGGATGAAGTGCAGGTTGCCGGCCGAGGCGTGTCCGGCCAGCCCCGGCAGGAACCCGTGCTTGGTCAGCAGCGCCTGGAGATCCTGGGCGGCCTCCGCCACCCGGGGCGGAGGTACGCAGACGTCCTCGATGATCATCGTCACGCCGGGGGCCCGGACCGTGGCCAGTAGTCCTTGCATCCCCTCGCGGACGCGCCATAGGAGCTCGATCTCCTCGGCGGCGTGGGTGAAGCGGACCACGTCCTCCTTATCGAGCAGGGGACGGTCGGCGAGAATCTCGCGGGCCGCCGCTTCGGGCGCGCTCAGCTTGTCCGGAGCGTCGGCGCGGAATTCGATCAGCAGCGCCGCCGAGTCGGGCGGAAGCTCCTTCCACGCCTCCGGCACGCCGGGCATGTTGTAGGCAGCGGCGATCAGGGTCGGAGCGACCATCAGCTCGGTGGCCGTGGCCCCTGCCTCGACCAGCGGCCCGACAGCGGCGGCCGCACTGTCGAGGTCTTCGAAGCCGACCAGGGCGAGTGCGGTGTGCCGGCCCAACGGCACGGTCTCGAACACCGCCTCGGCGACGAAGGCCAGCGTCCCCTCCGAGCCGACCACGAGGCGGCGGAAGATCTCCAGCGGCGTCTTGGCGTCCAGAAACGCGCACAGCCGATAACCGGTCGTGTTCTTGATCTCAAACTTCCGTTGGATCCGTTCCTTCAGTTCAGGATTGGCGCGGATCTCCTCGCGGATTTCGAGCAGACCGGCGGCGAGTTCGGGCGCCGCGGATGCGAACCGCTGCTCGGCGTCGCCGGCCGCGGTGTCGATCACGGTGCCGTCGGCCAGGACGAGCGTCATCGAGCGCACCGTCGAGTAGGAGTCCTGGGTCACGCCGCAGCGCATCCCGCCGGAGTTGTTGGCGATCACGCCGCCCGCGCAGGCGATGTTGGTGCTGGCCGGATCGGGCCCGAGGCGGCGCCCGTAACGCCGCAGCAGACGATTGACGTAACCGAGGGTCGCCCCCGGGGCGACCCGGGCGCGGGCGCCGCCGTCCTCGACCTGCGCCTGCTGCCAGTGGCGGCGGACATCGACCATGATCGAGTCGGTCTGCGATTGACCGTTGAGGCTCGTGCCGCCGGCCCGGAACACGATCGGGGCCGAGAGCTCAGCCGCTGCGCGCAGGAGCTTGACGACGTCATCGACGTCGCGCGGCGCCACCACCGCCTGCGGAATCAGCCGGTAGGGACTGGCGTCTGAGGCGTAGCGAACCAGGTCGGTGGCGCGGGCCAGCACGCGGTCGCTGCCGAGCGCGGTCACGAGGTGCTCGCGCAGCCGCAGGGGACTTCCGCCGGCCACCCAGTCGGGAGCGCGATCGGGGGCGGGCCGGCCGTGTCGTTCGGGGCCGGGGGCGGTGACGGGCTTGGCGCTCGTCGAAACCATCAGTCGATCCACATACCCGAGGCCACGGGGACCTGGATCAGGCGCGGTCCGTCCGCAGCGCCGACGGCGTCGCGCAGCGCGGCGGTCAGCTCCTCGCGGCTGCTCACTTCCGTTGCGGTCATGCCGTAGGCGCGAGCCACCGCCGCCACATCGAGACCGGGCAGGTCCAATCCCGGGGCGCCCTCGACCTGCTCGAGCATCGAGAACCACTTGAGGATCATGTACTCGTTGTTGCGCAGGATCAGGAAGGTGACCGGCACCTTGTAGGCGACCGCCGTCCACAGAGCCGTGATCCCGTACTGGGCCGAGCCTTCACCGAGCACACAGACCACCGGCCGGCTGGGCTGGGCGAGCGCAACGCCGACGCCGGCGGCGATGCCAAAACCAAGACCACCGCTGGCGCAGAAGTAGTAACTACCGGGCCGGGAGAGCCGCAGCCGGTTGCGGAATGCCATCGTGCTCGACGGCGACTCGACGACGGCAATCCCCTCCTCGGGCCAGGCGTCGGCGAGCGCGGCCATCGCTTCGGTACCGCTCAACGGATCGGCCGTCTGAGGCTCACCGAGCGGCGGACGGGGATCCGGCAGCGGCCGCTCGGCCTCGGGCACGAGCTCCACCAGTGCGGCGAGCGCGAGAGCGACGTCACCGACGATCGCCTCCCCCATCGGTGCCCGAGCCGCCTCGTTGGGGTCGCTGGTGAGCAACACCAGCTCGCTGTTCTCGCCCAGCAGCGGCCCCGGGATGTAGGGGTAGTAGGGGAAGACCGAGGAGCCGACCACGAGGATCAGATCGTGGTCTGACAGCGTCTCGGCGATCGGGCCGATGGCCGGCGGCAGCGCCCCCACGAACTGGGGATGGTTCTCGGGAAAGCCGATCCGCGAACCACCGGTCACGGGGCTCGCCCAGACGGGAAGATGCTGCTTCTCGGCCAGCGCCACCGCCGCCTCCCAGCCACCCGAGGCGTCGATGTCGGGGCCGGCCACGAGCACCGGGCGCTCCGCCGCGGCCAGCCGGGCCGCGAGCGCGGTCAGGGCCTCGGGGTCAGCGCCGCTTCGGCCGGTCACGCGCCGGGCCAGAGCCTGAGCGGCGCGATCCGGGTCGGCGTCCTGAGTCCAGTCGTCCATGGGAATCGAGACGAAGGCGGGGCCGCGCGGCGGGAGCGTCGCGTGGTGGATGGCTCGAGCCAGCGCGCCCGGGACATCCTGCGCGCGGGGCGGCTCATGGCTCCACTTCACGTAGGGCTGAGGGCCAACGACCGCGTCGCGATTGGTCAAGTTCGCCTCGATCGTGATCTGCGGGCGGACCTGCTGGCCGGCGGTGATGACCAGCGGCGACTTGTTGGCCTGAGCATTGAAGATGCCGCCCACGGCATTACCAACGCCGGGCGCGGTGTGGAGGTTCACGTGCGTGGGCCGGCCGGTGGCCTGCGCGTAGCCGTCGGCCATCCCCATCACGACCAGCTCCTGGAGGCCGAGGATGTAGGTGAAATCGTCCGGGAAATCGGCCAGCATCGGCAGCTCGGTCGAGCCCGGGTTGCCGAAGATCGTCGTCATGCCATGGGCGCGCAACAGATCGAAGGTCGCTTCGCGAACGGTGGCCACAGCTGTTCCTCTCCTTGGTGGGCGCGGCGGACGGCGGGGTGGGCGGGTCTCCGGGTCGTCGGGACCCTACCGGTTTGCGGCCGCACGGATCGCGGCCTCGTGGTGGCGCGGATCCCCACTATCCTTTATGAAGTATGTCTACTTTCTGGCGACTGCTCGGCTTCCTGCGGCCGTACCGAAAGGGCGTGATTTGGTCGTTCGTGCTCGCCTTCGGGGCGTTGGGGGGCACGGTCCTGATTCCGTTCCTGACCGGGCTGGCCATCAACGCCGTCCGGGCCCATAACCATCACGAGCTGATTGTGCTCGCCGCGATCATCACCGCGGCCGGATTGGTCCGCCTGGTGCTGAGCGTGCTGCGGCGGCTGATCGCCGGGAAGGTCTCGCTGGGCGTGGAGCTCGATCTGCGCAACCATCTCTACAGCCAGTTTCAGCGACTAGAGCTGTCGTTCTTTGACCGCCAGCAGACCGGCCAGCTGATGTCGCGGGCCACAGTCGACCTTCAGTCGGTTCGGTTCTTCCTCGGCTACGGCCTGATCTTCATCGCCCAGTCGCTGGTCACGATCCTGCTGGCGGCGGTGGCGATGTTCATCCTGCAGCCCGGGCTGGCCGCGATCTCCTTGGCGCCGGTCCCGTTCGTGATCATCATCGCCAACCTGTACGGGCGCAAGTCCCGCCCGGCCATGCAGGAGGCTCAGCAGCGGATCGCCGAGCTCACCGCCGATGCCGAGGAGAGCGTGTCCGGGGTCCGCGTGGTCAAGGCGTTCGCGCAGGAGAAGCGTCAGCTGGCCCGCTTCGGACATTCGGTGCAACGCGTGTTCGATCAACAGCTGCGAGCCACGCGCATCCAGGCCTTCTACGGGCCGCTGATCAGCTTCCTGCCCAATCTGGGCCTGGCCGCAATCCTCCTCTTCGGTGGGCGTGAGGTGATCAACGGCTCGCTCAGCGTCGGCGCCTTCACGGCGTTTTACGCCTATCTGCTGATGCTCATCTCCCCCATGCGGACGCTCGGCTACATGCTCGGCGCCGCCCAACGCTCGACCGCCTCCGGCGCGCGCATATTCCAGATCCTCGATCGCGAGCCCGAGATCGTCTCCCCACCGGGCGCGCCCGAGCTCCCCGAGGGACGGGGCCGCGTAGAGCTGCGCGGGGCGGGTCTGACCTTCGCCGGCAGCTCCCAGCCCGCGTTGAGCGACATCACTCTCGAGGTCGCGCCCGGCCAGACGGTGGCTCTGGTGGGAGCGATGGGCTCGGGCAAGTCGGCCCTGGTCCAGCTTCTGCCCCGTCTCTATGACGCCACCGAGGGCGCCGTGCTGATCGACGGAGCCGACGTTCGCTCTGTGCAGCTCGACAGCCTGCGGCGCGCGATCGCCGTGGTCAACGACGACCCCTTCCTGTTCTCGGCCTCCGTGCACGAGAACATCGCTTACGCGAGGGCCGACGCCACTCGTGACGAGGTGGTCAAGGCGGCGACTGCCGCCCAGGCCGCGGACTTCATCGAGCGGCTGCCCGACGGCTATGACACGCGGATCGGCGAGCGCGGGCTGACCCTGTCCGGGGGCCAGCGCCAGCGCATCGCGATCGCCCGGGCGATCCTGGCCGACCCGCGGATCCTGATCCTGGACGACGCCACGTCCTCGGTGGACGCGTCCACCGAGCAGGAGATCAAGAGCGCGCTGGGCGAGGTCCTGGCCGGCCGGACAACGTTCGTGATCGCCCACCGCCTATCGACCATCGCCCTGGCCGACCGGATCATCGTGCTCGAATCCGGCCGGGTGGCCGATGACGGCACCCATGCCGAGCTGCTCGAGCGCTCCGACCTGTACCGCGAGATCGTCGAGAAGGGGATGCCCGACCAGGTGTTCCTGAACCGCAAGCCGGCCGAACCGGCGGAGCTGGCGGGATGAGCACTTCGCGGAGGTCCGATCAGGAGCTGACCCGCCGGTCGCGCTCGCTCGACCTGCGCCGGCGGCTGCGCGAGACCGGCGGCCGCGGCCGCAAGCTGCGCGGACTGGCCGAGCTGCTTGCCCCCTATCGGTGGCGAGTGGCGGCCATGTTCGTGGCCCTGGTCCTGGCCACGGTGACCGCGCTGGCCCCGGCGCCATTGGCCAAGATCGCCATTGACCAGGGCATCCAGCACCACGACACGGGCGTGCTCGACATGGTCGTGTTCGCCTTCCTGGCCTCGGCGGTCATCTATGGCCTGGCCACATACGCCCAGACTTACCTGGTCGGGTGGGTCGGCCAGCGCGCCTTGCAGGATCTGCGGCTGAAGCTCTTCAACCATCTGCAGGCGCTTTCGATCGGCTTCTACTCCCGCAACCGGGCCGGCGTGATCATCTCCCGGATCACCAACGACGTGGAGGCGCTCGACCAGCTCGTCGAGGATGGGCTGGCCACGCTCATCCAGTCCAGTCTGACTCTGATCGGCGTCGTGGTGATCCTGCTCGTGCTCGACTTCCATCTCGCCCTGCTGACCTTCATCGCGCTCCCGATCCTGGCCGTCGGCGGCCTGGCCTTCCGGATTGCCTCCGCCGACGCCTACCGGCTGACCCGGGAAAAGATCGCCTCCATCACCGGCTACCTGCAGGAGACCCTGTCCGGGATCCGCGTCATCCGTGCCTTCGGCCAGGAGCGTCAGCACCTGCGCGCCTTCCGCGGCCTCAACGACGAGAACCGCGAAGTCAACATGACCACCGTGCGCCTGAACGCGGCCTACTTCCCGGCCGTCGAGCTCCTCTCGGCGCTGGTCACGGTCGAGATTCTCGTCATTGGCGGCGTCGAGGCCATCAACGGCCACACATCGACCGGCGTCGTGTTCGCGTTCATTGCCGCCCTGAATAACTTCTTCGATCCCATTCAGCAGCTCTCCCAGCTCTACACCACGTACCAGTCGGGCATGGCGGCCCTGGACAAGATCTTCGGCCTGCTGGCCGAGGAACCCGAGATCGTGGATGCGCCCGACGCCTCCACGCTGCCGCAGATCAACGGTGAGCTGCAGTTTGATCACGTCTCCTTCCGTTACGGGACCGACCCCGACGGCCCGTGGGCGCTGCGGGACCTCAACCTGACCATCGCCCCGGGTGAGACGGTCGCCCTGGTCGGGGAGACGGGGGCCGGCAAGTCGACCTTCGCCAAGTTGGTGGCCCGCTTCTATGACCCGACCGAGGGCGCCATCCTGGTCGACGGCCATGACCTGCGCTCGGTCACCGCCCACTCTCTGCGCTCGCAGATGGGGATGGTCCCCCAGGAGGGTTTCCTGTTCAGCGGCAGCGTCCGCGAGAACATCGCCTTCGGCCGGCCCGACGCCTCCGATGCCGACATTCGCGACGCCGCCCGCGCGGTCGGCGCCGACGACTTCATCATGGCCCTTCAGGACGGCTACGACACCCAGGTCGGCGAGCGCGGCGTCCAGCTCTCAGCGGGCCAGCGCCAGCTCGTGGCCTTCGCCCGGGCCCTGGTCGCCGATCCGCGAATCCTCGTTCTGGACGAGGCGACCTCCAACGTCGACGTCCACACCGAGAGCCTGATCGAGCAAGGTTTGCGCCGGCTGGTTCACGGCCGGACCTCGATCGTCATCGCCCACCGTCTGTCGACAATCCGCCACGCCTCGCGGATCCTGGTCATGGAGTACGGGGAGATCGTCGAGCAGGGCACCCATGACGAGTTGCTCGACGCCGGAGGGCGCTACTGGCAGCTCTACCGGGACTGGGCCGAGCAGGCCGCGGCCTGAGCGCCGCGGTATCGGCCCAGGCGGCCTGAGGGGCGGCCGCCCGCCTGGCTGGCGGCTACGACGGAACCTCCGTCCCTTACATGCACACAGCGCGGGTTAGGGACGGACCTTCGGGGTCGCGCGCGCCTCGGTCGTGTCGGTGCTGAGCCCTCCGGCCGTCCGGCCGTCGATGACTGACCAGCCGGGCCGGCCCTATCCTCGACGCGATGAGCGCACGCGTTTCGGGCCTGGCCATCACCGCCGTGAAGGGGACACGGGTCGGCGCCGTCGCCGAAGTCGACCTGGACGAGGCGGGGGCGCGCGGAGACCGGTCCTTCTACGTGATCGATGCCCGGGACCGGATGCGCAACGGCAAGCAGCTGGCCGCGCTGCAGGCGATCACCACCGACTACGACCCGGCGGCCGGCCGGCTCGCGCTGGAGTTCCCAGACGGCTCACGCGCCGAGGGCGAGCTCAGCTACGGCCCTTCGCTGGTCACCCGCTTCTTCTCGCGGACCTACGCCGCCCGGCCCGTGCTTGGCCCCTGGTCTGAGGCGCTGTCGCAGTTCTTTGGCCAACCGCTGCGCCTCGTGGCCCCGGAGGAGCCGGCCATCGACCGCGGCCCCAACGCGGCGGCCTCGATCATCTCCCGGGCCTCGCTGGACCGGCTGGCCCAGGAGGCGGGCGCCGAGGCCGTGGACGGGCGCCGCTTTCGGATGCTGATCGAGGTCGACGGCGTATCGGCGCACGAGGAGGATGACTGGAGGGGCCACAAGGTCCGAATCGGCGATGCCCTGATCGTCGTGCGGGGCAACGTCGGCCGCTGCCTGGTGACCAGCCTGGATCCCGAGACCGGCGAGGTCACGCTGCCGACGCTCGAGCTGCTCGGCGACTACCGCCGTGAGGTCCACACCACCGAGCCGCTCCCCTTCGGTGTGTATGGCGCGGTGCTCGAGCCCGGGCGCGTGCGCCTCGGTGATCCAGTCGCGCTCGAGCGCTGAAGGCAAACCCTTCCTCTAGGGTTTCGCTGGTATGAGCGCGAGCACCGAGACCGAGCAGCGTGTCCGGGTCGAGATTGCCGACCACGTCGCCGTAGTCACCCTGACCCGGCCCGACAAGCACAACGCCCTCGACGTGCCCATGTTCGAGGGGATCCTGGCCGCCGCGGAACGACTGCGCACCGAGTCAGGCGTGCGGGCAGTGGTTCTCCACGGCGCCGGTCCGAGCTTCTGCTCGGGGCTAGACGTGATGAGCATCATGGCCTCTGGCAACGGGACCGAGGGCCTGCTCGAGCCCCTGCGGGCCGAGAAGCCGAACTGGTTCCAGCGCGCCGCCTACGACTGGCTTCGGGTTCCGGTGCCGGTGATCGCGGCCGTCCACGGCAACTGTTTCGGCGGCGGCCTGCAGATCGCCCTGGGAGCCGATATCCGCCTCGCCACCCCCGACAGCCGCCTGTCGGTGATGGAGATCAAGTGGGGCCTCGTCCCCGACATGGCCATGACCCGCACCCTCCCCCGCCTCGTCCGCATCGACGTCGCTAAGGAGCTCACCTACACCGGTCGCGTGTTCAGCGGCACCGAGGCGGCCGAGCTCGGAGTGGTCACCCGGGTGACCGACGATCCGCTGGCCGGCGCCCGCGAGATGGCGGCCGAAATCGCCGGCCGGTCCCCGGACGCCATCCGGGCAGCCAAGCGCCTGTTCGACGAGAGCTGGACGGGCTCAGCCGAGCAGACCCTCGCCCTCGAGGCCCAGCTCCAGCTCGGCCTGATCGGCTCCCCGAATCAGCTCGCGGCCGTGTCCGCCGGCTTCACCAAGGAGCCGCCCGAGTTCGTCGACCCATAAGGTCACGCCGCCGCGCGCCGCGCCTTATTTCGACCTCCCCAGGTGTCGGTCTGGCTGTGGCAATTCGGACAAAGCAGCTGAAGGTTCTCCAACCGGTTGTCCTGGCCGTCTCCGTTTACGTGGTGGAGCTCAAGCGAGATTGGTCGTGCACGCCACTCCTCCAGACCACAGTTTTCGCACCGTGTCCCCTTCAGTTTCGCCAAGAGCAGCCTCGCCTTGACATGGGTCCGGTTGTCGTGAGCGCCCGCTGGCAAGTATCCGCTCAATCGGCTCCGCCCGAGGGCGCGGGGTCACCGCTCCGCGCCGGACCGCGTCGGCCCACGCGTTGCGGCCGAAACCAAAGTGCTCCCGCGTCTGGCGAAGCGAATGGCCGGCTTCATAGAACACGCGGATTTCGTCCCAGTCGTACCTTCGAGCGAACTCAGCTCGAACGGTAATCCCCAGTCTCCGGGCGTGAAAGCAGACCGTTGGCCTCGAAACGCCCAGGAGGTCGGCAACCTCGGCCTGTGACTTGCCCTCTGCGAGCAACCTCTCCACCTCGCTCCGAGTGGCGCCCCTCGGTCTCGCCGCGCTCTTCTCACGGCTGACGACGTCGCCACGTCGGAGAGCACGGTGCCACGCGCCGTTTGAGAACCCGAAGCGCGCCTGGCACTCACTGCGATCATGTCCGGCATCGTAGAAGTGGCGAATTGCTTGCCAGTCGTATTTCCTCCGACGATCTGCCACGAACATATGTTCCCATGCTGGACGGACGGATCAGCCTTGGTTGGCTATCCTGTCTCTCCCGTTGCGGGGTCGTCTAATGGCAAGACGCCAGCCTCTGGAGCTGGTTATCGGGGTTCGAGTCCCTGCCCCGCAGTTTCTTCGACGGCCTCCATCAGCCGAGCGGCTTAGAAGTCCTCCAGGTCCGTCGACAGGTCACCCAGCTCGTCTTCGCGGCCGCTGACGTCCTCGCCGGAGGCGATCAGGCGCCGACCCGCCTGGAGATCGTTGGGGCGACCGACGGACAGGGCCGCCGCCACCCGGCCGCCGTCGAGGTAGAAGACTGAGAATTCTCCATCGTCGACGGAGCCGCGGAAGATCTCGCGGTCCCAGTCGTGCGCGGGCCCGACGTACTCGATCGAGGCCCAATCGCTCAGATCAGAGAAGAAGTAGGGAACGACGTCGTAGTCGCATTCGCGGCCGAGCATGTTCAGGGCGGCGAACTTGCCCTGGTTGAAGGCCACGTCCCAATGCTCGACCCGGATCCGGCGACCGCCGTGAATGACGCTCTCGTACTCGGCTACGTCACCGGCCGCGAATACGCCCTCGGTCGCCGTCTGCAGCTTTGAATCGACGCGGATCCCGCCGCTGTCGCCGAGCTCCAGTCCGGCGCGGCGGGCCAGCATCACGTCGGGCATAACGCCCGCCCCGACGACGACGGCATCGGCCTCGAGGGTGCGTCCGGACTCGGTCACGACTCGCTGGACCCGGCCGTCAGCGCCCTCGAACCGGGCCAACGAGTCGGACCCCCAGATCTCGATGCCGTGCTGGACGAGCAGGTCGTGGAAGAAGCGCGCGGCGGGCTCGCCGAATGAGCGGCTCAGCACGACGGGCTCGAGCATGACCAGCGAGGCCTCGGTGCCCAGCTCAGTCAGCGAGGCCGCGACCTCAGCAGCGATGTAGGAGCCGCCGATCAGGACCACGCGCTTGCCGGCCGCATCGTCCCGGATCGCGTCGCTGTTGGCGAACGTCCGTAGGTAATGGATGCCCTCGAGCTCGGCTCCGGGCACGTTCAGCCGCCGGACGTTGGCGCCGGTGGCCAAAAGCAGTCGCTCGTACCCGAGCTGCTGCTTGTCAGAGAGGGTGGCCTCACGCCGGCGCAGGTCGAGCTTCATGACCGAGGTCCGGGTCAAGACTTCGATCTCGTTCTCGGCGTAGAACTCGGGAGGCTGGGCCAGCGCGTCACTGCGCTGGTCCTCGCCCCGCAGATAGCCCTTGGAGAGGGGCGGTCGCTCGTAGGGCAGATCAGGCTCCCGGCCGACGATCACGATCGAGCCCTCGGCGCCCGAACGTCGCAGCCAGCGGGCGCAGTTGGCTGAGGCCATCCCGCCGCCCACGAGCAGGAAGTCGACGGACCGGTCGGGCATCGACGGCGGCGACGACATCGGTGGCGCCTGCGGCTAGTCGGCGCGGGAGGCGGCGGCCGCGTTGGGCGCGAACCGCGGGGTGATCTCGCTTTCCAGGCCCGGATCGAGGATCAGCAGGACCTGGTCACCGGCCTCGATCACGCTCTCGGCCTTGGGCACGAACCCGGTTCCGTCACGCAGCACGGAGATGATCAACGAGCCGTCGGGCAGGACGACGTCGCGGACACGGAGCCCCGCCGACTGAGAGCCGTCCCCGACCTCGAGCTCGATGATCTCCAGGTGCTCCTCCTCGAGGGCGAGCAGCTGGACGAGGCCGTACTCGGGGACCTCGTGCTCGATCAGGCGCAGGATCAGGTCCGTGGCCGACACGGCGGGCTGCACGCCGAGGAGCTTGAAGTGGCTGAGGTTGCGGGGGTTGTTGACCCGGGCGACGATCCGTTCGCAGCCGTACTTCTCCTTGGCCACCTGGCTGATCAGGATGTTGTCCTCGTCGTCCCCGGTTACGGCGATGACCAGGTCGGCCCGCTGGATGCCGGCCCGCTCGAGGACCCAGAGCTCGGATGCGTCGCCGTACTGGACGGCGTGCTCGAGCTCCTCCTCGACGATCCGGTAGCGGCGGTGATCAGATTCGATCAGCGTCACCTCCCGGTCCTTGGCAATCAGCTCACGGGCCAGGTTCCAGCCCACCTTGCCGGCACCGGCGATGATCACGTACATCGGTCCGCCACTCCCTTCAGGACGTGAGCACGAGTTGCTCGGCTTGGTCGATCGCGTGCTGGGTCGGACAGATGGTCAGCAGGCCCTGCTCGGCGTACCAGGAGGCCCGGGCGGGATCGGCGACGCGGACGACGACCCGGCCCACGTTGTAGCGGCGGCGGGCCAGCTGGGCGATGACGAGATTGGTGTTATCGCCTCGCGTCGCGGCCATGAACACATCGGCCTGTTCGATCCCCGCGGCCTCCAGCCCATCCGTTTCCAGGGCGGCCCCGACCGTGAACCGACCTCCGGCATCCTCCCAGGTGGTCGACTGATCCTTGTCGAGCCGCTCGTGCGAGAGCGGGTCGCTGTCGAGCACCGAGACCTGGTGTCCGGCCTCGAGAGCCTTCCTGGCCACGGCCGAGCCAACCCGGCCGGCACCGACGATGAGGATGAACATGGCCCGCACTCTAGACAGTTGCCAGACTCGAGAACGCCGACGGATGCGAACCGGCGCAAAAGGCCGCCGCCGCGGGGCGTTCTCGCCCTTTCAGACGCCCACCGTTACAGGTTTCGCGGCTAGGTCCGCGCGGCTCGATCAGAGGCCGGAGGCGGCGTCATGGCAGCGGCGATGATCACGCAGCCAAAGGCCAGCAGGCGGACGGCCAGACCCACCCTGCTGGCCGGCATCGGCTCGCCGAACACGATCGGACCGGAGGCGATCGTGGTCAGATTGGCTGCCGCCGAGGTCAGAGCGATCATCGGCACCGCGGCGCCGAGTTGGAGGCTTCGGGCCGAAATCAGAAGCCCGACCAGGGAGGCGACCAGGATCACCGCGGCCAGGGGATGGATGACCACGCCGAGACCGAGCTGCCCAAGGTGCGAGCTCAGGGCCTTGATCGAGGTATCCGAGGCCGCCCACAGCAGCCCGGCTGAGACGGCCAGCAGGGCGGGACGCCGGGGGCGAAAGGCCAGCGCCAGCCCGGCCGCGCCGACCACGGACAGGAACACGGCCAGGGTTGTCGGGTCATAGTGGGCATGGGCGTCGTTGCCATCGCCGCTGAGGGTGGCGGCCAGGAAGGCGAGCCCGGCGGCGGTCAGCAGCACGCCCGTCCACTCGCGGCGGGTGACCTCGATCCCGAACAGCCGGTCGGCGACGACGGTCAGGAGCACGAGCCCACCGGCGATGACCGACTGCACGAGGGAGATCGGCGCCAGCGCGAGCGCCGCCACGTGCAGTCCCCAGGACCCGAGCGCGATCAGGATCCCCAGCGAATAGAGCGGGGAACTGAACAGGGCGACCGAGCTTCGCAGCGGACGCCGCAGATCCACCGCCGGGGCCTCACGGGCACCGCGGAACTTGTAGAGGAAGCCGGCCACCGACCCGAAGGCGGTCAGTACCGCCAGGATCAGCCCCAGCTCGACGGAGAAGGTCATGCCGCGCCCGCCAGCGTATCTGGGGGGCGCGGCACGACGGAAATCAGCTGATCAGCTAAAGGATCAGGTGATCAGGGGGATGATCAGCAGGGCGACGATATTCGCGACCTTGATCATCGGGTTGATGGCCGGCCCCGCCGTGTCCTTGAAGGGGTCGCCGACCGTGTCCCCGGTGACCGCGGCGGCGTGGGCCTCTGAACCCTTACCGCCGTAGGCGCCGTCCTCGATCAGCTTCTTGGCGTTGTCCCAGGCGCCGCCGCCGGCGGTCATCGAGATGGCCACGAACACGCCGACCACGATGACGCCGATGAGCAGGCCACCGAGGGCCTCCACGCTGATCAGGCCCACGACCACGGTCAGCACGATCGGGATCAGGGCCGGGATGATCATCTCCCGCTGCGCGGCCCTCGTGACCAGGCTCACGCAGGTGCCGTACTCGGGCTGATCGGTGCCCTCCATGATTCCCGGCTTCTCGCGGAACTGGCGACGCACCTCCTCGACTACGGCGCTCCCGGCCCGGCCGACGGCCTCCATCGAGAGGGCGGCGAACAGGTAGACCATCAGGCCGCCGACGAGCAGGCCGATCAGCACCGGCGGGTTGCCGATGTTGAAGTTGGTGCTGACGTGGCTGTTTCTGAGCTCGGTGCTGAAGGCGTTGAACAGCACCAGTGCGGCCAGAGCGGCCGATCCGATCGCGTAACCCTTGGTCACGGCCTTGGTCGTGTTGCCGACCGCGTCGAGCCGGTCGGTGACGTTGCGCACGTCCTCGGGAAGCTCGGCCATCTCGGCGATGCCGCCCGCGTTATCGGTGATCGGGCCGAAAGCGTCGAGGGCGACGATCAGACCGGTCAACGACAGCTGCGACATGACGGCCACGCCGATGCCGTAGATGCTCCCGCCAGCCAGCTTCCAGGCTCCGAAGATGCCGAGCGCGATCACGATCGCGGGCAGAGCCGTGGCCTGATAGCCCTGGGCAAGGCCCTGGATGATGTTGGTTGCATGCCCGGTCTGCGAGGCGCGGGCCGTGGACTTCACGGGCGAGAAGCGCGTCGAGGTGTAGTAGTCGGTGATCACGAACAGCAGCGCGGTGACCCCGAGGCCGATCAGCGCGCACAGGTAGTACTTCCACCAGGCGGAAGCGTGGGCGCCACTGGTGAAGGTGAGGCCGTGCATGAGCCAGTAGGTCACGGGGAGGAAGATCAGGGCCGAGAGCACGCCCGACACGGCCAGGCCCTGATACAGGGCTCGTTCGACGTTGCCGGTGCGCGACTTCACGGCGAAGGTGCCGATGATCGAGGCGATGATCGAGACCGCGCCCAGAATCAGCGGATAGATGGCCACAGCCGAGATCTGGCTGAAGGTGAGAACGCCCAGCAGCATCACGGCCACGGCCGTAACGGCGTAGGTCTCGAACAGGTCGGCGGCCATACCGGCGCAGTCGCCGACGTTGTCACCGACGTTGTCGGCGATCACGGCCGGGTTCCGGGGGTCATCCTCGGGGATGCCGGCCTCGATCTTGCCCACCAGGTCCGCGCCGACGTCGGCGCCCTTGGTGAAGATGCCGCCGCCCAGGCGGGCGAACACGGAGATCAGCGAGCCGCCGAAGCCGAGCCCGATCAGGGCGTCGACCGCGCTGCGGGTGCTTTCGCCCGCGATCCAGGTGAGGATCCCGTAGTAGGCAGCGACCCCGATCAGCGCCAGGCCGACGACGAGCATGCCCGTCACCGCGCCGCCGCGGAAGGCGACATCCAGCGCGCGCCCTACTCCACTACGGGCCGCCTCGGCCACCCGGGCGTTGGCCCGGACCGAGACGTTCATGCCCACGTAGCCGGCGGCCGCGGACAGCAGCCCGCCGATCGCGAAGCCGATGGCCACGCGGATGTTTTGGAGCGGGATGAGGATGATGAACAGGATCACGCCCACCCCGGCGATGGTCGTGTACTGGCGGTTCAGGTACGCCCGCGCGCCCTCCTGAACAGCAGCCGAGATCGTGCGCATGCGCTCGTTCCCGGGCGAAAGCGCCAGCAGCGCACGCGACGTGACGGCGCCGTAGACGATGGCGGCGGCGGCGCATACCAGCGCAACCAGGACGCCGTGATGCGTCAAAAAGCTAGACAAGGGGGCCCTCCGGAGAAGCTCTTAGTTAAGGCGCGGTCAGTGCGCAGGAACATCAAAAAGGGGCCGCCGCGCGGAAGCTGCGGTGACCCCGGCATAAGCCGGGCGCGAGTCTAGCGTCTCGCGCCTCGCCACGACTTCTGGAGGCCTATTGCCCCGGTATCCAAAGCCGACCGCTGCGTTGGGCCGGTCCCTGGTCGCCGGAGGCGGGTTCACCGGCCCCCGGCCCCGCGGGTGCCGAGCTCGGCTGCCCCGGGGCCGGAGCGCCACCCTGGCCCGGCTGCGGCGCGCCGGGACCATCCGGCGCCTGAGTCTCGCCGGCCGGCGTGCCGCCGAGGCGGACATAGGCCATCTGCAGCTGCGACAGGGCATCCCGGATGGGGCCGATCTGGGCCGGGGCGGCCTGCTCGATCAGCGGCAGCTGAACCCGGATCGCCTCGATGGCCAGCCTGACCTGGCCCAGATCTCGCTCATCTTCGGTTCCGGGGGTCAGCCCGGTCCGGCGCATACCCAGGTTGACCAGGGTGACGACCTGCTCGAGCACGATCTGCTCGACGCGAATCTTCTTGATCTCGGCCTCGTAGGCGGCGCGCAGCTCCTCCTCGGTCGGCTGGCGCTCACCGCCGGCGGTCGGATCGGCTGGATCGGGTCCGGTATCTCCAGTGCTCATCACTCAACCTCGAGTCAGTCGCGGGGATTCCAACGCTCCAGAATAGGTCTCCCGGGTCTCGGCCTGCACGGCGGCGAAGGTTTCGCGCAGGCTGAGGCCGGTCGAGAGCATCTGGCGCTGGCGCTGGGCGCCGTTCAGGGCCGGCAGCACGACGTCGATCCCGAGCTCTGCCCGCATCGGCGCCGTCCACTCCAAGAGCCGCTCGAGCGCGCCCGCGGCCGGATAGGGCTCGAGGCGCTCCAGATCGAGCAGCTCACCGTCGAGGCCGTAGCGCAGGGCTCGCCACATGTTCTCCTCGATCAGGCGACCGGCGAAATCCTCGGCGGGCACGCCGTCGTCGATATCACGCGCGGCCTGCGCCACGCAGGACACGATCAGGGCGGCCAGGTTGTCCGATTCGGCCGCCGTGGACTGGGCGTCACAGATCCGGACTTCGACGGTGCCAAAGGACAGATGGGGCCGGATCGACCACCACACCTGCGTGTACTCAACAATCGAGCGGGTCCGGTAGAGCATCTCGATGTAGTCGGCAAAGCGGGCCCAGTCGACGAACGGGTCGGGTACTCCGCAGCGCGGGAAGCTCTTGGTGAAGATCTGGGTACGGGCACTGTGCAGCCCGGAGTCGCGACCGTCGAGGAATGGCGAATCGGCCGAGATGGCAAGCAGGACGGGCAGCACTGGTCGCAGCCGGTCGCACACCTGGACCGCCCGATCGGCACCACGGATGCCCACGTGCACGTGCAGCGAGAACGTGTTGTTGCGCCAGGCGACGTACTTCAGACCCTCCTCCACCCGGCGGTAGTGCTCGGTCTGGATTATGTGCTGCTCTCGATAATCGGAGAACGGATGTGTGCCGTTCGAGCCCAGCGCGACGTCGTGGTCGGAGGCCAGTGCGAACAGCCGGCGCCGCAGGTCCCGCTGGGCGGCCCGCGCGTCGTGAACGGTCTGGCCGCGCCCTGAGCGGATCTCAATTTCGGATGAGATCAGCTCCCCGGAGATCGACCCCGCCAGGGGAGGATCGATCGCAGCCGCCCGGCGCAGCTCCTCAAACCGAGGAGTCAGCTCAAGCGAATCGGGAGCGAGAAGCGCGAACTCCTCCTCCAGGCCGACTGTGAAGTCGGTCGAGGCATCAAAGGCCGCGCGAGCGGTGTCGAGGTCGGGCACCAAGACTCAGCCCAGGTCACGTGAGATAGAAGTACAGCGCGTAGAGCAGGTCGACGGCCGGACTCGAGGTGTGGACTGTGACCTCGGGCGGCACCTGAAGAAGCGCATCAGAGTAATTGAAGATGATCTTCACCCCTGCATCGGCCAGCTCCTCGGCCAGCGTCTGGGCGGCCGCCGAGGGGACGGCGAGCACGGCCACGACGATGTCCTGATCCTCGACCACGGTGCGCAGCTCATCGTTGTGTCGGACCGTGAGGGGCCCGATCTGCGTGCCGACCAGCGACTTGTCGACGTCGAACACGGCCACGACCCGAAAGCCGTGGTCGGCGAAGATATCCGACGTGGCGATCGCGGTACCGAGATGGCCGGCGCCGAACAGGGCGATGTTGTGCTGGCCCGCGGTTCGGAGGATCTTGCGAATCTGGCTGACCAGCGATTCGACGTTGTAGCCGACGCCGCGCTTGCCGAACTTGCCGAATCCGGACAGGTCCCGGCGGATCTGAGTCGAGTTGACGTGGGTGTAGTCGGCCAGCTCCTGGGAGGAGATGGTCTCCTTGCCGATCTTGCGGGCCTGAGTCAGGACCTGCAGATAGCGCGACAGCCGCGCGGCCACCCCAAGCGAGAGTTTTTCGCCCGGCTCCAGTGCCGGCCGAGCCGGCTCGGTCCCCCGGCCAACGGTATAGCTCATTCCGGCCTCACTCTAACTCAGGCGCTCGGCGAGCTCGGCCGGATCTACGAATAGCTCGAACGCCTCCACGCCGTCGATCGTAACGACTGGAATTCGTTCCAGATAGGCGCGCAGCAGGTCCTCGTCAGCGTCGATGTTGCGATCCTCGAGGCTGAAGGCCTGCTGCTCGCGGGCCCGCAGCAGGACCTCCCGGGCGTCGTCGCACAGACAGCAACCAGGACGGCCGTAGAGGACCACCCGCCTCACGCAGCCTCCGGAACGGGCTCGCCGGTGGCGTACACGTCAAGGCTGAGGTAATCGGGGTAGGGCAGCGCGGGAACATAGCGGGCGGCACTGGCGATCATCGCCGCGTTGTCGGTGCACAGCTCGCGCGGCGGGATCGAGAGCGCCACGCCGAGCCCGGCCAGGCGCTCGCGCAGAGGACCGTTGGCGGCCACGCCCCCGCCGATGGCCAGCCGCTCCAGGCCGGTGCTCAGCAGCGCGCGCTCCGCCCGCACGGCCAGCGCCTCGACGATGGCCCGCTGATAGGAGGCGGCCAGGTCCGCCCGGCGCCTCTCGGCCTCGCGCTCGCCCAGGTCGCGAACTCGGTACAGCAGCGCGGTCTTCAGGCCGGCGAACGAGAAGTCGAGCCCCCGCACGCGAGCCGCGGTGGGAAAGTCGAAGGCCGCGGGATCGCCCTCGCGGGCGAGGCGCTCGAGGGCCGCGCCGCCCGGATAGCCGAGCCCCAGCAGCCGCGCCCCCTTGTCGAACGCCTCACCGGCCGCGTCGTCGAGCGTCGAGCCGAGAACCGTGTAGGCGGGGCCGCGATCATCGACCCGGGCCACGAACGTGTGTCCGCCGCTGGCCACGAGGCAGACGAACGGCGGCGCCAGGGGGTCTGGGCCGAGGAAACAGGCGGCGATGTGGCCGTGGAGATGGTCGACGGGCGCCAGCGGAAGCTCGAAGGCGGCGGCCAGGGCCTTGGCGGTGGCCACACCGACCAGGAGCGCGGCGACCAGGCCTGGACCGCGAGTGACGGCGATCAGCTCGAGCTCGGCGAGTGAGACCCCGGCCTGGCCGAGCGCGTCATCGACCGCGGGGCCGACGAGCTCGAGGTGATGGCGAGAGGCGATCTCGGGCACCACGCCCCCGAACCGGTCGTGGATGCCCTGAGAGGAGATGACGTTGGAGCGAATCGTCCCCTCGGCGGTGATAACGGCTGCGCAGGTGTCGTCACAGCTCGTCTCCAGGGCCAGGATCACGCCGCCCCCGGGGCCGAGATCTCGTCGGCGGTCCGCCACATGATCACCGCGTCCTCACCTGTGTCGCGGTAGTACCGGGGACGCTTGCCGGCCGACCGGAAGCCGAAGGTCTCGTAGAGGTGAATGGCCGGAGCGTTGGAGGTCCGGACCTCGAGCGTGTACTGCTGCTCGGGCCCGACGCGCTCGATCATCTGCTCGAGCAGGGCCCGACCGATCCCCTGGTGCTGGCGGACCGGATCGACAGCCACGTTCATCAGGTGAAAGACGGTGTCGAAGCGAGCGAGCACCAGGTAGCCGACGAGCCGTCCGCTCGTCCCGTCAACGGCCGCCAGACACACCGACGATGGCTTGGAGAGCTCGAGCACGAACATGGCCAGCGACCACGGCGTAGTGAAGGCGCGGCGTTCGATCGAGATGACCTGGGGCAGATCCCCGTAACCGAGGGGACGGATCTCGAGAGCGGTGGTCATTTCGGGGCGCGGAGGTTGAGTTCAGCGTCTGGTCGCCGTAGATATTCGGGCGTGACGTCCTCTGTCCCGCTCGGCGGCCGCCCTGCGGCCAACCGGCAGTGAAGAAGCGCCTCGACCCGGTGAAACCCCGAGTCATCGGCGGGAATCAGGGTTCCCGGGCGCTCGAGAACCTCCCGGAATTCTATCGCCCCGTCACCTACGGCCAGCCGGCTCTGGCCCAGGTCGGGCGCAGCTGCGGCCAGCGCCGCAGGAGCGAGCGCCGCCGGAGCCAGAAGGGGTGCGCCCTGCTCCGCGTCGGCCGGGGCCGGCCACTGCACGCCCTCCGCCACAGGCCAGGCGGCGGCGAACACCTCACGCCGGCGGGCGTCCAGCACGGACATCACGACGTCATGGCCATCGACCAGCGCGGTGTCGCGGGCGCCGAGGGCGAGCGACTCCAGGGTCGAAACGCCGACCAGCGAGATTCCCCGCGCGCGGGCCAGCGCGCGGGCCGTCGCGACCCCGATGCGCAGGCCGGTGAACGTGCCCGGCCCCGTCCCCACGGCGAGCAGATCGACGTCGGCCCAACCCCACCCGGCCGCGGCCAGGGTTTCGCGGATCAGCGGCATCAGGCACGCGGTGTGCCGCGGGCGAGAGCCCGGATCGGGATCGTCGCGAAGCCCCAGCTCCAGGCCCTGGTCGGTGTCGAGCAGCGCAACGGTGGTCGCCCGGGTCGCGGTATCGAAGGCGAGGATTCTCACTCGACGCTCACGAGCCGCCGGTCGCCACCGGCGTGCTCCAGACGGACGCGCAGCGCGATCCGTGCGAAGCCACCGAGCAGCCCCTCTCCCCCCTCTGGCCATTCCACGAACGCGATCGTGTCGGGGCGCAGGTAGTCGGAGAGCAGATCCGGATCCTCCCCAGCGAGGCCCGGCACTCGGTAGAGGTCGAGATGGGCGACCGGCACGGGTCCTGGGTAGCGCTGGCCGATGGTGAACGTGGGGCTGGTCACCGCCGAGCGCACGCCAAGCGCACGGGCCGCCCCCCGGACGAGCGTCGTCTTGCCCGTCCCGAGCTCACCCTGGATGAGCACCACGTCGCCCGGTTGCAACTCGGCGGCAAACCGGGCGCCGAGGGCCTCGGTGGCCTCCGCGCTGTCAGAATCAAAGCGGCCCCGCATCACTGGGCACCCCGCGAACACACCGTCCACACGCGGGACACTGTAGAGCGGTGGTTAGAGGGGCGGCGACCTTCCATTCCGCTACCGTCACTGGGGTCATGACGCCTCCCGAGACCAATTCGGCTCCGGGTCGTTTCGCGATGCTCATCAACCGCGTGGCCGGTGACCGCGGGCTTCCGACGTCGCTGAACGAGCTGCGCAACTCCGAGATGGCCAAGGCCGCCGGCCTGGCCCTGGCGATGATCGCCAACAACGTCATCGCGCTCGGTTCGACCGTGGTCTTCGCCCGGTTGTTGACCGACTACGGCCACCTCGCCGCGCTGATCAGCTACTTCCTGATCCTGTCGGTGGTCGGGCAGGCCCTTCAGGTGGCGACGGCCCGCGAAGGCGTGCTCGGCCATCTCGGCGTCGGCGCCGGGCTGGCGGCCACGGTCCGGCGCTGGACGATCAACCTGCTCGTCCTCACCGCGGTCGCGGCCGTGATCTCAGTGCTGCTGCGCGATCCGATCGCCCAGGCCGTCGGTGTTCCCGGAGATGCTTGGGCCGCCGCCATCGGGCTTCCCGCCGCCGTCCTGTGGCTCTCCCTCTCGATCCTGCGCGGCGTACTGCAGGGGGTGGGCGATTACAAGACGGTCGGCCTGAGCCTGGTCGGCGAGCAGGGCACCCGGCTCGTGCTCGGCGCCGCGCTCGCCGCCGCCGGCCTCGGGGTGACCGGCGCCTATCTCGGCACGCCCCTGTCCTTCATCGCCATGGGCGTCTTCTGCGTCATGCGCCTCCGGCGTCACATCGCTGCCACTGAAAACACGGCGCTCGGTGCCGTGACAACCGCACCGCCCGGGATCAGCCTGTGGGCGCACGTCAAGCGGGCCTGGGCCCCGATCGCCGGGCTGATCGTGATCGCCGTCCTCCAGAACATCGACATCATCGCCGCCAACCACCAGTTCAACAGCAAGACCGCCAGCTCCTATTCGGCGACCGCCGTCGCAGCCAAGGTGCTGATCTGGGTGGCGATCGGCGCCGGCTTCTACCTCGTGCCTGAGGTCTCCCGCCGGCGGGCGGCCGGGGAAGACACCCGCTCCGTTCTGTTCCGCGCGCTGGCCATCATCCTGGTCTGCGCGATCCCCTGCCTGCTGATCTTCGCGATCGTCCCCAAGGAGCTACTCACCGCGGCCTTTGGAGCCAAGCGGGCCACCGCCTCCGGTTCGCTGCTCATCCTGGGGGCCGCCTTCACGGTCCTGGCCACAACGTACCTCGCCATCCAGTACCTCCTCGCTCTGCGGCGGACCGGCTTCTTGGTCCTGCTGGGAGCGGTCGCGGTGGCCGAGCCGATCTTGCTCCTCAACGCGTCGCGGCAGCCGACCGGGTTTGCCGCCGTCGTGCTGGCCATCCAGACCTTGGGAGCGCTCCTCGCCTTCGCCGTGGCCCTGCGGTCAGATCGGCGCGTCGGCACGCCACCTCCGCCCTCGGACAGCGAGGGTCAGATGGCCGCTGAAGCGGCCGTCGAGCCGCTCGCGCGCGCGGGCTGAGCGGCTAGAACAGGCCCATCTGCGAGGGCGGCGCCTCGGGGCGCTGCTCCCCGGCGGCCGGCCGCTCCGGCTCGGTCGGCTCCGGAACGGGCTCGAGGTCGGTCTCAGCCGGCTCCAGGTCGGTCTCAGCCGGCTCCAGGGTCGGTCTCAGCAGCCGCCGGCGGCGGCGCAATGAGCGGCTCGGGCTGCTCGAGATCGGGGAGGGCGAGCAGCTCGGGGATGCGCTCGAAGTCGGCGCGGAGCGCCTCGAGCGTGCGGGGGGTGTAGAGCGCGGCCGCAGGGTGGTACAGCGGATAGAGACGGATGCGACGGGCGCCGATCGCCCGCTCCTCCACCTGCCCGTGCAGCCGCGAGATCCCGGTCGTGTCGGCGCGCAGGAGCTTGGTGGCGAAGTTGCCCAGGGTGCAGATGAGCTTGGGCTCGATCAGCTCGACCTGGCTCTCGAGGTAACCGTGGCAGGACTCGATCTCGTTGGGTTGGGGATCGCGGTTGCCGGGCGGCCGGCATTTGAGCGTGTTGCAGATGAACACGTCATCCCGCTCGAGGCCGATCTCGATCAGCAGCTTGTCGAGCAGCTTGCCCGCCTGCCCGACAAACGGAAGCCCCAGCCGATCCTCGTTGGCTCCCGGAGCTTCGCCAACGAACATCAGGTCAGCGTTCGCGTTCCCGGAGCCGAAAACGACCTGGGTCCGGGTCTGGTGGAGCGGGCAGCGGAGGCACCCGCGGGCCTCCTCATAGACCCCCTTGAGGAGCTCTCGGCGCTGTGTGGCGCTTGTCACGGAAGTCGATGCTAGGCCGGACTCAGAACGGGGTATCCTGATGACTGAGGCCGTCACCTCAGGGGACGCACCTCGTAGAGAAGTCTCGCAGCTATCCCTTTTTTCCGACCGGTATCCACGTGGAACTGGAACGGCTATCCGACACCAGCGCTGCTCCCGGCCCCTCCGTGGGAGTTGTTGGCCGCGGCCGTCTCGGTCGCGTCATGTCCTCCGGGCTCCGCGCAGCCGGTGTCAATGCGTCGCCTCCACTGGGTCGTGACGACGATCTAAACGGTTACGCAGTCGTGATCCTATGCGTCCCCGACGCCCAGATTGCCGCCGCGGCCGCCGGAATCGATCCCGGGCCCGTGGTTGGCCACTGTTCCGGTGCGACGCCGCTCGACGTGCTCGCCGACCACGAGGCCTTCGCCCTGCACCCGCTGATGACCGTCACGCTTCGCGATGGCCCGGCCATCCTAAACGGGGCCGGAGCGGCCATCGGTGGCACCACGCTGCGGGCGCGTCGTGTCGCCGGCGAGCTGGCCCAGAAGCTGGGCCTGCGCCCGTTCCTGCTCGCCGATGACCAGCGCGCCGCCTACCACGCCGCCGCCTCGATGGCCTCCAACTTCCTGGTCACCCTGCAGGCCGCGGCCGAGGCGATCGGCGCCGGAACGGGGCTCGACCGTGAGCTGCTGGCGCCGTTGGTACGAGCGACAGTTGAGAACTGGGCCGCGCTCGGCCCGCGCGATGCCCTGACCGGACCCGTCGCGCGGGGTGACGAGGTCACGGTGCGCGCCCAGCGGGCTGCCGTGGCGGAGCGCTCGCCCGAGCTCGTGCCGCTGTTTGATCAGCTCGTGACCGCTACCCGGGCATTGATCGTCGACCGCGGCGAGCCCAGTAGCACCCCGCGCGGCGAGCCCAGTAGCACCCAGAGCGGCGAGCCCACCGGGAAGGCGGCCAGCGCGTGAAAACCGTGAGCACGGTGGCGGAGCTCCGCGACGAGCTCGCTCCGGCTCGCCGCCTCGGCGAGAGCATCGGCCTGGTGCCGACGATGGGCGCCCTGCACGCCGGACATCTCTCACTGATCGAAGCCGCACGACGCCAGTGCGACGTGGTGGTCGTCTCGCTGTTCGTAAATCCCGCTCAGTTCAACGATGCCGGCGACCTCAGCAAATACCCCCGCGATGAGGCCCGAGACGCGGTTCTCGCCGCCGGCGCAGGAGCCGATCTGATGTTCGCCCCCGGCGTCGAGGAGGTCTATCCCGCGGGCTTTGCCACCACCGTGTCGGTCTCAGCCCTGACCGAACGTCTGGAGGGCGCCAGCCGCGGCCGCGGGCATTTTGACGGCGTCACCACGGTGGTCAGCAAGCTCTTCAACATGGTCATGCCGGACGTGGCCTTCTTCGGCCAGAAGGACGCCCAGCAGGCGCTGGTCATCCGCCGGATGGTCCGAGATCTCAATGTTCCCGTGCGGATCGAGGTCTGCCCCATCGTCCGCGACAGCGACGGACTGGCTCTGTCGAGCCGGAATGCCCTGCTCACGGTGTCCGAGCGCGAACAGGCAACCGCCCTCAGCCGGGCCCTCGCGGTCGTGGCCGAGGCCACGCAGGCCGGCGAGCGTGACGCCGAGCGGCTGCTGACTCCGGCGCGGAGCGAGCTCGAGCGCAGCGGCGTCACCGCGGAGTACCTGGAGCTCGTGTCGCCGGACACGCTCGAGCCCGTGCACAGAGTCGACGCCGAGGCCCTCGTCCTGGTCGCCGCTCGGGTCGGGAGCACGCGACTGATCGACAACCTCCTCATCCACCCGGTCACGGCGGCGGCGTCAGCGGTGGCAGATCACGATGAAAGGCCCCTATGAATCGCACGATGCTGAAGTCGAAGATCCACCGCGCCACGGTGACCGACAGCGACCTGCACTACGTCGGCTCGATCACCGTCGATCCCGACCTGCTGGAGGCGGCCAACATCCTCGAGTTCGAGCAGGTGGCCGTCGTCGATGTCGACAACGGCGCCCGCTTCGAGACCTACACCATCGCCGGGGAGCGCGGCTCTGGCGCGATCAAAGTCAACGGCGCCGCCGCGCGCCTCGTTCACCGCGGCGACACGATCATCGTCATTTCCTACGGCAGTTACCACCCCGACGATCTCGAGCACTACGAGCCGTGCGTCGTCCATGTCGACGAGCACAACGAGATCCGCACCATCGACAGCGAGGTGGCCACGCTGCTCGGGGCCCACACGGCCCCGGTCTCGCCGGCCAACGCATAGAGGAGCCAACGAACATGTCCACAGCACCCCTTCAGTTCAACGTTCCCGCGGATGCCTCCCGGCTTCCGGTCACTCTGCCCATCCTGCAGGAGAAAAAGCGGCTCGGCGAGCCGATCGTGATGGTCACCGCCTACGACTTCCCGAGCGCCCGGGCCGCCGAGTCGGCCGGGGTCGACCTGGTCCTGGTCGGCGATTCGGGCGCCATGACCGTGCTCGGCTACGACTCGACGGTGCCCGTCAGCACCGACGAGTTGCTGGTCCTCGCCCGGGCCGTCCGCCGGGGACTGAAAACGCCATTTTTGGTCGGCGATCTGCCCTTCGGCTCCTATGAGATATCCGACGCACAGGCGATCGAGACGGCGCTGCGCTTCGTCAAGGAAGCCGGCTGTGACGCGGTTAAGCTCGAGCGCGGCAATGAGACGTCCGTGGCTCGCGCGCGCGCCATCGTCCAGGCGGGGATCCCGGTCATGGGCCACGTCGGGCTCACCCCGCAGACCTCGACCGCCCTTGGCGGGTACCGCGCCCAGGGCCGCAACACCAGCGCCGCCACCCGGATCGCTCACGAGGCCCTGGCCCTCCAGGAGGCAGGGTGTTTCTCGCTCGTGTTCGAGGCCATTCCAGCCGCGGTGGCAGCGGAGCTGATGCCCCACATCAGCGTGCCCGTGATCGGAATCGGCGCCGGTCCGGCCACCGACGGCCAGGTGCTCGTCTTCCATGACCTGCTCGGCATCCGTGAGGGTCGCGGGGCGCGGTTCGTGCAGCGTTACGCCGACCTGCAGAGCGAGATGAACGCGGGCGTGGCCGCCTACGCGGCCGATGTGCGCCAGCGCCGCTATCCGCAGCCCGAGCACACCTATTCGATTGATGCCGACGAGCTCAGCACCTTCCGGGAGGACCTGGCCGCGCTGTGATCTCGATCCTGGAGGACCGGGCCTGGCTGTGATCGCGACCCCGGAGGACCCAGCCGACCCCTGACCCGGTCCTGAGCACGCGGACCGCGGGCGAGGTCCTTTACCATGGCCGCGTGGCCCGTTTCGCCCAGGTCTTCTCTCCGCGCGACCGGGTCTATTTCGAGCTCTTCGAGGAAGCGGGGGCCAACATCCAGGCCACGTGCGAGCTCCTGCACCGGATGCTGTCGGATTACCCCGACGGCGCTCATCTGGCCGCCGACATCCTTGATCGCGAGCACGAGGGCGACCGGATCACGCACGACATCATCGATCGCCTGAACCACACTTTCGTGACACCGATCGACCGGGAGGACATTCTCGCCCTCGCCTCGGCCCTCGACGACATCGTCGACTACACCGAGGAGGTCGCCGACTACCTCGGGCTGTACAAGGTCGAGGCGCCGATGGAGCAGGCCATCAGCCTGGCCCGGGTGCTGCGCGACGCGTCGATTCAGATTGCCGAGGCCATTCCCCTTCTCCGCGGCTTCCAGGACATATCTCGCTACACGGTCGAGGTCAACCGGCTCGAGAACGAGGGGGACCGCATCACCCGCGAGGCGGTCGCCTCCCTGTTCGACGGCGGCATCGACCCGATGGTGGTGATCCGTTGGAAGGACATCTTCGAGCGCCTCGAGGCGGCCATCGACTCCACGGAGCGCGTGGCCAACATCCTCGAGGGCATCGTCATCAAGAACGCGTGACGATCGGTTCGGTCACGGGTGCTCTGCCCCCGTTGGAGCCGATGAACGCCCGCCGCTAGGCTGGGCGTCATCCACGGACACGGAGATGAGGCAACGAAAATGCGGATGACCTGGCCCAAGGCCCTGAGCGGGCTCGTCGTAGCAGGAGCGTGCGCGGCGCTGGCGCCAGCCGCCGCCGCCTCCATCACTCCGTCCCTGACGCTGTCTCAGTCGAGTTCGAACGAGCACGCGGGTTCAACCGTGAACCTTCCGGTGGACCTGAAGTTCGCGCCCAGCCCCGCCACCGACTCGCCGAAGGACCTCACGCTTAGCCTTCCGCCCGGGCTGCTCGCCAATGCTTCGATCGACGGCGGCGCCTGCCTGAACACCTCGACCCCAATCCCCGCCTGCCAGGTGGGGACGGGGACGGTCACTGCCGCGCCGATTCTGCTCGGGATCGCCGGGCCCGGGGTGTCCGTCTCGGTGAGCTTCGATCTCGTGACCCCTCCGTCGGCGGCCGACCTGGCCGGATTGGCGATCGTGGCCAAGAATCCCGTGACCGGGATATCCGCTCAGCTGGGTAGCACGGGGGACATCAAGGTCAACTCGAGCGGCGCGGTGAGCATCGCCTTCCACAACATCCCCAACAGCTACGCGCTCGTGACCACGCTGGCGGTGCCGATCGCCGTCGACGAGATCAACAGCACCTTCCAGGGCCTGCGCCTACCCACCCGCTGCCCCTCGCCCGGCCGCGCGCTTCGGGATCTCGGCGGACTCCTATGCGGATCCGACACACAAAAGCCGGCCTCCGCCCCCCTGACCGTGACCGGCTGCTCCACCCTGCCCTTCTCCCCCCTGCTCAGCGCCCGCGCGGCCAAGGACAGCGGCGACAACGGCGTCACGCTGACCACGGATGTGACCCAGACCGCCGGTCAGGCGACCAGCCGCAGCGTCGGTCTGACCTTCCCGTCCGCAGTCGTTGCCCCCAATGCCGCCGCGGTGATCAGCGGTGGCCTGTTGTGCACTGACCCGAGCTTTGCCTCCTGCAAGACGATCGGCACGTCAACGGCCAAGTCCCCGCTGTACCCGAAGACCCTGGGTGGCAAGGTCTATCTGACCGGCAGCCTGGCCGCCCCGGCGATCACGGTCACGTTCCCACCGCCGTTCGCGCTCACCCTGAACGGCAAGGTGAACCTGGCTACCAACACGACGACCTTCACCGGCGTGCCCGACCTCCCCCTGTCAGATCTGCGGGTCACGCTCGCGGGTGGCCCCGAGGCCGCATTCGCCACCACGTGCGCGACGCCGTCCGGTAACGCGGTCGGCAGCTTCGTCTCCCAGGACGGGGACCTGCTGGCCAGCAGCACTGCACCGTTCAGCGTGGTCGGGTGTCCGGCGTGTGGTCGGCGGCGGCGGATCGACCGGCGGCGGCACGGGCAGCGGCTCTGGCACCGGCTCGGGCACGCCGAGCGGCGCACCCTTCGGCCTGCCCAGCCTCACCTCGGCCACGATCACGGGCCTGAGGCGCGGCCGTCCGGCAATCAGCTTCAAGCTCATCAGCGGCCGGGGCTCGCCCAAGCTGACCTCGCTGACCGTGCCCCTGCCCCGCGGCCTGGCCTACGTCCGCCACCGCGTCCACCGGCGACTTGTCCTGCAGGGAGTGAGCGTGCGCAACGCCAGGGTCAAGTCCCTGTCACTCAAACACGGCCGTCTCACGATCACGCTCCGCCGGCCGTCGGCGACGGTCCTGGTCAAGCTGAGCACGCGAGCGCTCAGGGAGACGGCGGGACTGCGGCGCAAGGCGCGCCGGGGCCACGTGCGCTTCCTGAAGCTGACCATGACGGTGACGACGGCCGTTCGGCATCGGGTGACCGTGACGCGCGCGGTCAAGCCCCGGAGCTGAGCGGTCGGCCCGAGCGGCGGGCAGCCCCAAGCGGCGGCCAGACGTGATCCGGCCGGGCCTCAGCCGGCGACAGGCGCCGCCGATGATTCGCTGTCCTCCGGCGGTCTGATCTGCTTGATGACCTGGGCCGGTGCACCGGCGGCGATCGAGTAGGGCGGGATGTCCCCGGTGACGACCGAGTTGGCCCCGATCACTGAGCGGTCGACCGACGGTGACGCCGCTGGTGATGACGACCCCGGCGCCGCACCAGACGTTGTCCCCCACCCGCGTCGGGCCCTTGGTGGTGAAGCCCTGCCAGGGGACGGGCAGCTCCGGATCGTCGAACCGGTGGGCGGCGTCGCTGACGAAGCACCCGTTGGCGAACATGCAGTGGTCGCCGATCTCGACCAGGTTCATCGAGGCCACCATCACGCCGAGGTTGAGAAAGCAGCCCGAGCCGATGTGAATCCGGGCCTGATCAGGAGCCGTGATCCAGACCCCGGGCTCGAACACGGTCTGGGGGCCGATCTCGAGCCGTCCCTCTCGGAGGGCCGAGAGCACGTTGCCATGCACCGGCCAGCGGACGAAGGCGCCCCGGCGCATGAACTCCCAGTGGATCCGGGCCCGGTTCCAGGGCAGCGAGTTCTGCTCGTACCAGAGCCACTTCTGGCCCCAGAGCCGAAGCTCAGCGGCGGTGACAGGTCCGGGCGGGTTCAGATGCTCATCCACGCGCGGATTCTCCCCCATTCACCAGCGAGCGTGACCGATCGCCGGTCCCTTTGGGTCGTGGGGTCGCGACGACCCCTCGAGCGCCGAAGAACGCTCAACGGATGTACGTGGCCGCAGCGGGAGACGAAGCGCCGCGATTCGGCGCTCGAGCGGCCACCGCGACCCCCGGCCTGGCTCGGGAGAGAAAGCGACTCGTCCCGCTGGCGGTGTGAGTTCGGCACGCGCTCGCACGGCGCACCCGACCGCTGGCCGACCAGCCGATGTCGTCTTTCGCGCGCGTGTCGGGATGGCAGCGGCGGCCGGGGGCGCGCCTCTCTGCTGGTCGCCGAATCGCGGCGCCAAGCACCCCTCATACGCGTGGTTCTCGGCCAGCAGCGCGCACGGTCGACGCCGGTCGCCCGGCGCCCAGCAGAAGGGGCGCGGTCACGGCGCCGCCAGCACAACGGGGCGGGCGAAGCTCAGCGGGCGCTGGCCGCAGCCTTGCGGCGGGGGCGCTTGGCCGGCGCTGTCTCGGCGTCGGCTGCTTTCGCGCTCCGGCGCCCGTTCTTGCCGGTCGCGGACGTGGAGCGCTGCCGGTCGGTCCCGGCCGGGGCGCCGTTCTTGGCCGACCCATTTCGGCCCGCGGCCGCGCGACGCCCACGGCTGGCGCGCACGGGCAGCATCGGGGCCAGGAAGGCCCCGGTGTAGGAGCCGGCCGTTGCCGCGATCTGCTCCGGAGTCCCCTGGGCAATCACCTGACCGCCCTCGTCGCCACCCTCGGGACCGAGGTCGATCAGACGGTCAGAGACCTTGATCACGTCGAGGTTGTGCTCGATCACGACCACCGAGTTGCCGGCATCGACCAGCGTCTGGAGAACGTCGAGCAGCCGCTGGATATCGGCGAAGTGCAACCCAGTGGTCGGCTCGTCCAGGATGTACATGGTCCGCCCGGTGGCGACCTTGCTCAGCTCGGCGGCCAGCTTGACGCGCTGGGCCTCGCCACCCGACAGCGTCGTGGCGGGCTGACCGAGACGCATGTAGCCGAGGCCGACGTCGACCAGGGCCTGGACCCGCCGGCGGATCTTGGGAATGTGGGCAAAGAACTCGAGTGCCTCCTCAATGGGCATCTCGAGCACGTCCGAGATCGTCTTGCCCTTGAAGCGGACCTCGAGTGTCTCCCGGTTGTAGCGCTTGCCGTTGCACTGCTCGCACGGCACGTAGACGTCGGGCAGAAAGTGCATCTCGATCTTGATCTGACCGTCGCCCCGGCACACCTCGCAGCGTCCGCCCTTGACGTTGAACGAGAATCGCCCCGGCTTGTAACCGCGGGCCCGTGCCTCCTGGGTCTTGGAGAACAGCTCTCGGATCTGATCGAACAAGCCGATGTAGGTGGCCGGGTTCGAGCGCGGGCGTGCGGCCGATCGGGGACTGGTCGACGGAGATGATCTTGTCGAGCTGGTCAAGACCGCTGATGCGCTTGTGCACGCCCGCCCGCTGCCGGGTCCGATGCAGGTGGTTGGCAACCGCCTTGAGCAGCACCTCGTTGACGAGCGTTGACTTGCCCGACCCGGAGACGCCGGTCACACAGGTCAGGACCCCCAGCGGGACCTTGACGTCGATCCCGCGCAGGTTGTGCTGCGCGGCCCCCTCGATCGAGACGTAGCCCGAGGGAGTTCGCCGGCGCTTGGGGACCTCGATGACGCGCGTGCCGGCCAGGAACTGTCCGGTCAGCGAATCCTTGACCTCGGCCACCTCGGCCGCCGTGCCCTGGGCGACGACGTGGCCCCCGTGCTCACCGGCGCCGGGGCCCATATCGACCAGGTGATCGGCGGCGATCATCGTCCCCTCGTCATGCTCGACCACGAGCACGGTGTTGCCGAGGTCGCGCAGGCGCTCGAGGGTGCCGATCAGCTTCTCGTTGTCGCGCTGGTGCAGACCGATCGACGGCTCGTCAAGGATGTAGAGGACCCCGACCAGCGAAGAGCCGATCTGAGTGGCCAGCCGGATGCGCTGAGCCTCACCGCCCGACAGCGTGGCGGCGGCACGCTCCATCGACAGGTATCCCACCCCCACGTTCTCGAGGAACTGGAGGCGCTCCTCGATCTCGCGCATGATGAGCCGCGCGATCCGCCGGTCGTGCTCGTCCAGATCGAGGGCGCGAACCCACTCCAGCGCGCGGCGCGCGGACAGCGCGGTGAACACATGAATCGGCGTCTCGGCCACGAGCACGGCGCGCGACTCGGGACGCAGGCGCGCGCCCTTGCACTCCGGGCAGGGCCGAAGCGTCATGTACTCCTCGATCTTCTCGCGCGAGAAATCGGAGTCGGTCTCGCGATAGCGGCGCTCGAGGTTGGGCACGATCCCCTCAAAGCGCGTGGCGTAGGAGCGGCGGCGACCGAAGCGGTTGCGGTAGGAAACCTGAACCCGTTCCCCGCCCGTGCCGAACAGGAAGAAGTCCCGTGACTCCTCGGGCAGGTCCTGCCACGGCGTGTCGAGATCCACGTCGTAGCGCTCGGCGATCGCCTGGGTCAGTTGGTCGTAGTAGTTGGACGCGCTGACCGCCCAGGGAGCGATTGCTCCCTCGCCGATCGACAGCGTCGGATCCGGAACGACCAGGTCGGGATCGATCTCCATTTGCGAGCCGAGCCCGGTGCAGCGCGGACACGCGCCATGCGGGGAATTGAACGAGAAGATGCGCGGCTCGAGCTCGACCAGACTGGGGCCGTGCACGGGGCAGGCAAAGCGCTCGGAGAAGGTCAGGATGCGGTCCTCGCGACGCTGGTCAGGCCCGGCATCGGGCCGATCGACGAGCTCGATCTCGACCAGGCCGTCGGCCAGCGCGACGGCGGTCTCGATCGAGTCGGCCAGGCGCTTGCGAAGCTCACCCTTCATGACCAGGCGGTCGACGACCACGGCGATGTCGTGCTTGAACTTCTTGTCGAGCACGATCTGCTCGTCGAGCCGTCGCAGTTCTCCGTCGACCTTGACCCGGCCGAAGCCCTCGGCCCGCAGCTCCTCGAACTGCTTGCCGTACTCGCCCTTGCGCCCGCGGACGATCGGCGCCAGGACCATGAACCGCGTCCCCTCATCGAGCTCCATGACCTGGTCGATGATCTGCTCGGCAGACTGTCCGCTGATGGGCCGGCCGCAGATGTGGCAGTGCGGATGCCCGATGCGCGACCAGAGCAGACGCAGGTAGTCATAGATCTCGGTCACCGTGCCCACGGTGGAGCGCGGATTGCGCGACGTCGTCTTCTGGTCGATCGAGATCGCCGGCGAAAGACCCTCGATCGAGTCGACGTCGGGCTTGTCCATCTGACCCAGGAATTGCCGTGCGTAGGCGGACAGCGATTCCACGTAGCGCCGCTGTCCCTCGGCGTAGATCGTGTCGAAGGCCAGCGACGACTTACCGGACCCCGAGAGGCCGGTGATCACGGTCAGCGAATCCCGGGGATGGCGACCGTCACGTCCTTCAAATTGTGCTCCCGGGCGCCCGAGACGAGGATCTGATCCACTCGAATCGAGTCTAGAACATCGAACAGACGTTCCCATGCCGAACCAGCCGCTTTCTCCTACAGTTCCTCGCAATGAGCGGGGAACCGTTGAGCGGGCCGGGCGGCGGCGGATCAGATCCGCGCCTCGGACGAGGACCGAGAGAAGCTCTCGACCGAACTGCGCGAGCATGCGGTGGCCGGTCGGCTGACCACCGACGAGCTCGAGGAGCGCCTTACGGCGACCTACGCTGCGCGCACGCTGGCCGAACTCAGTGCACTCCGGCGCGACCTTCCGACCAACAACCCGATCACCGCCATCGGCGACGCCGCCCGCCGGCGCCACCTGGCGCGCCGCGTGATCCAGGAGACCGGAGGGTCGCTGGGCCTGTTCGTGGTAAGCACGGTCATCTGGCTGAGCTCGGGCGCCAGCGGCCAGTTCTGGCCGATCTGGGTGCTGCTCATCTTCGTGCTCAGCTTGTTCCGAAACGGCTGGGCCTTGTTCGGACCGGCGCCCGACCTCGACGAGGTCGAGCGCGACCTCGACGCCCGCCGCCAGAAGCGGCTCCAGAAGCTCGAGGACCGCTCCACGGACGCCGCGACCGGCGGCGGGGTGGCGACGGCCCGGACGCGGACCGGCCCTAGCCCTCGACGCTGGCGTAGACCTCGTCGAGCAGGCCGTCGCGATTGGGGAGCTGGAAGTTCTCCGACAGGTAGCGGGCCGTCTCCTCACGGGGCGTCCCGTTGAGGGCCATGTTGAGCGCGATCAGGCGTGCCCCCTCGGAGTCATCGTCCTCCTCGCTCTGGCCGCCGTGCTCAGACGGTGTGGCCGCGCCGAACCCTTGGTCCCCGTAGGAGCCGTGCGACGGCTCGCCGTAGGGCGTGGGGCTTGTCGGCCCCGGTGGGGCCGACGGCGATTCGGGAAAAGCCTCCGACCCTGACTCGACCGGAGCCGCCTCCGGCGCCTCGGGGGTGTGCTGCCAGTCCTGGCCGGCCGGAGCCGCCTCGTGTCCGGACGGCGGACCGAACCCCTCCGAAGCCCCGAAAGCCTCGTGGGGGGTGCTGGTCTCGGCATCGGTCGCCGGTTCACCCCAGCCGGGAGACGACGCTCCCGAGTCCCAGCTCGCCGCTGCTCCGGATGTTTCGGCACCGGCGGTGTCTGAGCTGCTCGACTCCGCCCCCTCACCCCCAACGGACGCGCTGTGAGCCGGCTCGGGGACGTCCCAGCCTCCACCCGAGGGATGCTGCTCAGAGTCGGCCGCCCGATCCGCCGACCCCCAGTCGCCGGTCGAGGTGCTTGACCCCCAGCCCGGGCCGACGTCTGAGGCCGGCGCACTCGGGGCTGGCTCGGGCTCCGGAGGCGGGTCGGGCTCGAACTCGGCCCGGGCCTGCGGAACGGCCACGTCGGCGGCGTGCTCCAGATCGCTGCTGAGCTCGCGCAGATCGGCATCGAGACGCCCCGTGCCACCGCGCAGCGTGTCGAGCAGGCCGGAGAGCTCGATCTCCATCCCGTCCAGCCGAGCGAGCATTCGTGATGTGGCATCGGACACCCGGCCGACATGCTCGCGGACTTCCTCGGATGCCCGCTCGCGTGTTGCGTTGGCTTCGTGATGAGCCTCGTCGCGGATCTCCTGGGCCTCGGCCTCCGCCGAGCGCTGAATCTCGGCCGCACTGGCCTCAGCGGCCTCGATGATCGACCTGACCTGGTCGCTGGCGGCGGACGCCAGGTGCTCGGCACGGCGGCGTGAGGCGCTCTTGAACTCGGCGATCTCGTCGGCCAGCGCGCTCAGGTGAGCATCGACCGCCTGGGGATCGTAGCCATGGCTCCCCGTCGGAAAGTCCTGCTTTTCGATGCTCTGTCTATCCAGCGCCACGCGGCGTACCTCCGTTCGAGGATTCGAGAGCGGTGCCCAGCCTAGCGGACAGGCAACCGCGTCAGCAGACTTCAGACGGGCAGTATTCCCGACTCACCGGACGGGACTCAGCCCGCGGCGAGCGCCTCGTCCAGCTCTCGCTTGAGATCCCGGATCTCGTCGCGCAGCTTGGCCGCGTACTCGAACCGGAGGTCCTCGGCCGCGGCCAGCATCTCCTCCTCGAGCTCGACGATCGTCTTCTCGATCTCGGCCGGCGCCATCGCCCCCTCGCGGCGCCGGCGACGGCGGCGGGACTTGGGCACCTTGGAGTCGGACTGCAGGAACTCGGCGATATCGGAGATGCCCTTGACGATGGTCTCCGGGGTGATGTCGTGGTCCACGTTGTAGGCGCGCTGGATGGTGCGGCGCCGGTCGGTCTCAGAGATCGCCGCTCGCATGGCCGCGGTTTCCTTGTCGGCGTACATCAGCACCGTGCCCTCGATGTTGCGCGCCGCACGCCCGATGGTCTGAATGAGGGAGGTCTCGCCGCGCAGGAAGCCCTCCTTGTCGGCATCGAGGATGGCCACCAGCGAGACCTCGGGTAGGTCGAGTCCCTCGCGCAGGAGGTTGACCCCGACCAGGACGTCATATTCGCCGAGGCGCAGTTCGCGGATGATCTGGATCCGTTCCAGGGTGTCGATCTCGGAGTGCAGGTAGCGGACCCGGAAGCCCATTTCGAGCAGGTAGTCGGTCAGATCCTCGGACATCTTCTTGGTCAACGTGGTGACCAGCGTGCGCTCGTTGCGCTCGGTCCTGGCCCGGATCTCGTTCATCAGATCGTCGATCTGGTTGCGAGTCTCGCGGACCTCGACGGCGGGATCGATGATCCCCGTCGGGCGCACGATCTGCTCGACGATGCGCGGTGAATGTGATCGCTCGTACTCGCCCGGGGTTGCCGAGACGAACACCATTTGCGGCGTGATGGAGAGGAACTCCTGAAAGGTCTGAGGCCGGTTGTCGAGCGCGCTCGGTAGCCGGAAGCCGTAGTCGACCAGGGTCTGCTTGCGGGAGCGGTCGCCCTCGTACATGCCGCCGATCTGGGGCACCGTCTGGTGGGACTCGTCAATGAAGCAGACGAAGTCGTTGGGGAAGTAGTCCAGCAAGCAGTAGGGCCGGTCGCCCGGCTGGCGCCCGTCGAGGATGCGGGAGTAGTTCTCGATCCCCGAGCAGAACCCGAGCTCGCGCAGCATCTCCATGTCGTACTGGGTGCGCTGACGCAGGCGGTGGGACTCGAGCAGCTTGCCCGCGGCCTCGAGCTCGGTGCAGCGTGCGTTCAGCTCGCGCCCGATCTCAGCCACGGCGTCGTCGATCATCCCCTCCCGCACGTTGTAGTGCGAAGCGGGCCAGATCGCCACGTGCTCGAGATCGTCCTCGATGACCTCACCGGTCACGGCGTCGAAATGCTGGAGATGCTCGACCTCGTCGCCGAACAGGACGATCCGGTAGGCGGTCTCGGCGTACGCGGGCCAGATCTCGAGCGTCTCGCCGCGGACCCGGAAGGTCCCGCGGGCCAGGGCGGTGTCGTTGCGGGTGTACTGGATCGAGACGAGCTTGCGCAGCAGGCGATCGCGATCGATCATCTCGCCCTTGATCAGCGTCTGCAGGTTCTCGTCGTACGTGGTTGGCGACCGAGACCGAAGATGCACGAGACGCTGGCGATGATGATCACGTCGCGCCGGGCGAACAGTGACGCCGTGGCCGCGTGGCGCAGGCGGTCGATCTCCTGGTTGATGGCCGAGTCCTTCTCGATGTAGAGGTCCTTGCTGGGGACGTAGGCCTCAGGCTGGTAGTAGTCGTAGTAGGAGACGAAGTACTCGACCGAGTTGCGCGGGAAGTAGGTCCGGAATTCGTTGCACAGCTGCGCGGCCAGGGTCTTGTTGTGGGCGATGATCAGCGACGGGCGCTGGACGGCCTCAATCGTGGCCGCCATGGTCATCGTCTTGCCCGTGCCGGTGGCGCCGAGCAGGGTCTGAAAGCGCTCGCCGGCCTCGACTCCCGCGGCCAGCGATGCGATTGCGGCCGGCTGGTCCGCGGCCGGGCGGTAGGTGGCGTCGAGCTCGAACTTCGGCATGTCTACCTGAGGTTAGTCAGGGTCGGCGACAGTGCTGGGTGCTGACGGCCGCCAACCGCGGGCCGCTCAGCGCAGCCCGAGCTCGGTGGGATAGGTGTGGCGATATGCGGCCCGCGCCTGCAGCACCCGCTGTACATAGGCCTGCGTCTCGGGAAACGGAATGTCGCGGATCCTGAACCGGTCCCCGGCGGCATGCGCGCGCGACACCCAACGGTCCACGTTGGCCTCCCCGCCGTTGTAGGCGGCCAGCGCCAACACGGTGCTGCCGTGGTACTCGTTGAGCAGATACCGCAGGTAGTAGCTGCCGTAGGCGATGTTGACGTCGGGCGAGGCCAGATCGGCGGTCGTAAACGTCGTCGCTCCCGAGCGATGGGCCAGGAACAGCGCGGTCCGGGGCAGGATCTGCATCAGACCTTCGGCTCCGGCCGATGAGGGTCGGGGGTCGAACTTCGTCTCGGCGTCGATTACGGCCGCGATCAGCGCCGGGTCGAGGTGCTTCTGGGCGGCCTGCTGACGGATCACATCCTGGTATTGGAGCGGGAGCCCGAACTCGGTGATCGCCTTGCGCGCCACCGGCACCGCGGTCACGACCACGATCACGGCGACCACGATCCCAGCCAGGAACAGGACGCCCCGGCGACGACGGACAGCCTCGCGCCGATGGCGCGCACTACCTGCGCGGTGAGGAGAACGGCGCCGCGCTGCCGAGGCGGTCGAGTGGCTCACCGGGCAAGCATGTCAAGGATTGACGACAACTTCGCCTCCAGCTCGTCCTCGGTGCCGTCGTTGTGCACCGTGTAGGTCGCACGCTGCGACTTTTCGGTCTGAGTGAGCTGACGGGCGCCGCGCTCATCGAGCGACTCGTGGCCGCGCGAGGAGGCTCGCTCGTGGCGCGTGGTCTCATCGGCGATCACGGCGACGGTGGCGTCGAAGCCCGATTCCATGCCCGACTCGAACAGCAGCGGCACCTCGACGACCGCGGCCGGCGGAGGGTCAGGCTGTGCTTCAAGCCCCTCGCGCCAGCTGGCGATCTGGGCCCCGACCCGAGGCCAGAGCAGCTTCTCCAGCCACTCGCGGCGCTCGCGGGTGGAGAAGACCACGCGGGCGATCGCCGCCCGGTCGATCACGCCGTCGCGAAGGATCTCAGTCCCGAACTCGGCCACCATCGCATCCCGGACCTCGTCGGTCTCGTAGAGATCGTGGACGACCTGGTCGGTCGAAAGGCCAGGCGCACCCAGCCGCTCAAACGCCGCCAGCGCGGTCGATTTCCCCGCGCCGATGCCGCCCGTCAGCCCGATGAAGGGGATCACGGGAGGCGCCGGGGGTGGCGTCAGGCTTCGGGAGGGTCTGAAGGGTCGGGCTCGGCGTCGGCCGGGGTGGCCTCGGGCTCGGCGGTCGCAACCTCGGCGTCGGCCGGGGTGGCCTCGGGCTCGGCGGTCGCAACCTCGGCGTCGGCCGGGGTGGCCTCGGGCTCGGCGAGTCGCTTCGGCCACAGGTTCGGCGCTCGCCTCGGGCTCGGCAGCCGCGTCCGGGGCCTCGATGATGAGCTCCGCCTCGGCTCCGGACACCGGCTCGCCGGTGGAGAAGACGTCCTCGGAGAGCCCGAGCTCAGGCATGTCATCGAGCGAACCGCCGGCGCCTTCGGGCGGGGGCTCGATCGGGCGGACCGGAAGGACCTGACCCTCGACGCGCTTGATCGACAGCGACAGGCGGCGCCGTTCGGAGTCGATCTCGAGGATCTTCACGCGCACCGGGTCGCCCGGCTGGATGATCTCGCGCGGGTTGTCGACGTGATGCTGAGCCAGCTCGGAGATGTGAACCAGGCCCTCAACGCCATCGAGGATCTCCACGAACGCGCCAAAGGTGACCACCTTGGTGACCGTGCCCTCGAGCTCGTCACCGATGTTATAGGTGTCGACGACCCGCTGCCACGGGTCCTCCTGGGTCTGCTTGAGACCCAGGGAGATGCGCTGGCGCTGGCGGTCGATGTCGAGCACCTTGACGCTCACCGTGTCCCCGATGTTGAGGATCTCCGACGGATGGTTGACGTGCGACCACGACAGCTCGGAGATGTGGATCAGGCCATCGATCCCGTCGAGATCGACGAAGGCCCCGAAGTCGACGATGTTCGAGATCGTGCCCTCGACGACCTGGCCGGGCTGGAGCCGGTCGAGGATGCGCTCGCGATCCTCCTTGCGCTGCTCCTCGAGAACGGCGCGCCGGGACAGGACCACGTTGTTGCGCGAGCGGTTGAGCTCGATCACCTTGCACTCGATCGTCTGGCCCATGTACTCGTCGAGATTGGGGACGCGACGGATGTCGACCAGCGAGGCGGGCAGGAAGCCGCGCACCCCGAGGTCGATGATCAGGCCGCCCTTGACGACCTCGATGACGGCGCCGTTGACCGGCTCACCGGACTCGGCCGCCGCCTCAATGCGGCGCCAGGCCTTTTCGAAGCGTGCGCGTTTCTTGGAGAGGATGAGACGGCCGTCCTGGTCCTCCTTGGTGAGGACCAGAGCGTCGACCTCCTCACCGAGTTCGACCTCATCAGCCGGGTCGACTGACTTGCGGATCGAGAGCTCGCCGGCGGGAATGACGCCCTCGGACTTGTAACCGATGTCAACGAGGACTTCGTCATTGTCGATGCGGACGACGTTGCCGGTGACGACATCGCCTTCGGCGAAGGGATGCAGCGTGGCGTCGTAGTTGGGGACGATCTGGCCGTCGATCTCCAGCAGGAGGCCGTCGGAGCCTTCGACGATCGTCGCGGTGGGCTGATCGGTTTCAGCCATGAGCGTTGAGGTAGTGGACATTAGTCCCGGAGGATAGCCACACGCAGCGCTTGATGGGGCCATCGCGGGCACGCGCTCACGACCCAGGCGGCTGCGGTGGCGGCCGGTCGCTGCCGGGCCGTCCCGGAGCCCGTCCCTATTATCAGGCGCCGATGCCACGCCGAGCCACCAAGCGCGGAGCCGAGCGTACCCCGCTGCAACGTGACTGCGATGTCCTGATCTGCGGAGCCAGCTTCGCCGGTTTGGCGGTCGCGCGCGAGCTGGCCGGTAGCGGCGCCGACGTTCTCGTCATCGACCGCTACGAGATCGGGGAGCGGCAGACTTCAGCCTGCGGGATTCCGACCGCGTGGCTGCGGGCGCTGGGACTCGAAGAGGCTCTCCAGCAGACCTTCGGTGAGCTGGTCATCCACTCCCCGCACGCCACCGTGCGCTTCGACCTTCCGTGGACGTTCTCGACCTTCGACTACCGAACGCTGTGCAGTGCGCTGGCCGCGCAGGGCGATTTCAGTTTCGAGACGGCCAAGGTCGAGCATCGCTCGGGCAACACCGTCCACACCGATCGGGGGCCGGTCACCGCGCCCCTGATCGTCGACGCGCTCGGATGGCGGCGGATCCTCGGCGTCGGCGCCAACGTGCAGCCCCCGGACGCCCTGCTCTCACGTGGTCTCGAGGTCCATCCGCACGGCTCCGGGCGCGACCTCGAGGTGTGGATCGACCGCAGCTATGTGCCCGCCGGCTACGGCTGGAGCTTCCCCGCCGGGGAAGAGCTGAGGATCGGGGTCGGCTCCTTCGATCCGCGCTTTCACGTCCGCGAGCCGACGGTCCGCCTGGCCGATGACCTCCAGGCCGACAAGGTTCGCTACCAGGGCAACTGGATTCCCCACGCGCTGCGTCCCGCCACCGAAGACGGCGTCTTCTTCACCGGCGACTCGGCGGGACACTGCCTGCCCTTGACCGCGGAGGGAATCCGCACGGCCCTTTACTTCGGGCTCGCCTGCGGCCGTGAGCTGCGTCGCGTCGTGGCGGGCGAACAGACCCGTGAGCAGGCGTTGGCGCGCTACGACGAGTTCTCGGCCGGCCATGCGCTGGCCTTCCGCTGGCTGCTCCGCCTGCAGCGGACCGTACCCCGAGTCGCGCCCCGGCTCCTGGCGCCGGCGCTCGGGGCGATGGGCCGCAAGCGCTTCGTCGACTGGTCCTTCAATCACTACCTCGAGATCGCCCACCCACGCTTCGCTCTTGAGGGCGGCGCGCCGCGGCGGCGCGCCGAAGTTCTCGCCGCCTGAGCGGTCACTTGGCCGACAGCCAGTCGGGCCCGATCCCGGCCTCGACGGCGAGCGGAGGATCGAGCGGGTACGCGTTGGTCATCTCGCGCACGGCGATCTCCCTGACCTGCTCGGCCTCCTCCGCGGGACCCTCGAACAGCAGCTCGTCGTGAATCTGGAGAACCAGCCGCGAGGCCAACCCGGCGGTTTTCACGGCCTGCTCGCAGCGGACCATGGCCACCTTCATGATGTCGGCGGCCGTGCCCTGGATGACCATGTTGACCGCGAACCGCTCGCCCTGCTTGCGTAGCTCCCAGCGGCGGGCGCGCAGCTCGGGGACCTGACGGCGACGGCCGAACAAGGTGGAGACGTATCCCTGCTCGGTGCCCTGCTCGATCGTCTGCTCGATGAACCGACCAACGGCGGGGAATCCGGCCAGATAGCGCTGGATGAAGTCGTCGGCCTCGGACTGCGGAATGTCGAGCCGGTCGGCCATCCCGTACGCCGACAGGCCGTAGACGATCCCGTAATTGATCATCTTGGCCTTGGAGCGCATCCCCGGGTCGATCTCCTCCGGGGCGACGGCGAACACCCGGCAAGCGGTCGCGGTGTGGACATCCTCCCCGCGGCGGAAGATCTCCTTGAGGACCGGCTCGTCGGCGATGTGGGCGAGCAGGCGCAGCTCAACCTGCGAGTAGTCGGCGGAGACGAGCAGGCTGCCGGGACCACCGACTTCGTCGGCGGTGCCCGCGACGAAGCACGCCCTGATCTCTCTCCCCAGCGGGGTGCGGATGGGGATGTTCTGGAGATTGGGGTTGTTGGACGACAGGCGGCCGGTGGTGGCGGCGGTTTGATTGAACGTCGTGTGCAGGCGACTGTTGGCGTCGACCAGCAGGGGCAGCGCGTCAAGGTAGGTCTGGGCGAGCTTTGTCAGCTCGCGCCAGCGCTCGATCTTGGGAATGATCTCGTGCTCGGAACGGATCGCCTGCAGCACCCGGGCGTCGGTGGAGTAGCCGGTCTTTCCGCGTCGCTTGCGCGACAGCCCCAGCTTGCCGAACAGGATCTCCTCCAGCTGCCTCGGAGAGCCGAGCGTGAACTCCTCGCCCGCGAGCGTGAAGATCTCGCGCTCGAGCGTGTCGGCTTCGGCCTTGACCCGCGTCGAGATCTCCTTCAGCCGCTCGGTGTCGAGCTTGACCCCGGCCTGCTCCATTTCCCGCAGCACGCGCACCAGCGGAAGCTCGACCTCGAGCAGCAGGTCGGTTAGGCCACGCTCCTCGATCTGGTCGCGCTGCCAGCTGGCCAGCGCCTGGACAAGCCGCGCGTCGTGACCGGCCTCGTCCTCGATGTCGGCGTCCAGGCCGCGCTCCTCGCACAGCTCCCGGAACGGGTAGGCGCGCCGCGCGGGCTCGAGCAGGTAGGCCGCGACCTCGGTGTCGTGGGCCAGCACCTTGGGCACGAGGCCAAGCGACTTTGCGTCATGGGCGACCGTGGGCCGCGAGCCGAGAGAGCCGACGAGCTCCTCGGGGCGGGAGCAGTCTCCAATCGTGAGCCGCTGGCCCCTGTCCTGGTAGACGCCGAAGCGCCATTGCGCATCCCCGCCGAACAGAGCCCCCTCCGGCGCCTCGGGCATGCGGACGGCGACCGAGACCTCAGCCTCGGGCAGCCGCTGCAGGTCGGCCAGGGAGCCGGCCCGGACCCTGGCCGACAGGGCCTGTTGGGTCTGGGGCGCGGGAGCCGCGGCATCGGCCGAGCCGAGCGCCTCCTCCAGGCGGCGCAGCGGCTCACGCAGCTCAAACTCCCTGAATACCTCGCGCAACCGCGACCGGTCGGGCGCAGCCGACACGTACTCGGCGACATCGAGGCCGTCGAGGGGTATGTCGCGCTTGGCGGTGGCCAGATGCTTGGAGATGCGCGCGTCGTCGGCGTGGTTGACGAGGTTCTCCTTGCGCTTGGCGCCGCTGATCTGGTCGACGTTCTCGAGCACTCCCTCGAGTGAGCCGAAGCGCTGCAACAGGTCGGCCGCGGTCTTGTCGCCGATCCCCGGCACCCCCGGGATGTTGTCGCTGGTGTCGCCCTTCAGGCCGATGAAGTCCGGGACCAGCTCGGGCGGAATCCCGTAACGGTCGATCACCCCCTGGCGGTCGTAGACGCGGGTGTCGGTGATCCCGCGCGAGGTGGTCATGATCCGCACGTCCTCGTCGACGAGCTGGTAGGCGTCGCGGTCACCGGTGACGACCATCACCTCGACGGGCGGTTCGGCGGCCTTGGCCTGCTCGGCGATGGAGGCGATCACGTCGTCGGCCTCGTAGCCGTCGACCTTGAGGTTGCGGTAGCCAAACGCGGACACGAGCGGCTCCAGATGCGGCCACTGCTCGCGCAACAGGTCGGGGCGACTCGAGCGCTGGGCCTTGTACTCGGAGTAGACCTCCTTGCGGCCGCTTGACCCGGCGTCCCACACCACGACAGTGGCCTTGGGGCCGTAATCGGTGAGGATCTTGACCAGCATCGAGGCGAACCCGAAGATCGCGTTGGTGGGCACTCCCGTGGAGGTGGCAATCGATTCGGGCAGGGCAAAGAAGGCCCGGTAGGCCAGGCTGTTGCCGTCGATCAGAAAGAGCTCGTCCGCCATATTCATCTGAGCCTATCCCGCGAACCGACGGCTCCGGAGCCCGCCCTGGCGAGGTTGGCCTCGAGGTCGGCGCCGGCGCACCGAGGCTGGCCTTGCCCTCCGGCTCCCGGGGCATAAGATGGCGCCCGTCATGGCCTCGACACCCAGCGCGCAGTACAGCCTCACCCTCCGGGTCGAGATCGATCACCTCCCCGGCATGCTGGGCAAGGTCGCCTCGGCGATCGGTGACGCGGGCGGCACGATCGGCGCCGTCGACCTCGTCGGATTCGATGGCCCGCACACGATCCGCGACATCACGGTCGAGACCGGTGATGCCGCCGACTGGCCACGCCTCAACGACGCCGTCAATGCGGTCCCGGGAGCCCGGGTCCTGGACAGCACCGATCGCACCTTCATGCTCCACGTGGGGGGCAAGATCGAGCTGCACAACAAGAGCCCTTTGAAGACCCGGGACGACCTCTCGATGGCCTACACGCCAGGGGTGGCGCGCGTCTGTCAGGCCATCCAGGCCGAGCCCGAGAAGGTCTTTCAGTACACGATCAAGCGCAACACGGTGGCCGTGGTCACCGACGGGACCGCCGTCCTGGGGTTGGGCGACATCGGGCCTCGCGCGGCCATGCCGGTGATGGAGGGCAAGGCCATGCTGTTCAAGGAGTTCGCCGGCGTGGACGCATTCCCGATCGCTCTGGACACGCGCGATCCCGAGGAGATCATCGCCACCGTGAAGGCGATCGCCCCCGGCTTCGGGGGTATCAACCTCGAGGACATCTCGGCCCCGCGCTGCTTCCTAATCGAGGATCGGCTCAAGGCGGAGCTCGACATCCCGGTCTTCCATGACGATCAGCACGGAACCGCGGTCGTCGTTCTGGCCGCCCTGCTGAACGCCCTGACCTTGACCGGCCAGCGGATCGGCGACATCCGCGTCGTCGTGATCGGGCTCGGCGCGGCCGGGGTGGCGGTCTCAAAGATCCTGCTCGAGGCCGGGGTGCGCCACGTCATCGGCTGCGACTCGCGCGGGGCTCTGCGCACCGACCGCGAGGACTACCTGGATGGCAGCATGACCGACGCCAAGCGCAGGCTGGCCGAGGTCACCAACCTCGAACGCCGGGCGGGCGGCCCGATCGACGTGATCGAGGGCGCGGACCTCCTGATCGGGCTGTCGGGAGCCCGGGTGCTGCCGGCCTCGGCCCTGGAGCGCATGAACCCTGATCCGATCGTGTTCGCGATGGCCAACCCCACACCCGAGGTCTCGCCCGAGGAGGCAGCCCGATACGTGCGGATTCTCGCTACCGGCCGGTCCGATTACCCCAACCAGATCAACAACGTGCTCTGTTTCCCGGGCATCTTCCGCGGCGCGCTGGACGTCCGTGCCACCCAGATCACCGAGGCGATGAAGACCACCGCCGCCCGAGCGATTGCCGACATCGTCCCCGGCGATGAACTGCGCGAGGACTACATCATCCCCTCGGTCTTCAACCGCGAAGTGGTGGGCGCGGTGGCGGCCGCTGTCGCCGACGAGGCGCGAGAGAGCGGTGCCGCCCAGGCCGGCGTGGAGATGGGCTTTGCCGCCACCGAGGAACTGCGCATCCTGGGGCGCTGACCGGGGGCCCTCCCCGCGGGCTGTAGCTGCTGAACGGGCCTAGAGCCAGGGCTGGCCGACGGGCTCCTCAGGTCGACGAGGGCGGATCCGCGGGACCCTCAGCCGGGGGCGCGACACCCAGCTCCTGGGCTTTGCGGCGCCGGGGCACGGGGCCTTGCACCTTCCAGGTCGAGCCCGGCCGTCCGGGCAGGATGAGCACGATCAGGAATCCGACCGCGGTCAGGCATAGGCCCAGGGTGAGGCCGAGCCGCTCGCCGTAGCCCTTGCGCTCGGCCATCCAGGCGGCGGCGGCCGCCGAGGCCAGCCAGATGAGCAGCAGATACAGAGCCTTGGCGCCGATTGTCGCGTAGAGCGCCATCAGGTTCCCAGGTAGGCCCGCTGGACCTCGGGGTCGTCGCGCAGGTGCGCGGAATCATTGGCCAGGACGACTCGCCCGGTCTCCAGGACGTAACCACGGCGCGAGACCTCGAGGGCGTAGTTGGCGTTCTGTTCGACGAGCAGGATCGTCACGCCGTCACGGTTGATCTGGCCGATCGTCTCGTAGATGCGCTGGACCAGGATGGGCGCGATCCCCATCGAAGGCTCGTCCAGCATGAGCAGGCGCGGCCGGGCCATCAGCGCGCGGCCCATGGCCAGCATCTGCTGCTCGCCGCCCGACATCGTGCCCGCCTTCTGCTTCTCGCGCTCGTGCAGGCGGGGGAAGAGCTCGAAGACCCGGTCGAGGTCCTCGCTGATCCCTCCGTCGCGGCGATGATGAGCGCCGAGGTCGAGGTTCTCGCGCACGGTCATTCGCGGGAAGCAGTGGCGGCCCTCGGGCGAGAGCGCGATCCCGTGGGCGACGATCTCGTGAGCGGGGACCCGGGTTATCTCGGCGCCCCCGAAGGTGATCTTGCCCGTGCTGGCCGGGGTCAGGCCCGAGATCGAGCGCAGGGTGGTCGACTTGCCGGCCCCGTTTGAGCCGATCAGCGTCACCACCTCGCCCTCATCCACCGTCAGGGAAACGCCCTTGAGCGCCTCGATGCCGCCGTAGTGAGTGCGGATGTCCTGCACCTCGAGCAGCGCCATCAGTCCTGCTTTCCCAGATAGGCCTCGATGACCCGGGCGTCGCCCCGCACGTCGGCCGCCGAGCCCTCGGCGATCTTCTCGCCGTGGTCGAGCACTGTGACGCGCTCGGACACGCCCATGACGACCTTCATGTCGTGCTCGATCAGGAGAATGGAGAGGCCGAGCTCGTCGCGCAGCTTGCGCATGAACTCGGTCAGCCGGGCCGACTCCTGCGGGTTCATGCCCGCCGTCGGCTCGTCGAGCAGCAGCAGGTGGGGGTCCGAGGCCAGGGCGCGGGCGACTTCCACGCGCCGCTGATCGCCGTAGGAGAGCTGGACCGACATCTGGTCAAAGAGGTTCTCGCGCAGCCCGACGTAGGCGAGCAGCTCACGGGCGCGCTCGCGGGTCGTGCGCTCCTCACGCCGGACCCGGGGTAGCCGCAGGATCGAGCCCAGGAGACCGGCCCGCATGCGCGCGTGGCGCCCGATCATCACGTTCTCGACCGCGGTCATGGCCCCGAATAGGCGGATGTTCTGGAACGTCCGCGCCACGCCGAGCCCGGTGATGATGTCTGGTCGAGTGTGGCTGATGTTGCGCTGACCGAGCAGGATCCGGCCCGCGGTTGGCTTGTAGAGACCGGTGAGCATGTTGAACAGGGTCGTCTTGCCGGCCCCGTTGGGCCCGATCAGCGAGACGATGCCTCGCTCGGGAATCTCCAGCGAGACGTCGTTGACGGCGACCAGGCCGCCGAACTCCTTGGTCACGCGCTCGACGGTCATGACCGCGGTGGCGACGGGGGCGCTCGGAGCAGCGGTGCTCATCGAGTCAGGCTCCCAAGCGGCGGGCGGCGATCTCCGCGTGCGGTGCTCATGCGCTGGTGGTCTCGACGAGCTGCGCGTCCTCAGCTGCGATCTCGGAGGTGAGCTCGAGGCGGCGCCGGCGTTCGGGTATCAGACCCTGCGGGCGCAGAACCATGACCAGCACGAGCAAAAAGCCGAAGATCCCGAACTCGATCTCAGTCAGCGGGAAGTTCAGCCCCAGCTTCTGGGGCAGGCTGTTCAGTACATCCGGGATCAGCCACTGGTTGATGTAGCCGAGGAGCATCCCCCCCACCACGGCGCCCCAGATCGAGCCCAGGCCGCCGATGATGACCATGGCCAGGACGAAGATCGAGAAGCCGAACTGGAACTGGCCGGCGTTGACCTGGGTGTAGTAGGTGCCCAGAAAGGCGCCCGACATGCCGCCGAACATGGCGCCGATCGCGTAGGCCGAGAGCTTGGTCCGGACCAGCGGGATGCCCATCGAGACGGCCGCGACCTCGTCCTCGCGCAGCGCCACCCAGGCCCGGCCCAGTCGCGAGTCGCGCAACCGGAGGTTGACGAACAGGACAAGCATCAGGATCGCGAAGATCAGCCAGTACCACGGTCTCAGGTCGAGCAGGCCGAATTGGCCGATACCGGGGAAATACGGCGCGTCGACGGCGCTGATGCCGAGGTTGCCCGCGGTCAGGGTCATCCCCCCACCCAGGTTCACACTCTGGCCGTTGACGGCCACCACGCCGATGATCTCCCCGAAGGCCAGGGTGACGATGGCGATGTAGTCACCGCGCAGACGCAGGGTGGGCAAGCCGATGATGATCCCCGCTATCGCGCAGATCGCCGCCGCCGCGATGAGGATGAGGATGAAGTTCAGGTGGATGCCGGCCTCGCTGGCGGCGACCCCATGCACGCCGACGTGCACATGCGCCTTGAAGAAGAAGTCCGAGCCGAACCAGCCCAGCGAGTACGCGCCCAGGGCGTAGAAGGCGACGTACCCGAGGTCGAGCAGGCCGGCGAAGCCCACGACCACGTTCAGCCCCAGCGACATCACCGCGAAGGCGACGGCGATGATGGTCGCGTTCAGGAAGCCGCTGTCCTGGGTGAAGAAGAAGGGGAGCAGGATCCCGATCACGATCAGCAGGCCGGCCAGCGCCCGCCCCGACCATGGCGGCAGGCGGCCGGCGATCGCGGCGCGCTGCTCCCGGAACTGCGCTCTCAGCTCGTTGACCCGGTCGACGGGGATGGGTGGCCGCTCGTTCACCGGGCCGCCGGGGGTGCCTTGCGGATCGCTCATCGGGCCGCCCGCGTCGCTCATCCCGCCTCCCGGGTCTCCTCGCCCAGCAGCCCCCGCGGCCTCAGGATCATGATCACGATTAGGTAGCCGAACACGACCGCCTCGGTCCATTGCGGGCCCAGCCGGGAATCGGACAGGGCCTGGATGACCCCGATGATGAGACCACCAAGAACGGCGCCGTAGACGTTGCCGATGCCGCCCATGACGGCGGCGGTGAAGGCGATGAGCCCGGCCTGGAAGCCCTGGAAGTACCAGATGTTGGTCTGGTACAGGGCGTAGATGAGACCGGCGGCACCGGCCAGCATGCCGCCGAGCAGGAAAGTGAGCGAGATGGTGGCGTTGACGTTGATGCCCATCAGCCGCGCGGCCTCAGGATCCTGGGCCGTGGCCCGCATCGCCCGGCCCGCGCGGGTCCGCGAGATGAACCAGCCCAGCGCGAGGACGAGCGGGACCATGACGAACAGGGCGAGCAGGTAGCCGCGGACGATCGGCACGCCGGAAATGTTGAACACCGTCTGGCTCTCGTGGATCAGATCCGGCACGCCGATGGGCGAGCCGCCCTGCCACAGCAGGCCGACGTTCTGAAGGATGAACGAGAAGCCGACGGCGGTTATCAAGGGGGCTAACTTGGGCGCCCCGCGCAGCGGTCGGTAGGCGACGCGCTCGATCAGCACGTTCAGCGTCCCGCAGACCAGCATCGCGACGATCAGCGTCACCACCAGTCCGCCGATCAGACCGAGCGGGCCGGTGGCCAGACCGAGGCCGAGCGTGCCCCACAGGCCCGCTGAGGTGAAGGACCCGATCATGAACACGTCGCCGTGAGCGAAGTTGATTAGCTCGATGATTCCGTAGACGAGCGTGTAGCCGATCGCGATCAGCGCCCAGATGGCCCCGTTGGATAGACCCTGGACGAAATTGAAGCCGAGCCGGGAGAGGTCATGGGCGATGATCGCGTGCCCGTGGACGACGCCGGCCTGGTAGCCGTGGGTGAGGTCGCGCACCCCGTAGTAGATGGGCAGCGCAGCCAGCGCGACGAGCAGCCCCCAGCGACCGGAGAACCGGCGCACGGCCGCCAGCGGTCGCGCGGCGGGGGCCGGGAATCTCGGGGTTAGAGAGCTTGCTTCCAAGGTTCGGCGAGCCGGTTCCGTCGGCCTCCGGATCGTCGCTGTCCCGGTGGCCCGATGCAGAGATTACGGGGCAGGGCGCCCGCGAGGGCGCCCTCCCCAGTCGGCTTTGTCTCTAGTGGACCGTCTTGGTCGGGGTGATGGTCTTGAAGAACACCGGATCGCCGGTCGAGGCGACCTTGTACAGGCCGTAGGACTTCAGCGTCGTATCCCCGTTCTTGTCGAACCCGTAGGTGCCCAGCACTGACGCCCGTGACGTGGTCGCGAACAGGGCCTTCAGCACATCGGCCTTGTTGCTGCCCTGGGCGCCCAGCTTCTTGATCGTGTCCAGCCCGAGGTTCATCGCCTCGTAGCCGTAGATCGCGTACGGGTCTGGTGTCGCCCCGTTGTACGCGGCCTTGTAGTCGGCCAGGAACTTCTTCCCGCCCGGGTAGGCGGCCAGATCCTGGGTCGCCACCGTGCACTGCATCAGCGGATCGATGCTGGCCGGAACACCACCTGCCTTCTGGCTGGTGTAGCTGCTCGTGCAGACGCCGTCCGGACCAAAGATCTTGGCCTTGGGCAACGCCGAGTGCACGTCCTTGGTGAGCTGTACCGCGCCGTTGGAGACGATCCCGGCGAACATGAAGCAATCCGCTCCCTGACCCTGGATCGTACTCGCGTAGGAGCGGAAGTTCGGGGCCGTCGGGTCGATCCCCGTGTTGCTGACGATGTTCACGCCATAGAAGCCTTTCTCGAGGTCCAGCAGCTTGGCCAGACCGGCCCCGTAGGCCTCCTTGTCGTTGGCCACGGCCACCTTCGTGCAGCCAGCCTGTTTCATGGCGATCAGGTCCGCCGCGCCCTGGATCGAGTCGATCGGCACGATCCGCAGGTAATTGCGCTTCCCAGTCGGGTAGTACTTCTGCGGCTCCCCGGGGGCGCTGCCGGGCAGGTTGGTGGTCAGGCCGACATAGGTGTTGGCGGGACTGACCATCGGGACCCCGCCCTGGTTGAGGATCGGGATCGAGACCTCGCTGGCCCCCGAGTTGAACTCCCCGATGTAGTAGACGGCCTTGGGGTCGGCCGCCACCTTGCGGGCGTTGGCCGCCGTCTGGCCCGGATCCCACTTGCCGGCCGCAGCAGTGGAGTCATCCAGCGACTGGTAATTGACCTTGAATTGGCCCGCCTTGCCACCGGCTTGGGAAAGCGCGAGCTTGATCCCGTTGACGAGCGGGTCGGTCTGGGCGGTCGAAGCGCCCTGCAAGGGGAGGCTCGAGTAGATGTCGATGGTGTTGCTACCCCCACCGCTCGAACCGCCGCCGCTCTTGCTCGAACTGCTACTGCTGCTGCCACATGCGCTCAGCGCGAGGACCGTCCCGAACACCAGGCCGCCTCTCAATGCCTTGCCGAGAACACTCATACACAGCCTCCTCTAGGTTGATCCGGGGGCTCTCGGGACCCCGGTGCGGGCAGACTAGTGACGGGGTCGGACCGCAGCAACCATCCGCGCGCCGTTTTGGCCGCAGAAGCGCTACTTGTAACGAAACCTAAACGCGGTGTGGCCCGCGCTACGCCGTCGCACGAAGGACCGGTATTTGAGAAGTCGCCCGGGGCGCTCAGCCGGTCGCGGCCAGCGACTCGAACGGGACCAGCTGGCCAGCGCGGACGTGAGCCAGCACAAACGGCGCGATGCTCGGGTCGCCGCCGCTGATCGAGTAAGGGCCGAGGACCGAATCGGAACGGTGCAGCGAGCGGAAGTCAGACACCACCGTCGCCCGTCGGTTGGCGGCCGAGCCGGCTTGGCTGAGGTCGGCCAACAGGGCGGACACAGCCTCGTAGCCGAAGATGGCCTGGGGGGCCGGAGCGTGACCGAAGCGCGCGCTGAAGTCACGCACGAAGGTCTTGCCAGCCGCAGACAGGGAGCGCGTCAAGAAGCCGGGAACGGACACCAGCAGACGCGACCGGGCGGTTGCGCTGAGCCCGGACACGAAAGCGGGGTCATAGAGGCCGGAGGGTGCGAACAGCTTCGCCGACGAGTTGCTCGCGGCGGCACGGTCGAAGGCCGCGATGGCCCCCGCGCGAGCGTTCGGGCTCGAGGTGCTGGCGCCGTAGAAGTAGGCCTGGGCCTGTCCGGCCGAGCTCGCGATGCTGACCCCAGCTGCGCGAGCCGCCTGGGAGACCTGGTAGGCCAGGGTCCGCCCATAATCGGTGGGCTCGCCGCTCACGGCCACGGTCGAAGCGTGCGCGGCCCGCATCGCCCGCACCAGAGCCTTGGCCTCCTGGCCGGAGTTGGGCACGACTCGGGCGAAGGTCTGCTTGTAGGTCGAATGCCCGGGGTAAAACGGGTTGGTCGAAGTCGAGACGCCGGGGATCGGCTGCGTGAGGTAGGCCGCGGTGTCAGCCGGACTGACCTGGAGCACCCCCTGCTGGTTGGTGATCTCGACCGAGATCTGAGAGGTCCCCGGGACCAGCTCGCCGATGTAGGCAATCGTGTTCGAGTTCTCGATCGCCGTGCGGGCGTTGGCCGACAGCTCGTGCGCGTGGACGGCAACCAGCCGCACGGTGAAGTTCCCCGCCTTGCCCTGACCCTGTTGCAGGGCCAGACGTTCGGCGTCGAGGATGTCGGTTACGGCGGGCGTCGGCGGGCCAGGGGGCTGGCTGGCATAGACCGACAGCGTGTGGCCGGTGACGGTCACTCCTGAGCTGCCGCCCTTGGTCGCCGTACCGCAGCCGGCGACGGCCATGGCGGCGACGACGCACGCCCCGGCCACGCGGCCCCTGGTCGGCACCCAGCCGAACATCTGGGCGGCGGTCAGTTCCGCCGGCCGGGCAGGAACGGCAGCAGGGTCCGGACGCCGACCGCAATCAGGACCATCGCGATCGTGATCATGATGGCGTCCAGACCACTCACGTTGAGTGACCAGATGACGATCCAGATGCACAGACCCGCGGCGGCGGTGAGGATGACGCCCATGGCCGGAAGATCTTACGGCCTAGGCAACGGGAGCGTCCGTTCCCGCCTGCCCAGCATGGTCCAGCGCGGCGGCAAAACCGGCCACGAGCTCGCTCACCTCAGCCACCGGGTCTGGCGACGCGCCGGCCGCCCGCACCAGCCGGCTGCCGACGATCACCCCGTCGGCCCCGGCGTCGACCGCCCGGCCGGCCTGCTGCGGCGTGCTGATCCCGAACCCGACCGCGACCGGCACATCGGTATGGGCGGCGGCCCGGGCGACGATCTCGTCGAGGCCCTCGTCTGAGCCGGTGCGCTCGCCGGTCGTCCCAGTCAGCGCCACCGTGTAGAGAAACCCCTGGGCGCCGGCGCCGATCCGGGCCAGCCGCTGCACCGGGGTGGTCGGGGCCACGAGCCCGATCAAGGCCAGACCCGCCTGCGTGCACGCCTCGCGGGCGCGATCTGACTCCTCGAGCGGCAGATCGGGGACGATCACGCCGCTGGCGCCGGATGCCGCCATCTGGTCCAGACAGCGCTCGAGCCCTCGGGCCAGGATCACGTTGAAGTAACACATGACCGCGACCGGCACCTCGGCCGCGATCGCCCGACCGACTTCGAGCACGGCGGGCAGCGTGGCCCCGGCGGCCAAGGCGGCCGTGGCCGCGGCGTGGATGACCGGGCCGTCGGCGAGCGGATCGGAGAATGGCACTCCGAGCTCGATCAGATCCGCTCCGGAGCGCGCGTAGGCCAGTCCGATCTCCCGCGAGGTGCCGAGGTCGGGATAGCCGCCCATCAGATACGGCATCAGCGCCGCCCGGCGTCCGTTGGCCCGGGCCCGCGCGAACGCCTCGGCGATCCGCTCCGCCCCGACGGTCGTGGCGGTCATCACCGCTCGAGCTCGGCCAGCGCCTCGGCCAGATCCTTATCGCCTCGGCCCGAGAGGCAGACCAAGTCGGGTCCGGGACCGGGGTTCGCGAGCGCCCAAGCGATCGCGTGCGAGCTCTCGAGCGCGGGAATGATCCCCTCCAGCTGTGCGGTGCGGGCGAAGGCGGCCAACGCCTGGCGATCGTCGACGGCTAGATACTCGGCCCGTCCCTGGTCCCGCAGCCAGGCGTGCTCGGGGCCGCTGCCCGGATAATCGAGGCCGGCCGAGATCGAATGGGCCTCGAGGATCTGCCCATCCTCGTCCTGCATGATGGCCGAGTACGCGCCGTGCAGGACGCCGGGCTGTCCGCCGGCGGTCAGCGGCGCTCCGTGGCGTCCGGTCTGGATTCCGTCCCCGGCCGCCTCGACCCCAATCAGCCGCACGTCGGGGTCGTCCACGAAGGGGATGAAGACGCCGATCGCGTTAGAGCCTCCTCCGACGCAGGCGATCACACGGTCCGGCAGCCTCCCCGCGCGCTGCAGCATCTGTGCCCGGGCCTCGTCGCCGATCACCCTCTGCAGGTCGCGAACCAAGGCCGGATACGGGGCGGGCCCGACGCAGGAGCCGATGATGTAGTGAGTCGTGTCGACGTTTGCGACCCAGTCGCGGATCGCCGCCGAGACGGCCTCTTTCAGCGTCCGTGCCCCGGCCTCCACGGGCTCGACACGCGCGCCGAGCAGTCCCATTCGCTCGACGTTGGGCCTCTGGCGGCGCATGTCCTCAGTGCCCATGTAGACGATGCACTCGAGGTCCAGCAGGGCGCACGCGGTGGCCGAGGCAACCCCATGCTGGCCCGCGCCGGTCTCGGCGATGATGCGTTCCTTGCCCATCCGCTTGGCCAGCAGCGCCTGACCGAGCGCGTTGTTGATCTTGTGCGCGCCGGTGTGGTTGAGGTCCTCGCGCTTGAGGTAGAGCTCGCGTCCGGCCTCCTGGCTGAGCCGGCGAGCGAGGTACAGCGGCGACGGCCGGCCCACGTAATCGTGCAACAGCTGCCCCAGCTCGGCCTGGAACTCCTGGTCCGCGCGCGCGTCCAGCCAGGCCTGCTCGAGCTCGGCCAGGGCCGGCATCAGCGTCTCCGGGACGTACTGGCCCCCGTAGGGACCGAACCGGTGCTCGACCGCGCTCATCGTGCCCCGACGGCGTCGGTGGCGGCCACGGCGGCCGCGAAGGCGTCGAGCTTGGCCGGATCCTTGACCCCGGGGGCGGACTCGACGCCACTGGCGACGTCGACCGCATACGGGTGCACGACGCTGATCGCCTCGCCCACGTTGTCGGCTCGCAGCCCGCCCGACAGGATCATCGGCGGTCCCCGGTGCCCGCGGGCGAGCTCCCAGGCAAATGCCTCCCCGGTGCCGCCGGGGACGCCGGCGACGTAGGAGTCGAGCAGATGCAGGTCGGTGTGAAACCGGGTCAGGGCCTGAATATCGGCCCCGCTCTGGACCCGAGCGGCCTTGATCACCCGGCAGCCGGTGCGGCGAGCGGCCTCGGCGCAGAAGACCGGGCCCTCGTCGCCGTGAAGCTGGAGCATCGACAGATTGAAGTCCTGCGCACGTTGAGTCACGGCCTCAAGCGTCGGATTTACGAACACACCGACGATCTCGGTCTGGCGACGGAAGTGGGCCCCGATCTCGGCCGCGGCGTCGGGCGGGCAGCACCTCGGTGACCCGGGCCACAGGATCAGGCCCAGCGCCCACGCCCCCAACTCGGCGGCGTGTTCGGCGTCCTGCGGCCGGGTCAGGCCGCAGATCTTGAACTTGGGCGCGATCGTCTCCACGCCTCACATCGTACGAAGCGACGCTCGAGCCGGGCCAGGAGGCGCCGTCAGGGCTGCAAGCCGAGCCCGGCCAGGGGGCGCCGTCAGGGTTGCGAGCCGAGCCGGGCCAGGAGGGTGCGCAGACGACCGCGCCGGGTGATCTCGATGCTCACGTGCTGGCCCGGGCCGCGGGTCGAGATCAACCTGGTCAGGCCGGTCAGGCTCGAGATCGTCTCGCCGCCGATGCGGTCGATGGCATCCCCACGCCGCAGTCCCGCCTGCTGGGCCGGACCCCCGGGCGCCACGCCGGTGACCGTGACGGCGGGGTGGGTGCTCTGAGCGGCCACTCCGGACAGGCCCAGGTAGGCGACGGGAACGCGGCTGATCCGTCTCACGCCGCGGAGCAGCGAGTCGACCGCGTCCACCGGGGTGGCGAATGACTCGCTCGTGCCGGCGGGGCTGGTGAGCTGGGAGTTGATCCCGATCACGCGCCCGGCGACATCGAGCAGCGGAGCACCCGAGGAGGCGGGATCAACCGCGAAATCGGTCTGGATGACGTTGTCGACACTGACGCCGCCCGCGCCGACGAGCTGATGCGAGAGCGCCGAGACGATCCCGCTGGAGAGGGTGTGGTCGAGCCCGTCTGGGTTTCCGATGGCCAGGGCCGGATCGCCGACCCGGACCGAGGTCGAGCTGCCCAGGGGAAGCGGATCGACGTCCGGAACACCGCGCGGGTCGACCCGCAGCACGGCCACGTCGCGGCCGGGGTCAGCGCCGACGACGGTTGCCGGCCGCCGCATGCCGCCCTCGAAACCCACGCTGATACCGCTCGAGCGGCTGGCCCCATCGACCACGTGGTAGGCGGTCATGACGTCGCCGTGGCGATCAACCAAGAAGCCCGAGCCGGTGAGCACGCCGGTCTCCGCATCGTGCCGGACGTCGAACGGACTCTGGCGCGGCTCGAGCAGGCGGGCGGTGACGTGCACGACGGCCGGAGACTCGCGCTCATAGATGGCGTGAAGGGTCAGCGGCGAGGAACCGCCCGCCGCCCGCCCGGTGGACGCCGGCGCCTCGTCGACAATCGTCTGCACCGTACGACGGCCGGTCGTACCCACCGCCACCAGCGCGCCGGCCACGATCAGGCCTCCGACGACCGAGGCGGCGAGATGGAGCGGACCCCGCTGGTCATCGGCCCAGTCTGGTCCGGCGGCTGAAGCGGAACTAAAGCGGCCGGGCCGGCTCAACGCGAGCCAGCTCACGGCAGGCGGCCTCGATATCGACGGCCCGCATCAGGCCCTCGCCGACCAGTACGCCGTCCACGCCAGCCGCGGCGACGCGCTCGAGTCCGGCCCGGGTGCGAAACCCGGACTCAGCCACGACAAGGGTTCCGGCCGGGATCCGAGGGCGTAGTTGCAGCGTCCGTGTGAGGTCGACCTCCAGGGTGCTCAGGTCACGGTTGTTGATGCCGATCACCTCGGGCGCGAGCGCGAGCGCGATTTCGAGTTCGGCTTCGTCGTGAACCTCGACCAGTACGGCCAGTCCCTGCGCCCGGGCTCGCGCGTAGAACTCCTGGAGCTCGTGGGTGGCCAGCGCGGCCACGATCAGCAGGATCACGTCGGCTCCGGCGGCTCGCGCCTCGGGGATCTGGTAGGCGTCGACGGTGAAGTCCTTGCGGAGGATCGGTAGCGAGCTGACGGCCCGAGCCCGCTCGAGGTCGTCCAGACTCCCCCCGAAGCTGTCGCGCTCGGTCAGCACCGACAGCGCCCGGGCGCCGCCACGCTCATAGGCCGAGACCACGGCCTCGAGCTCGAGGTCCTCGCGGATCACGCCGGCCGAGGGGGATCGCCGTTTGTGCTCGGCGATGATCGACAGGCCCGGCTGGGCCAGCGCGGCAGTGAACGATCGCACCGGATCTCCGGCGCTGCGCGCCGTCGCCGCCGCCTCGATCTCGTGCAGGGGGACGCGCGCGCGCCGCCCGGCCACCGCCGCCCGGGTCCGCTCGAGGATCGGGTCAAGCGCGCTCACGAGATCGCCGCCGGGCCCAGCTCGCGCGTGGCGGCCACGAACCGCTCGAGGGTGGCCGCGGCGGCCCCGGAGTCAATCACCTGTGCGCCGACCCGGACGCCGTCGGCCAGCGACTCAGCGCCGCCGCCGGCGTAGATCGCCGCGCCGCCGTTCAGGACGGCGAGCTCGCGCGCCGGTCCCGGCTCGCCGGACAGGATCCGGCGGGTCGTGTCAGCGTTGGCGGCCGGGTCGCCGCCGGGAATCGCGTCGGGGGCCGCGGGCAGCAGACCCAGCTCCTCAGCGGTCACCCGAAAGCTCGAGATCTCCTCTCCCTGGACCTCGACGACCCGAGTGGGAGCGGAGATGCTGAGCTCGTCGAGGCCGTCCTCGGAGGACACGAGCAGGGCATGGCGGGTGCCCAGGCGAGCCAGAGCGCCCGCCATCGTCTCGAGATAGCTGGGGTCCGAGACCCCGATCAGCTGGCGCTCGGCGCCGGCCGGATTGGTCAATGGGCCGAGGAAATTGAAGATCGTGCGAACGCCGAGCTCGCGGCGCACGGGCACGACGAAGCGCGTGGCCTGGTGATGGGCGGGCGCGAACATGAAGCCGAAGCCAACCTGCTCGATGCACTGCGCCACCGCGACGGGGTCCAGATCAATCCTCGCCCCGAGGGCTTCGAGCACGTCCGCGGAGCCCGACAGTCCCGTGGCCGAGCGGTTGCCGTGCTTGGCCACCGGACACCCGGCGCCGGCCGCGATCAGAGCGGCGGTCGTCGAGACGTTGAAGGTCCGGCGCCCGCCGCCGGTGCCGGCCGTGTCGAGCAGATCGCCGCGCGTCACCCGGACCGGCGCGGCCAGGGCGCGCATGGCCTGGGCCAGGCCGGCCAGCTCAGAGACGGTCTCGCCCTTGGTCCGCAGAGCGATAAGGAAGGCGGCGATCTGCACCTCGGAGGCGTTGCCCCGCATGATCTCGTCCAGTACGGCGGCGGCCTGCGCCTGCTCGAGGTCACGGCCGCTGGCCAGCGCGTCGATGGATGCCGTCAACAGGCCGTCGGGCGAGCTCATCGGCGTTCCGTTGAGGAAGTTGGCCAGAAGCTCGCGGCCCTGATCGGTGAGCACCGACTCGGGGTGAAACTGGACCCCTTCGGCGGGCAGCTCCCGATGGCGAACAGCCATCACCACGCCGTCGGCGCCGGCGCTCTGCTCGAGCCCGGCGGGAAGATGCGAGTCGGCGATCAAGGAGTGGTAACGCCCGACCACCAGCGGCGACTGCAGGCCGCTGAAGATCGTACGTCCGTCGTGCTCGATCGTGGTCGTCTTGCCGTGCACAGGGTGGTGGGTGACGACCTTGCCGCCCCAGGCCTGGACCAGCGCCTGGTGGCCGAGGCAGACGCCGAGCGTCGGGATCCTCGCCTCCGGGAAGCGACGGACCGCCTCCAGGGTGATCCCCGCATCGTCGGGAGTGCACGGGCCCGGGGAGACGATCAATCGGTCATAACCGCGGATCAGCAGCTCGGACACGGTCGCGCGGTCGTTGCGGACCACCTCCACTTCAGGCGCGGGATCGGATGTCATCCCGACGTACTGGACGAGGTTGTAGGTGAAGCTGTCGTAGTTGTCGAGGACCAGCACGCGCATGATGCAGAGCGAACGGTAACGGGGGGCTCAGGCCCACTCGGGCTGGGCGACGGCCAGCTCGATGGCCTGCAGGACGGCCCGGGCCTTGGCCTCGGACTCCCGGAACTCATAGTCGGGCTTGGCATCGGCGACGGTCCCGCCACCGGCCTGGATGTGAGCCGCGCCGTCCTTGATGACCACGGTGCGAATGTGGATGCACGTGTCGAGCTCGCCCGTGTAGCTGACGTAGCCGATCGCCCCTCCGTATCCCCCGCGCTTGACCGGCTCGAGCTCGTCGATGATCTGCATGGCCCGGACCTTGGGCGCGCCGGACAGGGTGCCGGCGGGGAGCACCGAGCGCAGTGCGTCGAGCGCCCCGACGCCCTCACGTAGGCGGCCGACGACGCTGGAGACGATGTGCATCACGTGGCTGTAGTTCTCCACCGCCATGAAGCTCTCGACCTCGACGCTGCCGTACTCGCACACCCGTCCGAGATCGTTGCGCCCGAGGTCAACCAGCATCACGTGCTCGGCGCGCTCCTTCTCGTCGGCCAGCAGCTCCTCGGCCAGGGCGGCGTCCTGCTCAGGATTGGCGCCCCGGGGCCGTGTGCCCGCGATCGGGCGCGTGCTCACGCTCCGCCCGGTGACCGTGATCAGCGGCTCGGGGCTGGCGCCGGCGATCTCGAAGTCCCCGAAGTCCAGGAAGTACATGTAGGGGCTCGGATTGACCGCCCGCAGCCCCCGGTAGATCGAGAACGCCTCGACCGGAACGGGCGCCGACCAGCGCTGGGAGGGGACGACCTGGAAGGCATCGCCGGCGTAGATGTATTCGATGATGCGGCTGACGATGCCCTCGAACTGCTCGCGGCGACATGTTGGACTCAAACTGGGGGGCTGCGCGATCCGACGCCGGCGGCTCGGGCCGGGCGCGGCACCGGTCCCTCGAGCAGCCAGCGCACCTCGGCGATCGTCTCGCGGCGCTGCCGGTAGGACGCCTCGAGGTCCTCCTCGGCGTAGACATTGGCGATCACGGTGACGGTGTGCAGAAGATGGTCGAACACGACCAGGCCGTCGGTGAACATCAGCGCCAGGTCGGGCAGGCCGACCGGGTCGGGATTGGGATCGCCGAGCGGCTCGACCGTACGGACGAGGTCATAGGCGAACATCCCCACCGCGCCGCCGAGAAACGGCGGCACGACCGCTCCCGGTCGCTCCGGCGCCGGCAGCCCGGCGGCGGTGAAGCGGTTCAGCTCGGCCGCGGCCAGCGCGTACGGGTCCCCCGGGTCCCCCAGCGACCAGCGCAGCACCTTGCGCGGCCGGTAGCCGATGAACGAGTAGCGGCCCACGCGCCCCTGGTCAGCGGACTCGAGCAGGAACGCCGGGTCAGCCGGGTGGGCGTGGCGCAGCTTGAGAAACGCCGAGACGGGCGTCTGGGTGTCATCGATGAACGTCTCGGCCAGCGGGATCAGGTTGTGCGTGCGGGCCAGCTCGCGGACCTCGTCCAGCGACGGCGAGGGACCGCGCCCTCCCGCCGCTCGCCGCTCAGCGCCGGCGACGGCCATCGAGCACCCGCTCGGCGTCGGCCAGGGAGAGACCCCGCCCGCGCAGCAGCACGGCCAGGTGATAGAGGACGTCGGCGGCCTCCTCGGCGACGCGCTCATCGGATTCCTCACGGGCCGCCCGGACCACCTCCTCGGCCTCCTCCTGGACCTTCTCCCCCGCCGCGCCCGGGGTCGGCCAACAGCTCGGCCGTATATGACCCCTCGGGGCGGGTCTCGGCCCGCTCGGCGATCGTCCGCTCGAGCTCGGGCAGGACCGAGAACGGCGCCGCCGGGCTCCAGCTCGCCGCGGTGAAAGCAGGTCCGCTCGCCGGTATGGCAGGCCGGACCGGCGGGCTCGGCGAGCACGACCAGCGCATCGCCGTCGCAGTCGTAGCGGATCGCCCGCACGGCCTGGGTGTTGCCCGACGTCGCCCCCTTGTGCCACAGCTCCTGGCGCGAGCGGCTGAAGAAGTGCACCTCCCCGGTCTCCCGGGTCAGGCGCAGCGCCTCGGCGTTCATATAGGCCAGGGTGAGAATCTCCCCGGTCCGCCAGTCCTGGACGACGCACGGGACAAGCCCGCGCTCGTCGAATGCCACCTCGGCGTCCACCGCCTGGATATCGACGTCGGCGCCCACCAGCGGGATTGTAGGCCGCAGGCTCAGTGCGACTGCTGGCCCTTGACGTCGCCGTTGGGCAGCTCGACGATCTCGAACCAGTACTGCGTCCAGGTCCTCATGACGTCGACCAGGCCGCCGAAGGTCACCGGCTTGGTGATGAATGAGCTGACCCCGAGGTCGTAGGTCGAGAGCACATCGGACTCATCCTTGGAGGTGGTCAGCACGACCACCGGTATCCGCCGCAGCGACTCGTCGGCCTTGATCTCGGCCAACGCCTCGCGCCCGTCCTTCTTGGGCATGTTGAGATCCAGCAGGATGATCCCGGGCCGCGGGGCGTCGGACGTCGGGACCGGCCCAGCGACCCTCGCGGCGCAGATAGTCGAGCAGATCCTGGCCGTCGAACGACGAACTTCATCTCGTTGGCCAAACGCGAGTTCTGGAGCGCGTCGCGAGCCAGCTCGCGGTCCTCCTCGTCGTCGTCGGCGAGCAGGATCGTGAAGCGGCCGCGAGCGCGGCTCAGACTGCGACATATGGCTCCTCGGTCGAATCGCGCGGGTCGGCCGGCTCGGCCGGCGTCAGGTCGGTTACGGCTTCTGTCCGTTGGGATTGCATGGCCACGGTGAAGCTTGAGCCCTCGCCCGGGAGCGCTCTCCGCCACCACCGTTCCTCCGTGGCGCTCGGCGATCTTAAGGCAGAGGGCGAGGCCGATGCCCGTTCCCGGGTAGGAGCCGCGACCGTGCAGGCGCTCGAAGACGCGGAAGATCCGGCTCGGCGTACTGGGGATCGAAGCCGATCCCGTTGTCGCGCACGGCGAGCTTGACCCACTCCTCGTCGGTGGTCGGCACTGATGTCGATCTCCGGCGTGACGTCCTCGCGGCGGAACTTGAGCCCGTTGGAGATCAGGTTCTGCATCAGCTGGCGCATCTGAGGCGGATCGGCCGAGATCGTGGGCAGCGCGCCGATGCGGACCGAGGCCCCGGCGTGTGCACCTGCTCGTCGAGATCCTCCACCACCTCGCGGGCCACCTGGCCGAGGTCGACGGGCTCGAACGGCCGGCCCTGGGTGCTGACCCGGGAGTACTTGAGCAGATCCTCGATCAGCCGCTGCATGCGCTCGGCCGAGGCGCCGGCCCGCTGCAGATAGTCGCGGCCGCGCTCGGTCAGCGCTGTCGCCCTCGGTATCGGTGACGCGCTCGGTGAAGGTCCGCACCTTGCGCAGCGGCTCCTGGAGGTCGTGGGAGGCGATCGAGGCGAACTGGTCAAGCTCGGCGTTGGAGCGGGCCAGCTCCTGCGCGCGGCGCTCGAGCTCGGCGTTGCTGTCGGCCAGGGCGGTGTTGCTGTCGGCCAGCTGGCCATTGGCGACCTCCAGCTCGTCCTTGGCCTCACGCACGGCGTCGCTGGCCCGCAGCGCCCGCAGGGCCAGCAGCAGCGCCAGCACGCCGACGATCGCGAAGGCGGCGAAGATCACCCACGGGCAGCCACTTGCGCAGACCCGACACGCTGGCGAACAGGGGCCCGTTGGGGGCGGTGAGGAGGATGCTCCAGCTGGTGTTGGGCAGCGGCACCTGGTCGTAGTAGTGGCCGCTGACGTCACCCGTCGTGTGGTGGAGCACGCTGAGCTGGATCGGGGTGTGGAACTGGTAACCCGTGGCCGCGCCGGGTTGGTCGAGGCGAGGACCCCCCCGTTGCCGTCGAGGACGTAGTTGTGCGCTCCTTTCACCCCGGGGATCTGGCGCAGCTCGCCGAGCAGGAAGGGCCCGAGCGCTGTCGGGGGCAAAGCCGGTGAGCAGATAGCGGGGCCGGCTCGGGTGTTCAGGGCGAGCCCGTAGTTGATGACCCCGTGGCGCGCCGTAGGGCAGGACGTTGCCCAGCGCCCACGGGTGCCCCAGCCTGCAGCAGCCGCAGGGCGGCGGACGCGGCCAGGTCCGCGCGGGCCTGGGCGGTGAACCCGCGCGGAATGCGGCGACGACCCGGCGCCGAGGGGTCGAGCAGCACGGCGTAGCGGCTGGTGCCGCGCAGTCGCTGCAGAGCCGCGCGGTTGCACGCGGTTTGCCGCCCAGCAGGCGGGCATCGGTGGTCGCCGAGACTCGAGGCCGAGGTCTCGAACAGGCTGTCGATCAGGGCGGCGGCGAGCAGCGAGCGCTCGTGCACCCGACCCTGCACATCGGCCTTGGACTGGCCTGGGTATCGGAGAGCTCGATCGCGAACACGGCCAGCAGTCCGAAGATGAGCATCACCCCGGCGATCATCGCCGCCACCGCTCTGCGTCGCCTCACGTCGCTCCTCGACTGGAGCTCGCACAGGTGTGAATGTCCTAGCAGAAGCGCTATTCGATGCCAAGGCGGTCCAACAGACGCTCATCGGCTCGCCAGTGGCGCCGGACACGCACCGACAGCTCGAGATGCACCTTCGTGCCCAGCTCGCGCTCGATCGTGCGCCGGGCCGCGGTGCCGATCGACTTGATCATCCGCCCCCCTGCCCCGATCAGAATCCCCTTCTGGGACTCGGTCTCGCTGAGCACGACGGCCTCGATCAGGACCAGGTCGGGCCGGGGGTGGCGGATGTCCTGCACCTCGACCTCGACGGCGTGGGGGACCTCCTCACGAGTCCGGGCCAGTACCTGCTCGCGAACGAGCTCGGCCAGCAGCACCATCGGTTCCTGATCTGAGTGCTGCGCCGGCCGAGAAGTAGAACGGGCCCGGCGGGAGCAGGCCGACGAGATGGCTCGGTCAGAGCGCCGATCCCGGCTCCGGTCCGAGCCGAGACGGCGTAGATCTCCTGCGCCAGGTCGAGATCGGCGGCGCGCCTGCAGGGTGGCCGCGATCCGGGCCGGGGAGGCGCGGTCGGCCTTGTTGGCGGCGATCGTCACCGGGATCGAGCTGTTCCCGCCCCGTGTCGCAGCAGGTCGGCCAGGAAGCGGTCTCCCGGGCCGATCCCCTGCTCGCAGTTGACGACCAGCAGGCACGCGTCGGCGTCGGCCAGCTCGCGCTCCACGCGGTGCTGCATGCGCTCGGTGAGCGCATCGCGCGGGCGCTGAACGCCGGGCAGGTCGATCAGGATCAGCTGCCAGTCCGGCCCGGTGGCCACGCCGCGGATCGCCCGCCGCGTGGTCTGCGGCTTGTCGGAGACGATCGCCACCTTGGCGCCGATGATCGCGTTGGCCAGCGTCGACTTGCCGACGTTGGGTCGCCCGGCCAGAGCGACGAAGCCCGACCGCGTGGTCCGGCTCGGGCGCCGCTGAGACTCAGTTCACCCATCGCATCAGCTCGGCCTGCAGGGCCAGCATCTCACCCTCGTCGGTCTCGTGATCCATCCCGCTCAGATGCAGGGCCCCGTGGACGACGGCCTCGCGCAGATCCTCGGTCCGGGGCGGACAGATGACGATGTCGCCGAGCTCGCGCGGGCCGGCCGCGACGCCCGTCCTCATCGACGCCGAACGAGAGCACGTCGGTCGGCGCTGTCGATCTGGCGGTGGGTGAGGTTCAGCTCGCGGCTGCGGTCCTCGTCGACGAACTCGATGGCCACGTGACCCTCGTCGATCCCGGCCGAGGACAGGGCCAGCGCGCACAGCTCCTCGAGCTCGACGGCGGTCGGCCCCTCGGCGACGACAGCCTCGATGCCGATCACCTCGACGTCGAGCATGCGCTCGCTCTACGCGCGCTTTCGCGCGTGCAGTTCGGGGGCCAGGCGCTGCGCGTGCTCGTTGTAGGCGGCCACGATCCGCCGCACGAGCTTGTGCCGGACGACGTCCTCCTCGCCGAAGCGGACGAAGTCGATCCCCTCCACCTGGTCGAGGATCTCAGAGACCACGACCAGCCCCGAGTCCTGCTCGCGCGGAAGGTCGATCTGGGTCACATCGCCGGTGACCACCATCTTGGAGTTGAAGCCCAGCCGGGTCAGGAACATCTTCATCTGCTCGGGACTCGTGTTCTGAGCCTCGTCGAGGATGATGAAGCTGTCGTTGAGCGTCCGACCGCGCATGAAGGCCAGCGGCGCGACCTCGATCACCCCCCGCTCGAGATGCTGGCTGACCCGCTCGGGATCGAGCATGTCGTGCAGGGCGTCAAACAGCGGGCGCAGGTACGGATCGACCTTGGCCATCAGGTCGCCGGGCAGGAAGCCGAGCCGCTCGCCGGCCTCGACGGCGGGCCGGGTGAGGATGATCCGGTTGATCTCCCGGCGGCTGAGCGCGGCCGCGGCCAGGGCGACGGCCAGGAAGGTCTTGCCCGTGCCCGCCGGGCCGATCCCGAAGGTCACCGTGTTGCTGCGGATCGAGTCGACGTAGCGCTTCTGGTTGACCGTCTTGGGCGCGACCTTGGTCGCCCGGTGGCGCCAGACGACGTCGTCGAGGATCTGCGATGGCGACTCGTGCTGATCCAGCGCACGGCTCACCGCCTCGATCGTCCCCGGCGCGATCTCGTGCCCCTGCTCGATCAGATCGGAGAGCTCCCGGACGACGGCCCGGGCCGCCTCGACCGAGCGCTCGTCGCCCTCGAGCGTGAGCATGTTGCCGCGCAGGTAGACGTCGCAGTCCAGATGTCCCTCCAGCGTGCGGAGGATGACGTCGCCGCTGCCGGCCAGCTCGGCGGCCACGGCGTTGTCGAGCTCGATCGCCTTGCGCAAGCGGCTACCCGGCCGTCCCCGCGCCGCCAGCGCCTCGCGGACCCGGGCTGAGGCCCGCTTGCCGTCCGCGCGGCCACCGGTCCGCGCCATCACCAGCTTCATGACCTGGCCCATGTCCTTCGGCTCGCTGGCCCCGGTCTCGGACACGGCGGCCGCGACCACGGCGTCGAGCTCCTCGTCACTGAGCTCGGCGGGCAGGTAGCCGGCGATCAGCTCGGCCTCCCGCTCCTCCTGCTCGGCCAGCTCGGGTCGATCCGCGTCGCGAAACTGGGCGGCGGCCTCGAGCCGGCGCTTGCGCTCCCGGCGCAGCACGGCCAGCTCGTCATCGCCACCGTCCTTGGCGGCCTTCTGCAAGCTCGGAGAGGACCAGGCGCAGCGCTGAAACGCGCTCCTTGGCACCCGACTTCATGGCCGTTGTGATGTCGGCCCTGACCTGTTCGGCAACCGTCACTGGGGTTAAGGATAGCCCCCGGGCCGCCGGAATATCCCCCGCGGGCTCCGGCGGCACCGGCCGGGGCTACGTTCGCCATCCGGCCACTCGCGACCATCGGACTGTCGTGCGCCTCGATCTGATCCGCCGTCCGCAGTGTCCTCGGGCCGGAACGCTCAGAGAGGAGAGAGGGCTCTTGCGCAAGTCCGACCCGAGGCTTGGGCCGCGGCGCGACGACATCGAGGAGCAGGCCACCGAGAGTCATGCCGATCGCGAGTGGGTTTGGCAACTGTTCACCTCCTTGCACCGTTGGCTCGTGGGATCACAAGCGACGTCAAGAAGGATCGGTCACCGACGCTCGCCGGCGACCGGCCCGTGGACAAGATTCGGCTGCCGGCAGTTAGCCAGAGGGGAACCGCAGGCGCAGCGCCGTCCACTCCTGGCGGGTACGGCGCTGCGCCTCGCGACCGCCCCGGCGGCAAAGGCGGCAGCGACCGAGTCGGCCTCGTCGGTCAGCACGCCACTCAGGATCAGCTCCGGGGCAAAGCGCTGCTGAGCGGCCGCCCAGGCCCGCAGGGGCCCGGCGAGCACGTTGGCCACGGCCAGCCGGCAGTCGGGTACCTGGTCCTGGCGAAGGTCGAAGGCGGCGCACCTCGAGCGCGACGCCGTTGGTCGGCGGCATTGGCCTCGGTGGCGGCGACGGCGGCCGGGTCGTAATCGAGGGCCACGACCGGCCCCCAGCCGAGCTGCGCGGCCACGATGGCCAGCACGCCCGACCCGCAGCCCACGTCGACGAGCGTTCCCGAGGGCTCGGGGCCGGTCAGCAGCAGCTCGAGGCAGAGCCGCGTGGTGGCGTGGGCGCCGGTGCCGAAGGCCTGGCCGGGGTCGATGACCACGTCGATCGGCGGTCTGCGCCGCGGGTTCCCACGGCGGGCGCACGGTGAGCCGGCCGTCGAGCACGAGCGGGCGATGAAAGCTCCGCCAGCGCTCGCGACCAGTCGTCGGGGATCTCCTCGGTTCGGACCTCGATCAGCGCCCCTCCACCGCCCGCGACGGCGGTCAGCGTCGGGCAGCGCCGGCAGCTCGCCTGGCGCTCCGTAGACGGCGTACTCGATCACGCCCGGCTCGGGCTCGCATTCCTCGACACCGCTGGGCGCCAGTTCGAGCAGCTCGGCCAGGACCAGCTCGGCGTCCTCGCGCCGGACCCGCACGGCAAGGCGCAGCACGCCGAGCTAGCCGCCGAAGGCGCGCCTGAGCTTCCCGAACACGCCCTCCTCGGTGCGAAGGTTCTCCTCGGTCAGGCTCTCAGACAGGCGCTCGAGCAGCTCCCGCTGATCGCGCTTGAGGCGCTTGGGCACGACCACGTTGACCACCACCTGGAGATCGCCGCGGCGGCGTCCGCGCAGAGGCAGGCATGCCCTGCCCGCGGATCGCGAAGGTCTCATTGGGCTGGGTGCCGGCCGGTATCTCGAGCTCGGTCGTGCCCTCGATCGTTGGCACCTCGACCTTGGTCCCCAGCGCCGCGAGCGGGGCCGAGACGTCGACGACGGTGACCAGGTCGTCCTGATTGCGGACGAACCGCGGGTCCTCCTTGACCCGGACCTGGACGTACAGGTCGCCCGCGGGGCCGCCATGCTCGCCCGCGTGGCCGCGCCCCCTGATGCGGATGCGCTGGCCATCCTCGATTCCGGCCGGAACATCGACCGACAGCGTGACGCGCTGGGCCCGCCGTCCCGCGTCCGTGGCAGACATGACACGGCTCCTTGGGCACGCGGCCATCGCCGCCGCAGACATCGCACGCCGTCGCCCGGACCATCTGACCGAACGGCGTTCGAGTCACGGCCCGCAGCTGGCCGGTGCCCTGGCAGCGGGGACAGGTCTCGATCGGCGTTCCCGGCTCCGCACCGTTGCCGTGGCAATGCTCGCAGAGCTCGATGGCGTCGAAGGCGACCTCGGTCTGTGTACCGCTCGCCGCCTCGGCGAGGCTGATCTCGGCCCCCACGGCGACATCGCCGCCGGCCGGGACCGAAACCGCCCGCTCCGCCACCCCCGAAGGCGCCGCCGAAGGCGCTGCCGCCAAAGAAGGCCTCGAAGATGTCGGCCACCGACCCGAAGCCCTCGAAGTTCGGCGAGTAGCCGCCGCTGCGCAGACCATCGTGCCCGTAGCGGTCATAGGTGGCCCGCCGCTCGGAGTCCGACAGCACCTCGTAGGCCTCCGCCGCTTCCTTGAACTTCTCCTCGGCCTCCGGGTCGTGGCTGTTGACATCGGGGTGCAGCTCCCGGGCCAGGCGGCGGAAGGCCTTCTTGATGTCGGCCTCGCCGGCGTCGCGGGAAACGCCGAGAACCTCGTAATAGTCGCGTGGCATCTGAGAAGCGCTCATTGGAGATGGGGCCAGATCAATCTCATCGGGTGTCGTAGACGTCGGCGACGAAGTTCGACAGCTCGGCTGCCGCCTCGCGCACGGCGCGGATCGCCCCGCCGTAGTCCATCCGCAGCGGGCCGATCACCGAGACGGTACCCAGGCTTCGCTGCGGCAGCCCATAGCTGGCGGCGACCAGGGCCAGCGAGCGCAAGGCCGGCTCGGGGTTCTCGGCCCCGATCCGCACGGCGACATCGCGGGGCAGGATCAGCGCCGAGCGCAGGACCTCGAGCAGCGCCACGCGGCGCTCGAGCATGTCCATGAGCAGGTTCAGATCCGATACGTCGCCCATGCGGCCGAAGGCCAGCAACTTGGCCGTCCCGTCGACGTACAGGCTGTTGCCCTGGGCCGAGGCCTCGAGCTCGGTGAAAACAGGTGACAGCGCGTTCAGGAATTGGCGCTCGGTGACCGGCAGCGACGGATCGGCCAGCCGCTGCCCGAGCATCCGCGCCCCCAGCCCGAGCCCGACGAGGCGCTCGTTGAGGTAGCTCGCCGCCCAGTCGGCCAGACCCGTGTCGACCGGGCGCGGGAACGTGAACAGGCGCTTGGTCACCCCGCCGGTGGAAGTGATCACGACGACCATGAGGACCTGGGGCTGCAGGGCCAGCACCTCGATGTGCCGGATCGTCGACGTCTCGATCGGCGGCGCGGTGACGATCGCCAGCAGGTCCGTGACCTGCGACAGCGTCTCGGTGGTGACACGCATGGCCTCATCGATCTCGCGCCGCACGAGGCTCAGCGAGAGCGGCGGCCCGGCCGGCTCGGCCGGGAGCAGCCGGTCGACGAAGTACCGGTAGCCGGCCTCGGTGGGCACGCGTCCGGCTGAGGTGTGGGGATGGGCCAGCAGGCCAAGCTCCTCGAGACTGGCCAGCTCATGCCGAATCGTCGAAGGGCCCCATTCGAACGTCTCGCTCAGCGCCTTTGAGCCCACGGGCGCGCCGCCCTCGAGGTACTCCTCGACGAGGCGGCGCATAACCAGTTCCTGGCGTTCGGTCAGCACGCTTCGATTGTAGGTCGGCGTCTGAGGACTTCAGGCGCCTCGTGACTCCGACGTCCGGGGGCCTTCGGGCCCCTCGGGCCACCCCCGGCGCTGGTCGCGGCTTTAGTCCAGGCGGATCTCGGCCTGTCCGCCGCGGATGATCCGCTTGCCGTTCTGGACGGCTTCGGATTGCACCCGCGCGCGTCCGGACTCGATTTCCGTGACCGTTCCGTGGACGACGATCTCTTCCTCGAGCGCTCCGAGGCCCCGGAACTGGACCGACAGAGACTCGAGGCGATCGGGGCCACCAAGGGCCTCGGTATGAGCGCGAGCGACCTGGGCCATCGTCCACAGGCCGTGCAGAATCCGCCCCGGCAGACCGACCTGGCGGGCGAACTCCTCGTCGATGTGGATCGGATTGAAGTCGCCCGAGGCGCCCGCGTAGCGAACCGTCACGTAGCGGTCCGGTGTGACCTTGAGCTCGAACTCGTCTCCGACCTTCACGGGCATGTCTCCTCCTCCGCCGAGCCGAGCACGGTCAGCCCCCTCGCACGATGTTGGTCCAGGTCCCGGTGCAGACGGTCTCCCCGCGTTGGTTCACCGAGCGGCTCTCAAACACGTAGAAACCCATCTCGCCGCGTTCGGAGATGTCCTTGACGGTGGCCGTGGTCTTGATCTCGTCTCCGGCCACCACCAGCGGTCCCCATCGGAACTCCTGGCCGCCGTGGACCATGCGCGCGAAGTCGATCCCGACCTCGGGATCGAGGATCGCCGGCGCAATCGCCGGAGCGGAGTACACAACGGCGAACATCGGCGGCGCGACCACGTCGGCGAAGCCGGCCTCGTTCGCCGCCCGCCAATCGAGGTGAAGGCGTTCAGTCTCGCCGACGGCAAAGGCGAACTCGCGGATCTTCTCGCGGCCGACGGCGTACTCGGTCGGGGCGTAGGTCTTGCCGATGGCGTCGGTCTTCAGGGCCACGGCGGAGCAGTATGACGAGCCCGTCGTGAGCGAGGTGGCCTGGTCAGCCCTAGAGGATGACCGGCACCGCCCCGCCATCGACCGACCACGCGGCTCCGACAACATTGGCGGCGGCCTCCGAGCACAGGAACACGATCACGGCGGCGATCTCCTCGGGGCCGGCCAGCCGCCGGCGCGGCAGCCCGGCCGCCGCGGCCTCCAGGACCTCCTCACGCGTGCCGCCCCGCGCCTCCACGGTCTGGTCGACCAGGCCACCCGGGGCGAGCCAGAGTTCGCTGGCCACCGGCCCCGGGGTGACGGCGTTGATCAGCACTCCATCCTTGGCGTAGGCGTCGGCGTAGGCCCGCGAGAGGGAGAGCTGGGCCGCCTTGGCCACCGAGTAGGCCACGTTGCGCTGCCCGGGACGCTTGCCCGATGAGGAGCTGACGTTCACCACCCGGCCCCAGGACTGCGCGCGCATCAGCGGTATGGCGGCCCGCATGAGCCGCAGCGAAGCCATCACGTTCAGCTCCCACTGCAGCTGGTAGTCGTCGTCCCTGAGCTCATCGATCCCCCGAACGGAGCTCGTCCCGGCTCCGTTGACGAGCCCATCGACGCGCCCGAAGCGCTCCCGGCAGGCGGCGACGGCGCGTTCACCGGCCGACGGCGTCGTGACATCAATCGCCAGCCAGGCGACGGATGGGCCTGCGCCGAGTTCCTGTTCTGCGGCCCGCAGAGCGTCCTCCCCGCGCCCCAACAAAAGGATGCTCGCTCCCTCGGCCCGCAACTGGCGGGCGACCTCGAGGCCGATGCCCCGTGAACCGCCGCTGATGATGCAGGCACGTTCGCCAAGACCGAGATCCATGGCGGCGATTGTTCCACGCCGATCCTCTCCGGGCGCGTGACTCTGATCGGCTGCAAAAGCGGTCTGGACAACTCTGGACGGCCGGGACTCGACACATGTACGAGGCTCAGCGGCCGTCACCGGGTGAGGATTGGTGGAGGTTCTGAGGCGAAAGCTGCGGGCAGGCTGCGCAAACAGCCTTTGGTCTGGGTCGACCTAGACCTTCGTCCCATTCGTGCCCTGTCCGGGAGCGACGAACCACGGCCAACAGCATCACCCGGGGACCGGGAATCAGTGGCTCCACTCGCATCAGCGAAAACCACTGTTGCCCTCCGGTTTAGGGGCATCTGCCCCGCCCGTCAAAACACAACGGAGGGAGACTCCATGTTTCGCAAGATCGGTAAAAAGCGCGGCGTCGCCGCTCTGAGTGTTATCGCCGTACTGGCTCTGGCCGGCGGCGCGTTCGCCTACTTCAGCTCCAATGGTTCGGGCACGGGTTCGGCCACGGTCGGCAACCCGACCAACTTCACGGTCACCGCCCAGAGCGCCAGCGGGTCGATGTACCCCGGCGCCGGCAGCTCATCGTTCAACTACGTCGTCAACAACCCCGGCACGGGCGCTGAGAACCTGACCGGCACCACCGCCACCGTCGTCTCCTCGGGCGGCAACATCGTCGACAACGGGACCCCGGTCTCGGGCTGCTCGGCCTCGTGGTTTACGGCCTCGAACACCGCGCCGGCCGGCCTTCCGCAGGACCTTGCCGGCGGAACGTCCTCCACCTCAGGCTCCGTCACCGTAACGATGTCGGATTCGGGGACCAACCAGGACGCCTGCAAGGGCCACTCGCCGCAGATCACCGTCAGCGCCAACTAAACGCGAGACGAGATCAGAACTCAGACAGCGGACGGGACGCTCCGGCGCCCGTTCGCTGTCCGTTTTTTTTGACCACTTCAACCGGGATCGGACCGGGATCACCGTGACACGCCTTCGGGCACCCAGCTCCGCGCCGATCGTGGGCGGCTTGCTTGTCAGCCTGGCTCTGCTGGGGACAGCGGCTGCGGCCGCCCTGGTCGGCCACGGGCCGCCCGCGCCGCGGCTCCTCGCCCACCCTCCGGCTCACACGTTCGCCACGGCGGCGGCCTTTCGCTTCACCGACGCCGGCCGCGTCCGGTTTCAATGCTCTGAGAATTCTTCGCGCTTTAGCTCCTGCCGATCGCCGGTCCGTTACGTGGGGCTGCGTTACGGCGTCCATCGCTTTCGCGTACGCGCACGCGCGCGGGGAGGGGCGGCCGGTCCGGCCACCGTTTACCGGTGGGCGGTGAGGCGCATCCGGCCTCAGCTCCAGATCGGCTTCCCTCATCCCGGCGGCGCCTACCGCGCCGCCACCTGGCCGGCCGGGTGCTCCCGCGGGGCGGGCGTTTGTGGAACGGTGATCGTGTCGGGACGGCTGGCCGCGATCCGGCTATCGATCCGCAGCAAAGGGACCGATAAGTACTGGGATGGACTTCGCTTCCGCTCCGCGCGCCCACGCTTTCGCGCCGCGGCCGTCTTCTCGGTCACCCACGCCGCGCGCCACACGACGGCGCGCTGGTTCTACTCCCTCCCCCTGCCTCGTCCCGACGGGGCCTACACGGTGCGCGTCCGCGCCATGACCGGAAAGGGCGCCGGGCGCCTGCGCATCCAGCGCGCATCGCAGTTCGTCATCGACACGGCGCCGCCCGCCGCGCCGGTGATCACCGAGGCCCCCGCGAATCCCACCATCAACACCACGGCCAGCCTTGGCTACACCAGCGTCGAGGCCGGGCTGCAGTTTGAGTGTGACCTCGACAGCGACCCCTGGAGTGCTTGTGCCAGCCCGGTCACCTACCGGAGCCTCAGCGCCGGGGTCCACGTCTTCGGTGTCCGCGCCATCGATCGGGCGGGAAACATCTCGACCCCCGGGACCGCCGTGTGGCGAGTCACGCTGGCCACAGCCACGGGCAGCACGCCGTTCACGATCAGCGGCAACGCGCTCGGGACGCTCTACCCCGGCGGACCCGCGCGCACGATCGCCCTCGCCGTACACAACCCCAGTAGCCATCCCATCGCCGTCACCGGACTCACCATCAGCCTCCAGCCATCGAGCCTCCCGCCCGGCTGCCAGGCCGGTGACTACCGGATCACGCCGCCCGTGATCACGGGGTCCGGCATCGAGATCCCGGCGGCCGCATCGGTCACGCTGCCCGCCGCCCACGGGTCGGCTCCGGTGATCCAGATGGTCGACTCCGGTCGCAATCAGGATGCCTGTCAGGGAGCCAAGCTCGTCCTCAGCTACAGCGGAAGCGCAAGCTCGTGATCACCCGCCTGGCCTCGCTCAAGCTGCCGCTGCTGGCCGTCCTGGTGGGTGGCCTGCTCTGCGCCGCAGGCGCCCTGGCCTACTTCACCTCCTCCGGGACGGGTACGGCGAGCGCCGGCGTGGGGACGCTCGCTGCGCCGACGATCTCGAGTGCCGTCACGGGGCCGGGGACGGTCACTCTCACCTGGACGCCGGTCACTGCACCGGGCCCCGGGACGGTGACCTACTACGTGACCCGCAACGGCTCCATGGCCGGCGGGACCTGCCCCACCTCGGCCAGCCCGTCAACCCAGACCAGCTGCACCGACAAGGGCATCGCGGCCGGCAACGACAGCACGACGGTCACCGCCGTATGGCAATCCTGGACGGCAACCAGCTCGCCGGACAACGTGGTTCTGAGCTCCGGGGCTGCGTCGCAGGTCGTCCTGTCCACCACGACGTCAAATCTCGTCTCGGGGACGACGCGGACACTGACCGCCAAGATTGAGGATTCATCCGGAAACATCGTCAGCAGTGGCACCGACAGCACGGACACCATCACCTTCGCCAAGACCACCGGAACCGGGTCGGTCAGCGGTCTCTCGACCGTCAACGCGGTCAATGGGATCGCCACCGAGACGGTCACCGGCGGGCTGGCCGGCAGTGTCGGCCTCCAGGCCAGCGCCGTCCTCAGCGGGCCCGGGGCAACAAGTTCCAGCATCCAGAGCTTCAGCGTCGTACCCGGTACGGCCAGCCAGATCGCCCTCTCGGGCTCGACGGCCAACCTGGCCTCGGGCACCACCCGGACGGTGACGGCCACCGTCCAGGACGCGGCCGGCAACACCGTCACCTCCGGCGCCGACGCCACCGACGCCATCACCTTCGCCAAAACCGCCGGCGCGGGCACCGTCACCGGCCTGAGCACGGTCGCGGCCAGCGCCGGGGTGGCCACCGACACCGTGACCGGATCGGCGGCCGGGTCGGTCACCCTGCGCGCCAGCGGGACGGTCAACGGGACGGCGACCAACTCCGCAACCCTGGCCTTCACCGTCACCTTCGGGTCGGCCAGCCAGGTCGTCCTCAGTGGCTCAGCCGCCAACCTTGCCTCGGGCAGCACCCGCACCCTCACGGCCACCATCGAGGATGCCGCCGGCAACACCGTCACCAGCGGTGCCGACGCCACCGACAGCATCACCTTCGCCAAGACCGCCGGAGCGGGCACGCTCAGCGGTCTCGGGGCGGTGGCCGCCACCGCCGGGGTGGCCACCGAGACCGTGACCGGCGTGCTGGCCGGGTCGGTCACTCTCACCGCCAGCGGGACGCTGAACGGGCTGCCGGCAACCTCGGGCACGCTGATCTTCAGCGTCACGGCCGGAACGGCCACCCAGATCATCCTGAGCGGCTCGGCAGCCAACCTCGCCTCGGGGTCCACCCGGACGCTGACCGCGACGATCGAGGACGCGGTTGGAAACACGGTGACCAGCGGCAGCGACTCCACCGACAGCATCACCTTCGCCAAGACGTCCGGCGCTGGAACGGTGTCGGGCCTCTCGACCGTTGCCGCCTCCGCCGGCGTGGCCACCGACACGATCACCGGCGTACTCGCCGGCCCGATCACGGTGCAGACCACGGCCACCGTCAACGGCGCGCTGACCACCTCCGGCGCCCTCAGTCTGAGCGTGGTTGCCGGCAGCGCCACTCAGATCGCCCTGAGCGGCGCCGCCGCCAACCTGACCTCCGGGGCCACCCGGACGCTGACGGCCACCATTCAGGACGCGGCCGGCAACACCGTCACCAGCGGGGCCGACGCCACCGACAGCATCACCTTCGCCAAGACCACCGGCACCGGCACCGTCACCGGCCTGACCACCGTCGCCGCCTCCGCCGGCGTGGCCACGGACACGGTCACGGGCAGCCTCGCCGGCTCGACGACCCTCCAGGCCAGCGCGACCGTCAACGGCACGGCCACCACATCCGGCACGCTCGGCTTCACCGTCGTCCCCGGCACCGCGTCCCAGATCGCCCTCTCGGGGTCGACGGCGAACTTGGCCTCGGGCAGCCACCCGGATTCTTACCGCCACGATCCAGGACGCGGCCGGGAACACCGTCACCAGCGGGCGCCGACGCCACCGACAGCATCACCTTCACCAAGACCACCGGCACCGGCACCGTCACCGGGCTCTCCACCGTCACCGCCACCGCCGGGGTCGCCACCGACACCGTCACCGGCGGCCTCAGCGGCACAATCACCCTCCGCGCCAACGGGACCGTCAACGGCACGGCCACCAACTCCGGCAGCCTCAGCTTCAGCGTCGTCGCCGGAACGGCCTCACAACTCGTCCTGAGCGGCTCGGCGGCCAACCTCGGCGGCGGAGCGACCCGGGCCCTCACGGCCACGATCGAGGATGCCGCCGGCAACACCGTCACCAGCGGTGCCGACGCCACCGACAGCATCACCTTCACCAAGACCGCCGGCACCGGCTCGGTGACCGGGCTGACCACGATCGCCGCCAGCGCGGGCGTCGCCACCGACACCGTCACCGGCGGCCTCAGCGGCACGATCACCATCCGCGCCAACGGGACCCTCAACGGCAGCGCCACCAACTCCGGCACGCTCGGCTTCACCGTCGTCACCGGAAACGCGAGCCAGATCGTGCTCTCGACCGCGACCACCAATCTCAGCTCCGGTGCCACGAGGACCCTTACCGCCACCATCGAGGACGGCGGCGGCAACACGATCACCAGCGGCAGCGACGCCACCGACAGCATCACCTTCACCAAGACCACCGGCACCGGCACCGTCACCGGCCTCATCGACCGTCGCCGCCAGCGCCGGCGTGGCCACGGACACGGTCACGGGCAGCCTCGCCGGCTCCGTCACGCTCCAAGCCTCCGGCACCATCAACGGCAGCGCCACGACCTCCCCCACCCAGACCTTCACCGTCGTCGCCGGAAGCCCGACCACGATCGCCCTGGTCTCGGGCTCCGGTCAGTCAGCGGGAACCGGCGCTGCGTTCACCAACCCGCTGGTGGCCCTGGTCACCGACGCGGCGGGCAATCCGGTCTCCGGCGTCGCGGTGACCTTTGCCGCCCCGTCCGCGGGGGCCAGCAGCACCTTCGCCTCCAGCGGCTGCACCAGCAACCCCCAGACCTACCAGTGCGTGGCCACGACGAACGCCAGCGGTAACGCGACCTCCTCGTCGCTGACCGCAAACGCGACCAGCGGCGCCTACAACGTCTCAGCGAGCGCCACCGGCACGAACACCGTCACGTTTGCCCTCAGCAACGTCACGTCGGTCACCAAGACCAGCGCGGGCACCTACACCCTGACCGTGCCCGCCGGCGTGACCTCGTTTGGATTCACGGTCAAGGGCGCCGGCGGCGGTGGCGGGCAAAGCGCTGCGGGCGGCAACGGCGGCCTGGTCAGCGGCACGGTGACGGTTCCCAGCAGCGCGACGGCAACCGTGTTCACCATGGTCGTGGGCGGCGGCGGTGGCGGTTCCACCTCCGCCGCGGGCGGGGCGGGCGGCGCGAGCGGAACCGGATGTGCACTCGGTGGAGCCGGCGGCGTCGGTCATGCTGCAAGTGCCGTCAATACCGGTGGCGGCGGTGGCGGCTCCACCTGCCTCTACCTCGCGGGCGCGCCTGCCAACACAGTGATCGTGGTCGGCGGCGGCGGCGGTGGCGGCAGCGTCGCCACCGCAGCCACCGGCGGCATCGGCGGCGGGGGCCCGGCGGCCAACCCCGGCAGCGACAGCGGCAGCACAGGCGGGGTCAGCGGCAGCACCGTCACCGCGGGCGGCGGCGGCACGACCCTGACCGCCGGGACTTCCCCGTTCACCGTGACCAACACCGCCGGCGTGGCCGGCACCAGCGCCAGCGCCGGCGGCACGTGCACCAGCGGCATATGCGGTGCCGGCGGCGCGGGCGCCACCTTCACCACGGCCAAGAACAGCGGCGGTGGCGGCGGTGGTGGCGGCATGGCCTCGGGCGGCGGCGGTGGTGGCGGCAGCACGGACTCCGGTGGCGGAGGCGGCGGCTCGGGCTACACCGGCGGCACCAAGAGCGGCACGAACACCTATGGGGTCACGGTTACCTCGGCCAGCGACGGCGGCGGGAACGCGGGCGGCCCCGGCGGCAGCCCGGCCAGCGCCGGTACGGCCGGGTCGGTCACCTTCACGGGCGTTGGCATCACCCTGGTCTGATTCCGGCCATTGCCGAGGCTCGCCCGGCGCGGTAGCCTGACTCTTGTGAATAGGCGCGGCACGCTTAGAGCCTCTGATTCCGATCGAGATGCGATCGTGGAGCGCCTGCACCGCGCGGCCACCGAGGGCCGGATCGCCTCTGACGAACTCGAGCAGCGCGTCAGCGTCGCGCTCAAGGCCCGGACCTATGCCGAGCTCGACGCGACGGTGTCGGATATCCCGAGCACTCCCCACCGAGCCCGCGCCCGTCACCCCGCCGTACCGGCGGTGCGCTGGGTGGCTCGCGGCGTGCGGGCCAACCCGATCCTGGTCCTGGTCGCGCTCCCGGTGCTCGCGGTGACCTTCGCCCTGCTGGTGGCAGTGACGGTCTTGTGGGCCACGTTCGTGGCCGTCGCCCTGGTGCTGGGCCACCGCGGCGGCCCGTGGATCGGCGCGCCCCGGCCCCGCTATGCGGTCGGCGCCCGCGGCTACGGCCGCCCGTACTACGGTCCGCGCAGCTCACGCCGCCACGCCCGCGGCTCCTCGCTCTAACCGGCCGGGACCCCCCGCCCCTGGGCTCGACGTCCTGTCGGCTCTGCTACTTCTCGCCTAGCTCGAGCACGGCCAGGAAGGCCTCCTGGGGGACCTCGATCCGGCCGACCTGCTTCATCCGCTGCTTGCCCTTCTTCTGCTGCTCGAGCAGCTTGCGCTTCCGGCTGATGTCGCCTCCGTAGCACTTGGCGATCACGTCCTTGCGGTAGGCCTTGATCGTCTCCCGGGCCACGATCCGGGAGCCGATGGCGGCCTGAATCGGGACGTCGTACTGCTGGCGGGGGATCTTCTCGCGCAGCTTCTCGGTCAGAGTCCGGCCGGCGCTCTGGGCCTTGGCCCGATGGACGAGCATCGACAGGGCGTCGATCGGATCACCGGCGAGCAGGATGTCGAGCTTGACCAGGTCCGACTCGCGAAGGCCCAGAAGTTCGTAATCGAGCGAGGCGTAGCCCCGCGTGCGTGACTTCAGCTGGTCGAAGAAGTCAAGGACTATCTCGGCCAGCGGGAGGTCGTAACTGAGCTGGACGCGCTCGGCGGACAGATAGTGCATCCCGGTGTGGTCGCCGCGGCGGTCCTGGCAGAGCTCCATGATCTGACCCACGTACTCCTTGGGGGTGAGGATCGTGGCCCGGATGAACGGCTCGCGGACCTCGGCCACCCGGGACGGGTCGGGCATGTCGTTGGGGCTGTGGACGGGAAGCACGGTCCCGTCGGTGAGCGTGACCTCGTACTCGACGCTCGGCATCGTGGCCAGCAACTCGAGGTCGTACTCGCGCTCGAGGCGTTCGCGCACGATGTCCATGTGCAGGAGGCCCAGAAAGCCGCAGCGGAATCCGAAGCCGAGCGCCTCGGAGGTCTCGGGCTCCCAGCTCAGCGCAGCGTCGTTCAAGGTCAGCTTCTCGAGCGCGTCACGCAGATCGGGGTAGTCGTCGGAAACGATCGGAAACAGGCCGCAGAAGACCATCGGCTTGACTTCGCGGTAGCCGGGCAGTGGCTCGGCGGCCGGGTTGGCCTTGGCGGTCAGCGTGTCACCGACCCGGAGCCTGGTCACGTCCTTGATGCCGGTGATCAGGAATCCCACTTCTCCCGGCCCGAGGGCGTCGGCCGAGACCATCTGGGGGGTGAAGAAGCCGATGTCGTCGATCTCCGCCTCGGTGCCGGCCTGCATGGCGGCAATCGCATCGTGCTTGGTAAAGGTCCCGTCGACGACCCGGATGTAGGCGATCACGCCTCGGTACTGGTCGTATTCGGAGTCGAAGATCAGCGCTCGCGGCGGGGCGTCGGGATCCCCGTCGGGTGGCGGCACGCGGGCGATCAGCTCCTCCAGGACGTCGGTCACCCCCTCTCCCGTCTTGGCGCTGATCCGCCGCACCGCGTCGGCGGGCTCCCCGAGCAGATCGGCGACCTCGCCGGCCACGCGCTCGGGTTCGGCCCCGGGCAGGTCGACCTTGTTCAGGCACGGGATCAGCTCCAGGCCCGAGTCCACGGCCAGGTAGGTGTTGGCCACCGTCTGCGCCTCCACTCCCTGGGAGGCGTCGACGACCAGCAGGGCGCCCTCGCACGCGGCCAGCGATCGCGAGACCTCGTAGGTGAAATCCACGTGCCCAGGGGTGTCGATCAGCTGCAGTTGGTAGGTGCGGCCGTCGCCGGCCTCGTAGAAGACGCGCACGGCCTGGGCCTTGATCGTGATCCCGCGCTCGCGCTCGAGATCCATCGAATCGAGCAGCTGGGCGCGCATCGAACGCGGGTCGACGGTGTGGGTGATCTCGAGGATGCGGTCGGCCAGCGTCGATTTGCCGTGATCGATGTGAGCGATGATCGAGAAGTTGCGGATCAGAGACTGGTCAGCCATGGCCACTTGAAGGGTAGGAGGGCCGCGGCCCAGCCCGCGGCCCTGCGGCGCAACCGCCCGGCGATCATCGACTCGATTTGCCTGGCTTCCGGGATCCGCATCAGCAACACAAGCCGCGCATAGACCCCCACCGACGCGGCCAGGCCGATACCGACCGAGAGGATCTGGGCAACCAGGGAAACGCCGAGCGCCGAGCTCAAGCCCTTCCAGACCCCATACCCGAGCGCCGTGACGATCGCCGAGGCGATCAGGATGCGGACGGTGATCATCCTCGTCTGCGGTCCTTCCAGCCGGCCGTTGAACCCGATCCGCAGGCGGCGAATCTGCAGCCAGGTCATGAACACGTTGGCGGCCAGGGTGCCGATGATGAGGCCGGCGATGCCCAGCGGCTTGTAGAGGGCCAGGGATACGACGATGTCGACGACGATGTTCATGGCCGCCAGCCGGGTGGGGATCCAGGGGCGCTTGAGCGCGAAGAAGGTCCGCGAACAGAGCAGGTTGACCCCGGCGAAGGGGAGGCTGAAGGCGAACCACAGCAGTGCAGTGGAGACGTAGTAGCGGTCGATGGCGTGAAAGTGGCCGTGCTCGTAGACCAACCGCGTGATGGGCGTGGCCAGCACCGCCATGAGTCCGGCCGAGGGGATCATCAAGAGGTTGATCTGGCGGATACCGTTGCCCAGCGTGCGCCGCATCCCGCCCGGATCCCGGCGGGCCGCCATCCGGCTCAGGGTCGGGAACAGGACCGTGGCCACCGCGACGCTGAACACCCCCTGCGGGAGCATGTAGAGCCGGAACGCGTCGTTGATGGCCGACGGCGCGTGCGTATTGACCAGCGTGCCCAGCTCGGCGTTGATGAATGCGTCGAGATTGATGATCCCGATGCTGATCGTCACCGGCAGGAACAGGATCATCACCTCCCGGATGCGCGGGTCGCTGAAGCTCAGCGAGAACGAAAGCCGGAAGTCGATCTTGCGCAGTGCCGAGGCGATCAGCAGCGTCTGAATCACGGTCGCGACCAGCCAGGCGATCGCGTAGGCGTAGATCGAGTCCTGGCCGTGGATCCGCCCGTGTAGGAAGACCAGCAGGAAGATGATGACCAGGTTCCAGACCGCCGGCGCGATGGCCGGAATCGTGAACTCGTCATAGGCCTGGAGGATCCCGACCAGCAGTCCGGTGATGCTCAGCAGGAGCACGACCGGGAACAGGACGCGGGACAGCCCGGCGGTCAACGCCGTCGCCGACGCGCTGAGAGGGGTGCCGGTGAACAGCGGCATGACGAAGCCGGCGACCCCCATCCACACGATGGTGAGCGCCCCGAGGACGATCACGATCAGCCAGAAGAGCTCGGAGGCCAGCTTGACCGCCTCCCGTTTGCGACCCGCCTGCAGGAGCTCGGTGAAGACGGGCACGAACGCCGCCGAGAGGGCCGCCTGGGAGAACAGGTTGGCGACCAGATTGGGGATCTGCGAGGCGATCGTGAATGACGTGATCGCGACGCCGGTGGCAAAGAAGCTGGCCTGCACGACCTCGCGGCCCAGACCGGCCACGCGCGAGATGGCCGTAGCCCCGGCGAAGATCGTTGTGTTGAGGGCGAGCCGGCGCCGAGGCGGCGGGGGCGGCGCCGATGGCGGCTGCTCCCCCGTTTGCTTGGTCTCGGCAGACACGCGGGCGCTATAGTACGCGCCGTCGCCGCGGCCTCCCGCGGCACACTTGCGTCATGGCCAACATTCACTCACAGAAGAAGCGGATCCTCCGCACCGAACGGGAGCGGATCGAGAATCGCCGATACACGTCGGCGATCAAGACCTACTTCCGCCGCCTCGAGAGCGCCATCGCCGCCGGCGACGCCGACACCGCCGACACCGAACACCGCGTTCTGGTCAAGGCGATCGACAAGGCAGTCAAGCGCGGTGCCCTGCACCGCAACAATGGGGCGCGCAAGAAGTCCCGCGCCGCCCGCCTGCGCCACAGCGCCTGACCCATCCGAGGCTCGGCGAGCCCGCGGATCGACTTGGGTGGCCGCTTGCTGTCTCTGAGCAGCGTATACGGCTACCGTTGGGGCATGGCCATGTGACGTCCGCGCCCGGGCCGGGAGTGAAACCAGACGATTTCCTTTGCCCTGGACGCGCTGGCGCAGGATGCCGACGGCCGCGTCGAGGTCATCGGACGCTGGTTTGGGGTCCGCGGACGCCGCTTTGTCCGCCCGACCCTGACCGCGGTTCTGAAGGCTGGCGGTGAGCAGCGCTCACTGGCCGATCTCGACCACAAGCCATGGGCGACTGAGGACGGTGAGCCGTGGACGGCCTCCTTTCAGCTCGGCGCCCAGCTCGAGGAGGCATCCGAGCTCGAGCTCAACGTGGCTCCCGACATCACGGTGCCTCTCGGCCCCGACGCCGCGACCCGGGCCGGCGGCGCCAGCGGCAAGCCCAAGTCCGCCCGCGGGCGCTCGAGCCCCGATGCCCGCGCTCCCCGGGTGCGGAGCAACCCGACGGGCCGTCCGACCATCTCCGACCGGTCACAGGAGATCGAGCGGCTGCGCAACCGGCTCGCCGATCTCGAGGCCGCACATGATCGCGAGCGCCGCCGCCGCGAGCAGGCCGAGAGCCACCTCGAGGACGAGCGGACGGAAGCCCTGCGGCTGCGCTCCGAGGTCGGCCGGCTGGGCGCCGAGCTTGATTTGGCCGGCGCCGCCCGGACCGAGCTCGAGGCCGCGGCGGCCGAGCTCGAGAACACCCGCACCGAGGCCCGCTCCACCGGACAGGAGCTCGAGGTCGCGCGTCACGAGGTCGACCAGACCGGCCGTCAGCTCAACAAGGTCCGTGAGCACGCCCGCAATACCGGCCGCGCTCTCGAGAGCGCTCGCAGCGAGACCCTCCAGCACGAGCGGCGGTTTCACGAGGCCCGGCGCCAGCTGGAGGCGGCCGAGCGCGAGCGAGACGGATTCAGTTTCGCCCTCGAACAGGAGCAGGCCGAGACGGCGCGCCTGCGCCGAGAGCTCGCCGACGCCGAAGACGCCGTTCGCCGGCTCGCCGGCAGCCGCTCGGGAACCGTATCCCGCGCGCGGTCGGTCTCCCGCGATCCCGAGTCCCCGGACGGTGCCGCCGAGACCAGCGGGGAGACCTATTTCCCGGGCCCCGGTGTCAGCTCGACCGATCACCGGCTGGAGCCGATGTCACCGCGCTTGCGGGCTCTGAACAAACTCGAGGGCTCAACCCCGCCGTGGGCCGACCGCCCCCTGAACCCGTCGTTACGCTCGCCCGGCAATTGGGCCGTTCGAGGTCTGGCCGTGGTCGTGGTCCTGATCGTGCTGGCCGCGGTTGTCGTGCTGATCAACTCGACCGTCGCCTGAGCGGCGAGCGCCACCGCCGCCGTCAGGCCGCGATCCGGGGGTTATGGAAGAAAGCGTCAAAAAACGACGCTTTCTTACAGCACGTCCCCCGTAGGCTGATTGCCGTCAGGAGAACCGTGCCCCTCAGGCGGCGATACGGCTGATTGCCGTCAGCGCCGCCGTGTCCTCGGCCGCACCGCCCCGCGCGCCCCCGCGTGAGGCCAATTCGAGGTCGGCGATCTCGCATGATCGCCTGCCGGAGCCGGTCAACCCCGCTGCGCTGGGCGTCAGCGATCAGCCGATCGGCGGCTCGCGAGGGCATACGCAGCCGTCTCTTGACTCCAGACGCCGGCTCACCGGAGTCCAGCGCGGCCGCGACCTCGTGCGCGATCCGCACCCGCTGGGAGATCCAGTACAGAAGACCCGGGCAGCCGTTCACCCTGCTCGCGGAGGGCAAGATACGCGCGCACCGCCGCGGCGCGGTCACCGGCGACGAGCGCGTCAGCCACCGCCCACGCCTTGCGCTCGGCCGACGGCGCCGTCAAGGCCTCCACCTCGGTCGCGTCCAGCCGGGCCCCGGGTTCGGTGCCCAGCGACAGTTTCTCGAGTTCGCGCAGCAACCGCTGCTGGCGCTCGCCGACGTGATGAATGAGCGCGCGGGCGCCATCGGGCTCGAGCTCGACGCCGAGTTCGCCGGCTCGCTTGCAGGACCCACTTGGGCAGCTCCCAGGGCTTGACACTCGACTCGACGCTGACGTCGCCGTCGGCGCGCACGATCAGCTTGTGCAGCCGGTCGGGAGCCTTGTTCCGCGAGTCCTCACGGGCGAAGAAGGAAATGGTCGTCTCGGCATCGGGTCCGAGACCGTCCAGCGCGGCGTCGAGCGCGTCGAGGTCTTTGTCGTTCCACCGCTCAGCCCCGTCGACGATCAGAAACCGCCGACCCAGGGCCAGCGTCATCGCGTCCAGCGCGGCGGCCACGTTGTCGGGCGTCGCCGCCTCGTCCTCGAACAGCTCGAGGCCCTCGGCGCCGCTGATCGCCTCGGCCAGCGAGCGCAACCTGGCCCGGCGCTCGGCGATCCGCCCGTGATCATCGCCGTGGATCAGGTAGGCAGTCTTGAACTTCGGCACGAGCCGAGTCTAGTCCGCGTGTCGACGCCAGACGGTGCCGCGGAGGCCCGGTCCAGAGCCATGGTCACGGCCAGATCAGGGCTGGCGGCGAGCTCGATCCCGGGGATCGTCCACGTGTCGAAGCCGATTACGGGCACGCCGGTGGCCAACGCCAGGGCCACCTCCGAGAGCGTCCCGTACGCGCCACCGATGGCCAGGAGGGCGTCGGCTGCGCGCACGATCAGGCCATTGCGCAGCTCGCCGAGACCGGTGGCGAGGGCGATGCCGATCCACTCGTTGGCCGCCGTGCGATCGGTGCCGGGGAGGATCCCGACCACCGTGCCTCCGGCCTGGGCGGCACCCTTGGAGGCCGCCGCCATGATCCCGCCGCCGCCTCCGTTGATCACGACTGCCCCCGCGCGGGCGAGCTGGGATCCGATCGTCTCCGCGGCCTGCGCCTGGGCGGCCGTGGGGCGACTGGCCCCGACCACGGCTACATACGGGGGTGAAGGACCGCCCTCGCGGGGGTGGGGTCCGCGCCGGGGGCAGCGCCCGGACGGGCCATCAGGCCAGAACTACGTTGACCAGCTTGTCGGGGACGACGATCACCTTGGCCACCTGGTGACCATCGACATGCGTCCTGACGCCCTTGGAGTCCAGGGCCAGGCGCTCGAGCTCGGCCCGATCGGCGCCCGTGTTCGCGGTCACGCGGTCGCGCAGCTTGCCGTTGACCATGCAGACCAGCTCAAACGTGTCGGCTCGCAGGAACTCGCGGTCGGCGTGCGGCCACGGCTCCTCCCACACCCGGCGTCCGGTCAATTGCTCAAACACCTCCGAGCCCAGATGGGGGGCAAAGGGGAAGATCAGCGATGCCGCGGTGGCGATCGCGAAACGACGTGATTCCGGATCGGCCTCGCGGAGGCGATAGAGCTCGTTGACCAGCTCCATGATGGCCGCGATCGCCGTGTTGAACGTAAACCGCCCCGCCATGTCCGCGGTCACCTTCTCAATCGCCCAGTTGGCCTTGCGGACCAGCGTCAGGCCGTCACCGGTCGGCTCCTGAGGGCCGCCACGCCGCGTTGCGTCAGTCCGTCAGCGGCCAGCGATCCGAGCTTGTCGGCCTGTTCCTGACCCAGGCGCCAGAGCCGGGACAGGAAGTGATGCACACCCTTCAACGAAGTTTCCGCCCACGCAGCGTCCTGATCGGGCGGACCGATGAACAGCACGTAGCAGCGCGCCGCGTCGATCCCGAACCGCTCGACGATCGGACCGGGGCTGATCACGTTGCCGGCCGACTTGGACATCTTCTGGCCGTCGGGGCCCAGGATCATCCCCTGCGTGAACAGGGACGAGAAAGGCTCCTGGAAATTCAGCAACCCCATGTCGGCGAGCGCCTTGACGACGAACCGCGAGTACATGAGGTGCAAGATCGCGTGCTCCACGCCGCCGATGTACTGGTCCACCGGCATCCACTGGGCCAGCACATCGGGATCCCACGGCGCCTGGTCGTTGTGGGGATCGCAGTAGCGCAGGTAGTACCAGCTCGAATCGACGAACGTGTCCATCGTGTCGGTCTCCCGGCGCGCGGACCCGCCGCACACCGGACAGGTTGTGTTGACCCACGCCTCGGCCGCGGCCAGCGGTGAGCGGCCGCGGGGCTGGTAATCCTCGATGTCGGGCAGCACCACGGGCAGGTCGGTCTCGGGTACCGGCACCATTCCGCAGCGCTCGCAGTACAGGATGGGGATCGGGCAGCCCCAGTAGCGCTGCCGGGAGATCAGCCAGTCCCGAAGGCGGAAGTTGACCGAGGCATTGCCGATCCCGCGCCGGTCGAGCCACCCGGTGATCGCCAGGCGGGCCTCGACCGAGCTCAGGCCAGTGAATTCGCCCGAGTTGATCAGACGCTCGTTGTCAGAGTGAGCCACGAAGGCCTGATCACTCGGCAGCTCATCCGCATCGCCGTCGGGGGCGACGACCTGCCGGATGGGAAGGTCAAATACCTTGGCGAAGTCAAAGTCACGCTGATCGTGAGCAGGCACGGCCATCACCGCGCCGGTGCCGTACTCCATCAGCACGTAGTCGGCGACGAACATCGGGATCTGCTCACCGGTGACGGGATTGGTCACCGTTCGCCCCAGCGGCACGCCGGTCTTGGCCTTGTCCTCCGCGCCACGCTCCTCCGGGGACTCGGTCAGCGTCTGGTTGACGTACCGGTGGACCTCGGCCTCGTGCTCGGTCCCGGCGGCCAGCCGGAACACGTCGGGGTGCTCGGGCGCGATCACGAAGAAGGTGGCGCCGAACAGCGTGTCGGGACGAGTCGTGAACACCGTGTACTCGGTACCGAGCTCCTCGCACCGGAAGGCGACCTCGGCCCCCTCGCTGCGACCGATCCAGTTGCGCTGCATTGCCTTGACGTGCTCAGGCCAGTTGATCGTGTCCAGATCATCGAGCAACCGCTCCGCGTAATCAGTGATGCGGAAGAACCACTGCTCGAGCTGGCGGATCTCCACCTCGTGCCCGCAACGCTCACAGCGGCCGTCGATGACCTGCTCGTTGGCCAGCACGGTGGCGTCGAAGGGACACCAGTTGACCGCCGCCTCCTTGCGGTAGGCCAGCCCGCGTTCGAGCAGCTTGAGGAAGATCCACTGAGTCCAGCGGTAGTAGCTCGGCTCGTGCGTGGCCAGCTCGCGCGTCCAGTCGATGGAGATCCCCCAGGAGCGGAAGGCTCGCTGGAAGGCGGCGATCGATTCGTCGGTCGACTGGCGGGGATGCACGCCGGTGCGAATCGCGTGGTTCTCGGCCGGCAGCCCAAAGGCGTCATAGCCCATCGGGTGCAGGACGCGGTGACCCGTCCGGCGGTGGAAGTGGGCGATGGCGTCACCCAGGGAGTAGTTCTTCAGGTGCCCGATGTGAGGCTCGCCGCTGGGGTAGGGCAGCATCTCGAGCACGTAGGACTTCTCCGGGCCCCGGTCGTCCCCGCCGACCTCCTCACGGGTGGCGTTGGCGACCTCCCAGGTCCCCTCGCGGGCCCATAGCTCCTGCCATCGGGATTCGATCTGCCGGGGTTCGTAGCGGTCAGCGGCCATAGGTGGGACTGAGGTTACTTGCGTGCCGGGCCGGGAGGCCGGTCAGTGCACGGGCGCAGTGACGGCCAGCCCGGAGAGCAGGCCGAGAAAGCTCCAATGGTTCGCTTTTACGACCTCTCGGCTGACACCGCCGCGGCCCAGCAGCCAGCGAGCGTGTATTACCCTTGCAGAGAACTTCGCTTTCGAAGGGGCTATAGCTCAGCTGGGAGAGCGCCGCCATGGCATGGCGGAGGTCGTCGGTTCGAGCCCCCTAGCTCCACTTCTTCAGTCTCTTGCTCCGGGCCGCCTGGTGCGGGCTCGCGGCCGGGAGCAGACGCCCGACCGGGCGGGATAATCACCGCGCCCATGTCCCTCATCTACGTCAGCGGTCACCGCAACCCCGACACCGACTCGATCGCTTCGGCGATCGGCTATGCCGAGCTGCGCAACCGTATGGACTCCGACAACGAGTACCTGGCCGTGCGTCTTGGCGACAGCAACGCTCAGACCACGCTGGCTGCTCGAGCGCAGCGGCGCCGACGAACCGGCGTTTCTTGCCCCACGTCATGCCGCGGGCGCGCGACGTGATGCGGACCAGCTTTCCGGTCAGCGGGCAGGATGAGCCGATTCGCGAGGCGGGTCTGGCCATGGCCAAGGCCGACCTCGAGCTGGTGCCGATCGTCGACGATGCGCGGCGCCCTGTCCGGGGTGCTGACCGAGCGCGCGCTGGCCCGTCGCTACATCCGCGAGACCCGGCGGACCTCGACGCTCGAGGAGGCGCCCACCTACGTCAGCGCGATCGTCGACGTGCTCGAGGGCGAGCTCGTAGCCGGCGATGACCGCCAGCTGTCGGGCCGGGTCTGGGTTCACTCCACCGATGTGACCCGAAAAGCGGGATCTCCGATGGCGACGCGGTGGTGGTCGGCAATCGCACCGATGCTCAGCTGCTGGCCATCGACCTCGGCGCCGCGCTGCTGGTCATCTCCAACGGCAGCCGACCCTGAGGCGGAGGTCATCGAGCGGGCCCGCGAGCGCGGCACCGCGCTCGTCGTCTCCCCGCTGGACAGCTATGTCTCCGGGCGCATGATCACGCCTGGCCGCTCCCTGCCGGGCGCTGATGGAAACCGACGCCTCTGACCGTCAACGAGGACTTACCTGGTCGATGACATCTCCGAACAGGTCAAGGAGACCCACTACGGAGGGGCGGTGGCGATCGACGGGGACCAACGGCCGGTGGGGCTGATCACCCGCTCTGACCTCGTCGCCCCGCCCCGGCGGCGGATCGTGCTCGTCGACCACGCCGAGCAGGCGCAGAGCGTGATCGGATCGGCCAGGCCGAGATCGTCGAGATCCTCGACCACCACCACATCGGTTCGATCGAGACCCGCGTTCCCGGTCACCGCCACCTTCGATCCCGTCGGCTCAACGGCCACGCTGGTCGTCGAGCGCTTCCGCCAGAACGGGCTCGAGCCCAGCCCGACCAGCGCGCTGATGCTGCTCGGGGCGGTGCTCTCGGACACGGTCATCCTCAACTCCGCCACCACCACCGACCGCGATCGCGCCGTCGTCTCCTACCTGGAGGGTGCCCTGGAGGTCGACGCGCGGGAGCTGGGGCGGGAGATGTTCGAGTCCACCGCCGATGTGTCGGAGGTTAGCGCCGAGGAGATCGTCACTCGGGATGCCAAGCGCTACCAGATCCGGGGCGGCCAGACGATCTGCATCGCCCAGGTCGAGGTCGTGGGCAGATCCCTGCTCGAGCGCAAGATCGGAGCTGCTGGAGGTGATGGCCCGCGAGCGCGAGCGCAAGGAGCTCGGGGTCTACGCGCTGATGGTCACCGACGTGCTCGAACACGGTACCGAGATGCTCGTCTCCGGCGATGTACCCGCCGTCGCCCGCAGCTTCGGCGTCGAGGCCAATGACTCGACGATCGCCCTGCCCGGGGTCATGAGCCGTAAAAAGGAAGTGGCGCCCGAAGCTGATGACCGCCCTGTAGCCGAGCGGCCTGGCCTCTAGCCGAGCCCGGCATCCCGGTCTGTCGGATCCGGGCTCAGGTGGCGGCGGTCTCGAAGGCCAGCGACGGTGCCTCGCCCCACAGCTGCTCGAGCCGGTAGTACTCGCGCGTCTCGGGGGTGAAGACGTGCACGACCACGTCCAGATAGTCGAGCAGGATCCACTGGGCCTCCGGCATGCCCTCGATACGGCGCGGAATCAGGCCGTGCTCGTCCTTCATGCCCTGGTAGATGGCATCGTGGATGGCCTTGGTTTGGCGATCGGTACGGCCGCTGCAGATCATGAAGTAGTCGGCGTAGCCGACCATCCCGCGCAGATCCAGCTGCACGACGTCTATGGCCTTGCGGTCCGTGGCCAGTTCGGCGATCGCCGCCGACATCTGCTCGGGGGCCAGAGTGGTCTGCGTCTCGGCGTTCATTTAGTAGGGTTTTCCTCCGCGTAGAGGTTGTGGTGCTCGATGTACCGGGCAACCGCGTCGGGCACGAGATACCGGATGGGCTGAGCAGCGCGCACCCGGCGGCGGATCATGGTCGAGGAGACCCCGATCCCCGGCATGGCGAAGAAGCGCGAACGCTCCCCCCCCTTGAGGGTGCTGAGTGTGCCCTGAACCGCAGCTCTCGCGGTGCCCTGACGCTTGGCGATGGCCAGCGTGGCCAGCCTCAGGACGTGCTCCGGCTCCCGCCAGCGGGGCAGACCGACCGCGATGTCACCACCGACGATCAGAAAGAGCTCAGGTTGGGACTCGTGCGATGACAGCTCCTTAAGAGTATCGACCGTGTACGACGGTCCCTCCCGGCCCAGCTCCAGCGCCGACACGGCAAAGCGCTCGTCGTCACCCACAGCCAGCCGGCACAGCTCGAGGCGATGCTCGGCGCCGGGCTCGTGTTCGACCGGCTTATGAGGCGGAATGCGGGCGGGAACGAACAGAACCTGATCGAGCTCAAGCTCCCGGTGAGCTTCCTGAGCGCAGACCAGATGACCGATATGGGGCGGATTGAAGGTACCGCCGAGAATGCCGATGCGCACTGGGGCATCGAGGTGGACGCGGAGCCGGGGCTCGGCCCCAGCCTCAGGATCGGATGTGGCCGTCGCCCTCGACCAGATACTTGATCGTGCACAGCTCGGCCAGGCCGATCGGGCCGCGGGCGTGGAGTTTCTGGGTCGAGTTGCCGATCTCGGCGCCTTTTCCGAACTGACCGCCGTCGGTGAAGCGCGTGGAGGCGTTGACGTACACGCAGGCGGCGTCAACCCCGAGCTGGAAGGCCCGCGCCGACACGGTGTCGCGGGTCACGATGGCCTCCGAGTGTCCGCTCCCGTGGCGGTTGATGTGCTCGATCGCCGCGGCGGGCGAGTCGACCACGCCGACTGCCATCTCCAGCGCCAGATACTCGGTGTCCCAGTCCTCCTCGGTGACGGCGTCGATCTCGATGCCCGGCGCGCCGTCGCGCTCGCCCGTCACCGTGGAGGACCACCCCCGGCCGCGCGCAGCGCGGCGAGCACCCGGGGCAGGAAGGTGGCCGCGTCGTCTCGGTGCACGAACAGCTTCTCGGCCGCGTTGCAGGTCGCCGGCCGCTGGAGCTTGGCGTTGAGAACGATCGCCTCCGCGGCCGTCGTGGTCCGCGCCGGCGTCGACATAGATGTGGTTATTGCCCGAGGCGGCGTAGATGACGGGAACCGTCGCCACGGCCTTGAGGGCCGCCTTCAGGCCCTCTCCGCCGCGGGGGATGATGAGATCGATCGACGCCGGCCTGGGTGGCCAGCTCGGCCAGGTCCTCGCGCCCGCTACCGGCCAACAGCGCCAGCGCCCCCTAGGGCAGCCCGGCGGCCGTGGCGGCCTCGATCGCGATCGCAGCCAGAATGGCGTTGGAGTTAGCGGCCGCGCTCGAGCCGCGCAGAACGACGGCGTTGCCCGACTTCAGGCACAGCGCGGCGGCATCGATGGTCACGTTCGGGCGCGCCTCGTAGACGATCGCGATCACGCCCAGCGGGACCCGAACCTGGCGCAGCTCCAGACCGTTGGCCAGCCGCGAGCCCCCCACGACCTCACCGACCGGGTCGGGCAACGGCGGCGATCTTGCGCACGCCGGCGGCCATCTCAGCGACCCGGCTGGCGTCCAGCGCCAGCCGGTCCATGAGCGGCTCCGACAGGCCCGCCTCGCGCCCCAGCTCGAGATCCACGGCGTTGGCGGCCACGATCTCTTCGGTCCGCGCGACGAGGGAGGCGGCGATCGCCTCCAGCGCGCTGTCCTTGGTGGCAGACCCGAGCGTGGCCAGGGTGCGGGCGGCGCGCTGGGCGACGAGACAGGTATCGGTGATGGAAATCAGCTGTGCTGGCCATGCGGCCTAGGTTACGACAGCACGAGATAGTCGCGGTGAACAGCCTCTTCGCTGGCGCGTGGGAGCCGTTGACGGACCGCGCCCGACTGCAGCCCGCGGACCTCGAGCAGCTCGCCGGCTGAGTAGTTGGAGATGCCCTTGGCCGACTGGGTGGCCGTCATGGACGATCTCCACGGCGTCCCCGGCGGCAAACGATCCCCGCGACCTCGAGAATCCCCACCGGCAGGAGGCTGGTTCCGGCCTCGGTGAGCGCGCGGGCGGCGCCGGCATCGACGATCACCTGCCCGCGGGTCGGCTTGGCGTACTTCAGCCACAGCTTGAAGCTCGAGTAGCGTCCGGCCCGGGCGGCGAAGCGTCGTCCCCACCGGCTCCCCCGCGGCCGCCGCCTGCGATGCGCCCCGGCTCGAGCCCGCTGGCGATGACCGTCGGGACACCAGCCGCCGTGGCCATCTCCGCCGCCACGACCTTGGAGCGCATGCCCCCGGAGCCGAGCGGCGAGGGCGCCTGGGCGATGTCCAGGCTCTCGAGCTCGGCGAAGTCGCGCACCTCGATCACCCGGACGGCGTCGGGCTGGTGGCGCGGATCGGCGCTGAATACGCCGTCGGCATCGGTGAGCAGCAACAGCAGGTCGGCGCCGAGCAGGATCGCCACCTGGGCGGCCAGGAAGTCGTTGTTGCCGAACGAGATCTCGTCGGTCGTGGTGGTGTCGTTCTCGTTGATGACGGGAACCACGCGCCACTCGAGCAGCTTGCGCAGTGTCTGGCGGGCGTTGACGTAGTGCGTCCGCGCGCTCATGTCAAAGAACGTGAGCAGGACCTGGGCGGTGGGGGTGTCGCGGGCGCGCAGCAACTCGTCGTAGACCTGGTAGAGCTTGCCCTGGCCGACGGCGCTGGCGGCCTGGAGCTCATCGATCGAGCGCGGCCGCAGGGGCAGCGCCATCACCCCCATGCCCGCGAGCGATCGCCCCGCTGGTGACGACGATCACGGCATGGCCGGCGTGGTGCAGCTCCGCCACCTCGTCGCAGATGCGGCCCAGGACAGCCTCGCGGACGGCGCCCCGCTCGTCGGCCACGAGGCTCGAGCCCAGCTTGATGACCACGGTGCTCACCAGTGGGCTCCGCCTGAACATTTCGCCGGGAAGGGCGAGATGCGGGGGCCGTCAGGCGAGGACGCAGGACCGAAGGCGCAGCAGCGCTGCGTCGAGGACTGAGGACATAGCCTCACGGTCATCCGCGGCCGCCATGGCCGGCGGAATGTTCGGGTGGGGTCCACCGGACGAGAGCTTACGCGCGCCGGCGACGGCCGCTCGCGCCCGGCGGCCGCCCCCGGCAGGGCGCTCCCCCGCTCAGCAGCGATGGAAGATGCGCGTGAACGTGGCGTGCTCCCGGTGGCCGCGACGCGGATGTTCTCCGTGTAGCGGACGCGAACCAGGCGGTGGCGGTAACGGCGCAGGTTCACGCGCACGGCGGCGTGCCGGCCCTTGGCGCGATGGGTGACCGTGCGCCCGCGGCCGATCCGCGTAGCGACCGAGCGGAAGCTCTCCAGCACGGCGAGGTTCATCTTTGTCCGCGGCCGCCCCACCGCGCACCGCGGGACGCGGAAGACCTGGCCGCTGCACCACGGGTCGGTCGAGACCCCGACACACGGATGGGCCATGGCGGGCAGTCCGGAGGGAATCGGCGGCATCGGCTGGCCGGCACCGTGGCGGGGGTAGTTGGCCCCCACCGGCGGACACGTCTGGCCCCCGGTGAGAGCGGCGAGCTGGATCGACTTCCGAGTCGCACGCCACCTGCTGCACGAAGAGCGGATTCGGGTTCGGGGCCACGGTCTTTCCGTTGCAGGCCGGGTAGCTGCTCTCCAGTCCCGAGGGCGAGGTGGTCAGTCCGTTGGCGTCGGTATTCCCGTGGAAGCAGTTCGTCGGCCCGGGCTGGATGTTGGCAAAGCCGATGTCGCCGTTGGTCGTGTTGCCGAAGAAGCCGTTATGGATGAACCTGTTGTTCAGAACGGCGTCGCCGAACTCGTCGAACACGCACTCGCCCTGGGCCTGGGTCCCCCCGGTGCAGGGCTGGGTCGTGCTGTCGGGGTAGGGCACGACGATCACGCCCCAGGCGCCGTTGTTGGCAAACGTGTTGTTCATGACCGTGTCGTTGCGAGCGCCTGAGATCGACATGCCGGTGCCGACCGGACCGGCCGCGGCGGAGCCGGCCGCGGGGACGTTGGGGTTGTTGTTGTCGTGCACGTAGTTGTCCATGAACACCCAGCAGGAATGCGTATGGCTGATCGGGCTCATCGCGCCGTTCGGACACGCCCCGTCCTGCGGCGGCGGGAAATCGGCGTTCTGGCTGTTGGTGTCGAAGCCATCCTCGTTGTGGTCGAACTGTGGAGTTCTCGATGACCAGGATACCCGCCGGAGTTGGTGCCCGAATAGCCGAGGGCGTTGTACTGCGACCAGCCGTGGTCGAGCGTCTGATTGCAGATCTGCTGGCAGGCGCCGATGTAGAAGCCCGAGTCATTGAAGTTCGAGGCGTAGATCTGATCCCAGGTCCCGCCGGTCCCAGTTGCTGGAGAAGACCCCGTACTCGAGCCGCGCTCGACTCGTCCTGGTAGAAGGTGCTGGTCGTGCTCAGGTAGGCGCCGTAGTAGCCGTGGCCGTCGATCTGCCCGCTGTTCGGCGCCCCCGTTCCACCAGATCTCGTTGCCGGCCTCGCCCGAGCCGCCCGAGGAAGTTGCAGGCGGTCAGGTTCTCGACCGAGACGTTGTCGGCCTTCCAGACCATGATCCCGTTGGCGCCCGCGGGCCGTCCCCGTCGGCCCCGGCGGGCCCGAAGTTCTGCGCCGAAGGGGCCTTGCGAGCACTGCGAGGCGTCCCGGGCTTGGTGCCGTCGATGACCACCGAGCTGCGGCTCATCCCTCGCAGATGCAGCGCTGGGGTCGTGATGAGCACGCCGGCCGGGAACTCGCGGGTAGCCGGCGGGGGCGGTGATCGAGTTCGGTCGGTCTTGTAGTCACCCGGGCCCGACAGAACGACATCGCCGGGGTGGGCGGCTTTGACCGCCGCCTGCACGGAGCTGAACTGGCCCGGGGACTCCCGTCGAAGCTGCCGACCCTCAGGACCTGCGCGCCCGCGGTGGCCGGAACGACCGCCCAGACTGCCCCCGCGAACGCCGACACTGCCACCGCGAACGCGAAAGCCACTTACGAGACCTCATCCGGCCCTCCTCGGGCGACCCTGCACGCAGGAATGGGCGCGATCCTACAGATTGCGGTCCGTCGCGGGGAGAGATCCACTGCGAAGACAGCCGCCGGGCGGGGCGACGGCCGCGCCGCCCGCCCGGCTGTGGTCTCGTCGATTCCTGCTAGCCGGACCGCCCGTCAGGGCGACCCCCGGGCGACTGGCCACCGGCCGCACCACGGATTGGACGGCACGCCCGCGCACGGATTGGGCATCGTCCGCTGCTTGGCAACGGTGCATGACGATCCGGGCGTTCGCGGCGGGTAGGCTTGCCCGTCGGGCAGGCCGCGGCGTCCCAGCCGAGCTGATCCCTGGCTGCCGCACAGGACCTGCCAGGAACGACGGTCACTGCCGCTGGCCGGCGCACTGGGCTTGCCGTGCAGGCCGGATGGGTAGTCTGCAGCGAGACGCGGCCGGCGAGGTCGTGATGGCCATTCCGCGGCTTCGTGTTGCCCCGGAAGCAGTTCGTCGGATTGCCGTCTCGAAGTTATCCGTGGCGAATGTCCCCGTTGGTTGGTGCCCGAAGCTGCCGTTGCCGAGAAGCGTTGTTCCGGATCGGCGTCCCCGTAGTCGTCGAACAGACACGCAGGGTGGGACGCCGAGGCGCCGAACCCAGCGTGCCGCCGTAGCACGGCCGCCGCCGTCACCCTGCTGGACCGGATCAGCACGGCCCACGCGTTGTTATGGACGAACGTGTTGTCCATGACGGTGTCGTTGCGGCCGCCGCTGACGCGACATCCCCGTGCCGACCCCGAGCGGCGTTGAACCCGCCTGGCCCGACGCGGGCACATTCGGGTTGTTGTTGTCGTGGACGTTGTTGTGGAAGAACACCCAGCAGGTGTGGGCCCGGGCGATCGGGCTGACTTGACCGCCGTGCCGGGCAGGCGCCGTTCTGAGGCGACCGGCTCGTCGGCGTTCTGGCTGTTGGTGTCGAAACCATCCTGTTGTTGTCGAACTCGGAGTTCTCGATCAGCAGGCTGCCCGCCGGAGTTGGTGCCCGAGTAGCCGAGCGCGCTGAACTCGGCGTGGCCAGGTCGAGCGTCTGGTTGCAGAGCTGCTGGCAGGCCCCGATGTAGAAGCCCGAGTCATTGAAGTTGGTGGCGTAGATCTGGTTCCAGGTCCCGCCACTCCAGTTGCTGGAGAAGATCCCGTATCCGGCCGGCGGTTTCGCCGGCGGCGCTCTTGTTCTTCAGATAGGTGCTCGTCGCGCTCAGGTAGCGCGCCGAAGTAATCCATGGCCGCCGACCTTGCCGCTGCCGTCCCCGCCGTTCCACCAGATCTCGTTGCCGGCGTTCTGGGAACCGCTCGAGGAAATTGCACGCGGTCAGGTTCTCGATCGAGACGCTGGCGGCCTTGCAGACCTCGAGCCGTTCACGCCCGAGGCCTTGTCGTGCTTGACCTTGAGACCGAAGTTCTGGGCCTTGCCGGCGCGGGCTGCATCGCGCCGAGCCGGGCTTGGTGCCATCGACGACGACCGAGTTGCGGTTCATACCTCGGATGTGCAGGCGGGCCTTCGTGATCGAGCACCGCGGCGGGGAATTCCTGGCGGCCCTTGGGCGTGGTGATCGCACGGGGCGAGTCTTGTAATCCCCGGGGGCGAGCAGAACCCAGTCGCCGCGGCTCGGCGGCCTTGACGGCGGCCTGAATCGGTGCGGAACTGACCGCGGATCCCGTGGTAGGTGCCGACGCGGAGCACGCGCGCGCCAGCGAGGCTTGGTAAAGCGAGAACGCCGCTGCGAGCACCAGCAGGACAAGGCTACGGCGCATTGACTCTTCCTCCTTCAGATGTGGGCGACTGCGGGACGCCGGCGGAAGCGGGTCCGGCGATGCGCAGCGGCGAGATCCTACACCTCCGGGTCCAGGTCGAAAGGCAACTCCGGCGATCTCAACCTCATCTCCGGCCTTGAAACCCTCGGCCTCGAGCGCACGGAGAACACCGATCCCGCGCAGGCGGCGCTCGAAGTGCGCCAGCGCCTCCTCGTTCTCGAGGTCGTAGCGGGCCACGAGCCGCTCGATGCCCGCGCCCGTGACCGCGAAGGCGGCGTCCCCAGTGCGGCTTGACCTGGAAGCTGCGATCGGCGGCCGGCCGAAACACCTTGTGGCCGGCCAGCTCCTCGCCAACCGGAATCTCCGCCGCTGCGGCGTCCTCCGGCGCTGGCTCGCGCGGGACACGGCGGACGATCTCGTTGCGCCAGCTCGGGCAGGCCGCGCCGCGACACGGCGGATGTGACCAGCACCGGAACCGCGTCACCGAGCCGCTCGCGCCACTGCGCCTGGGCGGCTGCGGCCGTCTCGGCGGCGACCAGGTCGGCCTTGGACAGGGCCAGAATGCGCGGCAGCCGCGCCAGGCGTGGATCGTGGCGCTGGAGTTCCTGTTCGACGGTGGCGTGGTTGCGGACCGGATCGCTGCCGTCCAGGGGGCTGAGATCGAGCACGTGAACGAGCAGACGGGTGCGCTCGACGTGGGCGAGAAACTCGTGGCCGAGCCCGGCTCCGTCGCTGGCTCCCTCGATCAGCCCCGGGATGTCGGCGATGACGAGCTGACGAGACTCGGCTTCGAGCGTGCCGAGAACCGGAGACAGCGTCGTGAACGGGTAGCCCGCGACCTTGGGGTGGGCGCGAGTCAGCCGAGCCAGCAGCGAGGACTTGCCGGCGTTGGGGAGTCCGATCAGCCCAACGTCCGCGATCAGCTTCAGCTGCAGGGTGAGCCACATCTCGGCTCCAGGTAGGCCCCGTTCGGCGAACCGCGGAGTTTGGTGCGTGGGGCCGGCAAAGCGCTTGTTTCCCCGACCGCCGGGACCACCGCGGGCAATCAGCGCCCGCTGCCCGTCGCGAACCAGATCGTGGGCGGTGCCGTCCTCTTCGAGAATCACCTCGGTACCCGGAGGGACCCGGATTTCGAGCAGTTCCCCGTCGGCGCCGTGGCGTAGCGCGCCCTGGCCATGGCCCCCGCGACCGGCCTTGTAATGGGCGCGGCGGCGGTAGGCTCTCAAGATCGCGCAGCGAGGCGTCGCAGACCAGCACCACGTCTCCCCCGCGGCCACCGTCACCGCCGTCGGGGCCGCCCTTGGGCACGTGGGCCTCGCGGCGGAAGCTCAGACAGCCGTCGCCGCCGGCCCCCGCCTGGACATGAATGCGTGCTCGATCTTGCATCGTGACCTAACTAAAAGGCGCGGTCAGGGCTGATCGCGAGGCCCAAGACGCTCCGTCTGAAAAACGCCCGCTGTGAGGGGCCCGGGGTTATGCTTGCCGCAACTGGTGGCGTCGATCTGAGGAGCCCGACTATGAGCTTGTGGACCGAGTTCAAGCAGTTCCTGATGCGAGGGAACCTGGTCGAACTGGCCGTCGCGTTTGTCATGGGGGTCGTGTTCGCCGCTCTGATCAAGTCGTTCATCGCCGATCTCATCACGCCGATCATTGCCCTGATCTTCGGCCAGCCCAATTTCGGAGCTCTCTCGTTCACGATCAACGGCAGCCATTTCCTGTACGGCGACTTCATCAACGCCCTGATCACGTTCGTGACGACGGCGTTGGTCATCTTCCTCTTCGTCGTCAAGCCCTACAACGTGCTGATGTCCCGGCGGTCCCAGGAGGACCCGACGGTCAAGGAGTGCCCGGAGTGCACGAGCGAGATCCCGATCAAGGCTCGGCGCTGCCCGCTGTGCACGTCCGAGCTGGTGCGCCACCAGCTAGCGGGTCCGGCTGGCCGTGCGGACTGGCGGCCGGCAGCGTGCTGCCGGCCCCGGCGACGTCCGGTCGCGCCGACGACTCTGCCGGCGGGCCGGTCAGGCGTTGGTCGAGGCCGGCTGAGCGCCGTTGGACTCACCGGAGACGATCGAGATGACCCGACCGCGCCGCCCGGTCGTGAAGGCCACGGTCCCGGCCGCGCGGGCGTAGATCGTGTCGTCACGGCCGATGCCGGCACCGTCGCCGGGCTTGAAGCGGGTTCCGCGCTGGCGGACGATGATCTCGCCCCCGGTCACGGTCTGGCCGGCGAACACCTTGACCCCGAGGTACTTGGGCTTTGAGTCGCGGCCGTTGCGGCTGGAGCCGAGGCCCTTCTTATGCGCCATCGCTGTCTCCCTTCCCGGCCTCGGCGGCCACGGGGGCCGGCTCCGAGGATCGCCCTCTTGCGCGAGCGCGGCGCCTTGCGGCCCAGCGAGGTGACCTCGATGCGAGTCAGCTCCTGCCGGTGTCCGTTACGGCGCTTGTAGCCGCGCTTGGGTTTGAACTTGACGATGCGGAGCTTCGGTCCACGCTCGTGGGCGACGATCCGGGCAGAGACGGTCACCTTGCTGAGCTGGTCTCCGTCGATCACGTCGCCGCCGTCGACGAGCAGCAGCGGCTGGAGCTCGACCGTCTCTCCATCGCCAGCGGGCAGGCGTTCGACGAGGAGGGTCTGGCCCTCACTCACGCGGTACTGCTTGCCACCTGTCTTGACGATTGCGTACATGTTCATTCCGAATCCGGCGCGGAGGCCGCGGTACCGGCCTTGGCGCCCGAACGGCGCCGTCCGCCTCTGCGGCCGCGGCGCCGAGGCTTCGATTCTAGTTCATCGTCACGGCTACCCGAATCCTGCGCGTCCGGACCCGGGGGAACGTCGACCAGCGAGGCCACGGCGGCGGTCCGGCCGACCTCGTCGATCCGAACCACGTGCTTCTCGCCCACGTACGGTGTGCCGCCCTTGACCTGAATGATGTAGCCGTCGATCTTGGCCACGGCGTCCCCGGGGCTGTACATGTGCGGCTCGACGATCTCGACGTGGACCTCCTCGCCTTCGCGGAAGGGCAGGGCTCGCTCCAGCACCTGCTCGCGATCGCCTTCGAGCAGGACGGCGAAGTGCTCGAGGGGCAGACCCTCGGAACCCTCGAAGTGAAACCACTTGCCGGTCTCCTGCTCCACGGCGTGGAGCACCCGGGCCTCGCTGCCGGTGAACTCGGCGCTGACGCGAGGGTTCATCTGGATCAGGATCGCCTCGGCCGAGGTCTGCTTGGCCAGATCGCGCATGCGACGCTCGAACTCGATGGCGATCGTCTCCTCGGACTTGATCACGCCCTCGCCGTCGCAGGTCGGGCAGGGGCGGGTCATGATCTCGCGAACGCCATCGGTGACGTTCTGGCGGGTCATCTCGACCAGGCCCAGCGGTGAGATCTCGACCACGAAGGTCTTGGTCCGGTCCTCGTCCAGAGCCTTGCGCAGCGTCTTGAGCACCGCGTCCCGGTTGCGGGCGCGCGACATGTCGATGAAGTCGATGACGATGATCCCGCCGATGTCGCGCAGGCGCAGCTGACGGACGACCTCGTCGGCGGCCTCGAGGTTGGTCTTGGTGATCGTGTCCTCGAGCCGCGCACCCTTGCCGCGGCCGATGAACGAGCCCGGAGTTGACGTCGATCACGGTCAGCGCCTCGGCGTAATCGATGATCAGATAGCCGCCGCTGGGCAGATCGACCCGCCGCGAGAGCGTCGAGTCGAGCACCTTCTCGACGCCGAAGGACTTCGAACAGCGGCTCGGGCTCCTCCCACAGCTCGACGTGCTCGACGAGGTCCGGGGCGGTCCGCGAGAAGAACGAGACCAGCCGGTGATGCTGCTTGGCGTCGTCGACGACGGCGCGTTCGAAGTCGGCCGAGAAGATGTCGCGCACGACGCGGACCGACAGATCCGCCTCCTGGAAGACGAGCGCCGGGGCCTGCGTCTCCTTGACCCGCTTCTCGAGCACCTCGCCGAGCTTGAACAGGTACAGCATCTCGCGCTCGAGGTCGGCGCGTGAGGCGCCCTGGGCGGCGGTGCGGATGATCGCGCCCGAACCCTTGAGGTCGAGCTTGGCGGCCTCCTTGCGCAGGCGCTCACGCTCCTTCTCATCCAGGCGGCGCGAGACGCCAACGCCCTCGCCGTAGGGGGCGTAGACCATGTAGCGGCCGGCGATGGTCAGATCCATCGACAGGCGGGCGCCCTTGGTCTTCAGGGGATCCTTGACCACCTGGACGACGATCTCCTGACCGGGCTTGAGCATGTCGGTGATCTGGCGGCCGTCGCGACCCGATCCGCGGCCGCGGCGAGGCGCCTCGACGCCGGGCAGCACGATCTCATCGACGTGCAGGAAGCCGTTCTTCTCCAGGCCGATGTCGACGAAGGCCGCCTCCAGGCCGGCGAGGACGTTGTCGACCCGGCCCTTATAGATGTTGCCGACGATCGACCGGTTGCCGCGGCGCTCGAGATAGAGCTCTGCGACCTGATAGCCGGCGGTCCGGATTGGCGGGCTTGCCGCCGGCGACGCGAGTTACCCGAGCCCGGCTTGCGGGGCGGGACGGTGCCCTTTGACTCCAGCAGTGCGACCCGGGTCTCCCCACGGTCCACGCTGACCAGCACTTGCTTCTTCAATTTTTATTCAGTCCTTTGTAAATCTGTCGCGCGGATCTGGTCGCGCTGACATATACGAAAATAGTGGCTACCGCGGCCGGGACTTCCCGATCGAGGCCAGCCGGGCCTGCACGTAGATCGATTGCAAGAGCCCGATGGCCAAAAAGGTGACGATCACCGACGAGCCGCCATAGCTCAGCAGCGGCAGGGGCACACCCGTGATGGGCATGATCCCGATCGTCATTCCGATGTTGACGAAGACCTGGAACATCAGCATGGCCAGAATGCCTCCGGCGATCAGCGTTCCGTAGAGGTTCTTCGACATCGTGAGGATTCGCAGCGTGCGCCAGATCAAGCAGTGCGTACAGCGACAGCACGACGGCCGCGCCGACGAATCCGTAGGTCTCTCCCACCGCTGCGAACACGAAGTCCGTGTCGTTGGCGGGCAGGAAGTTCAACTTGGTCTGGGTCGCGTTGTTGCCGCGACCCGTCTTCTGTCCCGATCCGATGGCGATCAGGGACTCGGTGATCTGATAAGTCTGGTTGCCCGGGTCCCGGGACGGGTTCAAGAACCCGGTCAGGCGTTGCTGCTGGTAGGGCTTGAGAAGGTGAACGCCGAGCGCCGGCGCCCCGGCCAAAACGATCGCGACGGCGGCCAGGAACATGGCGATGAGGCCGGTCAGCTGCTTCCAGCTGGTGCCGGCGAAGAACAGGATGGCGAAGCCGACGGCCACGTAGACCATGCCCGTGCCGAGGTCGGGCTGCGGGATCACGATCAGCGCCGGCAGCAGGGCCAGGAGCATGATCCGGGCCGTGGTCCGTCGCTCGTGCAGGCGACGCGATCGGTCGACGGCAAAGGCCGCCAGGGCGACGATGATGAGCAGCTTTCCGAACTCGGACGACTGGAACTGCATGAAACCGAGCGGGATCCAGCGCCGCGCCCCCTGGACCGGAGGCATCCCGTACACGACCAGGTTGAGCCCGATCATGAGCGCGAACAGCCCCCACTTGTACTCGCGCAGCCGTGAGTAGTCGATTCGGCTGAGAACCAGGGCCAGGAGCACACCGATTGCGGCGTAGATGGCCTGGCGCTCGAGGTAGAAGAGTGGATGGCCGGGGACCGCCTTGCGGGTGGCGCTGTTAAGCGTCATCAGCGAGCACGCGACCAGGCCAGCGGCCGCCAGCAGTCAGCAACGGGTCGGGCAGCACCCGCGGGCGGCGGGCGATGATCTCCTCACCGGGCTGAATGACGCTCATCTGGGCTCCGCTCGCCATCCGGGCTCACCGAGTGCGGAGCCCATCTGAATGATCCGGCTGCTCATAGCGTGGCCGAGTTCCCCGACTTGTAGGGACCGGGCTTGTTGAAGAACCACTGCGAGAGAATCTGGCGGGCGACCGGGGCCGCGGCCACGTCTCCAAAGCCGCCTCGCTCGACGTGGACGACGACCACGATCGGCTTGCTGGTGGCGCTCGGCGGCACGAAGCAGGCGTACCAGGAGTAGTCGGGCTGCCCGGTGTACTGGGCGGTACCGGTCTTACCGTAGACCTGCTCGGGGAAGCTGCCCATCACGTCGACCGAGGTGCCTCCGGCTTGCGAAGCCGCGGCGCGCAGTCCCGCGCGGATGGTCTCCAGATAGAACGGGTTGATGGGGAGATGCCGGGCCGGCGCCGGGTCGATCTTCTGCAGCACCGTGCCGTCGGGGTTCTGGACGTCAAGCCCGATGTGGGGACGGACGACCGTGCCGCCGTTGGCCAGCGCCGAGTAGGCCACGGCGAGCTGCAGCGGGGTGGCCTGCACATCGCCCTGCCCGACGGCGAGGTTCTCGTTGTCGCCCACCGACCAGGGACGATTGGTGCCGTCGGCGATCCCGCATCCGCCGGGCGGGTGCTTGGGCTTGCCCTTGAAGGGGCCGATGGCACGATCGCACTCGGCCTCGAGCCGGTTGCGCTCGTTGCGCCAGCGCGGCGAGGGCAGGGTCCCGGCGTCCTCACCGGGCAGATCGATCCCGGTCGGGCGGCCGACCCCGAAATTCCGCGCCCACTGATCAAGCGGGCCGCCGCCGGGGTGCTGATAGGGGTCGACGTTGGTCTTCACGCCGAGGTTGTAGAAGAAGTCGTCGGAGGACACACGGATCGCGTTGACAAGGTCCAGCGAACCATCGACGGCGTTGCCGGCGTTGTGGCGGCACTGGCCGCTGACGCAGTATTGACCCGTGTCGTCGAAGATGTCCCCGGTGCTCCAGTCCCCGCTCTGCAGGGCGGCGGTGGCCGTGATCGGCTTGAAGGTCGAGCCGGTCGGCCCCGCGCTCTGGATGGCTCGATTGAGGAGCGGATCACCGCCGTTGGCGTTGGTGAGGCTCTTGTAGGTCGACTCCGAGAGCGTGTGAGTGAACACCGTGGGGTCAAAGCTCGGGACCGAGCCCAGGGCGTAAACCTGGCCGTTGACCGGGTTCATGGCCACAAACGCGCCCGCGGTGGCTCCGGGGTTGGAGGCAATCGACGTCTGCAAGGCCTGCTGTCCGACGCGCTGGAGCTTGGCGTCGATCGACAGGGCCAGGTTGTGTCCGGCGATCGGGTTGGTCTTGCTATTGACGCCCGTGGCCCGACCCAGCGCGTCGACCTGAACGTTCTCCGAGCCCTGGGTGCCGCGCAGGTAGCGGTCATACCAGCCCTCGAGGCCGGATTGCCCGATGATGGCGTTGGGCGAGACCCCCCGGTAGGCCTTCATCTTGACCTCCTGCGGAGTGATCCGGCCCACCGTTCCCAGCAGCTGGGCAGCCAGCGTCTTTTGCGGGTAACCAGGCACGGAGATGGTCGTCACCTGAACGCCCTGAAACTGCGACTGACGCTCGGCCAGGTAGTACTGAACGAAGCGATTGACCTGCTTGACGTTCACGTCGGCGTAAGGCAGCAGAGCGAGCTGCTGGCGGACCTCACACGGAATCTGAGCGAGGTGGGCCACGACCACCGAGTGACCGACCGGGTAACGGCAGCGGTGGGGCCGGGTCGAGATGCCGAGCACGTGGGCGAGGCGGCGGAAGAGGACGGCCTGAGCGCGCGTGCCCTTGGGCAGATCGGGCGGGGAGATCTGCACGACCAGGGCCTTGGTGGAGCTGACCAAGACGGTCCCGCTGCGGTCCAGCACCTCTCCTCGGGCGGGGGCGATGGCGATCTCGCGGGTCCGGTTTCCCCGGGCCTGAGCCAGGTACTGATCGCCGGAAAGCACCTGCAAGAACCAGAGGCGGAAGAAGATGATCGCGAACATGGCCAGGGCGAAGCTCCCGACCACGGCCACCCTCAAGGCCAGCTGCGGCGTCATCGGAGGCCGGCGATCCTCGCCCGGCGGCGGCGTCATCGGCCACTCCGATTCATCGGGCCCAGTCGCTGGGAGGGACTCTGAAGCGGGCTCAGGCCACCGGTGGTGTAGGCCCGGCGGCGGCGCCGGCGAGCGTCGTCAGGCAGCGCCGTGTGCACGACCCGGCGGACGAAGGCGTACACCGGGAGGGCGATCAGCGTGTTGACGAGCATGGTCACGAACACCTGCTGGAGCAGGAGAAGGCTGACCGGCGCGTCGACGCCGAGCAGGAACTGGATCAGCGACATGCCCAGCCCGGCGACGGCCGTGGCCGTGGCTCCGGCGACAAGCGGGATCAGCCCGTGGGCAGGGTCACGCAGCTCGCGCAGACGCCCTGACCAGTAACCGATGGCGATGTAGAGCAGCGAGGTGATGCCCAACGTCTGCACGAGCACCGTGTCGACCAGCAGGCCGGTCCCGAACCCCATCAGGGCCCCGGGCATGCTGCCGGCCAGCAGGCCCACCGACATGACGACCAGCGGAGTGAGATCGGCGCTGACGCCGAATATCGAGATCTGGGAGATGGCCGACTCCTGCACCACGACGGTGAGCAGGGCGAGTCCGACCAGGCGCAGCGGCAGGCGAAGGGAATCGGTCATCCGGTGGTTGCGGTGACCGAGGCGCGAGCGGTCCCCGGATGCGGTCGAGTGAGGACCTGGACGGCGGCCAGATGGCGCAGATTGGCGGCCGGGACGACCTGGACCTGCTGGTTGTTCAGCAGCTGGTTCTGATCGGCGTTGGACACCTGGCCGATCGGAATGCCGGGCGGATACAGCGAATTGAGCGACTTGTCGCTCGGATCGGTGAAGCCGGCGGTGACGACCTGCTGGCCGACCTGGATCGGCGCGTGCGGCGGCAGATCCTGGAGGAGCAGGGAGTTCGGGTTGCCGACCGCCGGCACCAGCACCCCACTGTCGCCGCCGGAGCTCGAGTCGAGCACCGACGCAGCCACGGCGTAGGAATGGTCGGTGATCAGGGTGACCACCGACACGGTGGCATCGACGGTGGTGACCTTGCCGACCAGCGCCCCGTCGCCGGTCACGGGATCCTGAAGCGTGACCCCGTCGTCTGAGCCCTTGTCGATTGTGATGGTCTGGAACCAGAGCGTGGGGTCGCGTCCGATCACATTGGAGGCCACGGGTTGATAGGAGCTCATCCCCACGCGGGTATCGAGCTTCATCTGGGCGGCGAGCTGATCGGAGACGCTGGCCTTCTGCTCGTAGTAGTCGAGCTTGCGCGTCAGCGAGGCCACCTGTCGGGCCAGCCGATCGCTGCGTGACTTGGCGCTCAGCGTGTCCGAGAACCAGCCGGCGACGTCCCTGACCGGGGAGAGGACCTTGCTGGCCCCCTCCTGCACCGGAGAAAACACCTCGACGATGCCCCGCTGCACGTTGTGCAACGGGCTGCCCGGCGACTCACCGAAGTATGCGGTGAGCAGGATCAGGGAAATGCCGACCAGCAGCGCGAGAACCGCGCGCCGGCGACGTACCTGTTTGTCATGCACGAGCTACAAGTCTCCAAGGTTGGCTCCGAGGCTCCGGCAGGCGCTCTGCACGATTACCGGCGGCGACGGTTGCGTGAATTCTTACTTGACCGGTGGATCGCTTCGAACTCCTCCAGCGAACGTCCTGATCCAACCGCGACGCACGTCAGCGGGGACTCCGCCAGGTGCGCGGGCATCTGCGTTTCGTGACGCAGACGCTCCTCAATCCCCTGAAGCAACGACCCCCCTCCAGCCAGCATGATGCCACGATCCATGATGTCGGAGGCAAGCTCCGGCGGGGTGCGGTCCAGCGTCTCCTTGACCGCGTCGATGATCTGCTACACCGGCTCCTCCAGCGCGCCGCGGATCTCCTCGCTGGTCAGGATCACCGTCTTGGGCAGACCCGAGACCATATCCCGGCCCCGGATCTCGGCCTGGACCTCTTCGGGCATGGTGTACGCCGACCCGATCTCGAGCTTGACCTCCTCGGCCGTCTGCTGGCCGATGAGCAGCTTGTACTCCCGCTTGACGTAGTTGATGATCGCCTCGTCGAGCTCATCGCCGCCGACGCGAATCGACTGCGAGACGACGATGCCGCCGAGCGAGATGACCGCCACCTCGCTGGTGCCGCCCCCGATGTCGACGACCATCGACCCGGTCGGCTCCCCGACCGGCAGTCCGGCGCCGATCGCGGCCGCCATCGGCTCCTCGATCAGATATGCCTGGCGGGCGCCGGCCGACAGGCAGGCTTCCTCCACGGCACGCTTTTCCACCCCGGTCACTCCGCTGGGCACGCAGACGACGACCCGTGGATGCGCCCAGCGGTTCTGGTGAACCTTCTGGATGAAGTGCCGGAGCATCTCCTCGGTGACCTCGAAGTCGGCGATGACGCCGTCCTTGAGGGGCCGAATGGCCGAAATCGTTCCCGGCGTGCGGCCCAGCATCCGCTTGGCCTCGATCCCCACCGCGTGCACCTCACCGGTGCGAGAATCGACCGCTACGACGCTCGGTTCAGACAGCACGATGCCCCGCCCGCGTACGTATACGAGGGTGTTGGCAGTGCCAAGGTCGACCGCCATGTCGCGGCCACCGAATCCGGTTAGATACGTAAAGAAGCCCATCGTCCGATCTAGGTAGAGAGAAGCGCGGACGAGGCCGTGGTGTCAGACATGGCCATACCGACTGCCAGCGCCGTCCGCGAGCGAGTGTATCGAAGGTCTCCGGGTAGACGCCCTCGCGAGCGACCCTGGTCGGAGCCAAAAAGGCTGGAAAGTCGATAAATGCCAGCTAAGTTGCAGATCGGCCGGTGAGCAGGCCCGGCGAGAGCTCCATGATCGCCGCCACGGGCAGCCCGACCACGTTCAGGTAATCGCCCGCGATCGCGGAGATCAGCAACGCGCCGCGCTCCTGGATGGCATACGCCCCGGCCCGTCCCTGCCACTCGCCCGTGTCCAGATAGCAGTCGATCTCGTCCGTGGCCAGGGGGCGGAACTGGACCTCGGTGGTGGCGGCCAGCGTGCGGGTCCGCCCGCCCTCGATCAGGCAGACGCCGCCGATCACAGCGTGGCGCCGACCGGCCAGCGCGGCCAGCGTCTCCCCGGCGTCGTCACGGTCGCGTGGTTTCCCGTACAGGCGGGCGCCGAGGGCAACGACGGTGTCGACGGCGAGGACGGTGCCGTCGGGCTCGTGCTCGGCGACCGCCGCCGCCTTACGGTAGGCATTCTCGATCGCGACCTCGGCCGGAGGGCCGGCCTCCAGTTCCGCCACGCCCGGGACGCGGACCGTGAACTTGACCCCCAGCCGCTCCAGGATGGCCCGTCGCTGCGGCGAGGCCGAGGCGAGGATCAGACCAGTCAGCTCGTCAGCGCAGGTCGGGGAAGAACAAGGCCACCTCGCGCGCCGCCGATTCGGGGGCGTCGGAGCCGTGGACCATGTTCTGGCCGACCTCGATCGCGTAATCGCCACGGATCGAGCCGGTGTTGGCCTGCAGGGGGTTGGTGGCCCCGATCACCTGGCGGGCGGCGGTGATCGCCTGCTCGCCCTCGAGCACCATCGCCACCAGCGGGCCGGAGGTGATGAACGCGACCAGTTCCTCAAAGAACGGCTTGCCCTCGTGCTCGGCGTAGTGCTGAGCGGCCGTCTCGCGGCTCATGGTCATCAGCTGTAGCGCGACCAGCCGCAGGCCCTTGCGCTCGAAACGGGCGGTTATCTCCCCGGTCAGCTGGCGGGAGAAGGCATCAGGCTTGACGAGGATGAGCGTACGCTCCAAAACAATCGGCTCCAGACTTGAGGATGGAATCAATCAGGTCGTCGAGGGCTGCTCGGTGGCAGCCTCCGACGCGGACTCGCGGCGGCGACGCGCGCGGCGAGGGGCCGGGGCCGGCACGCCGATCTCGGCCTCACAGAAGGGGCAGACCTTCCAGGTCGGATCGAGCGGACGCCCGCACGACTGGCAGGGGTCCTTGAGCTTGCGCATGCAGTTCGGGCAGCGCAGGAAGTCTTTCTCGACCTCGTAGTCGCAGTGCGGGCAGAGGTGGTAGCCGAGCTCGGCCAGCCGGGCCTCCGCAGCCTGCATCTCGAGCTCTCGCTCCCGGACGTCGTCGAGGAACTCGGGCGGGCGCACGATCATGTAGACGATCGTGCCCACGAACGGGAACAAGGAGGCAGCGGTGGCGCACCCGATCAACAGCGGATCGGCGATCCGCCGCCGGGCGTCGGCATAGGTCCAGTAGATCAGGGCGAACCAGATCACGAACAGGAACAGGACGACCAGCTCAACGGCCAGGTTGAGGGCGCTGTTGTGAATACCGAAGATCGCGTAGGGCAGCATCTGACGAGCCGAGTGTATTGAGGTCAGCGTTCCGTCGCTCCCTTAGGTACGCGATTTCTGGCTGGTTTCCTGTTGCTACACAGCGGATTTACGTGCGGGTAGCTACAGAAATGCCCGTCCGAAGAGATACCCAATCCCGAAAAACACGAGAATGACCACGGCGACGGCGAGGGCCACGAGCCCCATCATGGCCAGAAACCGCGGCTGGTCGTCGTCGTCATTCACAGCGCGCGCACATTACGGCGCTGGGCGGCGGCGAGGAGATCGGCGACCAGCGTGAGCGAACCGGTGGCCACGACCAGCCCATCCGCCCCGGCCAGGCCGCGGGCCCGCTCCAGCGCCCGGGTGGGTTCGCGGATGACCTCCGCCGGCGGGCCATCGAGCTGAGCGCTGAGCGATTGCAACGTTGGCGGGGGCAGCGAGCGCGAGCTGGTGCTGCGGGTGAAGACCACCTCAGAGCAGAGCGGCAGCAGCAAGCGCAACATCGACGCCGCGTCCTTGTCATCCAGAATCGAGACGACGGCCACGACCCGCTCGTGTCGTGCGGCGATCTCGGGCAGCGACTGCACGAGGGCGCGCATCCCGTCCGGATTGTGCGCGCCGTCGAGCACGGTGACCGGATCGGCACCGATCTGCTGCAGACGGCCGGGGACGCGGACCTCGGCCGCGGCCGCGGCCACCGCAGCCTCGTCGAGCTCGCCCAGGAAAGCCTCGGCCGCGGTCCGCGCGAGGGCGAAGTTCTTGCGTTGGTAGGCCCCCGGCGCACCGACGCTGACGCCGGGATCAAGCCCGGCCCGCACGATCCGAGCGCCCTGCTCAGCGGCCACGCGCTCGGCGATCGTCTCCACCTCGGGATCGAGCTCGGCGCCGAGGACGAGGGTGGCCCCGGGCTTGACCACGGCCAGCTTCTCGCCCGCGATGTCGGCCAGCGTCGGGCCCAGCCAGCGCGTGTGCTCGAGACCCACACTGGTCAGAACCTGGACGGTGGACGGGATCACGTTGGTGGCGTCATAGCGGCCGCCGAGGCCGGCCTCGACGACCGCCACCTCGACCTCGCGCTCGGCCAGCTCGCTGTAGGCGGCTGCGGTCAGCGCCTCGAACTGGGTGACGTGGTCATCCTCGGCGGCCGAGCGGTCGACGAGCTGGGCGGCCCGGGCCGCCCGGGTCACGGCGGCCGCGAAGCGGGCGGGCTCGAGGTCGTGGTCGTCGATCCGGATGCGCTCGCCGAACGAGACCAGGTGCGGTGACAGGTATGCCCCGGTCCGCAGCCCCTGCCGGGTGAGGATGGCGGCGATCATCCGCGCTGTGGAGGACTTGCCGTTGGTCCCCACCACATGGATCGAGCGAAAGCGACGCTCGGGGTGGTGCAGCGCTGTCATGAGGCGCCGCATCCGATCCAAGCCGAAACGCATCCCGAACAGCTCCAACGAGCGGAGGTAGCGCTCGGCCTCGGCCTCATTCATCGGCGTGGCTGCTTTCCGGCGTCCTCACAGGGCCGCCAATTCTTCCTGCAAACGGCGGAGCTTTTCGCGCTCGGCGTCGACGACCTGTGGCGGAGCCTTGGCCACGAACCCGTCGTTGCCGAGCTTGCGCTCAGCGCGCTGAATCTCCTCGGCGAGCTTGGCCCGGCGCTGTCCCAGCCGGCGGGACGCCGCCTCCAGGTCAAGCTCACCTCCAGCCAAAATCTCGATCGCGCCCCCCGGGATGGGCACGGTGGCCACGATCTCGCCCGAGCCGTCGGCGCGGTCAGGGGCGGAAGGGTCGGCGTCGGCGGCGCCGGGCGGCGCACCGGCCAGATCCAGTCGCGCGAGCCGGACCAGGTGCTCGTGGATCTCCTCGTAGCCGCTCGCGCTGCAGGCGCGCGCGCACGGTCGCGCCGGGTTTGACCTCCGCCGTGTCGCGCCAGGCGCGCATCGCTCCAACGGCGCTGATGACGCGGTCGATGGCCGTCTCGGCCGCCTCATCGACAGGCCCGGCCGGACCGCCCGCGCGCGCGGCCAGCAGACCCTCGCTGCCCGGAATGTGAGCGTAGATCTCCTCGGTCTCGAACGGGATCAGCGGGTGGGCGAGCCACAGCGTCTCGGTGAGCACGAACAGCAGCGTCGGGGCCAGATCGGCCTCGCGCGCTCGCAGCCGCGGCTTGACCAGCTCCAGGTACCAGTCGCACAGCTCCGCGTAGATGAAGTCGTAGACCCCGAGCGCGGCGTGTGAGAAGTCGTAGCGCTCGATCCGCTCGCCGACCTCGGTCCGGGCGCGTTCCAAACGGGAGAGGATCCAGCGATCCTCGATCGCGCTGGGCGCGATGGCCGCCCGAGCCTCGGGATCCACCCCGAGCAGAATCAGCCGGGCCGCGTTCCAGAGCTTGTTGGTCAGCTGCTGGCCCTGGGCGAGCTTGTCCTCGCTGAATCGCACGTCCTGACCCGAGGACATCGCCAGCAGCCCCCAGCGCAGAGCGTCGGCGCCGTAGGCGGGAAACTCGCCCGGCGGCTTGCCGTCGGTGGCGAACACCGGCGGTCGCGGGCCGCCCTGGATCAGGTCCAGGGGATCGATCCCCGTCCCGAGCGACTTGGACATCCGCCGCCCGTCCGGCGCCTGGATGATCGAGTGCACATAGACGTCGGAGAAGGGGATCTGGCCGGTGAACTCAAGCCCCATCATGATCATCCGCGCCACCCACAGGAACACGATGTCGCGGGCGGTGACGAGCACGTCGGTCGGGTAGAAGGCCTTCAGCTCAGGCGTGTCGTCGGGCCAGCCGAGCGTCGCGAACGGCCACAGCGCGCTCGAGAACCACGTGTCGAGCACGTCGGGGTCGCGGGTCCACCCCTGGCCCTTGGGCGGATCGACGCCCACATAGGTCTCGGTGTCGCGGTAGTAGACCGGCAGACGGTGACCCCACCACAGCTGGCGTGAGATGCACCAGGGCCGGATGTTCTCCATCCAGTCCAGGTACACGCGCGTGTGGTTCTCGGGGTGGAACTTGACCTGCCCGCTGGTCACGACCTCGATCGCCGGTCGGGCCAGCTCATCCATGCGCATGAACCACTGCAGCGAGATCAGCGGCTCGATCCGCTGGCCCGAGCGCTGGGAGAAGGGCACGTCATGGACGTAGGGCTCGGTGCGCGCGATCAGTCCCTGATCGTCGAGCTCCTTGACCACCGCCTGCTGGGCGTCGGCCACCGTCATCCCGCGGAAGCGCTCCGGGGCCTCGGCACCGATCCGGCCGTCCTCGCCGATCACCTGGGGCTGGGCGAGCCCGTGGCGGCGGCCGATCTCGAAGTCGTTGGCGTCGTGAGCGGGCGTGATCTTGAGCGCCCCGGTTCCGAACTCCGGGCGGACGTACTCGTCGGCGACGATCCTCAGCTTGCGCCCGACCAGGGGCAGAATCGCCATCTCACCGATCAGCCGGCGATAGCGGTCGTCCTCGGGGTGGACGGCGATCGCCGTGTCGGCGAGCATCGTCTCGGGCCGCACGGTGGCCACCGTAATCGCGCCTGAGCCCGAGGCCAGCGGGTAGTCGATGTAGTACAGGGTGTCGGTGACCTCGATCTGCTCGACCTCGAGGTCGGAGATCGCCGAACCGGTGCCCGGGTCCCAGTTGACCATGTAGCGGTCGCGGTAGATGTAGCCCTTCTCGTACAGGGCGACGAACACCTTGACGACCGCGTCGGCGTATGCCTCGTCAAGCGTGAAGCGTTCCTCGGCGTAGTCGCACGACGCCCCCAGGCGCTTGAGCTGCTCGATGATCGTGCCCCCGTGCTCCTGGCGCCACTCCCAGACCCGCTGCTCGAAGCGCTTGCGGCCCATCTCCGTGCGGCTCGTACCCTCCTCCTCGACGGCGCGCTCGACCTGCATCTGCGTCGCGATCCCGGCGTGATCGGTGCCCACGATCCACTTGGTGCGCTGTCCGCGCATCCGGTGATAGCGGGTCAGCGTGTCCATGATCGAGTCCTGGAAGGCGTGGCCCATATGGAGCACGCCGGTGACGTTCGGCGGCGGGATGGCGATCGAGTAGTTGTCCTGCGCCGAGCCCTCGGGAGCGGGGTGAAAAAGCCCAGATTGCAGCCACTTCTGGGCGATCCGCGGCTCGACGTCAGCCGGGTCGTAGCGAGTTGTGGAGGCGAGGTCGGCCATCGGATGGAGAGTGTAGGTCGGCGCCTACCAACTCCGACTCGTGGACGGTCTGCGGTCCGGCCGGCGGCCAGACGGGCCTTGCCTCAGGCGGCGGCTTCGTTCTCGTCCGGCGCGGCCACGGTGACCAGCGTCGGAGCGGTGTTCTTCTCGATCGTCTCGCGTGTGACCACGCACTTGCGCACGTCGCGCCGGGAGGGGAGCTCGAACTGGACCTCGAGCAGCACCTCCTCGATGATCGAGCGCAGACCGCGGGCGCCGGTCTCGCGCTCGAGTGCCTTGTTGGCGATCGAGGACAGCGCCTCGTCGGCGAACACGAGCTCGATGCCGTCGAACTGGAAGAAGCGCTGGAACTGCTTGACGAGCGCATTGCGGGGCTCGGTGAGGATCTCCATGAGCTCGTCACGGGAGAGCTGGTGGATGGCCGACATCACGGGCAGGCGGCCGATGAACTCCGGGATCAGCCCGTACTGGATGAGGTCCTCGGGCAGGCAGTGCTCGAACATCTGGCCAAGGTCGCGCTGCTCCTTGGTCTGGATGGTGGCCCCGAAGCCGACGCCCTGATGGCCGATGCGCCGCTCGATCACCCGGTCGAGGTTCGCGAACGCGCCACCGCAGATGAACAGCACGTTGGTCGTGTCGATCGAGAGGAACTCCTGGTGGGGGTGCTTGCGTCCGCCCTGGGGCGGCACGCTGGCCGTGGTGCCCTCGAGGATCTTGAGCAGGGCCTGCTGCACACCCTCACCCGAAACGTCGCGGGTGATCGACGGGTTGTCGGCCTTGCGCGCGATCTTGTCGACCTCGTCGATGTAGATGATCCCGGTCTCAGCCTTCTTGACGTCGTAGTCAGCGGCCTGAATCAGCTTGAGGAGAATGTTCTCGACGTCCTCGCCGACGTAGCCGGCCTCGGTCAGCGCCGTGGCATCGGCGATGGCGAAGGGGACGTTGAGGATCTTGGCCAGGGTCTGGGCGAGCAGCGTCTTGCCGCAGCCGGTCGGCCCGAGCAGGAGGATGTTGGATTTCTGCAGCTCGATGTCGTTCTCATCGGACTGCATCATCTGGACGCGCTTGTAGTGGTTGTAGACGGCCACCGAGAGCGAGCGCTTGGCCTGCTCCTGGCCCACCACGTACTCGTTGAGCACATCGTAGATCTCCCGCGGCTTGGGGAGGTTCTCGATGTCGAAGCTGGGCGGAGCGGTGAGCTCCTCATCGATGATCTCGTTACAGAGATCGATGCACTCGTCGCAGATGTAAACGCCCGGACCGGCAATCAGCTTCTTGACCTGCCGCTGCGATTTCCCGCAGAAGCTGCACAGAAGCTGTTCGTTGGAGTCGGTCGGACGTGCCATGGATCTCCCTGAAAAGTAAGACTCGGTCGGCGAAACTCCCAGCGCTGAAGACTAAAGCTTCAGTGCTCGGAGATCACGCGATCGATGATTCCGTACTCCTTGGCCTGCTCTGAGCTCATGAAGTAGTCGCGCTCCGTGTCTTTGCGCACCTGCTCGAGCTCCTTGCCCGTGTGCTTAGCGATGATCTCGTCCAGGCGGCGCCGGACATCGATGATCTCATTGGCATGAATCTCAATATCGGTCGCCTGCCCCTGAAAACTTGAGGACACCTGATGAATCAGGATCTTGGCGTTGGGCAGCGCCATGCGCTTGCCCGCCGCCCCCCCGGCCAGCAGCAGGGCTCCCATCGACATCGCAATCCCGACGCAGATGGTCGACACGTCCGGCTTGATGAACTGCATCGTGTCGTAGATCGCCAGACCCGCGTAAACCGACCCGCCCGGGCTGTTGATGTAGATCGAGATGTCCTTGTCGGGATCCTCGGACTCCAGATGCAGCAGCTGGGCGACGATCAGGTTGGCGATCTGGTCATCCACCGGCGTGCCGAGGAAGACGATCCGCTCGTTGAGCAGACGGCTGTAGATGTCGAACGCACGCTCCCCACGGGAGGTTTGCTCGACGACCATCGGTACCAGTGGGCTCATGTTCTCGCTTCTTTCGCGTCCTGCGCTGGAATCCTGCCGACTGTAGCAATCGGCCATTTAGCCCCTCCGGGGTCCCCCTGGGCGGGTCCTTCGGTCAGCTCCCGGGAGTCCAGATCTCTCCGGAACTGGTCTCCTCTTCCGGGTCGCGGCCCGGCGTCCACAGCTTCTCGCGAGCCTTGGCCTGCTCCACGGTGATCGGCGTCGCCTCGCGGACGAGCATCTCGACCGCCTGGCGGCTGGCCACGTCCTCGCGCAGGCTCTCCAGGCGCCCGGCCTCGCGCAGCTGATCGAGCAGCTGCGCGGGATCGGATCCGTCGCGCTCGGCGGCAGCCCGCAGCGCCTCGACCAGCTCGTCATCGGCGGGCTCGATCTGTTCGGCCTCGACGATCGCCGCCAACACGGCCTCACGGCGCAATGCGCTGGCCGCGTCGGGCTCGGCCTCGTGGGCGAGCGTCTCCTCATCCTTGCCGGCGATCTGGAGGTAGGCCTCTTTCGAGATGCCCTGGCGGGCCAGGGCGGAGAAGGTCTGATGCAGAACCTCGTGAGCGCGAGCGTGCACGAGCTGGTCGGGCAGCTCGACCTCGGCCTCGTCGGTGGCCGCCTGGAGCACGGCCTCCTCGAATTCGCGTTCGATCGCCTGGCTGTCGGCCTCGCGGAGCCGGTTCGCGATGTCCTCACGCAGCTCTTGGAGGGTGTCGAACCCGCCGGCCTCGGAGGCGAAATCGTCGTCGAGCTCGGGGAGCCGCTTGGCCTTCACCTCTGAGACCTTGACCTCGAAGCTCGCCTCCTTGCCGCCGAGGTCGCCGGGATAGCCCTCGGGGAAGGTGACCTCGACGTTGCGCTCATCTCCGGCGCTGGCGCCGACGAGCTGCTCCTCGAAGCCGGGGATCAGGCGCTCGGACCCGAGCTCGATGAGCTGGTCACGGCCCTCTCCGCCCGGGAACGCGACCCCGTCGACCTTTCCGAGGTAGTCGACCACGACGTGGTCGCCGGTCTCGGCGGGCCGCTCGACGGTTTCGAGCGTGGCCACCCGGTCGCGCAGGCGCTCAACCTCGGCGTCGATAGCGTCCTCATCGACCTCGGGCTCGCGACGACCGACCTCGAGCCCCTTGTAGGAGCCGAGCTGGGCCCGTGGACGCACTCCGATCTCGATCGAGAAGGCCAGCGGCTCGCCCTGAGCGGGGAGGTCGCCGACGTCGAGGTCAGGGTCGCCGATGGGGGCGATCCCCGCCCCGTCGATGGCGTCGACATACCAGCTGCCCAGAGCAGAGCGCAGGGCCTCGTCGAGCACGGCCTCGCGGCCGAGGCGGCGGATCACGACCGTCGGCGGGACCTTGCCCTTGCGAAAGCCGGGTACGCGCATCTGGCCGCCGAGCTTGCGCGCCGCCTGCTGGACGCGACGCTCGACCTCGTCGGCCGGCACCTCGGCCTGCACGCGCACGCGTGACTCGGGAAGCTCGGTGACGTTGGTTTTGACTGAAGACGCCATGGTCAGGAGACGATAGCTTGGCCACATCGTGCAGGCCCGCAGACACAACGGCGCTCTGTGGCGGATTCCGGCCCGCCTGGTGACCAGTGGCCCCGCCTTCTTGGTCGGCCTGCTCGTGGAGATGGCGGTGTTCGCCCGCGGAGCGGCTCGGGCCCGCCGAGCGGCTCGAGGCCGCCGGACGCCTCCGGCCCGGCGTTAGGAGTCTCCGGCCAGGCTGCCCAGCTCGCGCAGGACGACAGGAAGGGTCGTCGTGTCAAACGTCCCCGAGGCGCGCACGTCGGCCAGAACCGACCGGGCTCGCCGCGCGGCGGCTTCGTTGCGCTGATACCAGTGCTCGACCGCGACCTGGCCACTGGCGGCCGGGTCGCGCAGCGCTTCGCCAGTCAGCGCGCGGTGCAGGCGATACAGGTCGTCGCGCAGGGCGGCCCTGGCCAGCGCCTGCCAGCGATCGGCCCGCGGCAGCTCGAGAATCCGATCCCGAATCCAATCCAGCCCGAGCAGCGTCCCCAGCCCGAAGTAGACCTCGGTGACCAGGGGCTGGGGCTGTCCGGTCGCCTCCTCCTCCTCGACGATGTCGAACACGGACAGCAACGCCTGCATGCTGGCCACCCGCCGGGCCAGCTCCGCGGGCACGCTCGCCTCGGTCAGCTGGTCTCGCCGACGCTCGAAGGCCTCGCGGTCGATCCCCTCCAGGACATCGGGAAGGGCGTCCTCCAGCTGCTCGGCCCCGCGCCGGAAGCGTCGTCTGGTGGCATCGATGTCGATCGGTTCGGGATGGGCCCGGACCAGCCAGCGGGTGGCCCGCTCGACCAGGCGCTGACCCTCGATCAGCATTTCGAGCTGCGTCTTGGCGTCGATCCGGTTGTCGAGTCCTTCGACGACCTTCCAGTAGTGGCGCATGGCAAAGATCTCCCGGGCGGCGGCGAAGCCACGTGCCAGCTGGGGGACCTCGGCTCCCGTCTCTTCGGCGAGGCGAAACACGAATGTCGTCCCGGCCCGGTCGACGAGCTGGTTGGCAACCACCGTCGCGATGATCTCGCGACGCAGGCGATGGCCCTGCATCTGCTCGGCGTAGCGCTCGGGTAGCGGGGGCGGGAAGTAGCGCTCCAGATCGTGGGCCAGGTAGGGATCCTCGGGCACGTCGGAGGCGAGCATGGTCTCAAACAGCTGGATCTTCACGTGGGCCATCAACGTCGCCAGCTCGGGAGACACGAGTCCCCTCTGCTCGGGGCGCCGGGCGCTGACCGTCTTCTCACTGGGCAGGTATTCAAGGTCGCGTCTCAGGCGCCCGGCCTGCTCGAGCCGGCGGATGAGACGAGCGTGCACGGCGGCCATCGAAACGGCTTGGTAGGCGTCCACGCTCAAGGCCTGGGTCTGGATGTAGCTCGCGGACCGCACCTGCTCGCCAACGGCATCCGTCATCGACACGAGCAGGCCATTGCGCTGGTCGTAGTCGAGCAGTCTCGCGGCCATCACATCCCCGAGCAGAATCTTGATATTGACCTCGTGATCGGAGCAATTGACTCCGGCCACGTTGTCGATGGCGTCGGTGTTGATCCGGCCCCCCTCGCCGTTCGGACCGCCGCGGAGCGCGAACTCGATCCGGCCCCGCTGGGTGAAGCCGAGGTTGCCCCCTTCGGCGACGACGCGGCAGCGCATCCCGGCTGCGTCCACTCGGACCGCGTCATTGGCCTTGTCCCCGGCCGCGGCCTGCGGCTCGTCCTGTGCTTTCACGTAGGTTCCGATCCCGCCGTTGAAGAGCAGATCCACCGGTGCCCGAAGTAACTCGCGAATCAGCTCGGCCGGGGTCAGCTGCCGGGCCTCGATGCCCAACGCCTCGCGTACCTCATCGGCGAGTCCGATCACCTTGGCCGCGCGCGAGAAGACACCGCCACCGGACGAGATCAGCTCGGGGTCGTAATCGCTCCAGGATGACCGCGGCAGCGCAAACAGCCGCCGCCGCTCGGCGTAGCTGACCGAGGGATCCGGATTGGGGTCCAGGAAGATGTGCAGATGGTTGAAGGCGGCGACGACCTGCAGGTGCTCTGAGCAGAGCATCCCGTTACCGAACACATCCCCCGACATGTCGCCGATCCCGACCACCGTGATCGGCTCGCTCTGGACGTCGGTCCCGAGCTCGCGGAAGTGGCGCTTGACTGATTCCCACGCGCCGCGGGCCGTGACCCCCATCTGCTTGTGGTCGTAACCGTGGCTGCCACCCGATGCGAACGCGTCACCGAGCCAGAACCCGTATTCCCCGCCCACCTCGTTGGCTATGTCGGAGAAGCTCGCCGTGCCCTTGTCGGCGGCGACGACGAGGTACGGATCGTCGTCGTCGTAGCGAACCACCCGCTCGGGCGGCCTCACCGTCCCCGAGACGTAGTTGTCGGTCAGGTCCAGTAGTCCGCGCAGGAAGATCCGGTAGCACTCGATCCCCTCCTGAAACTGAGCTTCCCGCGAAGCGTCAGCCGGAGGCCGCTTGACCACGAAACCGCCCTTTGAGCCGACCGGCACGATCAGGGCGTTCTTGACCATCTGGGCCTTCATCAGCCCCAGGACCTCGGTGCGGAAGTCCTCCCGGCGGTCAGACCAGCGCAGGCCCCCGCGCGCGACTCGCCCGCCGCGCAGGTGAACACCCTCGACGCGTGGGGAATAGACGAAGATCTCAAACCGGGGCCGAGGCTGGGGCAGGAGGTCAAGGGCGCCGGAGTCGAGCTTGAAGGCCAGAGATTCACTGCCCCGGCGGTAGTAGTTGGTGCGGAGCATCGCCCGCACCACCGACATGAAGCTGCGCAGGATCCGGTCCTCATCCAAGCTCTGCACGGCGTCGATCGCGGCCTCGGTTTCCTCGGCCATCCGGGCCGCCGCCTCGTCATCTCGGTGGTCGGGATCAAACCGGGCCGCGAACAGCTTCACCAACATCTGGGTGATCTCGGGATTGCCGATCAGCGTGCGCTCCATGTAGGCGTCTGAGAAGGCGACTGCGGCCTGGCGCAGATAGCGGGCAATGGCCCGGATGACCGTCACCTCGCGTCCGGTCAGACCGGCGCCCAGGACCAGGCCGCCCAGCCCATCGTCCTCGAATTCGCCGCTCCAGATACCGAGGAAGGCCTCGGTGAAGCGGTCGCCGATCCGCTCGATGGCGTCGGCGGAGCAGCGCAGCCCGAAGTCGTAGATCCAGACCGGGTCCTGGCCGTCCGGGGTGATCTCATACGGGCGCTCGTCCACCACCTTGGCTCCGAGGTGCTCGAAGGTCGGCAGCACATCCGAGAGCGACACCGCGGTCGCGCTGAGAAGCTTGACCCGGACGACGCTCTCCCCGTGCCCCAGGGTCCGGTACAGGTGCAGCACGGGGCGCTTGGAGCGCATCAGCTCGCCGATCCGGTCGATGTCGGCCACGGCGCCGACCGCGCTCCAGTCGGCCCGGTAGGCGGGCGGAAAGGCGCGGCGGAAGCGGACGTGAAGAGCGCGTCCCTCCTCCTCCCCGTGCGCGGTCACGAGCGCTGCGCGCAGATCGTCACTCCAATCTCGCGTCGCCTCGGCGATCTGGGCCTCGATCGCGGACACGTCGTAGTCGGGCGGGACGCCGTCGGGGCAGTGCACCACGTAGTCGACGCGGACCAGAACCGACTCGGTCAGCTGCAGCCTCCAGTCAACCTGCGTCCCCCCGAAAGCCTCGGCGAGGATCTTCCCGGCGCGCTGCCGGTTCTCGGTGTGGAAGCGATCCCGCGGCAGGCACAGCGTGCAGGAGACATACCGGTCCAGACGGTCGCGGGTCACGAACAGCCGCACGCGCAGGCGCTCGCCCAGCCCGAGGATGCCGATCGAGACCTCGAACAGGTCGTCGGTGGTGATCTGGACCAGCAGGTCGCGGGGCAGCGACTCGATGATGTCAATCAGCCCCTTGGCATCGTGGCTGTCGGGCGGGAAGGCCGCCCGCGCCAACACTCGTTCGACCTTCTCGCGCAACAGCGGGATCTGACCTGGACTCGACTTGTAGGCAGTGGTCGTGTAGAGCCCGAGAAAGCGGCGCTCGCCGGTCACGTCGCCCTCGGGACCGAACCGCTTGACGCCCACATAGTCCAGGTAGGACGGGCGGTGGACCGTGGCCCGCGAGTTGGCCTTGGTGAGGACGAGCGGACGGCGCTCGAGCGCCAGTTGCAGTGCTCGAGCGTCGAGCGACTTCCGCGGCCGCGCGGCCGCGCCACGCAGGATGCCAAGCCCCGAGCCGGACACGGCTGAGAGCTCCGCCCCGTCCTCGTCGGCGGACAGCTCGTACTCGCGATAGCCCAAGAAGGTGAAGTGGTCATCGCTGAGCCAGCGCAAAAAGGCCTGTGACTCCTGGGCCTCGTGGGCATCAACCCCGGGCGGGACGACGTCGAGCTCGGCGGCCAGCTCCCGGGCCCGGGTCCGCATCGCTCCCCAGTCCTCGACAGCCGCCTTGACCTCCTCCAGGACCAGCTCGACGCCCGCCTGCAGCACCGACAGGCGATCTGGATCGGCCTCCCGCGTGACCTCGGCATGGATGATCGACTCCGCGGTGACCCCCGGCGGCTGCGCTTCGCCCCCATCCGGGCCTGCGTCATCCCCCCCGAGGACCTCGACCAGCGCGCCGTCCTCGTCGCGGATCACCCGCAGCACCGGGTGGATGATCAGCTCGATCCCGTAGCCCTGGCGGCTGAGCTCCATCGTCACCGAATCGACGATGAAGGGCATGTCGTCGCTGGCGATCTCGACCACCGTGTACGGGGAGTGCCAGCCGTGACGCTCGGGGTCGGCGTTGTAGACGCGTACCTTGGCCTCACCGGGCGCGCGGTAGTGAGCCTGACGCCAATGCGACACCACCGCGCCGCACAGATCGAGCCGGTTGCGGTCCTCGAGGTCCTGGGCCGGAACCCACTGGAAGTACTGCCGGACGAACTCCAGGTAGGCGGCGGGGGGCTCGCCGGCCAGACGCTCCCGAACGCAGTCAGTCAGCCCCGGGATCAGCTCCAGCTCTCGATCTCCGGCCTTCACGGCCACTTCGGCACCGCCTCTCTCCTTCCGTGTGATGCGTGCTCAACGCTACCCCTCGCCCGGCGCGCCCGCATCGCCGGGGGTGCAGAATCCGTTCGCATGCTGCCCGATTGGCCGGCCGGTGCCGTGGTCATCCTGGTCACAGTCGGTGAAACACCGCACGCCATTCCGGTCTCGGCTGCCCTCCGGGCCGGGCCGGCCCGGCTGCTGCTGGGGCTGGCCGACGGACGCGGCTCACTGGCGCGGCTGCGCGCGGATCCGCGCGTCGCCGTGGTGCTGCTGAGCGCCGGTGTGGCGATGACGGCCCGCGGTCGAGCCCGGGTGCTCGAGACCCCGGCCAGCGACGGCGTCAGCGCCGTCGAAGTGACCGTGGACGAACTCGACGATCACCTCCGGCCGACATTCGCGCTCGAGGACGGGGTCCGCTGGCACTGGACCGACGATAAGGCGCGGGAACGCGACGCGGCCGTCCGGGCCGGCCTGGCCCGGCTGGCCGAGTCCGACTGACCTTCGGCGTCAGGCCCAACCGACCGTAGCCCGACGGTCACGCCCGCCGACGGCAGTCCGCGGTCAGGCCCAACCGACCGGAGCCCGCAGCTGGGCGGCGGCGACCGCGGCGACCGGATCGTCGACGGTGACCAGCAGCCGGCCGAACGGCGCCCCGGCGCACAACTCGACGCGCACCGCCGGCCCGCGACCGTGCAGGGCGGCAAAGTCGGGAGCGCCACCGGTGACCAGCCGTGTGCCGTAGGCGACCACGCCCGGTAAGCCCGTTCCCGGTGCGCGGAATCCGCGCAGCGCGCTCCAGGGCCGTGGTTCGACCACGATCGAGCTGACCGCCGACAGGGGCACGCGCACGTTGCCGCGGAAAGCGGCCAGCTGCTCGAGGAAAGAGAGCTCGATGACGAGCGAGTCCCGATCGACGCTCAGGATGGCCACACCACGAATTTACCCCTCGCTCAAGCCCTGGTGCGGGCTGCCGATGATGTGACCATGACTGGACTCTCGCTGCGGCGGGGCGCAGCGCTGATGGCCATCCCGGTGATTCTGATCGCCTGTGCGGTGTTCGCCACGGCGAGCATCGAGCGTCAGAGCGCCCTGCACGCCGGAAGCCAGCAGGAGGCGGCACAGGCCCTACTCACGGGGATGCTCGACCAGGAGACGGGGGCCCGGGGCTTCTTTCAGACCGCGGATCGCATCTTCCTGACGCCCTGGTACCAGGGGAGCGACGAGTTTGTCACTGCGCTCGCCCGAGCCCGCCGTCTGACCAGCGGGGACGCACCGCTGCAGCAGGCGCTGACTGAGCAGGACCAACTCTTCACCCACTGGCGCCGGGTCCTCAGCGCCGAGATAACCCGGCTCGAGCGAACCGGGCGACGCCCAACCCTGACCGCCGACGTCCTGCACAAGTCGACGATGGACGAGTTCCGGCAGGTCAACGCCCTGTTTGAGACGCAGCTCGCCAACCGTCGTGACCGGGCGCTGAGCTTGGCCACCTGGCGCGCCGTTGGCCTCGCCGCCGGGCTGTCGCTCCTGCTCGTCGCCGCCGGTATCGTCCTGATCCGCCGTTCGGGACGCCGTCAGAGCGCGTACCTCGCGCGCCAGCAGGAGCTGCGGGAGCTGCTTCAGGTCGCCGAGTCCGAGCAGGAGTCACAACTTCTGCTCGTCCACCACATTCAGCGCTCGGTCCCCGGCTCCGAGGCCGCGGTGCTGAATCGCAACAGCAGTGACGACCGGCTGGAGTGCCAGCTGGACCCCGAGACCGAGCCGCGCTGGCTCGCGCAGCTCGACGCCGATCAGCTCAAGCCTCGGTCCTGCCTGGCCGTCCGTCTCAGCCGTCCCTACCGCCAGACGCCCGGTGCCGAGCCGCTGCTGCGGTGCGAGGCGTGCGGCAAGGTGGCCGCCGATGTCGTGTGTGAGCCGCTGCTGGTCGGCGGACAGGTGATCGGCTCGGTCATCGTGGCCCGCGAGCGAGTCATCACCGACGCCGAGCGGGACACGCTGGCCAACTCGGTGCTACTGGCGGGACCGATACTGGCCAACCAGCGCAACCTCGCCGTCGCCGAGCGCCGTGCCGCCAGCGACGTCCTCACCGGATTGCCCAACCGGCGCGCAGCCGACGAGACGATCAAGCGGATGGCGGCCCACGCCGGCCGTACGATCACGCCGCTGTCGGCGATCCTCCTGGACCTCGACCACTTCAAGCAGGTCAACGACTTGCACGGCCACGAGCGCGGCGATCAGGCACTGGCGGTGATCGGCCAGGTGCTGGCCGCGGAGCTGCGGGCCAGCGACTTCGCCGCCCGCTACGGCGGCGAGGAGTTCCTGGTTCTCCTGCCCGACACCGACCGGGCGGGAGCGGTCGAGGTGGCCGAGAAGCTGCGCCGGGCCGTCGAGCGAACCGAGCTGGACAAGATCAGCACCCTCACCGCCAGCTTCGGGATCGCCAGCCTGCCCGGGGATGCTGCGGAGCCCGAGCAGTTGCTGCGCAAGGCCGACCGGGCGCTGTACTTGGCCAAGGCCCGTGGACGCAACCGGGTCGAGGTCGTTGCCCCGACCGGCGGGGCGGGGCGCTCGGGGTCCGAGGATCCCGAGTCGTCGCCGCCCTTCGCCTGAGCCGGCCCGTCCGGGCGGCCGAAGCGTGGGTTGGGTGTAGCCGGCCGCCGCTCAGACCCCGGGGGGAAACGTGTAGTGGCTGTGGGGGGGTACGTGCGGGCCGACCTCGAGCACGATCTCGGCGTGCGCGCGCAACGGCACCGCCCCCGGGCGGCCGACCCACCGCCGCCCGCCGACAAACACCTCCACCCGCTGGCCGCGTCCGGCTACAAACGAGGACAGGCGAGTCCTCGACAACGGCTGGCCCCAGGCGCGGAAAACCGCCGCCAACGTGAGGCCCGCACCGGGACGGACCAAGCACCACGCCCGTCGGCTCGAGAGTGACCAGCGAGCCGTAGCACCTCGCGGCCACGATCCGCCCCTCGGAGCGCTGGAGCGGCGGCTTGGTGCCCAGACCCGCGGCCACCAGAACGACCCGGTTGGCGGCGAAGATCTCAACGTGAACGCCATGGCGAAGACCCAGGTATGGCCGGCAGGCTCCGACCACGGGCCCCCGGGCCGGGGGATGAAAGCGCGGCTCCCGGCCGATCGGGCGCGCTTCACGAACAAGGGCCGGCGGTGCGGTCGCGCTCTGCTGGGCGCCCCCATCGCCGCCGCGCGCTCGCATTGGCGCCGCAGCCCGCGCTCAGGGCGGCTCCGGTCAGCGTGACGGCGCACAGCGTCAGGCTCAGAGCTCGTGGTCCCACTCTTCCTCGTCTTCCCAGCTGGGGGCCCGAGTCGGCTGCCCGGCTCCGGCCGGTTGCGCGGTGCGATTGCGCTCGGGCACCTCGGCGAGGCGGAAGACGACCGGGAGCAGAGCGGCGCCGGCGCCCAAGCAGACGACAACCGCCACTCTGGCCAGCAGGGGCGGCAGGGCAATGAGCACAAACCCATGCGTGATCACCCCGATCAGCGACGCGCCCTCCCAGATGGCGGCCAGGGCGATCACGAAGTAGCCGAACCATCCCTCCTGCCGCCGCACCAGGCGCGCAACCGCCCAGGCCACGAAGGCCAGCACGACGGCCAGCAGGACGTACTGACCGTCGGAGACACCCGGGCGACCGTGAAGCTCCTCACCGGTTCCGGCGACGGCCACCCCGGCAGTCGCCGCCACGGCCAGCACACGGGCCATCTGGCGGTCGAGCTGGGCCCGGCGTACCCGGAGCCCGGCGCCAACGCAGAGCAGCACGACCACGATCGGCCAGAACCAGACCAGGGACGGGTTGGGGGCGTAGCTCAGTCCGCCCGAGATCGTCGCCGGCCGGCCGCCGACCCGCAGCGGGATCGTCCACGCTCCGGCATACCGCGAGCCCGGGGTGAGCGCGGTAGCGGCCAGGGCATGCAGGCGACCGTCGTGCCAGTTGTAGCTGTGCCCGGCACCGACGCTCGTCCAGTTCGGGCGGGTGGAGGGTCCGGTCCCCGGCGGAGGCTGCTCGGGTGGGACCTGGTTGGAGTAGTACATGGCCGAGCTGCGGTTGACCTCGACGCCGCGCGGCGTGAACCTCACGTACGGGGCGCCTCGGTAATCGAGCACCAGCACGGTGAGCCGCGGGTCAACGTGGAGCCACAGCCGCTGATCACCGTCAACGACGATCGCCCGCAACCCGGCCGGCGCGTGATGAACCGTGGCCAGGTAACTCGACGCCGCGGGATTGACCGGGCCGTGGGCCACGGCCCGTGCGGGGATCATGAGACAGCCGACGATGGCGGCGATCAGCGTCATCGCCGCCCAGCCGACGCGCCTAGACTGGCCGGGGACCGGCGGCGCGATCCGCATCGGCAGGCACGCGCTGTCCGGACTCATCCTGTGCTGGACTCTACGCGCCGAAAGCCCATCCATCCGCTCACCGCCAGTCGTCTGGGGCTCGTGCTGACCGGCCTGCTGGCCGTGCTCGGAGTCGGCCTGTGGTCGGCGAGCCCAGCGCGGGCCGACGGCGATCCAGCCAGCGACGTCCTGGCCACTCAGCCCTTGTTTTTGGCCCAGGATGCCGGGTTTACGCCCAGCGCACAGGCCCAGCTGGCGGCCGAGCTGGCCGCCACCGAGCGGGCTCATCACCCCCTGCGCGTGGCGATCGTCGCCGGCCGCACCGATCTGGGCTCGGTGACCGCGCTGTGGCGCCAGCCCGCCGCCTACGCCCGGTTCCTGGATCAGGAGCTCTCGAGCGTGTACGCCGGGCCGTTGTTGGTCGTCATGCCAGACGGCGTCGGTGCGGCCGGCGCCGGCGCTGATCGCCTCCTCGGGTCTGGGGCCAGGTCTCATGGCCAGGCCGGGGCGGCTGGTTCCGGGGCGTCGGCGAGCGCCGGACCGGGACTCCAGCGGGTGGCCCTGAGTGCCGTCGCCCGGTTCATGCGCATGACCGGTCAACCGGTCACTGCGGGCCCGGTCCCCGTCGGGTCACCCGGCGGGGGGACCGATCTGGCGGCGATCGTCGCGCTGGTCGTCGGCGCGCTGCTGACCGCCTGCTGTTGGGGACTGAGCCTTCGCGTTCGCCCCCCGGGAGCCGGCTCGACTCAGCCGTGAACCGCTGAGCCTGGCTTCACCCGGGGGTCGCCAGGTGGCGGCGGACCGGAGGGCGATCCGGACCGCCGCCACCTAAGCGACGCGCCTCCCGGCGCGGGGTCTAGCTGGCGTGGTGCGTCGCTGCCAGCAGCTTCGTTCCGGCGGACACGCACTGGCTGAAGGGAGTTCCCTTCTGGCCCTTGACGTGCTTCTTGGTCTCGCCGGCGGCAGCGCAGGCCTTCTGCGCGCTCTGATGAGTGGTCGTCGTGCTGTGCGCCAGGTGCGCCAGCGCGGTCACGCAGTCCGAGAACGGAGTCCGCTTTCTGGCCCGCGACGTGCGCCTTGGTCGCGCCCGCCGCTTTGCAGTCCTTGCCGTAGGCCTTGGCCTGGGCGGGAGTGACGTGGGTCGAGCTTGGGTGCGCCACGGCGCCTGAAGCCATCGCCATCGGCGTCACGCCGAGCGTGGCGACGGCCAGCGCGGCCTGGATCTTGCCTCTGAACGTCATGCATTGCCTCCTGGTCGCAATCGGCGCAGCAAAGAGCCGGGTCTCTTCGGAGCCGCCCACGCGTCATGGGCCGCCCCTGGTTCTCTAACCCGTCAACGCGCGCCCCGGCCGAAGGTCGGGATCTATTGCCGAAAGTGCGCCCGCGGGCTACTGAGAACGGTGGCTGCCGCCGGCCGCGGGCGTCTGCGGCGTGGCTGCCGTGTTCGAGGATGCGGGCCGCGAGCCTGACGGCGCCGGGCCTGCGGCGGGGGCTTTGTTGGTCGCCCCCGAGCTCTTGCCACCCGCCAAGGAGGTCTGGCCCGCCGGGGTGCGGGATCCGCTGCCGCCACTGGTCGGCGCCGTGGACGTTGAGTGAGGCTTCCCGTTGGCGTGGCCGGTGGATTTGCCAGTGGCGTTGCCGGTGGTCTTCCCGTTGGCGTGGCCGGTGGATTTGCCAGTGGCGTTGCCGGTGGACTTCCCGTTGGCGTGCCCGGTGGATTTGCCAGTGGCGTGGCCGGTGGACTTCCCGTTGGCGTGCCCGGTGGACTTGCCAGTCGCCCGAGAAGACCTCCGCCCGCTCGCTTGGGCGGAGCGTGACCCCTGCCCCTGGCTAGCGGATGTGCCGGCGTGCGAGTGGCTGCGGCCGTCAGACGCGCCGGCTGCACTCTGGCTAGCGCCCGCCGGATGTTGGTGTCCGCGGGCGGCCCGGTAGCTGTCCCCCCGTCCCGGTCGAGTCTGGGAATCAAGGCCGAGGCCTGCGATTGGGTGACGGTTATGCCAGGCGCCGGAGAGGAAACCGGCCGCGGCGGCGACCCGGGCGGACGCCTGCACCCCGTGACCGTTTCGGTCACGACCCGAGTGAGCTGACCCGACGCCCGCCCCGGGAGCGGGCAGGGCGGCCTTGGTCGTGCCCGGAGGGGATGACTGGGCCAACGGGACCCCGATCCCGCTCGCGCCGGCGGCCACGGTGACCACGGCAGCCGCGCCGGCCAGCGCCTTGCCGGCGGCCATCACGCCTGCAGCCTTGCCGGCCGAGGCGGCCACGGTCCCTCCGGCCCCGCCACCGTGGCTTGGGGTCGAGGCGCTCGCCCGACGCAGGATGCTAACCGCCGCGGTACCGGCCAGCGGTGGCGCGATCGCCTTCAGGTCGTGCGTCCGGGCCGGGATCGCATCGGCAAAGGCTCGGCAGGCCCGGCAGTCGCGCAGGTGGGACCTGACGCGCCGACCGCGCAGGCTGCGCCCGCCGCCGGCGGAGATCGCGCGGCAGACCTCGTCACAGACCATGGCCCGCCCCTCGGCGAATTCCTGCAGCGAGCGCCGAGCCTCGAAGATCGTCTGCTTGGCCCCGGACACGTCGAGCTCCAGAGCCGTCGCTATCTCGGCGTGGGACAGCCCGCTCAGCTCGCGCATCACGAGGGCGGCTCGCTGGCGCTCGGTCAGCTCGGCCAGGTCGGCGATCAGCAACTCCAGCCGACCCCTGGACTCGGCCACCTCCGCCGCGGAGGCTGCCGGCCTGAGGTGGTCGTCGGCCAGCTGAACGTCGGGCTTGCGCCGCCGCATGATCGACACCGACTCGTTGTGAGCGATCCGGTACAGCCAGGGCCGGACCGGGGCGTCGCGACGACCCTCGGCCAGGGCGGCGAAGGCCCCGGCAAACGTCGACTGGAGCGCGTCCTGGGCGTCGTTGTCGTTGCCCAGCATCGATCGGCAGTACCGGTAAAGCCGCTGGTGGTAACGGTTGTAGAGCACGGCAAAGGCCTGCTCGTGGCCGGTATTGACGAGCTGCGCGAGTCGCTCGTCGCCAGCGGGCATGACCCGCCGTGGCGTCCAGCGCAGCGCCGGTACCCCGGGGACAGCGTGCTCTAGGTCCACGGCTCACATATACCGCTTACGCGGTATCGGTGCCGAGGTCGGGAACTGTTGGTAGCGTTCTTGCGCGTGCCCTGAGCTGGGCACCGGGAGCGGCTGAGGCTGAGCACTACGCTGTCCTCAGCATGGCCGAGTCCCCACCGCGGTCGCCCGCGACCGCCCCTGATGGCCCGCGGCGTCCACGCTCGCGAGCGCCGGGCGCGTATCTGAATCTGCCCCTCTGGCAGCGCTACGCGGTGGCGCTGTTGATCGCCGCCATCCTTCTCACCGGCATGGTGATCTGGGTCAACGGTCACAACACGGACTCTGGGCCGGCGAGCGAGAATCCGGCGTCGACGCTGCGCGCCAATCGCGAAGCCGAGCTGCTGGTCGCCCAGGATCAGGGCCCGCACAGCGTTCGCCTTCCCGCGGGGCTCGGCGCCCGGGCGGCACTCGAACGTGTGCTCCACGGCCACATCGCCGCGGCAATCCGCGACGGCGCTATCGCCGGACCGCTCAAGAGCGCCCACTGCCACCCCACCGGCTCCGGCTCGGGCGCGCGCGTGGGATACAGATGCACGGTCAACTCGGGCAGCGTGAACTTCCCGTTCCTGGCCGCGGTCGACACGGCGGCGCGGCGAGTCACCTACTGCAAGCGTGACCCGCCGCCCGTACCGTCGGAAACCGTTCCGGTCAGTTCTCGCTGCCGGGCCTGAGCCAGCGCCGGGCGCGCTCCGCCAGGCCAACCTGGCCGCCTCCCTGCCTGTCCTGCTGAGCTCTGGTCGTCCCGCGCTGCTGCACGGCCGTGGCGTCGTCGGCGCGATTGGTGGGCGCTGGGCCGCCAGCGGCCTGACCTTCCGCGCCACGGTCGCCCACGGGCCCACCTGCGGCGGCGCCTCGATCGCCCGCGGGCGCACCTGCGCCAGCGCCAGCGCCACGATCGCCCACCGGCGCGCCAGCGCCAGCGCCACGATCGCCCACCGGCGCGCCTGCGTCGGCCTGGTCACCGTTCCCGTCCTCAGCCGCGCGCTGGTCGGCGCGACGCTCACGGTGGCGGTCGTGCTCATGCTCCGCCACAGCACCAGCTCCGGCGCCGGCGGCCGCGCCGGCAGCGACCCGTCCGCCACCGCCTCGGCGCCCACCCGCGCGCTCGTCATAGGCGGGTTCGATCGTTCGCGTACGCCGGGGGATGAGTGTGTTGAAAAGCAGGATCACGGCAGCGATGCCCCAGGCCAGCTCGGTCAGGTGGTTGGTGGCCACCAGGCCGAAGACGTTGCCGTGGTTGACCAGACCGATGATCGCGGCCGCAGCCAGGACCACGCCCACGATCAGGCTCATTGTCTTGGCGAGCAGATGCTGGGCGGCCCCGAACAACAGCAGCCCGCCGCAGATCGCCGTCAGCATCCCGGTCCAGCCGTTGGCCCCGAAGAGCCCGAACAGAACCTTGCTCTTGACCGTCGCAGTCCCATTGGGGAAGTTGGAGAGCTTCGGGAAGAAATGCTGCTTGTAGAGCATGTACAGACCGGCCGCGAGCAGGATCGTGCCCAGGATCAACGCCGGCCCGCGGGCCAGACTGACCCCCTTCTCTACTCGTGGTTCAGTGCGGGGACTCGTCCGCGACTCAGTGGTTACAGCCATTACCAGACCTCCCTTACCGTCTGGCGTGCACAGCAACGCCAGATGAGCGGCTCTCGACCGCGAGATGGTGGACGTATCGTCGTCATTGGGCCGAAGGCGGTGGATCTCCTCGGGTTGCCATTTCCGCGGTGCGTGCGCCTCCGGTTAGAGGTTTGCTACCCGCAAGTTGCGATCGACACACTGGCGCAGGTCCGGGTGCGTACCTGCGGGCGATGATTGGCCATAGGGCCCTGGTCAGGTCGCCGGCAACCCGATTTATTTGGACCGATGGAGTCTCGCCAATGACGAGCAGGCCGTCCGAGCGCGCGGCGACAGCGCCGTGGGCTCGCTGGCATCCGTCGGCCGCCTACACCGTCGGCCTCGAGGAAGAGGTCATGCTGCTCGACGGCGAACATTCCTGGGCTCTGGCCCGGCGTGTGGACGAGGTCGTTCCGGCCCTCACCCCCGAGCTGGCCGCCCACGTGTCGGCCGAGACCCAGAACTCCGTGTTGGAGCTGGCCTCGAGCCCGCATCAATCGGCCGGCGCGGCGGCCGCCCAGGCGCACGAGTTGCGGACCGACCTGGCCAGCGAGCTGAATCCAATGGGGCTGTGGGCCGCCGCCGCCGGTACACACCCGGTGGCGGTCTGGACTGACACCCGTATCTCCGGCGGCGAGCGTCATCAGACCGTGTACGGGTTGATGCGCGAACTGGCCCGGCGCGAGCCGACGTTCGGCCTTCACGTCCACGTCGGCGTCGGCGATCCCGACCGGGCCGTGACCCTCTACAACCGGTTGCGCCCGCACCTGCCACTACTACTGGCCCTGTCGGCCAACAGCCCCTACTGGCAGGGCCGAGACAGCGGCCTAGCGTCGGCCCGCACCCCGATTTTCCAGGCCTTTCCCCGCGTCGGCACCCCGCGGCCGTTCGCTGGCTACGAGGACTACGTGGAGGCCATCGACCTCCTCGTCCGCTGCGAGGCCATTCCGGAGCCGACCCACCTCTGGTGGGATGTCCGCCTTCAGCCCCGGTTCGGCACCGTTGAAATCAGGATCATGGACGTGCAGAGCTCCCCGGAGTTCACCCACGCCCTGGTCGGGCTGGTCCAGACGATCGCTCACCTCGAGCTCGAGGAGGGCTTCTACACCTCCCCCCTGTCCGGCCAGCCTGAGGTCCTGATCGAAAATCGCTTCTCGGCTTCCCGAGACGGCATGAATGCGCTGCTGATCGATCCGTTCACCGAGACCCGAGTCCGGGCCGAACACGTCATCGCCGGCCTGCTTGACGTTGCCCGCCCCCACTCCCAGGACCTGGGCTGCGAATCAGCGCTTGACCAGGCGGCCGAACTCGCGGCCTGTAACGGCGCCGAGCGCCAGCGCATGATCTTTCAGCAGACCGGGAATCTGGCCGGCGTCGTCGCCGCGCTCGCTGATCAGTTCCGGTGACCTGCGTAGCGCGGCACCCTGCATCGGGGTGCCGCGCCACGCCGGGTGCCGCGTCTACTGGCTGGGGATTCCGTTGGCCGGCGGCGCAGGCTGACCGCCGGAATAGGTGGTGATCGGACTCCCGGCCGTGGGTTCGGTAGTCAGGACCGGACCAAAGGTGGCGATCTTGGCGCCCACGACCTTGGCCATCTGCACGCCCCCGTAGCCACCGTGCTGAGTCTTGGTGTACCGGAAGGGAACGATTCCCGGCCCCTTCCATGATCCGCCGTGAGTCTCAACGGCGTTGACCAAGCCCTGGCGGGTGAGGTTCTTCCCCGCCGCCTCCAATGCCTGCACGAGGGTGTAGGCATTGGCCATCCCGTACTCGACGTTGCCGTCAAACGGCGCGCTGGAGTCGTACTGGGCGTGGACCTTCATGAACAGCTTGATCCAGGGGTTCGATGTGTCACTGAACGACGGCAGGTAACCATCCGTGATCGCCCCGTTGATCAGCGCGTCGCCCGAGGCCTTGCCCTTGGAGACCGTCTTGAGCAGGCCGGCGACCGTGATCGGGTCGATGCCGACGTTCGAGACGACCAGCTGAGGCGAGTACCCGAGCGTGAACGCGGTCAGACGAGCTATCGCCGTGTAGATCGGCACTGTGAACATGACCAGCACCTTGGCGCCGGAGCTCTTGATCGCCGTCATCTGTGGGGCGAGCGTGGTCGTGCCCGACTGGTAGGGCTGCTTGGCAATGATCTGCGAGCTGGGCACCTCGTCCTGAATGCCCTTCAGGCCTCCCTGGCCAAAGTCGTCGTCCTGGTAGAGGACCGCGATCTTCTGACCGGCGAGGTGCTGCTTGATGTACTGCCCAAGGACCTTGCCCTCGATCGTGTAGTTCGGCTGCCAGCCGAACGTCTGGGGCTGGGTGGTCCCGTTGTCCCAGCACGGACATCCGGAGGCGACGAACAGGTCGGGGATCTTCGAACTGTTCAAGAAGCCGACGACCTTGGTGTGCGTCGGCGTCCCGAGGCCCTCGAAAATGCCGAACACATTGTTTTGCAGGACCAGCTGATGGACGACGTTGACGGTCTGCGTGGGGTCGTACTGGTCGTTCTTGATGACTAGATGGATCTTGCGACCGAACACGCCGCCGTGGGCGTTTACGTAGTTGAAGAACGCCTGCGAGGCGGGAGCGATCTCGCTATAGCCGGGCGCGGCCGGGCCCGTCAGTGGCTGATGGGTTCCAAACGTGATGCTGTTGGCCGTGACCCCGGGAGCAGACGTTCCCCCACCGCCCGAGCTCGACGAGCCACAGGCCGTCACGACCAGCGCCAGGCCTATGGCGGCCACCGCCAGAGCGTGTCTGGATTGGTATTGCCTCATTGCTCTTCTCCTCCTGATTTGGACCTGTTGGTTTCTCCCCGGTCCCCCCCGGACCTCGCTCGGCGGCGGCTGCGCAAGCCATTCCCGGCCGCCCGCACCCCACCCTGGATTCCGGTCGGCCAGACCAGCATCGCCACGATCAGAACCACTCCGTAGACGGCGAAGGGCAGGTTGTCGGAGACGTTGCTCGACAGCGACAGGGAGTGCGAAAGATCAGTCGTCCAGTTGGGCAGCAGAACCAGCAGCGCGGCGCCCCACACCGCTCCGCTCAGCGAGCCCAGCCCTCCCAGCACCACGCCGGTCAGAAGGGAAAGCGACAACGACAGCTGGAACGCCGCCGGCGCCGCAAGCTGGTTGACCACGGTCAGCAGTCCCCCGCCGAGTCCCGCACACCCCGCGCTGATGACAAACGCGAGCGTCTGCATCCGGCCGACCCGGAGACCGCATAGCGACGCGGCGATCTCGTCATCGCGCACCGCTCGCCAGCCGCGACCGACACCGCTGTGGACCACGTTGTAGAGCACGAACAAGACGACCAGGGCCCCGGCCAGCGCGATCCACGCCTCCCAGCGCTCGAGCGAGAAACTCGCGCCCAGAAACGAGGGTGGAGTGGGCGGGTTGACCACGAGTCCGTTCTCGCCTCCGAAAGTGCTCGGGAACTTGTCAGCGAGAGCCGGCAGACCGACGGCCAGCGCCAGGGTGGCCCCGGCCAGATACGGGCCCCGCAGGCGACTGGCCGCCACTCCGACGGGAATCCCGACCAACGCGGTGGCCACCACGGCGGCGGCCAGAGCGGGCACCAGTGCCCACCCCTCATTGCCGATCAGCAGCGCCGCCGTGTAGGCACCGACCGCCATCAGCGCACCGTGGCCAAGCGACACCTGGCCACTGAGCCCGACCAGGACCGACAGTCCGGCCAAGGCGGCAAAGAAGTACGCGCCGTAGGCCAACTGCAGGTCCCGGTAGGAGCTGAGCAGTCCGCTGAGCAGCGCCAGCCCGACCGCGATCACGATGACCAGCGCCAGCGATCGCACGAGCGTGCTGCCGAGGATCCGGCTTCGGGCCGACGGCGGGGAGGACGGCCGGGGCCTCTCCCCGGGGCCGGGAACGCCCGAGCCCGGCCGCGTCAGCGCGCTCATACCCGACGCTCCGCCGTGACCGAAAACAGGCCGCCCGGCTTCAGCATAAGCACGGCGACGAGGATCACCAGCGCGGCCAGCGGGGCGAGCGCCGACCCCTCATAGCCGGACACGTAGGACAGGGCCAATCCGAGGACAAGGCCGCCGATGACGGCGCCCGGAGGGCTGTCCAGGCCACCGAGGACAGCGGCCACGAACCCACTGATCAAGATTGGATCAAAGCTGTTCGGGCCCAAAAACGTGGACGGGGCGACCAGGACACCGGCGATTGCCCCGACGCCGGCAGCCAGCGCCCAGCCGAGAGTGAACATCCGCCGCACCCGTACCCCAAGCAGCTGAGCTACCTCGGGCATGAAGGCCGCGGCGCGCATCTGCAGTCCGAGTGACGTGGCCCGAAACAGGGTGACCAGGCCCAGCGCGACCGCCACCACGACCAACACGACGAAGGTGTCGTTGGGCGCGAACAGCACCCGGGTGCCGCCGATGTCGTAGCCGCGGATCGAGAACGCCGCCGGAAAGGCGCGGGGAGTGGCCCCCCAGATCATCCCGGCGACCGCAATCAGGAACGTGTAGAGCCCCAGCGTCACGATCACCGCATTCAGAGGTGGGGCATTCTCGACCGGCCGGATCAGGATGCGCTCGACCAGCGCCCCGAACACGAGACCGGCAACGATCGCGACCAGGAACCCGACCACGTAGGAGCCGGTGGAGTTGATCACGGCGGAAGCGATGAAGGTCGTGATCATGAGCATCGCCCCCTGGGCGAAGTTGACGATTCGCGTCGCCCGCCAGATCAGGCACAGGGCCAGCGCGACCGCCGCATACACCGCCCCGGTCGAGATGCCGTTCAGAGTCAGGTCGATGAACTTGGTCATAAGCTGATCAGCGAGTCCGGTCAGAAGCCGAGGTAGGCATGGCGAAGCCGCTCGTCGGCCAGCAGCTGCTCCGGCGGCTGGTCGGCCACGATCCGGCCGAGATTGAGAACGACGCCACGGTTGGCGACCGACAGCGCACTCCGCGCGTTCTGCTCGACCAGGAGCACAGCTAGGCCGAGCGTGTCGGCCAGACGACGCACCATGGCCATGATTTGTGCCACCAGCCGGGGGGCGAGACCGAGCGACGGCTCATCGAGCAAGAGGACGCGAGGGCGGGCGACCAGGGCACGGCCGATCGACAGCATCTGGCGCTCGCCGCCCGACAGCCGTGACGCCGGCTGTTCTCGGCGTTCCATCAGGCGCGGAAAGAGATCAAAGATCTCGTCCAGCGGGGCGGCATCAGTACCCCGGAACAGTCCGCCCAGGCGGAGGTTCTCTTCCACAGTCAGCTCGCCGATCACACCCCGTCCCTCTGGCACGTGAGCCAGGCCGAGCCGAACGATCGCCTCCACCGAGTGACCGGTGATGTCCTGGCTGTCCAACCGAACGCTGCCGGCGTTGGGAGCCACCAGCCCTGAGATGGTGCGCAGCAACGTCGTCTTACCGGCTCCGTTGGCTCCGAGCACGGCAGTCACGGTCCCCGGTTGCACCTGGAGCCCGACGTCCGTCAGCGCCCTGACCGGCCCGTAGCTGGTGCTCAGGCCCTCAATCGTCAGCATCGGCCACCGGCTCGGGATCATCGTCGTCCACGTCGCGTCCCAGATAGGCCTCCAACACGCGCGGATCCTGGCGAACCACGGGCGGCACGCCCCTGGCGATGACGCTCCCGAAATCGAGCACGACAACCCGGTCGCAGACGGACATGACCAGATCCATGTGGTGATCTACCAACATCACGGCGATCGACTGACCCAGCTCGATGATCAGCTTGCTCAGGTCAGATAGGTCACTGGAGTCCAGCCCGCCGGCCGGCTCGTCGAGCAACAACAGGTCCGGCTCGCTGACCAGGGCCCGGGCCAGAGCGACCCGTTTCTGGATCGCGTAGGGCAGCGTCCCCGGCAGCCGCTCGACGACGTCGCCGCATCCGATCTGAGTCAGCGCAGCCAGCGCTCGCTCACGCAGGCGCGCTTCATCACGGTCTGACCACGGCAACCCGAGCATCGCGCTGGGGAGTCTCGTGCGTCGAAAGCGCTGCGCCCCGATCATCACGTTCTCGAGCACGGTGAGGCGCTCGAACAGCCCCACGCCCTGAAGAGTGCGAGCGATGCCGAGCTTGGCCAGGCGATCGGGACGCATGGCACTCATCGGCGACCCGCGCCAGCGCAGCGTCCCCGACTGCGGCGCGACGAAGCCGCAGATCACGTTGAAAAGGGTCGTCTTGCCGGCACCGTTGGGGCCGATGATCCCGACCACCTCGCCCGGCGCCGCGTCGACCGAGACGTCGTCTAACGCGGTGATGCCCCCGAAACGCACGGTGACTCCGCGGACCTCGACCACCGGGTCTGGGCCAGCGGGGCTCGCCTCCGCTACGGTCGCCACACTGGCAATCCTCGTCCACGCCTGAACCAGCTGTCAAGCTGGAACCGACGAGGCCGTTTTGCGGATCTAAGGAGTGACTCAGCAGGCCTCAGTGAAGGTGGCGCTGCCAGTCTGGCGGCACCTGTCCGGCGGGTCCGGGTGTGGGCTGATCGAGCGGATGATGTTCTGGCGGGCTAAGCGACGGACCTTCGTAGAACTGGTTGCTGTCGTAGTCCCAGAACCAGTCCTCGCCAGGCTCGAAGCTCCGGACCACTGGATGCCCGGCCTCCGCGGCGTGCTGGCTCGCGTGTTGTGAAGGTGACGAGTCGCAACATCCGATGTGCCCGCACTGGGCACATCGGCGCAGGTGAAGCCACCAGCCCCCGGCGGCGAGGCATTCGACACAGCCGGTTCCTGACGGCTGGATCGAGGGATCAATCGCGATGTTCGACGTCATGGGCTCCTCTATATCTAGAGGCTGAATCCCGATGCTGACTGGCACCAAGGAGGGTGAGCGAGGGGACTCGAACCCCCGACCGCCTGGACCACAACCAGGAGCTCTACCAACTGAGCTACGCCCACCGTGGGATTGCTGAATCTACCAGTGCCGATGCCGCCCTCATTGCTTGCCCCTTGACGCACCCGGCGTGGCCCGAGAGGATGCCGCGCCGTGAGCGCCCCCGGCAGGACTCGAACCTGCGACCCACGGCTTAGAAGGCCGTCGCTCTATCCATCTGAGCTACGGGGGCTCGTGACCAGAGTAAACGCGAGACCTCGGCGGTCGCTCGTGTTCGTGGCCTGCCTGGTCGCCGCGAGCCTTGGCCCTGGGCTCCCCGCCGCGGGCGCTCGAAAGCCCGTACGGACAGCGCCAGCGCTGGCCGGGCGTGCCTCCGGCTGCTACGTCCCGGGAACCAGGCGCACGATCGACCAGCTGTGGCGTCCCGACATGTCCGCGGCGGTCGCCTACGCCCGGCAGCGGCGGGGTGACATCGCCTTCGCGGTCCGCTCGCCACGCCGCTTTTACGGCTACCGCCCTGACCACGACGAGTGGTCAGCCAGCGTCGTGAAGGCGATGCTGCTCGTCACCTACCTCGATCTCCCGCGCGTGCGCAGCTCGCGCCCTGAGCCCGGGTGAGCAGGCGGTGCTCGGGCCGATGATTCGCGTCTCCGACAACGATGATGCCCAGCAGATCTTCGACGCGGTCGGACGAGGCAACCTGGCCGGCCTCGCCCGGCGAGTCGGCATGACTCGATTTGCCACCAGCCCGATCTGGGGCGAGACGAGCATCACTGCCCGTGATCAGACGCGCTTCTTTCTTCACGTCGATGGCTTCGTGGCCCCCCGCCACCGGTCCTACGCGATGCGCCTGCTGCGCAGTATCTCGCCCCAGGACCGCTGGGGCCTCGGCGAGCTCGCCCCGCGCGGGTGGAAACTCTACTTCAAGGGCGGCTGGGGCTACGGCACCGGACTGCTCGATCACCAGGTCGCCCTGCTGCAGCGCGGCTGCGCCCGGATCTCGCTCGCCGTGCTGACCATGTACGACGGATCGCATGCCTACGGCAAGGCCACCCTGAAGGGGATCTTCATGCGGCTGTTGCGCGGGTTTCCGACGCGCTTTGCGCGCCGCTGAGTCTTCTATCGGGGCGCCCGGATTCGAACCGGGGACCTCACCGACCCAAACGGTGCGCGCTACCAGGCTGCGCCACGCCCCGAGATCGAGTCGCGAGTCTACCCCCAACAATCCTTGATCCTGTCTATCCACGCTTGAAGGCGAGCGCGAAGCAGGGTGTCACAGGCCCGGACCGTGAGGACTCCGTGCTCGCAGCGCCAGCTCCGGCCGGCCAGCTGACCACTGTTGGACTTGCGCTGCATCGCGACCGAGGCGGGCGCGATATCCAGCAGCGCACCCCAAAAATCACGCAGCTCGGCCAGGCCCTGGGCGTAGGCATCCTCGCGGAGCTTGCGGTACTTGGCCTGCATCGCCGCGTTGCCGAGCGCGGCTCCGGCCGTGGCTCGGCGGGGGCGATCGAGCGGCAGGTCTGAGATCCACGACCAGACCGTCCCACGCTTGAGCGCCAGCCGCTCGGCGATCTCGTCCAGCGTCAGCTGCTGCTCGATCCGGAGTCGGCGGGCACAGTCACGGAGGTAGGTGGGGTAGGTCATGATACGAACGTATGTTCGCGTCACGGACGGACGGAATACTCCGGGAGACCGGGCGCCGGCGACGCGAGAGCTACCGGGGCCGCGTCAAGTAGCCTCCGAGCCGCGATGGCCGAGATCCAGCCCCTGCGCGCGCTGCGCTATGACCTCGAACGGACGGGCGGATTGCAGCCCGTGGTGGCCCCGCCGTACGACGTCATCGACGCCGCCCAGCGAGCCGAGCTCGAGGCTCGTTCGCCCTACAACGTCGTGCGAATCGACCTACCCGAAGGCGGCGAGGATCGCTACGAGCGCGCCGCCGAGCAGCTCCAAAGCTGGCGCCAGGAGGGCGTGATCGTCCAGGACGACACGCCCGCCCTGTGGACTCTGGCCCAGGACTACACCGGCCCCGACGGCCGGCACCGTACGCGAAGGGGTTTCTTCGCCCGGGTGCGGATCGAGGATTACGGCCCGGGCAAGGTTCGGCCCCACGAGCGAACACATCCGGGCCCCAAGGAGGACCGCCTGCGGCTGACCCGGGCCACGCGGGCCAACCTGTCCCCGATCTTCTCGCTCTACTCCGACCCCGCCGGCACGGCCGAGCAGGCCCTGGCCAGCTCGCAACCGATCGCGCAGACGACCGACGTCGACGGCACCGTCAACCACCTTGGCCGCGTCGAGGATGAGGCGGCCATCGCCACCGTCACCGAGGCCCTGGCCGGCACCGAGTTGCTGATCGCCGACGGCCATCATCGCTACGAGACCGCGCGCGTGTACGCCGAGGAGATCGGCGGCGACGGGCCTCACCGCTACGTGCTGATGTGCCTGGTCTCACTGCAGGATCCGGGGCTGACCGTGTTTCCGACCCACCGCCTGGTCCGGGGCCTCACCTCCGAGCAGCACGAGGCGCTGGCGACCACTCTGCGCCGGGACTTCGAGATCGAGCCGCTCGCGGACAGGGCTCAGCTGGCCCCGGCGGCCGGGGACACGGTTCGCATTGGCTACATCGACTCGCACTTCAAGCGGCCGTACATGCTCACTCTGAAGGACCAGGCCATCGCCGACGCCGCGCTGGCCGACCACGCCGACCCCTATCGCCGGCTCGACACGGCCGTGCTCGAGGCGTTGATCCTCAAGGGGACACTGGGGATGAGTGATGAGGACATCGACGAGCTCAATGGGCTCGGCTACGCGCGGGATTTCGACCAGGCCCTGGAGCTGATCGAAGACGCCAGCTACGACGCCGCCTTCTTCATGGCCCCGACTCCGATCGAGCGGGTTCACGAGGTCGCGGCCGCCGGCGAAAGCATGCCCCCCAAGTCGACGTACTTCGTGCCCAAGGTAGGAACGGGGCTGCTGTTCAACCCGCTCGCATAGCGGCGGCACGTCCGTGCCGCTGACCACGCGCACCGTCGGGCAGGAGCTCGAGCGAGTGCTGCTCAGTCCCGAGCAGGCCATCAATCTCGACGTGCGGGGCGGGACCGACGCGGCCGTGCTGGTCGCCCTGTATGTGACCGACGGCGAGCTCCACGCCGTGTTCACTCAGCGGCGCGAGGACCTGCGCCGACACGCTGGGGAAATCTCGTTTCCGGGCGGGCGGCGGGACGACACCGACTCAGACCTTCTCTTCACCGCGCTGCGCGAGACCCAAGAGGAGATCGGGCTCGCGCCCGACGCCGTCAACGTGATCGGCGCGCTTCAGCCCACGCCGACGATCGCCACCGGCTATGCCGTCTATCCATTCGTCGGCCTGATCGAGCCCGGTCAGGCGTGGACACTCAGCCCCCGCGAGGTGGCCGAGGTGCTCGAGTGGCGGCTCGGCGACGTGCGCGCCGGCTACGCCCGCCGCCGTCTGCTCCGCCGCGGCCTGCCGATCCGTACCGACACCTATGTCGTTGACGAGAAGCTGATCTGGGGCGCGACGGCGCGGATCCTGGCCGACCTGTTCGATCGCGTGGGCCCGTTGCTCGACGCCGGTGAACCCAGACGGCTCTAGTGCCCCGACTCACAAATTCGGTGGCAGCCTCGCGACACTAGCTCAGAATTCGCTGCACACCGGCCACCGCCGCCGCCAGCCACGCCTCGCGCTCCACCGGCTCGACATCGAGGAGCACGAACGGGATCAGGGAGCGCTCGCACGCGTGACGGACCCGCTCCGCACCCCCGGCCAGCAGCTCCGGGTCGATCGAGCCCGCGCATTCATAGACCACGCCACGCACCGTCGTGTCGAGCATCCGCTCGAGCAGCATGTCCAGGCGCGTCCCGTGCAGCGCGACAAGCTCCTCGCGGGTGCCCTCGGCGGAACCGAGCAGCACGCAGACCACCCCGGCGTGGGCAAAGGCAGGGGCAATCGTCGCCACCCGGTCGGGGTCGCCGACGTAGGGCTCGACGCCGGCGGCCTCGAGCTCGACGGCGCGCGCGGGGTCGCGGGTGGTGCCGCGGACGGCGTGACCGCGAGCGCGCAGCTCAGCGGCCAGGGCGAGGCCACGGCAGCCGCAGCCCACGATCAGGCACCGCGCCATCTCTCGGGTCGGCTACTCGGTGGACCCAGGGGTCGGGTCAGAGCCCGAGCCGAACTCGCGCTCGACGTCGTCTCGGGTGCGCTCGGGCAGGCCGCGAGCCCGGCGGCGGGCATTGGATGCCTCGAGCATCTGGTCGACCTCGAGGTCAGCCTGGTAGGCGGCGCTGCGCCGGCGCTGCTCGCCGAAGTCCTGCATCACCTGGTGCTCGATGTCGGCGACGGTGATCTCGCTCTTGCCGCGACGTTTACGGCGCTCGTTATGAGCGGCGATCATCTGGCTGAGGTCCTCGGCCTCGAGCTCCTCGCGGTCCTCCATGATCTGGCGAGCGGACCGCATCCCGAGTTGCTCCAAGCCGGAGCCGGGAACGTACTTGCCCAGCACCCACACCCACAGGACGAGGACGGCGAGCGCACCCAGGATCACGATCGCGAACGGATCCACGACCGCCAAGTCTAGACCGCGCACGGCCCCTCGACGCAACTTCTGAAGCTGACGCGGTGTTTACAGAGCCGAACAAATCGCCACCGCTCAGGGTGGGCCGGAAGCCGGCGGAGGCCAATCAACAGCAGGGTAAGGAGGCTCCATGCGTCTTCGCTTCACCGTGCTTGCGCTCGCCCTCTCGGCGATCGTGGGCCTGGCCATCACCCCAGTCGCCGGCGCGGCCCCGCAAAGGGATCGCGGACTGACCATTCACGCCGTCCCCCACAGCATCATCGCCGGCGAGGCGGTCCTCATCTACGGGCGTCTCGCCAACCATCAAGGCGGACGGCTGATCCGGCTCTACCACCGGATCGCCGGCCGGCCGAGCTTCTCCCTGATCGGCCGCACACACACCGACCAGTCCGGTCGGTACGAGTTCATACGTCAGGAGAACGTCGTGGAGACCAACCGCAGCTGGTTCGTGCGCGGTCCTGGTCTCAGCCACAGCCGCACCGTGCACGAGCGCGTGGCGGCGTTGGTCAGCCTGGCGGCGAGCAGTGATACGGGCACGACCCGTCACCCGATCATCTTCTCCGGGCACCTGACGCCCAATCACGGCGGGAGCGTCGTCGCGCTCCAGGTCCAGAGGGGTTCGAGCGACGACTGGACGACGTTGAAGCGCGGCGAGGTCGGCCCCAACTCCAACTACCAGATCGCCTACGCGTGGCGGACGGCCGGGGCGCGGGATGTCCGGGTGCTGTTCAGAGGAGACGCCCGCAACATCCCGTCGGCATCCGACGCCGTCAGCGTGGTGATCCAGCAGGCCGAGGTGCCGAGCTTCACGATCAACACCAGCGATCCGATCGTCACCGACGATTCGCCGGCGACGATCTCCGGGACGCTGTTTGCGCCGGGAAGCACGACCACGCCGGAGCCGGGGACGATGGTGGCGCTGTTCGGCCATGAGCCCGGGCACAGCCATTTCCGCGAGCTGCAGTCCAAGCCCACCGACTCGTCCGGGGGCTACAGCTTCACCGTGCAGAGCACGACGAACGAGTGGTATCAGGTGCGTACGGTCAGTTCGCCCAAGCGCGCCACGGCCCAGCTGTTCGAGGGGGTCCAGGACGCGGTCACGATGACGGCCAGCTCGACGAGCAGCACGGTCGGCGGCCACATCACGTTCAGCGGCAACGTTTCGCCGGACAAGTCAGGTCACGTGATCTACCTCCAGAAGTTCGGCGCCGATGGCGACTGGCATACCGTCGAGACGCGCCTGGTCCGCCAGGATTCGACGTTCTCGTTTGGTTGGACGTTCGGGTCCGCAGGCGCCAAGCAGTTCCGCGCCCGCATCACCGGCGGGCCGGCCAACGTCGGGGGGGTCTCCCCCGCCGTGACGGTGGATGTCGTCCAGCCGCCGGTCTCAGCCCTCCCCGGGAGCTGACAGACCACTCGGCGCTGTCGCGCCGGAAGTAGCGAGGCCCGGTCCTGCCCGCGCGGCGGGGCCGGGCCGTCGCCGTTTGGAGGCGTCGACCGCGGCGAAGCTGATGTAGGTTCTCGGCATGGACTTTGAACTCACTGACGAGCAGCGTCTGATCCGGGAAACGGCGCGCTCCTTCACCGATAACGAGATCGTCGCCCAGGCCCGGGAGAACGATCGGAACGAGCACTTCGACCTCGAGCTCGTGGGCAAGATCGCCCATCAGGGATATCTGGGCGCGATCGTGCCCCGGGAATACGGGGGCGCGGGGCTCGACTACCTGACCTACGCGTTGATCGTCGAGGAGATAGGCCGCGGTGACTCGGCCATGCGCACCGTGATCTCGGTTCAGACCTCGCTGGTCTGCTCGGCCATCCTGCGCTGGGGGACTGAGGAGCAGAAGCAGCGTTACCTGCCCAAGCTGTGCTCTGGAGAATGGTTGGGCTGCTTTGGCCTGACCGAACCCGACACCGGCTCGGACGCCGCCAATCAGCGGACGCGGGCCAGGAAGACCGACTCGGGGTGGGTCATCAACGGAGCCAAGATGTGGATCTCACTCGGCAACCACGCCAAGGTGGCGATGATCTTCGCCCAGACCGACCCCGAGAAGGCCCATCGGGGCCTGGCCTGCTTCTTGGTCGAGACCGAGGGCAACGCCGGCTTTGAGACTCAGGAGATTCACCACAAGATGGGCTTGCGCGGGTCGGACACGGCGTCGATCTCGCTCAACGACTGCGAGGTCCCCGACAGCGCGGTGCTGGGGGAGGTCGGGGACGGGTTCAAGATCGCCATGACCTCGCTCGATTCCGGTCGCTACAGCGTGGCCGCCGGGTGCGTCGGAATCTGCCAGGGGTGCGTGGAGGAATCGGTCAACTACGCCAAGGAGCGCCAGCAGTTCGGGCGCCCGATCGCCAGCTTCCAGCTCGTGCAGGCGATGCTTGCCGACATGAAGGTCGAGACCGACGCCGCTCGCATGCTCGTGTACCGGGCCGGCTACCTCAAGGACCAGGGCAAGCCCAGCACGACCGAGACATCGATCGCCAAGCTGTACGCAACCGAGGCCGCGGTCAAGTGCGCCAATACCGCGATCCAGGTCCACGGCGGCGCCGGCTACGTCGACGACCACCCGGTGGAGCGATACTTCCGCGACGTGCGCGTGACAACGCTGTACGAGGGAACGTCTCAGATCCAGAAGCTGATCATCGGACGCGCGCTGACCGGGATCAACGCGCTGGTCCCCTCCTGAGCCCCGGTGAGTGAGTCGCCGCAATCCCCGGCCCCCGCCGCGGCCGGGGTCCCGGACGTCATCGGCGTGGTCGGGGCAGGCACGATGGGCGCCGGCATCGCTCAGCTCGCCTGTCGGACCGGGGCGCGAACACTGCTCCACGATCCCGACCCGAGCGCCCTGGAACGCGGGGCGCAGCGGATTCGCGCCCAGCTGGAGCGCGGCGTAGACCGGGGGCGCTGGAGCGCGGAGGAGGCGACGCGCGCCTCGGGCGCGCTCGAAACCGTGCCCAGCCTCGAGGAGCTCGCGCCCTGCGGCCTGGTCATAGAGGCCGCTCCGGAGCGACTGGAGCTCAAACGCGAGCTGTTTGCGGCCCTGGCCGAGCTGGTCGGCGATCAGTGCGTGCTGGCCACCAACACCTCCTCCCTGCTCGTCACCGCGCTGGCCAGTGCCGCCGGCGACGCGTCGCGGGTGGTGGGTATGCACTTCTTCAACCCGCCGCCGGTGATGCGCCTGCTGGAGGTCGTGGCCGGGGTCCAATCCTCCGAGCGTGCGGTGGCGGTGGCCCGCGCTGTCGGAGAGGCGATGGGCAAGGAGGTGATCACCGCTGCCGACGGGCCGGGCTTCATCGTCAACCGCTGCAACCGGCCCTTCGGACTCGAAGCCCTGAAGCTTCTCCAGGAGCGAATCGCCGACGTGCCCGAGATCGATCGAGCTGTGCGCCAGGGAGCCGGGTTCCGGATGGGTCCCTTCGAGGTCATGGACCTGGTCGGCGTCGACGTCGGCTTTGACGTGGCCCGCTCGTTTTACGAGCAGAGCTTCGGCGAGCCGCGCTGGCGCCCCTCGCCAATCACCGTGAAGACGATCGCCGCCGGCCGCCTCGGCCGCAAATCCGGGCGCGGTTTCTACGAGTACCCAGAGGCCGGCCAGCACCGGTCCCCCGATCCCGAGCCGCCTTACCCGGGCGGCGGGGACGGACTGGTCGTGATTGCCGGAGACACCGTGCTCGCCGATGAGCTGCGCGAGGCGGCCGCCGCCAGCGGGTGGGCGGTGGCCGACCCGCTCGAGGCCGAGACGCTGGCCATCCCCAAACTGATCCTGGATCTCACGGGAGGCGAGGATCCGGGTGCCCCGCTTCAGGGAGCACCGCAGGCGCTCTGCCTGACCGCGGGCTCGCTGGCCGCGCTCGACCCGGCGGGCGCCGCCGTCGGCTTTCACGCGCTGCCACCGCTTGCCTCCAGCCATCTGGTCGAGCTGAGCCGTGGCCCCGACAGCGCTGAGTCCGCGGCCGCCGCCGCCGAGCACTTTTTTGCCACGCTCGGCAAGCGAACCCTGTGGGTGGGCGATGCGCCGGGCCTGATCCTCGGGCGCATCGTCGCCCAGGTCATCAACGAGGCGGCGTTCGCCTACGGGGAGGGCCTAGGCAGCGCCCAGGACATCGATGCCGGGATGGTGCATGGCCTCAATTACCCGCGAGGGATCCTGAGCTGGGCCGACCAGATCGGCATCGACCATGTGCTCTCGGTGCTCGATGCGCTCTACCTCGAGCGTGGAGAGGAGCGCTATCGGGTGGCCCCGGCGCTCCGCGCGCTCGGTTGGTCGGGACGCCTGGGCGTTCATACCGGGGCCGGTTTCTTCGATTACGACGGGTAGTCCCGGGGGTCTCGCGGGGCCTCCCCCAGTGCACCGGAATCGGTGTCCATAACGTGGAGTCGTTCCGACGCGGTGATGCTGTAGGGTGAGCGCGCCTCACTGGACATTTGTTCGATCGGCGTCGGGAGCGCTTATCGCCCGGTGAGGCCCAACCGAGGCAGGAAAAATGATCGTTACAAACGCAGCGGCTGCGCGCTGCGCGGTGAACGTCTGGTCGCGCGTGTCGCGTGGCCTCCTCGTCACAAGCGCGGCGCTGTTGATTACAGCGGCAGTCTTCACATCGTCAGCAGGCGCCCGCACGGCTCATCGGAGCTGCGCGAACGCGCATGTCAGCGTCACCAGAACCTCACGCGCGGCCCTTCAGCGGGCGGTGGTCTGCCTGGTCAACCAGCAGCGGGCGCGCCACGGCCTGCCCGGCCTGCATGAGAACCAGAGGTTGAACCGCTCGGCTCAGGGCTGGACGAACCACATGGTCAGAGACGGCTACTTCTCGCACGGCTCCAACTTCTCGGGCCGAATCACGGCGGTCGGCTTCAACTGGCAGATGGTGGGCGAGAACATCGCCGCCGGCTTTCGCACCGCGGCCGCGGTCGTCCGCGGCTGGATGGGCAGCCCCGGCCACTGTCGCAACATTCTCACCCCGACCTTCCTCGACATCGGTGTCGGCGTCAGCCGACACGGCGTGCGCGGCGCGGGCGGTCCTGGCACCTGGACTCAGGACTTCGGTCTGCCGATGTCAGCCCACGCCCGGTCGGGCAATTGGGGACCCGCCGACGGCTGCCCGTACTAGAAGCGCGCCCGCTCAGTCGTGACGCAGCCGGGTGCCGGGGCCGACGACGGCCGCGGTCCCGTCGGCATTCTCAAAAGGGGTGTCCCGCAGGTACCACTCGGCATCGAGGGCGGCCTGACAGCCGGACCCGGCGGCGGTGATGGCCTGCCGGTAGGTGTGGTCGACCAGATCCCCGGCCGCAAATACGCCGGGAACATTGGTCAGGGTCGACCGACCCTGGGTGACGACGTAGCCATCGTCATCGGTCTCGACCTGCCCGTCGACGATCTGTGACTGGGGGTCATGGCCAACGGCGATGAAGGCGCCCGAGATCTCGATCTCCCGCGTGGAGTCATCCGAAGCGTTGCGAAGCCTCGCCACGGCCAGAGACGGCGAATCCCCGGGCAGAAACTCATCCACGACGTACGGAGTCATGAACTCGATGTTCGGGACGGCGTGCGCCCGGTCGAGCATGATCGCCGAGGCTCGGAACTCATCGCGACGGTGAACGACGATCACCTTGGAGGCGAACTTGGCCAAGAACATGGCCTCCTCCATCGCCGAGTCGCCGCCGCCGACGATGATCGTCGGGACGTTCTTGAAGAACGCCGCGTCGCAGGTCGCGCAATAGCTAACTCCGCGCCCGGAAAGCTCCTGCTCACCGGCCACCCCGAGCTTGCGGTGCTGCGCTCCCATGGCCAGGATCACGGTCCGAGCCAGGTGCAGCTCATCGCCCACCCAGACCTTGTGCGGGGCGCCGTCCTCAGACAGCTCGACGGCGGTCACGTCATCGGTCTCCAGGCGCGCACCGAAGCGCTCGGCCTGATCGCGGAAGTGCTGCATCATCTCGGGACCCATGATCCCCGAGGGAAAGCCCGGGTAATTCTCGACCTCGGTCGTCTGCTGGAGCAGGCCGCCCCAGGCAAAGCCCTCGACGACCAGCGGGTCCAGATCGGCCCGCGCGGTGTACAGGGCGGCCGTATAGCCGGCCGGTCCGCTACCGATGATGATTACGTTTTCGATCTTCTGGTCGGTCACTTCATAAAGTATAGCTAGCGGTGTGCGGTGGCCGCGTCGCTGATCGCGGGGCGAGGACGCATCTGCCAACGGTGGACCGTGCGCCGCAGCTGAAGATAGGCGACCGCCCCGGGCAGCGTCGGCAGCCAGAAGGCAAACCCGCGGTAGGCGAGCACCGCGACCACCGCCAGCTGGACGGGAACGCCGAAGGCGGTGAAGGCACCGATCATGCCGCCGTCGACCCCGCCGATCCCACCCGGGAGCGGGAGCGTGTTGCCAACCATGCCGATGAAGTAGGACATGATCACGACAGCGGTGGGAGGCGAGCCGCCGAAGGCGTGAAAGCACGCCCACAGCACCGCGATGTCAAAGCCCCACCAGGCCACCGCCCCGAGCAGGTTGACATCCCGAGTCCGCACGAGGTCGATCGCCGTGCGTACGCCGCTGGCTGCCGCCGCCGGAGCCGTGGCCAGGCGAGCCGCCACCCGTCCGGCCCGGCCACCGTGCCCCCATCGCTTGACTAGCCGATCGAAGTCACCGGGCAGCAGCGAGACGGCGAGGAAGATGGCGATCACGGTGGCTCCGAAGATCGCCGGCACGACGGTGAGCGCAAACGGATTGGACCCCGGAAACAGACCGGTGAACAGACCCAGGCCGACGATCACCAGCGCCGCCATGTACACCCCGTAGAGCAGGACCAGGAAGGCCATCAGCCGACAGGCGACCACGCGCCGCTCGAGGCCCGAGCGACGCAGCGCCCAGGCCGTGAGCGCGATCCCGCCCGCTCCGGCCGACGCGAATAGACGGGTGGCGGCCAGGCCCGACATCGTGATCTGATAGCTGGCCCTCCAGTCGATCCGCGAGTCCCCGCGCGCGCACACGACCCGGAAGAGGGCGATGTAGCCCAGAAACGAGCACACCTCCAGCAGCGCGGCCAGCGCCAGCCACCAGCCGTTGCCGTGCTGGATCCGGTTCCAGGTGTCGCGCAGCCCGAGCAGCTTGGGGAGCACGAAGTACAAAAAGGCGGCTACCGAGACGACGAACACGATCGAGGCCAGCATCCGGCGGCGCGTGAAGACCACGCGCGGCATCTCCTCGTGGTGGTCGCTCTCATCGGGATGACCGCCGGCGCGGGCGACGGCGGTGTCGGTCACGGCCTCGTTGGCCCCGGGGGGGTGCGGCCAGCGCGGGTGAGGGCCGTCGGGTGAACCGGCGCCGGAGGCAGGTTGGCCCGGTCGAGCTTTCGATTGCTCGATCGAGGCCTCGTCGTCCATGGGGACCGGTGTGTCCCTAGGCGCTGGAGGCCAGCGCTTGAAGATGGTCAAGGGCCCGCAGCCAGCGCTGGGCCAGCGGTCGCGCGCGGGGCGCGCCAAAGCGGACGGCCTCGGCCAGCACCGCGCCGCCGAGGAGGTCGGCCGCGTAGTGCTCGCCGAGATAGACGAGGGCCAGACCGAGGGCCGCCGTATAGGTGAAGCCGACCGCACCGGCCACCGGACCCACCTCCGCGAGGAGATGAGCGCCCATGAGCGAGGTAGCGAAGTGAAGCGACGGCATGGCAGCCAGCGGATTGCCTCCGAGAACATCGTAAAGGTCAGGCCAGCGGCCGCCCCAGAACTCCTCGCCGTACTCGATCATCATCCGCCGCACCGGGGGGCCGCCGGCGGGATCGAGTCGACCCTGCCGTGCCGCGTACCAGGGGGGAGCCGTGGGGATCGCCCAGTAGAAGATCGCCCCGACATCGAAGGTCGCGTACATCCTCGCCGCAGCGCTGGGAAGACGCTCGGGGCGCCGCACCAGCACGTAGGCGACGCTGGCATGAGGGACCATGAACCAGATCCAGTGGCACCAGACAAGCAGCCGCTCAAAGCGCTTTATCTGACCCGGGCGCGAGAACGTGTGCTGAAAACGCACGGTGGGCGGCACACCGAGGCCGATGATCCGGTCGGCGGCGATCGGGTAATCGATGCGCACACGGGCCTCGAGCCGCTCGGGGTCGTCGTGCGGAAGCTCATAGGCCGCCAGATAAGCCCACATGTTCAGAGCGCAGACGGCCGCCTGACGGCGGCGTCCCGGAGGGAGAAGCACGCCTGCGCAGACCGGTGCCAGCGCCGAGCTGACCATCACCGCCGCGGGCGGGATCCGCACCCGCCGGCGCAGCAGCGGCGCCGCCACCCCGGCCGCGACAAGGGCCCAGGCACTCGCTCTGATGGCCCTGGAGGTCCGCAAGAGGCGGCCAGTATAGGCAGGGCCGTCGCTGGCCCGAGAGCGGGCGCGGGAACCCTGGAGCAGGCCGGATACGGCCCATGTAGCAGATGATTCACGCTTTGGGCCCCGACCCGGAGCACGTCACGGCAGCGGCCTCGACAGTTAGAATCCCCGCCGCCTTGAGACCCCAGATTCACCGCGGGCGCCGAGACGGCCGCCGTTCCGCCTCCCGAGCACCCCATCGGCGCTCGCGGATCCGCGCCCGGCTGCTGGTGTTCGCGGCCACGCTGCTGATCGCGCTCGTCCTGGCTCCGGAGGCCCTGGCCAACTTCATAACTCCGAAGTCCGGGGGCTCGCCGAACGCGAACGAGATCGCGTCCCTGTACCGGATCATTCTCTACATGGCCGCGGTGGTGTTCGTCCTCGTTGAGGGCGCGCTTGTCTACTCGGTCTACAAGTTCCGGGCCAAGCGCGGGGCCGTTGCCGCCCAGATCCACGGCAATACATCGCTGGAGATCGGCTGGACCGTCGGCGCCGCGCTGATCCTGGTCGCTCTGACCGTCGTCACCTTCATCAAGCTGCCGAGCATCGTCGATCCGCCCAACTCCGATCACAACGGGCTCGCGCTGACCGCCTCGGTCACCCAGCCGACGCCGCCCAACGGCAAGAAGCTCACCGTCTGCATCCAGGCCCGGCAGTTCATCTGGCGCTACAGCTACGGCAACAACTGCCGCAACGACGCCTTCAACGGCAAGCTGCCGTACTCCTACACGACCATGGAGGTGCCCGAGCACACCACCGTGGTCCTGGCCATCCAGTCCTCGGACGTGATCCACTCGTGGTGGGTTCCGGCCCTGGGCGGCAAGGTCGACGCGGTGCCCGGCTACACCACCTTCACGTGGTTCAAGGCCCTGCACACGGGCTACTTCCGCGGTCAATGCGCGCAGCTCTGCGGGACCAACCACGCCGCGATGATCGCCTTCGTGAAGGTGGTGAGCCCCGCTGAGTACCAGGCCTGGCTCCGACGCCAGCAGCAGCTCATCACGGCACAGAACAGTCAGGTGCAGCAGCTCCGGCAGGTCTTGACGGCATCAAACAATCTGGGGAATTAGGAAGTAAGAATGGCCATCACTGACTACGTAGCGCGACCCATCCCGCAGGTCACCACGACCCGGGTCGTCGCCCCGCGCACGACCAAGAAGTGGGTCGACTGGGTGACCACGACCGATCACAAGAAGATCGGGATCATGTACCTGGTCCTGACCTTCGTGTTCTTCATGATGGGCGGGGTCGAGGCGCTGATGATGCGCCTGCAGCTGAGCGTGCCCAACAACACGCTGCTCACCTCCGAGCACTACAACCAGCTGCTCACGCTGCATGGCACGACGATGATCTTCCTGTTCGTCGTCCCCGTGATGGCCGGGTTCGGCAACTATTTCCTGCCCCTCATGATCGGGGCCCGGGACATGGCCTTCCCGCGCCTGAACGCGCTCTCCTTCTGGCTGCTGGCGCTGGGCGGCATCGTCTTTTATCTGACCCTGTTCTGGAAGCCGCCGGACGCGGGCTGGTGGAGCTACCCGCCGCTGTCGGAGTCGCTGTACTCGCCCAGCGGCGGCCAGGACGCCTGGATCTTCCTGATCCACATCACCGGTATCTCGTCGCTGGTGGGCGCGATCAACTTCTACGCCACGATCGTGAACATGCGCGCTCCGGGCATGACCTGGGGCCGCCTCCCCCTGTTCGTGTGGACGCTGCTCGTCTACGCGCTGCTGTTGATCATCGCCCTGCCGGTGGTCGCCGCGGCGGTGACGATGCTCCTCACCGACCGTCACTTCGGCACCCACTTCTTCGACCCCACCGACAACGGCTCGCCCGTGCTCTGGCAGCACCTGTTCTGGTTCTTCGGGCACCCCGAGGTGTACATCATGATCCTGCCCGGGTTCGGGATCATCAGCGAGGTCATCCCGGTCTTCTCGCGCAAGCCGATCTTCGGCTACAAGGCGATCGCGGCCTCGACCGCGGTCATCGCCTTCCTGGCCACGCTCGTGTGGGCGCACCACATGTTCGCCTCGCCGATCCCGATCGTCGTGCTCGGCTTCTTCATGCTGAGCTCGTTCTTGATCGGCGTCCCGACGGGGGTGAAGATCTTCAACTGGATCGCAACCCTGTGGCGCGGGTCAATCGTCATGACCACCGCGCTCTGGTTTGCCGTCGGCTTCATCGCGATCTTCGTGATCGGCGGCATCACCGGGATCTTCCTGGCCGTCTTCCCGGTCGACTGGCAGCTCAACGACACGTACTTCGTGGTCGCCCACTTCCATTACGTGCTGATGGGCGGAGCCGTGTTCACGGTCTTCTGCGGGATCTACTACTGGTTTCCCAAGATGACCGGCCGGATGCTCAACGAGACGGCCGGGAAAACGTCCTTCTGGCTCATGTTCATCGGCTTCAATACCACCTTCTTCGTCCAGCACGCGCTCGGCCTGTCGGGCATGCCGCGCCGGATCTACACCTACCAGCCGGGTCTCGGGTGGTCGACGTACAACTTGATCTCGACGATCGGATCGTTCATTCTCGCTCTCGGGATCCTCATCACGGTCGGCAACGTCGCTCGGAGCCTCCGGGTCGGGCGGATCGCAGGCCCCGACCCATGGAAGGGCAACACCCTGGAATGGTTCACCTCGTCGCCTCCCCCGGTCAACAACTTCGACGTCATCCCCCGCGTGCGATCGGTCGAGCCGATGCGCGACATCCGGCGTCAGATCGAGCGCGAGACCGACACGCTGCAGAAGACCGGCGGCAGCGAGCAGTTCGCGCGGGCCTAGGCCGAGCCCCGGGGACAGCTCAGTGAGCACGTCCACAGCCGCCGCCGCCAGACCAGGCACGCGGCAACTCCTGCTCGATTACCTGGACCTGACCAAGCCCAAGGTCCAGTCACTGTTGTTGCTGACGACAGTGACGACGATGGAGGTGGCCGGCGACCCGTCGGCCGGGCGCGTCGCCCTCACCTGTCTGGGCGGATATCTGTCGGCCGGCGGCGCCGGTGCCGTCAACCACTACTGGGATCGCGACATCGACGCCCGCATGCGGCGCACGGCCAACCGGCCGATCCCCTCGGGCCGGGTTCGTCCCGCGGCTGCGCTGCGCTTCGGCATAGGCCTGGCGACTCTGTCCTTCGTGCTCATGTCGGCGACCGTCGGCGTCCTGGCCGCGTCGCTGGCCCTGGGTGGCTTCGTCGGCTACGTGGGCGTGTACACGATGTGGCTCAAGCGCCGTACCCACCACAACATCGTCATCGGCGGGGCGGCGGGAGCGATGCCGCCGCTGGTCGGCTGGGCCGCGACCCGAGGCTCGCTGTCCTGGACGGCGATCTACCTGTTCGCGATCGTCTTCTACTGGACCCCCCCGCACTTCTGGGCCCTCAGCCTGCTGATGAAGAAGGAGTACGCCGAAGTCGAGGTCCCGATGCTGCCCGTGGTCCGGGGGGAAGCCGAGACCCGGCGCCAGATCGTTCTCTACTCGCTGCTGCTCTATGCGGTCACGCAGCTCCCCTTCTGCGTGGGCGCCTTCGGCGGCATCTACCTGGTCTGCTCGATCGTTCTGGGGCTGACCTTCGTCGGCGGCGCGGTCTGGCTGTTCCGCCGTCCCTCGCGGCGCAACGCGCTGCGGCTGTATCTGTTCTCGATGCTCTATCTGGCGCTGCTGTTTGCCGCCATGGTGGCCGACATCAAATTCTGAGCCGCCGTGACGCTCGCTTCCCTCCACCGCTCTGCCTTCGCTCCCAACCCTTTAGGATTGCCCCCTCATGGATAGAAAGCTCGCCCGCAAGAACATTCGCTCCGGCCTGATCGCCGGCGCCGCCTGCCTGTTCATGTTCGGAATCTCGTTCCTGGCCGCCGCCATCTACGTGCATCCGTGAGCGATCTCGATCCGCCGACCCCACCCGTCGGGGAGGAGATTCATCTCCCCGGGCCGACCCTGATCCCGCTGTTCAGCGCGATCGGGATCACGCTGATCGTCGTGGGCACGACGATCACGGTGATCCTCTCGATCATCGGCCTGATCATCTTCCTCGTCACCACCGTGATGTGGATTCGCGACACGCGTCGCGACATCTCAGAGCTCCCTGAAGAGCACGTCCACTAGCCGGCCGGCGTCGGCCGGCGGTTGGCTCACGCGCTGGTTGCCCCGACGGGCTTCGGCGGGCGACCCTCAGCCGCTGGCTGCCCCGGCCGGCATCTCGCAGCTGGCCCCGTCGCCGCTCCACACGCGGACGATGTCGCGCATCGAGAGGACGCCGGTGAGATCCCCGCGTTCGACGACGACGAGATGACGGAAGCCCCCGCGAACCATCGTCGCCGCAGCCTGCTCCAGCGACCAATCGGGTGAGGCGAAGGTGAGCCTGGCGGTCAGGTGCTCGGCCACGCGCTCGCGGTCAGGATCCTGACCCTCGCCGACGGCAATCAGGATGTCGCGCTCGGTGATGACGCCGGGCCCCTGCGCCTCGGGGTCGAGGACCACCGCCGCTCCGACGCGGCGGTCGCACATCGCTTTGGCCGCTTCGCGCAGGGTGTGATGCGGCCCGACGGTCAGAATCTCCCGGGACATTCCCTCGCTTACCAGCACGACTCGACTCCTCTGAGGTTTGCAACGATTGACGCAATCATAACCACGCCCGCAGCGGCCGAACAGGGCCCGGCGTCATTCGTCGTTCGGAAGACATAGGATGCTGGCGATTCCATGCTCGAGGGTCCAGGAGAGCACGTCTTAGCGCAGGGGGCACTCGGTGCGTAAGCATCCGCTAGTGCAGATGCTGGTCATCGGCCTGATCGCCGTCGCGATCGGGATTCCGATCGTGCTGATCATCCCCTGGTTCCCCAAGACCGGCTCCCTGCAGGCCAGCAATATCCACACGCTGTACGACGTTCTGCTGATCGTCTCGGTGCCGATCTTCGTGCTCGTGGAGACGGTCGTCCTCTACTCGGTATGGAAATTCCGGATGAAACCGGGCCAGGAGGAGATGGATGGGCCGCCGATCCACGGCAATACCCGACTCGAGGTGGTCTGGACGGCCCTCCCGGCAGTGCTCATCATCGGCCTCTGCGGGTACGCGTATTCGGTGCTGCGCTCCAACGAGAAGACCCATCCCGGCGCGATGGTGGTCAATGTCACCGAGCGGCAGTTCGCATTCGAGTTCTCCTACCCCCAGTCGGCCGGTAAGCAGATCATCTCCCCCGCCCTGTACCTCCCCAACGGACAGCCGGTCGTCTTCCACCTGCACTCACTCGACGTCATCCACAGCTTCTTCGTCCCCCAGTTCTCGGTCAAGCTCGACGCCGTCCCCGGAATCACCACCACCGTGCGCGTGACGCCGACCGCGACCGGCAATTACCCGGCTGAGTGCACCGAGCTCTGTGGTGCCGGTCACTCGCTCATGCGCGCCTCCGTGCACGTCGTCTCCCCCACCACCTTCAAGGCCTGGCTGAGCCGGCAGAAGGTCAACGGGCCACCGCCGGTCGGCGCCCCGCCCCCGAACGTCACCGAGTCCGGCGTACCGGGCGCCTCGGGCGCGAGCGCAGGCGCGTCATCCACCGGCTCGAACGCCGCATCATCGAGCGCAACATCGACCTCCCCGGCGATCAGCTCAGCCAGTGCGGCCGGCAAGGCCCTGTTCGTCGGCTCGGCCGGCTGCGGGACCTGCCATACGCTGGCCGCCGCGGGGACCACCGGTACGGTCGGACCCAACCTGACCCAGCGGCTCAAGAGTGACTGCTCCACCCCGGCCTCGATCAAGATCCGCGGCAAGACCCTGGCCCAGTGCATCCACACGGCGATCGTGAAGCCGTACGCGTATCTGCCCACTGGCTTTCAAGCCGGCGTCATGCCGTCGACCTTTGCTCAGAGCCTGAGCTCAACTCAGATCCAGTCGCTCGTCAGCTACTTGTCGAGCGTGACAAAGTGAGACGTGCAAGTGATCACGATCACCCGCCCTGTAGTGGCGGCCATCGAGAAGTGAAGGAGGAGAGCTGATGGCGCTTACCACAAAGTTCCGCGCCCCCGGCTGGTATCGGGCCGCGCTGTATGACGTGCTCGGCTTCGCCTTCGCGGTCGGGCTCACGGTCCTGATCCGCTGGCTGATGCATCAGCACCCGGTGGTCGACGGCCACGCGATCACGATCGTCGCCCTGCTCGCGGTGCCCCTGTTCTTTTTGGTCGGCCTCGGCACCGCCGACTACTGGTTCTACTGGGTCTCGGGACGCCCCACGCGGCCGGAGGAGCACTCCTCCCACGGGGCCAAGACGTGGCGGGACTACTTCCGGGTGAACACCGACCACAAGGTGATCGGCATCCAGTACACGGTCACCTCGTTCTTCTTCCTGCTCGTCGGTGGCCTGCTGGCCATGCTGATCCGGGCCCAGCTGGCCAAGCCGGGCATGCAGTTCCTGACCCCGGAGCAGTACAACGGCGTCTTCTCGGTTCACGCCACGGTTCTGATCTTCCTGTTCGTCATCCCGGTCTTCGCGGGGCTGGCCAACTTCGTGCTGCCGCTCATGATCGGCGCACCCGACATGGCCTTCCCGCGCCTCAACGCACTCTCCTACTGGATGCTGCCGATCGCCGGAATCCTGATGCTGATGAGCTTCTTGGCCCCGGGTGGCTCGTTTGCGGCCGGCTGGACCGCCTACGCGCCCCTGTCGACGACGATGCCGCTCGGCCAGCTGTTCTTCACCGTCGCCGTCCAGTTCGCCGGCGCGTCCTCGATCGCCACCGCGCTCAACTTCCTGGTCACGATCATCACCATGCGTGCGCCCGGAATGAGCTTCTTCCGGATGCCGCTCCTGGTCTGGGCGAACTTCTCCACGTCGCTGCTGGTGGTCATCGCCACCCCGTTCATCGCCGCCTCACAGTTCTTCGTCCTGCTCGACACGGCGCTGCACTTCCACTTCTTCGACGCCTTCGTCGGGGCGGGCAAGAACGGCAACGTGATCATGTACCAGCACGTCTTCTGGTTCTACTCGCACCCGGCCGTCTACATCATGATGCTGCCCGGTTTCGGGATCATCTCCGAGGTCCTGGCGGTGAAGGCCCGCAAGCCGATCTTCGGCTACCGGATGATGGCCTTCAGCCTGCTGGCGATCGTCGTTCTCGGGTTCACGGTCTGGGCCCACCACATGTTCGTCTCGGGCATGGCACCCTGGATTCGGATCCCGATGATGATCACCACGGCGATCATCGCCATCCCGACGGGGATCAAGATCTTCTCCTGGCTGGCCACGCTGTGGCGTGGCGTCCTGCACCTGGACACACCGATGCTGTTCGCGCTCGGCTTTTTGACCATGTTCACGCTGGGCGGAATCAGCGGCGTGATGCTGGCCATGATCCCGTTCGACATCCACGTCAGCCAGACGTACTTCATCGTCGCCCACATCCACTACGTGCTGTTCGGCGGCTCACTGTTCACGATCTTCGCCGGCGTCTACTACTGGTTCCCGAAGATGACCGGGCGGATGTTCGATGACCGGCTGGGCAAGTGGCACTTCTGGATGACCTTCATCTTCTTCAACCTGACCTTCGGCCCCATGCACCTGATCGGGATCCAGGGGATGCCGCGGCGCGTGGCCGAGTACGCCCAGCAGTTCGCGACCTGGAATCTGATCATCTCTCTGTCGTCGTTCGTGCTCGGCCTGAGCACGCTGATCTTCCTCTACAACATCGTGGCCAGCTGGCGCGGAGGCCCTCGGGCCGCGGCCAACCCGTGGCGGGCGCTTACCCTCGAGTGGCAGGTTTCCTCGCCGCCTCCGATCTTCAACTTCGACGCCGTCCCGACCGTGGTCGGCGGTCCCTACGAGTACGGGGTCCCGGGCGCGGTCCACGGCATCTTCGCCCCTCCCGCGGAGGCGAAGCCGGTCAGCGCCGGCGCCACGGTCGGCACGACGGCAACCGCCTCGTCGACGTCAAGTGAGGAGGGTCGCGAATGAGAACCATCCTGGTCCTGGCTAACGAGACGATCGGCGGCCAGCCGCTCATCGATGCCGTGCGCGACAAGGCGGCTGAAGCGGAAACCCGCTTCGTCCTCTGTGTTCCCCAGACCCGTCCCCGGGCGGGATACGTGGTCTACGACGACGCCGTGTTCGACGCCGCCCAGGCCCGGGTCGACCTGGCCCTCGGCTTCCTGCACGGCGAGGGGATAAGCGCCATCGGCGAGGTCGGCGATCAGGATCCGTACGCCGCGGCCATGGATGCAGTCCGTGAGTACGACCCCGACGAGATCATCGTCTCCACCTACCCGGAGTCGCGCTCGGGGTGGCTGCGGCGCGACCTGATCGAGCGGCTCGAACAGGCCTCCGGTCTGCCCGTCCAGCATGTCGTCACCGACCCCGACTCCGAAGGGCTCCCGTTCCACGTCACCCTGGCCGTGGCCAACCGCACCGCCAGCGGCGACGAGTTGCTTGACGCCCTCAAGGCCCGCGCCCGCACCCCCGAGGAGAAGCACGAGCACATGTTCATCGTGGTCGTTCCCCAGGAGGGGGGCGACGGGAGCGCCACGCGACGCGCTCGCACCCGGCTATCCCTCGTTCTGGGGCGCCTGCGCGAGGCCGGGCTCACCGCGGCCGGGGTGATCGGAGATCCCGACCCCTATACCGCGACCATGAACGCCCTGCAGAGCTTCCGGGTCGACGACATCGTGATCTCGACCTTCGCCGGGGCCAAGTCAGGCTGGCTGCGCGCCGACCTGATCTCCCGGATCCGCAACGCCAGCGGCAAGGAAGTCGAACACATCGTGCAGACGGAACGCAGCCCGACCACCGCCTAGGAGACAGGTTGTCCCGCCAACTCAATTCTGAGGACTGATGGAAGCCGCCTCGATCGCCCACACCGAGCACCACGGCCCGCCGCCCGCCCACCATTCGTCGCGGGTCGCGGCACCGACGCTGGGCATGATGCTTTTCATCATCTCCGAGGTGATGATCTTCGGGGCCTTCTTCACGGCCTACTTCTTTATCCGGGTCGTCAGCCACGACCCCTGGCCGGCCGCTGGAACGCATCTCCCCGAGGCGGTAGCGGGCGTCAACACGGCGATCCTGCTCTCCTCCTCGGTGACCATCCACTGGGCCCTGGTCTCGATCAAGCACGGCAACCGCTTCGGCCTCCGCGCGGGCATGGTCACGACCTTCCTGCTTGGCCTGACGTTCCTGACGATCCAGATCAACGAATACATCCACATCGGCTTCGCGCCCCATGACTCGGCCCAGGCCAGCGTGTTCTACGCGCTCACCGGTCTGCACGGCGCCCACGTGTTCATCGGACTGTGCCTGCTGCTCATGATTACCGTGCGTGCCTTCCGCGGCCACTATTCCCCCGAGCACCACCAGGGGATGGAGGTCCCGGGCATCTACTGGCACTTCGTCGACGTCATGTGGGTCGTCGTCTACACGACGGTCTACGTCCTCTGACCCTGGGCGCCGGCGCCCCGCCAAGTCGGTGAGACATCCGCCAAACCCGATTCGCTCGGAAGCCAGCGCCTTCGAGTTCCTGTTCTGGGCCCTCGGGGCGATCGCCGTGTTCGTGATCGTCGTCGCGGTCATCGAAGCCCTGGCCTGACCACCACACACCCCGCCGGGGCGTGACACCATCTAGCCGTGCCCTTCGGAGACCTGCCCTTCGGCCTGGCGCCCGTCCAGACGATCGCGATGCCGATCGTCGTCCTGCTGGCCTTCGTTCCCTACTGGATTCGCGCGCGGACCCTGGCCGCCGAGGGCCGGCCGGTGCCGACGTGGCGGATCGTCTGCTTCGCCTCCGGCCTGCTGGTCCTGGAGATCGCGCTCAGCGCGCCGGTCGACACGCTGTCTGACCAGCTCCTCGTCGCCCACATGGCCGAGCACCTGCTGATTGGCGACATCGCCGCGCTGTTCCTCGTCCTCGGGCTCACGGGGCCGATGATGGCGCCGCTGCTGCGCAATCCGATCATCTCTCGGCTGCGTGTCCTCAGCCATCCGGTGGTGGCGATCGTGGTCTGGGGCGTGAACTTCTACGTCTGGCACCTCCCGGCGCTCTACCAGGCAGCCCTACGCCATGACGCCCTGCACGCCCTGGAGCACGCCACCTTCCTGGCCTTCGGGATCGCCGTCTGGATGGCTCTGCTCGGCCCGTTGCCCAAGCCATCCTGGTTCTCCAACGCGGCCCGGCTGGTGTTCATCGTTGCCGTGCGCCTGATCGGCACCGTGCTGGCCAACATCATGATCTTCGGCGGGACGGCGTTCTACCCCTACTACGTGCCCGGTGACGGGCGATGGCACATCTCCCCCATCGCCGATCAGGTCGCCGCCGGTGGCCTGATGATGGTCGAGGAGAGCTTCTTGACCATCGGTCTGTTCTGCTGGCTCTTCCTGCGCGTGGCCCGGCAGAACGACCAGCGCCAGGAACTTCTGGACTACGCGACCCAGCACGGAATCGAACTGGACGAGCGCCGCGCCCAGCGGGCGGTGGCCTCCGGTCGCAGCGATGAGCTCTGGACCCGGCTGCGCGAACGCGCGGCGCGCGGCGCCGCGGCTACTTGACGGTCAGCGTCCCGACCATGCCGGCCGGCGGTGGCCATCCACGGAGCAGTAGAAGGTGTACTTGCCGGGCTTGAGGCTGGTGCTGACGGTCGAGGTGCCGCCGTTTGTGACCACCGGTCCGATCTGGTTGACGCCGCCCCCGGTGATGGCGATGTCGTGCGGCGTGGACGACTTGTTCTGCATGCGGAGCTCGACCTTGCCCGGCGTGGCACTTGCGCTCGAGGCCAGGAACTTCAGCTGGCCGGTCGGGTCGGCGTCGATCTGGACCGCGCCGTTCTTCTCGACGGCCGGCTTCTGCTTCACCGTCGAGCACCGCGGCGGCCAGCTCACCCGTGTCCTGCCCGGGTCGACCGGCGACGAGGCCGACGTAGGCGGCCACATCCTGGGCGGCCTGACCGTTGAGGAGCTTGGCCGGCATCACGCCCTGGGTGTTCGGATAGCGGATCCAGTAGTCGACCAGGCCCTGGATCGAAGCGCTCTTCACTCCGTCGGCCCGGTCCTGGCTGAAGGCATCATCGAGGTTCGGCCCGGTCACGCCCGCAGATCCAGCATGGCTGAGCGTGTGGCAGGAGCCGCACTTGGACACGAACAGCTGCTTGCCCTCGCACGACGTTGGCCGTGGGGTGCTTGACCGCGCATCCGCCCAGGCTGACGAGCAGGAGCGCGCTCGGCACCACCGCCGCCAGGCTTCGTCGGGACCTTGAGAGGGCTCTCCTCATACTTTCGGAGCGGCACTCTATAGAAGCGTGCGGCATCCCTGCGCTGCCGCCCGTGCCGCCCCGAGGGCCGACTGCCGCCCGGCGCTCTGGCCCAGGGCGTTGGTAGCATTGCCGACCAATGAGGTTGCGCCAGAAGTACCGCATGCGGACGCCTTCGACCGGCCGCGAAGTGATCATCGAGGCCGAGGCCGATGAGGTGTATCTGGACCGCGAGACGGGCGAGCCGCTCGAGGTGGTCGGCCAGTTGCTGCCGCTCGCCCCCACGGCGTCCGAGCTCCCCTGGACCATCCAGAATCTCCGCTTCTGTAACTGGTGCGATCAGCTGACCCAAAAGGACCTCAACGACTGCCCCCATTGCGGCAGGCGCATGGAGCCACTCGGCTCCTGAGCGTCACCCGCGACGCCCCGTATGCACCTTTCCCCTCGCAGGCCGCGGCCGGCAGCGCTGGCTGTGGCGGCAGTAATCTCCCTGGGCGTGGCGGCCTGCGGCACGGTCGAGCTCCAGCGGCACCGACACCGCCGGCGCTCCCCCGTTCACCGTCCCCAACGCGCCGCGCGGTCACCAACGCCAGCGCCTCGACGTCCTCGACGAAAGTCCTCCAGCAGCACCACTTCGGCCGCCGCCACCGCCCGCCACATCGGCTCCCACCGGGACGGCCGGCGCCGCCGCCCCGGCGGCGAGCACCCCGGCCGCCGCGTCGGGCGGCGCAGCGGCCCCCGTCGTCCCCCTCCGGCGGGGCGGGAGCCGGCGGTGCCGGTTCTTCCGGCGGGAGCGCCGGAACCGGGAGCAGCGGCGGCGCGGGGCTCGGCTCGGCCTTCTGCCAGCAGAACCCCGGCGCCTGCTAGACCGCTCCCGAACGGACTGGCTCTGGTCCGGCCGTCACGCTGGCAGCCCGTGGCCGGTCGATAAGGACCGTGCTCGCGTCGAGAACCAGCCATAGTTTCCGGGTTTCGACCCACCTGCCATCGTCTCGCAGTCGCGAGATCCGCTCGGGCAACGCCCCGCCGAGGCCACGGACCCCAGCGAAAAACGGCGAGCAACGAGCAAAGGCGGAACCTCCGTCCCTTGGTATGCGACGATAGCGGCGCCTGGGCCGGAAGCGCCGTCTCGAAAGACGGCCGAACATTTGCCATCGCGGAGCTGGGGCCACCCCGTTCTCGTTGCTCGTCGTTCGTACGCCGACGTCCGCCCATCGCGGCGGGCGCGGATCGCACAGCTGACGCCGCAGCGCCCGGCCAACGGCCGCGCCCTAGTGGCGGCGGTGCGTGCACGTACTTCTTGGGGTACGGGGTGTTGACGACCTCGGTGGCCGAGTACTCGACCCGCGTCCCCGTGTAGTTGCACTTGTACTGCTGGGTTTCGCCGACCGTGCTCTGAGCGGTCTGGTCCGCCGCGGCGTGCATGCAGTTGGCCCTGCGGCTCTGGCGGTAGGAGAACTTGCTCGTGCTCAGGTTGTAGGACAGGACCGGCGCCCAGGTGGGCACGGTCAGGGCGATCACGTCGCCGGCCTTGATCGGCAGGGCCGTGAACTGGCTGAAGGTCGGCGGCAGCGACATCGGCTCCTGGAGGACCTGGCCCAGGAACGGCGTCACGTGGAACAGTCTGGCTCTGCGCCGCCACCGTGTAGGTGTTGTTCTGCGCGGGCTTGAGCACGGTGAGCGCCAGTTGTGGCGTGCCCGCCGTAGGCGGCGTTCAACGTGTGCAGGAAGTTTCGCTCCGTGCGTGGTCGACGATGACAGGTTGGACAGGCCGACGGTAAAGGACACGATCCAGCCGCTCTTGCTTGGCCGTGATCGGGTACTTGATGCCGTCGCTGATCGTCTGGATGGCGGTGGTCCGGGCCAGGATGATGAAGCACTGAGACGGTCGCCACCCCCTTCGGGCACACGGGGGCGACTGACCGGGGTGGGCGTCTTGCCCAGCTCGACGATCTGCGCCGACGCGGCAGCGGGAACGAGGGCCAGGGCGGCCGCCGTGAAACCGGCAGCTAGCAGCGAGAATCGTTTCATCATCATTCCCTTCTCAACACCCCGCCGGGCCGGCAGTTGCGGCCCGGCGGTGAGGCGATCTTCTCCGGGAGACTCGATGATCCGGCGCGTGCAGACCGTGGCCCTCCGCGTCCGGGACGGTTGGCCTAGAGCTTAGAGACGTTGACGGCCTTCGGACCCTTCGGGCCAGCCTCCTCCTCATAGGAGACCTTCGCTCCCTCGGCCAGCGAGCGGTATCCGTCGCCTCCGATGCCGCTGAAATGAACGAACAGGTCGCGACCTCCGTCATCGGGCGTGATGAACCCGAACCCCTTCTCGTCGCTGAACCACTTGACAGTACCCGTTGCCATTGACTCCCCTTCTCGGCTCTGCTATGACCCGTTCGGAGCCTTGCGCCCCGATCTGAACGCGGAAAACGTACCAGTCCGCGCCCAACCAGGGAAAGTTCGGTCGTCCAGTCTGTGAAAGGGCTCACCCACACCGCGGATCAGCGACGGTTGAACAACGGGCCGCCCAGGTCGGCGACCGTGAAGGTCGCCGGGTATCAGCGACCGTTGAAGCTCGCCTTGCCGGGGCCCTGCTCCAGGAATGTCTGCACGGCGCCCTGGAGGTCCTCGGTGGCGAACAGATCGCCGGCCACCCGCCCGACTCGCTCGTTGGCCAGCTCGACGCCACCCTCTAGGTAGTCGCGGACGACCTGCTTGGTGGCGGCGTGGGCCAGCGTCGGACCCGTAGCCAGACCCGGCGGCGAATCCCGTGCTGCGGCGTCAAAGCCCTCGTCGGGAAGCACCCGGTTGACCACGTTCCAGCGCTCCATCTCGGCGGCTGAGTAGCGCTCGCCGGTCATCACGAATTCCCTGGCCCGCCCGCTGCCGGCCCGCTCGGCCAGCCGCTGCGTCCCGCCCATCGCCGGGGTCAGTCCGATCACGCGCTCGACGAGCCCGAAGCTGGCCGATTCGGCGGCGAGGATGAAGTCGCAGGCCAGCGCGAGCTCAAAGGCCCAGGTCAGACACAGGGCATGGGCCGCGAACACGGTCGGGTAGGGCAGCCGGTCCACCCGCCGCGCCAGCGAGACCAGCTCCTCGAACGTCTCCTTCGGGCCTCCTCGGGGCCCGAGAGAGCCGCGAACAGCGAGACGTCGACCCCGGCACTGACCACGCGGCCCTCAGCCCGGAACAGCAGGGCCGCGCGGCCGGCTCGCGCTCGAGCTCGCCAAGGCGGCGACCAACGCCGGCCTGCAGCGCGGCATCGAACAGGTTCAGGGGCGGAGCGTCGAAGGTGACGACGGCCAGGTCGCCCTCGCGCTCCACCCGGACTGGATCCGGCGGCGCTCATCGCAGCTCCTCGGCGACGGCGGCGATCTCGTCAGGATCGCCGGGAGCCGGGGTCCCAGGGCAGCCGCAGCGGATCGTCGGCGTAGCGCGGGATGACGTGGACATGGAGGTGAAAGACGGTCTGCCAGGCCGCCGAGCCGCAGCAGTTGAGCAGGTTGACCCCGTCGGCGCCCAGGCGCTCGGTGACCCGCCGGGCCATCCGTTGAGCGGTGAGGATCATGGCCTGGAGGTCCTCGGGCTCGGTCTCGAGCACGTTGGTCGAATGCTCGCGGGGCACGACCAGGAGGTGACCTCGCGTACCCGGGTTGATGTCCATGAAGGCCACCGTGCGCTCGTCCTCGGCCACGATCTGGCCGGGCACCTCGCCGGCGATGATCTTGCAGAACAGGCAGTCGGGGTCGCGCATCGCGCATGCCGGGCAGCTTAGCTCAGCCGTCCCCGCCGACCAGCTGCCGGGCGTAGCCGATCGCCTCCTCGCGCGGTCCTGACCTCGCCGGCGTAGGCGGCCTCGGTCGAGCTCGTGCAGCAGCTCGCCGAGCCGCGGGCCCGGGCCGGATGCCCAGCGCCTGGCTCAGCTCGTCGCCGCGCACCGGGGCTCGCGGCGGCCGCTGCAGACCAGGCCAGCGCCTCGGGCAGGATCTGCCGGGCGAGCTCGAGATGCCGGTCGATAGCGCGCTCGGCGTTGTCTCCACGCGTGGCCAGCCGGTCGGCCACGCTGAGCACGGTGACGTCGACCGCGACCGGCGAGCACGCCTCCAGGTAGCGGTAGACCTCGCGCCGCTCGCAGCGGCATCCGGTGCACGAGGAAGCCGAGCCGGAGATGGTGTCGGGTGAGCGCGGCGACGTACTGGCTGAGCCGCTCGCTGGCCCGCAGGCGGCCGAGGATCTCGGCGGCCAGCGGCGCCCCGGCCTCGTCATGGCGCATGAAGGTGATTCGCCCCTCGGCGTGTCCGGTCGCGCGTCTGCGGCTTGGCGATGTCGTGCAGCAGCGCGCCGAAGCGCAGCGCCTGCCCGCGCGTGAGCTCGTTGGCCAGCGGCTGGTCCAGAAAGTCGCGCCAGCGCGCTCGCCCGTCGGCCCCGAACACGACCCGCGGGCTCCCGCTCGCAGCGCGATCGTCTCGGCCAGCACCGCCCGGGTGTGATCGAGCACGTCGAGGTGGTGAAAGCGGCTCTGCTCGATCCCGTCCAGCGCCGGCGAGCTCGGGCAGCACGGCCGCGGTGGCGCCCCGTGCGGTCCATCAGCTCGAGCCCCGCGACGCCCGATCGCTGGCTGATCACCCGCGCGCAGCTCGGCGAACACCCGCTCGGGCGCGACGCGCACGCAGCCCGCCGGCGCTGCTCCGGGCCAGGCGCAGCGGTCCCGGGCTCGACCTCGAGCCCGAGCTCGACGGCCAGCCGCACCAGGCGCAGGACCCGCAGCGGATCCTCGCGGAACGGCCGAGCGGAGACGGCTCGCAGCCGGCGCTGCTCGAGATCGGCGCACGCCGCCGCTCGGATCGATCAGAGTCTCGCTCGCCGCCAGCGGCTCGGCGATCGCGTTGACGGTCAGGTCGCGCCGAGCCAGGTCGGCCTCGATCGAGCCTCCCTCAGCGGCCATCAGATCGACCTGCCAGTCCCGCGTCGTGGGCGACCACGCGCCAGGCGCCGAAGGCCTCCGAGAGCGCGAAGGCGAAGCCGCCGGCCGCGCGGGCCAGGTCGCGGGCCACCGGCGTCGACGGCGCCGCCGTCGTCGACGGCCAGCACGACGTCGTAGTCGGTCGTGGTGCCGGCCGAGCAGCCGGTCGCGCACCGCGCCGCCGACGAGCCAGGCGGGCGATCGCCAGCGCCGCCAGGGCGTCGCGCGGCTGGCTCACTCCGGCCTCCCGTCGCGACCGGCTCGCCCGTCGCGGTGATAGCGGCGCACGACCCGGGCGGAAATCCCGCACAGGACCTCGTGCGGGATCGAGTCCATGCGCCGGGCCAGATCCTCGACCGTCTGGCGCTCGCCGCCGTCGCGCCCGATGAGCACGGCCGCGGTGCCCGGCACGACGTCCGGGGGCCGGCTCGGGCCCAGGTCGGCGGTCACGTTGTCCATGCTGACCGTGCCCACGAGCGGAAAGCGCTGACCGGCGATGAGCACGTCGCAGTTGTTGGTCAGGAGCCCGGCGGATCCCGTCCGCGTAGCCGATCGGGAGCGTGGCGATCCAGGTGTCTGCCTCGGCCACGAAGCGACGGCCGTAACCGACGCTCTCGCCGGCCGCCGGCCGGCTTGACCGCGGCCACGTAGGAGCTCAGCTCCAGGGCCGGCTCGAGCCCGTAGTGCTCGGGCGCGATCGTTCATCGGATCGCAGCCGTACAGGGCGATCCCGCAGCGGACCATGTCGTAGTGGCTGGCCGGCTCGCCGACGGTCGCGGCGCTGTTGGCGGCGTGGGCGACGATCGCGGGCCGCCGCCGGCGCATCTCGGCCACGAAGGGTCAAACGCCTCGCAGCTGCGCGTGCATGAACTCGGGATCCTCGTCGGCGGTGGCGAGGTGCGTCATCGCGCCGGCCAGCCGCAGCTCGGCGCTCGCGTCGAGAACCCGCTCGGCCACGCTCAGCGCCTCGGCCATCCGCGGGTGCCGAGCCGGCCCATGCCGGTGTCGAGCTTGACGTGCACGTCGACCGGCGCCGGGGCCGCGGCGCACCAGGGCGTCGACGAAGTCCTCGCTCCAGGCCACGAGCTCGGCTCGGGCCTCGAGCGCGATCGGCAGCTCCTCGGCGCTCACCGCGCCCATGATCAGCACCGGGACCGTGAGGCCGGCGGCTCGCAGCTCGGCCGCCTCCAGCGCGGTGGCCACGGCCAGGCTGTCGGCGCCCGCCGGCCAGCGCCGCCCGCGCCACGGGCACCGCGCCGTGCCCGGAGGCGTTGGCCTTGACGACGGCGCAGAACGCGGACCTCGGGCGCGAGGCGGCCGCGCAGCGTGCACGACGTTGCGCTCGATCGCCGCCAGGTTGACGCGCGCGAGCGCGCGCAGGCTCATCTCAGCCCTCCCGGCGGGCCTCGGGCAGCGCCTCGATCACGTCGCGGGCGATCACGCCCTCGGTCCCGATCCGCCGGGCCGCCACCTGCCCGGCCCGGGCGTGCACGCAGACCGCCGCGCAGGCGGCCGCGAAGGGGTCCATCTGCTTGGCCAGGAAGGCGCCGGTGACGCCGGAGAGGACATCGCCGGTCCCGGCGGTGGCCAGTGCCGAGGCGCCGCCGCGGGCTCACCGCCACCCGGCCGGAGGGCTCGGCGACCAGGCGTGTCGTCGCCCTTGAGCACGACGATCGCCTCGGCCGCGGCCGCTGCCTCGCGCACGGAGGCCAGCCGGTGGCGCTCGATCTCCTGGCTCTCGCGCTCGCAGCAGACGGGCCGAGCTCACCGGCGTGGGGGGTGAGCACGGTCGCCGCCGGACGTCCGGCCAGGGTCTCGAGCCGGCCGGCGTGGGCGTTGAGCCCGTCGGCGTCGAGCAGAAGCGGGATCTCGACCGTCGCGCGGCCAGGTCCCGGACCAGGTCGACGGTCTCCTCGGCGCTCGGCCCATGCCCGGGCCGAGCACGAGCGCGCCCGAGCGGGCGCGCTGCGCTCGCGGACGGCCTCGGCGCCCGACCGGCAGCAGCGCGCCGTCGGCGTCGGGCAAGCGGCACGCTCATGACCTCGAGCAGCCGCAGCTCGAAGACGATGTTCAGCGAGGCCGGGAACGAACACGGTCACGTAGCCGGCCCCGGCCCGCATCGCCGCCTCCGAGGCCATGCAGGGCGCGCCCGGTCAAGCCCGAGCGAGCCGCCGCAGACGAGCACGCTGCCGGCGGCGAACTTGGTCGACTCGCGGCCGCGGCGGGGAATCGCGTCGAGGATCCCGGCGCCGATCAGCCCGACATCCGGGTCGACCGGGGCCCCGGCCGGGATCCCGATGTCGACCACCGTCACCGTCTCCGGCATGGTCCTTGCCCGGGGCGATCCACAGGCCGGGCTTGGCGGCGTGGAAGGTGGCCGTGGCGCGGCCGGACCGCCTCGCCGGCCACCTCGCCGGTGGAGGCGTCGACCCCGCGAGGGAACGTCGCAGGCGATGACCACCGCCCGTCGGCCCGGCGGCGTTGATGGCCGCGATCGCCCCCGCGGCCGGCTCGCGGGGCTCGCCGGAGAAGCCGGTGCCGAGGACCGCGTCGACGATCGCGCCGGCGCCGGGCAGGGCGTTCGGCGGTCGAACGGCCGCGGCGCCGGCCCGGGCAGGCGCTCGAGGTTGGCCCGAGCATCGCCGCGGCAGCTCACCGGGCTCGGCGAGCAGCAGCACGTCGACCTCGCGGCCCTGCTCGCGCAGCAGCCGGGCCGCGACCAGCCCGTCGCCGCCGTTGTTGCCCTTTCCGCACACGACGGCCACCCGGCCCTCGGGCGCGCGGGCCGCGACCAGCGCGGCCAGGCCGGCGCCGGCCCGCTCCATCAGCTCGGCGCCGGGGATCCCCCGCTGCTCGATCGCCCACGTGTCGGTCGCGCGCTGCTGCTCGGCGTCGGGCAGCGGCGTCAAGCCAGTCCGGCAGGCGAGCTCACGGTGCCGGTTGCCGCTCGGAGCCGGGATCAGTCCTCGGCGCAGGCGATGGCCACCGCGGCCGCCTCGCGCCGGGTGTGGGTGAGCGAGATGCTCACGGCGACGCCGAGCTCGGCCGCGCGGGCCGCCGCGGCCCCGTGCAGGCGCGACCTGCGGCGCCGCCGCCGTCGGAGACCACCTCGACGTCCCGAAAGTTCCAGGCCTCCAGCCCCAGCGCCTTGGCCACCGCCTCCTTGGCGCAGAAGCGGGCGGCCAGGTGCTGACCGGGCCGGGCGCGGGCGGCGGCGTAGGCGCGCTCGCCGTCGGTGAACAGCCGCTCGGCCAGCGCGCGGGCGCCGGCCCAGGGCCCGCTCGAGACGCTCGATCTCGAGCAGGTCGATGCCGACCGCGCGCGGCGCCGGAGCGACCCCAGCCGCCGTCGTCACTCGACGGTGACCGTCTTGGCCAGGTTGCGGGGCTGATCGACGTTGAGCCCGCGCCGGCGAGCGATGTTGTAGGCCAGCAGCTGCAGCGGGATCACGGCCAGCAGCGGCGCCAGCATCCAGTCGGTCTGCGGGATGCGGATCACCTCGTCGGCGTGCTCGCCGATCTCGACGTCGCCCTCGGTGGCCACGGCGATCACCCGGGCCCCGCGGACCCGGACCTCCTGCATGTTGGAGATGACCTTCTCGCGGACCGGGGACTCGTTGGCCACCACGACGACCGGCGTGTCCTGGTCCAGCAGCGCGATCGGCCCGTGCTTCATCTCCCCGGCGGCGTAGGCATCGGTGGCGATGTAGGAGATCTCCTTGAGCTTGAGCGCCCCCTCCAGCGCGACCGGAAGACCGATGTGGCGGCCCGAGGTAGAGGAAGAACGGCGCCGCGTGGTGCGCCTCGGCGATCGCCTCGATGTTCGAGACGTCGCGCTCGAGCAGCTCGGCGATCATGTGCGGCAGCCGCTTGAGGTCGGAGATCGACGGGCTTGAGCTCGAGCGGTCCATCGTGCCCCGCACCTCGGCCAGGCGCAGCGCGATCAGGTACATGGCGGTGATCTGGCTGACGAACGTCTTGGTCGCGGCCACCCCGATCTCCAGGCCGGCTCGGGTGTAGAGGACGCCGTCGGCCTCGCGCGTGATCTGCGAGCCCATCACGTTGGTCACCGCCAGCACCGTGGCGCCCCGCGCTCGCGGGCGGTGCGCATGGCGACGAGCGTGTCGAGCGTCTCGCCGGACTGCGAGATCCCGATCACCAGATCGTCGGGTCCGACCACCGGGTTGCGGTAGCGGTACTCGGAGGCGACGTCGACCTCGACCGGCACCCGGGCCCACTGCTCGATCGCGTAGCGGCCGATCAGCCCGGCGTGATGCGCGGTCCCGCAGGCCACGATGACGACCCGGCCGCACCCGCCGCAGGAAGGCATCGTCGATCGTGCCCAGATCACCGAGGTCGACCCCCCAGCCGCGGGCGGCGCGCTCGCCGATCGTCTCGGCCACGGCGTCCGCCTGCTCGTGGATCTCCTTGAGCATGAAGGTCTCAAAGCCCTGCTTCTCGGCCGTATCGGCATCCCAGTCGATCTCGACGACCTCGTGTTCGACCGGCTCGCCGGCGGGCGTGAAGAACGCGGCGCCCGTCGGGCCGCAGAGCCGACGATCTCGTCGTCGTCCATGTACTGGACGCGGCGGGTGTGGCGCAGAAAGGCGGGGATCGCCGAGGCGATGAACTGCTCACCGTCGCCGCGGCCGACGATCAGCGGACACTCGCGGCGGGCCCCGACCAGCACGCCGGGCTCCTGGGCGCGTCATGGCCACGAACGCGTAGTGGCCGCGCAGCTCGGCGTAGGCGGCGCGAACCGCCTCGACGCAGGTCGCCCTGGTAGAGGTGGGCGACCAGGTGGGCGATCACCTCGGCGTCGGTCTCCGAGGTGAAGACCGCCCCTTCCTCGACCAGGCGGGCCTTGAGGGCGATGTAGTTCTCGACGATCCCGTTGACGACGATGTGGACGCTGTCGGTGGTGTCGAAGTGCGGGTGAGCGTTCTCCTCGGTCACCCGGCCGTGGGTGGCCCAACGGGTATGGCCGATGCCGGTCTGGGGCTGCCGGTGCCTCGCGCGGTGGCCACGGACCCGCCGATGTCAGTGCTGGCTCCGGGGCGTCGCCGCCATCGCCGAGCGCAGCGCGCCCAGGTTGCCGACCGCGCGCACGGCATCGATCCGGTCCCCGTCCAGCACCGAGATGCCGGCGCTGTCGTAGCCGCGGTACTCGAGCTTCTCGAGCCCCGCGAGCAGCAGCGGCCGCACTGTCTTCGGACCTACGTAGCCGACGATCCCACACATACAGGGTGCCTCCTTATCCGCTCGAGCCGTCGAGGATCGATCGGCCGCGGAGCCTCGGATCAGTTGACGATTCTACGTCAGGACCCGGTTCGCCTCCGCTCGTGGCCACGGTGCCTGAACGCGGACTCAGCCGGCCAGGCTGGGAGCCGAGCGTGCTCCGCACGACGCTGACCAGGCGATCGCAGACGGCCTCGGTCTCATCGGCGCTCGGCGCCTCGACCATGACCCGGATCAGCGGCTCGGTGCCCGACGCCCTGACCAGGACCCGGCCCCGGCCGCTCAGCGCCTGCTGCTCGCCGCTCGATCGCCTCCAGCAGCGGCGTCGGACTCCATCGTCGCGGTCAGCGCCTGCCGGTCGGCGGCGCGGATGTTGACCAGCCGCTGGGGCAGCTTCTCCATCGCGTCGCGCTCGCTGAGGTCACGGTCGCCGAGCGCCTCGAGGGTCAGCAGCGCGCTGGCGATCCCGTCGCCGCAGGGGCCGAATCCGAGCTCGATGATGTGGCCCGACTGCTCGCCGCCCAGGGCCCAGCCGCGCCGGCGCAGCTCGTCGAGGACGTAGCGGTCGCCGACCGCGGTGCTGGCCACCTGCACCCCGGCCTGCGCCATCGCGGTGTGAAAGCCGTAGTTGGTCATCACGGTGACCGCCACGCCGCCGCCGGGCAGGCGGTCGCTGCGGTGCAGGTGGATGGCGGCCATGGCGATCAGCTCGTCGCCGTCGACGACCTCCCCGTGCGATCCACGGCCAGCACGCGGTCACCGTCGCCGTCGAAGGCAAAGGCGAGGTCATGGTCGCCGCGCCAGCATCGCGCTCGGTGACGGCCTCCAGGTGGGTCGAGCCGCACGCCGGCGTTGATGTTGCGCCCGTCGGGCGCGTCGGCCATCACCTCGACCTCGGCGCCGAGACGGCGGAAGATCTCCGGCGCGGCGCGGTAGGTGGCCCCGTTGGCGCAGTCGAGGAGCACCTTGCACCCGCTCAGATTCAGATGCTCGAAGCGACTGTGGAGCTCGCGCAGGTAATCCTCCAGCGCGCCGTGCAGCGGCCCACGGTGCCGATTCGCTGCGGCGAGGCCGGCGGCGCGGCCAAGGGCGGCCTCGATCTCGTGCTCGGTCTCGTCGTCGAGCTTGAAGCCGTCGGCGGCGAACAGCTTGATCCCGTTGTCCTCATAGGGGTTGTGAGAGGCGGAGATGACGGCGGCCATCTGCAGGCCGTGGCGGCGGACCAGCAGGGGCGCGGCCGGGGTGGGCAGCACCCCGCCGAGCAGGGCGTCGCCACCGGCCGCGGTGACGCCCGGCGGCCATCGCCGACTCGAGCATCGGCCCCGACTCCCGCGTGTCGCGGACGATCAGGACCTGCGGGCGCTCGTGACCGCCGCGGGCAACGGCCGCACGGGCCAGCGCCAGCGCGAGCTCGGCGGTGAGAAACTCACCGGCACGGCCACGGACACCGTCCGTGCCAAAAAGCTGGCGCGGCATGCCGCAGTTTCGTGCGGCTAGCGCTTGGAGAACTGCGGACGCTTGCGCGCCTTTTTCAGTCCGGCCTTCTTGCGTTCCTTGACGCGCGGATCACGGGTCAGGAAGCCTCGGCGCTTGAGCTCCCCACGCAGGTTCGGATCGGCCGTCGATCAGCGCCCGCGAGATGCCGTGACGCAGAGCTCCGGCCTGAGCGGCCACCCCGCCCCCGTGCATGCGGGCGATGACGTCCATGCGGGACTCGTAGCCGACCGTCTCCAGCGGCTGGCGGATGACGCGCTGCAGCGTGTCGCGGGGGAAGAACGCGTCCAGCGTCTTGCCGTTGATCGTGTAAGCGCCGCTTCCGGGCTTGAGAATCACGCGGGCCACGGCCGTCTTGCGCTTGCCGGTCGCGGTGTAGCGAGCCCCGGCGGCCAGGTCGATGGCCGCGTCGGCGATCGGCTGTGACTCCTGGGTGGAATCGTCGTCCCCGGCCAGCGCGGCCAGTTCGGCATCCGCCTCGGCGGCGGCGCGGGCCTCGGCGTCGAGGAACTCGTGAGGTTTCGGAGACGAGGTCTGGGATCAGGTCGGCACCGGGGATCTCGGGACGCTGACGCGGTGCGAGCTCCTGGTTCTCGCCCTCGGCCGGAGCCTCGGGAGCGGGCTCCTGGGCCGCGGTCTCGCCGGTCGGCACGGCCGGAGTCTCCTCCGGAGCCGCGGTCTCGCCGGTCGGCACGGCCGGAGTCTCCTCCGGAGCCGGGGTCTCCTCAGCGGCCGGAGCCGGGGTCTCCTCGGAGCCGGGGTCTCCTCAGCGGCCGGAGCCGGGGTCTCCTCAGCGGCCGCGGCGGGCGTCGCCTCAGCGGCCGGAACGGGGGTCTCGGCCGGTTCTTCAGCCGGGGTCTCCTCGGCCGTCTCGGCGGGAGTCTCCTCAGCCGTCTCGGCGGGGACCTCCTCGGCGGTCGGCTGCTCGTCCTCGGGTGGGTCGACTTCGGTCACGAGGCGATCTCCATCGGTTGCGGCTGCTGGGCGGCGTGCGGATGGTCCGGACCGGCGTAGACCTTGAGTTTGGTGATCTGACGGCGAGCGAGCCGGTTGCGCGGCAGCATGCCCTTGACGGCGATCCGGATGACTTCCTCCGGCCGGCGCTCGAGCATGTCGTTCAGGGTCCGGGACCTCAGCCCGCCGGGATAGCCGGAGTGGCGGTAGTAGCGCTTGTCGCGCAGCTTGTTACCGGTCACGGCGATCTTCTCAGCGTTGACGACGATGACGAAGTCACCGGTATCAATATGTGGCGTGTAGGTCGGTTTGCGCTTGCCGCGCAGGGCATCAGCGATCTGCGTCGCCAGCCGGCCGAGCGTTTGCCCGGTGGCATCGACGACGAGCCAGTTGCGCTCGCGGTCTGTCGGTTTGGCTACGTAGGTCTTCATGGCACGCACAAAGCCGCGCAAAAGTGGCGCGGCTGGCGTCGATGATAGTCAATCGCCCGAGGTAACGAACCTCGGCAAAATCACCCACTGCCGGGCGTGACTACGTAGGCTGGGACGAGTGCCCGCCACCATCCGTGTGCGCCGTGCCGGCTATCGCTTGGCCTACCGGATGCTGACGATCTGGTGGTTCGTGCGCCGGCCGCCCGCCGCGGGCGTCAAATGCCTGCTCACGAGCGGTTCGGAGGTGCTCCTGGTCCGCCATACCTACGGACCGGCGGTCTGGGATCTGCCCGGTGGCTCACTCAAACGGGGCGAGCCGCCGCTGAGCGCAGCCGAGCGCGAGATGGCCGAGGAGCTCGGAATCGAGCGGGCTGACTGGCGCGCGGCCGGTACCGTCCACGGCCGCCAGAGCTTCCGTCGCGACACGATCCACTGCTTCCAAGCCGAGCTGCCGTCGCGAGCGCTGACGCCAAACGCGGCCGAACTGGCGCAGACGCGCTGGTTTGCCCGCAGCGCCCTCCCCGATCGGCTCGGGATCTACGCCGCCGCGATACTGAACGGCGGCCCTCCGTGAGGCGGCTCGGACTCGTGCTGATCGCGCTCGCGGCCGGCGCCGGGTGGGCCCCGATCGCCCGAGCGGGGCTCGTGCCTCCGCTCCCGTTGCCGCTGCCGACCACGCCGGTGCCGGTGTCCCCGCCCGGATCGGGGGGCTCCACGACAGGAACCTCAGGCAAGCCGGCGCCACCATCCCCGTCGCGCCCGTCGCGCTCGCCGCCGTCGCGCTGCGCCGATCAGTCGGTGCCCGGAGTCATCCCGTACATGACGGCGGTCTTTCCCTGCGACTTTCCCGACCCGATGGTGCTGCGGTCCGGGGGCACCTGGTACGCCTACGCCAGCGCCACCGGCTGGGAGGACTCGGGGCACGCGTTTCCGGTGCTGCAGTCATCCGACCTACGTCACTGGCGCTTCGCCGGTGACGGTCTTCTCCACGCCCCCGGCTGGAGCTCGGGGGACCTGTGGGGCCCGAGCGTTCTGCGCTGGCGCGGCCGGTACCTGCTCTTCTACAACGCCCGGTTGCGCGGCACCGCGATCCACTGCCTGGCCGTGGCCACGGCGGCCACTCCGCAGGGCCCGTTCACGACCCGCCGGCGGCTGGGTTGCCGATCGGGCCGCGTGCGTGGATACATTGACCCGGCGCCGCTCGTCGCCCCCCGCCGTCGGCTGTACCTGTTCTTCTCCATCGACGGTCCGCGCCACGTCCTGGCCGCGCTTCGCCTGAGCCCCAACGGTCTTCGGGTGATCGGGCGACCGCGGACCGTGCTCGGCTTCTCGCGCCTGTGGGGGGCGCTGCGCGCTCGGACCGTTGAGGGCCCGTGGCCGTTGCACCGCGGACCGTTCTACTACCTGTTCTATTCGGCGGGATCCTGGAGCGCGGACTACCGGATGGCCTACGCGGTGGCGCGCTCACCGCTGGGTCCATACGCCGACTCGGCCCCGGTGCCGATCCTCAGCGGCACGGCGCACCTGCCCGCGCCCGGCGGAGGCTCGGTCGTGGACGGAGCCGGAGGTGCGAACTGGCTGGCCTTCGCGGCCTGGAGCGGGGTGTTGGGTTACACGCTCGGCAGCGAGCGGACGATGCGGGTCGCGCCCTTGCACTGGACGCCCCGCGGGGTGCCCCAGGTGGTGCTCACCGGGAGCTCACCGCTGCTCCCCCTCCTGGGTGCGCCGTCGCTCCCCGTAGGGTGCGCCGTCGCTCCCTCAGGTCATTCCCACTCGATCGTGCCCGGCGGCTTGCTGGTGATGTCGAGCACCACCCGCCCCACGGGGCGGATCTCGTTGATCATGCGCGAGGCGATCTGCTCGAGCAGGTCATAGGGCAGGCGAGCCCAGTCCGCGGTCATCGCGTCATCACTGGTCACCGCGCGAATGGCGATCACGTTGCCGTAGGTGCGCTCATCACCCTGGACGCCGACGGTGCGGATGTCCGGCAGCACGCAGAACGACTGCCACAGCTCCCGGTACAGGCCGGCCTTGCGGATCTCGTCCTGGAGGATCGCGTCGGCCTCGCGCAGGGTATCCAGGCGCTCGCGCGTCGCCTCGCCGCCGACCACGCGGATGGCCAGCCCCGGACCCGGGAAGGGCTGGCGCCAGACCAGCCGCTCGGGCAGGCCCAGCTCCGCGCCCACGGCGCGGACCTCATCCTTGAACAGGGCCCGCAACGGCTCGACGAGCTCGAACTCCAGGTCCTCGGGTAGACCGCCGACGTTGTGATGGGACTTGATGGTGGCCGTACCCGTCCCGCCCCCGGACTCGATCACGTCCGAGTACAGCGTCCCCTGGACGAGGAACTTGACGTCGTCGAGCTGCGCGGCCTCCTCCTCGAACACGCGGATGAACTCCGCCCCGATCAGCTTGCGCTTTCGCTCGGGATCGGACACGCCGGCGAGCTTGGCCAGGAAGCGATCCTCGGCGTCGACGGCCACGAGCGGCACCTTGAAGTGGTCGCGGAAGGCGGAGATGACCTGCTCACCCTCGTTCTTGCGCATCAGGCCGTGGTCGACGAACACGCAGGTGAGGCGATCGCCGATCGCCCGGTGCACGAGCAGCGCAGCGACGCTCGAGTCAACCCCACCCGACAAGCCGCAGATGGCCCGGCCATTGCCCACCTGGGCGCGGATCCGCTCGATCTGATCCTCGATGACCGAGGCGGCGCTCCAGGTGCCGTCGCAGCCGCAGATCTCCTTGAGGAAGGTATCGAGCACCTGCTGGCCGTAGGGCGTGTGCACGACCTCGGGGTGAAACTGGATGCCGTAGATGTCGCGCTCGGTGTTCTCGAACGCGGCCACCGGCGATGCCGTCGACGCGGCGAGAGCAGCAAAGCCGGGTGGCGGGGCGAAGACGGTGTCGCGATGCGACATCCAGCACGACTGCTCTGACGGGGTCCCGGCCAGGAGCCGTCCGGTGTCCTGGACGGTCAGCTGCGAGCGACCGAACTCGCCCACCTCGGCCCCCTGGACCTGGCCGCCGAGAGCGAGCGCGAGGAGCTGCATCCCATAACAGATGCCGAGCACGGGAACGCCGAGCTCGAGCAGATCCGTCTCCAGTGGCGGCGCACCGTCGGCGTAGACCGAGGCCGGACCTCCGGACAGGATCACGCCCCGCGGCCGGCGCCGGGCCACCTCCTCGGCGCCGACGTGGTGGGGCAGCAGCTCAGAGAACACGCCACACTCGCGCACGCGGCGCGCGATCAGCTGCGAGTACTGCCCCCCGTAGTCGAGAACGATGATCTCGTCCGTCGAGGCGGGAACCTCGGCGCTTACGTCCTCGACCGGCACCTCGGCGGTGCCGCCCGCGACGGTCATGAGCTCGGCGTCAGCGGTGGTGTTACTCGGCGGCGACACCGACCGCCGCTGCCCGCGCGCCCATGCCGACGCCCTGCTCGCGCTGGAGGTGCTTGCCCTCCGTCTGCAGCGCCGGGGCGACCATCAGCTCGGCGCGGTTGAACTCGGCGATGTCGCGGTAGCCGCAGGTGGCCATCGAAGTCTGCAAACCACCCATCAGGTTGAAGGTGCCGTCGTTCTCGCGCGCTGGGCCCCTGATGATCTCCTCCAGGGTCCCGTTCTGGGTGGTGGTCACCCGGGTCCCGCGGGGGAGCGTGGGATGGAACGTGGCCATGCCCCAGTTGTAGCCGTGGCCGGGCGCCTCATAGGCGCGGGCGAGAGCGGAACCGAGCATCACCGCGTCGGCGCCGCAGGCGATCGCCTTGGCGATGTCACCACCGTTGCGCATCCCGCCGTCGGCGATGACCTTCACGTAGTCACCGGTCTCGAGCATGTGCTGCGAGCGCGCGGCGGCCACGTCGGCGATCGCCGTCGCCTGCGGAACGCCGATCCCGAGCACGCCCCGCGTGGTGCAGATCGCGCCCGGACCGACCCCGACGAGAACGCCGGCGGCGCCCGTGCGCATCAGGTGAAGTCCGGTGTGGTAGCTGGCGCAGCCACCCACGACAACCGGCGTCGGAGCCAGCTCGCGGATGAACTCCTTGAGGTTGAGCGGCGGCCGGGACTCGTCGCGCGAGACGTGCTCGGCCGAGACCACGGTGCCCTGGATGACGAGGATGTCCAGCCCCGCCTCGAGCGCGACCTCATAGTGGGTGCGCACCTTCTGGGGGGTCAGCGAGGCGGCGGCGACGACGCCGTGGGATTTGATCTCCTGGATCCGCTTGGCGATCAGCTCTGGCTTGACCGGCTCGCGGTAGATGTCCTGCATCTCGCGCGTGGCGATGTCCCGGGAAAAGGTGGAGATGCGCTCGAGCTGCTCCTCGGCGTCCTCGTAACGGGTGTAGATCCCCTCGAGGTTGAGAACGGCCAGGCCGCCCAGCTTCCCGATCAGTCCGGCGCTGTCGGGCGAGACGACGCCGTCAAGCGCGGCGGCGAGCAGCGGCAGGTCAAACCGGTAGGGCCCCAGCGTCCATGAGATATCGACGTCGTCGGGGTCCCGCGTGCGCCGCGAGGGCACGATCGCGATGTCGTCGAAACCGTAGGCCCGACGGGCTTTTTTGCCTCTTCCAATCTCTACTTCCATCGCAGCAGCGTAGACCTCGGGTCGGACGAAAGGACGGCAGCACGGCGGCAACCAATGCGGGCCTCGATGCTAGCAGCGACTACTCGGCGCTCCGCGCCGTGACGAGCACGAAAAAGGCCGCAGAGAGCGGCCCCAAAGGCCGACCTCGGGCAGCCACTCAGCCGACCTCGGGCAGCCGCTCAGCCGACCTCGGGAGCCGCTCAGCCGATTTCGGCCAGGCCGAGACGCTCGGCGCGCACCTCATGAAGGAGGCGCTCGACCCGCGTGGCGTCGATGATGCCGGCGCCGAAATGCTGAGTTGACTCGGCCCCGCAGGCCACGCCGAAGCGCAGGCACTCGAGTGGCTCCGCCCCTTGGTAGCGCGTGGCCACGTAGCCGGCCAGGAAGGCATCGCCGGAGCCGACCACCGAACGGGCCTCCTGCTCGTCTACCTGGACGCGGTAGAGGGTCGAGGTGCCGTGCTCGATCAGCCGTGCGTAGCACCCGTCGGACACGGTCATGATCGCCTCCCGCGCGCCAAGCCGGATCATCTCGCAGACGGCGCCGCCGCGGTCGTCGACGTCGTTGAACTCGTGGCCGACGAGTTCCTCGGCCTCGAGCTCATTGGGTGAGACCAGATCGGGCTCGGCCCGCATGGCCAGGCGCAGAGGCTCCCCGTCGGTGTCGATCATCGTTGTCACCCCGAGGCGCCTCACCTCACGGATGAGGGAGAAGTACACGTCCTGCTCGACTCCGCGCGGGAGGCTGCCGGCGAACACGCAGATGCTCGCTCCCTGGGCCAGGTAGAGCAGCTTCTCGCGGAACAGCTGCAGCTCCTGGGTCGAGACGGCCGGGCCCCGCTCGTTGATCTCGGTGTGCAGTCCGGTTGTCGGATCGAGCACGACGGTGTTGGTCCGCGACTCATCGAGGATGCGCACGAAATCGTTGAGGATCGACTCCTCACCCAGCGCCTCGACGATTCGGGTCCCGGTCGCGCCGCCGGCCAGTCCGGTTGCGATCACCGGCTGCCCGAGCTCCTTGATCGCGCGGGCGATGTTGACGCCCTTGCCGCCGGCCATCGTCGTCTGGTCGACGGTCCGGTGACGGCGCCCGGGCGTGAAGCTCGGCACCTCAAGCGTCTTGTCGATCGCCGCGTTGAGCGTGACAGTGATGATCATGCTGGTTCGAGGCCTCCCTTACCCCTGACGCGCCGCTGGCGCACATGAGAACCTAGCGCGAGTCCACCGGCGACGAGGACCACTAACACGAGCAGGGGGAGTGGACGGAAGAGGAATCCGGCCGCGATGCTGAGCGGGCTGACCGCGGGCAGAGCCCGGGCCAGGATCAGCTCGATGCGGGCCTGAGCGCGGCCGTTGACGAGCACCGTGGCCTGGCCGAGCACGGCGTGACGGGGCAGCGGACCGGTCAATCGGTGCGGAGCGGTCACCTTCACCCGCACGACGCCCTGGCGGGGAATGACACGCTGGACGCTGGTGGCTGCGACCAGGGCGGCGTGCTCGCCGGAGCGGTACTGGACCGTCGGGCGCGCCAGTATCTGGCCGGCCCGGACGGGCGTAATCGGCCGGAAGCTCCCGAAGCCGTAGTCAAGTAGCGCCAGGGCGTTGTCGTCGCGGCTGGCCTCTGACGAGGTGCCGAGGACGGCGTCGATCAGTCCCATGCCATGGCGCCGCCCGGAGGCGACGAGCACGTAGCCGGCGCCCGCGGTGTGGCCGGTCTTGACGCCGTCGATCCACGGGAAGCGGGCAACGAGGTCGTTGCGGTTGATCACGCCGCGAACCTGGTTACCCGAGCGAAGGACGGCCCGAGGGAGGGCAACGATGCGGGCGAAGAACCGCGAGTGGGTCATGTCGTAGGCGGCCAGCTTGACCAGATCCGCGGCGGTCGAGAAGTTGCCCGGCGTATCGAGCCCGATCGGGGTCGAGTAGTGCGTCTGGTGCAGGCCAAGCGCACGAGCCTGCGCATTCATCATCTTCACGAAGTGCGCCACGGCGCGGGTCAGCGACGTGTGACCGGGGCCGTACCCGACGTTGTAGGCGAGATCCTCCGCGGCGTCGTCGGCGCTGGGCAGCATCAGGGCAATGAGTAGATCGTGCACGGTCATCCGCTCCCCCGGCACGAGCCCGATCTGTGAGTCGACTGCGGCCGCGTAGTAATGGGGAGCCGTGAACACCGTGTCCAGCCTGTGGACGTGCTCGAGCACCACGAGCGCCGTCATCAGCTTGGTCGTACTGGCGATCGGCAGCTCGCGGCGAGCACCGGCCGCGTACAGGGTCTGACCGGTCTGCGGGTCGATCAGCACACTGGCCCGAGCCGTCAGATGCGGGACCGCGGTTGCGCTGGCAGAGGCGACGGGAACAGCACTGAGGGCAAGGAGCGCCACCAGCAGCGCGAGGGCGCGGCGGCGCTTCCCAGGACGGGCGTTGCGAAGCCGCCGGTGCCGTCCGGGGGCGACGCCTGGGCGGCCGGTGGCCGCTAGCGCAGTCACCTGCGTAGCCTCAGCCGCTGACCGGTCTGGAGGCTGTTGGGGCTCAGATTGGGGTTCAGGGTGGTGATCCGAAACACTGAAACGTGGGTCCGGGTCGCGATCTGGCTGAGCGTGTCGCCAGGCTTCACGACGTAGAACTTCGCCGTTCGGCGCGCCCGGTGCCGCGCGTTCCCGCCGCTCAGTAGCTGGGTCGAGCGCGTCGCGGTATGTCGGTGCGTGGCCAAGCCGTTGGAGACGATGAGATACGTCCCTACGGCCACGGCGGCGAGGGCGATCGGCGCCATGTAGCGCGCGCTTTTAGCCACCATCGCATCGGCGATCATACCGGCGCTGACCGACGACACCAGCGGTCCGACCGCGGCCGACCGGATCGCAGGGACCGCCGGGGCTCGTGCGAGACGGCGGGTCCCAGTGCGAGACGGCGGGTCCTAGTGCGAGACGGTCCAGGCCAGCTCGCGTAGCCGGGCCGCCTCGTGGGCCGCGGCCGGCCCGGGTCGGCCGCCCGATTTCTCGTGCGCAAAAACGATCCCGCGTGAGGACGAGATCAGGCCGCCTCCCGGTCCGGGTGCGAACGCGGCGGCCAGATCCTCCACGCGCCCGCCCTGAGCGCCGACGCCGGGGAGCAGGAAGGGTGCTGATGGCATCTGCGCCCGCAGACGCTCGAGGTGTTGAGGGGCGGTGGCGCCGGTCACGGCCCCGATGTCACACAGGCCCGACGGCCCCGGGTCGCCCCCGAGCCTGCGCACCAGCCCGGCCAGCCGGTCGGTGACGGTGTCGCCCGTGGCGAGCTCGAGATCCTGGATGTCGGCGGCCCCCGGGTTCGAGGTCCGGACGAGCACGAACAGCCCGGCACCGGAGCGGCGGCCGATCTCGGCCAGGGGTTGCAGTGAGTCCAGGCCAAGCAGCGGGTTGACAGTCAGGGCGTCGCTCCCGAGCCCGGCCACCGCGCCGAACGGCGTGGCGGTGGAGCCGAAGAAGGTCTGGGCATAGGCGCGCGCGCTGACGTCGATATCGCCGCGCTTACCGTCCGCGATGACGAGCAGACCGAGGTCCTGGGCCTCGGAGACGACGGTGGCCAGCGCCGACCAGCCCGGGGCGCCCAGGCGCTCAAAGCACGCCACCTGAGGCTTGACCGCCACGCATTGCTCTGCGACGGCGGCCAGCACCAAGCGGCAGTGCGCGGTGACGGCACGAGCGGCACGCTCGCCGGCCGAGCCAGCACCATCCTCCTCGAGGGCCTCCGGCCAGAGTCGCGCTGGGTCGGGATCGAGCCCCAGTACCAGCTGGGACTCGCGTTTCTGCACCCGGCGAGCGAGACGATCGCCGAAGGCTTCGGCGACGGGGGTCACCCCGGCTGAGCCGGGGCGGTCGGCGGCCCGGTCAACGGCATCGTCTCCATGGTGGCCAACGGCATCCTCCCGATTGGCCACCGGCGCGGGCGCGTCCGGCCGTTTCGCGTGTGCGGTGAGACCGGCTACGCGCCCTTGCGCTGAGGTGAACGGAACTACTTGACCGCCTTCTTGAGGCCGGCGCCGGCGGTGAAACGCGGAACCTTGGTCGCCTTGATCTGGATCTTCTCGCCCGTGGCGGGGTTGCGACCCTCGCGAGCGCTGCGCTGCGAGACGCTGAACTTGCCAAAACCGGAGAAGGTCACCTCGCTGCCGCGCTTGAGCGCGCCCTCGATGGTCTCCAGCATCGCGTCGACGGCGTCGCCGGCGTCCTTCTTGCTCAGGTTGGCACGATCAGCCACCTGATCTACGAATTCAGATTTCGTCACTGCTCCTCCTTCAACTTGGATGGATTCGTCGACGCTAACAGGGTCTGCGGACAACGGTGGTGCCCATTCCCGGCCGTCCAAGGCAATTCTTGCCAAATACACCGGGACTTAGGCGGCTCACACCGCCGATCCCCGCAAATTGCGAGGAAACCGCGGACCCCGCCCCCGGACCGCTTGACACCGTAGCGGCCTCCGGCGCGCCCCGTGGCCGAGGTCGCGCATTGAAGCCGGGACGCGCGCCATCTTGGCCAGCGGCCAGAATAGGCGGGTGGATCTCGCCCGGGTCGGATGGATCATGACCGTTGTCGCCTGCCTGGTGGCCGTGCTCATCCTGCTCCTGCAGGGCTATTACGGCTACGCGCTGGTCACCTTTGCCGTGGCCGTGTCGGCCGCCTTCAACCTCACCTGACGCACAGCGCCCGAGCGGGACCTCAGGCGCTCTGGTCCTGGGTGACGAGGATCTCTCCGGGGCGCACCCGGTCCTCGGGTTCGAGGTGGATCAGGACGTCGGCGCGCCCCGCAGGCGCTGGCCGATCGTGTCCTGCAGTTCGCGGGCGATCCGGTGCGCCCAGCGAAGTCCGCTATCGACTCGCGGATGGCCGTGACCTCGGCGGCCGGCAGAGACTCGTCGACCAGGTTCTCGATTCTCGTGGCCGTAGCGATGGGACTCATCGGCGGGCTCGTCGGCCTTGCGGACCGAGAAGAAGGCGACGATCGAGGCCACGAGGTCGATGCTCGAGTGCACCGCCTCGGTGAGCAGGGAGACCGATCCGGTGATCGTCCCGGCCACGACCTTGAGCAGGATCAGACCCGAGTTGGAGACGACCGACAGCGCGGCCGAGCGTTGCTTGAGCTGACCCTCGGCCAGCGATCGCCGGGCCCCTACGAGAGCCGGCATCAGGCCCCCGTCCGGCTCGCCAGCAGGGCCTGCACGGCGCGTCCGCGATGGCTGATGCGGTCCTTCTCGACATCGCTGAGCTGGGCCATCGTCCGCCCGCTCGGGTCGTCGGCGGGCACGAACGCCGGGTCGTAGCCAAACCCGCCCTCGCCGGCGACACGCTCAGCCAGGACGCCGCGGCATTCTCCCCGGAACAGCTCCTCCCGGCCCGTCTCGGGGTCGACCACGGCCAACGCGCACACGTAGCGCAGGCCGCTCCCGGCGGGCGCCTCGGCCAGCAGCTTGTCGAGGTTCTCCTGATCGCTGGCGGTCACACCCGCGTAGCGCGCCGAGTAGACACCCGGCCGTCCCCCCAGCGCATCGGCCTCGAGGCCGGAGTCATCGGCGACCGCCACCCGGCCGGTGGCCGCGGCGGCGGCTCGCGCCTTGGGCATGGCGTTGGCCTCGAACGTGTCCCCGACCTCGGGCGGGAGCTCGACGTCGTCGGGCAGCGGCTGCACGGCGATGCCGGCGGGCGCGAGCAGGCGCTCGAACTCCCGCAGCTTGTGCGGGTTGCGGGTGGACAGAACGACGGACTCCGGGAGGTTCATGGTCTTGGCTCCGAGGCCGGCGCCCCCGCGCGCATCAGGGCTCGACGGGAACGACAACTTCGTCCTGGAGCGCTCGCAGCGATTCGATGCCACTCGCGGCCAGGACGAGCAGATCATCGAGATGGGCGCGAGACAGCGGCGTGCGCTCGGCCGTGGCCTGAACCTCGACCAGGCCCCCGTCTCCGGTCATCACCACGTTGGCGTCGACCTCGGCCGTCGAGTCCTCGGAGTAGTCGAGATCGAGCAGCGGGGCGCCGGCCACAATTCCACACGAGACCGCGGCCACCGAGCCCGTCAGCGGCGTGCGCTCGAGCTTGCCCTCGGACACCAGTCGCTCGCAGGCCAGGCGCAGCGCGACCATGCCGCCGGTGATCGAGGCGCACCGCGTTCCCCCGTCCGCCTGCAGGACATCGCAGTCGACGTAGATGGTGCGCTCGCCCAGAGCTGCGAAGTCGATCACCCCGCGCAGCGAACGGCCGATCAGACGCTGGATCTCCACCGTGCGCCCGTCGGGGCGGCCCTTGCTGACATCGCGCTGCTTGCGGTCCCCCGTCGAGGCCGGGAGCATCCCGTACTCGGAGGTCACCCAGCCGCGGGCCGAGCCCGCGAGCCAGCGCGGAACGCTCTCCTGGACCGAGGCCGTGCAGATCACCCGCGTCTCCCCCATCGAGATCAGCGCCGATCCGGTGGCGGTGCGCATGAACCCGGGCTCGATCGTCACCGGCCGCAGCTGATCGGCGCTCCGGCCGTAGCTCCGCGATTCCGGCGCGCTCATACCGGCGCGCGTGCGCTCAGCTCCACGTGCCTCACCTCCCCGAGCGGCATCTGCAGAAACCGGGTTCCCAGAGCGTGAAAGGTCTCCACATCTCCGGTGCACTCAAAGCCGTAGTTGCCCTCGCCGGGCTGCGGGTTGAGCAGGCCCCGCGCGGTCAGCGCCCGCTCGACGCTGCGGGCCACACCGCGTCCGGAGCTGACCAGCGTCACTCCCCGCCCCAGCATCCGCTGCAGCAGCGGCGCGATCAACGGGTAGTGAGTGCAGCCGAGGATCACGGTGTCGACCTCCGCCGCGCGCAGCGGGGCGCAGTAGCCGCGCACGGTCTCGATCAGTTCCTGGTTGAACTCGAAGCCGGCCTCGATCATCGCCGCCAGGTCGGGACAGGCCACGCTCTCGAGGTGGACGTGCGGGTCGGCGGCCGCGACGGCCCGGTCATAGGCGCCGCTGGCCACCGTGGCCGCGGTGGCCAGGACCCCGATCCGGCCAGTGTGGCTCGCGGCCACCGCCATCTGGGTGGCGGCGTTGAGCACCCCGATGACGTCGACATCGCCGCCGGCGCTCTCCAGGTGCGCCTCGAGCGAACCCAGGGCGGCGGCACTGGCCGAGTTGCAGGCCACGACGAGCAACTTCGCGCCCTGGTCAAGGAGATGGTCGGCGATCTCGATCGAGAAAGTGCTCAACTCCTCGGCCGTGCGATCGCCATAGGGCAGGCGAGCCGTGTCGCCCAGGTAGATGTAGTCCTCCGTGGGCAGCGAGACGAGCAGCTCGTGAAGCACGGTCAGGCCGCCGACGCCGGAGTCGAACACGGCCACGGGCAATTGGGCCTGCGTGGGCATGGCCGTCAGGATGGCAGAGCGCTCGGCGCAAGTACGCTCGCCCTGCCGTGCGCGCGCTGATCGTCACCAACATGTATCCGACCGCCGAGCGACCTGCCCTGGGCAGCTTCGTGCTCGATCAGGTGCGGGCCCTGGAGCGCACCGGTGAAGCAGAGCTCGAGGTATTCGCGTTCGAGCCCGGGCGAGCCGCCAACTATGCGCGGGCCGCCGCCCGGCTGCGCCGGGCGCCCCGGGCCGACGGTTTTGACATCGTGCACGCCCACTTCGGACTGTCGGTGTGGCCCGCGCTGGCCGGCGCCGGGCGGGCGCATGCCGTGACCCTGCACGGCACCGACCTGGCCCACCCGCGATCTCGGGTCATCACGTTGGCCGGGCTCCGGCTGCTCGACCTGGTCGCGGCGGTTTCGGCGCCGCTGGCCGCCCAGATCCCGGGCTGGGCGACGGCCCGGCCGCCGGCGGTGCTCCCGATCGGGGTGGACACTCATCGCTTCCGGCCGCTTGCGCGGGCGCAGGCCCGAGCCGAGCTCGGCCTTGACCCCGATCAGCCCTGCCTGCTGTTCCCGGCGGATCCGAGCCGGCCGGAGAAGCGCTTTGACCGGGCGCGCGAGCTGGCCGGCGCGGTCCGGCTTCACACCCTGGGCGCAGTCGCTCCCGAACAGGTGCCGCTGTGGATCAACGCCGCCAATGCTGTGCTCGTCCCGTCTGAGCGTGAAGGCTTCGGGCTGGCCACCCTCGAGGCGCTGGCCTGCGAGGTTCCCGTCCTGGCCACGCCGGTCGGCATCGCCCCGGAGGCCCTGGCCGGGGTGCCGGGGGCGCTGTGCGCGCCGTACGAGCTCGCAGTCTGGAGGCGGGCGCTCGAACCCCATCTGGCCAGTCCCGACCCCCGCATCCCCGGACGCCCTGCCGCCGAGCGCTACTCGACCGATGTCATGGCCCAGCGCGTGCTCGACGCATGGCGCGAGACCCTGCGCGTCCAGGGGGCGTGAGCCCGGTCGGCCCAGGCGGACCCGGAGAGCGACACGGCTGCGCTCAGGCCAGGCTGGGCCAGCGTGCCGACAGCCGCTCGCGGGCCGCGCGTGCCTCGGACGCCGGGCCAGGATCGGAAACCGAGGCGGCGCCCGAGCCGGTGGGCGCGGCGAGCTCGGCCAGCGTCACGGCCACGGAACGCCCGAGAGCCCGCAGCGCGTAGCCACCCTCAAGCACCGCCCCCACCGGTGCTCCGAGCTCCGCGCCGACGTCCCGGATCGCGGCGCTCATGACGGCGTAGCCGGCCTCGGTGACCGTCCCGTCGGCGAGGGGGTCTTCAACGTGGGCGTCAAACCCGGCCGAGACGAGCAGCAGTTGGGGCGCGTAGGCGCGGGCCAGGGGCACGGCGACGTGCCTGACCAGTGAGCCCCAGGTGGCGTCGCCGGCTCCGGGCGCGACGGGCAGATTGACCGTGAACCCGGTTCCCGCACCGGAGCCGACGTCGCCGGCCGGTCCGGTCCCGGGATAGAGCGGCGACTGATGGATGGAGACGAACAGCACGCGCGGGTCGGCGTGGAAGATGTCGTTCGTGCCGTTTCCGTGGTGCACGTCCCAGTCGAGGATCATGACCCGCTGCAGGCCATGGCCGTCGAGGGCCCAGCGCGCGGCGACAGCCACGTTGTTGAACAGGCAGAAGCCCATCGCGCGCGTTGGCTCGGCGTGGTGCCCGGGAGGACGATGAACGCTGAAGCCGGTCGGAGCCGCCCCACTCACGAGGCGGTCGACCAGCTCAACGGCACCCCCGGCGCCGTGGATCGCGGCCTCGAACGAACCAGCGCTGACGACGGTGTCGGGGCCGATCTGAGCGCCACCGCCGGCCGCTGCCGCCTCGATCGCGGCGATGTAGCTCTCGGGGTGGACCGCGGCCAGGCGCGACCGCTCGACGGCCGGTGAGCGCACCCGCTCATAGCCGAGCCAATCGCGCGTCTGCAGCTCGCGCTCAATGGCCGCCATGCGCGCCGGCTGTTCGGGATGGGCACCCGTGTCGTGGCCCAGCGACGACGGATGCTCAAGGAGCACGGGCGGGGTGATCATCGGCGAGTACCGTACCGCCAGGTGCATGAAGCGGAGACCCAGGTCGCGGTCGTCGGGGCCGGTGCCGCCGGCCTCTACACGGCGCTGCGCGTCGCGCGACGGGGCGGGCGCGTCGTGCTCATCTCGGCCACGCCACTGGCCGAGTCATCGAGCTGGTGGGCGCAGGGCGGCCTGGCCGCCGCGCTGGCCCCCGGCGACAGCCCCGCGCGCCACCTCGCCGACACCATCACCGCCGGCCGGGGCAGCGTGCGTGAGTCGGCCGCGCGCGTCCTCTGCGCGGAAGCCCCGGCGGCGGTCGAGGACCTGACTGCCCTCGGCGTTCAATTCGACGCCGACCGAGATGGCCATTTCGTGCTCGGCCTCGAGGGAGGACACTCGGCCCGCCGCGTCGTTCACGCGGGTGGGGCGGCGACCGGACGGCGGATCATCGGCCAGCTGTCGGCGCTGGTCGCCGAGAATGAGCGGATCGACGTCCTCGAACGGCGGCGCGCGACGCGCGTCCTCACCCGCGACGGGCGCGCGGTGGGTGTCGAGCTCGATCACGGCCAGCAGCTGCGTAGTCGGGCGATCGTCCTCGCTACGGGCGGTACGGCCGCCATGTGGTCCCGCACGACCAATCCCGCCGGGGCGGTCGGCGGCGGCCTGCTTCTGGCCTATGGAGCCGGGGCCGAGCTGGCCGACCTCGAGCTGATGCAGTTTCACCCCACCGCCGTTGTCGGCCGCAACGGCGCCGACGGCTTCCTGGTCACCGAGGCCGTGCGCGGCGAGGGCGCCCGACTGATCGACGCCGACGGAGAGCGGTTCGTTGACGAACTGGCGCCCCGCGACGAGGTCGCGCGGGCCGTCGCCGGACGCATGCGGGACACCGGGGCTCGCTCCGTGGGCCTGGACATGCGCGACATCGACCCGGCTCTGTTTCCCAACGTCGTCGGGGAGCTTCGCCGAGCCGGAATCGATCCTCAGCACGAGCTGATCCCGGTCGCGCCCGCCGCGCACTACATGATGGGCGGGATCAGCACCGACCTGCGCGGACGCTCATCACTTCCCGGTCTCTACGCGGTCGGCGAGTGCTCGTGCACCGGGCTGCACGGGGCCAACCGGCTGGCCTCCAACTCCCTCAGCGAATGCTTCGTGTTCGGCGCCCGCACCGCCGAGGCGGCGCTCGACGAGCCCGCGGGCGCCGGACCGCCCGAGCCCGAGCGGACTCCCGCGAGCGCGGCCGGCCCGCCGAGCAGGGCTTCCCGCGAGGCGTTGTGGCGTTACGCGGGCATCGAGCGCAACGGGGAGGGCCTACGGACTCTGTCCGGTGACGATCACCCTCTGGTGCGCCTGATCGCCCGCTCTGCCCTCACCCGTGAGGAGAGCCGGGGCGCCCATCAGCGCACCGATTTTCCGAGTACTGAAGGGTCGTGGGACCAGGCCCACGTGACGCTCGAGGCGGGCCGAGAACCGGCTGCCGACCGCTGGAACTGAGCAAAACCCTGCTCGAACGTCTCAAAAGCACCGAGATTCCGCTTAACGTGGGATTAATCTTAAGTGTGTGTCCAACTTCACAGATCGCGGGAATACTCGTCCGTAGCTAACGGAAATGCGCCCGGCCGGTAGCGCCGAGAGTAGGAGAGAAATTTCCATGTATCAATTCAGCCGCGCGATCTACCGCGAGATAGCCGCCGACGTACTCGAAGACCCGCATGCGGGTTGCCCACACGCCAACCACGAGCGGGTGCTGCGGGCGTGCGAGTCAGCCGTGGAGCGTCTGGCCAATGACCGGCATTACTTCGCTCGCCCGGCGCGGACGCTGTTCAACGACATCCGAGCCTACTTCCCGATGCTCGCCCAAGCCCGGGTCCTGCGCGTGATCGAGCGCTACCTCGTGTTCGCCGACGAGTTTCTCCGCAGCTTGCCTCAGAACGGCTTTGACCTCAACGGCAATCCGCTCCAGTGCCGGGCCAGCACGCGCAAGGGCACGCCCTGTCAGCGCATGCCACTGCCCCACAACGGCTACTGCCCCTCCCACCAGCATCTGGCCGAGACCGAAGAGCTCGAGCCGGCGCTGGCCGCCTGATCGTCGTTCGCTTCACCGGGCCGGCCCGCCGGTGGCGGGCGGTGTAGGTTCCGCCGTCCATGCTGCTGGGCGTCGATGTCGGCGGGACCTTCACCGATGCCGTGCTGGCCGTTGATGGGCGGCTGGTCACCGCCAAGGCGCCGAGCACGCCGGCCGATCAATCCGAAGGGGTGATGGCCGCCGTGCAGGCCGCGCTGGAGCGCGCGGGGGTTGACGCCGACCAGGTAGACGAGTTCTCCCATGGGATGACCGTGGCCACCAACGCCCTGCTCGAGGGCCGTGGCGCGCGCACCGCGTTCGTGGCCACCGAGGGGTTCGAGGACCTGGTCGCGCTCGGCCGCCAGGACCGGCCCGAGCTCTACCGGCTGTGCGCGTCGCGCGCGGCGCCGCTAACCCCCCCCGAGCGCCGGTTCGGTGCTCCGGAACGGATGACGCCCGACGGGCCCCTGCGTGGCCTCGAGCCCGACGCGGCCGCGGCGTTGGCCAAGCGCGTTGCCGAGGCCGATCCGGAAGCGGTCGCGGTCGTCCTGCTTCACGCCTACCGTCACTTCGAGCACGAGCGTCGGCTGGCCGATGCTCTGGCCGCCGAGCTCCCGGATGCCCACGTGTCCCTGTCCCACGAGGTGGTGGGCACGTTCAGAGAATTCGAGCGCGCGGCGACCACGGAGATCGACGCGGCGCTGTCCCCTCTGCTGGCCGGTTACCTGCGCCGGCTGGCCGGACGCTGTCGCGACACGGGTCTGCCCGAGCCGGCCATCATGCAGTCCAACGGGGGCTTGATCGATCTGCCTTCGGCCGCCGCCCATGCCGCCTGGACGATCCTCTCGGGGCCGGCCGGAGGAGCCGCCGGAGCCGCCCACATCGCTCGCCTCGCCGGCGCCGAAAATGCGCTCTGCCTGGACATGGGCGGCACCTCCTGCGACGTCTGCGTGGTCGACGACGGCGCCGTGCAGGAGCAGAGCGCGGGCGCCATCGGCGGGCGTCCGGTGTCGTTGCCGATGGTCGCCGTGCACACCGTGGGCGCGGGCGGCGGCTCGATTGCCTGGGGCGACACCGGCGGCGCGCTCCGGGTCGGACCGCGCTCGGCCGGGGCCGATCCCGGTCCCGCCTGTTACGGGCGCGGGGGCCAGGAACCGACGGTCACCGACGCCAACCTGCTGCTCGGGTACCTGGCCGCCGATGCCCCGCTGGCCGGTGGCGTTGAGCTCGACCTCGACGCGGCGGCGCACGCGATCGGGCGGTTGGCCGACGAGCTCGGCATGGACACCCCTGACTGCGCGGCGGGCATCATCCGGGTCGCCGGCGCGGAGATGGTCCGGGCGCTGCGGGTGGTGACGGTCGAGCGAGGCATCGACCCCCGTCGCTATGCCCTGCTGGCCTTCGGCGGCGCGGGCCCGTTGCACGCCGCGCAGATCGCCGCTGAGCTCGGCATCACCCGGATCATCTGTCCTGCCGCATCAGGGGTGCTGGCCGCGCTGGGTCTGGTCGTCTCGCCGCGCCGCCGCGACGCCCAGCGCAGTGTGTTCCTGTCCGGCGGCGAATTGACCCCGAACGCGCTGGTCGAGATCGTGTCCGAGCTCGGCGATCAGGCCCGGGGCGAGCTCGGAGACGCCGAGGCGCAGCTGACCGCCGTCCACGAGCTGCGTTACCGCGGTCAAGCCTTTGAGCTCGCGGTCGGCGCCTCGCTGGACGCCGGCCCCGAGCGCCTGCGGCGCGACTTCGAGGACCTCCATCAGGAGCGCTACGGCTACCACGACTCCGACCAGGAGCTCGAGCTGGTCACCGTGCGAGTCACCGCGACGTCGGGCCGGCCTGGCGTCTCGGTCGGGGCGCCGGACGCCTTCGAGCGGGTCCGCCACGGGTCGCGCCCCGCCCGCCTCGACGGTCAGGAGGTCGAGCTCTCCGTCCTGCGTGGCCTCGCCGCTCCGGGCACGGAGATCAGCGGCCCGACCGTGGTCGAGTTGCCCGAGTCGACGCTGCTCGTCCCGGCCGGCTGGAGCGGCAACGTGGATCAGAACGGAACGATCAAGCTGGCGCACGATGGATCCGGTTGACCTTCAGGTCCTGACCGGCGCGCTGAACGCCATCTGTGAGGAGATGGGCGCCGTGCTCATCCGCTCGGCCCACTCCGCCAACATCAAGGAGCGGCGCGATGCTTCCACTGCCCTGTTCACGCGACAGGGCGAAATGGTCATGCAGGCCGAGCACATCCCGGTGCACCTGGGGGCGATGCCGGCCGCGGTGGCCGCCGTGCTCGATGAGGAGCACGCCCCGGGCCAGAGCTGGGTCCTCAACGACCCCTACCGCGGCGGCACCCATCTTCCCGACATCACGGTCATCACTCCCGTGTTCGTCCCGGGCGCCGGCGGCGACGGCGCGGATCAGCTGATCGCGTTTGCCGCCAACCGCGCTCATCACGCCGACGTCGGCGGCCCCACGCCGGGTTCGATGCCCGCCGACAGCACCTCGCTGGTCGATGAGGGCGTGGTCATCGAGCCCCGGGTCCTGGACGAGGCGGCGATCAACGAACTCAGCGGCCAGATGCGGCGCCCCGACCAGCGGCGCGCCGATTTCCGCGCCCAGCTGGCCGCCGGACGCGTGGGTGCGGCACGAGTCGGAGATCTCGCCGCCCGCTTCGGAGCGGCCGATCTCCAGGCCGCGTTCACCGAGGTGCTCGATTACGCCGAACGGCGAATGCGGGCCTGCCTGCAGGAGCTGTCCGACGGCGAGCGCCGGGCCGAGGACGTGCTCGAGGCCCGTGAGGGTGATCTCCCGATCAAGCTGCGGGCCACGGTGAAGGGCGATGAACTCGAACTCGACTTCAGCGGCAGCGCCGATCAGCACGGCGGCAATCTCAATTGCCCCGAGGCCGTCACGCGCTCGGCCTGCTACTTCGCCGTGCGCGTTCTGACCGACCCCGATCTGCCCGCCAACGCCGGCGCCTACCGGCCGCTGCGCGTGCTGGCGCCGGCCGGGAGCCTCCTCAACGCGCGCCACCGGGGCCCGAACGCCGCCGACGCCCCGGCCGTTGTCGGCGGTAACGTCGAAACCTCCTCACGCGTGGCCGACGTGGTGCTGGCGGCCTTCGGACGCGCGCTCGGCCAGGGCACGATGAACAACCTGACGCTGGGCGACGAGGAGGTCGTGTACTACGAGACGATCGGGGGCGGCCAGGGGGCGTGCCCGGACGCCGACGGCCCGAGCGCGATCCACGTCGCGATGAGCAACACGCTGAATACCCCGATCGAGGCGCTCGAGCTCGAGTTCCCCCTGCGCATGGTTCGCTACTCGCTGCGCCGCGACTCCGGGGGTGCCGGACGACATCGGGGCGGGGACGGGGTGGTCCGCGAGCTCGAGGCGCTGGCCCCGCTGCGTTACTCGCTCATAACTGAGCGCCGCCGTCACCGTCCGCCCGGAGCCGACGGGGGTGAGCCGGGGCAGGCGGGGCGCAATCTGCTCGACGGCGAGGAGCTGCCGGCCAAGGCGATCGGCGAGCTGCAGGCGGGCCAGCGCCTGCGCATTGAGACGCCGGGCGGCGGCGGGCTAGGCTCTGCGCGGTGAGCGCGCGCGTGGCCTTCATCGGACTGGGCATCATGGGCTCGCGCATGGCCGCCAACCTGGTCCGGGCCGGGTTCGAGGTCACCGTCTACAACCGCACCGCCGCCAAGGCACAGACGTTCGCCGCCGAGCACGGCGTGCGGGCCGCCACCGGCCCCGGCGATGCCGCCACCGGGGCGGACTTCGTGATCACGATGGTTGTCGACGCGGCCCAGGTCGAGGGCGTCCTCCTCGGCGCTGACGGGGTGGCGAGCACCGCCGCCCCTGGCACCCTGGTGATCGACTGCTCGACGATCGGGCCCGCCGCCACCCGCCGGCTCGGCCAGCAACTGGCGCAACGCGGTCTGGCTCTGATCGACGCGCCTGTGACCGGCTCCTCGCCCAAGGCGCAGGACGGCACGCTGACGTTCATGGTTGGCGCACAGGAGGAGCAGTTCGTCGCCGTCAAGCCGCTGCTCGAGGCAATGGGCGCGGTGATCGTCCACGCCGGCCCGCTCGGCCACGGCCAGATGGTCAAGGTCATCAACAACGCGGTGGCCGCTGCCAACGCTTCGGTCCTCGGCCAGGCGCTGCTGGTCGGGGCCAAGGCCGGCATCGACCTCGATGCGCTGATCGAGGTGATGAGCTCGGGGTCGGGTGGTTCGGCGATGCTGAACCTGAAGGCCGGCCCGATGCGGGAGCACGATTACTCGACGCTGTTCAAGCTCGAGCACATGCTCAAGGACGTCCGCCTGTGCCTCGAGGAGGGCCAGGACCTCGGGGTCCCGTTCCCGGCCGCGGCCGAGGTCCGGGAGGTGCTCACCGCCGGGATGGGGCGAGGTCTCGCCGACGCGGACTTTGCGGCCCTGATCGAGGTCCTGCAAGCCCTCGCCGGCGTCCGCCTCTAAGCCCTCAAACGCAGCTACAGTAGCGTAGCTTTTGCCCGCCTCAGCGGCCCTAGAACACGGCAATTAGCAGGTACATTTGGCAATCGCCGGCTTCTGACATACAATCGATCAGACCCCGCCACGGCCGTCTGCATTTCTTTTGCGCTGGCGGGGTAGCCCCCAACTGCCAATACGTCCCCCCCTTATTTATATGCCGATTGCTTTTAAAGAACTGGGCCGTCACCGTGCGGGCGCTCGCCGAAGGCGAGCAGCTTAACGCTCCGCAAAGGCGGCATCCGTGAACCCGAGAAGCATTTCAAGCTCGACCACGAGCGCTTCTTCCTGTATCCGACGTTTGATCACCAGCGCACCGACCTGGTGCGTGAGTCTCACCGCCCCGAGCTCTCCCGCGCCCTCGAGGAGGGCGTCTGGAGCGACGGCGAGCCCCACCCTCAGGCTCTCCATCGAGGCGAGCAGCTGAACCAGCCCGATCGGGTTCGGATCCGCGCCTGGGCCGAGGTGGCCGGGCATTTCACCGTCACCGATCGCCGCGCGATCGACGCGCTGTCGCCGTTCTATGTCTGGACGACCGACTACGCCGAGAAGCGCCTGGCCTGGAAGCGGCGCCATCCCCTGCACGTCATCCTGCTGCGGACCTATCGGATCCCGCGGCCGGTCACCGTCAAGGTGCGTGAGGAGTACGGCGGTTGCCGTTCCTGGCTGGAGCTGACCCGGGATCTGCCCTTCGAGGGGACTCCAGTCCTCTCCGACGACGAGTTCGAGCGCGCTTCGGAGGAGATCGCCTCGATCGCCTCCGACCGCCAGCCGGTCCTGGTTTAGCCACGGCAATCCTTCGGCGGCTCGGCGCGGGACCAGTTCCCCGCCGAGCCGCCGGTATTGCCCCGGCGACGGATCCCGGCGCCGGGCGGGCAGACTAGATTTTCACCGCGTCATGGCCTGGGTCGAGACCGAGCTGGGCGGCTTCATCGCCCGTCACAACGAAGCCGATGCCCGTGACGCCCGCCGGGTTCTGCAGTCCCTCGAGCTGACCCAGCTACGCCTGGCCGAGCTCTTCCCGCGCCGCATCCCCGAGATCACGGTGATCCTGCACGGCGGGGTGCCCTCGCTGACCATGACCAACCCGGCCCTCCCGCTGGTGTGGTTGCTGACGGCTCCGGCCGCTCGCCGTTACGTGGCCGGCTGGGCGGGGGCCGACCAGCTGCACGTCCTCTCGCCCGCTCTCCTCCGCCACCGGGCCTCAAACGTCGAGGGCTCACGAGAGATGCTCGGCCTCACCGCCGCCGCGCTCTACGCGCGGCGCGTGGTGATGGAGAACAACAAGGAGCTGCAGGGTGTGATGGGGGCCATCCGCCTACGTCGCGAATTGCGCTGGGCGTGGCTGCTCGAGGGCTCGGCCCGCTGGTTCGCGGGCCAGACCGAGCACGCCCGGCCCGCCATCGCCCGAAGGCTGCGCGAAGGCGGGGGCGTCGGGTCGGTCCGGTTTCCGCCCGGGCTGCGCGACGCCACGCTGCTCGGGGGAACCGTGATCGATCTCCTCGTCCGCGAGGAGGGCGAAGCCGCCGCGGCGCGGCTGGCCACGCGCCTGCACCCCAAGGGCGCCCGGGCCGCACTCGGCGAGGCCTTCGGCGACCGCCCGGTCAGCCGCACCGAGGACGCGTGGCGCTCGCACCTCCGGCGCCTGGCCGCAGCCCCGTGAGCCGTCGGCGTCAGAGCGAGGAAAAGGCAGCTACCGAGGGAGGAGTGGCGGCTGCGCCCGAGGCGGCGAACGGCTTCGGGTTCGATCCGATGCCTATAGGGCATCAAATCGAACACGAAGCGCTCCCTCGTGGCGACGGCGAGAGCTTGCCCTCCCCATCGATGCTTGCCGTTTGGCTCCGGGCCCGCCGGTGGTCACCCGGAAGGCGACCCGCCGCTCGGGCTCAGCCGCCGTGGGCGAGCCCAACCAGCAACACGACGAGCGCCCCGATCGCCAGGGCGATCACCAGGCCGGCGAGCAGCCGCCACGGCGAAACGACTGATCCGCTCCGTTCGGGCCCGATCAGCTCGGCCTGGAGCAGGACCTCGCGCGCGGTGTCGACCCCGCTCGAGGGCACGAGAATGTCTCGAGGACCGGCGGCCAGCATGTCGGGCACGTCGAAGCCGGCGCTGCGGCGGACCAGGCTCGGCACGCCCTCCTCGAGCAGGAGCCCCTGAATGAATTCCGCCTCGGCCTGGTTGCGGGCGCCGGCCACGCGCACGAGTGGCCCCTCGCCGAGCTGCGGCTTGATCTTGCGCGCTCGCTCGTGCCGGGCTGAGGTCTCGGGCGCCAAGGCCAGGTCGTCATCCTGGACCAGCGGCAGACCGCAGGTCGGGCAGAACCGCTCGCTGGCCTTGAACCGTGAACCGCAACCAGGGCAGTGCAGCTCATCGAGCTTGCCCCGCGGCGTGGCCATCAGCTGATCGTCAGCTCCGCGTCGTGGACCTGGCCGTCCCGGATCTCGTAGGCCTTTACCTCGGGCTCGGCGCCGGCCAGCCCCACGATCACGTACAGCGCCTCGGGATAGAAGGCCAGGTTGATGTCGGTCTGCGACGGATAGGGCGCGCTGCGCGTGTGCGAGTGGTAGATCGCGCCGAGATCGTGCCCGGCGTCATCGATGGCCATCTGAATCCGGTACTGCTCGGCCCCGTCGATCTCATAGCGCAGCGCGCTGTGGGCCGCATTCTCGGCCCGGTAGACCTCAACCGCCTCACCGTCGGTGGTGGCGATCATCCCGCAGCATTCGTTCGGTGCATCCGCCTGGGCGTGAGCGACCATTTCGTCGTACAGGGCGCGGGAGATGCGCATCGCGGGCGAGGCTAGCAGCGGGTTCATTGCCTTCCCTGGACGAGCCCGGAGGGGACCGCCTTCTGGGCGTCGCCGGGATACAGCGCCTCGCCGACGAGCGCCTCGTGCTGAGCGTCGCTGGCCATGATCTGCGCGGCCAGCGTGACGAGGCGGGGGTCGGCGAGTTTGGTCAGAGCCACGAAATAGGCGCCCACCACGACCTCTTCCACGGCCAGCAACAGGTGCAGAGCATCGTGCCCTCCGTTGAGCTGGCCGAGGCGGCCGACCACGCCGCGCCGGCCGAGGTCGCGGTCGGCCTGCTTGTCGCTGGCCGGCGGAGGTGGCGGCGTACCACCGAGGGCGGCCAGGCGCACGGTCAGCGCGTGGATGTGGGCGGTCTCATGGGCCGGCAGGGGCTCGATCAGACGCCGCGCGCGGGGGTCGAGCAGCGGGCCCTGCAGGATGCGCTCGTAGCAGTAGAGGATCAGCATCTCGACGCTGATCAGACGCCGCAGGCGATCAGCATCCGACCGGGCCACGGCCGCCGAGGCCCGGGTCACCGACAGCGTGGCGGCGCCCGCGGCGAGCGCCGCGGTGCCCACGCCGCCCCGCGCGATGATCTGGCGCCGGGTCAGACCCGGTGCTGAGCTCACCTGTCGGGTCGGGCCAGCCGCCCGGGGCTCAGTCACGACCGGTCACGAAGGCCGAGGGAGCGGCGACCTGGCCCTGGGCGAGACGCAGGATGGCGAGATGTTGGGCATCGCTGGTCAGAATCGAGGCCACCGCGGCCCGGACAACGCCCGGCGATAACCGGGGGATGGCGGCCAGGTAGGCGGCGATCTGAGCTCGCTCGAGCGCATGCAGCAGGGCCAGCACATCATCGGGCGTACGCGGATGGCCGAGGTCATAGCTGGGCCGCCGTGCGGACGGCACCCCCTCCGCGGCCTTGATCAGCGAAAGGAGCTCTCCGGTGTGCTCCAGTTCCTCATCCAGGAACTGGCGAGCCGTCCTGGCCTCGGGACGCAGCAGCAGCGGCAGACCGGCGGTGTAGGCGGCGACGGTCCGGCGCTCCAGGTCGAGCAGGCTGTTGAGCAATGCGACATCGCCCGATCGGACCGGTTGGGGGGCGTGCTTGACCGACTGCTGCGGGGCCTTGGCTCCCGCCCCGCACCCGCTCACGGCGAGCGCCGCCAAGCCGGCCAATCCGCCTCCGGCGTGCCTGAGCAGCGCCCGGCGCGGCGCCGAGCTCGGCGGCTCCTGCTCGTCGTCCCCGGCTACCACCAGACGGTGGAATCCAGGTTCTCGACCTCTTCGATGGGACGGGTGTAGATACCGGAGGACAGATACTTCCAGCCGTCGTCGCAGACGATGAAGACCACGTTGCCCTCGTCGAGCTCGCCGGCGATGCGGACCGCGACGCGGGCGATCGCGCCCGAGGAGACCCCGGCGAACAAACGCTCCTCGTCCATCAGCTTGCGCGTCCAGACGATCGCGTCGTGGTTGGTGACGAAGATCTTGCGGTCGAGCAGGCTGAGATCGATGATCGGCGGAATGAAGCCGTCCTCCAGGGATCTGAGACCCTGGACGGGTTCGCCCTGCATGGGCTCGGCGGCCACGATCTTGACGTCGTCGCCGAACTCCTCCTTGAGCCGGCGGCCGTTGCCCATTAGCGTCCCGCCGGTTCCCAGGCCGGCCACGAACGCGCTCACCTCATCGAGCTCCTCGAGGATCTCCAGCGCCGTGCCGTGGTAATGGGCGTTGGGATTGGCCTGGTTGGCGTACTGGTAGGGCATGTAATACGAGGCATCCTTCTCGGCCATGTCGAGCGCCTTCTCGACCGCCCCGTTGGAGCCCTTGGAACCCTCGGAATAGACGATGTCGGCCCCGTACATGCGCAGCAGCTCGGTGCGCTCCGGGGTGACGTTTTCGGGCATGACGACCCTCAGGTCGTAGCCCTTGCGCCCACAGATCATGGCCAGCGAGATACCGGTGTTGCCCGAGGTCGGCTCGAGGATCGTCTGGCCCGGGGCAATCAGCCCCTTCTCCTCGGCGTCCTCGATCATCGCGCGGGCCACGCGATCCTTGACCGAACCGGTCGGGTTACGTGACTCCAGCTTGGCCCAGATCCTCACGCCCGGCTTGGGGCTGAGGCGCTTGAGCTCGATCAGCGGCGTATGGCCGATCGACTGGACGATGTCGCCGTAACGCCCCCCGCACGGCTTGTTCTGCAGGCTCTCGGCCGCCATTGCTTTACGAAGTGTAGCGAGGTACCAGGGGCCGGAGGCGCCCCGGTTTCAGCCGGCGCCGCCGGCCATGGCGGGCAGGATCACCAGCGTGTCACTCGACCCGACCGCGGTATCCAGTCCATCGAGGACGCGGACATCCTCGTCGTTGAGATAGACGTTGACGTAGCGATTCAGACCGCCGTCGGGAGAGAACAGCTGGGTCTGAGTCTCGGGGTGGTTGTCGGCGACTGAGCGCAGGATTTCGCCGACGGAGTCACCGTTGGCGCTGAGCTCCTTTTCGCCGCCGACGGCGGGCCGGAGCACGGGAGGAATTCGAATCGTGGCCATGGGCGCGAGCTTAGTCGGTTGGCGGGGGCCGCCGGGGGCTAGTGAGCCCCCGCGCAGAACGCCTCGTAGTCGGGGAACACGCCGAGCTCCTCGTCGGCGATCTCCTCCGGATGGCGCGAGCAGATCGGGCAGTCGGGGTCGCGGCGGACCTTGACCTCGGTCACCCGGGCGGCCAGGGCGTCATACATGAGCAGGCGGCCGATCAGGGGCTCGCCCTCGCCCAGGATCAGCTTGATGACCTCGGTGGCCTGAAGCAGGCCCATCGTGCCCGGAAGCACGCCCAGGACACCATTGGCGCCGCACGACGGCGCCAGCTCGGCCGGCGGCGGAACCGGGAACAGGCAGCGGTAGCACGGCCCGTCGTAGGGCTTGAACACCGACAGCTGGCCTTCGAAGCCGAGGATCGCCGCCGAGACGACGGGGATCTGGAGGCGCACCGACGCGTCGTTGAGCAGATACCGGGTCGGGAAGTTGTCCAGCCCGTCGACGACGATGTCGTAGCCGGGCAGGATGTCCATGATGTTCTCGGCTCCGAGCCGGACCGGGTACTTGCGCACCTCGACATCCGGATTGAGCGCCTTGATCGTCTCCTCCGCCGAGTCGACCTTGGGCACGCCAACCCGCTCAGAGTTGTGGATCACCTGGCGCTGGAGGTTTGACAGGTCCACGGTGTCGTCGTCGACGATGCCCAGCGTCCCGACTCCGGCCGCGGCCAGGTAGAGGGCCGCCGGCGAGCCAAGGCCGCCCGCCCCGAGGAGCAGGACCTTGGCGTCGAGCAACTTCTGCTGGCCCTCGATCCCGACCTCGGGCAGCAGCAGGTGACGGGAGTAGCGGTCACGCTGCTCGGCGGTCAGGGTGCGGGGCTGCTCGACCTCGTAGCCGCGGTCCTTCCACAGGGTGATTCCGCCGGTCATCGACTCGACGTTCTCGTACCCGAGATCCTCGATCAGGGTCCGGGCCGCCCAGGCGGAGCGGTTGCCCGACTGGCAGTAGAGGATCACGTGCTGATCGCGCTCCGGCGCGGCGCCCTCGATGCGGGACTCCAGGTAGGACTTGGGGACGTGCTTGGCGCCCGGGATATGACCGGTCGACCACTCCTCGGCCTCGCGCACGTCGATCACCACGGCACCATTGGAAACCTGCTCGCGCACGACCGATGGATCGACCTCTTCGATCCTGCTCTTGATCTGGCGGAGAACTTCGGCTCCAGACGGGCTCATCGCTGAAAACACCTCAAAGGCAGTCGGTATTCAATACTTCAGAGAGTGTAGCGGCGATGAGCCGGTGTTGAGAGGGGTCAGGCGTGCGTCTCGGGCACCTCGGCGCCGGCCGGGAAGCCGAGCCTCTGATAGGCCTCGTAGTAGTCGCGCCAGTCGTCCGTCGGCAGCGGTCGCTGCACGTGCTCGCCGCCCGCCACCCGGCCCAGCGCATCCAGGCAGGCCTCCCACCCGGCACCGTCCCGGGCCGCCTTCTCGGCTGCGTCGAGGACGACCGTGAACGCCAGCCGGCAGGCCGCGCCCGACTCCGCCGGGGCGAGCTCGAACAGCAGCTCGTCCTCACCCCAGGTGAACGCGAGCCGAGTCGGCGCGTCCACCTCGCGGACTTCTCCGGTCATGTCGGGGTAGTCGGGCTCGGCGAAGCGAAAGCGGATCGGCGCCCCCGGAGTGAGCTCGTCCCACTCGACGGTGGTGGGGAACCACTGTTGCAGTGCAGCCGGGTCGCTGATCGCCGACCAGACCACAGCCACGGGGTGCCGGTAGGTGCGCTCGAAGCGGATCCGCGGTTGTCCGTCGTCGTCGGAGTATCGACCAGTGGTGGGCATGAGATCTCCTGGTCTCGGGGTTAAGATGCCTGATCTGGAATATAACTGTTATGGCATGTACGGTGTCGGGAACCGATCTGGGTCTGCGCAGCGCCACGATCGCGGCCCCGCTTGAGTCCGCGCGGGTCTACGATCGCCACCCGTGCGTCCGCCCGTTGACCACATCTTCGCTCCCCCGTTCCCGGCCAAGCTTCCGTGGATCAATTCCGCCGCCCTGCGCATGGATCAGCAGCGCGGGCGCCCGGTGCTGGTCGAGTTCTGGGACTTCTGCCGCCCGAACTCGCTGCGCACGCTCCCCTATGTGCAGGGGTGGGACGAGCGCTACCGCGAGCAGGGACTGCGCACGATCGGGGTGCACGCCTCGGGCTTTCCGCCGTCAGCCGCCCCTGACGCGGTCGAGGAGGCGGTGGCCCGGCTCGGCGTCTCCTATCCGGTCGTCGTCGACGAGAGCTTCGACGTCTGGAAGGAGTACGGCAACCTCGGCTGGCCGGCGCGCTACCTGTTCGACGGCGAGAGCCGGCTGTTCGAATTTCACTACGGCGAGGGTGGCTACGCGGAGACCGAGGAGGCGATCCAGGAGCTGCTCGGCATCGATGCCGAGCCGCTGGCGCCGCTGCGGGCGACCGATGAGCCGGGGGCCGACCTGGCGCTGCAGAGCGACGATGTCGCCGGCCCCTACAGCGGGCCATACGAGGCCGGCGAGGTGTGGGCGATTCTCGACGGCAGCGGGACGGTGACCGCCAACGGCCGCGAGATCCGCGTGGATCACCCAGGGGCCTACCAGCTGATCGCCCATGACCGCAGCACCAGCGGGGAGCTCGCGCTGGAGGTCGGCGCGGGCGTCGAGTGCTTCGCGGTGTGCTTCGTGCCCGGGCTGGCCTGATCGGACACCCCGGACCGCGCGCTCAGCCGTCGAGCAGATTGACCAGACGCGGCGGCCCGGTCTCCTCTACCCAGACGGCAAACCCGACCCGGTACGGGCTCCGGCTCGGATTCGAGCCCGTGAAGCTCGGCTCCTGAACCCAGCAGCCCGAGTTGACGAGCGCGGTGCCGCCGGCCGTCATCCACTCGTGACGCTGATCACCGGGCAAAGGTCCGGCGCGATGGGTATGCCCGAAGATCAGATACGGGGCGGTGAGCCCGAGCTCGGCCGCGACTGCCGCCATCCCGCGGATCCCGGCCTGACGCAGCGCGGCCCCGGACAGCTCCGCCCGCAGCGGCCCGATCCCCGCTCGGTTCAGCGCCGCCACCAGGACCGGGAAGGCGGCCGCCATGGCCCGGCTGCGCACACTGCGCCGGCCCGGTCCGGTCAGCGCCCGCCAGCCGCGCACCGATCCCCCGTGCAGGTTGCCGCTGCGATCCTCGGGCAGACGCTGAGCCATGGCGTGAATCCAGGCGTAGATCGGGGCCAGCACGGCCTCGTAGTCATCCGGAGTGCGCAACTCGCCGATCCGATGCCCGGTGATCCTGCCCATGACCCCGGCGCCGAGGCGTTCCAGGGTCGGCATCGTCATGTGGACGTCGAGGTAGTGACCGTGCGTGGCGTACACGTCTTCACGCAGCCACAGGCCGGGATACCGGACCGAGAAGCGCGCCGGCGATAGGAGCGCGCCGAGCTGTCCGAGCGTTTCCTCGGCGATCGGGTGCGCTTCGTCGTCGAGCGCGAGCGGCGGAGCACGCCGGGCCTCGGGGTCGACGGTGGCGCCGGCCGCGGCGTCGCCGCTCGCCCCGGCCGTCAAGCCGACCTTGGCGGCGGCGCGAGCGCGGCGGTCAAACCAGCCCGCCAGCACGTGGTGGTCGTGGTTGCCGGGCAGGTAGACGACCTCGCGCTCGGGTCCGAGCGCGGCTCCGATCCGCCGCAGCGGCTCGGCCGCGACCGCCACCGCCACGGCTTCGGGACCGTGGCGAAGCTCGAGCAGGTCACCGAGCAGGACGAGCCGGTCGGCATCGTCCAGCGCGGCGACCAGGGCGTCGAGCGCGGCCGGCTCGCGCAGCACGTCGCGCTTGTTGTGCGAGCCGAGATGCAGATCGGAGACGACCAGCGTGCGCAGCTGACGTCTCCCGGCGGTGTGGATCAGGCGGCGGCGCCGGCCGCCATGGCCTGGCGGATCGCCTTGGGGAGCATGAAGCGCACGTCCTCGGAGATGACCTCGAGCTCCTGCACGTCGTCGGTCCCGCGCTGGCGGAAGAAATCGACCAGACGCTGAACGAGCTCCTCGGGCGCGCTGGCGCCGGACGTGATGCCGACCACGCGCTTGCCCTCGAGCCACTCGTCGCGAACCTGGGTCTCGTTGTCGATCAGATAGGAGTCGGCGCCGTGCTCGCGCGCCACTTCGACCAGCCGGTTGGAGTTCGAGGAGTTGCGCGAGCCGATGACCAGCACCAGATCGGACTCGCGGGCGAGCTGCTTGACGGCCGCCTGGCGGTTTGTGGTCGCGTAACAGATGTCGTCGGTGCGCGGACCGGTGATGGCCGGGAAACGCTCCCGCAGCCGGGCGATGATGGCCCGCGTCTCATCGACCGACAGGGTGGTCTGCGAGATGTAGGCGACCTTCTCCGGGTCGCGGACCTCGAGCGAGTCGACCCCGGCCTCATCCTCGATCAGCACGATGTGCGTCCGGGGCCTCGCCCATCGTGCCCTCGACCTCCTCGTGCCCGGCGTGGCCGATGAGGACGATCGTGTAGTCCTCGGAGGCGAACTTCTTGGCCTCGACGTGGACCTTGGTGACCAGCGGGCAGGTGGCGTCGATCGTCTGCAGCTCGCGTGCTCGCGCCTGAGCGTGGACGCTGGGCGCGACGCCGTGGGCGGAGAAGACGACCGTGGCCCCCTCGGGCACGTCGGCCTCGGACTCGACGAATACGGCTCCGCGCGCCCGCAGCTGCTCGACGACGTGCTTGTTGTGGACGATCTCCTTGCGCACGTAGACCGGCGCGCCGTAGAGCTCGAGCGCCCGCTCGACGGTCTGTACGGCGCGGTCGACGCCGGCGCAGTAACCGCGCGGGGCGGCGAGGAGGATCTTCTCGGGAATCGAAGTGGCGGTGGCCATCGCCAGTGAGTCTAGTGTCGCCCGGGGCGGGGTCAGTCGTTGGCCGTGACGGCCTCGAGGACCTCGGCGAACTGCTGCCGGGCGGCCTCACGGCGGGCGGGGATGGACTGGGTCGGCACCCCATCGGCGGGCGGCTCGTAACCGCGCAGCACCTGGCGAGCGACCGAGGCCCGGTGAACCTCGTCGGGCCCGTCGTAGATGCGCGCCGCCCGGGCAAAGCGATACATGGCCTCCAGCGGCAGATCGGTCGAATAGCCGAGCGCGCCGTGAGCCTGGAGCGGCCCGATCGATCACGTCGTGCAGGACCTTGGCGCCGAAGAACTTGATCAGCCCGATCTCCTTGCGGGCGGCGATCACGCCCTCGGTGTCCATCTTCCACGCCGCGTGCAGGGTCATCAGGCGCGCGGCCTGCATCTCGGCTTCCGAGTCGGCGATCCAGTTCTGGACCGTCTGGTGCTTGCTCAGCGTCGAGCCGTGCGCGTAGCGGTAAAGCGAACGCTCGCAGAGCATGTCGAAGGCCCGCCGCGCGACGCCCAGCCAGCGCATGCAGTGATGGATGCGGCCCGGATACAGCCGTTGCTGAGCGATCAGGAATCCGGCCCCCTCCGCGCCGAGCAGCGCCTCGGCCGGGACGCGTACGTCCTCGTAGAGGATCTCGGCGTGGTTGCCGTACTGACCGAAGCTCTCCTGGGGATGCTCCATCGTGGCCACGTCGCGGACCACGTTGACGCCCGGGGTGTCGGCGTCGACGATGAACATCGAAGCGCGCTGGTGGGGACGGGCGTCGGGATCGGTGACCGCCATCACGATCAGGAAGTCGGCGATCGAGCCGTTGGAGGAGAACCACTTGTGGCCGTTGATGACCCAGGCATCCCCGTCACGGGTGGCCCGCGTGCTGAGCAGGGTCGGATCCGAGCCCGCCGTGTCGGGCTCGGTCATGCTGAAGGCCGACTTCAGATCACCGGCCAGCAGGGGATGCAGGTAGCGGTCCTTCTGCTCCTCGGTCCCGGCCAAGGCGATGATCTCCGAGTTACCCGAGTCAGGCGCGGCGTTGCCGAACATCAGCGGCGCGATCGGGCTGGCGCCGAGGATCTCGTGCATGAGCCCGAGCTTGACCTGGCCGAAGCCCTGCCCGCCGAGCTCGGGGTCGAGATGGGCCGCCCACAGCCCCTGAGCCTTGACCTGCTCCTGAAGGGGCGCGGCGGCACGGCGCAGGCCCTCCCAGCCGAGGTCGCTCCACAGCGTCTCCAGCGGCCAGACGTGCTCGCGCACGAAGCCGCGCATCCACTCGAGCTTGGCCTCGAACTCCGGATCGGTGGAGAAGTCCCAGCTCATGCGATCGGCAAACCCTACCGGGCGTGCGCCGCACGTAGCCGGGAGAGGACCGAGACAGGTAGGCTTGAGTACTCGTTTCCCGCTGGAGGGCCTGCCGATGGCGCAGCAGCATCTAGACCGTCTGACTTCAATCGACGCCTCGTTCCTGCATCAGGAGGGCCAGGCCTCGCACATGCACATCGGCGCCGTGCTGTTGTTCGAGGGACCAGCGCCCGACTTCGACGACTATCTCGACCACGTTCGCGGGCGCCTGCACCTGGTTCCGCGCTTACCGCCAGAAGCTGGCCACGCCGCCGCTGGAGACCGGCCGGCCGCTGTGGGTCGATGATCCGACCTTCAATCTCGAGTACCACGTCCGGCAAACGGCGCTGCCCGCGCCGGGCACCGAGGAACAGCTGTTCCTGCTCGCCTCCCGGATCGCCTCCCAGCAGCTGGACCGCTCCAAGCCGTTGTGGGAGATGCTGGCTCGTCGAGGGACTGCAGGACGGCCGGTTCGCGCTGATCTCCAAGACGCATCACTCGCTGGTGGACGGCGTCTCCGGCATGGACCTGGCCAGCGTGCTGTTCGACGTCGAGCGCAGGCCCAAGGCTCCGCCCTCCGAGGAGCTCGAGCCGTGGCGCCCGCACACCGAGCCCTCCGGCGCCGAGCTGGTGGTGGCGGGCCTGCGCGGCATGGTCAACACGACCGCCGGCCTGGTCGCTCGCGCGATCGGCGCCGCCAGTCGGCCGACGACGTCTCTGGCGCTGCTGCGCGACGCCGCCGAGGGCATCGGCGAGCTCGTCTGGGCCGGGCTGAATCCGGCCCCCGAGACGCCGCTGAACGTCCCCATCGGCCCCCACCGGCGCTACGCCGTGACCCGTCAGCAGCTGGCCGAGTTCAAGGAGGTCAAGGACTCGCTCGGCGGGACGGTCAACGACGTCGTGCTCACCGTCGTCTCCGGCGCGCTGGCCCGCTGGCTGCGCTCGCGCGGGCTCCGCACCGAGGGCCTGGAGATGCGGGCTCTGGTGCCGGTCTCGGTCCGGACCAAGGACCAGAAGAACACGCTCGGCAACCAGATCACGGTCATGCGCGGTCCGCTGCCCGTCTACATCGACGATCCGGTTAGCCGCCTGCGCTTCGTGCGTCAGGCGATGGACGGACTGAAGGAGTCAAAGCAGGCCGAGGGCGCGGCCACCCTGGCCGCGGTCAACAACCTCGCCCCGCCGACGGTGCTCGCGCAGGCCTCGCGGCTGAACTTCTCGACGCGACTGTTCAACCTGATCGTGACCAATATCCCCGGTCCGCAGGTTCCCCTCTACGTCCTCGGACGCGAGCTGGAGGACCTGTTCCCGGTCGCCTTCCTGCCCGAGAACCACGCGCTGGCCATCGCGATCATGTCCTACAACGGCGGCCTGGATTTCGGGCTGCTGGGCGACTACGACGCGCTGCCCGACATCGAGGTCATTGCCGACGGGATTGCCGAGTCGCTGGCCGAGCTGCTGGCGATCGTCCGGGGGCAGGACGAGCGCGCCGGGCGCAAAGCCGCGGCGGGAGGCAAGGCGGGTGCGGCGTCCAAGGGGCCAGCCCGCAAGTCGGGCAGCGCGCCAGCCCGCCTCCAATGGGCGCGGCGCCAATGGTGCCGGAGCGACGACGGCGAAGGAGAACGGCAGGGAAACGTCAGAACCCGCCGGTGCAGACCGCCCACGGAGTCGGCCGGTGCCGATTCCGGGCCCGCGGAGACCGACAAGCCGGCCCGGATACTGCCCGAAGCCCACGGCCGGCCGACCCACGGCCCGGCGCCGACATGCGCGCTAAACGAGAGCGGGCTCGACATTCGAGCCGCAACGCTCAGAATCCTGATATGGCCATGGATAGCGACCTGATCGGACCCGACGAGACGGCCTACCGGCTCGAGCTCACCGCCGCCCAGCTGAAGATCGTCCACACGGCGCTGAAGTCCCTCTGGGACGACCTCGGTCGCGAGCAGCACGACGTCAAGGGCGTCGTCGCCGCGGTGCTGGCCAAGCTCCCTGGTGAGCACGAGATCCGGGCCATCGACCTGAGCCGCGAGCTCGGGCGGCACGTGCCGCCCGGTCCCCTCGACGTCTAGAAGCCGAGCGCGAACTTCGCGTCTTCGCTCATCCGCTCCGGGGTCCAGGGCGGAGAGAAGGTCATCGTCGGCTCGACCTCGACGACTCCGTCGAGCTCGCTCACGAACTCCTCGATCTGCTCGGAGACCTGGGGGCCGATCGGGCAGCCGGGGCTGGTCAGCGTGTAGGTCACGCGGACGTTGCCGTCCTGGACCTCGACCTCGTAGATGAGTCCAAGCTCGACGAAATCGAGTCCGAGCTCGGGATCGATGACGTCGCGCAGGGCGTCGGTCACTTCGTCAACAGTTGCCATACCGCGAGTCTACGACGCTTCTGACCAGTCGTCGGATGCCCACTGCAACCGTTTTGGCCAATCCGGCATGAGCATCCGCCCGGGCCATTGACTAGGGTCTTCCGATCGTCGACTTCGATGACAAGCCGCCCACCCTTCGCTGTCGCGGTGACGAGGACCGCAACACGCAAGGGATCCGGCGACCGGCTCTGACGCGCGCGATCCGAGCCCAGGCCGATGTCATCATCGATCTCACCGAGCTTGTCTTCGCCGACGCGTCACTGATGCTCGACATCGCGGTCATGGCTCGCCGCTTGCGCGCCCACGGCCGCGCGGTCATGCTGCGCGGCGCGCAGCCACAGATCCGGACGCTGATCGAGCTCATGGGCCTGCATCGGCTGCCCGGCGTGCTCGTCGAGGCCGGCGGCGCTTCGGCCGTGGCCTGAGCGCACGCGGCCCTGTGGCTTGAAGGTCCGTCCCCAAGGTGCGCTATGTGCACCTAACGGACGAAGGTTCCCCGGCAAACCGACGGATGGCTCGAAGGTCCGTCTCTAACCCACGCTGTGTGCACGTTAGGGACGGAGCTTCCCACCTCCTCGCTGGTGCTTACCGGCCCTGAAGTTGACGTATTAGCCTGTGAGGAAGCATGTTTGTCCTCCTGCTCATGATCTGCTGGCCGATCGCCGAGTTGTTCGTGGCGATCCAGGTGGCCGGGGCGATCGGCGTCCTGCTCACCGTGCTCCTGCTCGATCGCCGGCTGGCCGCGTCGGCCTGTGGCTGATCCGAGCCGAGGGCCGGGTGGCGTGGCGGCGCCTGCAGTGCGGCCTCGGCGACCGGGCGCCCGCCCGGGCGCGAGGTGCTCGACGGGGCGCTGATCCTGGTCGGCGGCTCGCTGTTCATCGTCCCGGGCTTCATCACCGACGTCCTCGGCCTGCTGCCTCCTGCTCCCGCCGACGCGCCCCTGGCCCGCGTCGGGTTGGTGCGCAACCTCCAGAGCCGCCTGGTGCGCCAGGCGACCCGGTTCGGCGGGCCACCTTGCGACCCACCCGGTGGCGAGCGCGCCGGCGTTACGACGTCGACTCGACCGCCACCGACGATCGAATCGGCCCGGCTGCCCCGATGAGCGAATCGTCACCGCGGCGCCGTTGCGTCTGCTGCAGCTTTGGCGACGGCGATGACCGAGATGTGGGGCGCCGCGATTCGAGGCCGGGAGACGCCGCCACGCTCGTTCGTGACCCGCACGGAAGCGCGTCCGCGGCCACCGGCGCCGGACAGGTCGTCAGATCAGGCCGAGGACGGCAGGTGGCGCGTCGCGGCCACCGGCTTCGAGCTCACGCTTCACCCCCGGTCGGCGATGGCCGGGCACGCGCCAGCGCCGCCGGCGACGCAGCTTTGCCGCGTCCAGGGCCGGGTGACCGCTCCCCGCCGGGGAGCGTGTGATCGACTCGCCGGGCACGGTCAGCGTCGCACGACGAACCAGGCCCCGCGCCGGTTTGACTCGATCCGGGCCGTGGCGGGATGGTTTGCCGAGGACCGGGGGTGGCGCTGCGGGCGCTCCGCGCCGACGAGAAGAAGGGCCATGAGCGCGACGTCGTCGCGGCCACGCTGTTCGATCCCGAGCAATGGATCACGGTCGACCGACCCGCGCCTCTCCACGACCTTCCGCGCCCGACGAGCAACCCACACGGGCCAGCCTGGAGCTATGGGTCGGCGACGGGGACGAGCTCTATCCGCGCCGCGCGGCCGCCGAGGCCGTCGGCCTGCCCTCCGAGGCAACGGGGGAGCGGCTGCGGCTCTCGCTGACGCCCATGCTCTGCCACGCCGGCGGCCTCGACGGCGCCGGCGTCTATCTCATCGCGCACCTCTAGCGGGTCCGATCATGGGGCGGCTGGAGGCGGTCATCAGCGATTTCGGCGGCGTGCTCACCTCCCCGCTGGCCGGGGCCTTCGCCGCCTTTCAGGAGGACTCGGGCATCCCGCTTGAGCTGAACTCGGGCACGGCGATGGCGGCACTGGCCTCAGCGCGCGCGGAGTCAACCCGCTGTTTGAGCTCGAGACCGGACGGCTCAGCGAGGCCGAGTTCCTGCGCTGACCTCGAGCGCCAGCTCAGCCGGCAGCTCGAGCGCGAGGTCGATCTGAATGGCTTCGGAGAGCGTTACTTCGCCGGCGCTGGAGCCCAACGAGCCGATGATCGACTACCTGCGCGACCTTCGTGGTCGCGGCTACAGGCTCGCCATCTGCACCAACAACGTCCGCGAATGGGCCGCGCGCTGGCAGGCCATGCTGCCCGGTCCGGGAGCTGTTTGACGTCGTCGTCGACTCCGCGTTCGTCGGGCAGCGCAAGCCCGAGCCGCGAGATCTACCGCGTGACGCTCGAGCGGCTCGGCGTCGGCGCCGAGGCGGCGCTGCTCATCGACGATCGTGCAGGCCAACTGCGACGGGTGCCCGGGCCCTCGGCATCGAGCGCGGTCTGGTTTCAGAACACCGAGCAGGCGATCGCCGATACCGAGGCTGCCCTGGTCGAGGCCGCGCGGTGAGCGAGGCACCCATGCGATGGGTCGTCGCCGCTGGACTGGCGGCGGTGGCGACGGTCCTCGTCGTCGTGGCCGTGCTGGTCGGGAGCCGGCCCGCCGGGGATCCCTCGTCCTCGGCGTGCGCTCCCGCCGAGCGCCAACGTGTCGGCGCGCAATGCGCATCCCGGTCCGCATCTCCGCCTGCAGGAGCGCCGCGCCACATTCCCTGCGGCTACCTCGGCCTCTCGATCGAGTTCCAGGCCATCCGCGACTACACCGGGATCGAACCCGCACCACGATCAACCCGGTGCTGGTTGCCAGCTGATCCGCAACCTTTCCCCCGGCCAGGCCCCGGTTCTGCGAATCGGCGGCGACAGCACCGACATGTCCTGGGTGCCCGCGCTCGGGGTGCAAGGCACCGGCTACCGGATCTACCGGCTCGACGCCGGGCTGGCTGGCGACGACGGCGGCGCTGGCCCACGAGCTGAAGGCCCGGATGACTATGGGCATCAACCTGGCCGCCGACCAGCCCGCCCTGGCCGCGGGCCGAGGGCGCGCGCGTACCTGCGGCCGATCGGCCGCAGGCCGGATCGCCGCCCTGGAGATCGGCAACGAGCCCAACGTGTACGGCAAGATCGCCGGGCTGAAGATCGGGCCTGAGCCGCTTCCGCCGGGCTCGCGCCGAGAAGCTCGACTACGCCCGCTTCGCCCAGCGAGTTCGCCGCCGTCGCCGCCGCCCTGCCGCCGGTCCCGCTGGCCGGTCCGGCGCTGGCCATCGGTCCGAAGTCCGACCCGGGCACCTGGGTCGGCTCGATCGGCAAGCTGCTGCACGGCCCATCCGCGGCTGCGGACGCTGACCGTCCATCGCTACCCGCTGCGCAACTGCTACGTGCGCGCCGCGCTCCCCGCAGTACCCGACGGTCGCCCACCTGCTCTCTGGCTACGCGACCACCACGCTCGCCGCCAGCCTCAAGCGCTGGATCCAGATCGCCCACTCCCAGGGTCGCCGCCTCCGCCTGGACGAGCTCAACTCGGTCGCCTGCCGCGGCAAGGCCGGCAATCAGCGACACGTTCGCCAGTTCGCTGTGGGTGACCGACGCGCTGTTCACGCTCGCCCGAGCCGGCGTCGACGGGGTCAACATGCACACGCTGCCCAAAGCGGCCTATGAGCTCTTTCACTTCACCCACACGGGTGGCGGCTGGTCGGCCTACGTGCAGCCGGTCTACTACGGGCTGGCAGCTGTTTGCCCAGGCAGCCCCGGCCGGCGCGCGCCTGCTCGCGGGCAGCGGCCCGACCAGCGGCACCGGACTCAGCGTCTGGGCCACCCGGACCCGCGACGGTCTCGAGCGCGCCGTGCTCGTCAACGAGAACCCGAACCGGACGGCGCACGGTCAGCCTGCACATGCCGGCCGGCACGGCCGGCACCGCGCATCGTCACCCGGCTGCAGGCGTCCAGCGTCTATGCGCGGACCGGTGTCACCTGCGGCGGCACAGGGCTATGGCAGCGCGACTACGACCGGCCGGCTGGCTGCGCCGCACACGCAGACGCTGAGCCCCGTAGCGGGGCAGCTACACGCTGTCGGTGCCGCACGGCAGCGCGGCCCTGGTCACCTTCCCGCCGCCTCGAGCCGCGGTTAGTTCTCGACGCCGAGCCGGTCCCAGCAGTACAGCTCGAGGCACTCCGCGGCCAGCGTCGCGCACCGCTCCGGGGAGAGCCAGGGCAGCACGGTGTCAAAGGCCTGCTCCTCCCCCACGCCGGCCTCGAACGCCTCCTCGCCCCGGAACCCGGCGGCGATCTTCAGCGCCTCGCGCCGGTTCTCGCCGAGCGACGGGAAGACGTTGACCAGGAACTCCTTGCTGGGCAGCGGGTGCCCGACCTCGAGCGAGACGTGCCAGGCCGCGAGCAGTGACAGGTCGTGCTCGTCCAGGTCGGCGACCGCCTTGGCGTAGTGCGAGTCAAGCTCCGACTCGGGGATCTCATCCACCCACGCGCGTACCACCTCGCCGAGGATCTGGCGACGGGCTTCGCGGCCAACCGAGTCGGCGATGACCCGGATGGCGTTCTGCGGTTCGATGAAGCAGAGACTCATGACGCTCCGTTCGTGACTACGGACGCCCGAGAAGGTAGGCGCTGGCCCGGACGGAGCGGCGACCGGCGACGCCGGAGGTCGCTCGGCTCAGAGCCCCAGGGCGTCCTCGATCGGCGGCCTGGGCGACTCGGGATCGGGCTCGAGATCGTCCGGCATCCCGCACGCGGGTCGCGCGTGCCGCGCTCCCAGTTGAAGAAGGCCGAGTCGAGGGCCTCGAGCTCGACCCCGCACGCCTGCGGCGAGATCGGCCGCGCGGCGCTCGAGGAGCATCGGGTCACCGATGCCCAGGACGCGCTTGGCGGCCACGGTGACGTCGTCGCTGGCGCCGAGGGCAAGGCTGCGCCGCTCGCAGCTCGTAGAGCCCGTTCGGCCGAGCGTGGTCAAGCAGCTCAAATCGCGCTCTGCGCGGAAATCCGGGCAAGGCGATGCGCTCGAAGACCCGCGAGAAGCGCCGCTCCGGCGTCCACGACGGTCTCACCCGCGAACGCTGCCTGCTGCGAGCCCGAGCGGGCCGCCCAGGCCCGGTAGGCCGTCGCCGTTCGATGCCGCGACGCCGGCCTCGTAGGCGCCGCGCGGGCCGGCCTGCGCCCCGTCCACGGCCGGCGGCTCGCCCGCTGCCCAGCTGGTCCGGGCGGCGGCGATGGCGGCGAACGGATCCTCGCCCTCAGTCGGACCCAGGAGGGCGATCAGGAAGGCCAGCCAGGTGCGCTCCTCGATGTCACCGTCGGCGTCGGCGACCTCGGCGTACAGACCCGGGCGGATCGGCGGCGAGACGGTCCAAGCCGGGCCGTCGGCGAAGGCCAGCTCGGCCGGCCAGGCGGGCGGCATCGTCGCTCGAGCGCAGCCCGGGGACAAGGTCGGAGTGATAACCGTCGTCGGCCCCGCGGGCCAGCCGCCGGACCTTCGACCCCGAGCCCGAGCGGCCGGCGGCGCTCCGGGAGGCCGAGCGCGCCGTGCCGCGGGCCGGCCGGGCGGTCGACGGAGCTGTACTGCGGGCGGTCTGACCGCCCGGCGAAACCACCGGCCGCAGCTCCAGGTCCTGCTCGCGCGCGCATATCGGGCAGTTCTGGATCAGGCGGTTGTGGCGGCAGAAGCTGGGCACGACATGAAGGCTAGTGGCCCAATTCAGGCTCGGCGGGCGTGCTCTTCAGGTCTCGCCCGGCCTCAGCCGCGCCGGCGTCGGCTCCCCCGCGGGAGCGGCACCGGCGGCCTCCTGTCGGCGATGCTCCCGGCCGTGAGCGATGACCTCGCGGAAGCTCCGGAAGCGGAAGATCAGGACCAGGGCCGCGAACCCGAGAACGCCGCTGACGACGATCGTGGCGATCTGCTGACCGACCGAGAACGAGGCCGCATCGCGATTGTGGAAGATGGTCAGCAGCAAGGCCTGCTGAACACCGGCGCCGCCGGGGGTGAACGGGAACACCGAGGCCACGACCTGGACGGCGAGCACCAACAGCGCGTTGCGCACCGAACCGCCGATGTGGAAGGCGTCCAGCAGAGCCCAGTAGGCCGCGAACCGCGCCACCCAGCTGGCCAGCTGCCAGCTGGCCATCCGCCGCTTGTAGGCCTGGCGGTCGCGCAGGATCGCCAGCCCCTGGCGCACGCGCTGCCAGAAGGCACGCACCCGCGCCGAGAGCCAGGCGAACCCGAGCAGGAAGAGGAGCCCGAGCATGGTCACGAAGAACAGCGTGAAGCGCATGTGGCTGGCGAAGAAGCTGATGTCGAAGGCAGGCAGCTTGGAGAAGTCCGGCGGCTTGGGGAACACGCCCTGGGTGAAGGCGAAGCCCATGATCAGCAGGCCCATGAACCAGTCGAAGATGACCCCCGTGGACAGAGCGCTGGCCACCGCGGGGTAGCTGGCGGTGGGAATCGCCGAGCGGGTCAAGAACAGCTGGGCGATGTTGCCGCCCCCGAGCGGGAAAACGTTGTTGACCGCATAGCCGACCATGTAGGCGCCCCACACGTCACGCCAGCGCACCCGGACGTCGGGATAGGCGGTCTGCACCGCGCCCCAGAGCGCGCGCGAGCGCAGCAGCAGATACAGGCCGTAGAGGGCCACTCCCAGCAGCAGCGACCCCCAGCTCAGGCTGGCTAGCTGGGAGAAGAACGTGCCCGCCGAGTCCACCAGGTGGCTGACCGTGCACCCGATCGAGCTGCAGCCATGACTGTGCGGTGAGATCACGGCAACCGGAGGCGGCATGCGACACACGGTCGCACACCGGGCAGTCGGGGTCTCAGGCGCGCGCGGCGGATCTCAACGACAGACCCCAGAAATAGGACCGGGGGACCCAGATCCATCTGGGTCCCCCGGAGAGCCAGGGAAGTGGGGGCGCAGTTCCCTGACCGACAGGGGCGAGTTTCCCCGTCCCAAGCTCTAACTAAACCTAATGCCCCGAATAAATCCGAACCGACCTTCAGAGGTCCTAAGACTTAACCTAGCAGGGCCGTTTCTCCGCGACAACCATTTCCGCCCCGCATTCGCGGGCTATTACGGGCCTAAAAACGAACCTTTTGCCCCTGCCGGAACTCCCCTCCTGGGTCGGGGCCGCATTTCCCGGAGGTCAGAAAGCCTACCCCTGGTCCCGCGTGCCCGGGCCCGTGAAGAACTCCTCACCCGGTCGGACGGTCCCGGCCGCCTCGGCCTCATGGCGCAGCGTACGGTCGGCTTCGCCACTCCACGCTCCGACGGCCAGCATCTCGCGGTCAGCGTCCATCGGGCTGCCGCCGAGGTCGGCGTTGACGATCCGCGCGCATTTTCGGCCCTCGGCGATCGCCGTAACGACAAGCGATTGCCCGATCCGCGCGTCGCCACAGGCGTACACGCGGCCGACCGAAGTGCGGTAGGTCTGCTGCGTGCGGATGTTGCCGCGGCGGTCGAGATCGAGGGCCAGTTCGGCGACCAGGCCCTCGTGCTCGGGATGCTGGAAGCCGATCGCGATCAGCACCAGGTCGGCCTCGAGCACGAACTCGCTGCCCGGAACGGGGGTGAGATCGCGCGAGGACTGACCCGGTCACCTTGCGCGCGTAGACGTGGCTAACCCGCCCATCCTTGCCGCCGAAGCCTGTCACTTCGGTCCCCCAGCGGCGCTTGCCCCCCTCCTCGAGCGCGTAGGTCGAACCCGTCCGTTTTGGCGGCAGCGGCCAGGGGTGGCGCGGATCGTCCCGCTCCCCGGCAGCTCGGCGTAGACGTCGAGCATGGCCACCGACTCGGCGTGCTCGCGGTGCGAGTTGGAGATGCAGTCCATGCCCGTGTCGCCACCGCCGATCACGATCACCTTGCGCCCCGCGGCGCTGATCTCGGTCCCGGGCTGCGGCGCGCGGGCCGGGCGACCCTGCTGGGCGGCGACCCAGCGGTTGCGCTGATACAGATAATCCATCGCGGGATGGATGCCGGCCAGGTCACGCCCGGGCACCTCATATTCCCGCGGAACCCGGGAGCCGATCGAGATCACGACGGCGTCGAAGTCCTCCTGCAGCTCGGCCATGGTGATGTCCCGCCCGACGTCGGTGTCGTAGACGAAGCTGATCCCCTCCTGCTCGAGGATCGCGACGCGGCGGTCGATGATGGCCTTCTCGAGCTTGGCATCGGGAACCCCGAAGCGGAGCAGCCCGCCGGGCCCCTCGTCGCGCTCGTACACGGTCACCGAGTGCCCGCAGCGGTTGAGCTCGGCCGCCACGGCCAGCCCGGCCGGCCCGGAGCCGATCACGGCCACGGTGCGCCCCGAACGACGATCGGGCGGCTCGGGAACGATCCAGCCCTCGTCGAAGGCCCGCTGGACGATGGCGAGCTCGATCTGCTCGATCGTCGACCGGATCGTCGTTGATGGCCAGCACGCAGGCCGACTCGCACGGCGCCGGGCAGATCAGGCCGGTGAACTCGGGGAAGTTGTTGGTCGTGTGCAGCTGGTCGATCGCGTCGCGCCACTTGTCGCGGTAGACGAGGTCGTTCCAGTCCGGGATCAGGTTTCCCAGCGGGCACCCCTCGTGGCAGAACGGCACGCCGCAGTCCATGCAGCGCGCGCCCTGGCGTCGCAGCTCCTCCTCGGGCTGAAGGTTGAAGTACTGCTGGTAGTCCCCCACTCGCTGGCCGGGATCGCGCTTGTCGAAGCCGACCCGGTGGATCTTCAGAAATGCGCCGAGCTCGCCCATGGGTTGCGGGAGGGTACCGGAGCGCTGCTGCGATGATGCGGCGGAGATGCCTGAGCTACGGTCTCACCTTCGAGGGCGGTTTCTCCCTGCCGGCGCGCGGCCGAGTTCGGCTTCGGGCCCAACGAGGGGCGGGCGCGCGCCGTTCGACGGCGCGATGCGCCTCGCCTTCCCCGTCGACGGCGGGCAGGGGTACGCGGGCGCGGTGATCCGCCAGGAGGCCGTCAACGGCCCCCTGGCCGTCGAGCTCGAACTCCGCGACGGCGCCTCCGCCCGAAGCGCGCTCTGGGCCAGATCGGCCGGGTCCTCTCGCTCGATCACGACGGCGACGAGTTCGAGCAGGTCGGCAAGTCTGAGCCGGTGCTGGGCGCCCTGCAGCGCGCCCACCCCGGACAGCGCCCCGTGCTCTTTTACTCCCCCTATGAGGCGGCCGCGTGGGCGATCATCTCCGCCCGCCGACCGGCCGCCCAGGCGGCCACGGTGCGTGATGACGCTCGGCGCGCCAGCTCGGGGAGAGCTTCGAGCTCGCCGGCGCGACGGCGATCGCCTTCCCCCAGCCCCGCCACCTGCTCGAGCTCGGCGACCGCTTCCCCGGGCTCTCGCTGCACGAAGCTGACCCGGCTGCGTGACGTGGCCGGGGCGGCGCTCGACGGCCAACTCGACGTCGCCCGCCTGCACGAGCTCGGCCCCGAGCGAGCCTGGGCAGGAGCTCCAGCGCCTGCAGGGCCTCGGCCCGTTCTACGCCGGGCTGATCGTGCTCCGGGCCAGCGGCTTCGCCGACGCGCTGCTGCCTATGACCGAGCCCAAGGTGCTCGCCCACACCGCCGCTTCTACGGACTCGCCGGAGCCGCCTGACCTGGTGCAGTTCGGCAGCGCTGGCCGAGCGCTGGCGCCCGTTCCGGACCTGGGCCACGGTCCTGATCCGGCTGGCCGGCGAGCGCGGCACCACGGTCGAGGGCGCGCCGGACTAGGTCGTGAATCGGAAATTCTTGAATCAGGGCACTAGGCCCCGACTGCCGCCTCGGGCTCGGCTGGCTCCTCGGCCTCGGCAGCCTCGCGCTCGGCCAGGACCCGCTTGTAGTCGCGCGGCATGACCTTGATGAAGCGCTCCCGGGAGCGCTCCCAGGAGGCGAGCACGTTGCGAGCCACGAGCGAACCGGTGCGCTGGGCGTGCTCGGAGATCAGCGCCTTGACCTCCTCCTCGTCGTCCTCGGCCAGCGGGTCGAGATCGACGAGGTCGACGTTGCAGCGGCCCTCGAAGCCCGGTCCTTGTCGTACACGTAGGCGATGCCGCCGCTCATGCCGGCGGCGAAGTTGCGCCCGGTGCGCCCGAGCACGACCACCCGGCCGCCGGTCATGTACTCGCAGCCATGGTCACCGACACCCTCGACGACGGCGGTGGCGCCGGAGTTGCGCACGGCGAAGCGCTCTCCGGCCAGGCCGCGGATGAAGGCGCGGCCGGCCGTCGCCCCGTAGAGCACCGTGTTGCCGACGATCATGTTCTCCTCGGCGCGGAACAGCGCCGACTCCGGCGGGCGGACGGAGACGATCCCGCCCGACAGGCCCTTGCCGGTGTAGTCGTTGGTCTCACCGCGCAGCGCGAAGCGTCACCCCGGGCGCCAGCCAGGCGCCGAAGCTCTGGCCGGCCGAGCCCGAGAAGGAGATCTCGATCGTGCCCTCGGGGAGGCCCGCGCGCACCGTGGCGGCGGGCGATCTCTCCGGACAGGATGCCGCCCACCGTCCGGTTGACGTTGCGCACCGGCACGGGCCCGTGGCGGACCGGCTCAGCCGTTCTCGAGCGCCGGGGCGCAGAGCGAGACCAGCTCCCAGTCGAGCGCGTCGTCGAGCACGGGGACCTGCGGCCGGGTCGCGAGCGCGCGGCATGTCGGCGGGCAGGTCGGGCGTCGAGAGGACCATCGAGAGGTCGACGCCGCGGGACTTCCAGTGGTCGATCGCCTCCTCGGTCTCGAGCAGCTCGGCATGCCCGATCAGATCCTCGAAGCGGCGCACGCCGAGCTTCGCCATCAGACCCCGGACCTCCTCGGCGACGAACATCAGGTAGGCGGTCACGTGCTCGGGGGTGCCCTGGAAGCGGCGCCGCAGCTCCGGATCCTGGGTGGCGATCCCGACCGGGCACGTGTTCAGGTGACAGACGCGCATCATGATGCAGCCCATCGCGATCAGCGGGGCGGTCGAGAACCCGAACTCGTCGGCCCCGAGCAGGGCGCCGATGACCACGTCCCGTCCGGTCTTGATCTGACCGTCGACCTCGACCGTGATCCGCGAGCGCAGGTCGTTGAGCAGCAGCGTCTGCTGCGTCTCGGCCAGGCCGATCTCCCACGGCACGCCGGCGGCCTGAATCGAGGATTGAGGCGAGGCGCCGGTGCCGCCGTCGTGGCCGGAGATGGTCACGTGGTCGGCATTGGCCTTGGCCACCCCGGCGGCCACCGTACCGACGCCCGACCTCCGAGACGAGCTTGACCGAGACCGAGCCGTTCGGGTTCGCGCAGCGCAGATCGTAGATGAGCTGCTTGAGATCCTCGATCGAGTAGATGTCGTGGTGAGGCGGAGGCGAGATGAGCCCGACGCCCGGCGTCGAGGAGCGGATCTTGGCGATGTAATCGTCGACCTTGTGTCCGGGGAGCTGGCCGCCTTCGCCGGGCTTGGCGCCCTGAGCCATCTTGATCTGCAGCTGGTCGGCGTTGACCAGATAGTGAATGGTTACGCCGAAGCGCCCGGAGGCGACCTGCTTGATCGCTGACCGCCGGGAATCACCGTTCTCCTCGGGGATGTACCGGGCGGGGTCCTCTCCGCCCTCTCCGGTGTTGGACTTCGCCCCCAGCCGGTTCATGGCCACGGCCAGGGTCTCGTGGGCCTCGCGCGACAGCGAGCCGAGGCTCATCGCGCCGGTCGAGAAGCGCTTGACGATCTCCGTGGCCGGCTCCACCTCCTCGAGCGGGATCGCCCGATCGGCAAAACGGAGCTTCATCAGGCCGCGCAATGCCGCCCTGCGGGTCGACTCCTCATTGGCCTGACGAGCGAATTCGTCATAGGTGTCCTGGGGATCGCGCAACGGGGCCTGCCCGTTGCCGTGTCACGGGTTTCCGGCGCGTGCTGGGCGACGGCGCGGACCGCGTGCTGGAGGTTGGCGATCGTGTCGGGATTCCAGATGTGCAGCTCACCGTCGCGGCGCCACTGCAGGACCCCGCCAACCGGGAGCAGGTCACGGCCCGTGCGCGGGTAGGCGCGGAAGTGACGCTCCAGGGCCTCGGTGGCGAGCACGCTCAGCCCGATGCCACCGATCCTCGAGGCTGTCCCCGTGAAGTGCTTGTCGATCACCTCGCGCTCGAGTCCCACGGCTTCGAAGATCTGCGCCCCGCAGTAGGACTGGATGGTCGAGATGCCCATCTTGGAGATCGTCTTCAGCAGCCCCTTGCCGATCGCCTTGACGATCCGCTCCTCGGCCTCGTCCTGCCCCAGATCGCGCGGGAGCAGCGAGCGGTCGGCCAGCTCATCCAGGGACTCGAACATCAGGTACGGGTTGATGGCCGACGCCCCGTAGCCGATCAGCGTGGCCATGCTGTGGATGTCACGCGGCTCGCCGGACTCGATGACCAGGCCGGTGCGCAGGCGGGTGCCGCCGCGGACCAGGTGGTGGTGGACGGCGGCCACGGCCAGCAAAGAGGGCATCGCCACCCGCTCGGGACCGAGGTTGCGGTCCGAGAGGATGAGGATGTTGGCCCCGTTGTCAACGTAGTTGGCGGCCTCGGCGCAGAGCGCGTCGAGACGGCGCTGCATGCCGTCGGTGCCCTCCTCGATCGGCCAGGTGATGTCCAGCGTGGCGGCGTGAAAGATCTCGTGCGAGACCTGGCGCAGCTTCTCGAGCTGGAAGTTGCGCAGGATCGGCTGGTCCATGACCAGCTGGTGGGCCTGCTCGGGGGACTCCGCCAGGAGGTTGACCTCCGCGCCGACGCCGGTATGCAGGCTCATGACCACGTTCTCGCGGATCGGATCGATCGGCGGATTGGTGACCTGGGCGAAGAGCTGCTTGAAGTACGCAAACAGCGGGGGCTGGCGCTCGGAGAGCACAGCCAGCGCGGCGTCATTGCCCATGCTGGCGGTCGGCTCCTCCCCGTTGGCCGCCATCGGGGCGATGATCATCCGCAGGTCCTCCTGGGAGTATCCGAAGGCCAGCTGCTTGGAGCGCAGCGGCTCGACGCGCGGGGTCCGAGGCTCGCGGTCGGGGAGATCGTCAATGTGCACGACCGAGCGCTCGTACCACTCGCCGTAGGGCTTGCGACGGGAGACCCGGCGCTTGACCTCCTGGTCCTCGACGATCCGACCCTCCTCGAGGTCGAGCAAAAACAGCTTGCCGGGAGCCAACCGGCCCTTGCGCTGAATGTGCTCGGGGGCCACCGTCATCACGCCGGTCTCGGAGGCCAGCACGACGTAGCCCTCGGTGTCCTGCACCCAGCGGCCGGGGCGCAGCCCGTTGCGATCGAGCACGGCGCCGGCCATCCGGCCGTCGGTGAAGGCGATCGCCGCCGGGCCGTCCCAGGGCTCCATCAGGCAGGAGTGAAAGTCGTAGAAGCCCTTGACGTCAGGGTCGAGATCGCGGCGTGTCCGGTAGGCCTCGGGGACCATCATCATGACCGCGTGCGGGGCCGAGCGGCCGCTGAGCACGAGCAGCTCGAGCACGTTGTCGAACACGGCCGAGTCCGAGCCGCCCTGACGGACAACCGGCATGACCTTCTCGAGGTCGGCGCCGAACAGCTCGGAGGCCAGCTGCGACTCGCGGGCGCGCATCCAGTTCACGTTGCCGCGCAGCGTGTTGACCTCGCCGTTGTGGGCGATCATCCGGTAGGGATGGGCCAGCTCCCAGCTCGGGAACGTGTTCGTCGAGAAGCGCGAGTGAACGAGGGCCAGGCGCGACGCCACACGCGGATCGCGCAGGTCCGGGAAGTAGCGCGGCAACTGGGGAGCGGTCAGCATCCCCTTGTAGACGAGCGTCCGGCTCGAGAAGCTGGGTAGGGAAACGTCGCTGCCGGCCTCGCGCTCGATCAAGCGGCGGATCACGTACAGCTTGCGCTCCAGCGCACCCTGATCCTCGATCTCGTCCGAGGCCTCGACGATCACCTGCCGGATGACCGGCGCCGACATCCGGGCCGTGTCGCCGACGAAGCGGTCGTCCACGGGCACATCACGCCACCAGAGCAGGCGCTGGCCCTCGTCGGCGATCGTCCTCTCGATCAGCTGCTCGACGCTCAGCCGCCGCTCGGGGTCGCTGGGCAGAAAACAGACGCCGACGCCGTAGCGGCCCGCGGGGGGCAGATCGATCCCAGCCACCGCGCCGCGCATGAAGGCGTCGGGAATCTGGATGAGGATGCCGGCCCCGTCGCCCGTGTTGGGGTCTGCGCCGGAGGCGCCGCGGTGCTCCAGGTTCTCGAGCGCGTCCAGGCCTTTCTCCACCACTGCGTGCGTAGCCTCGCCCCACAGCTTCGCCACCAGGGCGATTCCGCAGGCATCGTGCTCGTTTGAAGGGTGGTAGAGGCCGGTTTCCCCGGGGGGAGCGATTCGGGACATGGAGTGCCTTCTTGAAGGGTGCAACGGGCACGACGAGGCAGCCGAGAAAGGCTACCAGCGGTTTTTATTGTGCGAACCGCCATGAAGACCAGGTGAGCTTGCGGTTAGTCCGGCTCCGAGACGGGAAGTGCGTGCTAGAGACCATCTGATGCTCGCTGTCAAACCCAAGCTCTTCGTTGTCGTCCTGCTCGCCGGCGCCTTTCTACTCAGCGCCTGCGGAGGCGGTGGGGTTCCGACCACGACCTCGCTCAACCCGGCCAAGAGCACCCCGAAGGCCACCAGCCCCGGGCCGAAGAAGACCAACAACTCCTCGCCGGGCAACAGCAACGGGGGCGGCGCCGCCGGGGTCTCGAGCACGGCCACGAGCAGCGCGAGCGGCAACTCAAACGGCGGTTCTGCCTTGAGCACCAGCTCTACGGCCAGCAAGCCCCACCGGCACCCGATGAAGCCCAGTTCGGGCAACGGGGGCGCCGCCGTCTCGAGTTCGAGTTCCGGCGGCTAGCGCCGCCAGGGCAGGGCGCCGCTCGTCGGCCGGCTCAGGTCTTGGCCTTGGCGCGCGACTTCGAGGCGCCGCCCGACTTGGAACTGCTCGAAGACTTCGAAGCGCCGGTCGACTTCGAGCCTGACCCGGTCTTGGCGTTTGTGGAGCCGTCCTTGCCGTTGGCCGATGAGGACTTGCGCGTCTTGGCGGCCGGCTTCTTGGCGGCTGGCTTCTTGGCGGCTGGCTTCGTGGCCGGCTCGTCACTGTCGCCGCTGCGGATCTCGGCCAGACTGGCCTCGAGTGCGGCCATCAGATCCGGCGCTGGAGTCGTGTCCTCGGCCTCGGGCTGGACGGCAATTTCCTCGCCGGCGGCCTTGCGCTCGATCAGGTCGAGCACGCGATCCCGGTATTCGTCGCGGAACTTGCTGGGGTCAAAGTCGGCCGACAGCGACTCGATCAGCTGCTGGGCCATGGTCAACTCCCGCTTGGAGGCCTCCGCCTCGCCGACGGCGTCGAGCTCGTCGATGCGGTCGGGAGGTACTACCTCGTCGCCGAACAACATCGTCGACATCGTCATCACGCCATCGGTCGGGCGTACCGCGCAAAGCTGTTGCTTGGAGCGGATCACCACACGTCCGATCGCCACCTTGCCCGCTTCCCGCATGGCTTCCAGCAGCAGCGTGTAGGCCTTGGCGCCGCCCGTCGTCGGGGCGAGGTAATAGGAGTGGTCGTAGTAGATGGGGTCGATTTCCGACTCCTCGACGAACTCCTCGATATCGATCGTCTTGGTGGCCTTGGGATCCAGTGCCTCGAGCTCCTCGGTCTCGATCAGCACATAACGGTCGGGACTGAGCTCGTAGCCCTTGACGATCTCCTCGTAGGGGACCTCCTCCCCGGTCGAGGGATCGACCCGCTTCTGGCGAATCCGAGCCCCGGTCTTGCTCGAGAGCTGGTGGAAGCGGACGGATTTGGGCGACGTGGCGCTATAGAGCTTGACGGGAACGTTGACGAGCCCGAAGCTGATAGCGCCGGTCCAGATTGCGCGTGCCATGGACGACGTTCTATACCCGGTCGGCCGATCAGGCAAGCCCTGATTGCGGTCTTGCCGTCGTCGCGGCCCTGGTCGGCCCGGCAACGAAGCCCTCGCGGAAGATGGACAGGCGACAACTGATGAACGTCATAGCCAAGAAGACTCTCAAGTGCTTCAAAACTCATCGCGAATCCCTGGGAAGGCCCCCCACATATCTGCACGCAGTAGGCCCGCCTATTTGGATCTGAGCTCATAGCTCGCGAGTCAGAGACCTCGGTGAGCACGATCGGACTCCACTCGGATGGAAAATGTGGCCTCAGCGCGAGAATTTTCTATCCGAGTGGCGGGGAGGCCGTCGATGCGACCGCCCGCAGCTCGAGGTCTAGCCATCTGCGCGGCTCGAGCCCCGGCCGGTCGCGGCTGCGCCAAGATCTCACAGGACGCCCACCGCGCGCGTTCTCTACTCGTGAAGCTGCCCCCGTTCCAAGACCTGCTCGACGCCCACGGCCGCGATGTGTACCGCTTCCTGGCCGCCTCGCTAGGGCCGGTGGAGGCCGACGATGCCTACCAGGAGACCTGGCTGGCGGCACTTCGCGCCTATCCCTCCCTCCGGGACGCGTCGAACCTGCGGGGCTGGATCCTGACCGTGGCTCATCGCAAGGCGATCGACCATCACCGCGGGCGGGCCCGCCGGCCGGTGCCGGTGGCCGACGCCCCCGGTCTGGGCGGCCAGGCCGCCGGCGCGCCGGGGCTGCCGGAGGACGGAACCGGGCTGTGGGGACAAGTGGCAGCGCTGCCCGAGAAGCAGCGCCTGGCGCTGGCCCTGCGGTTCATCACCGACGCTCCGTATGCGAGCGTGGCGGCGGTCATGGGCACCAGCGAGGAGGCGGCCCGGCGCAACGTGCACGAGGGCCTGAAGCGGCTGCGAAAGGACTATGTGAAGACATGAGCACCGACGATCTCCAAGAGCGGCTGCGGGACTTCGCCCTGGCGCCGTGCGAACTGCCCGATGTGAGCGGGCCAGCGGCCCGGGCCGGACTGCTGGACGTGGCCTACGCCACGCTCGAGTCCCCCGTCGGCGAATTGCTGCTGGCGGCGACCGAAGCCGGACTGGTGCAGGTGGCCTACGTGGACGCGGCGCAGGTGGACGGCCTGCTCGCCCGGCTCGCCGACCGCATCTCGCCCCGGGTGCTATCGGCTCCGCGCCGGCTCGACGAGCCCCGGCGAGAGCTGGACGAGTACTTCACCGGCCGGCGCCGCTCGTTCGAGGTCCCCCTCGATGAGCGGCTGATGAGCGCCTTTGCCCGCCGGGTGATGACCGCGGCGGCGGCGATTCCGTATGGCGCCGTCTCCTCCTACGCCCAGGTCGCAGCGCAGGCGGGCAGCCCCCACGGGGCGCGGGCGGCCGGCAATGCGCTTGGCTCCAACCCGCTGCCGATCATCCTGCCCTGCCACCGCGTGCTTCGCTCCGGAGGCGACCTCGGCGGTTACACCGGCGGCCTGGATCGCAAACGAACGCTGCTGGCCATCGAGCAGGGCCAGTTGCCGCTCGGGTCCGGCTGACGCGGCGGCGCGGCCGACGCAGCGGCGTGCGCACGGCGCGGGCCGGGTAACACGCTGGAATGGATTTGCTTCGCCCGGTGCGGGCGTTTGATCGCGCCCAGCAGCGCCGCGCGTGGACGGCGGTCCCGATCGCCGTGATCAAGAAGTTCGGTGACGATCAGGCCGGAAGCCTGGCCGCGCTGGTGGCCTATTACGCGTTCTTCTCGCTGTTCCCGCTGCTGCTGGTGTTCGTGACGATCCTCGGGTTCGTCCTCCAAGGCGACCCGCGCGCCGCGCGGTCGGTGGAGGATTCCGCCCTCGGCCAGTTCCCCATCATCGGCAAGCAGCTCCACGAGATCGGCGGCCTTCACGGCCACGTCACCGCGCTGGTCATCGGGCTGGTGACCTCGATCCTGGCCGGGCTCGGAGTCACCCAAGCAGCGCAGAACGCCTTTGACCGCATCTGGGCGGTGCCCTTCAAGGACCGCCGGAATTTCTGGCAGTCGCGGCTGCGCGGCCTGACCCTGCTCGTCTGCCTCGGCGTCCTGTTCATCGCCGCCACGCTCGCTTCGGGGCTCGTCACGGGCGGCCTCGGCAAGGGGATCGTGGTCAACGTGATCGGGATCGTCCTCTCGCTGCTCTTGAACTTCAGTCTGTTTTTCGCCGCCTTTCGGTTCATGACTTCGTCCACGATCTCCAGCCGATGTCTGCGCGCCGGCGTGATCGTGGCGGGGGTCACGTGGTCGATCCTGCAGGCCGTCGGGGGCTATTACATCGGCCATGTATTCAGGAAGTCGACCAGCACCTACGGCACCTTTGGCCTGGTTATCGCGCTCCTCGTGTGGTTGCACCTCGGCGCTCAGTTGACCCTGTACTCCGCCGAGATCAATGTCGTGCTCACCCGGCGCCTGTGGCCGCGCAGCCTGTTCGGTCCGCCCAGCGAGCCCGCCGACCAGCGGACCCTGACCGATCTGGCCAAGGTCGAGGAGCGCTCCGACGAGCAGGTCGTGGACGTCGAGTTCAAGGGCCCGGGCGTCTAGGCCCGCGTGAACCGGCCTAGAACAGCTGATCGGCGCTGACCCGGCGCGTGACCTCCAGCGGCCAGGAACACAGACCGCCCTCGGCCGGACAGCCGGCGCACAGGCCACGGTGGGGGGTCTCGGTAACGGCGAACTCGCCCCGCAGCACCGGGCCCGCCCGCCGGGCGAGCTCAGCCTCGAGTTCCGGGAGCTCGGCGGCCTGGTGGATCACCGGCACCGGATGGTCGGGGTCTTCCAAAAAGCAGTAGGTGACCTCGACCGCGCTCGCGCCCGTGTGGAGGGCGGCCAGGGCGTAGATCAGGCGCTGGGTCCCGTAGACTGTGGCTACCACCCGGCTCGGGTCGCTGCCGGCCAGCCGGTCGCTCTTGTAGTCGACGATCAGCGCCCGCCCGCCAGGTGCGCGGGCCAGGACGTCGATCGCGCCGGTGATGAGCGCGCCGCCGAAGGCAAACGCGAAGCGCTCCTCGCGGCGGGGCTCAGATATCTGCGCGAGCCGGTCACGCAGCGGACTGGCCAGGAAACGCGCCACGGTGGCGATCGCGTCCGCGGTCGCGGCCTCGTCGGGCGCGGTCAGCCCGGCGGCGTGAGCGGCGGCGCGGACGGCGTCGACATCGGGGACCACCGGCACCCGGAAGTTCAGGCGCTCGAGCAGGGCGTGAAGGAGAAGGCCGCGCTCACTGGCAGGTCCCCGGCGCCCATCAGCCAGGTCATGCTCGCCGGAGCCGACCTCCTCGGGGCTCTCGGCCGGCGGCCACTCCGGTCCCCCGGCTCCGGCGGGCAGGCCGAGAACCCGCTCGGCGTAGAACCGGTAGCCGCAGCGCCGATACTGGGCCAGGGCCGAATAGCTGAGGGTGGCCACGGGCGGCGCGGTTGGGGGTAAGACTGAAGGCAACGCCAGGTCGCTGGTTGTCGACCCGGTCGCCGTCGCCGTCGCCGTCGCCGTCGGCGGCGGCACGGGCGAGGGCGCAGCCGCGGGCTCGCCCATCTGCGCCGGCGTGGCGATCCGCAGCCGCACCCGACCGGCGCCCGGGGAGACGATTCCGCCGCCCTCGGCGATCACCTGACCGAGCTCGGGCGCGAACGCGGGAGCGATCCAGGCCACCGGGCCGCCCCCGGTCTGACCGGCGGTAGTCCAGCCTTCGAAGCGCGTTGCCCCGCTGAGGATCAGTCGCTCACGGGCGCGGGTCATGGCCACGTAGAACAGGCGCCGCTCCTCGTCCTCGTCGGCGCGCCGCTCCTCGTCGCGAATCGCGTCGTAGTCGAGCGCCGAGACACGCGTGGCCACGCCGGCGCGATGCACGCGCAGACCGAGACGGCCGCCGTCGCCGAGGCGAAGTATCTGGTGCGGTGGCCGCGGCGTGCGACCGAGATCGGCCACGCATACCGTCGGCCATTCGAGCCCCTTGGCGCGGTGGATGGTCATGAGCCGGATCGCATCCAACCCCTCGCCTTCGACTGGCGCCTCGCTCTCCCGGCTATCGACCGCGCGGCCCGCGGCCCGGTCGGCGGCCAGGGCCAGGAATCCGGTCAGGTCGGGACCGTGCTCATCCTCGTACTTGCGCCCGAGCCGCATCAGCTTGCGGACGTTGGCCAGGCGTCGCTGTCCGCTGGGCATGGCCAGCATGGCCAGGTCGTAGCCGGTGATCTCGAGCGCCCGGTCGATCAGATCCTCCACGCTTCGCCGGGTGGCGCCTGCGCGCTCGGACGCGCACCAGTCACCGAAGTGCGTCAGCGCACGCTGATCGAGCTCGGGCAGATCATCCAGATCGTCGCCCGGCGCCTGGAGCACGGCCCACGGATCCACCCCGCGGTCTCGGGCGGCGCCGGCCAGGACGACGAGCGCGTCAAAGGAGGCCCCTACGAGTGGGGAGGCGACCACGGTCAACAGAGCCTCCTCATCCCGAGGGTTGTCGACGACACGCAGATAGGCCATCAGGTCAAGGACCTGCGGATGAGACCAATAGCCGCGGCCGCCGATCACGTAGGTGGGCAGCCCGCGTCGCTCGAGCGCGCGCTCGTAGGCCCGCATGTCGGTGGTGGCGCGGGTCAGAACCACCACCTCGCCGGGTGGGGTTCCCTCGGCCACGAGCCCGGCCACGCGGTCGGCCAACGCCCGCGCCTCGGCCAGACGCCAGGGGGCAGCCAGACCCTCTAGCTCCCACTCGGCGCCCTTGTCGACCAGGAGCAGCTCGACACGGGGCTCAGTCTCGACGGGCGAGTCAGGCGGCTCAGCGGCGCCGCGTCCGGGCACCAGCGGCTTGAACCGCTCGCCCATGGCCGAGGCGAAGGCAGCGTTGAGCGGGACCAGGATCTCCGGTCGCGAGCGAAAGTTGGTCTGCAGAGTCAGGCGCTGGCCGCTGGCCTGCAGACGCGCGCCGCGAGCCTCGAACAGGGCCACGTCGGCATGGCGGAAGCGGTAGATCGACTGCTGGGCGTCGCCGACCGTGAACAGGTTGTGGCGGGCGATCGACTCGATCAGCTCCAGCTGGACGCGATTGGTGTCCTGCTGCTCGTCGACCATGATCCGCTCAAAGCGCTCGGCGTAGCGCTCGCGCAACTCGGGGCGGCCGCGCAGGAGCCCCAGGGCCAACAGCTCTAGATCCTCGAAGTCGACGCCCGAGAGCTCGCGCTTGGCCTGGGCGTAATTGCGGCCGAAGGCGGCCAGCAGCATGTCCATGAGGTCGCGGATCGGCGCGGCAGCCCGGGCCGCGCACGCAGCGCGGTGGGCGACCAGCGCGTCGCGGTAGGCCGTGGCGGCGTCGGTGCAGAGCGCGTTCCCGTTTCCGCGCAGCTTGACCGCGTCAAGCTCCCCCGGCCACAGCTCCTCATCGGTCAGCAGCGACTGACAGCGTTGCAGGCGATCGAGCGCCTCGAGGATCCGAGCGCCGGGTCCATCGACCTGGCCGAGCTCGGCGCTGAGGGCTCGAGCCGCGGTGGCCACGGCCGACCCGGTATCAGCGGCCGCGGCGATGGCGACGGCGGGGAGCCGCGGCTCGAGCTCGCCCGCGGACCGCAGCTGGCCGTAGGCGGAAAGGATCGCGTAGCGCAGCGGCGGTGCGCCGTAGGCGGCAATCAGATCCGCCGCCGCCCCGGGCTCGAGCTCCTTCAAGGCGGCGTCGAAGGCCGTCGTCGCCAGGGGCTCGGACTGGTCTCGGTCAAGGATGACAAAGCCGGGATCAAGACCGGCGACCAACGCGCTGGCCCGCAGGAGCCGGGCGCAGAAGCCGTGGATGGTGGAGATGAACGCGCCCTCTGTGGCCCGCGCCGCCTCGGCGGCACCCAGCTCACGCAGGCGAGCCCGGATCCGGTCCCGCAGTTCGGCGGCGGCCTTCTCGGTGAACGTGATGGCCAGGATCTGGGTCACGGCGATCCCATCCTCGAGCACGTGGGCGACAAAGCGCTCGACCATGACCGAGGTCTTGCCGCTGCCGGCACCGGCGTCGAGCAGGAGCTCGCCGTCGCGGCGCTGGATGGCCTCGGCCTGCTCGGGTGTCCAGCTACGACCGTCTCTGAGGGTGGCCGGAGCGGTCATTGGCTGCGGCAGATCCCGGGATAGGCGCAACCGTTCCGCGAGCAGGTCTGCGGGCAGGGCTCGAGCCGCCCGCTGCGAAGCTCGGCGGCGACGGCGATCGTGCGCTGCACGGCATCGTCGAGCTCGGCCTCGAACTCCTCCGGCGAGCGGCCGTCGCGCTCGACGGCTCCCGCACCAGCACCGGCGATGAACATCCCCCGGCCCCGCAGATCGTCCCCGCGCAGCGGCTGATAGAAGCCGGCCACCGGCTCGAGCTCGGTCAGCTCCCGCACCACGACCAGGTACAGCGCGACCTGCAGGCGACGGTCCGCGCTCCAGCGTGCCGCCGGCCAATCCGCGCGCCCGGCCCCGCTCTTGTAGTCGCGGACCACGGCGTGCCCGGCCGGGTCTGCGTCCACGCGATCGATCATGCCGCGCACCAGCACCTGTTCCGGACCGTCGCCGAGGACGAGCGGGGGCAGCGAGGGCAGGCCGTCCTCGGTCTCGGCAAAGCCAAACCGCAGCTCCAGCCCGAACGGCGTCCAGGCGTCACCCTGGCGCGCCTCGTGACGCAGGTACCGACGCAGATCGGCCTCGATCGCCCGCAGGGCGCCCGCCCGAACCACATCGGGCTGTCCGGCACCGAGCGCCGACCCCGGTCCCGGCGACAGCTCCGCGAGCAGTCCGGTCAGGATCTCCTCGGCCCTACCCAGGGAGGCGTCGGTCACCGGACCGTCGAGCTCGGCCAGCAGGCGCTCGAGCACCGCGTGCATCAGATTGCCGCGCACGATCGGCTCCGGGTCTGGCTCGAGCGCGTCCGGGCGCAGCTCTCGCTCGATCAGCCACCGCACCGGGCAGTCGGTGAAGGCCTCGAGCGCCCCGGCCGACAGGATCTCGGTGTGTCTGAGACGCCCGCGAGCGACGCTGCCCAGCCGGCGGTCCGGCTCGGCCTCATCGCCGTCGGCCGGAGCGCTCAGGGCCGCCCGCGCCCGCTCTTGCTCGCGCGCGGTGGGAGCACCGTCCTGCGGCCACACCACTTCGCCGAGCAGCCGGCGCGAACGTCGCTGCACCCATGACCCGTCGAGCACCTCCGCGACATCGGCCACGAACGGTGAGGCGACGGCCAGGTTGCCCTCCTCGTCCGAGCTGCGGTAACTGAGGGTGACTCGCTCCGTCGCCCGTGACACCGTCGCGTAGAACAGGTAGCGCTCGCGATCGAGCACGTCCTCATGGCTGCGCAGCCGTAGCCCGGAGCACAGCGCGAGCTCACGGCGGCGCTCGTCGGAGAGAAAGGGCTCGGGATGGGCGGGGCGCGGAAAATGGCCCTCCTGCAGCCCGCACACGAACACTGCCCGGTAGCGCCGAGCGCGGATCTGCAGCGGCTCGGCCAGCCGCACCTCGCCGCCGCGCCCGTGGGCCGTGGCCGGGACCATCACCTCCTCAAGCAGGGCCAGCAGATCAGTCGCCTCCGGGCGGCGGCCGACCTCGGCCAGTTCACCGACCGCCCGCTCGAGCGCGGCCAGCGCCCGGGCGTCAAGAGCCTCGTCGGCGGCCAGGAGCCGCGCCGAGCCCCGGTGCGGGAGCGCGAACATCCAGCGGGCCAGGCGGCACAGCTCGGCACTCGGATCGGCAGCGGTCCGCAGGGCGTCGATCTCCCCCAGGTTCCACCCCAGGCGCTCCCGAGCCGCGGCGGCACTCGACGCTCCCGTTCGCCGCAGCTCGGCATCGAGTCCGTCGGCGAGCTCGGGGTGCTCGAGCATGCCGTCCACCCGGAGGTAGGCGAGCAGATCAACAGCGGTCGCCGCCGGCGAGAAGGCACAGCTCGCCGCGCCGCGGACGGCCCGGCCCGAGCGGGGTGTGGGCGAATGGGACCTCGTAGTCCGCGGCCACCGGGATCCCGTATTGGCCGAACACGCTCGCGACCAGCGCGGCGACCGGGCCGACGGACCGGTAGACGACGGCGATCTCCTCAGCCGGGACCCCGGCGCGCAGCAGAGCGAGGAGCTGGCCGGCGACCAGCTCGGCCTCGGCCCGGTCGCCGCCGGCCTCGAGCAGGACGACGGCCGCCCCGGGATCGGCGCGCCCCGGATCGGCCTCGAACAGCTGGCGCTCGAGATGATGCAGGGCCGTCCTGGCCGCGGGAACGTAGTGATCATCCCGGGCGGGGAGCTCGATCACCTCATCGGCCAAGGGGGCCAGCTCCGCCGCTATCTCGGCCCGGGCCTGCAGGGCCACGCGGCCCGGCTCGTAGGTCAGCGAGACGGTGACCTCCGTACCGGCCACGCGGGCCAGCGTCTCCACCGCGTCGCGCTCGAGCGGGGTGAGATCGTCAAAACCGTAGAAAAAGACGGCGTCCCGGCCCCATCGGTCAGGGCGGGCGCGCAGGGCATCGAGGGCGCGCCAGGCGAATACATCCGCATCGACCCAGCCCCGCCGTTCGCACTCGCGGGCGTAGGCCTGGTAGATGCGTCCGAGGTCCTCGGCGTAGGGCGCGCGGCGGGGATCCTCCCGGCCCCAGGCGCGGAGCGCGGCGTGCCAGCGCTGGGGGGTGACGAGCCCGCGTTCGAGCTCGGCGATCAGCTCCGCCGCCGCCCGGCGAAACCCAGGCGCGCCGGCGGACTGCCCCAGCGTGTCGAGCGGCGTGGCCGCGACGGCCACGCGCAGCAGCTCGTCGCGCTGCCGGGGCGTCAGGCGCCGGGCCGTGTAGCGCGCGCGGCGAGCAATCTCGGCGGCAAGACCGGAGAAGGTCGTGACCACGCCCAGCACCGAGCCCTGCCCGGCCAGCTCGTGGCGGTAGTGCAGCGCATCCGCCGCCGTCGGCACGACCAGCATCGCGCCCCGCGGGGCCACGGCGCTGAATGCGCCCAGGACCTCACCGGCCTTGGCCGAGTTGGCCGGTCCGAGTACGAGCTTCAGGGACATCGGCCTATGGTGCCGCGCGCCCCCGACGGTGCCCGGGAGGGCGAGTGCTCAGGCGGCTTCGGGCTGCTCAGCGCCGCGGGATCGCGAGCGCTGGTTCTGATCGGCCTCGGCGGTGGCCGCGGCGTCCTCGGCCTCGGGCGGCTTGGCTCCGTCGCGAGCCCACGGCTCGTCGAACTCGACCCGCCACTTGCCCTCCTCGTTCTGCTGGAGGGCGAGGCGAGCCCGGAAGCTCTTTCCCGAGCGACCCTTGAAGCCGGTGACGGGCTTCTCGGTGCGGCTGGTCCGGATCAGCTCACGGGCGATCGGCGCGTTCAGCTGCTTGCCGGCCTTGGACTTCCAGATCACGAAGCCGCAGCCGGGATCCTCGCGCGACCAGCACGAATAGCCCTTGCGGTTCTCGACGATGTCACGACCACACACCGGGCACGGACCCAGGTTGGCGCGCGGAATCCGGACGTCCTTGAGCTTTGCGTCCAGCTCCCCGACCGTCTCCTCGGTGAACTTGACGATGTCGCCCATGAACGCCTCGCGCGAATCGGCGCCGGTCTCGATGTTGGTCAGCCGGTGCTCCCAATCCCCGGTCAGACCCGGGCTGGTCAGCGGGTGCTCGCCGAGCAGCCGCACGACGTTCAGGCCCTTCTCGGTCACGACCAGAGCGCGGCCGTCGCGCTCGATGTAGGCGACCTGGAGCAGGCGCTCGATGATCGCCGCCCGCGTGGCCGGGGTGCCGATGCCCGAGTCCTTCATGGCCTCGCGGAGCTCCTCCTCGTCGACCAGCTTGCCGGCCGTCTCCATCGCCGCCAGGAGGGCTCCCTCGCTGTAGCGGCGGGGCGGCTTGGTGACCTTCTCCTCGGAGGCGACATCGGTGACCCTGACCGCCTCGTCGCGTTCGAGCTTGGGCAGCTGCTGCTCGCGGCCCTCATCGTCGTCGGAGCGGTCACCTTCAGGAAGCTCGCCGTAGACACCGCGCCAGCCGGGCACGAGCATGACCTTGCCGCGCGTGCGGAAAACATGCTCAGCCACGGTGGTCTCGACGCGCGTGTTCTCGAACACGGCCTCGGGATGAAACACGGCCAAGAAGCGGCGGACGACCAGGTCGTACATGCGCTTGTCGTCGTCGTTCATCTTGTCCACCGGATGGCTTTCGGCCCGGGTGGGGATGATCGCGTGGTGGTCGGTGACCTTGGCGTCGTTGACGACTCGCCCGAGCGGTAGGACGTCGAGACCGCGCACGTAGTTGGCCGCCGTCCGGTATTCGCTGCGTTCTCCGACCAGCTCGGCGATCGGCTTGATCTCGCCGACCATGTCACCGGTCAAAAAGCGCGAGTTGGTGCGCGGGTAGGTGAGCGCCTTGTGCTCCTCGTAGAGCCGCTGCGCGGCGGCGAGCGTGCGACGGGCCGAGAATCCGTACCGGCTGTTGGCGTCGCGCTGAAGCGAGGTCAGGTCATAGAGGAGCGGCGGACGCTCCTTGCGCTCGGTCTTCTCGAGTTTGGTGATGACGCCCTGGCCGTCGCGGCAGGCGTCGACCACCGCCTTGGCCGCCTCGGGAGTCTTCAGCCGGGGGTTGGCACCCGTGTAATAGCGGCCCTCATAGGCGCGAGGCCCCTCGGGCCTGCCGCCCGCTCGGCTTCCGGCCTCGCCGGATTGGGCGGCGCCCGAGTCATCCGGCTCAACCGTCTCAAACGAGGCGTCCACGATCCAATACGGCTCGGGCTTGAAGGCGCGGATCTCCTCCTCGCGCCGCGCCAGGATGGCCAGCGTCGGCGTCTGCACCCGTCCCAGCGAGACGGCGCCGTCGAACGAGGAGCGCAACCGGATCGTCGCCGCCCGGGTGGCGTTCATGCCCACGATCCAGTCCGCCTCAGAGCGCGAGCGCGCGGCGGCCTCGAGCGTGGCCAGCTCCGCCGCGGGGCGCAGCGCCGCGAACGCGGCCTCGATCGCCCGCTTGGTCATCGAGTTCAGCCACAGCCGCTGCACGGGCTTGCGCGAGCCCGACTTCTCGTACAGGTAGGCGAAGATGAGCTCGCCCTCGCGGCCGGCGTCACAGGCGTTGATGACCGTCTCAACGTCGTCCCGGCTGAGCTGGCGGCGGACGACGTTCATCTGCTTCTTGGAACGCTCGTCACGGACCACGAGCTTGAAGTTGGGAGGCACGATCGGCAGATCGGCCATGCGCCACTTCTTGTACTTGTCGTCGTACTCGTCGGGGTCGGCGAGCTGGACGAGGTGCCCGACCGCCCACGTGACCACGTGCTCGGGGCCCTCGAGGTAGCCCTCGTGCTTGGTGAACGCGCCCGGGAGCACGCGCACGAGGTCGCGTCCGACCGACGGTTTCTCAGCGATGACGAGAGTCTTGCCCATGTCGTCGGCAGGGTAGCGCCCTGCGCAAAGCCGACCACCAGGCCCGCCCCAGGGCGACCCGTTACCCGGCCGAAAGCCGACCCGTCACCCAACCGGGCCCGGCGAGACCGGCGCTCCGGTCATGACAGCCGCTTGGCCAGGGCCGGGATGGCCAGCTCGCGGGCCGTGCGAGCCGCGGTCTCCACCAGCTCCTGGGCTCGAGTGCCCCGGCCGAGCGCGGCCGCCAGATCGAGCTCGGTGTGCGCGATCTGGACGGGAGCGACGAGCCCCTGGTTGATCGCCACCGCCTGCTCGAGATGCTCGAGCGCACGGGTGCGGTCGTCCATGACCAGCGCCAGCCGGCCGAGGTAACGCGCCGTCGAGCCGAGGCACACGGCGGCGATTCCGATGACCACGGTCGTGTTGGCGTAAGGCAGCAACTGGTCGTAGATGAGCTTCGCCCAGTCGGCGTCGCCCAAGGCGACGGCGACGTCGGCCAGGATCGTCATGGCGATCATCCAGTCGCCATCGAGCGGGATATCGGCGAAGCCCTGGTCGGCCAGCCCGGCCAGCTCAGCCCTGGCCTCCTCGCGCCGACCGGCCTCGGTCAGCAGCAGGCCGAGCACCGCCCGCCACGCCGGACGGTGGGGGTTGTTGCGGACCAGCTCCCGCGCCGGCCCCTCGAGCTCGGCGAGACGGTTCTGCTCACGGCGAATGGCCAGCAACTGGATCGAGTAGTACTGCGGCGCCGTGATGCCCTCGGCCCGGATCCCCGACGACAAGGCCTCACTGGCCAGCCGGTCGGCGGTGGTCAGGTGCCCGGCCAACAGCGCGCGCATCGCGCGCCACACGGCCGCCTGCCATGTGAACAGGGGCTGGCGCAACTGCCGCGCACCGGCGGTGAACGCCTCGATCTGGGCCTCGACGGCGGCCCGGTCCCCGGCCTCGAGCAGGTCGACCACCAGCCACGCGTGACCCTGGAGGGTCAGGTCGATGTCGCCCGCCTCGCGGCCGGCGCGCAGGATCTGAGTGGAGTCGGCCAGCCGCCGTTCAAGGTGGCCCGGCCCCCAGTACGCACGTCGCCGCGCCGCGGCGGCCAGGGCTGCGGCCAGAGGGTCGCCGAGCTGCGCGGCGACCACCGTGGCCTCCGCGGCCAGGCGGCGCATGTGCTCGCGTCGCTCGGAGTAGTACAGCGCCGCCGCGAGCCGGGTGAGCAGCAGGACGCGGGTCACCGACGGCTCGGTGGGGGTGTTCTCCAGCGCCTGCTCGAGCATGGCGATCAGCTCCTCGTCGATCACGCCCGGCGGCTGGACGTGGCGCCGGGAGGCGCCGATCGCCGCCCGCGCCATCGCCCCCCAGTCACCCAGCTCGGCGGCGATCGCCGCCGCCTCGCGGAACACGCTCCAGGCGCGCGGTCGCTCGCCGCTGCGCACCAGCGCTTCGCCGAGGTCGAGCAACAGCCGGCAGCGCTGCTCGCGATCCTCGGGATGGAAGCGGGCCAGCATGTCCAACGCCGCCCCGTAGTGCTCGGCCGCCTGCTCGTGGGCGAGCATCCGGGTGGCCTCCTCGCTGGCCTGCAGCGCGTAGCGGATGGCGCGGTCGGCGTCCTCCGGTTGCGCGGCCTGGGTGAAGTGATGGGCCAGAGTGTTGGCGTGACGCTGAGGGCCTCTGGCCTCCACGGCCAGACCGATGCGGCGGTGGATCCGCGCCCGCCGGGGGCGCGACATGCCCTCATAGAGGGTTTCGCGAATCAGCGCGTGGGCGAAGGCGTAGCTCCCACGCGGTTGGGAGGCTTCGTCGATCAACCCGGCCTCGAGCCCCTCCTCAAGCCCGGCCAGATAACGATCCTCATCGAGACCGACCACGCGTTCGAGCAGCCCGGCGTCAAAGTCGCGGCCGATCACCGCGGCCACCCGCAGTGACTCCAGCGCATCGGGGCTGAGGCGCTCGAGCCGGCGCGAGATCACGTCGCGAACGTCGTCGGGCACACCCAGCTGGGCCAGATCTGCCGCCCGCGCCCCGAGCGGCGAGATACCCGAATCCTCGAGGTTGCGAAGGATCTCCTCGATGAAGAACGGGTTGCCCTCGGTCTCAATGTGCAGCGCATGGACGAAATCCTCGTTCGGTGCCTGGCCGAGGCGGAGCCCGACCAGTCGGGCGGTATCGCGCTCGGGAAGCCCCGCGACGTCGATCTGCTGCACCAGCCGCTCGTGACGAAGGCCGGTCATGGCCGACGCAAAGCTCTCGCTCCACGGCTCAGTGCCCCGGTTGGCGCCGATGATCGACAGCGGGGCGGTCGGCTGGGCTCGAGCCAGATGACGGAGCAACATCAGTGTCGGGCGGTCGGCCCACTGAAGATCGTCGAGCACGATCAGGACCGGCCGCTGGGTCGAGAGCTCGCCGAGCAGGCCGGCCACGGACTCAAACAGGCGATAGCGCTCGGTTTCCGCGTCACCGGCGTCGATCGCCGGCAGCTCGGGCAGGCGCCGCCGCAGCGCGGGCACGAGTCGTGCCAATTCAGCGCCATGGCCCCGGGCGGCGGCGCGGAGCTCCTCGTGCGGGGCATTGGTGACGTAGTGGCCGAGGGCTTCGAGGAAGGGCTGGAAGGGCACCAGCGTCTCCTCGGGCGAGCGACCGGCCAGGACGAGCGTCCCGCCGGCGTGGCTGCGCGAGGCGACCTCGGCCATCAGCCGGGTCTTCCCCACGCCGGGGTCGCCGCTGAGCAGCAGGACGCGCTGGGTCGGGGTGCCGTCGCGGATCGCGGTCAACCAGCGCTCGACCTCGCTCATTTCGACGACGCGGCCGATCATGCTCGGGGCCGCCCGCGCGCGCAGCTCATCGGGCAGCGGGATGGCCGATCCTGCCGCCGTGGGAACGGCTGAACCGGGGGTGGGTGCCCCGGACTCCTCTCCGGGGCGCAGCAGTCTCGCGTGGGCCCGCAACGCCTCGGGGGAGGGGGCGGTGCCGAGCTCGTCCCGGAGCAGGCTCCGCAGGCGCTCGAAGATCCTCACGGCCTCGGCGACGTTGCCCTGGACGCGCAGCGCGTGCATGAGCAGCACGTAGCCCGACTCGCGGTAGGGCTCGGCCTCGATCAACGAGCGGGCGGCGCGCTCGACCGAGGACAGCTGAGTCCCGCCCAGCGCCAGCCCGGCTCGCCCAATGATCTCCAGTGCCTGCAGCCGCACGTCATTGAGCTCGCGACGTTCGCTCTCCAGCCACGTCGCGCGAGCGCCCGGCAGCAATCCCCGGCCGGCGATGTTGAGCGGGACCTGGGCCAGCGCCCACGCGCGGCGAGCGTCACCGGCATCCAGAGCGGCCAGCGCGCGCTCAACGTGCGTGGCCGCCGCCTCGACGTCGATCCACACCGGTTCGGGGAACTCGAGCACGAGCTCGTCCCGGCCGACCAACGCGTCGGCGCCCAGTGACGAGCGCAGGCGGGAGAGCAGCGTCCGCAGTGCGGCATCCTGGGAACGGGGGGCGTTATGAGGCCACAAGGCACCGATCAGCTCCTCCCGTCCGACCGGACGCTGACGGGCTAGAACGAGGTAGGCGAGGAGCAGACGGACCTGACGGCCGCGCAGTGAGCCCGCCAACTCGGCGCCCTCGACCTCAACCGAGAGGCGCCCGCAGAGCTGGATTCGAGTCTTATCACTCGTTCCGCCGGGTTCTGGCAACGTTTCGGAAACGTATCGCCAACGCGACTCCGGCACTGTCTTCACCGTGGCACCGGGGCCACATGACTTGCGAGGGAAGCCAAGGGGCCGCCTCGAGAGTCAACCACCAGACAGCCGCCTTATTCGGAGACCGATGACCCCGAGTAGTGAAGGGCCCAGCCGGATTGCTTACTGTGAGTGCGGGGCGCAACTCACGGGACGCTCCCAGCATGAGCTCTTCGAGGCGGCGCAGCAGCACCTCGCACATCACCACCCGCAGCTCCTGGGGGCGCTGGGGCTGGACGTGGTGGCTCAGATGGCTGAGGAACGTCCGGGGGCATGAACGCCTGCGGCGGACGGCGCGCAGACCGCCGTCCGCCAAGGCGTTCAATTTAGGGCGTTCAGCTGCCGCACCGGCCCGTGCCGACGGCGGGTCCGTGGGCGTGGGCCAGCTGGGTGCGGACGATCGAATTGGGAACGGCGAAGCCACCCGGCCGGGGTGACGTCGTCAAAGCCGCGAACACGGTGGCCAGCACCCGCCCATGGGCGTCGACCAGTGGGCCGCCGGAGTTTCCGGGCCGCACCCGTCCCCGCAGAGCCGTGATCATACGTTCCACGTGCCCCACGCCGTAAGCGTTCTCGGTGCTCACCGACTCGGTCTGGCCGACTCGTCCCGGCTCGGCATCGAACGGGCCGTCGAGCGGGTAGCCGAGGATCGCCACCGGCGTTCCCACCGGAGCCGTCGGCGCGATCGGCAGCGGGGGCAGGCCCAGGCCGCGGACGCGCAGTACGGCCAGATCGTCGTGGACATCAAAGGCGACCACCGTCCCCGGAATGCCCGGCCCGACGCCGCCGACCTGCACTGCGGTGTCGGTCTCGCCCGCGACCACGTGGGCGTTGGTCACGACGATCCCCGGCTGCGCGACCCAGCCGCTGCCCTCCACGCCCAGGCCGCAGGCGGTCCCGAACACCCGCACGACGCTGCGATGCGCGGCGCGGATGGCGGGATTGGCGAGGATCCGGCGCGTCGGGGCCGACACGCTCGCCGCCGGCCCATGGACCGACGGCAACGGATCGATCCGGGCCAGAACGTCCAGGATCGGCCCCGATGGCGGCAGCAGACGATTGAGCTCCCGCAGGATGGCCGAGCGCTGGATGTCCTGCCGCAGGCGCATGGAACCTGAGGACTGCAGGGCGACCGCCCCGATCACCCAAGCCACGCCGAGCGCCACGCACGCGGTCAGCGCCGCACCGAGCAGCCCGTCGATGGTCTGGAGCCCGGGTACCCGCAGGGCCCTCCGCGCCCGCGCCCCGATCCCCTCGAGTCCGCTCGCCATCACTCCCCCGGCCAGCAGCGCGCCGAGCAGGCCGAACAGGGGCGCGTACTGCGAGCGAGACCCGTGGTCCAAGAGCAGCGGCGCCACCCGGGTACCGACGAAGGCCCCGATCGCGAACCCGGCCAGCGACAGCGCGCCGACGATGAAGCCCTGGACGTAGCCGTAGATGGCGAGCAGGACGGTGAAGGCGACGATCAACCAGTCGACGCTCGTCATGGCCAGAGACTACGTAACGGAGGCCGATCGGCGATCCCCCGCCTCTCCATCCCGTACCGTTCCGAGACGAGGTGGTCGACGGCGGGCTTCTGGCGGCGCGCGGGGCGCATAGCGCACGACAAACAGTGCGGCGTAGACGGCTGCTCAGACACGGAGCTCCGCTGCTCGTGCTGGCCATCATCGCCTTTGTCGTCGGCGCCATCGTCGGGGCGGGCCCCGGGGGCGCTGAGCGCGCGCTCGCCGGCCGCTACGTGCGGGCGTGGAGCAAGGGTGACTTCGCCCAGATGTACAGCCTGCTCGACCGGGCCTCCCAGCGGCGCGTACCCCGCGCCGTGTTCGCGCAGGAGCTGCACACCACCGGCGCCACCGCGACGCTCTTGTCGCTACATGCCGGGCGGGTGCTTGGGCCATACGGAAACACGGTCGACGTGCGTACTCGCGTGCAGACGCGGATCTGGGGCACGCTGAGCGAGACGCTGGTGCTGCCGTTTAGCGGCAGCGGTTCTGACGCCCACGTGCATCTGGCGCCCGAGTTGCTGTTCCCGGGGCTGCGCGGCGACGAGCGGCTGCGGCGCACGGTCACTATGCCCGCCCGGGCCACCCTCCTGGCCGCGGATGGAACCCCACTGGCCGAGGGCCCGACTCGCAGCTCACCGGTTCCTCAGGTCGCCGGACAGATCGTCGGCACGCTGGGCCCGATTCCGGCCGCACTGGCCGACCAGTACGCCGCCCGTGGCTATCCCTCCAACGCCCACGTCGGGCTTGACGGCTTGGAGAGGATCTTCGAGGCCCGACTCGCCGGAACCTTTGGCGGACGCCTGCTGGCCGGCCACCGGGTGCTGGCCTCGGCGGCGCCGAACCGGTCCGCAGCGGTGAAGACGACCATCTCCCCGGCGCTCGAGAGCGCAGCGATAGCGGCACTCGGGGGCTCCTACGCCGGCATGGCGGTCCTCAACCCGCGTACCGGCGGCGTTCTCGCGCTGGCCGGAATCGCGTTCTCCGACGCTCAGCCACCCGGCTCGACGATGAAGATCATCACCGCCACCGCTGCCCTTCAGGCCGGCGTGGCCAAGCTCTCGACCCAGTATCCGGTCCAGACTGCGGCCACGATCGAGGGCTATTCATTGCAGAACGCCAACGGGGAGGCGTGCGGTGGAACGCTGCTCAACGCGTTTGCCGTCTCCTGCAACTCGGTCTTTGCCCCCCTCGGCGTCCAGGTCGGCGCCCGGCGGCTGGTGGCGATGGCCGAGCGTTTCGGCTTCAACCAGCCGTCGTCGATCCCGGGGGCCGCCGAGTCCACGATCCCGTCCGCGGCCACGATCGGCGACGCCCTCGCGGTCGGCTCCTCGGCCATCGGACAGGGCCTGGTTCAGAGCACGCCGCTGCAGATGGCCGATGTCGCGGCGGCGATCGCCATGGGAGGCCGGCGGCCGGTACCGACCCTGCTCGCCCACCAGCGCCCGCGGTTCGTGCGCGTGACCAGCCGCCGAGTCGCTCGCGAGGTCCAGGAGATGATGCTGGCCGTGGTCAACTCGGGCACCGGAACCGCGGCCCAGATTCCCGGTGTCGCCGTGGCCGGTAAGACGGGCACCGCCGAGCTCAAGAACACGACCGGGCAGAACACCACCCCGGGCGCCAATGCGCCCCAGAACACCGACGCCTGGTTCGTCGGCTACGCCCCCGCCGGGCGCCCCCGGATTGTCGTCGGCGTGTTGTTCCCCAACGCCGGCTTCGGCGGATCGACAGCCGCACCGCCGGCGCGCGACGTGATCGCGGCCGGGCTGCACCGCAGCTGACCCCGGGGCAGCTAGGGACGGGCGTCCCGGTCGGGCTTCGACCGAGTTAGAGGTCGAGCGAGATCGTGCCCCAGGTCTTACCAGTGGGGCTGAGGATCTGAAGGGTTAGCGGCCGGTTGGCGTAGGCCGAGTTGCCGATCTTGAACAGCAGGATCTGGCCCTGGGTCGGCCCGAAGCTCGCCGTCGTGTCGGGCCCAGGCTGGATGCCGAGCGGGGCCAGACGCTGAGAGGTCCAGGCGTAGGGGTTCACAGCTGTGTCCAGCTTCACTGGGTAGTACTTGTTGCCCTGGGTGTCGACGATGACGAAGTTGTCGGCCGTCGTCTGGGGCTTGTTGGTCTGGTTCTTGGCCCACAAGAAGACGCCGTACCATTCCTCGTCGGCGGTGGGTGCGGGCGTCCCGGCGGGCAATCCCTTGATGTACTGCGAATCCTCGGTGCTGTACGGGTTGAGCACCCGCGAGACCGCAAGCTGGTATGTGACAGGACCGGCGTCGATGTAGCCACCGTTGTTGTTGGCGTCGGCGACGGTGGGGTGAGCCTGTTTGTGGCCACAGGCAGCCACCCCGAAAGCGAGGATCAGGGCGCAGGCGGTGGTCCAGAGGCGACGGGCACTCACGGCGGCGCGAAGTGTATTCATGACCGCGCGTCGACCGTTGTGCGCTCGCCGCGGCCGCGGTTCTCCTCCAGGATCGAGCGCAGGCGCCGCATGGCCTTGGCCGCTTGGCGCCGGCTCCACGAGCGGCCGCCGAGGATCTCCATGATCCTGTCGGAGACCTGCGCGGGCAACGTCTCCAGGGTGTACTCGACCTTGGTCGTGTTGCCCGGGGCCGGAGACAGCGTATAGGTGCCGAGCATGCGGATCCGGTTGAACTTGCCGCCCCGCCCGCGCTCGACGATCCGGTAGGGCGCCTGTACCTCGGCGACGGTGAAATCAGCCCAGGCGAAGCGGTTGAGCGGCGCCTTGATCCGAAACCGGGCGCCGGCCCCGGTGCCGTAGGTCTCGACCCGCGTCATATGCCAGTCGACCAGATAATGGTCGGTGAACTCGGAGCGATTGGCGACGTCGGCCAGGTATTCGAAGACCTGCTCGCGGGGTTTGGCGATCGTGGTCGAGACGGTGAAGGGGTTCACGCGGCGAAATTCTAGGCCTGGCGCCTACGCCGCCGCCCTGTGATCGGTGATGCGCATCGTGTGGCCGAACTCCGGACCGTGAACCGTGCGGGTTTGGAGCGGATTCTCAGGTTGCTGGTCGCGGCAGAGCTCGCAGGCGATCACTCCGGAGGCGTACACGTAGACCTGCTCGCCGACCAACGGGGTTCGATGGCAGCAGGTGCACCGCTCAGAGCCGGCCAGCCGTTCGTCCAGCCCACGGCGCAGCAGAGCCAGCTCCAGATCGAGCATGTCGCGCAGGGTGCCCGCCATGAAAGAGGATTCGGGCCCTCAACCTGGGTTCCTTTAACCAAGTTTGTCATGGACATTTGACCGGTAGTGTTTATTTGGTCTTTGGGCAGGAGACTATGATCGGGTTACGACCGCTGGTCTGTGATCGTGCTCTCCCGAGACCCCACCGCGGAGGGACGCTACCTCTATCCAGGGAGACCACCGATGAAAGCGTGGATGTCGGGCAACGTTGCGGGCACCGGAACTTTTCGCTGTACAGATTGTGATTTTCCCGTTTCCCTTGACGCGGCCGATGAGCTGCCCTCGTGCCCCAACTGCGGCGGCACCGAGTTCGTCCGCGCATCGCTGTTCACCACCTCTCAGCATCCCGTGGTCGAGCTCGCCGGCCGACCTCGATGACCGCAGCTGGCTGAACGAGCTCCGCACGGAGCTGGACGAGCCAGGCCAGTACGTTGCCTACCAGACCGGTGACGATGTGACCGCTTTCGCGCTCGCCCGCGAGTGGACGCGGATCGGCCGCAGCCTGGCCGCCGACATCCGCTTCGATGATCCGACCGTGTCCCGGCGCCACGCGCTGATCGTGCGCCAGCCCGACGGCCTGCGCGTCCTCGACGACCGCAGCCTCAACGGCGTGTTCGTCAACGGTGAGCGGGTCGAGTGGAGCACGCTGGCCGACGGCGACGAGGTCGTGATCGGCCGTCATCACCTCCATTTCATCGATGTACCGGTGGTTTCCGGCATGCGCTTCGAGCGGGCGCAGACGCCGGGCGGCGGCCTCGCCGAGGCCTAGCCTCGGCCCACCCGGGGCCTAGCGACATCGGCGCCCGCAGCGTCCGTATAGTGCGGCGCCGATGACTTCCACGATTGCCGTTCTCTCCCAGAAGGGTGGCACCGGTAAGACCACGACGGTCCGGACGCTCACCGACATCTTCCGCCGCGCCGGCCTGGAGGTATTGGCCGTCGATCTCGATCCTCAGGGAAACCTGTCCGACTACCTGGACGTGGATCCCGAGGCGTCGCCGACGATCGGCGACGTGCTCGCCGGCCGGGCCAAAGCCGCCGAGGCGGTTCACGACGGGATCATTCCCGCCAACCTCGGGCTGGCCGAGGCCGAGCTGGCCCTGGGGGGCAAGATGGGTCGCGAGCTGACCCTCAAGAAGGCCCTGCGCCCGATCGCGCCCGATTATGACCTGGTCCTGATCGACTGCCCGCCGGCCCTGGGATTGCTCACGGTCAACGCCCTGGTCGCCTCCGATTACGCCCTGCTCTCCGCCGAGGCCCAGTACTTCGCCATGCAGGGCGTCGAGCAGGCCCTGGAGGTCATCGACCTCGCCCGCGACAGCCTCAACCCGGATCTGGAGTGGCTGGGCGTGATGCTGAACATCGCCGACATGCGAACCCGGCATTCGCGGGAGGCCTTCGATTCCTTGCGAGAGCACTTCGGCGACAAGCTGATCGAGACCACCATCCGCGCCTCGATCGCCTACGCCGAGTCGGCCGAGCGCGCCACTTCGATCCTGGACTACCGGCCCGATCTGGGCAGCGACTACGTCACGGTGGCCGATGAGATCCTCCGCCGGCTGAAGCTGAACGCGGCTCGCCAGCGACTGGCGCCGCTGCTGGAGAGCACGCAGCAGGCGGCCGCGGCCGGCTCCCAGCACAGGCTAGAGCTCGCGCACGTCGGCGCCCTGGGTCTCGAACGGGACCCGGAGCACCCGCGCCCAACCCTCGGTCTCGCGGGCCAGCGCGGACAGGATCGCGCCGGTCTGCTCGTACTGACACCAGACGAGCACGCTCGGCCCGGCCCCGGATACGGTCGCCCCGAGCGCACCGAGCTCCGAGGCCCGCTCCAGCAGCGCGGCCGAGCGGGGAAACAGCCGCGCCCGGTAGGGCTGATGCAAGCGGTCGCGCAGGCCGGCGCCGATCAACTCCCAGTCGCCGCCGGCTAGGCCCAGCGCGAGCAGCGTGGCCGCCCCGACGTTGAACGCGGCGTCGGCCAGCGGCACCGTGGCCGGGAGCACGGCGCGGGCCTCGCTGGTGGCAACCGGCTCGGGCGGCACGACGAGGATCGCCTCCAGGCCCATCGGGGCATCGAAACGGTGGACGCGGTCGTCCGCGCAGACCACGAAGCCGCCGCGCAGCGCCGCGGCCACATTGTCGGGGTGGCCCTCGAACCCTGTGGCCAGAGCGAGCACATCGGCGTCGAGCTCGAACAGGTGGTCGGCGGCCATCAGGCCGGCCAGCGTCGCCGCCGCGCTCGAGCCGAGGCCGCCGCTGAGCGGAATCTCAGACGTGATCCGGAACTCGAAGTCGTCGGCGGGATGCAGACGCTCGAAGGCCCGCACGACCAGGTTCTCGCGGGTCGCGCGGGACGTCGAGCTCGGTGGGACGCCGAACGACCCCGTCTCGACCACCTCGAGCTCCAGCTGCAGCGCCAGCGCGGCGGCCAGGACGTCAAAGCCGGGACCGAGGTTGGCCGAGGAGGCGGGCACGCGAACCAGGCGGCGGCGGGCCAGGCTCACCCCAGGACCGCCCGCTCGATCGCGCTCAGCACCGGGTCACACGGCAGCACCGCTCCGGCCTGGGCAAGCGCGGTCTGAGGATCCTTGAGGCCGTGACCGGTGAGCACACAGGCCACGCGCCGGGCGTCACCGGCACCGTGGGCCAACAGGCCGGCCACGCTCGCCGCCGAGGCGGGTTCGCAGAAGATCCCCTCGGTGCTGGCCAGCAGCCGGTAGGCGGACAGGATCTGCTCGTCGGTCACCGCGCGCACGGTGCCCCCGGAGGCGGTCATGGCGTTCATCGCCTCCTCCCAGCGCGCCGGATTGCCGATCCGGATCGCGCTGGCCACCGTCTCCGGCGCTTGGACCGCATGGCCGAGAACGAGTGGCGCCGCGCCCGCGGCCTGGAAGCCGAGCATGCTCGGTGCCAGGCCCAGCTCGGAAAAGCCACGCCAGTAGGCGGTGATGTTGCCGGCGTTGCCGACCGGGATGCAGAGCGCATCGAGCTCGCCGTCGAGGTCCTCGGCGATCTCGAAGGCCGAGGTCTTCTGGCCCTGGATGCGGAACTCGTTGACCGAGTTGACGAGCGCGATCGGGTGGGCCGCGGTCAGCTCCCGCACGAGCTTCAACGCGACGTCGAAGTTGCCCCGCAGCGCGACCACCCGGGCCCCGTGCATCAGCGCCTGAGCGAGCTTGCCGGTGGCGATCTTGCCCTCGGGCACGATCACGGCGCAGCGCAGCCCGGCCCGCGCGGCGTAGGCGGCCGCCGATGCCGCCGTGTTGCCGGTTGAGGCGCACACGATCGCCTGCGCGCCCTCGCGCACGGCGGCCGAGACCGCGCACGTCATACCGCGGTCCTTGAACGACCCGGTCGGGTTGAGCCCCTCGAGCTTGCACCACACCTCGACGCCGGCTCGCTCTGATAGCGCGGGGCATGCACCAGCGGCGTGGACCCCTCCCCCAGGGAGACGACGGGATCCTCGTCGGCGAACGGCAGCCGATCGCGATAGCGCTCGATCAGACCTGGCATCGCCGGGCAGCATGGCAGAGCCACGCCAGCGCGTCAGGCGAGGGCACCGCCGGCGACGCCGGTGGTCAGGACGACCTTCCCCGTGGCCCCGCGCTCGTCGAGCAGGGTCAGAGCATCACCCGCCTGCTCGAGCGGGAACCGCGCGCCGACCACCGGGGCCACGGCGCCGCTGTCCATCATGTCGGCGATGACCTGGCCGATCTGCGCCGTGACCGCGGGCTTGGCCATCACGTATGCGCCCCAGCCGGCGCCGATCACCTCGGTGTTCTTGAGCAGCAGACGGTTGACGCGCACCTCGGGGATCGAGCCGCCGGTGAAGCCGACGACGACCACGCGGCCGCCCTCGCGCAGCGAGCGCAGGCTGTCGGTGAAGCGATCGCCGCCGACCGGATCGAGGACAAGGTCAACGCCGTCGTCGGTCAGGCTGACGACCTCGTCCTTCCAGGCGCCATCGGAGCGCACGACGTGGTCGGCCCCGGCCCGGCGGGCGATCTCGGCCTTCTCATCGGTCGAGACGACGGCGATCGTCGTCGCCCCCAGGGCCTTGGCCACCTGCAGGGCGGCCGTTCCCACACCCCCGGCACCGCCGTGGACGAGGACCCTCTCCCCCGTCTCGAGGCGACCGCGGATCTTCAGCGCGAAGTAGGCCGTGTGGTAGTTGAGGACCAGCCCGGCACCCTGCTCGAAGCTGAGCGCGTCGGGAAGCTTGAAGGTGAAGTAGGCCGGGGCGGTCACCACCTCGGCAAAGCCGCCGAGCATGCAGAAGGCGGCTACCCGATCACCGACCCGCACGGCGGCGTCCTCCGGAGCGCTGCGGACGACGCCTCCGACCTCGCTGCCGGGCACGAACGGCAGCGGGGGCTTGAACTGATACTCGCCCCGGGTCTGCAGAACCTCCGGGAACGAGACCCCGGCCGCTCGCACGTCGACGACCACCCCGGAGCCCGGAGAGAGGAAGTGGTCGCCCTCGGGCTCGGGAACGTCGGCCAGTTTCAGCGCCGACGCGGGCCCGCTCAGGTCGGTGATCTGCATCGCTCTCATGCGGCGGCTGATCCTATTAGTCCGCGCAGCTCAACGAGCAGCCGGGCGGCATCGTGGACGATCCGGGCGTGGGTGACGGGGACGACGCGGAAGCCGGCCAGGGTCAGCGTCACCGTCTTGCTGCGGTCCGCCTCGAAGCTGCGTTTGCTGTGGTGCCAGGCGTAGCCGTCGACCTCGACGATCAGCCGGTGCTCAGGCCAGAAGAAGTCGACGACGTGGCCGGCCACGGGGACGTTGGTGAGCGGTTCGGGCAGCTGCGCCGACCGAATCAGCTCCAGGAACCGGCGCTCGAGCTCGGATTGGGTCCAGGGAGGGTCGTCACCCAGCTGGGCCAGAGCGGCTGTCACCGCCTTGAGACCCCGATGGGTGCGATGCTCTTCAAAGCGTCGGGGCGATAGGCGCCCCTGGTACTGAAGTTGCTCGAGGGTGGTCCGCAGCCTCTGGGGGCTGAGGACCCGGGCTTGGTCGAGGACGGTGCGCTCGAGCGTGGTCACGGGGATCGCGTCCACTGTTGCCCGGATGAGCTGGGGAGGGAAGCGGGTGGTGTGACAGCGGATGCCTCGGTGCCTGCGCTTTCCGGGCGCTGTCACGTCGACGGCGCCGCTCGGGGTGCGGTTGAGGTCCCATAGAGCTCCGGCAGCACGATGGCTCAGCAGGGCATCAGGCCCGCAGGCCAGGACGGCGGCCATCCAACGCCCCCTTACGGTGAGGGTGGCGTGGCAGCTGGTGTAGACCCCGTGGTAGAGGCGACGGAGGAGGCCGGCCGCGGCCCTTCGTTGTACCGCCCGCTCGCCGACCCCGATGGCCGGCAGTTGCCACACCGCAAACACCTCATGCTGCTCCGCAGCTAGCCCAGCGAGGCGTGCTGTAGATAACCGTCGATTTTCGACGCTTTCTTCCATCGCCCCGAACGCTCCCAAAGATCATGTGACCCGTGGGTGGCGGCGCGCAACAAAAGTGTGAAAACGCCCGGGCAGAAGGGAGGGACGCGGGTGGGCCTAGACGAACTCTTCCTCGATGACGCGGATCGCCCGGGGCCGGGCGCGCATGATGTCCATCGCGGCGATCAGCTCCATCGCGGCCGAGAAGCGCGACTCGAGCACCGGGTGCAGGACCATCACCAGCCGGGCCTGGGAGCGCATGCCCTTCTGAACGACCGACTTGACCGACACGTCCTGCTGGGCCAGGACCTGGGCGACCTGGGCCAGCACGCCCGGTTCGTCGGCGACCTCCAGGTGCAGGTAGAAGGAGGAGACCACGTCGGTCACCATGTCGAGCTTTTCGATCGCCGGCGGGGTCGAGGCCGGCGGGATCATGGCGCTGATGACGTCGCCGAGAACCGCGCTGGCGGTCTGGGGACCGCCCGCCCCGGGACCGGACATGGTGATCTCGGTGATGGCCTTGGACTCGACCGTGACCGCGTTGAAGGGACCGTTGATCGAGGCCAGCGGGTGACCGGGGTACAGGAAGGCCGGGTAGACGCGCACCGACAGACCCGAGTTGATCCGCTCGGCGGTGCCGATCAGCTTCAGGCTCAGGCCGAGCTCGCGGGCGTACTCCATGTCGTCGGGCTGGATCGCCTCGATCCCCTCGTAGGCGACCTGGTCCAGATGCACCGGCGTCTCGAAGGCGAGTCGGGCGATGATGGCCATCTTGGCCGCCGCGTCCCGGCCGTTGATGTCATCCGACGGGTCGGCCTCGGCATAGCCGAGCCGCTGCGCCTCGGCAAGTCCGGCGCTGAACTCACAGCCCGTGCGGGCCATCTCGGTGAGAATGAAGTTCGTGGTCCCGTTGACGATCCCGTGCACGCGATCGATCGTCGCGCCGGCCAGTGACTCCTGAAGGACCCGAATGACCGGAACCACCCCGGCCACGGCCCCTTCGAAGCGAAGCTGCACCCCCTGGGCGCGGGCCTCGTCCCAGAGCTCCTCCCCGTACTGGGAGAGCAGCTGCTTGTTGGCCGTGACCACGTGCTTTCCGGCCCGCATCGCCGCCAGCAGGTATTCGCGGGCCGGATCGATGCCTCCGATCAGCTCCACGACCAGATCCGAGCCGTCCAGGATGTCGGCAAAGGTTCCCCGGGAACGGGTCAGCACGCCCGACAGCTCGGGGCGCAGCCCGGTCATCCGCTCGATTCGCGACGCGTGCTCGGGGAGCAGCTCGATGAAGGCGCCGCCGACGGTCCCCGCGCCAAGCACGCCCACGCGGAAGGCCTCGCTCATGCGCTCACATCCCGGCTCATCAGGTCGGCGTAGGTCTCGCGGCGCACCACCGTCCGGGCCCGGCCGCCCGAGCAGAACACCACCGGCGGACGGGGGACGCCGTTGTAGTTGTTGGCCAGCGAGTACCCGTAGGCGCCCGTGGCCGGGGTCACCACCACGTCCCCGGGAGCCGGATCGGCCAGCGCCACGTCGCGCACGATCACGTCGCCGGACTCGCAATGCTTGCCCGCCAGCTGGCAGAGCTCGCCGCCCGGGGCGAAGGGCCGATCGGCCAGCAGGGCCTCATAGCGCGAGTCATAGAGCATCGGCCGGAGGTTGTCGGACATGCCGCCGTCGACGGCGACCCACGTCGACACGTTGCGCTTGACGGTCTGGACCGTGTAGAGGGTCACGGTCGAGTTGGCGACCAGGGCGCGCCCGGGCTCGAGCAGCAGGCGCTTGCCCGTCCCCCGGGAATCTCCTCGTGCAGGGCGTCGACGATGGCCGCGACGTACTCCTCTGCGCTGGGTGGATGCTGATCGAGGGTGTAGGGGGCGGCGAGGCCACCACCGAGGTTGTAGACGCCGAAGTCTCCGAGCGCGGCGATCGCCCGCACCGCGGCCCGAAACGGCTCGAGCGCGAACAGTTGAGAGCCGATGTGAAAGTGCAGCCCGACCAGCTTCAGCCCGCGATGGCCGTGGGCAGACTCGATGGCCTGCGGGGCCGCGGCCATCGAAAAGCCGAACTTGGAGTCCGCCTGGCCGGTCGAGACCTTGGCGTGCGTGTCCCCGGCGACGTCGGGCGTGACCCGGATCAGCACCTCCTGCTCACGGCCGAGCTCGGCGGCGAGCGATCCCAGCCGCTCCAGCTCGTCAAAGGAATCAATCACCACGTGTCCGACGCCGGCGCGCAGCGCCTCGGCAAGCTCGGCGGTGGACTTGGCGTTGCCGTGCATATAGGTGCGCCGGGGATCAAACCCGGCGGCCAGAGCCAGCGCGAGCTCACCGCCCGAAGCCACGTCACAGGCCAGCCCCTCGGCGGCCAGCGCCCGGTAGACGGCCGTACACGGAAATGCCTTGGAGGCGAACAGCACGTCGAAGTCCTCGTGCCGGGCCGCCACCGCATCCCAGAAACCGCGGGCGCGGGCGCGAAGATCATCCTCGACGACGATGTAGACAGGGGTCCCGAACTCGCCGGCCAGCGCCACCGCGTCACAGCCGCCGAGCTCGAGGTGTCCGGCCGGGTTGACCCGCGTGCCCAGGGGGAGGACGTGGTCAAGCGCGGCTTGGGTCTCAGTGCTCACAGCACGCAAAGATATGCTGTGGGCCGTGGGGGCACGGTCATGAGCGCGATCGCCGCCGGGTTTTGATGCTGGGTGCACGCCGAGCCGGGCGAGCGGTGCAGCCGCTGCGTCCCCGCACCGCCGTTCACGATGGACTGGCCTATGCGCTCTGGCGTCCTACGGATGGCGAGCCACCGCGGGCCGGGGTGCTCGTCCTCCACGGCGCGGGCTCAGCCAAGGAGAGCCATTACGACTTCGCCCGGGCTGCGATCGCCCTGGGCTTTGCTGCGCTGGTCTTCGATCAACGCGGTCACGGCGAGAGCGAAGGGCGTCTGGACGCCCGCGCGCTCAGCGATGTCGTGGCCATGGCCGGCGTCCTGCGCCGCGAGCTGGCGCCGGGCGCCCCGGTCGCGGTGCGCGGGTCCAGCCTGGGTGGCTACCTCGCCCTGCGGGCCGCCGCCCCGTCGCGTGCGGGAGCCGTGGTGGCGATCTCGCCGGCCAGTCCCGATGGCCTGCGCCGAGCGCTCGAGAACCCGGAGCTGCCGTGGCGGATCGACGCCGCCGGGGTGGCCTCCCTGCTGGGCCAAGAGTCGCTGGGCGCCGTGGTCACGGCCCTCGAGGTGCCCGTGCTGTTCATGCACGCCCGGGGCGACGAGCAGGTTCCGGTGGCGCTCTCCCGGGAGCTGGCCCGGGACGCCCGCGCGCCGGGCAGTCGCCTGATCGAGGTTCCCGGCGGCCACCATCGCTCGGTCCAGCATGATGAGGAGCTGCAGGCGGTCAGCCTGCGCTTCTTGCAGAACGTGCTCGGCCTGCGGTAACTCTGGCCAGCTCAGCCGACGAGCAGCGAACCGTGGTTGGAGAGCGCCGCCGGCGTCATGCCGACACTCCTCCGCTTGCCCGTCGCCGAGCCGGAGCTGGCACCCGTGGAGGCGCTCGGAGCCGTCCCGGTCCGCTTGGTGCCGACCAGAATCCGGTGGCCGCCGGCGGTCGCCGAAACAGCGACAGCTCCGAGCGCGCCGGGGAATGACCACGGCGCGCAGGCGGCGGCTGACCCTCGACGGCTGAGCGGGAGCGGCACTGACGGCAGCCGCCGATGGCGAAGTCTGGTTGGCGACACGAGGCCAGCCCGAGAAGGCGACGATCCCGCTGGCGAGCACGAACAGAACCGCGGCGCCGGTGAGCATCGAGCCCGCCGTACCGAATCCCGTCACGTATGCCCTGGTGTTCCGCACCCTGCAGCGACTATCGGACGAACAGCGGGGCTACTTTACGGAATGCATGAAACCTTGTAGAGGATTTTCCTCGCTTGCGTTTCAATCTGGCTTAAGAACTCTGACAACATGACCTGGACCATGCCTGCTTCCAGAAACTTCGGCCGCGACCGCGGCCTGCAGACCCGAATGCTGTTGACCCTGTTCCTGCTCGGGCTGATCTACGCCGTGCTCGTCGCCGTCCTGATCGCCGCCGGAGCCGGCGCGGTGACCGTGGCCATCATCGCCGGCGCGCTCTTCCTGGTCCAGTACTTCACCTCCGACAAGATCGCCCTGGCCTCGATGGGGGCGCGCGAGGTCACGCCCGAGGAGGCGCCCGAGCTGCACGCCACGATCGAGCGGCTCTGCATTCAGGCCAACCTGCCCAAGCCGCGCGTGGCCATCGCCGACACGCCGATGCCCAACGCCTTTGCCGTCGGCCGGTCCCCGTCGAAGGCGACCGTCTGCGCCACCACCGGGCTGCTGGCGCTGCTCGGACCGGCCGAGCTCGAGGGCGTCCTCGGCCACGAGCTCACCCATGTCCAGAACCGGGATGTGCTGGTGATGACGATCGCCAGCTTCTTCGCCTCGATCGCCTCGTTCATCGTCCAGATCGGCTTCTGGTTCGGCGGCGCCATCGATGATGACGACAGCGGCCCCGGGTTCATCGTCGTGATCCTCGTCTCCGCGGTCGTCTACATGATCTCGTTCGTCCTGCTGCAGGCGCTGTCGCGCTACCGCGAGTTCGCCGCCGACCGGGGGTCGGCGATCATCACCGGCCGCCCGAGCGCGCTCAGCTCCGCCCTGCTGAAGATCAGCGGCGCGATGGACCAGATCCCCCAGCGCGACCTGCGCGCGGCCAACTCAGAACTTGCCGCCTTCTACATCTTTCCCCCCAAGGCCAAGCAGAGCCTGACCAACCTGTTCTCGACCCACCCCCCGCTCGAGGCGCGGCTCGAGGCGCTGGCCCGGCTCGAGTCCCAGCTCCAGGGCGTGGCCTGAGCCACCGCCCCAGGCTCTGAATAGACGATGGGTCTGCTCGACGTCCTGACCGGCAAGCGCAAGCTCGCCAAGCCCGCTCCCGACCGGCTGTTTGCCATGAGCACGGCGTATGTGTCTTTCGAGACCGACCTCGACCTGAAGACGCGCGGGGCGGCGGCGATCGTGTTCCAGTCGCTGGCCACCGCTGACTTCCGGGCCATCGTCACCGACATGGAGGAGGTCGTGCGGGCCACCGCCGGCGACAGCGGCGCCACCGTCGAGACCTCGGAGGACAGCTTTGGGTTCAGCTGGCTGATCATTCGCGCTCCCGAGTTCGATGACCTGGTCGTCGGCCTCAACGCGGTCAGCACGGAGCTTGAGGGGGGCGGCTACGGCGAGCGGCTGCTGTGCGCGGTGTTCGCCTTCGAGGACTCCCGCGGCCGTGCCGTGTACTGGATCTACAACTACAAGCGGGGCAGCTTCTACCCGTTCGTGCCCGCCGCAGGGGGCACCGCCGGCGCAGCCGGTGGTCAGCAGCGCGACAACGAGCGCGAGCTGGTTCTCAAGGCCCAGATCGGCGCCGAGCTGCCGCTGGAGTCCGAGCTGCAGCGCTGGTTTCCCCTGTGGGGAATCCCGATCTGAGGTCCGCCGCCGGACGGGCCGCGCCGATCCTCCTCAACCGCCGCGCCGCCACCCGACCGACCATCACCGGCGTCGAGCGCTGGACGGCGGAGATCATTCCGCGCTTGCGCGGGCTGGCCCCGGAGCGCTACGAGATCGTCCAGCCCCGTCCGCGCCTGCGCCCCCGGGGTCGCGCCCAGGCGTGGGAACAGCTGTTGCTCCCGGCGCTGGCGGCGCGCCGGCACGCGGCGCTGATCTTCTCGCCCGCCAACCTCGCCCCCCTGGCCTGGCCCCGCAACGTGCTCGTCGTCCACGACGCGGCCGTCCTGCGCGAGCCCCGGGCCTACTCAGCGCGCTACCGCGCCTGGCATCGGATGGTGGGGCTGGCCTGCGCGCGCCGGGCCCTGGGCGTGATCACCGTGTCTGAGTTCTCGCGCGGCGAGCTGATCGAGCTGGCCGGGCTCTCGCCCGAGCGCCTGACCGTGGTTGCAGGCGGCGTCAGCCCCGCCTTCGCGCCCCGGCCGGCCACCGAGGTCACCCGGGTCACCAACCGATATGGACTGACGGACGGGTCCTATGTCCTCACGCTGGCCACCGAGGACCAGCGCAAGAATCTCGCTGCCCTCGGAGCCTGCGCCTCGGCCCTGCGCGAGCGCGGGATCGAGCTTGTCCGCGCCGGCGACGTGCGCCCCTACTTCGCCGGCGACCCGGACGCGCGGGCGATCCGCTCGCTGGGCTACGTCGATGACCGTGACCTGCCCGCGCTCTACGCCGGGGCCCGGGCCTTTGTTCTCCCCTCCCGCTACGAGGGCTTCGGCCTGACCTGCCTGGAGGCGATGGCCACGGGCACCCCGGTCGTGGCCGCCGATCGCGCGGCTCTACCCGAGACCTGCGGCGATGCCGCACTCCTGGTCGACCCCGATGACCAATCCGCGCTTGCCCGGGCCGTGATCGCGGCCGCCACCGAACCCGAGCTGCGCCGGCGACTGACCGAGGCCGGCCGCCGCCGCGCTGCCACCTTCACCTGGGAGCGAGCCGCTCGCGCAACCCACGAGCTGCTGCTCGAGCTCAGCCCGGAATGAGCCCCTCGCCCTGGAATGCCGTCTGGGCCTCGGCGAGCGAGATGTCAGGGGGCGGCAGGATGATGTTCGAGCCGGTCAACTCGTCGTCGGGCACCGGAGTCCCCTTCTCGCGGACGTAGTCCAGCAACTGTCCGAACACTTCATGGAAGCTCGGCCTCATCGGCCGCCTCGCAGGCACTGACCGCCTTGTTGTCCAGCTCGTTTAGCCCGGCCGTGTCCTCGTCGGGAACCTCGTACTGCCCTTCGTTGGAGATGCGGACGATCATGAGCCCTGGCTGGGAGCAGCCCCCTCGGAGCTCGATGAGCCCGCTCCGAGCTCGCCCGGGCTGCTTGAGCCTGAGCCCAGCTCGGCCTTCATCTTGGCCAGCTCGGAGTCGACTTCGCTCGTGCTCGAGAGTTCCTTGAGCTGACGATCGATGTCGTCCTCGCCAGAGCCGAGTTGGGTGAGGTCCTCGAACGTCCCGGCCTGTTCGAGCTCCTGCACCGCATCGGCCCGGGCCTTCATGTTCTCGGTCTTGTCCAGCGCACGCTGCATGGCCAGGCCGACGTCGGCCATCTCCTCGCCGACCCCGGTGGCCGCCTCGGAGATCCGGACCTGAGCCTCAGCCGCCGAGTACTGGGCCTTGATGACCTCCTTCTTGGAGCGAAACTGCTCGATCTTGGAGCGCAGCTTCTGCTCGGAGGCGGTCATCTGCTCCTGCTGTTGCTCGAGCTGGGTGATCTGCGAGTCGAGCGACTGCAGCTCGGTCTGGGCGACGTTCTTGCGCTCGAGCGCGGTCCGGGCCAGCTCCTCGTTGCCGGCCGCCAGCGCCTGGCGCGCCTGCGTGTCGAGCTTCACGACCTGCTGCTGAAGCTTCTCCTCCTGCAGCTGCAGGCGCTTCTTGGACGTGACGACGTCGGCAATCCCCTTCTTGACGTTCTGGAGCAGCTCGATCTGCTTCTGGTAGCTGTACTCGAGAGTTTCGCCGGGATCCTCGGCGCGATCGAGCAGTTTCGAAATCTTGGCTTTGACGACGGTTGACATGCGCCCGGAAAGGCCCGGCATCGCATCCTCCTTGGGCGGTGGCTGGACTGTCTCATCCAAGCGTACCGGGCCTCAGGGTCTCGGTCCCCGGCCTGGACGACCGGGGGAACCGCCGCTCGGACTAGAAGCTGGCCGGGTGCCGGGCCTGAAAACCGGGCGTGCGGGTCATCAGGGGGCGCCAGCGCGGCCCTGAACCAGGAGCCGGGTGCGGGTCGCCCTCGGCCGAGGTGTCGAGCCGGATACCGGCGACCTCCAGGAACGCGTGGCCAGGGTTGGTGAACACGGTGATCCACTGTCCGGCCCCCTTCAGGCCCCAGGTCTCGAACTCGCTCGAGTCCATCGAGGTCTTGATCAGGCCGGCGGCGTGAAGGACGTAGGAGACCGAGCCGGAGCAGTCGTAGCCGGCGTCGTTCCAGACGCCGTGGCCGCCGCCGAAGACGTACGGCTTGCGGCGAATCGTGTTACCGGCCCAGATCAGTCGCTTGACCTGGATCGGAGCGTAGGCCGGCGCGTAGGCGATGCCCTTGACGATCTTGGCCACGCTGCCGCGAACGGTCGGATGAGCGGGCGTGCTGGGAGCGGTGGCGGGGGCGCCCATGCCGGCGCCGCCGGTGCCGGTAGCGGTGGTTGAGCCGCTCGAGGGCTGGGTAGCGGCCGAAGCAGAGCTAGCAAAAGCCAGCACGGCAAGGACAGGGGCAAGGTTGCGGAGGGGGCGCAAGATTCTCTCTTTCGTCGGCCGGCGGGGTTAGCTGTCGGGCTAGCGCTAAAAGAGCCTGCGCTTCTCACGGATTGACCGTGTGATTAGCCCCATGGGGACAAGTGGGTCCCCCGCTCCACGGATTTCGGTGCCCGCGGATTAGGCAGGGCGGCAATATACACACCAAATCGGCCGCGTGACGCGGGAGGGCGCCCGCGCGACGCGCCTGGGAGGCCGATGGCGGGTTAGTTGAGCGGTTCGTGCCATCTCAAAGGCCCGATTTCCGTCGGCGCCCGCGGGACAGGTGGCCGCTAATGTCCGCGCCGATGCGACGGTGGCTGCTGGCCTTTTTCCTGATCGGCGTCGCCGTAGCCGTGGCCGGCTGCGGCGGAACCACGCTCCTGCACCGACGCTCGACGTCCACGGTGGGCACGGTCACGGTGGCCGTTCCCGCTCAGGCGGCCGCGGCGCCCGGACTCGGCTTCCCGGCGCTGGCCACCAAGAACACGACTCGCGTCCCCGGAGCCAATCCGGTCGCCGACGCCGCCCTCGTCGCGCTCGCCGTCTACCCCTCGGCCGTGGCCGGCACCCACCCCGGGGCGGTGGTGCTGGCCCCCACCGATGACTGGCAGGCCGCGATCGCCGCCAGCGTCCTCATGGCGCCCCCGATCCGGGCGCCGATCCTGCTCTCGGGAAGCTCGCAACTGCCCGCGATCACCGGGCAGACGCTCACGGCGCTGGCCCCGACGGGCACGGGGGCAGCCGGGGGCGCCCAGGTGATTCGCATCGGCTCGGTGCCCCCCATCAAGGGCCGCCGGGCGGCGGCGATCAACGGCCCGGACCCATACACGCTGGCCGCCGGCATCGACCGCTTCGCCACCGCCGCGCAGGGCGCCACCAGCAAGGACGTGGTGATCGCCTCGGCCACCAGCCCGGCGTATGCCATGCCCGCCGCCGGCTGGGCTGCCGAGAGCGGCGATCCGGTGCTGTTCGTGGGTTCTCACGGCATCCCCGCGGCCACGCGCCAGGCCCTGCTGGCCCACCAGAGACCGCACATCTACGTGCTCGGACCGCCGAGCGCGATCAGCGCCACGACCTTCGGCCAGCTGGGCAAGTACGGGAGCGTCAAGCGGGTCGAGGGCTCGGATCCCGCCGCTAACTCGGTGGCCTTCGCCAAGTACCGTGACCCGGCCTGCGTGTACGCCCAGCCGTGTGCCCACGTGCCCGGCAGCTTCGGCTGGGCCATCAGCAGCCCCGGTCACGGCTATGTGCTGATCAACGCCAGCCGGCCGCTCGACGCCGCGGCCGCCGCGCCGCTATCGGGCAGCGGCGACTACGGGCCCCAGCTGATCGTCAACGATGCCTCTACGCTTCCCAAACCCGTGCTGGACTTCTTCCTCAATTACGCGACGCCGGGCTACACCCAGGAGGGACCGACCGCGGCCGTCTATAACCACGGCTGGGTGATCGGCGACCAGAGCGCGATCTCGGTGCCCGTCCAGGCCGAGATGGACAATCTGCTCCAGGCGATCCCCCAGACCAACAAATGAGCCAAGCCGAACACCCAGATCGCATAAAGGCCGGCCATACGGTGACCGTCGAGGACGTCCGCCAGCTGATGGGGGCCTCGACCCCGCACTTCGCCCTTCAGTTGCGCGAACGGATCCGGGTGCTGATCCGCGGTCTGCCCGCGGACCACCCGGCCCGCGTGGAGGGCGAGCGCGAGATCGCGCGCCTGAATCAGATCGCGTATGTCGGGGAGACCCGCGGGCACGCGGCCGAACCGGGGTTGACGCCTCTGGCCAGCGTCGGGCACACCGAGGACGAGTCGCAGTAAGCGAATCCCGCCGGCCCGGCGCTTAGCGAAACCGAAGCATTGCCTTGTACGTTTAGAACACCGAAACCCGGGGTTTGGGAAAGGCAGACGTGAGCGACGGACGCTACATATCGGTGATCGGTCTCGGGCGGGTCGGGCTGCCCTTGGCTCTGTGCTTCGCCGACAAGGGGCTGCGGGTGCTCGGCATCGACCACAACCAGCAGCTGCTGGCCTCGCTGCGTGAGGGCCGGATGCCGTGGGATGAGGCGGGCACGCAGGCATTGCTCGACCGGGCCCGGCGCAGCGGGCGTCTCGAGCTCACCGACCGCGCCGCCGACGCCGCGGCCGCCGACGACATCGTCATCACGATCGGTACGCCGTCCTTCTCGCACGTGGAGAGCGATCTGCGCCAGGTCCGCGCGGCCGTCGACGATCTGTTGCCGCTGCTGCGTCCCGGCCACTCCCTGATCCTGCGCTCGACGATCGCCCCCGGCACGACGGAGTTCGTGGCTGGGTACATCGAGAAGCGTCGTGATCTGCGCGTCGGCGAGGACGTGTTCGTGGCCCATGCTCCGGAGCGGATAGCCGCCGGGCGCTTCCTGGAGGAGATCTCGAGCCTGCCCTGCATCATCGGCGGCGTCGGGGAGAACTCGACCGAGCGGGCGGCAGGCCTGTTCGAGGTCTTTGGCGCGCCGATCGTCCGTACCACCCCGGTTCAGGCCGAGCTGGCCAAGATCTGGACCAACATCCTGCGCTACGCGACGTTCGCGCTACCCAACCTGCTGATGATGGATTGCGAGAGCTACGGCGCCAACGTGTTCGACGTGATTGAGCTGATCAACCACGATTACCCGCGCGGGGGGATCGCGATGCCGGGCCTGACCGCCGGCACCTGCCTGCGCAAGGACTTTGCCTTCTCCGAGGAGCGCTCCCACGCGCCCGGCATGCTGCTGGCCGTGTCGCGGGTCCATGAGGGAGTGCCGCTGTTCCTGGTCGAGGGCATCAAGCGCCGCCTGGGCAGCCTCGGCTCGCGCAAGGTTGCCGTACTCGGTCTCACCTTCAAGCGCGACACCGACGACGAGCGCGACTCGCTCTCCCCCAAGCTCATCCGCCTGCTCGAGCGCGAGCTGGCCGATGTCGCCGTCTCAGATCCTCACGCCGCAACGCCGACTCAGCCCCTGGCTGACGCCCTGCGCGACGCCGATGTCGTCATCGTGGCCACCAATCACTCGGCCTTCGGCGGACCAGACACGCTGCGCGAGATCCTGGCCCTGGCTTCTGATGAGTGCCTGATCGTCGATCCCTGGAACTGCCTGGGGACTTCGCAGGTATTCGTGTACGCCGCCGAGGCTCGTCCGATGCTCGAGGGCCCGGCGACCGCGACCCAGGACAGCCGCACCTGATGGGCCGCGTTCTGGTGACGGGCGGCGCCGGCAATATCGGCGCCGCCGTCGTACGGCGCCTGCTGCGCGATCCGGGCTGGGAGGTGCGCATCTCCGATCACCGCCAGCCTGCCGCCTGGATGCTCGAAGGCTGCGAGGTGCACCTCGGTGATCTGCGCGACCTCGACGTGGCGCGGGCCGCCCTGAGCGGCTGCTCCCACGTGATCCACCTGGCCGCGATCGTGGGTGGCATCGCCAACTTCCACAAGCTCCCGTTCACGCTGACCGAGGTCAACAACTCCCTCACCGGCTCGATCGTGCATGCCTGCGTCGAGCAGGAGGTGCAGCGCTTCACCTACGTCTCGTCCTCGATGGTCTTCGAGCGGGCGACCGAATTCCCCACCACCGAGGGGCACATCGAGTCCTGTCCCACCCCCCGCTCGGCGTACGGATTCTCAAAGCTCTCGGGCGAGGTGTACACGCGTGCCGCCCACGACCAGCACGGTCTTCCGTTCACGATCTGCCGGCCCTTCAACGCCTACGGCCCCGGCGAACTCCCCGACCCCGCAGAGCCCGGCATCGCCCACGCCGTGCCCGATCTGATCAACAAGGTGCTCTCCGGTCAACGTCCGCTCCAGATCTTCGGCAGCGGCGAGCAGACCCGCACGCTGACCCACGTCGACGACATCGCCGACGGGATCGTGACCGCGATGGGCTCGCCCGAGGGCGAGAACGAGGACTTCAACATCTCCGCCGCCGAGGAGCTGACGATCTCGGAGCTGGCGGCACGGATCTGGGCGGCCTGCGGCGAGGATCCAGACGCCCTGACGCTCAGCCACCAGCCGACCTTCACCGTTGACGTCCAGCGCCGCTGGCCGTCGGTGGCCAAGGCTCGCGAGCTGCTGGGTTGGGAGGCCCAGGTCGATCTCGGCCGGGGGCTGGCCGATACGGTGGCCTGGCTGCGCGAGGCGCAGGCCGCGACCAAGCAGACCAGCGAGGAGACGGCATGACCCAGCGACGGGCGTTGATCACCGGCATCACCGGCCAGGATGGCTCCTACCTGGCCGAGCTGCTGCTCGACGAGGGCTACGAGGTACACGGCATGGTGCGTCGCTCCTCGACGGAGAGGTTCGACCGCATCGAGCATCTGCGCAGCCGCCTTCACATGCACCAGGGCGACCTGCTCGACCAACGCTCGCTGGTCGACACGCTGCGCGCCTCGCGGCCGGACGAGGTCTACAACCTGGCCGCCATGTCCTACGTGGCCGCCTCCTGGGTGCAGCCCACGCTGACGGCCGAGTTCTCCGGTACCGGCGTGACCCGCCTGCTCGAGGCGATGCGCGAGGTCTGTCCCGAGGCCCGCTTCTATCAGGCCTCTTCATCAGAGATGTTCGGCAAGGTGCTCGAGGTGCCGCAGACCGAGAGGACGCCGTTCTACCCCCGCTCGCCCTACGGCGTGGCCAAGGCCTACGGCCACTTCATCACTGTCAACTACCGCGAGTCCTATGACCTGCACGCGACCAGCGGCATCCTCTTCAACCACGAGAGCCCGCGCCGCGGTCTCGAGTTCGTGACCCGCAAGATCACCTGGCACGCGGCGGCGATCAAGCTCGGGCTGCTCCAGGAGCTCGGCCTGGGCAATCTCGACGCCGAGCGCGACTGGGGCTACGCTGGTGATTACGTGCGCGCCATGTGGCTGATGCTCCAGCAGGACGACGCCTCGGACTTCGTGGTCTCCACCGGCGAGGCCCACTCCGTGCGCGAATGCGTCGAGATCGCCTTTGACCAGGCCGGCCTGCCGATCGAGCAACACGTCAAGAGCGACCCCTCGATGCTGCGTCCGGCTGAGGTCGATCATCTGATCGGCGATTCCACCAAGGCCCGCGATCAACTGGGCTGGCAGCCCGAGGTGAACTTCGAGCAGCTGATCCGGATGATGGTCGACTCCGACTACGAGATGCTCAAGCACGAGACCCGGTGACGCCCGACGTCCATCGCTCGGCGGCGGTCGGCTTCGAGCGTGCCGGTGATGACTACGAGCGCGGGCGCCCCAATTATCCCGAGGCGGCGGTGGCGTGCCTGGCCGAGAAGCTCGGGCTGGCTCCCGGCCGCGTGGCCCTGGACCTGGCCGCCGGGACGGGCAAGCTGACCCGTGCCCTGGCCACCACCGCCGCCGAGCTCGTTGCTGTGGAACCGGTGGCCGGAATGCGCCGAGCGCTCGAGGCGGCGCTGCCCTCGGTGCGCGTCCTGGAGGGGACGGCGGAGGCGATCCCCCTCGATGACGCAAGCGTCGATGCGGTCCTGGTCGCGCAGGCCTTTCACTGGTTCGACGTTCCCGCCGCCGCGGCCGAGATCTACCGTGTCCTGCGCCCGAGTGGAGGACTCGGGGTGATCTGGAACTCGTGGGATGAGAGCGTGCCCTGGGTGGAGCGCGTCCAGCGCGCCGTACACGAGCACGTCGCCGGCGCGCCCCAGCAGCTCACGAGCCCGTGGGAGGCGCAACTGGCCGCCAGCGGGCGCTTTGAGCCGCTCCAGCGGGCCGAGTTTCCCAACGTCGTCGTCGGTGGCGTCGATGTCCTGCGGGCCCGGGTGGCTTCGGTCAGCTACATCTCAGCCCTGCCCGAAGCCGAGCGCCGGCGCGTGCTCGACAAGGTGTCCGCGATCGTCGACTCCGACCCGTCGGTGGCCGGCCGGGACGAGTTCGAGATGCCCTACACGACCAGCGTCAGGTGGTGCCGCGCCCGGCCCGCTACCCGGAGACGCTAAACCGGCAGCCCCGCGCCTCGAGCTCGGCGAACATGTCGCTCGGCTCGATGCAGCGCTCGGGTGGAAGCGCCCCGACGGCGCTGATCTGACCGCGAGCCAGCAGGCGCACGCTGGCCGCGGCCGGCGTCGCGGTGGATACGATCGAGCCGCCGAGCCCGAAGTGCGGATGGGTTTCGGCGCGCACCTGCAGGCGCCGCCCGCCGGCGGTGCGAATCGTGACCAGATGCACGGAGACGGTCTGATCGGAGGCCGGGGCGGCTTCGCGCTGGGCGGCGACGATCTCCTCGGACGAGGCGCCGATCAGCTCCTTTAGGCGGTCGAGCAGCGCCGGCGCCAGCGAGAGCTGAAAGCTGGCCGCCCGGCAGCCGAAGCTCTCGCCGAAAGTGGCCAGCTCGGAGTGCAGCGTGTAGATGACCTCGGCCTCGCCGATCGGATCGCCGTAATCGACCACCCCTGCGGGGGTCAGCGGAGCGATCTCCTCCGGCTCGCCGTCGCTCAGCACGACGGGGGCGAGGGTCAGCTCGTCGATCAGGGTCTGCAGCGAATACGGGGGATGCAGCCGCCCGTCGGTCGCCGTGACCGGGTCGCGACCGGCGGCGGCGATGTCGATGGAGGCAATCGCCTCACCACCGAGTTGCTGCACTCCGTGGCGAGCCATGAGGTTCGTCTTGCCCGGACTGGAGCCGACCCCGAGCAGGGCCAGCAGACCGGACTGCTCGAAATCGCGATGAAGCTCTCGCTGGCGATGAGTCATCCAGTAGAGCCCCCCGAGGTCGACGTAGTGGCAGCCCGCCGTCAGGCAGGCCTGCATGGCCTCGAGGTTGATCCGGTAGGACGCGGTGTTGACCAGCACCTCGACTCCGGCCAACCGTGACGCGAGCTGATCGACCGAGCGGGCATCGACGGCCTCGGCTCGCGCCTTGCCCGGAGCATGCTCGGCGGCGACCGCGGCCGCTCGCTCGGCATCGAGGTCGAGCAGCACCATCTGTGAGACCTCATCTGACTCGGCCAGATCGCGAATGATGGCCGGGGCGATCGTACCCGCCGCGCCGAGGACGGCCACGCTGAACGGCCTTTCGAAAGGCATTGTCGCCACACCATATCGGCGCCATACTTGTACAACGAGTACAAAACCTAAACCTGTGCTCATGCAACTTCGTGTTGCACCGGGCGTCTTGTCCGAATACCTTTCGCCGCCTTGGAGACATCAGCCCCCCCACCCTCGGCCGCTCCGTCCGTTCGACCGGAGCTGGCGCCCGGCCAGAAGGGCCTCAAGCCCAACGCGATCGGCTACATCTCAAATCTCGTCATCGCCGTCGCGTCGACCGCGCCCGCCTACAGCCTGGCGGCGACGCTCGGCTTCATCGTCGCCGTCGGTGGCGTTGGCGTTCACGCGCCGGCGGTGCTGATCGTCTCGTTCATCCCGATCCTGTTCGTGTCGGTCGGCTACCGATTCTTGAATCTGGCTGACCCTGACGCCGGCACCACCTTCGCCTGGGTGACCCGGGCCTTCGGTCCCCAACTCGGCTGGGTCAACGGCTGGGCGATCTTTTTGGCCGACATCATCGTCATGGCCTCACTGGCCGCGATCGCCAGCAACTACACGTTCCTGCTCTTCAGCTCCAGCGGCGCCCCCTCGAACTTCTGGCTGATCGTGGGCGCGGTCGTGTGGATCGTTGTCATGACCTGGATCTGCTACCGGGGAATCGAGCTCTCGGCTCGCATCCAGTCGATCCTGCTCAGCTTTGAGATCGCCACGCTCGCGGTATTCGCGGTCGTCGCCCTGGTAAAGGTCTACGCCAACAGCCCCACCCACTCGATCCAGGTCTCGGCCAGCTGGTTCAACCCGTTCGACCTCGGCTGGGGCGCGCTGATCGACGGCGTGCTGCTCGGCATCTTCATCTACTGGGGCTGGGATTCGGGCGTGGCCGTGAACGAGGAGTCACGCGACCGCACGCGTGGCCCCGGCAAGGCGGCCGTCATCTCGACCGTCGTTCTGCTGCTGATCTACGTGATCGTCAGCGCCGCCGCCCAGGCCTATCACGGCACCAACGTTCCTCTCCGACAACTCAAACGATGTGCTCAACGCGCTCGGCGGCCCGGTCCTCGGCTCTGGCTGGGACAAGCTCCTGATCATCGCCGTGCTCACCTCGGCTTCGGCCTCGACCCAGACGACGATCCTGCCCACCGCGCGGACCACGTTCTCGATGGCCCGCTGGCAGGCGATCCCGCAAGCGTTTGGGAAGGTCCATCCCCGGTTCTTGACTCCCACCTTCTCGACGCTTCTCATGGGCGCTCTGTCGATCGTCTGGACGGTCGCGTTGCTGGCCTTCAACTCCAACCAGGATGTGCTCGGCGACGCGATCTCCGCCCTCGGCTTCTCGGTCTGCTTCTACTACGGGTTCACCGGACTGGCCTGCGCCTTCTACTTCCGCCGGGATCTGTTCAAGAGCGTCCGTAACTTCGTCCTGGCTGGCCTAATCCCCGTGCGTCGGAGGGATCATGATGGGCTACGTGGCCATCAAGGCCTTCGGGTACTACAACACGGCCGGCAACAACTACTCCAAGCCGCTGGCCGGCATCGAGACACCGATCGTCATCGGCGTCGGCGGCCTGATTCTGGGCGTGATCCTGATGTTCGCCTCGTGGCCCTTCTTCCCGGAGTTCTTCCGGCGTCGCGGGGGAGAGGCGGCGGATCCGGACATCCTCGTCGCCGACGCCGCGCACCACGCGAGCGCGCAGGCCATCGGCGGACCTGACGCCCCCGTCTGACCTGGGCCAGCGCCCGCCGGGGCCCCCCGGGCGAGCCCGTGATTTTCCGCGATGGACGAACTCGCTCGGTGCATCGCCTTTGACCGCCTCGTAACCCTGCGCGGGGCGGACGAACGAGCGGAGATCCCGCAGGGCTGGGTGGCCCGCCACCGCGGACTGCCGAGCGTGTTCAGCCTCAACATGGTCATCCTGAGCAGCCCCGTTCCCTCGACCCTGAGGCCCGCCGACGTCGAGACGCTGGGCGATCGCTGGCTGCACGACGCCGGGCACCGCCTGGTCAGGATCGAGGACCCCGCCGCGGCCGACCGCCTCGCCCCCGCGCTGCTCGCGGCCGGGTGGGAGCGTCAGCGCACGCTGCTCATGACCCTGACCGAGGACGCCCCGACAGCGGAGCCTGACCCCCGCGCGCGACCCATCTCAGAATCCGAGCTCGACGCCGTGATGCGGGCCGACTTCGAGATCGATTTTCCTCCCGACGCGTTCCCCGGCCTGGCCGACAGGCTCGTCGAGGCCCAGCGCTCATTGCGCGAGGGGACCACGGCGCTGCGTTTCGGAGCCGGAGTCGATGACGGGCTGCAGTCGATGGGCACGCTATTCCTGGATGAGGGACCCGATGGTCACCGGATGGCGATGATCGAGCAGGTCGCGACGCTGCCCGGATACCGCGAGCGCGGACTTGCCCGAGGCGTCGTTTCGGCCGCGATCTCGGCCGCCCGCGAGTGGGGCGCCGACACGGTGATGATCCCCGCCGACGCCGACGACTGGCCGCAGGTCATGTACGCGAACCTGGGCTTTGCCACCACGGCCCGCCACGCCAGCTTCCTGCGTCGCCCCCGGGCCGGTCCGCGTTCCCACGGCGCCCAGCGGGGTGCTTAGATCCCCGGCATGGACAAGGTTGCGGTCTCCGCCGTCAAGAACTCGATCCTGGACACGATCGGGAACACGCCGCTGGTGCGGCTGTCCCGGATCGGCGCCGGCGTGGCACCGCAGGTGATCGCCAAACTCGAGGCCTTCAATCCCGGCGGCTCGATCAAGGACCGGATCGCCGTGTCGCTGATCGAGGCGGCCGAGCGGGATGGGTACCTGCGCCCCGGGGGCACGATCGTCGAGCCGACGTCCGGGAACACGGGCACCGGGTTGGCCATCGCCGCGCGGCTGAAGGGCTACCGGGTGATCGCCGTGATGCCGGACAAGATGTCGCGGGAGAAGATCGACCTGCTGCGCGCGTACGGCGCCGAGGTCGTCGTCGCGCCGACCGACGTGTCTCCCGACTCACCCCAGTCCTACTACCGCGTGGCCGACCGGCTGACGGCTGAGATCCCGGGCGCCTTCCAGCCCAACCAGTACGCCAATCCCGCCAATCCCGCAGACCCATTACGAGCACACCGGCCCCGAGCTGTGGGAGCAGATCGGCGATCGGCTCACCCACCTTGTCATCGGTGTGGGGACCGGCGGGACCATCACCGGCATGGCCCGCTACCTGCGCGAGCGCAAGCGCGATCTCGTGATCGTCGGGGCCGATCCCGAGGGCTCGATCTACTCCGGCGGCGAGGAGAACGTGCGGCCCTATCTGGTCGAGGGCGTCGGCGAGGATTTCTGGCCCCAGACCTTTGACCCGTCGGTGGTCGACCGCTGGGTGACGGTGTCTGACCGCGATTCGTTTATCACCACGCGGCGCCTGGCACAGGTCGAGGGCATCCTGGCCGGCGGTTCGGGCGGGCTCGCACTGCACGCCGCGCTCGAGGTCGCGGCCGAGCTCCAGGATCCCGAGGCGGCGATCGTGGTCATCATTCCCGACGGCGGGCGGTCCTACCTGTCGAAGATCTACTCCGATGCCTGGATGCGCCAGTACGGATTCCTCGAGCGGGGCGCGGATCTGACCGTCGGGGACGTGTTGCGCCACAAGCGTGAGGCGGGCGAGATCCCCTCGCTGGTCACCGTCGAGCCGCACTTCCGCGTTCGCGACGCCGTGGCCCTGCTGCACGAGCATCGCGTCTCCCAACTCCCCGTGGTGAGCGCGGACGATCCAACCGACATCGTCGGCGCGATCGGCGAGCGAGGCCTCCTGCGTCACGCCGCCGCCGATCCGGCGCTGCTCGACGCCGAGATCGCGCAGGTCATGGAGCCGCCGTTTGCCGCCGTGGCCAGCGAGGACCCGGTACGGGAGGCGGTCGAGCTGCTGGCCGGCGAGCAACAGGCCCTGCTGGTCACCTACGAGGGCCGCGCCGAGGGCCTCGTCACCCGGACCGATCTGCTCGAGGCGCTGGCCTCGTGAGCACACCCGCTACCCCGGAGTCCGGGGATGCCTTTGCCACCCGTGCCGTTCATGCCGGCCTGACGCCCGACCCCTCCTACGGGTCGGTCATCCCGGCCATTCACCAGACCTCGACCTATGCCCAGCGCGCTCCCGGTGACTTTGTCGAGGACTACGACTACGCGCGCTCTGCCAACCCGACCCGGGCCGCACTCGAGCAGGCCCTCGGGGAGCTCGAGGGCGGCCGGGCGGTGGCCTTCGCCTCGGGCATGGCGGCCGAGCACGCCCTGATGACCGCCGTCTGCGCCGCCGGTGACCACGCCGTGCTGCCCTCGGATCTGTATGGCGGCACCTTCCGCCTGGTCGACAAGGTGCTGGCCCGCTGGGGCCTTCGCTATGACCTGGTCGACCAGACCGACCTGAGCGCCCTCGAGCAGGTCGTGAACGCTGACACCCGGCTGATCTGGGTCGAGAGTCCCACCAACCCGGCCCTGAACGTGATCGACATCGAGGCGGTGGTGGCGCGTCGCGGCCCCGCGCTGGTCGCCGTTGACAACACCTTCGCCACCCCGGCCAACCAGCGGCCCCTCGAGCTTGGCGCCAATGTCGTCGTGCACTCGACCACCAAGTACCTGGGCGGTCACTCCGACGTGGTCGGCGGCGTCGTCATCACGCGCGACCCCGAGCTCCACGAGCGGCTGCGCTTTGTCCAGAACGCGGTCGGCGCGGTTCCCGGTCCGATGGACTGCTTCCTCGTCCACCGGGGTCTGCGGACACTGTCGGTGCGGATGGCCGCCCACGCCCGCAGCGCGGAGGCCGTGGTCGCCATGCTCCGCGCGCAGCCCGAGGTGGAGGATGTTCGCTGGCCGGGCTACAGCGGCATGGTGTCGTTTCGCCACCCGCGGGCGGCTACGGTCGCGGCGTCGACCCGGCTGTTCACCCTGGCCGAGTCCCTGGGCGGTGTCGAGTCCCTGATCGAGGTGCCGCAGGCCATGACCCACCAGTCAGTGGAGGGATCAACCGCGGCCGTCCCGGCCGACCTGGTCCGCTTGAGCTGCGGGATCGAGGAGCCCGCCGACCTGGTCGCCGATCTACAGGCGGCGTTGGGCTGAAGCGCAGCGACGCGGGGTGGGGCTCGCGGCGGCGCAGAGCCGCCCGGACCGCGGTGTAGCCTCGCCTCGATGAGCAGTACGGCGGCAATCTCGGCGGAAGCGATTCCCGGCAGTGACCTGCCGGGGCCGTTCCCGGTCGGCTCCTACGCGGCCCAGCTGCGCCGGCGACTGCAGGACTTCGCGCGGGTCCAGCTCGTTGGTGAGGTGTGGGGCGTGCGAATGGCTCGCGCGCGGGTGTACTTCGAGCTGCGCGATCCCCACGGCTCCCTGCCCTGCTCGATGTGGCGGACGGACTTCGACGCCCAGGGTCTGTCCTTGGTCGATGGCATGCGCGTCGTGGTCGGGGGCGGCTGCGACTACTACGTCGGCAGCTCGACCTCGTCGCCATCGTTCAGCTTTGCCGTGCTCGAGCTCCGCGCGGCCGGTGAGGGCGACCTCCTGTTGCAGGTCGAGCGCCTGCGCCGCAAGCTCCACGCCGATGGCCTGTTCGAACCTCAAAAGCGCCTCGCCCGTCCACGTCTGCCGCGCACGATCGGGGTCGTCACCGGCGAGCAGGGCAAGGCCCGCGACGACGTCCTGGCCGGTCTCGGCCGCCGGGGCTGGGCCGGACGCCTGGTGTGGGCGTTTGCTCCCGTACAGGATCGCCATGCCGCGCCGCGAGTCGCCGCCGCGCTGCGGGACCTCGCCGCCTTGGACGAGATGGAGGTCATCATCGTGGCTCGCGGCGGCGGCAGCTTCGCCGACCTGTTCGCGTTCTGCGACGAGACCCTGTGCCGCACCGTCGCGCTGCTGCGCGTCCCCGTCATCTCGTCCGTCGGTCACCACACCGACCGCACCCTGATCGACGACGTGGCCGCGGTCTGCTGCTCCACTCCCACCCATGCTGCCGAGGCCGCGGTGCCCGTGGACTGTCGACAGGCTCGAGCGGATCTCGGTCGCCACGCCGCGCGGCTGCGCGCCGGCGGACAGCGGGCGGTGCTCGATCGGGCCCGCGCCCTGGGCGCGATGTCCCGGGCCCCGGCCGAGCACGTAGCTCGCAACCGGCGGCGGCTCCATCAGCTTCTGCGCGAGCTCCGGGCCAGCGCCCGCCACGCCACCGAGCGCGCGGCCGCCACCAGCTCCCGCCAGCTCCTGGTCCTGGAGCGCAGCGCCACCCGCGGCTCGGGTCCCGACCGGACCCGGCGCGCGCGCGACCTCGAACGGCTGGCGCTGGCCCTGGCCGCCCACGATCCGCAGCGGACGATGGCCCGCGGCTATGCCCTGGTCCAGGATCGCGACGGGCTGCCGCTCGGCTCCGCCGCCGCCACCCACGAGGCGGGCGAGCTCGAGCTGCGCTTTCACGACGGCTCGGTGCCCGCCCGGGTCACCGGCGGGGATCGGGATTCGTGAGCTCCCCGTCCGAACCTCCGCCGCCGCCCTCCGCTCACGAGCCGCAGCCGGGGTCCCCGGAGCGCAGCTACGAATCGGCCGTCGCGCGCGTCGAGGAGATCATCCGCCGTCTGGACTCCGGACAGGCGGGCCTACGCGAAACGCTCGATCTGGTCCGCGAAGGCCGAGAGCTCGTCGAGTACTGCGCCGGCGAGCTCGACGCCGTCAGCCAGGGGCTCCAGGAGCTCCGCCTCGAGGAGCTGGTCGCACGGCTCGAGAGCTCCCAGCACCCGTGATGAGCACCTTCGATCTCCTCTCCGGGCTCCCCCTGCACGTCGAGGGCTACACGCTCGAGGGGCTGCGCGCCAACGTCTCGAGCGGCTTCGAGCGGCTCTCGACAGTCGTTCACCTTCACGGCGACGGCGCCGAGGGCGTGGGCGAGGATGTCGTCTACGAGGCGGAGGACCACATCGCCCTGCAGAAGGCCGGCCCGGTCCTGGACCTGGCCGGCGCCTTCACACTGGGCGAATTCTGCGCCCGAATCGACGCCCTCGACCTGTTTCCCCAACCCCCCGAGCGGGGTGAAGTTTCCCGCCTGTACCGGCGCTGGACGTTTCACAGCGCCGCGCTTGACCTCGCCCTCCAGCAGGCCGGGCGCCCCCTGTACGCGGTCCTGGAACGTGAGCCGGCCCCGGTACGGTATGTCGTGTCGCTGCGCCTGGGAGAGCCGGCGACGATCGATCCGCTCCTCAGCCGGTTGTCGGTTTACCCCGAGCTTCGCTTCAAGCTCGATGCCACAAACTCCTGGACGCCGGGGCTGATCAGCGCGATCGCCGACACCGGCGCCGTGGACTCAGTCGACTTCAAGGCGCTGTACAAGGGAACCGTGGTCGACGTCCAGCCCGACCCGCTGCTCTACCGCCGCGTGCTGGCCGCGTTCCCCGAGGCGTGGATCGAGGATCCGGACGTGATCGATGAGGGCACGGCCCGCGAGCTGATCGCGGCGCACGACCGGATCACGTGGGACGCTCCGATTCACTCCATCGAGGACATCGAGGCGCTCCCCTTCCCACCTCGCATGGTGAACATCAAGCCGTCGCGGATCGGCGGCCTGAAGCGTCTCTGTGACACCTATGACTACTGCGCCGACCGCGGCATCGAGGCCTATGGCGGCGGCCAATTCGAGCTCGGCCCGGGCCGTGGCCAGGCGCAGTACCTGGCCTCGCTGTTTCATCCCGGAACCCCGAACGATCTCGCTCCGGTCGGCTTCAATGAGCCCGAGCCGCGGCCCGGGCTGCCGCTCAGCCCACTGCCGCCCGCGGCAGAGCCGGTCGGCTTCCGCTGGTCGGCCGCGTAGACCGCGGCTGACGTCGAGTCACTGCCTCCAGCGGACTGACGTCGTGAGTCGGAAACTCTGAATCAGGACACTAGGTCAGCTGGAGCACGAGATTGCCCTGGACACTGCGGTCGGTGAGCCGGGCGAAGGCATCGTTGACCTGATCCAGGGGCAGGACGGAGTCGATCGCGATGCGCAGATCCCCGTCACGGACCGCCTCCAGCGTCGCCGCGAGCCCGCGCCGGCGCTCCTCGCGCTTCAGCTGCATGCCTCCATAGCCGTACAGAGTCAGCATCTTGCGGTACAGGCTCTGCAGGTTGAAGGTCACCTCCGCCCCCGCCGACACGCCCAGTGAGACGATGCGTCCGCGGGGTTGGACCGCCTCGATAACGGGGGCGATGAAGCCATCGCCCAGCGGATCGAAGGCGACCGTAGGCGCGAGGTCAGGGAGTGCGGCCGCGAGCTCGTCGGGTCCGGCGACCAGAACGCGATCGGCGCCGTGAGCGGTGATCCCGTCCACCTTCTCGGGCGAGCCGGTCTGACCCCAGACCGTCGCCCCGGCGGAATGCGCGAGGGACACGATCATGCTCCCCACCCCGCCCGAGGCGCCCAGGACCAGAACCCGGTCATCGGCCGTTACGCGGGCCAGGACGCGCACGCAGTTGAGCGCCGTCAGCCCCGCGATGCCAACCGCCGCCGCATCACGCGTGGTGACCCCCTCGGGGAGGGCCACGACCGCCGCCCGGGGGACGACGGCCGCCTCGGCCCAGACTCCATCGCGAGCAGAGCCCAGACCCTCGCCGGCCACGAGCACCGGCTGGCCGTCGGCCCACCCGGCCGCCTCGCCGCCGAGCGTCCGCGGCAGCGGCCCGTCGGTGGGCACGCGCCCCTCGGCGATGTAGCGATCAATCGGGTTGACGCCCCCGAACTCGAGCTCGACCCGGATCTCGTCGGGGCCCGGATCTGGCGGCTGCACCTCCTCGACCTGGAGGGGCTCGCCGTACGCGGCGAGCCGGGCCGCGCGTACGGTGTCCGATGCCGAGGCCATCACACGCGGTGGTTTAGCAGAGGAGCCGGGACGCCACCCACCGCACCGGCGAGGAGCCGTCGCTCCAGTGAACGTTCACGTACTGTTCGGTCCGAGCCGGGCGTCTGGAGGGCGCCCGATGCCCAGTCCCATCAAGGAGATCTCTTGCACGAAAGACTCGCCATCGCGGGCGCCGGCACGATTGCCTGCGGCCTCGCTGCCACCGCCGCCCGCCACGGAGAGGTCGTCCTGTGGGCACGCTCTGACACCTCGGCTGACCGTGCACGAGCTTCGGTGATCAAGCTGTGTGCCAAGGCCGGCGCCCCCGAGGCCGCCGAGCGCGTCACCGTGGCCACCGATCAGGAGGCCCTGCACGGTGAGACGTTCATCGTCGAGGCGGTGGTCGAGGACCCCGAGCACAAGACCCCGCTGCTGGCCGAGCTCGGGGCGGCCGCCGACCCGGGCGCGATCCTGGCCACGACGACCTCCTCGCTGTCGATCGCCGAGCTGGCCCAAGCCAGCGGACGGCCCGAGCGGTTCGTCGGCCTGCACGTGTTCAATCCCGTGCCCCGCATGGAGCTGATCGAGCTCGTCTTTCCCGAGCAGGCCGAGCCCGAGGTTCGCGACCGAGCCCGGGCGCTGTGCGTGACCCTCGGCAAGACCGCCGTGGAGGTCCCCGATACCCCCGGCTTCGTGGTCAATCGGCTGCTCTTCCCCTACCTCTTCGACGCCGTCAAGCTGATGGCCGAGACCGGCCTCGAACCGGCCGACATCGACCGCTGCATGACCCTCGGGGCAGGTATGCCGATGGGACCGATCGCCCTGCTGGACTTCGTCGGCCTCGACGTCTCTCAGGCCATCGGCGAGACGATCGGTGCTGAAATCCCGTCTCGTGTGCGCGAGCTGGTTGACGAGGGTGCGCTCGGCCGCAAGGTCGGCCGCGGTTTCTACGAGTATTCCTGAGAGCCCCACGCTCGAGCTGGGACCGGGTTCGATCTTGCGCCATATAGGCATCAGATCGAACGCGCTCAGGTGAACTTATGCCGAGCCGCTCAAGTATTTAATGATTGTTCATCTCCGAACCCCAACATTGCTAGCGCGACGTACCTCATAGCAGCACCTCCTCCCCAGAAGCACGAGACCGGCCCGTCCCCAGCGGGCCGGTTTCTTTTTTGGTGAGCCGCGGAGCAGCGGACAGCGCTGGACGACCGCACCGCAGGGGCGAAGCCGTTCCACATAGGGCGAAGCCGTTCCAGAAAGGGCGAAGCCGGCCCGGGAGGGCCGGCTTCATCTCTCCTCTCAACCACCGGATGCCCGGATGCTTCCATCGCGACCATCGGTCGTTGCCGATACAGACAATGTAACGAATGACTCTATGTCTGGCAAGCCGTGTCCGTGGCGAGCGGCCAGGGCGCGCCGGAGCTCAGCCCTGGCCCTGGGACCGCGGAGCTCAGGTGTCGCCCTGGGACACCGACGTCTCGGGCCGCGGATCGCGACGCCGGATCCTGACCGCCTCGATCCGGTTCTCGCGCACGGACTCGACGCGAATCGAGTAGCCATCGGCGGAGATCTGGTCCCCGCGCTTGGGCAGGCGGCCGAGCTCGGCGAACACGAATCCGCCCACCGAGTTGAACGCGTCCGTGTCGACGGGGAGATGGAGCCCGTAGTCCTCTAGATCGGTGACGGCGACGTGCCCGCGCACGAACCAATCGCCGTTGGCCAGGCGACGCACGGCACCGCCCGCGGGATCGGTCTCATCGTCGATCTCTCCGACGACCTCTTCGATGATGTCCTCGGTGGTGACGATCCCGCTGGTGCGCCCGTACTCGTCGATCACGATCGCCATCTCGGTGCGCTCACGCTGCAGATCGGCCAGCAGGTCGTCGAGCGGCTTGGTCTCGGGCACGATCGGGGCGGCCCGGACCAACTTCCCGAAATGCGCCTCATAGCCGTCGGCCATCATCAGCTTCACGAGCTGGTTGACGTGGACGATCCCCTTCACCCGGTCCTGGTTGTCGTCCTCGGTCACGACCAGGCGCGAATGTCCGGTCGAGACGCAGCGACGTAATGCAGCCTCGACCGTCTCCGACAGATCGACGGTGACGACGGCGGGGATCGGCGTCATCACCTGGCGCGCCTCCTGCTCGTGCAGGTGGAAAACGCCGGTCAGCATGTTGGCCTCCCCCACGTCGATACCGCCGCCGGACCGGGTGTCGGCGATGATCCGCTTGAGCTCGTCCGGGGTACCGCCCTCGGGCTCGGCATCCGGGTCGGTACCGGTGGCCCGCAGCAGCGAGTTGGAGGCCGAGTTCAGGACGAAGATGAAGGGGTGAAACAGGATCCGGAAGAAGCGCAGCGGCCGCGCCACTCGACGGGCCAGATCCTCGGCGTGCTGGATCGTGTAGAGCTTGGGCGCGATTTCGCCCACGATGCTCTGGGCGACCGTGATCAGCAGGTAGGCGATCACGACCGAGACGGCGACGGCCGCCGAATGGCCGATGGCCCCCCCGAATACGGGCTCGAACAGATGAGCGATGGCGGGCTCACCGAGCGCGCCGATGGCGATCGAGGCCATCGTGATCCCAACCTGGCAGGCGGCGATGTAATCACCGATCTCGTCCATCTCGGTCAGGGCCAAGCGCGCGCCGCGCAGCCCCTCGTCGGCCATCGTCTGCAGTCGTGACCGCCGGGAACGCACCAGTGAGTACTCGGCGATCACGAAGAACGCGTTGACGAACACCAGCAGTCCGGTGAGGATGATGAACAGGCCCTTCAACAGGTGCCCTGCAGGGTGCGGCTCAGTCGGGTCGCGCGGAAGCCCCGGCTCCGCGCGTTACGACTTCGGGGTTTCTCGTCGTCGTTCATTCAGCGACGCGGCGAAAGGTAGCAGCCGCCCCCGGCGTACCGGCGCCGCTCCGGTCTGCGGCCGACCGCGGATGGTCGCCGGACCACCTCAGGACACTGCGTGAAGGTCGTTGGAGCGCACTAAGGAAGATTGTCGAACCGGCTGGCCATCGCGAAATCAGTCTCGGTCAGGCCGCCGGCCGAGTGGTTGGTGAGCATCAGCTTCACCTTGTTCCAGCCGTGCAAGAAGATGTCGGGATGATGGTTGGCGTCCTCGGCCAGCTCCCCGACACGGTTGACGAACGCCAGCGCCTCGCTGAAGTCCTCAAAGCGCCATTCGCGCACGATCTCATCGCCTTCCCGCTCCCACTCCGAGCGACGTAGCCTTGAGACGATCTCGTCGTCTTGCAGCAGCTCTGCCATATCGTCTCCTAATCAGATGTTCCCCATTTTCAGTTCCCACCCCCGCCGAGGCGGCAAACCGTCCTGATGCGGATTGTCAGCCTCGTGCCCTCGGCAACGGAGATGCTGTTCGCGCTCGGGTTGGGCGCGGATGTGGTCGCAGTCACCCACGAGTGCGATTATCCGCCGCCCGCCCAGCAATTGCCCAAGGTCACCCGCGACGTGCTGCCCAGCGGGCTCGACGCGGCTCAGATCGATGCGGCGGTGAAGGAGCGAACGCTGGCCGGCGAGTCGATCTACGAGCTCGATGCCGATGCGCTGCACGACCTCGCCCCGGATCTGATCGTCACTCAGGCCTTGTGCTCTGTCTGTGCAGTGTCCTATGACGACGTGCGGGCGATCGCCGACGAGATCGCCAGCCATCCTCGGGTCATCTCCCTGGATCCGCACACGGTCGGCGAGGTGCTAGGCGACGCGCGCACGCTCGCCCAGGCCACCGACCGCAAGGATGCCGGTGTAGAGCTCATTGCGACCGCCGCCGCGCGCATCGATCGCATTCGTGTGGCGGTCAAGGATGCCCGCCGACCCCGGGTGGCGGCCCTGGAATGGCTCGACCCTCCGTTCGCGGCCGGACACTGGACGCCGCAGCTGATCGCCTACGCCGGCGGCGAGGATGTCCTCGGGTTCGCGGGCGAGAACTCGGACCAACGCACCTGGGATGAGATCGCCGCTGCCCGGCCCGACATCGTGATCGTCATGCCCTGCGGCTATGACGCCGAGATCGCGTACCGCGAGGCGGAGATGCACCGCGACGAGCTGGCCGCGCTGGGCGCCGGAGCGGTGTTCGCGGTCGACGCGTCGGCGTACTTCTCCCGGCCGGGGCCGCGGATCGTAGACGGCCTGGAGCTACTGGCCTCCGTCCTGCATCCTGAGCTGATCCCCGAGGCGCCCGGCCGGGCGCTCGTGGTCGAGCTCTAGCCGCGGCCGCCAGTCCGGCTAGGCCTAGCCGCCGAACCCGACCCCGTTGGGGGTCAAGCCGTGGCCGCCCGCCACGGCGATCGCCACCACCACGCTGATCACGGCGACCAGGGCACAGCCGGCCAGCGCGGCGGCCGGCAGGTTGCGTCGCTCGCCGACGTTGACGATCAGCCATCCGCAGATGGCGCCCCCGATCACACCGCCGAGATGGCCACCGATTGAGATCCCGGCCACGCTGAGCGAGAACACCACATTGATGACCAGCGTCAGCCCGAGTCCGCTCTGCCAGATCGACAGACCGCGGTAGTGAGCCACGACGATCAGAGCCCCCAGAACCCCGAAGCATGCCCCCGAGGCGCCGATCGTAAGTCCGAGCGGCTCGAATACCAGCGCCCCGGCTGAGCCGGCCAGCAGCGAGACGAAGTAGACGACGGCGAAGTTCAGCCGCCCGATCGCCGGCTCGAGCATCTGGCCCATGAACCACAGGAAGACCATGTTGAAGAGGATGTGCAGGATCCCGTCGTGCAGAAACCCTGCCGTCACGAGCCGCCAGTACTCGTGCGACTGCGAGATGTAGGGCCCGTACAGAGCCCCCTTCTGAAACAGCGTGCCCGGCGACAGAGCGCTGGCGCCGCCGAGCGAGGTCCCGGTCGCGGTCTCGGCAAAGAAGACGATCACGTTGATCGCGATCAACGCCTGAGTGACAGTCGGGGTGGACGCGGCCGAGCGGATCGTCTTGACCCGCGTTCGGTCGCGGGCGCATTCCGGGCAGCGCATCCCGACCGGTGTCGGCGTCATGCAGTCGGGACAGATCGGCCGTCCGCACGATGAGCACGAAACCCCCGTCTCGCGCGAGGGATGGCGATAGCAGACTGCCATGGGGATCGCTGACGGTATCAGCGCCCGCAGCGCCGCTTGCGGCGCCGGGCACCCGACTGACGGCCGGGAACGCCGTCAGCGGTCGGAGACGATCCGGCGCGCCTCCTCGGCGAAATCCTGAACGGTGCGCTCGGCCAACTCGCGCAGGCTGCGCGACTGCTGCCGGGTGGCGCGATGACGCGAGCGGACGCGGAGCACGACCAGCGCCGTCCCGGCGCCGGCCCCGACCACTGCCGCCGCGGCCGGCCGCGCCCAGTTGCGGGGGTCGCGCATCGCCGAGAGCTCCCACGCGTCGAGCTCCTCCTGGGCGAGCTCGGTCAGGCTGACGAGGGTGCCTTCGAGCCGGTCCACCAGGTCTGCGGGCGGCTCGACGGGACTCAGGGCCTCGCGCAGCAGTGCCTCGAAATCGGTCACGCCGCTGCTCATGAGACCGGCTCCTCCTCGGTGGCCACCATCGTCTCGAGCTGACGGATCGCACGATGAAGGAGCACCTTGGTCGCGCCATCGGTACGCCCGAGGGCTCGCGCGATCTCGCGGTTGTCCATGCCCAGGGCAAAGCGCATGATCAACGCCTCACGGCGGTCGTCGGGGAGTTTGGCCACGCCCTCGAGGATGTTCTTGAGCTCCTCGCGTCCTTCGACCAGCGACTCGGTGGTGTGCGGTGCCGAGATCAACCCAGCGTCCTCGATCGCCGATTCCGGCTTGCGCGAGCGATCACGGTAGAAGTTGGCCGCCAGGTTGTGGGCGATCCGGATGAGCCACGGACGCAGCGGCCGTCCGTGAGACTCACGCAGGGCGCGCTCGTAGTGGCGGTAGGCCTGCAGAAACGTCTGCTCGGTGAGGTCCTCAGCGTCGTGATGGTTGCCCACCCGGTAGTAGCTGTAGGAGTACACGTCGCGCAGATGACGGCGGTAGAGCTCGGTGAAGCGAGCATCGAGCTCTGCCTTGGACATTGATTGTTCGGCCACAGCACGGGCAACATACCTGGGGTTAGGCGGCGCGGATAGAGCGGCGAGATTTTCGTCTCGCCGGGGCAGCGACGGCCTCGGTCCAGCGCTCGGGCGCGATGCGTCCCTCGACCAGCGCCGCAAGGCCGTCGAGAGCGGGGGTGTCGAGGTGAGCCTGACGGGCGGCGTCGGCGAGCAGCGGCACCGTGTCGACGGCCTCAGCGGCGTGACCCAAGGCGGCCCCGATCTCCCCTGAGGGCATCCCCTGAGCCAAGAGTTCCCCTGCCCGCCGGTTTCGGGATTCGCTGGCCACGACGGTCGCCACGAGATCGCCGGCCCCGGCCAGCCCGGCGAAGGTCTCCGGGGCCGCGCCGCGGGCCCGGGCCAGAGCATCGATCTCGGCGAACACCTTGCCGGCGGCGGCGCCGGCGATGTTCGGCCCGGCGCCCGAGGCTGCCGCGGCGGCCAACGCGGCGGCGTTCTTGGCGCAACCGGCCAGCTCCACGCCGGTCACATCGGTGGTCACGGTGACATCGAGGTTCGCCGCCGCGAGGGCATCGCCGAGTTGACGCGCGAACCCCCGGTCAAGCGAGGCCAGCACGATCGACGCTCCCCGGTCAAGCATCTCGGCGGCGTGCGCGGGCCCGCCCAGGACAGCCACGGCGCGCGCATTGCAGCGCTCGGCCGCGAACGCGGCCGGCAGCGTGCCGAGGGGCGGCACCAGGCCTTTGGAGACGACCACCACGCCGCTGCGGCTCGTAATGCTTCCACCATGGCCGGCCAGCACGGCGGGCAGGGCCTTGGCCGGGACGGCCAGACAGACGATGTCGTGCCCCTCGAGCCTCAGGTCCGCGGCCCGCAGCACCTGGACCTCCGCGGGCAGTTGCACTCCCGGGCAGATAGCGCTCGTTCTCGCGCGAGGCCGCCACGGCCACCGCCTGCTCATGGGTTCGGCAGCCCAGCTCGACCTCGAGCCCCGCCCGCGCCAGGCACACGGCCAGACTCGTCCCCCACGTGCCGGCGCCGATGATGGCCACGCGGCGGACCGGCGCCAGACCGCCCAGCCACTCCCACTGCAACATCACGCACGGCCAGATCCGATCGGTGACCGCGGTGGCCAGCGGGCGCGAGGGCTCCTGCACGACCGGGAAGCGCAACGCGCGCCCGGCCCGGATACGGACCTTGTGAGGACGGATCCGCCAGCCACGCCGGATCGCCTCGGTGCCGATCACGGCCACGGGAACGACAGGAGCACCGGTCTCGAGGGCGAGCCGGCCAACGCCGCGCTTGGGCTTGCCGAGCGAGCCGGGACGGGTACGCGTCCCCTCGGGAAAGATGAGCACGATGTCGCCACGAGCGAGGATCGCCTTGGCGGTGGTGATCATCTCCTCATCGGACGCGCCTCGATCCACCGGGAAGGCCCCCAGCGCGTTGAGGATCCAGGCCTGCCACGGACGGCGGAAGAGCTCCTTCTTGGCCACGTAGTACATGGGCCGGCGCGCCATCGTGGCGATAACAAACGGATCCAGGAAGCTGCGGTGGTTGGCGGCCACGATCACCGGACCGCTGCCCGGGATGTGCTCGCGCCCGATCCGGGACATGCGGAAGTAGAGGAGGAAGAAGGGCTGGAGGATCGCCCGGACGATCGCGTAGACGATCGGATTTGCTCCCTGCTCCCGCGCCCGCTTGTGCAGCCGATCAACATCCATTGCACTCTCGGTTACCCGCTGCAGGCCCGCCCGTTACAGTTGGTCGTCTTGAGTCCGGGCCTTGATCGCACCCGCACGCTGAGAGGAGCCGCCTGCGGCGCCGCGGCGGCGTGGGTGTGGGCGTTGCAGCAGCCCCTGGATAAGCGCGTCTTCGCCAGCGAGTACGACGATGTCGAACTGCTGGGCAAGTCGGTGACCCAGAACGAGGGGTGGTTTCCCCTCGGCCTGGCCCTTCACGCCGCCAACGGGGCACTGTTCGGTGCCGTGTACGCGAACCTGGCCCCGACTCTGCCGATCCCGTCGGCGCTGCGCGGACCGGTGGCCGCGCTGGCCGAGCACCTCGCGCTGTGGCCGTTGGGGGGCGTCTCGGATCGATTTCATCCGGCGCGCAAGGATCTGCCCCAGTTGCGCGGCAACCGGATCGCCTTTGCGCAGGCCGCCTGGCGCCACCTCCTGTTCGGACTGGTCCTCGGTGAGCTCGAGCGCCGGGTCAACGCGGAGCCCGAGCCGGCCCCGCTGGAAGAGGTCGCCGACTATTCGAGTAACGGCCACGGCTCGCTGCAACAGACCGTGACGGTCCAGCCGGCTCCGTGAGCAGCCGGCCGCCCAGGGGCGGTCCCCGCTGAGAGCGCTCATCACCGGGGCGTCGGGGTTCGCAGGCGGATGGCTCGCGCGCGTGTGCGCACAGGCCGGCGACGAGGTCATCGGCCTCTCGCGCCGGGGAATCGGCCCCGCTCCCGAGGCCCGCAGCCTCGCCGTCGATCTCCGTGACGCCGACGCCGTGGCCGGCGCTGTGGCCGATGCCCAGCCCGAGGTCATCTATCACCTCGCGGCTCTCAGCTCGGTCGGCCGATCCTGGGCGGAGCCGGCCCAGACGCTGGCCGACAACACATCGGGCGCGGTCAATCTTCTGGAGGCAATCCGCCACGAGGCGCCGAGCGCCCGCGTCGTCTGGGTCAGCACGTGCGAGGTCTACGGCGTACCCGAGTCTTTGCCGATTTCAGAATCAGCCGCCATGCATCCCGCCAACCCGTACGCCGTCTCAAAGGCGACCGGCGAGATGCTGGCCTCCGTCTACGGGCAAGCCCACGGCCTGGACCTGGTCGTGGCGCGGCCGTTCAGCCACTCTGGTCCCGGGCAGCGGCCGATCTTCCTGCTCTCTTCGCTGGCCAGGCAGGCGGCCGAGGGCCGGCTGGCCGGGGTCCGGCGGCTGCAGATCGTCACCGGCAACCCGAACACCAGGCGTGACTTCACCGATGTCCGTGATGTCGTCGACGCCTACCGGCGGCTGGTCCCGCCGACGGCCGAGGACGTCTACAACGTCAGCTCGGGCCACTCGGTTTCCGCCGCCGACCAGATCGCCCTGCTGGCCGAATTGATCGCTCCGATCGAGATCGAGCACATCGTCGACCCGGCCCGCGTCCGGGCGCACGAGGTGATGGACCTGCGCGGAGATCACTCCCGCCTGAGTGCCGATACCGGGTGGGAGCCGCGGATCCCACTTCGCCAGACGCTGACCGAGACCATTGCCTGGTGGGAGGAGCGCCTGAGCGGCGCGAACGCCAACTCGAGTCCGTCCGCCACGTCGCATTAACTAGTTTCTGATCTATCGGCAGAGCCGAGCTCGGGCTAAAGGCTTCTCGTACATCTGTCGATAAAGCCGGGAGTGAAGCTACGATCCCGGGCCGGACGGTCGACAGGTTCACGGATGACAAGAACTGCCTCTTGGTAGAGATTGCGAGGTCTGATGGGCTCTCTTGAAGTCAGTGACGATGTGATCGAAGACGGTGTCCGCGTTCTGCGGGTCAGCGGCGACGTCGATTTCGATGTCGCTCCGGAGCTGAAGCAGCGCATCGTCGGCCGGGTCGAAGAGGGTGATCGCAAGCTGATCATCGACCTCTCGGCCGTGGGCTTCATCGACTCGACGGCAATTGGCGTCCTGGTGGCCGCGCTCAAGCGCCTGCGCGACGCCGGCGGCACGCTCATGGTGGTGTGCGACAACGACGACGTGCGCAGCATCTTCGCCACCGTCGGGCTCGAGAGTGTCATCCCCCTGCACCGGTCTGACCAAGATGCTTTTGCCGCCCTGGCACACGCTGGTTGAGCCCGGTCTCGGGCTGACCGAGTCCTTCACCGCGGTGCGGCTGCGACTGCCCGCAGAGTCGTCCGAGCTACGACGCGCCCGTGACGAGGTCGCTGCCGCGGGAACTGAGTTCGGGCTGCCCCATAAGGCCTGCTACGAGCTCGTGTTCGCCGTCAACGAGGCGGTCACCAACGCGATCCGCCACGGCAGCCCCGCTGACGACGGGACGATTGGCCTGCGCATCGAGGCCGAGGGTGACGACCTCATTTGCTCGGTCTCCGACTGCGGTCCGTTCGTGCCGCCGCGGCGCCAGCGCAATATGGCCACCGAAGAGGGCGGTCGCGGCTTTGCCTTCATGGCCGCCCTGACCGATCAGCTGGAACTCAACGTCGAGCCCAACGAAACCGTCGTCGAGCTGCGCAAGCGGCGGGTTGCAGATGCCGCGGGGGCAAATGTCTAAGCCGTTTCTCCGCCGGCGCTTTACCGCCCTCGCTGCGGTGTCGATGACGCTCGGACTGGTCTTCGCCCCCGCCGCCACCAGCCACGGCAATCCCCACGGCGCGCCTCCCGGCCAGGTCGACAAGGGCAACGGAAACGGCAACGGCAACGGCAACGGCTCGAGCGGTTATTCGGACGCTCCCGCGACCGCCGGGCACGTCCCTCCCGGCCAGGCCAAGAAGCAGGCCCCGGCTCCGCCCAGCGCGCCCGCCGTCGCGGCGCCCAGCGCTGCCCCCAGCAACTCCAAGGCTGTGCAGTCGGTCAACAACCCCGTGACCAAGGGCAACCCAAACGCTCCGGGCCAGGCCAAGAAGGCGGCCGCGGTGGTCGCGGCTTCAACCCAGAAGGTTCCGCCCGGTCAGGCCAAGAAGCAGGCCAAAGCAGCCGCCGCCGCCGCCCCAGCGCCCGCGGCCACCGCTGCCCCGGCGATCGCCGCCAGTCCCCCCGCTGCGCTCCCCGCAGCGCCTGCGCCCTCGACGGGGACGCCGGCCCGGCGCACCCGGCCCAAACGTCCGGCGGCCCGTCGCTCGACCGCCCAGCGCCGCTCCTCCCACCGCGCCGCGTCCCGCGCCGCCGCTCGCGCCCGGGGCGCCGGCGTCAGTGGGGCAGGGACCGGGTCTCGGTCCGCAGCCGGCGCGACGGGCTCCCGGGCCCGTACGACGGCGCGCGCCCTGGCTCCCCTGACCGCTGCCGGTACCGCTGCTGCGGCGGCCGTGGCCGGAGGCGGGTCCTCGGGCGCCGGCACTCGTTCATCCCACCACAGCAACCCGCCCTCGATCGGTGGTGCCGTCCATAGCGCCGGTCCGATCCAGAGCCTGATCGGCAACCTGATCCCGGTGCCGCTCCCGGTTCCGGACTGGAGCAAGCCGATCATCCTGGCCCTGGTGCTGATCTGCGCGCTGCTCGGTACTCGCGCGTGGCTGACCTCGCGCCGAGCACGTCGCCTCGAGTCCCAGCGTCTTCGCCTGGCCGCCGACCTCGAGTCCCTCCAGCCGGCCCTCGTTCCCGAGATCCCGGCCAGCTTCGGCCCGCTCGCCGTGTCGGTGGCCTACCGGCCCGCTGACGGTCCCGCGGCCGGCGGCGATTTCTACGACGTCTTTCCGGTCGGCAGCAGCCGCGTGGCGATGATGGTCGGCGACGTCTCCGGCCACGGGCGCAACGCCCTCACCCGTGCCGCCCACATGCGCTACATGCTGCGCGCCTACCTCGAGACCGGCCTCGACCCCCGCTCGGCCCTGAAGCTCGCCGGACGTGTGCTCGGCGCCGACGATGAGGCGCTGTTCACGACGGTGGCGGTCGCCGTCTACGACCGCTCGGCCTCGACCATCACCTACGCGGCGGCCGGCCACCCGCCGCCCATCACCCTCGGCCCCGGGGCGCACCAGCCGCTCTCGATCGCCTCGCCCGCTTTGGGCTGGGGTGAGCCGACGGGTCGCCGCCAGACCACGGTCCCGTTCGGCGAGTACGCGCGCGCTTGCTTCTTCAGCGATGGGGTCACCGAGGTGCGCGTGCCTGAAGGGCTCCTCGGCCGCAACCAACTGACCCACGAGGTCGAGCAGAGCGAGTCGGCGACCGAACTGCTCGAGCGTGTGCAGCGCGAGGCCCTCTTGATCCGCGACGACATGGCCGCCTGCCTCGTCGAAGCGCGGGCCGGAACACCGATTTCCGAGATCCGGATTGAGGAGTTCGAGGTCGAGATGCGCCACCTCGACGCCGGTCAGGGCGAACGCTTCCTCAACGAGTGTGGCGTCTCCAGCGAGAACGCCAGCTCCACCCTCGCTCACGCTCGTCTGATCGTTACCGATTCAGGCTCCGCCCTGCTGCGGGTCGACATGGGCGACGGCACCGCCGCGGCCAGCGCCGGCGGCTCGGCTCCGGTCAGTCTGACACACGCCTCCCGGCCTGGGCCAGTCCAATCCCTGGTCCCCCGAGCACCCCTACGTAGGCTGAGCCGCCGTACCGGCTGGTTCTGGCGCGTGTCGCCGAGCCCGCCTAGCTGAGCTGTCCGCCGGGAATCAGTCAGAGCCGCCGGCGGCGGTGCGGGCGGTCAGCTGGTCTTTCAGCTCCGCCGTGGTCCCGGAGTGACCCTCCAGGGTGCGCTCGAAGTCCTCGCCGTAGTACTCCATGACGGCGCGGAGGATGTCGAGCGTGCCTACCGTCTCGGCGCCTCGCTCAGCGGCGATCCGAGTGGCCTCGCTGGTCACCGTGTGAAGCGTCTCTGACGGCTTGCTCTTGCTCGCCTTGGAGTCAACCTTCTTGCTCTCCTGGTTGCGTCCCTCGCCTACGCCCAGACCCTGCAACGCAGCGCCGGACTCGCCGTAGAGACGCAGCGGGCGCAGCCAACGCTCGATCTCATCATCGACCGAGTTGGCGTAAGGCAGAGCGGAGCCGGCCAAACCCAGCACGGTCACGGCATCACGAGAAAGATTGAGAGAGCTCATATAAATATTTCGGGTTGACCACCGTGCGCCTTGATCACCGCCCGAAGCTCCTATTGCGAGCCTCCAGCAGCAGAACCCATGGCCGTCTCCCGCGCACAACCTAGCATCCAAGCGCCTCGACTGGCGGCTGTTCTCGCCCAAAACCGACAACCGCAAGAACACTCCCGTCTGGTCTCCCGGCCGGCCCGTCACGCCCTGCTCGAAGCCGCCCACAAAACACCCAACGGGAAAGGAATTCCCCGCCCGCCTGCCAAACTGCTCCCCCACGCCCGCCTAGCTCAACTGGTAGAGCACTTCACTTGTAATGAAGAGGTTTTCGGTTCGAGTCCGAAGGCGGGCTCTGAGAAGGCCCCGTAAAACTGGGCTTTTCCCGTTTGCGGGATTGCGCGAGGTTTGAAGCGTGTCCCAAATATGTTCCGAGAGGAGCGTAGATCCGGGCCATGGCGGGAGCAACGCCTTCGGGTCACGTCTTTCGTATCGAACGCAAGCGCGGGCCGGCGTGGTACGCAAAGTTCCGGCTGCCGGACGGGCGTCAGATGCAGAAGAAGCTGGGCCCGGCCTGGACCGCACGAGGTAGGCCTCCAGCGGGCTACTTCACCAAGCGGTCGGCCGAGGACTGGCTGCGAGAGACGCTTCATGAGGCGCGCCGCGGCACGCTCGCCGGCCAGGTGCGCACTCGCGCCACCTTCGCTGATGCGGCGGCCGAGTGGCTGCGCTACATCGAGCTTGACCGTGAGCGCAAGCCGTCGACGGTGGCGGGCTACACGGTCCTCGTCCGGTCGCAGTTGCTGCCGTTTGCGGACAAGTGCCTGCAAACTGGGCCCTTTTCTGCGTCGTCATCGTTCCGGAAATGTCACCCAGATGTCCGCCCGGTCGATTGGAAGGGTCGTGGTAGATACATCCGGAAGAGGGCGAATCCCCTGCAAAGGCGGGGGTTGCGGCGGGTCATGGACAACTTCGGACGTCTTGCCCAGCACGTTGTGCGTGGAGTGTATTTCTGTCGCTGGTGGCGACGGGATGGGCTTGGTGGGGGATTGGCCGGTGGTGGGCCGGCCGAAGGTGTGGCGGATTAGGGCGCGCAGGTCTGTCGGCTAAGAGCCCGACGGTGGCGACTGCCGACGACGGGAGGCTGGGCTGGTGGGCGATCGTTCGATCTCATCGTGCGCGAGTACAGACATCGCGCACGGACGCACGATCAGCGCATCGCCATCCGCGCGCGTCAACCCGTCGTCCGCATCGCCGGATACTTGCGCCTGCCCGCGCGAGCAGCAGGAGCGAGCCGACGTTGAGACAGCCGAGCTTGTGATGGCGTCAAAAGCTGACGCCGATCCCCGAGACCGACGCCGAGCCTCCGGCACTGATCTCGTGTGGCTAGGGAAAACCTCCAAGGAGCGAGTCCGCCGCCGTAAGATTGCGGTGCCCGGCGCCTATCGGTCAATCACCCGGCGACCTGCGTAAAACTCCTAGCCGCCCGGGCACGGCTCGAGCGGGTTCTTCACGCGGGCGAGATCCGCGAGCTCTCCTCGCACCCGGACATGTGGGCGCCTGCTCGCGGCCGGTCTATCGCCTGCGTCTTTGAGTTCGAACTGCGGACCGCGACTGCGCTCTGGCGATGCGGCTGGCGTTCGGTTCGTGGCCGTTCACCCAGATGGCACGGTGTTAGTTGCTGGCGCGGATCGCCGCTTGCCGCCCGTCGTCGGCGAGCACGGCGGTGAGGCGGGCGAGGGCTGTGGTGTAGGTGTGCTCGGGTGGGGTGCCGTAGCCGATGACCAGCGCGGTGGTGGGCGGCTTGGCATTGGTGAAGCTGCTGAGTCCTTGGAGGGCGAGGCTGTGACGGGCGGCCCGAGCGATGATGTCCGCTTCGTCGTAGCGGTCTGGCAGGGTGAGCAGGGCGTGCAGGCCGGCGGCAATGCCCGTGATCTGCGCATGCGGGATGCGGCGGGCGACGGCGGTCAGTAGCCGGTCTCGCCGGCGGCGGTAGCTCAGGCGGGAGCGGCGGATGTGGCGGTCGTAGGCGCCGGAGGCGATCAGCTCGGCGAGCGTGAGCTGCTCGATCGCGCTCAGGTTGCGCACGGCGAGCGCCTGGGCTTCGGCGACCGGCTCGATCAGTGATCCCGGAAGCACGAGCCAGCCGAGCCGGAGTCCGGGCGCGAGGCTCTTTGAGGCGGTGCCGGCGTAGATGACGTGCTCGGGGGCGAGTGCTTGCATCGCGCCGACCGGCTGTCGGTCGTAGCGGAACTCGCCGTCGTAGTCGTCCTCGATCACGATCCCGCCGGTTCTGCTCGCCCAGTGCACCGCTTGTGCTCGTCGTGGTGGTGCGAGGGCGACGCCGAGCGGGAACTGGTGGGCGGCCGTTAGCACCGCGGCGTCCGCGCCCCGCAACGCCGCGAGCTCGGCGCCGGCGCGATCGACTGGCAGGAAGCTGACGCGCAGCCCGCTGTCGGCGACGATCCGGCGGTGATCCTGGACCCCGTAGGCCTCGACCGCGAGCGTCGTCGCGCCCTGTGCCTGGAGCACCCGGCAGAGCAGGCCGAGCGCCTGGGTGAAGCCGGCGCAGATGACGATCCGCTCCGCGCTTGCGTGCACCCCGCGGGCGCGGGCCAGATAATCGGCCAGCGCCTGGCGCAGCTGCGGCAGCCCTCGCGGGTCCGAGTAGCCGAGGGCGTCGGCCGGGGCGGCGCCCAGCGCCCGGCGGGCGGCTGATAGCCACGCCGCCCGGGGGAAGGCGGCGCTGTCGGGCGAGCCGGGGCGCAGGTCATATCGCGGCGGCCGGGGCTCGCTCGCCGGGACCGGTGGCGCTTCGCTGGCAGGCGGCCAGCTCGCGACCCGGGTCCCGGATCCCTGGTGGGCAATGAGCCATCCTTCGGCGACGAGTTGGCCGTAGGCCTCGGCGACGGTGTTGCGCGCGATCCCGAGATCGGCGGCGAGCGCCCGCGAGGACGGCAGCCGCAGCCCGGGCCGGAGCCGGCCCTCGCGCACCGCGTCACGCAGCGCCGCCTCGAGCCCTGCCCGAACCCGCGGACCGGGGCGATCGAGATGCAGATCGGCCCCAGAAGTGGCCCAAGAATTCATCACTGGATTGGACCTTACATCAGGGCCACATTCGGCGTATGTTCACACCCATGAGCACTACAGACACCACCCATAACACGGGCTCTGAGACCGCTGTGCCGGTCCCGGTGCGGCTTGACTTCGATGCGCACGCCGCGGGTTTTGCCCGCGCGCTCTCGCACCTGGATCACGCCGCGACCAAGGAGCTTGACCGCGTCGAGTTCGAGCCCAAGCTACGCGAGCTGGTCCGCGTGCGCGCCTCGCAGCTCAACGGCTGCGCGTACTGCATTGACATGCACACCAAGGACGCCCAAGCGATCGGCGAGAGCGAGCAGCGCCTCTACTCGCTGCCCGCCTGGCGCGAGACCCCGTTCTTCACCGCGCGCGAGCGGGCGGCACTCGCATTTTGCGAGTCGGTGACGCTGATGGCCGAGGACCACGTCCCCGTCGCCGCCTACCAGGCCGTCGCCGCCCACCTCAGCGAGGACGAGATCGCCGCGCTGCTCTGCCTGATCGTCGCGATCAACGCCTGGAACGCGGTCGGCGTCAGCACCCGCGCCTGGCAACCCGGCTCCTACGAGCCCTAACCATCCAGCCCACAACACAACAAGGGAGGACGAACGTGAGAACCATCACCGCCCATATTCAGCGCGTGGTCGCTTCAGCGCGGCGGATCTGGCGCGAGCTCGACAACGCCCAGCGCCGATCGTTCGAGCTGCGGACCGGCATCTCAGCGTCACCGAAGTGATCGGCTCACCGAACTAAGTACGCGCGATGCGCAGTCAACGCGCGCCTGCGCATCACTTGGACAGAAATCTCGTCGATGCCTGCGAGCAGGCGGGCGTGTCGGTGATGGTTGCTCAGAGCATCTCGTGGGCCTACGCGCCTGGGTCGGGGCCTGCCGTTGAGAGCACTCCGCTGGATGTGGAAGCTCCGGAGCCACCGGCAACGACCGTCGCCGGCATCGTCGCGCTGGAGTCGGCGGTCGGCCGGCTGCGGCGGTGGGTGTGCCTGCGCTACGGGCTCAACTACGGCGAGGGCACCTGGTATGCGTCCGACGGAGCGCTCGCCGAGGCAGCCCGCGCTGGCCGCCTCACAGCAACGAGCCCGTGGACGTCCTTCGTCCACGCCGATGACGCCGCTCTCGCCGCCGTACAGGCGCTCGAGTGGCCGTCGGGACCGATCAACGTCGTCGACGACACGCCCGCACAGGAGATCGAGTGGATGCCAATCTTCGCCCGCCGGGTCGGCGCGCCAGACCCGCGTCTCGGACCCGCCGTTGATGGCGGTCGGCCGGTCTCGAATGCCGCCGCACGCGCGCTCGGCTGGACTCGGCGACACCCATCCTGGTGTGATGAACTCGGACGCTAGAGCATGCGCATCGGCCTGCACCTCACCCACTACGGGCCCGCGGCGCTCACCGCACGCCTGCCGCTCATTCTCCGCGACCTCGCCGCCCATGCCGAGGACGCCGGCCTACACAGTCTCTGGCTGATGGATCAGCTAGAGCCCCGCTTCGGTCCGCGCGAGGATCCGATGCTCGAGCCGTACACGACACTCGCCTGGATCGCCGCGCACACCGACCACCTGCAGCTCGGGGTGCTGGTCAGCCCACCGAACATGCGAGACCCGCGGTTACTAGCACGCACCGCACAAACGCTCGACCTGCTCTCAGGCTCACGCGCGTGGCTCGGACTAGGAGCCGGAAGTGGGCCGGATCGCTTCACCCGCCTGGAGCAGACGCTCATCATGATCAACAGAGCGTTCGATGAGGCACCAGCACCGCGCGCCGACCCGACCAGGCGGGTCCCGGTCCTTATCGCCGGCGGCGGCCCTCGCCGGACGCTGCCCCTCGTCGCTCGCTACGCCGACGCGTGCAACCTTCTCGAGCGCGAAGGCCACGACGCCGTCAAAGATAAGCTCGAGATCCTCCGCAAAGCCTGCCAGGCAGCAGGCCGACCCTACAGCGCGATCCTCAAGACGACCTTCGGACACCTCGCCAACACCGACCACATCACCGCACAGGCCCGTTTTGGTGCGCTCGCCGCCCTGGGCATCGATCTCGCGCTCGTCGACCTACCCAACGACCTACAGACGCACGCGCCGCTCCGACTGCTGGCCGAGCTCGACCGGCGATACACGACGGCTAACGACCGATGAGTGGGTCGCCCGTCCCGGGCGTTCGGCTCGTGAAGACGAACTCGCAAGTGATCGACATGGACCCTCCTTGCCGCGCATTGCGGGTCAGATGCGCCGCCCGGCGCAGAGGTACGTCCCGGTGGGAAAGCAGGTCAGGTTAAGGGTGACCCCATTGCGTTGCGCTCGCTCTGCGCGGCGACAGTGGACATGGGGACTGGGATCTCCGCCACCGGCTCGCAACCCGGGGACCTTGTCCGGGTTGCGGGCGGGCAGGATCGTGATCCAGCAGCCGCGGCTTCGTGTCCGACGTTGCCGAGAGGTGGTGACCGGGATCATTTCGTCTGCTCTCAGATCGCGGTGCGGCCGCCGTCGACGTGGATGATCGCGCCGTTGATGTAGCCGGCCGCCGGGGTCGCGAGGAACGTGATGACGTCGGAGAGCTCGTGCACGTCAGCGAGCCGGCCGAGCGGAATCGTCTTGGCGAACTCTTGTGGCCAGCGCCAACATCGGCTCCACTGCCGGAGTCAACGTCGGTCCGGGAGCGACCGCGTTGACGCGGACGTTCTGCGGCCCGAATTCGGCAGCCCACGCCTTGGTGAGCAGCTCGATCGCCGCCCGCGACGCGCCGTAGGCAGCCATGCCTGGCTGGCCGTAGCTCGCGACCATCGTGGAGACGTTGATGATCGAGCCGCCGCCGCGGGCGGCGATCTTCGGGGCGAGCGCGGCGACCAGGAAGAACGGCGCCTTGACGTTGATTTGGAAGAGACCGTCGAACGCCGTCTCGTCGGTGTCGACCGTCGGTCCGCGGGCGGCAAAGCCGGCACAGTTGACCAGCACGTCGATCTCGCCTGCCGCGTCGGCGACGCGCCGCACCTCGGACATCTCCGAGAAATCAGCGGCGATGAACTGCGCATCGTGTCCACCCGCGCGGATCTCCTCTACGGTGCTCGCGCCGCGGGTCTCATCGCGCCCGGTGATGATCACTGACGCGCCCTTTTCGGCCATCGACAGTGCGACGGCGATACCCATCCCGGAGGTGCCACCTGTGATCAGAGCCTTCTTGTCTTGCAGATCCATAGTCGACGTTCCCTTTGATAGTTGGAATAGCCAATCCATTCTTGCTGGCGCCGACTGTATCAGAACTGGCTCGCACCATCCATTAACGGCAAGTCTGGTAGGACGCGCTTCTTCCCAGAGGGCAGCCTCGACGGTCTGATCGCGGCTTCGCGCTCGCCGTTGGGTACGGCCATCGAGGTTGCGGCTGGGCCAGGCTCGTGTTCTGAAGACTGGTGCGGGCTGTGTCCACCACGACCGTGGTCACCGGGACACAGGCCCACCCAGAACCTCGATCACCCGCCGGCGTGGCCGCCTTCGCTGATTTACCTCTAGGCCGTGCTGGTGCGCACCGCGCACCGACGGACGTCGGTCCGTCGGCTTAGCTGTTGAGCGAAGTGCTCGTGGTGCTGCTGCTGAGGGTGGCCATGAGTGTGAGCATCGCGTCGAGCGCGGCAGCGAGCGGTTCGGGGTCACGCTGGACCTGAGCGAGCAGAAGCCCGCCCTGAAGCGCGGCGAGTGTGGCCAGCGCGAGCTGGCGCGGATCGGCTTCCGGTGCGAGTCGACCAAGCGCATGCATCCGCAGAAAACCAGCCATGATGCTGGCCTCCCAGCGTTTGAACGACGCGGCAACTATCGCCCTGGCTTCGGGCTCTGTCTCGGCGAGCGCGGAACCGAGCGAGCCGACCGGACAACCACCGAGCCCGTCCGTGTCGCGGGCGTGATCGACTACGAAGTCGCGCCACTCCCGTAGGCCGTCGAGGGTACTGAGGTCAAACTGCTCCTGCGTGCCGATGGCCCTCTCGGCCTGGCGCTCGACGACTGCGCGGACCAGCGCCGGCTTGTCCTCGAAGTAGTGGTAGAGCTGTGAGCTGCTCACGTGGGCGCCGTCGCGCACTTCCTCGATCGTCGTGCGGGCAACGCCCTGCTGAAAGATCAACTGTGCGGCGGCGTCAACGATCCGCGCGCGCGTCGCCTCACCCTTGCGCGTCAACCGCGGCCGATCGGAACCCCTTGAGGACACCCGGAGAAGTATAGCGATCCTAATGGCTTTGACATTCCAGTAAAGGTCTGACATAGTGGATTAAGCGATCCACTTAACGAGTCGCCCGGACTGCTAGCGGCGGGAAAGCAGGAAGCCGCTGTTGCTGAGCCACGCCGAGCAGGGCCTAGCCCCTATCTCTGCCCGGCGGTGTGACCACACCATTCAGCCAACCCTGCCTGGACTGCAAAACATGAGAGGAAATCCTATGAGCACAACCCCGGAAAAGACCGTGTTGATCACGGGCGCCAACGCCGGAATCGGCAAGGATGTGGCCCGGCAACTGGCATCACGTCCCGAGATCGCCCGCATCTACCTGTCACATTTTCTTTCCTTTCTTCCCCCTTCCTCTTACTTATCCTTCTACTCCTTTTTATTAACCCTTTTCATTTCCCATTCGCGTCGATAAGTTCGTCGAACGCGTAAGCGGGTCCGACGCACAACCCGCTCGCGCGCCCGCTGCTCGCCAAACTCGCGTCGGGGGCGGCGCTCAGCGCGTGGCCTAGCTGAGCGCCCTCGTCTCCGCGCCGAGCCGGAAGCAGTCGTACTGCAGCCGGGCTTGGAGAGATACGGGGCGGATGCAGTGGTGCACCGGGGCGTCTCGCTCTTCGATTGGCAACGGACGCGCAAGTCCTACTCGCAGCAGGCTGGTGCCGCGTTAGGGCCTGGAAAGCGCCTCCTAGGCAGGGCCGGCTTTCAGCGAGAGCTCGCGGCTGAAACCAACTGCACCCGTCGGCGTAACTCGAACCTCGCGCGTCCGTGAGGTGCGTTGCAGCCAGTCGAGCTCGAAAAGGCGGACGGTGAGGGCGACACCGAGGCGGCCGGCGAGGTGCGGGCGGCGCTCGGACCAGTCGTTGCAGGCCTTACCGGCCCGCGGCGGGTTCGCGATCCCGAGGTGCTCGAGCCAAGTGCGGCCGGAGTCGGTCAGAAGGAAGACTTCGCCCTCACGCTCGAGCATGCCACGCGCGAGCATCGCCTCGGTAAGGCCTACCCCGAGGCGGCCGGCGAGGTGGCCGTAACAAGTGCGCGCAGCGCTGAGGGCGCCCGCGCGCCTTGACTGCTTAAGCGAGCGCACCGGCAAGCGCGGCGCGAGAGCGGCAAGCGACTCGACCGCTGTCGCAATCTCGGGCCCGGCGAGGCGGAAGTAACGATTGCGTCCTCCGGTCTCAACGGTGAGAAAACCAGCACGTTCCAGCTTGGCGAGGTGCTCGGAGATCGTCGAGCGCGACACGCCGGCGACTTCGGCCAGCTCGCTTGGCGGCAGCGCGCGGCCGTCGGTCAGCTCGGCCAGCACCGCGGCGCGGCTGGGATCGGCCATCAGCGCAGCGGCCGCGGCGATGTCGACGTCGCCGGCTGCCTCGCCAGGTGCGGCTTCGACGTCGAGTCCGGAGTCGCTGAGAATCCTCAGCTCAGTTTCCATACCCACAGGTTACGACCCTGACGATTCGGCCGTCACCGAATCGTTCTGCGCCTACGGTGATCGCATGAGCGAGTCCGCCCCATCCCACGGTCGCTGGCCGGCGCTTACTGTCGCGTCGGCTGGTTACTTCTTCGTCCTCCTCGACGTGACGATCGTCAACGTCGCCCTGGCCAAGATCGGCACCGGTCTCGGCGGGTCGCGCAGCGAGTTGCAATGGGTAGTCGACGCCTACGCGCTGGTGCTCGCGGCAACGATGCTCGGCGCCGGCGACCTCGCCGACCGGCTCGGCTCGCGCCGTCTTTTCCTCGGCGGCCTCACGGTGTTCGGCGCCGCCTCCACCGTCTGCGCGTTGGCTCCGAGTGCCGCCGTCCTGATCGCCGGCCGCGCCGTTCAGGGTCTCGGCGCGGCGGCGATCCTGCCGAGCTCGCTGGCCATCGTCAATCAGCTCTTCCCCGATCCCGCGGAACGCCCGCGCGCGATCGGCATCTGGGCCGGGCTGGGCGGCTCGGCGCTCGTGCTGGGCCCGATCCTCGGCGGTGCCCTGGTCGGCCCGCTCGGCTGGCGGGCGATCTTCTGGGCCAACGTGCCACTCGTTGTCGGGTCGCTCACCGGCGGACTCGCGTTGCTGCCGGAGGGGCTGGTGGGGCGCGCCGCTCGCCCCGACCTTCCCGGCCAGGCGCTCGGGACCGCCGCCCTGGCGGGACTTGTCTTCGCCCTGATCGAGGGCGGCCGCGCTGGCATCGGTTCGGTCGCGGCTCTGGCCGGCGGCGCGGTTGCGCTGGCGGCGTTCGCCGGGTTCCTCGGTGTCGAGCGTCGCTCGCGACGGCCGTTGCTTGACCTCAGCTGGTTCCGGCGATCGGCGTTCAGCGGCGCAAACGCAGGCTCGGCGCTGATGAACCTCGGCACTCTCGGCGGGATCTTCGCGATCGGCCTCTACCTACAGCAGGACCGCGGCCTCTCCCCGCTGGCCGCCGGGCTCAACTTGGTGCCCCTAGCGCTCCCGCTGGCGGTGCTGACACCGTTCAGCGGCCATATCGTCGGTGTCGTCGGCGCCCGCCTGCCTGCCGGCGTCGGCCTTTTGGCCAGCGGCGCTGGCTACCTTGGCACGGCGCTGCTCGCCGCCGGCATCAACAACCCGCTCGGCTGGGCCTTTCTGGCACTTGCCGGAACCGGCATGGGCGTCGCTGTCCCGGCGCTAGTCGCCGGCGCCACAGAGGCGCTCGGCCCCGACCGCGCCGGCATCGCTGCCGCCGTCAACAACACCGCCCGCCAGATCGGCGGCGCGATCGGAGTCGCGCTGATCGGCGGCATTGCCGTGGTTTCGACCGCCCTTGCCGCAAGCGGCGCCGCGCTAGCGCTCGGCGGGACCACGGCGCTGGTGCTGATGCGCCACAAATGACCAGCCTCGATCTCGCCGCCAGCCGCCGGGGCGCGGACACAAGTCGCTGACCGTAACGCCAGCGTATGCGCGATCCGAACCAAGTTGTGGCCCGCACACATCGACAGTGTCTCGAGCCCCGACAGCTCCGAGTGCCTCCCTCAGCACAGCACAGAGGATGTTGGCCCGGAGCCCCGGCGATTCGCCGCTGCGACCTCAGACGACTGCGTGCAAACACCACGGCCAGCAACGGACGCGTTTGGGTACCCGCGCGAGCACAAGAGCAGGGCTCCCCTCGTGGATCGGTTGCGTCTCGCTTCTCGCCAGATGCAGGACTCAGTCACCCGGCCTGAGTGGATCGGCGAGACTTCCGGATTCCCGCACAGGCAGAAGTCTCGGCTGGTCCGAAACGGCCGGCGAGACTTCTCCTCTTGACCGGATCCAGCAGCAAGCTCGCGAACCTGCGCTCGGCTTCCATGCCGTGCCCGTCTTCTCGGGTTGGTAGTTGCAGCCATTGATTGCCGTTTTGGGATTCGTGCGAGCGAACGCCTGCTGCTTGGTGATGGTGCGTTGACCCCGCCTCGGCTTTCAGCGCAGCGACTTGAACGCCGCGCGCATCTCCTCGCTGAAGAGCTCGGGCTCCTCCCACGCGGCGAAGTGGCCACCCTTGGCGACCTCGTTGAAGTAGATGACGTTCGGGTACGACGCCTCGACCCAGCTGCGCGGCGTCCGCCAGATCTCCCCCGGGAAGGTTGTAAAGCCGAATGGGATCGACGATGCCGGCAGAGGCTTCTGGCCGGCAGCAGGCGCGTCTGGCCCGTAGGCCTCCCAGTACGACCGCGCCGCCGAAGCGCCGGTGCCGGTCAGCCAGTAGGTCGTGATGTTGTCGAGGACGTGGTCGCGGGTGAGGTTGCCCGAGGGCTTGTCGTCGGTGAAGGCGCGCGCGATCTTGTAGTAGGCGTCCGTGTCATGGTCCACCATCCAGGCCGCGAGTGCGACGGGGGAGTCCAGCAGCGCGTAGCCGATCGTCTGCGGCCGGGTGGACTGCTCCACGAAGTAACCGTTGCCGCTCGTCGAGAACGTTTTGATCGCGGCAAGTGCGGCCTTTTCCTCCTCAGTGTCGAGCGGCAGGGCCCCGGGGTTGTTCAGCGCAGGCCCGAGCAGGTTCGTGTGGACGCCGACCAGGCCCTCGGGCGCCAGGCGGCTCATTGCGTCGGTGATGCCGGCGCCCACGTCGCCGCCCTGGGCGACATAGCTGGTGTAGCCGAGACGGCGCATCAGCTCGGCCCAGGCTCGTGCGGTCCGGTACAGGTCCCAGCCCACCTCGGCCGGCTCGTCGGAGAAGCCGTAACCGGGCACGGACGGCAGCACGAGGTCAAACGCGTCCTCCGCGCGCCCGCCATGCTCGGTCGGGTCAGTCAGAGGGCCGACGGTGTCGAGCATCTCGATCACCGAGCCCGGCCACCCGTGAGTCATGATCAGCGGCAACGCCTTCTCGTGCCGCGACTTCACATGGATGAAGTGAATGTCCACCCCGTCAATCTCGGTCTTGAACTGCGGCAGCGCGTTCAGCCGCGCTTCGCACCGGCGCCAGTCGTAATCGGTCGCCCAGTACCGAACGAGCGCCCGAACCGCAGCCAGCTGCACCCCTTGCGAGCGATCCTCGACCAGCTCCCGAGTCGGCCACCGAACCGCTGCGATGCGTCCGCGCAGGTCCTCCAAGGCGTTTTCCGGGAACTCAACGTGAAAGGGGCGAACTGTTGCGGCGCGTGACTTCTCGGTCGTGACAGACATGTCGGTCTCCTCAGGTAGTGACGCTGCCAAGCCTCCTCGTCTCCCGAGCGCATCGCATCAGGGAAGCCCTAGTCGCCGAACGCACTGCCGGGGGACCCGCTGCCACACTCAGTTGGCGAACAGGGGTATGACTTGCGGTGTCAGACGAACTCCGCGCGGTAATCGTGCAGGAACTCGGCGACTGGGCGTGGCGGGCGGCCGGTGATCTGCTGGAAGGTGGCGGTCGCGTAGTCGTTTTCGCCGGCGAGGATCGCCCACTCGCGCGTGAGGAGTAGCTCAGCCGTCCCGGCCGGTACCCCGGTGCGGATGAGTGATTCACGGAACTGTCGCTCGGCCGCGACGCGGAAGGTGACGGGCTCGCCGAGTTCAGCCGAGAGCAGCTCGAGCGCCTCCGGCCACGACATAGTGGCCGGTCCCGTCAGGTCGTGGTGCGCGCCCCATAAAGCCGGGTCGGTGAGCACGCGCAGCCCGGCCTCGGCCGCGTCGCGATGGTCGATCAGGGACATGCGGCCGCTACCGGCGAGGCCGGTCCAGGTACGCGAGTCGCGCACTTCGCGCCCCGCGGCGAGCAGCGACGCCGAGAAGATCGCCGGGCGGACCGTCGAGTAAGGCAATGAGGTCGAGACGGCGAACTTGTCGATGCTGAAGTGGGCTCGCTGGTTGATCCCAAGTGAGTCCGCCGAGGTGTTGAGCACCGATAGCCGGGTGACCTGCTCGATCGAGGAGACTCCGGCGGCGGCGTTGATCGCTATCCGCTGCAGCACGCCCTCGATCCCGATTGATCCCATCGCGATGAACACCGTGCGGACCCCGTCGAATGCCTCGGTAAGGTCGCGCGGGTCGTCCAGGCGAGTGCGGCGGATGTGCAGCCCTTCGGGTTCGCCGAAGGCGCGGAGGGCTTTGTCAGGGTCGCGAACGAGCGCGGCGACTGCATCGCCGCGAGCGAGTAGACGGTGGACGATCTCGCTGCCGATGCGGCCGGTGGCGCCAATCACCGCGGTCGTCATCGTGTCTCCTCTCAGGCAGAGCTCGGTCCGCTGAGAAACGCGGCGACGTCCTGGGCGAACTCGGCGTGGTGCTGGAACAGGAACCCGTGCGCCGCGTCGGGGTAGATCTTCACCTGCGCCTGTGGGATCAGGCCGGCGAGCAGGTAGGAGAGGTGTGGCAGGATCATCGGGTCGCTGTCGCCGTTGGCCACGAACACGGGCATGCCGATCGCGCTGACTCGCTGCAGCTGGCCGTGGTCCGGGATGCCCCAGTCGCACACTGCGTCGTATTGAGCCTGCCGGGTCTGCCAGGTCGTCTGCTCGTCGCGGTCGTCGCGCCGTGCAGTCAGCCGCGCCAGGGTCTCCACGCCCGCTTGCCGGCTCGCGGCCGAGCGCGCGAAGAAGACACCGAGGTACCCGTCGGGGTTGGGCTGGGCTCGCCCACGGCTCCGATCACCTCGGGTGCCCAGCCGTGCATTCCGGCACCGCCGCGCGGAGCTGCCGAAGCGAGAATCAGGCGACGCACCGCCGCCGGCCTGATAAGCGCGATCTCCTGGGCGACGAAGCTGCCGATCGAGAACCCGAGGAGGTCGACCGTGTCGAGCTCGAGGGCCTCCAGGAACGCGATGGCGTCGCGCGCCATCTGTGTGATCGTGCTCGGCGTCGTGCCCGTCGATCCGCCCACCCCGGCGTTGTCGAACGTCACGACTCGCCGGTCGCGGGCCAGTGCGTCGACCAGCGCGGGATCCCAGTTGTCGAGGTTCCCGCGGAAGTGCTGGAGGAGCACGAGTGCCGGCGTCCCTTCCCCGACCTCGCGATATGCGTAATCGACCTCGTTGGCTGCGGTGACCAGTTTGTTGGGAGCCGCCAGGTAGTCGCTGGCGGGAGATGATGTCGCGGTCATGTCGTCATAGTGATCCTTGACGTGGGCGCTTCGCGTCCGTGACACCCCAGTCCTGCTACCCGAACGTGAACACGTAGGCCTCGGCGCCCGGCTCAAGGAAGCTGATCTGCAGCGTTCGGTCGCGGACTGGGTGGTGCTGGCGTATCAGTTGGTACAGGCGGCCGTCGCGGAGCAGGCCGTCCCCGTGCTCGTCGACGTCGAGGCCGTGTGAGGAGCCGGGACTCTCGCCGTCGAGAAGGACGCGAAACGGGATCGGCTCCGGCGTAGCGTGTGACAGCACAAGATGTGCGTCGCGCGCGTGGAACCGATAGGCGATGCTGCCGCCGGCCTGGGCGAGCACGATGTTCTCGTCCCCGGTTCTCCACTCGCCGACGAGTCCCCAATGGTTGCGTTCCAGGCGCTCGACCACCGCCATGCGTTCGCGGCGTGCGTAGCCGAGATAGGTCTCCGGCGAGCGCAGGTTGTCCCAGTCAGCTTCGGCCTCGACGCCGACCGCTTCGACGGATACGAGGTCGCGCTCCACGCCGAGCAGCTGTGGATCACGCGCTCGGACTGCTCGTAGCTTCCTTCGCCGAAATGGTGGCCGCGAAGGACCCCGTCCCGGTCGACGAAGTACAGCGCGGGCCAGTAGTGGTTGTCGAACGCCCTCCAGATCTCGTAGTCGTTATCGAGGGCGACCGGGTAGTCGATCTCGCGCTCCTCGATCGCCTGTCGCACCCGGCCGATCTCGTGCTCTAATGCGAACTCCGGCGTGTGGATGCCGATCGTGACCAGCCCACGTCTCGGTATGCCCGCGACCAAGTACGGACTAGGGTTCGGTTCGCAGCCAGTTGATGCACGTCAGCGTCCAGAAGTCGACGAGCAGGGCCTTGCCGCGCAGGCTCTCCGCTGTGAGCGGCGGTGAGTTGAGCCAGGCGGTCGCTCCCGCGAAGCCATCGAGGTGACCCAACGCCGGTAATGCAGCGCGCCGGTGACGGCCGAGTAGGCTCATTTCGCGTTGCCGACTTCGAGCACGGCGTCGGCGAAAGCCTGGGGGCCTCCTGCGGCAGGTTGTGGCCGATGCCGCCCGTCGATCGTTCGGTGTGAATACCGGCCCGGAGAACTTCTCGGCGTAGGAGCTCGGCTCGGGGTGCGGCGCGCCGTTGGCGTCGCCTTCGAGGGTGATGGTCGGCACGGAGATTGCGGGTCCGTCAGCCAGCTGCTTCTCCAGCTCGTCGTACTCCGCCTCGCCGTCGCGCCAGTCCCAGCCGCCAGCGGTAGTTGTGGATCACGATCTCGACGTGATCGGGATTGTCGAATGACGCCGCGCTGCGGTCGAAGGTGGCGTCGTCGAACTTCCATTTCGGCGACGCGGTCCGCCAGATCAGCTTGGCGAACTCGCGCCGGTACTTGCTCGTAGCCGGCCCGCCCGCGCTCGGTTGCGAAGTAGTACTGGTACCACCACTGAAGCTCGGCCGCCGGCGGCAAAGGAAGCGTTCCGGCTGCTTGGCTGCCGATCAGGTAGCCGCTGACCGAAACCAGCCCGCTGACGCGTTCAGGCCAGAGCGCGGCCACGATGTCGGCCGTGCGCGCTCCCCAGTCAAAACCGGCGACGACGGCCTTCCTCGAGCCCGAGCGCATCCATCAAGGCGATGGTGTCGAGAGCAAGCGCCGCCTGCTCCCCGTTGCGGATCGTCTCGTCCGACAGGAAGTGCGTCGTCCCGTAGCCCCGCAGATAGGGAACGATCACCCGTAGCCCGCCGCAGTTAGGAGCGGCAACGACGTCGACGTAGCTGTGGATGTCGTACGGCCAGCCGTGCAGTAGGACGGCTGCAGGTCCGTCCGCGGGCCCCCTGTCGACGTACCCGACGTTCAGGGGGCCGGCGTCGATCTGGTTAACGTCGCTGACCAGCGGCTGCGCAGCGATGGTGTCCGACACGTTCAACCTCCGACCGGCACCGCCGTGACCGCCTTAACGGCGCCCAGGATCACGTCCGTCACGGCTTGCGGCTGCGAGATCATGATCACGTGCGACCCAGCGACCTCCGTGATCTTGGCGCCGGCCCGCTCCGCCATTGAGCGGGTGACGTCCGCGCCGGCGGCCTTGTCTCCGGTGGCCACGACGGCCCACGACGGCAGGTCCTTCCAGGCAGGCGGCCCATTGGGCTCGGAGAAACCCAACTCGGACACGGGCCGCTGGGTGGCTGCGATCAGCGCCGGCCTGCTCGTCTGACAGGTCGGCTGCGAATGCTTCACGGGCCTTCGTCGGGTCGATGTAGAACTCGGTGGCCGAGCCGCCGCCGGCGGTCGGGTACGTCCGAGGTACTAGGGCGCTGTTCAGGACGCTGTCCTTCGAGCCTGCCTCGACTGCGCCCAGTGTCTCGCCTTCGTCGGGCGCGAAGGCCGCTACGTAGACGAGGCCGAGGACGTTCTTTGCGTTCGCGGCGGCGTTTGTGATCACGGCGCCGCCGTAGGAGTGGCCGACGGCGAGCACCGGGCCTTCGATCTGGGCGAGGGCCGAGGCGATGTAGGCGGCGTCGGCGGTGATCCCGCGGAGCGGGTTTGCGGGCGCTGTCACGGGCACTCCGCTGTTCTTCAACCGCGTAATCACACCGTTCCAGCTCGATGCGTCAGCGAACGCCCCGTGGACGAGAACGACGGTCGGCATATCGGTGTCGCTTGGCTCGGTCATGAACCCTCCGTTTTAGGAAAAGAAGTCGATGAGCAGTTGGTTGACGCGCTCAGCCTCGTCGTGATGGACCCAGTGCGACGCGTCGGGCAGGCGCTCGACGCGGTCGAGGTTGGGCACGTCGTCGTCGTGGGGCTCGGCGAGCGTGGGGCCGAGGTAGCGGTCGCGTTCGCCCCAGATGACGAGGGTGGGCGCCGCGATCGGACGGATCTCGCCTGCCGAGTGGCGCACCGCGAAGCGGTAGTAGTTGATCATCGCCGTCGCCGCGTCGGGCTGCGCCCATGCCTCGATGTAACGCTTCATCTCCTCGGGCGTGTACGGGGGTTGCGCGTCGCGCAGGAAGTCCTGCAAGAACTCCCAGTCGTCGGCCCGCGCGTGGTGCTCGGGCACATCCGGGAGCTGGAAATAGAAGAAGTACCACGACCGCCGCAGCTGGCTGGGGTGGCGCAGCCCCTCATTGAGCTTGCGCGGATGCGCCGCGTTGAGGATGGCCAGCCGGTCGACGACCTCGGGATGGTTCATCGCGAGCGTCCAGGCGGCGGTTCCCCCCCAGTCGTGGCCGACCACGAGCGCGGACGCGGCACCGCGCTCTTGGATGAGGCCGTGGATGTCGTCCGCCAGCTCGTTCGCGCCGTAGGCGGCGACGCCATTCGGCTTGGATGAAAGGTTGTACCCCCGCAGGTCGGGCGCGACGACGCGGTAGCCCGCTGCCGCGAGCGGCGCGATCTGTCGCCGCCAGCCGTACCAGAACTCCGGGAAGCCGTGGAGCAGAACGATCAGTGGCCCGTCACCGGCCTCGACGTAGTGCAGCGTCACGTCACCGACCTCGGCGTAGCCTTCCCGGAGTTCGGTGCCGTCGTCCAGCATCAGGGGCCTGGTGTCAGTGACGAGTCCGTCGTGGATGCTGTTCTCCGTCGACTGTTGCTCGTGTGTGCTCATCGCCATCTCCTGAGGTCGTCAGCGCATCGGTGTAGACACTGTCGTCGGTTTAGGCTGCGACTCGCATCCGGGAAGCCCTAGTCTCCGGATGGCTTGTGCCTTGCGGCGAGTTGCCAAATCCGCCCGCGCCAGGCGAACTAGGGACTCCCTGATGCGAACGACTCCTAGTCGGCCGAGACTTTGCACAGTGAGTCGTGCCGTAAGGATGAGACGGGGCCCGGAGAAGACGACGTCGAAGTAAGGGCGCGGACTTGGCACATGAAGACTGAAGTCCCTGAGTACGCACTACAGGACGAGGTCTGGGTCGACCCGGCGAGAACCGCGTTGGTCGTGATCGACATGCAGAACGACTTCGTCAAACCGGGTGGCGGCCTGCTCGTCCCGGACGCGGAGGCGACCGTTCCCGAGATAAAGGGGCTGCTCGAGCTCGCTCGGGCCGGTCCAATGCGCGTCGTCTATAGCCAGGACACCCACCGCCCAGGCGATCCTGAATGGGAGATATGGCCCGAGCACTGCCGTGAGGGCAGCTGGGGGTGGGAGATCATCGCCGAGCTCGCGCCCGCTGCACACGACACCGTCCTGCCCAAGGCTCGCTGCGACGCTTTCTACGGCACCCCGCTTGATCATCTGCTGCGGCTCTGGGGCGTCGACACACTGGTTATCTGCGGCACGGTCGCGAACATCGCCGTGCACTACACCGCGGCCAGCGCCGCGGTCCGTCGATACAACGTTGTCATCCCCCAAGATGCCGTCTCGGCCCTCGAACCGTTCGACCTCGAGGCATCGCTGCGCCAGACCGCGTTCGTGTGCGCCGGGCAGTTAACCACCGCGAACGGCGTTCGAACCCTGTAGATGCACGCCTGCCACCCTTGAGCGCGCGACCAACGCGAGGTATTCTCGGGCTGGGATGGGACCTCCCTCACCTCGGGGCCCGAGGGCCGGGCTGACGGGCCGCGGGCCCGAGTGTGCGAGGCTCGACCAGTTGCTTGCCGAGCGTATCGGCGGCAGAGCACGAGGATGGTGATCCGGGGCGAGCCTGGAATAGGCAAGTCCGCCATGCTGGAGTACGTCGCGGACCGCGCCGACCAGTGTCGGGTCCTGCGCGCAACCGGGGCGGAAGGGGAGATGGAGCTGCCCTTCGCCGGGCTCCATCAGCTGTGCGCGGGACTGCTGGATGGCCACGAACAATTGCCGGCGCCGCAACGTGACGCGCTGGCCACCGCGTTCGGGTTGAGCTCAGGCTCGCAGCCCAATCGATTCCTCGTCGGGTTGGGTGTGCTCAGCTTGCTGTCCGACACGCCGGACGAGCATCCCCTCGTCTGCCTTGTGGACGACGTTCAGTGGCTTGACCGGTCCTCAGCACAGGTGCTCGCGTTCGTCGCGCGGCGCCTGCAGGCCGAGTCGGTCGTTCTCCTGTTCGCCGAGCGCGAGCCGGGCGGCCTCGACGAGTTGAGCGGACTGCCGGAGCTGCGCCTCGGCGGATTGCCGGACGCCTCCGCCCGGGAGCTGCTCGCGTCGGTCTTTCCAGCTCCGCTGGACGAGCGTGTGAGAGACCAGATGCTTGTTGAGACGCGCGGCAATCCGCTCGCGCTGCTCGAGCTGGCACAGGGCTTGACGGCGACGGAGCTGGCGGGGGGCTTCGGGCTACCCGAGGCGCAGAGGCTGACGAGGCAGATCGAGCAGAGCTTCGTGCGTCGAAGCAGCATGCTGTCTGACGACGCTAGGCGGCTGTTACTGGTCGCAGCGGCGGAGCCGGTCGGAGATCCGGTGCTCCTCTGGCGCACCGCCGAGCGGCTCGGGATCAGGCCGACGGCCGCTGATGACGTCTGGGCGCAAGGGTTACTGGCCGTCGGTGAGCGGGTTACCTTCCGCCATCCACTGGTCCGCTCGGCCGTGTATCGCTCGGCGGCAGTTGAGGATCGCCGTGCGGTCCATCTGGCGCTTGCGGAGGCTACAGACAGAGAGGCCGCCCCGGATCGCCGGGCGTGGCATCTGGCGGCCGGCACGCTTGGGCCTGACGAGCGGATCGCCCTAGAGCTGGAGCGCTCCGCGGACCGGGCGCAGGCGCGAGGCGGGGTAGCTGCCGCGGGGGCCTTCCTTCGGCGCGCGCTGGTGCTGACAGAGGATCCCGCACGCCGGGCGGACCGCGCACTCAACGCCGCCGAATCGGCCTTCCGCGTCGGCGCGTTCGATGCGGCTCTGAGGCTGCTCGCTACCGCTGAGGCGTCGCCGCTTGACGAATCTCAGCTTGCCCGCGTGGATCTGGTGCGTGGCCACGTTGCCTTCGCCTCGGGTATGAGCAGCGATGCTCCGCCGCTGCTCCTGGGCGCGGCGCTGCGGCTCGAGCGATTTGATCCGGAGCTTGCCCGCCAGACGTATTTGACTGCTTGGGGCGCCGCGACGGTCGTTCCCGGACAGCTCGCCGGAGGGGGCGTCCTGACAGAGATCTCCCGCGCCATCCTGAAGCTCTTGCGGAGGAGTGGAACTCCCCGCCCGCTTGACCTATTGCTCAAAGGGCTCGCCCTGCTGACCACCGCAGGACGCGCCGCAGCAGCTCCGACGCTGCAGCGAGCAGCGAAAGTGCTCGCAGACATCCCGGTGGAAGATGTCCTGCGCTGGGGCTGGATGGCAACTGCGGCTAGCAACGCGATCTGGGACAACGACGGTGCATACGCGATCTCCGCCAGGCAGGTCGAGCTCGTCCGCGACGCCGGATCGTTTGCGGAGCTGCCGCTCTATCTCTCCGCGTTGGGTTTAGCGCGCGCGTGGACCGGCGACCTGGAAGGCGCCGCATTGGACATGGCCGAGGCCGACAGCGTGGCGGCGGCAACCGGCAGCGCAACCATGCCCTGGACTGCATTGAGGCTTCAGGCGTTGCGGGGGAGGGAGGCCGAGGCGGCTGCAGCGATAGCGAGTGCGATTGAGCAAGCCGCAGACGGAGCCCACAACTTGGGTATCTACGCGCACTGGGCCGCTGCCGTGCTGTACAACGGCCTCGCCCACTTTGACGAGGCGGCAGCCGCCGCCCGGCAGGCCACCTCGAACAGCTTCGAATACTGGGTGTCCGCGTGGGTACTTCCCGAGTTGGTCGAGGCGGCAGCCCGCCTCGGAGACACGACAAGTGCAAGTAACGCGCTCAAGCGGCTCGCGGAGACGACCCAGCCCTCGGAAAACGACGTCGCACTCGGCATTGAAGCCCGCTCGCGAGCTCTCCTGAGTACCGGCGCGACCGCCGAGCGGCTGTATCGAGAGGCGATCGCGCGGCTGGGTCGCACCAGTCTCCGGCCCGAGCTGGCGCGTGCGCACTTGCTCTTCGGCGAGTGGCTGCGCCGTGGGCGGCGACGGGTTGACGCCCGGGAGCAGCTCCGCGTCGCGCACAACCACTTCAGCTCGATCGGCATGGAGGCGTTCGCCGACCGCACCCGTCGGGAGCTGCTGGCGACAGGCGAGCACATACGCACACGCGCGGTCGAGACCCGGGATGAGCTCACCGCCCAGGAGCTGCAGATCGCGCGGCTCGCCCGTGACGGCCTCTCGAACGCCGATATCGGTGGCCGTCTGTTCATCAGCCCGCGCACCGTCGAGTACCACCTGCACAAGGTTTTCTCCAAGCTGGGGATCACCAGCCGCGAGCACCTCGACCGCGTGCTACCGAGCGGCTGAGCTCAGCGGTTGCCTCACCCGCCGCAGCCCGTCGCCGCCCGGCTCGTGCAGGACTAGGGACTCCCTGATGCGAGTCACCGCTTAGTCCAGCGACAGTCTGCGCACCGCTCAGATCCGGCCGAGTGAATCGCCGGCTCCGGCGAAGACCAGGAGAGGGCAGATGGCCAGCTTTGACTATGACGTGTTGATCATCGGCTCGGGGTTCGGGGGGAGCGTTGCCGCGCTGCGCGCCGCGGAGAAGGGCTACCGGGTCGGCGTCATGGAGTCCGGGCCGCGTTGGCCTGACGAGAAGATCCCGAAGTCACAGTGGGATTTGGCGCACTTCGTCTGGTTTCCCGCCGCAGAGCTGTATGGGGTACAGAGGATTGAGTACCTAGACGATGTGCTCGTGCTCTCGGGCGCGGGCGTTGGCGGTGGCTCACATGTGTATGCGAGCACGATGTATGTCCCACCGAAGCGGTTTTTCGAGGCGAGGGAGTGGGCTGGCATCACTGATTGGGCTGACGAGCTGGCGCCGTACTTTGACCAGGCCACCCGGATGTTCGGGGTCGAGCGCTACCCCTACATGCCCACGGATGTCGACCGGGCGATCCAGAAGGTCGCGAGCGACATCGGGCGAGGGGAGACTCACAACAAGGCTCCGCTGGCTGTCTACTTCGGCACGCCGGGAGTCGAGGCCGAGGATCCGTATTTCGGTGGGGTCGGGCCGCGGCGGACCGGCTGTGTCTCGTGCGGTAACTGCAACAACGGCTGCGGTCGTAACGCCAAGAACAAGGTGACGACGAACTACCTCTACCTGGCGGAGAAGCTGGGCGCGCAGGTTCACGAAATGCATGAGGTGTTCGATCTGGTGCCGCTTGAGGGGGGCGGGTTCGAGGTGCACGTGCGGCACCCCGGCTGGGCGCAGCGTGCAGCGCACGCCCGCCGCCACACGTACACCGCCGAGCAGGTGATCGTGGCCGCCCACGCCTACGGGTCGGCCAAGCTCCTCCATCACATGCAGCACAAGGGCCGCCTTACCGGCCTGTCGAGCGAGCTCGGGCAACGCGCGCGGACTAACTCCGAACAGCTTCTTTACGTCACGCGGACCCACGAGGAGTGGGAGCGCGACCCGGAGAGGATCCACATCATGCCGGGGTCGGTGACGATCACCTCGGGCACCTGGCCGGATCCGGTGACGAGCATCGAGCCGACCTACTGGGGGCTGGGAAGCAACGTGTTTGCCTTCCTGGGGACCTACCACCAGCATGGGGAGCAGAAGCATTCGTTTGAGTCCTGGCTCAAGGAGATCCTCACTCACCCCAGCGAGGAGATCCTGCCTGCTGACCCGCGCCACTGGTCCGAACGGTCGTTCGTCGCGCTCTGCTCGCAGACCACCGACACCTCGATCGAGCTCTACTGGCACGACGGTCTGCTGCACAGTAAGCCGTCCGGAACGCCGCCGTCGGTGCACGTCCCGGCGATCGAGGACTTTGTCGACCGCGTGGCAAAGCAGCTGGGGGCCCACGAGGCGGCGCTCGCGACCGAGGTCATCAACCGCAACGCCTCCGCCCACTTCGTCGGCGGGATTCCGATCGGCGAGAGCAGCGAGACCGGCGCAGTGGACCCCTACTTGCGAATGTTCGGCCAGCCGGGGCTGCATGTCATGGACGGAAGCGTGATGCCGGCCAATCCTGGAGTGAACCCGTCGCTCTCGATCGCGGCCCTCGTCGAACGCGCGATCTCGCTCTGGCCGAACAAGGGCGAGGCGGACACTCGGCCGCCGCTGGGCTCGGGCTACGAGCGCGTCGATCCGATCATGCCGCACCGCCCGTTGGTGCCCGCCGGCGCCCCAGGCGAGCTGCGGCTCGACGCCACCAAGGAAGAAGTCATCCCCGCCTACCCCTACTGAGCCCGCCAGACAAAGGAGAAGTCGATGACGACCCAAACGGCAACTGCTGCCCTCCGCACAATGGGCCAGGGCGACGCGATCGGCAACAACTTCATTGTCCCCTACTACCTCAACGACCTCAAGCGACGAATTTCCGTCGCGCGCGTCCACGACCGCCTCTACGCGTTCGATGATCTCTGCACCTGCGCCGACCGGTCATGCCCGCTTTCTGGCGGGCTCCTGACAGGGACGACGCTCATGTGTCAGTGCCATGGCTCCCGTTTCGACATCACCACAGGCGCGGTGATCAACGGTCCGGCGACCAACGCGCTCAACGTGTACGAGGTGCAAGAGCTCGACGGCAGCATTCAGATCCGGGCCTGATCGATGAGTACCGCGCCGCCCTCGGCGGGCACGAGAGTCGGAAACCAACCACCGCGACATGCGCCCCCCGATGGCCGCGGCGAGAGTTTGGCGACCGCCGCGCCGACCCCGAAGTCGGTCGCGCTGGTGCTCCTGCCCGCCTTGGTGCTGATGCTCGCGTTCGCGTTCTTTTACGTCGGCGCCTTCCACCAACCCACGCCGCACCAAGTGCCGATAGCCGTCGTCGGCCCCCCCGCCGTTGCGGTGCAGCTCAGCCGCCTGCCCGGTGATCCGCTCGATGCGCGCCATGCCTCCTCGCGCGCCGATGCGCTGTCGCAGATCGAGGATCGGCAGGTCTACGGCGCCTACGACCGGGCCACGAACCGCCTGTTCGTCGCCTCGGCCGCCAACCGCGTGGCCGCTCTCGCGCTCGAGGACACGTTTAACCGCGTCGCGGCTGCGCACGGCGGGCCCGCTGTCCGCGTTACTGATGTCAAGCCACTGCCTCCGACGGACCCGTTCGGAACTTCGGCGTTCTACGCGGTGGTCGCGTGGGTGTTCGGCGGCTACATCGCCGCGACGCTGATCGGGCTGATTGGGCGTCCACGCAGCAGCAGCAGGCGGCGGGCGGCGGCGCGGCTCGGAGCGCTTGCGGGATTTTCCATCGTCGCCGGGATCCTCAGCGTGGTCATGCTGCGCGCGACCTTAGATGTGTTCCCGGGCCACGCGGTCGCCATGTCTGCGATCGGGGCGCTGACCATCTTCGCCAGCGGTGCGGCCACGGCCGGCATCCAAGCTGCGGCTGGCCCGGCGGGGACCGGACTCATCATTCTCGTCTTCGTGATCCTCGGCAACTCCGCGTCAGGCGGGCCGTACGCCCGGCCGCTGCTCCCGGGCGTGTGGAGGACGATCGGCGGCGTCTTGCCGCCGGGCGCAAGCGTCGACCTGACGCGATCGGCACTGTACTTCGACGGGATGCGGATCCTGGGTCCGATTCTGGTGCTGGTGGGCTGGGCGGCCCTCGGTACGTTGCTTGCGCTAGCCCTCGGCGGCCGCATCATGAACCCGACCGACGCCGAGGCCGCGGCCGCCGCCGGAGCAGCTGTATGAGCACAGAGCTGCCGACGTTGAACACGAATAACGAGACTCGGAGGCAATCGCCATGAACCCGTCGCTGACCGCGTCGATCAAGCCCCAGTTCCGGATCATCGACGGCGTGAAGGTCCGCTATGCCGACACCGGCGGCTCACAGGAGCCGACCGTCCTGCTCACCAGTCCGTGGCCGGAGAGCGTGTACGCATTTGCGCCGATGTGGGGGACGCTTTCGGAGCACGCCCGGCTATTTGCTGTCGACCTGCCGGGGTTCGGAGCGTCCGAACGCCGGGATGATCTGTTGTCGCCGCGGGCGATGGGCGAGTTCTTGGCCGAGCTCATCCTCGAGGCTGACCTCGGCCGGCCCTACATCGTCGCTCCCGACGTGGGTACCTCGGCCGCGCTGTTTGCAGCGGCGTCACATCCGGAGCGGATCACCGGCGTGGTCGTGGGCACCGGTGGAGCGGCAGTCCCGCTCCAACTCGGTGAGCCCCTGAGGTCATGGGTGCTCGACCCCGACCTGGAGAAGTACCGCAGGATGGATCCCCGCGCGATCGTCAACGCGGCGGTCGACACGATCGCTGGCGGGGTGTCCGACGACATCCGCGCGGACTACCTCGATTGCTACGACGGCGATCGGTTCGTCGAATCGATGCGCTACGTCCGCAGGTACCCCGAGGAACTACCCGAGCTGGCCGAGCTGCTGCCGCAGATCGCCGTACCGGTGACGATCATCAACGGCCGTCACGACCCTGTCGTTCCGGTTGCCAATGCGGAGTTCCTGGACGCGCGGCTTCCCAGCAGCCGCGTCGAGCTGATCGATGCCGGCCACTTCGTCTGGGAGGAAGCGCCGCAGGAGTACGCCTCGTTCATCCTCGATTCGATCACCGCCGGCCGGTCATGACCGAGCGCAGGTTCCGCGCGCCTGGGAGCTCTGGGAACCCGGTGGAGCGTAAGTGGTGGACGCTGCTCGCGAGCTGCACCGCGATCTTCATGCTGCTGCTCGACGTGACGATCGTCAACGTCGCGCTGCCGTCGATCGAGCGCAGCCTCGGCGCCAGCTTCAGTGACCTCCAGTGGGTGATCGACGCCTACGCGCTGACCCTCGCGGGCGTCCTGCTGGCGGCGGGGTCGCTGGCCGACAAGGTGGGCCGCCGGCTCGTTTTCATGCTCGGGCTGGCAATCTTCACCGCTTCGTCGCTGGCCTGCGGGGTGGCTCCGGACCCGCTCTTCTTGCAGCTCTCGCGCGCGACGCAGGGGATCGGCGGGGCGATGATGTTCGGCACCTCGCTGGCGCTGATCGCGCAGGAGTTCCAGGGTCGCGAGCGGGGGACCGCGCTTGGCATCTGGGGCGCGACCACCGCCGCGGCGGTCTCGACCGGGCCACTCGTGGGCGGCGCGCTCGTGGACGCGTTGTCGTGGCGTTGGATTTTTTTCGTGAATGTTCCGATCGGACTGGCCGGGCTCGCGGTCGCGCGGCTGCGGTTGCGCGAGTCGCGCGACCCGGTCGCGTCCGGCGTCGACACGCTTGGCGTGGCGCTGCTGTGCCCCGCGCTCTTCCTGTTCGTCTTCGCGTTGATCCGCGGCAACGATGAGGGCTGGGGGAGCGCCCTGATCATCAGCTGCTTGACGGTCTCCGAACTGCTGCTCGTGCTGTTCGTGGTCGTCGAGCGCCGCGCCGCCGAGCCGCTGCTCGACCTTTCGCTGTTCCGCAAGCCCGCCTTCACGGGCGTGATGCTCGTCGGCTTCGCGCTGTCGGCGTCGATCTTCTCGATGTTTCTCTACATCACGCTCTTCTTCCAGAACGTGCTCGGCTTCTCGCCGTTGCAAGCGGGGCTCCGATCGCTGCCGGTCACCATGCCCATTCTGTTCGTCTCGCCGCTGAGCGGCCGGCTGACGGCGCGAGTGCCGGTCCGGCTGCTGCTCGGGACGGGACTCGCGCTCGTGACCTTCGGGCTGCTGCTGATGGGAAACCTGTCCGACTCGTCAGGGTGGACCGCGCTGCTGCCCGGTCAGATCCTGGCCGGCATTGGGATAGGCATGGCCACCCCGGCGCTGGCCTCGACCGCGGTCGGCGTGGTGGGCCCGCAGTTGAGCGGCATGGCCTCGGGCGCGAGCAATACGGCTCGCCAGCTTGGGCTCGCCACCGGAATCGCCGCCCTGGGCTCGATCTTCCAGTCCAAGATCGAGTCGACGCTCACCCCGCTGGTCGCGGGCACACCCGTCTCGTCTCACGTCCACGAGCTGACGCGGGCTGTCGCATCCGGTGGGACCGGTCGCGCCCTGCAGGCTGTGCCGCCGACCGCCCACGTCAAGGTGGCGAACGCCGCGCACCACGCGTTCGTGACGGGTTTCAACACGATCGCACTGGTGAGTGTCGCCGTCGCGGCGGTGGGCTGCGTAGCGGGATACGCGCTCGTGCGGCCGCGGGATTTCGTGGGCGCCGGCCGCCCGGCGCCAGCTCCACCGGAGCCGGGTCCGGCAGGCGCAGCCCTCGAAGTCAGCTCTTTGCCGCCCCGATGACTGCCAACGGAATATGACGACGTTCTCTTCAGATCAATCGCCAACGCAAGCGTTTTCCGCCGTATTCGAGACGCTCAACGTCCGTCGGGAAGGGGGCGTTCTCCTTACCGAGATCGCGGCTCCGCCAATGAATCTGCTGGGACCCGAACTGGTCCGCGACCTGGTCTCCCTGATCCAGCGCGCCGAGGCCGATGACGCGGTCCAAGTGCTTGTTTTCAAGAGCGCCGACCCCGACTATTTCATCTCCCATGTCGACCTAACCCAAGTCACCGAGTATCGGGCGCAGGCCGCAAAGCTGACCGGCGGGGCATCGATCGGGCTTCTGTTTCGCTATCTGAGCGCCAGCGGCTCGTCACCATCGCGCAGATCGAGGGACAGGTCCGCGCGGCGGGCAGCGAGTTCGTGCTGGCGTGTGACATGCGCTTCGCAGCTCGCGAGTCGGCGATTTTCTGCCAGTTCGAGCCGGCCTTCGGTCAGCTCCCCGGCGGCGGCGCCGCCCAGCACCTCACGCGCCTGATGGGCCGCGGCCGAGCGCTGGAGGTCATGCTGAGTGCCGACGACTATGACGCCGAGCTCGCGGAGCGCTACGGCTGGATCAACCGTGCGTTGCCAGCCGATGAACTCGAGACTTTCGCCAACGCCCTGGCTCAGCGGATAGCCAGCTTCCCGCCCGCCGGCCACGTCGTCGTCAAGGAGCACGTGAACGCGATCGCACTCGCTTCGGTCGAGGAGTTTCGTCACGACTCCGATCTCTTCGGCGAGGAAGTGCGTACGCCCGACGCCCAGAGGCTCATCGGGGCCGCGCTGAAGCAGGGCTTCCAGATGCGACACGGGGAAATTGCCTTTGGCCGCGTGCTGGGCGAACTTGCCTGATCGTTGATCGACAGGAGGACAGCGTCGCTTGTCCTGATGCGTCGCCAGTAATTGGCGGACGCGCATGTCCGCTTGGAAGGCGGTCAGTTGCCTTCCACGCGTTCAGCGCCTAAGCCGTGGCGTTTGGGTTGGGAGGTGGCGCCCGAGGAATAGTGTCCCCAAATCTGTCCCGAAGTCGGCAATTCTGACCTCAACTGACCTGCTCTAACTAGACTGAGAAGCACGTACCGACGGCAAAAAGCCCTGCAAATGAGCAACTTGTAATGAAGCGGTTTTCGGTTCGAGTCCGAAGGCGGGCTCTGCAAAAGCCGCGCTGCTGCTCGTTCCTGGAGCGAAGGCTTGCTACCCCTCTGAGGTCGGTGGCCCGGCCCAGGACGCGGTGAAGCCATGCCGTGTGCCGGGCAGGCGGTTGACCAGGCTACGGAGCTCGATGGTGTGGTGGGCAGCGCTGGTGTCGATTGCTGCCAGGCTGCCTTCGGTGTTGGTGTAGAGCAGCCAATTTCGGTGCCATTCGAGGCTGGCTCCGCGCTCGCACACGGCGAGCTGAACGTGGCCGCGATGGATTGGGGTCGGAGCGCTCGCCCCGGCGCGGAGGAGATACACCGTTTCCGTACCGCGCTTGGCGGAGCGCTTGCCCGTTTCGTCGTACGCGACAGTGAAGGCAACGGCGCGTAGCTGTGGATCGACGACGAGGGAGCTGGAGATGTTCTCGGCTTGGTCGTGGGTGATCGGCAGTCGCGCTGACGCGAACACGGAGCCGTTGGCACGGACGACGACCAAGCGGTGGTTGTCTTGAAGCTCGACAAGCCGTCCCAGCGGCTGAATCCATGTGTCCGCCGACAGGCCGAGGCGCGTCAGTGACCCGAGCTGCCTGACGCGGACGCCGTGGGCGCTCATCAGCACACCACGGGTGATGACGTACAGAGTGCCGTTGGCGACCGAATAGTCGGAGCCGAGCGGTCGCCGCGCGATCACTTTCACCAGCGTGCCCGACGCGCCGCGCAGGACGAGTTGGCGGCCTTGGTAGCGGTAAGTGAACAGACCGTCTCCAGTCCAGCCGAGGGGGAGCTCGCGATGCGTGACCGCCCGCTCGGCGTGCCCCAGCCGCGCGAGGTACAGCTTGTGGTCGTGCTGGAACGCCACCTCATGCGAACCGGCTGCGACCACACCAATCTGGTTGGCGGCGATCTTCCCGTGGGAGCGCCAGAGGGCCTTTCTCCCTCGCCCGACGATCAGATGCCCGGCTCGGATCGTGTACCAGGTATTGGTGCCCGGAAACCACGAGCTGGCCGAGGGAAACGGGCTTTGAGGATTAGCGATGCGACGGATGCGGCCGTCGCGGCCGATGCGATAAGTGACCGAACGACCCACGAGGCCCGCGGCGATGGTGATCGGGGCCGGGAGACGCATCCGCGCGCACGGGAGTGGGTCCCCGCAACCGCGGACCACGCTCTTGCCGGGCGAACCAGGAGCAAGGACAGCGACGCTGGCCAAGATCGCGACCGGTAACAGTGGGGTACCGCGCATACCCTCCATACGAGTCGCGGCCCGGCAACGGTCCCTTCGTATCGGGCTTGGTTCAGGTCGCTAGTGTTGCCAGCCCGCGAGTCGCGGGAAGGCTGCCGTACCGGTTCGAGAATGGAACGCGGTCGTGATGTTGGTGCTCGCGAGAAGCCGTGCCGGGGAGCGGATGCGGATGAAGATCCACTCGTCGGCGGAGGGGCTGGCGGCGAGCAGCCACTTGCCGTTCGGTGATGCGTTGAGATCCGAGAGTCGTTCAAGACCGGTGTAGAGGATCTTGGCTCCCGGGCTGCGGCCGGCATTCAGCAGCTCGATCGTGTCGGGTCGACCTGCGGTCGGGCGGATAATGAGCGCGAACTGCCGCGCTGACGTAAACACTGCCGACTCGATCGTCGCGTCGCCCGGCGTCACCCTGGTGAGCAGACGCCCGGCGGCTGTGTATTCAGACAGCTCGTGGGCTCCGAGCACAAGCAACCGGTCCCCGCCAGGTGACCACAGCAGGCGTCGGGCTGGCTTGCGTGGATGCACGCTCCAGATTCGGGCGTCGCTGTCGGCATCGATCTCGTCGATCGCGCCAGCGCTTGTAACGAACGTAAGTCGGTGCGCGCCGCCGGCCTGGGGTTGCCAGACTGGGGGAATGGGCGATACGGCGTTGCTCAGCGTGTGCTCGCCGCTGCTGTCGGCGGCGGCCACGTGCAGCGCGGCGCCGGTCAGGAAGGCGATTCGATAGCCGTCCGGTGACCAGCGTGCGGCGGAGATCACCTCAGGTGCGGTCAGCTCCCATTGCGGGACACCGTCGAGGTTCAGCGCGGCAAGCCTCGCTCCTCGCCAGGCCAGGACGTAGAGGCTGTGTGGTGACCAGGTGGCGCCCGTGTAGGTGCCAAGTGGGCGGCGGGTCCCGTCGGCATGCACCAGCCACGGCCCGTGTGCCGTCTCGATCAGCAGTTGACCGCCGCCGGGAAGACCATTGAGCCCACGGACGGTATGCGGGCGGGCGTTGAGACCGAACGCGTCGCGCAACCAATGGGCGACGGCATGTCTCGGACCGGTGACGGCGCCGATGGCCACCAGCGCGGCGATCGCGATCGAGGCGACCGCGACGGCGAGTCGGCGTGCACTCCACCGCAGCCCCGGCGTAGGACCGGGTTGGTAGGCGCTGCGGACGGCGTGCCAGGCGCGCTGCTCCGAACCGGGGTCCAGATCGAGCGGGGCGTTGCACAGTAGTTCGCGCAGTTCCTGTCCGGTCACCGGACGCGCTCCCGTCCCCGGTCGAGCCGCTCGCCGAGAGCATCAAGGCCCCGGCGCAGCCGGGAGTTGACCGTGCCACGCGGGATCTCGAGCGCTTTGGCGATCTCTCCGGGCGAGAGGTCAAGGACGTAGCGCATCACGATCACGGCGCGGTGATTGGGATCGAGGTTCGCCAGCGCGGTCAGCACCTCGTGGTCGGGCTCGGGGCTGTCGTGGTGCGGCGGCTGGGGAATGACCGTGGGGCTTGTCTCGCGCCTTGCGGCGCGCATCCGGGTGAAGTCGATCGCCCGGTTTACGACGATCCGGTGTAGCCATGGTGCGAACGGCCTCCGGCGATCGAAGCGATCGAGGGAGCGGATGGCCGCGAGGAACGCCTCCTGGGCAATATCCTCGGCCCCGTCTCGGTCGTGACAGACAAGGTAGGCAGCTCGCTCGGCGACATGCCAATAACGGCGAAACAAAGTCGCCAGCGCCGCCTCGGAGCCACCGCGGGCGGCCTCGATGAGCGCCGCGTCGCCGCGGTCATCGTCGCTCACCGACTCCTCGCGAACCAGCCCACCAATCGGTGTACGGATCACCGCCGCGTTGAGGTCCCTGGACACGAGCTTGAACGCGCGCATATCGGCATGATCCCACCCGCCTGAGGCGCGATCCGGGCGAACTGCACTCGGTCGACGAGCCCGAAGCGCCCTCCCCGCCGCCTATTTCTTCGGCGGCGCGTCCTTGCCGGGCGGCCGTACTGAACGCAGCAGGCCGGCGGGAGCGTCCAGCGCAGCGACCGTGCGCTCGAGCAGGTCAGCCTGGCGATTCATGACCTGGGCGGCCTGGTCAAAGGATGCCGATGCCGCTTCGAATGCCCGGGCCTGGGTCCGTAGGGCGGCCGGCGCGTCGTGCGCCAGTCCGTACAGGGCTCGTAGCGGCTGCAGCGTCGCACTCAGCTGAGCCTCCAGATCCTGCTGGCGGCCCAGCAGCTGCTCGAGCAGCTCAGCGGTCATCTCCAAGGGTGAAAACAGCGCCCCTGCGGGCCCCGCGCCACGACGCAGTCCACTCAGCATCTCGCGATACGCAGACAGGAGGTCGCGCGGCTCGGGCATTATCCTCTGTTCGGCCTGACCACACCAGGATCCTGCTCGGCGCCGATCGGCCATGGCGCCGGGGCGGCGGCGGCACCGAACGTGTCAACCGATTCGCCCCACAGATGAGCGGTGAAAGGCCATCCTCAGGATGGCGCGAAGGTCTGCGAGTTCCCGATTTCGGCCCACTCGCGACCGACTCGTGGAACGCACTCGGGGCCTGGCTTACGGTGGTCGCCGGGCTTCCGCAACGCACTGCCGCGGAGGCGCTGGCGATCGTGGCCAGGCGCTTCGAAGGTCGCCGGCTCGAGCTTCTGGCCGCCGGCCGACCGCTCCGGATTCTGATTCACAGGGTCGAGATCCACGTCGGCGCTAACTCCCACCAAGTGCGTGCAGAACTGCGTGAGGTGCGGTGGGACGGCTGGCCGCTCGACACTGTGCGGGTCGCCGTCGACGACGTCCAGCTGAGCACGTTCCGTCCCGGTCAGGTTTCGGCCAGCGGGGTCCGCCTTGACGGCCGCACGAGCGTGTCGGCGGCCGTCGCCTGGCTCGACGGGTATGTTCGCAACTGGCAGCTCGGTGTCCGCGATGACAGCCGCGTCGAGGCACGACACGCCGTGCACGCCGACATCGCTCTGGGCGTCGAGATGGTCGCCCGAGACCACCGCCTTCTCGTCGAGGTGAGCGGGGTCAGCTGGCGACGGCTGAGGCTGTCGCTCCCGCCGGCGCTGCGGTGGCGACGCACAGTGCAGCTGCCGACCCTGCCAGCCGGAGCCACGGTCGTGTGCGTCCGTCGTGACCGCGACGCCGTCGATGTCGAACTGGCGGTTCCGCAGATCAGCTGGTCTGCGGGGATGAGTTCAATCACGGGGGGCTGAACCCTTCGGGCGGCTAGCGCAGAACCATCCGAAGGATCGGCTCGGCGGTGCGCGTCTCCGGGTCTTCGCCGGTGATGAGGTCCAGGTAGATGTATTCCCGGACGCGTCATCCCGTGGTGACCAACACCACCGCGGCGGCCGCGACGAGCAAGCCGGTGGCCTGGACCGGCGTCCACCGCTCGGAGAGAAAGACTCGAGCCATGAGCACGGTGGCGACCGGATACATAGCGGTGACCACGGCGACGATGGCCAGCTGGCCGTGGCCGGTCGCGGCTAGGAAAAGCACGTTGGCCGCGCCGCTGAGGACGCCGGCACCGAACGTCAGCACAACCGCTCTCGTCGGCGGCGTGCCGGCGGCTCGCATGCCGCGGTAGGCGAACGGCGCGATCAGCACCAGAGAGACGATCTGACCCGGCAGCAGTGGCCAGGCGCCGGCGTGGGTGCCGGCTTGATCGAGCGCGATGAACAACAGCGCGAAGCCCAGCCCGGCGAGTGTCCCGTAAAGCGGTCCGGCTCGGACCGCGCGGCGGTCGCTGGCCTGGGGCTGCCAGGAGACCATCGCGATAGCGGGGATCGCAATGACCACACCGGTCGCGGCGCCAACCCCGAGCTGGTTGCCGAGCGCGATCCCGACGAGGGCCGGGACGACCGCGGTGAGGACGGCAGACAGCGTTGCGACGACGCTCATCCGAGCCACGGCCAGGCCGTGATAGAGCGACAGGGTCCCGACGGCGCTCCCCAGCCCACTCAGCGCTCCCCACTCGAGCGCGGCCGTTGTTGGGCCTGAGCCGGGGAACAAAATCACAGCGACGGCGGTGGTAATCAATCCGATCGCCTGCGCCAGGGCCGTGACCGGGCCGGCCGCGAACAAGCGGCTGGCCAGTCCCCCTCCGAAATCAGATGCTCCGTAGGCCAGGGCCGAGAGAAGACTGAGCAGGATCGCCATGTCAGGCTCACCATGCCATCCGATCAGCTCTGAGCGCAGTCTGCCCCGGCCGTCCGACATCCGGTCACGTTCCCGCCGGAAGTACCGGCGAAGGTCCGCCGCTGGTCCTCGTCGGCTAGGAAGCCTGCGCCGGCCGGCGCTTACGGTTGGCCGCGTGGGCGGTGGAGGGCGCGGCGGTCCTGACCGTCTCGGTCGGACTACCCGGGAGCGGCGGCTGGGCCATCGCGACGAGCTCGCCCAATCCCCGCTCGATCCCCTGGCAGAGGACATGTATGTCCGGTGTCGTGTCGTAGTCGCCACTGACTCCGAAGCTGAGCGCACCGTCGTAGGAGAAGATGGCCACCGCGAGGCGGACGTGCGCGAACAGCGGGATGTAGGGGAAGGACTCGAGCATTCGCCGGCCGGCGAGGTACAGCGGGAACTGCGGACCGGGGACGTTCGTGGTCCCCGTGTTGAGCATGTGTTGCGGCAGGTTGCTCGCCAGCCGTGCCCCCAGCGCCAGCAGCATCGGCGGCGCGAACCCGGACAGCGAGGTGAGCGTCTCTCCGGCCAGCGCCTGCTTTGACTCCTTCAGGCCGGCCATCTGCGCGCTAATCGACTCAAGCCGCGCGACCGGATCATCGATCTCGACCGGGAGCTCGGCGAACATCGCCGAGACCCGGTTGTTATATGTCCCTCGTTCGCCTGGTCGCCTGACCGAGACCGGGACGAGCGTCCGCAAGACGCGGTCGACCGACTCTCCGCGGGATTCGAGCAGGGCTCCGAAACCGGCCGTGATCGCCGCCAATACGACATCGTTGACGGTGCCGCCGAACGCCCGCCGGACGACCTGCACGTCAGACAGCCGGCCGCGAGCCCAGTCCCAACGCCGGTGCGGACCAAGCGGGCCGTTGAGCGACGACGAGTCGCTCCGCGGCGCGACGCCGGCGAACCCGGCCAGACCCCGGGAGGTATCAAGCACCACGGCCGCCAACTGACGCGGAGTGCGGACTGCGCTGAGCAGCTGCTCGAGGGCAACGAACGGGTTGGCGGCACGCTCGAGCACCGCGTCGCCCAGCAGCCGCACCGTGCCGGGTGCCGGCTCGGGCGCCCACGGCGGAGCCGACGGGCGCTCCGGGTCTCGCTCCATGTCGAGCAGCACCGTCATCAGGTCGGTTCCGGCGACGCCGTCCACCATCGCGTGGTGGACCTTCGAGAGGAGCGCCCACCGGCCGTCGCTGAGGCCCTCGACCACCCACATCTCCCACAGCGGCTTCGCGCGATCGAGGTTCTGCGACATTACGCGCCCGACGAGGGTGCGCAGCTCATCGTCGGAACCTGGCGCCGGCAGCGCCGTACGGCGGACGTGGTAGCCGAGGTTGAAGTGCGGATCGTCGACCCACACCGGGCGCGCAAGCGAGAGCGGCACGAAGCGGACGACCTGCCGGTAGCGCGGTACGAGCGCGAGTTTGCCCTCGATCATCGCCTTGACGTCGTCAAACGGCGGCGGCGGTCCTTCGAAAATGCTCACTCCGCCGACATGCATCGGTCTGTCATCGCTCTCGATATCCAGGAACGAAGCGTCCTGCACGCTCATTCGGTTCATCGCCAATCTCCCTCTCTCGAGAATTGATCGCTCAGCGGCTGGGGAGCGCTACTTCCCAGCGCGAGACGGCAAACGGGATGCCCACCGGCCCACCGGCCATGAAGATCGGACGAGATGAAACGCGCAGTCGTTGACGTCCGGATTCCCAGGATCGACCTCGGCCAGAGTGTCCACATCGCTCAGGTGAACGGACCCCTACGGAGCGGTACGCGGATCGCTCATACGTCGATACTCCCACATCCGCGTTCAGGCATCGAGCGGGCGGGCAGGGCCGCGTGCGGGCATCGGGCGCGGGGTTGGATCGGCGAGTCCCAATGTTGTATCTCCCGTCGCTTACGCGCGCGGCGGCGGCGGCAGGCTCGCCAGCCTCGGTACTCTTGGGGTCGAGCGCGCCGTCGAGGCGGAGATGCATGCTCTTCGGGGGCGAGGACCCAGCCGAATCGAAGGGAGCACACGATGAATCCTGAGCAGTCTCGATCACAGACCGCTCGCGTCGGGCTGCTGGGCACCGGCCTGATGGGCTCCGCGATGGCCCACCGGCTACTCGATCAGGGGATCCCAGTCATCGCCTGGGACCGCGACAGTCAACAGGTCCAAGCGCTAGGAGCCCGAGGAGCAGCGCAGGCCAGTGAGCCAGGCGAAGTCGTGAGCGGCGCCGGCGTTGTCATCACGATGCTCCCCACCGCAGAGATCGTCCTCGAGGTGGTCGAGCCGCTGCTCGATGAGTGGCCCAAGGACACGATCTGGTTGCAGATGAGCAGCGTCGGGGCAGCCGAAGCAGACAAGTTGGCCCAGGTCGCCGACGCACACGCGGTCACGCACGTCGACGCCCCTGTCTCGGGCAGTACCCATCCCGCCGAGGAGGGCCAGCTGACCATCCTGGCCTCCGGGCCTGACTCGGCGCGGTCGGCGCTTGAGCCGGTGTTTTCCGCGCTCGCGTCCCGCGTGATGTGGGTCGGTAAGGCCGGCATGGGCTCACGTCTGAAGCTCGCCACCAACCACTGGATGATCAGCGCGGTCGCCGCGCTGGCCGAGTCGATGCACCTCTGCGAGGCCATGGGGCTGGATCAGCAGCACTTCATCGAGCTGCTGGACGGCGGGCCGCTGGGCTCCGCGTACGCCATGCAGAAGCTCGACGAGATGCGACGCCACGAGTATCCGGCGGGCTTTCCCGTGCGACTGGCCGTGAAAGACCTCGAGCTGGTCCATGAGGTCGAGGAGAACGCCCAGGCCACGATGCCCGTGCTGGACACGGTTCTGGCGCGCTTCATGACCGCCGGAGACGACCTAGCCGACCAGGACGTAGCGGCAATTTACGAGTTGAACGGGGCGGGCGCGAAGAGCTAGATCCAGGGTCAGGGCTCGACGCTCGAGTAGAGGTAGGCGGCGGCGAGCGTGCGCCACGGCCGGAAGCGCTCGCCAACGACGTCGACCTGCTCGACCGACGCCGGGAGCTCGAGCCCCCAGACCCTCTCGACCGCGCGGCGGAACGCGAGGTCGGCCGCGGGCCAGACGTCGGGCCTGCGCAGCGAGAGCATCAACACTCCATCGGCGGTGAACCGCCCGACGCCCTTGACCTCGGTGAGTGCGACCCGGGCCGTGTCGTCGTCGAGGGCGCGCAGGCGATCGAGGTCGAGGCGGCCGTCCTGCAGCCGCGCCGCGAGATCGTGCAGATACGCCGCCTTGGCGTAGGACATCCCGATCCCGCGCAGGGTCTCGGTATCGGTGGCGAGCAGCTCGGCCGGTGTGGGCATCCGGTCGCCGTGCAGGGCCTCGAGGCGGTTAAGGATCGCCGCGGCCGCCGCGAGTGAGAGCTGCTGGCCGATGACCTGCAGCACGAGCGCTCCCCACAGGTCGCTCGGCAGGCCGTCGAAGAGGAGGTCGGGATCCAGGCCGGGTTGCGCGTCGACCAGCTCCGCCATCCGCGAGTCCGCGGCGCGCAGCAGCGCCCGGCCGGGCGCCCACCGGTCGACCTCAGCTCGCCCCGACATTGCCGACATCGTCCCAGGCTGATGGCAAGAACGCCAGGCGGTTTGACCCTGCTCGACCCACGGGTTGAGCCTCAAATCAACCCGTTGTTCAACCCTCAGGCCGACGACAGGCGTCGGCGGGAGGCAGATCATGGCGACCATGAGAACTACCGATTACCTCATCAACGCGATGTTCATCTTGATCGTCTTGCGTCAGGCTCACGAGCGCGAGCTTGACCGCCGGAGCGTGATCATCCCGCTGGCGATCGTCGCCTACGTTGCGCATCTGTACATCCGCTCGATCCCGGTCGCCGGCAACGATCTCGTGCTGATCGGTGGACTCGGAACGCTAGGCCTGGCGCTCGGCATTGCCGGTGGCTTCGCGACCCACGTTCGTGCGGGCGACAACGGCCTTGCCCTCGCCCGCGTCGGCTGGATCGCCGGGGCGCTTTTGATCGCCGGCATCGGCTCACGGATGATGTTCGCGTTCGCCGTTTCCCACGGCGCCCACCACGCGATTGCCAGCTTCAGCTACGCCCACCAGATCGGCGCCAGTGCGTGGCCGGTGGCGCTGGTCTTGATGGCCCTGCTCGAGGTCAGCACCCGGATCGCGATCGTTCAGCTCCGCGGACATCACATCATGCGGGCGAGCACCCGGGTGACCGCCGCCGCGGCATGAGTGCGATGTGTTTTCAGAGTCCTTTCCGGCCCGTCACACGCGGGCCGGACGGCGTTTATGGTCTGCAATACGGTGACCGAGTCAGAGCTCGCCCCGCCGCTTGAGAGCGAACGGGTAACGGAGGCTCAAGCACGCGCCCAGGAGCGCCTGCAGCGCCAGCGCGCGACGCTGCGACCGCTCGGGTGGGCGGTGATCGTCGTGGTCGTGCTCGGTAGCGCTAACAGTCATCCCCTCCCTGGATTGCACGGCAAGGCGCTGGCGGTGACCTTGGCCTTGTGCGTATTCGCGGCCACCCTCCTGGTCGCCATCCGCGACGGCTTTCCCGAGCGCAGCGTCGAGCTGCAAGCGGCCGTGATCGCCGTGATGGGGGCCGCGGGCGTCGCAATCGCCGGGCTGCAAACGCAGGGAGCGACGGGCGTCGCGGCCGGCGTGGCTGTCTTCATGGCGATCACCCGGCTGCCATTGACCGCGGGTGCGGCTATCGGCGGCGTCTTGACCGTGGCCACGGCTGGTGTCACGGCGATCGCGGGAAGGCCATCGTCGGCCGTCGCAGCCGAGGCGCTTGTGACCGTCCTCCTTGGGGTCGTCGCGCAGTTCCTCAAGCAATCCCGTCAAAGCCAAGACCAGTCCGAGGTACTGCTGGCCCAGCTCGAGGACGCGCGTGATGAGCAGGCCCGAGCGGCGGCGGTCGCCGAGCGGAGCCGAATCGCGACCGAGCTGCACGATGTGCTCGCCCACTCGCTCTCGGGCGCTGCGATCCAGCTGCAGGGCGCGCGCAAGCTCGCTGACCCCGAACACGCCCCGCCCCCGCTCCGCCATGCGATCGATCGTGCGAGCGAGCTTGTCAAGGCCGGGCTCGTCGACGCCCGCCAAGCCGTGGGGGCGCTGCGCGGTGACTCACTGCCGACGATCGCCCAGCTGCCGTCGCTGATCGACAGCTACCGGGCCGACATGAAACTCGACGTCACGCTGCGGGTCGAAGGCGAGGCCCGGGTGCTCCCGGCCGAACCGAGCCTTGCGTTGTATCGCGGCGCGCAGGAGGCGCTGACCAACGTCGCACGGTACGCGCCGAGCGCATGCACCACGGTCGTGCTCTGCTATGCCCCTGACCGCACAACGCTGTCGGTGGAAAACGGGGCGTCGGCCACTGCGCCTCGCCAGGCCATGGGCGGTGGCCGCGGACTGGAGGGTCTGAGAGAGCGGCTCGAGCGGACCGGCGGCATGCTGTCGGTTGGTCCGACGACCAATGGTTGGCGGGTCGAGATCGAGGTTCTCGCGTGACGATCCGCGTCCTGATCGCCGACGATCAGCCGGTAGTCCGCGATGGACTCGCGATGCTGCTCGGCCTGCTCGACGATGTCGACGTCGTCGCCACCGCGGTGGACGGGCTCGAGGCCGTGGAGCGCGCGTGCTCAGAGCGGCCCGACATCGTGCTCATGGACCTACGGATGCCTCGCTTGGAAGGTGCCGAAGCAACCCGCCAAATCCTCGCCTCGGTCCCGGAAACCCACGTGCTGGTCCTGACGACCTACGCCGACGACGAGTATCTGTTCCCGGCCCTTCGGGCCGGCGCACGCGGCTATCTGACCAAGGACGCAACGGCCGAGGAAATCGAGCGTGCGATCAGAGCACTTATGGCCGGCGAGACCCACCTCGACCCCACGGTGCAACAGCGACTCGTGACCGCCGTCCTCGATCAAGCCGCGCCAAACCGCGGCACCGAAACGGGCCCCGCGTCGGGCCCAGCTCCCCCCGACGACCTGACCTCACGCGAGCTCGAGGTGCTCCGCCTGATCGCGGCCGGACTCTCGAACCGCGAGATCGCCGACGCGCTCGTCCTCAGTAACGCCACCGTCAAGACCCACATCAACCGGATCTTTTACAAGACCGGCGCCCGCGATCGTGCCCAAGCGGTGCGCTACGCCTACCAACACGGCCTTGCGTAGAGCCCAGACGCTCGTATCCCGGAGATCACGCCAGCGTTATTCGTGCTGAGCCTCGCCAGGCTGTCACGCCGTGAAGAGCACCTTTGGACATTGGGAGGGTGGCATCGGCGCGTCCAGCAAGTAGGCTGGCGCCGCCAAGAGCGCTGTCGACGCAGCTGCGTCGGGGCGCGTGACCATCGGGGACCGGATCGTGACCACCGCTGCAGCGCCGCGCACTCCTGGGGAAACCGCCTTCGCGGTTGAACAGAAGCAGCATCTCGTCAAGACCCTGCGCCGCTTCGACATGGTGTTCTTCACGGTCGCGGTCATCGTCGGCCTGGATCTGATCGGGCAGGCCGCCTCCAACGGCTATGAGGCCCTGACGTGGACGGTCGTCCTCGTCGTGTTCTTCCTCATCCCCTACGGACTGGTGATGGCCGAGGTGGGCGCGGCGTTCACGGCCGAGGGCGGCCCGTACGAGTGGGTGAAGCTGACCATGGGCCGGTTCTGGGCCGGCGTGAACACGATCTTCTATTGGGTCACCAACCCGCTTTGGGTGGGCGGCTCACTCGCCTTCATCGGCACGGCCGCCTGGTCCTCGGGCATCTCCAACATCGGGGCCGGCAGCTTCTGGGACTACACGTTCAAGTTCCTGTTCGTCTGGGCGAGCATCTCGAGCGCGATCATCTCGTTCCGTGTCGGCAAGTGGGTTCCGACCCTGGGCGCCATCCTCAAGGTGGCGCTGGTGTCGTTCTTCGCCATCACCGTCCTCATCTACGGCTTCGATCATGGCTTCCAGGGGGTCGTCGGCAGTCAGCTGAAGCCGACCAGCGCGGGTCTTCTCGCCATCGCCCCCCTGATTCTCTTCTCCTTCGTCGGTTTCGAAGGGCAGAACGGCGCCGCCGAGGAGATGCTCGATCCGCAGCGCGATGTGCCGCAGTCGATCCTGCGCTCCGGCGCGCTCTCGGCCTTTTGCTACCTCGTTCCGATCCTGCTCGTGCTGCTCGTCCTCCCGGCCAGCAAGATCTCCGGCTTGGGCGGCTTCCTGGATGCCGTCAAGGCCAGCTACACGATCTACGGCGGCGCGGCCACCTTCATGTATGGCGTCACCTGCATCCTCTTCATCTTCACGCTGATGAACTCCGGGTCGGCCTGGATGATGTGCGGTGACCGGGTTCTGGCCGTGGCCTCCGCCGACGGTGCCTTCTTCCCGTTCTTCGGCACGTTCCATCCTCGCCTGGGGACACCGCTGCGGGCCAACCTGCTCTCCGGGGTGATCGCGACCGTGTTTTCGTTCGCGGCCATCCTGTTGCTGAACTCCGGGGCGTCATCGACCTTTGGGGTCGTCCTCAACATCGCCGTCTCGACGACCCTGATCTCCTACATCCTGATCTTCCCGGCGGCCTATCTGCTGCGCCGCGATTACCCCGACGCGCCCCGCCCGTTCCGTCTCGGTACGCGCGGCAACGGCTTGATGATCGCCTCCGCCTCGCTGATCACCCTGTGGGTGCTTCTCGGCTCCTGGACCTCGGTCTTTCCAGGCACGCTCAACCGACTGCTCGGACTGAGCTACTCCTTCAAGGACCAGTGGGGCGTGTCGGGCGCCACGTTCACCGCGTTTACGCTCGGAACGGTCGCGGTGATCGTCATCGTCTCCATCCTGGGCTACCTCCAGGCTCGGGGCGTCCGGAGCAATGAAGTGTCCGTCGCTGTGGCCCCCGCGTAGGTCCCCCGGCCGGCGGCCACCACCGGCCCGGGGGGGGCCTGTCGTAACCACCGCGACGTCGGCGCCAAATGGGTCCCTACGTGAGCACTGTTTGCACGAGCTCGATCGCGATCACCGCCGCAGCCACGCCCGCAACGAGGGCGACAACTGCGAGGATGAGGAGGAGCCTGGCGCGGGCCGGGGATGGTGAAGGGCCGCTCATCCCTCGGCCTCGTCGACGATCAGAGCTGTGAACGGGTGGCCGCCGGGGGGCGTGATGTTGAACCCCAGGCCCCATTTGCCGACCATGATCAGCGCCGGGGCGGCGCGCGAGTACACGCCAGGTCGCGTTTCTGTGAGCTGGTATTCCTGCTGAGGCATCTGCATCTGTAGGTGGTTGAAGGTGAGCGTGACGTTGGCGTGCCTGACCGGGAGCCCGTTCCGGGTGATGCGCAGGGCAAAGGAATCGGGGGCCGCGGCCCTGTTCGGGGCGACGAGCACTTGGAGCACGTAACCGGCGCGTTTGACGGTCTCAGCCACCCGCCCGGGCCCGACCTGGGCCAGGGCGGAATTCTGGAGCGCGAACGCCGGCGGCGGCGGAGCGAGACTCGAGAGGACGGCGGCGACGAACACCGCGCCGGCGACGAGCACCGTCTCGGTGCCGACCAGCCGGCGCAGTAGTCCAGCCGCCGAAGGCCCCAGTTTCGCGTCGGTACGCGCCGCGATCAGGCGCGGCTTGGTTCTCAACAGGTTGCCCGAGGCGACGACGACGGCGGCGGCGAGGATCCCGATCTTGACCAGGATGGCGACGCCGTAGCTCGTGTCCCAGAGGGCATCAAGCGCCGGCATGTGATCGACGGTGGCCACGACGCCCGTGATCAGCAGCACGATGACCGAGGCCAGCGCGAGGTTGGAGAACCGCGGCACGACGACCGACAGGCCGGCAACCCGCCCTCGGGCGGGCAGGCTGACCCAGAGAACCAGGAGACCGACCAGCCCGCCCAGCCAGAGGGAGCCAGAGATCAGATGCAGCCAGTCCGCGGCCAGGGACAGACCGCGCGGAGAGGTCTGAGCAGCGTGGCCGGCGGCGCCCGGAATCGCGAGCACGGCCAGCGCGGCCAGGAGCGCTCCGGCCATGGCGATGATCTCGGCGACCGAGCGCTGCTCGCGATCGGAGCGATCCAGGTAAAGCGCGGTCCAGGCCGCGAGGCAGAACAGCGCAAAGCAGATCAGCATGTCCACATACCCCCGCCCGAACGCCGTGACGCGAAACAGCGGCACCAGGGCGCCGACGTCAAACACTGACCTCAGGGAGTCGACCGCGGTCGCGAATTCGAGATAGACAGGGATCGACACCAGAGCGACGATCGACGCGGCCACGAAGGCGATCGACACCGCCCGGAGGTTTGTATCGCTCACGCGCCTCGGCAGCACGCGAGCGATAGCGGCGCGGAAGGCGAACAGGCCGATCGCGATCATCACCGAGAGGAACATCAGCCAACGCGTGATCAGCAGCTGGGGCGATGTGGCGCTACCGGCGATGCTCGGAATTCGGAACTGCGGCGCCGGACCCGGATCTGGGCCCACGGCGTAGGTGTAGGCGCCCTGGACCGGGTGTCCGTCGACAGATATCGCGCGCCAGTAGACGAGATACCAACCCTGGGGCAAGTGGGCACGGATCGGCACGATCAGGGTGTCGGGATTGGCCGCCGAGCGCCTCACCGGGCCCGTCGTCTCCTGTCGCGCCGCGGTGTTGGTGACCGAGATGATCGCGAACCGCGGTTCGACCGCCTCGTCATAGGTCAGCGCGACGCTTGAGGGCGGACCGTTCAAGACTCCGCTCGCCACCGGGAACGTCTTGATCAGGTAGGCGTGCGCGGAGGCGGCCGACGGCGCGGCCAGCACGGCGGCAACCACCGCCACCGCGGCAACGATCCGCCCTCCGCGGCTCATGCCAATGGCCTCCCCCCACCACGGCCGCCGGTGCCGGCGTTCGCCAGCGCAAACCCGCCGGCAGCCAAACCGAGGACGCCGACGATGAGGGCGATGATGGTCAGCACCGATACCCCGCCGCCACCGAGCGAGTCCGTCGCGTCGATCGTTGGGGCCGGCGCTGCCGATGACTCCGGTCCGGACCAGTTGACGATCGACCCGTCAGAGTAGGTCTGCTGCACCTGGAACGTGTAGGTCTTCGAGGAGGCGGGCTGGGCCAGGAACTGGAACAGCGAGTCCTCCCCGGTCGGGGTCTTCCCCCCCGTCCAGGTCACCTTTTGGATCACCGCGCTGTCGCCGGAGCCGGTCTGCTGCAGTTGCTGAGTCCAACCCGGAGGCGGCGGCACGAACGAGTCGATCCCGAACCCGCTCGGAACCGTCATCACGATCTTGGTCGTCGTCAGATTCGCCTTCTCAGTCGGCACGGCCAGGCTGTAGAGCTGCAGCTTCCCCGACACCGAGACCGCGGGGCTCACCCGCGCATGGGCGAGGGCAACCCCCGGAAAGGCAAGCGCGGCGGCGAGCGCGGACACCGCCAACAGCGGCTTGCGCGCCAGGTTTCTTATCGTCACGTGTCCTCCTATCGAGCGGCCGCCCTGAGCGAACTGATCGTCCACCGACGCAGCCCAAGACCTCCCGGCGGCCTGATTTTTCAAAGCTGAAAAGACCTGCCGGCGCTCGGCGTTCGAGCGCCCGAAGTCAGGTCAGCTCGGAGGACCGCGACCGCACCAGCCCAGAGCCAGCGGCGCGGTGCGCGAAAGCGACACGTCCAGCGGCCAGAGCGGACCTGGAAGAGATCCCGACCGCACTCGAACGCCACGATGGCGTGTGGCGACTTTGGCAATCGCCCAGCGTGCGCCGTGCAACAGCGCCGCCAACACGAAACCTACGCACAGCGCGGCTGGGATCGCCCACCAGCCCCCATATCCGAACACGCCGGCCAAGCCGCCCGGATGACCGGTGGCGAAAAATCCTTCAAGACTTTCCTGAGACGCGTAGATGGCGACCAGACACGCCGAGCAGATGATCCACAGGCCCAACAGCGAAAAGCTGTAACGCGGGACCGAGGTCTGCTTGACGAGCGCGCGCCCGAGGCCGGAAAGAAACGCGCCGATCGCCAGCGCGAGCAGCAGCACGACCCACGGCACCAGCGAGTGCAGGTACGAGTGGCCCTGCCGCTGGAGCGCGGCTCCCGCCGAACCGCCGTAGGCCAGCAGGTAGCGCAGCTGGTGAACTACCAAGGCCGCGGCCGGCACCGACGCGGCCCGGGCGACACCGCGAACCACACGACCTCGATCAGCGCGGATAGCCATGGTCGAGCGGAGCATACGCTCCCATCCCCGCCCAGCAGTCGGTCGAACTAGTGGTGTCTTGGATCTCGGCGCTCGCGCGGGAACGCTGTGCGCGTGCCCGGCAGGCCGGCGATCGCGACCTGCGAAGATGTCTGGGTATGAGTGAACACGACAGCTTTGAGGATCGGGTGCGCGAGATCGCCGATCAGATCAGTCGGTCGATGCAGCGGATGGCCGACGTCGATCTTGAACAGCTCGCCGACGCCTACGGGGTCGACATGGATCGCGCCCGAGGGCTGGCCAACGCCGCCGGTCAGTGGTTAAACGATCGCCTGGCAGGCGGTGAGCCGTTCTTCAGCGAAGGCCCTGCCCGTGAGCAGGGCAGCGCAAGGCAGGAGCCAGGGTCGAACTTCGAGCCGCCGCAGCCGCAGACCACCGGCTCCTCACGCCGCCCCACTCATCGCGGGCCGCATCCCCTGGACTTGCCGACCGACTGGCAAGGTCTGGCTCTGAGCGCGCTGGACTCGCGGCGCTGGACGGTGCGTCCCGGGAGCAACCAGCTGACGGGCACCGGGGACGGAGCCCCACCGCCGGAAGCCGCGGACGCGCCGGATCTGGTCGGCGACCTTCGCGCTCGCGACTGGATCACGGCCGATGGCGCTCTGACCTTGGTCGGCCGCCACGCGCTGGCGCGCTGGTGTCGAGCCGCCGACCAGGCGAGCCTGCACCCGGACCCAGACGCACCTCAGACCGATCCCGGCGAAACGGCCAGCTAGAGCCTCGGCCACGGTCGGCGCCGCCGATCTGGCGTGACCGAGAGCCAGCTGGATCAGCAGCGCCTGGCTTTCGGCCGGGCGGCCGAGCTTTACGACCGGGCGCGACCCTCGTACCCCGAGCCGGTGATGGACGCGCTTGTCGACCGGATGTCACTGCGGACCGGCGATCGGATCCTGGAGGTGGGTTGCGGGACCGGCAAGGCGACGGTGATGCTCGCCGCACGCGGGTTGCGCGTCGTGGGATTGGACCCCGATCGAGATATGACGGCAGTCGCGCGCCGCAATGGCGCAGGGCGTGTGGCGGCCGAGATCGTCGAGATTGACTTTGAGCGTTATCAGCCTGCCGAGCCGTTCCCGGCCGTGATCAGCGTCCAATCCTGGCATTGGGTCGCCGAGGACGTGCGTTACGGCAAGGCCGCCGAGGTCATCAGGCCCGGCGGGACCCTGGCCGCGCTGTGGATGTTCCCCGCCTGGCAGCGGTGTCCCCTTCGCCCCGCGCTCAGCCGGGCTTACCAGGCCGCCGTCCCGGACTTGGATGCCGACTTTCCGATGCACCCAGACAGCCGACCTGACCAGCTCGCCGGCGACTGGAAGCAGGAGATCGAGCACAGCACCGGGTTCACCGAACCGGTCGTAACCCTCGACCACCACGCCCTCGAGTACGCGGCGCAGCAGTACACCGAGCTCCTGCAAACCCATCAAGACCACATCCTGCTCGCATCCGACAAGCGAGATGCTCTCCTGCTCGCCGTCACCGAGGTCATCGAGCGCCACGGCGGCCGGTTCACGCTCCCGCTCGACGTCTGGTCCTGCACCGCGCGCCGGGTCTGACAGGGCGCTCGCGCCGCTGACATGGCTGGATCCACGACCGGCGCCGAGAGGGAAGGATCGACCGGTCGCTGCGTCTATGGAGGGCAACGCCCGGAGGCAAGCGACCCGACTGGAGGTAGGAAATGCAATTGTCAAGGGGCAGGGCCGTCGCGGTGCTGGCGGCGGCCGCGTTTGCCGGTTCGGCGACGACCGCGGTCGGCGCGCTCGGCCACGAGCGCGGCGACCATGGTCGTGACCACCGCAGCGGAGCGTTGCTGAAGACATCGCTGGCGCCCGAGGTGCCGAGTGATCCGGTACTGAACGGAGCCAACCCCGGGGGTGCGCCGTGGGTCATCAAGCGAGGCGAGGCCCGCCTGGCTCGCGACGGCGACCTCCGAGTCAGCCTTCGGGGATTGGTCATTCCGAACCCGCCCGGCGACGGGACGCCCGGACCGGTGATGACGGTAAGCGCGTCGCTGTACTGCGGCGCTGCGACCACGGCAACCGGTACGACGCCGTCGGTTCCCATCTCATGACCTTCGCGCGAGCTTGTACCAGGCGCCGAAACATCGTCCCCGAGCGATGAGATCCGGGCTCGGCAGCAGTCAAAGCTTGTGAACGAGACTGGGAATGAGAGTTGATGCCCTATCCGAGGCGCTCCCCGTACCGCTGGGTGCAATGGGTGAATCGCGCTCTACCGCTGGATGTCCGCGGGCCCCATGACCGAGCTGGTGATCCGGGGGCCACTCGATCGCTCCCACTTACCCGGCCTCTACAAGCGAGCCTGTGCTGCACTGGCCGCCTGCCCAGGCGAGCTGCTGGTCTGCGACGTGCGCGGGGTGAGCGCCGATGCGGTCGCCGTCGAGGCGCTGGCTCGACTGGCGCTGGGCGCACGTCGGCACCGCTGCCGAGTCGAGTTGCGGGGATCAAGCCGCGAGCTCGACGGGTTGATCGAGCTGGCGGGCCTTCAGGCGGTGTTCAGGCCTCGAACTCCAACGGCAGGCCGAAGAGCGGGAACAGAGTCTGCGTATTGAGAAAGAACGTGATCTCGCCGATTCGCCCATTCTCGATCTCGAGTACCTGCAGGGCCCACGGTTCATATCCGACGCCGTCGGCGGACGGCTTGTACTGGCCGAAGGCCGGTGAGCCGTTGGCCGAAACGGTTGGGATGACGCGGGAGCCGCGGCAGCCGTTGCCCGGGCCCACCCACCACTTGAGGATGTCGTCGCGGCCGGCCAGCCACAGGTCATAGGGCGGCATCGACTGGGTCGCGTCCTCGTGGATGAGAGTGGAGAGCGCGTCCATGTCGTAGCGCTCGAAGGCCTGCACGTAGCGGGCCAGGAAAGCCTGATCGGCGGCCGACAGGTCGGCCACCCGAGTCTCGGCCGGCTTCGCGCCGTCGGCCAACGTGCTCCGGGCTCGCTGCAGCGCGCTGTTGACCGAGGCAACGCTGGTCTCGAGCAGTTCGGCGGCCTCCGCCGCCTTCCAGTGCAAGACCTCGCAGAGGATCAGTGCCGCGCGCTGACGGGCCGGAAGCTGCTGGAGGGCGGCGACGAACGCGAGGCGAATGGTCTCGCTGCGCACGGCCGCCTCAGCGGGGTCGGGGTCTGAGGAGACGAGCGTGTCGGGTATCGGCTCGATCCACGTGTCGTCAGGGCGGAGGTTGAGGTTCGCCATCTCGGCCGCCTTGGCCGGACCGAGGTCCATCGGCGTCGCCCGCCGCTTGCGGCCCTCGAGTTGATCAAGACAAACGTTGGTGGCGATGCTGTAGAGCCAGGACTTCAGCGACGAGCGACCCTCAAAGCGGTCCTTGCTGCGCCAGGCGCGCAGCAACGTGTCCTGGACGGCATCCTCGGCCTCGAACGGAGAGCCGAGCATCCGGTAGCAGTAGCCGGTCAGTGCCGAGCGATGCTGCTCGATGTCAGACGCCGTCATCCCCGTGGCGGATGAAATCGACATGCCTCGAATCGTACGGGGTCCGGTCGACGGGGTGATTAAGATCTCGGAGCCGCCGGGAGAAGTAATCTCAGTCTCAGAGCCATGAGCGCCGTCATGTACGTCAAGCCGAGCTGTCCCTACTGCCAGGCCGCCCGCGAGCACCTAGCGGCAGAAGGCGAGATCGTCGAGGAGCGGGATGCGACCCAGAGCGAGGCCTGGAAGGCCGAGCTGATGGGCTACACCAACGATCGAGGCATCGTCCCCACCATCGTCTTCAACGACGGGCGGCGCCAGGTCGGATTTCCACCTGGCCGCGGCTGACGGGTGCACTAGCGGGCGGTCGGCTCGCTGAGAAGAGCACGGAGTGGAGTGGGCGATCCTTCGCCGCCCAGCAGACGAGTGCACGTGAGCAATTCGCCCGGGACGGGAAGCTAAGACTGGGGCGACTTCATTTCATACAGAGGAGAAGCTTCATGGCGACGACCGCGGATGGCCAGCGGATACCGGTTCCCCGGGACCGCGAGAACGACTACACGCGCGAGGCGGTGGCGCAGCGCGCCGAGTTCATCCGCGAGCGCACCGGAACCAAGCTCGAGCATGTGGCTCAGTACTCGTTCGATCCGGCCACCGTGGGCGGCAACATCGAGCATTTCATCGGCGTCGCCCAGGTTCCGGTCGGACTGGCTGGCCCGTTGCTGGTCAACGGCGAACACGCGCAGGGCGAGTTCTACGTGCCCATGGCCACGGCCGAGGGGACGCTGGTCGCCAGCTACAACCGCGGGATGCGGCTGCTCCACGAGGCGGGCGGCGTCACAACGACGATCATGGCCGACCGGATGCAGCGCGCCCCGGCCTTCCTGTTTGCCAGTGCCCGCGAGGCCCGGGCCTTTGGCCGGTGGCTGGAGGAGAACTTCGCCGAGATCAAGGCCGCGGCCGAGACCACCACTCGCTCGGGACAGCTCCAGGACATCGAGCAGTACTCGGCCAGCCGAATGCTGTTCACCCGCTTCAACTACACGACCGGGGATGCCGCCGGCCAGAACCTCACCGGCAAGGCGACGTTCGCCGCCTGTAAATGGATCCTCGAACACAACTCCTCGATCGAGCAGTACTTCCTGGAATCGAACTTCGCCACTGACAAGAAGAGCTCGCAGGTCAACATGCTGCGCACGCGCGGCAAGCGCGTCGTCGCCGAGGCCACCATCCCCAACGCGGTCTTCCGCAGCGTAATGCGGTCTGACACCGACCTCATGTACCGCGCCCGCCAGGTCTCGAACCTGGGCGGCTTCATGTCGGGCGTCAACAACAACGGCGCTCACTCGGCCAACGGGATCACGGCGATGTTCATCGCCACCGGCCAGGACGCCGCCAACGTCGCCGAGTCCTCGGCCGGCTTTGTCTACGCCGAGAAGCGCGACAATGGCGACTACTACTACTCGATCACGATCCCCTCGCTGATCGTGGCCACCTACGGCGGCGGGACCGGCCTGGCCACACAGCGCGAATGCCTGGAGATCCTCGGCTGCTACGGGGACGGCAAGGTCCTCAAGTTCGCCGAGATCGTCGCCGCCACCGTCCTGTGCGGAGAGCTCTCACTTGGTTCGGCCATCGTGGCTGAGGAATGGGTGGAAGCGCACGACCTGCTGGGCGAAATCGTAACTGAGAGGAGATGGACATGAGCAACTTCGCGCAGCAACTGCGTCGGGCCGCCGAGGAGGATTCCGATCGCCCAGCGGTGAAGCTCGACGACCGGGTCCTGAGCTACGGGGAGCTCGACGCGGCCGCCGCCCTGACCGCCGGACTGCTCCGCGCCCGGGGCGTCGAGCCGGGCGACCGAGTCGGGATGCAGCTGCCCAACGTCCCCTATTTCCCCATCGTCTACTACGGCGCGCTCCGGCTGGGTGCGGTCGTCGTACCGATGAACCCGTTGCTGAAGAAAAACGAAGTCGCCTACCACCTGTCGGACTCGGGCGCCCGTGTGATGCTGGGCTGGCACGACTTCGAGGAGGCCGCCAGCGGCGGCAGCGAGAAGGCGTCGGCCGAGTGCCTCCTGGTTGTTCCGGGCGAGTTCGAGGCGCTGCTCAAAGACGCCGAGCCGGTCTCCGAGGTGACCGAGCGCGAGGACGAGGACCCGGCCGTGATCATCTACACCTCGGGCACGACCGGGACTCCCAAAGGCGCCACGCTCACGCACGGCAACCTCCGCGCCGGGGCCGACGTCGGCCGGGATCTGGTCGATGCCGGGCCGGACTCGGTGACCGTCGGCACGCTGCCCCTGTTTCACGTCTTCGGCATGAACTCGATCATGAATGTCACCGTCCGGGCGCGTGGGCTGATGACCCTCGTCCCGCGCTTTGAGCCCGGGAAGGTCCTCGAGCTGATCGAGCGTGACCGGGCCACGACCTTCGGCGGGGTGCCGACGATGTACGGGGCGCTGCTCAACCATCCCGACCGCGACAAGCATGATTTCTCGAGCCTGGAGTTCTGCATCTCGGGCGGCGCGCCGCTCCCGGTCGAGGTGCTGCGGGGCTTCGACGAGGCCTTCGGCTGCAAGATCCTGGAGGGCTATGGCCTCTCGGAGACGACCGGGATGTCCTCCTTCAACACCCGCGATCGGGAGCGCAAGCCCGGCTCGATCGGCGTTCCGGTCGGTGGGGCCGAGATCCGAATCGTGGATGAGCACGACAACGACGTCGATCCAGGCGAGCCCGGGGAGCTGGTCAGCCGCGGGCCCTTTGTGATGAGCGGCTACTGGAACAACGACGAGGCGACCGAGTCGGTCATGCAGGGCGGGTGGTTCCATACCGGCGACGTGGCCACGCAGGACGAGGACGGTTACCTGTTCATCGTCGATCGCAAGAAGGATCTGATCATCCGCGGGGGCTACAACGTGTATCCGCGCGAGATCGAGGAAGTCCTGTACGGCCATCCCGCGGTGCTCGAAGCCGCCGTGCTGGGAGTGCCCCATCCGTCGCTGGGCGAGGAGGTTGGTGCGGCGGTGGTGCTCAAGGAAGGCCAGGAGGCCGACGCCGACGAGCTCCGCGACTACACCAAGGAGCAGCTCGCCGCCTACAAGTACCCGAGGGTGATCTGGTTCGCCGACGAGCTGCCCAAGGGGGAACGGGCAAGGTCCTCAAGCGCGAGGTCGAGATCCCAGAAGCCGTGGTCGAGCAGCCCGAAAGCAAGAGCTGACCTGCAGCGACGCCTAGCGCCAGCCTGGCATCACAGCGGCGCCGGCTCGTCCGGGTCCAACGAAGGTTGCTGGCCGGCCCGCGCTCCCACCCAGAACATCAGACTCGGCTCGTGGTACCAGCGGTGAGTCACGCCCAGCAGCCGCATGCCGAGCTTTCGGCACACCCCCGCGGACCGGTGGTTGTCGAGGTCGGTGACTGCCCAGACCTCCTGGAGGCCGGCCTCAAAGCCGTACGCCAGGAGCGCGGCCGCCGCCTCGGTGGCCAAGCCTCGCCCCCAGGTCTCCGGGTGCAGGTGCCATCCGATTTCGATCTCGCCCTCCCCGTCGGGCAACGGTTTGAGAATCACCGTTCCGGCCGGCACCCCGGTGGCGCGCTCGACCACGGCCCACGAGCCGAAGCGAGGGTCGGCGGCGAATTGTCGGCGGCGGCGGTCGATCATTTCGGCGGCCTGGCGGGGATCGGTCAGAGCGGGGCCGCCGAGCCAGTCCGCCACCTCAGCGCGGCTGTAGATGTCATAGAACCGATCGCTCTCCTCCGTCCGCCACGAGCGAAGCTCTAGGCGCTCGGTGACGACCAGAGGGCGATCGAGCTCAGAGTGACTCATCCGCCCATCGTGGCAGGCCGCCTGGCGGTCCCAGGTTCGGGACGGTGTGCCCGTGGGCCGCGCTCGTCAGACTGAAACCCATGAACGACATCAACCGAACCACATATCTGGGCGACAAACCGATCGGACGGATCGGCTTCGGCGCCATGCAGCTGGCCGGCCCCGGCGTCTTCGGACCCCCGCGCGATCCCGAGGCCGCCCGAAGCGTCCTGCGGCGGGCGATCGAACTCGGTGTCGACCACATCGACACCTCTCAGTACTACGGGCCTGACGTCGTCAATGACCTGATCCGGGAAGCGCTGTATCCATATCCGGACAACCTCAAGCTGGTGACCAAGGTCGGCGCGCGCCGGACACCCGACGGTGATTGGCTCCCGGCGCTGTCCCAGCCGAGCTGCGCGCCGGTGTGGAGGCGAATCTGCGCTCGCTGCGCGTGGAGCGCATGGACCTCGTCAATCTGCGGGTAATCGGTGCCGATGGCGGCCTCGGGGTACCCACGGCCGAACAGGTGGGGACGCTCGAGGATCTGCGCCAAGAGGGCAAGCTCGACCTGATCGGGGTGTCGAACGTGACCCTCGAGGGAGCCCAGCGAGCCCTCGAGCTGGCCGCGGTCAGCGAGGTTCAGAACGCTTTCAGCATCCTCGACCGGGGTCAGCAGCCGCTGGTCGATCTCTGCCGGGGCCGCGAGATCGCCTTCGTCCCCTTCTTCCCGCTCGGCTCGGCCTTTACCGGCGGGCCGGCGAAGCTCGCCCAGGATCCGGCCATCGCCGCAGTGGCCGCCAAACACGGCGCCACCGCCGCGCAGGTGGCGCTGGCCTGGTTGCTCTCGCAGTACGAGCGCATGCTGCTGATCCCGGGAACGACCTCGCCCGCTCACCTGGAAGAGAACATGGCCAGCTACGACGTCGACCTCGACGAGGAGGACCTGGGCACTCTGGAAGACGTGATCCCGGTTGCTGGGCCCGCGCGCTGATGCAGAGGCAGCGGGAGCGGCGCGGTCGTGAAAGAATCGCCGCGTGACCCCGGTGTGTGACGTCCGCCCCCGCCGATGAGGGCGGTCGTCTGCCAACACGGGGAACTGGACGTCCAGGAGCGCCCCGAGCCGGTCCCCGGGTCGGGGCAGGTTCGGATCACGGTCGAGCGCTGCGGGATCTGCGGGTCAGACCTGCACGCGCGGCTGGGCAGTGACCAGTGGGCCGACCTGGCGGCCCGGGTCGGCTACGAGCGCTTTGCCCGCTCCACGGAGCCGGTGGTGTTCGGCCACGAGTTCTGTGGCACCGTCGCCGACCACGGGCCGGCGTGCCGGAAGACCGTCCCAGAAGGCACCCGGGTGGTGGCGCTGCCGCTGTTGCGCAGCCCGAGCGGGATCGACACCACGGGCCTTTCGGCCCACGCGCCGGGCGGCTATGCCGAGCGGATGATCGTGCAGGAATCCCTGATGATGCCCGTGCCCAACGGTCTCGACACCGAGGTGGCGGCGCTGACCGAGCCGATGGCGGTCGGCTGGCATGCCGTGCGCCGAGGCGAGGTCGGCAAGCGCACGGTGGCCATCGTGGTCGGCTGCGGACCGGTTGGCCTGGCCGTGATCCTGCTTTTGAAGGCTAAGGGCGTCCGGACCGTTGTCGCCAGTGACCCGTCGGCCGGGCGCCGCGCACTGGCCACCGCCTGCGGTGCCGACATGGTCGTTGACCCCACCGCTGACTCGCCCTACAGCGCGGCGAGCGGTCGCGGCCACATCGAGAACCTGCCCGATGCGCTGGAGCTGGCCGTCGGGACGCGCGAGAAGCTCGAACGCCTGCCGGTCGGCTGGTGGCACGTCTGGCGCCTGGGTGAGGCCCTGGGGGCCATGCCCAAGCATCCCGTGATCTTCGAGTGCGTGGGCGTGCCGGGCATGATCGAGAGCATCCTGGATGGCGCCCCGATGCTGTCTCGCGTAGTCGTGGCCGGAGTCTGCGTCGGAGTCGACCGCATCACCCCGGCGATGGCCATCAACAAGGAGGTGGACCTCCGGTTCGTGTTTGGCTACTCGCCCCTCGAATTTCGCGACACGCTGCACATGCTGGCGGAGGGAAAGGTCGACCCGACCCCGCTCATCACGGGCATCGTCGGATTGGACGGGGTGTCGGACGCGTTCGCCGCCCTCGGTGAGCCCGATCGGCACGCCAAGATTCTGATCGACCCGCTGAGCTCAGCCGTCGAGCCGGCCGCACCCTCGCCGTAGCCGCGCTCAGATGGGTTAGGGTTCGGCCCGAGTCGATCGAGGGAGGAACTCAATGCCCACGCCGGTTTTGTTTCGGGACCGACCGCTCGCGGCCCAGATAATCCTGGGCGGCGTCATCCCCGCGATCATCGGAGCCGTGGCCGGGGTCTTGGTTGGAGTCTCCGCGGCCGCCTACTGGGTGGTCGCCATCCTGGCCGGGATCGGTGCCTTCCTGGCCGGCTTCGAGCACCGCGACGGCTGGGGTGGGGCCGACCGCGGCATGGTCGGAGGCGTCATCTACGGCGTAGCCCTGCTCCTCATGCACGCGCTGGTCGGCACTCACGCCAAGGTTTCGCTGGGCAGTTTCCCGCCCCTGCTGGCGGTCGTCACGGCGATCTTCGGTGCCGTGCTGGGGGCCTGCGGAGGCCGGATCGCCCGCGCGCGGCGCGAGCAGGCGGCTGGTGTCGAGGCCGCCGCGCCGAAGTAGGGCGCCCGCGACACCGCAGTCTGGGCTCGGCGCCGGCTCAGTGCCGGTTCACTGGACCGAGTACAGGGTGATCCTGACCGGCAGACCGACCTCGAACGCGTAGGGGGCGAAGACACCGATCAGCTTCAGGTGAGAATCGCGCTTGAGGTAGCGAGCCCAGAAATACGAGTTGGTGTAGATCAGGTCCATCCACCGCGGCTTCTTGGTGAAGCGGACGGGCTCGACCATGGCCAGACGCTGCCCGGGCTTCAGCTGGCGCAACATGGGCACGAGCGTGTGGTGCACCGAGCCATGCTCAAAGCGCTCCAGGGCGTTGCGCCAGTCCATCACGCGCGGATCGGGAACCGCGCCGATGGGAGTCTCGAAGTGCGTGACCTTGGGCAGGTAGTAACTAAGCGTCGGGACCTGCTCGGGCTGGGTGGAGATGACCCACGTGTTCGCGTTGTCGCTGGAGGCGATCTTGGCCGCGGCGGAGGCCACGTTGCTCTTGGCGTCGAGCAGATTGGTGTGAGGATCGAGGACCCAGAAACAGGACACCAGCAGCAGGGCGACGAGTCCCAGCTTCGCCGCCCGGGCCAAGCCGAGGCCGGTCAGGAGCAGCAACGGCCCGATCACGACGGCCAGGTACCGGAACGCCCAGGCCGGGGTGTGCTTGGCGTAGAGCCAGGCGACGACGACCGTCCCGACTCCCAGCACGCTCAGGCAGGCGATGGCGATTCGGGTGCGCTGATCGACGATTCCGCGGTTGCGGATGGCCAGCAGCCCCGCGCCGGCGCCCAGAAGGATGGCCACGGCGGCCCCGCGGCCGCCGGTGATGAAATAGGCCCCCTGTGAGAACGACCACAGGATCGGGGACAGCGCCCATGGGGCTCCGGTGTGCTTGGCCTGATAGAGGAGCGTCGGCACCCAGGGCAGATACAGCAGCGCGGTGATCGCAAAGGCCAGCACCCCGTCGCGCACGAGCGGACGGCGCTCGACGCGGGGCGTGAGCCGGACACAGACGAGGAAGGCCACGAACGCCATCACGCCCACGAACAGGCCCCAGTTGTGCGTGTAGAGCGTCCCCACCAGGGACACGGCGAACACGGGCAGCCACGCTCGGCGCCGGTACACGAAGGTGTGCAGGAACGCCGTGGCCACGATCAGCGACAGCAGGACCACCAGCGAGTACATACGCGTCTCCTGCGCGTAGCTGGTGATGAACGGCAGCCCGGCGGCCAGCACGGCGCAGTAGGCGCCCGTACGGCGACCCCACAGGCTGGACCCGGACAGGTAGGCGACCGGCACGGTGATCAGCGCAAACAGCAGCGAGAGCTCGTGCGTGGCCTTTTCGCTGTGGCCGAAGATCTGCATCCAGACGTGGAGGAGGAAGTAGTAGAGCGGCGGTGATCCGTCCTCGCGGAGCAGGTGCGGGAGCTCGCTGAGCGGATGAGAGGCAATCCCGACCGATATCCCTTCATCGATCCAGAAGTGAAAGCCCAGCTGCTGGACGCGGAGGACCAGCGAGATCAGTGTCAGCAGTCCGACCAGGACGGCGACGCCGAGGCGGTTGAGGTGGATGCCGGCCAGGCGGTCCATGGCGCGAAGCCGCCAGTCGTCGTTCTCGCGGGCTTCGGGGGACACAGCTGTTCGGGCTCGGAGTGAGTCGACGGCCATTGAAGGGAGCGGGCTCCGTAACTAGGCGCCGCGGCAGGTATCGCGGCGGAAGGGCACGATCAGCGCGAGGCGCTGACCGGCGAGAGGCTACAACGTCGGAGCCCGGAAAGGCCTGGTACGACGTTTACAACGGGTTAGCGCGTGCCGACGCCGGCGCACGGCTGCGATCGAACGGGGCCGCCCCGTGGTCTGCCCGCCGCCAAGGGGGCGCTGGCGAGACATCATCCGTTCAGCTAGCTGCTCGGAGGAGTCGGTGACCAGGTGCTTATGATCCGCGGATGCAGTTGCCCACGAGCGCGTCACCACCTCTCTCCAGCCACCCCGCTGACGCGGCACGCGCGTAGTGCTTCCGCCATCGCCGGTCACGATGGTGCTCGACGTCCTGCTGGTCGAGGACGACGACGATGACGCGCTGATCGTTGAGGATCTGCTCGCCGACAGCCCGCTCGAGGTCTCCCTCGCGCGCGCTCGCTCCCTGGGCGAGGCGCTTGAGCACCTGCCGGGCGCGTTCGCCTGCGTTCTGCTCGATCTCCGGCTCCCCGACGTCGTCGGCCTCGAAGCCGTGGGCCGGTTGCGGAGCGCGGCGCCACAGACGGCCGTGATCGTGCTCACCGGCCTCGATGACGAGGCGGCCGGCGAGACCGCCGTCGAGTTAGGGGCCCAGGACTTCCTCGTCAAGGGCAAGGTCGACGGCGGGCTGCTCGCCCGGGCGATCCGGTACGCGGTCGGTCGACGCCACGCCGAGGACGTCGACCGCCAGCTCCGCATGGCCGAGGTCCTGGCCGACGAGAACGCCCGCCTGCAGCGGGGGCTGGTCCCCCACCCGTTGCTGACCAACCCGGACCTGTTCATCGCCGCCACCTACCTGCCGGGTCGCCAGCGGGCTCTGCTGGGTGGAGACTTCTACGACGCGCTCGAGACCCCCGACGGCGCCCTGCACGTGATCGTCGGTGACGTCAGCGGCCGCGGGCCGGACGAGGCCGCACTCGGGGCCAGCCTGCGGATCGCCTGGCACGCGCTGACCCTGGCCCGAACGGACGGCGAGCTCGTCCTTCCGACGCTGCAGGGGATGATCGAGCGCGAGCGTCAGACCACGACCACCTTCGCCACCCTGTGCAGCCTCGAGGTCAGCCCCGCCGGCAGTGGCCTGTGCCTGCGCCGCGCCGGACATCCGCCGCCGATCATGATCGACGGAGCATCGGCCCACAGCCTCCCGCTCGACGGCGGTGGCCCCCCGATCGGGATGTTCGACGGCGGAACGTGGCCCGAGTCGAGATATACGCTCGCCGAGCGGTGGTCGATCCTGCTCTACACCGACGGGGTGATCGAGCGTCGTGACGCCGAGGGCAGGCTGCTCGGCGACGAGGGGCTCCGGCGCCTGATCGAGACCTACGTCGACCGCGACCCGGGGTGGCGGGCCGACCCGCGCGGGCTGCTCACCGAGCTCCTCACCCGCGTCCGCGAGCTCAACTCCGACGAGCTCAGCGATGACGTGGCCATGGTGCTGATCGGCCGCCGCTGACCCGCTCGGGCCGTGGTGCTGATCGGGTGGTGATAGTCGAATCCCACCTCCTCGCGCGAGGGCGCGATAAACCCCGGTCTGCTGACCCCAGAAACGGTAGGGTCAGCGTGTCACCGTCGGCGCAGGAGGAGGACCAGCGAGATGGCCGAATCGATCGTAGTGGGTACCGACGGCTCGGAAACCGCCAAACAGGCGGTCACGGAGGCGGTGCGCCTGGCCAAGGCGCTCGGAGCCGAGTTGCACCTTGTCACCGCCTTCGAGCCCGTCCACGGCGCCCGCATCGCCGGGGCGCCGGAGGGAGCCGCCCGCGTCTGGGCTCCACACCCCGACGACCAGGTCGAGTCGACGCTGAGCCAGGCCTCCGCCGGCGTGAAGCTGGCCGGCGTGCCGTTCTCCACCCACGCGGTCCGGGGTGATGCCGCCAACGCCCTGATCGGCGTGGCCGACGAGATCGGGGCGTCGATGATCGTCGTCGGCAGCAAGGGCATGCACGGCGCCCGCCGGCTTGCCCTGGGCAACGTCCCGAACAAGGTCTCACACCACGCCCGCTGCAACGTGCTGCTCGTCGCCACCGGCGCCGATCGCTGACCCGACCGCACCCCGGGAGGCCAGGACCGGCCCGGCCCCGACGCATCACCTCGGCACCATGCGTGGTTCTCCCGTGCCCGTGCCGCTAACATAATGCTTGCCAGCAAGCAAGTTTTTTGTGCCCAGGAGAACAATTGCCAAGCGCCGCCCCGATACTGGATACAGACGTCGCCGTACGGCTGCGCGTCGCCATCGCTCGCCTCTCGCGCCACCTGCGTCCGACGGCGGCGGGTAGCGAGGCCGGTCTCACCCCGACCCGCATCTCGGTTCTGCTCACGGTCGTGCGTGAGGAGCGGATCCGCATATCGACGCTGGCCGCCTCCGAGGGGCTTAACCCGACGATGCTCTCGCGCGCCATCTCGCGGCTCAACGACGACGGTCTGATCGCCCGCGTCAGCGACGACGGCGATCGCCGCTCGGCCTGGGTGCAGAGCACGGCCGCCGGGCGCCGGGTAGCGGAAAGCATGCGCCGCGAGCGTACCGACGCCCTGAACCGGGCCCTGGACGAGCTGCCCGCGGCCGACCGGCGGGTCATCGAACGCGCGCTGCCGGCGCTTGAGCGACTGGGCGAGCATCTCCGGGACCGCTCGTCATGACGCGGGTGCTGAACGCCGGTCGAGTCACCTTCGCCGCCCTCGCGGTGGCCAACTACCGCCGCTACCTCAGCGGCCAGGCGATCTCGCTGATCGGGACCTGGATGCAGATGACCGCTCAGGCGTGGCTGGTCCTCACCCTTACTCACTCCGGAACCTGGCTCGGGGTGATCGTCGCCCTTCAGACCCTGCCGGTGCTGATCCTCGGGCCCTACGGCGGAGTCATCGCCGACCGCGTCAACAAGCGCAAGATGATGATCGTCCTGCAGAGCGCCATGGGCCTGCAGGCGCTCGCGCTCGGGCTGCTGACCATCACCGGCATGGTCACGCTGGCCGAGATCGGAGTCCTCGCCGCCGTTCTGGGGCTGAACAACGCCTTTGAGAACCCGGCCCGCCAGTCATTCATGATGGAACTCGTCGGGGCCGAACACCTGCGCAACGCGGTCAGCCTCAACTCCGTGATGGTCAACGTGGCACGCACCGTCGGTCCGGCGGTGGCCGGAATCCTGATCGCCACCGTCGGTGACGGCGTCTGCTTTCTGGTCAACGCGGCCAGCTTCGTGGCCGTGGTCGCGTCTTTGCTGACGATGGACCGCAGCGCCCTGTCTCCGACCAAGCCCACGCCCCGCGGCCGCGGCCAGCTGCGTGAGGGACTGCGCTACGTGCGGGGGACGCCCGCGCTGGCCGTCCCGCTGGTCATGATGGGAATCGCCGGGTGCCTGACCTACGAGTTCCAGGTCTCGCTGCCGGTGATGGCCGACCGCGGTCTGCGGGTCGGACCCACCGGCTTTGGCTTCATGACCGCGGCCATGGGCGTGGGCGCCGTCGTCGGCGGCCTGCTCGTCGCCGCCCGGGGCAAGACGGGCCTCCGGCCTCTGGTCATCGCCGCAGGCGGGTTCGCCGCCGCGATGGCCCTGGCCACGGCGGCACCCAATCTGACCTGGGAGCTCGCCGCGCTCGCCATGACCGGCGCGGCCAGCATTGCCTTTATGTCGAGCGGTAACTCGACGCTGCAGCTCAACGCCGCACCCGAGATGCGCGGGCGAGTCATGTCGTTGTGGTTCGTGGCCTTCCAGGGCTCAACGCCGATCGGCGGCCCAATCGTGGGCGTCGCCATGAGCACGATCGGCCCCCGGGCGGGGCTCGGGCTGGGGGCAATCACCGTTCTGCTGGTGGCCCTCGGCGGTCTCGCCGCTCTGCGCCGAGGAGCCGGTGGCCGCCCCGCTCGAGCGGGGGCGCCACGACGGCCGAGAGCCGACCTGGCGCCGGCCACCGTCGAGCCGCGCGCGTAGGCGGCCGCTGACGATCGAGGCCTGCCGGCCCGCGACAGCGCTGACTCGCGATCGACGCTGGCTAGGATCGGCGGATGATCGCCACCGTGCTTGACACTGTCCTCGATCGCTCGATCGTGGGCGGCTATACGAGCCTCGGCTACCGGTTGCGCCAGCGGTGGTGGGACGACACCGAGCTGGGGTCGATGACCGGCAAGGTGGTCGTGGTCACAGGCGCCACGTCGGGCCTTGGCACCGCGGCGGCCACGGGGTTCGCGCGCCTCGGCGCCACCGTCTACCTCCTTGCCCGTGACCGTTCCCGAGGCGAGGATGCACGGGCCGCGGTAGCCGAGCAAGCCTCCGCCGACGTTCGCCTCGCCCTCTGTGACCTGGCCGAACTGAACTCGGTGCGCGAGGTCGCACGGCGTTTGCGCGGCGAGATCCCGCGTCTGGACGTGCTGGTCAACAACGCCGGCGTCCTCACCGCCGAGCGGACCTTGTCCGCGGACGGGATCGAGCTCACCTTCGCGGTCAATGTCGTCGCCCCGTTCCTGCTCACGGCCGAGTTGCTGGCCCCGCTGCGCGCGGCGGCGCCGTCGCAGATCATCACCGTCTCCTCGGGCGGCATGTACGCCCAGCGCCTGAACGCCGACGACCTCCAGAACGCGCAGGACTTCGACGGCACCACGGCCTACGCACGCACCAAACGCGCCGAGGTCGTGCTGAGCGAGATGTGGGCCGACCGCCTTGCCCCCGATCGCATCGTCCTCAGCGCCATGCACCCGGGCTGGGTCGACACTCCCGGCGTGCGCGCCTCCCTCCCCCGCTTCTATCGCCTGACCCGCCCCCTGCTGCGCACGCCGGCCGAAGGTGCCGACACGATCGTCTGGCTCGGAGCCGCGGGCGGCGCGGCGCGGGAATCGGGTCGCTTCTGGCATGACCGGGCCCAACGCCCGGTGCATCTTCTCCCCAGGACGCGGGAGAGCGCGTCGGCCCGTCGGCAGCTGTGGTCGGAGTGTGAGCGCCTGTCGGGGACAGGCCCGATCACCGGCACCTAGCCACCGCACCGTGATCTTCAACCACCACGGGGCGCGGCGATGACGCCGGCAGAAAGGGCAGCGGCCCCCGAGGACGGCGCCCCGAGCTTTGACCTCCAGAGCCACTCGCTCTACTCCGATGGTGTCCTGGCCCCGGCCGAGGTCGTTCGCGCGGCGGCGGCCGCGGGGGTCGAGCTCCTGGCCGTGAGCGACCACGACACGGCCGCGGGGACGGCGGAGGCGGTCGCCGCCGGCGCTGAGACCGGGGTCCGCGTGGTGGCAGCGACCGAGATCTCTGCCATCTACGCCGGCCGCCAGGACCTCCACATTCTCGGCTACCTGATCGACCCTGACGAGCCCCAGCTGACGCTCGCCCTGGAACGCTCGCGGACCGATCGCGGCAACCGGGCCGGCGTCATGGCCGACGCCCTTCAAGGGCTCGGCTTTGCCCTCGACGAGGATCTCCTCGCCCAGCGAGCCGCTCAAGGCCAGTCGATCGGACGCCCGCACCTGGCCCTGGCCGTCACCAGCGTCGCGGCCAACCACGACCGGCTCGCCGCCGAGGGCCTGCTGGACCCCACCGCGTTCCTGGTCGCCTATCTGATCGAGGGGCGTCCCGCCTTTCGGCCCCGCGCCGCACCGAGCGTCGAGGAGGCGATCGAGCTCATCCACGGCGCAGGCGGGGTAGCCATCTGGGCCCACCCGTTCTGGGACATCGAAGCCCCCGAGGCGGTGCTGACGGCGATTGACCACTTCCGCGACGCCGGCCTCGACGGCGTCGAAGCCTTCTATGTCACCCACGACGCCGAGCAGACCCGGCTGCTGGCCCGCCGTTGCGCGGAACTCGAGCTGCTGACGACCGGATCCTCAGACTTCCATGGCCCCCAGCACCACACCTTTTCGCGCTTCCGGGCCTTCTCGACCTACGGCTGGGAGCCGGTCCTCGGCCCGATCGCCGGCTGAGGTAACGCGCCGGCTACTGGGCGCTGCGGGCAGTGTGAGCGAGGACCAGCGTCCGCTTGGGCAGGCGGATCACGATCACCCTCTCCCCTGTCTTCAGCGCCGACAGCGAGGACGCCCGGCGGTTATCACGCACGCGGGCTGCGGACGGGATCGTGAGCGTGACGTTTCGCTTGGCGGTGCGTGGCCGGCCCTCGACCAGCGTGAGTTGGCGGCCCGATACCGACGCGACGGTGCCGCGGTCAAAGCTGACCGTCTTGAAGCCCTGACGGGTGGCCACGACCACCGTCCCCTGCACGGCGCGGCCGGCGATCCTCCGCAGGCGCGCCCGCTGCAGCCCACGCGCCCCCTCCAGCCCACGCTGGGCGCGGAAATCGCGCTGGGAATGCGAGCCGTTGCCCGTGGACGCTCCGGCACCGGCGATCGCGCTCGCGCCGGCCCCGACGGCCAGGCAGCTGAGCGCCACCACGACGAGCTTTGAATTGCGACGCAGAAACGACATGACGGGACCTCGCTGGCGTTGGTTTTCAGTACCCATAACCCGTGAGAGGATCAACACTCTCGCCGGTCCCAAATCAGGTGCTCTGCTCGAGGTTAGTCGGCTGAGACTTGCCCCCGGCGGCTGAGACTCGCTCCTCCGCGACTGAGACTTGCTCCCCCGCGGCTGAGACTTGCCCCGCGCGGCTCAGGCGGGGACCGCGCGCTCGTTCAGATGCTGGCCGACCTTGCGCTTGACCCGCTGCAGCGCGTTGTCGACGGTCTTGCAGTCGCATTCGAGCCGGCGCCCGACCTCCTCGTAGGAGTGGCCGTCCAGGTAGAGGGCCAGCACCCGTGACTCGAGCTCGGACAAGGCCGTGGAGATGCAGGCCACGAGGGCCCGCAGCTCCTCGGAGGAGATGACCTGGTTGACCGGGTCGTGCACGGTGGACCCAGGCAGCATCTCGTCCAGCGTGGGCTCGCTGTCTCCGGATGAGCCGGCCGGCGTGCTGGAGAACGAGACGTACTGATTGAGCGGCGTGTGCTTGTTGCGGGTCGCGGTCTTGACCGCGGTGATGATCTGGCGGGTGATGCAGAGCTCTGCGAAGTTGCGGAAGCTCGACTCGCGATCGGTCCGATAGTCACGAACGGCCTTGTAGAGGCCGACCAGCCCCTCTTGAATGAGGTCGTCGGCATCACCCCCGGCCAGGAAGTAGGACGAGGCCTTGAGCCGGACGAATCCGTAGTACCGGCGGACGATCCGGTCATACGCATCCGCGTGTCCCTGTTTGGCCAGGGCGATTAGAAACCCATCCTCAACCTTAGGTTGAGGCTGAGAATAAGCCGAAAGTCGAGCCACGAGCACACCTTTCCTGCCCCTGCTCATCGAGCAGGAGATCGGACTGTCGTGACGCGTTACCTCCCCTGGCGCCGCATCTATATGGTCTTCCCAGAAAGCAGGCTCTTGTGGCCAGGCTCTCCCTCAACCCTCGCCCTAAAGCTCGAGTTGATCCTTATTTCGGCGCGAGCTTGACATAGCACTGGCCACGTGTCAAGTCCGGGGCAAGATTCCTTGCCGATGGGCGGCAGCGGCGAAGATCAGCACGGCCGCGGCGGCGCTCACGCTCAGCGATTCGATCCGGCCCCGGAGCGGAATCGAGACGATCGCGTCGCAGGCGGTGGCGACCCGCGGCCGCAGGCCGCGGCCTTCGGACCCGAGCACGAGGACCACCGGCCCGCTGAGATCGGTCGACAGATAATCGGTCCGGCCGCCCTGATCGGCTCCATAGCACCACAGCCCGGCCCGCTTGGCCTGGGCGAGAAAGTCGGCCAGATTGCGGGTCTGCGCCACCGGCAGGTGCTCGACGGCGCCCGCCGAGGCCTTGCAGACCGCCGGGGTCACCTCCACCGACCGGCGCTCGGGTATCACCAGGCCGGTCGCGCCCGCGCACTCCGCGCTGCGCGCGATGGCACCGAGGTTCTGCGGGTCCTGAACCTGATCCAGGGCGATGACCAGTGGCTCGGGACCGGCGGTCAGCAGTGCCTCAGGATCGGCATAGCGGTACGCCTCGACCTCGGCGCAGATCCCCTGATGACCCTCGGAGCCGCACAGCCGCTCCAACTCGGTCGGTTCCGCGGGCGTGACTATCGAGCTCAGCGGAGCCAGCCAGGGCTCGCGCCGCGCCCCGGACGCCGCCCACACCCGGCGCACCGCCCGCGGCCCGCGGATCGCCTCGCGAACCGGGTTGCGGCCGTAGATGATCATCTGACCGGCAACAGCTCGGGACCGTCAGGGCCGTCCCTGACCTCCCATCCGAGCTGGCGCAGCTCGCCCCGGAGCCGATCGGCGCGGTCAAAATCGCGCTCGGCCCTCGCCGCTTGGCGCTCCTCGAGCAGATCCAGCGCCTCCGGCGGCGGCGGAGGGTCATCGGCGGCCTCGAGCAGATTGGCCAGGCCGAGGATGTCGAGCATCGCGTACAGATCCTCGGCGCCGACGGTCCCCGGAGGGTGCTTGTTGGCCTCGCGCACCCAGTCAAACACGGCCGCGAGCGCTCGCGGCGTGTTGAAGTCAGTGGCCAGGGCGTCGTAGAAGCGCTCGCGCAGGGGCGCGGAGAACGCGGGGCTGGGGCCCGTGGCCAGCCCGCGGGCAGCCTCGCGGATGCGCCGGCAGGCGGCGTCGGCCTCGGCCAGCCGCTCGTCGTCGAACTCCACCGGCTGGCGGTAGTGGGCCCCGCAGAAGTACATGAGCAGGGCGTCGCGCCCGTGTCGCTCGAGGGCCTCGTGGAGCACGAACACGTTGCCCACCGACTTGGACATCTTGTCGCTGTCGAGCCTGACCATCCCGTTGTGCATCCAGATCTGGGCCAGCGGCTCGTCACGGGCGGCGGTCGTCTGCGCGGACTCGTTCTCGTGGTGGGGAAACAGCAGATCGCTGCCACCGCCGTGGATCTCGAAATCAACCCCGAGCAGATCCTCGGCCATGGCTGAGCACTCGATGTGCCATCCGGGGCGCCCGGTGCCCCAGGGAGCCTCCCAGAACGTGTCCTCATCAGGTTTATGGGCCTTCCAAAGGGCGAAATCCAGTGGATCCCGCTTCAGCTGGGCGCCTTGGACCCCCTCGCCCTGGTCCATCTGGTTTATGTCGCGATGGGATAGTTCGCCGTACTTCGGGTAGGAACGGACGGAAAAGTAGACGTCCCCGTCCGCTTCGTACGCGTGCCCCCCCGCTATCAACTGCTCTATCAAGGCCACTATCGGGCCGATCGTCTGGCTGGCCAGCGGCTCGTGATCGGGCCGGCCCAGGCCGAGGGCGTCGGTGTCGGCCACGTAGGCAGCAGTCATGTCGCGGGCCAGATCGGCGCTCCTGACCCCCGCAGCCTGGGCGGAAGCGTAGATCTTGTCATTGACATCCGTGACATTTGCCACAAAATTAACCTGGTAGCCCTGGCTGAGAAGAAACCGCCTCAGCAGGGAGAAGACCACGAAAGGTCGAGCGTTGCCGACATGGATGCGGCCGTAGACAGTGGGGCCACAGGCGTAGATTCGAATCAGCTGTCCGCCGCCCGGGACCAGCTCCTGGAGCTCGCCGGTTCGCGTGTCATGCAGGAGGATCTTGCGCACGATCCGGCAACCCTAGCCCTTCGTGCGCGGGGCCCGAGGCCTGCGGTGGCGCCGGCGTGTCGACCAGCAATCCGGGGCGGTCGGTAGCTTGCCCAAGGTGTCCCCCCGTTCGCTGGCCACGGAACGCCTGGAGGCGGTCCGTGCGGCATTCCGGTCTCTGCCCGAGCGTTACCTAGGTGCGGATCCGAGCTTTGATGCCACCTACCACATCAAGCTCGGGAATCTCGGGCACACGTGGGAGGTTCGCTGCACCCCGCACACCGCGCGCGTGCGCGAGGGCGCGACCCGCCGCCAGCCGGACGTCACGATCGCGACCGATGCCGCGACCTGGCTGGCGCTGCGCCAGGGTGAGCTCTCCGGCATCGAGGCCTTCGAACGCCGCCAGCTCAGCGTCCGCGGCAATCTGGATCACGCCATCGCCTTCGAGGGTCTGTTCCGGCTTCCGGGGGGCCGCCCCCCGTTGCTGCGGATCCACGAGGTACGGACCGGCCGCCACTGCATATCGACGATGACCATGGGCCACGGGCCTGACGTCCTCCTCCTCCACGGCCTGGGCGGAACCCGGGCCTCGCTCTTTCAGACTGCCGCTGCCCTGGGCCAGCGCTACCGGGTCCACGCTCCGGATCTACCCGGCTTCGGATCCTCGGGCAAGCCGGCCCGCGGGGCCTACAACGCTCGCTGGTTCGCCGAGGCGATGCTGGGGTTCATGGACGAGCAGAACATCCCCACCGCTCACATCGTCGGTAACTCGATGGGCGGCCGAATCGCCCTCGAGATGGGGATGATCGCGCCCGAGCGGGTCCGCGGCCTCGGCCTGCTGTGCCCCGCCGTGGCCTGGGTCAAGCGCGGGCTTCATCCTCTCGTCCGGCTGCTGCGACCCGAGTTTGGGCTGCTGCCCCATGGGTTTTCCCGCGGCACCGTCTCCTCGCAATTCTCGAGCATGCTCTGCGACAAGGACCTGATCGACCCGGCGGTGGCCGAGGTGATGGTCGACGAATTCCGCCGTATCTACCAATCCGCCGGGGCCCGGCTGGCCTTCCTCGCCTCGGCCCGCAATATCTATCTCGAGGCGCCCTTCGGACGCCGCGGCTTCTATCCCCGGCTGAGCGAGCTCGATCGCCCGACGCTCTTCATGTGGGGCAGCCACGATCGCCTCATTCCCGCCGGGTTCAGCCGCCACGTGGCCGAATGGCTGCCCAGCGCAGAGCAGGTGACCCTCGATCAGTGCGGGCACATACCGCAGGTCGAGCGCCCTGAGGAGACCAACGAGCGGCTGCTGGACTTCTTCACTCGCGTCGAGGCGCTCGAGCGCGGCGGTCGACCGCCCCAGACCCAATCGCTCGACGGCGAGCGCAAGCGCGCCGGTGACCGTGGAGAGGCCCGGCGTGGGCCGATCGACGAGGCCGCCTGATCCTCTGCGCCGCCGGTCAGCCGTAGAATCACGACATGGCCGTCGCCGATAGAGCGCGCAGTAACGGTCATCTGACCGAGGAGGGCCAGGAGGCAGAGGCCGGGGGCGGATCCCGCGGCTCCCTGATTGGCCGCGCGTTGCGCGAAGTCGCCTCCCAGGCCCAGCGCCGGATCCCGCGCGCTGACCTTGACGAGCGCGACCCCGACTTCATCCGCGAGCGGCTCCCGCTGATGTGGATGCTGGCCAGCCTCTGGTACCGGGGCGAGGTCCGGGGCCTGGGCAACGTCCCTGATTCGGGGCCTGTCCTCCTGGTCGGCAACCACTCGGGGGGCAACATGACCCCGGACACGCTCGTCTTCACGCTGGCCTTCAACACGTACTTCGGCGTCGAGCGCGCCTTCTACCAGCTGGCTCACAACCTGGTTCTCTCGATGCCGGGACTGGGCTCACTGCGCAAGTTCGGCACCGTCGCGGCTTCCCCGCAGAACGCCGAGAAGGCGCTCGAGTCGGGCGCTGCCCTGCTCGTCTACCCGGGCGGCGACTACGAGGTCCACCGTCCCACCTGGGAGCGCAACCACGTCGACTTCGCCCGGCGCAAGGGCTTCATTCGCCTGGCCCTGCAGCAGGACGTGCCCATCGTTCCCGTGGTCTCGATCGGCGGCCAGGAGACGGCCATATTCCTCACCCGGGGCGAGCGGCTGGCGCGCCTGTTTGCCCTCGACCGCCTGTTCCGCCTCAAGGTGTTGCCGATCTCGCTGGCGCTGCCCTGGGGGCTGAACGTCGGGGACATGCTCGGGCACATCCCGCTGCCGGCCAAGATCACCGTCGAGACGCTACCCCCGATCAATCTCCGCGAGGAGTTCGGCCCCGAGCCCGACCTGGACGACGTCTACAACCACATCGTCGGTCTCATGCAGGACACCCTGGAGGCCCTCGCCGCCGAGCGGCGCCTACCGGTGCTCGGGTGAGGGCCAGCGCCCGGATCAGCATCGCCGCGCCGATGGAGGCGGTCTGGTCGGTCGTTTCCGATCCCGAGCAGATGCTCAGCTTCATGACCGGCGTGACCCGCTGGGAGGTCGAGAGCGACGAGCCCACCGGTCTCGGCGCGCGCTACCGGATGCTCATGCGGGTCGGTTCGGCCGAGATCGGCGGCCTGATCGAGATCGTCGAGTGGGAGCCACCGCGCGAGCTGGCCTGGACCTCGATCACTGGAATCGACCAGAAGGGGCGCTGGCGGCTGCGGCCCGCACCCGGCGGGCGTACCAGCGCCGAGATCCGCCTCGCCTACGGCGTCGCCGGGGCAGGACTGGCCGGCTGGGTGGCCGAGAAGATCGCCGCCCCCGCCGTCACCTCAAACCTGCGCTCGAGCTGCCGCCAGCTGGCCCGTCTGATCGATCACGAGCAGACCCGCCAGCGCGTCGCTGCCCGCCGGACGGAGACGACCGGCGCAGGCTGATCCGGACTGGCCCGTCGGCCGGGGCGTTCACGCCGCGGTCGCCTCGCAGGCGACCGCAGGCGCGCAAGCAGCGAGGAAACGCAGCATCGAGAGACAGGGCCGGTTGCACGTGAGGCGACGCCGGCGCGACCGCGGCCATCCGCCGTCGTTTGATGCCCGCCGTTTGAGCGGAAAGCCCGCCTGGGTCGAAAACCCGCCATAGATTCCGGTTTTCGACCCAGGACGCGCGGGGCCCGCCGGCGCGGTCACAAATCATCCTTATAGAGCGGCTCCTCAGCCGATTACACCGACCGTGGCCACGGCCAGCGCGGCCACCCCTTCCTCGCGCCCGATGAAGCCCATCCCCTCGCCGCGCGTGGCTTTGACGCTCACGTGGCCGGGGTCGATGCCGAGCGCCTCGGCCAGTCGGGCTCGGATCTCCGTCTTGGCCCGCCCCAGCTTGGGGCGCTCCATCATGACCGTGGCGTCGACGTGCACGGGGGCACGGCCCGCCTCGGCCAGCAGCTCGATCGTCGCTCGCAGCAGCGCGAGGGAGTCGGCGTCCTTGTAGCGCGGATCGGTGTCCGGGAAGTGCTCGCCGATATCGCCGAGCGCCGCCGCGCCAAGCAGCGCGTCGATCACGGCGTGGGTGAGCACGTCGGCATCGGAGTGGCCGTCGAGGCCACGGTCGTGCTCGACGCGCACGCCTCCGATGATCAGGGGGCGTCCCGCCGTCAGGCGGTGGCAGTCATAGCCGATTCCGCTCGTCGTTATCACGGCGAGCCGCCGGCGGCCGCGAGGCGCTCGGACAGCAGCAGCTCGGCGATTCGGAGATCCTCGGCGGTGGTGATCTTCAGGTTGCCCGGCTCCGCGCCGACGATCCGCACCACGCCGCCGCTGCGCTCGACCAGCCACGCGTCATCGGTGGCCCGAGCCAGCTCATCCGCGCCGCCCGACAGCGCGCGCTGCAGGGCGGCACGCCGGAAGACCTGGGGGGTCTGAACCGCCCACAGACGGGAGCGGTCGAGCGTCCGGGCGACGGTGCGGCCATCGGGCCCCACCTCTTTGATCGTGTCGGTGACCGCCGCGGCGGCGATCACGGCATCGGCCTCGCAGCGCTCGATCTCCTCCAGCGCCTGCGTGAACAGCTGCGGCGAGGCCAGCGGGCGCGCCGCGTCGTGGACCACGACCGGATCGCCATCGCCACAGGCGTGCAGTGCTGCGCGCACCGAGTGTGAGCGGTGCTCTCCGCCGGCCACCGCGACCGTGCCCTCGGGCGCCTGGTCGAGCATCTCCTCCGGCAGCGCGATGACGATCTCCTGGATGCCGGCGACGGCCCGCAGGGCAGCCACGCTCCACTCGAGCATCGGCCGCCCACAAAGCGGGACGAGCGCCTTGGGCCGACCGTACCCAAGGCGCTCGCCACGTCCTGCGGCCACGATCAGCGCGACCGCCATGCCGGTTCCTACTTGGCGGCGACGGCCACCTTGGCGGTCCCGTTGCCGTTCTGTTCGATGAGGATCTCGTAGAGATGCTCCTCGACTTCCTGCTCGTCCATCTCGAGCGCGTACATGAGCTCGGAGGCGAGGATCTTCTTGGCCCGGGTGAACATCTGCTTCTCACCCGTCGAGAGTCCCTTCTCGCTCTCCCGGATGGCCAGATTGCGGACCACCTCGGCGAGCTCGTAGATATCGCCCGTCTTGATCTTGTCCCGGTTGTGCTTGAAGCGTCGGTTCCAATTCTTGGGCATCTCCGAACACTCGTCCTGGAGAACGGCGAGTACCTTCTTGACCGTCTCCTCGTCAATCACACGCCGCAACCCGGCGAGTGCGGCGTTCTCGGTCGGAACCATGACCGTCATGTCGTTGTGGAGAATCTTGATCGTGAGGTACTCACGGCTCTCGCCCATCACCTCCTTGGCTTCCTTGCGCAAGACCTTGCCCGCGCCGTGATGCGGGTAGACCACGCTGTCGCCGATCTCGAACTCGATGTTCTGGATCGGGACTACGGGTTCGAGATCATCCAGCTGCTCTTCCGTTAGCTCTGTGATGGTGTCCTCCTCTTTCATGCGAGCTCTAGCCGGCTCGCTCGCGGAATTGCGCTACGTCTGCAGGTAACGATCAACGAGATTGATCTCCTGCTGGCGGCGAAGGCCCTCACGTATGTCCTTCGCCCGGATCTCGCCGACGCCGTCGACGGTCTCCAGCTCGCCGTCAGAGGCGGCGAGCAGTTCCTCGAATCCACCGAACTCCGTCACGATCCGCTGGACAACTAGTCTGGGCAGCCTGGGTATGCGCCCCAAGATGCGGAATCCGCGCGGAGACACGGGGTAGTCGAGGGTGTTCAGCTTGCGGTCATAGCCGAGAAGCTCGGCCAACCGCCCGAAGTCAAGAAGGTCCTGGTGCGGGAGGCGCACGAGTTGGTCGACGACGACCGCGAATCCGTCGTCGGTGTCCTCGAGCAGATAGTCGTGCAGAAGCGCGGCCTTGTCGGCGGCCACGCCGACCATCGTCTCGTCGAGCTGCATCTCGATCAGCCGGCCCTCGGTGCCGAGCTCGACGATGTAGCGCTCGATCTCCACCGCCATCCGAGTGACCAGCTCGGCCCGCTGCAGCACGGTCAGCGTGTCGTGCAGGGTGACGCCGCCCTCGAATTCGAGCGCCGTCAGCCGGGTTGAGACCTGGTCGAGTCGGCTGCGGTACTTGTCCAGGGTGGCCAGCGCCTGGTTGGCCTTGGCCAGCACGACGGGGATGTCCTCGAGGATGTATTTCACCCCGTCGATGTACAGCGAGACCACCTCGCGACGTTCGGAGACGGCGATGACCATCGCGTCGGTCTGCTTGGAGACGCGCTCCGCCGTGCGATGGCGAGTTCCCGTCTCCAGGGTGAGGATCGTCGGATCCGGAGTGAGCTGGACGTTTACGTAGGCGATCTTGGTCGCGTTCGTGCTCAGCGCGATCGCGCCGTCCATCTTGGCCAGCTCGTAGAGCAGCGCCGGCGAGTAATCGACGTCGAGTTTGATCCCGCCCGAAAACAGGAACCCGAGCTCTTCGGAATCGCCGATCACGATCAGACCGCCGGTACGAGCGTCGACGATGTTGTCGATCCCCTCTCGTAATGCGGTTCCAGGCGCGACCATCTCGAGCGCCCTCATGATCCGGGACTCCTGTCGAGACTCGAGCTCGTCTTTGAGCTCTTCACCGGACCGCGGCGGCATGAAGCCTAATTTTAGCCGGTCTTGAGGGATTTCGGCCCCCCGCTCACGCGGCTGCAGCCACCCCCGGCCGCTCGCCCAGGGCTTCGCGCAATGTGGCCCGCAGCGTGTTGTGCCGCGCGGGATCGAACACGGGGGAAAGTCCGAAGCGTTCGGCCTCCGCAAGGCGGCGGTCGGCGTGGGCCACGGTCCGCAGTTCACCGGTCAGACCGAGCTCTCCAAAACAGGCCAGTGGCCCTCCGCCCGTGCCCGTGAGAGCGATCCGCTTGGCGGCGCTGGCCACGGCCAGAGCGACGGCGAGATCGGCTCCGGGCTCGTCGACGCGGACACCGCCGACCACGTTCACGAACACGTCGGATGTCCCGAGCCCCAGGCCGCCGTGGCGCCCGAGCACGGCCAGCACGAGCGCCAGGCGGTTGCGGTCCAGGCCCGCCACCACGCGCCGCGGTGGGACCAGCTCGGACGGGGAGACGAGCGCCTGCACTTCGACGAGCAGCGGTCGCGAACCCTCCATCGCGCACAGCACGACACTGCCCGGCGAGCGGGTCGCCTCGGCCAGGAAGCGGGCCGAGGCGTCGAGCACCTCGACCAGGCCGTCGTCGCGCATCTCGAACACGCCGGCCTCGTTGGTCGAGCCAAAGCGGTTCTTGATCGCTCGCACCGTGCGGTAGGTGCGCTCGCGCTCGCCCTCGAACTGCAGCACGCAGTCGACGAGGTGCTCGAGGACCCGCGGTCCGGCCAGTGCCCCCTCCTTGGTGACGTGCCCGACGAGCAGCACGGCGATCCCCAGCTGCTTGGCGACGCGCATGATCTCCCCGGCCACCTCGCGCACCTGGGCCACCGATCCGGCGGCGCTCGAAAGCTCATCGCTGTGCAGCGTCTGCACGGAATCGATCACGCACACCTCGGGACGCTCTTGTTCGAGCGTGGCCAGCACGGTGTGCAGGTCGGTCTCCGCGATCACCGGAATGGCCAGCGCGCCCGGGGTGCTCAGGCGCTGAGCGCGCAGCCGTATCTGGGCCGCGGACTCCTCGGCCGAGACGTACAGCGTCCGCCGGCCGGCGTGATTGAGGTTGGCCAGCGCCATCGTGGTCAGGGTCGATTTCCCGATCCCGGGGGCGCCGCCGATCAGGATCAGCGAGCCGGGGACGATGCCGCCCCCGAGCACGTCGTCAAGCTCGCCGATGCCTGTGCTGAGCCGGACGTGCTCGACGGCCTCGATGTCGGCCAGCGCGATCGGCCGGACCGGGGCCGAACCCCCGCCGGCCCCGGGACCGAGCGCGCCGCCGGACCCGCCACCCCGGCGCGAGCCGGCACGCGTCTGCTCGATCAGCGTGTTCCACTCCCCGCAGCCCGGGCAGCGCCCGGCCCAGCGCGCGGTCTCGTGACCGCACTGAGAACAGACGTGAACGGTGGCTGACCTGGGCATCCACCGAGCGTACGCGCCGCCCCCGACGGCACGCCGGACTTTTCACGATTTCGGCACACAGCGACGCGCCGCGGCTGGGCCGCGACGCGTCGGGAAGCTGTTGGGCTGGCTACTCGGAGTCGGCGGGGGAGGAATCTGAGCCGTCGGGCTCAGAGGCCGGAGTCGACTCGGCGTCGTCCTCACCGGAGCCGCCCTCGGCCCCGACGCCGACCGGAGTCGGCTTGGGCGCGGGCTCGATCACCGAGAGCTTGACGTCCTCATCCGAGGTGCCCTCCTCACCGGGCTCGACGAGCACGGTCGAGCCGGCGGGAACCTGGGCGCGGAGGACGAAGTCGGCCAGCGGATCCTCGATGTAGCGCTGGATCGCCCGGCGCAGCGGGCGAGCGCCCATCGCGGGATCCCAGCCCTTCTCGACCAGCATGTCCTTGGCCGCATCGGAGAGCTCGAGCTGCAGCTCGCGCTCGGCCATGGACTCGCGGATCCGGAGCAGGAGCAGGTCCACGATCTCCTTGATCTCGTCCTTGGCCAGCTTGTGGAACACGATGACGTCGTCGATCCGGTTCAGGAACTCCGGCCGGAAGACCTTCTTCAGCTCGCCCATGATCCGGTTCTTCATGTCGTCGTAGGTGATCCCGGTCTCGTCGTCAGAGACGGCGAAGCCCAGCGGCGTGTTGCGCGCGATCTCCGACGCCCCGATGTTCGAGGTCATGATCACGATGCAGTGGCGGAAGTCCACCGTGCGCCCCTGGGCGTCGGTGAGCCGGCCGTCCTCGAGGATCTGCAGCAGGATGTTGAACACATCCGGATGCGCCTTCTCGATCTCGTCCAGCAGCAGGACGCTGTAGGGCTTGCGGCGGACCGCCTCGGTCAGCTGGCCACCCTCGTCGTAGCCGATGTAGCCGGGAGGCGAACCCACGAGCCGGCTGACGGCGTGCTTTTCCATGTACTCGGACATGTCGATGCGGATCATCGTGTCCTCGTCACCGAACAGGAACTCGGCCAGGGTCCGGGCGAGCTCGGTCTTACCGACGCCGCTCGGGCCCAGGAAGATGAACGATCCCGTGGGACGCTTGGGATCCTTGAGACCCGCCCGCGAGCGCCGGATCGCCTTGGAGACGACCTCGATCGCCGGGTGCTGGCCGATGACCCGCTTGTGGAGCTCCTCCTCCATGCGCATCAGCTTCTGCGTCTCGGCCTCGGTGAGCTTGAACACCGGGATGCCGGTCCACATGGACACGATGTCGGCGATCTCCTCCTCACCGATCGAGGGACGCTCGGTCGATTCGCCGGCCTCCCACTGGTCGGCCAGCTCGCGCTTCTTCTGGGTCAGGCGGCGCTCGTCATCGCGGAGACTCGCGGCCTTCTCGAACTCCTGGGACTCGATCGCCTCCTCCTTGGCGCGCCGGGTCTCCTCGATCTCGTCCTCGAGCTCGCGGTAGACCGGGGGCGAGGTCATCGACTTGATGCGCATCCGCGAAGCGGCCTCGTCGATCAGGTCAATCGCCTTGTCGGGCAAAAACCGATCCGAGATGTAGCGGTCGGCCAGGTCGGCAGCCGCCTCGAGCGCCTCGTCGGTGATGTTGACCTTGTGGTGCTGCTCGTAGCGGTCGCGCAGGCCCTTGAGGATCTGGACTGTCTCCTCGGTGGAGGGCTGGTCGACGGTGATCTTCTGGAAGCGACGCTCGAGCGCCGAGTCGCGCTCCAGGTACTTGCGGTACTCCTCGAGCGTGGTCGCCCCGACGGTCTGCAGCTCACCGCGGGCCAGGGCCGGCTTCAGGATCGAGGCCGCGTCGATCGCGCCCTCGGCGGCGCCGGCACCGACCAGGTTGTGCAGCTCGTCGATGAACAGGATGATGTCGCCGCGCTGGGTGATCTCCTTCATCACCTTCTTGAGGCGCTCCTCGAACTCGCCGCGGTACTTCGAGCCCGCCACCAGGGCGGCCAGATCGAGCGTGTAGATCTGCTTGCCCTTGAGCAGCTCGGGCACGTCGGCGTTGGTGATGCGCTGGGCGAGGCCCTCGACGACGGCGGTCTTGCCGACGCCGGGCTCCCCGACGAGCACGGGGTTGTTCTTGGTCCGTCGCGACAGGATCTGCATGATCCGCTCGATCTCGGTCTCCCGACCGACGACCGGGTCCAGCTTGCCCTCGGAGGCAAGCTTGGTCAGGTTGCGGCCGAACTGGTCCAGCAGCTTGGAGGACTTCTTGCCCTCGCCGGGAGCGGCCGCGCCCTGGCTACCGGAACCCGAGCCGCGCTGGCGGCTGCCCGGGCCGGACAGCATCCGGATCACCTCGTTGCGGATCTTCTCGGAGTCGGCGTCAAAGTCGAGCAGAATGCGGGCGGCGACGCCCTCGTTCTCGCGCACCAGACCGAGCAGAATGTGCTCGGTGCCGATGTAGTTGTGACCCAGGCTCAGCGCCTCGCGCAGAGCGAGCTCGAGAACCTTCTTCGCGCGGGGGGTGAAGGGGATCTGGCCGGAGGTGACTTCCTCACCGGAGCCGACGATGCGAACGACCTGCGCGCGGACGCGCTCAACCGTGATGTCGAGGGATTCGAGGACTCGCGCGGCGAGACCCTCTTCTTCGCGCAGCAGTCCGAGCAGGATGTGCTCGGTGCCGATGTAGTTGTGCTTGAGAGTCCGTGCCTCTTCCTGGGCCAGGACGACGACCTGGCGGGCTCGCTCTGTAAATCGCTCAAACATTGGCTTCCTGTCGTTGTGGCCGGTACTTCGAAGGAGGTCGGTTGATTGCTTTTCCGGGTTTCTCCTAAGCCGCCGGAGTCCTGCGGGACTCAGGTGGCTGCGGGGACCGCAAACGAGCCGCTCCCAACCTTCTCTTCGGCCGCAAAGCCAGTTCGGTTGAACGCGGATGGTCTTTCCTTGGGGCCATACCTCAGGATAACAGCAGCCTCGCGGTACTCGGCGACGCCAATCCTGGGTCTGTGCGTCAGTTCACACCTTGGCCATAGACCTACTCGCCCGCCTCCGGAGTCGGCCGCTGGGACGGGACCGAGCCGGCCGCCGCCGCGGCCGAGCCGGGTCCGGTTGACGGCACCGGGCTGGCGCCCCGCCCACGCGCGGTGGCGCGGAAGCGGCCCGCGCTCGGCAACCGTCCCGTCGTCGAGAGCCACGAGCCGGCCAGGATCAGGATCAGCCCGAGGATCGCCCCTGCGCCCGGCTTCTCGCTGAGCAGGATCACGCCCAGCGCGAGCGCGATCACCGGGTTGACGTAGGTGATGACCATCGCCCGGCTGGTTCCGGCCTCGCGGATCAGGACGGTCATGACCACGAAGGCCAGCGCCGTGCAGAGCAGCGTGAGCACGGCCAGCGCCCCCAGGCCGCCCACGCTCGGGACTCGGCTGGGCAGGTCGATCGCGGCCAGCGGGGTGAGCAGTAGCGCTCCGACGAGCAGCCCGCCCCCCATCAGCGTGGGTGGATCAAGTCCGCCCAGGCGCTGTTTGAGGATCATCGGTCCGATCGCGTACCCGGCGGCGGCTATGAGGATGGCCCCCGCGCCCAGCAACTCCCCGGAGCGACCGGCGATGTCGATTCCGACCAGCGCGATCACGCCCAGAAAGCCGAAGGCCAGCCCGGCCGCGCGCAGCGGCGTCGGCTTCTCGCTGTGGTCGTAGCGCAGGGCGAGAACGGTGCCGATCAGTGGCACCGAAGCGATAATGATCGCGGTCAGGGACGAGGCCACGTGCTGCTCGCCGACGGCGATCATCGGGAACGGGATCACGACCTCGAAGAAGGCATACGCGGCCAGCCACCCCCAGCGCCCGCGCAGCGCCGGCAGCGTGCCACTCCGCCAGGCCAGCCCGAGCAGGATCGCCGCCGCCCCCGTGACCCGGCCCCAGGCGATCGTGGTCGGCGTCAGGCCGCCCTGCTCGGCGTACTTGATGAACAGGTACGGGATACCCCACAGGACCGAGACGGCAGCGAAGGCGAGCCACGCGCGGCGGGTCATGTCTGTGAGGCTATTGCGGAGTTGTCTCCGCTAGGTCCGCAGCGCCGGGAACAGCACGACCTCGCGGATCGAGCGCTGCCCGGTCATGACCATCACCAGGCGATCGATCCCGATGCCGATCCCGCCGGTGGGAGGCATCCCGTACTCGAGCGCCTCGACGAAGCCCTCGTCGTAGGGCTGAGCCTCCTCGTCGCCGGCGGCAGCCAGGCGGCGCTGGCCCTCGAAGCGGCGGCGCTGCTCGTCCGGATCGTTGAGCTCGGTGAAGGCGTTGGCGATCTCCATGCCGCCGATGTAGGCCTCGAAGCGCTCGACCAGGCCCGGCTCGGAGCGGTGGTCCTTGGCCAGCGGGGAGATCTCGACCGGGTAGTCGAACAGGAACGTCGGCAGCTTCAGAGTCGGCTCGACGTGCTTGGAGACGAGTTCGTCGACCAACTGCGGCCACGTGTCGTCGGGTGGGACGGTGAGACCGCTGGCGCGCATCGCCTCGGCCAGCTCATCGCGGTCGCGCAGGGCACGGATGTCGATCCCGGTGCGCTGGCGGATCGCCTCCGACAGCGTTTCCCGGCGCCACGGCGGCTTGAGGTCATATTCACCCTCGTAGCCGACCGCCTGGGCGACCGCCCACACCAGCTGCTCGCAGCGGGCCGCGATGTCCTCGTAGTCGGCGTAGGCCTCATACCACTCGAGCATCGTGAACTCGGGGTTGTGGGTGGTATCGACACCCTCGTTGCGGAAGTTCTTGCCCAGTTCGTAGACGCGCTCCAGCCCACCGACGATCAGGCGCTTGAGGTAGAGCTCGGTGGCGATCCGCAGGTAAAGGTCGCGGTCCAGCGCGTTGTGGTGGGTGGTGAACGGCCGCGCCATGGCCCCGCCGTACAGGGGCTGCAGGATCGGCGTCTCGACCTCGATGAAGCCGGCGTCGTCGAGGTAGCGCCGGATGGCCGAGATCACCCGGGCCCGGGTGATGAACAGGCGCCCGGCTGTCCTCGTTGGCGATCAGGTCCAGCTCGCGCTGGCGAAAGCGCGTCTCGACATCGGTCAGTCCGTGATGCTTCTCGGGCGGCGGGCGCAGTGACTTGGCCAGCACCGTGTAGGCGTCGATGCGGAGGGTCAGCTCACCCCGGCGGGAACTGAATGCGGTGCCGTCGATGCCGATCAGGTCACCGAGGTCAAGCGACAGCAGCCGCTCCATGGCCTCGGGACCGAGCACGTCGACGCGCGCCTGGAGCTGGATCCGCCCCGAACGATCGACCAGGTCCAGGAACGCCATCTTGCCCTGGCCGCGACGGGCGGCCAACCGCCCGGCCACGCGGTGGTGGTGGTCGGTCTCGGCCCCGGCCTCGAGCCCGGCGTGCGCGGCGCGTACGTCAGCGATCGCCTCGACCCCGTCGAACTCGGGCGGGAACGGGTCAACCCGGGCGGCCCGCAGCGACTCGAGCTTGGCGCGCCGAGTCGCGAGCAGGTCTGGGAGGTCCCCGGAAGCCTCTTCTTCGCCCACGGCGGGCCCCGCCTTACTTGGCGGCGACGTCGATCTTGGTGATCTTCAGGTTGCGGCTACCGCGCGGGGTGGTCACCTTGACCTCCTCGCCCCGCTTGCGCCCGAGCAGCGCCTTGCCCACCGGCGACTCGTTCGAGAGCTTGGCCGCGGCGGGATTGGCCTCGGCCGAGCCGACGATCGTGTACTTGCTGGACTTGCCGCCGCCGTCCTTGACATGCACGATCGAGCCGACGCGGACGATGTCGGTGCCCAGGTCCGAGGCATCGACGACGGTGGCGGAGCGGAGCTTGTCCTCCAGCGTGGCGATCCGGGCCTCGAGCATCGCCTGCTCGTTCTTGGCGTCGTCGTACTCGGCGTTCTCGGAGATATCGCCGAACTCGCGCGCCTCCTTGATGCGGCCGGCGACCTCGCGCCGCCGAGTGGTGGAAAGGTGGTCAAGCTCGGCCTTCAGCGAGGCGAGACCTTCCTGAGTGAGGATGACGTCCTTGGGCATAACGTGCAGACCTGTCGTAGAAATCGGACACCGCCGGTGGAGCCCCCGGTGGCAATAAACGCCGCTGGCGCGGCGAAAACCACCCGCCAACGGCTTCAGTGGGGCGATGAGTATAGACACGCCGGATAGTGATTCGAGAAGCTTTTTTCCCGGGGCCCAAACCGGGGACCTCGATACCCCCGATCGGCCCGCTCAGGCCGCAGCTGGCACGACTGACAGGCCAAGCAGCTCGCGTGCCTGTGCGAGCGTCGCGGCGCGCTGCAAGCCGTCCTGAAGCGCCTTGTCACCGCCGATTCGCTCCAGATACCAGGGATAGAACTTGCGCAGGTAGCGGGTGGCCCGCTCCTCACCTAGGTGCTCGCAGGCCCGGTCGATGATCCAGTCCAGCTCGGCCAGGATCTCGTCGCGGCTCGGCGGCTCAGAGCGGCCGCTGAGAAGCTCTCCAAACAGCCACGGGTTGCCCAGTGAGCCGCGCGCCAGCAGCACCCCGGCCGCGCCGGTCTCCTCGAAGGCACGGTGGACGCGCGCAGCGTCGCGCAGGCCACCGGAGATCAGCACCGGGACGGGCAGCTCCGACACCAGACGGCGGGCGAGCTCGTAGTCGGGCTTGCCGCTATGCCGCTGGGAGGCATGGCGGGGATGAATGCACAGGCCGGCCACGGCCCCATCCTCGGCCAGCCGGTAAGCGAGCTCAGTCCCGCTCTGATCGCCAGGGCGGATGCCCGAGCGCAGCTTTACGGTGACCGGAAGTCCGCTGCCCTCGTGGGCGGCGCGAGCCAGGGCGACGGCGCGGACGGGATCGTCGAGCAGGGCCGCCCCCGCGCCCGTCTTGCACACCTTGGGCACCGGGCAGCCCATGTTGAGGTCGATCAGATCCGCGCCGGCGGCGGCCACCTGCTCGGCGGCGGACGCCATCACGTCGGGATCGTGGCCGAACAGCTGGACCGACACCGGATGCTCCTCGGGATGGATGCGCAGCAGCTCGCGGCAGGTGCGCTCGTTGTGGTGGTGCACGGCGAAGCTCGAGACCATCTCGGAGACGACCAGGCCGGCCCCGTGGCGCTTGGCCTGGAGGCGCACGAACCAGTTGCCGATTCCGGCCAGGGGAGCGAGAACGACCCGGTTGGGAATCGGTACTCCACCCAGTGTCCAGCTGTCGGTGAGCTTGGCGGCCATCGATTCATGGTACGAATCTCAGCGTGGACCTTCGCCCCGTGATCGAACCCTGGTTCGCCGTCCTGCGCGATCAGGTCCCCGATCTGGAGCTATTCGACGCCCACACGCATCTGGGCCAGAACGATCCCGACGGCATGAGCCAGACCCCGGAGCAGTTGCTGGACACACTGGGGGCCGTCGATGCGCGCGGCGCCTTCGTGTTCCCCATGCACGAGCCCGACGGCTACCCCCCCGCCAACGACATGGTGCTCGCCGCGGCCGCTGATGCCAAGGGGATGCTCACCCCTTTTTGTCGCGTCAAGCCCGGCGTGGACGCGGTCGCCGAGGCCGAGCGGGCGCTGGCCGCCGGGGCCAAGGGGATCAAGCTTCACCCGCGCGCCGAGCAGTTCACCCTCGACCATCCCGACGTCCGCTCGCTGGTCGCCCTGGCCCAGGAGCGCGGGCTGCCGATGCTGATCCACGCCGGGCGCGGGATTCCGGCTCTCGGCGCCCACGCCGTGCAGTTGGCGAGCGAGTTCCCGGGCGCGCGGCTGATCCTGGCCCACGCCGGCGTGAGTGACCTGTCATGGATCTGGCGGGCCGCCGCCGACCTGCCCAACCTTCTGTTCGACACCGCCTGGTGGCTGCCGTCCGATCTCGAGGCGCTGTTCGCGCTGGTCCCGCCGGGCCAGATCCTGTTCGCCTCCGACGCTCCGTACGGCCACACCGCCGCGTCGGCGGCCTTCCAGCTTCGCGTCGCTCTGCAGGCCGGCCTCAGCCACGACCAGATCCGCTCCATCGCCTCTGAGCAGTCGCTGCGAATCGCGGCCGGGGAACCGCTGCAGCCGGCCGGTCCCGCGGTCGGCGAACGCGAACGGGCACCGCACGTCCTGCTCGACCGCGTAGGCCAGTACCTGCTCCTGGGCGCGATCGCCACCATGCGGGGCAACGAGTCCGGCCCCGAGCAGCTGGCCCTGGCCCGGCTGGCCTGCGACGTGCCGGATGAGGTCGACGACGCGCCCGTGTTTGCCGCCGTGCGCAGCCTGCTCGACGCCTTTGATGAGGCCAATGAGGCCGATCCCACCGACCGCCGGCGTCTGGCGCTCCTGATCCTGGCCGCGAACGTCGCCCACACGCCCGATGTGCCCGTTCCGGCGCTGGCCGCGGCGACCCCGGCGCACGACGAGACGGGCGGCGAGCCGCGCCGCTGAACGGCGTTACGACGCGGCCGGCAGGTCCTCGCGCGTGTTGAGCTCCCAGATCAGCCGCAGCCCGGTCAGCGTGAGCAGATCATCGACCTCATCGATCGTCTCGTGGACGGCCGGCACCAGCGCCCCCGCCAAGCCGCCGGTGGCCAGCACCTTGGTCTCCGGGCCAAGCTCGTCGCGCAGGCGGTGCACGATCCCGTCGACCTGAGCCGCGAAGCCGAACACGATTCCGCTGCGGATCGCATCGACGGTCGACTTCCCGATCAGCGACCGCGGCGTGGCCAGTTCGACCTTGGGCAGCTTGGCCGCGTGCTCATAGAGGGCGTCGATCGATATCTCGGCCCCCGGCGTGATGATCCCGCCCAGGTACTCGCCCGCCGCCGAGACGACGTCGTAGGTGATGGCGGTCCCGAAGTCGACCACGACACAGGCATCCTGGACGCGGGCGAAGGCGGCGACCGCGTTGACGAGCCGGTCGGCGCCGACCTCGCGCGGGTTGTCCATCCGAATCGGCATCCCCGTCCGGATCGAGGGCCCGACGACGAGCATCGTGTGCTCGAGGTAGCGCGAGGCCATCTCCGTCCACTGCTCAGAGAGCTGGGGCACGGTCGAGGAGACGATCGAGGCATCAATGTCGGCAAAGCCCAGACCGCGCAGCCCGAGCAGGTTGGAGAGCGCGGCGCCGAGCTCATCCTGCGTTGACTCGCGCACGGTGGCGAAGCGCCAATGCTCGGAGATCTCGGTCGCGCCGGTCGGAAAGACCCCGAAATGGGTCTGGGTGTTGCCGACGTCGACTACGAGCAGCATCGGCGCATTACAGCAATGGCGGGCCGACGCGGCGCACTGCCTGCCCGTCGGGGAGCGCGGCCAGCCGCTCGGACAGGCGCTCGCCACCCGGGAGCGTGAGCTCGGGGTCGAGCTCGAGCAGGGGAACGAGGACGAAGCGCCGCGCGACCAGGTCGGAGTGAGGAAGGGTCAGCCGTTGAGACTGATGGCGCAGGTTCCCGAGCAGGAGCACGTCGACGTCGATAGCCCTCGGCCCGTGGCGCACCCCACCCGCCTCGCGCCCGACCTCCCGCTCGACGGCCTTGGCGGCGTCGAGCAGCTCCTCGGGGTCGAGCGGCGTGGTCACCCGCAGGCAGGCGTTGAGGAAATCCGGCTGCTCGAGCACCTCACCGACCGGCTCGGTCTCGTACACCGAGGAGGAGGCCTTGACCTCGATCTCGTGTCCGCCCAGGGTGGCTACCGCGGCCTCGAGGTGGGCGCGGCGGTCACCGACGTTTGAACCCAGACCGAGGAAGCCGTCTCTCACCCGCTGGCCTCGCGCCACACCTCGACTGAGACCTCGCCCACGGGCAGGGCCAGCGGCGGCTCGGGCTTGGCCGCCTTGACCCACACCGCGCCGGCGTCGTACTGCTCGAGCAGGCGCTCGGCGATGGCCGCACACAACCGCTCGAGCGTCTTGTAGGTCCGCTGCTGGGCGACCAGGTTGGCCATCTCGCAGACCTCGCCGTAGTCGACGGTGTCCTCGATCCGGTCGGTGATCGTGGCGTCACATTCGCCGATGTCGAGGCGCAGATCGACGAGCAGTCGCTGCCCGATCTCCCGCTCGGCGGCGGTCACGCCCACGTGGGTGAAGAGCGACAGGCCGCTGACCTCGATGGTCACCTCGGGCTCGGTCCCCCCCTCCTCGTCGTCTACGTCGCCTGAATCGTCGAACTCGTCGGCGTCGTAGTCGTCGGGCATGGGCGCTGGACCGTAGCAGCCACAATCGCCAGCGCGTCATGGACGGGCGCCGCGTCGTGGACGCGAAATATGCGCGCCCCATTGGTGTACGCGACGACGTTGGTGGCGATCGTGGCCGCGATCCGGTCCTCCACCGGACGCGCGGTGATCTTGCCCAGAAATGACTTGCGAGAGGTGCCGATGGCGATCGGCCTGCCCAGCGTCGTCAGCTCGTCAAGGCGCCGCAGCAGTTCGAGGTTGTGGGCGGTGGTCTTGCCGAACCCGATCCCGGGATCGAGCATGATCCGTTCCTCGGCCACGCCGTGGGCAACGGCGAAGGCCAGGCGCTCCTCGAGGAACGCGCGGACGTCATCGACGACATCGTCGTAGCGGGGGTCGCGCTGCATCGTCCGGGGCTCGCCGAGCATGTGCATGAGGCAGCAGTCGGCGCCGGTCCGCGCGACGACCTCGGTCATCTCCGGATCTCCGCGCAGGGCCGTCACGTCGTTGATCAACGTCGCTCCGGCCCGTACGGCCTCGCTGGCCACCCGCGCCTTGGAGGTATCGATCGAGATCTGGGCTCCCGTGCCCGCGTGTCGCAGGCCCTCGATCACGCCGACCACCCGGCGCAGCTCCTCGTCGACGGGCACCGGCTGTGCTCCAGGTCGTGTCGACTCACCGCCGATGTCGAGGATCGTCGACCCCGCGAGCTCGAGCTCGAGACCGTGAGCGATGGCCGCCTGCCGGTTCAGGTACAGACCGCCATCCGAGAACGAGTCGGGCGTGACGTTGACGATGCCCATGATCTGGAACTCGTCCTGGGCGGCGGCGATCACGGGCCGAGAGCTCATCGCGGTCCCTCATCGGGCCAGTGACCGTGGCGATCGAAGTACTCGCGGGCCTCCTCCTCGACCTCGCGGTCACGGTTGCTCGACAGGCTCATCCGGAACAACCAGTTGACCATCCAGACGATGATGGCGACGACCAGGAGGGCCACCCCCGAGGCCGCCTCGAGCGCATGGTCCCCGGCCTGCTGGGACAGGCTGGCGTGGCCGAGGACGATCAACACGATGCCGGCCACGGCGATGATCAGCGGCAGCCAGACCCGGGTGGCGGCCAGGATCACCCGGCCCGTGGTCAGGGGGATCTCGTGCTTCATCTCTGGGTGACGTTACCGCCCGCCACACCGGCTGGCCCCCCGCGGATGCCCCGGCGGTGATATACCGCCGCCATGACCACACCCGATGCCACCGCTCTCACCCGCCGGACCCTTCTGCGCGGCGCCGCCGGTGGCGCCGTTCTCCTGGCCGGAGGGCTGCCGGCCTGGACCAAACCCGCCCGGGCCGCCGTGGCCGGGGTCCGGCGCCCGGACTCGCTGCCCTTCCCCCACCTCCCGGCCGGGCATGCCTCGATGCCCGAGATCGAGCACATCGTCGTCCTGATGATGGAGAACCACTCGTTCGACAATCTGCTCGGCATGGTCCCCCACGTGGTCCCGGGGCGTGAGCACGTGGACGGGCTGACGCGGCGCCATGGCCGGGTGCTCGACTCCAATCCCGATGGGCACGGCCACCGCGTGTACGCGAGCCGGGCCAGCTCGCCGTGCCAACCGAACGCTCTCCCCACCCAGGCCTGGAATCCCTCGCACGTCGCCTACGCCGGCGGCCGCAACAACGGCTTCGTGAGGGCCAGTGGCCCGATCGCGATGCGCTTCTGGGACCAGCACGACCTTCCCTTCACCTACTCCCTGGCGCGCCACTTCCCGATCGGCGAGCGCTACTTCTGCTCGATGCTCGGCCAGACCTACGGCAACCGCCGCTACCTGTTCGCCGGTACCTCGTCCGGAGTCGTTGACGATAAGGCCGACGCGATCCGAGCCGTGCCGGCCAACGGGACGATCTTCGACCGCTTGGACCAGCACAAGGTCCACTGGGGGATCTACTACCAGAGCACCCCGTCAATCGACATCATCATCCGCGACGTCAAACCGGCCTGGGCCCCGCGGACCAAGCTGATGAGCCACTTCTACACCGATGCCGCCGCCGGCCATCTGCCGAGCTTCACGTTCCTGGACCCCGACTACGGCACGACCTCGGAGGAGAATCCCCAGGACATCCAGGTCGGCGAGCGCTTCGTGGCCAGCGTGGTCGAGGCCCTCATGCACGCACCCACCTGGCACAAGACCGCGTTGTTTTTGACCTACGACGAGCACGGCGGGTACTACGACCACGTCCCGCCGCCGCGGGCCATCCGCCCCGACTCAATCCGCCCCATCCACTCGCCCGGCGAGCCACCCCTGTCGCCCGGGGGCTTTGACCGCTACGGCTTCCGGGTGCCGACGATCGTCGTCTCCCCCTGGGCCCGCCCGGGCTACGTATCGCGGGTCGTCCAGGACCACACCTCGATCACCAGCTTCGTGCGCCGCAAGTGGAACCTGCCCGCCATGACCTTCCGCGACGCCAACGCGGCTCCGATGACCGACTACTTCAACTTCAAGCACGCCGCCTTCGCCAAGCCGCCCCGGCTGGCCGCGGCGCCCGCGCTCGGGCCGGGGCTCGCCCGCTGTCACGCGGCCGGACTGAACCCGCCGCTTCACTGAGTCACGGGGCTGGAAAACGGCAGCCACGAAGGGATCTGGCGGGCTCAAGACCGGATCGCGAACGAAACCCTTCGATCCAATGCCATATGAGCACAAGATCGAACACGGTCGCGCGGGTGGCGCGCTGGAGTCGAGATTCAGTCGGCGGTGCCGCCGGCCAGCCCCGGGCGGGGCAGCGGGCGAGGGGCGTCGCGGCCGCTGCGCTCAGCGGGGGTGCCGGTGACGGCTGGGAGCTCGGGCGGGGCCGGAGCCTCGGAGCCGAACACGTCCTCCTCGGTGCGGCCGTCGAGCAGGGCCTCGAACTGCTCCTTCTCGATCGTCTCGCGCTTGATGAGGATCTCGGACAGCTTGCCCAGCGACTCGCGCTTCTCGGTGAGGATCTGCTTGGCCTGGACGTGGGCTGACTCCACGATCCGCCGGACCTCGTCATCGATTTCCCGGGCGATCTCGTCCGAATAGTCGGGCTCGCTGCTGAATTCCCGGCCCAGGAACGGCTGGCCGTGATCGTGGCCGAAGACGCGCGGACCGAGCTTGTCGCTCATGCCGAAGCGCATGACCATCTGCTTGGCCGTCGCCGTCACCTTCTCGAGATCATTTGAGGCGCCGGTGGTGATCTCGTCAAAGCAGATCTCCTCGGCCGCGCGGCCGCCGAGCGTCATCGCCATCTGGTCCTGGAGCTCGGCGCGCGTGGTCAGGAACTTGTCCTCGGTCGGCAGTGAGATCGTGTAGCCCAGCGCCTGACCGCGGGAGATGACCGAGATCTTGTGGACCGGATCGGAGTTGGGCAGGTAGAAGCCGACGATCGCGTGGCCCATCTCGTGATAGGCGGTGATCTTCCGTTCCTTGTTGCTCATCACGCGGGTCTTCTTCTCGGGACCCGCGATTACGCGCATGATCCCCTCTTCCAGTTCGACCTGGGTGATCTCGCGCTTGCCGTTGCGGGCGGCGAGCAGAGCGGCCTCGTTGACGAGGTTTGACAGGTCGGCACCCGTGAAGCCGGGGGTCTGGCCGGCCAGGGCATCGACGTTGATCTCCCGGGCCAGCGGCTTGCCGCGCGTGTGGACCTCGAGGATCTTCTTGCGGCCCAGGCGGTCGGGGCGGTCGACGACGATCTGGCGATCGAAGCGGCCGGGGCGAAGCAGCGCTGGATCGAGGATGTCGGGGCGGTTGGTGGCGGCGATGAGGATGATGTTGTCCTTCATCTCGAAGCCGTCCATCTCGACCAGGAGCTGGTTGAGCGTCTGCTCACGCTCGTCGTGACCGCCGCCCAGGCCGGCGCCGCGATGGCGGCCGACGGCGTCGATCTCGTCCATGAAGATGATGCAGGGGCTGTTCTGCTTGGCCTGCTCGAACAGGTCACGCACGCGCGAGGCGCCGACACCGACGAACATCTCGACGAAATCCGAGCCGGAGATCGAGAAGAACGGCACGCCGGCCTCGCCGGCCACGGCCCGGGCCAGCAGCGTCTTGCCCGTGCCGGGAGGCCCGTAGAGCAGAACGCCCTTGGGGATGCGGGCCCCCAGGGCCTGGAATTTCTTGGGGTTCTCGAGGAACTCCTTGATCTCGTGCAGCTCCTCGACCGCCTCGTCGACGCCGGCTACGTCCCGGAAGGTGATCTTGGGACTGTCCACCGACATTCGCTTGGCCCGCGACTTGCCGAACGACATGACCTTCGAGCCACCACCCTGGACCTGGTTCATGAGGAAGATCCAGAACCCGATGAAGATGATGAAGGGCAGGATGTAGGTCAGCAGACTGAGCCAGCCGCTCGACGACTTGCTCTGGACGTCGAGGCCGTTGGAGCCGCTGGGCAGATCCTTCTGCGCGTCGTTGATCAGCGTCGGCGCGTAGGAGTCGGGATAGCCGACCGTGTACTTGGCGTTGTTGGCCACCAGCGTGACCGAGGCGCTGTTGTCCTTCTGGTCCAGCGACAGGCTCTTCACCTGGCCATGATCCAGCTGGTACAGCAGATTGCCGAACGTGTAGTGCGGCCCGTGGTTTGAGCTTCCGATCAGTTTCTGGGCGAAGAACGCCAGGACGACGACGATCAGGATCGGAAACGCGGCGCTCTTGAAGAACCTGCTCATAAACGAAATTTTCCCTACTCAGGTGTCCCGAGCGACTGCGCGCACGACGAACTTGGCGCTCGGCCGGGGACTAGCAAGCGTAGCATCTGCTAATCACCGTCCGCACGGGCTCAGAACCCTTGCACGAGGCCTGTCACTGCTTGAGCGCGGCCACATAGGGGAGGTTGCGGTAGCGCTCGGCGTGGTCGAGGCCGTAGCCGATCGCGAACTCGTCAGGGATCTCGAACCCGACGTAGCGAGTCTGGAGCTCGACCTTGCGCCGGTCGGGCTTGATCAGCAGAGCGCAGACCTCCAGCGAGCGAGGGTTTCGCCCGGCCAGGTTGCGCAGCAGGTACTGCAGCGTCAGGCCCGAGTCGACGATGTCCTCCACGATCAGCACGTCACGTCCCTCGATGGCCGCGTCGAGGTCCTTGAGGATGCGCACGACGCCCGATGACTTGGTCGCCGAGCCGTACGAGGCCACGGCCATGAAGTCGACCTCGACCGGGACGTCGAGGTGGCGCATGAGGTCAGAGAGGAAGAACACCGCCCCTTTGAGCACGCCGATCAGCAACAGATCCTTGTCGGCATAGTCCCTGGAGACCTCCTCGGCCAGCTCGCGGACCCGCCGGGCTAGGTCGTCGGCCGGGACGAGGATCTCGCCGATGGCTCCGTTCGCGTCGCTCACTTCAGACAAGTCTATTTCGCCGTCGTGCGAGCGAACCTGAGCCGGCCCGAGGTGGCCGTTGCCCGCACGCCGTGCGGGAGGTCGATCGCCGCCGTCCCGTGCTCAGAGAGCGCGGCGATCTCCTCGGCCCGCCGGGCCACCCCCGGGGCCGGCTCGCCGGCCGCCTCATCGGCGAGCCGCTGGACGACCAACCGCTGCAGGGCAGGGCCGAGCTCGCGCAGGCGGGAAAGGGAGATCTCGCTTCCGTTCTCGAGAACCGTGTCGACCATCGCGTCGAGGACCTCGGCCTCGTCACGCAGGAGCTCGGCTAGGGCCAGGACATTGGCCTGCGCCGCCGGGTGGATGCGCTCGAAGGCCGGCACCACGTCACGGCGGATCCGGTTGCGGGCAAAGGCGGCGGACTCGTTTGACTCGTCCTCGCGCCAGGTCAGCTGGCGCTCGGTGCAGTAGCTCGCCGGTCTCCTCGCGCGTGAAAGAGAGCAAGGGCCGGATCAGGGCGCCGTCCCGCGGCCGCATCCCCAGCAGCGCCCGCCGGCTGGGCGAGGACGCGATCCGGTAGAGGATCGTCTCCACCTGGTCAGAGCGAGTGTGGCCGGCGGCGACGTCGGCCTCGCGGGCGATGGCCAGCTCGGCCGCGGCCCGATAGCGCTCGCTGCGCGCCCAGGCCTGGAGATTCCCACTCTCCCCCGGGCGGACGGGCCGGCGCACGTCGAGCTGGACGCCCAGACGCTCGCACTGCTCGGCGCAGAAGCGCTCATCGGCGTCGGCGGCGCCGCGCAGGCCATAGTTGGCGTGCACCGCGCTGACCGCCTCGACACCAGCGATCCGCACGGCCAGATCCAGCAGACAGACTCGAGTCCCGCCCGCCGGAGAACATGACCACGACCGGGTGGCCCGGGGCGAGCAGCCCCTCGGCGCGAACTCGTTCCAGCATCTCGGCCTCGTTCACTCCTCCTCCCGCTGTCGGGCCAGGAATATCTCGGTCGGATCGCTGAAGCCCTTCAGGGTCACTTCGGCGATGCGTCCGGAACTCGAGGTGGGGCGCCTGCGAGTACTCGACCACCGGGTCGGGTGACGAGGACCTCGCCCCCGGCCGAGCGCGCTGCGACGCGTGAGGCGATGTTGACCTCGCGTCCGTAGTAATCGCCGTCCCGGTACAGGGCCACTCCGTAGTGGATGGCAATCCGCGGCTGCGGCCGCTCGGGCTGCAGGCGCTGAAAGCCCACCGCCCAGTCGGTCAGCGTCGCCGGGTCGGGGCCGACGATCATCGCCTCGTCACCGATCGTCTTGATCACCCGAGCCTCCTCGGGCAGCGTCAGTTCCACCGACTCCACGAACCGCTCGACCGCGTCGACGGCCGTCATCTCACCCTCCTCCTCGGTCAGCCGGGTGTAGCCGGCCAGGTCGGCGAAGGCGATCGCGACGCGCATCCGCCCGAGGTCGATCGGCGTTCCGCCCAGGTCGGCCTCCATGTGACCGACCACGTCCTGCTCGACGAAATACTGCAGGTAGCGCTGGTGGATCGAATCCAGCACCGGACCGGCCAGTGGCATCACCTCGCGAGAGATGGCGTGCATCTGTTCGGCCGTCTCCAGCCCGGTCGTGCCCGAGCGCATCAGCGGCTCGTGGACGTAGAGGTGGAACAGGCGCACCTCGGCGTCAGCGATCTGGGCCATCGCCTGGCTGTAGACGCGGACCAGCTGCAAACAGGGCGACGAGCGGGAAGCCCGCGCCGAGTACCGCCGCCACGTAGCGCAGGAGCTGCAGCTCATCCTCGGTCACGCTGTCGCTGCGCTCGGGGCTGAGGCCGAGCCCGCTGATCAGCCGCGCCACCAGGGCCTCGTCCAGGCCGGTCTCCTCAGCAGCCTCGCGGATGCTCATGCGGTGCGGCTCGGACGGGAACAGATCCTCGAGGAAGCCGAAGGCGAGGCGTCCCTCCTTCGTCGCGGCCTCGATCTGGTCCAGCGAGTGTCCACGCTCGCGCATGCGCGCCACGACCCGCGCGGTGCCGATCGCCGAGGGCGTCCATTCACCCTCGTAGTGGGGGATCAGCCCGCGCTTGACCCAGCGCCGCAAAGTGGCCGGCTGGACGCCGATGCGCTGGGCCGCCTCAGCCAGGGTCAAGACGCTGGGGCCGGCTGCCGGGCCGGTAATCAGTTGGCGACGGGGTCCCGGTGAGGTCGAGGCCCCGTCGCCCGCGGACGGTACGGCCCGCTGCGTCAGCCGTAGGCGCTCGTCACGTTTCCGGCGGCGCCTCGCGCCCGCGCACTGTGGCGCGAGCACGATCCGGCCTGTTGCCTGGTTTACGGCATTAGGTCTACTCCGCACCACGCGTGATGTCAATCGCGCGCGGGCACGGATTTCGGATTCAGTGGCCGGGCCTGTCAGAGCTCGAGATGGGGATAGTCAGCCGCGATCATCTCGCGGTAGCGCGCGAACAGCGGCTTGGTGATCGGCATGATGGCCAAGGCGGCTTTCACGTCCCCTCCGGCCTTGATCCGGCGCCGGGCGATGGCGATGGCGACGTTCTCCTTACCCTGGAAGTACTTGTTGGCGATCTCCGAGGTCATGGTCATCTTGACCCGCGGCTCCCAGTCGATGTCGTCCGACCATTCCCAGGCCAGGTTCGGCTCGCCCGGGGCGCCGGCACGGATGTTGACCACCAGATCGAGATCGGTGAACTCGAACCGCTGAGGGGTGTCGGCTTCTCGGAGCTGCGGGCCCATGTCCGGATCCTCGCTCATGATCGAGAAGGTCCGGTCAATGACCTCCCGGAACTCCTTCGCGGACTTGAAGTTCGCCATCGGCGCGGGAGTCTAAGCGCTCTCGCGCCGGTGCCATATCTTCATCGACCGTGGCGGACACGATTCACCTGCGGCCCACTGACGAGCTGGCCGAGCGCGTGCTGCTGCCGGGGGATCCCGGCCGCGCCCTTTTGCTCGCCCAAGCGCTGCTCGACAAGCCGCGGATGTTCAACCACAACCGGGGGCTGTGGGGCTACAGCGGGCACCGCCGCCGACGGCGCCCCGCTCACGCATCCAGAGCACGGGCATGGGCGGCCCCAGCGCGGCCATCGTCATCTCCGAGCTGCGCGAGCTCGGCGCCCGCCGGATGCTGCGCGTCGGGACCTGTGGCGGGCTGGACTCGGGGCTGGAGCTCGGTGGGCTGCTCGTGGCCACTGAAGCCCTCGCTGAGGACGGGACCAGCCGTTCCCTCGGCGCCGGGCCGCGGGTGCCGTCCGGACCCGAGCTCCTGGCCTGCCTCGACGTCCGCGGGCGGAGCCGAGGTCCGATCGGGCCCCATCGTCTCCACCGATCTCTTCTACGACACCGCCCCCGGAACCGAGGAGCGCTGGCGCGCGGGGGGCGCACTGGCCGTCGAGATGGAGGCCGCCACGCTGTTCGCGCTCGCGGCCCGGCACGGGTTCGAGGGGGGCGCGGCCCTGATCGTCTCGGACCTGCTGCTGTCCGAGCGCCGGCGGATCGGGACCGAGGCGCTACGCGCCGCGGAGCATGCCCTCGGCGAACTCGCCGTCCGGGCTCTACCCGTCTGAGCGCGTCCGGGCTCTACCCCGGCTGGCCCCCTACTCGGAGGGGGATGGGGTGCGCGGCGTCTTGGCCGGCGCGGACTTGGCCCGTCCAGGTTTGGCGTCGGCGCTCTCGAGGCGCTCGAGCGCGGCCTCGATTCGAGCCAGACGCTCCTCCACCGAACGGCCGGCGTCCGGACGCTCGATGCGCTGGTCGAGACGATCGAGTCCATCCTCGATTCCCTCCAGGCGCTGGGACACGCTCCGCACCCGGCGCGTGAGGCGCTCGAGATCGGCCGCCGAAGGGAGGTTGAGCGCCCCGAGCGCTGCCGCTTGGGCCCGCATAGCCCGCTCCCGGGTCTCAAACGCGCGCGTCAACGCCCCGCTGACGACCGGGTTCTCGATCAGGTCCTGGGCCAGCTTGCCGATGGCCTCTTCACTTTGGCGGGTCACGCGACCCCGCAGGCTCTGGTCATCGCTCATGGACGCGGACCTTAGCGTGCGGGCATGTACGCGCGAGCACCACCCCGCCCGGCGATGCCCGGTCCGCCGCCGCCCGATAGGGATCTCTATCTCTAGTTGAGGGTGAGTAATGGCCTCACGGCCGCCGGCAACTACATCGGCGACACGTCTTCACCGGCTGATCGGCCACAATCGGCGCGCTGTTTTCGTTTGAAGACCGCGATTGCGCGGGCATGCACACCGTTGTATAGGCGTGACGGTTCGAAATTGCAAAGGTTCTGGGCGATCAGTAGCGTCCCCGCCAACGTCGCTGTTTGACCAACCGTTCCGGCTGGCTACATCCGTGTTCACTGGGAGAAGGGCAACATTTGCTGATCAGGCGTAAAGGACGGTTGATGCTCGGGCTCCTGGCCGCGGCGCTACTCGCGCTCGGGGTCTCCGGGGTGCCCAGTGCGTCGGCTGACGCCTGCACCGTTCACGTGACCGTCGTCGGCGGCCAGACGTACACCTTCTACGTCAATGCCCCCGCCGGTACACCAATTTCGGCACTGAACCTCCCGGTCAAGGGCGTGGTCACCTCTGAGAGCGAGTCGTGCACGCCGTCCTCGTCCTCGTCCACGCCAACGGTGAGCGCTTCCACGCCCACGCGCTCGACGTCGTCCTCCTCAACGACGCCGTCAAAGAGCCCGACGTCGACCTCCACTCCCAGCTCGAGCTCGACTTCCTCATCCTCGACCACAACTTCAGGGTCGAGCAGCCCGAAGCCGCGTCGTCCCGGCAAGGGCCAGAAGCCCTCCTCGCACCCGTCGCCGGCGACGACCACGACACCGGCCGTCAAGCATCACAAAGCCAAGCGTAATCAACAGGCCTCGCTTCCCTCGGGCAAGGGCGTGCCCTCGGCCTCCAATCCGTCGTTCTCCCTGTCGATGCCCGGACCGGCCCCGATCGGCGTCCCGAACTTCTTCATCGACTCCTTCCGGATCCCGCCCTTCTTGATTCCGATCTACCAGGCGGCCGGCATCGAGTACCAGGTCCCGTGGCAGGTGCTGGCCGCGATCAACGAGATCGAGACTGACTACGGCCGCAACCTGTCCGTGTCGACGGCCGGTGCCGTCGGCTGGATGCAGTTCCTGCCCTCGACCTTCAAGCGCTATGCGGTCGATGCCAACGGCGACGGCGTGGCCGACCCCTACAACCCGGTCGACGCGATCTTCACCGCCGCTCACTACCTGCACGCCGCCGGCGCATCCCAGAACCTCGCCCAGGCGATCTTCGCCTACAACCACGCCGGCTGGTACGTGCAGTCGGTGATGCTCCGCGCGAAGCTGATCGGCGGCATCCCGTCGCAGCTGATCGGAGCCCTGACCGGCCTCGTCCAGGGGCACTTCCCCGTCGCCGCGCCGGCCAAGTACGCCGATGCCTCGGTGCTGAGCCTGGCCAAGCACCGGGTTAAGACGGCTAACGCCGCGCGGGTCATCACGTCGGGCGCCTCGCAGGGCACATCGATCTTCGCCAAGCGGGGCTCGCCGGTGATCGCCGTCAACGACGGCCGGATCGTCCACGTGGGCCAGAACGCCAAGCTCGGACGCTACGTCCAGCTGCAGGACTCGACCGGGAACATCTACACCTACTCGCAGCTCGGGTCGATCCCCAAGAGCTACCCGGTCCCCAAGCCGGTCCGGATCACCGCCAAGGACATCGCCCGCGAGTTGGCGGCCACGGCCGGCAAGGCGCCCAAGGGAGCGGCCAGCGCCGGACAGCAGCGCGGCAGCGTCCCGGCCACCCTGTCGGCGCACCGGGCCGGCATCCACAAGCTGGCCAAGGTCACTCACCCGGCCAGCAAGACCTCGTCGGCCAAGGCGGCGCCGCTCACGTTGCCCGTCAAACCGGCGGCGCCGAGCGCCGCCAGCGGTGGCTCGGTCTCGGTCCCCATGGTTAAGGAGCGCCTGTTCGCCAACCCGTCACGGGCCGGCTCCTACGCCGCCGGCGGGGCCCTCCAGCTGAAGAACTCCAGCCAGCAGATCTCGAGCTTCCAGAACTACTTCTCCGACGCGCTGCACCTGGGCCGCAACCAGTACACGCTCAAGCCGCTGCGCAAGGGCGCAATCGTGGTCGCCGGCACGATCCTCGGACGCATCGCCGGACCCTCACAGCACGTCTCGCCCCACCTCTACTTCACGATCCGCCCGGCGGGCAAGAACGCCCCGATGATCGACCCGAAGCCGATCCTGGACGGCTGGAAGCTGCTCGAGGCCACCGCCGTCTACCGCGCGGCTGGGGTTGACCCGTTCTTCGGACCCGGCGCCAAGAACCCGTCCGTCGGCCAGGTTCTGCTGATGAGTAAGGAACAGCTGACCCAGCGCGTGCTGGCCGACCCGCACGTCCAGATCTACAACTGCGGACGTCGCGACATCCAGGCCGGATCGATTGACCGCCGCGTCCTGGCCACGATCGAGTTCCTGGCCGCCTCGGGCCTGAACCCGTACGTCTCAGGTCTTGAATGCGGCCACAGCCTGAGCGGCTCGACCGGGACCGACGCCGCCGGTGCCACCGGCGCCAGCGTCGACATCTCCAAGATCAACAACATTCCGCTGCTGACCCACCAGGGCCCGGGCTCGATCACCGACATCACGATCCGGCGCCTGCTCACCCTCCAGGGCAGCATGCGCCCCGATCAGATCATCAGCGACATGACCTACAAGGGCCAGTCGAACACCATGGCCCTTCCCGACCACAAGAATCGCATCCAGATCACCTTCACCCCCGAGTTCGGCTCCAACAAGAAGCTCTCGGCCCAGGTCAAGGCGCTGCTGCGGCCGGGCCAGTGGCTCCAGCTGATCAACCACATCAGCCAGATCCCCGAGCCGATCGTTCCGATCGCCCCGAGCAAGTACGCGCTCAAGCTCGGCCAGCGCTGAGCAGCCGGCGGCCGGGCCGGGCAACATCCCGGTCGCGGTGAGCGTTACGAGCACCATGTTCCGCTTCGTGCAGGTCGAGCTGCCGTGGGCGCTCGGCCCACCTGACGGTCGCTACCTGCTGCGCAGCCCTGACGCGTCCGAGCCGGCACCGACGCACGTGATCGTCCTGGCCACGCTCGGAGCCCCCGAGCGGCGGCGGCTGGCCCGGCGGCGGGCGTCGACCGTCCCCACCTCCCCCGAGCCGGTCGCGGTCAGCACGGGCCGGGCGACGATCATCGATGCCGGCCATCCGCTGGACGGTGACGACGAGGGTCGGGCGTGGCTGGCGGGGGCCGGCGAGGCCGAGATCGAGGCCGGGCTGGCGATCCTCAACCGAGCCCTGCACAGCTTTCGTCTCGTCACCGCCGACCCGTATCTGTACCCCGTCAGCCGCCGCCAGGCGCTCGTCGCGCGCCTGGGTTACGGGGAGGGCGAGCAGGTCGCCGACGGGCTCTGGACCGACGCCCGCGAGCTGCCCTACACCGAGCGCCGCCAGCGCCGCGTCCGGGCGCTGGCGCCCCAGTCGCGCCTGGCCGCCGTGCTCGGGGCCCGAGAGTCGCTCCTGGCCACTGAAGAGCTCGTGCTCCGGGCGCGCCTGGACCTCGACCACGGGCGTGAGCGTGAGGCCGCGCTTCAGCTCCTGGTCGCCCTCGACGCCGCGTTGGCCGAACTTCCGGGCGACCCGGTCGGGGCGACGCTCGGCGATCGCCTAGTGGAGCTGCGCGGCCAGCGCCAAGCGGTCACCGCCGCCGCCCAGGCCGCGCTCGAAGGACGATTGACCGCGGACCAGCTCGAGACCGTCGAGTTCACCGTCGGCCGGATCGAGGCCGCGCTGCGCGCCCGGGCCGCCCAGAGCGGCTGACCCGGCGGCGAGGCGAGGCGCTCTGCTCCGCGCCGTTCAGGTGCTGCGCGCCGCTGGGCGGATGTTGGCGTTGAGGTGGAACACGTTGCCGGGGTCGTACTGCGCCTTGATCTGGGCGAGTCGCTCGTACTTGCGCGGGCCGTAGGCCGCAAGCACGCGCTCTTCGTCGGGATCGGTAATGAAGTTGACGTAGCTGCCGACACCGGGGGCATGCGGTGCCAGCGCCGACCAGAATGTCCGCACCCACTCTCGCTCGGTCTCATAGATCTCGGGCGTCGGGGCGGCGGCCGCGATGTTGACGATGTAGGTGTGCTTTCGGCTCCCGCCGAAGCCGGTGGCATCGTCGTCAAAGCGGGTATAGGCACCACCGAGAACGAAGATCGGCAAGAACGAGAGCGGGAACGCCTTCTTGGGCTGATGCTCCAGGATCACCTCGATCGCATCGTCGCTGAGCTCGTCGAGGTAAACAGCCTTCTCGTAGGCCAGGATGCCCCACGGTGCTGAACCGTTGAACATCTGCTGAAGCGCCGTATAGGGCATCGGTGTCACAAGCTCGATCAGCGGCGGAACAACCTGGCGCACCGGCTCGATCAACCCGGCATGGGTCTCAGCGTCTCCGAAGCCCACGATCACGAATGCGTAGACCGGGGCCAGGTGATGCTCCTCGGGCACGAACGCCTCCGGCGGAGCGCTCAGACCGGCCATGAAGACCCCACAATCGTCCGGCAGCTCCTTGACGTACTCCCGGGCGAAGCGAAACAGGTCGCCGCCCTGCTCGGGTGCGTACAGGAACATCCCCAGGTGGACCAGCGGGCCGACCTGGGTGAGCCCGAACTCAAACGAGGTCACAACCCCGAAGTTCCCGCCGCCCCCGCGCAGCGCCCAGAACAGGTCCTCGTTCTCGTCGCTCGTGGCGCGGATCACGCGGCCGTCCGCGGTGACGACTTCGGCGGCGAGAAGGTTATCGGCGGTCAATCCAGCCAGCCGGCCAAGCCACCCAAAGCCGCCGCCGAGCGTCAGCCCGGCCACACCGGTGGTGCTGATGAAGCCGCCCGGCACCGCCAACCCATGCTCCTGGGTCGCCGCGTCCAACTCACCCCACGTGGTCCCGCCGCCACACACCACTCGGCGCCCTGGAGCGTCGACGACCACCGACTTCATCGGCGTGAGGTCGATCATCAGACCGCCATCACACAGCGCGTGGCCGGCGTAGTTATGGCCACCGCCCCGTACCGAAACCTCGAGCCCTTGCTCTCTCGCAAACGCCAGCGCCGTCGCAACATCACCGCTGCTCGCGCAGCTGACGACAGCCGCCGGACGCCGCTCGATGACGCCGTTCCAGATCGACACGGCTGTGTCGTACGCCGCCTCGCCGGGTACCGAAACCACCCCATCGATCGCGCCCCGAAGCGTGTCGACTCCGCCGTGCTCACCAGTCATCACACCCTCCCTGTCGCCCTGCCGATCGTGGCGGCGAGCCTAACCGATCGGGCGTTTCCCAATGAAGGACTCCGAGGCCAACAGCCCGAGCGCTGACGTGCCGATTGGATTGAGAGTGCCTAGGGTGCCGCGATGGGGCTGTAATGGGCCCCGGCCAGGTGCCAGCTCGTGCCCTGTCCGATCGCGATCGCGGTCACGCGAAACTGCCCGGCGGCTGCCTTGCCCGCGTGGGTACCGGCCTGTGTGAGCCGGCCGATCGCGAGTGCGAAGTGCGCGTAGGCGTGGGTTCGGATGTCGATCTCGTCCCATTCGAGCGACTGGATCTCGAGCATGCCGGTGCGGAATTGTTCGAGCCATTTCTGCTTAGGGACGACGAACCCGAGTGGGCCGACGAGTTTGAAGTCGTCGGTCAGCAACCCGGATAGGTCGTCGACGTCGGACCGTCGCTGGGCTTCGGCGAACCGGATCAACAGGTCTGTGATCTCGCCTCTGGTCGCGGTCACGATTTGTTCGTCGCTGGTGATCATTGACGCCTCCAGTTCAGTGGTTGTGGTTCGGTTTCGGGGCGGGGGCTTGGGCGGCTGGTGCTAGTCGGGCAAAGGGCGCCGTCCCGGCGAGCTTGCCGCCGTCGATCGGGATCGTGGTGCCGGTGATGAACGACGCGGCGTCGCTGCATAGCCAGATCACGGCGGCTGCGACTTCCTCGGGGCGCCCGATGCGTCGCATTGGCATGGCTCGCGCGGCGCTCTGTTGCGCGGGTGCGCCGGCACGTTCGAGTTGCTCGGTGAGGATCGGCCCGGGGGCGATGGCGTTGACCCGGATGTTGCGGGCGGCGTATTCGAGCGCGGCGACCTTGGTGAGCCCGACGATGCCGTGCTTGGTCGACACGTAGGCGGCGAGGCCTCCGACCGCCTCGAGCCCGGCGGTCGAGGTCATGTTGACGATCGCGCCGCCGCCGCTATCGAGCATCGCGGCGATCTCGTACTTGAGGCAGAGGAACGTGCCGCGCAGGTTGATCGCCAGGGCGCTGTCGAAGTCCGCGGTGGCGACGTCGGTGAGGGGAGTCGGGGGGTGGCCGCCGCCGGCAGCGTTGTTGACGGCGATGTCGAGGCGTCCGAACGCGTCGAGCGCGCGCGCGACGAGGCGCTGGACGTCGTCCGGGTTGCTGATGTCGGTGGGGACGCTCAGCGCGGTGGCGCCGGTGGCTTCGATCTCGCTGGCAAGCTCGTCGAGGCGGGCGGCGTCACGAGCCGCCAGCACGACGCTTGCGCCGGCGTTGGCGAGGGCGCGCGCGGTCGCGTTGCCGATGCCGCGGCTCGCGCCGGTGACGATCGCGACGTGATCGGCGAGGGTGAGGTTCATGGGGTGATCCCTTCGTGTGGAGAGAAGCTCATAATTGGATACTAGCAATAACAATTACTCTATGTATCCGTTACGACAAGGCTGTATCCTCTCGTCGCGATGACCACGCCTCAGACCGACCGAGACCCTCCTCGCGACGGCGGCGTCGCGTTCCTGCTCGCGCAACTCGGCGCGCATGCGGCCGGCGAGTTCGCCGAGCGCATCCGCCCGCTGGAGCTCACGCCGGCCCAGGCCGGGGTACTCCGGCGCCTCGCCCTACTCCCCGGACAGAGCCAGCGCGCGCTCGCTGACGCGCTGGGGATGCACGCCCCACGACTCGTCGCGCTAATCGACGAGCTCGAGGACCGAGGCCTCGTCGCACGCGACCGCGATCCCCGCGATCGCCGTAACTACGCGATCTCGCTAACCGACGAAGGCCGCCAGCTGTTCACCGAACTCGGCCGCGTCGCCCGCCAGCACGAACACGCAATCACGGCCACACTTGACGACGACGAGCGCGCCCACTTGCTCACGCTGCTTAGGCGCCTCGCCGAAGAACAGAACCTACGCCCCGGCGTCCACCCCGGCTTCCGTCGCCTCGGCCGAGGGGCCTGACCACGCGGTCAGACGCCGTCGCGCGTGGTGCTTGGTTTCAGTGCCTGCCGGTCGAGCAGTTGCAGAAATGCCGCGCCGGCGGGCGAGGGGTTGCGGCCCAGCGGGGTGACCAGGACCAGTTCGCGTGCGATCGGTGGGTCGGTGGCTACCCCGGTCGCTCGGCCGACGGCGATCCGGATCGCCTCCGGTGGCAGCAGTGATACACCGACGCCTCGCGTCACAAGCTCAACCAGCTCGGTAAGGGCGTCGACCTCACAGACGATGCGCCGGCGCATCTCGAGCGTGTCGAAGGTGCGGTCGATGCTTGCGCGCAGCGAGGAATCCGGGCGGTACTCGATGAAGTCGCGGTCGGCGAGGTCGCGCAGTCGGATACGCGTGCGGCGAGCGGCCGGGTCGCGGGCGGCGACGGCGAGCTGCAGCGACTCGGTCGCGATCGCGCGGACTCGGACGCGGCTGGCCTGCGCTCCGAGCGGCAGGTCCACGATGGCGAACTCGATCTCTCCGTCGGCGGTTCGCCGCACCAGCTCGGGCGCCCCGACGTGATGGATCCTCAGGGTCACCGCCGGATGCCTGCGGCGAAAGCGGGCGACGAGGCCGGGCAGGTCGACGCGGCCGATCGACTGGATGGCGCCGATCGCGAGGTGCCCGCGCACGAGACCGCGGATCGCGGCAACGGCGTCGTGAGCGTCCTCGGCCGACGCGACCGTCCGACGGGCGGCCGGCAGGAGCGCCCGACCCGCTTCGGTCAGCTCAACCTGCCGGGTGCTGCGGGTGAACAGGGCGCTACCGAGCTCGCGCTCGAGCGCCCGCACCGAGCTGGACAGGCTCGACTGGGTGAGATGCACCCGTGCCGCCGCCCGGGTGAAGTGGCGCTCCTCGGCCACGGCCAGGAAGTGCGTGAGTTGACGCAGCTCGATTGAGAGAGCCTATCGCTCAGTCTTATTGCGAATATCGGTTGGACAAATAGATCGCCGTCGCGAACACTGACCGCCATGCCCCACATCGCTCCTCACCACAACTCACCAGCGCCGTTTCCGAGCCCGACCGACGCCAGCGCACCACCGGTCAGAACAGGCGATCTGCCCGGATCGCCAGACGCGCCTCGCTTCATCGGCGCCGAGCACGGCGGAGTGCCGGTCTCACTGTTCCTTGTCAACGCGCCGCCCGGAGCCGGCCCGCGGCTCCACCGCCACCCCTACCCGGAGCTGTTCGTCGTCCACGCCGGGCAGGCTTGCTTCGAGATCGACGGCGACACCCTGTCGGCAACGGGCGGAGACATCGTCATCGCTCCGGCCGAGACCGCTCACCGCTTCACCAACGTCGGGCGCGAGCGGCTGCGGATCACCGCCATCCACACCTCACCCACGATGAACACCGAATGGCTCAAAGCCACCTCTCTCGATTCCTCGCGTGAGCAGAGCAGCTGAGGCCCCGTCAGCCTTGGTCGTGAAACGAAGGGATGTGAGAGATCCCGATGATCGCGCCTTCCGGTGACTGCAGTCGAGCCACGGTTTGGCCCCACGGCTCTTGGCGCGGCGGGTGCAGCAGTTCATAGCCAGTCTGCTGGAGCTCCCGTGCCGCTGTGCCCACCGCCGCGGCTTCGGCAACGTCAAACTCGATACTGACTTGCGGCACCGGCCGCGCGGACGGCCACTGCGGCGTCCCGAAGCACGCCTCAGCGGCCTGGGACAGCGGCCAGATCCCGAAGGACTTACAACCCGCGATCTGCTCGCTGTGGAGGTACTCACCGCCGCCGAGCGGCAGGCCGAGCCCTTCCACGTACAGCTTGCGGCTCGTGGGCGGATCGGGCGTGATCACCGCCACGGTCGAGAGGAACTCTATGTTCATGCCACCTCCTCGTTCTGCTCGGCAATGATCCAAGCACGTACCGCAACCCGCGCCTGCGGGGTGGCGGTTAAGCAGTTCACCGCGGTCGTGGCCGATGGAGCTCAGGCGAGGCCAAGCAGCTCCACGACGGCGTCGAGCTCATCGACCACGTCGCCCGATGCCCGGACGGCGGCGTCGGCGTCAAACGGAGTGCGGCCCTGGGTGATGATGGCCAGCTTGCCTCCGCTGGCTCGGGTCACGGCCGGCAGCTGTCCGACGGGATAGACCTCGAGTGAGGAGCCGATGCAGAGCAGCAGGTCCGCGGACGCGGCCAGGCTCTGGGCCTGGCGCAGAGCGCCATCGGGCAGGTATTCCCCAAACAGCACGACGTCGGGCTTCAGCGGCTGTCCGCAGTCACAGCGGGGGACGGCAGCGACGTCGTCGCGCTGGCGTGAGCGCACCTCGGCGAGCCCGAAGCGCGCGCCGCAGCCCAGGCACGAGGAGTGGTCGATCGTGCCATGGACCTCCACCAGCTCCCGCGTGCCCGCGCGGGCGTGCAACCGGTCGATGTTCTGAGTGATGACCGCCGTCAGGTGCCCGGCCGCCTCGAGCCGGGCCAGGGCGAGGTGAGCGCCGTTCGGGCGCTTATCCTCGAGCGTCTGAAAGCGGTCGCCGTAGAAGTGCCAGAAGCGCTCCGGATCGCGCCGGAACACGTCGATATGGGCGACCTCCATCGGGTCGACGTTCTCCCACAGCCCGGTGCCGGGGGTCCGGAAGTCCGGAATGCCGGACGGAACCGAGATCCCGGCGCCGGTGAGGGCGACGACAACTTTCGATTCGCTGATCAGCTCGGCCAGGCGCGCCGTCTGGGCCCGGGCGGTGTCGGGTAGTGCGCTCACGCGCCGCGGAAGCGCGCCGGGCGCTTCTCCACGAAGGCCGAGATCCCCTCGCGGGCATCCTCGGAGCCGAACACGGCGGCGAAGCCGTGCTTCTCGGCCTCGATCCCGGCGTCGATATCGCCGGGCGGCGGGGACGAGACCCGCTTGATCTGTTCGACGGCCAGGGGTGCCTGTCCGGCCAGCTTGCGGGCCCAGGCCAGGGCGGTGTCGAGCAGCTCGTGGTCGGGGACGACGCGGGTGGCCAGCCCGAACTCGGCCGCCTCATCGGCGCCAATCGGCTCCCCGGTCAGGTTCAGCTCCAGGGCCTTGGCCTCGCCCACCAGCCGCGGTAGGCGCTGGGTGCCGCCGAAGCCGGGAATGATCCCGAGGTTGATCTCGGGCTGCCCGAAGCTGGCCGACTCGGCGGCGATCCGGAAGTCACACGCCATGGCCAGCTCACAGCCGCCGCCGAAGGCGAGTGCGTTCACGGCCGCGATCGTGACCACGCTTGACTGCTCCATCTCGCGCAGCAATGCGTGCATCTGCTCGAGCAGCTCGCGTCCAGCGTCGGCATCCATCTTGCTGAAGGCCTTGATATCGGCCCCGGCACAGAACAGCATCGGGTTGGCGGAGGCGAAGACCAGGGCCCGCACCCGACCGGAACCGACCACGGCGTCCCAGGCGCTGCGCAGGGCGGCGACGACCTCAGGCGAGATGGAGTTGGCCGGCGGGCGGTCCAGCCACGCGATGGCGAGCTCATCCCGGGTCTCGAGCTTTACTGGGCCCTCGTCCCACCCGGGATCGACCCGGGGATAGGGGTAGAAGCCCTGACCTGTCTTGACGCCGAGCCGGCCCTGGACGACCAGCCGGCGCAGGATCGCCGGGGGCTCGAAGCGCTCCCCCCACTCGGCCTCGGCCCGCTCGAGGCGGTGAAGCACGGCGTCGAGGCCAAGCTGGTCGGCCCGCTGGAAGGGCGGTGGGATGATGCCCGCGCCGGCCATCATGCCGAGGTCGATGTCCTTGAGGGCGGCGACGCCCTCCTCGAGGACCAGGCAACTCTCGACGAGCGCCTTGAGCGTGAAACGCTCGATCAGATCCTCGCTGGCGGGGCTAGTTTCCGTGCTCATAGAAACCCTTTCCGGTCTTGGCGCCAAGCTGGCCGGCCGCGACCAGGCTACGCATCTCCTCGTGGACGTAGAAGCGGTCGCCAAGCGACTCCTGGAGGTACTCGGCCACGTGCAGGACGGTGTCGAGCCCCAGCAGGTCAGCCAGGTAGAACGGACCCATCGGGGCCGCCTTGGACTCGGCCACGAGCCGGTCGAGCTCGGGGATCGGTGTGCCGGTCTCCTCCTGGTAACGCCACAGCTCCGACGCGCTGGAGTTGAGGATCCGGTTGACCACGAAGCCCGGCGCTTCGCCACAGCGGATCGGCGTCTTGCGAATCGCCTGGGCGAAGTTGACCGCCGTCTGGGCGGTCTCCGCCGAGGTGTCCTCCCCCTCGACGACCTCGATCAGTCGCATCACCGAAGCCGGATAGAAGAAGTGAAAGCCGACCACCTTGTCGGGCCGTCCGGTGGACTCCCCGATCTCGGTCACCGACAGCGCCGAGGTGTTGGAGGCCAGGACGGCGTGCCCCGGCGTGACCTCATCGAGTTCGGCGAATACGGCCTGCTTGAGCTCCATGCGCTCCGGCACGGCCTCGATGACGAAGTCGACCTCGCCGAAGTTCTCGTAACCGGTCGTGCCGGCGATCAGGCCCAGCTTGCGCTCGAGCGCAGCCGGATCGAGCTTGCCGGCCGCGACGCGGTCCTCCCACAGCGATCGGGCCTTGGCCAGGCCCTGATCGACGAACTTCTGGTCGACGTCCTTGAGCACGACGGGAATATCGGCCGAGGCGATCGCGTGTGCGATCTCCCCGCCCATCGTGCCGGCGCCGACCACGGCGGCTTTGAAGACGAACATGAGCCTCTGATCCTCGGGGTCGGAAGTGGCCGCGGCGGCCGCCGGCAAGTCTAAGAGTTTGGTTGCTGGCGCGGCTCTACCGCTCGCGCCGGGCGGCCGCCAGCTCGACGCCGAAGCGGTGAAGGGTGGTCTGCAGCGAAGCGGCGACGGCGCGGCGGATGAACAGCAGGTCAACCAGCGGCGAGACCGGCGAGCGGCGCTCGAGGCGGTAGCTCAGGGCCAGCAGCACCGTGACCTCGTCGCCGTCAGGAACAAAGGTGACGCTCTGCCGCCCGTGGATCGAGGCGTCGGCGACCTCGGCCGTCATACCCCGCAGCGGCTCGTACTCGACCACCCGCTCGCTGACCCGGCCCCGTCCGGCGGGACCCGACTCCCAGGTGACGCTGGTCCCCGGCCGCGGCCAGTCGGGGTCCACGCTGAGGATGCGCTCGCAGCCGTCCACCCACCGAGGCCAGGCCTGAGGGGCATACCAGCACCGCTCCGCCTCGGTCACGGTGCCGGCAAAGCTCTCGGTCACCTCAACTGGACGCATGGCGGACATTCTCCCTGCCGACGCGGGGACGGGAGTAGGGTGGCCACAGCGATGACCGAACATCTGCCCGAGGCGGTCGAGCCTTACCCGGATATCTCCTCCAAGGCCTACGAGCACCCCGCTGATCGGGCGGCGACGGCGGCGCTGAAGTCCGTCCCGATGCTCGATGTGGTCGTCCGCAAGCTGATCGAGTTTCGCTACGAACGGGCCCTGCGGCAGTTCTATCTCGGTAATTCCCTCAAGGTCTCCGAGCGTCAGCTGCCCGGCCCTGTACGCGTCCTACAAGGGTGTCCATCACATCCTCGACATGCCGGCCGAGTACGACCTCTACATCAGCTCGTCACCGTTTCTCGGCTTCAACGCCGTGACCATCGGCTCCCAGAACCCGATGATCGTGATCGGTTCTGCGCTGGCCCGGGAGCTCGGAAGCGCCGAGCAGCGCGGGGTCATCGCCCACGAACTCGGCCACGTCCTCTCCGACCACGTCGTCTACATGACCGCCCTGAACATCCTGGTCCGGGGGACCAACCTGCCCGGCATCGTCGGCCTCCCGCTGCGGGCCGTCCGGGCGGTGCTGCTCGAGTGGTTTCGGGCCGCCGAGCTCAGCTGTGACCGCGCGGCCACGCTGGCCGTGCGCGATCCTCGGATCATCTGTCGCACGCTGATGGTCGTGGCCGCCGGCCTTCCCGCCGAGCGACTCGACCTCGACGCGTTTATGGCCCAGGCCATGGAGTACGAGAATTGGGAGGATCCCCACGATCGCGTGCGCCGCTTCTTCTTGGAGATCGGCGTCAGCCACCCCAACGCCGTCCGTCGCGTCTCGGAGGTCATGCGCTGGGTCCAGAGCGGGGAGTACGACCGCATCCAGCGCGGCGAGTACCGCCGCCGCGGCGACACGCACGACGTGCGCGAGGAGGCCAGCGACGCGATGGAGTTCTACGCCGAGCGCTTCCGCGCTCTGTTCCAGGAGTTCGGGGAGAACGTCACCAACCTGGGCTCCCAGGTCGGCGACGTCAGCCAGCAGGTTGCCGACTGGCTGCGCAACCGCGGCTCCGGCACCGGCCGCTCCGGCTGACTCCGCGCTCCTCGGGCCGGTCCACGCGGCGCGCCTGCGGGCCGCGCGAGCCTGCTGCGGGCCGTTCCACGAACCCGTAGCCCTCCCCTCTGCCGGCCTTCGGACTCAGTCAGCCCGTCGCTGCGGATCCACGGAGCTATCCTCTTGACAAACGACATGTAGCGATATATCGTTGATGTCTCGTTATATATCTCAACGTAAGGGATCGTATGTCTACTTATTCATTCGCAGAACAGATGCCCGGGTCTTCCGCTTGGGGACATCATGAGCATCATCATCACCATCACCGCCACGCCCGCCGCCGGGCCAAGCTCGCCGCCTTCCTCGAGATGAGGGGTGGAGGATCCGGCCCGTGGGGCGAGGGCCCGCAGGGCGGACCGTTCGGCCGCGGCGGCTTCGGTCCGGGACCCCGTGGTCGCGGCCGTGGTCGCGCCCGCCGCGGCGATGTCCGCCTCGCCCTCCTGCGTCTGCTGGCCGAGGAGCCGGCCAACGGCTACCAGCTCATGCAGACCATCGAGGAGCGCAGCGACGGAAACTGGCGCCCCAGCCCCGGCTCGGTCTACCCGACGCTCGCCCAGCTCGAGGACGAGGGGCTCGTACGCTCCGTCGAGTCCGAGGGCCAGCGGCGTTTCGAGCTCACCGATGCCGGACGCGAGCACCTGGCGACGCGCGCCGAGGAGCCGGCTCCGTGGGACATCCCCGAGGAGCGCGGACACCCCGGGCGCGACACCAAGCGCCTGATCGGTTCCGTCGCCCAGGCCGCCATGCAGGTCGCGATGGCCGGCGACGAGGCCCAGAAGGCTCAGGCCATCGAGCTTCTCAACGAAACCCAGCGTGGTCTGTACCGGATCCTGGCCACCGATCCGGGGGAGTGAGCGCGTAACGTATCGGCCAATGGCTGATTTTCTTACTAACGGAGCCTCCGCACCGCCCGCCGTTGTCGTCGAGGACCTGGTCAAGACCTTTGACCAGGTCCAGGCGGTGCGTGGGGTCAGCTTCGAGGTCGCCACCGGCGAGGTGTTCGGTTTCCTGGGTCCCAACGGGGCCGGCAAGACGACCACCATCAACATGCTCTGCACGTTGGCCAAGCCCACCGCGGGCCACGCTCGCGTGGCCGGACACGATGTGGTGCGCGAGCGCGACGACGTGCGCCGCAACATCGGGTTGGTCTTCCAGGACCCGACCCTCGACGGCTATCTGACCGCGGCCCAGAACCTGCGCCTGCACGCCGAGCTCTACGGCGTCCAGAGCTCGCTGGTGGAACCGCGCATGCAGCAGGTCATGGAGATGGTCGGGCTGTGGGAGCGCCGCGACGGGATCGTGGGCACGTTCTCAGGCGGCATGCGCCGCCGGCTGGAGATCGCCCGCGGCCTTATGCACTCGCCGCGGGTCCTGTTCCTTGACGAGCCCACCATCGGCCTGGATCCGCAGACCCGCCGCTCGATCTGGACCTACATCCGCGAGCTCAAGGAGCGCGAGGAGATCACCATCTTCATGACCACGCATTACATGGACGAGGCCGAGTGGTGCGACCGGATCGCGATCATGGACCACGGCCAGATCGTCGCCCTCGATTCGCCCGAGACTCTGAAGGCGCAGGTCGGCCAGGATCGCGTGACGATCCACACCGAAGACGATGAGGCGGCGATCCGGGCGCTGGTGGCGCGCTTCGGGATCGAGGCCCGCGATGGCCGAGGGAGCCGTCGTGTTCGGCGTCGAGTCCGGTGAGGAGTTCCTGCCCCGGCTGTTCGCCGAGTCCGGAATCCCGATCCACTCGGTCAGCGTCTCCCGGCCCACGCTCGACGACGTCTTCATGTCCTACACCGGCACCACCATCCGCGACGCCGAGGAGGATGGGTCCAAGCATCGCAACCGGGTCATGATGCAGATGATGGGCGGAGGCGGGCGGCGATGAGCACCACGACGTCACAACCCTCCGGCCCGCAGACGACCTCATCCGCCCCGGCCCCGAGGTCGTCCGCGTGAGCGTGCCGCGCCGGAGCTTCCGCTCCGAGCTGCGCGCGATCAAGATCGTCTGGCGCCGAGAGCTGATCCGGTTCCGGGCCGACAAGCTGCGCATGATCACCTCGCTGGTCCAGCCCCTGCTGTTTCTGTTCGTGCTCGGCGCCGGCCTGCAGGGCCTGGCCAGAGCTGGGACCCACGGGGTGGCTCTGAAGACGTTCATCTATCCGGGAATCCTCTGCATCTCGGTCATGTTCACGGCCATGTTCTCGGCCGCTTCGATCGTCTGGGACCGAGAGTTCGGATTTTTGCGCGAGATGATGGTCGCGCCGGTCCGACGCAGCTCGATCGTGATCGGCAAGTGCCTCGGCGGCGCGACCGTGGCCGGTTTTCAGGGTCTGCTCATCATCTGTCTTGCCGGGCTGGTGAAGGTGCCGTATACGCCCCTGTTGATCCTCGGGGTATTCGGACTACAGCTTCTGCTGGCCTTCGCGATCACCGCGTTCGGGGTGATGATCGCGGTGCGGATCAAGCAGATGCAGTCGTTCATGGGCGTCATGCAGATGATCGTCATGCCCATGTTCTTCATTTCCGGAGCACTCTTTCCGGTCGCCGGCCTGCCCCGCTGGCTGGCGGTGCTCAATCGGCTCGACCCCCTGACGTACGCCGTCGACCCGATGCGTCGCATGGTGTTCGCCGCGCTGACGATCCCGGCGGTGGCGCGCCGCGCGCTCGATTCCGGCGTGACCTGGTGGGGCTGGCGCGTACCCGGACTGCTCGAGGCGGGCATGATCCTCGTGCTCGGCCTGGTCATGCTCGGGGTAGCCATCTGGGAGTTCAGCTCCACCGAGTAGGCACCGGCTGTCTACAACCGCACGGCGACCAGCCCCGCCGCCAGCAGCACGAGCGCCAGCCACAGCGACGACAGTGCCCCCTCCAGCGGCGCCCGCATGGTGCCGGCGTCCAGTCGGCGCACGCGCCCGTCGTCGAGCCGCTGCTCGCCGCTCACGGCCACGGTCTGCCGGCGCAGCTCGCGCACGGGCGTGCTCAGCCGCCGCTGGGCGACGCTGAGCAGCGCGCAAGCGCCGGCGACGAGGATGCCCGCCGGACGGACCTGCAGGGCGTTGACGAAATAGCCGGTGAAGGCCGGAAACGCGCCCCAGGCCAGCGCAAATGTGGCGTCATTGTGGAGGCGACCCCCGACCAGTTCGAGGTTGTAGGCCGGGACCAGCAACGCCCCAACCACCACCAGCGGGATCAGCAGCGGGGAGATCGTGAAGATCCCCGCCACGCCGATGGCCAAGGCCCCGAGCACCCCGAGCGCGCCCAGTCCGACCAGAGCCCGACGGCTCAGCCCGGTCTGCAGCGGATGGCCGTTGAGCTCGTCCAGCGCGTGGGCGCCGACCCCGACGGCGAGCGCAAACGCCCCCAGGGCCGCGGCCAGCCGGCCTCCGTAAACGTGCGGCGCCGCCACCGCGCCGAGAGCGACATAGCTCAGGTGCCAGGCCGTGTAGGGAGGGTGCAGGAGCGTGATCAGGTCGCGCCAGCCCCCCGAGCGAAGCGCGTAGAAGGCGGGGCGCTCGGCGGTCACGACCCGGCTGGCCCCGGAGCCCCCGCCCCACCCGGGCCCTTGCTCCCCCACATGACCAGCCCGGCGCCGAAGCTGAGCCGGCGCTCATGCACGTCGGTGATCCCAGCCGCGCGCCACAGCCCCGGCAGGTCGGGCTCGGCGCGGTGAAATTGCTCGATGTTCGGGCCCAGAAACCGGCCCACCTCATACCAGGCCGGAGACACGATCCGTCCCAGCAGCGGAAGGCCGACTCGGGTGTGCAGGCGCCACAGGGCCCGCAGCGCGGGCTGCGACGGGACACCGAACTCGAGCATCCCGATCCGGCCACCGGGCTTGACCACACGGGCCAGCTCGCGCATCGTCGCCGCCGGGTCGTCGACGTAGCGCAGCAGGTAGGTGAAGCTCAGGGCGTCGAACTCCGCATCGGCGAACGGCAGCTGCTCGGCCTGGCCGACGACGTTGCTGATCCGGGCGCCCAGCTCCGGGCTCTCGCTCTGGCGCCGGCGCGCCTCACCGAGCATGGCCTCGCTCTGGTCCAGCCCGACCACGCTGCCCGCCCCCTGCCGCACGAGCTCGAGTGGCCACCAGTCCAGTCCCAGTGGCGACATCGAGGATCCGCTGATCAGCCCGGGGCGCGATCGCGCCCACCAGGGCGCGGCGCCAGCGAGGATCCTGACCGAAGCTGAGTACAGCCCCCATCGATCCGTACCGGGCCGGCAGCCCGGCGAACAGCTCGAGCGCGTGATGCTTGCGGTCAGAGGCGGGAACGGCCATCCGTTGGCGGTTCGCCAGCCCCAGACCTCAGGCTGATGTGCTCAGAGACTCCGACGCAGGAAGAAGCCGCCACCGCAACCGACCAGGAGCACGAGCGCCCCTCCGCCGAGCAAGGGCAGCCAGCTCGTTCCGCCGACCGAGTTCGACTCCGCGGTTCGGCTGCCCGTCCGCTCCCCCGTGGGGGTGCCCGAACCTGGCGTATTAGCCGCCGAGCCGCCCCCCGCGCTTCCGCCCCCGCTGCCACGTTCCGGACCGGCTTCGTCCGGCAGCCCGGGTACGAGGTGAGCTGTTTCCAGCCGCCGCGGTCGCGCCGCTCACGTTCGCCGCCACGCCCGCCCCGGTGCTCGGGGTCACGCCGACGCCGAACAGGGGTGGGTTACTCGAGCCGGACCCCGAGCTGCCCGCGCGGCCTGAGGTCTCACTACGGGCGCTGGGGATCGGGATGGCGTACTGCTTGCCGGCCGGCGAGCCCGGATCGACGTGCACGCCGTTGCCAGGGGCAGCCAGAGCCGGCCCGGCCGTGATCAGGCCAAGCGAAGCCAGCACTACTGCCATGAGGATCCCCACCCGCATCCGTTTTCAGGTTAACAGCAGGTCCGGATCAGCGAGCCGACTGCAACAGCTTTCGCACGGGCTCGGCGACCAATTGACGGAGTGTTGGCTCGCGGGGGTCGAGACGTAGTGCGTGCCGGTAGTAGCTCCGCGCCACGCGCGCGTTCCCGGCTCGGACCTCGAGGTCGCCGAGCAGGGTCCAGGTGATGAAGTCCTGCGGATCCTGCTGTACCGCGGCCAGCAGCGTCTCGCGTGACGCGGCGGCGTTGTTGAAGCGGGCCTGCCCGGCAGCCTTCACGTAGTAGGCGTCGAGCTCGGCCGGGTCGAGGCTCAAGGCCCGCTGAGCCGTGGTTATCGCTGTCGCTGGATCCGTGGCCAGAGCTGACTGCGCTTTCGAGACGTAGTGGCGGGCCAACGCATCCCGCAGCAGGCTGGCTCCGCCGATCGCCAGCACCAGGATCACCAGCGCCGATCCGAAGAGAATGGCTAGGGATTGACGGCGAGGGATCCCGGATCCGGCCTCCGGCCGGCCAACCTCGTCTTCGTCGGGCAGCCCGGCACAGGCCGCCAGGGCGGCGATCGCGCACAGGGCGATCGCCGTTACGCCCGGCAGCAGGTGCATCCAATCCCCGCTGGAGTCGACGAACCAGACCACGGAGGCGCCGACGCCGGCTACGAGCGTCCCCCGAACCAGCGGTGATCGGCGCGCTACGGGCGCCAGACGGGCGATGGCCAGCCCGCTGCCGGCGACCAGGACCAGGAGCAGTATTGCTCCAATCACCCCCAGCTCCGACAACGTCTGCAACTCCAGCGAGTGGGGATTCTCAATCGCCTCGACTGTCCGACGGTCACGGAAGTAGTAAGCGGCGTAGTTCCCGGCCCCCACGCCGACCACGGGATGGGCGCTGAACACCTTCAATGCCACGCGCCAGTAGTCGTAGCGGTTGCCCGCCCCCGAGAACAGGCGGGTCTGACTGCCGGCCGTCGCGCCGCTGCCCTCGGCCGTCCCCAGGTGCACGAAGGCGTGCCACTGCTGGCGGGCGGTCCGGTCGACCGAGGTCGCAGCGAGCGGCACCCACCACGATCGGGACCACGACCACGATCACCGCCAGCACGGTCGCGGTCCGCCGCAGAGCCGCCGCCGCGGTCTCACCGCGCCGCTGGATCAGGTTGGTCAAGGCGACGATGACGCCCCAGACCGACGCCGGCGACGACCGCCGCGAGCGACCAGGGCAACCACCGCGTGGTGTGCGGCCGAGGCAGGCAGCGAGCCGAGCACGCCGACCGAGTACACGTGGCCGACCGAACTCGCGGCGGCGGCGAACCCGCCCACGATCACGGCTATGGCCAGAATTCGCCGCACGCGGCCGGGAATAACCAGGACCGTGACCACGAGCGCCACCGCGCTGGCGATGGCTGCGCCCCGCGACTGGGAGAGCAGGACCAGGCCGGCCATGACCACGCTGATCAGCGTCCCAAGCCCCGCCAAGACCGGCCGGCGTCGCTCGGCCAGGGCGAGGCCAAACCACACCCCCATCGCGAAGACGCAACCTTCGCCGTTGATGTATCCCAGCGGCGAGTTGATCCGCCCAGCGATGAACAGCGACCCCGGATCGCTGCCGAGCAACCGCACGAGCACCGACACGGCCACCACGGCGATCCCCAGCCCAGCGGCGCCGAGCAGGATGATCACGTGCTGCCGGCGGCGAATCATCATCACCACGAGCAAGACCAGCGCCGCATAGCTGAGCCATAGGTTCCCGCCCAGGGTCGCCTGCTCAACCGCCTGCGCCCAGGTCATCGAGAGCAGCGACCACAGACCCAGCCCGCTCAGGCCGATGAGGACGAGCACCGTTGGCAGGCGAATCCGTCGTGGGCGCGCGATCGTGACCATGGCCGCCACGACCATCAAAACGAGTCCGATCAGCATCCACACCGTGGGGCTGTAGTAGGCGGAGAACAGCGGGCTCAGGCCCGCGCCAAAGCCGACGACGGCCAGGGTGATGATCGAAACGCGGTCTGCCCCGGTCGAATGCTGCCGCATCCGCGCCACATCAGGCTCGGCGCGGCCCGCGACACCTTCGAAGGGGATCGCCTCCTCGAGCGCGACGATCGCCGTCACCGCCAGGACGACGAAGGCCAGCACGATGTAGACCAGCTCCGGCGAGCCCGCCTGGCTGGCCAGGATCACCATCGCGCTGACCAGGCCTTGAGCCGCTCCCAGCACCAGCGCCACGCGCCCCGGCGTCCTCATCCGCATCCGTGTGCGATGCGTCAGGTGGTCCCGTCCCCCGGTCAGCACGGAGATCCCGCGCCGCGTTCGCGAGACGATGACCAGCGCGGTATCCAGGGCCGGGACCCCGACCAGCAGAAAGCCCACGAGCAAGGCGAGAAAGCCCGGCTCGGCGCTCTGGGCAGCGTTGGCGGCCAGCACGGCCACGGCAAAGCCGAGCGGCATGCTGCCCCCGTCCCCCAGGAAGATCTTGGCCGGCGAGCTCAGGTTGTGGGGAAGGAAGCCCAGGCAGGCGCCGCACAGCGCCGCGCTGCCGGCCGCGACCCAAGCGTTCCCGGTCACCAGGCCCAGCGCGCATATGCCCGCCGACGACGACCAGGGCCATCGTGCTCGACGCCCCGTCCATGTTGTCGAACAGGTTGAAGGCGTTGACGACGCCGACCACCCAGATCCCGGTCACGAGCGCGTCGAGCACAGCCTCCTGACCCAAGCTGCCAGCCCAGATCGAGGTCAGCCAGCAGCATGCCCGAGTCCGAACTCGCAGACGACCCGCACCAGCGGCGACACCGTCCGGCGGTCATCGACGGTGCCGACGACCAGCAGGACCGCCACGCGCGCCGACAGCGGAAGCGTCGAGCGCCGGATCGCCGGCCGCCGCCATCATCGCGACGGCGAAGGCCAGCATCACCGCCATCCCGCCCAGGTACGGCGTCGGGTCGGCCATGGCCCTTGTAGCCCGCCGGGTGGTCGTAGAAGGCGAACCGCCGAGCAGCCCGGATGGCAAGGGCGTCGTCGCGTATGCGAGCGCAGCCCCTAGCCCTGCGGCGATACTTAGCCGTTCCCAAAGCTCGAGGTCCACTGGTCCGGGACGTTAGGGGAAAGCGTCGTCTTCGGGCCCCGCCATCATGATCGGCGTGAGCATCATGGCGTGTGTTCCGGCAGGCGTCTGTTCACCCACCAGCTGGCCGTCACTTGTGGGGGCCGGTATCGGCGAGCCCGGGTACATCCCGCCCCTAGTCGCACGGAGTCTCGATTCTGCTGTGAGGGTCCGGATTTCTGTTTCTTTACCCCTCCGAGGCCGCCAGCTCCAGCCGCATGAGTCAGTCGCGGACCTTAATCGCCGTGCTCGTCATGGCCGTTATCGCCGGAAGTGGTGTGGGTGTTGCGCTCGGCGAGGTCCATCGCAGTGGGACGACACCTCGCGCGCCGGCCGATCCGAAATTTCGTACCTACGAAACCCGGAGCGCGAGGACGTTCCGATCAACGTTTCGGATCCAACAGACTCCCTACACGCTCGAACGTCTCGGCGTCACGGGTCATGGCGGAGTCGCGGTCGTTGAATGGGACGCGGGGGCACAGAGCTCCTTGGGATCCCCAGCATCGGCAGCGGTCGGCCTCTATCTGGACGGCACGGAGGTCGCCGAGACGGTGCAAGCCGGAGGCGGGGCCGTTTACGACACGCGGCCCGGAATCCTCCGCTGGGTTGGTCGTCTCGCCCCCCGCCGCCACACATTCTCGGTGACGTTGGCACACACGACCGGAGCTGTCGCGCTTCCCCTCGTCGTGGCCGGCTCTCCGGTCCAAGAGAGCATCGACGTCACCGAACATGTCAGGTAAGGCACGAGGACGTGTTGTTTTTGTCGGACTAGCAGCGATAGCGCTATGCGCATGGGGACGCTCGGCCGTGGCTGTCGCACCGGCCGATCGCATCGTCGAGCAGGATCCAATCGGGGGTGCAGTCCGCAGACCACTACGTCGACGCAGGTCCGCGGCGACTATCGACGGACGACGGTGAGGTCGTGCTACACCAGACTCGCTACCGGGCTCCCGGCGGCCCGGTGTCGATCCACTGGTACGACAGCGATTTTGAATCTACGGCGCCTCGTGTCATTGCGCAGGTCTCCCTTCTGATCGACGGCCGGCGGGTCGATTCGGCGACCAAGACCTCCTACACCGGAACGGATGAGGATGGCCAAGGCGACCTCACTTGGCGTGGCTCTTTGAGTAGTGGGGCTCATAACGTCGAGGTTCGACTGACCCTTGGAGAGTCCGACGGGCCTGCCGTACATCGATGCGGGGCTACAGGGCATCGACGAGCTGCTCATCGAGCCAGGGACTGATTGCGATGGCTGCTAAAAGGAGATGGCTCATCGGCTCATGCTGTTTCATCGCAGCCGGGCTGATGGGGTACGCACTCACTTACCGAACACCAGAAATCGGGACGGCAAGCACCGAGTTCACATTCCGGCAGGGTTCATACGTTCAGACGCGACGAGTGCTCACATCTGGGGCCGATCTCTACTCAATCCCTTTCCATACCTCGGGTGGCCGGATTAGGCAGTCTGGTATGACTCGTCGCTCAGCGTGATCGCGTCGCGGTCGAGGTGTTTACGCCACCCTGAAGGTCGACGGCCAACCAATCATCGACGCGCTCACCGGGGCTTATCACGGACTTGCTTCCAAAGGCCCGGCGACGGTTCGCTGGCAGGATGGCTGCCGGCTGGGAACCATCGATTCGAGACGACGCTGTCCGCGGGTCGACCGCGGGGTGGACGTTCCAGCACGAACTGACACCAAGGCGACTGGGCGTTGACAGTTTCGTCGTAACCCAGCTGCCTGGGGAGGCGTAGCCATGTCCGGGATCACGTGTCTCACAGCTTCTCGAGCATCCCTCCGAAACCTCGGATGACGGTAGACCTCGCTCAGCAAGAACGCCAGGCCGCGTCCGACAATGTGACCGCACCCGCTGTTGCTCGACCGGCGACGGACGCTTACAAGGTCCTTCTCGCATCGGCCGTCGGCGTAGTTGTTGCACTAGCGGGCTTCCCCCGCTCAACAACGTCACCGGAATCCTCCATGTGGGTGCGCTGCCGGGGTTCGCCCTGCTCACGCCAGCAGGTGTGGCAGCAATTCTTGCGCTCATGACGACCCGGGGACCGAGCTCTGGCGGGGCTCCGATCCCGCCGCTAGCGATCGTTGTGATTGCACTCGTCACGCGTCCGGGCGTGCCTGTCCATCACAGCGAGCCACAGCCCGGCCGATTCGATCGCGCTCCTGTGTATGGCCGTCATCGCCCCCGCGGTCATCTTCTGCACTCTGAGTCGCGGAGTCTCTACCACCGGCTCCGCTCGCGGGGTCGTTCCTCACAGTCTTGACGCTGCTCCTGCTCAGAGCGGATGTTGTCTTCCTGAGGCAGAACGGGCTTCCCACTCAGGCCAAGCTGTTCGGCGCGAAATTCCTCAGCCGGCCGTATGACTTCCACTACTACACGCTTGGCAACCCGGATCACACAGCGACTTATCTCCTTCTCCCGCTGGCACTATCCCTAGGGTGGCAGCGGTCTGTCCAGCTGTCACGCGGCGGACGGTGGCTGCTCCGTGTGTTGGCTGCAGTCACCTACGTCACACTCATACTGACCTACGGGCGTTTTCCGCTGCTGGTCGGAACAGCTCTCGTCCTGTTGGCAATCTTGGGCGGCGGCTGGCCTCGCTGGGTGCGCGGGACAGTGCTTCGCTAGCGATCCTGGCAGCGGTCTTCCTAGCGATAGCTTCCCCGGGGCACTACCTCACTCACGTTTTTTCAACGACGAGTACGTCATCGGGTGGCGTTCCGTGAACAGCTTCGCGCGAGGTTTGTCCACATTCCGTCATTCGCCATTGACCGGGGTCGGCCTAGGGCAGATCGGGCTCTCAACGGCACCACCGGCGAATAGTTCGATCATTCAAGCCGCAGCCGAAATGGGAGTCGTTGGGGCGATCGGCATCGCCTTGATGACCGTGGCACTCGCTGTGGCCGCGGCCGATCGGGCCGAGGCGCCGGGTCGGATTCTCGCTGCGCTCGGCGGCCATCGCCAGCGCGGCGGTCTACGTGGTGTCGACAGCGGTCGCGGGACCCGGGGAAGGGCTCTTTGTGGGATTTGTGGCGATCTACGGCCTCACGTTGGCGGTATGTGCCCGAATCGGATTAGCTCCACAGCCCGCCGAAAGCACACCTTCAGTCCGAGCTGCCCTGTCCGCTCAAGCCCGGAGGGTCGCGGAAAAGAGGCGCGCTCGCCGCCGCTTACGACCGAGAGCGGGCCGGGCGCGCTTCGGCTGGCTCGTATACGGCTTGGCCTGGGCAGCAATCGCAGCACTGGTGACCTCGGCCGGGCTCCCGGCCCATCCTGGTATCAGCCCTTCGCGGCTTCAACAGCTCCAGGGGCTCCTTGTGGCGCACCAGCAGGGCTTGGGCCGCTCGTGGCCTCTTTCAGCCCTGGGCACTACCTGCCCGTGGCGATAACGGACGACCAGGGCTCGTACCTGGTGTTCCCGTGGCTATCTGGCCTGCTTCACACGACCAACGTCGAAACGATCATCAAGACGGTCTTCGTCATCGCAGTCGCCGCCCTGGTTGCTTGCTACCCGCTCATTTTCCGACGGCTCACCGGATCGCGGCTAGCGGCGCTCGCATCGCCCCCCGTGGCGCTGTTGTTCTTCGGCTTCCTCACCGACGACGGCTTCTATTGGGTTCCCGCCGTCACTCGCGGTCGGGCTGCCGTGGCTGATGATCCATATCCGCGAGCGCGACGCAGATCCGCTGGCGCTCCTCGGAATCGGAGTTCTCGCTGGGGTCACCCAGCTATTTCGCTCCCAAACCGGGCTCGGCCTGCTGATCGGCGGACTAGCGGTTTGCCTCCTGGCCACAACGCCCCCCCGACGTCGGCTGCTCGCGGCCGTCCTCCTCCTCGCAGCCTACGTCGGTTTCGGCACGGGTCCGCTTGACCTCGCGTTTCAGGCCAGAGGGTCGACGATGGCAGCCTACCCACTCCCAACGCACGGAGAGGCTGGCATCTACCGGTGGTCTGACGGCTCAGGTCACCCGTTCTGGCACACGGTGTACATCGGTCTCGGGGTCGTCCCGAACCGGTACGGAATTACCTACTCCGACAAGGTGGCCGTTGATTACGTCCGAAGCGTCGACGCCGCTGCGCCATATGTTGGAGCGGAATACGAGTCGATCCTTCGCCACCGGGTGCTTCACATCGCTAGCGACGATCCTGGCTTCATCTGGCGGGCCGAACGTCGGAAGATCGGCGAAGTTCTCGATGTCGGGCTGAAGCAGGTTTTGGCTCTTGGTCCCCGCAATACCTATCGTCGCTCTCCTCGGCGCAGGTAGACGACGGCGCCTGCGCTACCTCTGCGTACTGGTCCCAGCCGGGATTATCGCTGCCCTACCGAGCCTCGTTGCGGTACCGGCGCCGGAATACGAGATGCCATGGCTTGGGTTCCTGGCGTCCGTCGGCATACTCACGTCGCTGTGGCTGGTGCGTGTCGCGGGTGCGTGGGCGACGCCCGCCTGGGCCGAAGCCCAATCTGACCCGGCCAACGCGAGGATGCAGGCCTCCGTCGAGCGCTGGGCGAGACGGGCACAGGCAGCGAGCGAGGCCTTCAATCAACGGATTGACGCACTGCTAAGCGCGTTTGGTCGACGCGTTGCACGATTGGGCCAGTCCGTCGCCGGCACGGGCCGCTCGATCACGGTCGGTGTCGAAATCTTCGTTAGGGCCACCCGCGGCGCGGCGTTCAGGGTGAGCGATCCAGCCTGTGGCGGTCCCGCCCAGCATTGGTCGCGCTGATCGTGATCGCAGTAGGTTTTGAGCCAAGTCCTACTTGGATAGCTGGCAGGCAAGCGTCAAGAACGGTGCGCAACCTCTTCAAACTACCGGCCAGACGCTTCCGTTCACCGTTTCTCTCAAGCGCCCTTCAGACGTGGCGTTTCTCGACGGTCCCCCACCAGGCTGGATCGTCGAGCGGGGGGTTCGTCTCGGACTCGGAAATGCATGCGCGTGCGGACGACGCCCACGGAACAACGCCTACCAGCTGATATCACCGCCTGTGGCTGTCACCAGTGGAGATCACGTCGCAGCCGTCCGCGGCCAGATCGTGAGCGGCGGTCTCTTCGTTGGGGTCCTCAACGACCGCACCGACAGGTGGATCCGGGTTGCGACGTTCTTGCAGACACCCGGGCGCCCGCGTGCGACGTTCACGACCCATTTCAATGCCTCCGGACCTGGGCGTGTACGTCTCATTCTCGGTCAGGCATCGTTGTCCGGACGGGCCTCTCGCTGGATCCTCGACCGCGCCGTCATCACGGGTCCGGGCTCGACACCGATCGCGGCCCCTCTGGGCTTCAACGCTCGGCTTCCAACTCCGCTTCGGAGCTGGTCCCTCGGTTCGGTTCCGGTTGGGTGGCGGCTCGATCCGGGAACTGAACTGAAACCCGGCTCGCAGAGCACCGTGCTCCCCGTCGGTGGCGACAACCGTTACCAGCTCCAGTCCGAGCCCGTGGTGGCTTCCCCCCGGGCAGTACATCGCTGCCATACGAGGGTCGACTAAAGGTGGTGGACTAGGGCTTGGATGGTGCTTAATCAAGCCGCCGATAGGTGGCTCAACGTCACCTCGTATCCACCGACCGTGGGCGACCAGCCACGATGGTCGCAAAGTTCAAGGTCACGAAGACCGAACCAATCGAGTTGATCCTCTACAACCTTGCACGGTCTCGAGCTCGCGTAGAGTGGCGACTGACGCAGGCGCTGGTCAGCTCCGGAGAGCTCCAGTCTTCTATCGGAGAACGGCTTTAACACGGAACCACGGGGTCCGCAAGCGCAACTCCCACCACATCGTCGCATCCCACCGCGACTAAGCCGACGGTCAGCTCGACGGCGACAATCAGCTCCCAACCCTCCTTGATTCCATGAGACAGCTGCTTCAGAACGTCTCCACGGGCGAGATCACCGTCGAGGAGGTGCCGGCGCCCGCTCGCGGCCGCCGCGCGCTGCTCGTCGGCGACCCGCTACTCGCTGATCAGCGCCGGCACCGAGCGCGCGGCGCTCGAGCTCGGGCGCGCATCGCTGGTCGGCAAGGCCCGCGCCCGGCCGGACCTCGTGCCAGAAGGTCATCGAGTCGGCGCGGACCGAGGGCATCGCACGCACCTACGCGAAGGTCCGCGGCCGCCTCGGCGAGCCCAACGCGCTCGGCTACAGCCTGGCGGGCGTCGTGCTCGAGGCCTGCGACGGCGCGCCGGCCGCGCCGGGCGAGCTGGTCGCCTGCGCCGGCGCCGGCAAGCCTCCCACGCCGAGATCGTCGCCGTCCCCGCAACCTCTGCGCGCGCGTCCCGCGACGGCGTCGCCGCCGGAGGACGCCGCCTACGCGCACCGTCGCCTCGATCGCCCTGCACGGCGTCCGGCTGGCCGAGGTCGGCCTCGGCGACGTCGCGGCCGTCGATCGGGCTCGGCCTGGTCGGCCAGCTCGCCGCTCGAGCTCCTGGCCGCCGCGGGATGCGTGGCGGTCGGGCTCGACCCCGACCCGCGCGCGCGTCGAGCTGGCCCGCGACGCCGGCTTCTTGGCGACCACCGACGCGGCGGAGCTCGAGCGCGAGGCTGCGGCGGCTGACCGACGGCCGCGGCGCCGACGGCGTCCTGGTCACCGCGGCCAGCCGCAGTCCCGGCGCCGCTGGCGACCGCCACGCCGTCGCGCGCGAGCGCGCGGTGGTGTGCATCGTCGGCGACGTGGCGATCGAGTCGCCGCGCGCGCCGCTGTTCGCCAAGGAGCTCCGGCTCGTCGTCTCGCGCTCCTACGGACCGGGCCGCTACGACCCGACCTACGAGGAGCGCGGCATCGACTACCCGGCCGGCTACGTGCGCTGGACCGAGGGACGCAACCTCGAGGAGGTGCTGCGGCTGATGGCCACCGGGCAGCTCCGCCCGGCGCGGCTGACCACCCACACCTTCGACCTCGACGAGGGCGCCGCGGCCTACGCGCTGCTCGGCGGCGACGAGCCGTCGCTGGGCATCCTCCTGCGCTACCCCGGAGCACGACACCGGACCGCGCGCGTAGCGTCGCGGTGCCCGCGCGAGCGACCGCGCCGCGGCTCGGCCGCGACCGCGTCCGCGGTCGGCGTGATCGGCGCCGGCGCGTTCGCCCGCGCGGTGCTGATGCCCGCAGCTGCGCGCGCAGGCGCAGATCGTCGCCGTCGCCAACGCCACCGGCCTCTCGGCGCGGGCCGCGGCCGACCGGCTTCGGCGCCGCGCTCGCCTCCACCGATCCGGAGGCGGTGCATCGACGATCCGCGACGTCGACGCCTCGTCATCGCCACCCGCCACGACACGCACGCCGCTACGTCATCCGCGGCGCTGGCGGCCGGCAAGCACGTGTTCGTCGAGAAGCCGCTCGCGCTCGACGAGGACGAGCTGCGGACGCTCGAGCGGCCGCCGCGGAGCGGACGGCGTCCTGATGGTCGGCTTCAACCGCCGCTTCGCGCCGCTGGCGCGAGCAGCTGCGCGAAGCGCTGTGCGGACGCGGGCCGCTGATCGTCACCTACCGGGTCAACGCCGGCCGGCTGCCCGCGCAGCCACTGGACCCACGACCCGGAGATCGGCGGCGGCCGGATCGTCGGCGAGGTCTGCCACTTCGTCGACTTCGTCGCCTTCCTGTGCGGCGGCCCGCCGACGAGGCGTCGCGCCGAGGCGGTCGAGCGGCGGCTCGGAGCCGCGCGAGGACAACGTCGCGGCCACGCTGCGCTTCGCCGACGGCTCGGTCGGCGCGATCGTCTACACGGCGCTCGGCGACCCGTCGCTGCCCAAGGAGCGCGTCGAGGTGCTCGGCGAGGCCGGGCGCGGGCGTCCTTCACGACTTCCGAGCTGAGCCTGCACCGGGCGGGCACAGACCACAACGCCGAGGGCAAGCGGGACAAGGGCCACGCGCGCCGAGATCGCCGCGTTCCTGAGGCCTGCCGCGACGGCCGCCAGCCCTGGCCCGTCGCCGACATGGCGGCCGTGACGCGGGCGACCTTCGCCTGCGCGACGGCCGCGTCGCTCGCCCGTCGGACCGTGATGCGATCGCGCTCGTCTCGCAGTACTTCGCCCCCGAGACCGGGGCGACGCAGAACCGCATGGCGCGTTCGTCGACGGCCTGGCCGAGCGCGGGCACGAGGTCGACCGTGGTCTGCGAGCAGCCCAACCACCCCGCGGGCGTTTATCCGCCGGGCTGCGGACGCCGCCCGATCAGTCACCGAGCGTCGACGGAGCGTGTGACGGTGCACCGCCTCTGGGTCGCGACCTCGCCGCGTAAGACGACGCTCGCCGACTCGCGTTCTACGGCACGTTCGCGGCCGGGGCGCTGGCGACGCTGCTGGCCATCCCGCGCCCGGACGTGCGTTGCTCGCGACCTCCCCGCCGCTCCCCGGCGCCTGCGGCGGCGCGCGCGGCGCGCGCGCGCGGCGGATTCCGTTCGTGCTCGACGTGCGCGACCTCTGGCCAGCCGCCGCCGAGGCGCTCGGCGAGCTGTCGCAATCCGCGGGTGCTCGCGCTGTTCGAGCGCGGCGAGCGCTGGCTCTACCGGCACCCGGTGCGCGTGACCGCGACCACGCGCCCGTTCTGCCGCCACATCGACGCCCGGCGGGACGCCCGGTCGCGCGTGCACCTGCCCAACGGCGCGCTCGACGAGCTGGTCGCGCTGTCCCGGCGCGAACCCCGCCGCCGGCCCGTTCACTGTCGGCTACGCGGGAAACTTCGGCATCGCTCAGGGCTTGGAATCGTGCTCGATGCCGCGGCGCTCCTGCGCGACCGTGGAACGATCGTCGCGCTTTCGGCTGCTCGGCGACGGGCCGCTCGAGCGCGAGCTACGTGCCAGGCGAGTGCCGCGGGCTGACAACCGTCGAGCTCCGAGAAGCCGTGCCGGTCGAGCGCATCGGGGCCTTCCTTCAGTCCTGCCACGCGCTGCTCATCCCGCTGCGCGATCACACCCTGCTCGACGACTTCATCCCCTCGAAGCTCTACGACGCCATGGCCGTCGGCCGCCCGGTGATCGTCGCTGCCGGCCGCGAAGCCGCGGAACTCGTCGAGCAGACCGGCTGCGGGCTGGTGATTCCCCCGGAGGATGGAACCGCACTCGCCGACGCTTCGCAGCGCCTGGCCGCGGACGCACGCTGGCAGCTACGCTCGCCGCGTCTGGGCGCCGCGCCGCGCCGGAGCACGTCCGCTCACGACAACTGGACCGGCTCGCCGAGTTGCTTGGCGACGCCGCGTCGCGGCCGACGATTTCACGACGCGCGAAACACCAGATACCAGCCCGCATGACGGCCCACGAAGTCGGCCAGACCCTCCGGCAGCGGGAGGTTGAGCTTCACACCGAAGTGGCGCTGCTCGATAGCCACTTTCGGGAAGCCGGCAGCGTGCAGCGCCTTGCGAAGCTCACGACTGCTGAACAGCCGGACAAGGGGCTTCGCCCCAGTATCGCCGCTTGCGTGTTCGACACGTGAGAGGCGGTCTGACATGGACTCGTGGCGCCACTCACTGTGCCTGAGCCGGTAGGCCAGCGTAAATGCCATGAACGCCGACCATCGGTTGTACAGCGCCCCGACGAAGACCCCGCCGGGACGAAGTACTCGCCTCACCTGCTCTAAAGCATCTTCCGTCGACGGACATGATGCAGGACACCAAACGAATAGACCGCATCGAAGGCATCCTTCTCGAACGTGAGTTGCCCGGCGTCCATGACGCGGAGGTCCGACCACAGTCCCTCTTGGGCGACCCGGATTTGAGTGAGCTCTATGCATCGTGGGGTCAGGTCGATCCCGGTCATCACCGCCCCTGCCCGAGCGAACTGGACATGGTCGGTGCCGAGGCCCACACCGATCTCGAGCACCCGTTGCCCGGCGAACCGCTCATAGCGAAAGGTGTCATGCATCCACGGCTGTTCGGCGTACCGGTAAGCGTTCGACCTTGGCGAACGATTCAGGAGTTCCAAGATCTTCGTCCTCGGCGGCGATCGCACCAGCCGGGTCGTGACCCCACTGCGTCCGCGCTGCCGTACGGATCGCCTCTGCGCTGTCCTCCGCCGTGTCGCCATCCGAGAATCGGCCCATCGGGTGCATGCTAACGCCAGTTGTCGGGACCGCCGCCGAGACTGAAAGCTACGCTGCGGATCGCATGTCCCGGCCAGCGCGCGTCTTCTTATCGTGTGCCATGCCTCAGCCGCAGAAGCGGCTGTCGACGCTGCACGGCGATCAACCGAGCTTGCCGCACCCGAGAGCCGCGGCGCAGTCCCAGGCTCCAACAGCGCGTGGTTGATCTGTTTTGCTACGGCCGGACGAGTGGCGACCGACCTGCTCCGCCGGGCGCCCGGCTGGTCGCGCCGCCCGCTCCGGGAGCGACACCGATGCGCTGGGGCTTCACTTCGTCCGGCAGCTCAGACGCGAGCGCTACAACTCGGTCGCCCTGAGCCAGCCCGCGTTGAGCTTAACCGTGCTCGTGGACTGCTCGTCGCGTACTCGTTCGCGCTTTCCCACATCGAGCGGTGATTCTCGATGTCGAGACCAACGCATCGTCCGGGAGATCGACCTCAGCTTGGTCATCAAGGAGGTGCTGCGGTGGCTCGTGCTCAACGGAACCGCGCGGATCATTGCCTGGGCCGGCGCGCCACTAATCGAAAGGCTCGCACGAACTGCGGAGCCACCACGGGAACGGGCTTTCGAGGGCCCGGCCACCTACCTGCGGACCGACATCGATCTCCATGTGGCGCCGCTCGAGGAGGTGGCTCCGTGGCGCACACGGAGGGGGTCATGGCCGGCCTCGTCAGCGCGGAAACCACCCCGCTTACTGGGTACCGGCGAGGTTTCCGGGATCCCCGAAGGGATTCCTCGGCGCCGCCTTCCGGCGATAGTGAAAGGCAACCTTCCGACGGAGATCGCCGAACTGGTGTCCGGCCTGGTTCAAGGACTCGGTGCAACAAGCCGTGAGGACAAAGAGCCGGGTTTTATCTATCAGCGCTACAGCCTGAACAACCTGGCCGGTGTCCTCTTAGCCAGAAGATGGCGCGTCCCATTGGTGCTCGAGGCCAACGGCTCAGAAGCTAAATGGCGGCAGGACTTCGGCGTTCTCAAATACCCAGCACTCGCTTACGCCTGCGAGCGCCTGATCTTGAGACGAGGCCCACGTCGTCAGTGGCAGTGAGCGCGAACGCAGCCGACGATCTGACCGCGGCAGGGGCAGATCCGCATCGCGTCCGGTCGTGCCCAATGGCGTCAATGTGGAACGCTTCGCCAACGCTGAACCGATACCGTTGCCGGCGGCGTTCGCCGACGGTTTCATGGTCTGTTTCGTTGGCCTGTTCTACCCGTGGCATGGGGTCCGTTTCCTAGCCGAGGCGTTCGGGTTGCTTCACGCCCGGTTGCCGGCGGCGCGGCTGCTATTGGTCGGGGACGGTGAGGAGCCGCCAGCGTCCGGGCGATTCTGGAGCGCCACGGCGCCCTTGAGGCAGCCAGTCTCACCGGACTGGTCGCCCGGGCGGACGCCCCGCGATACATGGCCGCCGCAGACGTGCTCGTCTCACCGCACGCAGACGTGCACCGCTTCATAGGTTCGCCGATCAAGCTGTTCGAGTACATGGCTGCCGGCAAGCCGATCGTGGCGACCCGCGTCGGCCAGATTCCCGAGATCATCACTGACGAGCGGTCCGGGCTGATCGTGCCCCCTGAAGACCCCGAGGCGATGGCTGCCGCCCTCGAACGGCTTCACGGCGACCCTGACCTACGAACGCGCCTCGGAGCTGAGGCTCAACGGGAGGCACGCGAGCACCACTCCTGGGACGCCCGGCTGGCGACGATCCTTGACGCTCCGGCCGCTGGCGACCGTGGCCGCTGACCTCGGTTCGCCCTCGACGGTCTCACGCCCGAACGGGCGCGCATCGCTGCTGTCGGACGCAATGCTGAGCAGCGGCGGAGCCCTTGGCTCGACGCTTATCGCCGGGATCGCCAGCATCCTCATCGCCCGCACACTGGGTGTCACCAACCGCGGCCGCTGGGCGGTAATCTCGTCGCTGGCAGTGCTGGTCGGAACTCTGGGCGCCACCGGATTGCCGATCGCCGCCGCCTACGGCGCCGCACGGCTGCGGGGCAGTGAGCGCCAGCGGCTGATTCAGGCTGCCGGCGCGGCAGCCGTTGGGCTCAGCGCGCTGGCTGCGGTCGTCTATCTCGTCCTGGCGGCAATCCTTGCACTCCCGGCGCCCACCCCGGCCGTCGCCGTCGGGGCGACGGTTCCGATCGCCACGATTCTCTACGCGGTCGCCCACCAGTTGACGCTCACCGTCAGCACAATGCGGTCGTTCGCGTTGATTCAGCTGGCCAACGCCGCGGCCACGTTGGTGGCCGTCGTCGTGCTCGACGCGGCCGGGGCGCTCACTGTGTTGGCTGTGGTGGTCGTCTCAGCCGGCGGCGCGAGCGTAGGTGCCGCGACGAGCTTCGTCGCCCTGCGTCGTTCCGACGCGATCGGCCCGCGCCCCTGGGTGTGGCGCCCACGGGCGATCTCCCCGGTGCTCCGGCCGTATCTCGCGTACTCGTTATTGACCTTCGCCACTCTGTCTTTGACCCAGGTCGTCCAGCGCGTCGACGTGCTCCTGCTCGGCGGATACCGAGGTCCCCATGCCGCTGGGCTGTACGCGGTGGCCGTCCAGGTCACCGACCTGATGCTCGTCGTTCCCGGCGCGCTGGGGCTGGCGATGTTCCGCCGGGGCGCACGCGCGTCGCCGAGTCACTATCGCCGACGCCGTGATCGTCCTGCGATTCACGGCAATGTTCGCTGTCGTGGGAGCGGTGCTTGCGTTCCTGCTGGCCGGCTGGGCTCATCCCGCTCGTGTTCGGGTCTGGCTACCGGGGTAGCGTCGAGGCGTTCCGTCTACTCCTGCCCGGCACTATCGCCTTCTCATTGCAGAGCGTGCTCTCCCAGTACCTGGCCAGCCGCGGCCGCCCGCGGATCGTTCTGATCGCCTGGGTCACGGGAGCCGTCACCGGCCTGATCGCCGACCTGATCGTGATCCCCGCGGCTGGGGTTACCGGTGCGGCGATCGTCTCCTCCGCCTCCTACGTACTCGTTACCGTTCTCCACATACGCGGCTTCCGAGCGATCCGGTCGACCGCGCACCGAGAGCCGATGAGCCCACCAGTGCTGATCTGCTTCGCCGGCGACCGCTGGGACGGCAACCCTCACTCCCGTCATCACCTGATGCGCCGCTTCGCCGGGGAGTTCGAGGTGCTCTTCGTGGAGGGGATGCCGATGCGGCGCCTGGCCTCGGTCGACCGCACCGAGCTAGCGCCGGGCGTGGGCAAAGCTCCGCGCCGGCGTGCGGATCCGCACTCCGGAAGCCCACCTCCATGTGCTCAGCGTGCCGCCGATCCCGCCGGCCGGCCGGCTTGGACGGCAAGCCCAATTGACCGCGGTCCGAGCCCAGATCGCCTTGCTCGACGCCGCCTCGGCTGGACGGCCCCGCGATCAGCTGGTTCAGCGTCCCGGTCGCCGCGCCGCTGCGCTCGCGAGTCGGCGATCAAGGCTCGCTGTTCTTCTACCAGGACCGCTACGACCAGTTCACCGGCGTCGACGGCGAGCTTTTGCGCGGCCTGACGGCGCGGCTGGCACGGGAATGCGAGGTCAGTGTCGCGACCAGCGCGGAGCTGGCTGGCGACCTACGGCGCTCGGCGCCGATCCGATTCTGGTCCGTCACGGCGTCGACACTGAGCGTTTCGCCGGTGACCCTCCGCTCCGTCCGATATCGAAGCCTCGAGCGGCCTCTGGTCGGCTACGTCGGGATTCTCGATGACTACCTATCGCTGGACGCGATCCGAGCCGTGGCCGAACGCCTCGATCGGGGGACCGTGGTCCTGGTCGGCGCCGCCAACACTGACATCTCGGTGCTGGAGCATCCGCGGATCGCGCGGCTCGGCTTCCGGCCCTACGACACGATCCCGGCATATCTGGCCGCCTTTGACGGCTGCATTGCTCCTTTTGCGATCACCCACCTCACGCGGCTGTCAACCCGATCAAGCTGCGCGAGTACCTCGCAGCCGGCCGCCCGGTCGTGTCGACGCCCCTCCCCGCCGTGCTCGAATATTCCGACGTCGTTGCTCTCGCCGATGACCCGGCGGCATTTGCTGACCGGGTCGTCGATGTTCTGGCATCTGACGCCGATGCCGACGCGCCACGCGCGCTTCGACGCGCTCGCGTCGAGGCGGAGTCGTGGGATTCCGTCGCCGAGCGCATTCGACCTTCGCTTCAGCGCTTGGCGGGTCTGAGCCGAGACTCCGGCACCCAGCGGGGCAGTCTTCCGCTCGGCTCGCCATCATGAGCTTCACATGTGCGGAATAGTCGGCATATACCGTCGGGACGGCGGTGAGGTCACGGCCTCGGAGCTGATCCGGCTTCGGGACACGCATGACCCATCGCGGCCCCGACGATGACGGGCTGTGGGTACGCGAGGCGACCCCGAATGTCGGCTTCGGCCACCGCCGCCTCTCGATCGTCGACCTCGTCGAGCAGCCGGACGCCAGCCGATGGCCAACGAGGACGGCACGGTCGTCGGTCACCTTCAACGGCGAGATCTACAACCACGAGCTGCTGCGGGCCGAGCTCGAGCGAGCGCGGCCACGGCTTCCGCTCGCGCTGCGACACCGAGGTGCTCGTCCACCTCTACGAGGAGCACGGGCCGGCGCATGGTCGACCGACCTGGTCGGGATGTTCGCCTTCGCGATCTGGGACGAGCGGCGAGCAGCGACTGTTCCTGGCGCGCGACCGGCTGGGCATCAAGCCGCTCTACTACATCGACGACGGGGCGACGCTTCGCCTTCGCCTCGGAGATCAAGGCGCTGCTCCCGCTCGTCCGCGCGCCGGGAGATCGACCCGGTTGCGCTCGCGCACTACCTGACGTTTGTGGCCGTCCCGCCGCCGCGGACGCTGTTCGCCGGCGTGTCACAAGCTGGCCCCGGCGCAGCACGCTGATCGTCGACCGCGACGGCGCCCGAGCCGCCGCGAGCGCTACTGGGACCCGCTCGCGAACCGGGCCCGACTCGACGGCGACGAGGTGGACTGGGAGGCCGAGCTCCGGTTCCGGCTCGAGCGCTCGATCGACCGGCGGATGATGAGCGACGTCCCGGTCGGCGTGTTCCTCGTCGGGCGGGGTCGACTCGTCGACCAACGTGGCGCTGATGAGCCGCGCTCGTCGACCACCCGATCAACACGTTCTCGATCGGCTTCCGCGACGCCGAGCAGTTCAACGAGTTCCAGTGGGCGCGGCGGATCGCCGAGCAGTTCGGCACCGACCACCACGAGGTCACGATCGACTCCGACGACCTGTGGCGGTTCCTGCCCGACCTCGTGTCACCACCAGGACGAGCCGATCGCCGACCCGGTCTGCGTGCCGCTGTACTTCGTCGCCAAGCTGGCCAAGGACAACGGCGTGACCGTCGTCCACGTGGGCGAGGGCGCCGACGAGCTGTTCGCCGGCTACCCGACCTACGTCCAGGCCCACGCAGATCGCGAGCGGCCCGTGGACAGCGCTTTCGAGCGCTTGCCAGCGCCGCGTGCGGTCGGCCGTGGCGCTGGGCGGGCACCCGCGTCGCTCGCCGGGCCGTCCGGGCTGCGAGATCCACCGCGAGGCGCTGCTGCCGCGGCGCGCCAGCGCGACGGCCGGCTGTGGTGGGGCGGCGCCGTCGCCTTCTACGAGCAGGGCCTCGACCGCGTCACCACGCCGGCGCTTCGCTCGCCAGTCTCAACGGGCACGCGCCCCGCGCGAGGTCGTGGCCGGGATCGCCGCGGACGCCGCGCGGGCCGGCGCTCGCGACGAGCTCGACCGCGCTGATCTACCAGGATCTGCGCCTCCGCCTGCCCGAGCTGCTGCTGATGCGGGTCGACAAGCTGACGATGGCCAACGCGGTCGAGGCCCGGGTTCCGTTCCTCGATCACGAGCTCGTGGAGCTGGCGATGGCCATGCCGCGCGAGGAGAAGATCCGCGACGGCGTCGGCAAGCACGTGCTCAAGCGCGCCGTCTCGCGACCTCCTGCCCGAGCGATCTCGTCTGGCGACCCAAGCAGGGCTTCGGCACGCCGGTCGTCCGCACTGGTTCCGCGGGCCGCTCGGCGACGCAGCTCGCCAGACGGCTCGAGTCGCTCGGCCATCAACGAGCTCGGCTTCCTCGACCGCGACGTGCGATGCACGAGCTGCTCGCACTACACCGCACCGGGCGGGCCGAGCGTTCGTTCCAGCTCTGGAACCTCCTGAACCTGTCGCGTCTGGTTCGACCACTGGATCGCCGAGCGTCCGGCCGACGAAGACCTCCCCGGTCTGACTCCGACGGCGTGACGGTCCGCGTTCTGCTCGGTCGTGGGCACGCGACCGAACTTCGTGAAGATGGCCCCGCTGGCGCAGGCCATGGCCGAGCGACAGATGCTTCGAGCATTCCTCGTGCATACCGGCCAGCACTACGACTGCGCCATGTCGAGGGTGTTCTTCGAGGAGCTCGGGCTCCCGCTCCCGACGTCTATCTGGGCATCGGATCGGGGTCGCACACCGACGCAGACGGCGAAGGTGCTCTCGGGCCTCGAGCCGATACTGCTAAGAGCAACGCCAGACGTCGTGCTCGTCCCGGGTGACGTCAACTCAACTCTGGCGGCGGCGCTCGCGGCGCCATCAGGCCCGGCTTCCGGTCGGTCACGTCGAGGCCGGCCTGCGCAGCTTTGACCGGACGATGCCCGAGGAGATCAATCGCGATCGTGACCGATCAGTCTCCGACCTCTCTTCATCCATTCCCCGAGGCCCGCGACCATCTGCTCCGGCGAGGGGCGGCCGCGGAGCGATCCACGCGGTCGGAAACACGATGATCGACACCCTGGTCCAGCTCCGTCCCGGCCTTCGACGCGCGTCAGCGGCCGATCGCTTCGGGCTGAGCGCCCAGCGGCTACGTGCTGGTCACGCTGCACCGGCCGGCGCTGGTCGACGGGCCCGGAACTCGAAGCGGCGCTTGACGCGTCTGGTCGAGCTGGCCGACCAGATACCGGTCCTCTTCCCGATCCATCCCCGCACCCGGGCCCGGATTACAGAGTTGGCCTCGCCCCCATCGCATCCGAAGCTTCAGCTGGTCGACCCCCTCGGAGGTACATGGACTTCCTGGGTCTGCTCGAGACATCAGCAGGGGTGCTGACCGACTCCGGAGGCGTCCAGGAAGAGTCGACCTATCTCCGTGTTCCGTGCTTCACGCTCCGTGATAACACCGAGCGACCGGTGACGATCACCGAGGGCACGAACCGCCTGCTCGGACTGAACCCGGCCGGATCGCTGAGATCCCGGAACTCCTGTCCACTGACGGCACGCCCAGTTCACCTCCCGCCGGATGGGATGGTCGGGCGGCAGGCCGGATCGTGGATGTACTTCGCGAAACGTTCGCGGCCTGAGCCGATGTCTGACCTTAGGTCGAACTGGCCGCTGCGCCGCGCGCGTTCTCATCCCCCACTGCAACGGCTGTCCACCCGCGTTCACGCCTTTCGTCAGCTCGGAGTCCTGCGCGGGACGGCGGTTGCCGGACGCCACGCCTGGCGGAATGCGAGAGGGCGAGCCAGGCGCCGGTGGGTAGCTACCCACCCAATCGCACTCCGGTCCGGGGAGTTGGCGGCTGCCCTCGGTCACCGCGAGGTGACTGCGGCGCTTGAAGCGATGGAGGCGTGCCTCCCAAGCGTAGCCCGAGCCATGACTCGCGTCGATCAGTGGAACGCAGCTGAGCGGGCGCCGCTCATCGCCGCAGCCGAGAAGATCCTGGTCCATGAGTTTGATCTCCTCGGCTCCGGACCGGTCGCTCTGGGAAACGCATCGACTGGCAGCGGGACTTCAAATCCGGGCGCCGCTGGCCGCTCGATCACATCTCCAAGATCGTCGTCTCCTACCCAGATCACTCGGACATCAAGGTCCCTTGGGAGCTTTCGCGCGCGCAACACCTGCCGCTGCTGGCGCTCGCCCACCGGGTCACCGGCGACGCCCGTTACCTGGACGAGATCGGCGCCGAGCTGACCGACTGGATCGCTGCCAATCCGGTCGAGTTCGGCCCCAATTGGCAGTGCACGATGGATGTCGCCATTCGCGCCGTCAACTGGACCGCCGCGCTCGTCATGTGCCGAGCGGAGGTGGCGCGGCTCACCGTGGATCGAAGATGTGATCTCCTCGCTCTTGCTGCACGCCCGCTTCATCCGCGCCAACCTCGAGTACGGACCGGCACGCGGCAATCACTACCTGTCCGACGTCGTCGGTCTTCTATTGTCGCCGGCTTGTTTCAGACCTCGGCCGATGGCCGACGCTGGATCGCCTGGTCGATCGACCAGCTGGCCCGAGAGCTACGCCATCAGATCCGCTCCGACGGGACTGACCACGAGGCCTCGGTTTCGTATCACCGACTGGTCACCGAGCTCTTCCTGGTCGGGGGAGACGCCGCTGATGGCCTCGCTCCGGGCACGCTTGACCCCGAAGTGCGTCCAGCGCTGAGAAAGATGCTCCAGTTCGTTGTGGACTACACGCGTCCGGACGGACTCGCTCCCAGATCGGAGACGCTGACAATGGTCGCCTGCTGCCCCTCGAGGACTACGGGACCACCGACCAGCGCTGCCACCTACACCTCTACCGCCAAGCGGGTATCGAGCGCCCATCCTCCACCGGATCGGCGGGCTACACCTCCGGGGGCTTCTACTTCCTTCGAAGCCCCGACATGTACGCGGCCCTGCGCTGCGGGGATGTCGGCATCTATGGCCGGGGCTGCCACGCTCACAATGACTTGCTCGGCTTCGAGCTCTGCTGGCGCGACGTTCCGCTCGTGGTTGACCCCGGCAGCTACGTCTACACCGCGGACCCCGCCGAGCGCAACGCGTTCCGGTCCACGGCAGCGCACGCCACCCTGCAGGTCGACGACCGGGAGCAGAACGAATTTCTGCTCGACCGCTTGTTCGCCATGCCCGATCGCGCCCAGGCCGAGGTGCTCTCGTTCGCAGAACGGCCCCTCCCTACGTTCAAGGGTCGCCACCGCGGCTTCAGCACGCCTGAGGAACCATGCCTCCATACACGCACCGCCACCCTCGACGGGCCCAACGGTCGGCTTGAGGTCGTGGATGAGGTCGAAGGCGCCCACAGCCATGAGCTCACCTGGCACTTTCCGCTAGCTCCTTGCGATGTGACCCCCGGTCCGGGCGTTGCCACCGCCCGCTTTTCCGGTGTCACGTTGGTCATCACGGGCGATGGGCTTGAGGTCGATATCCGGCCGGGCTACCTGTCGGCCGCCTACGGCGAGCGCACGCCGGCTCCGGTTGTGATCATGCGAGGCCGCAGCCACCCGGGAACCCATCGCTCCGTAGTCACCCTGGTTCTGTCAGCGGATTGACCGCCCGAACGAGATCGGCGCGGGTCCGCTGGGGGCCCTGGTACCTTCCGCTCAAGCGTGGCTAACCGTCTAGATCCAGGGGGCCGTCGTCGATGCGCGTCCTGATCACCGGCGGTGCCGGATTCATCGGCTCGCACCTGGCGGAGGCGCTTGTCGAGCGTGGACACCGGGTCCATGTGCTCGACGACCTCTCAACGGGTCGATCGACAACATCCGGCGCTCAAGCAGCACGGTCCGCTTCGGATACACAATCGACTCCTGCCACGATGCCCGGCTCGTCGCTGAACTCGTCGACGCCTCCGACTACGTGTTCCATCTCGCCGCCGCCGTGGGGGTCCAGCTGATCGTCGATAGTCCGGTACGCACGATCGAGACCAACGTCCACACGACCGAGATCGTGCTCTCGGCGGCCAGCAAGAAGAGCCGTCCTGTGTTCGTGGCCTCCACGAGCGAGGTTTACGGCAAGTCGCGGGATCTACCCTTCCGCGAAGATGGCGACATCGTCCTGGGCGCCAGCAGCCGTGGCCGATGGGCTTACGCCTGTTCCAAGGCCCTGGATGAGTTTCTGGCTGTGGCTTACTTTCGCGAGCGCCGGCTGCCGACGATCGTAGGGCGCATGTTCAACACCGTCGGTCCTCGTCAGACCGGCCGCTACGGGATGGTCGTGCCCAACCTGGTGCGTCAGGCCCTGGCCGGCGAGCCTCTCACCGTGTTCGGCACCGGCCAGCAACGCCGCTGCTTCTGCCACGTGCGTGATGTCGTCGAAGCACTCACCCAGCTGTGCGAGCGCGAGGACCTCTTCGGCGAGGTGCTCAACATCGGCTCCACCGAGGAGGTCTCAATCCTCGAGCTGGCGCAGCGAGTCAAGGCCGCCACTGACTCGGACTCCGAGATCGAGTTCGTTCCCTATGAGGATGCCTACGGCGAGGGATTTGAGGACATGCATCGGCGCATCCCTGACATCTCTAAGATTGGCGCGGCTTTGGGGTGGCGGCCGACGGCGTCGCTGGACGAGATCCTGCGCGACGTGGTCGACTTTGAGCGGTCGGTCAATCCGCTCTCCCCATATGGGGCGTCCCTCGGCAGTCCATAGCCGAGCCGACCTGTACTTACGCGCACAACGGAAGGGTTGATGTCTGTGAAGCTTTATCGCTGTCTTCTGGTCGGGCTGAGCACAGCGGCTCTCGTGTTGCTGATGGCCGGAAGCGCACAGGCGGCATCGCCCGCGACCACGCTGCCTGCCAGCTATGTCACCTCGAGCACAGCCCTCCTGCGCGGAACGGTCTCCACCGGAGGTCAGCGAACGATCTGGGCCTTCCAGTACGGCCGGAGCACGCACTACACGCAGACCACCGCCACCCGGACCATCCCCGCGGGGCACGGTCAGGTCAACGTCTCGGTGAGGATCGCCGGGCTGAAGCGCCACACGCGCTACCACTTCCGCCTGCTCATGCAGTACGGCCAGGGCAGCGTCATCTACCCCATCTTCGTCAACTTCGGTCGTGACCGCACGCTTCGTCACGAGGGCCAACGGGAACTTCGGGCTGGGCAGCACCGACCTGATCTTCTCCGGCCGCTACGCCCCCGTCTCGCTCTACTGCGCTGGCTCGAAGCCGTGCGCGGGCCGGCTCACGCTGACCCGGGCCAAGCCCGGTCATCCGAAGACGGTCGTCACCCTCGGGCAGCGCGAGGTCACGGTCAAGGGACGTCAGTATCGGACGGTCCCCGTCCGGCTGAGCAACGCGGCGCTGAAGTTGCTCAAGCAGAACGGCGGCCAGATCGGGGCAACGCTCACGCTGCGGCCCAGCGTCGGCCGGGCCACCCTCAGGCATGCCGTGACGCTTATCCACTAACGCCTGATCCCAGGTCGGCGGCCGCCGGACCGGTCGCTGCCGGCTAGCCGTGCTGGAAGGCGTAGAAGTCGGGCTTGGGAGTGCCCTGCGCGGTGAGCAGCCCGCCGTAGCTCTGCGGCGGGCTGTCGTAGACGTGGATCCAGCCCATGGCGTAGATCCGCTTCCAGTGGCGGGCGAGGTAGAGCGCGTCCCGGACCCACTGCGCCGCTACAGGCGGGTCAACGTAGAAGTTGAACTCGCGGTCGGGCTTGGTCGGGATGGTGAACTCGGAAAGAAAGAGCCTCATCCCGCGGTGTAGGTACTGGTCGATCCAGCCAGCGAGCTCGTGTAGATCCGAGAACTGCACTTCCCCGAACGGCGATGGTGGAGTGCGGAAATCCGGGTTCTCGACGCTGAACGGGTTGTGCGCATACATGTCCATCCGCGGCGGCTTCCCGCTGGGAAGGCGCATGTTCTCGATCCACGACTGGGTGTCGATGCTGCCAGCCGAGTAGGTGGACCCGCCAATCACGACGTTGCGTCGGCTGACGGCCTTGAGCGAGCCGTAGGCGCAATCAAGCAGCCGAGCGTAAAGATGCGGAGCTGCCTTCTCGCGAAGCCGTCAACGTCGCTCCCGGCGCCACGACCTTGGTGAGGGAGAAGTTGGCCGCGCGGTTGGGCTCGCCCCAGACCATCCAGAGGTGGACGCTCGGGTACTCGCGGGCGGCCGCCTTGGCGAAGTTTCCGTAGATCGCGGGGGTGGTTGGGGGAACGTTCTGGACGTGCCCGTGGTTCGCCCACCGCGGCGTAAAGATGAGCTGGATCAGCACCTGCATGTGGTATCGGTGAGCCTGCTGGATGGCCTGCTTCATCGAGGCCGGCCAGCGATAGGCGGGGTCGCGCGGATTGCGGCCGTTTCGAGGGCGACGCGGGGCCACCTGGGCCCAGTCGAGGTTCGTCTCGTAGATCCTGACGCCCAGCCGGTGGTAGAGCGGGAACTGGTTGACGCCGTTCCGGGTGACCGGCCCCCAGATGGCCTTACTGAAGGCCTGGGCGCTGGCGGGAAGGACCGCGATCGTGAGCAGCGCGGCCAGGATCAGGCGCCGCAGGATTCTTGGCTGGACGAGCAAAGCTCCGAGCCATGGTAGTCAGCATCGTCCGGGGGTGGCGCCACGCCGAATCGCCGACTGGGGCCACTGGTAGCTTTGCCACGCGATGGAATCTTCCGGCGATGCGACCGCAGCGCAGGGCGAGCCGCTGCGGGTGCCGTGTCTGGTCAACCCCGACCTCTCCGACATCGTCGCTCACCTCGACCGGCAGAACTTCGTTTGGGTCGATCTCGATCAGCCGTCGGATGACCAGCTGACCGAACTGGCGAAGACGATCCATCTGCATCCGCTGACCCTCGACGACGCCCGCTCCTTCAACCAGCGTCCGAAAATCGAGGAGTACGACAACTACCTGTTCATGGTCGTATTCGGCGTGGACCCGGATGCTGCGTCCGGCAGCTCCGCTCCTGCGCGAGGTCCACATGATCGTCTCGGGCGACTACGTGGTCACCATCCACCACAGCCCGATCGACTCCCTAGCCGAACTGCGGGCCCGCTACCACGACCAACCGATCCGCAGCGAGCAGTTCCTGGTCTACAAGATCCTCGATGCTGTCCTGTCGACCTTCGTGCCCACCCTGTCCCGAGTCGACGATGACATCGATGACATCGAGGAGCAGATCGTCGATCGAGGCCGCCCCGGAGAACCTGCAGCGGATCTTCTCGATCAAGCGTGACCTGGTCGCCATGCGCCAAGTGGTCACGCCGATGCGGAACATGATGGCTCGCGACAGCGACACCATTGCTGCCCTGCCTGGGCTCCAGAGCGACGATCGCCTGTATTTCCGGGACGTCTACGACAGCCTGGTCAGGACCTCTGAGCTGGTCGACTCCTACCGCGACCTGCTCAGTGGCGCCACCGACATGTACCTCTCGACGGTGGCCAACCGTCAGGGCGAGGTCAACAAGCAGCTGACCATCATCGCCACCATCTTCCTGCCCCTGACCTTCCTGACCGGGTTCTTCGGTCAGAACTTCTCCTTACCTGGTCGTCCACATCCTCAGCGGGCTATGGGCGTTCCTGGTCTTCGGCATCGGAGGACTGGTGCTCTCGGTGATCGGCTTCTGGATCTACTTCCGGCGCAAGCGCTGGATCTGAAAGAGCGGCGCTCAGCCGAACCGGCGGTAGGCGCTCACCCAGTCGTGGGCGATGGCCAGCTGCGCGGCGGCCAGGCTCATCTCGCCGTGGCAGACGCGGGCGTGCAGACGATTCTCGAGTGAGTCCTTCGGATTCGGGCTGGCCCCGGGCTCGGGCCACAGGTTCCGGGCATCGTTGCGCGCCCCGCCCAGCTCGAGCGAGACCAGGTGGTCGTACTCGTAGTAGTGCAGCGGGCGATGATCGCCGTAGGCACGCAGGCTGGCCCGCTTCTCGCGCTCGGTGATCGACTCCGGCGGTCGGACGCTGGCGCTATAGCCCGAGCGGCAGATCGTCTTGAACAGATTGCTTCTGGGTGACATGCGGATCGATCGCTCCCGGCGTGCAGCGCGGGTCAGGCAGCGAGTACAGCCCGTGGCCACGAGCGTGGCAGGTACCGGCAGGGGGCTGGCGCTGCACGACGTGGACGCTGGCGCTGCTGCGAGGGAGGCCGGCGGCGGGGCGAGCCTCGGTGCCCGCGCCCGCGGTCGTATTGGCGCCGGCCATGGCGCATCCGGACGACGTCAGAGCAACGAGGAAGACCAGCGGTAAACGACGCATCGGTGCGAGTCAAGCAACCCGGCCTGACGTCTCCACTCTCGTAGAAAAAGCGAGCGCAGCAAGCACATTTTCCATCTGAGTCAGGGTCAAGGCCAAAAAAGGGCCGCCCGAAGGCGGCCCCTTGTCAACCTGGCGTTGAGCGGCTGGTTTAGACCGATGCGGTGGCCGGCTCCTCGATGCGCCGCGGAAGCAGCGTCTCACGGGCGATGACCAGGCGCTGGATCTGGGCCGTGCCCTCGTAGAGCTGGAGGATCTTGGCGTCGCGCATCAGCTTCTCGACCTTGTACTCCTTGATGAAGCCGTAGCCACCGTAGACCTGGACGGCGTCGGTGGTCACCTCCATCGCGGTGTCGGCGGCAAAGCGCTTGGCGTGGGAGGACTCGAGCGTGTTGCGCTTGCCCTGGTCGAGCAGCACGGCCGAGTTCCAGGTCGCCAGCCGGGCCAGATGGACCTTGGTGGCCATGTCGGCGATGATGAACTGGATCGCCTGGTGCATGGCGATCGGCACGCCGAACTGGACGCGCTCCTTGGAGTACTCGACGGCGAGCTCCATCGCCGCGCGAGCCACGCCGACGCCCATCGCGGCCACGCCGGGACGGGTGCGGTCGAGGGTCATCATGGCGATCTTGAAGCCCTTGTTCTCCTCGCCGACCAGGTGGTCGGCGGGGATCTCCACATCGTTGAAGGAGATCGTGGCCGTGTTGGAGGCCCGCTGGCCCATCTTGTCCTCGTGCTTGTCGACGACGACGCCGGCGTCGCGGGGGACGATGAAGCACGAGATGCCGCGGTGGCCGGCCTCCTTGTCGGTCTTGGCGTAGACCGTGTACCAGTTCGCGTACTCACCGTTGGTGATGAAGCACTTGGAGCCGTTGATGACCCACTTGTCGCCCTTGCGGACGGCGTTGGTCTTCATGCCCGAGACGTCAGAGCCGGCGTCGGGCTCGGTGAGACAGAACGAGGCCAGCAGCGGCGCCTCTGAGAGGCGGCCGAGGTACTCCTTCTTGAGCTCCTCCGAGGCGGCCAGGATGACCGGGGCGGTGGCCAGCCCGTTGCAGGAGAGCGAGGTGCCGATGCCCGAGCAACCCCAGGCGATCTCCTCCTCGATCACGGCGCCGTCCAGGAAACCCAGACCGGGGCCTCCGTACTCGGCCGGGAGGTGATTGTTCATCAGGCCGAGCTCCCAGGCCTTATCCAGGATCTCGCCGGGCCAGGTGCCTTCGCGATCGTATTCCCAGGCGACGGGCCGAATCTCCTTCTCGGCGAAGTCGTGCGCCATCTCGCGCATGCTCTTCTGCTCGTCGGTGAGCGTGAAATCAACCACGGTGGGTTTCTCCTTGAATCTCTCTCGATTGACTAGTCAGTCAACTCTGAGAAAAGGGTACCCCATCGGCCCAGATCGGCTACAGCAGCGCGGGCAAAACCCCGCATATAGCGGTCAGTGGCTCGAGGCGGAGATTCGCGACGCTAAGCCGAGTGGTCGACCAACGGCGGGGGATCGCGCAGGCTCGCGGACAGCGAGATCCCGATCACCACCACCAGCGCCCAGGCAGTGACCATCAAGATCGCCGCCGTGGGGCCGCCGGCGCTGAACACGGCCCCCACCGCCAGCGGGCCGAGCCAGCCCAGCGAGGAAGCGATCAGGCCCGCCCCAGCCTGAACCCGACCCTGGAGCTCATCGGGGGTGAAGGCCACGCGGCGGCTGTGAATCGTGGCCGAGCTCAGCGGCGTGGTGATGAAGTAGACCGCGCCCAAAAGCCCGATCCCGAGCGGCGAATGGACGACGAGCAGGAGCGGGACGACGGCCAGGCCGACCCAAGGCTCGAGCGCGATCGACCAGCGCGCCGACAGCCACCCCGAGGCCCGGCCGGCCAGCAGCGAGCCGGCCACGCCGCCAAAGCCCATCACGGCGAACATCAGACCGACCCCCGCCGAACTTGCCCCGTAGTGCTTGGCGACCAGGATCACGAGCAGGTCGAGCGCCCACAGGGTCAGATTGGCGGCTGCGTAGAGGACCGAGCCCGCGCGGAGAAAGGGCCGCGCCCACAGCCACCGCAGACCCTCCAGGGCGTGGCTGAGCGCCGCGCGCACCCCTTCTGCGGTCCGCCGACCGCCCTCGGCCGGGGCCAGCGAGGTGCGCATGCCGAGCACGACGCCGATCAAAGGCAGCGAGGAGAGCGCGTCAAGGGCGAACGGCAGCGCACGCCCGATGGCGAGCAGCGCCCCGCCGAGCGGCGGTCCGGCAATCGCGGCCGCCGCCGTGCGCCCCTCGCTGAGGGCGATGGCCCGGGGGAGATCTCGGGTCGGGACGAGGGCTCGGAACACTCCTCGTTCGGTGACGACGCCCAGCGACCAGAGCGAACTGTCGACGAAGGCGACCAGCGCCAACTGCTCAATCGACGGCTCCCCGGCGGCGAGGGCGACGATCACGCTGGCCATGGCGACGAGCCGGCCGAGCGCGGCGAAGATCATCAGCCAGCGGCGGTCAAAGCGGTCCGCGGCCACCCCCGAGGGCAGGGCGGCCAGCGGATAGGCCACCGAGCGCGCGAAGCCGACCACCCCGGCCTGGAACGGTGAGCCGGTGATGAGCAGCGCCAGCAGCGGCAGGGCCACGGTCGTGGCCTGAGAGCCGGCGTCAGAGACGGTCTGTCCGGCGAGCAGGGCCAGAAATTCCCGCCCGCCGCGGTGCGAGCGCCACCGTCGCGCCTGGAGCTGTTCCGAACCGATGCTCACCAAAAGCAGTTGATAGCGACAGGCGAGGACCGGTGCGCAACACTTAACCGGTGCAGAGCGCGTTCGGCACGGTGGTATGGGTGGTCTGCGGCGTCGGAGTCGTCGGGGCGCTGGTGGCGATCCTGCTCAGCGGCCGGACCTGGGAGGACTACGGCAAGAACCACCTGATGATGGACACCGAGGGTGAACGCGCACCCCAAGGCTCGGCCGCCGCCCAGCTCGAGCGCGATCTCGAGATCCGGCAGCTGCTCGAGGCGCGCAACGCCCGGCGCCGGCGCCGCGGCGAGCCCGAGGTCGACATCGACGAGGAGGTGCGCAAGCTCAGCGCGCCGGCGATCGACCCCGAGCTCCGCCAGGAGATCCGCGATCTGGTCCTGGCCCGCAACCACCGCCGCGCGCGTCAGGGCAAGGCGCCGCTCGATGTCGAGGCCGAGATCGAGCGGGAGATCGCCAGTCTGCACGGCGTCTGAGCGCCGCGACCGCAGGTCGGGCGAGAGCGCCCTCAGCGGGCTCGCGCTTGCCGCCGGACGGCGGAAACGATTACTCTGGCGACCGATGGCTGATCCTCGCCTCATGCAGCTCGACGAGCTCACGAACCGTCCCGGCACGTACTTCAACCCGACGACCGAGATCGTCCTCGTCGTCGATGACTCGCCCCACCTCGACACCGAGATCCTGGCCAAGGACAGCTACGAGGCCGACGACTGGATCGTCATCTCCGACGAGGTTCCGCTCGACGAGCACGCGCGCGACGAGCTACTCGAGCGCTTCCAGATCCGCCACGAGGCGGGCGCCGAGGAAGAGGATGAAGACGAGAACGAGGTTCTCGAGCCCGACCCGGAGCCCGACGAGTAGCAGCGGCCGTGTGCTCGGCGGCGCGCGTCTAGCCGCCGCCGTTGAGCAACGAGGCGCAGCGCTGCATCTTGGCCACGTCGCCCCGGGCCCGCTGCAGGCAGGCCGAATAACCGTTGACGGCGGCCGAGTTGGAGCTCGACGAGCCCGTGCCCGTACCGCTGGCAGCGCCGGCCGTCCCGCCGCCGAACAACCCCTGCAGCTGACCGGACAGGCCCTTGATGCGATTCGTGAAGCCGCTGAACGGGCGGACGTGAGCCGGTGGGGCGATCGTCTGGGGCTGATTGAGATTGGCGTAGGCGAGGCTGAGGCTGATCCCGGCCGTGTTCAGGCCCCCGAGCTCGGTCGAGATCTGTCCCGTGACCGGGATATCGAGGCTGACCGACAGCTTGCGCAGGGTCTTGTCGTTGCTCCCGGTCCAGACGTCCACGGTGGCGTTGCGGACCGCGGCGGCGACCTTCTGACGGGTGGCGGGAGAAATCGCGGTCGGCAACGCCGCGCTGCCGGTCGCCCCCGTGGCCGAGGCCTTCTGCAGGAAGGTGTTCAGGTCCCCGAGCAGCGCGTCGACGTTGACGTGAGCCCGGATGTGGGTCGTCGAGGCACCGCCCACGGCCTCGCTGCCCACGACCGTCGGCTGGGTCAGCCAGTGCAGGGGGTTGATGCCGAGCTTGGACAGGCCTCCGGTACCGCCGCCGGCGGCCGCGCTGGAGAAGCTCGAGGCGAGCTTCTGGTAGTCGGCGGCCGGGAGCTGGTAGGCAGAGCCGCCCAGGGTCACGAAGCCGTTTGAGCCGGTGGAGACGATCCCGAGCTGGCCGTGGTGGCCGAGGGCATTGATCGTCAGCTCGAGCTTGGAGGCGGGCAGCTTGCCCGTGCCGCGGCTCTGGAAGGGACCGCCGAGCCCGAGCGTGATCGGAGTCGTGATCGTGCGCGACCCCGACGGATTCAGGGCCAGATTGAAGTTGAGAATGCCGCTGCGCACGGTGTGCGCGCCGGTGAAGGTCTGACGCAGGAGCGACTGCGCATCGCCCGAGCTGGAGCTGGTCGTGCCGCAGGCAGAGATCACGAGGAGCCCGACCAGGACCAGTGCCAGTGCGCCAAGACGCCGAGTACGGACGCTGACAGTCGCGCTGCAACTTCCTATCCGGCGTGACACGAGCACGAGCGCGAATGTACCATCGGCTTGGTGCGCAGGAGCCTGGTTGTCCTGCTCGCCGTGCTTGCTTGGCCTGGCAGCGCCGTGGCGGCGCCGGTGCTGTTCAGGGCTGGCAACGGTGCCGTGAGCACCCGCAACGACCCGTATGTGACCGGGCCGGCGCTGACCCCTGCCCCCGCGCCGGCAGCCCACAAGCGGGCCGGTCGGTCGCCCGCGGGTCAATTCACGGCGGCGCTGGCCCGCGCCCACACCACGCGCAAGAAGACGCGGACGGTGTTCGGTGAGCTGACGCGGATCTATCACCAGCACGGCATCAGCGCAGCCGCCTACCACGGCTACGAGCTCAGCTACGGCCGGGCGCTGACCACCGAGCGCCATCTGCACGGGACGCGGCGAGCGGAGCTCACGGCGGTGACCGCGAACGTCCACGACATGGCCGTCGCGGGCGCGCTGACCCCCTCGCGACTGCCGGTGATCTTCCAGACCGTCGACCGCAACCGCCAATGGTGGACCTCCGGCCCGCTGCTCAGCAACGCTCAACGGGTTGAATTCGCGGGCTCGCAGCTGGTCTGGCAGTACTACGCCGGCCAGGGGATCCAGCTGCAGGTGCTGGGCAGCTTCGGCAAGGCCGACGGGCTGTACACCTCGGGGCTGGGGGGCTATCCGGCGCTCAAGCAACTCCTCGCCCAGCTGATCCCACTGGGCGCCCAGCGGGGCGGCGGGCTGACCTGGGAGTACTACTTCCACTTTGACGGGGGCGCCCCGCCGTGGACGAGCGCGATGTCGCAGGCCACCGGGCTCGAGGCTCTGAGCCGGGCCTACCGCGCGACCGGCAACGCCTACTACCTGCAGGTCGGCCAGCGGGCGCTGCCCGTGTTCAGCGCCCGACCTCCGGCCGGCGTCGGCCTCGCGACCCCGAGGGGCACACGCTTTCTGCAGTACACGTTCACGCCCGGGACCTCGATCATCAACGCCTTCCTGCAGACCCTGATCGGCCTGCATGACTACGCGCAGATCAGCAAGAACGCCCAGGCGGCAAAGCTGTTCAAGGCCGGCAACGCCGAGGCCCAGGCCGAGGTGCCCCACTTCGACACCGGCGCCTGGTCGCTGTATCAGCCCGGCATCGAGGACGACCTGTCCTACCACGAGCTGGTGACCGGCTTTTTGGCCCAGATGTGCAGCATCACCAGGACGCCGGTGTACTGCTCCACCGCCCAGCGCTTCCGCGCCTATCTGAAGACGCCGCCGGTACTCACCCAGCTAACCCGCCGCGGCAAGGCCCGCCGAACCACCGAGCTGCGCTTCCGTCTGTCCAAGTATTCGCATATCGGGGTAGTCCTGACCCGGGGCACGACCGCGGTGTATTCAACGAGTGCCTACCTGCCCTATGGCACTGACCAGATCAAGCTCCCAGCCAAGAAGGCGGGCCGCTACGGCCTCCGGATCGCCGCCACCGACCTGGCGGGGAACTTCGCGCGCCTCTCGGGGACGCTCACGATCTCGCGCTGACCCGGAACCCGGTCGTATCGCCAGGTCCGGAATCGGGTGGACCGCGTGTGTGATCGACGCGACCCGCCTAGACTCGGCCCGCTATGACGCCCCGCACGATCCTCTACACAGGAAAGGGCGGCGTCGGCAAGACGTCGGTCGCCGCCTGCACCGCCCGCCGCTGTGCCGCCGCGGGTCTGCGCACCCTGATCGTCTCGACCGATCCGGCGCACAGCCTGTCGGAGTCGCTGGGCGCCGAACTGGGCGGCGAGCCCACAGAGGTCTCCGATCATCTCTGGGGTCAGGAGGTCAAGGCCCAGCAGGAGATGGAGCGGCACTGGTCCGGCGTCCAGGAGTGGCTCGGCGAGCTGTTCATCGAGCGCGGCGTGGATCGCATCTCGGCCGAGGAGCTGACCGTGCCGCCGGGCATGGACGAGCTGTTCTCGCTCCTGCGTCTCCAGGCCCACCATGACTCCGGGCGCTGGGACGCGATCGTCGTCGACTGCGCGCCGACCGGGGAGACCCTGCGACTGCTCTCGTTCCCCGACGTCGCGCGCTGGTGGATCGAGAAGGTCTTTCCCTACGAGAAGCAGATCCTGGCCGCGGCCCGCCCGCTGGCCCGCTCGCTGCTGGACATCTCGCTGCCGAGCGCGGCGGTGTTCGCCGACGTCCAGCGCCTGTCGAAGAACCTGATCGCCATGAACGAGATCCTCCGTGACCGCTCGCGCTGCAGCATCCGCCTGGTCATGAACCCGGACAAGATGGTCATCGGCGAGGCGATGCGCACCTTCACATACCTGAATCTCTATGGCTATCTGACCGACGCGGTGATCGTCAACCGCCTGTTTCCCGGCCGGCGTGGGCGACTACTTCTCGGCCTGGCGGCGCGTCCAGGAGGAGCATCTGGAGCTCGTGCACTCCGCCTTTGCGCCCGTCCCCGTGCTGACGGCGCCGTTCTTCGAGCAGGAGGTGGTCGGGGCGGAGATGCTCGACCGCCTGGCCGAGTCCCTGTTTGCCAAGCTGGACCCGGCCGCCGTCCTCTATGAGGGAATAACGCAGAAGCTCGACCTGGCCGAGGACGGCGCGCGGCTGCGCTCGACCCTGCCCTTCGCCACCAAGGGCGACATCTCGCTGAAGAAGATCGGCCTCGAGCTGATCGTCGGCGTCGACGGGCACCGCCGCACGATCATGCTGCCCCCGGCGCTGGCCGCCTTCCGGCCCAGCGCGGCGACGTTCGAGGACGGCGCGCTGGAGGTGCGCTTCGATGGCTAGCGGCACGCTGAACAGGGCGACGGTGGGCAAAGCGGCGGCCGGAGTGCGGCCGAGGACGCCCTGCGCGGTCTCGAGGGCCGGATCGAGCAGGCGACGCAGTCAGCCGAGCGGCTGATCGCCGAGGCGGCCGGCGCCGCGCTGCGCCGCCCGCCGCCGGCCGGCTGGCAGACGCCGCGCGTCTGAGCCGGGCGAGGCAGAAGCGCCGCCGACCGGAGCGACCGAGATCGATTTGCTGCTGGAGGCGATCAGGTCGCTGCGCGACCGCATCCCCCCGACCTGGAGCGTCGCCTCGGCGAGGCTCTGCGCGAGCTCCTGCTGGCCCTTCGGGCGCTGATCGACTGGTACCTCGAGCGGACGAGCGCGAACGCCGCGAACCCTCTGAGGTGCAGGACATCCCGATTTCCTGAGCTCCGGGGTGAGTCCCGGAGCCGCCCGCCCCGGGGCCTACAATCGTGGCGTGGCCCGCCCCCCGGATGCCCACGACCCCGCGGCCGGCCCCGGCCGGCCGGAGGAGACCCCGGTCCGTGCGAAATCCGAGCGGACCTCGGGGCGTTCCTCGCGGCGCCACAGCGGCACCCCGATCGAGCGCCTGCGCGCGGTCTGGCGGGCGCTCCCGCGTGAGCGGCGGCTGGCCGGCGGCGCCGCCCTGGGGCTCGTCTTCACGTTGTTTTTGCCCTGGTATCAGGAGACGGTGATCGCCCGCGGCACGACGGCCAATCTGAGCACGATCAGTGCCTCGCTGACCGGCTGGGGCGCCTTTTCCTTCGTCGAGGCGGCCGTGCTGCTGGTCGCCGCCGCGGTCATCGTGCTGCTGTTCGTGCGCGCCGAGGGCGCCGCCTTCCACGTCCCCGGCGGCGACGGCGGGGTGATCACGGCGGCCGGCCTGTGGGTCTGTCTGCTGATCGTCTGGCGGATGTTCGACAAGCAGGGCACGACCGGCCACGCCCTCTACGACCACCGCCTCCGGGATCGAGTGGGGGATCTTCATCGCCCTGGGCGTGGCCGCGCTGCTCACCTACTCCGGGTCCCGGATCAGACTCGCCAACGAGCCCGAGCCGCCGCTGCCCGGAGAGGGCGCCCCGGCCGGCCCGGGGTCTCCAAGCCCGGCCGGCGTGGGGTCTCCCGGCCGGGGCGCCGCACCGTCGGCTCCCGACTGGGCGGTGGCACCGCCGGCTCCCAGTCCGGCCGCTTCACCGCCGGTTCGCACCCCCGTCCCCGCTCCCGCCCCGGTGCGGCCGCGGCGGCGGCGGGTTCGTCCCTCGAGCCTGGCCGAGCCGGACGGGCCGCCCCCGAGTGACGCCACCCAGGTCATGCCCGGGTCGACCGACGGCGAGCGCCGCCCGCGCAGCGGGGAGCCGCGACCCCACCGCGGCCTCGATCTCTCAGAGCTCGAGCAGATCAAGCTCGACGAGCCGCCCGAGGCGCCGACCGTCCGGCGCCGCGAGCCCGACCCCGAGGATCCGCTGACCGCGCGCCTGGACCGTCCGGACTGACCTTTATCGCTGCCCGCGACGGTCGGGACGGCTAAGTACCACCACCGGGCTGGAGCACGAATGAGAAGTACGCGCTGGCCAGGCCGATGACCAGGATCCCGGTCAGGATCAGCGTCCGCGAGCGCGAAATGTGGCCGAGCACGGCTACGACCAGGCCGAAGACGATCACCCCCACGAAGGCGTGCAGCTGCGACTGCTGTGAGGCGAGAACGAGGATCACGGCCCGGCGAACCCTATATTTGACCCCAGCGGTTCACGCCGGTCCCCCGCCGGCGTGAGTCCCGCGTCGACCCGCTTAGTCCGAGACGAGGAAGCTGCCCTGAGCCTTCAAGACCAACTGCCAACGTCGGCCCAGGCCGCGTCGGAGGGCCTGCGTGAAGTCGGATATCTGCCCGGCGCGAGCACTGCTCTGGTGTCGTTTCTGGCCATCAAGCTGGGCAAGCCCGTGCTCGTCGAGGGACCGGCCGGGGTGGGCAAGACCGAGTTGGCCAAGGCCCTGGCGCGCTACCTGGGGCGCACGCTGGTCCGTCTGCAGTGCTACGAGGGCCTCGACGAGGCCAAGGCCCTGTACGAGTGGAACTACCGCAAGCAGTTGCTGCGCATCCAGGCCGAGTCCAGCGATACGGGCTGGGAGGACGTCCAGGGCGACATCTTCGGTGAGGAGTTCCTGCTCGCGCGGCCGCTGATGACGGCGATCGCATCGCCCGAGCCGGTCGTGCTGCTGATAGACGAGATCGACAAGACCGACCAGGAGTTCGAGGCGATGCTGCTCGAGCTGCTGAGCGATTTTCAGATCTCGATTCCCGAGCTGGGGCGGATCGAGGCCCGGACCCAGCCGGTGGTCCTGCTCACCTCCAACAACACCCGCGAGCTGACCGAGGCCCTGAAACGGCGCTGCCTGTACCTGTGGCTCGACTACCCCGAGCTCGAGCACGAGCTCGAGATCGTGCGTCTGCACTCGCCCGATCTCGATGAATCCGTGGCCCGCAAGCTGGTCGAGATCGTCCAATAGGTCCGCGAGCTCGACCTCAAGAAGCCGCCGAGCATCGCCGAGTCCATCGACTGGGCCCGGGCCCTGCTCCTGCTCGGCGCCGACGAGATCGACGCCGACACGTTCCGCTCCACGATGAGCGTGATCGTCAAGCACCGCACCGACCTCGACACGGTCGCGGCCCGGGTGGGCGTGAAGCTCGAGCGCGCGGCCGACGACGGCGCGCGTCCCGCGGCCTAGGGCGCCCCCGTGCCCGAGCCAAGGCGGTACGAGAAGATCCCCGACCGCGGACCGGGCGGTTTCGACGGCCAGCTGCTCGGGTTCGCCGAGGAGCTGCGCCAGGAGGGGATGGCGCTCGGCACCTCGGAGCTCCTGGACGCGTTCGCCGCGCTCGAGCAGATCCCGTGGACCGACCAGAGTGATTTCCGGGGCGCGCTGTCGGCGACGCTGGCCAAATCCCCCGATGACGCCCGCGTGTTCGAGCTGGTCTTTGACCGGTTCTTCTTCCGCGCCGCCGAGGCCGAGGCGGCCCGCCAGCAGATCAGCGAGTCCCAGAGCCGCCCGGGCTCGCTTGACGTCGACCTCGAGGCGCTGCGCCAGCAGATCGCCGCCGCTCTGCGGGAAGGCTCAGAGGCGGCCATGCGCGACCTCGCCCGCCTGGCCATCGCCGCCTTTGGCAAGGGCGAGGGCTCGGGCGTGCTCGGCGTCGATGTCCAGCGGATTCGCCGCGCGCTCGGCCTGCGCACCGAGCCCCAGCCCGATCTACCTCGAGGATGACCCCCGCCGCGACGGCGTTCCCCGCGATCAGCTGCGCCGCTTCGAGCAGCAGCTACGCCGCGAACTCGAACGCGCGCTGATCGAGCGGACCGCCAGCCTGCCCCCCAAGCGCCCGTTGACCGAACTCGATCGGTCACTGCCGACCGGACCGATCTCCGACCTGGCGGCGGTGCATCGTGTCGTCGCCCAGCTGAAGCGACGGCTGGCGACCCAGGGCCACGAGATGCGCGGGCGCAAACGCCATGCGCACGTCGACGTCCGCCGCACGATGCGCGCCTCGCTGCAGACCGGCGGCGTCCCGATCGAGCTCAAGTACCGCCCCCAGCGCCCGCGCCGCCCCGAGATCTTCGTCCTCTGCGACGTGTCGACGAGCGTGACCAGCGCCAGCACCTTCTTCCTGTCGGTCCTGCACGCGCTGCACGACTCGTTTCGCAAGCTGCGCTCGTTCGTGTTCATCGAGCGGATCTCCGAGGTCACCGAGGTGTTCGAGCGCGAGCGCGATTTCCGCGCCGCCAGCGAGGCGGTGTCCAAGGACGCCGGCGTGGCCGACATCTCCGGCTACACCGACTACGGCCGGGTGTGGACCGAGTTCCTGGCCGAGATCGAGGATGAGCTCCATCCCCGGGCCACCGTGATCGTTCTCGGTGACGCCCGGACCAACGGCCGGCCGCCCCGCGACGACGTGTTCGAGGCCATCACCGCCCGCGCCGGGCGCACGTTCTGGCTCAACCCCGAGCCCCGCTTGTACTGGAACTACGGCGACTCGGTCATTGCTGCCTACGAGCAGTACTGCACCGCGTTCGAGTGCTGGCGCACCGATCAGCTCGAGGACTTCGTGAAGGCGCTGGCCCAGCCGATCCGGACCTGAGCCGGGCCGCGGTCGACTACGTCGGCGGGCGGTCTTTCAGGCACAAACTTGTTGCAGTCCGTCACCCACGGGTGACGCGAGCGATGCCAGCCTCTGGCGGATGCCCGGATTCGCCCTCAGAGTCCCAACTTGGAGTCATCTGCTGTTCGTAGTGAACGGCAGATGACTCCAAGTTCGCTGCTGGTCGCGCTGGCCGAGAAACAGTTCGGCGTGATTGCCCATCTGCAGCTCCTGGCCCTCGGCTTCACCGAGGGCGAGATCCGCGGCCACATTCGGCGCGGACTGCTGCACCGCGTTCACCCGGGCGTCTACGCGGTTGGGCACCGGCGGCTGGCGCCGACCGGGAAGCTGCTCGCCGCCCAGTTGAGCTGTGGACCCACCGCCTTCCTCAGCCATCGCACGGCGGCCGCCCTTTGGGGCCTGCGCGCGCTCGACACTCGGCACATCCACGTGACCGTCCCCGGGCCGAACACCCCCATCCGGCCCGGCCTGAAGGGTCATCGCACCCGCCGCGCGCTGAAGGCCGAGGATCTGGCCTGGCGAGAGGGTCTGTGCTTCAGCTCGGTGGCGCAGCTGCTGATCGAACTGGCGCCGGAGGAGACACCAGGCGAACTCGATCGGCTGATCACGCAGGCCGTCCGCAAGCGCGTCCTCGACGTCGCAGCGGTGGAACAAGTGCTCAGCGCAAACCGCCGTCGCCCGGGGTGCGCCAAGCTCGGCCGTGCCTTTCGCGGCTACCGGCCGCACGCCGATCACAAGTCGGGGCTGGAGCGCGCTTTTGCCGAGCTGATCAGGGGCACCGATGTGCCCGAACCGCTACGCAACGTGACCGTCGATGGCTGGGAACTTGACTTCTACTGGCCCGAGCAGAAGCTCGCTGTCGAACTCGACGGACGTCCGTATCACGTCGCGGTCAAGGATCTGGAGAAGGACAAATACAAGGACGCAAAGCTCCTGCTCCTCGGGATCCATGTCCTGCGCATCACCGAGTTCAGGCTTGACGTCGAACCGCAGCCCGTCCTGAGCGACGTGCTCGCCCTCACAACAGGAGGCGCATCTCCAGCTGGGTGACCTCGGGAAGGGCACCCAGGTTCTCTAAGACCGGAGCCAGGGCGCTCTCAGCGGGCAGGTTGGACAGGTACAGGGTGCGGCCGGCGGCGGCCCTGGTCAAGATCTCGGTGGCCGCATCCGCATCGGCGGCGGCCACCTGGAGGACGGTCACCGCGCCCGGGCGGAACCGCCCGATCAGCGCGGCCACGGTCTCGCCGTCGCGGACGACGCTCAAGGCCTCCAGCACGGCCCCTCCTTGCAGCATCCGGTCGACGCTCGCGTCGGCACGCTGCCACGGTTCGCGGTCGACCCGGTGGGCAGCGATCCACTCCCGGGCCTCGGCGACGTCGGACGACGGAGTTTCGGGGTCGGGCGAGGCACCGGGCGCCAACGCGTCCAGACTCCACACAACCAGTGCCCGAACCGTCTCGAAGCCCAGCTTGTCGTAGAGGGCGACGGCCCGATCGTTGCCCTCGATGACCTCGAGCCAGACGGAACGCGAGCCGGCGCCCTGCGCCGCGGTCAGCCCGTCCGCGAGCGCTCGCTCGCCGAGCCCCCGGCGGCGATGCGACGGCGCCGTGCGCCATCCCTCCGACCCAGGCCTGCGACTCGCGGTGGGCGAGCAGGGCCAGCGCGACCGGACGGTCGTCGACGGCGACCCGTGACCACCCGAGGTCGATGTCGTTGCTGGCGACGTGGCCGCGGAAGGCCGCCTCGTCGAGCTGGAACGGGACCAGGTAGTCCGAGAAGCCGAGGTTGAAGAGCTCAGCCAGAGTGGCCGGCGCGAACCGGTCGGCGGGCTGTATCGCGACGGTCAGCTACCCGGCCTCGACGAACCGGGTGGTCATCGTGCGCGTGTCGCCGTTGGCGTCGTGCAGGCGCCACTGCGCGAGGTAGGTCCCGGCGGGGAGCGCGCGGACGGCCACCCCACGGGCGGTGTCGACGTTGGCGGCGCTGAACACGGCCCGCCGCGATCCGACCGGCGTGATCCGAACCGCAACCGGCGTCCCGCGAGCGATCACCGAGCCCGCCGGCCCGGGCAGGCCCGACTGCGCCGAGGCCCGGAAGGGCCCGTACAGCGTCTCGTCGGCGAGCGGCATCGTGGAGTCGATCCGGGGCACGGTGACGATCGTCTGACCACCGCTGAAGTCATCGGTCTGGGCGATCGTCGCCGTGCTGAGGCCGCGCGCGCGTCCGCTCGATGGGCAGATGACCGCCGACAGAAGCCCCACACCCGACAGCCCGGCCTGTGAGGAGAACTCGGCTGGGCGCCGTAGAAATCACCGGGCTGGCAGCGACCACCCGCGATCCGCGTTCGCCCGCCAACGAGGTCGACACGGAGGTGGGCGACGTGCAGCGTGGTCAGGCGACGGCCGCCGCGATTGACCAGGGCGATCAACTGGCCGCCGTGCAGGTGCAGGCCGGCCAGGGTGGCCACGCCCCTGAGGCTTGACCGCACCGCGCGACCGGCCAGCCGGTAGTGGGCGTCGGCCTCCAGGCCGCCGCAGCGGACCGTGCCGATACGCAGCAGCGCTTCGCAGGTCGGCACGCCCCCGCCCAGCGGGTTCGCCAGCGCGTTGGGCTCACCGGGCGCGATGGTCAGCTTGACCAGCGCTCCCTCGGGGGTCAGGCCGGGGAGAGCCGCCCGGTTGTCATCGCTGCTGAACAGCACACGCGTGCCGGGTCTGATCGGCCCGGTCGAGACCGTGGCGATATCGGTCTGCGTGTTGCACAGCTGAGCCGGTGGCTCGGTCAGCCTTCCGCCGACCCGCAGGGCGAGCACCCCGACCTGGCCACAGGGGTTGATCTGCACCGAGCGGGCACCAACGACGACGCCGTTATCGAGGTCCGTCCAGCCGGTGAAGCCGGCCTCGGAGAACGGATCGCCGCCGGCGCCGGGGGCGATCGCCTCCGGGGGCGGGGCCCCGAAGCCAAAGCCGTAGCTGACGAGCAGGACCTCCCGGTCATCGCCGACCGCATGGCTGGCCCCGTGGGCGGCGCGGAGCCGGACCGGCCCCCAGCTCCCGTCGGCTCGCGTACGGGTGCTGGCCGTGGCCGCGCCGGTCTGACCGCGTTCCAACTCGATGTGCACCGCCGTGCTTCCCGGATGGCCCAGGCTGCCTGTGAGCCAGGGACTGAACTGCCGCATGGACACCGACGGCAGGTCCGCCGCGGGTCCCGGGGCGGTCGAACCCTGGACGCAGCCCGAGATGTCGTTTGACCACATCTCCTGGAGCAGGTACTCGTGCCCGTTGATGAGCTGGTTGTACGGAGAGCCGTCCGGTGCGTAGCCGATCGGGGTGCCCTCCTGCGGACCGAGCTCGCATTTGTCACCCACCTCCATGCCGGTGGGGTCCATCCAGCCCGTCCCGTAGGGATCGGTGACCGACTCCACGATCTCGTGGGCGACCGTGTCCAGCGCGAACTCTCCCTCGGGGTTGCCCTGTGGGTCGGCGCCGGGGGGCGGCGTGACCTCGATCAGCGGATCGGGGACCGGCACGTACACGGTCGGCCCGTGGCCGCGGTCGAACACGGAGTGATAGCCGGCGAAGGCATCGCTGGCACAGCTGCCGGCCAGGATGCAGGTGTCGACATCGGGGGGCAGGAACACGAGCCACACGTTCGTCAGCCCGCGGGCGCTGGGCGCCTGAGCGGCAATCACGGAGTCGAGCTCGCGCTGGAGCTGATCGTCGGTGATGCACGTCGCCGTGCCCGAAGGCGATGCGCATTGACTGCCCCGACCCGGGTACGGGGCGGTGAGGTCGATCGAGTCAGCGGTGGGGTCGTAGCTCAGGTGCGGATCTCCGGGACCGGTCTGGTCATGGAACTGCGTCAGGGTCGAGAACACATCGGCCCCGGCGGGCCCGCCGTGGGCGGCGTCGACGAGGAACTGCTTCATCAGCGCCTCGTAACCCGGCGCGCCCCCGCCCGGCGACCCGTCGAAGTGATACCCGGCGGGCGCCCAGAAGACGGTGTGGATCGTGACCCCCCGCATCACGCGGCCACCGTGATAGACGACCTGGAGCGCGGGGCCGGAGGCGGGATCAAACGCCCCCCGATGCGGGATCAGCCCCATGGCAAAGCGCAGCCGCGGGTGAAACTTCGCGTGCGGCTTGGCCGTGGCCGCCGAGGCCACGCCCGGCACCAACAGGCTCGGGAGAACGACGAGCGCCGCCGCGATGGCCAGCCGACGCGGCGTTGCGAAGCGGCGCATGGGCGCACGTTATCGCGCCCGGCGGGCGCCCGCGTGGGTGGGCGAATCCACTACCATCGAGCTTCGCATCTGGAAACCCAGGGGGGCTGGCGGGAGCGCCGGCTGAGATAGTGCCGCTCGCAGCTCGCGCCTTGAGTCTGCACCTGGCACTGACCCTTCGAACCTGTGGGGTAATGCCCGCGGAGGGAGTGAAACGACCGATGATCGAGGCTCCGCCCCAGGAGCCCGGCGAACGGGAGCGCACCGGAGGGGTGCGTGTCGAGTCAGTCAGCCGCACGTTCGCCACCCGGGCCGGGCCGGTGGCGGCGCTGGACGGCATGTCGCTGCAGGCCGGCGAGGGCGAAATAGTCGCGGTCGTCGGCCCCAGCGGGTCCGGCAAGACGACCCTGCTCGAGTTGATCTGCGGGCTGCAGCGTCCCGACGGCGGTGTGCTCGAAGCCGCCCCGGCCGCGCTGATGCCCCAGCGCGACCTGCTGCTGCCCTGGCTCGGCGCATTGGACAACGCGACCTTGGCCCTGCGATCGCGCGGCGTCCCGCGGGAGGAGGCACGGGCGGCGGCGCAGCCCTGGCTGGAGCGGTTTGGGTTGCAGGAGTTCGCTGCCACCCGCCCGGCCGAGCTCTCGGGCGGGATGCGGCAGCGGGTCTCCTTCCTGCGCTCGCTCCTGGCCGGCAAGCCGGTCCTGGCCCTCGATGAGCCATTCGCGGCCCTGGACGCCATCACCCGCGCGGAGATGCAGTCGTGGCTCGCGCAGATGCTGTCCGACGAGCCCCGCACCGTCGTGCTCGTCACGCACGATGTCGAGGAGGCCGTCGTGCTCGGCGATCGGGTCGTGGTCATGTCCCCCCGGCCCGGACGGGCGGTGGCTGAGGTCGAGGTCGCCCTCCCCCGCCCCCGGCGGCGGACCGATCCCGCGCTGACAGCCCTGCGCGAGCACGTCTACCGAGCCCTGGGAATGCCGGAATGAGGCGTGCGCTGGGTCTGTGGCGAGCCGGGGTCCTGCTGGCCGTGCTGGTGGGAGTCTGGGAGCTCTACGTCGACGCCGGGGGCGCGGATTCCCTGATCCTGCCTGCTCCCCACTCTGTGGCCACGGCCCTTTATGACGACCGCGGCCTGCTGTGGTCCAACTTTTTGGTCACGGCCGAGGAGATCCTGCTCGGCATCATCGTCGCCGCCCTGGGCGCGTTGCTGATCGCCAGCCTCATGCACTTCTTCATCACCGTCCGCCGGGCCTCGCTGCCCCTGCTGATCGCCTCACAGACGATTCCGATCCCGATGCTCGCCCCGGTGCTGGTGCTGTGGTTGGGGTTCGGTCTGCTGCCCAAGGTGATCGTCGTGGCCATGGTCTCGTTCTTCTCGATCGTCGTGACCACGCTGGCCGCGTTCTCCGCCATCGACCCCGACCTGATCAAGCTGATGCGGACCTTCGACGCCTCACGCTGGCGGACGTTTCGCCACGTGGAGCTGCCGGCCGCGCTGCCGGGCGTGTTCACGGGCACCAAGATCGCCGTCATCGTGGCCGTGATCGGAGCGGTGTTCGCCGAGCAGTCCGGGGCCAACGCGGGGCTTGGCTATCTGTTCGAGCAGTCGATCCCCCAACTCCTGACCGCGCGAGCCTTCGCCACCGTGGTGATCCTGTCGCTGTTCGCGATCGCCCTGTTCACACTTCTCAACCTGGCCGAGCGGCTTACCCTGCCCTGGGCCCACCGACCGATTGGAGACCCGATTCAATGAGACGACCGCTCCTGCTCCTGACCGCGCTGGCCGCGGCCATGGCGCTGGCCGCCTGCGGCGAGAAGAAAGACACCGTGAGCGCCGCGGCGAGCACCACGCAGCCCGTCTCGCTGATGCTCGACTGGTTCCCCAACGCCGACCACGTCGGCCTCTATCGGGCGCTGTCGGCCGGTTACTTCCGCCAGGCCGGGCTCAACGTCCACGTGCAGACGCCGAGCAATCCGGCCACGCCGTTGCAGCTGCTGGCGGCGGGCAAGATCGACGTGGCCATCTCCTACGAGCCCGAGGTGCTGCTGGCCCGCGACAAGGGGCTGCCGCTGGTCTCGATCGCCGCCCTCGTGCAGCGGCCGCTGACCTCGATCGTGTCACTGGCCAAGCGGCACATCACCACCCCCAAGCAGCTGCGCGGACAGACGGTCGGCGACGCCGGCATCCCCTACCAGCACGCCTACCTGCAGACGATCCTCCAGCACGCCGGGGTGCCGACGAGCTCGGTCAAGGAGGTCAACGTCGGCTCTGACCTCGTCCCGGCGATGCTCTCAGACCGGGTGGCGGCGACCCTCGGCGCCTACTGGAACTACGAGGCGATCCAGCTGCGCCAGCTGGGCCGGCGCGTGAACGTGATCCACGTCGAGAACGCCGGCGTGCCCAACTACGACGAGCTGGTCCTCGTCGTCCGTGAAAACGAGATCGCCAAGCAGACCAACCTGCTGCGCCGCTTCGTCCAGGCCCTCGGCCGGGGCTACGGGTCGGTCCGCAGCGATCCCACCGCGGGCGTCGACGCGCTGATCAGCGCCAATCCGTCGCTGAGCCGCAAGCTGCAGTCGGCGAGCGTCAAGGCGACGCTGCCCGATTACTTCCCGGCGAGCTCCAATCAGCCCTGGGGCTGGCAGAACAGCCGGCAATGGACGGCCTACGGGCAGTGGATGCTCAGCCACCACCTGATCTCCAACCCGGCGTCGATCGTCGCCGCGCAGACCAACCAGCTGCTGGCCGGTCAGGGTCCGTAGGGGGTCGGCGGTCCCTTCGGGTCCGCTATGTCCTCTGTGCTCCAGAAACGGCAGCAACGAGGGGGAGGTTGAGCCGCGCATCGAGCGGCGGCCTGGCTCAAACCGCGAGTCTCGTCCAAAAACGGGCAATTCTGCACACACCTCAAGCCGTCAAGCGGGGGTGCGTGCCAGGTTGCCCGGAAACCGCGCACTCCAGCACACACCTACTGGTGGACGGGCGAGGTGGATGCAGGATTGCCCGCTTGGCCCCGAGCCGGGGGCCGAGAGCGCGGATTGGAGCCCGGCGATTGGGCGTCCCTTTCCTCCTCTCCCTCGTGGCTGCCTTTTCCAAGGCGACCGCGACCCTCAGGCAGCCAGGCGCAGCGCCCCAGCCGATCCACCCGAGCGCAGGGCGTGTAGGCCGGCCAGGCCGCTCCAGGGCGCGAAGCGGGCGAAGAACTCGTTCACCTCGTCCTCGGTGGAGCGAGACCGGGGGTCGTCGTTCAACAGCCGCCCGACGAGCTTGATGTAGGCCAGGTCTCCGGCCGGCAACTGGTCCATCCGGCCCTGGCCCGTGAAGGCGAGCATCTGGATCGTCCAGCTGCCGATCCCGGGGATCCGGCGCAGGCGGCGCCAGCCTCGCTCGTGGTCGGAGTCGAGCAGGTTCACGCGCCCGCTGGCGACCTCCTTTGCTGCCCGGAGCAGGGTCAGCGATCGTCCCGGGCTGAGATCCAGAGACGCGAACAGCGCCGGAGCCTGAGCGGCGAGCACGGCCGCCGTCGGCGAGTCACGCAATCCGGTCTCGGGACAGCGGCGGCCGAGTCTCGAGGTCAAGCCGGCGCTCGATCAAGGCCGCCCGCTCGTATTCGATCAGCTGCTCGCAGATGGCCCACACCAGCGCCTCGAACGGATCGGGCCGCGCCGACACGCGCAGACCGGGGTTGGCGCGGACCGAGCGCCCGATCAGCGGGTCAGAGCGGAAGCGCTCATAAAAGTCCTCAAGGTCCTGATCGATCCCGAGGGCGAAACGCATCCGCTCAAGACCCCACTCGGCGACCTCCCGGCACCCGGCGCGGGCGCCGAACAGGACGCGGTCGGGCGCAATCTGGGCGACCCGGATCGAGACCGACTCCTCCCCGAGGTGAAGCAGACGGTGCAGAACGCCACCCCGAACCTGGGCCACGCCGTCCAGGCCCGTGCGCCGGGAGAGACGAAACGGCCACCGCGGCCGGACCTCGACCCGAACCTCCAGCGAGTCGCCGCCGGTCCGGACCTCCAGCGGGCTGTGCTCGCTCACTCCCCCGGCTTGGCCAGCAGGTGGACGTCGACCAGGAACGAACGGCTGGCGACGACGGGCATCCCGGCCGGACCGCGGCGCTGGAGCCGGGCGCGAGCCAGTTTGCGCGCGCTGTGGCGGCGCAGGAGGGCCAGCGTCGCCGCTCCGGCGACGAATCCGGTCGCGGCAGCGGCAGCCGCCTGAACTGCGGGGAGGGCGGCGGCCGTAGCCGGCTCGAGTGTCCGGGTCTCGACGAGGACGGGCAGGCCGTCGACCACCTCCTCGTCGTCTCCGGTCACGTAATCGGGCTCAGCCGGAATCTGATCGGGCTCAGGGCTCATCAGCCCCCATGGTGACACTGTTGGCGGTCGTTAGCATGACGGCCCATGCCGACTTCGATCGATGTCTTTGCCAAAGCGCGCGAGCACGAGCGCCTCGAACAGCTCCGGGCGGCCCGCGAGCTCGACGCGCTCCCCTACTTCCGCGTGCTCGAGGGTCCGACGCTCCCGGTCGTGGAGATGGAGGGCGCCCAGCGGATCATGCTGGGCTCCAACAACTATCTCGGGCTGACCGGTGATCCCCGCGTCCGCCAGGGCGCCGCTGACGCACTGGCCAAGTACGGCACCGGGCTGACCGGATCGCGGTTTCTGAACGGCACCATCGACCTCCATCTCGAGCTCGAGGAGGAACTGGCTGCATGGATGGGAACCGAGGCGGCGATCGTCTTCACCACCGGCCATCAGGCCAACCTCGGGGCGCTGGGGACGATCCTCGGCCCCGGTGACACGGTGATCGCGGATTCGGGGGACCACGCGTCGATTCTCGACGGCTGCATTCTCTCCCGGGCCAAGCTGCGGCCATTTCGCCACAACCGGCTGGACCGGCTCGAATACACCCTGCAGAAGGCCGCCGGCGACGGTGGTGGTGTCCTGGTCGTGGTCGATGGCGTCTTCTCGATGGAGGGCGACGTGGCGCCGCTGCCGGAGATCGCCGAGCTATGCGGCCGCTACGGCGCCCGCCTGATGGTCGATGAGGCGCACGCGCTGGGCGTGCTCGGCGCTCGCGGCGCCGGGACCGCGGAGCTGTTCGGGGTCGAGGACCAGGTCGACCTGCGCATGGCGACCTTCTCGAAGTCGCTGGCCTCCTGCGGGGGCGTCATAGCCGGACCCGCCGACGTCGTCGAGTTCCTGCGCATCCAGTCGCGGCCGTTCATGTTCACCGCCGCCGCGGTCCCGGCTGCGGTGGGGGCGACGCTGGCCGCGGTGCGCATCTGCCGCTCGGAGGAGGGCCCCCAGCTGTTCGCTCGCGCGCTGGAGAACGCCCGCTACCTGCACGCCGGGCTGCATGATCTCGGTTTCAGGGTCGTCGAGCCGACCAAGCTGGCCGACGGGACCGAGATCGTGACCACGGTGGTCCCGGTGGTGGTCGGTGACGACTGGAAGGCCGCCTTCCTGTGGAAGGCGCTCTACGACGCCGGGGTGTTCGTCAACGTCGCCCTGCACCCCGCCGTGCCTCCGGCCGGAGCGCTGCTGCGCACGAGCGTGATGGCCACTCATGACCGCCAGACCCTGGATCAGGCGCTGGCGACCTTCGCTTCCGTCAAGCAGCGCTTCGAGGCTGAGCACGGCCCGCTGCCGACCGGGCGGACCGCGCCCAGCGCCTAGTCGAGCCCGCCCCGCTCAAGGACGGGCTGCACCCGGCGCATAGCAGATCCGGCCCGGTTATGGACGGATGTTTTATGGCTCAGACAGTGCCATCCCACGTATATGCCGTCTTTTCTCTTGTACGCGAATGCACAAACAGATCGGCGCAGAAAAAAGGCGCTCTGTGCGCTTCCAACACCACTTGTGACGTTGCTGTGAACTCCTCGGTGTTCTAGGTTTCAGTCCGTCGCCGAGGTGATCGGCCGGGGCGATTTTGAGGAGTGACCGACGGGCGGGGCTACCAGTCTCGGAGGCACATAAGAGCGAGTGTGCTCTGCCCCAAATACATGCAGGATGGCTGAGGCGCGCGGCAGCGGGAGCGCGCGGCGCAGCCGGTAATGGCCAACGTCCGCTCGCGGGAGCGGACCGAGTATGAGCGGAGTGAAACACCTAAATGACGCAGCCGACCGCCCTGAGTACCGCTGAGCCGCAGCGTCTTCGCGCTCTTGAGCGTGCCAACGAGATTCGATTGGCCCGAGCGGGGCTCAAACGGCGCATTGCTCTCGGCGAGGTCTCCGCCGCGGACGTTCTCCTCACCTGCCCCGAGGCGGCGAGCAGTTGGTCAGTGAGCGATCTGCTCATGAGCCAGCGACGGTGGGGCACGACCCGGTGCCGGAAGTTCCTGTCCCGCAACCAGATTGCGGAAACCAAGCCGATCGGCAAACTCACCGAGCGGCAGCGACACCTCCTGGCCCGGGCGCTGCAGGAGCACCTGGATCCGCCGCTGGCCGCGGTGGATGGGCCGATGCGCAGCGAGCGCGAGCTAGTCCTGGCCTAAGTCCCCCCGGACGCCAGCAGCGCACGGCCGTGCCCGATCGTCCATCCCAGATCGGGCACGGCCGAGGCGTCCCCCCCTTCCGCTCCCGTTAGGTGATCAGGCCGCCGATCGGCCCCACGAGCGTTCTGGCGTTGATCGCAACTTCATCGCTCTGGGCGCGTTTATGGCCCGGGACGTGTTTCCGGACGCCGGGGAGGGCTGCATGGGCAGGACATGGGTTTCGCTTGCGGCGGCTGCCACGGCGGTGCTGACGGTCGCCGCCCCGGCCGCGGCGTCCTATGGCCCCCACTCCGCTCCCCTGCTGTGGGAGCAACAGGTCGCGAGCAACGCCGGCGGCGGCAGTCAGAGCGCCGCGGTTCTCGACGCGAAGGGCACACTTGCCTCCTGCGACAACGCCAACGGCATGCCCCTCTGCCGATTTGGACGCCCGGCGCTCTCGCCCGACGGCCGTCGAGTCATCGTAAGCCGACATCCCAAAGCACCCACCGTCTCCGCTCCGGCGCTCGGCCCGGGCACCCTCATGCAGCTCGGCGCCGACGGAAGTGATCCGCGCACGCTTCCGCGGATCACTGCCAGCGATACACAACCGGCATTCCTGCCCAGCGGACACCGGATCGTGTTCACCGGCCGGCGGACGCGCACGTCGCGCTCGCAGCTATACGAGGCCAACCTCGACGGCAGCGGCCTGCGGCAGCTTACGGTGCGCGGCGGCTCGTGGGCCGCGCCGTGCTCGAACGGTGAGATCGTCTTTCAGCGTGGCGCTGACCTGTGGCTGATCCCCGCCCATGGCCACCATTGGACACGGCTCGTGCACGGCGGTTCGGAGCCTGACTGCGCGCCGAACAGCCGCCGGGTTGTGTACATCACCCGACACCGCTCGCGGCTGGTGCTGATCGGCCTCAACGGGCGGGACCCGAGAGTTCTGCCCCACGGCAGCGGCGCCGCTGAGGAGAGCGACCGGCCGGCCACGCTGAGCTCGCCGGCGTTCTCGCCTGACGGCAGGAATATCGCCTACCTCCGGACCTACGACGTATCCCAGCAGGATGGCTCGCGCAACGAGCTCGACGTCTCCGATCTGAGCGGCCGGATCCGCTCACGCCACGATGTCGCAGACCAGGCAGGTGGCGGTATGGGCTCCGACGCCCAGCAGAGTGTCACGCAGTACGTCGGCTGGTGAAGAGTCTCCGGAGCGAGGTCAGGCTCGCCCGCGATGCCGGCGCGTTATCCGCGCTGGATGGAGATGGCGAGGCCACCGACTCGTCGCTGGTGAGCGGACGCCGCCGGCGGCCCCGCGACGACGTGTTCGAGGCCATCACCGCCCGCGCCCGAGCCGATCGGCTCGCCGAGGACGAGGATGCCGCCGACGATCGCGGAGAGGGCCAGCACGGCCCCCCGAGCCTTGAACAAATAGCTGAGGTTGGTGCCCAGCGCGGACACGAGGCCAAGGCTAGTCCCAGGATCATGGCGGACTGCGCAGGTGGTCTGGAGGCGGAGCTCGTGTTGACGTGGTAGTCGTGCGCGATCCATTCAATCACCGGCCCATCGACTGCCATCGAGCCAAGCACCGCCAGCCGCGGCGGGCCTAGATGTGGATTCCCACCGGCACCGGGCTGGCGCCGGCGAAGAAGAAGAACCAGATCACGAACACGGCCAGGGTCAGTCCGGCGCTGACCACGAGCACGGCCTCGAGCACGACGTGGCCGGGGTCGCCCAGCCCGCGGGCGACGCAGTTGGCGCGGTAGACGTCGCTCAGCTTGGCCAGCACCGAGCCGAGCACCATGACCTGGAGCACGACGCCGACGAACATGGCCGCCGAGCGCCGTGCCGATCGACTCGGTCGCCCCCTGGATCTGGGAGCCCACCCACAGCCACAGCAGCGGCGTGCCCACCCACAGCCCGAGGCTGCCGATGAACATGATCAGCGTGACCAGCACGGCGCCGGCGCCGTTTCTCAGCAGCACGCGCATCGGCTCCAGCGGCACCATGGACCGGTCATGGCGGCGCAACCGAGCGACTCCGGGTGCCAGGCTGAGACGTCAGGTGTGTCCGGGTCGCGGCGCTAGGTCCGCGACCCCCGGCTAACGGACAGCCGGAGGAGAGCTTGACCTGCCACCAGCCCATCAGCATCCCGATCAGGCCCAGACGGGGCCTGACCTGCCAGACGCCGCAGCCCGGCTCGCCGAGCTCGCGCGCGGGAGATCCGCACGAACCGGTACTGAGCCGGGCTCGAGCAGCATCCGCTCGAGGATCCGGCGCTTCTCCTCCTGCTCGTCGGCGCGCTGGGCGATCAGCGCCCGCGCGCGCGCGCAGGCGCTCGGCCAGCTCATCGCGGACCCGCTCGAGCTCGCCCAGGTCGAGCAGCCGCGGCGATGCGGCGACGGCCGCCGGCTGAGGCAGACCGCCCATCGGGAAGGCGGTGACGAAGGCATCAGCCAGATCACGCTCGAGGCGCGACGATCTGGCCGCGCAGCGTGCGGCGCGCGGCGCGCTCGTCGGGCTCGGCGACCCGGTCCAGCAGCCCCGCCCGGACCCGCCGAGGGGCGGAATCTGGGTAGCGCGGATACGCATAGCTTCCTCCCATCGGCGGTCACATTATCAACTCTGACTGCCGCGCTCAAGCCGGTCTCACCGGCGGGCGCCGAGCTCAGCGCAGCAGCTCGGCGCACATCCACAGCGCCTCCTCCACGTGGATGGCGGGCACCCCGTCGACCGCCGACGGCGAACAGCGCCACGCGCTCGGTCCGGCCGTGACACCGTGGCGCGGGGTCGGGCTCGGCGAACAGCAGCCCGTGGACCGTGCTGGCGTCGGCCACCACGAGCGTCCCCGGTTCGATGTAGACGCCCCGCGCCGCGGAGTCGCCGTCGTCGGCCTCGGTGGCGGTGCGGATGCCCAGGCCGCCGCGTCGACATGGTCGGCGTCGAGGGCCCAGACCGGCACCCCGGTCTCGATCAGGGCGACCAGGCACGCGTCGCTGATCAGGTCGACCGAGCGGAAGCCGCCGTGCAGCAGACGCTGCGACGGCGCGCTCCTCGCTGGGGATCCGGCGTCACGTCGGGATCGAGTCCGATCTGGCGAAAGAAGGCCCGGTAGGCCTGCGGCATCGGCTTGGTCCGCATCGCGACCACGCTCGGCCCCGCGGTAGCGGCTGGAGAGGTCCCGCAGCCGGCGCACGAGCGCCGCGCGGGCTGGGCGCGCCGGCCGGCCGGCGACGGTCATCCAGTGCAGCCGCAGGCCGGGGAACTCGTCACGGACCGACGTCCTGCGACGAAGCCCTCGGCCGGGCTGAGGGGAGCTCGTCGGTCACTGGCCGCTCCGGCTCGCCGGTGCGCACCAGAGCCCGGACGCGCGGCAGCCAGCGCCTGGCCGTCTGCCCAGCGTCCCCGATCAGACGGTCGCTGCACGATGCCGCCGCGGATGGCCAGCTCGGCCATCGGGCAGACCGCGACCCCGTACAGGCCCCCGACGCCGCCACCGTCGTCGTAGGCGACGGGGATCGTCCAGTGGTGGGAGCGGATCGCGGCGCCGGTACTGGAGCGGCTGGCGTTGACGGCCACGGCGGCGAACTGGACCCCGGATGCGCGAAGCGGCGCGAGAGCTGCTGGAGCGCGTCGACCTGGTGCTCGCACTCGCCCGAGCCGATCGACGAAGAACGCCAGCACCAGCGGCCCGCGTCGGGCCAGCAGGCAGATGTTCAGCGCCCGCGGGTCGTGCTGGGCAGGCGTGCACGGCGGAGTCAGATTGGCCGATCGCCGGTCAGGGTGGTGTTGGCCAGCGGCGCGGCGAAGTAGCGCAGGCGCTGGCCCGGGGGCACCCCGGTCGTGGCCCAGCCCGTGGGTGGCGAACTGGTAGATCGAAAGATGGCGATCAGGATCGAGCCCGATGATCCCGATCATCCACCGGTAACGGCGGGTGTCGACGGCGGGGGCACTGGACAGGGTGACCATCGAGGGCCGGTGCCGCGAGCTGGCCGCCTCGCGGTCCGAGCGGCCCCGCCGTCGGAACCCGGCGGCCGCGGTCGGGATCCAGCCGGCCCAGCAGGTCGGGGCGATCCTCCCGGCTTCGGGTTTCTCGGACGCCGAATCGCCACCGGGGGCGTCAGGGTCCCTCGGCCCGGGCGGGTCCGCCGGGACCTCGCCGGAGCTCACGCCACCCGAGGCCGGCGGCGGCGCCGCCGCGACGGCAGCCGGGCGCCCGCCGCCGCCGAGCGGATCCCGGCCAGGCGCGTCGTCACGCTCTGACAGGGCGAGCACGGCGGGCAGCACGAGCAGCACGCCGCCCAGCGACGACCGTGAGGTCGACCAGGGTCACGAAGCCGAAGTCGCGGAGCATCGTGATGTTGGAGAAGACCAGCACGCCGAAGCCGAAGATCGCCGTCACCCCGGAGGCGATCACGGCCGCGCCGGTCGAGCGGTACGTCCGCGCCGAGCGCGGCGCTGAGGTCGTGCCCGGCCTCCCGCTCCTGACGGAAGCGCTCGGAGAGCAGCACGCTGAACTCGGTCGAGATGGCGATCACCAGCGTGCCCAGCGTGGCCGACATCGGGTTCAGCGGGAATGCCGATCAGGAACAGGATCAGCGCCGACCAGCCGGTGGCCAGCGCGATCGGGACCATCGGCACGACCGCGCGACGCAGCTCGCGGAAGACCAGCGCGAGCACCAGCCCGACGGCGATCAGCCCGGCCAGCAGGGTCAGCAGCCGCCGCGACGGACGACGACAGCGCGTCGTTGGCCTGGGCGGCCAGCACCGGCAGCCCGGCGAGCTGCGCGTGGACGCCCGCCGGCGGGTGCAGATGCGACCGCATGTAGTCGATCACGCGCTCCTGGCGGGCCAGCGGCATGAGCCGGATCCCGAAGGCGAGCGTCGCCTCGCGGTGGTCCGGGGTGATCACGGCCTGGGAGAAGTACGCGGGTACGGCCGCCAGCAGCGGAGTTGATCTGGCTCTGGGTGAGCTGCGGCGTCTGGTTGGCCGCCTGGGCCCCGGTCGAGAACAGATCGGGCAGCGACAGCGCCGGGCACAGCGTCGAGTACGCACAGCCCTTCTCCTCCAGGTAGCCGTAGTGGCTGCAGGAGCTGGTTCTCGTAGCGGATCATCCAGCCCACGGTGCTCGGGCTGGCCACGTTGGCGCCGTTGACGGTGACGTCGATCTCGCCCGAGACGCCGGTCACCTGCTCCAGCGTGCGCAGGTTGCGCAGCGCCGGCATGCCCGGCGGGCACGAGCTTGGTCACGTCGGACTGGACGGCGGTCTGGGTGTCGGCCACCCAGCCCAGCACCGCCAGCACGGCGGCCACCGCCAGCACCCGGCCCGGCTGGCGCATGACCGCCGCCACGAGACGGCCGACCGAGGGCTCCGCCCCCGCTGCGCGAGGGCTCCGGGGCGCGGCGGCGCCCAGCGGCGAGCGACGCGAGCGCCGTCGCCGCGGAGAACCCGCGGCCGATCCCGGCCAGGATGTCGCCCGCCCCGCGTCCGGCGCACCGCCAGCGCCCCGCCCAGGCCCCGCGCGGGACCGCGCCAGGCGGGCACCGGCGGACCGACCGAGGGCGCCGACCAGATCCGCGGCCCCTCGCAGCGACGCCCCCACGACGCCGAGGTCGCGCTCGGCCAGCACGAGCGCCGCCGAGCCGGCGGTGAGCGCGCAGAGCAGGGCGACGGCGATGCCGGCCACGAGCAGCAGCCCGAAGCCCTGCACCATCGGAACCGGCGAGAGCAGGAGGACGAGGAAACCCGGTGGCGGTGGCCAGCGCGGCGGTGGCGATCGTCGGCGCGGCCCGCCCGGCCGCGGCGGCGACCGCGGCCTGCGCGGCGCTCGATCGGCGTCCCGTCGGCGCGCCCGGCTCGGCCGCGCCTCCTCGGCCCGGGCCTGGAACTGGATCCCGTAGTCGACGGCCAGGCCGATGAGGATCGGCAGCACGGCGATCGAGGCCATGGTCAGCGCTGCGCGCCGAGGACGGCCAGCAGGCCGAACGTGATCCCGGTCGCGGCCAGCGCGACGGCCAGCGGCAGCAGGCGCAGGCGGCTGCGGAAGACGACCAGCAGCGTGGCCGCCATCACCAGCACGGCGGCGATCAGCAGGCCGGCGATCGACCCCGAGATCTGGCTGGCCAGATCGTGCAGCACGACCGGGACGCCGGTCACCGTGTAGCGTGCCCCCGTAGGCCGACCGGAACATCGGCATGCGGATCGCCTGGCGGATCCAGCTGATCGCCTGGGCCTGCTGGGCGTCGCTGAGCGAGGCGCGCAGGCGGATCTGGATCAGGGCCGAGTTCGTGGTCGGGAACAGGTAGGCGAAGCGAGCCTTGGGCTGATTCACCCCCCGCGTCTGGTCGAAGACGATCTCGGGGATGAACTGCGGCGAGTCGATCGAGGGCAGCGCGGTGATCCCGGTCGATGAGCGCCAGCTGCTCGAGCGACTGGTACTGCTGCTGCTGCGCCAGCGTGCCCGCGGCCTTGGCCAGCCGCGAGCGCCTTGGCCTTGGACATGTGGTGCGCGAGGGCCAGCTGGTAGGCGGCTGCCTCGGCGCTCTTGACCGTCGTCCAGACGCCGCTGAGCATCGACTGAGATCTGGGTGTTGACCGCGGCCACGGCGCGGTTGAGGAAGGTCCCCGGCCCGTAGACGACCTGGGCCGGCTTGTAGCGGGCGAGCTTGCCGCACGGGCTGCTCGGGCCGCCGTAGGGGGTGTGGTTGGCCGCCGCGGGAACGAACGCGCGCAGGGTCGCGCTGGCCACCACGTACTGGCCGGCGAAGCAGGCCTCGAGCTGGGTCAGCGTGGCCAGGTCCTTGGTCTCGACCAGGTCGGTGAGCGGCTCGTGGATGAGCACGATCACCGGGTCGCCGCCGAAGTGGCGCTCGTCGTCGACCGTGGCCTGGTAGCTGGCCGACGACTTGCCGACGAAGGTGTCGATGCCCGGCCGAGGGCTTCAGCCCGAGCGACAGCAGCGCCGCCGGCCAGGGCCAGCGCGAGCGACGATCCGAACGGTCAGAGCCGGCCGGCGCGCGGCGCCGGAGGCGAGCTGTTCGAAGCGCTTCCTGACTGTCATGGCCGCTGAGTGGCCACGAGGGCAGCGTACCGGCGCAGCCGGGCCGGCGGCGCCGATCCGGTCCCGCGGCACAGACGGCGTGGTCAGTCCATGGTCAGCGGGCCCTGGGACTCGCCGGAGAGGAACTGCCGGATGAACGGGTTCTCGGAGTTGAGCATGTCCTCGGCCGGGCCGGCCTCGACGATCCGCCCCTTCCAGAGGACGTTGATGTAGTCGGCCACGCGGCGCGCGCTCATGATGTCGTGGGTGATGACGCAGAAGGTGGGCAGATGCTCCTTCTGCTTCTCCTTGGCCTCGTCCATCATGTCGCGGTGGATCTCGAGGATCAGCTCGCCGAGCAGCGCGGTGCGGACCGGGTCAAGACCCGAGTCGGGCTCGTCGAAGAGCACGATGTCGGGCTCGAGGACGAGCGCCCGGGCGAACCCGGCGCGCTTGCGCATCCCGCCGGAGAGCTCGTTGGGCGCCTTGGTCGCGCGCGGAGCCCAGACCGACCTCGTTGAGGCGGCGCATGACGATGTCCTCGATCTCGTCCTCGCCCTTCTCGGTGTGCTGGCGCAGCGGGAAGGCGACGTTGTCGTACAGGTTCATCGAGCCGAACAGCGCGCCGTCCTGGAACAGCAGGCCGAACTTCTTGCGCATGTCGAACAGGTCGTCGTCGGGCATGTTGGGCACCGACTGGCCGTGGACGAGGATGTCGCCCTTGTCCGGGATAGAGCAGGCCGACCATGTGCTTGATGCAGACCGACTTACCGGTACCCGACGGCCCGAGGATCATCGAGACCATGCCCTCGGGCAGGCCCATGTTCAGCCCCCGCAGGATGTGCGAGCGGCCGAACGCCTTGTAGGTGTCGATGAACTCGACGGCGTCGGGACGGCCCGAGGGATAGACCTTGTAGGTGTGCCACTTGTACTCCTCGTCCGAGATGCCGCTGGGCGGCTCGGGACGCGGCGGTGACTCGTCGACGACCGAGACGCGGGAGCCGCCCTCGCCCTCGCCCTGGCCGTTCTCGCCGCCGGCCTGGCGCTGCGCCCTCGGATGCTCCTGGGTGGCGGACTCGCTCTCTCCTTCTGACTCCTGAGCCTCCTCCCAGGTCGGCGTCTCCTCGATCTCGCCACCGTCGGGAGCGGCGCTCTTGATCTGCTCCTCGCGCTCCTCGGGCGAGAGCTCGACCTCGGCCCCGCGGGCCTCGGCGCTGTGCTCCTCGTTCTGATCGCCGATGTTGCGCGGGTCGTCGCTGGCGCGCCTCCGAGCTGCCGTCCTCGGGCTGTGCTCGGGCCGATCCTGCCGCCGTCGCTGCCCGCTCCTGCTGCTGTGCTGCTCGACCTGGAGCTGGAGGCGCCCTGGTCGTCCTGGCCTATCCGATGTCTGAAAGACCCATTTAGCCTCCGATTGGTGCGCGTGGGTTGGCGCCCCAGAACAGCTGGGTGCCGAGCATGCCGATGAGATGGACGGAGACGAGGTTCAGCACCATCGACTTCGCGGTCGCGGTCCCGACGCCGACCGGCCCGCCGACTGGCGTTGTAGCCGTAGTAACAGCCGACGATCACGATCACGACCGCCATGCTCATCGCCTTTATCAAGCTGAATAACAGATCCGGCGGGTTCTGGAACTGCCAGAAGATTAAGAAGAACCCGCCCGAGGTGACATAGCCGATCTGCTGCACCACCGCCAGATAGCTGGCGAAGAAGCCGGCGCCGATCGAGCACACATAGACGAACGGCAGCACCAGCAGCGCGGCCAGCAGCCGGGTCGCGCACAGGAAGCGCATGCCGCTGATGCCCATCACCTCGAGCGCGTCGATCTCGTCCGAGATCCGCATCGACCCGAGCTCGGCCACGATCCCCGTCCCGACCTTGGCGGCCATCATGTAGCCGAACACCAGCGGCACCAGCTCGCGCAGGTCACACCAGGCCGCGAACACGCCCGAATACGCCGGCGTCCCCTCCCCGTAGGTGAAGTACGCGCCCTCGATCCCGCACTCCAGGCCGATGATGAAGACCAGGCCCCAGATGACGAGCGTCGAGGAGACGATCAGAATCCCGGCCTGGCGCAGCGCCTCGCCGAAGAACCGCAGCACCCGCAGCGTGGCCACCTCCTTGACCATCGTCCCGCCGAACTTGACGATCTCGCCGAAGGCCTCGATCCAGCCTTTCGGCGTAACTGATCAGGTCATTCATGTTCGTCAGTCCGTCACTTGATGATCGTCGTGATCTCGGGATGGGTGGCCAGCAGCGTCTGCGTGAACGCGTAGTTGAACGCGAACACGCCCAGGAAGGCGATCACCACCGCCTGGTTGACGGCGCGCCCCACCCCCTCGGCCCCGCCGGACGCGGTCATCCCCTTGTAACAGCAGACGATGGCGATGATGGCCCCGAACAGCGTCGTCTTGACGACCGACCCCCACAGGTCGGTGGTCGAGGCGTTGTTGAAGAAGGTGGCCCAGAACGGCCCCAGCGGCGCGTGGTTGACGATCGTGGCCAGGATGCCGCCGAACACGCCGAAGATCAGCGCGTAGATGTCGAACAGGCCGGTCAGCAGCATCAGGGCCAGGAAGCGCGGGACGACGAGGTTCTTGATCGGGTCGACGCCCGAGCACCTGCAGCGCGTCGAGCTCCTCGCGGATCTTGCGCGCGCCGAGGTCAGCGGTGATCGCGGTGCCGGCCACGCCGGCCAGCACGATCGCGTCCACGAAGGGCGCGAACTCCCGGATCGAGGCGAGGATGAAGAAGCCGCCGAGGCGGTCGAGGGCGCCGAACAGGACGAGGAAGTTGGCCGCCTGCAATCCCGGCGCCTCGTAGCCGAAGGCGATCGTCGAGATCAGCAGCGGGAACCAGCACAGCTTCATCGCGAACAGGAACTGGCCCACGAACTCGCTGCCGTACGGATACGGCGGCCGGACGGCGGAGACCAGCGTCTTCCCGGTCAGGATCATCATGTTGCCGACCTCTTCGAGCACGCTCTTGGTCGGCAGGAACGCTCGGTCGGCGACTGCTCTGATCAACTCGTCCTCTTCCTCCCAGGTCCGTGGGTCCGCCGGCGCGGGACTACCGGCGCGTAAGCCTACGCCACCGGTACGGCAAAGACCAAGTGGCAACCGTCGGCGCAGGGAAACCGGCGAGTTGTGCCACCGCCCCGTGGTATGTTGCCCGCGCCGTGAGGGCCTGGAGAATGAGGAGCGCCGTGATCATGACCGGGTTCGTGGCGAGCCTGGCCCTGACCGCGTGCGGCTCGGCGGGACCGCGCCAGGACGCCACGGAGCCCAACGGGCAACTTCCCGGTGGCCGTCGACGTCGGCGTCGTTCCCGGCCGTCGCAGACGCTGTCTCAGCACATCGCGACTGACGATCGCCGTGCGCAACGCGGGAACAAGACGATCCCCAACGTCGCGGTGACGATCTGCAACATCACGTGCACCTATCCCAGCCTCGACCGCAGGGCACGGCAGCGCCCAGGCCTTCTCCCAGGACCTCAACGCCAAGTACCTGGCCAACCCGTCGCGCCCGATCTGGATCGTCGATCACCGCCCGGCGCTGCCGGGGCCGTGCGGCTACAGCTGCCCAACGGCGGCCAGGGCGGCGCCGTCACCGCCTACTCCAACACCTGGGCCCTCGGTCAGCTCGCGCCCGGGCAAGATCGCGCACTTCCGACTGGAAGGTGACCGCCGTCTCGCCCGGCCGTCACGTCGTCGCCTGGGAGGTCGCCGCGGGGCTGAACGGCAAAGCCCGGGCGGTGCGTCGCAGGCGGCGGCGTGCCCAACGGGCGCGTTCGCGGTCGACATCAGCAGCAAGCCGGCCGAAGACTACGTCAACAACTCGGGCCAGATCGTCACCGGCTCGGGACAGCCTTGACGCCCCCTCCGGCGCACTCCAGGCGTCCGCGCGCACGAGTAACTCAGTCAGCGTCAGGCCCAGGTGCGCTGGACGGCGTCCGGCGATCAGGCGTCGCTGGAGGGCGCCCAGATGTTGAGCGCGCCGTCGACGGCGTAGCGGTCGATCGCCTCCAGCTCGTCAGGGTCGAACTGCGAGCTTGTCCAGCGGCGCGACGTTCTGCTCGAGCTGATGCACGCTCGAGGCGCCGACCAGGGCCGAGGTGACGCGCTCGTCGCGCAGGATCCAGGCGATCGCCATCTGGGCCAGGGTCTGGCCGCGGTTGGCGGCGATCTCGTTCAGGGCCCGGACGCGCTCGACGTTCTCCTCAGTCACGAGATCCTCGGAGAACGCCTGGCCCCGGCGCACCCGCGAGTCCTCGGGGATTCCGTTGAGGTACTTGTCGGTGAGCAGCCCCTGGGCCAGCGGCGAGAAGGCGATGCAGCCCACGCCCTCGCGCCCGAGCACGTCGAGCAGGCCGTCTCCTCGATCCAGCGGTTGAACATCGAGTAGGAGGGCTGGTGGATGAGCAGCGGCGTGCCCAGCTCGGCCAGGATCTGGATCGCCTCCTCGGTGCGCCGCGGGCCGTAGGAGGAGATGCCGACGTAGCGCGCCTTGCCCGAGCGGACGGCGAAGTCGAGGGCGCCCATCGTCTCGTGCAGCGGCGTGTCGGGATCGAAGCGGTGCGAGTAGAAGATGTCGACGTGATCCAGCCCCATCCGGCGCAGGCTCTGATCGAGGCTGTCGAGCAGGTACTTGCGCGAGCCCCAGTTCGCCGTACGGGCCCCGGCCACATGTCGTAGCCGGCCTTGGTCGAGATGACCAACTCGTGACGCAGACGGCTGAAGTCCTCGGCGAAGATGCGGCCGAAGTTCAGCTCGGCGCTACCGTAGGGCGGCCCGTAGTTGTTGGCCAGATCGAAGTGGGTGATCGCCGAGGTCAAAGGCGCGGCGCAGAATCGCGCGGCTGGCGGCCAGCGGCCGGTCGTCGCCGAAGTTCTGCCACAGACCCAGCGACACGGCGGGCAGCTTCAGGCCGCTGCGACCGACGCGGCGGTAGGGCACGTCGCTCATAGCGCTCCGGGGCGGGCACGTAGGTGGACATCGGACCCTGCTCGGCCGCCTCGGGCGGCGGTGTGGAGACGCGTCTGATCGGACATCGTGCCAGTATTACCCCAGTGCTTCGCACCGTAAAGCCGGGGCGACGCACGAGCACCGTCCTGGGATCTCGGCCGTGGTCGCCGCCGCGCCGCCGGAGGCCCGAAAACGCTCGCGGCATCGACCGGCTATTTCGCCGTCCGGCGAACTGAAGCGAGGCCGGTTTGGACATCGGGATAGTGACCCGCGGGAATCGCTCACCTACGCTGGCCATTCCTCGGTCACACCGGAACGAGACGAATATTCACGCGCGCGCCCGGCCGCCGAGGCGCCGAACAGGAAGGATCAGCCCCGTATGCCCCTACGCCAGCAGAACGTCTTTGCCGCCCAGTGGGACCCCAACGGGGATCGCGCTCGGCGCTCCCGATCTCACCGCCGCCGACAACCAGATCTTCGGCGAGAACGTCTTCAGCCCGGCCATCCAGCGCCAGCGGCTGCCCAAGGACGTCTACAAGCGCCTGTCCAAGACCCTGGCCAAGGGCTCGGCGCTCGACACCTCGCTGGCCGACGCCGTCGCCCTGGCCATGAAGGAGTGGGCGATGGAGAAGGGCGCCACCCACTACAGCCACGTGTTCCAGCCCCTGACCGGGCTGACGGCCGAGAAGCACGACAGCTTCTACTCCCCCACCGGCGAGGGCACGGCGCTGGCCGAGTTCTCGGGCAAGGAGCTGATCCAGGCCGAGCCCGACGCCTCGTCGTTCCCCACCGGCGGCATCCGCGCCACCTTCGAGGCCCGCGGCTACACGGCCTGGGATCCCACCTCGCCCGCCTTCATCCTCGAGAACCCCAACGGCGCGCTGCTCTGCATCCCGACCGCGTTCGTGTCCTGGACCGGCGAGGCGCTCGACCACAAGATCCCGCTGCTGCGCTCGATGGACGCCCTGTCCAAGTCGGCCATGCGCGCGCTGAGGCTGTTCGGCAACCACGAGGCCGTCGCGCGTGTTCACGACCGTCGGGCCCGAGCAGGAGTACTTCCTGATCGACGAGCAGTACTACTTCGAGCGCCCCGACCTGGTCACCACCGGCCGCACCCTGTTCGGCGCCAAGCCCCCCAAGGGCCACGAGCTCGACGACCACTACTTCGGCTCGATTCCCGGAGCGGGTGCTGGCCTGCATGCTCGACACCGAGCGCGAGCTGGCCAAGCTCGGCGTGCCGATCAAGACCCGCCACAACGAGGTGGCGCCCGCCCAGTACGAGGTCGCGCCGATCTTCGAGAACTCCAACGTCGGGGCCGATCACCAGCAGCTGACCATGCAGATCATGCAGAACGTGGCCCGCCGCTACGGGCTTGTCTGCCTGCTGCACGAGAAGCCGTTCGCCGGCGTCAACGGCTCGGGCAAGCACAACAACTGGTCGATGGGCACCGATGGCGGGGAGAACCTGCTCGAGCCCGGCGACACCCCGCACGAGAACCTCCAGTTCCTGTTCTTCTGCGCGGCCGTGATCCAGGCCGTCAACAAGCACCAGGGCCTGCTGCGGGCCTCGATCGCCTCGCCCGGTCAGGACCACCGCCTGGGCGCCAACGAGGCGCCGCCGGCGATCATCTCGATCTTCCTCGGCGCCGAGCTCGAGAAGGTGTTCGGCGCGATCGAGCGGGGCGAGGTCGGCGAGTCCACGCCCGAGTCGTTCCTGGGCCTGGGCACGCCGGTGCTGCCGCCCCTGCCGATGCACGGCGGCGACCGCAACCGCACGAGCCCGTTCGCGTTCACCGGCAACAAGTTCGAGTTCCGTGCCCTGGGCTCGAGCATGTCGCTGTCCCTGCCCAACACGGTCCTGAACACGATCGTCGCCGAGGCGATCGATTACCTCGCTGAGGAGCTCGAGGATGCCTCTGGAAGGCGGCGCCGAGCTCGAGGCGGCCCTGCGGCCGATCCTGCAGCGCAGCTACGCGGCCAACAAGCAGATCGTCTTCGGCGGCGACAACTACTCCGACGAGTGGCACTCCGAGGCCGAGCAGCGGGGACTGCTCAACCTGCGCACGACGCCGGACGCGCTGCCCTACCTGATCACCGATGACGACCCAGGAGGTGTTCTCCAACTACGGCGTGCTCTCCCCGCGCGAGCTCGAGTCGCGCTACGAGGTGTTCCTGGAGCAGTACGTCACCAAGCTCAACATCGAGGCCGAGACGGCAGCCTCGATCGCGCGGACGATGATCATCCCCGCCGCGGCCCGCTACATCAGCCTGCTCCCGGTGGCCGCGCAGCTGCCCGAGCTGGCGGGCGAGGTCGAGGCCGCGCTGAGCCAGACGGTCGAGGCGCTGCGGGCGCTCGAGTCGGCCAACCTGGACGAGAACCAGCCCGACGACGAGGACATCCTCAAGCACGCCGAGTACATGCGCGACACGGTCATCCCGGCCATGGCCGCGGTGCGCGAGGGCGCCGACGACGCTCGAGCGGCTGGTCGCCGACGATCTGTGGCCGCTGCCGAAGTACTCGGAGATCCTGTTCATCAAGTAGCGATTCACAAGTAGTCCGAGAGGACCGGGAGCCCCTACGACGGGGCTCCCGTGTCCGCGGTGAGATCGCCCGACCCCACTAAGTGGGCCGTGCGTGGGGCCGGGGCCTGCCGGGTAGCCTCCTCGTGCACGTGTCAGGGAAGGGGTTACTGCGCCATTTGAGGAGGGCGAGATCAACGCTGTTTCCAGTCACCAGGTGACGCCCAACGCGACAGGCGCCGTTGACGGACGGTCAACCGATCCGGTGCTGACGCGCCAGGAGCCGCCCGGGCCGCAGTCGGACATCGTTCAGGAACTCCGTCTGCGGGTGGCGATACTCGAGGCACGCGCCGGCGACGGCCCGCCGCGCCGCCAGGTCAGCATCACCGTGCGCAGCGCACTCGAGATCTTGGGCTTGATCTTCGGGATGGTGGCGCTGGTGGCCTTCGTTTCGGTCGCCTGGGGTGCGGTCACGCTCGTACTCATCTCGCTTCTGGGCGCACTCGCGCTCAACCCTGCGGTGGAGTTCTTCGTCCGTCGTGGTCTGCGCCGCGGATGGGCGGCGGTACTGGTCTTCGTGCTGACGGTGATCGCGCTGGGGCTGCTCGGCTTGCTGCTGATCCCGCCCCTGATCACCCAGGTTGACCATTTCATCACCGCGCTGCCGGGCCAACTCGACCAGCTGAGCCGGGGGCACGGGCCTCTGGGCTTCTTTGAGCGCAAGTTCCATGTTGTGCAAGAGGCCAACAAGCTGCTGTCGAGCAAGAGCCTCGGGTCGACAGCAGCCGGAGTGGCGGGCTCCGGCATTGGCGTCGCGCTCAGCCTCGCTGGCACCATCATCGGGCTGGTGGTGATCGCGTTCATGACCTTCTTCATGCTGCTCGAGGGCCCGACCTGGCTGGACCGGATCTTCTCGCTGATACCCGACAGCGTCGAGCCGCGCTACCGCCGCATCGGCTCCGGCATCGCGCGCACCGTGAGCGGCTTCGTGACCGGGAACCTGGCCGCGAGCGTGCTGGCAGGAGTGATCACGGCCGGCGTGCTGTTCGTGGCCGGACTGCCGTATCCGGTGCCCCTCGGTGTCTTGGTCGCTTTCCTCGACATGCTGCCGATCTTCGGTGCCTTCGTTGCTATCGCGATCGTCGCCGCCGTCTCGTTCTCCCACGGCGTGGTGACCGGGCTGATCGTGACCGGGGTCGTGTTCGCCTACCACCAGGTGGAGGTCTATTACCTGCGCCCAGTCATCTACGGCCAGATGGTCAAGCTCTCTCCCCTGGCGGTGCTGGTCGCGGCAACGATCGGCACCGAGGTCGCCGGTCCTCTCGGCGCGATCGCCGCCATCCCGATCGGAGGTGCCGTTCAACTGATCGTCGCCGAGGTGCTCGACGCCCGCCAGCAATATCGCGCCCAGTGCGAATCGGATGACGAACGTGATCGGGCGAAGATCAGCGAGGTCGACGCGTCAACGGCGGTCGCCTCCTGAGCCGGGGGCTGGCCCGCTGATTCAACACGCGCCGCGAGCCGACCGAGGCCCGCTGGAAGGCGCCTACGCGTTGGGGCGGAACGTGACCTGGATGTCGAGACCGCCTTGCGGCCCGGGGCGAGCCGTCAGGTTGGCGCCGTGGGCGGTCGCGATGGCCTTCACGATCGTGAGGCCGAGCCCGTGGCCGTCGGCCGGGCCGACGCGCTGGGCGCCGAGCCGCTGGAAGGGTTGGAACAGGCGCTCCAGTTCGATGAATGGGACGACGGCTCCTGTGTTGCTGACCGTCAGCCGAGGGCCGTCGAGCGTGGCGCTGGTCGAGATCTCCACGGCGCCATCGGCGACGTTGTAGCGGATCGCATTGTCGAGCAGGTTCGCGACCAGGCTGGCAACAAGGCCTGGGTCGCCGACCGTGTGCGCCTCGTCGAGGGTCGCCTCGATCTGGACGCCGTGGCGTTCTGCATCAGACCGGCGGCTGAGCACGATGTCCTGCGTTAGCTGCGCGAGGTCCAATGGCTCCCAGGACTCGAGGCCACGTTCGCTGGTGGCGAGTGTCAGCAGCGCGTCGATCAGGCGCTCCTGTTGGCCGGATAGCTCCAGTGCCTCCTCACACGTCGAGCGCAGGCCCTGGGCGTCGGCGTCCGGGTCGGCCAGCGCCACTTGCAGCAGCGTTCGCTGCCCGGCGAGCGGCGTGCGCAGCTCATGCGAGGCGTTGGCGACGAACTGACGCTGTGACTCGAACGACGCCTGCAGCCGTTCGAACAGGTCGTCGAGCGTGCGACCGAGCTCGGTGAGCTCGTCATCGGGGCCTTCAAGGCTGAGTCGGCGGTCCAGATTGGTGGCCGAGATCTCCTGCGCCGTCGTCGTGATCGACCGCAGCGGCCGCAGGACCCGTCCCGCCAGCCACCAGGCGACCAGAACCGCGACGGCGATCGCCGCCAGAGCGAGCAGGAACGGCCACAGGTTGGACGTCGGCCCCGTGGAACTGTTTCGAGCGGCGGCCGCAGCGGCAGCACCTGGCCGGTAGGCCACCTCGCTGTGGCCGAAGAAGACATTGGCCGTCCCGAACAGGACGCTGGAGGCGGCAAACAGGATCACGACCAGGCCGACGAACACGCCCGAATAAAGCAGCGCCAGCTGGGCGCGGAGGACCGGACGCTGGCGGTGAAGCAGACCGGTCAGCGATTTGGGCGCACGCATCACTCGGCTCCGATCCGGTAGCCGGCCTCGCGGGCGGTGTGGATCAGCGGCGGGTCGCCGAGTTTGGCGCGCAGCCGACGGATCGTCGTCTTGACGGCAGTCGTAAACGGGTCGGTGTGCTCGTCCCAGACGCGCTCGAGCAGCTCCTCGGCGGAGACGGCACGATCCGGCGAGGAGAGCAGGCACTCGAGCACCGCCAGCTCCTTGGGACTGAGCTCCAGGCGCCGGCCGGCCCGGAACGCGACCCGCCGGGCGCAGTCGAGCGTGACGTCGCCGCATTCGAGAATCGGCGGCAGCGGGGTGGTGGCCCGGCGGGCGAGCGCGCGGACCCGGGCGACCAGCTCCGCGAAGTCAAACGGCTTGGGGAGGTAGTCGTCGGCACCCATGCCCAGGCCGTCGACGCGCTCGGAGATCGTGCCAGCCGCGGTCAGCATGAGAATCCGGCTTCCGGAGTCCTCAGCGACGATTCGCCGGCAGATCTCGTCGCCATGAACTCCGGGGAGGTCGCGATCGAGGACCACCACGTCGTAGCGCGTGAGCGCCAAGTGCGAGAGGGCGTCGTTGCCATCGAGCACGACATCGACCGCCATCCCCTCACGCCTGAGCCCGGTCCCGATCGACCGGGCCAGCACCTCGAAGTCTTCAACTACCAGGACGCGCATATCGCCTCGGACGATGCCACGTGGCCGGTGTCGGCCAGGTGTCGACGGCCGACACCGAGCGGACACCACCCGGAGCGTAGAAATCGATCCATGAGCACAGCAACAATCGAGGTCACCGGACTGCGCAAGCGCTTCGGTCAGACCCTTGCCCTGGACGGACTCTCCTTTACGGTGGCGCCGGGCAGCGTAACCGGATTCGTCGGACCCAACGGCGCCGGCAAATCCACCACGATGCGCGTGATCCTCGGGCTCGACTCGGTCGAGGAGGGCACTGCGCTGATCAGCGGCCGCCCCTACGCGAGCCTTGCGCATCCGATGCGGCATGTCGGCTCGCTGCTGGACGCCAGCGCGCTGCAGCCGAGCCGCAGCGGCCGCAACCACCTCCTCTGGATCGCACGCTCCCAGCGGCTGCCCGCGAGCCGGGTCGACGAGGTGACAGACCTGGTCGGCCTCGGCAAGGCCGCTCGCCGCAAAGCGGGTGGCTACTCGCTGGGGATGCGCCAGCGCCTCGGGATCGCCGCTGCGATGCTCGGCGATCCGCCGGTCCTGATCATGGATGAGCCGTTCAACGGCATGGATCCGGAGGGCATTATCTGGATGCGCAGCTTCCTGCGCGGGCTCGCGGCCGAGGGCCGAGCGGTGCTCGTCTCAAGTCATCTGCTTAGCGAGCTTCCGGATATTGCCGACCACGTGGTGGTGATCGGTCGCGGGCGGGTGCTCGCTGATGGGACGATCGAGGAGTTGACCGCCCTCGCGCCCTCGCTCGAGGATGCCTACCTGCGGCTGACGACCGGCTCGGTCGAGTACCGGTCCGGGATGGATCGTGAGGGCCGATGAGCCCGTTTTGGCCGCCGAGCGACGGGCGCGACATGCGGGCCACGCTGCGCGCCGAGTGGACCAAGTTGCGCACCGTCCGGGGCTGGATGATCGGCCTGGTCTTTGCCTTGCTGATGATTGTGCTGTTCACCTACGTGCAGGCCAGCGGCAAGCAGACCGGCTACTGCACGACACCGAATCCGGACAGCTGTGTCAACGGCCATCAATTCGTGCCGACCGGCCCCGACGGCGAAGCGGTCGCCGACAGCTACGAGCTCGTCGCCAAGCCACTCACCGGAGCTGGCACGATCACCGCCCGGATCACCTCCCTCGCCGGCCGGGTCTCGGACGGGCCGGCCAACCAGGCGCCCTCGCTCGCGAACACGCGACCAGGGCTGACGAGTTGGGCCAAGGCTGGGCTCACGCTCACCCCCAGCACTGGTCAGGGATCCGCGTACGCGGCGGTGATGGCGACCGGCGGCCACGGCATCCGTTTTCAGGACGACTACACGCATGACCAGGCCGGCCTGCCGGGACCGATCTCCAACACGACACCGCGCTGGCTGCGGCTGACTCGAGCCGGCGACACGATCACCGGCTACGACTCCAGCGACGGGACCGATTGGCACGAGGTCGCCAGCGCGGACCTGGCCGGCCTGCCACGAACCGTGCGTGTCGGATTGTTCGCCACCTCGCCGATGACCTCCGGAGGGTCCGCGACGCAGGCCAGCGCAGCTTTCGACCACGTTGCCATCAGCGGCCTCACCGCTGATGGGCGGCAAGCCGGAGCGGGGCCATGGCGAGGCACCAGCATCGGCACCGGTCCGCGCGACTACTACACGACGCTGGGTCACGGCAGCTACCGCCAATCGGGGGATTCGGTCCTCGTCATCGGCTCGGGTGACATCGCGCCGGCCGTGGCCACGGCGGGTGGCGACACGGCGGCCGATCCATTGCTGTTCGGACTGGTCGTCGCGCTGATCATGCTGATCGTGATCGCGACCATGTTCACCACCAGCGAATACCGGCGCGGCCTGATCCGTACGACGTTCGCCGCCACCCCAGCCCGGGGAGACGTGCTGGCCGCCAAGGCGGTCGTGATCGGCGGGGCCGGCTTCGTGGTCGGGGCCGTCGCGGCCGCGGTCGCGATCCCCATCGGTGAGCGCGTCATGACGCTCGGCGGCAACTACATCTTCCCCGCCGATTCACCGACCGTGGCGCAGGTCATCGTCGGCAGCGGCGCGCTGGTGGCGCTCACAGCGCTCGCGGCCCTGGGCATCGGCACGATCCTACGCCGCAGCGCGGGGGCGATCCTCGTCGGCGTCCTGGTGTTCGTCATACCGACGTTCACCGGTCCCGGCGTGATCGGCCCGACCTCCGCCGGCACGCTCGCAACGTGGCTTTACCGCCTCACCCCGGCGGCCGGATTCTCCGTGCTCGGCCTGCTCCCCCGATCGGAACTGGTGAGCTATCCGTACACGATGGCGAACGGCTACTACCCGCTGGCGCCATGGGCCGGACTTCTGGTCCTCGCCGCGTATGCGGGGGTCGCGCTGTTCGCCGCCCGCCTCGTGCTGCGCCGGAGGGACGCGTGAGCGAGGCGCTCGGCGCGGAGTGGGTCAAGCTGCGGACGATCCCCGACGCCTGGTGGCTGATGGTAGGCACCGTCGTGTTGACGGTCGCGGTCAGCGCCGCCGTGGCGGCCGCCCTGCACGTCTCGGCCGGCGGCGCCGCTCAGGACCCGACCCGCCTGGCCTTGGTCGGGGTCGACCTCGGTCAGGCGGTGATCGCGGTCCTGGCCATCCTGGCGGTGACCGACGAGTACGGCACCGGCATGATCCGGCTGACCCTCGCCGCGATCCCGCGCCGGGGGACGATGCTGGCCGCCAAGGCGGTCATGATCGTCGGACTCGCACTGGCCACGGCAGTGCTGGTCATCGTCGGATGCCTGGTCGTCGGGCGCCTGTTGCTTCCCGGGGCCGGGCTCGACCCCGCGCACGGCTACGCACTGGTCTCGATCGCCGACGGGCCAACGCTCCGTGCGGCCTTCGGCAGCGTCCTGTACCTCGCGTTGGTCGCCCTGCTGAGCCTCGGCGTCGGCACCGTCCTGCGCGACACCGCGGTATCGACGGGAGTCGTGCTCGCGCTGCTGTACCTGCCGCTGCTGCTCGCCCATCTCATCTCGGGCCCGTGGCAGCGGCACATCCAGCAAATCGCGCCGATGACCGCCGGGCTGGCGATTCAGGCCACCCGGAACATCCGCTCCCTGCCGATCTCGCCATGGGCCGGGCTCGGGGTTCTGGCCGCATGGGCAGCCGGAATGCTCCTGGTTGGCCTCGCCACCCTCACGGCCCGCGACGCATGAGCCCTGGCGTGACCGCGGGTTTGAGAGCCGTTCCCCCGGACGCACCGCAACTTGCGGGCGCCGAGGGGGGTTTCCGGTACGGTGACTCGCCGTATGGCACCGAGCCGCGAGAAGCGCGGTCGCCGGGCCCAGGGGCAACGCTGGTTACCTAGGGCAGCCTTGGCGCTGCTGGTGCTGGCCGCCGTAATCTGGTCCGGCGCCCCCGCCGCCCGAGCCGCCGGTCGGGGGCGGGGGAACCCGCTGGCGGGACGCGCGATGTGGATCTGGGAGCTCGGCTACTCGAGCGGCGGCAGCGTGCCTCGGATCGTCGCCGCCGCCCGCCAGTACGGCGTCGGGACGGTGATCATGAAGAGCAGTGACGGTACGGGCTTTTGGTCATCCCAGTTCAGCCCCACGCTGGTTTCCGAGCTGCATGCCGGCGGCCTCCGGGTGTGCGCCTGGCAATACGTGTATGGCAACCATCCGATCACCGAGGCCTACCAGGGGGCACGGGCGGTTCGCGACGGAGCTGATTGCCTGATCATCGACGCCGAGAGCGAGTACCAGGGCAAGTACGTCGCCGCGCAGTCCTACATCCGGCGGCTCCGCAGGCTGATCGGCTACCGGTACCCGCTCGCGCTCGCCGGGTTCCCGTACATCGACTACCACCCCGCCTTCCCCTACTCGGTCTTTCTGGGACCGGGCGGTGCGCAGGTGAACGTCCCCCAGATGTACTGGCGCGACATCGGCACGACAACGGACGCGGTTTTTGCCCACACCTACGCCTACAACCGCATCTACCAGCGCCCCATCTACCCCCTGGGCCAGCTCTACGGCTCGCCGCCCGCTCATCAGATAATCCGGTTTCGCCAGCTCTCGCGCGCCTACGGCGCTGACGGGTTGAGCTGGTGGGACTGGCAGGTGGCGAGCGCGGGAGACTGGCGCGCGCTGTCGCGTCCGGCCGGTCCGCTGGCGGGATACACCACGTATACCGAGCTCGGCACGATCAGCCGCAAAGCGACCGGTGACACGGTCGTGTGGGCCCAGGAGCACCTCATCTCGGCCGGTTACGCGATCGGCGTCGACGGGGGCTTCGGCATCAAGACCCAGAACGCGGTCGAGAGCTTCCAGGCCGCGCATGGGCTGACCCCCGATGGCGTGATCGGTACCCAGACGTGGACGGCGCTGTTGCGCTACCGGATCGCTCGCATCACGTGGACCACGCGCCACGGCGTCCGCCAGACGGTCGCGCACGCGACCCGCGCCGGCGTGTCGCCCAGCCTGATCGCGTCGGTCCCCAAGTCGGCCCGGCGACCGGCCCGGCGCGATGAGATCGCCGGGGCCGGCGGCCGCGGTGGCAGTCCCGGGCGCTGAGCGCCCCCGGGGACCCGCTCTAGAGAAGTCCGCGCTCGCGCGCGTAGGCGACCAGCGCGGCGCGTGAGGAGCGCTGGGTCTTCTGCTGGATGTGAGCGCGGTGAGACTCGACCGTGCGCACGCTGAGAAACAGCTGGGCTGCGACCTCGGCGTTGGTGTGGCCGAGGGCGATCAGCCGCAGGACCTCGACCTCACGGGCGCTGAGGTCGTCAGTCGTCACGGTCGGCGGGCGGCGATCGGTGGCCAGCCGGGCGCCGAGCTCGGGAGTCAGATAGGTCCGCCCCTCGGCGGCGAGGCGAACGGCCTGGATCAACTCGGTCTCGGCCGCCTCCTTGACCACGAAGCCGGTCGCCCCCGCCCGCAGCGCATCGCGGGCGAGATTGACGTCATTGCTCATCGTCAGCACAACGATCCGCGTTGCCGGGGCCGCGCTGAGGAAGCGCGGAATGGCGGGAATGCTCGAGCCCTCGGGCATGTTGATGTCGAGGACGAGGACGCGCGGGTGTAGCTCGTCCAGGCACCGGGCCGTGCCCGCGACGTCTCCGGCTTCGCCGACAACCTCGAACTCCGCGTCGGCGTCGAGCAGCAGGCGCAGACCGGCGCGGACGACGGCGTGGTCGTCGGCCAGCACGATCGTCACCGGGCGGGGTGGGCCGCCAATGGCATCGCCCGTCCGGTCGGTTCCCCCTCCGTCACGGCCGTTATTCCAGCACTGTCCCCGGCGCGAGCTCGCGCGGCGCTTCGGTGTCGAGCTCGACCGCCCCCCGGACGATCACGCCGGCGCCGAAGGTGACATCGCCGTGGACCACGAGTCGCTCGGCCTCGCGCAGCGACGGCGGACCGCTGGGGAAGCGGCCCTCGAAATCGTCGATCAGCTTGTAGTAGCGCGAGTCAAGCTCCACGTAGGGCAGCTGCTCAGCCCGTTCGGGCACGGCGCGCACCTCCTGGTCAGGGGTGAGTCCGTAGACGTCGGAGCGGAGAACGAGGAGATCATCGGTCGTCTTGACGGGCACGAACCGCGTCCTGGGAACGAGCAGCAGGCTGGCGCCGGCAAAGCTGCCGATCGCGGCGCCCATCGCGCTCTCCAGCTGGATCACCGGTGGGGAGTCTGAATCCCGCGGGTCGACGGTCTTGCGGTTGACGATCAGCGGAAGCTCGAGCACGCCGTCTGACTGCTCGAGCAGCTCATCGAGCGCTCGCAGATCGACCCATAGGCTGTTGGTGTTGTAGTAGCGCCAGCGTGTGTAGTCGCGAAAGGAATCGGCGTCCTCTTCCGGCGTCTGCGCCGTCTCGCGCAGGACGAGCCGTCCGTCGCTGCGCCGCCGCGCGATGTGGCCGCCCTTGCGGTCGGCCTCGGTTCCCTGGACGACCTCCATCAGGAAAGGGATCTGCTCCCGGGCCAGGTGGGCCGCGATGCGATGATCGAGCTGCGCGCCGAGATTGTCGGAGTTGGAGATCATCGCGTAGCGGAAGCCCTGCTCGAGCAGGGCGCTCAGCATCCCCGAGCGGCGCAGAGCCCCGTACACGTCACCGTGCCCGGGTGGACACCACTCGAGCGCCGGGGCGGGCGGCCAGCTGACCGGGGCCAGCGACTCGGCGTCCAGCTTGGGAATCATGCTCTGCATGAAGTCGGGGGGGAGGCCCTCGTGGGCGATCTCGGGGTGGGCGGATAGCGCCTTCTCGGTTGCCTCCCGGGTGGCGTCGCTGTTCATCAGCACCAGCGGCAGGCGGACACCATGGCGCTCGCGCAAAGCGAGGATCTGGCCGACGATGATGTCCAGGAACGAGCGCCCCTCGCGAGCCTCGACCAGCGACTTGGGCTCCTGCAGCCCCATTGAGGTCGCCAACCCACCGTTGAGCTTGATCACCACGACGTGCTCCAGCGCCTCCGTCGCGTCAGCGTCGCGCAGGTCCTCGAGCGCGGGGACATCTTGGGCCGGTTCGAGCTCGGCCGTGGGCAGGAGCGTCTCACCGCCTTCAGTCAGTCTCGTGTAGGCGCTCTCGAAGGCGCGGATCGCCTCCTCGTGAGCCCCGGCGGCGCGCATCTTCTCGGCGGCCGCTTTCAGGCCGGCTTCCGTCATGCCGTCATTGTGACTACGACCAAGCCATCGTGGTGGCCGCCCTCTGCGACCACCACTTGCCGCAACCGCCGCTGATCAGCGCGCCGTGGCTCGCCGCCTGACCAGCGCGTCGAGCGTGACGGCCAGGATCAGCACGACAGCCGTGGCCATGTCCTGGCCCGCAGCGGCGATGCCCATCAGGCCGAGCCCGTTGAATACCGCGGCGATGACGACGCCACCGAGCAGAGCGTGGATCATCTTGCCGCGACCGCCGAACAGGCTCGTACCGCCGATGACCGCGGCCGCGACGCCGAACAGCACCAGCGAGCCGCCGTCGATGTCTGTCGCCATCGAGCCCTGGCGTGACTCGTACACGAGGCCGGCGAGGCCGGCCGTCAGACCGGCGAGGACAAAGCCCAGCGTGCGCACCATGGCCACGTTGATCCCCGCGCGGCGGGCGGCCTCGGGGTTGCCGCCGATGGCGTAGATGTAGCGGCCCGTGCGCATCCGGCTCAAAAAGAAGGAGAACACCAGGAGGACGAAGAGCACGAACGGGATCACCCACGGCACGCCCTGCAGCACCGTGAGAGCCCCCCGGTTGGCGTTGCAGATGAGGACCAACACGACTCCGCCCACGGCGGCCAGGCCGAGCGTGAGCAGCGTGATTCCGAGCGGGGGCGCGGTGAGACCGTGACGGCGACGGCGGGCGATATCGCTGACGCGAATGGCGGCGAACAGCGCCAGGATGACGACGAGGACGATCCAGCCCAGCGCCGGGCTCATGTTCGTGTTGACGAGCTTGTAGATGGGGCTGCCCGAGTCGATGTTGATGACCCCGCCGACGGCTGTCTTGTCGATGTTGGCCAGCTCGAGCATGATGCCTTCGAAGCCGAGCAGACCACCCAGGGTGACGACGAACGAGGGCAGCCCCAAGCGCGTGATCAGGGTACCCTGGACGGCGCCGAGGCCGCTGCAGGCAGCCAGGCCACCAAGAACCCCGATCCACCACGGCAGACTGACAGGTGGCGCGATGAGCTCGGCGATGACGAACGCGCCGACGGCGGCATTGAAGCCCACCGAAAGATCGATCTCCGACAGCAGCAGGACCCAGATCTCGGCCGCCCCGAAGAGGATGTACGTACCGGCCTGAGTGAACAGGTTGACCAGGTTGCCGGAGGTGAGGAACGCCGACCGTTCAGCCTGGAAGAAGATGACGATGATGATCAGGCCGACGATGATCGGCAGCGCGCCCGACTCCCCGTTGCGGATCCGTCGACCCCAGGCGCGGAAGTAGTCGGGCAGCGAGTCGGCCAGGACCTCCGGCGCGACGGCGGCCAGCTCCTCCTGACTGAGCCCCTCGCCGGTGGCACCTGCACCGGGCGCGGCCGGCGGCGGCTGAGTGCTCACATCACTGGTGTCGCTGGAATCGGCCACTTTTCTCTCCTCCTCTGACGCGACAGCCTACGCCGCCGACGCCTCGCCGGCACCGCCGGTGGTCATGTATTCGACCGCGCTCTGGCGGTCAAACTCAGATGCCGGCCCGCTCACCACGAGCTGCCCGAGGTAAAGCACCGCGATCCGGTCGGCGACCTCGAACACGTCGACGAGGTTGTGTGAGATCACGAGCACCGCGACGCCGCGGCTGGAGAGCGTCTTGATCAGATTGAGGACCATGGACGTCTGAGCCACGCCGAGGGCGGCCGTTGGCTCATCCATGATCACCAGCTTGGCGTTGGACATGACGGCCTTGGCCACGGCCACCGACTGGCGCTGGCCTCCGGACAGGGAGGCCACCGGCTGGCGGATCGAGCGCACTGTAGTGACGTTCAGCTCACTCAACGTCTCACGCGCCTTCGTCTCCATCGCTGATTCATTGAGGAGGCTCCGCTGGGTCGGCTCGTGGCCGAGAAACATGTTCTGGACGATGTCCAGGTTGTCGCACAGCGCGAGGTCCTGGTAGATCGTGGTGATGCCGAGAGCCTCGGCGTCCCGGGGCCCGTGGAGGTGCACCGGTGTGCCCTCCCACACGATGTCGCCTGCGTCCTGGCTCCAGAGTCCGGAGACCGTCTTGATCAGTGAAGACTTGCCCGCCCCGTTGTCGCCGATCAGCGCCGTGACCTGGCCGGGCGGGATCTCGAGATTGACCGAGTTCAGCGCCTGCACGGGACCGAACCGCTTGCTCACCCCTCTGAGCGCAAGCAGTGGACCGCTGGCTCCGGGGGCGCCGGTCCGTCAGCGACCGGTGTGTTTGAAGTGCTCATTTCGTGTCGTGGCCGTCCTGGGCATTGTGCCCGCCCACGAGTCGTGGGCGGGCACGTTGCACCGTTTGCGGGTTGCGTGGGCTAGGAGCTGATCCCTGCCTTCTTGCACGCAGCTGCGTACTGGCCCGCGCACAGCTGGTGGGCCGGTACGAACTTGTCGTTGATGATCGTCGCGTTCATGTTCTTGGGAGTTACCCACACTGGCTGCAGCAGCACCGACGGAACTTCCTTCTTCTCGTTGATGTCGGTGGTGGTGCCGTTCAACAGCGACGACGGCGGGGTCTTACCGGCCCGCAGGTAGACGGCCAGAGCCGCTGCTGCCTGAGCTTCCTTGTAGATGGCCTTGTAGACCGTGCCGCACTGGTAGCCGGTGAGCACGTTCTGGAGTCCGGTCAGCGTCGCGTCCTGCCCGGTGGTCGGGAAGGTGTTCGGCTTGACCCCATGGCTCTTCAGGTAGGTGATGATCGGCGCACCGTTCTCATCGTTCGGGATGAGCGCAGCGTTGGCGTTCTTGTTGGCCGTGAATGCCTGCTCGAACTCCGTTGCCGCGGTCGGCGGATCCCACGTCCCCGCGGGCGTCGCCACCTTCGCCCACTTGCCCGACTGGAACAGCGGCTGCAGGACTCCGTTGTAGTAGCCCTGGTAGAACAGCGTCGCGTTGTTGTCGGTCGGATCGCCACGCATCACGATGACCTGTGGCTTGGTCACCTTCCAGGCCGCGGCACAGGAGACCAGTCCCTGGCCCATGACCTTGCCGACCGTCACGTTGTTGAAGCTCACGTAGTACGGACGGCTACCGCCCAGCGTCAGCCGGTCGTAGTCGATGACCTTGACGCCATGCGCGGCGGCCATCTTCTCCACCTGGGCACCGGTACCCGAGTCCTCAGGGTCGCTGAGGATGACGCTGGCGCCGTTGGTGATATCGGTCTGGGCGTCGGTCAGGAACGTCTGATCGCTCTTCTGCGCGTTCTGGATGATGATGTCCGAGGACGGCACCCCAGCGGCCACGAGGGCCTTGTGCAGGTCCGGCGCGTCGAACTCGACGTACCGCGTCGAGCTCGTCGTGTCCGGAAGGATCACCGCGACCTTGCCCTTGCCGGACGCCCCGAGGGACGCCAGCGAGTGCATCGCGGAGAAGTCGTTGGTGAACGATGACGCCGAGACGGCCGGCGTACTACCGCCGCCGCTCGACGCCGACGCTGATGTGGACTTCGAGCTGCTCGAAGAAGAAGAGCCGCAGCCCGCGATTACCGCGGCCGCAACCAAGGTGGGCACTAAGGCCCGTTTCCAAACCGCCATAGAGGTACATCTCCTCGGGTGTATGAGAGCGCTCCCACCGCGCCCTCTGGATCGCTGATTGTCTTGCTCGTCCCGGTGGCCGAGGAAAGGTTTCACACCCCGGCTTCCCTGTCCATCCGCATTAACGGGATCTAAATTTGCGCCGCTCACGTCGTCCGGCCAGCGGCGAAATCTCCATTCGCGTTCCGCCCCCTCCTCCCTCCTGACGAATCTCAAATGCGCACGTTAGCGATCACATAAAGGGGCCGTCAACCCGCCGGCGCCGCCGTGCTCGCGCGAGCCTTCAGCTCGGGCGCGACCAGCGAGCCGCGCGGCGGCTGCCCGCCGCTCGCGTGGGCTTCAATCGCCCGCACGAGCAGCCGTAGACCCCGGCTACCGACCTCACCGAAGTCCTGGCACACCGTGGTCAGCGGCGGCGTGAAGAACTCCGCCTCCGGGATGTCGTCAAAGCCGACCACGCTCACCTCGCCCGGGACCTGCCGCCCGCTTTCGTGCATCGCGCGCAGCACGCCGAGCGCCATCTGATCGCCGGCCACGAACACGGCCGTCACCTCGGGCATCCGGCTCAGGCGCTGACCCAGGAAGTACCCCGAGCGCGGACTCCAGTCGCCGGTCAGGGGATCGGGCACGGGAGCCCCGGCGTCCCGGAGCGCCAGCTCCCAGCCGCGGATCCGCTCGCGCGACTCGACCGAGTCAACCGGCCCGGTGATGTGCCAGACCGTGCGGTGGCCCAAGGCCAGGAGATGGCGCGTGGCCACGCCCGCACCCGCGCACTGATCGACGGCAACCACGGGAATTCCCTGCCCGGGCCGACCTTCCACCGCTACCAGGGGCACGGCGGCCGGCGCGGACAGCAGGTCCTGCGGCGAGGCCTGCTCGGAGACGATGACCACGATCCCATCGACGCCCTGAAGGCTCAGGCGGTCAACCGCCTCGGTCACCGAGGCTCGGTCCAGCGCCTTCAGACTGGCGATGATCACGAAGTAACCCGCCTCGTGGGCGGCCCGCTCGATTCCGAACAGCGTCGACGCCGGCCCGTACAGCGTGGTGTCGAAGCTGACCACGCCGACGGTCTGCGAGCGCCCGGTGACGAGCGCCCGGGCGATCGAGTTGGGCCGGTAGCCGAGCTCCTGCATGGCGCGCAGGACCCGCTGCCGCGTCGCCGGCCTGACGTGGCGGCTGCCGTTGATGACGCGCGAGACGGTCTGATGGGAGACGCCGGCCAGCCGACCGACATCGGACATCACCGGCGGGCGGCGCGAGCGGTCGGGGGTCCGGCCCTCTCCCTCGACTTCCACGGTCCTCTCCTCTCCAGTCCCCGACTGGCTACCGGCAGAGCGAGCGGCATGTTATCGCTAACGTGTCCGGCCGTGCTGAAGACGAGTCTCGGTATCTGGGCCCTCGGACCGATGATCACGAGGTTCGTGCCCGGCGGCTACCAGCCCAATCACGACTACGCGAGCGAGCCGGTGGCCGAGAAGGTCCGCCGGGCCGTCGGCGGCCTGGGCGATCTGATGGACGGCTATGAGTTTCACTACCCCGACGAGCTTTCGCCTGAGAATCTCGACGACGTCCGGGCGGCGTTGAGCGGTCATGACATCTACTGCCTGGCCGGCGGCCTGCATCTCGATCCTCGCTTTGCCCGTGGAGGGCTGGTCAATCCGGACCCCGGGCTGCGCACCGAGGCGCGGCGGATCCTCCGCGACGCGGCCGCCTTCGCCGGCTCACTCGGGGCGCAGCTGATCGTCTGGCCCGGCGGCGAGGGCTACAACTACCCGTTTCAGACCGCCTACGCCGACGCCTGGGCATGGTTGATCGAGGGCCTCGCCGAGACGGCCGAGGAATGCCGACGGCACGGGATAAAGCTGTTGCTGGAGCACAAGAACTCCGAGCCGGCGATGAAGATCCTGATGCGCAACATCGGCATGTGCCTGCACGTGGTCCACAAGCTCGACGCGCAGGGCCTCGACAACGTCGAGATCAACATGGATTGGCAGCACCTGCTCATGAACGGCGAGCATCTGCCCGAGTACGCGGCCCTGCTCGCCTCCGAGGGTCTGCTCGGCCACCTGCACGCCAACTCGGGCTGGGGCACGTTCGACGACGACAACATGGTCGGGACCACGGCCTTCATGGAGACGCTCGAGCTCGCCTTGGAGTTGCGGCGGTGCGGATACGGCAGCCGCGGCGAGCGCCTCGGCTTCGACCTCTACCCCTACACCGAGGATCAGGTCGGAGCCGTCCGGCGCTCGATCCTGCAGTGGCGGTTCATCGATTCCGTCGCCGCCCGGATCGACGACGACGCGCTGCGTGAAGCTCAGCGGGCCAAGGACGCGGTCCGCGCCTACGAGCTGGTCTACGCCGCCCTCGGCGCCACCGAGTGAACACAGCAGCCGGCGTCAATCGATCAGGTGAGCCCCGGCGCTCGGGGTGACCTCGATCGAGCCCTCCGGCGCGACGGCACCCGGCGGCAGGAGCCCGAGCACGTGGCCTCCGAAGCCGCCGCCGACGATTCGTGCGCCCAGCGCGCCGGCCTCACGCAGGCGCTTCACCGTCCGCTCGACGGCCGGGGTGGAGACCTCGTAGTCATCACGGAGGCTGGCGTGGGAGGCGTTCAGCAGTTCCCCGACCCGCTCGAGCTCGTGCTCGGAGAGGGCCGCCGCCGTCTGCTCGACGCGCTCGTTCTCGGTGATCACATGGCGAACGCGCCGCCCGAGCGGCTCGGGCAGTTGATCGACCTCGTCGAGCCCGGCCTCGCGCAGGCTGTCAATCCCGAGCAGCTCGCAGGCGCGCGCGCACTCGGCCCGGCGCTGGTTGTAACCGGCCGCCGGCGACCCGTCGCTCCCGCTCCCGCTCCGAGGCGCATTGGCGTGTCGCTCCCCCGAGTCCAGCGTGACGAGCTTGTAGCCGCCCAGGTCGAGCTCAACCGGCGCCACCGAGAGGACAGCGAAATCGACCCGCAACGCCCGATCGGCCTGCCCATACAGGGAGGCGATCTGATCCAACATCCCGGTCTGGGCGCCGAGCCAGGCGTTCTCGACCTCCGTGCACAGCGCGGCCAGCTCGGTCCGCTCGGGCTCCTGGGTTCCGGCCACGGCGAGCAGCGCCAAACACAGGGCAACCTCCAGCGCCGCCGAGGAAGACAGGCCCGAACCGCGGGGCACCGTGCCGCGGATCTCGAGGTCGGCGGCCAGCAGGGGTAGACCGCGGGCCTGGAGCTCGGTCGCGATACCGCGGGCGAAGCCTCGCCACCCACGCGTGTACGGGGGCGCGCGGAGCGGGAACGAGTCCCGGGCGTGACCGAGATCGTGAGCGATGACCGTGATGCGGTCCCCCTCCCCGGGGCGCGCCGTGACCGTCACGCCGTCGGCAATCGCGAACGGCAGCGCCAGTCCCCGGTTGTAATCGGTGTGCTCCCCGATCAGGTTCACGCGCCCGGGCGCAAACGCGGTCACGCCCTCAGGCACGCTGTAGTCTCCGCGCGACCATGGTTGGCGACATTCTGCCTCCCGCGTCGACCCGACCGCTGCAGATCGACCGGATCAGCGATGCAGTCGGCGGGTTGGCCCGCATGGCGAGCGAATGCTGAACTGGGGCCTGCTGTCGACAGCACGGATAAACGACCAGTTCCTGGCCGGGTGCGCGGGCTCAGACCGAGTCGCAGTGGTGGCGGTGGCGAGCCGTGACCCGGCGCGCGCCCGTCAGTACGCCGATCGGCATGGGATCGAGCGCGCGCACGGCAGCTACGCGGCCTTGCTCGAGGATCCCGAGGTGCATGCGGTCTACATCTCGCTTCCCAACTCCATGCACGTGGATTGGACCGAGCGGGCGCTGCGCGCCGGCAAGCACGTGCTGTGCGAGAAACCGATGGGGCGGGATCCAGCCGCGGTCGCGGGCGTCTTCGCCCTGGCTGCCGAGCAGGATCTGGTGCTGATGGAGGCGTTCATGTACCGCCATCATCCGCAGACGCGGCGCCTGGCCGAACTCGTGCACGAACAAGCTGTGGGAGCGGTGCGTCTGATCCGGGCTACGTTTGGCTTTAACCTGACCGATCGAACCGATCCACGCCTCATCAAGGCAATGGACGGCGGCGCGCTGATGGATGTCGGCTGTTATTGCGTGAACGCCGCGCGCCTGTTGGCCGGGGAGCCGGTCGAGGTGACCGCCCAGCAGCGAGAGGGCGGGGACGGAGTCGATGTCCAGCTGGTCGGGACGCTGCGCTTCGCTGAGGGCGCGCTCGGTCTGTTTGACTGCAGCTTCGCCTCGGCGCCCCGCGACGAGCTGGAGGTTGTCGGCGAGACGGGGACCCTGTTCCTTGATGATCCGTGGCACGGCCGAACGCCGGTGATCGAGCGGCGGTCGGCCGGCGCGGTGCAAGCGATCTCGGTGCCGCCCGCCAACGCCTACCGGCTCGAGGCAGAGAACTTCGCCGCCGCCGTCGCTGGCGAGGCGCAACCGCTGCTGGGACGCGCGGACGCGGTCGGCCAGGCGGCCACCATCGAGGCCCTGTACGCCGCCGCGGCCAGCGGCCAAACCGAGGCCCCCGCCCGTGGATGACGAACTTCAGCACCGCCTGGGCGCCAACGAGGCCGTGTTCCGCGAGGTCAACGAGGGCATCGAACGAGGCCAGTGGCCCGGAGACGAGGATCGGCTCATCGGCTTCCGCTGCGAGTGCGCACGACTGGGTTGCAACTCGCTGGTCAAGCTGTCAAAGGCCGAGTACGAACAGGTTCGCTCGCACCCACGCCGGTTCGTGATGCTCGCCGGACACGAGATCCACGAGGTCGAAACCGTCGTCGCGGTGCACAACGGTTACCTCGTGGTCCAGAAGCGCGACGAGGCGGGAGAGACGGCCAAGGCGGCCGACCCGCGCGGCTGACGGTCCGGGGAGCCTAGGCGTATTGCTGCCGGCCGCGCAGCAGCAGAGTGCGCAGGTTCCGGGCGCCGCTCTGGTCTGATGAAGAGCGCGAGCTGCGCGGGGCTTCCGTCCGAGCCCCACCCGTGGCCTCGCCCGGGACGAGATCGAAGCGCATCCTGACCTCGGTCCCGCCGCTGGCCCGGGGCACGATCGCCAGCTCGTCGGTGACCTGCGAGATCAGGCCCAACCCCAAGCCGAGACCCGGGCGGTTGGTCCGGGGCTCGAGGCCCTGACCCTCGTCAGAAACCAGCACCCAGAGCTCGGAGGAGACGACAGCGGCGGTCACGAAGATCGGGCCCGAATTGTCGGCGTAAGCGTGGACGACGACGTTGGTGAGCGCCTCCGAGGCAGCCAGCCGGACGGCCTCGAGAGTGGTCGGGTCGGCACCGGCCGACTCGGCGAAATCGCTCAGGGCGTGGCGGGCAGTCGTGACCGCGTCTGGCTCGGCCCTGAGCGTCAGACTGAAATTGTCAACGCTCTGCATACCGTTGCTTTACCCAGGATGCGGACCGGCTACGCGGCCGACCACATGTCGACAACATTCGTCGACGCCGGCGCCGCCCCTTAATATTCCGGCCATGAGCGACGCCCGTGCCGCCTTGGTGACCGGGGCGGCGAGCGGCATCGGGCGAGCGGTGGCCGAGCGTCTGGCCTCCGACGGCCTGGATGTTCTCGCCGTCGACCTCGAACCCGACCGCGACGGACCGGGCGTCCCCCATCAGGCCGATCTGACCTCGCCGGCCGCGAACGCGGCCGCAGTGCAAGCCGCGCGCGAGCGCTTCGGCCGTCTGGATGTGGTCGTGCCCAACGCCGGCATCCAGCATGTGGCGCCGATCGAGGAGTTCCCCCAGGACCGCTGGGAGACGATGATCGCCCTGCTGTTGACGAGCCCGTTTGTCCTCGCCAAACACGCCTGGCCGGCCCTGGCCGAGTCCGACGCCGGGCGGTTCATCGCCATCGCCTCCGCCCATGGCCTCGTCGCCTCGCCCTTCAAGTCCGCGTACGTGGCTGCCAAGCACGGCGTGCTTGGCCTGGTCAAGACCCTGGCCCTCGAGGGTGCCGAGCGAGGCATCACCGCCACCGCCGTCTGCCCCGGGTACGTCCGTACGCCGCTGGTGGAGAAGCAGATCGCCGACCAGGCCAAGGCGCACTCGAGGCCTGAGGAAGACGTTCTCGAGCAGGTGATCCTCGAGCCCCACGCGGTCAAGGAGCTGATCGAGCCTGATGAAGTGGCCGCCGTGGTCAGTTTCCTGGCCGGCCCGGGCGGTCGCGCCTTCACCGGCGCCCCCGTGACGATGGACTTCGGCTGGACGGCGCGGTAGACCGGACCCTCGCTCCCAACCTTGCCAGGATCATGTCAAGGTTTTAGTAGGATCTCTCGGATGCGTGACTTCATCGGCGCCGCGCACGAGCGAACGATCGTCTTCGACGGTGGCATGGGCGCCACGCTGGAGCAGTTCGACCTCGACCTCGAGCGCGACTACAAGCTTCCCGGGCGCTGCCACGAGGCGCTCGTCCTCAACCGCCCGGACGTGATCGAGGGCGTGCATCAGTCGATGCTCGAGGCCGGCGCCGAAGTCGTCGAGACCGACACCTTCCAGGCTTCGCGCCTGAAGCTGTCGGAATGGGGGCTCGAGGATCACACCCATGAGATCAACCTCAAGGCGGCCCAGATCGCGCGCAAGGCCGCGGGCGAGAAGCGGTTCGTGGCCGGCTCGATCGGCCCGACCGGCTTCCTCCCCGCTTCCGACGATCCCACGCTCGGTCAGATCGGCTTCCGCGATCTGGTCGAGGTCTTCACCGAGCAGGCCAACGGCCTCATCGCCGGCGGCGTCGATCTGGTCATCATCGAGACCGCCCAGGACATCCTGGAGGTCAAGGCGGCCATCTTCGGAGTCCGCGCCGCGGCCGCCGAACTGGACCGCCAGGTTCCGATCCAGTGCAGCGTCTCGCTGCTCCCCCAGGGCGGGAAGATGCTCCTCGGCACTGATATCAGCGCCGTGCTGGCCACCCTCGAGGCCCTGGACGTCGACGTGATCGGCCTCAACTGCTCCACCGGGCCGGAGGACATGCGTGACGCGATCCGCTTTTTGACCGAGTTCTCCTCGGTTCCCGTCCACTGCATTCCCAACGCCGGCCTGCCCCTGCAGGGACCCAACGGCGAGACGATCTTCCCCGAGAAGCCCGGCCCGCTGGCCGAGGTGCTGGGAGAATTTGTCGACCGCTACGGCGTCTCGATCGTCGGCGGCTGCTGCGGCACGACGCCCGAGCACATCGCGGCCATCGCCGAACGGGCCAAGGGCAGGATCCCCGAGCCCCGTCCCCAGCGGCGACCGCCGCACGTGAGCTCGATGATCGCCGCCACGCCGCTGGTTCAGGACCCGCGCCCGACGCTGGTCGGCGAGCGGGTCAACTCCCAGGGCTCGCGCAAGGCCAAGGAGATGCTCCTCGCCGACGACTACGACGGCCTGCTCGTGGTGGCCGAGGACCAGGTCACCGGCGGCGCTCACGTGCTCGACATCTGCGTGGCTCTGACCGAGCGTCAGGACGAGGCCGAGCAGATGCGCCAGGTGGTCAAGGGCATCTCGCTGAGCCAGCCCGCGCCAATCCAGATCGACTCGACCGAGCCGGCGGTGATCGAGGCGGCGCTGGAGCAGATCCCGGGCCGGGCGATCGTCAACTCCGTCAACCTCGAGGCCGGGCGCGCCAAACTCGACCAGGTCGTCCCGCTGGCCAAGGCCCACGGCGCGGCGCTGATCGCGCTGACCATCGATGAAGAGGGCATGGCCAAGACGGCCGAGCGCAAGCTCGAAGTCGCCCGCCGGATCACCGAACTGTGCTGCGACGAGCACGGACTGGACCGCGAGGCACTGATCTTCGACTGTCTCACCTTCACCCTCACCACCGGGGATGAGGAGTGGCGTCCGAGCGCGGTCGCGACCATCGAGGGCATCCGGCAGGTCAAGGCGGAGCTGCCCGGCGTCAAGACCTCGCTCGGGGTCTCGAACGTCAGCTTCGGCGTCGGGCTCCCGGCCCGCTCGGTGCTCAACAGCGTGTTCCTGCACCACTGCGTGGAGGCCGGGCTGGACCTGGCCATGGTCAACCCCAACCACATCACCCCCTACAGCGAGATCACCGAGGCCGAGCGCGACCTCGCTGACGATCTCGTCTTCAACCGCCGCGAGGACGCCCTCGAGCGGTTCATCTCCCATTTCGAGTCCAAGGGCCCCGAGGAATCCGAGGGCGCGGGCAAGGCCAATCCGACCGAGGGCATGGAGCCCGAGGAGGCCCTGCACTTCCACATCCTGCGCCGCAAGAAGGAGGGCGTGGAGGATCTGGATCGACTCAAGCGTCGAGAAGATCGGTGCCGTGCCCACCCTCAACACCGTGCTGCTCCCGGCCATGAAGGAGGTCGGTGACAAGTTCGGCGCCGGGGAGCTGATCCTCCCCTTCGTGCTCCAGTCGGCCGAGGTCATGAAGCGCGCCGTGGCCCACCTCGAGCAGTACCTGGACAAGCTCGAGGGCTACACCAAGGGCACGGTCGTGATCGCCACCGTCTTCGGCGACGTGCACGACATCGGCAAGTCGCTGGTCAACACGATCCTCACCAACAACGGCTACACGGTCGTCGACCTGGGCAAGCAGGTTCCGATCTCGACCATCCTCGACGCCGCCGTCGAGCACGACGCGACGGCGATCGGCCTCTCCGCGCTGCTCGTCTCGACCTCCAAGCAGATGCCGGCCGCCGTCCAGGAGCTGCACCAGCGGGGGCTCGAATTTCCGGTCCTGATCGGGGGCGCGGCCATCAACCGCAACTTCGGCCTGCGCATCCTCTACCCCGGCGGGACCGAGACCGACGACCTCTATGAGCCTGGGGTGTTCTACTGCAAGGACGCCTTCGAGGGCCTGGCCAAGATGGACCAGCTGATCGACGCCGAGGCGCGCGAGGCGCTGGTCACCAAGACGCGCGCCGACGCCCAGCAGCTGCGCGACAAGCCGGCCGCCGAGCCCGATGACGCCCCGCCGGTCACCGACGACACGGTGCGCAGCGGCGCCGCCACCGACACTCCCGTTCCCGGTCCCGCCCTTCTGGGGGGCACGGGAGATCGAGGTGCCGCTGGACGAGGTTTACCCCCACCTCGATACCCACGTCCTGTTCAAGCTCCACTGGGGCGGACGCGGCGTGAAGGGTGAGGAGTGGGCCAAGTTGCTGCGCGAGGACTTCCAGCCTCGCCTGGAGCGCATGTGGCGCGAGCAGGACTACCTGCGCCCGCGGGCCGTGCTCGGCTACTTCCCCGCCAACGCTGACGGCAACGAACTGATCGTCTGGGACCCTCGGGATTTCGACCCCGACAATCCCCGCGAGCTCGAGCGCCTGGTTTTTCCGCGCCAGCCGCGGCACGACCGAATCTGCCTGTCTGACTTCTATCGCCCGGTCGGATCCGAGCCCGACGTCGTCGCTCTGCAGGCCGTGACGGCCGGAAGCGAGGTCACCGAGCTGATGGCCTCACTCGAGGCCGACGGAGAATTTGCCGAGCAGCTGTTCGTGCACGGGCTGGGCGTCCAGACCGCCGAGGGTATGGCCGAGTGGCTGCACGCGCGCGTGCGCCAGGACCTCGGGATCGCCCCCGCGCAGGGCCGCCGCTACTCGTGGGGCTATCCGTCCTGTCCCGAGCAGTCCGAGCTGACCAAGGTCTTCCGGCTCCTGGATGCTCCGAGCATCGGCCTGGAGCTGTCCGACGGTTTCGCCGTCGAGCCCGAGCAGTCGACACTGGCCATCGTCGCCCACCACCCGCAGGCCATCTACTTCGGGATGAAATCGGGCCGTCTGCCCCGCAACGAGCGCCAGGCCAACGATGAGCTGATCGCCGGCACCGAACGCGACCCCACCCGGCGCGCCGACCTCGGGGATGACGACCCGGCGGGCGAGGGCGAACCCGCTCTGACCGGCGCCTGATCGCACCCCTCACTGACCGGCACCTGGCGCGCACGGCCGCACTGACGGCGCCGGAAGGCGCCCCCGCGGGGTCGAAAACCGGACATATGGTCCGGTTTCCGACCCAGGGGACTACCGAGGGGGTCAGGCGTGCTGCCGGCAGCCCCCAGCCGCGTTGCTCCACTCCTGCTGGAGCCAATACTTCCCGCTGGCGATCGCCTCGTTGTACTCGGCGCCGGCGCTGCCACCCAGCGGCGTGCCGAAGTTCCAGGCGCACTTATCGCCGATCTCGTTCCCGCTCGAGTCATACCAGGCAGTGCCGAGCGGATCGGTGATGCCCTCGATGTTCTCGTGGCTGGTCACGTTGAGCACGGAGTCCGCGGGCACGCTGTTGTTCGGGTACTCGCCCGACTCACAGCCCGACACCGCCGCGTAGGGCATGTTGGCGTACAGGATGCCGGTGTTACCGCTGCCGATGTTGCTGTGGTAGGCGCAGTACACGTTGGTCGAGCACTGCGTACCCGAGCTGTCAAAGCAACTCGCCACGCCTGACGGGGTGTACACGAAGTACATCGTGTTCATCCCCCGCGGCAGGCTGTTAGCGGTGACGAACTTGCTGATCTCCGTCTGCAACTGGGCGTCGGTGATGCACGTGCCACCGCCGGCGCTACAGCCGTTGGCCGGGTAGGCGTCGGTGTCGTAGAGGGTCTTGCCGTAGCTGGCCCCATAGGTGAAACCGGTGCCGGTGGAGTCCGTGTACTGCTTGGCGATCGAGTAGTCGTTGGTGTTCAGACCATCGGCGCCGGCGACGTTGGTAAAGAAGCCGTTGATGATCGTGGCGTAGTTGGTCGGGAACGCTGTAGCCCCGGTCGGCGCCCAGAAGATCGTGTAGTTGGCGTCGGAGTGCATGACCGGACCGCCGTGATAGGTCATGTTGGCGCCGCCCCGCCGCAGGTGTAAGGCCGGATGCGCCTTGGCCTTGTAGGCCCGCCCCGCCGCCGTGGGTCGGGTGATGACGCCGCGGAAGTGGCCCGGCGTCGCGCTGGCCGCCGCTGGCAATACCGCCAGCGCGGTGGCCGCGCACAACGTGCCGGCGACAAGTCTGGCTGAGAGCAATCGTGAGAGTGCCAATCCTGCTCCTATTGATCGGGGCCCGCGCCTCCCGGGCCAAGTGCGCGCCAGTGTACCCACGGGGAGGAATCGTCACTCCAGTAAAAGGTGAACAAAAACTCCACCTTTGCCGGCTACGTGCGGCCGCAGTCAGTTGCGGACCGGTGCGGTGTGAGCGAGTTGCCGACGATCCGGCGCGAGTCAGACTTCGAGCGTCGAGCGCTGCCGCGCTGGCCCGGCTGGACCGCGCGGGGAGCTTGACCGGAGCAGCGTTCATGGCTCGCAGGCGAACCTCCCGCCACGACATGCCCTCCTTGACCAGCGCGGGGCCGCCCATCAGCAGCGCCGTCACGACCTCGACGGCCTGCAGGATCACGCCGTAGGCCACGCCCGTGCCGAGGCCCACGTGCCAGCCGGTATGGAGCACCGCCGCGCAGGCGGCCTGGAACACGCCCAGGTTGGCCGGGGTGGCGGGCAGCACGGCGGTGATGTTGACCGCGAACAGAACCGCGGCGGCGGCGGCGGCGCCCGCCTGATGGGAAAGGCCGAGCGCCACCAGCAGCAGGTAGCAGGAGGCCCACTGCAGGGCCCAGGCCAAGAACTGAGCCCCGGCCGCCATCAGGCCCAGGCGGGGCTGACGGAAGACCTGAAGACCGGCCCGCACCCGGGTCATCGCCCGGCGCCCCTGGGCGAGCAGCCGGGATACGCGGCCCAGTCGCGAGCCCGGGGCCCCGCGGCGCAGAACGATCGGCGCCAACAACACGAGTAGGAGCAGCGCCACGGGAGCAATCGCAGCCACCAGCAGCGCGTCCTGGTGACCGCTGAACAGGTCCACAGACGAGAACATGACCGCGCCGAGCACGGCCAGGGCCACGATATTGAGCAGCGTCTGGGAGACGAGCGTGCCGAGCACGACGGGCAGGTTCTCGCGCGGCCGCCCGGTCCGGCGGGCGACCACGAGCGCGCGCGACGGCTCCCCGAGGCGCGCGGGCAGCGTCGAGGACATCAGCACCCCGATGAAGGTGCCTTGCATAGCGTCGGCGAGACGAACGTGGGCCCTGGGAAGCGCGGCGCGCAGGATCGCCAACCACGAGAAGGCGCGGGCCGCCATCGCGCAGCACATCACCGCCAGCCCGAGCAGCACATACGCGGGGCTGGAGCTGATCAGCGCGTTGGCGATGTTGTCCAGGCCAATCTTGTTCAAGGCCAGCATCGCGAGCACGATCCCGCCCAGCGACACGGCGAGCACGGCCGCCCGGCGCAGGATTGTCGCCGCCGGTCCGTGACGGCTGGGCAGCGGCGGCTCCAGGCTCGGCATCCGCCTCGCGCGCACATGCGGCTTGAGATCCGCCGAGCGCCGACCGGTGGTCACCGCGGCGCGCTGCACGACACCCGCCGGTCGCGGCGCGGCGATCGCGTCTTCGTAGGCGCCCATGACCGCAGCCGCGACGCGCGGCCACGCGAAGCGCTCGACATCGGCAGCCGCGGCACGGGCCATCTCGACACGACGCTCGGGCTCCTCCCAGAGGTCGCGCAACGTCTCGGCCAGCGCCTGGGGGTCGGCTCGGGGCACCAGCACCCCGTCGACGCCGTCGCGGACCACGTCTCGGTAGCCGGCGATGTCGGCGGCCACCACCGGCGTCCCGGCGGCGAAGGCCTCGGTCAGGACCATGCCGAAGCTCTCGCCCCGCAGCGACGGCGCGCACAGCACGTCGGCGCGGGCCAGTTCCTCGTGCTTGCGCTCGTCGTCAACCTTGCCCAGCACCCGGACGCCGCGATCATCGAGCATCAACGGCGCGAGTTCCTCCCGCGTCGGCCCGATCACCGTCAGCTCGGTGGGGATGTGCTCGCGCAGGGCCTCGAAGGCGCGCAGCAGCAGCGGCAGGCCCTTGCGCTCGACGGCCTGGCCCACGAACACGATCTTCAGGCAATCCTCAGGCGGACGAGTGCCGGCCAAGGCGAGCACGTCGGGATCGACGTGCACGCCGTTGGGAATGACCCGGTAGTGGCCGCCGAAGAAGCGCCGCCCGGTCCAGGCCGCCGCGTCCGAGACGGCGATCCGGACGTGTAGTCGGTTCAGCACCCGCCGGGCGCCGAAGAAGCTCGCCAACCCGTTGGCGACGCGGCCCTCCGAGTAGGAGTGGAACGTGCCGACCAGGGGGGCAAGGCTCCAGTCGGTGGCCCACCAGCTGGCCAGCGGCGCCACCGGCTCGTGCACGTGGACGACGTCGAACTTCCCCTGCCGCAGGGCCTGATGCAGGCGCGCCATTCCCAGTGGCGTGACCGACAGGTTGGAGACGGCGCCGTTGGCCTTGATGCCGATCGTTCGGCCCAGCGAGATCAGATAGTCCGGAGCGTTGACCGCCTGCGGACGCGCGCCGCGGTGCAGAAAGGTGGCCAGCGCATCGGGCGGGTCATAAGGCGCCAGAACGCGGACCTCATGACCGTCGGCGATGAACTGCTCCGCCAAGGCCTCGATGTGCCGCGTCACGCCGCCCGGGTATGCCCACGAATACGGCGAGACCAATGCAATCCGCATCACCCCCATTCTAAAGCTACCCCGGCCGGGAAACAGGGTTTCTTTGTCGCATATCATCGACTTCAATGCCTGCCCGACATTTCGTCAAGTACACGTTCCTCAAGGTCGACCCCGCCTGGCGGCGGCTGGACGATGATCGCCGGGCCGCCGACAAGCGTGAATTCATGGCCGCTTGCGCGGACTTTGCCGACGGGCACCTGCTGCGGTCCTTCTCGCTCGTCGGGACGCGCGGCGATGCCGACCTGCTGCTGCTCAGCCAGGCGCAGAACCTGGAACGGATTCACGAGTTTCATGTCGTCCTCGCCCAGAGTGGGCTGATGAAGTGGTGCAGCACGCCCTATTCGCTGCTGGCCATGACCAAGCCGTCCGAATACTCCGACGAGTCTCGCCTGGAGGTTCGACCCGGTCAGGGCAAGTACCTGTTCGTGTACCCGTTCGTCAAGACCCGCGATTGGTATGCGCTGGCCCCGGACGAACGCTGGCGGATCATGCAGGACCACATCAAGGTCGGGCGCGAGTACCCGTCGATCGATCTGAACACCAGCTACTCCTTCGGCCTCGACGACCAGGAGTTCGTGGTCGCCTTCGAGACTGACAACCCGGCCGATTTCGTCGATCTGGTCCAGCGGCTGCGGACGACCGAGTCCAGCTCCTACACCCTGCGCGATACGCCGACCTTCACCTGCATCGCCTGCTCCGTGGAGCGCGCCCTCGGCGCCCTGGACGGCGCCGCGCTGTCGCTTACGGCCGCGTCCTAGCGCAGCCGATGACGGGCGCGAACTCGACCGCCACGCTCGAGGCGGCGGTCGACGATCTCCGCGCGGCCGACCCGGTCATGGCCGCGCTGATCGATCGGCTGGGCGCCGATTCCCTGGGCGACCCGCGCCGCGGGCGCACGCACGACCATTACGGGTCGCTGATCCGCTCGATCGTCGGCCAGCAGGTCTCGACGCAGTCCGCAGCGGCCATCTATCGCCGGCTGACCGAGCGCTACGGGGGCCGCACGCCGTCCCCGCAGGAGGTCCTGGCCGAGGATCCCGAGACCCTGCGCGCGGCCGCGGGGCTCTCGCACGCGAAACTGGCCTATCTGCGCTCGCTGGCCGAGCACATCGTGGACGGCTCGCTTGAACTCGACAACCTCGATCGGCTCACCGACGAGCAGATCATGGCCGAGCTGCTCGCCGTCAAGGGCATCGGCCCCTGGACCGCCCAGACCTTTCTGATGTTCCATCTCGCAGCGGCCCGACGTGCTCCCGGTCGGCGACCTCGGGATCCGCCGCGCGACGATGCTGCAATACGGGCTCGCCCGCCCTGCCGGCGCCGGCGGACATGGAGCGGATCGCCGACCCGTGGCGCCCCCATCGGACCCTGGCCTGCCGGTTTTTGTGGCGCTCGCTGCACGCGACGCCGCTGTGGTCAGGCCGCGGCGACCGGCTAGACCGCGGAGACTTCTTCTTCTTCGGCGACGCGGAACGAGGAACCGCAGCCGCAGGCCGCGATCACGTTGGGGTTCTCGACCTTGAAGCCGGCCCCTTGGAGCCCGTCGACGAAGTCGATCACCGAGCCGCGCACGTAGGGCAGGCTCGGACGGTCGACCAGCAGACGGATCCCCTTGTCCTCGAACACCTCGTCGCCATCGCGCTGCTCGTCGAAGGCCAGGGCATACTGGAAGCCCGAGCAACCGCCGCCGCGCACCCCGACCCGGAGGCCGGCAGTCTCGGCGACCGCACTCTGGCTGGCCAGAAACTCCTGGACCTTCTCAGCGCCTTTGTCGGTGAGAGTGATCATGCTTCAGGAAGTGTAGCGTTGAGGCCTCGGTAGCCTTGTAGTCGTGTCCGCCACGCCTGAGGAACTCAAGACCCGCATCGAAAGCGGCATCCCTGGCGCCGTGGCCAGTGTCACGGGTGATGGTCATCACTTCAACGCCGTCGTCACCGCTGAAGCCTTTTCCGGCCTCCCGCGGCTGGCCCAGCATCGGCTGGTCTACGACGTGTTCGGCACCGAGGTCGGCGACCGCATCCACGCCCTCTCAATCCAGACCCGAACTTCCAACCCGGAGGACACAAAATGAGCGACGCACCCGCCAACCCCATGCGCGACGCGATCTCCGAAGCGATCACTGAAAACCCGGTGATCCTGTTCATGAAGGGCACGCCGGACGCGCCGGCCTGCGGCTTCTCGGCCCGCACGGTGGCTGTTCTGCAGTCCACCGGGAGCCAGTTCGCGGCCGTCGACGTGCTGCCCGACCCGCGCATTCGCCAGGAGCTCTCGGCCCTCTCCAACTGGCCCACGATCCCCCAGCTGTTCGTCAACGGCGAACTGGTGGGCGGTTGCGACATCGTGATGGAGATGTACGAGTCCGGCGAGCTGCACGAGGCGCTCGGGCTCGAGGCACCCCCGGCCGAGGAGGCGCCCGAAGCGCCGGCCGCCGCCGTGCCGCAGACCCCGATGTCGATCGAGAACCGCCTCTGAAGCCAGCCCCGTCCGCAGCTAGCTCGGGCCGCGTCGCCTCTCGCGGCGGGCCCGGTGCTGGCTCTGCGGTACGCCGACGGAGTTCTGCGCGCGCTCGATCAGACGCGCCTGCCGTGGGCCGAGGTCGAGCTCGAATTACGTGACGCCGAGGCCGTTGCCGAGGCCATCCGGCGGCTGGCCATCCGCGGCGCGCCACTGATCGGCGTCGCCGCCGCCTACGGCGTCGCCCTGGCCGTGGCCGCGCAACCCCACGACCTCGAGCGCGCCTGCGCGCTGCTGATCGGGGCCCGGCCCACCGCGGTCAACCTGAGCTACGCCGTCGATCGCGTTCGCCGTGCAGTCGCTGGCGGCCGCCCGGATCAGGCAGCCGAGCTGGCCGTGCTCGAGGCGTGCGCGATCGAGGCCGAGGAGGTGAGCGCCAGCCAGGCCATGGCCGCCGTCGGCGCCGACTGGCTGGCCGGGCGGCGACGGATCCTCACCCACTGCAACACCGGCGCCCTGGCCGCGCCCGGCCGCGGCACCGCGCTGGGCGTGATCGCCGAGCTTGCCGACCGTGGCGAGCTCGACCTCGTCCTGGCCTGCGAGTCGCGCCCGCTGCTGCAGGGGGGGCGGCTGACCGTCTACGAGCTCCAGCGTCTGGGCATCGCCCACGAACTGATCGTCGATGGAGCCGCCGCCGGACTGATCGCAGCCGGCGAGGTCGACGCGGTCGTGGTCGGCTGTGACCGCGTGGCTGCCAATGGCGATGTGGCCAACAAGGTCGGGACCTACGCTCACGCGCTGGCCGCCGCCGCGGCCGGGATCCCCTTCGTCGTCGTCGGGCCAACCACGACGATCGACCGCGACTGCCCGTCGGGCTCGGCAATCGAGATCGAGGCCCGCGACCCCCGCGAGGTGCTGACGGCCAGCGCCGGCCCCGGCGCCGAACCGGCTCTGCTGGCTCCGGCCGCCACGCCGGCCCGCAATCCGGCCTTCGACATCACGCCGGCCGCGCTGGTCACCGCCCTGGTCACCGAGCGGGCCGTGGTCTCCCCGGCGGCCGGCGAGTCGGTGCTGACCCTCCTCTAGCCCAGCGCTCTGGTGTCGCCTACCGGGGTGATAAGTGAGGGGGTCTGCAGCATGAGGTCGCAACAGCGGCATTGAGACGCGCGAGCAATCCTTCGGGGTCGTAGACGGCGACGAGACCATCAGCGGCGACCTGCGCCGTCCCGACGTCAACAGGGTTGGTTGATGCCCACGTCGGAGCCACGATCCCGACCTCGACTTCCAGGCCGGTCGATCGGGACAGCCGGCGCTCGGTCATGACACCCCAGCGCTGCGTACGGACTACGGCATCAGCGCCGAACGCGGCCAACCAGTGCTCATTCTCGATGTAGCTACTGGGGCTGTCGGTGAGCAACACGATGTCCACGTCGGAGCCGGGGGTCGCGGTGCCCCGCACCCAGGAGCCGACCAGCGCCACCGCCCGGAGGTCCGGTTGGTCGGCGGCCCATGAGCCGACAGCCGCGACTAGTTCCACAACTTCACGGGCACGCCCTGGCGGCAACGGGTTCGCAGGCTCAGGAACGAGCGGCATCGCAGTGACGAAGGCCCGCACACCCCCGGGGTCGGGGATCGTCACCCCGGTAGCCACGCCCGGCCAGCGCTGGGTCGAAAACCAGCCATAGTTTCCGGTTTTCGACCCAGCACCGGCTGGCGCCCCCCGATGGCGCGACTTAAGGCCACAGATAGCGTCACTGGCGGCCGTTGCTAGCGCGACTGGCGGCCGTTGCTAGCGCGACTGGCGGCCGTTGCTAGCGCGACTCGCGGCCGTTGCTAGCGCGACTGGAGGCCGCCTAGGTAGCGGGGCTCTCGCGCCGGAGCTCGAGCTGCTCGACGATCCGCCGTGAGTCGCAGATCACCTCGCCGTCGAGGACGAGCAGCGGCACCCGGGTCTGACCGCTCAGGGCCTGGACCTCGGGGCGACGCGAGCGGCGCTGGGGCACGACGACGGCCTCGAACTCGATCCCGTCGCGACGCAGGGCACGGGCGACGCGGCCGCACGTGCACAGCCAGTCGGTGGGCGTGTTACAGCGGTACAGGGTGGCCATGAACAAAACACTAGAGACCCGCTCTGCGCATCACGCCGCCGGTCAGCCGCAGCGGCCACGGCTGGCGGGACCCGGGAGGTGCGACCCGGCTCGCGTCCCACTCCCGGCACCAGGCGATCGCCTCCTCGAGGCAGTCCTCATGCGGACCCGGCCGCCAGCCGAGCTCCCGTCGCGCCTTGCGATTGCTGACCGCCCAGTTCAGCGACACGGTCCGGATCTCGGCCGCGCTGGGCAGGGGCAGGCCGCCGACCCGGCGCCCGGCCTGAGCGAGCACCAGGGCCAGCGTCACCGGCAGCTTGATCGCCGGCGGCTCGATCCCCGACAGGCGGCCGAGGTCGGCAAACAGACGGGTGGTGGTGAAGTTCCGGTTGCCGAGGATGTAGCGCTCGCCGATCACGCCGCGCTCGTCGGCGAGCAGCAAGCCCCGGGCGACGTCCCGGACGCCGACGACGTTGACGGTGCCGTCCACGTAGGCCGGGATCTCGCGGCGCATGAAGCGCCGCACCAGGGCGGTCGAAGCACGCTCGGGGCCACCGCCGCCAAACGTCTGCGCGGGGTTGACGATGACCAGCGGTAGGCCTCGCGCGACAAGTCTCAGGGCAGCCGTCTCGGCCTCATGCTCGGCGTCCAGGTAGGCGATCGCGTAGCGCCCGGCCTCCCAGGCCTGATCCTCGTCCGCGGTCTGCCCGGGCGCGGCGGGTCCGATCGCGGCCACCGAGGAGGTGTGCACGACGTGTCCGACGCCCGCCCGCAGGGCCTCCTCGAAGACGATCTGCATCCCCTCGACGTTGACGGCGAAAATCCGGGCCCGCGGGGCGGACAGCTCGGCCATGCCGGCGATGTGAAAGACGCGGTCCACGCCCCGCATCGCCCGGCGCACGGCGCGGCGATCGAGGATGTCGGCCCGGACGGGCTCGACGTCGAGCCCGTCCAGCACGGCCATCGGAGAGCGCTCGCGCACGGCGACGCGGACGTCGTCTCCGCGCTGCACGAGGAGTCGGGTGACGTGCGCACCGATGAATCCTGTTGCGCCCGTGACCAGGGTTTTCCCCATCGCGGGCGGAGTCTAATGTCGCAACGCTCGAAAAAGACGCCGCCCACTGGGGCCGCCGGCGGAGCGTCCGATAGGGTGCCAGCCGGATGACTCGAGCGCCCTCCGATAATGCGAGCCCGGATGGCGAGCGGAGGAGCGCAGCCGGATGACTCGAGCGCCCTCCGATAATGCGAGCCCGGATGGCGAGCGAAGGAGCGCAGCCGGATGACTCGAGCGCCCTCCGATAATGCGAGCCCGGATGGCGAGCGGAGGAGCGCTCGAGCATGAGCGTCGCGATCGTCTCCGACACCTGCCACTACCTCCCGCCCGCGCTCATCGCCGAGCAGGGCATCCATCAGGTGAGCCTGTACGTGCGCTGGCCGGAGGGAGCCCAGCGGGAGTCCGAGATCACCGACTACGACGCCTACTTCCGGCGCCTCGGGACCGACGCCGAGCTGCCGAGCACGTCCCAGCCCTCGATCGGGGATTTCCTGGCCGTGTATGAGCCGTTGCTGGACGCCGGGCACGAGATCGTCTCGATCCACCTCGCCGGAGGGATGTCGGGGACAGTGCGCTCGGCCGAGCAGGCCCGCGACCAGCTCGGAGACCGCGCCGAGGCCGTGCGGGTCATGGACTCGGCCACGGCGTGCGGCGGCGAGGGCCTGGTCCTGCTCGCCGCCGCGGCGGCGGCGCGGGGCGGGGCATCCGGGACCGAGGTCCTCGAGCATGCTCAGCGGGCCCGCGCCGAGCTGAAGATGTGGTTCGCGATCGAGACGCTCGAGTACCTGCGCCGCGGCGGCCGGATCGCCGGCGCGCAGGCCTGGCTGGGCTCGGCGCTGAAGATCAAGCCGATCCTGACCGTCGAGGCCGAGATCACGCCCGTGGAGCGGGTCCGGACCTCCCGCCGCGCGTTTGAGCGCATGGTCGACCTGCTGCGCTCACGTCACGAGGACGGCGCCGACGCGTGGATGGTCCAGCACATCCAGGCGCCCGGGCAGGCGGCCGAGCTGGCCGCGCGCGGGAGCGAGATCTTCGGCGGCGACCCGCGGGTCATCTCGGAGATCGGCCCCGTGATCGGAACCCACGTCGGCCCCGGGCTGCTCGGCGCCGGCGGGCTCCCGAGCTCGTTCCTGAGCTGAGGCTCAGCCCGGAGGCGCTCGTGCCTCTGAGGCTCAGCCGAGGCGCTTGCGCCGGCGGCGGCCGAAGGTCAGGGCGCCGAGCGCCGCGACCCCGCCGCCGATGACGAAACCGGCCACGCCGGCGCCGACCAGCACCTGGGGCTCGTACTTGCGCAGCTGGCCGCGCCAGTCGGTGAGCTTGACCACCTCGACCCGCAACCGCTCGACGGCGGTGCCCAGCTCCTGGCGGTTCTGCTCGATCGATGCCCGGATCTCCTGTGGGGAACGGGTGGCCATCAGGCGCCATCCCCCGGCTTGACGGTGGCGCGGATCTTGCGCGCCTCCTCGATGGCCATGTCGGGCTTGGGCGCGCCGACGCTGAACTTGCGCCACGCGAAGAAGAACGCGAACCCGTCAGGAGAAGCAGCACGACCATCACGACGGCGAAACCGATCCACAGATGCCCGGTCGCGTCATTGATCGACCAGGCGATCGTGAGCAGCACGAAGACGATCGCGAACACGCCGAACACGGCCCCGGCGGCGCCGGCGATCGCGCCGCGCTGGTAGCTCTTGACCTTGACCGTGACCTCGGCCTTGGCGAGCTCGATCTCCTCGCGGACCAGCACCGACAGGCGCTCTGAGACCTCGGTCAGGGCCTCGGCGAGATTTTCGTTCTCAGCGGGCAAGGCGCTTGAGGATCAGGGCGAACACGAGACCGCCGGCGAAGGCGGCCCCGACGGCGATCTCGGGACGCTCGTTAATCACGGTCGAAGCATCTGAACCCGGGCTTCCGGGCGCCCACTGTGGTGCGGGGTCGGCGGAGGTGGTGTCTCCCTGAAGGGGCGGCGCCGAAGCCGTCTGGGCGACCGTAGGCGGCTCGCCCGCGCCGGGGCTGCCCGGCGCCGGTGGCTCCACCGCGCCGGTTGGAGTTTCTGAGGATTCGCTCACTCGGGCGGGGGCTCGTCGAACATGCGCTCCCAGATGAACGCAGCCATTCGCGCGGAGGCGATACTGGCCACGGCTCCGGTCCCGGCGAGCAGTCCGGACCAGATCAAGCGCTTGACGAGAGGGCTCTCAGACATCGTGGGCATTGAAGCAGACTCTCCCCGCCCGGCGGGAATCTAATCGCCGCATCTCGGCCGGCGGAAGCTCGAGGCCGGCACAGATCGTGGTCACGATCAGCGTCTTGGCCTGCTCGAGATCGGTCTGGCTGACCGGGCCCTCATCGAAGATCCAGCCGGTCAGGACCTGCTCGACGCAGCCGTAGAAGGCCTGGGCGGCGAACTGCGGGGTGACCTCGGGCCGGAACACGCCCGCCGCCTGGGCCGAGCCGACGATCGCGGCGATCCCGGCGTAGGCGTCGCGGATCTTGCCCAGATGCGTGCGGCCGAAGGTGTTCGCCGCCCGGGTCACCTCGACGATGATCACCTTCATGAGATCCGGATCGTGCCGGTAGGAGTCGATGATGAAGGAGGCGATCGCGTGGAGCTTCGCGCGTGGAGCCAGATCGGAGGCGTCGGTCTCGGCGATGGCGGCCAGCATCACGTCCCAGCGCTCGAGAAACAGCGTGTCGAGGATCTCTTCCTTGGCCGAGAAGTAGTGGTAGACGAGCCCGTAGGCGACCCCGGCCTCGTCGGCGATGTCCGACACCCGGCAGGTGTGAAAGCCCTGGCGCGCGAAGACCCGCACGGCGGCATCGAGGATCACGCGGCGCTTGTCGGTGGCGGTGGTCACGGCGTCCCCCAGTCGTAGGCGTCGGCACGGCGTTGGGCGAGGGCCGGGATCCGCCGGCGGACCTCGGCCACGCGATCCAGATCGAGGTCGGCCACGATCACCGTCTCGGTGTCGGGGGCGCAGGCCAGGACGACGCCCCACGGGTCGACGATCAGCGAGCGCCCGCCGGTGCGAGAGCCACCCGGATGCGTACCGATCTGGTTGGGCGGCGACCATGAAGCACTGGTTCTCGATCGCCCGGGCCCGAACCAGCACCTCCCAGTGATCGCGGGTGGTGGCCAGCGTGAAGGCGCTGGGCAGCGTCACCACCTCGGCACCCCTCAGGGCCAGGATCCGGAACAGCTCCGGGAAGCGCAGGTCGTAACAGATGCTCGAGGCCGAGGCTGGTCCCGTCGCGCAGCCGCGAGACGACGATCTCGCTCCCCGCCTCCTCGTTCTCGGAGTCGGCGTAGGTTCGGCCGTCGACCTCGACGTCGAACAGATGGAGCTTGCGGTAGACGGCGCGCAGCTCGCCGTCGGGTCCGATGTGCACGCTGGTGTTGCCGTGCTTCTCGGCCCCGGGCCGAGCTTCCACGAACGAGCCGGCGACGAGATCGAGGCCGAGTTCCCGGGCCACCGAGCGCGCCCAGCTGATCGCCTCGCCGTCAAGGGTCTGGGCGCCGGCGCGCAGATGCTGGGCCTCACCGAGCACAGTCCACTTCTCGGGCAGGCAGACCAGTTCCGCGCCCAGCGCGGCCGCGCGCCGCACGAGGCGGTCGGCGGTCGCTAGGTTCTGATCCAGATCATCGGTGGCGTTGAGCTGGACGGCACCGGCGCGCAATCGGGTTCTCCTCCCTCGTCCGGTAGTCGATTGACTAGTCAGTCAACGAGGATATCCGCGACCCGCCCCTTCCGTACCGGGGCCGCTTCGGCGCCGCCCGCCCGCCGCGCTTGGCCGGGCTGAGCGCTGCCGCCCGCCGCGCTGCCCGCCCGCGATCGCCTGCGCCCGCTGAAGGCCTGGCGCTACGTCGGCATCTTCGGCCCGGAGCTGATGATCTGCCTGGCCACGGTCCGCATCGGGCCGGCCCGCCAGAGCTTCTGGGCGGTCTGGGACCGCGACGCGCGCAGCGCCTGCACGAGCACACGGTGCTCGGTCGCGGCGCGCGTCGCGCTGAGCACCGGGCGCGCCCGGGTCGGCGAGCGCCGAGGTGGCGATCGAGCTCGAGCTTGACGAGGGCCCGGGCGTCGAGTGCATCTGCCCCACCGGCGACAGCTACGCGTGGACGCGCAAGCAGGGCGGCGTGCGCGCCCGGGGGACGGTTGCGCATCGGACGCCGTCGTGCACCCCGTCGAGGCCCTGGCCGTGATCGACGACACCGCCGCCTACTACGAGCGCCACACCCGCTGGCGCTGGTGCGCGGGCGTCGGGCAAGCCACCGACGGTCGCACGCTGGCCTGGAATCTCGTCGCAGGGGGTCAACGATCCTCCCGCCGGCAGCGAGCGGACCGTGTGGATCGACGGCGAGCCCGCACGAGCTGCCCGACGGCGCGCTTTGCGGCTGACCTGAGCTCGGTGGACGAGCTGCAGCTTCAGCGCCGAGGCGACCCGCGCCCAGCGCGCAGAACCTGATCCTCGTCCGCAGCCGCTACCGCCAGCCATTCGGCACCTTCTCCGGGCGTGTGGGCGGCGCCGAACTGGCCGCGGGCTACGGCGTCATGGAGGACCACGACGTCTGGTGGTGAGCTCAGGCGGCATCGCGGCCAGCCCGCGGACGAGCACGTCAAGCCCGAACTCAAAGCGCTCGTCGTCCCTCTCCGTCGCCGGCGGTCAGCAGGCCGGCGAGCGCGACGACGTTGGGGAACTTCGAGGTCGGGAGGCCGCGAAGTAGTCCCGCATCGACTCGATGTAGGCGCTCGATCTGCTCGGGCGTGTTGCCCTCGTGTCGTACAGGCTCTCCTCGTAGGCGACGGCCATCGCGTACAGCGGCAGCAGGTCGCAGGCGTAGGCGATCACCCGGTCGGGCAGGCCGCCGGCCTTCAGCACACCGATCATCCACTCGCTGCCGCGCAGCGCGTTCTCGCCGAGCGGAATCCGCGCGAACGATGCGCGCGCGAGGTCACCGTGCCGCGCGAACACCCGGCGGATCTCGCGCAGCCCGGTCTCTCGAGCTGCTCCTGCCAGCGGCTCGGATCGGGCTCCTCCTCGGCCAGCGGCACCTCGCCGATCACCCGTTCGACCACGATCTCGAGCAGTTCCTCCTTGCCGGTCACGTGCGCATAGAGCGACGCGGCCCCGGTGCCGAGCGCGTGGGCCACCGTGCGCATCGTCATCGCGTCCAGGCCCTCGCGGTCGATGATGTCCAGGGCCGGCGTCGGCGATCGCCTCCCGCGACAGCGAGCGGGGCCGCGGGGCGCGCCGCCGCGACCCCGGCGAACGCGAGGGCAGCCGCGGGCACGGGCGGCAGCTCGTCGGTGCTCACGACGAAAGCGTACTTGACACGAACACCGTTCGTGTGGAACACTGTTCGCCATTAGGAACGTTGTTCGCGATCGTTGTTCGTCCTACGGAGGTCCTCGTGCCGCACGCCCACCCCAAGCGCTGGCTGATCCTGTTCGTGATCCTGGCCGCCGAGTGCATGGACCTGCTCGACGGGACCGTCGTCAACGTCGCCGCACCGACCATCCATCACGACCTTCACACGTCCTCGACCGCGCTGCAGTGGATCGTGGGCGGCTACGCGCTCGCCCTCGCCGTCGGGCTGCTCGACCGGCGGCCGCCTCGGTGACCTGTTCGGCCGCCGGCGCCTGTTCCTGATCGGCGCCGCCGGCTTCACGGTCGCCTCGACGGTGTGCGGGCTGGCCCCCAGCACCGGCGTCCTGATCGCCGCTCGCCTGGTCCAGGGCCTGGCCGGCGCGCTGATGATCCCCCAGGGCCTCGGCATCCTGCGCGAGGTCTTCCCGCCTCGAGGAGCTGCCCAAGGCCTTCGGCGCTGTTCGGGCCGGTGATGGGCTCGGCGGCGATGATCGGCCCGATCCTCGGCGGAGGGCTGATCGCGCTGAACCTGTTCGGATCCGGCTGGCGGCTGGTCTTCCTGATCAACCTGCCGCTCGGGAGCGCTGGCGCTGGCCGGCGCGGCCATCGCTCCTGCCCGCGCTCGCGCGCTCGGCACGCCCACCGCCTCGACCTCGGCGGGGCGGTCCTGGCGGGAGTCGCGGCGCTGGCCATCGTCTATCCCGCTGATCCAGGGCCGCGAGCTCGGCTGGCCGGCCTGGACCTACGCCTCGATCGGCGCGCGGTATCGCGCTGCTCGGCGTGCTTCGCGCTGCATCTGCGGCGCCGGCGCCGGGCCGGGCTCGATCCGCTGATCGAGCCGAGCATCTTTCCCCACCGCGGCTACTCGGCCGGGGCGCTCGTGCTGCTGCTGTACTTCGGCGGCATGGTCGGCTCGATGCTCGCCATCACGCTGTTCCTCCAGCTCGGCGAGGGCTTCAGCGCCATCCACGCCGGGCTCGACGCTGGCCCCGTTCGCGCTCGGGACCGCGATCACCGCGCCGGTGGCGGCCCAGCGCATGCAGCGGACGGCGGGCCGCGCCCTGATCCAGTCCGGAGCGCGTGATCTCGCTGGCCGGCTACGTCGCGCTGGCGCTGATCCTCGGCTCGACCGACCACCGTCTCGACCTGGGGCCTGCTCGGGCCGCTGCTGGTCGTCGGGATGGGCATGGGCCTGTTCGTCGTGCCCGTGTTCGACACGATCATCGCGCGCCGTCACCGACGCCGAGACCGGCTCGGCCTCCGGGGCGCTGAACGCGCATCCAGCAGCTCGGCGGCGCGATCGGCGTGGCCGTGCTGGGAACGCGTGTTCTTCAGCGTCCTGGGCCACGACGGCTTCGCGGCGCGCTGCGGCGACACGATGTGGTGGCAGGTCGGGGTGATGGTGCACTGCTCGCTGGTCCGCTCTCCGCCGCTGCTGCCCGCGCGAGCCCGTCCGCGAGCGCCGGCGCTGCCGAGGCGGCCGCGAGCGCGGCGCGAGCCGGGCCGCCGCCGTCTCGGAGCGCGGCCGCGCTGACCCGCCGCAGCTCGGCGAGCAGCAGCTTTGAGTGCATCGCCCCGATCAGCTCGCGCAGCGGCTCGGCGCCCGAGGAGATGATCTCGACCGCCCGCTCGACTCCCCTCCCCGGCGACGAGGCGATCGAGCAGCACGCGGACCTCCTCCGCGACGAGCGGCGCCAGCGCCTCGCGGTAGCGCAGGGTGTCGTAGACGGTGAAGCCGATCGCCTCCTCGTAGCCGCCGGCGCGGAAGCGCGAGATGGCCTCGATGATGGCCACGTCGTCGGCGTCGTAGCCGCGGCCGTTGGGGGTCAGCACGCCCAGCTCCTCGAGGCGGTGCAGCACGTTGCGCGGGCAGCTCGTAGGTGGCCCGCGCACCGCGCTGCGCGAGACCCGTCCGGATCTCCCCCGCCTCGATCGCGCGCTCGAGGATCCGGTCCTCGAGCTCGATCACCCGCGCGGCGCGCTCGGGGTCCTCAGCCATCACCTCGCGGATCACCCGCAGGGGCATGAAGCGCTCCTCCTGCAGGCGCTTGATCAGCCGGATGCGCTCGACGAACTCCTCCGGGTAGTAGGCCATGTTGCGGCTCGTGCGCAGCACGTCGTCGTGGCCCGCCCAGCAGCCCCTCGCGCAGGTAGTGCTTGATCGTGCCCGCGCTGACCCCGGAGCGCTCGGCCAGCTCGGACATCTTCAGCCTCCCGGCTGCGCGCGCGCTCATAGGCGCTCAGCTCATGAAGGTGCCGGCGGGCGACGTCGGCAAGTCCCGGCGACCGCGCCGCTCTCGTGCAGGGCGGCGATCTCGTCGGGCGCGTAGCCGGCCGTCGGCGAGGATCTCGTCGGTGTGCTCGCCGAGCTCGGCGCCGGAGCGCGGCCGGGTGTCGGCCGGGGTGCGGCCGAGCTTGATCGGCACCCCGAGCTGGCGCACCGGCGCCTGCCACGCCGGGCTGGGCGATCGCCGACGACCATCTCCCGGGCGCGCACGAGCTCTGAGTCCAGCACCTCGTCGAGCTCGAGCACCGGCTCCAGGCAGCAGTCGTGCTCAGACGGCGAAGCGCTCGCCACTCCTCGCGCGTGCGCCCGGCGAACATCTCCGACACCTGCGGCGTGGGTCTCGGATGCCGGGCGGGTCGAACTGGTGCGCGACGAGGTCGGGGCGGCCCACGCCCTCACACCACGCCGCCCAGAACTTCGGCTCCAGCGCGCCGAGCGAGACGTACCCGTCGGCGCACGGCATAGGGGCGGTAGCAGACGAAGCGCCCGGCCAGCGGGAGCTCCCCGCGGCGCGGCGCGCGGCCGGTGGCGAACGCCTCGCGCGGCGACCATGGCCAGCCACGACAGCGCGCCGTCGAACATCGAGCAGTCGACGAGCTGCCCCTCGCCCGAGCGGTCGCGCTCGCGCAGCGCGACCATGATCCCGACCGCGGCCATCAGCGAGCCGCCGCCGATGTCGGCGATCTGCCCCGCGGCCTGCACCGGCGGGCCGTCGGCGTCGCCGGTCAGCCCGAGGATGCCGTTGAGCCCCAGGTAGTTCATGTCGTGGCCCGAGCGGTCGCGGTAGCGGGCCGTCCTGGCCGTAGCCGGTGATCGCGCAGTAGACCAGGCCCGGGTTCTCCTCGCGCAGGCGCTCGTAGCCGACGCCGAGGCGGTCCATCACGCCCGGGCCGGAAGGACTCGAGCAGCACGTCGGCGTCGCGAACCAGGCGCAGCAGCACCTCGCGCCCGGCGTCGGACTTCAGGTTGATGCGGACCGAGCGCTTGCCGCGGTTCAGGGCCAGGAACAGGGCGCTGCGGGCTCGTCTCCTCGGCGCCCTCGTAGTAGGGGGGCGACCAGCGGACGTAGTCGCCCATCCCGGTGTCCTCGACCTTGATCACGTCGGCGCCGAAGTCGGCCAGCAGCAGCGAGCAGAACGGGCCCGGGCAGCAGCCGGCTGAGATCGAGGACGCGCAGGCCGGCGAGCGGCAGCGCGCCCGTCACCCGCCTCCGCGTGCCTCAGCGCGGCCGGCTCGGCCGGCTGGCTGATCCCGAGCAGCGCGCGCGCCTCGGCCACCGTGGCCGGCCGCCGGCCGCAGTCCTCGGTCATCTGCCGCGCCTTGGCGATCAGCTCGCCGTTGGAGCGCGCCATGCGCCCGTCGGGGAGATAGAAGTTGTCCTCCAGGCCGACCCGGATCGAGCCGCCCAGGGTCAGCGCGGCGGCGACCATCGTCCACTGCTCGCGGCCGATCCCGATCACGCCCCAGTGATGGCTGATCCCGCGCCGGCACGCCGGCGGCCGGGCATGTTGTCGGCCATCGCGGCCAGGTTGCGGGCGGTGGCGGGGACGCCGCCGACCACGCCCATCACGAAGTCGGCGTGCAGCGGCGCGTCGAGCAGGCCCATGTCGACGAGCGGCACCAGCGAGGCGACGTGCCCGACGTCGAAGCACTCGTGCTCGGGCTTGATGCCCAGCCGGCGCATCGCCTTCAGCAGCTCGATGATCTCCTCGAACGGGTTGACGAACACGAACTTGAACACGAAGTCCTTGCGCGAGGCGCGAGTACTTGGCGTAGTTCAGCGAGCCCATGTTGAGCGCCGCCACCTCGGGCCGGCCCGCCTCCAGATAGGCGACGCGCTTCTCCACCGGGCACCCCGACCGTCCCGGTCGAGAAGTTGATGATCGCCGCGTCCCCGACCTCGTCGACGATCGCGTCGCTGATGGCGGCGAAGTCCTCGATCTCGTAGCTCGGCGGCCGTCGGGCGAGCGGGCGTGGATGTGGATGTGGACCCCGCCCTCGTCGACGATCCGCCGCGCCTCGGCGGCGTACTCGGCCGGCGTGTAGGGGATCGCCGGGCACTGGTCGCGGTTGGCGATCGCGCCCGAGATCGAGCAGGTGATGACGACCGGGTTCAGACCGGCACCACCCCTGACCGCTTCCACGGCCGCTCGACCTTCTTGCCCGCCGCCATCTCCAGGCCGCGGCAGATCGTCGCCCGGGTCTCGCGGGGGTCGATCACGTCATCGATCATGTCGTTGCCGGCCGCCACGTAGACGTCGATGATCTTGCGGAAGTTCTCGATCAGCTCCTGCCTTGGCGGCCGCCGGGTCCTCGGCCGCCTCGACCTGCTTGCGGAAGATGATCTCGACCGCGCCCTCGGCGCCCATCACGCTGATCTCGGCCGACGGCCAGGCGACGATCAGGTCGGGCTCGTAGGCGCGCCCGCACATCACGTAGTAGCCCGCGCCGTAGGCCTTGCGGAGCACGACGGTGATCTTGGGCACGGTCGCGTTGGCGGTCGCGTAGAGCATCTTGGCGCCGTGGCGGATGATCCCCGCCTGCTCGACCTTGGTCCCGACCATGAAGCCGGGGACGTCCATCAGGTAGATGAGCGGGATCCCGTAGGCGTTGCAGAGGTTGATGAAGCGCGCGGCCTTGTCGGCCGAGTCGTTGTCGAGGATGCCGCCCAGTTGCCGGGGCTGGTTGGCGACGATCCCGGCCGGGCGGCCCCCGAAGCGGGCCAGGCAGGTGATGATCGTGCGGGCGAACTGCGGCTTGAGATCGAAGTACTGGCCGTCGTCGACGATCCGGCGGATGACCTCGTACATGTCGTAGGGCTTGCGGTTGGACTCGGGCAGCACGTCGAGCAGCTCCTCGTCGGCGCGGTCGATCGGGTCGGCGCGACGCCGATCACCGGCGGCGCCTCGTCGCAGCTCTGGGGGAAGTAGCTCAGGTAGGTCTTGATCGCCTCGATGCACTCCGGATCGTCGGCGACCTCGAGATCGCCCACGCCCGACTTGCGGCAGTGCACGCGCGAACCGCCGAGCTCCTCCTGGGTGACGTCCTCGCCGACCGCGGCGCGCACCAGGTGCGGGCCGGCCAGCGCCATCGAGCCGCGGCCCTTGACCATCGGCACGAAGTCGGCCAGCCCGGGGATGTAGGCGGTGCCGGCCGCGCACGGTCCCATCAGCGCGGCGACCTGCGGGATCACGCCGGAGTTGATGACCTCCTCGCGAAACAGGTGGCCACTGCCGGCGAACAGCGAACCGACCGCCTCCTGGATCCGGGCGCCGGCCGAGTCGAGCAGCCAGATCAGCGGGATCCGCTTGGTCAGCGCCAGCTCACGCAGCCGCGTGACCTTGAGCTCGCCGGTCATGCCCATCGACCCGGCCATCACGGTGAAGTCGTAGGCGGCCACGGCGACCAGCCGCCCGTCGACCTTGCCGTAGCCGGTGATGACGCCGTCGGCCGGAGCGTCCTTGCCGTCCATCGCGCGCTGGGAGAAGTGCGGCCGGCCGTGGATGCCGAGCTCGACGAAGCTCCCGTCGTCGATCAGCAGATCGAGCCGCTCGCGCGCGGTGAGCTTCTCGCGGCGCGTGCTGGGCGGCGATCTTCTCCTCGCCCCCACCGAGCCGGATCTGCTCGCGCCGCGCGCGCAGATCCTCGGCGAGCGGGCGCAGCAAGGCGGTGGCGGTGGCATCGGCGGACACGGAGTGGGCAGCAGCGGAAAGTGAGACGTTCTACTTCCCACTCTGCCAGGCGCGCGCAACGCCGTCAACGCAAATCCTGATTGGAGCGCGCGCAACGGGTATCCTCTAGGTGCGCAGCAGTACGCGAGATGCCGGTTGCGTCCGGGATCGCGGGCGCAAGTTCAAGGTGCCGCCACCGTCCCCCCGGCGACCGACGCGCCCCCATCACCGCCAAGGAGTGCAGGACGTCATGACCGTCGTTAGCTCGCGCCGGCCCGCCTGGGCCGACCGCCTAGAGCTGTACGCGCGCCCGCGAACCGGGCGGGCGCTGTGGGAGATCGCCACCTCGGCCGGGGCCTACCTGGCTCATCACCGTCGTCATGTACCTGTGCCTGACGGTGTCACCGCTGCTCGTCCTTCTGCTCACGGTGCCCGCGGCCGGATTCCTGGTCCGGACGTTCATCATCTTTCATGACTGCACGCACGGCTCGCTGTTCCCCTCACGGCGCGCCAACGCCTGGGTCGGCGCCGTGCTCGGACTGCTCGTGCTCGCTCCCTTCACGCGCTGGCGCCACGACCACGCTGTGCATCACGCCAGCTCCGGCGATCTCGAGCGCCGCGGCGTCGGTGATCTGCCGACGCTGACGGTCAGCGAGTACCGCGGCCGGACGCTCAAGGCCCGGGCGGCCTACCGGGTGATTCGCAACCCGCTGGTCATGTTCGGACTCGGGCCGGTGTTCGCGATGATCATCGGCCCGCGGATCGCCACCCGCGCCCAGCGACCGCGGATGCGACGCAGCGTGCTGCTCACCGACGTCGCCCTGGCGGCCGTGGTTGCGGCCCTGTGCGTGCTGATCGGCTGGCAGTCCTTCCTGCTCATCTGGGCCCCGGCCGCGCTGCTGGCCGGCTCGACCGGCATCTGGCTGTTCTACGTCCAGCACCAGTTCGAGGACGCCTACTGGGAATCCGGCGAGCAGTGGTCCTACGCCGACGCCGCGCTGCGCGGAAGCTCGCATCTCAAGCTCCCGCAGCCGCTGCAGTTCTTCACCGGCAACATCGGGCTGCACCACGTGCACCACCTCAACGCGCGGATCCCCAGCTACAACCTGCAGCGCGCCCACGACGAGAACCCGGTGTTCGCCGGCGTCCCGACCCTCTCGCTCTGGCAGGGGCTGCGTGCGGTGCGGCTCAAGCTCTGGGATGAGGACCGCCAGCGCCTGGTCACCTTCGCCGAGGCGCGCCGAGCCCAGCTGTCGACGCCGCGGCTGGCCGTCGACACCAGCGCCGGCTGAGCACTCCTCAGCGCCCCTTCCACTCCGGATCGCGTTTCTCGAAGAACGCGGTCACGCCCTCCTGGATGTCCTCGGTCGAGAAGGCCAGGCGTGAGCTGAGAGCGCAGGAAGTCCACGGCGTCGGCATAGGCCATGTCCTGCTGGCGGAACATCGCGTCCTTGCCGAGCTTCATCAAGACCGGCGACTTGGCGGCCAGCCGGCCCGCCCAGTCGGCGACGGCGGCGTCGAATTCGGCCGCGGGCACGACCCGGTTGACGATCCCGATCCGCTCCGCCTCTTGAGCCGAGATCTGCTCGCCCAGGAGCATCAGCTCGTTGGTCTTCTTGCGACCGACGTTGCGGTAGATCAGGGCCATGATCATGAACGGGAACAGGCCGACGTTGATCTCGGGCGTCCCGAACCGCGCCCCGTCCTTGGCCACGATCAGATCGCAGGCCAGCGCCAGCCCCAGCGCCCCGGCCAGAACATGACCGTTGGCCGCGCACAGCGACGGCTTTCCGAGCTCACCGAGCAGGGCGAACACGGCCGGAAAGCGCTCGCTGGCGAAGTGCTTCTGGACGAGGCTCGCATCGGCGGCGAAACCGGCCAGGTTGCCACCGCTCGAGAACACCTTCTCGTGGGTCGAGGTCAGGACCAGGCAACGGACGGCGGGATCGTCACGGGCGTGCTCGCAGCGCCGTGACGAGCTCCGTCAGGAGCTCATCGGACAGGGCGTTGCGGGTCTCGGGCTGATCGAGGGCGAGCGTCGCCACCCCGTTGGCGCGAGTCATAGCGAATGCGTGGCGTAGGTCATGGGCGCCATCATGATGCGACCGCGCACGCCGCGCGCGTGCCAGTCGAAAGTAGGAAGCTCTACTGTTTACTTTTGGCGAGGCGTCGCTAGCGTTGGCGGCCGAGACTGCAAACCAGGAGGAGCCCGCCGCCATGGCCACCGCCGACGTCGCCAAGCCCGACTTCGTCACCGAGCGCAGAAGCACTTCATCTTCACCGACGAGCACGAGCAGCTGCGGGAGTCGATCCGCCGGTTCGTGATCAAGGAGCTGCAGCCCCACGCCGAGGAGTGGGAGGAGAACACCTTCCCCGACTCGGTGTTCACGCGCATGGGCGAGCTCGGCTTCCTCGGCCTCGACAAGCCCGAGGCGTACGGCGGCCAGGGCGGCGACTACTACTCGGCCTCGTCCTCGCCGAGGAGATCGTCGCACGCGAATTGCGGCGGCCTGGCCATGGGCGTCGCCGTCCAGACCGACATGGCGATGCCTCCGATCCTGGCCTTCGGCACCGAGGAGCAGAAGCAGGAGTGGGCGGCGCCCGCGATCGCCGGCACAGAAGATCCTCTGCATCGGCATCACCGAGCCCGATGCCGGCTCTGACGTCTCGGGGATCAAGACGCGGGCGACACGCGATGAGGCGACCGGTGACTACGTGATCAACGGCTCCAAGACCTACATCACCAACGGCCACCGCGCCGACGTGATCGTGCTCGTGACCAAGACCGATCCCGACGCCGGCTACGACGGCTTCACGCTCTTCCTCGTCCCCATGGACGCCCCGGGGGTCATGCGGGAGAAGCGCCTCAAGAAGCTCGGCATGCACGCCTCGGACACCGCGCTGCTGGCCTTCCAGGACGTGCGCGTCCCCGAGTCAGCGGTGCTGGGCCAGGTCGGCAAGGGCTTCTACCACATCATGTGGGAGCTCCAGGGCGAGCGCCTGATCGCCGCCGCCGGGGCGGTGGCCGGCGCCCAGAGCGTGTTTGACCGCACGCTTCAGTACGCCAAGGAACGCCAGGCCTTCGGGCGCTCGATCGGGAAATTCCAGGTCATCCGTCACAAGTTCGCCGACATGGCGACCAAGATCGAGACCGCCCGCCAGCTGACCTACACCACGGCCTGGCGCTTTCAGAACGGCGACTACCCCGTCCGCGAGATCACGATGGCCAAGCTGTACGCGTCGCGGATCGCGGTCGAGGTCGCCGACGAGTGCATCCAGATCCACGGCGGGGCCGGCTACATGCAGGAGTACGGCATCGAGCGCTCGTGGCGCGACCTGCGCCTGAACCGGATCGGCGCCGGTACCGACGAGATCATGCTCGACGTGATCGGCCGCTCCTTCGGGCTTTGATGATGTTCGGGTCCGCGCATGCGCGGACCCGGCCGATTCCACCCCGTTCACTGACGCGCACGAGCGCCTGCGCGCGGAGATCAGGGAGTTCGTCCTCACGCGCCTGCGTCCCCATGCCGAGGAGTGGGAGTCGGCGGGGTGGTTCCCCAACGAGGTGTTCGGGTGGCTCGCTGAGGCCGGGTACCTGGGTCTGAAGTTCGCGCCCGAGTACGGCGGGCGCGGCGATACGGTCGCCGCCGCAGTGATGGTCGAGGAGCTGGCCCGCTGCGGCTCCGGCGGCCTGGCCGCCGGACTTGGCGCCCACACCGGCATCGCCCTGCCTCCGATCGCCGCCTTCGGCACCGCCGAGCAGCGGCGCCGCTACCTCGTCCCCGGCCTGCGCGGTGAGCGGATCGCCGCCCTGGCCATAACCGAGCCCGGCGCCGGCTCCGACGTGGCCGCGATCCGGACGCGCGCCGATCGGGTCGACGGCGGCTGGATCGTCAACGGCGCCAAGACCTTCATCACCGGCGGCGTCCGGGCCGATCTCCTGGTGACCGCGGTCAAGACCACTCCCGAGGGCGGCCACCGCGGGCTGTCGTTCCTGATCGTCGAGCGCCGGGAGGGCGACGGAGTTACCGCGAGCCCGCTGCGCAAACTCGGCTGGCACGCCTCCGACACGGCCGAGATCGCCTTCGACGACGTGTTCGTGCCCGAGGAGAACCTGCTCGGAGCGGAGCACGGCGGCTTCTATCTGATCATGGCCAACTTCCAGTGGGAGCGGCTGCTGATGGCGCTGGGGGCGATCGGCGCGATGACGGTCTGCTTCGAGCAGACGCTGGCCTTCGCCCGCACGCGGCCGCAGCGACAGCGGGTCCGTCACCAGCTGGCCGAAATCGCGCTCCACCTCGAGGCCGGCCGCGCGATGACCTACGCCGCGCTGCGTCTGCACCTGGCCGGCGTCGACGCCGTGCGCGAGGTGACGATGGCCAAGCTGCGAACCCAGCGGACCGCCGTCGACGTGATCGACACGTGCCTGGAGATCCACGGACTGGATGCCCCGACCGAACTCGAGCGCGCCCTGCGCGACGCACGACTGGGTCCGATCGGTGGCGGAACCGACGAGATCATGAAGGAGATCCTCGGGCGCTCGATGGGCCTCTGAGGCCCGGACAGCTGGGCCCGGCGGGGATGTGGGTGAGCTACGCTCGGCCGACATGGACTCGACCCGCGGGCAGCTGCTGATCGCCGGTCCGGGCCTCCTGGATCCGAACTTCTTTCGCACGGTGGTGCTCATCGTCGAGCACTCTGAGGAGGGCGCCCTCGGCCTGATTCTGAACCGGCCGTCGGAGACGACCGTCGCGGAGGCGGTGGCCGAGATCGAGGGGCTGGTGGAGTCGGACGAGCTGATCTACGTCGGCGGACCGGTGCAGCCCTCCTCGCTGATCATCCTGGCCGAGTTCGAGGATCCGTCCCAGGCCGCCCTGGTCGCCTTCGAGGACGTCGGCGTCCTGGCCAGCCGGGCCCAGCGACGAATCACCCGAGATCGGCCGCGGCCGCGCGTTTGTCGGCCACTCGGGCTGGGGCCCGGGCCAGCTGGAGGCCGAGCTCGAACGCGGCGATTGGTTTCTGATCCCCGCCACCCACGTCGACGCCTTCAGCAGCGAGCCGCTCGAGCTCTGGGAGACCGTCCTGATCCGCAAGGGCGGGCGCTACGCGCTTCTGGCCCGGATGCCGCCCGACCCGTCGGTGAACTAGAGGCTTTAGATGGCTGACGCCGACCATCACGGACACGCGCACGGGTTCACGGCCGGGCGCGAGGCCGAGCGCGGGGCCCTGAGAATCGCGCTGGGTCTGATCGTGACCTTCATGGTCGTCGAGGTCGCGGTCGGGATCATCGCCAACTCGCTGGCGCTGCTCTCCGACGCCGCCCACATGCTGACCGACGCCGCCGCCCTCGGCGTCTCGTTGTTCGCGGCCCGGCTGGCCACGCGGCCCGCCCGCGGAGCCATGACCTACGGGCTGGGCAGAGCCGAGATCCTGTCCGCGCAGGCCAACGGGATCACGCTGCTCGTGCTCGCGGTCCTGATCGTCGTCGAGGCCATAACCAGGCTGTTCTCACCGCCCTCAGTCGACGGGGGGCCGATGCTCGCCGTCGCCATTGCCGGCGTGTTCGTCAACCTGGCCGCAGCGGCGGTTCTCGCCCGTGGCTCGGGCCCGGACCGGAGCCTCAACGTCGAGGGCTCCTACCGCCACATCGTCACCGACCTGTACGGGTTCGTGGCCACGGGGGTGGCTGCCGTGCTGATCCTCGTAACCGGCTTTAACCGCGCCGACGCGATCGCCTCCCTGATCGTGGCCGGATTGCTCCTGCAGGCCGCCTACGGACTGCTGGTCGCCTCCGGCCGGGTGTTCATGGAGGCGGCCCCGGCCAGCCTCGACCCCGACGAGATCGGCCGTGAACTGGCCGCCCAGCCGGGCGTGGTCGAGGTCCATGACCTTCACGTGTGGGAGGTGACGTCGGGCTTCTCGGCCCTGTCGGCGCACGTCGTGGTCCGCGCGGGCGACGACTGCCACGGCCGCCGGCGCGAGCTGCAGACGGTCCTGCGCGAGCGCTTCGGGATCGGACACACGACGCTGCAGGTCGACCACGAGGCGGCCGCTCAGCCGCCGCTGCAGATCGAGCTGGGCCCGGAACCCCGCTGACCCGTCGCGCCGCCGTCGCGAGGGTAGACTCGCGGCCATGAAGGTCGTCAAGCCGGGCGAGGATCGCGACGTCCCGCGCGGCGTCGTGGGCGGAGCCGAGATCTCCCAGACCACGGCCGGCGCCCACAACATCTACATGGGCCGCTTCCGTGTCCCTCCGGGTGCGCGGTCACAGCCCCACTACCACGAGGGCTGCGAGAGCGCGGTGTACATGCTGTCCGGGCAGCTCCTGGTCCGCTGGGGCGATCGCCTGGAGAAGGAGTTCGAGCTCGGTCCTGGCGACATGGTCTACGTCCCTCCACGGGAGACCCACGTTCTAGAGAACCGCTCCGACACCGAGCCCGCCGATTACGTGGTCGCCCGGGATTCTCCTCACGAGGACGCGGTCGTCGTGCCCTGGGCCGCCGACCCGGTATGACGCACGCCACCGGCTTTATCGCCGGCGCCGGGGGGCCGCGCATCTTCTGGCAGTCGTGGCGGCCCGAGGCCGACGCAACCGCCGTCGTTGTCCTCGTGCATGGCGCCAGCGAGCACAGCGGTCGCTACGAGCACGTGGCGGCGGCGCTGACCGCAGCCGGCTACGGCGTGTACGCGCTCGACCATCGCGGCCACGGTCGCTCCGAGGGCTCGCGCGCGGTGCTCGACCGGATGAGCCGGGCGGTGACCGACGTCGACCAGCTGGTGCTGCAGGCCGCCGAGGAGAATCCTGACCGCCCGGTGTTCATGCTCGGTCACAGCATGGGCGGGACGGTCGCGGTGTCGTATTGCCTGCGCCACCAGGACCGGCTCAGCGGTCTGATCCTGTCGGGGCCGCTGGCCGCGCTCGAGGCGGCGCCGGCGCCCGTGCTGGCCATTGGCCGCGTGCTGTCGGCGATCGCCCCCAGCCTGGGAGTGGTGAGCATCGACGCAAACCTGGTCAGCCGCGACCCCGAGGTCGTGCGCGACTACGCCGCCGACCCACTGAACCACCACGGCAAGCTGCCCGCGCGCACCGTGGCCGAGCTGGCGACCGCGATCGGTCGCTTCCCCGACGCGGTGGGCGCGATCACGCTGCCCACCCTGATTCTCTACGGCGAAAAGGACGGGCTGGCGCCGCCCGCAGGTGGCCAGATGCTGCTGGAGCGGATCGGCTCAGCCGACAAGCGCGCCAAGGCTTATCCGGATCTGTTCCACGAGATTCTCAACGAGCCCGAGCGTGACGAGGTGCTGTCCGACATCGTCGGCTGGCTACGCGAGCATGCCGGCGAATCCGCGGAGGGCGAGCCGGTCGACGCGACTTCGAGCGAGCCGCCGTCCGGCGGTGGCACGACCTCGTAGCTGCCGTCCTCGCGGACGAACACCCCGCCGTAGCGCAGCCAGCTTGGCGCCCGGTCAGGCCCGCTGAGGACGGCCGCCTTGGCCAGCGTCTCGGCCTCGGCGGCCGACGGGGCCAGCGCCGAGGCTTGCACCAGCCCCGTGAACGCCGGGCGACCGCTGCGCGGGTCGAGCAGGTGATGCGCGGGGCGGCCGTCGGCGTCGAGCCAGCTGCGCTTGCCGATGCCACTGGTGGCGATCGCGCCCCGGGCCAGGGAGAACGTGTGCAGCGTCTCGCTGCGAAACGGGCTGGCCACGTGAACATCGCGGAGCACGCCCGCGGCGCCGCCCCAGCGAATGTCACCCGCGCAGTCCACGGCGAAGGCGTCGAACCCGTCGAGCATGGCCGTGAGCTCATCCGCGAACACGCCCTTGGCGATGCCGCCGGGGTCAAAGACCACGCCGCGCGGACGCTGCACGATGCCGGTCTCATCCTCGACCGCCATCCGCGCCGCCGCCGAACTCGGGTTGGCGCTCGCCGGGCTCCGGAGCGGAGCCAGCCGGAGCACGAGCTCGAGCGGCACCCCCGGCCCGTCGAAGTGCTGGCCGTAGCCGGCCCGCACGATCTCCGCACCCAGCGTGGCATCGACCAGCCCGCCCGTGGCCCGGGCGGCGTCAAGCGAGCCGCGGACCAGGCGGCGCAGCATCGGACTGGCGGGGACCTTCACCCGAGGATCGCCGTTCAACCGCGAGATCTCGCTGTCGGGGTCAAAACGCGAAAAGCGCCGGTGCCAGTCCTCCATCGCTGACCGGGTCATCGCCACCGCCACCGCCGCGTCAGCCGCGCGAGCGCCGTCGCTCACGATCACCGCGCAGCGGCCGCCGAAGCAGGCGAACTGATCGCGGTGCTCGGTGCGGGCCGGTTCAGTGGGGCCGGGATAGGGGTAGCTGCGGACGCTCATGACTGGCTCGAGGTGACCGAGCTGACGCCTGAGCTGCCGGTGCCCGATGACGAGCTTCCCGACGCCGATGAGCCCGAGGTGGACGAGCTCGTGGCCGGGGTGCTGGCCGTCGTGGTCGCGGAGCTCGTCGCCGGGGTACTGGTCGTCGTCGAGGTGCTGGTCGTCGGAGTCGTGCCGCTCGTCGTCGAGCTGCCGGCCGGTGTCGTCGTCGACGGGGTCGTCGTCACAGAGCTGGCCGATGTCCTGGTGCTCGAGCGCGAGCCGGCCAGGGCGGGATCGTGGCCGCTGACCAGCAGCAGCGTGATCAGCATCCAGGTGGTCACGAACAGGGTCAGGGCGCCGGCGACCACGCGCCGGCGGATCATGTTCACGCGGGCGATCCGCGCCTGGCGCACGCCCGACGGGGCCAGGGTACGGCCGGAGTCACGCCCGCCGGGAACTCTCTTTCGACTCATGTCAATCCTCTTTCGCCGGAGCAGAGCACGGAACAAGAATCGCCCCGGCCCCTCGCAGCGAGGTGTGGACTGCCTAAGAAGGACCTATGAGGCGGCGCTCGCGCCGATCAGGCCGAGGTCAAAGCGACAACCGCTGAAATAGCCGCCCGCAGCCGAGAGCAGGAAAGCGACCAGATCGGCGACCTGGTCCTCGCTTGTGTCGGCGCCCGGGCACACCGCGACCGCCGTCACCGTGTGGCGGGCCCATTCGACCGACACGGTCCGGGCCAGGCTCTCCAGACCAGCCCGGGCGGCCTCGGCCAGCGGCCCAGCGTCGGCGGCCGGGGCCACGAACAACAGCCGACCCCCCGCCCCCGATGGGATCAGTGCCCCCGTGCTCACCGCCCGCGCGCTGATCCAGGCCCGGTCAAGCACGGCCCGCAGCGGCTGGTGACCCCCGCGACCGAAAGCCTTCCGAGCGTCGTAGACGAGAGCGTCGAGCGGGGCGCGGTCAGCGACCCAAGCGGCGGCCCCCTCCTCGTCGTTGGCGCTGGCCCCATCCATGACCTGAACCCCGGCCCCGAGCCCTTGGAGCCGCTCGCTGAGTACCGGGGCCGCGCCGGCCAGGACGAGTCGGCGGCCGGTCAGCAGGCCGGAACGAAACCTCACCGCGCGGTGCTGTCCGTCGGCGCTGGGCGCTGGTCTTGAGCGATGTCGCTGGTGGCTCTGCCGGCGCCGCCGGCGCCTCGGTGGCCGCGCTCCTGCAACTCGGTGTGGAGGGTGCGGATCTGCTCGAGGATGTAATCCGCCGCCTCCTGCTGCTGCTCGCGTGTCGGGTGTTCGGACGACGTCGAACCGGAACGGCTCGCCGTAGCAAACGGTCACCCGGGGGAAGTGCAGCCGCTTCCAGTTGCGGACCTGATGGGAGCCGAGGATCGCCACCGGAACCACCGGGGCTCCGGACTCCAGCGCCAGGCGCCCGATCCCGGGCCGCGCCTCGGCGGCGATCTGACCCGTGCGCGAGCGCCCGCCCTCGCAGTACATGCCGATGGCCCCGCCGCGCTCGAGGATCTTGAAGGCGCTGATGAACGCCTCCTCGTCCTGGCGCGCCGCGGCGGACCGGGAACACGCCGCCGTGGCTGAAGATGTACTGCGGGATTCCCTTGGCAAACAGCTGTGACTTGGCCATGAACTGGATCCGCCGGCGCACGAACGCCCCGGCGAAGAAGTGATCCATGAACGAGGCGTGGTTGGGAGCCACTATGAGCGGCCCTCCGGGCACCCGCTCACTGCACCGGCCCCGGGCCCGGAACACGCTGAGCGCGTACAGGACGGTGAACACCCGCACGGTTTCGTAGACGTGGGCCTCGGGCTCGCCGGCCCGCACGCGATCGTGGTAGCGGTCGAAGTGCTCCTTAGGCCGCTCGTCGCGATAGCGCTGGGGCTTGATGTCGACGTCGGGCATGGATCAGCCCTGTAGCGGCAGCACCAACGCCGGCCGGTCGATCTGATGGTCGGTGCTCGTCGACACGACCGAGGTGCCGATGGCGAAGAACTCGATCACGTGCGAGCCCCAGCCGTGGCTGCGCTCGACGATCCGGGCGCCGACGATGCCCTCGGACTGCAGCTCGTCGGCCTCCTTCTGCATCCGCTCCATGGCCAGCTCGCGCGCCTCGTACAGGGCCTGGGTGAAGTTGGGCATCTCGACGTTGCGCCCGATCTGCTTCAGCGAGGCCATCATTCCCTGGCGGGCGACGTGGTAGACGCAGTTGCCCATCACCAGCCCGGTCGGCCGGTAGCCGGCCCGCAGCAGGGTGGCGAAGTCCTGGCCGCTGAGATCAGAGGTGAAGGGGCGGCCGTTGGGCGCCCGGTGCAGCTCGCCGCCGGCGTGCCGGACCGCGGTGCCGACGGCGATGAACTCGGCCAGATCGGCGCCCCAGTCATAGCGGCCGATGTCGAGCCGGACGCCGACCACCCCGTCGGCCCCGAGCTGGTCGGCCTCCTCCTCCATGCGCGTCATGGCCAGCTCGCGCGCGTGGTACATGGCCTGGGTGAGGACGGCCATCTCCTGGTTCTGGTTCCACATCGCCTGCTGAAAACCGATGTGGTAGATCGAGCTGCCGAGCACCAGGCCGAGCGGCTCGAAGCCCGACTGCTTGACGAGCAGGAACTCGTTGACCGACAGATCGCTGGTGAAGAAGCCGCGCGCGACCTCCTGCTTCATCCGCTCGATCCGCTCGCGGCCGGAGTCGGGAATCCCGGCCAGCTACCCGGCCTCGTAGGAGGCGGCCTGCGGCGCGTCGGTCGGCGGCCTGGGCCGCTGACCCAGGGCCGGCGGGCCGCGGATCGTCGTCGCGCTTGAGAAAACCCATGGGGTTCATCCTTCCTATTCGTTGAGCAGGCGCTCGAGCGCCTGTCGAGTTGTGTCGGCTGCGTCGCCGCCTGCGTCGGCCAGCGCGGCGCCGAGCGCGCTGCAGCCAGACGTCGGTGTCGACCATCTCGCGTCTTGAGGACGATCCCGCCCGACAGCCGTGAGCGAGCTGCGTCTCGATGCCGGTCGCCGTCACGGGACAGCTCGAGCCGCTCGGTCGCCGGCATCGAGCGCGATCCGGCGGACCAGCTTGGGCCCGAACAGCCCGTCGCGGCGCCGCTGCACCCGGACCGAGCCGGGCACCGCCTCCTCGAGCTTGACCGCCAGCGCCTCGACGAATGTTCCCAGCTCGCTGCGTGTCCGCTCGCAGCGAGGCGGCGAGCAGGTCGATGTCGAGCCCGCCGGGATCTTGCGCATCCAGAGCCATCGACTGAAACTGAGCCTACGCCTCCGCCCACCCGCGCGCACGTTCGAGCGCGCGACGCCCAGCCGTGCAGCAGGCGCTCGCGCTCGTCTGAGCCGAGCATCGCGGCTCGTAGCGGTCCTTCTCGCGATCGGCGCTGCGAGCTGCGTCGATCGTCCAGGCGCCGATCCCGACGCCGGCCAGGTAGGCGGCCCCGAGCGCGGTCGTCTCGGCGACCTCGGGGACGCTCACCGGGACGCCGAGCACGTCGGCCTGGAACTGCATCAGCCACCGTTCGACGGTCGCGCGCGCCGTCGGCGCGCAGCTCGGCTCAGCTCGGTCCCGCACGCAGCCTCCATGGCCCGCACGGCGTCGACGGTCTGATAGGCGATCGCCTCCAGCGCCGCCCGCGCGAGATGGGCGCGGCTCGTGCCCCGGGTCAGACCGACGATCGTCCCGCGCGCGTACGGGTCCCAGTGCGGCGACCCGAGACCGGTCAGCGCGGGCACGAAGTAGACGCCGTCGTTGCCGTCCAGCGAGCGCGGCCAGTCGCTCGGTGTCGGCGGCCGTCGTCGATGATCCCAGCCCGTCGCGCAGCCACTGGACGGCGGCGCCGGTGACGAAGATCGCCGCCTCCAGGGCGTAGGTGAGCCGGTCGCCGATCCGCCAGGCGACGGTGCCGAGCAGCCCGTCGGCCGCCGGAGGGACCGAGTGCCCGCGTTCTGGAGCACGAACGAGCCGGTGCCGTAGGTGTTCTTGCCCAGCCCCGGATCGACGCAGGCCTGACCGAACAGCGCCGCCTGCTGATCGCCGGCGACCCCTGCGATCGGGACCTCGTGGCCGTGCAGCGCGTCGCGGCCGGGTGCGTCCGATCTCGCCGCTGCTGGCCACGACCTCGGGCAGCGCGCGCCCCGGCACGCCGAACAGCTCGAGCAGCTCCTCGTCCCAGCGGCCGCGGCGAGATGTCGAAGAGCATCGTCCGCGAGGCGTTGGAGGCGTCGGTGGCCCGCTCGCCGGTCAGCCTGTGAGATCAGCCAGGCGTCGATCGGTCCCGAACATGGCGCGTCCGTTGCTGGCCCGCTCGCGCAGGCCGTCGACGTTGGCCAGCAGCCATTCGATCTTGGTGGCCGAGAAGTAGGGGTCCAGCACGAGGCCGGTGCGCTCGCGGATCAGCGCCTCGTGGCCCGCCTCGCGCAGCTCGTCGCAGCGGGCCGCGGTGCGGCGGTCCTGCCAGACGATCGCCCGGTGCAGCGGCTCGCCCGTCTCCGGATCCCAGACGCAGACGGTCTCGCGCTGGTTGGTGATGCCGACCGCGTGCGAGCTCGCCGGGCGCGGACGCCGGCGTCGTCAAGCGCCTCGCCGGCCACCGCCTGGGTGACTGTCCAGATCTCCGCGGCGTCGTGCTCGACCCACCCCGGCCGGGGGAAGTGCTGCCGGAACTCGCGGTAGGCGCGCCCGACCAGCTCGGCGGATCGTCGAAGACGAGGCAGGTCGTCCCGGTCGTCCCCTGGTCGATGGCCAGGATCATCGCGCCGGCCATGCTGATCACGGCCCCCGGCGCTCGGCCGGACCGCGTCGCTCGCCGGACGTTCAGGTAGGCGCCGCCGTGGCCGGCCGCGAGGACTCCAGCCGGACCTGACGATCGACCGGACCACGTAAAGCGATCACCGAGCAGGCGCGCGCAGCCAGAAGTCTGACGCAGGTCCGGATCGCGCGCCGGACGAGGCTGCGGCGAGGGGGTGGTCACGTCGAGAAGACAGTCGCGGCTCGGTCATCGGTCGACGCGGGACGGGCTCCGATGCACTCAAGCGCCGGGAGCCGGACAGAACGCCCATGCTTGGCCAACGATCACCCTTCAGGGCCGACCCGGAAGCGTCAGCCCGCCAAGGCTCAATGCTCCGCCGCAATCCGTCCCACGAGCGTTGTACGAGGAGTGCCGACTTGCCCGAGGTCGAAGCCCACATCACCGGCACCGTCTGGAAGATCGAGGTCGAGGTCGGCGACAGCGTCGAGGAGGGCGACGCCGTCGTGATCCTCGAGTCGATGAAGATGGAGATGCCGGTCGAGGCCGAGGATCCCGGCGTCGTCAAGGAGATCCTCTGCAGCGAGGGTCAGTCGGTGTCCGAGGGCGACACGCTGGTTGTGCTCGAATAGGGCCGCGTGACTCCCGAGCCGACCGAGGACAGCTGCTGGATCGACGAGCCCGCCGCCGGCGTCGTGCGCCTGACGATCTCCAACCCGGGCAAGCGGGGAGCGCTCGACCACGCGATCCTCGACCGGTTCGCGACGGTCATGCCTAGCTCGACGCCCGGTGCGTGCTGATCACCGGCCAGGACCGGATCTTCTCGGCCGGATACGACATCGGCGACCTGCCGGACAGTGTGTTCGCCGACGAGGCCGAGAAGCTGATCGCCCACCCTTTCGCGGCCGCCATCGACGCGATCGAGGCCTACCCGTATCCCGACCGTGGCCGCGCTCAACGGCCACACGATCGGCGGCGGACTGGAGCTGGCCCTCTCCTGCGACCTGCGGATCGCCGCGCGCCCGGATCAAGCTCGGCATGCCCCCGGCCAAGCTCGGCCTCGTCTACTCCCACACCGGCATCCGCAAGTTCATCGACGCGATCGGGGCGCCCCGAACGCGGGAGCTGTTCCTGCGTCGGCGGCCGGATCGACGCCGCCGAGGCGCGTGAGTGGGGACTGGTCAACGCGGTCCACGAGCCCGACGCGCTGGCCGACGGCGGCGCTGGCGCTGGCCACCGAGATCGCCGGCAACGCTCCGCTGGCCCAGCGCGGCAACAAGCGCGTGATCCGCGCCGTGCTCGACGCCGCAGGCTCGGGCTGGACCCCGAGGTCGAGCGGAGCTGATCGAGCTGCGCCGGGCCTGCTTCTCCTCCGAGGACTTCCGCGAGGGCGTCCGCGCCTTCGCCGAGAAGCGCCGCCGCGCGCTGGCAGGGACGCTAGCCCCCAGACCTTCGTCTACCGCGACCCTAGACCTTCGGGTCCGGGGCGACCGACCGACCAAGCCGATGACCTACCGGTGGAGACCACGCGTCGCTACCCCCTGGCCAAGGCCTGGGCAGACTTCTTTCATCCGCAGCGGCGGCGCGCGTGGACCCGGGTGGCCGAGCTGGGGCTGTTCGTTGCCGCGCCGATCCTGGTCACGCTGGTCATCTTCGGCGAGGCGGTGGGCTCGAATATGTTCGCGGGCGATTTTGCCCATGGACCGTGGGTCGCCGGCGGCCGCGTCCTCAGCGGGCTGACCCCTTACGTCGGTATCCACTCGCCGGTGATCCGGGCCGGCGCGGTGTTCGACTACCCGGCGCTGGCGGCGGTCCTGGCGGTGCCCTTCTCGCTCCTGCCGCAGACCCTGGCCTCCGTCGTCTTCACCGGGATCTGCATCGCGGCGGTGATCGCGACCCTGCGCCTGTTCGAAATCCGCGACTGGCGGGTCTACGGCGCGGCCTTCTTCTGGCCCCCCGTCACATCGGGGCTGGGGACGGCCAACCTGACGCTCTTGCTGGTGCTCGGGCTGGCCGCCGCCTGGCGCTACCGTGACCGTCCCTTCGTGGCCGGCGCGCTGGTGGCAGTGGTCATCTCGATCAAGGTGTTCGTGTGGCCAGTCGCGTTCTGGTTGCTGGCCACACGCCGCTACCGGGCCCTGGCGTGGACGCTGGGCTGCGGCGTCGTGCTCAACCTGATTGCTTGGGCGGTGGTTGGCTTTGACCAGATTCCCCGCTACCTGAGACTGATGCAGGCCGTCACCCGGACGGTCGACGCCCGGGGCTACAGCGTGATGAGGTTTGTCGGTGGAAACGCGAGCCCCGTTGCCCTGACCATCGCCCTTGCCCTCGCTGCGGCTCTGATCGTGTCGGCGTTCATACTCGCCCGCCGTGACCGGGACAGCAGTGCGTTCTCGTTCTGCGTGTTGGCCAGTCTCGTCGCCTGTCCACTGGTCTGGCTGCACTATTTCGCCCTCTTGCTGCTCCCCGTGGCCCTCGTTCACCGCCGCTTGTCAGGGTGGTGGCTTGTGCCCATGGTCCTCGGGTTCCCGGTGACGAGACCAAACCTCTGGGAGGCGCTGGCGGCGCTGGTCGTGGCCGCCGCGGTCACCCTGCGCACTTTGCGACCGGCCGGTTCGCCGGTCGGTGCGCTGCCGCCGCCCGCGGCCGAGGACCCGCTGCTGACGTCGCCTGCCCAGGACGGCTTGCTTGCATCTCCTGCCCAGGACGGCTTGCTCGCGTCTCCTGCCCAGGACGGCTTGCCCTCGACAGCTGCCTTTGCCGTTCCCTAGGCCTCGTCAGCGGCTCCCACCTTGGTGACCGGGTTCGATTTGCTGCCATATGCGCACCAAATCGAACCCGAGCGGCCTATCGCGACCCCGCACCGGGCCCACTCCGGTCAGCTGACGCTGCGCGGCCGGGACCATTCGGCCTTATGCAGTCGCTTGGACGCCTGATAGTCGGCCAGCGCCTGGGCCGAGTCGACGTCGCCGAGGGTCGGATGCCAGGGCACCAGCGCCTCGGCCGCGGGCACGCCGAAGCGCTTGGCCAGCACCGCGCCCAGCGCCTTGATCTTCATCTCCCCGAAGCCGGGCACGGCCGGCGAGGTTGGCCCGCAGCTCGTCCGTGTCGGCGGCATCGAGTCCACATCGCGGCGGCGTCGCCGCCGTACTCGTCGCGGACGCGGACGGCCATGCTCGTGGACGCGCTTGGCCATCGAGCCCGGGAAGCGGTGGATCGCCGGCCGCTCGCGGAACACGGTGTCCGAGGTCGGCGTCCGCGAGCGTGGCGGCGTCGATCGCCCCGAGCCGCTGGCGCAGCACCAGCGGACCCGCGAACGCCTTTTGCACCGACACCTGCTGATCGAGCACGAAGCCGACCAGCAGTGCCATCGGATCGGCGGCGATCAGCTCGTTGGCTTCGTCGTCGTCGGTGAAGTAGCAGCCGGTCGGGCACGGCCCGATGTTAATGCCCTGCCGGAAACCGTCCGCACCGAGCTTTAGCTTGCGCGGGCATGCCGCCGTTGATCACCCGAGAGGAAGCCCTGCGTCTGGGCGAGCTCGAAGACCACGCCGAGATCGAAGCGCTCGTGCAGCGTGCCTGGGAGCGCGCGCGTTGCACGATTCGGCGACTCGACCGACATGTGCTCGCTGGTCAACGCCAAGTCGGGTGGCTGCGCTGAGGACTGCGGGTTCTGCGCGCAGAGCAAGTACGCCGAGGCCGAGACCCCGATGCACGCGATGATGGAGCCCGAGCAGATCCTCGAGCACGCGCGAGCGGCCGAGGCGGCCGGCGCGCACCGCTTCTGCATGGTCACCCAGGGCCAGGGCCTGTCCAAGCGCGACTTCGAGAAGGTGCTGGCCGGCGCGCGGCTGGTCGCCGAGCACACCAACCTCAAGCGCTGCGCCTCGATCGGCCACATGTCGGTCGCCCGCGCCCAGGCGCTCAAGGAGGCGGGCATCCAGCGCGTCCACCACAACGTGGAGACCGCCGAGTCCTACTACCCCGAGGTCTCGACCACCGTCCGCTACCAGGGCCGGCTGCGCACGATCGACGCGGTCCGCGAGGCGGGGCTGGAGACGTGCGTGGGCGGGATCCTCAACCTGGGCGAGACGCGGGAGCAGCGGGTCGAGATGGCCTTCGAGCTGGCCGCCATCAATCCGACCAGCGTGCCGATCAACCTGCTCAACCCTCGGCCCGGGGACGAAGTTCGGCGACCGCGAGCTGATGGATCCGTGGGAGGTCGTCAAGTGGATCGCGATCTTCCGTCTGATCCTGCCCGAGGCCCTGTTCCGGCTCTGCGGCGGCCGGGTCGAGAACCTCGGAGAACTGCAGGCCACCGCCGTCCAGGCCGGGCTCAACGGCGTGATGATGGGCAACTTCCTGACCACGCTGGGCAACACCCCCGAGCGAGGACCGCGGCAATGTTCGAGGACCTGGGCCTCAACGTGGCCGCGCAGCCCGACAACGGCGCCAACCCGCGGCCCGACAACCGCTCGGGCTGGCTGGAGCGGCGAAACGCCCGACCTCGTCGCCGCCGCGCTGGCCAGCGCGGAGCCGTCGCCACCGCGCCGCTTGAGATCCGGCTGTGGGATCCCTCGACCGCAGCTGCGCTTCGCGGCCAAGCGAGCGGTGCCGCCCGCGGCCGGACGGGGCCCCGAACAGCGCTTCGATCATGCCGCGCTCCGGACCGCGTAGCGCGGCATGATCGAGCTCGAGGCGCGGCTCGACGAGCTGCGGTCCCTGGGCCTGCAGCGCCGGACCCGCCTCGTGAGCGGCCCTCAGGGCCCGCACGTGCTGCTCGACGGCAAGCCCGTCCTGCTGCTGTGCTCCAACAACTACCTCGGCCTGGCCGACCATCCGCGCGTCCGCGAGGCGGCCGCCGAGGCGGCCATGCGCTGGGGCGTCGGCGCCGGCGCCTCGCGGCTGGTCTCGGGAACGATGACCATCCACCGCCGCCTCGAGGAGCGGCTGGCCGCGTTCAAGCGCCGCGAGAGCGCGCTGCTGTTCGGTTCCGGCTACCTGGCCAACGTCGGGCACGATCTCGGCCCTGGCCCGGCCCGGCGATGTCGTCTTCTCCGACGAGCTCAACCATGCCTCGATCATCGACGGCTGCCGCCTGTCGCGGCGCCGAGGTGTTCGTCTATGACCACTGCGACCCCGAGCATCTCGCCTGGGGGATCGATCAGCGCCGAGGGCCGGGGCGCGCTGATCGTCACCGACAGCGTGTTCTCGATGGACGGTGACGTGGCGCCGCTGACCGAGATCGTCGAGCTCGCGCAGCGCTACGGGCTTGCGCACGCTGGTCGACGAGGCTCACGGCACCGGCACCCTCGGGCCCTGGCGGTCGGGGCGCGCTGGCCGAGGCCGGGCTCGAGGACCAGGTCGATGTGATCGTCGGCACGCTGGGCAAGTCGCTGGGCTCCTACGGCGCGTTCGTGGCCTGTGACGAGATGATGGCGCGCTACCTGGTCAACGCCGCGCGCACGTTCATCTTCTCCACCGCGCTGCCCCCGCCGGCCGTCGCCGCCGCGCTGGCGGCGCTCGGACTGCTCGCGGGACGATCCCCGCGCGGGTTGAGCGCGCTGGCCGCCAACGCGAGCGGCGCTGCGCGGCGCGCTCGGAGCCGAGGGCTTTGACCGTCGGCGAGTCGCGAACCCACATCCTGCCGCTGGTCATCGGCGACGCCGAGCAGGCGATGCGGATCTGCGAGGTCGGCGCTCGAGCGCGGCGTGTTCGCGCAGGCGATCCGGCCCCCGACGGTCCCCGCCGATGACCTCGCGGCTGCGGCTGGCCGTGATGGCCACGCACCGCGAGGCCGAGCTGCGCGCCGCCGCCCGCACGCTCGGCCGCCGCCGCCCGGGCGGCCGGCTTCGATCCGCGCGTCGCGAGGTCGTGCGCTGCGCGGACGCGAGCGGCGAGCCGAGGCCGCGTTCCCGGAGCCGGCGGCGCGACGCCGGCTCGCGCGCCGCAGCGCGCCGCCGCCGCGTCGCCGCGCAGACGGGCGTGTTCGACTTCGAGGCCCGCGGACAGACCCGACGCGCGGCCTGAGCGCCGCGGCCGCGAGCGCCGAGCCAGAGCCGGAGCCTGATCGCCATGCGGGGCTGCTTTGTCACCGGGACCGACACCGGCGTCGGCAAGTCGGTGCTCACCGCGGCCATCGTGGCCGCGCTGCGTCGCACGCCGGACCCCTGTGCGCGCGCTCAAGCCGGTCATCACCGGCCTCGAGGAGCCGCCTGACCCGGTGCTGGCCGCGCGACCACGAGCTGCTGGCCGCGGATGGCCGGCGCCCGGGCCCAGGACACGATGCTGGTCGGCTACGGCCCGGCGGTCTCCCCGCACCTCGCGGCCGCAGCTCGCCGGACGGCCGCTCGCGCTCGAGCCGCTCGTGGCCGGGATCCGCGGCCGCGCGCCGACTCCGGGCACGGCGCTGATCGTCGAAGGGGTCGGCGGTCTGCTCGTGCCGCTCGGCGCCGAGACCGACGTCCGCGACCTGGCCGCGGGCGCTGGGGCTGCCGCGTGGTGGTCGCGGCCCGGCCCGGGCTGGGCACGATCAACCACACGCTGCTCACGCTCGAGGCGGCTCGCAGCAGCCGGGCTCGAGGTGGCCGGGCGTCGTGCTGACCCCGTGGCCGGAGCGGCCGGACGCGATCGAGCGTCTCCAACCGCGAGACGATCGCCCGGCTCGGCGCGGTCGAGGTGGCCACCCTGGAGCTCGTCGCCGCCCCCGAGCCCGAGGCGCTGGCCGCGGCGGCCGCGCGACCTGCCGCTGGCGCGCTGGCTGCGCCTGAGCCGACGAGCGCTCGTTTCCGACCGGCCGGTGTCTAGCTTGGAGCGATGCGCTCCACCGCCGACCTGATCGCCGCCGACCGCCGCCACGTCTGGCATCCGTTCACCCAGCAGCAGGGCTGGTGTGAGGACGAGAGACGCCGCTGATCATCGACCGCGGCGAGGGCACCAACCTCTACGACCGCGAGGGCAACGCCTACATCGACGGCGTCTCCTCGCTGTGGTGCAACGTCCACGGCCACCGCCATCCGGCGATCGACGCCGCCATCCGCGCCCAGCTCGACCGGTCGCCCACTCGACGATGCTCGGGCTCGCGCACGAGCCGGCGATCGAGCTCGCCGAGCGGCTGGCCGCGATCGCTCCGCCGGGACCTTGACGCGCGTGTTCTACTCCGACAGCGGCTCGACCGCGGTCGAGATCGCGCTGAAGATGGCCTTCCAGTGGTGGGCCCAGCGCGGTGAGACACAGCGGACGCGGTTCATCTGCCTCGAGAACGCCTACCACGGGGACACGATCGGCGCGGTATCGGTGGGCGGCATCGAGCTCTTTCCACTCGCTCTACCGCCCGCTGCTGTTCGACGCGCTGCAGGCTCGGGCCGGCGACGCCGAGCATCTCGAGGCGCTGCTCGCCGAGCACGGTGACGAGGTCGCGGCGGTGATCGTCGAGCCGCTGGTCCAGGGCGCGGCCGGGATGCTGCATGCAGCCCGACGGCTACCTGCGCCGGGTCCGGGAGCTGTGCGACCACTACGGCGTGCTGCTCATCTGCGACGAGGTCGCGACCGGGTTCGGCCGCACCGGGCCGATGTTCGCCTGCGAGCACGAGGACGTCGTCGCCGGATCTGATGTGCGTGGGCAAGGGGCTCACCGGCGGCTACCTGCCGCTCGCCGCGACGCTGGCCACCGAGCGGATCTACGAGGGTTTCCTGGGCCGCTTCGAGGAGTTCGCGGACCTTCTTCCACGGCCACACCTTCACCGGCAACCCGCTGGCCTGCGCGGCGGCGATCGCCACCCTCGAGACGTTCGAGCGCGAGCAGACGCTCGAGCGGCTCCCGGCGCCGAGATCGACTGCTGCACGCGCGCGCCTGGCCGAGCAGGTCGCGCCGCTGGCCGCGGTGCGCCGAGATCCGCCAGCGCGGGCTGATGGTCGGGATCGAGCTGGATGCCGGTCGACGCGGCCGAGCGCCTCGGGCACCAGGTCACGCTTGCCGGCCCGGCGAGCGCGGCGCGATCGATCCGCCCGCTCGGCGACGTGATCGTGCTGATGCCGGCTCCGGCCATGTCCGAGGCCGACCTGGCGGCTGGTCGCGATCACCGCCGCGGCGATCACCGAGGTGACCGGCGAGCGAGCCGCTTCGACGGCGGCCAGGGCTCGGCGCACCGGGTGCCTGAGCGAGCCGGCCGGCCTGAGGGTCCGCGAGGCCGGGGATCAGTCCTCGTAGGGGGTGAAGTCCCGCTTGCGGGCTCCGCACACCGGACAGAACCACGTGTCCGGGATGTCGGCGAACTCGGTCCCGGCGGGGATGCCGCCGTCGGGGTCTCCTTCTGCGGGGTCATAGATGAACCCGCACGATTCACACATGTATTTCACGCGCGCAAGGGTACTCGGTACGCGGTCGCCTCGGTAGGGTCGCGGCCGTGATGCCCGACCCGAGCCCGGAGCCGAGCTCAACGACGGCCCGGCGACCGTCCCCCGGCTCGCCGCGACCGTGATCGTGCTGCGCGGCGGCGACGGACGGCCTCGAGGTTCTGCTCGCTCAGCGCACCCCCAAGGCGCGCTTCATGGGCGGCGCCTGGGTGTTCCCGGGCGGGGCGGTCAGCGCCGAGGACGGCGAGGGCGACGCGGCCCTGCGCGCGGCCGGCGATCCGCGAGCTGCAAGAGGAGGCGGGCATCGCGCTCGCCGGACCCCGATGAGCTGGTCGCCTTCTCGCGCTGGATCACGCCCGAGGAGGTCAAGATCCGCTACGACACCTGGTTCTTCCTGGCCCGCCTGCCCGACGGCGCCGAGCCCGTGATCGACGGCGAGGAGATCGTCGACGCGCGCTGGTACACGCCGGCGCGCCGCGCTGGACGCCGGGCGATGCCGACGAGATCCTGCTCGTCTTCCCGACCATCAAGCACCTCGAGCAGCTGGCGGGCTTCGCAGCGGCCGACGAGCTGCTCGAGCACGCCCGCACCCGCACGCGTCCAGCCGGTTCAGCCGCGGGTGGTGGGCTCCGGCGAGCAGGCCCGGATCGTCCTCCCCGGCGAGCCCGGATACGAGCTGACTGAGTCGCATGCCGGCCGCCCGCATCCGCGAGCCGCCCGCGCTCGACCGTGCGCCGCACGACCGCCGTCGACGCCCGGCGGGCTGACCGTCGCGGTCACCGGCCCGACCGGTGACATCGGCCGCTCGCTGCTGCGCGCGCTGGAGCGCAGCCGCGAGGTCGGCCGGATCGCGGCCATGGCCCGCAGCCCGTTCGACCCGGCCGAGGCCGGCCTGCGCAAGACCGAGTACCGCCAGGCCGACGTGCTCGACGCCGACGCGGTGGCCGAGGTGGTCGCCGGCGCCGACGTCGTCGTGCACCTGGCCTTCGTGATCATGGGCGACCTCGACGAGACGACGAGCGTCAACCTCGAGGGCTCGCGCAACGTGTTCGCGGCCGCGATCGCCGCCGGGCGCCAAGCGGCTCGTCTACGCCTCCTCGGTCGCCGCCTACGGCTTTCACGGCGACAACCCCGAGCTGCTGACCGAGGACGTACCGGCCCGCGGCACCGAGCGCCACTACTACTCGGCGCAGAAGGCCGAGCTCGAGGGGGCGCTGTGGGAGCTGCTGCGGCGCCCGCGGACCGACGCCTACGTGTTCCGGCCCTGCATCGTCGCCGGGCCCGACGCGCTGACCCTGCTCGAGAGCATCCCCTACATCCAGCTCTCGGAGCGGATGCCGGCGGCGGTGCTGCGCGCGCTCGAGTTCATGCCCGCGCTCAAGCCGGTGATCCCCGATCCCGGCGTCCCCTTCCAGCTCGTCCACCACGACGACGTGGCCACGCGCGATGCGGGCGGCCGTGCTGGGCCGCGGCGAGCCGGGCGTCTACAACCTCGCCGGCGCCGGGACGATCACGATGTCCGACCTGGCCGCGGCGCTGGGCTGGTACAGCGTGCCGGTCCCCGACCTGGCCGTCGGCGCCGCCGCCGAGCTCGTCGCCCGCCTGCCCGTTCGTGCCCGCCGAGGCGCAGTGGATCGAGAGCCGTGCGCCATCCGGTGCTGATGGACACGACGCGCGCCCGCGACGCAACCTCGGCTGGCGCCCGCGCCACGACGCCGCCGAGACGCTGGCGGCGATGGTCGCGGCCGGTCGCTCGGCCTGCCTGATCCGCTAGCGCGGCTGACCTGCGGCGCGCTCGGCGCCGGCGAGCCCTCGCTCAGGCGCCGGCGGCCCTCAGCTCAGCCGCCGCCGTAGGCGACGACCAGGTCGGTGAGCACCCCGACCACGAACCCGGCGGTCAGCATCACCAGCTCGAGCTCGCGGTAGCCGAACCGGCGCATGCCGTTCCAGACCTCGCCGATCACGAACAGGATCGCGCCGCCGGCCATGGCGTAGAAGGCCAGCTCGAGCGCGTGGCTGGTCACCTCGTAGCCGACGATCGAGCCCAGGAAGGTCGGCCCACCGCCGATCAGCCCGGCCAGGCCGAGCCAGCGCCACGACGGCCGCACGTCACCGAGCGGCCCGACGATGCCGAAGCCCTCGGTGGCGTTGTGCAGGGCGAAGCCGACGATCAGCACGGTGGCCAGGCTGATCGCTCCGGCGCGCGCCGAGACCCCGATGGCCAGCCCCTCGGCGAAGTTGTGCACGCCGATCGCGGCGGCGATCGTCAGGCCGGTGCGCAGCGCGCGGCGCCGCGCGGCCTCGAGCTCGATCGGCCACGACGTCGGCGTCGACCCCGGCCACCGCGGCGACCTCGGCTCCGCCGGCGATCGGCGGCCGCCGGGCGCCCAGCGGCCGCATCCGGCGCTGGACCTGGCCAGGCCCGCGCTGCCGGCGCCGAACCCGGCCGCCAGCAGCACCACCAGCCAGGCCACGTAGGCGAAGGACTCGTGGTGGTGCTTGAAGGCCCTGCACGCGCGTCGTCGACGATGGCCAGGCCGCTGGAGAGGACGTCGACGAAGATGAAGGCCAGGATCCCGACGGCGAACATGGCCAGCGCCACGCGGGAGCGGCTGCTGAGCAGCTGCATCCGGCCGACGGGGAGCCCGAGGAAGATGGTGAGGCCGGCGAGGGCTCCGAGGAGTGACGGTCTGGGCGAAGGACACGGTGGGGGTCGGTGTTAGGTAACCCTAATACGCGGCTCGAGCCTCGAGCGTACCACGGCCTCGGCCGACGCGCGCTCCGCGGCGAGCTAGGTGTCGGAGTTGAAGTCCGGCAGGCCGAGCGACTGCAGCCAGTTGCTGACGGTGATGTTCAGCGTGCGTGAACTCGCCCGTCCAGATGAGCACGCCCATCGCGATCAGCACCGCGCCGCCGAGGCCGATGATCGACCGGGTAGTGGCGCTTGATGACCGTGAAGGCCGACGTGGCGGTGCCGAAGGCCAGGCCGGTGACCAGGAACGGCACCCCGAGCCCGGCGCAGTAGACGGCGAGCAGGATCGCGCCGTGCGAGGCCGAGTTCGAGGTGCCGGCCGCGGTCACGATCGCCCCCAGGGTCGGGCCGGTGCAGGGCGTCCAGGCCAGCGCGAAGGCCGCGCCGGTCAGCGCCGGACCGCCGCGTCCGGCCCGCTGCATCAGCGCGCCGACGTGCCACTCCCGGCTCAGCGCGGGAATCGAACGGCGCGAGGATGAACAGCACGCCCATGAGCATGATCAGCCGCGCCGGAGATCTTCAGCGCCGTCGGGCCGGTCAGCGCGGTGTCGCAGGGCCCGCTGCCCGAGCAGCCCCAGGACGATGAAGATGAACGAGAAGCTGCCGACGAAGGCCAGGCTGGGCCGATCACCCGCCGGCGCCGGATCTCGCCCGGCTCGACCGCCGGCCACGGCCGAGATGTAGCCGGGCACGAGCGGCAGCACGCACGGCGACAGGAACGAGATCAGTCCGGCGCCGAAGGCCACGGGGAGCCCGATGCCCGATGCTGCGTCCACCATGGCGAGCTCAGCGTACTGCGACCGGCTGCTATTCGCGGCCGAGCAGCATGCGCGATCCCCTGACCGCCGCCGATGCACAGCGTGACCAGGCCGAGCCCGAGATCGCGGCGTTCCATCTCGTCGAGGATCTTGGCCGTGATCGCCGCGCCGGTGGCGCGCGATCGGATGCCCGAGGGCGATCGCGCCGCCGTTGGGGTTGACCTTCTCCTCGTCGAGCCCGAGGTCGTCGATCACGGCCAGCGCCTGAGCGGCGAAGGCCTCGTTGAGCTCGATCACCTCGATCTCCTCCAGCGAGCGCCCCGAGCGCTCGAGCACCTTGCGCACCGCCGGAACCGGGCCGATGCCCATGATCTTCGGGTCGACGCCGCAGCTCGCGTAGGCCAGGATCCGGGCCCGCACCGGGGCGCCCGAGCTCGGCGGCGCGCTCGGCGCTCATCAGGACCACCGCCGCGCCGGCGTCGTTCATGCCCGAGGCGTTGCCGGCCGTGACCGTGCCGTCGGGCTTGAACACCGGCTTGAGCTTGGCCATCGTCTCGGCCGAGGCGTCCTCGCGGATGTGCTCGTCGCGAGTGAAGTCGACCGTCTCGCGCTTGACCTTGACCGGGACGGGGACGATCTGGTCGTCGAAGCGGCCCTCGGCCCGGGCGGCGGCGGCCTTGCGATGCGAGCGCACCGCGAACGCGTCCTGGCGTTCGCGGGAGATCGACCCGCGCTCGGCCAGGTTCTCGGCCGTGACGCCCATCAGGATGTCGTGAAAGGGGTCGGTGAGCGCGCCCATCACCGGGTCGATCAGCTCCGCCTCGCCCATCCGGGCGCCCCACCGCGCGCTCGGCATCCAGTACGGCCCGCGGCTCATCGACTCGGCTCCGCCGGCCAGCGGCGACGGCCGCCTCCCCGGTCTGGATCGCCTGCGCGGCGGAGACGATCGCCTGCACGCCGGTGCCGCACAGACGGTTGACGGTGTAGGCGGGAACCTCCTCGGGAACGCCGGCCTTGATCCCCACCACCCGGGCCATGTAGACGTCCCCGGGCTCGGTGTGGATCACGTTGCCGAACACGACGTGGTCGATCTGGCCGGGCTCGATGCCCGGCGCGCTCGATCGCCGCCGCGCTGGCCACCGCGCCCGAGGTCCGAGGGCGGCACGCCGGCCAGGCCCTTTCCATAGGAGCCGATCGCGGTGCGGGCGGCCGAGGCGATGACAACGTCCGTCATTGAGCGTCCTTTCGTGTCCGGCGAGGGCGCCGAAGCGTAGAAGGCAGCGCGTACAAATGCTCCCCGCCGGCTACAGCCGAGTGGTAGCTTGACGCCCAGGATGACTGCCACCGCCACCACACTCCAAAACTTCATCGACGGCCAGTTCGTCGATCCCGCCGACGGCCAGACCGAGCCGATCCTCAACCCGGCCAACGCCGAGGTGATCGCCCACGCCCCGCTCTCCAGCGCGGAGGACGTCAACCGCGCCGTCGCCGCCGCCGCGCGGCGCCTTCGACGGCTGGTCGACCACCACCCCGGGCGAGCGGGCCCTGGCCATGCTCAAGCTCGCCGACGCGATCGAGGAGCACGCCGACGAGATCGCCGAGCTCGAGTCAGCCAACGCCGGCAAGCCGATCAACGCCTTCCGCGAGGACGAGATCCCGTTCATGGTCGACAACCTGCGCTTCTTCGCCGGCGCCGCGCGTTGCCTGGAGGGCCGCGCCGCGGGCGAGTACATGAGCGGCTACACGTCGATCATCCGCCGCGAGGCGGTCGGGCGTGATCGGCCAGATCGCCCCCTGGAACTACCCGCTGATGATGGCCGTGTGGAAGATCGGCCCGGCGCTGGCCGCCGGCAACACGGTCGTGCTCAAGCCGGCCGAGACGACCCCGCTGTCGATCCTCAAGGTGGCCGAGTACGCGGCCGAGATCTTCCCGGCCGGCGTGCTTCAACGTCGTCACCGGCCACGGCGAGCCGACCGGCCAGGCGCTGGTCACCCACCCCGACGTCGACATGGTCTCGCTGACCGGCTCGGTCGGCACCGGCAAGTGGATCGCCAAGCACGCCGCCGACACGCTCAAGCGCGTGCACCTCGAGCTCGGCGGCAAGGCGCCGGTGGTCGTGTTCGACGACGTCGATCTCGAGACGGCGCTGGAGACGATCGCCGGCACCGGCTACTACAACGCCGGACAGGACTGCACGGCGGCCACCCGCGTGCTGGCCGGGCCCAAGGTCCACGACGACGTCGTCGCCGGGCTGGCCGAGCAGGCCAAGGGCCTGGTCCTCGGTGACACCCGCTCGGCCGACACGACGCTCGGACCGCTGAACTCCGCCCGCCAGCGCGAGCGCGTGGAGGGCTTCCTCGAGCGCAAGCCCGGCAACGCCGAGATCGTCACCGGCGGCAGCGAGCCCGACGGTCCCGGTTTCTTCCTCGAGCCGACCGTCGTCGCCGGCCTCAAGCAGGACGACGAGATGATCCAGCAGGAGATCTTCGGCCCGGTCATCACCGTGCAGCAGTTCTCCGACGAGGCCGAGGCGATCGCCTGGGCCAACGGCACGCCCGTACGGGCTGGCCTCGTCGGTGTGGACCCGCGACGTCGGCCGCGCGATGCGGGTCTCCAACGCGCTGCGATTCGGCTGCGTGTGGATCAACGACCACATCCCGCTGGCCTCCGAGATGCCTCACGGCGGCTTCAAGCAGTCCGGCTACGGCAAGGACCTCAGCATGTACGCGCTCGAGGACTACACCGAGGTCAAGCACGTGATGATCTCGCTCGCCTGAGCGACCGTCGGTCGCTCGCGGCAGCTGCAAATTCTCTGCCGACAGCAACTTTCGCCCGGGCGTAACCGTTAGAGTTGGTCAAGGGTCACTTGAGTGGAAGCCTCCGCTCTCCCAGCATCGGTAGGCCTGGCGCGCACCCGGATCGCGATCGGCGCTTCGCTGCTCCGGCTCCGCTCCGACGAGCAGCTGGTCTCGCTGTTCCGCGCCGGCAACGAGGAGGCTTTCCGGGTCGATCCACGATCGCTACCGGGCCCGGATGCTCGCCTACGCGCGGCAGATGCTCGGCGCAGCGGCCAGGACCCCGAGGACGCGCGTCCAGGAGATCTTCGTGCGCGCCTACGACGGGCTGCGCGCCAACCGACCGGCGAGCTCGCGCTGCGGGCCTGGCTGTACCGGATCGCCCATAACCGCTGCATCGACGACCTGCGGCGCCCCCAGCCGCTGGCCATCGACGCCGACCGACCCGCCGTCCGCCGGCCTCCACGACCCGGTGGCGAAGGTCGAGCAGCGCGACGCGCTGCGCCGCCTGATCGCCGACGTCCAGCGGCTGCCCGAGCAGCAGCGCTCGGCGCTGCTCATGCGCGAGCTGAGCGGGATGGCCTACTGCCGATGTGGCCGGCGCGCTCGGGGTGTCGGTGCCGGCGGTCAAGTCGCTGCTGGTGCGGGCGCGGGTCGGCCTCGCCCAGGCCAGCGAGGCCCGCGACACCGCGTGCGCGGAGATCCGCGACGACCTGATCTCGGCCCACGACCGCGGCGTCCGAACCAGCGGCCTGGCCCGGCGCCACATGCGCGATGCCAGCCCTGCCGCGAGTTCCGCTCCGAGGTCCGCGGCGTCAGCCGTCAGCTGGCCGCTCTGACCCCGACGCTGGGACCGCTCGGCGTGATCGCCAACCTGCTCGGCCTGGGCGGCGGCGGTGGCGGAGCAGTGCGCGGCGGCGGCAGTGCCGTGGCCGGCCGGCGGCCGGCAGCGACGGCCGGGGGCTCAGCGGCCGCGGTGCGGCCTCGGCCGGGGTTCTGGCCGGCGGCGCCGGCCACGTCGTCACGCTCGCTGGCCGCGGCCGTGGTCACGGCGGGCGGCGCGGTCGAGATCCAGAGCACGCTGTCCACGGCCGCCGCACACCATTCGCATCGTCCGGCCCTAATCGCCCACGCCGCCCGTTCGGCGAGCGCTGGATCCGGGGCGGTCGTCGACCCCGACGGCGGGGCGTCGATCGCCGCCGCGGTGACCGGAAGCGGCACCGTCGCCGCCGCGAGTCGGGCAGCCCGCCTCCGCGGCCCTACCGGGATGGATCGCTCCGGGCGCAGGGGCAATCGCCGGTCACCAGCGGGGGATCCCGATCACCGAGTTTCTCGACCCGGACATGTACTCCCCTCAGAAGCTGCCTCCGGCCGCCCCGAGTTCCTCGTCGAGCGATCCGAACGCGGATCCGGCCGCGTCGCCGGGCTCGTCGACCAGCGACACCGGCACCGGCGCCGGAACGAGCAACACGGCCCAACGGGCACGAGCGCGACGGGCAGTGGGGCCACCCCCGGCTCCAGCACCGCCGCCGGTAGCGGTAGCGATTCCGCGTCTGCCTCCTCGGGTTCTTCGAGCAGCACCGGCGAGTCAGGCTCGAGCGCTGCATCGCAGGGCTCATCGACATCGGCTTCCACGGCTCCGACCACCGCCTCGAGCACCGGCGCCAGCGGCACCGGCTCGGGGGCCAGTACCAGCTCCAGCACCTCGACTGGGGTCGGCAAGAGCACCACCGCAGCCAGCTCGGGCAGCGTGGTCAGCTTCATCCAGCACCGGCGTTCCCGGCATCGCCGTCGGCTGGACACTCTGATCTCGCGGTAGGCGCAGCCCGGGTTGCCTCGCTGCACGCCGCACCGGTCCAGTGCTCCTCGCCAGGCTCACGTCCCAGGACACTAGAGTCGGGCTGCGGTGAAACCGCCGGCGCCCCCACGCGTGATGTCTGACCGCTACCTGGAGAACCTCGATCACGAGGAGCTCTACGTGCGCCGCGGCCAGCGCTCCGGGCTGTACACGATCGTCGCCGTGCACTCCACGATCCGAGGACCGTCGCTCGGCGGCTGTCGGATGTGGTCCTACGGACGATTCGCGCGCCGCCGTTCGCGATGCCCTGCGCCTGTCGCGCGCGATGACGCTCAAGGCGGCAGTGGCCGACCTGCCGCTTGGCGGCGGCAAGGGCGTGATCATGCTCCCGCCCGGGCGCGCGGCTCCCGCCCGAGCGCCGTCACGCCGCCCTGCTCGACTTCGCCGATACCGTCGAGTCGCTGGCGGGTCGCTACATCACCGCCGAGGACGTCGGCACCTCGAGCCGCGACATGAGCGTGATCGCCCAGCAAACCAGGCATGTGGCTGGGCTGTCGCGCGGCCGCGGCGGTTCGGGAGACCCGAGCCCCCTGACCGCGCTTGGCGTCGAGGCCGCGATCCACGCCGTCTGCGAGCGCGTCTTCTCGACCCGCGACTCTGAGCGGACGCACGATTGGCGTGATCGGGCTCGGCCACGTCGGCTCCCGGGTGGCCAAGCGCTGCGCCCGGCCGGGGGCCCAGCTGGTGGTCGCCGACGTCGACGAGAGCAAGCGCACCCTGGCCGCGGAGCTCGGCGCCGAGTGGCGCCGTCCCGAGGAGGCGCTCGATGTCCGAGGTCGATGTGCTCGTGCCCTGCGCCCTGGGCGGCCTGTTCGATGATGAGACGGTGCCCCGCCTGCGCTGCCGGGTCGTGGCCGGCGCCGCCAACAACCAGCTCGCCGACGACCACGTCGCCGACCTGCTCCAAGCCCGCGGGATCCTCTGGGCGCCGGACTTCGTGGTCAACGCCGGCGGGCTGATCAACATCGCCGAGGAACTCGGCGGCTACGACGCCGCGCGCTGGCCCGGCGCCGCGTGGGCGCGATCGCCGACACGCTGCATGAGATCTTCACCCGGTCGGAGGCCGAGGCCGATGACCCCGCTGGCCGCGGCCATGCACCTGGCGCGATCGCGCCTGGCCATCGGCAACGGAGCGCCTCGCGGCTCGAGCAGGCCGCGAGCCGACGGCTCGGGGATCCTGCTGAGCCGGAACGCGGACGCTCCACCCCGGCCGGGAGCCGGCCCTCGTCCTCGAGCTTGTCGAGGTGGGCGGCCAGCGTGACCGTCGCCGCCGGACGCAGCTGCTCGGGAACGTCGTCCCAGGCGGCGTCAAGCAGTCTCGGGACCGACCGCGCGCCCGCATCGAGGGCCGCCACCAATCGCCGCTCGCGGTCCAGACGGTGGGCCACGTACTCGTCGAGCTTGTCCAGCGGGTGCGGCACGGGCGGCCCGTGGCCGGGGCAGAATCAGCTCCGGCTCGCGGCGTCGCAGAGCGGCCAGGCCCGTCGAGTAGCCGGCCAGCGCCCCCGGATCGGGGGCGATGAACACGCTCCCCTGGCCGAGCACGGCATCACCGGTGAACGCAGTCGAGCCGTAGATGAAGCTGAAGTGGTCGGGAGCGTGCCCGGGAGTGAACACCGCCTCCAGGGGCCCGACGCTGAGGCCATCGTGCAGCACGACGTCGACTTCGCCCCGCCCGGCCGCCAGCACGGCGTCGGGGAAGCGCTCGCGCAGCAGCGGGAATCGCGCTCGCGCGTGATCGGCGTGGTCATGGGTCAGGGCGATGCCGCCCAGCCCACCGCGCGCGCTCGAGCTCGGCCGCCAGCGCGGCGACGTGATCGGGCAGGGCCGGTCCCGGATCGACGATCCAGGCCGGATCGCGGCCCGACGATCCAGGAGTTCGTGCCCGTGAGCGTGAACGGACCCGGGTTCTCGGCCCGGATGCCGACCACGTCCAGGCCTGAAAGGTCGATCCGCGTCACTGCTTGAATAGTCAACCATGGCGACCCGCGTCGACGGCGAGCGATCCCGCGGCGAGGACTCTCCCGCGGGCTCGGAGGGCACGGAACGAGCCTCGATGAGTCCGAGCCGCAGCCTCGTGGCGCGGCCTGATCTCACTGGCCATCCTGGTCGCGATGGTGGTCGGCCTGCTCCTGGCGGTCCCCGGTCTGCACGGCGTGGCCGACGCCGTGGGCAACATGAACGCCGGCTGGCTCCTGCTCGCCGTCGGGCTCGAGATCCTCTCCTGCGTGGGCTACGTGGTCGCCTTCCTGCAGGTCTTCGACCGCGCCCCGATCCGCTTCGGCGCGCGCGTCGCGCTCAGCGAGCTCGCCTTCGGCGCCGCCGTCTCGCTGGGCGGCGCCGGCAGCATCGCCGTTGGCGCTTGGCTCCTGGTCGAGCGCGGCGGCGACCCGGTCCGGATCGCCGAACGCTCGGCGGTGCTGTTCCTGCTCACCAGCGCCGATCAACGTGATCACGCTGGTGCTGGCCGGACTGGGCCTGTTCCCGGGCATCCTGCCCGGCCCGTCGAATCCGCTGCTCGAGCATCGTGCCGGCCGCGGTCGGCATCGCCGTCCTGGTCTTCTTCCTGCTCCTGCCGCGCTTCAGCGAGCGCCTGGCCGCGCATCGCGCGCCCGGGACGGCTGCGCACGCTGCTGGTCGAGACCGCGGCCAGCATCCGTCACACCGAGCGGGTCATCCGCAAGCCGGACTGGCGGATCCTGGGCGCGATCGGCTTCCTGTGGTTCGACATCGGCGTGCTGGCGGCGTGCTTCGCCGCCGCCGGCATCGTGCCCCCGATCGCCGCGCTGGTGCTCGCCTACCAGATCGGCTACCTGTCGAATCTGATCCCGGTGCCGGGCGGCATCGGCGTGCTCGACGGCAGCCTGGTCGGCATGCTCGTGCTCTACGGCGCGGCCGCCACGACGAGCGCCGCGGCCACGGTCGTCTACCACGCCATCGCCCTGTGGATCCCGGCCATGTGGGGAACGGCCGCCTTCATCCTCCTGCGCCGCACCCGCGGCCGGCCGATCACCCTGCGCCCCCCGCGAGCCGAGCGCCGGGCCCAGCACGCCGCGAGCCGGCAGACGACCGAGTCGGACTCCGCGGTGGCGTTCAGCGCCGCCGGGCGCTGCTCCAGGGCGCTGACCGAAGGCGGCCGCCATCGCCTCGTAGGTATAGGCCGGCGGCCGCCTCGCGTCCGGCCGCCCCGAGCCGCCTCGACAGCGGCCGGTCCTCGAGCAGACGGTCGATGGCGGCGGCCAGCGCGGTGGCATCGCCGGGCGACACGACCAGCCCGGTCTCGCCGTCGCGGACCAGGCCGCCGGCGACCGCGCCCGACGGCGGTGGTGGCGATGACCGGCGTGCCCTGATGCAGTGACTCGTTGCAGACCAGCCCCCAGGGCTCTCGGAAGCGCGGCGTGGGAATCGACGGCAGCGACCGTCACTGGCCGCGGCGTAGGCGACGGGCAGGCTCGGTCGCGCACCAGCGCTCCGAGCACGGTGACGCGGGGCAAGGACTCCAGCCGGCTGCGCAGCGGCCCGTCACCGACGACGACGAGCGTGGCCGGCGCGCGACCTGTGGCCAGGCCGAGGCGAGGACCTCGAGACCCTTCTCGGCCACGAGCCGTCCGGCGTAGAGGACGATCGGACCCTCGGGGATCGCGTGCGCGGCGCGGAACGCTGCGACCTCGCTCGCGGACACGGCACGGCGAAAGACACTCCGGCTCCACGCTCTGCGGAGCGATGAAGATGTCGGTCTCCCGGCCCCGGATGCCGGCCGCGAAGCGGCGGGCGTGCTCCCCGTAGGCGACCAGCGCGTCGGCGTGACGGTAGATCCAGCGCGTGGCCGGAACGGCGAGATCGTTGGCCAGCGATCGGGGCTGGGACCAGACCGAGGCCCAGAGCACGAAGCCCTGGCCGGCCGGCGCGCGCCCCGGCGTAGGCGGCGGGGAGAATCGCTCCCCCGGCGTAGGTGGCGATCACCGTCTCGTAGCGGGTGGCCGGCCCGAAACGCCTCGGCGGGCCCGTGGATCCGCCGGGCCGGGAAACCGCGCCGCCGCGAGCTGGCGTCGAGATCGCCGAACCAGGGCGGCAGGTAGCGCCCGCCGCCCCAGCACAGCACCTCGACTCCGTGGTCAGCGGCCAGCCGCTCGTAGAGCGGGACGCCGGTAGGGAACGAGGTTGTTGGTGAGCAGCGCGACGGCCACGAGTCAGGCGATCATGGCTGACTCAGCCCGTGTAGACGCCCATGAGACCATCGTGGTAGCGGTCCTCGCCAAATCGCGACGCGGGCGGCGGCCAGGTTCTCCTCGCCCCGCCGCTGCGCTCGCGGGCGTCGCCGCCACAGCGCTGGCCAGGGCCTCAGCCCAGGCGGTCGACGTCTCGGGCCGGCGAGCACCGGCGCCGGCCCGACCAGCTCCGGCAGGCCGCCGAGGTCGCTGCCCAGCACGGGCAGGCCGCTGGCCATGCGCCTCGAGCGCCGCGTAGGGACACGCCTCCTCCGAGCGCGAGGGCACGAGGACCGCCGCCGGCGCCGGCCCGCAGCGTCGGCCAGTGCCTCGGGGGCCAGCCGGCCGGTGAAGCGCACCTCGGCGCCCGCGGCCAGCTGCTCGCAGCCGAGCCCGATCGGGTCCGGTTCCGGCGATCACCAGCGGCACGCCCGGCGGCGCGGGCGGCGGCGATGGCCGTGTCCATCCCCTTCTCCTCGCACCAGCCGACCGCTGGCCAGTGCGTAGCCGCCCGCCGCCGGCGCCGGAGCGCTCGAGCGAAGCTGTCCGCGGGCGAGGACATTGACCAGGGTCGAGACGCGGTCACGGGGCAGCCCGAGCTCGAACAGCCGGCGGGCCGAGGCCTCGCTGACGGTGACGAACCGGTCGGCGTGTTCGAAGATGGGCCGGCTGCTGCAGCGCCAGACCGGCGGCGTAGACGATCGCCTCGCCCGTCGATCCGCGGCAGCGAAACGGCACCCCGGGCGCGTGTCCCGCCCGCGGCAGGAAAAGCACGGCGGCACCGTCGCGGTAGGCCACACCGATGGCGCAGAAGAGGCGGAAGTTGTGCAGGTGCAGAACGGTCCGCGCTCCCGCGCGCGGGCCGCGGCCAGCGCGCGCCAGCCGAACAGGGGATGGAGATTGTGGGCATGGACGACGTCGGCTCGGAACTCGTGGACCGCCCGCGCCACCTCGGCCGGGTCGACGCCGCCGGTCGAGTAGCCCGCGAGCGGCTTGGGCGCTGCTCGTGTCCAGGCTTGAGCGTTCCAGCATTCGCACCTCGTGCCCGTGGCGCGTGAGCAGGCCCGCGATGCCGCTCACCGCGCGCTCCTCCCCGCCCTCGACGCGGTAGCGGTTGTGGAGGACCAGGACGCGGATGGGGATAGTGTCGGTCTGCCACCGGTGCCGACGCCGGTGCACCCGTAAGACTCGTGATCACGCAATCGCTACTGGAGGAGCGACGATGGCAAGGTCATCTACAGCGCCGAGGCGACCGTCACCGGGGGACGGGCCCAGGGCCACGGCCGGACCACCGACGGTGCGCTCGATGTCCAGCTGCGGACCCCGCCCGAGATCGGGGGCGAGGGTGGGGGACCAATCCCGAGGAGCTGTTCGCGGTCGGCTTTGCCGCCTGCTTTGAGAGCGCCCTGGGCGCCGTGGCGCGGCGGGAAAGAATCGACGTCGGCGATGTCTCGATCGACAGCAAGGTCAGTCTGATGCCAACCGAGGAGCGAAGCTTCGGCATGGCCGTCGAGCTCGACGTGACGCTGCCCCAGGTCGACGATCCCGAGCAGGCAGCCCGCCTCGTCGCCGCCGCGCACAAGGTCTGCCCGTACTCGAACGCCACCCGGGGCAACATCGAGGTCGAGTTCACGGCCAACGGCCAGCCGGTCGAGTAGCGACTCGCACGGCGTCCCGCAGCCGTGGTGAGAACGATTTTCAAGGCAACAGCGACGGCACCTCTGACTGATCGCGATTTCGGGTCTTGCGAGCGTTCGGTGACGAGAGTACGGTTGCGGTCATGCCTGGTTGACGTTGACCACTCCCGTACGCCGCTTACCCTCGTCCACCGCCTTGCCGGTGTACTGGGTCGCGCAGCGACGGCCATCGGCGTCAGCGGAGAATGTTCACGGCTCGCGCGGCCACCAGCCGCACCGTTATGGCCGAGATTGCGGACTCCGCCAGCATCATCATCTTGACCCGCCTGGTCAGCGGCAACACGTCGGTGGGACTGAAGGCGATGGAATTGGTAAAGGAGACGTACACATAGTCGACCAGCCGCGGGTACCAGCCCGGTTCGGCGAGCGCCGGGTTGTCATCCTGCGGGAACTGGAAGTCACGCGGCGGCGGATCGGGCTCGCGCCGGCGGGCCGGCCCACCGCGGTCAAACTCCAAGAACAGCAGCCCGAACGTGATCACGTTCGTGCTCCAGATCGTGGCGCCCTTTAGGAGCAGCTCACCGCCGCTGCGCTCATGCCCACTCAAGAGCGATGCGATCAGCGCGACGAGTTCGAACACGTTGGCTGCGGCGATCACGCCGACGAGCGCAAGAGCGACCTTTCGGCGAAGCCCCATCTGCTCGAGACGATGCCGGAGGCAAAGCCCAGGAGAGGACCAGCAACAGCGCCGCCTCCGGAACGACCGCGTCAGCGCCTCCCTACACCGCATCGGCAGGACGCCTCGCCCATCAAAGCCCCCGCATTAGCGAGAGCCGTCTACATCGGGGCGCCCGGATTTGAACCGGGGACCTCACCGACCCGAACGGTGCGCGCTACCAGGCTGCGCCACGCCCCGATGAGGCCAGTATCCCACAGGCGGTTTTGGGCCGCGTCCGGATCCGGACCAAACCGAACCGGCTCAGCCGCCGGTGGCGAGACTGACGACCGTCTTGATCGTGTTGTCGATCGCTGACGCGGCTGAGTTCACCGTCGCCGGGACGCTCGATCCCGCCCCGCTGGCTGCCCCCGTCGGCAGCTGACGGGACGCCGGCGGGACTCGTGCCGCGAACCCGGAGCTGGGGCGTGCTCAGCGGGCTCGTGATGCTCGGCGTGCCGACCTGAGGACGCCGATCCGACGACCTTGTTGAGGTGCCCCCGAGCGTCCCACCCGATGGTCTTGAGCGTGGGCCCCCAGGAGTCCGGCCAGGGCCGGAGGGCCGCCGGCCGGGGAGATGGGCGTTCGCGTTGACGTCGCGGGCAGCGGCCCGGAAGAAGTGGGGGCGCCGGCCGGCGTGGTGGCGACCGAAGACGGCGTAGCCCCGCCGCTGCTGCCACGGCTCTGCTGGGAGGTCGGGCTCGGCTGGCGGGTGGCGGGCGTTGCCACGCGCCTGACTCGCGTGGAGCTGTGGCGTGAGCTCAGCGCCATGACCTTCTGCGGGCGCGCCACGCTGCCCACGCCGGATGCCGCGGCGGGGGCGGACCCGATTGAGGTCACGCTCGGGCGCGCCGGTCGCGTCAGCGCCGCCCGATGAACCGTGAGGCTTCGGTGATGGTGGCTTGCGCCACCGGGCGCCAGGACCGCCCCAGCGCCGGCCAGGGCCAGGACCGTGGCCGCGACGGCGACCCCGCCCAGCGCAGAGGCGCTGCGCCGGTTCGCTGAGGACGGCGGCGCTCTGGAGCGAGTGCAGGGTCGCCGGGTGCGCCGCGGCGTCGCGAGCCGCGCGGCCGCCGCGCCAGGGCCAGCGCCAGATCGGGAAGGGCAGCAGCGCGGCGATCTTGGCGCCGATCCGCGCCGGCTTGACGCAGCGACTCGTCGACGCCGGCCAGATGGGCGTGCATACGGCACGGCTGGCAGTGGGCGAGGTGGCGGGCGAACTGGCGACGCTCGCGCACGCCAAGGAGCCCAGGGCCGATTCACGCGACCGTCCTCGATAGCGCCTGCACCTGCTGGCAGCGGCGGCCGCTGGCGAGCTCGTTGTACTCCTCGGTCGAGCTTGCGGCGGGCGCGGAACAGGGCACTCTCCACCATCTGGCGCGACATGCCGGTCCGGGCGCCGATCTCGTCGTAGGAGAGGCCTTCGAGCTCGCGGAGACGAGCAGCTGGTGGTGGCTCTCGGAGAGTCCGCCGAAGGCGCCGCGAAGGTCGTCGAGGCTCTGCTTGGCCTCGACCGCCGCGGGGGGCGTGGGAGCGAGTGAGAGCGGCGGCCGCGGTCCGCCGGCATCCTCGTCGAGCGTCGAGCGAAACCTCGCGGGCGCGGCGGCTGCGGCGGTACTCATCGATGCAGGCGTTCTTGGCGATCTCGTAGATCCACGGCTTGAAGTGGATCGGCTGGTCGCTGGCCCGCAGGCGACGCAGAGCGGAGATGAAGACCTCCTGGGCGACGTCCTCGGCGCGGCCGTAGTCACGCATACGCGACTGCGAATGAAGCTCGCCGATCCGGTCGCGGTAGCGCGCGTAGAGCTCCTCGAAGGCGCGATCGTCACCGCTCGCGGGCAGCGATGATCAACTCGTGCTCGGAGCACGTGGACGGCGAAATCGCGGTCATGCTCAGCATCAGTGCCTATACCACCAGCCTCGGCGATTCGAGCGCCGCCCCTATACGGCGCTTTGATGAACTGTAGCGTTTATTCGAGATTTGTCCAGAAATTTTATACCAGCCCGGTTCGCGACATGCAAGCATCCTGACGTTCGCGTCGATTCGCGATTCGCGCGGTTGCCCGCGTCCGGACAAAGGGGCATACTTGAGTCCCATTCGTGAACGGCAAAGGAGAGCACCGATGGCCAATCACCTGACGCCCAGCGAGCTGGCCCGCGAGGCCGGTCTGGACCGGCGAGACGTGATCGTCAAATGCGTCGAGCTGGGCGTCCCGATCTTCAACGGTCGGATCGACAAGACCCTCTTCCTCACCACGTCTGCGCGAAGAGCTGGGCATGATCGCCCGGTGCACTCAGCCCCAGGCGGCCGAGCGCTTAGCCCCGCGACCGCTCAGCGCGGCTGCACCTGCGCCTGGCGACCATCGAGCCTGCGCACTCTATTCCTGCGCTGACTGGCGCAGCAGCGTCGAGGTCGTCTGCTCGAGGATCTTGCGCCACGCGCGGGTCGACTTCGCGCTCGGCCTCGAAGTGCTTGACCACCTTGCGCACGCGGGTGGCCGAGATCTCGATCCCGTGGCGGGCGCAGATTCGCTTGAACTGCGGATAGTCGTGGGCGAGCTTGAGCGTCACCGACTGGAAGCCGTGACGGGCGATCTCGACCCGTGAGGTGAAGTTCATGACGCTGGTCTGGAACATCAGCTCGTCGCTGGCCTCGGGCTCGATCAGGATGATGTCCACGCCCGGGTAGCGCTCCTCCCAGCGCTTGGCCAGCTCGTGCAGGCGCTGGTGGGCGAGCAGCTTGAACGCCTGGTAGCCGATCTGGGGAAAGCCCATGTCCGACACGCGGCGGGCGCGCGACCCGGTCAGGGTCGGGATCCGCTTCTCGAACGTGTTCATGTAGGGCACCAGCGGGTTGACGACGACGATGAACTTGGCCCCCGCCTCGACCGCGATGTCCAGGTTGGTGGTCGAGACGATGCCCGCCGTCGACGAGCTCGCGATCGCGCACCTTGACCGGCTTGTAGATCATCGGCAGCGCGCTCGAGGCGCTGACCGCCCGGGAGATCGGGATGTCGTCCCAGCCCTCGCGAGCCGAGCACGATCCGCTCGCACGTGTCGAGATCGGTGGCGGTCAGGTAGAGCTCGTTGTCGAGCAGCCGGAAATCGTCGGTGCGGTCGGGATCGGAGAGGATCCGGCGGACGTAGTTCTCGATCCCCTCCCCCGAGTACAGCCCCGAGGGCAGGACCTCGGCGAGCCCGAGGGCGATGTCCACGGCCGAGACCTGGCCCAGGTCGCGGGCCAGCTAGCCGCAGCAGCTGGGCCACGCGCAGCGGGAACATGCACGCCCCGGGTCAGAAACTCCCGGTAGTTGGGCCTGCAGCAGCGAGCTCGACCCGCGCGTCGGGAAACGGCGTCGGCACCTGCTGGACGATGACCCGCATCATCTCCTCGGGCGTGACGCCGTTGGCCACCGCGGCGGCGACGAAGGCGCCGGCGCTCGTCCCCACGTAGACGTCGTACTCGTTGACGGTCCGGTTGACCGAGAGCAGATCCAGAGCGCGCAGCGCGCCCATCTCATAGACCCCGCCGGTGAAGCCCCCGCCGCCGAGGACGAGCGCCGTCTTGGAGCGCTGCCGCCGGCGCGCCGGCGGCCGCGCTGCGCGCTGGCACGCTGGCCTTGCGGTCGCCGCCGGAGGCGTCGAGCTTGACGACCTTGCCCATACGCCGACGCGAAGTTCTAGCGGGGCCGACCGCACTGTCGCCGCCGCGGCGGGTTCGACCGAGCGAAGCTTTCGCCGCTGATGGTTACATACCCTGTGCGACGTCGTCCTGCCCGCGCTGGCTGCGGTCTCGCCCTGGTCCGCCTCGTAGCGGCCGCCGCCCGGCCGGCCTCGGGCCGGCGCGCGCCGCCACCGGCGCGCACGCTGACCCGGCCCTGAACGCGGGGATGCGCGCGCGCCGGGCAGCCGCAGCGGCGCCGACGTCGTGGATCTCAACACCGGCGACTCCTGTTCTACGGCCGACAACGCCACGTCGGACGCCTGCCCGCCTCGGTCCAGAAGCTGTACACGACCTCCACGGCGCTGCTGACGTTCGGTCCGGCGGCACGGCTCAGCACCACGGTGCTGGCCGTCGGGCCGACTGCACGGGCAGCACCTTCACCGGCACCCTCTACCTGCGGGGCGGCGGCGATCCCGACCTTCGGCTCGGCCGGCTTTGATCGCGCCAACTACGGCACCGGGGCCAGCGTCCAGCAGCCTGGTCTCAAACCTGGTCACGAGCCACCGGCATGCAGCGCCCTCCGCGGGAGCGATCGTGGCCGACGAGTCGATGCTCGACTCGCGGCGGGGCACGCCCGCCGACGGCTACCGGCCCGACCCTCGAGGTGGAGGGCGAGCTCAGCGGCGCTGGCCTTTAACCGCGGCTGGGCCGACGCCGTACGGCAACCCCCTATTCACGCAGCCCGCGATCGAGGCCGGCGCAGCAGTTCGTCAGCCGCCCTGAAGGCGGCGGGCGTCCGACGTTCCGGCCACGACCAGGATCCGCGCCGGGCTCGACGCCCGGCCGACGGCTCAGACCCTCTGGCCGTCGCTGCGCCTCGCCGTCGATGGCGACGCTGGTCGCACCTGACCAACACCCCGTCGGACAACTTCTTTGCCGAGACGCTGCTCAAGGATCTCGGCGCGCGGTTCGGCGCCGGCGGCACGACCGCGGCCGGCGCCGCCGTCGTCCGGTCGACGGTCGCCCGCAGTTTGGCCTGCACCCGCGCTTCGACGACGGCTCGGGGCTGTCGCGCTATGACCGCACCAGCCCGTCCGACGTCGTCTCGCTGCTGCGCCAGCAGGCCGCTAACCCGACCTTCATCAACTCGCTGGCCGTCGCCGGAGAGACCGGGACGCTCAGGCACGAGATGCGCGGCACCGATCGCCCAGGGCCGCTGCCGGGGCAAGACGGGGACGCTGCACCAACGCCTCCAACGTCGTCGGCTACTGCCGCGCGCGCGATGGCCACACGCTCGCCTACGCCTTTCTGATGAACCACATCGATCCTGACCACGCCCATCCCGATCCAGAACGCCATGGAGATCGCGCTGGCCCGCTACGACGGCTGACCGGGCGCCCGTCGCCCGGCCGCGCGCTCGGGCTGCTCCGAGCCGCCGATGCAGCCGGCCGCAGGCCGTCACTCGTCCAGGACCGCGCACGCCCAGCCGCTCGGCCTGAGCCAGCTTGGAGCCGGCGGCCTCCCCGGCCACGAGGTAGTCGGTCTTGCGCGAGACCGAGCCGGTCACGCGGCCGCCGGCGCGCGATGATCATCTCGGTCGCCTGCTCCCGGGTCAGCTCGGGCAGCGTGCCGGTCAGCACCAGCGTCTTGCCGGCCAGCGGACCCTCCCCGGGCGGCGGCCCCTCCTCGCTCAAAGCGTCAGCCCCTGGCTCGCGCAGATCGGCGATCAGCGCCTCCATGGCCGGCTCGTGAAGCTGCTCGTGGATCGTCGTGGGCCATCTTCGGCCCCACCCCCGGGGTGCCCTCGATGGCCTCCGGGTCGGCGGCGAGCAGGGCGTCGACTGATGCGGAACTGCTGGGCCAGGTTGCGCCCCGTCACCGCCCCCACCTCCTCGATCCCGAGCGCGAACAGCACGCGTCCGAACGGCTGCGCCTTGGAGGCCTCGATCGCGGCCACGAGCTTGCCGCGCCGAGACCTCGCCCGAAACCCGGCTGCTCGGCGATCTGCTCGGCCTGGAGGCGGTAGAGATCGGCCGCGGTCGTGGACCCAGCCCAGGTCCATGAACAGGCTGACCTGCTTCTCCCCCAGACCGTCGATGTCCATCGCGCCGGTAAAGCTGGTGAGCAGCTGCCAGCGCCGCCCGGCACAGTCGCGGTTCGGGCAGCGCGTGAACACCGAGTCCTCGGGCTTGACCGTCGGCGTGTCGCACACCGGGCAGCGCGCCGGGGGCGCGGGGGCGGCGGACGGTCCTCGCGCTCGGCCACGTGCGGCGCCGGCGAGAGGACCTGGGGGATCACGTCGCCGGCGCGCAGGACGATCACCTCCTCGCCCTCGCGGATGTCCTTGCGGGCCAGGTCCTCCTCGTTGTGCAGGGTGGCCAGCTTGATCGTCACCCCGGCGACGTGAACCGGCTCGAGCATGGCGTAGGGATGCAGGTCGCCGAACTTGCCGGGGTTCCAGCCGATCCGCGTTCGAGCTTGGTGACCGCCGTGGTGGGCGGGAACTTCCAGGCGATCGCCCAGCGCGGATCGCGGCCGACGACCCCGAGGCGACGCTGCAGCTCGAACTGATTGACCTTGACCACGACGCCATCGATCTCGAAGTCCAGCGAGCCCGCGGCGCTGCTCCCAGGCCTGGCACTGGGCCACCACCTCGTCCTCGGTGCTGAGCTTGCTTGACGTCGGGATGGACCGGGAAGCGGTGGGCGCGCAGCCACTCGAGCGCCTCCCAGTGCGAGCCCAAGGGCAGACCCTCGGTCACCCCGATCTGGTAGCACCACAACGACAGCGGGCGCTCGGCGGCGAGCTTGGGATCGAGCTGACGGATCGTGCCCGGCGGCCGAGTTGCGCGGGTTCATGAACGTCGAGAGGCCGGCCTCGGCGCGGCGCTCGTTGAGGGCCGCGAAGTCCGGCAGCGACATGTAGACCTCGCCGCGCACCTCGAGCAGCGGTCGGCGGCGTCTCCATATCCAAGCGCAGCGGGAGCGATCCGATCGTGCGCAGGTTGTGGGTGACGTCCTCCCCCACCTCGCCGTTGCCACGGGTGGCCCCACGCTCGAATACGCCGTTGCGGTAGAGCAGCGAGATGGCCAGTCCGTCGATCTTGGGCTCGGCCACGAACTCGAACTGCGGGATCCTCGATCCCCTCGCGCGCGAGGTGGTTGCGCATCCGCTGGATCCAGGCGCGCAGCTCCTCGGCCGAGCGCGCGTTGGCCAGGGAGAGCATCGGCTCGGGGTGGCGCACCTTGACCAGGTCGCTGACCGGCTCGCCACCCACGCGCTGGGTCGGCGAGTCCGGCGTGCGCAGCTCGGGATGCTCGGCCTCGATCCCACGCAGCTCGTCGAGCAGCGCGTCGTAGGCGTCGTCGCCGATCTCGGGATCGTCGAGCACGTAATAGCGGTAGCCGTGGTGCTCGAGCTGGCTCGCGGAGCTCGTTGCGCGCTCGGCGGGATCGACCCGCTCGGACGGCGACGCGGCAGACCCGCTTCGGGCGGGCTCACTCGACCACCTCATCGGCGGCCGGCGCGATCAGCCGGGCAAGGTCGTGGCGCGCCAGCGCGTCGAGCCCGTCGCGGTCGGTGAGGTCGAAGTGAATCGGCGTGACGGCGATCTGGCCTGCCGCCACCGCGGCCAGGTCGGTGCCCGGTCTCGTCGCGCTCGAAGCTCGCGTCCCCGTAGATCCGGTACAGCCGGCGGCCCCCGCCGCCCTCGTCGACCAGCGCCAGCTCGTCGCGGTAGATCCGCTTCCCCAGGCGGCCACCGCCACGCCGGCGGGATGCGCCGCCGGGGACGTTGATGTTGAGCAGCGTCCCGTCGGGCAGCGGCACGATCTCGAGCTCGGCCACCAGCCGGGCCGTGAAGTCGGCCGCGACCGTGAAGTCAAAGCCGGAGCCGGCCCGGAAGTCGAGCTCGAGCGAGCTGGACTGCTGGGAGACGGCGATGCCGGGAAGGCCGAGCACGATCGCCTCCAGCGCCGCGGCCACCGTGCCCGAGTAGGTGATGTCGTCGCCGAGATTGGAACCGTGGTTGATGCCCGAGACGACGAGCTCGGCCGCGAAACCCTCGATCAGGCCGAGATTGGCCAGGCGCACGCAGTCGACCGGCGTGCCGTCGGTGGCGAAGCCGACGGTGCCGTCCTCGAAGTCGACCTCCTGCACCCACAGCGGGCGCCGGGTGGTGATCGAGCGAGCCATCGCCGACCGGTTCCCGTCGGGAGCGATCACCGCCAGCTCGAGCGAGCGGCACGCCGGCCAGCGCGCGCCGCAGGGCCTGCAGGCCCTCGGCCTGGATCCCGTCGTCATTGGTGAGCAGAACACGCACGCAATGCATGCTATGCGGCGGCCAGGCGCATGACGCGACTCGGCCCGGGCACGCAGCCGCGGCCCGAGCGGATCAGCAAGCTCACCGCTCGGACCGGGTCACCCCCAAACTGCCTGCGCCCCTACTGCGCCACAGATGTTAACGCACGGGCGGTTTTGACAATCGTCGATACGTCTACGGCCGCGTCCAGCGCGGCGTGGACGCCCTGGCCCGGTCTCGATTCAGGCCCCGAGAACGCGGCGTCCCTGATAGCCGACGCCGGCCAGGGCCAGCCCGTGCGGGGGCGCCGTCGGGCCGGCCGCGGACCGCGGCGCGCCCTCGAGCAGGGCCTCGAAATCGGCCAGCGACCGCCGGCTGCGGCCACCTCGAGCATCGTCCCGACCAGGCCCGGTTCATGTGGCGCAGGAAGGCGTCGGCCTCGATCCAGAACTCGAGCAGAGCCTCGGTCGTCGGCGTCCCAGCGGGCGCCGAACACATCGCGGCGGAAGCGAACGTGGTCGGTCTCCGTGGGCGTGAAGGCGGTGAAGTCGTGGCGTGCCGACCAGCGCGGCGGCGCAGGCGTGCGAGCGCCTCGCGGTCCAGTCGCGCGGATCAGGTGCAGGGCCCGGCCCCGCTCGCGCACGCTGCGGGCGCGGCGCGGAGCACCCGGTAGCAGTAGGCACGGCTGGTGGCATCACGGCGGGCGTCGAACCCGGGGGCGCGGCGCGGCTGTCGATCACGGCCACGTCCTCGGGCAGCAGCGGCGTTGACGCGAGCTGACGCCGACCGGCTCGCCGGCGTAGCTGGCCACCTGGCCCCAGGCATGGACACCGGCATCGGTCCGCCCGGCGACCGTCAGCCGGCACCGCGTCGCGGCGCAGCACGACGGCCAGCGCGCGCTCGAGTTCTCGCCTGGACGGTGCGCTGGCCGTCCTGACGGGCCCAGCCGGCAAAGTCCGTCCCGTCGTATTCGATCAGCAGCCGAGCGGTCGGGCCCGGCATCGCGGCTCCGGGCTAGACGAGCTCGAGCAGGACCATCTCGGTCGAGTCCGACCGACGCGGCCCGAGCTTGAGGATCCGGCGTGTAGCCGCCCGGACGCTCGGTGTAGCGGGGGGCGATCTCCTCGAACAGCTTGTAGACCGCGAACTTGTCCTGGCCGAGGGCCGACAGGGCCTGGCGCCGGGCGTGGAGATCACCGCGCTTGGCGAGCGTGATCAGCTTCTCGAGCTCGGGCTTGACCGCCTTCGCCTTGGCCTCGCTGGTCTCGATCCGCTCATGATCGATGACCTCTTTGACCAGGTTCTTCATGCAGCGCCTTTCGATGCGAGGCACTACGGCTGAGCTGGTATCGCTGACGCTGGTGGCGCATGGGCTAGATCCTACGTCGTCCCGAAGGTCCAGGCCGCGCGCGTGGAGCGTCTCGATGACCTCGTCGATCGACTTCTTGCCGAAGTTCGGGATCGCGTTCAGCTCGCCCTCGGTCTTGGAGACCAGGTCGCCGACGGTCTGGATACCGGCCCGCTTGAGGCAGTTGTAGGACCGCACGCCCAGTTCGAGCTCCTCGATCAGGATGTCGTCCATGGCATTGGGCGGACGGGAGTTGTTGCCCGCCGGACCGGCGCCGACCAGACCGGCGTCGAGCGTCCCCGGGGCGCCGACGTCGCGCAGCTCCACGACGCGGTCGGCGTCGGTGAAGATGGCCAGCTGCGAGATCAGGATCTCGGCCGCTTCGCGCAGCGCGGCATGGGGGTCGATCGAGCCGTCTGTCTCGATGTCCAGCGTGAGCTTGTCGAAGTCGGTCTTCTGGCCGACACGAGCCTGCTCGACGTTGTAGGCGACGCGACGCACGGGGCTGAAGATCGAGTCGATGGGGATCACGCCGATCGGCTGGTCCGGTGACTTGTTCTCCTCCGCCGGGCGGTAGCCGCGACCCCGACCGATGGTCAGGTAGACCTCGAGCTTGGTCTTCTTCTCGAGCGTGGCGATATGCGCGTCCGGGTTGAGGATCTCGACGCCCGAGGGCAGGTCGATGTCCTTGGCGGTGATGTCTCCGGGGCCGGTAACGACCAGCGGAGCCTCGATCTCGGTCGCGTCGGAGTGCATGCGGCACACGACGCCCTTGAGGTTCAGGACGATGTCAGTGACGTCTTCCTTGACCCCGCGGATGGTCGAGAACTCGTGCGCGACTCCCTCGATCCGAACGCTGGTCACGGCCGCGCCAGCCAGCGAGGAGAGCAGCACGCGTCGCAGCGAGTTGCCAAAGGTGTAGCCGAAGCCCCGATCCAGCGGCTCGATCGTGAACGATCCGCGGGTGTCATCTGATGACTCGCTGGAGATTCGGGGGACTTGGAAGTCAAGCATTTCTAGTCCTAACATCGTGGGTTCCTGGCCGCCGCTTGGACGGCGGCGGGTTTCAGAGCCGCGCGGGGTGCTGCCCGCGCGGCCGGGTAAGTCGTCTTACTTCGAGTACAGCTCGACGATCAGCTGTTCCTGCACCGGGGCGGCGATCTCACGCCGTTCCGGCTTGCGCAGCACCTTCGCGGTCAGCGAATCGTGATCGGCCTGCAGCCAAGCCGGCACTTGGCCGGTCAGCTCGGTCGCGTCACGGATGACCTGGCGATGCGCTCGACTTCTGGTGAATCGCGATCACATCGTCATCACGCAGCTGATAGCTGGGGATGTTCACGCGACGGCCGTTGACCGTCCAGTGGCCGTGCAGGATGAGCTGCCGGGCCTGGCGACGAGAGGCGGCAAAACCAAGCCGGACGAGCACATTGTCAAACCGGCACTCGAGCATGCGCAAGAGGTTTTCGCCGGTGACGCCCTGCTGACGCGAGGCCTTCTCGTAGTAAATCCGGAACTGCTTCTCGAGTACGCCGTAGTAGCGGCGGGCCTTCTGCTTCTCGCGCAGCTGGACGCGGTACTCGCTCTGCTTCTGGCGACCGCGGCCGTGCTCGCCGGGCGGATAGCCCCGCCGCTCGACGCCGCACTTGTCGGTCAGGCAGCGCTCGCCCTTGAGAAACAGCTTCTGTCCCTCGCGACGGCACTGCTTGCACTGAGGAGAAGGTATCTCTAGCCATCAGACGCGCCTGCGCTTTCTGGGCCGGCAGCCGTTGTGCGCCTGGGGGGTGACGTCCTTGACTCCGGTCACCTCGAGCCCGGCGGCCTGCAGGGAGCGGATCGCCGTCTCGCGGCCCGACCCCGGGCCCTTGACGAATACCTCGACCTTTTGCAGGCCGTGCTCGATCCCCTTACGGGCCGCGGCGTCGGCGGTGACCTGAGCGGCGAACGGGGTGGACTTGCGCGAGCCCTTGAAGCCCGCGCCGCCCGCCGATTCCCAGGCGATGACGTTGCCGTCGCGATCGGTCAGAGACACGATCGTGTTGTTGAACGAAGTCTTGATGTGCGCCTGGCCGACGGGGATGTTCTTGCGCACGCGGCGACGGCCGCGCTGAGGCCTCCGGGGAGCCGGGCTCATTTCTTGGCCGCCTTCTTCTTACCCGCGACCTGCATGCGCTTGGGGCCCTTGCGGGTGCGCGCGTTGGTCTTGGTGTTCTGACCGCGCACGGGCAGACCCGCGCCGGTGACGCAGCCCGCGGTAGCAGCCGATCTCCTGCAGGCGCTTGATGTTCTGGGAGCGCTCGCGACGCAGATCACCCTCGACGGTGAGGTCTGAGTCGATCAGGTCGCGGAGCTGGACGACCTCGTCGTCAGTCAAATCGCGGACCTTGCGGTCGGGCTCGATGCCCGAACTTGGCCAGGAGTTCGTTGGAGGTCGAACGTCCGATGCCGTAGATATAAGTGAGCCCTACCTCGACCCGCTTGTTGAGGGGGATATTCACCCCGGAAATTCGCGCCATCGATCAGCCCTGCCGCTGCTTATGACGGGGATTCGAGCAAATCACGCGCACCTGGCCGTTGCGCCGGATTATTTTGCACTTCTCGCACATCGGCTTGACCGACGGTCGTACTTTCACGCTCGCTTCGCTCTCGTCTCGGGAATGAATTCCATTTGGGTCCTTCGGTGAGGCTCTGGAGACCGGTACGGTCGCCGCTACCTCGCCGAGGAGCACTCGCAGCACAAAACACTTGCGCTGCAGGCGCACCGCGGGATGTTAGCACCCACTTTCCGCAACCTGCGGCGGAGTCGGGCCGCTGTTTTCAGCTTAGTGCGCTCGCTCGGTAACGGCGTTTTGGGCCGTAAAGCGCGCTATCGCGGCGGGCTAGGCGGCGGCCCGCCCGGCCGAGGCGCGGGGCTAGGCGGCCGCCCGGCCGCCCGAGGCCTCGTGCCAGGGAGTCAGGACGCGCGGCCCCTCGGCGGTGATGGCAATCGTGAATTCGAAGTGCGCGGCGAGGCTGCTGTCCTGCGAGTAGATCGACCAGTGGTCCTCGCCGACCCGGACCGCGTGGCGTCCGGCGGTGACCATCGGCTCGATCGCGAACACCATCCCCTCCTCCAGATGCACCCCGGTCCCCGGCTTGCCGTAGTTGGGGATCTGGGGCTCCTCGTGCATGTCGCGCCCGACTCCGTGCCCAACCAGCGAGCGGACAACCGACAGTCCGGCGGCTTCCACATGCTCCTGGACGGCGTGCGAGATATCCCCCAGACGGTTGCCGGGCCGGCACTGCGGCACGGCAGCCATCAGAGCCCCCTCGGTCACCGTCAGGAGCTTCTCGGCCACCGGGCTGACCGGACCGACAGGGAAGGTCCGGGCAGCATCGGCCACCCAGCCATCGAGCGTGACGCCGATGTCAACCGACAGGATGTCGCCCCGGCCCAGCTTGTAGGGGCCGGGGATACCGTGCACGATCATCGAGTTCGGTGAGGCGCAGATCGAGCCGGGGAAGCCCCGGTAACCCTTGAACGAGGGCTCGGCGCCCTGGGAGCGGATGAACTTCTCGGCCGCCTCGTCGAGTTCGCGCGTGGTGACCCCGGGGCGGATCTTGCCCGCCAGGAGGTTCATCGTGCGGACCAAGACGGCGCCGGAGGCGGCCATGCGCTCGATCTCCTCTGGGGTCTTCTTGATGATCATTTGCAGCCGCCCCTGCCCATCTGACCCGTCTAGACGTTCTCCTCGAGCCGCAGCGTGGCGATCACGGCTCGAATGTGGTCGTGCACCTCGGCCGCGGGCCGGGTGCCGTCGATCCGACGCATCAGACCCTGGGCGTCGTAGTGCTCGACCAGCGGCTCGGTCTGCTCGTGGTAGACCCGGAGCCGGTTCTTGATCACTTCGGGCCGATCGTCGTCTCGCTGGATGAGCCGCGAGCCGTCCTGATCACAGACGTCTTTGTGCTTGGGCGGGTCCAACTCGACGTGGTAGTTGTGGCCTGATTTCACGCACACGCGGCGACCCGAGAGGCGGCGGATGACCTCCTCGTCGGGGACGTCGATCAGCAGCGCGGCCGTCACCCGTCGACCCAGCTCGGCCAGCTGCTTCTCGAGCGCGTCAGCCTGCTCCAGGGTGCGCGGGAAACCATCGAGGATGAAGCCGTCCTGGGCGTCATCTTCCTGCAGGCGTTCGGCGGCCATGGCCACGATCAGCTCGTCGGGAACCAGGTCACCCGCATCCATGTAGCGCTTGGCCTCCTGGCCCAGCTCCGTGCCGTCCTTCACGTTTGCGCGCAACATCTCGCCGGTCGAGATGAAGGGCAGCTGAAAGTCGCGCTGGAGGCGGTCGGCTTGCGTCCCCTTGCCCGCACCGGGTGGACCGAAAAGAATCAAATTGAGCTCAGGCACAGATCGACCACTGTATCGGGCGAGCCGCTGGGGCGCAGGGAGTCCAGCGTGCCGGTGCGCCGCTGAATCAAGTCACCGGCCTGCGTGCCCGCGTGGCGTGATCGAGTCACCGGTCAACGTGCCTACAGAGAGCTCAAAGGCCCCGGAACCGTCCCTGGCCTCCGGGGCCCAAAGCTGACCGATGACCAAGCGACGCTCGAGCTGATCGGCGTGGTCGGGTTCCAACCAGCTCGAAGTCTTTGACACAGCGAGCGGCGTCCCGGTCGATCGGTTAACCGCTATCTACCCGTTCGTGGGGACCTTGAAATCACCTGCGGCGGTGAACATCACCACCGCAGCCGCCGGAGCGGGCTATTTCAAGAAGCCCTCGTAATTGCGCATCATCAGCTGGGCCTCGAGCTGCTTCATCGTGTCCAGCGCAACGCCGATGACAATCAGAATCGATGTGCCGCCGAAGAAGAAATTGGCGCCGGTCTGGCTGATGAGCAAGGTCGGCAGAGCCGCGATCGCGGCCAGGAAAAGGGCGCCGGGAAATGTCAATCGGGCCAAGATTCGATCCAGGAACTCGGCCGTTGGCCGGCCCGGTCTCACCCCGGGGATGAACCCGCCGTATTTCTTGAGGTTGTCGGCCTGGTCGACGGGATTGAACGTGACCGCCGTGTAGAAGTAGGTGAACAAGACGATCAGAATCGCCTCGCCGAGGACGTAGTGCCAGCTTTGGGGGCTGAAGAAGGTGGCCAGATCGGTGGCGAAGCCCCTGCGGTTCTGCCCGATCAGCTGCCCGACGGTCGGCGGAATGGCCATCACGCTGGCGGCGAAGATGACCGGGATCACGCCGGCCATGTTCACGCGCAGCGGGAGATAGGTCTGGCCGCCCTGGGTCATACGTCTCCCGATGACGCGTTTGGCGTATTGGATGGGTATTCGCCTCTGGCCCTCCTGGACGAACACGATCGCGGCCACCACGGCCAGGGCGATGAACGGCATCGTGACCTTGAACACCTGGTTCGGGTTGTTCCACCACGACTGCACGCCGCTGGGGATCCGCGAGACGATGCTGGCGAAGATCAGCAGCGAGATGCCGTTGCCGATCCCGCGCTGGGTGATCAGCTCCCCCATCCACATGAGCAGCACCGTGCCCGCGGTGAGCGAGATCACGATGATGAACACCTTGGCGAGGTTGAAATTGGGGATCAGGTTCTGACCGGCGCCGGCGCTCTTCTGGAAGCTGCGGAACAGGAACACGTAGCCGATCGCCTGGGCGAAGGCCAGTGCGACGGTCAGATAGCGCGTGTACTGCGTGATCCGTGCCTGCCCAACCTCGCCCTCCTTGGAGAGCTTCTCCAGCGAGGGCACGACCACCTGCAGCAGCTGCAGGATGATCGAGGCGGTGATGTAGGGCATGATGCCCAGCGCAAACAGGGCGATCCGGCCGAGACCGCCGCCCGAGAACAGGTTCAGCAGCCCGAGAATGTTGTTGCCGCTGAGGCTGTTCTGGATCTGGCTGACCGCAGCCTGGCTGATGCCGGGCGCGGGGATGTGGGTGCCCAGCCGGTACAGAGCGAGGATCCCGGCCGTGAACAGGATCTTGTTGCGGATCTCTCCGATCCTGAACGCTCCGAGGATCGTCGCGATCATGGGCCGGTCAGCCTTCTCGCGCGGACCCTGGCGTGCCGGCCGAGATCAGCTGGCAGGTACCACCGGCGGCTTCGATCTGCTCGCGCGCGGCGCGGCTGAAGCCGTGGGCATGGACGGTCAAGGCCTTGGAGATCTCGCCCCGGGCCAGGATCTTGACCGGAATGTCCTTGCGCGTGGCCAGGCCCTTGGCCTTCAAGGTCTCAGTGGTCACCTCGGCGCCGGCCTCGAAGCGCTCCTCCAGGTCGGCCAGGTTGACCGGCTGGGTGTGGGTACGGAAGGGCTCGAACGGCATCGACTTCTTCATGTGCGGGCCGCGCAGCTTGCGCATCCGCATGTGGATCGGCATCTGGCCGCCCTCAAAGCGCGCACGGCGCTTGGAGCCCGAGCGTGACCCGTAGCCCTTTTGCCCGCGGCCGGAGGTCTTGCCGGTGCCTGAACCCTCGCCACGCCCGACGCGCTTGCGCGGCTTGCGCGAGCCGGGGGCGGGGGCAAGGTTGTGCAGGCCGATGCGCTCTTCCTCGGTGGCGCTCATCAGTCGTGCACCTCAACCAGGTGACGGACCTTGTGGATCATGCCGCGGATCTGCGGGGAATCGGAGACCTCGACGGTCTGGCCGATCCGGCGCAGGCCCAGTGAGCGCAGCGTGGCGAGCTGGCGCTTGTCGGCGCCGTTGCGAGACTTGCGCTGGGTAAGGCGGACGGTGCTCATCAGGCCTCAGTTGCCGCCGCGGCCTGCTCTGGCTCAGTGCTGTCGGCGCCCGAAGCGTCGGGGGCACCGTTGCTCTGCTCGCTGGTCAGGCCCAGGACCTGGTTGATCGAGAGGCCTCGGAGCTCGGCCACCTCTTTCGGAGTGCGCAACGACTCCAGGCCGGCCATCGTCGCCTTGACGAGGTTGATCGGGTTCTGGGAACCGAGGCTCTTGGAGAGGATGTCGTGGATTCCGGCCAGCTCGAGCACCGCGCGGACGCCGCCACCGGCGATCACGCCGGTACCGGGCGAGGCCGGCTTGAGGAAGACGCGGCCGGCGCCGAAGATGCCGGTCGTCTGATGGGTGATCGTCGAGCCGTGCTTGGGCACGCGGTAAAGGTTCTTCTTGGCTCGCTCGACGCCCTTCTGGATCGCCACCGGAACCTCGTTGGCCTTGCCGTAGCCGATACCGACCACGTCACGCTCGTCTCCGACCACGACAAGCGCGGTGAACGAGAAGCGCCGGCCGCCCTTGACGACCTTTGCGACGCGGTTGATTTCGACCACGCGCTCCTGGAGATCCAGACCAGCGGCGGAAACAGTTCTATCTCGGGCCATTAGTGCCAGGGTAGCGGGGTTAGAAGTTCAGTCCGGCTTCGCGAGCACCTTCGGCCAGTGCCTTGACGCGGCCGTGGTACTGGTAGCCGCCACGATCGAACACGGCGCTCTGGACTCCGGCCGCCTGGGCGCGCTCGGCCAGCAGCTTGCCGGCCGCCTGCGCCTGATCGGAGCCGGTGAGCTTGCGCAGATCACCCTCGGTCCAGTTGACCGCGGCCAGCGTGCGTCCGGCATCGTCATCGATGAGCTGTACGAACACGCCGCGGTTGGAGCGAAAGACCGAGATCCGGGGACGCTCGGCGCTGCCGTGCACCTTGGCGCGGACGCGGCGGCGCCGGGACAGCCGGCGCTGAGGCTTGGTACGGACGGTCATGCTCGCTTACCGACCTTCCGGGCGACGTACTCGCCCTCGTAGCGGATCCCCTTGCCCTTGTAGGGCTCAGGCTTGCGCTGCTTGCGGATGTAAGCGGCGACCTCACCGACCTGCTGCTTGGAGGCACCGCGGACGACGATGCGGGTCGGCAGCGGGACCTCGAACTCGATCCCGTCAGGCGCCTTGACCGGCACCGGATGGGAGTAGCCGAGCGCCAGCTCCAGGTCCCGGCCCCGCAACTGCGCGCGGTAGCCGACGCCCTGGATCTCCAGGCGCTTCTCGAAGCCGGCGGTGACGCCCTCGACCATGTTGGCGACCAGTGTGCGGGTCAGACCGTGCAGGGCACGATGCTCACCGCGGTCGGTGGGCCGGGTGACAAGCACCTGGTCGTCGACCTGCTCCACGGCCATGTCGCGAGGAACGCGCTCGGAGAGCTCGCCCTTGGGTCCGTTGACGGTGACCAGACCGGGTTCGATGCCGATCGTCACCCCGGCCGGCACGGGAATGGGTTGTCTTCCGATTCGTGACATCTCTAGACCAGGATTACCAGACCCGGGCCACGACCTCGCCGCCGACGCCCGCCTGGCGAGCCTCGTGACCGGTCATGACCCCCTGGGAGGTCGAGATGATGGTCGTGCCCATGCCGCCCTGGATCCGCGGGATCCGGGTGTGGTCGACATAGGTGCGCTGGCCCGGACGCGAGACGCGGGCGATGCCGGAGATGATCGGGCGGCGCTCGGGCGTGTACTTGAGCGTGATGCGGATCGCCTCGCCGGGACGGCCGGGCACGGGCGGATCGATCTCATAGGCCTCGATGTAGCCCTGTTCCTTGAGGATCCGGGCCAGCTCGCGCTTCAGCTTGGAGGCCGGAATGACCACGTCGTGGTGTTGAGCCTTGGCCGCGTTACGCAGGCGGGTCAGGAAGTCGGCTACGGGGTCGGTCATCGACATGCGGTGATCACCAACTCGATTTGGTCATGCCGGGGACATAACCGTTGTGGGCGAGTTCGCGCAGGCAGATACGACACACGCCGAACTTGCGATAGACGGACCGTGCGCGCCCGCAGCGGCGGCACCGGGTGTAGCCCCGGGTCTTGTACTTGGGGGTCCGCGCTTGGCGGACGCGCTGGGAAAGCTTGGCCATGGCTCCTCTACTGGGTCGTGGCCGCCGGGGTGCGGCCCTCCTTGGAAAACGGCATCCCGAAGGCTTCGAGAAGAGCGAACGACTCTTCATCGCTCTGGGCCGAAGTGGTGATGGTGATGTCCAACCCACGCACCTGGTCGACCTCGTCGTAGTCGACCTCGGGAAAGATGATCTGCTCGCGGACGCCGAGCGAGTAGTTGCCCCGGCCGTCAAAGGAACGGGGGCTCAGCCCGCGGAAGTCGCGAATCCGGGGGATCGCGACCGACATCAAGCGATCCAGGAACTCGTAAGACCGCTCACCGCGCAGCGTGACGGCGACGCCGACGGGCATGCCCTCGCGCACCTTGAACTGGGCGATCGACTTCCGGGCCCGGCGCACGTTGGGCTTCTGCCCGGTGATCGTGGCCAGCTGCTCGGAGGCGGCGTCGAGCATCTTGGAGTCCTGCTTGGCGTCGCCGCAGCCCATGTTGACGGTGACCTTCTCGAGCCGGGGCGCCTGCATCGGGCTCGAGTAGCCGAAGCGCTCGATCAGGGCTGGCCGGATCTCTTCCAGATATCGGGTTTTGAGGCGTGCGTTGGGCATTAGCTTGGTTCTCCGTGTCCTTCTAGTCCAGACGGGCGCCGCTGCGCTTGGCAACGCGCAGGCGCTTGCCGTCCTCAATCTCGATGCCGACCCGCGTCGGCTTGCCATCCTTGGGGTCGATCAGCATCACGTTGGAGACGTGGATCGGGCCCTCGCGCTCGATCACGCCCCCGGCCTGCTGGCCGCTGGCGGTCTGCGTCGGACGCTGATGGCGCTTGACGATGTTAAGACCCTCGACGTAAACGCGGTCCTTCTTGGGCTCGACGCGCAGCACCTTGCCGCGCTTGCCGCGGTCCTTGCCGCTGATCACGAGCACCTGGTCATCGGTCTTGATCCGTGCCGGCATGAGCTAGAGCACCTCCGGGGCGAGCGAGACGATCCGCATGAAGTTGCGGTCGCGCAACTCGCGGGCCACGGGGCCGAAGATTCGCGTGCCGCGCGGGGCGCCGCTCTGGGCGTCGATGAGCACGGCGGCGTTCTCGTCAAAGCCGATGTAGGTCCCGTCATCACGGCCGTAGGACTTCTTGGTCCGCACTACGACCGCGGTCACGACCTCGCCCTTCTTGACCGAGCCCTGGGGGTTGGCCGTCTTGACGGTGGCGGTGATCGTGTCGCCGACGCCGGCGTAGCGGCGCCGCGACCCACCGCGGACGCGGATGACGAGGATCTCCCGGGCACCGGTGTTGTCGGCCACGCGAAGTCGAGTCTCGTTCTGGATCACTTGGCACGCTCCACGACCTGCACCAGGCGCCAGCGCTTGGTCCGCGACAGCGGCCGCGCCTCGCGAACGATCACGGTGTCGCCGGTGTTGGCGTCGTTGCTCTCGTCGTGGGCGTGCAGGGTGTTGGAGGTGCGGACGATCTTCTGGTAGCGGCGGTGGCGCCGGGCTACGTCGATCCGCACGGTGATCGTCTTGTCGGCCCTGTCGGAGACGACGATGCCCTGGCGCACCTTCTGGACGCCGGGCACGCGCTCGCGAGGGGGAGTCTCCTTGGGGCCCGTGTGCTCGGCCTTGGCGCGCGCCTTGATCCGGCCCGCGCGACGCTCCTGCGCCTTCTTGCGCCGGATCGCGATCCGCTCCTCGTGACGCTCCTCAGGCGTGCGCGGCCCGCGGCTGCCCTCCTGTGCGGCCTTCGCCGCCCGGGCGCGCCGCCGGCGCTCCTTGGGGGCCACGACCTCCTGGGGCTCGCTTGGCGCCGCGGCAGCGGCGTCCGCGGCAGCCCGTGGAGTGTCGTCCGCCTCCGCGGTCTCGGCAGCCGGCGCAGCCTCGGTGGTCTCGGGGGCCTCGGCAGTCTCCGGAGCCTCCGGGGCTTCGGGCTCGACGGGCGTCTCTTCAGTGTTCTCGTTGGGAGTCTCTTCAGCCATGGTTTTCTTGCTGGGAAGTCTGGGAATCGATCTCGCGCTGGTGCGCGACGGTCAGGGCTCGCGCGATCTCGCGCTTGGCGCGCTTGAGACCGGCGGTGTTGTCAAGCTCGCCGGTGGCGTGCTGAAAGCGCAGACCGAACAGCTCACGACGAGCGGTCCGGAGGTGCTCGCTCAGCTCACCATCGGTCATGTCGCGAATTTCCGAGGGGCGCATGTCAGGCCTCCTCTCGCTGCACAAACTTGGTCCGTACGGGCAGCTTGTGACCGGCCAGCCGCATCGCCTCTCGGGCCAGATCCTCGGGCACCCCGGCCAGCTCGAACATCACGCGTCCGGGCTTGACGACGGCGACCCACCCCTCGGGTGAGCCCTTGCCCGAGCCCATCCGGGTCTCGGCCGGCTTCTTGGTGAAGGGCTTGTCGGGATAGACGTTGATCCAGACCTTGCCGCCACGCTTGATCTTGCGCGTCATGGCAATACGAGCGGCCTCTATCTGACGGTTGGTCAGCCAGCCGGCATCGAGGGCCTTGAGCCCGTACTCGCCGAACTGAACCCTGACCTGGCCGCGTGAGAGTCCGGCCCGTCGGCCGCGATGCTGCTTGCGGTGCTTTACGCGCTTTGGGGCGAGCATCAGCGACCACCGCCCTGGGCACCGCCGCCGCCGGTGCGGGGACCACGTCCGCCGCCACCGCCGCCACCACGACCGCCGCCAGGGCCACCGGGACCGCCGCCACGACCACCCTGACCGCCGCCGCGACCACCAGGACCGCCACCGCGACCACCGGCACCGCCGGGACCGCCGCCACGACCACCGGGACCGCCACCGCGACCACCAGGACCGCCGCCACGACCGCCGGGACCACCCTGACCGCCACCGCGACCACCAGGACCGCCACCGCGGCCGCCGGGACCACCCTGACCGCCGCCGCGACCGCGACCACGACCGTCACGGCCGTCGCGACCGCCGCGCTCAGGGGCTTGAGGAGCCGGCTCGTCCATGCTCGTCAGATCAGCGCCGGTGTAGCCCTCGGGCATGATCTCGCCCTTGTTGATCCAGCACTTGACGCCGATCCGGCCGAAGGTGGTACGAGCCTCGTGGAAGCCGTAATCGATGTCGGCGCGAAGGGTGTGCAGCGGCACGCGACCGTCGGAATAGCCCTCGGTACGGGCCATCTCGGCGCCACCCAGGCGACCGGAGACCTGGACCTTGACGCCCTTGGCGCCCGAGCGCATGGCGCTGGTCAGCGCGCGCTTCATGGCCCGGCGGAAGGCGACCCGGTTCTGGAGCTGCTCGGCGATCGACTGGGCGACCAGCCGGGCATCGAGCTCGGGGCGCTTGATCTCGAGAATGTTGACCTTGACCTGCTTGCCGGTGATCCGGTGCAGATCACGCCGCAGGGCGTCGACCTCTGAGCCCGACTTGCCGATCACGATGCCCGGACGCGCCGTGTGGATGTTGATCTCCACCTCGGTGGCGTTCTTGCGGATCGTGATGTCCGACAGGCCCGCGTGCGACAGGCGCCCGATGATGTGGCCACGGATGAGCGTGTCCTCGTGCAGGTAGTCGGAGAAGTTGCGCTCGTTGAACCAGTTCGACTTCCAGTCGTGGATGTAGCCCACGCGGACCGACTCGGGATGAACTTTTTGTCCCATTACTGATGACCCATTGGTAAGCGTTTAGTCCTTTGGCGTGAGCAAGATCGTGAGGTGGCTGGTGCGCTTGCGGATCGCCGTGGCGCGCCCCATGGCGCGCGGCCGAAACCGCTTGATGGTCGGTCCCTCGTCGGCGTGTACCGCCTTGACATACAGGTCCTCGCCCACGAGCTCGTGATTGTGCTCGGCGTTGGCGACCGCTGACTCGAGCAGCTTGCTCCAATCCTGCGCGATCGCCCGGGGCGTGACAGCGAGGATAGCTCGTGCCTCCTCCACCGACTTGCCCCGGATGTGGTCGCACACCAGCCGGGCCTTGCGAGCCGACGAGCGTACGTACTTGGCCTGGGCGCGAACCACGGGAGCGGGCTCGCCAGGCTCGCGCCGCGAGCGGCGCCGGGTGGGCGCAGGCTGAGAGGGGCGCGCAGGGGCAGCCGGCGTCTCAGCTTCAGTTTCAGACGTCTCAGAGGCAGCCACCTCGGCCGTCTCACCCTGCGTGGCCTCCGCAGCCTCAGCTCCCCGCTTGCGCCGCGGACGCCGAGCCCGCTTGGGCGCCTCGGCCTTGTCGGCGACACCAGCCGCTTCGGGCTCCTCCGCAGCGGCTTCGGGCTCCTCCGCAGCAGCGGCCTCAGGCTCGTCAGCAGCAGCGGCTTCGGGCTCCTGCTCTTCCTCAGCCTGAGGGATCTGAGCCGGCTCGGCGGACGCGGGCGCGTCCTCGGCTGAAGCAGCTCGCGCGGTTTCGTCAGCAGCGGCCGCCTCGGCGTCAGCCGAGCCCGCTGCTTCAGGCGAAGGCGTGCTCGCGGTCGTCTCTTCCGGCTCTTTCTTCTTAGGCGTCATCGTCGCCTACCCGTTCCGGCATGCCCGCGATACAGCCGCGTGGGGGCAAACTCGCCCAGCTTGTGGCCGACCATGGACTCGGAGATGAACACGGGCACGTGCTTGCGCCCGTCGTGGACGGCGATCGTGTGACCGACCATGTCCGGAAAGATCGTGGACGTGCGCGACCAGGTGCGGATCATGCGCTTCTCGCCCGAGTTGTTCATGGCCTCGATGCGGCCCATGAGCCGTTCCTCCACGAACGGGCCCTTCTTGCTGGAACGGCTCATCGCTTCTTACCCTTTCCTCTTCTCCGGCCGCGCACGATGTACTGGTCGGACTTCTTGCGCTTCTTGCGGGTTCGGTAGCCCAAGGTCGGCACACCCCAGGGCGTCACCGGATGCCGGCCGGCGGTGGTCGAGCCCTCGCCGCCGCCGTGCGGATGGTCGACCGGATTCATCGCGGTCCCGCGCGTCTGCGGACGGACGCCCATGTGACGCTTGCGGCCGGCCTTACCGATCTTGACGTTCTGATGGTCGGAGTTGCCGATCGTGCCCACCGTGGCGCGGCACTCGGCCCGGACCATTCTCATTTCTCCAGACGGCAGGCGCAGCGTGACGTACTCGCCCTCCTTGGCCAGCAGCTGGACCCCAACTCCCGCCGAACGGGCCATCTGCCCACCACGGCCGGGGGTGAGCTCCACGTTGTGGATCAAGGTGCCGGGAGGCATGTTGGCCAGCGGCAGGCAGTTGCCGACGCGGATGTCGGCGCCAGGGCCGGACTCAACCGCGGCCCCGACACGCAGCCGGTTGGGGGCCAGGATGTAGCTCTTCTCGCCGTCGGCGTAGTGCAGCAGCGCGATGTAGGCGGAGCGGTTGGGGTCGTACTCGATGTGCGCGACCTTGGCCGGGACGCCATCCTTGCGGCGCTTGAAGTCGATCTTGCGGTACAGGCGCTTGGCACCGCCGCCGCGATGACGTGCGGTCTTACGGCCGTGGGCGTTACGGCCGCCGGACTTCTTGAGCCCCTCGACCAGCGACTTCTCGGGCCGCGAGCGCGTGACCTCGGCGAAGTCCGGATAGGAGACGAAGCGTCGTCCGGGAGAAGTCGGCTTGGGTTTGCGGATTGGCATCGGTTACTCCGTCCCGCCTTCAAAGCTCTGGAAGATCGGGATCGTGTCGCCCTCGCGCACCTGCACGATGGCCTTCTTCCACTGACGCGTCCGGCCGGAGATCTGGCCCCGCCGCTTGGGCTTGGACTTCACCGAAGCGGTGCGAACCCCAACCACCTTGACCTCGAACAGGTCCTCGATGGCTTGACGGATCTGCGTCTTGTGGGCCTTGTCGTGCACGCGGAAGGTGTACTTGCCCGCCTCGGCGAGCACGTAGGTCTTCTCGGAGACGACCGGGCGGATAATGACCTGGCTCGAGTCCATCACGATCCTTCTCCGGCTGCGGTTCGCGCCACCAGTTCGGGTAGGGCGGCCTCGGAGACGAGCAGCGATGCGGCGCCGATCACATCGGCCACGCCGGCGTTGGCGACGGGCATGACCGCGACCCGGGACAGGTTGCGGAAGGACTTGCCGGCTGCCGCCTCGCTCTCGGCGAGCAGGACCAGAGTGGGGCTGGGCGCGGCCCAGTCGAGCAGGAGCGCGGCCGCCTGCTTGGTGGCCGGGCCGTCGAACACCGACGTGTCGAACACCGCCACCGAGCCGCGCTCGGCATGCACCGAGAGGGCGCTTCGCAGCGCGGCCTTGCGCGCCTTGCGGTTGACCTTGGCCGTGTAGTGGCGAGGGTGGGGACCGAAAACGGTGCCACCGCCCGTCCAGATCGGAGAACGCGAGGAACCCGCACGAGCGCGGCCGGTCCCCTTCTGGCGCCAGGGCTTGGCGCCACCGCCGGATACTTCTCCCCGGGTCTTGGTGGCCGCGGTGCCCTGGCGGCGCGCGTTCAACTCGGCGCGCACGGTCTCATGGACCAGCGGCATGTTGAAGCGGGCCTCGAAAGCGGTGCTGTCCAGCGTCTGGGTGCCGCCGCCGAGCTTGGGAGCCGTTCTAGGCATCGGTCCGCACCTCCACTGTCCCGCCCTTGGGGCCCGGGACGGCGCCCCGCACCAGCATCAGGTTGCGATTGGGCATGATCTCGACGACGGTCAGACCCTTCTGGGTGATCCGGCCCCCACCCATGCGGCCTGGTCCGCGGATGCCTTTGAACACCCGCGAGGGCGTCGCCGAAGCACCGACCGAACCCGGCGCACGGACGTTGTGGGAACCGTGCGACTTGGGGCCGCTGGCGAAGTTATGGCGCTTGATCGTCCCCTGGAAGCCCTTGCCCTTGGACTTGCCGGAGATCTTGACCTTGTCTCCGACCTCGAAGGCGTCGACGGTCACGGTCTCTCCGACGAGCCGCTCGCCGACCTCGTCACGAAACTCGACCACGTGACGGTGAGCCGAGGCGTCGGCCTTCTTCAGATGTCCCAGCTCGGCCTTGGTCAACGACTTTTCCTTGCAAGCGCCGAAGGCCAGCTGGAGGGCTTCATAGCCGTCTCGCTCCGCGGTGCGGATAGCGGTGACGGGGCAGGGCCCGGCTTCGAGCACGGTTACGCGCTCGACGCGGCCGTCGTCGAGAAAGCGCTGAGTCATGCCGAGCTTCTTGGCCAGAATCGCGGTCATGGCCCTAGGAGGCAAGCCTGATCTCGATGTCCACCCCGGCCGGTAGATGATCGAGCCGCTGGAGCGAGTCGACCGTCTTGGGCGTCGGCTGATGGATATCGATCAGGCGCTTGTGGGTGCGGATCTCGAAGTGCTCGCGCGAATCCTTATCCTTGAAGGGGGACCGGATCACGCAGTACACGTTCTTCTCCGTCGGCAGCGGCACGGGTCCGGAGACGGTCGCGCCGGTGCGCGTCGCCGTCTCGACGATTTCCTTGGCCGCAGTCTCGATCGCCGAGTGGTCGTAGGACTTCAGGCGGATGCGGATCTTGTTTTGGGCGATAGTGGCCACGATTTATGTAATGCGCTTGGCTTTTCTCAGTGTTGAGGGCGAGCCCCGGGTGACAGGACCCGCCCAGAAAGTGTCGTATCGATCTTGAAAAACAGGCGGCGCGGCCTTGAGACCGCGCCGCCTGCTGACTACTGAATGACTTCGGTGACGACCCCGGAGCCGACCGTACGGCCGCCCTCACGGATCGCGAACCGTAGACCCTGATCCATGGCGATCGGCTGGATCAGCTCGATCTCCATCTGGACGTTGTCGCCCGGCATGACCATCTCCGTGCCCTCGGGCAGGTTGGCCACTCCGGTGACGTCGGTCGTACGGAAGTAGAACTGCGGCCGGTAACCGGTGAAGAACGGCGTGTGACGGCCACCCTCCTCCTTCTTCAGGACGTAGACCTCGGCCTTGAACTTGGTATGCGGCGTGATCGAGCCTGGCTTGCACAGCACCTGGCCGCGCTCGATGTCCTCACGCTTGGTGCCGCGCAGCAGACAACCGACGTTGTCGCCGGCCTGACCCTGGTCGAGGATCTTCTTGAACATCTCGACCCCGGTGACGACGGTCGTGGTCGTGTCCTTGATGCCCACGATCTCGACGGTCTCGCCGGTCTTGATGATGCCCTGCTCCACGCGGCCGGTGGCCACCGTTCCTCGACCGGTGATCGAGAAGACGTCCTCGACCGGCATCAGGAAAGGCTTGTCCAGGTCACGGGTGGGCTCGGGAATGTAGGTGTCCAGCGCCTCGGCGAGCTCGAGGATCTTGGCCTCGTACTCCTCATCGCCCTCGAGCGCCTTCAGCGCCGAGCCGATGACGAACGGAATGTCGTCGCCGGGGAACTCGTACTCGGAGAGCAGCTCGCGGATCTCGACCTCGACGAGCTCAAGAAGCTCGGGGTCGTCGACCATGTCGGCCTTATTGAGGAACACGACGATGTAGGGCACGCCGACCTGGCGAGCGAGCAGGATGTGCTCGCGCGTCTGGGGCATGGCGCCATCGGCGGCGGAGACAACGAGGATCGCCCCGTCCATCTGGGCCGCGCCGGTGATCATGTTCTTCACGTAATCCGCGTGTCCGGGACAGTCGACATGCGCGTAGTGCCGGTTGGCGGTCTCGTACTCGACGTGCGAGGTCGCGATCGTGATGCCGCGGGCCTTCTCCTCGGGGGCGTTGTCGATCGAGTCAAACGACCGGATCTCCCCTGAGCCGAACTTGTCATGGAGCACCTTGGTGATGGCCGCGGTCAGCGTCGTCTTGCCATGGTCGATGTGACCGATGGTCCCGACGTTGACATGGGGCTTATCGCGCTCGAACTTGGCCTTCGCCACTTTGGTGTCGCTCCTTCTTCTAAATCAGATTTGTTCGCCCTGAGGACGAACCTGTACAGGGTATAAGTTTTCCGTCCGTCACACCTGCTAGGCCAGCAATCAAGGCCGGCCAAGCCCGCAACCAGCGAGGTTAGCTGCCTACCAGCTCCTTCTCGCCCCCGACCACCTTTTCGGCGATATTCGGGGGAACCTCGTCGTACCGATCAAACTGCATCGTGTACGTCGCCCGGCCCTGGGTGTTGGACCGTACGTCTGTGGCGTAGCCGAACATCTCGGCCAGGGGCACATGCGCGGTGATGACCTGCGCGTTGCCACGCTGCTCCATCCCGTTGATCTGCCCGCGGCGGCGGTTCAGGTCGCCGATGACGTCGCCCATGAACTCCTCGGGCGTGACCACCTCGACCGAGAACACCGGTTCCAGCAGCACGGGCTTGGCCCGCTGCACGGCCGCCTTCAGCGCGAGGCTGCCGGCCACCCGGAACGCGATCTCGGAGGAATCTGTGTCGTGGTACTTGCCGTCGGTGAGCGTGACGCGGACATCGACCAGCGGATACCCGGCACGGGGTCCGTTGTCCAGCGCGTCCTCGACGCCCTTCTCGACGGCGGGGATGAACTCGGTCGGCACCGAGCCGCCCTTGACCTTGTTGACGAAGTCAAAGCCCTCTCCCGGCGCGGGCTCGATATCGATGTAGACGATGCCGTACTGGCCCGAGCCACCGGTCTGGCGCACGAAGCGACCCTCGACCTTCTGCGCGGTCCCGCGGATCGTCTCGCGGTAGGAGACCTGGGGCCGGCCGACGTTGGCCTCGACCTTGAACTCCCGCATCATGCGGTCGACCAGCACCTCGAGGTGAAGCTCGCCCATGCCCGAGATCTCGGTCTGGCCGGTCTCCTCGTTGGTCTGGACCTGGAAGGTGGGGTCCTCCTCGGCCAGGCGGCCGAGGGCGACCGACATCTTCTCCTGGTCAGCCTTGGTCTTGGGCTCGATCGCAACCTTGATGACGGGCTCGGGGAAGGTGATCGTCTCGAGCTTGATCGGACGGTCGGGCGCGGCCAGCGTGTCGCCGGTCACGACCTGCTTGATCCCCACCGCAGCGGCGATGTCGCCGGCGTAGACCTCGTCGAGCTCCTCACGCTCGTTGGCGTGCATCATCAGGATGCGCCCGATGCGCTCGGTGCGACCGGTGGTCACGTTGAGCACGCGGGAGCCGGCGGCGAGCTTGCCGGAGTAGACGCGGAAATAGGTGAGCTTGCCGACGTACGGGTCGGCCATGATCTTGAAGGCCAGGGCTGCGAAGGGCTCCTCGTCGGAAGCGTCGCGATGAGCGGGCTTCTCGCCGGACTCGGCGCTCTTGTCCGGCTCAAGACCCTCGACCGGCGGCACCTCGAGCGGGCTGGGCAGGTAATCGATCACGGCGTCAAGCAGAAGCTGGACGCCCTTATTCTTGAAGCTCGACCCGCACAGCACCGGCGTCAGCTGGCTGGACAGCGTGGCCGCACGGATCGCCTTCTTCAGGCGGTCGGCAGGAATCTCCTGCTCCTCGAGGATCATCTCGAGCAGCTCGTCGTCGTACTGGGAGACCTCCTCGAGCAGATGCTCGCGGGCCTCGGCGGCGCGCTGGACCTGGTCAGCGGGGATCTCAACGACCTCCTGCTCCTTGCCCAGCTCGTCCTTGTAGATGATCGCGTGGTTCTCGACCAGGTCGATCAGGCCGGTGAACTCCGACTCGGCGCCGATCGGCAGCTGGATCGGCACGGGGTGAGCGCCGAGCCGATCGATCATGGTCTGCACGCCGTTGGCGAAGTTGGCCCCGATGCGGTCCATCTTGTTGATGTAGGCGATCCGGGGGACGCGGTACTTGTCGGCCTGACGCCAGACAGTCTCGGACTGCGGCTCGACACCGGCGACCGAGTCAAACAGCGCGATGGCGCCGTCGAGCACGCGCAGCGAACGCTCTACCTCGACCGTGAAGTCGACGTGGCCCGGGGTGTCGATGATGTTGATGCGGTGGCCCTTCCACTCCGCTGTGGTGGCCGCCGAGGTGATGGTGATGCCGCGCTCCTGCTCCTGCTCCATCCAGTCCATGACGGCCGCGCCCTCGTGGACCTCCCCCATCTTGTAGGTCCGACCTGTGTAATAGAGGATGCGCTCAGTCGTCGTCGTCTTGCCGGCGTCGATGTGCGCCATGATTCCGATATTGCGAGTGTTGTGGAGCGTGAACTTGCGTGGCATAAGTCTTGAAGGGTTGTGGCGAAAGGGCGGGTGGGCTCGTTCTGCTTCCGGCTGCGGTCATGAAAAAGGGCCCAGTGGGCCCGTTCACGACGCAGTTGTCGGCTACGGGCAGTGTTCTAGTAGGTCGGTGTCTCCATCACGAAACTCCGCGCCCGGGAGAGAGCACGTATGAGCGCGTTCCGACCCGAGGCGGAGTCCGAATATAGCAGAGGTCATGGGGCCTCCGAAGGGCGCGAACGGCCCGCACCGAGCGGCGCACGGCTCGTTTCGGTCGCCGTTTTCAGCGTCGCCCTGGCCGGGGCGATTCTGCTCATCGTGGCTGAGTTCACGCCCCTGCTCGACGTCCACTCCGCCGCTCGGCAGGCTCCGATCGCGACCGTCAACACAGGGTCTCACGATTCCTACGCGCTGATCCCGATCGGGCTCCTCGCCGTCCTTCTGGCCGTCGTTGTCTGGCGCACGCGCAATCGCCTCGCTTTGCTGGCCACGGGGGTTCTCGGTCTGGCCGCCCTGCTGATCGCGTTGATCAACGATCTGCCCGATGCGCAGGCGACGGGCGTGGTGGTGCACCCCTTCGTGCTCGCCAACGCGACCCCGCGCACCGGCTTCTACCTCGAGTCGCTGGGCGCGGTGCTCCTGATCATCAGCGCCGCGGGCGGACTGCTGCTCCTCGCTCCCCCGCCGGCGCGCCGCTCTCGCCCGCTGCGCCCAGCAACCTCGGCCGGGGAGTGAGCTTTAGGTCGGTTTGGTGGACCTGTCGAGGGTGTGACTGTTCTTAGTCGCGTCCGCTTGCTGACTTTTTCCGGCTACCAACGGTTTACCAACATCCCGCGCGTTACATTAAGTCCCACGCGAGGGTTGTCCTGCCGCAGCCCCCGGTCCCGTGCGGTAGGCGGCCCTCGCGTTTCTTTCTCTGCCGTTGGTGACCAGCGCCTTGGCGCTCTGCCGTCGCCGTTCAAACGCCTCGCCGCGCCGGCCGGCTGACGCTTGAGTGAAAATGGGCGACAGCGTCCCGAGCCAAATCACGCCGGGTGTGCTCGGCCTGGCGGGGCCTGCGTCTACCCGGCCAAAACCAGCTGGGAGGGGAAGCAGCCCAACCCCTGACGGCCATGGCGACCTGGTCCCGAACGCCTTCTGCTCTCGGATGAAAAATGAGCGCGCTACGGCGACCTTTTGAATCCGAGTCGCGGCTTGGAGCGCTCCGGAGCCGTTTGAGAAGGACAGTGGACCCGAGCCGAGACCGGCTACGAGAAGACGGGGCGCCGGGAAGCGGCGGCTTGCACTCGGCGCGCGGGCGCCGGCCGGTCCTCGATCCGCGGATCTGAGAGAGCGTTCGCCTCACTCTCATGGACTTTGTGGCCGCAGCGCTCGCAAAATCTACGAGAGTGCTCGCGCCTTCCCAGTCACCCGGCAAATCGCCCGCACAGGGCCGAAATCCCGGGAGAGTCAACCTCACACAGAGAGACCGGGGGAGTCACGCCTCACATAGAGGGACGGCGGTGAGTCCCCCGCCCGGAGGTCGCCGTCGGCCAGGCGACAGGCCCAGCCTGGGGGTGCTACCAGCGGTAGTGGGCGAAGGCCTTGTTGGCCTGCGCCATGCGGTAGATGTCGTCCTTGCGCTTGAACGCGTTGCCCTGCTGCTGCTGGGCATCGAGGAGCTCGTGGGCGAGCCGCTCGGGCATCGTCTTCTCGCGCCGGGCGCGGGCGAAGTCGACCAGCCAGCGGATGGCCAGCGTGCGGGCGCGGCGGGCGGGGACCTCGACGGGCACCTGGTAGGTGGCGCCACCGACGCGGCGTGAGCGGACCTCGAGTACGGGGGTCAGAGCCTTGACGCCGGCCTCGAGCTGCTCGACGGCGTTGTTGCCGGAGCGCTCACCGAGGATGGCCATGGCGTCGTAGACGATCTTTTCGGCCGTCGACTTCTTGCCGTCCAGCATCACCTTGTTGATGACCTGCTGGACGAGCCGGTTGCGGTAGACGGCATCGGGCTCAATGGGCCGGACAGCTGCGGCGGCGCGACGGGGCATTCAGTGGCTCCTACTTGGCCTTCACGCCGTACTGCGAGCGGGCCTTCTTGCGGTCCGAGACGCCGGCGGCATCGAGCGTCCCGCGGATGACCTTGTAGCGGAAACCCGGGAGATCCTTGACGCGGCCGCCACGGACCAGAACCACCGAGTGCTCCTGGAGGTTGTGGCCCTCGCCGGGGATGTAGGCACCGACTTCCATACCGTTGGTGAGCCGGACACGGGCGACCTTGCGCAGGGCCGAGTTCGGCTTCTTGGGCGTCGTCGTGTAGACGCGAGTGCAGACGCCGCGGCGCTGGGGCGCGGCGACCTTCTTCTTGCGGCCCTTGCCCGACTTCAGGCCCGGCGTAGCGAGCTTCTTCTTGGGCGCGGTGCGGCCCTTGCGAATCAATTGGCTGGTGGTCGGCATGCGGTCGCAGAGCGTAGCAGGGGAGCCTCGCTCACCGCCGGGCGTGAAGGCCGCTCACCGGGGGTGGTCAAGCGGGCACCCCGGCCAGCGCCTCGTCGACTTCGAGATGCCGACGCCGACGGCGTCGGCGACCGGCTTGTAGGTGACATGACCGGCGGCGACGTTGACGCCCAGCTTGAGCCCGGGGTTCTCCTCCGTGGCCCCGTGCACGCCGTCGTTGGCCAGGTGGATCACGTAGGGCATGGTGGCGTTGGTCAGCGCGTAGGTCGAGGTGATGGGCACCGCCCCGGGCATGTTGGCCACGCAGTAATGGGTGATGCCGTCGACCTCGTAGGTCGGGTCGGTGTGGGTGGTCGGGTGCGAGGTCTCAAAGCAGCCGCCCTGGTCGATCGAGACATCTACGAGTACAGCCGGCGCTTCATCAGGCCGAGCTGCGTCGCGGGTGATCACGTGCGGCGCCCGCGCGCCGTGCACGAGCACGGCGCCGATCACGAGGTCGACGTCGGGCAGCCGCTCCTCGATCGACAGGGTGGTGGCAAAGCAGGTGTCGGCGCGGCCGTTGAAGGCGATGTCGAGCTCGCGCAGGCGGTCGATGTTGCGGTCATAGACGAACACCGTCGCCTCCATGCCGAGGGCGATGAAGGCGGCGTTCATGCCGACCACACCGCCGCCGATGACCATCACGTTGGCGGCGGCCACGCCGGGCACGCCGCCGAGCAGGATTCCCGCGGCCGCCGAGCGGCTTCTCGAGCACGAACGCCCCGGCCTGGGTGGCGATCTTGCCCGCGACCTCGGACATGGGGGCGAGCAGGGGAAGGCGTCCGCGGGCATCCTCGACGGTCTCGTAGGCGATGCAGGTGGCGCCGGACTCGATCAGACCGCGGGTCAGCTCGGGGTCGGCGGCCAGATGCAGGTAGGTGAACAGGGTGTGGCGGGGCTCGAGCCGCGCGATCTCCTCGGGCTGGGGCTCCTTGACCTTGACGATCATCGTCGCCTCGGCGAACACGGCATCGGCGTCGGGGACGATCGTCGCGCCCTGGGCGACGTACTGCTCATCGGCGATCGCCGAGCCTTCGCCGGCGCCGCTCTGCACGAAGACCTCGTGGCCGGCGTCGGCGAGTTCGCGGACCCCGGCGGGCGTCAGCGCGACGCGGTATTCGTCGGTCTTGACCTCGGTGGGAACACCGACCTTCATGCCACCAGCTCCCGTCCGCGCAGCGCGAGCCAGAACTCGATCCGGTCGCGCGCGCTGTGCAGATCGCGTCCCGTGAGCTCCTCCACGCGCTTGATCCGGTAGCGCAGCGTGTGGCGGTGGCAGTAGAGCCGCCGCGCGGCTCGCTCCCACTGACCGTTCTCCTCTATGAACGCCTCCAGCGACCGCATCAGTTCACCTCCGTAGTGTCCTTCACTGGCCTCTATCGGGCCGAGGATCGAGTCACAGAACAACTTCAGGGCTTCGTCGTCCTGCAGCGAGAGCAGCAGCTGGAAGGAGCCCAGGTCCTTGTAGTTGGCGACCGACACCGGTCCGGTCAGATTTCCGTTCCCGTGGCCGTTGCCGTTGCCGTGGCCGTTGCCGTTCGGTTCTGCCCTCGCTGCCGACGCCGAAGGCGAGCGCCTCGACGGCGCAGCGCGCCTCGTGGAAGCTGCGCCGAGCCTCGCTTCCGGCCACCGGCCGTCCGACCCCGAAGCGCAGGCCCGGGCCGACAGCTGCGCTGGACCCGCGTGGCCAGCCGCTGAGCGAGCGAGAACTGCTCCTCCTCGGTCATGCCGGGAACCAGCGCACACGTGTACGGGCCGGCCGAGGCCACCAGGCCCGGGGCGGCCTCCTCGCGCAGCGCGGTGGCAAGCGCGTCCTCGACCGGGCCGGGCGCGCCGCGTCCTCCGGACGGACGCTGGGCGACGATCGCCGCCACGCGCTCGGCGAGGCCGAACGGCTCCAGCCGGCGGGCCAGCTCAGGCCCGACCAGCTGGCCGTCGACGATCGCCGCCAGCACGTCGCCGGCCAGCCGGCGCTCGGTGTCCCCGGCCACGCGCCCGCGCAGCAGCTCGAGGGCGACGATCGTCACCGCCTGGTGCAGGGTGAGACGGTCGAAGTCGCTGAGCGGGCCGGTGTCCTTGATCGCCACCAGCCATGCCTCGGGCACGCGCTCGCTGCGCGCCGGCAGCACCCGCGGCGGCGCCGCCGTCGGCAGCGACGGGCAGGGCCAGGGCGCGCTCGGCCGCGTCGCCGAGCGTGGGCAGGAAGGCCCGCGCCTCGCGGCGCCGTGCGCGCTCGCAGATCTCGGTCCGCAGCCCGGCCACCGTCTCGGCGTCGACGGCCCGGCCGGAAGGCCCGCTGCACGAGCGGCTCGCCGCGGGCGTCGTGGACGAGAACCGCGGCACCGATCAGGGTCGAAAGTGTGCCCGCGAGCGCTTCGAGACCGCGCTCGGAGAGCACGATCCGCTCCAGCCGCTCGTGCGCGGCGATGGCTCGGCGCAAGACGGCGTACTGCTCGTTGACGAGCTTGGTGAAGGCGGCCTCGGTGACGGCGATGAACGGCACCTCGTAGGGAACGGCGAAGACCGGGAAGTCACGTTCGGCGGCCGCCTCGAGCAGTGCCGCCGGAACCTCCGGGTGGCGGAAGCCGATCCCGAAACCGAGCCCGCTCAGCTGGTGGTCGGCGAGCCGGTGCACGAAGGCCCGTTGCTGCTCGTCGGTGTCGAGCAGCATTCCCGTGCTGAGCAGCAGCTCGCCGCCCGACAGCCATGGCGTGGGATCCTCGAGCTCGGAGATGTGGACCCAGCGGACGGGTAGGTCCAGCGCCGCCTCCCCGGTGTGGAGGCGGACGTCGAGATCGCTGATCAGGTCTCTGACCGTGAGCATCCGTGCTGAGCCGCCTGTCCTTCCCGTCGTGGGGCCGCGGTCAGCCGGCGTGAGCGTGCATGCGCTCACCGGCCTCGACGAGCAACGGCCGCAGGACGCCCTCGATCTCCTCGAACTGCTTGGGGCCGGCGATCAGCGGCGGCGAGAGCTGGATCACCGGATCGCCACGGTCGTCGGCGCGGCAGATCAGCCCGCGGCGGTAGAGCTCGCCGGACAAAAAGCCGCGCAGCAGCGTCTCGGACTCCTCGTCTGACCACTGCTCGTCGGTGTCCTGATCCTTGACCAGCTCGATGGCGTTGAAGTAGCCGGCGCCGCGAACGTCGCCGACGATCGGGATGTCGCGCAACGACTCGAGCATCTCGCGGAAGACGCCCTCGTTGTTGCGGACGTTCTCGATGATGCCCTCGTGCTCCATCGCGTCGAGGTTGGCCAGGGCAACCGCCGCGCAGACCGGATGGCCGGCGAAGGTGAAGCCGTGGGTGAAGCTCTCGGCGCCGTGCAGGAACGGCTCGGCAACGCGGTCAGAGGCGATCATCGCCCCCATCGGCGCGTAGGCGCTGGTCAGCCCCTTGGCGGTGGTGATGATGTCGGGCTGGTAGTCGTAGCGCTGGGCGCCGAACCACTCGCCCGAGGCGGCCCCAGGCACAGATGACCTCGTCGGAGATCAGGAGCACGTTGTACTCGTCACAGATCTCGCGCACGCGCTGGAAGTAGCCCTCGGGGGGCGGGAAACAGCCGCCGGCGTTCTGGACCGGCTCCATGATCACCGCGGCTACCGTCTCGGGCCCCTCGAACTCGATCCGAGCGGCGACGGTGTCGGCCAGATCCGAGGCGTCCAGGCCGTGGGGAAGGCGGAAGGTGTTCGTGTTGGGGACGTGACAGCCGCCCGGGGTCAGGGGCTCAAACGGCTGCGCAGGCTGGTGATGCCGGTCGCCGACAGGGCACCCATGCTCGTGCCGTGGTAGGCGATTTCCCGAGCGATGACCTTGGTCTTGTTCGGATGGCCCGTGACCTTGTGGTACTGGCGCGCCAGCTTCAGCGCCGACTCGACGGCCTCAGAGCCGCCGCTGGTGAAGAACACGCGGTTCAGATCCCCCGGGCGCAAGTTCGGCGATCCGGGCGGCGAGCTCGATGGCCCGCGGGTGGGCGTAGGACCAGTTCGTGAAGAAGCCGAGCTCCTTGGCCTGGTCGGCGCCGGCCTGGGCGATGTCGGCCCGGCCGTGACCGATGTTCACGCAGAACAGGGCGGAGAGGCCGTCCAGGTAACGGTTGCCGTGCTCGTCATAGACGTAGCATCCCTCGCCGCGCGTGATGATCGGGATCTCATGATCCTCATAGGCGGACATGCGTGTGAAGTGCATCCACAGATGGCGGCGTCCGAGCTCCTGGAGGGAGCTGCGCTCCGTCCTCGCTTCTTGCGCGGTGCTGGCCATGGGTCCTCTCCTTCACAATCTCCGTGGGACGATTCGTATAAAGCTAGTGGTTCTGACCAGGCCGGGCGCAATTAGCCGTTGCGGCCAATGGTTTGTGTCGGCTTGTACATACCGACGCGGATAACGTGACGATATGCGCCTCAACTACCACCGGGCCGGCCAGGGGTCGCCCCTGATCCTTATCCACGGCATCGGCAGTCGCTGGCAGATGTGGGCACCGGTGATGGAGGCGCTCACCGCCGAGCATGACGTGATCGCGCTCGACCTTCCCGGCTTCGGTGCCTCGCCGATGCCACCGGCCGGCACCCCTGCGGGCCCGGATTCGCTCGTGTCGCTGGTCGGCGAGTTCCTGGCCGAGCTGGGCATCGAGCGTCCGCACGCGGCCGGTAACTCGCTCAGGGGGCCTGATCGTGCTGGAGATGGCGCGCCGCGGCCTGGTCCGGTCGGCCACTCCCGTGTCTCCGGCCGGCTTCGCATCCCGGATCGAGCAGGCCCTGGGGCGCGGCGAACTCTGGATCGGGGCTCGCGTAGCTCGCCGCTTGGCGCCGCGGGCGGGATCGGTGATGCGCTCGCCAGTCGCCAGGGCGGCAGCCCTTTGCACCTTCGTCGCTCGGCCCACCGCTATGGCCCCGGGCGAGGCGGCCGAGAGCCTGCGGGCGCTGGCCGCGGCACCGTGGTTCGACGCCACGCTGCCGACGATCAGGCCGATGCATTTCCGCGGCGGTCAGGAGATCACGGTGCCGGTCACCGTGGCCTGGGGGGAGAAGGACCGGGTGCTGTTCCCTCGCCAGGCCGCCCGCGCAGCGCGGAAGATCCCCCGCGCCCGGATCGTCAAGCTGGCCGGCTGCGGGCACGTCGCGACCTACGACGACCCCGGGCAGGTCGCCGGCGTCCTGCTCGAGGGCGCCCGCGACTGAACCGGCGCCGCGACCGCGCTCATCCCCCGGTGGCCACCGGCCGCTCGGGATCACCGATCCACTCACTCCACGAGCCGGGGTAGAGCGCCGCTCGGTAGCCCGCGAGCTCGAGCGCCAGCACCTGGTGAGCGGCCGTCACCCCCGACCCGCAGTACGTCCCGACCGGCTTGTTCCCGGCGACGCCGAGGCGGCGGAAGGCAACGTGCAGCTCGTCGGCGCGGCGAAAGCGGCCCGTCGGGTCCACGTTGGCCGTGGTCGGCCGGTTGCGGGCGCCGGGAATATGCCCCGCCACCGGGTCCACCGGCTCGGTCTCTCCCCGGAAACGCTCGGGGGCGCGGGCGTCGAGGAGGACTCCGTGCTCGGCCAGCGCGGCCGCCTCGGCCGCGTCGAGAACGGGCATTGCTCCCGGTGCGGCCGTGAAATCCCCCTCGGGGCCATCGCTTGGCTCGCCCGTCTGAAGTCCCCGCTGCCCAGCCACCCAGCACGCCAGTCCGCCATTCAGCACGGCCGCGGCCCGATGTCCGAAATAGCGCAGCAGCCACCATGCTCGAGCGGCGGCCGTCGCGGGTCCGGCGTCGTAGGCGACGACCAGACGGTCCTGGCGCACGCCGGCGCGACGCATCGCCGATTGGAAGGTGGCTGGACTCGGGAGCGGGTGGCGTCCCCCCCGACCGGGCGGCGCGGCCAGATCAGCGTCGAGGTCGATGAACCTGGCACCGGGGATGTGGCCCTGCGCATAGAGGTCGCGACGGGCGCCATCGCCGAGCTCCCAGCGCACATCGAGCACCACGGGCGGTGGGTCAGCGCTGAGCAGCGTCGCCAGCCGCTGCACCGACACCAGCGGAGAGTTCATCCCCTGTTTGTAGCGCCGGCGCTAGCTGGGGTGAGAGCTAAGCCGCCGCCGGGACGGCCGGGACCAGGCCGCTTCCAGGACGGGCCGCCCGTACCGGGGCGGGGGTCAGCCAGGCGGCGACCAGGACGAGCACGAAGGCCCCGAGCTCGATGGCCAGCGTGATCGGGTGACCGGACAGCGGGTCACCGAAGACGATGATCCCGCCGATGATGCCCGAGACGTTGGCCGCCGTACCCGTGACCGCGATCACCGGGACCGCATCTCCGTCCTGCAGGCCTTTCGCCGAGCTGTAGAAGGCGGCCACCGAGGCCACCCCCGTGACCAGGGTCCACGGGCTGACGAGACCCAACAGGCCGTGCGCGCCGACCATGCCCGAGATGGCCTTGATGGCCACGTCGGAGACGCCGAACAGGATGCCCGAGGCGGCGCCGAGCATGAAACCGTGATGCTGGGCCGGAGCGCCGATCTGGGGGCCCAGGATCAGCAGTGTTCCGGCGACCAGCAGGATCGCCTCGAAGCTGATCATGCCGGGCAGCGAGAAGGTCGAGTGCGCCCCGCGCACGGCGGGCAGGCTCAGCCCGAGCAACAGCAGCCCGACCGCGGTCAACCCGATCCCGAGCCACTGGCGGCGGGAGATCTCAAGACCGAAGGTCCGCTCGGCCATGATGGCCAGCAGCACGACCCCGCCGGCAAGGACGGACTGAACCAGCGACAGGGGCGCGAAGGACATGGCCAGAACATGGAAGATCCAGGCCCCGGCGGCGATCAGCATTCCGATCGCGAACAGCCGGGAGGAGTACAGATCCTTGGCCGAGCGAAGCGGGTGACGCATGTCGACGCTCGGAGCCGCGCACGCTCCGCGGTGCTTGAAAAGGAAACCGACGTTCGTCGTCAGAGCGCAGATCAGCGCGAAGAAGATGCCAAGAAGGGGGGTCATGAAGGTGCGAGGCGAGGTGGTCGGAGAGGGCGGCTTTGCCTCTCCAGCTATCTCGGTCATCGGCCACAGAGGCTTGAGTCGAGAGTCCGTATGTCCAGTGCGGCTGGACGTATCCGAGGGCGGCTCGCGTCGCACCCTCAGGCTGCCCGACCCACCTAAATTTCTCGTATGGGCCAGGCAAGGAAACTGTTGGGATGCGGCATACCCGCCGTCCCCTCCTTCTAGTCGACATTGACGGGGTGATCTCCCTGTTCGGCTTCGATCACGCCCGCCCGCCGGCCGGGCGGTTCATCACCGTGGACGGGATCATCCATTTCCTCTCCCAGGACTCGGGCGCCCGGCTGCGGGACCTGGCCGAGCAGTTTGAGCTTGTGTGGTGCAGCGGCTGGGAGGAGAAGGCCGACGAGCACCTGCCGTTCGCGCTCGGGCTGCCGTCAGGCTTGCCGCATCTGACCTTTGCCCCCTCGGGCGAGACCACAGAACGCCACTGGAAGCTCGACGCCATCGACCGCTTCGCGGGACCCGACCGTCCCCTGGCCTGGATCGACGATGCCCACGATCAGACGTGTGCCGTGTGGGCGCAGGAGCGCCCCGCCCCAACGCTGCTCGTCGGCACGGATCCGGCCACCGGGCTGACCGCCGCCGACGCGCGGCAGCTGTCGCGCTGGGCCGCCACGCTGGGCGGCGAGCCCGCAACGGGCGAGGCCGGGCAGCATGAATAGCGCGGCCCGAACCGACCATTTCCGCACGCACACCGACGGTCCGGCGGGGGGTGCGTGCTGGATTGGTCGGAAGCCGGCCGACTGCACACGCACGGTCCTCAGGTCGGCCCCGTGCGTGCGGAAGTGGTCGTTTTGCAACCGAAGGTGGTGGCTGGGTGACGGTCAGCCGGATGCATCCGGCCCGTAGCTAGAACTCGCCGTGGCGCCCGGCGCCGGCGCGAAAGCGCTCGAGTCCAGCCCGGACCTCGGTCAGCGAGCGCAGCCCATGCTCGAGCTCGTTGGCCATCGCCGCCGCCTCGTCTCGCCCCGCCTGCTCGAGCACCGACAGCCGATCCTCGCGCAGGCAGCGCTGGGGAAAGCGGGCCAGAGACTGGGCCAGCTCAATCGCCGCGGGCAGGCTCTGGCCCCGCCCGACCACGCGGTTGACGAGTCCGAACCGCTCGGCTTCCGCGGCCCCGACGGGGCGCCCGGTCAGGATCATGTCCAGCGCCCGGCTGGACCCGACCAGCCGAGGCAGGCGCACGGTCCCCCCGTCAATCAGGGGCACCCCCCAGCGGCGGCAGAAGACGCCGAGCACGGCGTCCTCCTCGGCCACGCGCAGATCGCACCACAGGGCCAGCTCGAGGCCTCCGGCCACCGCGTGACCGGCGATCGCGGCGATGACCGGCTTGCCGAGGCGCAGCCTCGTGGGGCCCATCGGCCCGTCGCCGTCGGACTGCACCCGGTTGCCGTCAGTGGTGCCGACGGCCTTGAGGTCGGCACCGGCGCAGAACTCGCCACCCTGTCCGTGGAGCACCGCGACGCTCGCCGTCTCCTCCTGCTCGAAGGCGCGGAAGGCATCGGCCAGGGCCTGGGCCGTCGGACCGTCGACCGCGTTGCGCCGCGCCGGGCGGTTGAGCAGCACGATCCACACCGGACCCTCTTGGCTGACACGGACCGCGTCGCTCATGCCTGCGCTCCGATCGCCCGCCGGATGAAGGTCCGCAGCGCGGTGGTCACGGCCTCGGCCCCGGGGGCGCCGCCGGACACGGGCGACAGGGGGCCCACCAGCGCCTCACCGCAGCCACCGACCAGCGCCGCTGCCACCAACTTGGAATTCTGCTCGGGCAGCTCGCCGGCCTCGATTCCCGCCCGAAGCGTCTCATCGACAAGCGCCGCGTAGCGCTCGCGGTACGCCAGGCGCTCGGCGTCGACGCGAGGATCAACCGGCTCGGCCAGCAGCGCCCAGGCCAGGCGCGGATTGCTCAGGGCCCGCTGAGCGAAGATTGACAACACGGTCTCGAGGCGAACGGCCGCGGGGCAGTCAGGATCGAGGCGCTCGCCGGCCTCGCGCATCGCGCGCTCCTCGCCGGCACAGACCGAGCGGAAAACCTCGACGAACAGCTCCTCCTTGGAATAGAAGTGCCGGTAGAGCGTGCCCGCGGCCAGGCCGGCTCGCTCGGCGATGGCGATCACCGACGCGCCGGCGTAGCCATCCTCCTCGATCAGCGCCTGCGCGGCGGACAGGAGGCGCTGACGAGTGACGACGCTGGTCGCGCTCATCAGCCCTTGAACGTGGAGGGGCCGGAGTCTCCGAAAGGTTCATCTCGGGCCAGCACGGCGCTCCGGAAGCCGTCCCGGGCGGCGCGAGCCTGGAAGGCGTAGCCCTCCGCGGTGTGCCGAGCGGCGCCGTCCAGCAGGGTCCCAAGCATCTGGGTCGCGGGCAGTCCCTGGGCCAGCAGCGGCTGGTTGGTGAGCAGCTTCATCATCTGCAGCTGATTGAGCGGCATCTGAGCGATGCGGGCGACCAGCAGCTCGGTCCGCTCGCCCAGCGCCTCCGGAGACGGGGCCTCGATGGCCAGACCCCACTCCAGGGCTTCGCTTCCCGACAGGCTGTCACCGGTGAACAGCAGTCGCTTGGCCCGCTGCGGCCCCAGTCGGTGGGTCCAGAGCGAGGTCGTCGGAGAGCCCCAGACGCGGGCTGGCGGGTAGCCGATCTTGGCGTCGGCGGCGATGATCAGAAGATCGGAACAGAGGGCGAGATCGGTCCCCCCGGCCACGCAGAACCCGTGGACCATGCAGACCACCGGCTTGGTGCAGTGAAACAGGGTCATGAAGGCCCGGACGTTGCGGCTCATCATCGCGTAGTCGAGCATCGGGTCCCAGGGACGGCCCGGATCGTGGTTGGCGGCCATCACCGCCGGATCCAGCGGCGACCCGGACGCGGCGGGGTCAGACGTCTGCTCGGCGTCCGCGCCGTCCCCCATGCCCTCGGCGCTGTCAACGAGGTCATAGCCGGCGCAGAAACCCTTGCCGCGCCCGGATAGGAGCAGGACGCGAACCTCAGGATCGAGGTCAGCTCGCTCCACGCACCGTTCCAGCTCGCTGATCAGCCCCCGGGTGAGACCGTTGCCGCGCGCGGGACGGTTCAGTGTCAGGCGGGCAATCCCCGCCCCGACCTCGTAATCAATCTCCGACACGGCGGTAGCTAGGCCGGCAGGGCGCGCTCGACGATCGCCCCGGCATCGACCCCCCGCGGAAGCGTCCCGTACACGCGCCCCCCCGCGCCGTCGAGCCGCGCCGCGCAGAACGCGTCGGCTACCGGCGGCGGTGAGTGGCGGACCAGCAGCGACCCTTGGAGACACAGGGCCAGCTCCTCGACGAGGCGACGGGCTTCGAACTGGCTCTCATACAGGCGCTCCTCGGGACTGGCCCCCGGCGCTCCGGCGAACACGGCCTGCACCCGTTCCCGTGTGCGGGCCAGGTGCTGGTCGAGGCGGACGTCGCCGCCGGCCGCCGTCTCACATTCAGCCAGGAACGCGGGGAGGCCGTCGGGCTCGCGGACCACGGCGCGGAGCACGTCGAGCGCGGCCACGTTTCCCGATCCCTCCCAAATCGAATTCAGCGGACTGTCGCGAAACAGCAAGGGCATCCCTGACTCCTCGACAAAGCCGTTTCCGCCCAGGCACTCGAGCGCCTCGGCGGCGTGCGGCGCCGCTCGCTTGGTGACCCAGTACTTCATGACCGCGGTGGCAAAGCGGCGAAAGGCCCCGTCGCCGGGCTCGTCGTAGCTACGGGCCACCCGCAGGGCAGTGGCCGTGGCCGCCTCGGACTCGATCGCCAGATCGGCGAGGACGTTGCGCATCGCGGGCTGGTCGGCCAGGCGCGCGCCGAACGCGGAGCGGTGCCGGGCGTGATGGATCGCCTCCAGCGTCCCGCGGCGCAGGCCCGTGGTCGATCCGATCAGGCAATCCAGGCGGGTGTGGTTGACCATCCGGATGATGGCCGGCACGCCCCGCCCCTCCTCCCCGATGAGATGACCGGCGATACCCCGAAACTCAACCTCGGATGAGGGCAGCGAGCGCGTACCGAGCTTGTCCTTGAGGCGCTGAAACTCCATCCCGGGGCCGCGCTGCACGAGGAAGCACGAGAGCCCGCGCGGGGCCTGGGCAAGGACGAGGAACACCGCGCACGGCGGATAGGAGCAGAACCACTTGTGACCGTAGATCTCGTAGACACCGTCGCCGGCCGGCTCGGCCCGGGTGATGTTGGCGCGCACATCGGAGCCACCCTGGCGCTCGGTCATGGCCATTCCGGCCAGCGCACCGTGCTCATAGTCGGTCGCGGTCAGGCGTGGTTCCCACTCGGCGGCCAGCTCCGGAGCGCCCTCGCGCAGGGCGGGAACGGCGGCATAGGTCATCGACACCGGGCACATGACGCCGGCGTTGGCATTGCTCCAGAGCGAGAACATCGCCGCTCGGACGACGTGCGCCCCAGGCCGAGGGTCGCGCCAGGGCAGGCTGTGGATGGCGCGGTTGACCGCGCCGCCCAGCAACCAGTGCCACGAGGGATCGAGGTCGACCTGATCGATGCGATTGCCGTAGCGGTCGTGGGTGAGCAGGCGCGGCTCGTTGCGCTCGGCCCGGCGGCCGTGCTCCAGCGCCTCGACGCTGCCCGCCACCACCCCGGCCTCGCGGATGTCGGGCAGGCCCCATCCGCCACCCTCGCGCTCAACGCCCTCGCACAGGGCCAGGTCGGCTTCGAGCAGGTCGATGGGGGCCAGCGACGGGGGCTGATTCAGGACGTCCCGTGCCGGATCCAGTGGCTTGTCGAGCGTTGTCATTGCTTGCCCCTCAGGCAGCGATGCTGCCGATCGTGCGCTCGGCCACGCGGTCGGTGGCGTCGTGGGTCCCGCCCAGCAGGCGCCGAGACAGCTGGGCACGGCGGAAGAACAGCGGTGCGTCGTGCTCCCAGGTGGCGCCGATTCCGCCGTGGACGTTGATCATGGCCCGGGCGGCGAAGTCCAGCGCGTTGCCGGCCGCCGAGCGGGCCGCGCTGGCCGCCAGCGGGAACTCCTCCGGGGCCGAGGCCCGGGCCCAGCCCGCGTAGTACTGCAGCCCGCGGGCGTTCTCGAGCCGGCGCAGGATCTCGGTCAGCTCGTGCTTGATGGCCTGGTAGGACCCGATCGCCCGCCCGAACGTGAACCGCTCCTTGGCGTAGGCGACGCTGGTCTCCAGGCAGGTCTGCACGGCGCCGATCGACTCGCCGGCGATCAGCGCGTGGGCGAGGTACCAGGCGTCGGCCAAGACCTCCGGGCCGACGTCCAGCCGCCGTCCGAGGGCGCCGGAGAAGGTGACGTGGCCGAGCGCGCGGGTGGCGTCGTAGCGAACCACGGGCTCCACGGTGACCCCGCCAGCGCTCGGGGTCGAGCGCCGCCGCCACCGGGTCACCGCTGTCGGTCGACGCCGACCGCGACCAGCAGTCCGGCACCGGGGGCATCGGGTACGAAGGCGACCGAGCCGTCAAGCGTGACCTGGTCGCCGTCGACCGTGGCCGTCGGAGCCGCGGGCCGGCTCAGCCCGCCGGCGGGCTCGACCGTCCAGCCCGGCTCGCGATCACCGGGCGGACGGGCCGGGTACGTAGGCCGGCCGCAGCTCGCCGCTGGCCACCGCCGCCAGCGACTCATCGCCGGCGGCGTCGAGGATCGCGGAGGCCGGAAGCGCGCCCGAGCAGCGGGACCGAGGCCAGCACTCGACCGCACTCCTCGGCCACCAGCAGCGCGTCAAAGGCACCCAGACCCGCCCCGCCGTGCTCCTCGGAGACGAGCAGCCCGGGCCACCCGGCCTCGATGGCCAGCGGCCACAGGTCGGGCAGGGCGTCGGGGTTCTCGAGCGCCTCGCGGGCGGCCTGCACCGTCTTGATGCGGCTACAGCGAGCCGCGAGCGGCCTCGCGGAGCAGGACCTGCTCGTCGGAGAGAGCGAAGTTCATTACGCCACCGCCTGCTTCTCGATCGCGCGCAGCTCGCTGAACGGCACGCCCTTGTCCAGCCGCGGTTCGGGCGGCAGCCCGAGCACGCGCTCGCCGATCGTGTTGCGCAGGATCGACTCGGTGCCGCCGGCCGACTTCAGCCCGGGCAGGAAGGAGATCAGATAGCTCCATTCGCTGTCGGGGGCCAGCGCGTCGGGTCCGACGATGTCGGCGCCGAGGTCGCTGGCGGCGATCGCGGCGTTGACCATCGTCACCTTGGCCAGGCCGGCCTCCGGGCCGGGGATCTGGCCCTGGGCGAGCGCGGTCAGGGCGCGGTAGCCGTTGAAGCGCACGGCCAGCAGCTCGGTGATGAGCTCACCCGAGGCGCTGGCGCGCGTCGGAGTCCTGGCGGGCGGCCTCGATCACCGGCCATCGTCTCGGCCAGACGCGTCTGGGAGCCGAACGACTCCGAGCCGAAGCCGATCGTCAGCCGCTCGTACATGAGCACGGTCAGCGCGGTCCCCCAGCCGTTGCCGACGCCGCCGACGACCGCGTCGGCGTCGAGCTCGACGTCGTCGAAGAACACCTCGTTGAACTCGGCCTCGCCGGAGATCTGGCGCAGGCCGCGGACGGTGACGCCCTCGGCGTCCATCGGGACGATGAACATCGTCAGGCCCTTGTGCTTGGGCACGTCGGCGTCGGTGCGGGCCAGCAGCAGGCCGTAGGCGGCGAACTGGGCGTTGGTCGTCCACACCTTCTGCCCGTTGAGCGTCCAGCTGCCGTCGTCGTTCTGGCGCGCGCGGGTCTGCACCGCGGCCAGGTCGGAGCCGGCGCCCGGCTCGGAGAACATCTGACACCAGACCTCGTCGCCGTGGAGCATCGGGCCCAGGTAACGGCTCTTCTGCTCCTCGGAGCCGTGGGCGATCAGGCACGGACCGAGCATCCCGATCCCGATCACGTCGAGGATCCCGGGGACCTGCGCGCGCGAGATCTCCTGGTTGACCGTGACCTGCTCGATCGGACCCAGGCCGCGGCCGCCGACCTCGGCCGGCCAGGTCACCGCGGCCAGCCCGGCCTCGGCCAGCTTGCGCTGCCAGACCCGGCGCGCGTCGATGTAGCCCTGAGTCCTCGTAGGAGCCCGGCGGGGCGGCGCCTCGGACTTGTGCTCGTCCAGCCAGGCTCGCGCCTCGGCGCGGTAGGCAGCCTGTTCGGGCGTGTCGTTCAGATCCACGCGGTCTCCTCTCGCTCGGGTGAATCGGGATTCACGATCCTACCGATCGAGCGAGCGCCGGCCCGTGACGGCCGGACGACCGGCCCAGCGATCCGCGGCCGAACCGCGACCGACGGACGCGTGCGGCGCACCCGCCCTGTGGAAGGCCCGGCGGTCAGCGCGGTGCGCCGCCCGCCGTGTCTGGCGCGATTACTCGCTGCGGAGTCGCCGCTGTCCGTGCGGGACGTCGAGGTCGGCCAGCTCCTCAGCGAAGCCCAGCGATGACGAGCCGCCGTTGCCGATGTTCTCGAGATCCGAGAGGTCGGCCTCGATGCCGCCGGCGAAGCCGCTCAGGCGACTCGCCGTCGGTGAGGCCGAGCTCGGCGGCGAGATCGTCGTGGTCGAGCAGCCCGACCTCGTCGATGCCGCGGGGCAGCGGCTCGGACGGCTCGATCTCGATCCGCCGGTAGCGCTTGAGCCCCGTGGCGGCCGGGATCAGCTTGCCGATGATCACGTTCTCCTTGAGACCGTTGAGGCGATCGATCTTGCCCTCGAGGGCAGCATCGGTCAGGACCTTGGTCGTCTCCTGGAAGGAGGCCGCCGACAGGAACGAGTCCGTGTTCAGCGACGCCTTGGTGATCCCGAGGATGATCTCCTCGGCCTGGGCCGGCTCGCCGCCGGCGTCGATCACGGCCTGGTTGATCTTGGCGTACTCGTTGCGGTCCACGAACTGACCCGGGCAGCAGATCCGTGTCGCCCTTCTGGTCGACCCGGACCTTCTTGAGCATCTGGCGGACGATGAGCTCGATGTGCTTGTCGTTGATGTCCACGCCCTGGGACTTGTAGACCTCCTGCACCTCGCGGACGAGGTACAGCTCGGTGTTGGTCCGCCGGTCCGCCGGCGTCTTGCCGCCGAAGGCGAGCAGGTCGTGCGGGTACAGCGAGCCCTCGTTGAGCTGCTGTGCCGACGGTCACCTTCTGGCCGTCCTCGACGTAGAGCAGCGTGCGCCGCGGGAACGTCTCGCGGTGCTCCTCGCCACCCGTCGTCGGTGATGACCACGGTGATCGCCTTGTCGGAGTCCTCGATCGTGACCTTGCCGTCGACCGGAGCCATCTTGGCCAGGCCCTTGGGCTTGCGGGCCTCGAACAGCTCCACGACGCGGGGCAGACCGTGCGTGATGTCCGCGCCGGCGACGCCGCCGGTGTGGAACGTCCGCATGGTCAGCTGGGTGCCGGGCTCGCCGATCGACTGGGCGGCGATGATGCCGACCGCGTCGCCGATCTGGGCCAGGTTGCCGGTCGCCATCGAGCGGCCGTAGCACGCCTGGCAGACCCCGGTCGGCGCCTCGCACTTGAGCACCGAGCGGACCTGGACGGTGACGACGTTGCCCTTCTCGGAGTCCTCGCGCCAGGCCTCGACCAGATCGGCCAGCTCGGCGCGATCGATCTCCTTGCCCTTCTCGACGATCACCCGGCCGCGCTTGGTGGTCAGGTCGACGGCGGCGATCCGGCCGACGAGGTCGGTGTTGATGTCGTCGGTCGGACGCAGCCGGCGGGTCTCGGGATCGATCTCGAGCTGGAACACCGGGCTCTCGATGTACTCCTCGGTGCCGCAGTCCTCGGCGCGGATGATCACGTCCTGGGAGACGTCGACCAGACGGCGGGTCAGGTACCCGGAGTCGGCGGTACGCAGCGCCGTGTCGGCCAGACCCTTGCGGGCCCCGTGGGTCGAGATGAAGTACTCGAGCACGGTCAGGCCTTCCATGAAGTTGGCCTTGATCGGACGCTCGATGATCTCGCCCTTCGGATTGGCCATCAGGCCGCGCATGCCGGCCAGCTGGCGGATCTGGGAGAACGAGCCACGGGCACCGGAGTTGGCCATCATGAAGATGGGGTTCATCTCCTCCAGGTGCGCGTAGAGCGCCTCGCCGACCTCGTTGGTGGCGCGATCCCAGAGACCGGTGACCGCCTCGTGGCGCTCCTCCTCGGTGATCTCGCCGTCCTCGTACTGGGCCTCGATCGACGGCCAGCTCCTGCGTCGTAGCGGGCCAGGATCTCCGGCCTTGGACGGCGGCGTCTGGACGTCGTTCTTGGAGATCGTCACGCCGGCGCGGGTCGCGTACTGGAAGCCGACGTCCTTGAAGGCGTCCAGCACCTGCGAGATCGACGGCGCCCCGTAGCGCTGCACGAGGTCGTCGACCAGCTTGGTCGTGTCCTTCTTCTTCATCGAGCGGTTGATGAACTCGTAGGCGCTGGGGTCGAACTGCTCGCCCAGGGCCTCCTCGAGCGCGCGCTCGATCTTCTCGTTGTAGATGATCCGGCCGACCGTGGTCAGCAGGTGGCCGCCCTCGCGGCCGATCGGCCGGTACTCGGCCAGGTCGTGCAGCCCGACGACGCGGTGCTCGTAGGACCACTCCGCCTCCTGGGCGGTGCGGAACACGTGCGGGCGCGGCTCCTGCGTCGGCGGGGTCGATGTCCTCCAGCGCCTTGCCCTCGGGACCGTAGGTCAGGTAGTAGGCGCCGAGCACCATGTCCTGAGCCGGCGTGGCCAGCGGCGCGCCGTGGGCCGGCGAGAGGATGTTGTTGGCCGACAGCATGAGGATCCGGGCCTCGGCCTGAGCCTCGGCCGACAGCGGCAGGTGGACCGCCATCTGGTCGCCGTCGAAGTCGGCGTTGAAGGCGTGGCAGACCAGGGGATGAACCTGGATCGCCTTGCCCTCGACGAGCACCGGCTCGAAGGCCTGGATGCCCAGGCGGTGCAGCGTCGGCGCGCGGTTGAGCAGCACCGGATGCTCGTGGATGACCTCCTCGAGCACGTCCCACACCTCGGGGATCATCGAGTCGACCATCTTCTTGGCCGCCTTGATGTTCTGCGCGGACTTGCGCTCGACGAGGCGGGCCATGATGAACGGCTTGAACAGCTCCAGCGCCATCAGCTTGGGCAGACCGCACTGGTGCAGGCGCAGCGACGGGCCGGACACGATCACCGAGCGGCCCGAGTAGTCGACGCGCTTGCCGAGCAGGTTCTGGCGGAACCGGCCCTGCTTGCCCTTGAGCATGTCGCTGAGCGACTTCAGCGGCCGGTTGCCCGGGCCCGTGACCGGACGCCCGCGGCGGCCGTTGTCGAACAGGGCGTCGACGGACTCCTGCAGCATCCGCTTCTCGTTGTTGACGATGATCTCGGGCGCGCCGAGGTCGAGCAGCCGCTTGAGGCGGTTGTTGCGGTTGATGACGCGGCGGTAGAGGTCGTTGAGGTCCGAGGTGGCGAAGCGGCCACCGTCGAGCTGGACCATCGGGCGCAGCTCCGGCGGGATCACCGGCACGGCCTCGAGCACCATCATCTCCGGCTTGTTGCCGGACTGCAGGAAGGCGGAGACGACCTTCAGGCGCTTGACCGCGCGGGCCTGCTTCTGGCCCTTGGCCGTCTTGACCTGCTCCTGCAGATCCTCGGCCTCGGCCTCGAGGTCGACCTGCTGGAGCAGATCGCGGACCGCCTCGGCACCCATGCCGCCGCGGAAGTACTCGCCGAAGCCGTACGGGGAGCCGAACCGGTCGCGCAGCTCGCGGAAGGTGGTCTCGTCGTTGACGACGTCCTTGGACTTCATCGTCTTGAACAGGTCCCACACCTGACGCATGCGCTCGGCCGCGTCCTCGATGTAGGCCTCGGTGTCGTCGATGTCGGCGCCGAAGCTCTTGCGCAGCTCCTTGAGCATCTTCTCGCGCTCGTCGTCGGACAGCTTGGCCACGTTGACGTCCAGCGTCTCGGCCCACAGGTGGTCCTCGTCGGAGAAGTCACGGCCGGTCTTGGCGCTGTTCAGGTACTCCTCGCGACGGGCCAGCGACTCCTTGAGCTCCAGGACGCGCTCCTCCTTCTCGGCCGCGTAGGCGTCGAGCACCTTGTTGACCTCGCCCTCGAGCGACTCGACGTCGCGGTCGCGGGCCTCGTCGTCGACCCAGGTGACCATCGAGGCGGCGAAGTAGAGGACCTTCTCGAGCTCCTTGGGAGCCATGTCGAGCAGGTAGCCGATCCGGCTCGGGACGCCCTTGAAGAACCAGATGTGGCGAGACCGGGCGCGGCCAGGTCGATGTGACCCATGCGCTCGCGGCGGACCTTGGAGCGGGTGACCTCGACGCCGCAGCGCTCGCAGACGATGCCCTTGTAACGGACGCGCTTGTACTTGCCGCAGTAGCACTCCCAGTCCTTGGTGGGACCGAAGATGCGCTCGCAGAACAGGCCGTCCTTCTCGGGCTTGAGCGTGCGGTAGTTGATGGTCTCCGGCTTGGTGACCTCGCCGGAGCTCCAGGAGCGGATCTGCTTGGAGGAGGCGAGGCCGATCTCGATGGCGTCGAAATTATTGATGTCGATCAAAATGAGTCCTTAGTGCTTGAAAATCTGTGTGGCGGTGCGGTGGGCTGTCGCGGCTCCGGCTCGCGAGGAGCCCGGCGCCGAAGCCGCGCCCCGCGTCTATGCCTCGTCCTCCTCCTGCACGCCTTCGGCGTCGCCGGCGGGGACGTCGGCCTCGAGCATCGGGTCCTCGGTGGTGGCGAGGTCCTCGGCTTCGAGCTCCTCGCCGGACTCGAGGTCGGGATCCTCGGTCTCGGTCTCCGCCGCGGAGGCCTCGACCGTCTCGCCCTCGTGCTCGGTGGCCTCGTCGGCGGCCGCACCGTCGGCGGCGCGCACGCCGCTGAGATCGATGCCGAGCTCCTCGGCCGCCCGGAGCAGGTCGTCGTCCTCCTCGCGCATCTCGGCCCGCTCGCCCTCCTCGGAGACGACGTTGACGTCGAGCGCCAGCGACTGCATCTCCTTGAGCAGGACCTTGAACGACTCGGGGATCGACGGCTCGGCGATGTTCTCGCCCTTGACGATCGCCTCGTAGGCCTTGACGCGCCCGACCGTGTCGTCGGACTTGATGGTCAGCATCTCCTGCAGGGTGTAGGCGGCGCCGTAGGCCTCCAGCGCCCAGACCTCCATCTCGCCGAAGCGCTGGCCGCCGAACTGCGCCTTGCCGCCCAGCGGCTGCTGGGTGACGAGCGAGTAGGGGCCGGTGGAGCGGGCGTGGATCTTGTCGTCGACGAGGTGCAGCAGCTTGAGGATGTACATGTAGCCGACCGTGACCTGCTCCTCGAACGGCTCGCCGGTGCGGCCGTTGAACAGCGTGGTCTTGCCGGAGGCCTGCTCGCCCTCGCGCCGTGACTTGTCGACGTCCATCCGGATCAGGCCGTCGGACTTCTGCGTGCTCGTCCTGCCAGCGGACCAGCGCCTCGTCGACGTCGGCCACGGTGGCACCGTCGAACACCGGCGTGGCCACGTAGACCTTGCCGGGCCGGCCGTCGGGACGCGAGCCGCCGTTGGTGGCGTGCTTGCGGGCCTCCGAGCCGTCCTCGTACCAGCCGTTGGCGGCCACCCACCCGAGGTGGGTCTCGAGGATCTGACCGACGTTCATCCGGCTCGGCACGCCGAGCGGGTTGAGGATCACGTCGACCGGGGTGCCGTCCTCCAGGAACGGCATGTCCTGCTGATCGACGATCTTGGAGATGACGCCCTTGTTGCCGTGGCGGCCGGCGAGCTTGTCGCCCTCGGAGATCTTGCGCTTCTTGGCCACGAACACGCGGACCAGGTCGTTGACGCCCGGGCGGCAGATCGTCGCCGTCGTCGCGGCTGAAGGTCTTGACGTCGATGACGACGCCACCCTCGCCGTGCGGCACCTTGAGCGAGGTGTCGCGGACCTCGCGCGCCTTCTCCTTGAAGATCGCGCGGATCAGCTTCTCCTCGGCGGTCAGCTCGGTCTCGCCCTTGGGCGTGACCTTGCCGACGAGCAGATCGCCGGACTGGACCTCGGCGCCGATGCGGACGATGCCGCGGTCGTCGAGGTTGCGCAGCGACTCCTCGGAGCGGTTCGGGATGTCGCGGGTGATCTCCTCGTCGCCCAGCTTGGTCGTGCGGGCGTCGATCTCGTACTCCTCGATGTGGATCGAGGTGAGCTCGTCGTCCTGCACCAGGCGCTTGGAGAGGATGATCGCGTCCTCGAAGTTGTAGCCCTCCCAGGACATGAAGGCGACGAGCAGGTTCTTGCCCAGCGCCATCTCCCCCATGTCGCTCGCCGAGCCGTCGGCCAGCACGTCGCCCGCGGCGACCTCGGTGCCCACGTTGACGATCGGCTTCTGGTGGATCAGCGTGCCCTGGTTGGAGCGCATGAACTTCTGCAGCGGGTACTCCTCCGCGCCGTCCTTGCCGTCGACGACGATCTGCTCGGCGTCGACGTAGGCGACGGTGCCGGCCTCGTCGGGCGACGGCGACGTCACCGGTGTCGATCGCGGCGCGGCGCTCCATGCCGGTGCCGACCAGCGGGGCGTCGGTGACCAGCAGCGGCACCGCCTGGCGCTGCATGTTGGAGCCCATCAGGGCGCGGTTGGCGTCGTCGTGCTCGAGGAACGGGATCATCGCCGTGGCCACCGACCAGATCTGCTCCGGGGAGACGTCGATCAGGTCGACCTCCTCGGCGGCGACGGTCACGTACTGACCGGCCTGGGTGCGGCAGATGATCTCGTCGCCGACCAGCTTGCCGCTTGGCGTCGACCGGCTGGTTGGCCTGGGCGATGATCCGCTCCTCCTCCTGGGTGGCGTCGATGCGGACGATCTCGTCGGTCACCTTGCCGTCCTTGACCACCCGGTACGGGCGTGGTGACGAAGCCGTGCTCGGAGATCTCGGCGTAGGAGGACAGCGAGCCGATCAGGCCGATGTTCGGACCCTCGGGGGTCTCGATCGGGCACATGCGGCCGTAGTGGGTCGGGTGCACGTCGCGCACCTCGATCGGAGCGCGCTCGCGGGTCAGACCGCCGGCGCCGAGGGCGCTGAGGCGCCGCCGGTGCGTCAGCCCGGACAGCGAGTTGGTCTGGTCCATGAACTGCGAGAGCTGGCTGGAGCCGAAGAACTCCTTCAGCGCCGCCACGACCGGGCGGATGTTGACGATCGTCTGCGGGGTGATCGTGTCGGCGTCCTCGGTGGTGAGGCGCTCGCGCACGACGCGCTCCATCCGGTACAGGCCGATCCGGAACGCCTCCTGGATCAGCTCGCCGACGGTGCGCAGACGGCGGTTGCCGAAGTGCTCGTACTCGTCGAGGTGATCCTGGATCGGCTCGCGCGGCATCGACGACCGCCTCGGCCGCGTAGTCGGCCTTGGGGTCCTCGGCCGAGCTCCTCGGGCATGCCGAGCAGGCGCGGCAGCGAGACGAGCTCCTTGACCAGGGCGATGATGTCGTCGTGGGTCAGGGTGCGCGTATCGAGGTCGATGTCGAGGCTCGAGGCGCGAGTTGAGCTTGTAGCGACCGACGCGCGTCAGGTCGTAGCGCTTGGGGTCGAAGAACAGCTGGTTGAGCAGCGCGCGCGCGGCGTCGATCGACGGCGGCTCGCCCGGGCGCTGCTTCTTGAACAGCTCGATCAGCGCGCCCTCCTCGGTGCGCGTGACCTCGGGATCGGCGTCGACCGTGTTGCGGATGTAGAGGCTGTTGTCGAAGAGGTTGAGGATCTCCTCGTCCGACGCGTAGCCCATCGCGCGCAGCAGCACGGTGACCGGCAGCTTGCGCTTGCGGTCGATGCGGACGTAGACGCGGCCCTTCTTGTCGATCTCGAGCTCGAGCCACGAGCCGCGGGCCGGCATCAGGTTGGCGATGAAGACCTGCTTCTCGCGGTCCTTGGGCTCCATCACGTAGGCGCCCGGGGAGCGGACGAGCTGCGTGACGACCACGCGCTCGGTGCCGTTGATGATGAACGTGCCGCGCTCGGTCATCCACGGGAAGTCGCCCATGAACACCGACTGCTCGCGGATCTCTCCGGTCTCGCGGTTGATGAACGCGACCGTGACGGTCAGCGGGCGGGCGTAGGTCAGGTCCTTCTCACGGCACTGCTCGAGGCTGGCGACGGGCTCGTCGAAGGTGAACTCGCCGAACTGGACGGCGAGGTTGCCGGTGTAGTCCTCGATCGGCGAGATGTCGTCGATCGTCTCGCGCAGGCCACCGCCGTTGGGGTCGGTCAGCCAGGCGAAGGACTTGCGCTGAATATCGATGAGGTTGGGGACTTCAAGGACCTTGTTCAGACGCGCGAAACTGCGGCGCGTCCGGGGGGCATGAGCGGTTGCCAAGGCGGCGACTCCTCGAGGCGGTCGAGAGGGAGCGAGCTGTGCGCGGACGCGAGCTCGTAAGGCTCAGCAAGAGCGCGACCAGCAAAGATAGCACACGGCATTGGTGCCCTGTGGAGGACCGCTCAGCTCTCACGGACCCCGCCCTCGGCGACCGCGTATGTGGCGCGGTGCCGCATGGTTTGGGCGGCTACGACTATTGGCTGACCCGGCGCAGTGTAGGGGGTAATCCGGCAGGGCAGCAAGCACGGTGGGCTGCTCGGGCCTCCGGCGCCGACGCGCGCTCGGAGCCTGCCGGGCGGCGGGCGCACGGCTCAGGCGGCGCCGACCGGCCGCGAGCCGCCGGGCGCGCGCACCGGGAGCGGGATCCGGCGCAGCAGCGGCGACGGCCTGATCTGCGGCGCGATCTCGACGAAGCGCATGACGACGCGGCCGAGCCGCAGCACGTCGCCGTCGGTCAGGTAGGCGACGGTCACCTGCGCGGCCGTTGACGAACGTGCCGTTGGAGCTGCGGTCGTCGAGCACCCGGACGCCGTCGCCGCGCTGGGCGATGATCGCGTGGCGGCGTGAGACCTGCGGGTCCTCGATCCGCACGTCGGCGGTCAGCCCGCGGCCGATGTGGATGATCGGCCGGTCGAGCGGGATGAGGCGGACCTCGTCGCCGTGCCTCGACCGACAGGTAGCGGCCCGGGGGGCGTCACCGGGCGCGACCGTGCGGCTGCGGGTCCGGTGATCGAGCAGCGCGAAGGCATCGGCGGTGATGGGGATCGGCCGAGCCGGCATCCCGAGCGTCGCGTGATCGGCGCGCACGCGGGCCGGCGGGCCTGAGTGGGGGAGCTGGGCTTGGATCGTCATGGCCACATCTCAGCGCCCGATCGAACACGGATCTCAGACTCGACGAAGAGATTTCGAAGGAGCGCAACGCGGGCTTGCATCGGCGATGCGTGCTCATCGCCTGCCGGCGGAACCGGCGTCCCTGTCATGCATAGACGCGCATGACAGGGACGACCGTTCGCGCCCGCGGTGCCATGCGCTTAACGCACAACGCGCCCCGCACCCGGAGGGCGCGGAGCGCGCGCGGCAGACGGCGGCTGGCGTCGCGCCGAGCTACTTGAGCTCGACGGAGCCGCCGGCCTCCTCGAGGTCGGCCTTGAGCTTGTCGGCCTCGGCCTTCTCGATGCCCTCCTTGACGGGCTTGGGAGCCTCGTCGACGAGCGCCTTGGCCTCCTTGAGGCCCAGGCCGGTGGCCGCGCGGACGACCTTGATGACCTGGATCTTCTTGTCGCCGGCGCCGGTCAGGACGACGTCGAAGCTGGACTGCTCCTCGGCGGCCTCGCCGCCGCCGTCGCCAGCCGCCGCCGCCGGCCGGAGCGGCCGCGGCGACCGCGGTCGCGGAGACGCCGAACGCCTCCTCGAGCGCCTTGATGCGCTCGGAGAGCTCGAGGACGGAGATCGTCTTGAGCTCGTCGATCCATTCCTGGGTACTGGTGGCCATGCTTCCTCCTTATTCGTCGGACGGATCGGCGTCCGCGCTGTCTTCAGTTTCGTCAGATTCGGGTTGCCGCGGCTTCGGGCTCGGCGGCGGTGTCAGCTTCGGGCTCGGCGGGAGCCTCGGGCGCAGCCGCAGCCTCGGGCTCGGCGCGGCGCCTCGGGCTCGGCAGCGCGCCTCGGGCTCGGCGCGGCGCCTCGGCGCCGCGGCCGCTCGGCGGCCGGCCGCCGGAGCCTCGCCCGGACACAAGTCCCTGATCGGCGATCGCCTGCAGCTGGATCGCGAGCCCGGCGATCAGCGCGTTCAGCCCGCGGGCCAGGCCGGTCAGCGGCGCGGCGACCGTGCCGACGAGCTGGGCGTAGAGCACCTCGCGCGACGGGAGCCGGGCGATCGAGCGCACGTCGTCGGCGCTGAGCACCGTCGCCGTTGAGCAGCCCGCCCTTGAACTCGAGCAGGTTGAGCCGCCGGGCGGCGTCGTTGAGCGCCTTGGCGGCCAGCGGCGGCGTCGCCCTTGACCAGCGCCAGCGCGGTCGGGCCGATCAGCATCGGCTTCAGGTCCTCGGCGCCGGCCTTGTCGGCGGCGCGCTCGGAGAGCGAGTTCTTGACCACCCGGAAGCGGGCGTCGGCGTCGCGCAGCTGGCCGCGCAGCTCGGCCACCTGGGTCACCGTGATGCCGCGGTAGTCGACGGCGAAGATCGCCTCGGACGTCGCCGATCTGCTCGGCGATCTCGTCGACGACGGCTGCTTTCTGGTCTCTGTTCATATCTGGCTCTCTCTCACGAGAAACGCCCGCCTTCGGAGGGCGGGCGTCGATCAATCGCGAGCTGACCGGATGAGCCAGCGCGGCGTCGTTCGAGGCTCCGCCTGCCCCGGGCTTACGCGCGCTGGCGGCCGGAGGTCTGGGGCGTGTCTCTTGGTCTGGCAGACGATTCTAGGCGGCGACCGGCTCCTCGACGATGTCGCGGGTCCGCGACGGGTCGACCTTGATGCCGGGACCCATCGTCGTGGCCAGCGTGACCGAGCGGATGTAGCGGCCCTTGGCCGCCGACGGCTTGGCGCGGATCAGCTCTTCGATCACCGCGGCGTAGTTCTCGAGCAGCAGGCGCTCCTCGAAGTCGCGTCTTGCCGATCACCAGGTGCACGATCGCCGTGCGGTCGGTGCGGTACTCGACCTTGCCGGACTTGGACTCGCCGACGGCCTTGGCGACGTCCATCGTCACCGTGCCGACCTTCGGGTTGGGCATCTTGCCCGCCGGGCCGAGGATGCGGCCGAGGCGCCCGACCACCGGCATCATGTCCGGGGTGGCGATGGCGACGTCGAAGTCGTCGAAGCCCTCCTGGATGCGCTTGGCCAGATCCTCGCCGCCGACCACGTCGGCGCCGGCCTCCTCGGCCTCGCGGGCCTTGTCGCCCTGGGCGAAGACGGCGATCTTGACCTCCTTGCCGAGGCCGTTGGGCAGCGCGATCGTGCCGCGCAGCTGCTCGTCGGCGTGGCGGACGTTCAGGCCCGGTGCGGACGTGAACCTCGACCGACTCGTTGAACTTGGCGCTGCCCAGCTCCTTGACGAGCGAGATCGCCTCGGCGGGCTCGTACTCGCGCGTGCGATCGAAGCGCTGCTTGGCGTCGATGTAGGCCTTGCCGTGCTTGGCCATCAGAAATCCCTCCGCCGACTCATCTCTAGACCACCTCGACGCCCATCGAGCGCGCGGTGCCGGCGATGATGCTTCGCGGCCGCCTCGATGTCGTTGGCGTTGAGGTCCTTCATCTTCTTCTCGGCGATCTCGCTGCAGCTGAGCGCGGGTGATCTTGGCCACCTTGTTGATGTGGGGCTCGGCCGAGCCCTTCTCCAGCGACAGCGCCTGCTTGATCAGCACCGCGGCCGGCGGGCTCTTGGTCACGAACGTGAACGAGCGGTCCTCGTAGACGGTGATGACGACCGGGATGACGGTGCCGGCGTCGGACTGGGTCTGGGCGTTGAACGCCTTGACGAACTCCATGATGTTGACGCCGTGCTGACCCAGCGCGGGGCCGACCGGCGGCGCCGGGCTCGCCTGGCCGCCGACGGCCTGGAGCTTGATCTCGGTGAGGACTTTCTTTGCCATGGGGGTCTGAGCTTAGCCCGTGCGGACTCAGATCTTCTTGACCTGGTCGAAGCCGACCTCGACCGGGGTCTCGCGGCCGAAGATGGAGACCAGCACCTTGAGGCGCTGGGCGTCCTCGTTGACCTCGGAGATCTCTCCGGAGAAGTCCGACAGCGGCCCGGAGACGACCTTGACCGACTCGCCGATCGAGAACTGGGCGCGGCTGCGCGGGCGCTCGGCCGGCTCCTGATGCAGGAGGCGATCGACCTCGGCCTGGGTCAGCGGCACCGGCTCGTTGGAGGCGCCGACGAAGCCGGTCACGCCCGGGCGTGCCCTTGACCAGCGACCACGAGTCCTCGTTGAGGTCCATCTGGACGAGCACGTAGCCGGGCATGGTCCGCTTCTCGACGGTGACCTTCTGGTTGTCCTTCATCTCGGACACGGACTCGGTCGGCACGACGATCTGCCGCACCGCGCGCTTCTGATTCAGCGACACGACACGGTGCTCAAGGTTGTGCTTGACCTTGTTCTCGTGACCGGAATAGGTGTTGACGACGTACCAGCGGAACATGTTCTCTCTCAGGCTTAAAGACGGTTATTTAAGGATCAGGTTGACCAGCTTGCTGGCCACGGTGTCGGCGAGGCCCAGGTACAGCCCGGCCACGATGACGAACCCGATCACGACCCCGGTGGCCTGCATCACCTGACGGCGATCGGGCCACTGTACCCGCTGCAGCTCGCGCCAGCTTCCCTGAAGGAAGGTGATCAGGCGACTGCCCGTGACCCGCTACGGGTCGCGGTCGCGGCCCCGCGGGAGGGGGTCAGCTCGCCGGCCGAGGCGTCCTCCTCGTCCTCCTCGGCTTCGAGCTCGTCCTCGTCGGCGGACGCTCGCGTCGGGCGCTCGGACGCTCGGCTGGCCATCTGCGCCTCAGCCAGCTCGACGTCGGGCGCGGCGTGGTCGAGCGGGCTCGGGGTCTCCTCGAGCTCTTCCTCAGTGAGCTCGCGGCTCGCGCCCTACGCGCTCGCCATCGCGACGGTCGCGATCGGCGCGCGCGGTCGCCACGCCAGGCCGGGAGGCCGGGCCAGCGGCGGGACGGCGGCTCCGCCGCTCCTTGGCACGTTTGCGGTTGCGAGCCACGGTCCGACCGGATCCGGGCCTAGCGAGTCTCGCGGTGCGCGGTGTGCCGCCGGCACCAGCGGCAGTACTTGCGCAGCTGCAACCGCTCGGGGTTGTTCCGCTTGCTCTTATTCGTCTGGTAATTCCGGCGCTTGCACTCTTCACAGGCAAGAGTGGCGGCGATCCGGACGTCTCCACGGGCCATGGGCGTTTCCCGAAAGTGGTGATCAGGGTTCAGGCGCCCGAGCCGCGGGCGTCAAAACGAACGCCGCCCGGCGCCGGTGCTGAGTGTAGCGGCACGCCACTGGCTCAGGCACGTCTGTACGGCGGCAGGTGCGCCGCGTCCCTGGTCGCTCGGCAACAATCGGCGCATGCTCCGGCTGATCGGCCTCTGTATCTCGATCGGCATCGCCGATTCGGTGAACCCGACCACGATCGCGCCTGCCCTGTACCTGGCCAGCGGTCCGGATGCACGGACCCGGGTGATGCAGTTCACGGCCGCGGTGTTCATCGTCTACCTGTCGGGGGGCGTGATCATCGCGCTCGGGCCCGGGCAGCTGCTGCTCTCCCTGGTCCCCCACCCCGGCCGCCACCTGAGCTACATCCTCGAGCTTGTGGCCGGCGTGGCGATGCTCACCGCGGCCGCGTTCCTGTGGGGCTATCGCGACCGGCTCGGGCATCGCGAAGTCCAGCCCGAGGTCCGGACCGAGCGGCGCTCGAGCGCCCTGCTGGGAGCGACCATCACCGCCGTCGAGCTACCGACCGCCTTTCCCTACTTCGCCGTCATCGCCGCCGTCGTCGGCGCGGGAACGTCGACTCGTCCGCCAGATCGTTGCTGCTCGTGCTGTTCAACCTCTGCTTCATCGCTCCGCTGCTGGCGATCCTGGCCACGCTGACCTTCGCCGGCCCCAACGCCCAGCGCCTGCTGAGCAACGGGCGCGAGAAGCTCGAGGCCAACTGGCCAGTGGTACTGGCCACGCTCGCCCTGCTCGCCGGGACTGTTCGTGACCTTCCTGGGCATCACCGGCCTGGGCAGCCTGCGCCGCGATCACCTCGGCGGGTTCGCGCGCCGCCTGCGCCACCTCCTGCACCCCTGAGGATTGATGTGGCGGGCGATTTTGACCTTCGGCGGCTGCGCGAGCTTCCCGAGCTGCTCGGATCCGAGCTGCCGGACATTGTCGCCACCCTGCTCGCCGAGCTGACCCGAGCCACCGACCAGGTGCGCAACGCGATCGGTTCCGGTGACTGGGCCGCCGCGGCGGAGGCTGCCCACGCCGCCCGCAACAGCGCCCTGATGCTCGATGCCGGGCCGCTGCTCGAGACACTGAACCGCGTGGAACGTGCCGCCGCACGCGCCGACGGCGCGGCCGCCGACGCCGCTCGAGCGCAGCTCGACCAGACCTGGCCCGCGCTGCGCACGGGTCTAGAGGACGCGATCCACGGGACCGGCTAGCCGACGCTGGTTGTCATATCGCGGATAACTACCGACACCCCGTTAGGTAGTCGACCGGGAGTCTGCAGGAAACCTCCTCGTCCCCATCGGCCCCTGACCGCTGTGCTCATATTGCCGGCGCAATGCGGCCCGCCCGCCGACGCCAGGCACTGATCTCAGCCCTTGGGCTGCTCACCGCCGCTGGCCTGGGAGTCCTGGGGATGGCCGTCAGCCACTCAGTCGGTTCCGCTCGGGCGGCCGGCGCCCCCGCCCTGGACCTCGGGCTACTGGCCAGTCTGGCCGCGGCCGCGGTCGCCGCCCTGGCCCTCCTCCTGCACCTGCTGACCCGGACCGACGAGCTGCGTCGAGCCAACCAGGCGCTGGCCGTACGCAACCGCGAGCTCGAGGCGGCCAGCGAAGCCAAGACCCGCTTTGTCGCCAACCTCTCGCACGAGCTGCGCAACCCGCTGAGCGCCGTGGTCGGCTACGCGGAGCTGATGGCCTCAGGACGCTACGGGCACCTGGACGGACGCCAGCTCGAGCACATCGGGGTAATCCGCGAGAGCGGCGAACACCTCGTCTCACTCGTCGAGGAACTGCTTGACATGGCCCGGGTCGAAGCGGGCCAGCTCCGCGCTCGAGGGCGCGCCGATCGATCCGGCGGCGGTCGTCCGTGGCTGCGTCGCGGCACTCCAGACGACGGCCGCGCAGCGCGGACTGCGGCTCGAGGTCGAGGCGCCCGGCTCCAGTCTGGTGCTGCTCGACCCGACGCGCCTGCGCCAGGTGGTTCTCAACTTCCTCTCCAACGCGATCAAGTTCAGTCCTCACGCCGGGACCGTCGTGATCCGGCTCCGCCATCAGGGCGGCGGCGTGCGCGTCGAGGTCAGCGATGCCGGTCCGGGCCTGAGCATGCGCGATCAGGCCCGCGTCTTCGAGGAGTTCTTCCAGGTCGCCGGGCGTGAGCGGTCGGGAACGGGTCTGGGTCTGGCCATCACCCGGCTGATCGTCGAGGCGCAGGACGGACACGTCGGAGTGCGAAGCCAGCTCGGCGCCGGAAGCACCTTCTCCGCCTGGCTACCGGCGGCCGAGGTCGACGCCGTCCAGAATCTGATCCCGGCCGGGATCGATGCTCCCGCCGCGCCCCGCCGGGATCGGGCGCGCGCGGTGGCCCTGAGCTAGGCGGTTCTCAGGCCTTCGCGCTCTGGGCGCGCGCCTGGCGAACGATGCGCCGCATCCCGTTCAGCCACCGCTCGGGCTGAGCGCCCTTCAGGGCCAGGTGGTGGGCGACCTCCTCGTGGGGAAGGATCAGAAACTTCTCGGCAGCGAGGCCGCGGACCACGGCCTCGGCCACGTCCTCTGGCTCGAGCAGGCCCCCGGCCAGAAGCGGCGCCGCACCGACCGGATCGTCAAGCGCCATCTCGAGCAATGGCGTGCGTACCGCCTGCGGGCACAGGCAGGAGACCTTGATCCCCGCGTCGGCGTAGGTGATGGCCAGCCACTCGGCCAGGCTGACCGCGGCGTGCTTGGTCATCGAGTAGGCCAGCGCGGAGATCTGGGTCAGGAGGCCGGCCGCGGAAGCGGTGCTGAGCAGATAGCCCTCCCCGCGCTCGACCATGGCCGGCAGCAGCGCCCGCGCCGCCCACACGTGGGCCATCACGTTGACCTCCCACGTGGTCTGGATCTCGGCGTCGGGAGCCTCGGGGCCGCCGGGGGGACCGCCGATGCCCGCGTTAGAGAAGAACAGGTCGATCGGCCCCTCCGCCTCCCGTGCCTGCTCGATCAGAGCGATGATCTCGGCTTCCTTGCCGACGTCGGTTCTGACGGCCAGGGCGTCGATCTCGCTCGCCGTGGCCTGCGCCGAGTCGAGGTTGAGGTCGGCCGCCACCACGCGTGCCCCCTCAGCGCCGAAGCGCAGCGCACAAGCGCGACCAATACCGCTTCCCGCCCCGGTGACGACGACGTGCTTTCCCGTCAGATCCATGTCTGGGCTCCTCCCATGGTCGGCCAGAGACCGAGGGTTCTACCACGATGGACGTCGCCGTCGGGTCAGGCGCTGCCCAGACCGACGCCGGCGGCGACGATCAGGGCTCCGCCCAGAGCCACCTGCAGGAGGCTCGTGCGCAGCGAAACGGAGAGGAAGCGTTTGCGGATCAGCGAGATCGTGATCAGCTCGATCGCCACCACGATGCCGGCCACGACCAGCGCCGTGTGGACGTCGGTGATCAAGAAGGGAAGCGAGTGGAACACGCCGCCGAACGCGGTCATGACCCCGGTGACGATCCCGCGCGCTAATGCCGAGCCGCGTCCCGTCTGGGTCCCATCGTCGGACAGAGCCTCGGAGAAGCCCATGCTGATCCCGGCCCCCACGGCGGTGGCCAGACCCACGAACAGCGCCGCGTGCGACCCCGAGAGCAGGGCGGCGGCGAAGATCGGAGCCAGCGTCGACAGCGTCCCGTCGATGAGGCCGACGAGCCCGGGCTGCACATAGCGCAGCACAAGATCGTGTTCATCGATGTTCTTCAGCGAGGGCAGTGACTTGGTCTCCATGCTCAGGTTCACTATAGCAACTGTGTTAGAATTAGGGCTCCCTTATTGTCGCTCCCCGCCTCGACATGGCCGCCACTTCCGACACCTTCCCCGACCTCTCGCCGGAGCTCACCGAGCTTCTGCACAGCCGCGGTCAGCGAGCCACGCCCCAGCGCTACGTGATCCTCCGCGAGCTCGGCCGCCGCGATCGTCACGCCACCGCCGACGAGATCCGTCAGGCCGTCCAGCAGGAGCTCCCGGGAACATCGACCCCGACCGTGTACGCGACCCTCGAGCTGTTTGTCGAGCTCGGCCTGGCCCGGCGGATCGGTACCGGCCTCGGTGCGGCGTTGTACGACGCCCGTACCGCCCCCCACGAGCACACGGTCTGCCGCCGCTGCGGCCGCGTGGAGGATGTCGACGGCGAGCTTGACACCTCCGGCCTGCTCGAGGCGGCGGCCGGCGCGGGCTTCCAGCCCGAGGCCGCCGAGCTCGTCATCTCAGGGCTCTGCGCCGATTGCGTGCAATCGCTCCGCGAGCGATGAAGCTCAACGCGCATGAGGCGCGCAACCGGCGGGCCTGGGATGCGTCCTCGGCCGCCTACCAGGCCGCGCACGGTGAGGCGCTCTCGGGCGAGGGCGGCCTCGTCTGGGGTCTGTGGCAGCGGCCTGAGGCAGAGCTCCGGGTCCTGGGCGAGGTCGCCGGACGCGACGTCCTCGAGCTCGGATGCGGTGGCGCGCAGTGGTCGATCGCCCTGAGCCGGCGGGGAGCGAACGTGACCGGGCTCGACCTCTCCACCGCCCAGCTCGACCACGCGCGGACGTTGATGGCGGCCGCTGGCGTCGAGTTCCCGCTCGTCTGCTCAAGCGCCGAGTCGACCCCATTTGCCGACGCCAGCTTCGACATCATCTTCTGCGACTGGGGCGCGATGACGTTCGCCGATCCCTATCGGACGGTGCCCGAGGCGGCCCGCCTGCTCCGCCCCGGCGGGCTGTTCGCGTTCAGTTCCGGGACGCCGATCGTCGACTGCACCTGGCCCGGGGATGCACCCCATCCCTCACAACAGCTTCTCGTCGACTACTGGGGTCTTCATCGCATCGATGACGACGAGAGTCAGACCGCGTTCCAGCTGCCCTACGGCGAGTGGATCCGGCTGTTCGTGACCAACGGCCTGGCGATCGAGACGCTGCTGGAGCTGCGTCCGCCGGCCGAGGCGACGAGCACGTTCCGGGACGCGGCCGACCACGCCTGGGCCCGGCGCTGGCCGATGGAGCACATCTGGCGACTGCGCCGTCAGATCGAGGCGCTGTCGAGCTGACCGAGCTCGGCGCGGCGCCGCTCGAACAGCCGCCGCTCGTCGTCGTCGTCGACCAGCGCGAGCGCGCGGTCGTAGGCGGCGCGGGCCTCCGCGGCCCGCCCCAACCGGCGCAGGAGCTCGGCCCGGGTCGAGTGCAGGTAGCGGTAGGACTCGAGCTCCAGCCCATCGACGAGCTCCAGGCCGGCCTCGGGCCCGTCGGCCTCGCCGACGGCGGCGGCGCGGTTCAGGGCGACGATCGGCGACCCGGTCAGGCGGTGAAGCTCGCCGTACAGCTCGATGATCTCGCGCCAGTCCCGCGGGCTCTCGATGTGAAGCGAGGCGATCGCCGCCTGGATCACGTAGGGACCGTGGCCCCTCAGCGCCAGCGCCCGATCGAGGATGGCCCGGCCCTCGGCGATCTGCGGGTGGTTCCACAGCGAGCGGTCCTGGTCGGCCAGCAGGACGCGTTCGCCGTTGCGGACCCGGGCGAGACGGCGGGAGTCGTGAAGCAGCATCAGGGCCAGCAGGGCGTGGACCTCAGCTTCATCGGGCATCAATTCGGCCAGCGCCCGGCCGAGCCGGATCGCCTCCGAGCTCAGATCGGCGGCCCGGCCCCAGCCCTGGTTGAAGATGAGGTACACGACCGCGAGCACCGCCGCCAGCCGGTCGGGCAGAAGATGATCGGCGGGCACGCGGAACGGGATGCCGGCCTCCTTGATCTTGCGCCTGGCCCGGACCAGCCGTTGCGCCATCGTCGCCTCCGAGACCAGGAAGGCCGTCGCGATCTCGGGCGTGGTCAACCCCCCAAGCGTGCGCAGCGTCAACGCCACCTGGGCCTCGGTCGAAAGGGCGGGGTGACAGCAGGTGAAGATCAGCTCCAGGCGTTCATCTGGGAAGACGGACTCGGTCACCGTTTCCTCCGTGTCCTCAATCGTGGCCGGCTCAATCAGCAGCCGGGTCTTGGCGGCCAGAGCGCGCTCGCGCCGGATCCGGTCGATGGCGCGGCGCCGGCCGGTCGTGATCAGCCACGCGCGGGGGTCAGAAGGCGTGCCGTCCAGTGGCCAGCGCTCGGCGGCGACCGCGAAAGCCTCCTGAGCGGCTTCCTCGGCCCGTTCGAAGTCGCCGAGAAAGCCGATCAGGACGGCCAGGACATGCCCCCAGTACTCGCGGAAGCTGTCCTCGAGGCTCACTACCACTCACCAACCGGGCGGATCTCGATCGCACCCCCGCGGCTCGTGTTGGGAAAGCGGGCGGCTAGCTCGATCGCCGCGTCGAGGTCTTCGGCCTCGAAGAAGCAGTACCCATCGAGCGCCTCCTTGGTCTCCACGTATGGGCCGTCGGTAGTCAGGGTCTGACCGTCCTGAACCCGTACCGTGGTTGCCGTCTCCGGGGGCTTGAGCCTGGTACCGGGGGTGACGCCGGACGTCTGGTTGATGGCCCCGAACGCCGCGCCGATTTCCTTGAGATCGTCAGGCGCCAGGTTCTTGGTGTCTCGCACCTCGGGACCGAGGTTGATGAGCATCATGTACTTCATGTCTGACCTCCTTGGGTGAATGTTCGCCGGTAGACGAACGGGCCCGGGGAAAATCGACAGCCTGCAGAAAAATTTGATCAGATCTGGCCGCGAGCCAGGTCAAGCAGTCGTCCGAGGATCCGCGGACCGTCCACCCGGAGCCCATTGTGGTCGTACTCGCTGGTCAGCCACACGCGCATCGCCCCCACGCGGGCGGCGGTCTCCTCCGAGAAGGCCCGTTCGACGTACATGTCCTCGGCGTAAACCGCCGCGGCCACCGGTACCGAGTTGCCCGCCAGCGCGTCCGGGTCGTAGAGCCGCGGCCAGTCGCGTGCGGCCAGCAGCTCGGCCGCCTCGCGGAGCGGAGCCAGAGCCGCGTACTCGTCGAACATCCACGGGAAGACGTGCTCGCCGGTGAGCAAGCTCGAATTCGCATAACCGGCGGGCAGCATGCGGTCCGCGGACCAGTTGCTGGCGCCGCCGTCGCAGTAGCAGGCCTCGTGCAGCACGGCGTAGATCGGGTTGCGCGAGAACGGGTCGGCGGCCACCGTGTCATAGGCGAAGCCAGGCGAGTCGGGGTCCAGCTCGAGCAGGTGGTGAAGCCGCTCCGCGCCGTCACTCATGCCCAGCATGTCGCCGAGCTGGCGAAAGCGTCGCCAGCTCAGTGCCTCGCCCGTTGGGAGCGATACCGGGGCACCGCCCTCGAGGCGGTGCCGGAGGTGGTCGAGGCGCTCGGCGTCGCCGGGGTAGCGGGCCCGGTAGCGGTCGTTTCGCTCACTCACACGCGCGTACGTGCGGGCATAGACCTCGTCGACGCTGTGCCCGAGCGGGGGGACCCCGCCGGTGACGAGGGCCTCCTTCAGCCCCTCGGGGGCCTGGGACAGGTACGTGAAGACGCAGAAGCCACCGAAGCTCTGGCCGAGGACGCTCCAGCGCTCGATGCCGAGCGCCTGCCGGATGAGCTCGGCATCGCGCACGATCGAGTCGGCCCGAAAGCAGGCCAGGTAGTCGGCCTGCTCGGCGGCCGAGAGGCCGTCCAGGCGACCGATCGGCGTCGAGCGTCCCGTTCCCCGCTGGTCGAGCAGGAGCACCCGGAACTCCGACAAGGCGCGGTCGACGAAGGCCGGCCCGCGCGGACCGAGCGAGAGCCGCGGAGCCTCAAAGCCGGGACCGCCCTGGAAGTAGACCAGGAAGGGTCGCTCCCGGCCCTCCGGATCGGCCAGCTCACGAGCGAACACGCTGATCTCGGGACCGTCGGGACGGTCGTGGTCCAGCGGCACCGTGAAGGTGTGCTCGATCGTCACCACGCCCGGCAGGGGGATCTCCGCGTGCATCCGGGGCATGATGCCCGGAACGCGCGGATTTAGACCGCCAGGGTCAGGCGTCAGAATCTGCGGCGATGACCAGCGCCTGGCCGCAGACTCCGCCGACCCCCGAGGACCGCGCCGCGTTCGCCGACGCTCGCCCGCTCAGCTTCTGGCTCGACGATCTGCCGGGCCGCGATCCCCATCCCGCGCTGGCCGGCTCCGTCGAGGCCGATCTGGCCATCGTCGGCGGCGGATACACCGGGCTCTGGGCGGCGCTGGCGGCCAAGGCCGAGGACTCCGCGCGCAGCGTTGCCGTCCTCGAGGCCGACCGCTGCGGCCAGGGCGCATCCGGCCGCAACGGGGGCTTCGTGCAGGCATCGCTGACCCACGGCCTGAGCAACGGAGTTACCCGCTTCGGCGATGAGATCGAGCGTCTTGAACGGCTGGCCACGGAGAACTTCCTCGGGCTGATCGATGACCTGGATCGCTACGAGATCGAGGCCGACTTCGAGACCTCTGGCGACGTGACCTTTGCCCTCGAGCCACACGAGATCTCGCTGGCTCGAGGAGGAGGCCGAACTCGCGCGTCGCTTCGGCTATGACGTCGAATTGCTCGATCGCGAGCAGGCTCGTGAGCAGGTGAACTCGCCGACCTTCTTAGCCGGGCTCTGGACCCGGACCGGGTCGGCCCTGGTTCATCCGGGCAAGCTGGGCGCGGGACTCCGAGCCGCCGCCGAGCGGGCCGGCGTGCAGATCTTCGAGTCCAGCCCTGTGCACGAAATCGGCCCCCGCGGCACCGGGGTGGCCCTCACCACCCCGGGTGGCGAGCTGACAGCGCGGCGTGCACTCGTGGCCACCAGCGCCTACCCGGCGCCACTGCGCACGATCGGCCGCTACATCGCTCCGGTCTACGACTACGCGCTGATGTCACAGCCGCTCAGCGCGGAACAGCGGGCGGCGATCGGCTGGCGCGGACGACAGGGGCTCAGTGACGTTCAGAACCAGTTTCACTATTACCGGCTCAGCTCCGATGACCGGATCCTGTGGGGCGGCTACGACGCCGTCTACCGCTACGGCGGGCCCGTCGACGCCAGGCTCGACGTAGATGACGCGACGTTCGCCAAGCTCGCCCAGCACTTCTTCACCACCTTCCCCCAGCTCCGCGGCCTGCGCTTCAGCCACCGCTGGGGTGGAGCGATCGACACGTGCAGCCGCTTCTCGGTCTTCTTCGGGACCGAGCTCGAGGGGCGCGTCGCCTACGCGGTGGGCTACACCGGCCTCGGGGTGGCTGCTTCGAGGTTCGGAGCGCGAGTGGCTCTCGACCTCCTCCACGGGCGCGAGACAGCGGCAACTCACTTGAACTTCGTCCGCCGCCGGCCGCTGCCCTTCCCGCCCGAGCCACTCCGGTCAGCCGTTATCCAGCTGACCCGGAACCGGCTGGCCGCCGCTGACCGGCGACAGGGCCGGCGTGGACTCTGGCTCGGCTTGCTCGATCGGATGGGCCTGGGTTTCGACAGCTGACTTCGTCGGGTTCACAGACCGCGCAGGACGGACCACGCCCAAGGACCACGGTCAGCGTGTGGCAGGCTATGTAGGAAGGACATCGTGCCGATGATCTCGTCCGTCGCCACAACATGATCGACTCCGCGACCGTCAACGCAACGCAGGACCTCGCCGTCGCGTGGCAGCAAGAGGGCCGGCGCTTTGCCCAGGCGCTGCTGGTCGAGGTCGAGGGCTCCGCTCCGCTTCCCGTCGGCGCGATGATGCTCGTCGACGAGTCGGGAACGATCGAGGGTTCGATCACTGGCGGATGCGTCGAAGGGGCGGTCGTCGAGGAGGCCGAGGCGATCCTCGCGGGCCGAAGCGAGGCCAAGCTGTTGCGTTACGGGATTTCCGACGAGCTGGCCGGCACGGTCGGACTGATGTGCGGCGGGATCGTGCACATCTTCGTGTGCGCGCTCGATGACCGGACCGGCGCCGTCGAAGCCGCCGCTCTGCAGGCCCACGCGGAGGGCCGGCCGGCGGCGATCGCCACGCTGCTCGACGGCGAGACCGCGGGCGCGCGGCTGGCCATCATCGACGGCGAGGCCACTGGCGAGCTTGGACGCACAGCCCTGCTTGACCGCAACGTCACCCGCGAAGCGCAGGGTCTGCTCGAGGAGGGCAAGACCACGGTGCGCCGCTTCGGCTCCGACGGGGCCACGCTCGGCGACGAGCTGCGGGTTCACATCCGCTCTTTCGCCCCCCCGCCGCGAATGTTCATCATCGGCGCGATCGACTTTTCAGCCGCTCTGGCTCCGTTTGCCGCCCAGATCGGCTACGAGGTGACCATCGCCGATGCGCGCGATCGCTTCGCCCGCTCGCCCCGGTTCTCGGCCGCGGCGACAGTGGCGATCGGCTGGCCCCAGGAGGTGCTAGACGGGGTCGAGCTGGGTCCCCGCGACGCCGTGCTCGTCTTCACCCACGACCCCAAGTTCGACGAGCCCGCACTGCTCGCCGCCGTGCAGACCGACGCCGGCTATATCGGCGCGCTCGGCAGTCGTCAGACCGCCGCTGACCGCGAGGCCCGGCTCCGGCGCGCGGGCGCCCGCGACGCCGATATCGCCCGCATCCATTCCCCCTGCGGCCTGGATATAGGAAGCCGCACGGCCGAGGAGACCGCCGTCTCGGTCCTGGCCGAGATCATCTCCTCCCGCGCCCACCGCCCAGCCACTCCCCTGCGCGAGACCGCGGGCCGGATTCACGGCGGCCTCGAAGCGCTCTGATCCAGCCCCCGCACTGAGCCGGCAGAGCCCGGTCGTGCCATGGCGGCTTGCCGCGGGCCGTATACTAAACCAGATGGTTAAGTCTCAGGTCCGGTCCGATCCACTAGACCTGGTCTTCTCGGCACTGTCGGATCCGACGCGCCGGGCGATCGTCGTTCGGCTCTCGGCGGGGGAGGCCTCGGTGTCGGAATTGGCCGCGCCGTTTGACGTCTCACTGCCGGCCATCACCAAGCACCTGGCCGTTCTCGAGCACGCGGGGCTGCTCGAGCACGAGAAGAAGGGACGTGTCCGTCACTGCCGGCTGGTGGCCACGCCAATGAGAGCCGCCGACGACTGGCTGGGCGGCTACCGCGGCTTCTGGGAGGACCGCCTCGACTCACTCGCCGATCACTTCAAGACAACCGAGGAGGCCACATGACAGACGATCAGGATGTTCTGAAGATCGTCCGCATCATCGACGCGCCACGAGAGCACGTATTCCGCGCCTGGACCGATCCCGAGCAGCTGCGCCGGTGGTGGGGACCCGGCGCCTTCACCTGTCCGGAGGCCGAGGTCGACCTGAGGCCGGGGGGCGGCTACCGGCTGGCGATGCAACCGACCGACGGCGACCCGTTCATCCTCGGTGGCACCTACCGCGAGGTCGAGCCGCCCGCGCGGCTTGTCTACACCTGGCGCTGGGAGACCGGCCCGGCGGCGGATGGCTCGGCGTCGCTGGTGATCGTCGAGTTCGCCGACCTCAACGGCCAGACCGAGATCACCCTCACCCATAAGCACTTCCCCGCCGGTCACGGCGCAGCGCCGTATCGGATGGGCTGGGAAGGCGGCTTCGAGAAGCTCGAAGCCCTGCTCGGGGGGAGCCGAGTCGATGCCTGAGGCGAGCAACGTCATCGAGATCGATCGGCCCCGCTCCGAGGTGTTCAGGTTCCTGGCCGACCGTGAGAACGACCGCTTGTGGCGGTCCGGAGTTCTCGACGTTCGCCGAACCTCAGGCACCGGCACCGGCGCGATCTACGAGCAGGGCGTGAAGGGCCCGTTCGGCCGGCGAGTCGCCGCCGACTATGAGATCACCGCCTTCGAGCCCGAGGACAAGATCGCCTTCCGGGCCATCGCGGGACCGGTACGCCCAGTGGGCTCCTACGAGCTCGAGGAAACCCTCGCCGGGACGAGAGTCACCTTTGCCCTCAGCGCCACGCCGACCGGCTTGGCGAAGCTGATGACGCCGATGGTCGCCAAGACGATGCGATCCGAGGTCTCACAACTGTCGGCACTCAAGCAGGTGCTCGAAGGCGGGTCGACCGCTGCGCGATGACCCTCGGTCTGCGCCGGGGCGATCGTGGCCTCGTCGGCGCCCGCTGACGGACTAGGTCAGCTCGCCCGCGGAGGCGGGAATCGGATCGGGCTGGTTGGTCTCGGCCCTCCAGATCCCGACGGTGTGCCGCAGCTGGAAATAGGCCACAGCGCCGGGAACGGTCGGCAGCCAGAACGAAATGAGCCGGTAGGCGAGTACGGCCAGGATCGCCAGGCTTCCATGCGTCCCGAAGGCGAGGAAGGCACCGACCATCCCCGCCTCGACGCCGCCGAGTCCGCCGGGCAGGGGCAACGTGTTGGCGAGCTGGCCGATGAAGTACGCCATCACGATCACGCCGAAGGGCGGCGGCGATCCAAAGGCGTGAAAACTCGCCCACAGGGTGGCGATGTCAAAGCCCCAGTAGGCAATCGCCCCGAGCAGCCCCAGGTTGCGCTCCCGGATCAGACCGAAATCGATCCCCAGCGCGTCGCGGACGGCCCACGGCGCGCTGGCCAGCCGCGACAGTAGACGTCGTCCCCAGCGAGCGCCGGCGAGGGGTCTCAGCCGCCGTTCGACGTCTGCCGGAAGCGCCCGGGCCGAGAGCAAAAGCATGATCGCGATCGCGCCCAGTACAGCCGGTGCGAGGGTCAGCGTCCATGGCGCCTCGCCGGAGAACACGCCGGTTCGCAGTCCAAAACCCGTGACCACGATGGCGCCGACGTAGACGCCGTAGAGGAGCAGCTCGAAGGCCAGGACGCGCCTGGCCACGCTGCGCCCGCTGAGCCCTGAAGCTCTCAGCGCCCAGACAGTCAGCGCCACGCCACCGGCGCCCGCCGCCGCGAACAGTTTGGTCGCCACCACCCCCGCCATCGTGATCTGATAGCTCGCCCGCCACCCGATCCGCACCCCATGACACGAGAAGATGGCCCGAAAGAGGCCGACGTAGCCGGCCAGCGAGAGCGCCTCGAGAACCACTCCAACACCGAGCCACTTCGGATCCGCGGAACGCAGGCGGTGCAGCGTCGGCGCGAGCGATTTCAGCTGAGGGAGGACGAACTTGATGAAACCGGCGATCGCCGCAACGACGATCGTCGCGGTTACCGCCCGCCGATGACGGCTGAGGAAGCTGGGGGTCCGATCTGGTTTTGGCTCATCTGAGATAGCCCCATTCTTCCCGCTAACGCCCGTCGCCAGCTCACAAGTTGACGAGCGACGGTTCAGATCCGGTCAGATCGGGCGAGCCAAGGGCGATCATGCTCGGTCAATCGGGCACGTTAGGGCCCCAAAACGGCGGATTGGGAGGCAACCGTCGGGGGCAACCTCTAGCGGTGGCGATCCTCTCACACCCGGTCGTGATGGGCGCACGACGGGTGGGGGCGTGGCTCAACTGCCGGCGCGGTCCGGTGACGGTCGTTGGAACGCTCGTCCTTATCGGCGTGCTCGCTCTCGTGCTCGCCGGCCGGTGGGGCCGGTTCGCGTCCGCCGCGGCCGGGGCGCCATGGTGGTCGCTGGCCGGGGCGGCTGCGCTGCAAAGCCTCTCGCTGGTAGCCCGCAGTGAGTCCTGGAACGTCTGCGTGCACGCCGCCGGCGGCACGGTCGGCCGTCGGCGCATCTACCGCGCGGCCGGCATCGGTTACCTCGGCAACATCATCAACGGCGAACTCGGCTTCGCGATGCGCATTGCCGCGCTGAGAAGGAGCGCGCCCGAGGAGACCCCGAAGACGGTGGTCGTGGCCGCCACCGAGATTCCGATCGTGCTGACCGAGGTGACGCTCGTTGCCCTGTTCTCATTCACGCTCGTCGCCCCTCTCGGCTGGCCGTGGTGGACGCCGCTAATTGCCTTCGCCGTGATCCTCGGCGCGGTCAGCGGGTTGGCCCGGCTGGCCCGCCGCCATCCGCGAGGCTGGTGGCAGGGCCTGAGCGCGCTCAACCAAGCGCGCACGCGGACCCGAGTCGCCGTCTTCGTGGTCCTCGCCGTCTGCGCCCAGATCGCTCGCAATTGGCTGATGCTGCACGCCAGCGGGATTCATGCCTCGGTGTTTGATGCCACGGCCGTGCTGATCGCCGTCGCCGTACTCGGATCGCTGCCGGTGGGACCGGGCGTCGGCGCGGGAGCGATGGTCCTCATCCTCGGCGCCAGTGGTGTGGCCGGTGTCAGTGCCGCCGGCATCCTGCTCACGGCCACGGGGACATTGGGCGCGCTCGCGTACGCGGGCTGGGCACTGGCTGACCGGCTCTGGGCCCAGCGGTCGACCAGGCGCCGGCACGAGGCCTCCTGGACGGCCGAACGCCGAGCCGAGCGCCCCTCGCCGGTGTTGACCTAACGCCGGCCAGCCGACCAGCAGGTCTGGCCCCCTCGTCCGGCGAGCGAGCGCGCCGATGACGATCGCGCTCTGATCCAGTCTCATCTGGTAGATGACTTGCGGGAGGAGCTAAGGAGATGGCTGAGACACGGGTGATGGTTGAGGGCCTGGGCTTTCCCGAGTCCACCCGATGGCATGACGGCCGCGTCTGGCTGTGCAACTGGGGCACGGGCGAAGTACTGGCGGTAACCGTCGATGGCGAGCGCGAGGTGATGGCTCGCCTCGCCCCGCAGACGCTCCCCTTCAGTATCGATTGGCTTCCCGACGGCCGGTTGCTCCTCGTCGACGGCCCGCGGGGTCTGCTGCTGCGTCAGGAGCCTGATGGAACGCTCGAGGCCGTCGCCGACCTCAACCGGATTGGTTCCCCTGCCTTCAACGAGATCGTCGTTGACGCCCGTGGCCACGCGTACGTAAACGGCGGCCCAGGAGCCGTCGTGTGCGTTGAAGCCAACGGCCGCGTGACTCAGGTTGCCGACGGCCTGAGGTGGCCCAACGGCATGGCCGTGCTCGACGATGGCCGCACCCTGGTCGTCGCCGACTCGCACGCCGGGCAGCTGTTGGCCTACGACGTGGGCGAAGACGCGACGCTGTCGGGCCGTCGGGTCTGGGCCGACCTCGAGCACGCCCCCGACGGCATCTGCGCCGACGCGGACGGCGCGATCTGGGTGGCAACCGTTCCCGGTCGGTGCTGCACCCGCGTGCGCGAGGGTGGTGAGGTGCTCGACACAGTCGCCGTCGATCGCGGGTGCTTTGCCTGCATGCTCGGCGGCGAGGACGGTACGACGCTGTTCATCGCGGCCGCGCAGTGGCGCGGGATGGAGGCCGCGATGAGCGAAGGGCCCGGTCAGACCGGGCAGCTACTAGCGGCCCCCGGTCAGTCCATGCCCCACGCCGGCCATCCGTAGATGGTTGAGAGCGCTGTCAACGCCTCATTCGATCCATCTGCTCGATCAGCGCCGGGAGCTCATTCATATCGTCGAACACAGTCGTGCGCGCGCCGACGAGGGATTGCGCTCGGGTCAGGCCGCCTGCGTAAGCGAGGACATCCATCTCCGCGGCTCGGGCCGCCTGGACCCCATAGCGGCTGTCCTCAATGACAACGCAGCGCGCTGGGCTGACACCCATCCGCGCAGCGGCGTGCAGAAAGAGATCGGGCGCGGGCTTTCCGTTGGCCACCTCACTCGCGCTGAAGATGTTCCCGGCAAAGCGCTCGTAGAGGCCAGTGAGCTCCAGCTTGCGACGGAGGTCGGCCGGCTCACTGCTGGACGCGACACAGGTAGGCAGTGAGATCCGTTCAAGCGCGTCCTGGACACCTGCGACGGCGACCAGCTCGTGTTCGAACGCGTCGGTGTAGAGACGCTCGAAGTCCTGCTTGCAATCCTCGGGCAAGGCATGCCCCAGGTGTTCCTCGATCGCAGCGGTCATCACGGCTGGCGAGCGCCCGAGAAACCGCTCGATGACCTCAGCCTCTGACATCTGCAGACCGACCCGGCCAAGCACCACAAGATCGGTCCGGACGGCAATCGGCTCGCTATCGACCAGCACGCCGTCGCAGTCAAAGATCACCAGCTCAAGCGCCGCAGCCACACGCCCCACGCTATCGGCCGCCTCAGAGGTCAGGCCCGTACATGGTCAGGCGCCTGATGCAGCCGAGCCGGCAGAAGATCGAGGTCCGCGCGGATCGCGCGTCTTCGTCAGGACCGGCGATCACCAAGCGGGTGCGATCTGGTGCCTATAACGTTGACGCGCGGCCGTCAGCCGGCTACCTCAGAGCTTCCAAGACCGTTCGCGCCAGTCGGCACCTGCCCCTCGGGGGCGTGTGCCGGAGCCGATCAGCGGGGTGAGTCGACGTGGCTCGTTCGTGCGCCTGGGTCGGGATCGACTAGCTCCATGATCAGCGCGGACCAGGAGAAGTCGGCAGCTCCCATTCCTTTGCCGGTGAACGGGTCGTAGTACTCGCGAAGGCCCTCGGCGGCCACCGCCGCGGCCAACCGGCGAGCCATCTCGGCGGCCTCCAGGTCGTATCCGAGCCGACGCAGTCCGAGCCACAGCAACCAGCCGGCGTTGATCCACGTCGGCCCGCGCCAATAGCGACGCAGAAATAGCCATCGGTCCCGACGCGAAAAACTGGGGTCGGTGGCAGACACAGACGGCGGAGGGACCGGCAGCCAGAAGCTCTTCGGGTCCAGTAGGTGCTGCTCGATCAAGCGGCGGCCGATGTCCTCGGGCAGGTCCGGGAGCGCCAAGGGGGACAGTGCCGCCCAGGTGATTGGCTGATGACGCGCCGGGTGGTGCTTGGGTGAGCGGCGGACGAGCTGGTGGAACAGGCCCGCTCGCTCGTCGTAGAGGCGCTCCACGATTTTCGGCGTGATCGAAGGCTGCCCAAGCGCCAGGCGGGAGAGGCCGTGCAGAACGTTCATCGCCGTCCCGCACACGATCGGACCGCCGTCTGCTTCGATCCGGCGGATGTCAAAGCCGAGGCGGCGGTTGCGGCGCACGAGCAGCGGGAACCCGGGCAGCCCGTCAGAGCGCCAGCCGAAGGCGGAGTCGAACTTCGGCGAGGCGTCCAGCCCCGACTCATCAGGCTGGATGATCCAGAGAAGACCATCACCGTCCAACGCGCGGTCCTGCTCGATCCACTCATGGTGACGCACGATCCCGGACACCGTACGGGGATCACCGACGGCGATCCGCCACGCCCAGGCCAGAAGGGGCGGCTGAACCGTTGCGGTCATGAAGTCCTGACGCGAGCGTACGTTGTAGAACAGGCCACGGACCCGGGTCACCGGCTCACCCCAGAAGACCGTGTGCCCGATGAAGCCGTCATGCGTCGCGGCCTCCAGCAGTGTCTCCAGCTCGGCCCGCGCACGATCGGGATCAAACCTTCGCCACGCGATCGCCGCGAAGCACGAATCCCAGTACCACTGCCACGGATAGCGGCCGGAGCTCGGCGCGGTGTAGCGATAGCGAACTCCGTCGCGACTACCGTCTCGCTGGTTGCGCCGGAGGGTCACATGGCATAACTCGGTCATCTGCTGATTGATGTTGCTGTCGCTGATCGGCGCAGGTTATTGGAGGTGAGCCAGCCGGCGAATGTCTGCTGACGAACCTTCGGAGGCGTCAGATGAGGGCTCGAGCGGGGACCGGGTAGCAAGTTTCGCGTGACGTCAACCATCGATGAGCTCCCAGAAACACGCGACCGGGCGGAGCGGGATCTGAGCTCGGGCGAGCGTCGGTTGCTCGCGCTGCTCGGCCTGCCGACGTTTGGGTTAGCGCTCGCGATTACAACCGTCACGACATACCTGCCTGTGATTGCGCATCAGTTCCTCGGTTCGGCGGTGATCATCGGCCTGATCGTCGGGATCGAGGGCCTGATGGCGCTCTGGGTGCCGGTCGTTGCGGGCACATGGTCTGACCGCCTGAAGACGAGCTGGGGGGCACGATTGCCATTTCTGGCGGCTGGCGCACCCGTGGCTGCCGCCGCGCTGCTCCTGATGGGCGCAGCGCGCTCGGTCGGGCTTCTGGCGCTTATGGCGGCGACTTTCTTCCTGGCTTACTTCGTTGCCTACGAGCCGTACCGCGCGCTCTATCCCGATGCCATAGACGATGACATCGCGGGACGCGCGCAGAGCACGCAGGCGTTGTTTCGTGGACTCGGGACCGGAGTGGCCCTGCTCGGCGGGGGATTGTTGATTGGTTGGGCAAAACCGGCGCCGTTTATCGCCGCGGCGGTCATCTTGCTGGGCGCGATCGCCACATTCGTGTCCGTGTACGCGCGGCGCGGGCTCACCGAACGCAAGCGACGCGCGCCAAGGTCGCTGGCCCGGGAAGCGCGACGGTTGCGCGATCTTCTGCGTGATCATCCGGCGTTGCGGACCTTTCTCGTTGCCAACGGATTGTGGGAGCTATCGCTCGGCGCGCTGAAGACGTTTGTGTTTCTCTATCTGACCGTCGGTCTCGGGCTGAAGTCGACGCAGGCGGCGCTGGCGATTGGCATCGCCGCCGTGTTCGTCCTCGCCGGGGCGGCTGGCAGCGGCAAGTTCGGCGACCGCTACGGCCGCATCACGGTGCTGAAGTTCGTGCTGCCGTTCTACGGGATTGGGTTGCTGATCCCGTTCGTGTTCACGACCAAACTGGTGCTGGCGGCCGCGATCCCTCTCTTCGCGCTGGGCGGAGGAGCGATCATGGCCCTGCCATACGCCCTGCTCACACCGCTGATGCCCGAAGGCGACCACGGGGCACTGACCGGCTTCTACACCTTCTCACGCGGAATCGGCACCGCCCTCGGGCCGCTCCTCGCCGGCCTGGCGATTACCGCCGGCCAGTCAGTGTTCGCGGCCTCCCACGGCTTCCAAGCCATATGGGGAGTTTGCGCGCTGGCGATCCTGGCCAGCATCCCGTTCCTGGACCGGCTTCGCCGACAGGAGCGCGGAGCGTGCGACGACTGATCGACGCGCTCGGCGGGGAGCGCCGGACGTGGGCGATCATCCTGCTCGCGAGCAGCCTGGCGATACCCGGCGCGGACCTGGAAACAACAAACCCCCGGTCTGCCGGGGGTTTCAGAGAGCCCTCTGACGGACTCGAACCGTCGACCCCTTCCTTACCATGGAAGTGCTCTACCAGCTGAGCTAAGAGGGCGCTGGCGCCAGCGTAGCGGCTTGGCCACGCTGGCGCCGTCCCTGCGACTAGCGGCGGTGCCGCTTGGTGTTCTGCTGATTACCGCTGAAGCGGATGCTCCAGATACCACGCCCGTGAGTGGCGGCGTAAACACGACCGTCAGGACCCGGGGTCACGTTGTCGACCACGGCGTTGGGCAGGCCTCGGCCCAGGCGCGACCAGGTCGTGCCTGACCCCTGTCCCTCCCTGGCGGTGAACATGCCCTGGTCGGTGGCCAGGGCCAGGTTCCCGCCCGACAGGACCATCGCATCGGATGCGATGTCGGGCAGATTGCCCGAGATGTCGTGCCAGCTCTGGCCGCCATTGGTCGTCTCCCACACGTGGCCGATGCCTCCGCCCGGGATCCAGCGGCGTGAATAGCCGTTGAAGATGGCGTAGGCGTGAGCCGGGTTGTGCGGATCGGCGGTCATACCGGCGATGTACCGGTTGGGCAGGCCCGAGGTGTTGACCTGATGCCAGGTGCCTCCGTAGTTGGTGGCGATGCCGCGTGCGAAGCCCGGACCGGGATTGCCGCCGTTGGCCACCCAGGCCGCGTACACGATGCGGCTGTTGTTGGCCGAGGACAGCGCCGTGACGGCGTTACCGGCTCCGGTGTCGAACTCGCGGGCCCAAGTGCACGAGGAATCCGTGCAGCTGGTGTTCCAGCCCGCCTTGGAGACCCAGACGTACTGCCCACCGGTCACCCAGGTATTGGTGTTCTGCTGGTCCTGGGTGAGCGGGGTCACGAACCGGAAGCCCGCATCGCAGTCCGGGCGCGGCGTTACCCCGACCGTGGCCTGCGCCACGCAGCCCGGGGAGACCGGGTCATAGAACGAGTGCCCACCATCGGTCGAGGAGTACATCGTGCCGTCGGTGTACTCGCCGACCATCCGGTTGGCGTGGGTCGGATTGACGATCACGTCAAAGCCGTCGCCACCGGCCGGCTCGGCCATCTGGGAGGACCCAGACTGAAGGACCGAGGTCCCGTTGTCCTGGAGTCCGCCCCACACCGCCAGTCCGCCCGAGCTGAGCTGTCCGGCACGGCCGTCGTAGTACTGCCATGAGCGCAGCGTGGCGTTGGTGTCGGTCCAGTCCCCGTATTGCTGGGTGTCGGACAGAGGCCGGTGATAGACGCCACCGTCATTGCCGATGACAATCTTGTTGTTGGCGATCATCATCGCGTGCTGGTCCGGATGAGTTGTCTTCGGACAGTTCGGATTGCAGGCCAGGCCGTAGTTCCAGTACGGGCTCGCGGTGTTCCACGTGGTACCGCCATTGCTGGACTCGAAGACCTCCTCCAGCCCGGCGTACAGGTGGTTCGGATTGGCCGGATCGACCGCGAGGTCCTGGTTGTACCAGGCCTGAACTCCCACGCCATAACCGGACCCGACCGGCAAGGCCGAGCCTGAACCGGCCAGCTTGGCCTCGTCGGCGATCTTGGTCCAGGGACCGGCGACGTTGGCCGGACTTCCGGTGGCCGAGAAGATGCCCTGGAGCACCGACTCCTTGCCCGCCGCCTCGGCCGCCAGCGATTGCACGATCGCGTAGAGCTTTGAACCGTCCCTCGAGTAGGCGAACGTGGTGCGGCCGATGTCAGCTGCGTCGATGTCGCCAGTCGGCGCCACCTTGGCGAACGTGTGGCCGCTGTCGGTCGACTCGTAGAACCCGTTGTTCTGGGTGTTCCCAGGACCGTGCCAGCCGATCGCGGTGATCACCTCGCGCCCGTGTGTCCCGGGAACGACGGCGACCGTGGTCGCCTGTTGGTCGTAAGGCGGGTTGTCGTCGGGTCCGGCCGGCTGCAGGACGGCCGTCCACCGGCCGGTCGAGTGGTCGTAGCGGAACAGGCCATTGTTGGTCGCCGCGTAGGCGTTGCCGGCCCGGTCGAAGGCGAGCTGGAACACCGTCTTGGAGACCAGCGGGTTGCCGTCGGCCGAGGAGTCATCGCCGATGCGCTTGAAGCTCGCGCCGTCGTTGGTCGAGCGGTAGACGCCGGTGCCGGCGTAGCTGTCCTGGCTGGTGTTGGCCTCACCGGTGCCGACCCACAGCGAGCCGTCGGTCGGATCGACGGCGAGGGCGCCGATGGAGAGCGAGGGCATGCCGTCGAAGACGGGTGTCCAGTTGCCACCCCGGTTGCTCGATCGCCATACGCCGCCGTCGGCGGTACCGGCGAACCAGCTGCCGTCCGGGGTCTGGGTCAGGGCGGTGGTCCGACCCCCGACGAGACTGAATCCGGCACCGATATTCGACCAGAACGGGTCGGTGTAGCCGGCGGGCTCGCCGTTGTAGGGCTTGGTGGTGAACTCCTGCCAGTTGCCCCGCGTGCTGCGCAGCGCCCGGGCCTGCTGGGCGGCGCTGACCAGTGCGCCCCCAGACACCGAGAAGGCTGGAGCGGTGCGCTCAAAGTCGTACTGGGCGGCCGAATCGGCGAGATCGCCGTCGTCGGGCGTGTGCGTCGGCGACGGAGCGCCGGCGGATGCCGCGAGGGCACGGAACTGCGCGCGCTGCCGAGCGGCGGCGCCGTGCGGATGCAGGTACGCGTGCCGCTTTTGGCGGGCTGCGCCTGCGAGTGCCGTCATGCCGAGCAAGGTCATGCTCGCGACGGCGAGAAAGGCCAGGATCTTCCAGCCTCGTAGCTTCATTACGCCTCGATTCCCCTGGAGTCGCAGCGAGGGATCGGCCCGCGGCGGCTCGGATTGACGGCCCCCGGGTACCCACGGCCGCGGGAGGCAAAACCACCCCCGCGTTCAACCCGGTGCGCGCTGAACGAATCCTGACAGGCGCGCAGCCGGTGTCAGCCGCCGTATGAGGAGTGCAGCAGCGCTGCCATCGCCGGCGCGCTTGACGGGCCGACCGGGGATCCGCTCGAGTCGGCGAATCCGATCTCGAGGTGAGGTCCGGAGGAGATGCCCACGTCGCCGTAGCCGACCTGGCTGATGATCTGGCCTTGGCTCACGTGAGCCCCCACCGGGGTCCAATTACCAGGGCCGGCGTGGCCGTAGTAAACGTAGTCATAGCCCGAGACCGAGCTGTCGCAATGGATCACCGGCGCCGAGGGGCCAAAGCCACCGATGCCGTGCAGAACGACTGTGCCCGAGCAGACCGCATATTCAGGCGTCCCGCCCGGCGCGGAGATGTCGACGCCGTCATCCAGCGACCAGGTGCTGGGCGGCGAGGCCGCGGACGTGGGCAGAGGGAAGGTGAAGCCGCCGCCGCTGGAGGGCGGGGCGCTGTGCGAGGAACTCCCGGAAGACGGACCCGGACCGCTGGAGGGGGTCGGCGCTGAGGACCGCGCGGCGACGGCGCGGGCCGCTCGCGCCGCGGCCGCGGCCTGGGCCGCCTGCAGGTGCACGAGCTCTGTATGCAGGGCCCCCACCGACCGGCGAGCCGACGCGAGCTGGCCAGCCCTGGCGTTGCGGACATGGGTGGCGGCGATCTCGTCGGACACCAGCGTCAACCGGTTGCGGTCGACGCTGTTGCGCTCGTACAGAACCTGGGTGGTCAGCTGCTGCTGGCGGACCGAAAGCCCGCCGAGCCGGGTCGCCTCCGTGGCCACGGCCCGGCGCGCCGCCTGGACCTGGCCGACGATGTTCGCGTCGTGGCGGCCGATTCGCTGGACAAAGGCCAAGCGCTCGAGAAGGTTGGGGAAGCCGGTGGACTCGAGCACCACGCTCACCAGATCGGGCCGGTCGGTCTCGTAGCTGCCCACCAGCTGCTGGGAGAGCACGGACTCGGTGTGCACCTCAGCGGCCTCGAGCTGGGCAAGGCGGTTGCGCGCCACTGCTAGCTGCGCCTGCAGCTTGAGCAGCTCAGTCCGCTTGACATCGAGGTCGGCCTGCAGACGGTTGACCTGGCGTTGCAGCGCCGAGACGCTCTGCCCCAAATGGGTCACCTTGCGGCTGGCCGCGCCGACCGCGCCGGCCAGCGAGGAAACCCGCCCCTGACCGGTGGCGATCCGCTGCTGCAGCTGACCGGTCGTGGCCGCGCCCGCGCGCGGGGAGCCGGAGATAACCGTCCACACGAGCAGAGCGGCGAGGAGGCCAACCGTGAGGCCACAGGACGCGCGTTTGGTGGGCATCTGGGCGGGGGGCATGCGATGCGAGGAGAGCGGTGCGGGCCCGGGAAATCCCCGCTCAGGCGCTCAGCTAAAGACCGGGGTGACGGTAACACGGAGCGCTTTTGGGGGGCATTCCGAGGTCAGGCTGCAAGAAACCGTGCAGAGGCAGGATCTGCGCCTGGGCTGGCGATGAGCGGGCCGGCCCCGCCCGTCAGCCGTTACAGACCGCGGCCACGTACTCAGGCGCGACAGACCGGAGCCACGTGCAGGTCGCGCGGCGCGCCGTCGGCGCGCAGCCGCTTGGCGCGGCCGATCTCGAGGCCGTCCCGATCAAGGCGATCCAGCACGGCCTCGGAGATCAGGATCTGGTCGGCCTTGGCCGCGGCGCCGACCCGGGCGGCGACGTTCACGTCGACACCGAGGTAGTCGCCGCCGAGCTTTCGGGGGCTACCCAGATGGATGCCCGCGCGCATCCGTGGCGTGTGTCCGTCGAGGTCGATGTCGCCGATCGCCGACTGCGCATCGAGGGCGGCGTCGACAGCCGAGCGAGGAGCCAGGAACGTCGCCATCACGCCGTCTCCGAGGCGCTTGACGATGCGCCCCTCATGCGTGGTGACGGCCTGTTCGAGGGCCGAACCCACCTCGCGCAGCAGCTCGAGCGTCGCCGCGTCTCCGGCTCGCAGGGCCCAGCGCCGAGAAGCCGACCAGATCGGTGAACAGAATGACGAGCTCGCGATCCCCGCGGCCGCGGCCGGCCGCCTCCGACAGCGACTGCCAGACCTGCAGCCCGGCCAGGCCGAGTTCCTGGCTGACGCTCTGGCGCCCTGGTTGCAGCGCGGAGACACCGCGGGCGACGACCTCGGCCGGATGCGAGCCGGCGGTCGAAAGCGCGTCCCCGAAGCGATCGTCGCCGGGCAGACGGCGCCGGAGCGCGCTGGCTGCCGTGAGCAGCGACGGCTGGGTGTCGACCTTGACCGCCGCCCGTTTCAGCCGACGCCGACGGGTCTTCGATCCGTTCGTGGTGTCGGGGGAGTCGGAGCGGTCGAGTCCGCCGCTGGGCTCGTTTTCGCCTGCTGTCATGAGCGTCAGTCCCGGGGGAAAAGACCCGGAGTGGCGGGACCAGGATTCGAACCTGGGAAGGCAGAGCCATGTGGTTTACAGCCACACCCCTTTGACCGCTCGGGAATCCCGCCGATTGGCGGCGAGTGTAGCGATGCGAGCCATGCCGGAAGCGGCTCGCCGGGGTCGATCTCGTGGTCCGCATATTTCGGCCCGCCGAGTCGGAGCCCGCTAGTCGCAGCGACCGAACCGGCGGGGATAAACCAGCGACGACCGTCCCCGACGAGAACGAAGAGATAGTCGTAGCGTGAGGGATCCAGGTACTTAGCGACCCCATTCCAGCTTCGGTTCCCACCCCGCGTAGCGACGGCGACGTTCCAGCGTCCCTTCCGAAAGCAGCTCGAGGTCTTCACCTGGACGCGGACGGCAGCATGGCCCGGGTCAGTGACCAGGTCGTAGTCGGGAGCCATGGACCGACCGTAGAGGTCGGCCCGGCAGCTGTTACAAAGTCGGCTAGGACGCGTCGCGCAGGCGCTGCGCCTCGGGCAGCGCCTCGAGCTTCTTCAGCGTGTGGTTCTCGATCTGGCGGATCCGCTCGCGAGTGACGTTGAAGGCGCGGCCGACCTCCTCGAGCGTGAACGGCCGCTCGCCGGTGAGGCCGAAGCGCATCTCGATCACCTCGCGCTCGCGCGAGGGCAGCGCGGCCAGCGCGCGGCGCAGGTTCTCGCGCCGCAGATGCTCGGACGCCTGCTCAAACGGCGACTCAGCGGTCTGATCCTCGACGAAGTCACCGAGCGCCGAATCATCCTCTTCGCCGATCGGCTTCTCGAGGGAGATGGGCTGCTGGGCCATGCGCAGGATGTCGCGCACGTCACGCACGGTGATCTCAAGCTCAGCGGCGATCTCGTGCGGGGTCGGCTCGCGGCCCAGGGTCTGGACGAGCTGACGCTCGACGTGGACGACCTTGTTGAGCTTCTCGACCATGTGGACCGGGATGCGGATCGTGCGCCCCTTGTCGGCGATCGCGCGCGTGACCGCCTGGCGGATCCACCACGTGGCGTAGGTGGAGAACTTGTAGCCGCGGCGGTAGTCGAACTTCTCGACCGCGCGGATCAGACCCATCGATCCCTCCTGGATCAGGTCCAGGAAGGTCAGGCCGCGACCGAGATAGGACTTGGCGATGGAGACGACCAGGCGCAGGTTGGCCTCGATCATCTGCTGCTTGGCCAGCATGTCCCCGCGCTCGATGCGACGGGCCAACAGGACTTCCTGCTCGGCGGTGAGCAGGTTCACGCGCCCGATCGAACGCAGATAGAGCCGCAACGAGTCGAGGCTGGGCTCGACGGTTAGATCGACCTCGACCTTCTTGCGTGGCTCCGGGTCGGGCGCGGCCGCGCGCTGCGCGCCGGCCTCGATACTGCCGCCCTCTGAGCGCGCCAGCCGGCCGTCGGATTCAACGACGTCGATGCCGTGCTCGTCCAGGTAGGAGTGAAGCTCCTGTACCTGCTCCTTGGTGACCTCGACCTCTTCCAGGCAGGTCTCGATCTGGGCAAAGGTGAGGAATCCCCGCTCCTGCCCCTCGGCGATCAGCCCTCGCAGCCCGTCCGTCTCTGCGATCGGCGTCTCGTCGCTCAACAGAACGATCTCGTCAACGCTCACAGCCCCTGAGCTCCTCCTCTACGGATTCCTGAGACCTCCCAAAACGTCGGAAGCCCTCCCTCGTGACTCCTGTTACGACCCGCCGGATTGATACCACAATGTGGCGCGGTAGCGAAACGCTGGGAACCGGGGACGGGTCGTCACCGCTCTAATCTGTACATGTGCCGGCCCCCTTGACGAGCCGAGACGCGCAAACCAAAGCAGAGCGAGATGACTGACACCAACCCTTCAGCTAGCGCGCTTGTTGACGTTCAGGCCGGAACGCCGGCCCTCCCCCTGAGCCTGTCGCGAGTCGGCGTCACCGGGGTGGAGAAGGTCATCCGGCTGCGCCGTAACGGCGGCACGCCAGTCGGAAAGCTGTCTGATCCCGCCGACGGTCACGAGCTCTTCTCGGCCCGGTTCGAGTGCGTGATCGAGCTCGGACCCAACCAGAAGGGCGCGCACATGTCGCGCTTCGAAGAGGTCGTCAACGAGGCCATCGGCGAGGTGGTGCTGGGCGGCGCCACATTCAAGGCGGAGACGCTCGCGCAGCGCATCGCCGAACTCGTTCGTGAGCGCCAGGAAGCCCGCCGGGCCGAGGTCACCGTCGAGGCCCGCTTCCCGGAGCACAAGCCGGCCCCGGTGTCGGGCGTGATCACGCAGGAGCTCTACACGCTGCACGGCGGCGCCGTGGCCAGCGAGCGCGGCACGCGGCGTCTGGTCGGTGTGACCGCCCAGGGCATAACGGCCTGCCCCTGCGCGCAGGAGCTGATCGCCGCCTCGGCCCGCGAGCGTCTCGAGCAGGACGGGTTCAGCGCCGACGAGATCGAGCGGATCCTCGAGGCCGTCCCGGTGGCCACGCACAACCAGCGGGGGCTCGGGACGCTCTATGTCGGTTGCTCGGAGGACTGCGACGAGGAGATCGACGCGGCCACGCTGCTCGAGATCGTCGAGCAGTCGATGTCCTCAGAGATCTACGAGCTCATGAAGCGCTCCGATGAGGCGCATGTGGTCGAGAAGGCGCACCGGCGGCCCCGCTTCGTCGAAGACTGCGTGCGCGAGATGGTGCGCGGCGTGATCGAACACTTCCCGCAGCTGGATGACGCCACCTTCGTCTCCGCCCGGCAGGTCAACCTGGAGACGATCCATCAGCACAACGTGGTCGCCGAGCGGTTCGGCACCCTCGGCGAGATCCGTCAAGAGCTGCGCAGCGGCACCCCCTCGTCAGCACAGACCGGGCTCAGCGCCTGGCTGCAGGGCGAGTGACGGCTCGCGGGCGGGCCCTCGGGACTCGCCGCGGCGCTGACTCGAAGGTCTGACGCTCAGGACTCGACCGGCGGCGGCTCGCCGGACGCCGGTCGAGGCTCCGTGGCCTCGGAAACGTGGCGGCGGAGACCGAAGAAGTAGTCGAGCCCGGACAGCACCGTGATGACCACCGTCACGTAGACGAGGACCGTGACCCACACCGGACGCTCGTCAAAGGCGATCAGGCACATCACCATCGCCACCTGGGCGACGGTCTTGAGCTTTCCGAACGGACTGGCCGAGATGACCACCTGTTGAGTGCCGGCGGCGGCCCGCAGGACCGTGACCGCGAACTCGCGCGCGATGATGACCATCGCCACCCACGCCTCGAGCCGGTTCAGCGACACCAGCGAGACGAGTGCGGCCACGATCAAGAGCTTGTCGGCGATCGGGTCCATCAGCTTTCCGAAGGTCGTGACCGAGTTCCGCGAGCGGGCCAGATGACCGTCAACGGCGTCGGTCACCGAGGCGGCCGCGAATACGATCGCCGCCAAGAGATCACCATTCCCGGTCTTGGCCAGCAGGGCCACTACGAGCACGGGAACCAAGAGGATCCGGATGACGGTCAGGACATTGGGGACGTTCAGCGGAACCATTTGACGAGAGAACGCTAACGGGTCGCCGGGCCGGTCAGGCATCATTGATCTGTGCGCGCCGTTCTCCTCGACCAGCCCGGCCGGCCGTTGCGCGTGGACTCGGTGCCCGATCCGCACCCCGGCCCGGGCCAGTTGCTGCCTGAAGATCCGGGCCTGCGCCGTGTGCCGAACGGATCTGCACCTGCGCGACGGCGAAATCGATGCCCCCAAACTGCCGGTGATCCTCGGCCATCAGATCGTCGCCGACACCGAGGACGGCCGGCGCGTCGGGGTGCCCTGGCTGGGCTGGACCGACGGGGAATGCCGCTACTGCCGTCGCGGCCAGGAGAACCTGTGCGTGGCGGCGCGCTTCACCGGTCGCGACATCGACGGCGGCTACGCCGAGCAGACGGTGGCCGACGAGCGCTTTTGCCTTGACCTCCCGGAGGAGATGAGCGATGACCAGGTCGCTCCGCTGCTGTGCGGGGGGCTGATCGGATACCGGGCCTTGCGCATGACCGCTGACGCCCCGCGCCTCGGCCTCTACGGGTTTGGATCAGCGGCGCACATGATCTGCCAGGTCGCCGTGCACCAGGGGCGCGAGGTGTACGCGTTCACCCGCGGCGGAGATGAACGCAACCAGGCCTTCGCACGGTCACTGGGCGCCACGTGGGCGGGAGGCAGTGACGAACGGCCGCCGGAGCAACTCGATGCCGCCATCATCTTCGCGTCGGCGGGCGCGCTGGTGCCAGCCGCGCTGAAGGCTCTGGCGCCCGGCGGCAGGGTCGTCTGCGCCGGGATCCATATGTCCGACATCCCCTCCTTCCCGTACGAGGATCTGTGGCACGAGCGGAGCATCCGCTCCGTGGCCAACCTGACCCGTGACGACGGTCATGAGTTCCTGGCCCTCGCGCCGCAGGTGCCGGTTCGGACCACGATCACGACGTATCCCCTCGATCAGGCCGAGCAGGCGCTGTCCGACCTGCGCGCCGGGGCCTTCAGTGGCACCGCCGTCCTGATTCCGTGAGAGCACGCGGACTTGAACCGGCTACTTGTGCGCATGTTCTAGGGTCTGGAGCATGCCTCTCGTTCCCATGGTCATCGAGCGCACCGCCCGCGGCGAGCGCGAATTTGACATCTACAGCCGCCTCCTCAACGAGCGGATCATCTTTCTCGGCTCGCCGATCGACGACCAGGTCGCCAACCTGATCGTCGCCCAGCTGCTGCACCTGGAGTCCTCGGACCCCGATAAGGACATCTCGATCTACATCAACTGCCCGGGCGGCTCGGTCTACTCGGGCCTGGCCATCTACGACACGATGCAGTTCATCAAGCCCCAGATCCAGACGATCTGCGTCGGCATCGCCATGTCGATGGGCTCGTTGCTGCTGACCGGCGGGGCCAAGGGCAAGCGCTTCTCGCTTCCCAACAGCCGGATCCTCATCCACCAGCCGTCGGCCGGTTTCGAGGGTCAGTCGACCGACATCGAGATCCACGCCCGGGAGATCCTCAACATTCGCAAGCGCACCGACGAGATCTATGCCCATCACACCGGGCAGTCCGAGGAGCAGGTCCATGTCGACATGGAGCGCGACCGTTTCTTCAAGGCCGACGAGGCCGTTGCCTACGGCCTGATCGACCGCGTCATCGAACACCACTGAAAACGCGGAGGTATGCCGCTATGGCAATCGCTGAGAGGTCGGCAACGACGGTTTGGGAGGGCGACCTTCCGAAGGGCAAGGGAACGGTCAACGGGGCCAGCGGTGCTCTGAAGGACCTCGGAGTCACCTGGGCCTCTCGCACCGAGCGCTCCAACGGGCTGACCAGTCCCGAGGAGCTGATCGCCGCTGCCCACTCCTCGTGCTTTTCGATGGCCCTGTCGAATGAGCTCTCCCAGGGCGGTAACGACCCCGAGCAGCTCGACGTGACGGCCAAGGTCACGCTGGACCAGCGCGATGGAGCGCCGACGGTGACCACCTCCGAGCTGACGGTCACCGGCAAGGTGCCCGGGATCGATCAGTCGGCCTTTGCCCAGGCCGCTGAGACGGCAGGCAAGAACTGCCCGATCTCCCGCGCGCTGGCCGGCGTGGAGATCAGCGTCACCGCCACACTGGCCTGACGCCACCCGTTCAGGCAGGCTCGCGACCGACCCGATCAGCCGGGGGCGCGGCGGATCCGACCCGAGCCCTGGCCCCGCTTCTCGGCCGGCTCGGGCATCGTCGGACGTGACAGCGCCCAGAACACCATCAGGGCACCGAACACGAGCATGCCAATGCCCGTCCACAGGTCGATGTTGACCCCCGCCGCCTTGTTCTTGATCTCGTGCGAGCCGAACAGCCCGAGCGCGAGCAGGATCAGGCCGTAGAGCAGGAATACGCCGCCGATCAGGCGACGGATGTCAAAGCGGTTGGCGGCCCTCGCCGCGCGGATCTCCTCCTCATCGGTGGTGCCGGTTGATGGCATCGACGTGTCGCCGGCCGGGCCTCCGAATGGACGTTGTGGTTCGGGCATTCCGGGCCCCTTCCTAGATGAAGATGATGTTCAAGACGATGAGTAGGACGATAATGATGCTGGCCAGCAGGGCCGGGGAACGCCACCACAACTTGTCCCGCGGGTCGATCACAGCGTCGGGATCCTCGTCGCGGGTTGTCCCCCAGACCAGGCCCCTCAGATCCTCGGCCGGCTTTGGCTTGGTGACCAGCGAAACCACCACCAGGACCACGGCATCGACGATGAAGGCGATGATCGCCTGCCAGAAGCTGGCACTCAGCGGCGAACCGAAGTGGAAGATCACGTTGTACGCGGCCAGCCGGTTGGTGGCGTAGGCCGCCGCGGTCCCGGCGACCAGACTGAAGAAGCCGCCCCACGCGGTCGCCCGCTTCCAGAACATGGCGATGATGAAGGTGGCGAAGAGTGGGGCATTGAAGATCGAGAACAGGGTCTGGATGTAATTCATGATGTTCGAATAGCCCTTGGCGATGAGCGCCGTGAGGATCGAGATCAGAATTCCGCCGACCGTCACCAGCCGTCCCGAGCGGATGTAAAAGGCCGGGTCGCGGTCCTTGGCGAAGTAGGACTGGATCAGGTCGTAGGTGACCACCGTGTTGAAGGCCGTCACGTTGGCGGCCACACCGGCCATGAACGCCGCCAGCAGGCCGGTCACAGCCAGCCCGAGCATGCCCTCGGGGAGGAAGTTCCCGATCAGGTGCGGGATGGCCGTGTTGTACTGAATGGCCAGGCTCTTGCCGATGCCCAGGCCCTTGACCGTCACCACGGCGATCAGGCCCGGCAGGATGATGATGAAGGGCAAGAACAGCTTCGGGAAGGCGCCGATCAGCGGCGTCCGCCGGGAGGCCGACATGTTGCGCGCCGAGAGGGCGCGCTGGACCTCGGCGAAGTTGGTCGTCCAATAGCCGAAGCTGAGCACGAACCCGAGCCCGAACACGACCCCGACCCAGTCCGACGCCAGTGGATTGGTGACGTGATGAATGGCCAGCCCCCTCCAGGCATGCAGACCCGGCTCGCCCAGGGGCTTGAAGTGCCTGACCTTGTTCTCGAGCCCCGAGATCCCGCCCACTGAATGCAGGGCGACCAACGTCAGCGGCAGCAGCGCAGCCACGATCACGAAGAACTGCAGGACCTCGTTGTAGATGGCCGAGGTAAGGCCGCCCAGGGTGATGTAGACGAGCACCAGCGCGGCGGCGACGAGGATGGCGATGATGATCGACCAGCCGAGCATCAGGTGGATGATCAGAGCCAGCGCGTACAGGTTGACGCCCGAGATCAGGACGGTGGCGATCGCGAAGGTGGACGCGTTGAAGGCGTGCGTGGCCTCGTTGAAGCGCAGCCGCAGATATTCCGGGACCGATCGGACCTTGGCCCCGTAGTAGAAGGGCATCATCACGATGCCCAAAAAGACCATGGCCGGTACCGCGCCCAGCCAGTAGTAGTGCACCGCCGGAACGCCGTACTGGGCGCCGTTGGCGGCCTGGCCGAGGATCTCCAGCGCGCCGAGGTTGGCGGCGATGAAGGCCAGGCCGGTGATCCACGCCGGCAGCGAGCGCCCCGACAAAAAGAAGTCCAGGTCAGTCTTGATCGATAGCCGGGCGACGAAGCCGATGCCCAGGACGACCACGAAATAGATCCCCAGGATTACGTAGTCAATTGTGCTCGGATGGAGCCTCAGCATCCGGTCCTCTCCCTGTCCACGAGCCGGCGTCTAGGCGACGCTGTGCTCTATCTCTCCCAGACCCTCGATGGCAATCCGGATCGAGTCCCCACTGTGCAGGAACCTGGGCGGATCGAAGGCCTGCCCAACTCCGCTCGGAGTCCCGGTGAGGATCAGATCGCCGGGCATGAGCGTGCACGTCTGGGCGATGAAGTCGACCAGCGTCGGGCAGTCAAAGACCAGATCCGAGGTCCGGCTGTCCTGGCGAAGCTCGCCGTTGACCCAGGTCTGGAGCCTCAGATCACCGGGTTTCGCAACCTCGTCGGCGGTCGTGACCCAGGGGCCGAACGGGCAGAAAGTATCGGCACCCTTGGCCCGCGTCCATTGCGGTTCGCGGCCCTGCAGGTCGCGCGCGCTGACGTCGTCGGCGACGCAATAGCCTCCGATGCGACCCGCGGCTCCAATCACGATCGTCAGCTCGCCCTCGTAGTCCAGCCGGCGCACCACCTCGGGACAACGAACCGGCCCGCCGGGCGGCGCCACCGACCCTCGCACCTTGACGAAGACGATCGGCTGATCGGGCTTCTGAGCGCCGGTCTCCTCGACGTGGGCGGCGTAATTGAGCCCGATCGCGTAGATCGTTCCCGGCTCGGGAACCGGGGCCAGCAGTTGCACGTCGCGCAGTGACCAGGTGTGGCCGCTGCGCTCGGCCCTGGCACCGCCGAGGATGTCCGCCACGCCCACCTCGGCGAAAGCGTGCACTTCGTCTCCGACGACCTCCCCGGCGAGGGCGCGATCCTGGTCGTGAGCAAGAAACGTGGCCAGCTTCATCTCGGGGGCTCGTATACCCAACGAACGGTGTATCCACTCGCACCGCCGCAGGGTTCGACGGGCACCCCCCGGGGCGGGCGGGCCCCGATCAGCTCAGGCGAGCGGCGAGCCCACGCGCACTCATATGTGCGATCGCCTGGATCGAGACCTGTGGGTTGACTCCAGAGGCGGTCGGGAACGACGAGCCATCGAGCACGTACAGATCCCGCACCTCCCAGGTCTGCGCGCTGGGATCGCAAGCCGACATCGAAGGTCCGCCCCCCATTCGCGCCGAGCCCATGATGTGAAAGGAGTTCAGCGTCACCTGCCCGGGGCCGTAACCGGCCGCATCGGCTGCGGCCATGAACTGCTCCCGCGAGCCCGACTGGCCGGGGTCGTAGCTGACCCACTTACTGTGGCTGGAGAAGATCCGACGCGCCCCGGTCGCCTCGAGCAACTGCGCCGCGCCGTCGATCCCGGTACGCAGGTGGCCGGCGTCGAAGTCCGACAGCCGGTAGCGAACGATCGGCTCACCGTCTCGGCCGACCCGGACCTCTCCCCCGTCGCGATCGCGCAGCAGTACCCCGATCGGGATGGTGTTGGTGAGCCCCTCGAGCAGCTGCAGGTTGTGGCTGGCCCCGCGCCAGGGACTGAACGGGATCATCAGGTGCGGGTGCATCGGGGCGGTCTCGAACTTCAGCCCGTAGCCGTCGTCGAGATCCCGGAACTGGTCGGAGTACAGCGCCTGCATCACCCCCTCCCAGGGCTTTAGCTCCTCGTCATAGACCCCGAACACCACTCCGGCTGGATGCAGCCTCAGGTGCTGGCCGATGTTCTCGTTCTCCAACCCTGAACGCCGCAGCAGAGCAGGCGTGTGGATCGCGCCGCAACTGGCGATGACGGCCCGCGCGTTGACCCTGAGCTGATGGCCGGCGGCGGTGCGGCCGACGATGCCGCGCGCGCGGCCGCCCTCGACCACGACGCGTGAGACCCGGGTGCCGACGATGACCCTGGCGCCTTGGGCATGCGCGTCGGGCAGCCACGTCTTGAGCACCGACTGCTTGGCCCCCACGCGGCAGCCCAGCCCGCAGTAGCCGCACTCCCGACCCTGGGCGCAGTTGCGCACTCCGCGGGGCATGGCATCGACGTGCCAGCCGAGCTTCACGCACCCCTCCTGGAGCTTGCGCTCCCGCGTCGAGGGCTCGTTGTACTCCTGCCCGGCCCCGATCCGCCCCCACACGGCATCGAGACTGGCCGTGTACTCGTCAGTCGCGAACGCGGGCACGCCGAGACCGGCCCATTCGGCCCGCACCTCATCCGGTGTACGGAACGCCGTCGAGTAGTTGACGACGGTGCCGCCGCCCAGACACGAGCCCGCGATCAAGCCCACGCTCTGGTCCTCGGTCGCGGTCGGCGCTCCCATGTAGTACTGACTGATCGCCTTGTACTCGGAGCCATCGAAATCCTGATCGTCGTAGTACTGGCCCGATTCGATCACGATCACCTCGAGCCCGGCCGCGGCCAGCACGCCCGCCGCGGCGCCCCCGCCGGCCCCAGAGCCGACGATCACCACGTCGCAGTCGAGCGTCGTGTCGCGGTCGATCGGGGTGATCGCGAGCTGTTTGGGCGGGGCGCCCGCGAGCGGACCCAAAGGTCCGTCGTAGCCGACCACATCCCAGGCTGGGTTGCGGGTCCCGTCACGCGCCGGAACCATGTAGTAGAACAGCAGAGCGGCCTTGCGCAGCGCCTGGAAGACCGCTCGACGCTCGGGACGTCGCGAATCTCCCCAGGACAGCAGAACCTGCTCGCGCTGCTCCTGGGTCATGGCGCTGAAGCGGCTCCAACCGCCCCCGCCAAGCGCGCCCAGCAAGGGCGTGTCCCACAGGTTCAGCAGCGCGGCGAGCTGTAGCTGCTCGGCCTGGCGGGTGACATCCACGGCCGCGAGCACTGCGTCGACCGCCCCCAGCTCGGTCGGCGTCGGCAGCCCCTCCCCGTGGGGGCAGAAGGTCGCGCAGATCTCCTCCAGGGCCTGGCGGGCGCGCGGCGTGAGACGCATCGTGTGACCCTAACGGTTGCGCTTCCCCGGTCGTGCCGATCCCAGCCAGCCGGTCGGTTCGCCGGCGCTGACGCGGATCTCAGTCCAGGCGATACTCGCCGCGAGCGACGATCACCGCGCCCCCGCCGACCCGCACCCGCTCCAGGTGCTCGGGTGAGCCCTCGGCGACGGCCTCGAGTCGCGACGGCCGGCCTATCTCCTCCCCCTGACGAATCTCGAGCCGCTGCCCGAACGCCGTCCGGCCATGGCGGGCCAGATGCACGGCCAGCGGTCCCGCCGCCGACCCGGTGGCCGGGTCCTCGTCCACGCCCATGCCGGGGCCGAACATGCGGGTCTTGACCTGCCCGTCCGCACCGGCGGCAAAGCAGCTCACGCCGATCTCGCCGACCGCGGCCAGAGCCGCCATGTTGGGACGCACGGCGACGACATCCATCTCACTGCCCAGCGCCACGAAGGTGTGCCGAGGGCCGTTGTCATAGACCTCGACCGGGAGCTCTGAGGACTCGACGCCCAGGGCGGCCAGCAGGTCGTCCTGGCGTGGGAACTGCTCCCAGGTCGGAAGCGGTTGTTCCATCTCCCCGTGGACAATCCGCTCGCCGTCGCGGCTGAGGCTGATCTTGACCGGCCCCGCGCCGGTCAGCAGTCGCACGTCAGCGAGACCGTCGCGCTCGCCGAGCACGAACGCCGTCCCCAGCACGGGGTGGCCGGCGAACGGCATCTCGATGGTCGGCGTGAAGATGCGGACGCGGGCGTCGGCGCCGTCCTCGGGTCCGAGCACAAACACGGTTTCAGACAGATTCAGCTCGCGGGCGGTTCGCTGCATCGTGGCGGGATCCAGTCCGGCGGCATCGGTGAACACGGCCACCGGGTTGCCCTCCAGGGCGACGTCGGTGAAAACGTCAACGATCACGTAGGCCCGCATCACCCCTCCATCATCCCAAGCAGGGTCTCAACCGTTGTCCAATTCCGCGCCGTGGCCTTAACCCCGAGGGCGCCGCCGGCGAGCCGGTTCCAGAGCTTGGACCGGGCCACGCCGGCCGGATGCCAGGCGTAGATCTCGCGGCCGGAAATGGCCACCGCCTCCGGCTCTACGGCGGCCTCGTGGATCGCTCGGATCGCCTCGTCGCCCAGCGGCTGGTCCAGGAAACTGACCTGGTAGCGCTTGGGCTCCACCGCCAGCTCGCCCAGCGGATTGCGCTTCACCACGGCCGCCAGCTCCTGCGCGGTGCGGCTGATCACCGGCACCTCGAAGCCGAACCGATCCGAGATCAGCCTGGCCGTCTGCGCCTCCAGCTCTTCCGCCCTGGCGTCGCTGTCGAGCACGACGTTGCCCGATTGCACGTACGTGCGCACGTTCTCGTAGCCCGCCTCGCCGAGCAGCGCCCGGAGCTCGGCCATCGGCACGCGCCGATTGGGCCCGAGGTTGATCCCCCGCAGAAGCACGACCCGCCGCATCTGGCCGAGTCTAATTCGTCTCCAGCCTGGTCTTCTGCTGTGTCTGCGGGTGTAATTCGAGCCCGGGGAGTGCAAAGATGAACGGGTGGATTTGGGGGAGCCCACGAATGGGGAGCTACGGCCGATCGTCTCGGCCGTCGACCTAACCCGCCGTTACGGCGAGGGCGAAACGGCAGTCACCGCCCTGCGCGACGTCTCGGTCGAGATCGACGCCGGGCGCCTCACCGCCGTGATGGGCCCGTCGGGATCGGGGAAATCAACTCTGATGCACATCCTGGCCGGTCTCGACCGGCCAACCGAGGGAACGGTCACCGTGCAGGGGCGCGACATCACCGCGCTCAACGACGACAAGCTCACCCAGCTGCGCCGCGACCACATCGGCTTCGTTTTTCAGTTCTTCAACCTTCTGCCCATGCTCACGGCCCGGGAGAACATCCTGCTCCCGCTGTCGATAGCGGGACGCGAGCCGGATCCCGAGTGGTTGCAGACGGTGATCGACGAGACCGGTCTGCGTGACCGGCTGAACCATCGTCCCTCTGAGCTGTCCGGCGGGCAGCAGCAGCGCGTGGCGATCGCCCGCGCCCTGCTCGGCCGTCCCGATGTCGTGTTTGCCGATGAGCCGACCGGCAACCTCGACTCCCGATCGGGGGATGAGGTCCTCTCGCTCCTGCGCCGATCGGTCGACTCCGTGGGGCAGACGGTGGTGATGGTCACCCACGAGCCACGCGCGGCGGCGATCGCCGACCGGCTTCTGTTCCTTGACGACGGGCGGATAGTCAAGGACATCGGCGGCACGACTGAGGAGGAGATAGTCGACGCCATGAAGGAACTCGCCGGGGCCAGATAGTGCTCCGGGTGGCGCTCAAGGGGCTGGCCACCCGCCGTCTACGAGCAGCGCTGACCGCGCTGGCCATCGTGCTCGGCGTGGCCCTGGTGACCGGCACCTACGTGCTGACCGATTCGATCACCGGCGCCTTCAACTCCATCTTCCAGACCGTCTACCGCGGCACGGATGCCACCGTCACCGGCCGCAGCGCCATTTCCTCGAGCGCGAGTACGGCCAGCGGCGGCTCGGTGCCCTCCTTCCAGGAGTCCCTGCTGGCTCGCGTGCAGCGCCTACCCGATGTGCGGGACGCGATCGGCGGCGTGTCCGGTACCCCCCAGCTGATCCAGCACGGCAAGGCGATTTCCTTCGGCGGCGCGCCCAACCTCGGCTTCAGTGTCGATCCGTCAAAGCCCCGCTTCAATTCGCTGACGCTGGTCAGCGGTCACTGGCCGGGACCGGCTCAGGTCGTAGTGGACACCAACACGGCGTCCAAGAAGAACCTGCGTGCGGGCCAGGTGATCGGCGTGCAGGCGACCGGGCCGGTGCGGATGATGCGGATATCGGGTCTGGTCAAGCTCGGCACGGCCAACGCGATCGGCGGCGCCACCCTGGCCGGCTTCCAGCTGCCCACCGCCCAGCGGCTGTTCGGCAAGCAGGGCCGGCTCGACGACATCCGCATCAGTGCCCGCGCGGGCGTCAGTCCGAAGCAGCTTGTCAACCAGATCAGGCCGATTCTTCCCCGCGCGACGCAGGTTCGCACCGGTTCCGCGCAGGCCAAGCAGGATGCGTCTTCCACCACGAGCTTCATCTCGTTTCTGAAGACGTTCCTGCTCGTCTTTGCCGGCGTGTCCCTGTTCGTGGGCAGCTTCGTGATCGCAAATTCTCTGTCCATCACGATTGCCCAGCGGACCCGGGAGTTTGCCGTCCTGAGGACGCTCGGCGCCTCCCGCAAGCAGGTTCTGCGCTCGATCATGATCGAGTCGGGAGTGACCGGCATCATTGCCTCGGTGATCGGCGTAGGGGTCGGGCTCTTGCTCGCGCAGGGGTTGTTTGCCCTATTCAATGCCGCCGGCCTGACGCTCCCCACCAGCGGGACCGTCGTCAAATCGCGAACGATCATCGTCGGGCTCCTGGTCGGCATTCTCGTCACGATGCTGGCCAGTCTGCGCCCGGCCCGTCGCGCAACCCGGGTCGAGCCGATCGCGGCCGTGCGCGAGGGCGCGACCCTACCCGAGGGGCGTTTTGCCCGCTATCGGGTGGCGACCTCCGCCGCCACCACAGCGCTCGGCTTCGTGGCCGTACTTCTCGGCCTGTTCGCAGTCCACGGGACGGGCGGGGTACTCGCGCTGATGGGGCCCGGCGCCGTGCTCGTGTTCATCGGGGTCTCGCTCCTATCGGCCCGCCTGGTGCCTGGTCCTGGCCGACGGCGCTGGGCTGGCCGGCCGCGCGCCTGGCCGGCGTCGCCGGCCGTCTGGCGCGGGAAAACGCGCGGCGCAATCCTCAGCGCACGGCCTCGACCGCGGCTGCCCTGATGATCGGCCTGGCTCTGGTCACGCTCGTGGCCATGTTGTCGGCCGGGATCATCGCCAGCTTCAAGGACTCGGTGAACCAGCTGTTCACCGGTGACTACGCGATCACGGCCCAGAACAACTTCTCGCCCATCCCGATCGCCGCCAGCCAGGCGGCGGCACGCGCTCCCGGCGTCCTCGCCGTGGGCGATGTCCGCGCCGGCCAAGGGCGCGAGGGGGGCAGCAACCTGCAGCTCACCGCCGTTGACCCCGGGGTGTCCCAGGTCATCCGCCTCAACTGGATTCACGGGTCACAGGCCGTGATCCGCGAGTTGGGCGCCGGCGGCGCCTTCACCACGCAGAACTTCGCCCAGATCAACCACCTCAACGTTGGCTCGCGGGTCGTCGTCGAGACCCCGACCGGCCGGTTTGTCCCGCTCACCATCCGGGGCATCTTCAAGCCTCCGAGTGGAGGCTCCCCGTTTGGCCCGATCACGATGTCGGCCGCGACCTGGGACCGGTTTTACAACCAGCCCCAGAACCTGTACTCGTTCGTGAAGATGTCGGGGGGAACCAGCGGCGCCAACCGGACCGCGCTGAACAGGGTGCTGGCTCCCTACCCCAATGCCAAGGTCCAGAGCCGAACCAGCTTTATCAACAACCAGATCTCCGGCCTGTCCAGCGTCCTGAACATCCTCTACGTGCTGCTCGCCCTGTCGATCGTCGTCAGCCTGTTTGGGATCGTCAACACGCTTGTCCTCTCGGTCTTCGAGCGCACCAGGGAGATCGGCATGCTGCGCGCGATCGGCACGAGCCGGCGGCAGATCCGGCGCATGGTCCGCCAGGAGAGCGTGATCACCGCCCTGATCGGTTCGGCGGTCGGCATCCCGCTCGGCATCGCCTTCGGGGCGTTGCTGTCCGCCCGAGTCAGCTCGATCGCCTTCACGATCCCCGTTGGGTCGCTGATCATCTTCGTCGTGGCGGCCTGGCTGGTCGGGCTGCTGGCGGCGATCTTCCCCGCCCGCCGCGCCGCCCGGCTACAGCCGCTCCAGGCCCTGGCCTACGAGTAGAAGAGCGGCTCCTGGCCGGGGATGGTGCTGGATCCTTCGCCCGCCCGTCCCGCGGGGCGTCTGCTGCCCCAGGGCGACGGCCAGGTCCCGGGCGATCGCCGTCTCTGACCGCGACGCGATCAGCGGGTCCTCGATGCCCTCGACGTGGACCAGCGTCCGCCGTCCGTCCCCGCGGTCGGGTCCCTCCAGGGGAACGAGCGCGTAGACCCGGTCCGCGCGAACGAACTTCCCATACCCCAGCGCGACGAGCGGCATGATCCGGGCCATGACGCCGGATCGTAGCTTCCCCGGCCCCGGCCTCAGTCGCCGAGAATCACGCCCAGCCGGCGCTCGAGCGTCTCGCCGAGAACCTCGCGGACTGAGCCCGGCTCAAAGCGCTCGACCAGCGCCGACAGAAAGCCCTCGATGACCAGACGCTTCGCGTCGTCCTCCGGCAGCCCGTGGGAGCGCAGGTAGAAGAGCTGATCGGGATCAACCTGGGCCACCGCGGCGGCGTGTGTGCAGCGCACATCGTTGGCCTGGATCTCGAGTCCCGGGATGGCGTCGGCGTGCGCCCGCTTGGACAGCAACAGGTTGCGCGACTCCTGGAAGGCATCGGTCTTCTGAGCCCCCGGATCGACGATGATGTTGCCCTTCCAGACCGCGCTTGAGCGACCCTGGAGCACGCCCCGGAAGGCCAGGTCGGAGGTGGTGTTGGGCGCCGCGTGCTCCTGGGTGGTGTCGAAATCGATGTGCTGGCGGCCGTGGCTGGCGTAGGCCCCGGTGACCCGGGCGTCGGCGCCCTCGCCGTTGAGGCGAGTCTCCATGCGCACGTGCCCGCCGGCGGAGCCAAAGCCCAGCGCGACCCAGTCCAGCCGCCCATCGCGGCCGACCTCGGCCCGCTGAGCGCCGAAGATCCAGCTTTTCTCCGACAGATCCTGAGCGCACACGTAGCGGAGGTTGGCGGCGTCACCGACCACGAGCTCGCTGACGACGTTGAGCACGGCATCCAGCTCGTCCGAGCCTGACACGTACTGCTCCCAGACCTCGGCCTGGGCGCCCTCCTCGAGCACGATCAGAGTGCGGCGGTGAAGTTCTGAGCCGGGCTGCGTCTGCAGCGCGGTGAGCACGATCGGAGCTTCGACGACGACGTTGCGCGGCACGTACACGAAGGCCCCGCCGGTGAAGCCGGCGTCGTTGCGGGCCACGAACACATCGCCGTCCTCGCCGACGACGCTGCCCAGGAGCTTGCCGATCAGCTCGGGATGCTGCTCGGCCGCGTCCTCGAGGGTGCTGACGATCACGCCCTCCGGCAGGCCCTGGCCGTCCGCGGGAATGAGCTGCGCGTCGCGCTGCTCGAGCCAGTAGGCGCTGTCGGCGGGAGCGATGCCGAACGGCAGGGCCACAGCCTGCGGCTGCGCGTCACCGCTGCCCGCGCCGTTGGCGGGGCGGTAGTCGTCGAGCTCGAGTCCCGAGAGGTCGGTGAACTCCCAACCCGGCCGGCCCTTGAACTGCGGAAGCGAGAGCGTCTGAGCGCGGGCGGCGGCCCGCTCGCGGCGCTCCAATAGAGCGCTAGCCAATTGAGCCCTCCATCTGCAGCTCGATCAGCCGGTTCATCTCCACCGCGTACTCCATCGGGAGCTCCTTGGTGATCGGCTCGATGAAGCCGTTGACGATCAGCTTCGAGGCCTCCTCCTCCGAGATGCCGTGAGACATCAGGTAGAAGAGCTGATCGTCGCCGACCTTGGAGACCGTGGCCTCGTGGCCGACGTTGACGTCGTCCTCGGAGATTCTGATCGTCGGATACGTGTCAGAGCGCGACTCCTCGTCGAGCAGCAGCGCGTCGCAGACCACCTTCGAGCGAGCACCATGGGCGCCCTTGGCGATCTCGAGCAGGCCGCGGTAGGAGCCGCGTCCACCGTCCTTGGAGATCGACTTGGCAAAGATGTTCGAGGTCGTGTTCGGGGCGGCGTGGATGATCTTTCCGCCCGCGTCCTGATGCTGACCGGCGCCGGCGAAGGCGATCGAGAGGATCTCCCCGTGCGCGCGCTCCCCCATCAGGTACACGCTCGGGTACTTCATGGTCAGCTTGGAGCCCAGGTTGCAGTCCACCCACTCGACCGTGGCGTCGGTCTCAGCGACCGCGCGCTTGGTGACCAGGTTGAACACGTTGGTCGACCAGTTCTGGACCGTCGTGTAGCGGATCCGCGCGCCCGGCTTGGCGATCAGCTCGACCACGGCCGAATGCAGGGATGAGGAGCTGTAGGTCGGAGCCGTGCAGCCCTCGACGTAGTGCACGTAGGAGCCCTCGTCAGCGATGATCAGCGTGCGCTCGAACTGGCCCATGGATTCCGTGTTGATGCGGAAGTAGGCCTGTAGCGGCATCTCCACGTGCACGCCCGGCGGCACGTAGACGAACGATCCACCCGACCACACGGCGCTGTTCAACGACGCCAGCTTGTTGTCGTTGGCGGGGATGATGGTGGCGAAGTACTCGCGCACCAGATCCTCGTGCTCGCGCAGCGCGGTGTCCATGTCCATGAAGATCACGCCCTGCTTCTCGAGCTCGGCGTTGACCTGGTGGTAGACCACTTCAGATTCGTACTGCGCTCCCACGCCGGAGAGGAACTTGCGCTCGGCCTCGGGAATGCCCAGGCGATCGAAGGTCTTCTTGACGTCCTCGGGGACGTCATCCCACGAGCGCTCGGCCCGCTCGGAAGCCCGCACGAAGTAGTGGATGTCGTCGAAGTCGACGTCGGCCAGCATCGGGCTTCCCCACGTCGGCATCGGACGAGCCAGGAAGTGATCGAGCGCCTTGAGGCGGAAGTCACGCATCCACTGGGGCTCGGACTTGAACTCCGAGATCTTGGCCACGAGCTCGGGGGTCAACCCCTTGGGCGCCTTGTAGAGGTAATTCTCGGCGTCGTGGAAGCCGTAGCGCTCGGTGTAGTCGGCGTTGATGCCGCGGAGCCGGTCGCTGTCGGTCAGGGGCGTAGCGGGGGTCACGGTGTCGGGAGTCGCCATCACTCCACCTCCAGCTTGATCGTGTCGCCCTCGACGATCACGGGGAAAGTATCCACCGGGACGTAGGCGGGCAGGGTCTTGGGCTTACCGGTTGTCAAGTCGAACAATGAGCCGTGTCGCGGGCACTCGACGGTGCAGGTCGCCTCGTCGAATTCCCCCTCGGCCAGGGGTCCGTCGTCGTGTGAGCAACGGTCCTCGATCGCGTACAGCGCGCCCGCGCAGTTGAACACGCCGATCTCCATGTCCTCGTACGCGACCAGCTTGCGCTGGCCGGGAGCGAGCTCTGAGACGGGACAGACTTCAATGACGGTGGGCACGGTGTTTTTAAAACCTAGTGACGGGATCGGATTTACCAGCCAAGTCTAGCGGGAGCCGAGCTCCGAGTGGGCTCGGTGCACGAACTACTCGGCCCGGCAAAACTCAGGCCGCGGCGCCGCTCTCGGGCGTCTCGGGCTCCCACGCCACCGCGTCGCCGAGCGAGGCGCTCTTGAGCACCTTGAGCGAGAGCAGCGCGCATTTCATGCGCTGGGCCGAGATGTCGATCCCGAGCAGGTCGAGCACGAAGCTGCGATCCAGATTCAGCAGTTCGGAGACCGTCATGCCCTTGACCTCGTCGGAGGTCATCGAGGCGGCCGCCTGGGAGATCGCGCAGCCGTGGCCCTCGAAGCGCACATCGTCGATGCGCCCGTCCTCGGTCACGGCCAGCTTGACCGTCAGCTCGTCACCACAGAGCGGATTGAGGTCGTGGTACTGCAGGTCCACGCGCTCGAGCTCGGGCGCCGGCGGGCTCCAGTTGTGGGGCCGCTTGTAGTGGTCGAGGATGTTCTCGCGGTAGAGGTCGTCCATCTCTATCTCGGCCTAGTCGTGGAGCTGGAGAACCCGCGCGACCGTGGCGAGTCCGTCGACGAGCCGGTCGGTATCGGCGGTCGTGTTGTGAGCTGCGTATGACGCCCGGGTCGTCGCCGGCGTGCCCAGGCAGCGCATCAGCGGCTGCGTGCAGTGATGGCCGGTGCGCACGCAGACGCCCTCACGACCGAGGATCTCCCCCACATCGTGGGGATGGGCGCCCTCGAGCACGAAGGAGATCAGTGCCCCGCGCTCGTCGGCGTCGGCCGGACCATGGATCTCCAGACCGGGAATCTCGCTCAGGCGCGAGAGCGCGTCGGCGACCAGTGCGGTCTCGTGGGCGCGGATGCGCTCGATGCCGAGCGACTGGATCCAGTCCACCGCCGCCCCGAGGCCAATCGCCTCGGCGATCTGAGAAGTGCCGGCCTCGAACTTATGCGGCAGGTCAGTCCAGGTCGATTCGGTTGCGCCGACGGTGCGGATCATGTGGCCGCCGGCGATGAACGGGGGCATCCGCTCGAGCAGCTCGCGGCGACCGTGCAGCACGCCGATCCCCGTCGGCCCGTAGGCCTTGTGCCCGGTCCAGGCGTAGAAGTCGGCGTCGATCGCCCTCAGGTCCACCGACAGCTGCGGAACGGCCTGGCTTCCGTCGACGACCACGGTCGTTCCCGCCTCGTGGGCGCGGGACACGAGCGCCTGGACGTCATTGATGGTGCCGAGCACGTTCGAGACGTGGGTCACGGCCAGCAGCTTCGGGCTCCGGGCCAGGAGCGCGGCAAGGCTCTCAGGATCGAGTTGCCCGTCCTCGGTCAACCCCACGTAGGCCAGTTCGGCGCCCTTCTCCTGAGCCAGGATCTGCCAGGGCACGATGTTGGAGTGGTGCTCCATCTCGGTGAGCACGATCAGGTCGCCGGCACCGACGTTCTGACGGCCCCACGTGTAGGCGACGAGGTTGATGGCCGCCGTGGCGTTGGCGGTGAAGATCGTCTCCTCGACAGTGCTGTGCAGCCACTGGGCGATCCTGGCCCGCGCGCCCTCGAACAGGTCGGTGGCCTCGACGGCGAGCGGATACACGCCCCGGTGGATCGAGGCCCGGGACTCCGTGTAATACGAGGTCATCGCGTCGATGACGACCTGAGGGGTCTGGGAGGTGGCCGCCGAGTCCAGGTAGCAGACCGGGAGACCGTCGAACTCCCGGCGCAGGACAGGGAACTGGCCGGCGACGTCGGGGGGGGTGCTGGCGATCGTGCTCACGGATGCCTCCTCACGCGGCACTCAGACCGCGGCTTCCTCGAGCTCGTCGGTGATCCACCCGTAGCCCCTGGCCTCGAGTTCGGTGACCAGCTCCGGGCCGCCTTCGCGGACGATCCGGCCCCTGTACATGACGTGGACGTGACTGGGCTGCACCAGATGCAGGATGCGCTGGTAATGGGTGATGATCAGCACGCCGAGGTCCGGCCCGACGACCGAGTTGACCCCGTTGGCCACAACCCGGAGGGCGTCGATGTCAAGGCCCGAGTCGGTCTCGTCGAGGACGGCCAGGTTGGGCTTCTGCAGGGCCAGCTGGAGAATCTCCATGCGCTTCTTCTCGCCTCCTGAGAAACCCTCGTTCAGGTAGCGGCTGGAGAATTCGCGCGGGACGTTGGTGAGCTTCATCGCCGCCTCGACGCTCTGGCGAAACTCCTTGAGCGGGATCGGCTCCTCGCCGCGCGCGTCGCGGTGGGCATTGAGCACCGTGCGCAGGTATTTGGTGACGGTCACGCCGGGAACCGAGACCGGGTACTGGAAGGCCATGAACAGGCCCATCCGGGCCCGCTCGTCGGTATCGGCCTCGGTGATGTCCTCGCCGCCGAAGATGATCTGACCGTCGGTCACATCAAGCCCGGGATGACCCATGATCGCGTTGGCCAGCGTCGACTTACCGGAGCCGTTGGGGCCCATCAGGGCGTGGATCTCCCCCGACCCGACGGTCAGGTCGAGGCCGCGCAGGATCTCCTTGTCACCGGCGCGGACGTGAAGGTTTCGGATCTCGAGATCGGGCATGCTCAGCTTTCTTTGGTTCTAGGCGGCCGGGACGGAGACAACGTCAACCGTCGGCGCGGCAAGCTCAGGTTCAGGGGCCCGGCCGCCGGAGAACTGCACCAGCTCGGCCAGGGTCGTCGTCTGCAGCGAGCGGATGATTCCGCCCTGCACGCGGGTCCACAGCAGCTTCGTCGCGCAACCGCGACCGGCGTCGGGCTGGTGCGAACACAGCACCCGCTCGGTGTGATCGTGAACGAAGCACTCCATCGGCGCGATCGAGCCCTCGAGGGCTTGGACGACCTCGTCCATGGCGATCTCCTCAGCCGGTCGCGACAGCCAATAGCCGCCGTGGGCGCCCCGGGCGCTCATCACCAGTCCGGCCCGGCGCAGCCGGGCGACAACCTGCTCGAGGTAGGCCAGCGGCAGCCCCTCGGCATCGGCGATGGCCTTGAGACTGGTCGGATGTTCGGGGGCCTGGCGCCCAAGCTCGATCATCAGCCGCACGCCGTATTCGGCCTTGGAGGAGAAGATCATGGGCTAAATCCTACCAGGGAGGTCGGTTTAGGCTGGGGGCGGATTCCGTCCGCACAACGCCATAGGTTTCGGTCGATTTCTGCCCTGCTCGCTGTGGTCTATCCATGCCTCTCATCTACGGACGGGATATGCGCCTCGCCATTGAGGTAGGCAATTTCCGAGTGGCACCGCACCTGGGCCGGTAGGGTCCGTCCATGGATGAGGGGGGGCTCGCCACTTCAAGTGAGGTAGCCGAGGCCGCGCTGGCGGCGCGAGCCGCTGGCCGGCTGGGCATCGACACCGAGTTCATGTCCGAGGGGCGCTACCGCGCCCTGCTCTGCCTGATCCAGATCTCGGCTGACAATCCGGACGGCGAGGGCGATCCGCTCATCTACCTGATCGACGGACTGGGCGACACCGACACCAGCCCCTTGGCTGAACTCCTCGCCGACCCCGACATCGAGATCGTCCTCCACGCCGGCCGCCAGGACGTGGCCATCCTGCGCCGCGCGTGGCAGACGGAGTTCACCAACATCTTCGACACCCAGATCGCGGCCGGCTTCACCGGGGGAGGCGCCCAGACCGGCTATGGAAATCTGCTCGGGTCGGTGCTGGGACGCCGGGTCGGGAAGACCGCCAGCTACACACGCTGGGATGCGCGGCCGCTGACCGCCGAGCAGCTCGGCTACGCGGCCGAGGACGTCGCCCATCTGCTCGAGCTGACCGACGAGATCAAGCGCCGGTTGACCGAGACCGGGCGCCTGGAATGGGCACAGGAGGAGTGTCGCCGCCTGGAGTCCGCGACCGACGAGCGCGATCCGGAGACGGCCTGGGAACGCCTACCGCGCATCGGACAGCTCGACCCCCGCTCCCGGGCGGTGGCCCGCGAACTGGCCGCCTGGCGCGAGCGCACGGCGGCGGCGGCCGACCGGCCGGTCGGTTCGATCCTGGCCGACCCGCCCCTGGTCGAACTGGCCAAGCGCCACCCGTCGACGATCGGCGGATTGGAGCAGATCCGAGGTCTGCATCCGCCGATCATCAAGCGCCGCGGACAGGCCATTCTCGACGCGATCGCCCGCGGCCTGGAGGCGGAGCCGATGCCCCGCGACGAGCGCCGTGCTCGCACCGAGGCCGGGGACGCGCCGCTCATCTCCCTGGCCGAGGCACTGCTCCGCGCGCGGTCGCTGCAAGCCGGCCTGGCCTACGAGCTGATCGCGTCCCGCGCCGAGCTCGAGCTGATCGTGGGCGCCGCCCGGCGCGGCGAACCCGAGCCCGAGGTGCGCACGTTGACCGGCTGGCGACGCGAACTGGTCGGCGCCGACCTGCGCAGCCTGCTGGTCGGGGACAGTTGCCTGGGCGTCGGGCCCGACCGCCGGCTCGCGTTGCGCACCCACGACTGACAGAAACGGCCGCGGTCTGCCGGCGCGAGCAGGCCGGACCCTCGAACTGCGTCTGTGCTCGGCTACGCCGCGCCGGATTCGAGCATCAGCGACAGCGCCGGCTGCCGGTTGATCATCGTCTGCGACAGCGCCCGGGCGATCATCCGCGAGCGTTTGATCCACCCCAGGTCCCAGTCCTTGAGATCGAGCGCGGCGGTGGCAAAAACGAGGTGAAACCGATGACCCGGGGACTCGGCCGCGTGCTCGTCGCCCGTCGCCGCGTTGACCAGCCCCCAGCCGAGGGACTGGAGGTACTTGCGCTCGTTCTTGAGCATCGCGTCCGAGCTGCCGTAGCGCCCGACGACCACGAGCTGCACGGCGCAGTAGCTGTTGGCGCCCGGGTCGCAGCGCGTGACGTGCGCGAACACCCGCGTGCGCGGAATCAGGGGCACGCGGTCAACCGAGGGGCTCCGGCTCCGCGACGACTGCCCGCATCCGGCCGCGAGCACGATCACGGCCAGCGTCGACAGGGCTATTAGCGCTTGTGTCCGCATCAGTCCACGGCCATCAACTCGCGTCAAATCGTGACAGGGCCCCGGCGATGGCCTCGCGGTCGAGACCGGCGCCCAAGCAGCAGAGCAGCGCCATCCGCGCCCCCACCGCCGACAGGAACGGGACACCGACGGCGGCCGTGGCCCGGACATCGGGCTCGGCGCCGTCAAAGCCATAGGTCGCGAACAGCATCGACGCACGCTCGGGCCGGCAGGTGATCAGGACCGGCTTGGCGTCGCCCGTGGCGTTCAGTGCGCGCATCATCCCCGGGGTCAGATGACCCGCCCCGAAGGCCACGATGACCAGGCCATCGGAGTCGGCGGCCGCCCGAGCCAGCGAGGAGCCGTCATCCCCCAGCGTCGCGGTGAGGATCTCCACGCGGTACTCGAGCGTCGTCGGGTCAAGCGTCCGCGTCAGACCGACGGGCCGGGAGTGGAGCCAGACGCGACCCTCGACCACGCGGCCAATCGGCCCCGCCGCGGGTGAGCCGAACGCGCTCGGACCGGTGCTGTCGACCTTGCGCACGCTGGTGGCGGCGTGGATCTCCCCGCCGAAGACGACCACAGTTCCCAGGCCCGCGGCCTGGGCGCACCCGGCCACGGACACGGCATCGAGCAGGTTCGCGGGACCGTCGGCGCCGGGGCGGCTGGAGGGCCGGTTGGCGCCGGTGAGGACGATCGGCCCCTCGGCGCCGTGCAAGAGCGAGCAGAGCATGGCCAGCTCCTCGAGGGTGTCGGTCCCGGTGGTGATGACCACGCCGTCACCGGCCGCCGCGGCATCGCGAGCCCTCCGGCACAGACCCAGCGCTTCGTCAGGGCGCATCTGCGGACCGGGGACGCCGAGCACGTTCTCGGTCTCCAGGCGGGGGACGTCGCCGAGACCCGGAACGGCGTCGATCAACTGGCCGGCGTCGAGAGCCGGGACGGCGCGGTCGCCGCTCATGGCGATCGTGCCGCCGGCGGCCAGGAGCCGGATCGGCCGGATGAGATTGGCGTAAGGACTCGGAGCCACGCTGCGAGCAGGCTAATGTCTCCGGGGTCCTTCATGGCTAGCGCTAGCGAACTTCTCTCCGATCCCGAACTGCTCGAGACCGAGTGGGATCTCGCTCCCCTCGTCGATGGCGACGGCTCGGCGGGGGCAAAGCGGCTGCTGACCGAAGCCGTCACACGCGCGAGCCGGTTCGCGGAGCGCTTTGCCACAAAGCTGGCCGAGCTCGACTCCGCTGGCCTGGTCGAGGCGATGGTGGAGCTTGCCGCCATCAATGAGCTGATCGGCAAAGCCGGCTCCTACGCCTCGCTGCGCTTCGCCACCGATACCGCCGACCACGAGCGCGGAGCGTTGCTGCAGCTGGTCCAGGAGCGCGGTACCGAGATCGAGACCAAGCTGCTCTTTTTCGAACTCGAGTGGGCGGCCTTGCCGGATGAGCGGGTCGACGAGCTCCTCGCCCATGATTCGCTTGGGTTCTGCCGCCATTACCTGCGCAGCGCCCGGCGCTATCGCCCACATCTGCTGACCGAGCCCGAGGAGAAGATCCTGGCCGAGAAGGCGATCGCCAGCTCGGCCGCCTGGAGCCGGCTGTTCGGTGAGCAGTTGGCCGCGATTCGTGTCCCCATGAACGGCGATGGTGAGCAGACGCTCGATATGGCCCTCAGCCGCCTGCAGTCGCCCGACCGCGACGAGCGCCGGACGGTCGCGCAAGCCGTCTCAAAGGCTCTGGAGCCCGGGTTGCGGACCCGCGCCTTCATCTTCAACACGCTGCTGCACGACAAGGCAGTCGACGACCGCCTGCGTTCCTATCCCCACTGGCTGGCCGACCGCAACCTCGCCAACGAGGCCTCCGACGAATCTGTCCTGGCCCTGATCGAGGCTGTCCGCGGGCGGTTTGACATCCCCCAGCGCTGGTACGCGCTGAAGGCCCGGCTCCTCGGGGTAGATCGGATCGCCGACTACGACCGCGCCGCCCCGATCCTCCCCGAGGATGTGACCTTCTCCTTCGGCGAGGCCCGCGAAATGGTGCTGACCACGTATGCCGACTTCGCCGAGGGCGCCGGCCTGATCACCCGCAGCTTCTTTGAAGAGCACTGGATCGACGCTCCCCTCCGACCGCACAAGCGCGGGGGCGCCTTCTGCTCCTACACCGTGCCCAGCGTGCATCCCTACGTGATGCTGAACTTCACCGCCCGCCGGCGTGATGTGCTGACGATGGCCCATGAGCTCGGGCACGGACTGCACGCGAGCCTCGCCCAACCCCAGGGAATCTTCCATCAGTCCACCCCGCTGACCATGGCCGAGACCGCCTCGGTGTTCGGGGAGTCGCTCGTCTTCGGCCGCCTGCTCGACGCGGCCACCGATGACCGCGACCGACTGAGCCTGCTCGCCGAGCGGTTGGACGGCGCCGTGGCCACCGTCTTTCGCCAGATGGCCATGAATCGCTTCGAGCATCTCGTCCACACCCGTCGCCGCTCCGAGGGCGAGCTGTCCGTGGAGCGGTTCAACGAGTCCTGGGTGCAATCCCAGTCTGAGCTGTTCGGCGACTCGGTTGAGATCACCCCGGGCTACCACAGCTGGTGGTCCTACATCCCTCACTTCATCAACACGCCCGGCTACGTCTACGCCTACAGCTACGGCCTGCTGCTGGCCACGAGCGTCTACAGCCGCTACGTGGCTGAAGGTCCGTCGTTCGCGCCACGCTACCTGGATCTGCTCGCCGCCGGAGGTTCCCGCAGCCCGGAGGAACTGGCTCAGATCGTCGGGATCGACCTCGCCGACCCGGGCTTCTGGGACTCAGGCCTGACGCTGATCGATGATCTGCTCAGTCAGGCCGAGGCGCTGGCGCCGGCGGTCACTTAGCGCTCCTGCGGGTCAGTGCCGCGCCCGCCGCGTGCGGGAGCGCTCCTGCGGGTCAGTGCCGCGCCCGCCGCGTGCGGGAGCGCTCCTGCGGGTCAGTGCCGCGCTCGCCGCGTGCGCGAGCGCTCCTGCTGGCGCGAGACCACATTGGCGATCAGCTTCAGGACCTGATCGATGCCGGTCGCCTTGGCCTCGCCCTTGGCGAACGCCGCCTCCCAGTCGGCGATGTGGCCCTTGACGGCCAGATCATTGAACTGGGCCCGCTGGACCTCGAGCCTGACCTTGGCGTCGGAAGCGATGTCCTTGGTCACGATCGGGCCGGGAAGCTCGACCCGGTACAGCTGGACGTCATGGCGGGCCCGAAGCTCCAGCCCGGCCACCAACTTGAGCGGCTGCAGGGCCGGGACCTCTTCCAGAAACCGGTTGACGGCGGTTTCGATCAGAGACTTGGTGTCCTGGGGAGTGGTCACCTGTCGGCCGCAGCTCTAGATCTTGTGGCGCTGCAGCAGCTTGCGGCCGATGACCATGCGCTGGATCTCGGACGTGCCCTCGCCGATCAGTAGCAGCGGCGCGTCACGGTAGATGCGCTCGATCTCGTACTCCTTGGAGTAGCCGTAGCCGCCGTGGATCCGCAGGCATTCCTCCGCGCACAGGCGACCGGTCTCAGAGGCGAACAGCTTGGCCATGCCGGCCTCGATGTCCGAGCGCTGTCCCGCGTCCTTCATCCGGGCCGCCTGCCGGGTGAGCAGCCGCGCGGCCTCGAGCTGGGTGGCCATGTCGGCGAGCTTGAACTGAATCGCCTGGTGCTCGGCGATCGGCTTGCCGAACGTGCGGCGCTCCTGTGAGTACTTGAGGGCCAGCTCGAGCGCGCGCTGGGCCAGGCCCACGCCGCGGGCGGCGACGTTGACCCGTCCGAGCTCGAGCGCGTCCATCATCTGGCCAAAGCCCTTGTTCAGGCCCGCCTCCTCCCCGCCGAGGACGTTCTCGGCCGGGACCTTGTAACCATCGAACACGAGCTCGGTGGACTCAACGCCCTTGTAGCCCATCTTCTTGATCTGCGGGGGGACGTTGAAGCCGGAGTACTCGCCGGTGTTCTCGCTGACCCCGGGCTCCTTCTCGGCGATGAAGCAGGTGAGACCACGGTGCTTGGGCTCGGCGCTCGGATCGGTTCTGACTAGCACGAACACGAGCCCGGCGCGCAGGCCGTTGGTGACCCACATCTTGGTGCCGTTGATCTCGTAGTGGTCGTCGTCGACCTTCTTGGCCGAGGTCTTGATCGCGGCCACGTCGGAGCCGAGCTCGGGCTCGGACAGGCTGAAGGCCGCCCTCAATTCTCCTGTGGCCATCTTCGGCAGGTACTTCTGCTTCTGCTCGTCGGTGCCGAACTTCATGAGCAGGTAGGACCCGATGAAGTGGGTGTTGACGATTCCGGAGATCGAGATCCAGCCCCGGCTGAGCTCCTCCACGATCATCGCGTAGGTCGTCAGGTCAAGCCCCATCCCGCCGTACTCCTCGGGGATCGTCACCCCGAACAACCCGAGCTCCTTCATCTGCTCGACGATCGGCTCCGGGAACGCGTCCTCGTGGTCGTAGTGCTCGGCGTTGGGGATGATCTGCTCGTCCGCGAACTGGCGGACCATCTCGCAGATCGCCTTCTGCTCGTCAGTGCGGTCCTGGTCCTGAGAGGCAACGGCCATGAGGTAATCGGGCTCCTGAGCGACGGCGTTTCTAAGCGGGTCCGGCCGAGAATACCGTCACAGCTTTGTGGCGCCCGTCACGGCTGGTGCCGATTTTGTGACGTGGAGTGTCAATCCGACGCGTTTTGGCTTCGAGGGGACACTGCCCGTGGGAAGGTCCGTCCCTTTCATGCGCTCTATGTGGGTTAGGGACGGAGGTTCCCCCGAGGAGGCCTTGGTAGCCGTGGCCGTGCACGGAAACGTGACGACCGCCCAGCTCCTCGAGGCTGGCCTGAGCGAGTCGGCGATCCAGTACCGCACCCGGCAGAAGCGCCTGTTCCGGGTCCACACGGGTGTCTACTCGCTCGGGCGGCCCCCTTCGCTGCCGCTCGAGAAGGCCGCCGCCGCCGTTCTCGCCTGCGGCCGGGATGCCGCCCTATCCCATTCCTCGGCACTCACCCTGTGGGGGCTGGGCAAGCCCTGGAGCGAGCCTTTCCACGTGGCCGTACCGACCCGCCACAAGCGGTCCGGAATCGCCATCCACGAGATCACCAACCTGGCCAGGACCGATATCCGCTCCCACTCGGGCCTGCTCGTGACGAGTCCGGCCCGGGCCTTGCTCGATTGCGCCCCAACCCTGACGACCAAGCAGCTGCGCCGCGCGATGGCCGAGGCCCGCCGCCGGGGCCTAATCCATCCCGCGGGCCTGCTCGACCTGCTGGAGCGCAATCGCACCCACCCGGGGGCGCTGGCGATCCGCGCGACGATGACCGACCACGCCCCCACTCGCTCTGAGTTCGAGGACGCGTTTCTGGTCTTTTGCGAGCGCCACGGCATTCCCCGCCCGCTGGTCAACTTCACCATCGCCGGCTACGAGGCCGACGCTTACTTCCCCGACGCCGGGCTGATCGTGCAGCTCGACGGCTGGGACTTTCACCAGGACCGGGAGGCCTTTGAGGGCGACCGTGACCGCGACGCCGAGGCGCTGGCCGCCACCGGCGCGCCGACGCTGCGGGTCACCTGGGAACGGATGACCGCCAGGCCGGACGACGAGGCCCGGCGTCTGACCAGGATCCTGGAGACCCTACGTCTGACCAGGATCCTGGAGACCCTGCGTTAGCCGCGCGTCTGCGCCGGCGGCGCGTTCTGCGCGCGCTCGGACTTGACGCCGTGGCTCCACGGCGACTCGGGCCGCTCCTGCAACTCGCCGTCGAGCTCCAGGTCGACCTTCTCGTTGAAGAAGCAGACCAGCCCCCTGATCCGCACGACCTCGGGCAGCGGATCCTCGTAGTACCAGAGCAGGTCCTTTCCGCCCTCGAGGTCGACCGAGTAGTAGCTCGCAGTCCCCTTGTATGGACAGCGCGTGACGGTTTCCGACGAAGTCAGCTCGGCCGTCACGTCCTCGCGCGGGAGGTACCAGCGCGGCGGCAGGTTGGATTCGAACAGGGCCAGCGCCCGGGTCGTCTCGGCCAGGACCTGGCCCTCCAGCGACACCCGAATGTGCCGATCGGTGGCGACGACGTCGACGCGGTGATACGGATCGCGCGGATGCACGCCGATCTCCTCGCCCTCCTCCAACCAGCGGCCCATGCGGTTGAAGTAGAAGGCGATCAGACCCTTCAGCGCCGGGGGCGCGTCGGGCAGCGGGTCCGGGTAGTACCAGGCCCCGGCGTCGACGGTCTCGCCCCCGGCCTCGATCGTGTAGTAGGAGGCATCGCCTTTCTTCGGGCAGTGCGTATGACGGTCGCTCGGCGCCAGGAACTCAGCCCGGACGTCCTCGCGCGGGAAGTAGTAGATGGGCTGGGCTCCGGACTCGTGGAGCATGAAGGCGCGGCGGCTGTCGGCGATCACCTCGCCGCCGACCTCGACGCGGATGCGCTTCGGAGTCGGCTCCAGGTAGACCGCCCAACCGGGCTCGGGCGGTTCGAAGTTGAAGCGCCCGGCGGGCTTGCGTCCCAACGGTCCCGTGCCGGTCATCCATCCCATGCCGAAAAGGCTACACAGGTCCCGACAGCGGCTCGCGGGTCCGCCTGCGAAAGCCTGACGCGCGGCTCACGGGTCCGCCTGCCAATGCCGACAGAAGCTCGCGGGTCCGCATGCGAACACTTGGCGCGCGGGCTCGGAGGTCCGCATCCAAAGGCCTGGCACACTCCCCGGCCGTGAACTTCGCCCGCGATGTTGTCGACGCCGCTCCGCCGGATCGGCGTGCTCTGGTCGAACGGCGCCGGGATGGCGGGCGTCGGGAGTGGAGCTTTGGCGAGGTTGCCGATTGCTCCGCCCGCCTGGCCGGGATGCTTCAGGCCAGCGGCGTCCGCCGGGGCGACGTGGTCATGACCCTGATCGGCAACCGCCCCGAGTGGGTGCTGACGATGGTGGCCTGCTTCCGGATCGGGGCTGTGGCGCTGCCCGGTAACGAGCAACTCCGGGCCAAGGACCTGCGCCAGCGCCTGGACGCGGCGCGACCGACGGTGGTCGTGGCCGATGAGCGCAACGCCTCCGAGCTGACCGCGGCCCGGCCCGAATGCACCGTGCTGTTCGTTCCCGACGAATCTTTGTTCGACGCTGAGCCCGCTCCGGCGGTCGAGCTCGACCTCACCGAGCCGGCGCTCATCACCTTCACCAGCGGCACCACCGGCGAGGCCAAGGGAATCGTTCATGGCCAGCGCTACCTCCCGGGCCAGCGCCTCCAGGCCGAGCACTGGCTGGACGCCGGCCCCGACCGCCTGGTGTGGTGCACGGCGGCCAGCGGCTGGTCCAAGTCGGCCCGTAACGTCTTCATCGCGCCCTGGCTGGGCGGCGCGGCGGCGCTCCTGCACGACGCCCGCTTCGACCCCGAGGAGCGCCTGGCCATCCTGGCCGCCGAGCAGGTGAACGTGCTCTGCATGGCCCCTACCGAGTACCGGGTGATCGCCAAGCGCGCCGAGCTGCGCCCGGTCCCATCCCTCCGTGGCCTGGTCGCCGCCGGGGAGGCGCTGAACCCCGAGGTCCTGCGCACCTTTGAGGAGGGCACCGGCCTGCAGATCCGGGATGGCTACGGCCAGACCGAGACCGGCCAGTTGACGGGCGTCCCGGCCGGAGGAGAGGTACGGCCGGGGTCGATGGGGCGTCCACTGCCCGGCATCGCCCTGGAGATTCGCGAAGGAGAGCTCGTGCTGGCCGACCCCCGCACCGATCCGACGTTCTTCATCGGCTATCTGGATGGGACGCCGGCGCCGCAGGACCAGCTCTGGGCCACCGGCGACCGCGTGACCGAGGACGACGATGGCTACCTCTATTTCGAGGGCCGCGCCGACGATGTGATCATCTCGGCCGGCTACCGGATCGGGCCGTTCGAGGTCGAGTCGGCCCTGGTCTCGCATCCCGCGGTGGCCGAGGCCGCCGTGGTCGCCGCCCCCGACGAGGTTCGCGGCGCGGTCGTGCGCGCGATCGTCGTCCTGCGCGACGGTCACACGGCCAGCGATGCCCTGGCCACCGAGCTCCAGGATCACGTCAAGGGCGAGACCGCCCCCTACAAGTACCCCCGGATCGTCGACTTCGCCCCCGAGCTTCCCAAGACCCCGAGCGGGAAGGTCCAGCGAGCGTTACTGAGGGCCCAGGGCAGTCAGTAGACAGGAGAGCGCGCTCAGGACCCAGGGCAGTCGCTAGACCGGGAGAGCGCGCTCAGGACCCAGGGCCGTCAGTGAACCCGGAGCGCCCGAGGCGGCGATTGACTCCAGCACGGGCGCTAGGCTCGGAAATGTGAGCAATTACCGGCCCACGATCGGCATCACCATGGCGCGTGTCGAAGCGACATGGGGGGTCTGGAGCCAGACGGCTGCGGTCCTGCCCTTCGCGTACATCACCGCCGTTCAACGCGCCGGCGGGACCGCCATCCTGATCCCGCCCGATCCGGCCGTGGCCGAGGAGCCCGACACCATTCTGGACCGCATCGACGGGCTGATTCTGTCCGGCGGTCAGGACATCGATCCCGCCGCCTACGCGGCCGAACCGCATCCGGCGACCAACGGCACCTTTCCCGAGCGCGATCAGACCGAGATCGGGCTGGCCCGCCGCGCCGTCGAACGCGACCTGCCCGTGCTCGGCGTGTGCCGCGGCATGCAGCTGCTCAACGTCGCCTTCGGCGGCACCCTTCACCAGCATCTGCCCGAGCTGGTCGGACACGAGGAGCATCGCCGCGTCCCGGGAAGCTTCGTCGGCTCAGACCACGACGTGACCCTGCAGCCCGGATCGCTGGCCGCTCAGGCCGCGGGTGAGCACGTCCACGTGACGAAGTCCCATCATCATCAGGGCGTCGACGCGATCGCCGAGGGGTTCAGGGTCAGCGGCCATTCCACGCTCGACAAGCTGGTCGAGGCGGTCGAGTACCCCGAGTGCCGGTTCGTGCTCGGCGTGCAATGGCACCCCGAGGCGGACGAGAGCAGCCAGGTGATCGCAACGCTGGTCGAGCAGGCGCGCGACTACCGCGCACTACAGCCCGCCTCGAGCACCTAGCTTCGGCCCCGGGGCGCGCGCAGCTAGCGCACCGCGCGCGGCTCGGGGTAGCCCGCCTCGCGCACGGCCCTGGTGACGCGAGCGGCGTGATCGGGCCCGCGGGTCTCGAGCACGAGCTGGACGGCGGTCTCGCGGACGTGGAGGTCAAAGCCCTCGCGAATGTGCTCGACGTCGAGCAGGTTGGCCCCCTGATGGCCGACCAGTGACAGCAGCAGGGCCAGCGATCCGGGCCGGTCAGGCAGGCGGGCCAGGATCAAGAGCCGGCGGCCGGCCTGGCTCTCGTGCCGGCGGGCGACCTGGGCCAGCAGCCCGGCGTCGACGTTGCCGCCCGAGAGGACGATGGCCGTCGTGCCCGGACCGGCCTTCACTTCACCGGAGAGCATCGCGGCGACCCCCACGGCGCCCGCGCCCTCGACCACGAGCTTGGCCCGCTCGAGCAGGAGGACCATCGCTTCGGCAACCTCATCCTCCCCCACCACCACCATCCGGTCGACCCAGCGACGGATGAGGCTCAGCGTCAATGTTCCGGGGCGCTTGACGGCGATGCCGTCAGCGATCGTGAGCGCGAAATCGACGGCCACCGGCTCGCCGGCGCTAATCGAGGGCGGAAACGGGGCGCAGTTGGCCGCCTGAACGCCGATCATCTCGACCTCGGGTCGCGCCGACTTGATGGCGATGGCCATCCCGCTGATCAGGCCGCCCCCGCCGACGGGCACGATCACCCGGGCCAGATCAGGGACCTGGCGCACCAGCTCGAGGCCGACACCGCCCTGACCGGCGACCACGTCGGGATCATCGAAGGGATGCACAAAGGCCAGGCCCCCGGTGGCCGCGCGCTCCCTGGCGGCGGTCAGGCATTCGTCGACGGTGGTGCCAACCAGTCGCACCTCGGCGCCCAGGGCGATCGCCCCCTCGACCTTGGCGATCGGTGCCGAATCGGGCATGAAGACTTCGCACGGGACGCCGCGCGTACGGGCCGCGTAGGCCACGGCCTGGGCGTGGTTGCCGGCGCTCCCGGCCACCACTCCGCGCTCGCAGGCGTTCCCCAGGGCGGCGATCTTGGCCAGGACGCCGCGCAGCTTGAAGGAGCCCGTGCGCTGCAGGTTCTCGGCCTTGAGCACGATTACGCCGCCGACCCGCTCGGCCAGAGTCTGGGAACTGAGCACCGGCGTCTCGCGAATCACACCCGCACCCGTCGCGTAGGCACGCCGGACATCCTCGACGGTTACGTCGGGCTCGGCGAGGGCGCCAGGCGCACCGGCCGGATCACCGTCAGTCGCCAACCGCAACCACCGCGTCCATCTCAACCATCGCCCCCTTGGGCAGGCCGCTCACCCCGACCGCGACCCGGGCCGGGGGGCTTGACTCGAAGAAAGACGAGTAGACCTCGTTGACGGTGACAAAGTCCGCCATGTCGGTCAGGTAGATCGTCACCTTGACCGCATCACCGAGGGTGGCGCCGGCCGCGTCGCAGACCGCGGCCAGGTTCTCAAGGCAGCGGCCGGCCTGGTCGGCCGCGGAGCTCCCCGTGATCTCGCCGGTCCGAGGATCGAGCGGGATCTGACCCGAGCAGAACAGCAGCCCACCCGCACGCACGGCATGCACATAGGGACCGACCGCCTCCGGCGCCTTCGGCGCATTCAACGGCTCGCGAAAATCTGTCAACGAAAGCTCCTTCTCATGAGGGCCACTGGGAAGAGAGCCTATTGCCAGCCCGCGCCCGAGGCGAGCCCGTCGCCGCCGCGGTCCTTGGGCTCCTCCCACGCCTCCTGGCGGCCCAGTGCGGTCATGTCCAGGTAGTAGTGGGTCCCGCCGACCTGCTCGGTCCCGCGCCCGTAGGTGGAGTAGGTATGAAAGAAGCGGTCGCCGTCGCGCAAGAAGACGCTCGTTCCATGCAGCTCCCCGCGCAGATCGGGCAGCCCTCGTAGGGCCCACTCCGCACCGGAGCGGTAGTTGTACTCGACCGGCAGCACCGCCTCGTCGAGCGTCACGTGGAAGTCGTAGTTGAAGTCGGAGCCGAACGACGAGTACCAGGGAAACGTCCACCCCTTCCGCGCCCGGAACCGCTCGATCTTCTCCAAGGGTGCGCGCGACACAACCGCCATCGTCGTCTCCCGCGCGTGCAGATACTCGAGGTTTCCGTACTGCTCGACCCGGCCCGTGCAGCTCGCGCAGCCGTCCTCCCAGTCGGGATCGAACATGAAGTGGTCGACGATCAGCTGCCGGCGACCCTCGAACAGATCGAGCAGCGTCGCCGGGCCGTCGGGACCCTCGAGCCGGTAGGGCTTGTCGATCTCCACCATCGGCAGGCGCCGACGTTGGGCGCTCAACTCATCGCGCGCGGCGGTCAGGCGTTTCTCTTCCTCAAGCAGGGCGCGGCGAGCAGACAGCCACTGCTCACGGGAGACGATCTCAGGCAGGCTCATTGCTCACTCAACCGTAGACCGCTTACGTCGCGGTAACTCATCGCTAGCGTGGGAGCGGTGTCCAACCGACTGGCCGCCGAGACCTCGCCGTATCTGCTGCAGCACAAGGACAACCCGGTCGACTGGTACGCATGGGGCGAGGAGCCCCTGGCCCGGGCCCGGGCCGAGCAGCGTCCGCTGCTGGTCTCGATCGGCTACTCGGCCTGCCACTGGTGCCACGTGATGGAGCGTGAGTCCTTCGAGGACCCGGAGATCGCGGCGCTGATGAACGAGTTGTTCGTCTGCATCAAGGTCGACCGCGAGGAGCGCCCCGACGTCGACGCCGTGTGCATGGAGGCCTGCCAGGCCATGACCGGCCAGGGCGGGTGGCCCCTGAACGCCTTCCTGACCCCGGATCAGGCGCCGTTTTACGTCGGCACGTACTTCCCACCCCAGCCGCGCCATGGTCTGCCCAGCTGGCGCACGGTGCTCGAGGCGGTGGCCGCCGCGTGGTCGCAGCGGCGCGACGAGGTGCTGGCCTCGGGCCAGCAGGTGCTGGAAGCGATCGGCGCGAGCACTCGGGTGCGGGCCGGCGGGACGACGATCAGCCAGGAAGCGCTGACCGAGGCCGTCGAGGGCGTGCGGCGCAGCTACGACCCTGCTCAGGGCGGCTTCGCCCGGGCTCCGAAGTTTCCGATGTCCTCGGTGATCGAGTTTCTGCTCACCCGCGGCGAGCACGAGATGTCGCTGACCACGCTTCGGGCCATGGCTAGAGGCGGGATCTATGACCAGGTCGGAGGCGGGTTCTCGCGCTATTCGGTCGATGCCACCTGGACGGTGCCCCACTTCGAGAAGATGCTCTACGACAACGCGCTGCTCGCTCGAGCCTACCTGCACGGCTGGCAGGTCTCCGGTGAGCCGCTGTTGCGCCGCGTCGCCGAGGAGACGCTCGACTGGGCGCTGCGCGAGATGCGCGGCCCGGAGGGCGGCTTCTGCTCCGCCCTGGACGCCGACTCCGAGGGCGTGGAGGGCAAGTTCTACGTGTGGACGGAGCCCGAGTTGCGACAGGTGCTCGGCGATCTCTACGACGATGCGGTCGCCTACTTCCGCCCCCGGCCTTTCGAAGCCGCACTCGTGCTCGAGGCCCGGGGTCCCGAACCGCAGCGGCGCGAGGAGATCCGTGCCCGCCTGTACGAGGCGCGCCGTCACCGGGTCCCGCCCGGCCTCGATGACAAGCGGCTCACGACCTGGAACGCGCTGATCATCTCGGCGCTGGCCGAGGCCGGCGCCGCGCTCGGGCGTCCTGACTACGTGGCTGCGGCCGTGAGCTGTGCGGAGTTCCTGCTCGCCGACCTGCGCGACCCCGAGGGACGGCTGCTGCGCACCTGGAAGGACGGCCACGGCCACATCGAGGCCTACCTGGACGATCACGCCCATCTGCTCCAGGCGCTGACGACGCTGTATGAGGCGACCTTCGACCCCCGGTGGTACACCGAGGCCGTCGGACTCGCCGACACCCTGATCGAGCGCTTCTCAGACCGCGAGCACGGCGGCTTCTTCACCACCGCCGGTGAGGCCGCGGGCTGGCCACGGCGCAAGGACTTCGAGGACTCCCCGGTGCCGGCCGGCAACTCCTCGGCCGCCTACGGCCTGCTGCGGCTGGCCCGTCTGTCGGGACGCGACGACTTTGAGCAGCACGCGCTGGCGGCGCTCGCCCTGCTGGCTCCGATCGCCCCCCGCCACCCGCTGGCCTTCGGCCATGCCCTGCAGGCTTTTGACTTCTCGCTCGCCCGGATCCGCGAGGTGGCGATCGTCGGCCCCGACCGCGACGGGCTGCTCGCCACGGCCCGCGCCGGCTACCGGCCGCACATTGTCTTGGCCGGCGGCACCGGCGAGGTGCCGCTGCTCGAGGGCCGCGCGCCCGTTGACGGCCGCGCCGCCGCCTACGTGTGCGAGCATTTCACCTGCCAGGCGCCGGTCACCGAGCCGGACGCGCTGGCCGCGTTGCTTGCCCCGGCTACAGGACCGGCAGGTAGCGCTCAAGCTCCCAGGGAGTGACCTGGACGCGGTAGTCGTCCCACTCCTGGCGCTTGATCTCGATGTAGCGGTTGAACATGTGCTCGCCGAGCGTGCGCAGCACGAGTTCGGACTGGGCGGTCAGCTCGACCGCCTCGCCGAGCGTCTCGGGCAGCTGGTCGATGCCCAGCCGGCGGCGCTCGTCGGGAGACAGGTGGTAGAGGTTCTTCTCCATCGGATCCGGGAGCTCGTACCCGTGCTCGATCCCCTCCAGGCCGGCCTGAAGCAGTACGGCGAAGGTCAGGTAGGGGTTGCAGGCCGGGTCCGGACAGCGCAGCTCCATCCGCGTCGTGCGCTCCTTGCCCGGGTGATAGAGCGGTACACGGACCAGGGCCGAACGGTTGCGCCGGGACCAGGCGACGTAGACCGGCGCCTCGTAGCCGGGGACCAGGCGCTTGTATGAGTTCACCCACTGGGCGAAGATCGAGGAGATCTCCCGAGCGTGACGGAGCTGCCCGGCGATGAACGCCTTGCCCACCGGGGACAGGTAGTAGGGGTCGTCGGCGTCGTAGAACGCGTTCTCCTCGCCGCGGAACAGCGACTGATGGGTGTGCATCCCGGAGCCGTTCTCGCCGAACAGCGGCTTGGGCATGAAGGTCGCGTGAAGCCCGTACTTCATCGCGTACTCCTTGACCGTGATGCGGTAGGTCATGCAGTCGTCGGCCATCTTCATGGCGTCGGCGTAGCGCATGTCGATCTCGTGCTGGCTGGGGCCGACCTCGTGATGGGTGTACTCGGTGTGAATGCCGAGCTGCTCCAGCGCCAGCACCGTCTCGCGGCGCAGGTCAGAGCCCGCGTCGAGCGTGGTCAGGTCGAAGTAGCCGCCCTCGTCGAGGACCTCGGTGCTCTTGGCGTCCCGGAAGTAGAAGTACTCGAGCTCCGGCCCGACGTAGAAGTGATCAAAGCCCATCCGCTCGGCGCGCTGCACAGCCCGGCGAAGGACGTGGCGCGGATCGCCCTCATACGGCGTGCGCTCGGGGGTCTGGATGTCACAGAACATGCGCGCGACCCCGGCCTCGCCCGGCCGCCAGGGAAGGGCCCGGAAGGTGCTTGGGTCGGGCATGGCGATCATGTCCGACTCCTCGATCGCGTTGAAGCCGGTGATCGAGGAGCCGTCAAAGCCCATCCCGCCCTCGAAGGCATCCGGCAGCTCGGTGACGTTGATCGAGAACGCCTTCAGCTGGCCCAACACATCGGTGAACCACAGGCGGATGAAGCGGATGTCGCGCTCGGCTACGAGCGAGATGACGTCTTCAGCGGTCAGGGCCTGCTCGGACATGGCTGCGGAACGTTACTTGGCGGCCGTGCCCGGCGTCCGAGCACATTGATTACTGTTGGCGCGTGGCCCGAGCTGCCCTGCTCCTGATCACCGCCAGCGCGCTGGCCGCATGCGGCTCTTCGGCGGCCTCCTCGTCAGTCACGATCGCCGCGACGTCCGGGACGCGCGCGCACTGTGGCCCAGCCGGGGCTCGCACCCTGGCCCGCGGAGAGCAGGCTCGCGTGTACGCGGAGGCCGGGACGGTTTACGGCTGCCGTGCCGGATCCTCGCGCCGCGTCAAACTGGGGACGACGGGGAGCTGTCTGCGGGCCAGCCGGGTGGATCGGGTCGCGGTAGCCGGGGTCCTGGTGGCCGCGGCGGTCACCCGCTGCGGCGTCGACACCGGTCAGGCCGAGGTCGAGATCCTGCGCCTCCCCAACGCCCGCCCGCTGTACAGCCACCTCGCCGTCACCAACCCCGGGCCGGAGTCGTTCTCCACGGTAACGGGGCTCGTCCTGACCGCGCGCGGCGCGCTGGCCTGGATCGCCCGCTCTAATTCGATCCTCAGCCATCGCGCGAGCGTCGCGGTGCAGGCGGGGAGCGCCGCCCAGGGCACGCGGCAGCTCGATTCAGGTCCGCAGGTCGAGGTGGGATCGCTGCGACTGAGCGGTGACACGTGAGCTGGCGCCACGGCTCCGTTCGCCGTTCAGCCCGGCTCTAGCGCGGAGAGTCCCCTGCCGTCCCGCCCGGGCCGGAGGGACCGGTCAGAGTGGCGCCAGACTGGTCGCCCAGCCAGCGCCGCGCCCAGACCTGAAGCTCGGACAGAGCCGGCTCGAGCTCGCGGCCCATTACCGATAGCTCGTAGCGGACACGCAGCGGCGGGCCGGGAACGACGGTGCGCTGCACCATCCCCCGTGCCTCGAGCTCCTTCATCCGCTCCGACAGCAAGCGATCGGAGAGCTCGGGGATCGCGGCCGCGACCTCCGAGAACCGCAGCGGTCCGTCCATCAGCACGCGGAGAATCGCGCCCGTCCACCGACGTCCGACCAACTCCACCGCTTCGTGATACAGCGGGCAGCAGTTGGCTGGGGGCGACTCCTCCGTCCTGGTCTGCTCGCGCGCGGCCATGACGGCACCTAGCTTAACGTCCCCCGCTCGCCCGGAGAGGTGGGGACGCCATCACGCCGCCTCGAGGGCTCGCGAGGCCTCGTTGGACCCGTCGACCGGCACCTCGCCGGCCACGTTGATCATGGCCGTGAAGCCCTCCAGCGTGACGGCGGCGATCGCCTCGAGGATCTCCTCGTCATCCCAACCTGCCTCGCGCGCCTCCTCGTGGAGGTGCATCGGAGCGCGCCCGCGGTCGACGAGCAGCGCGTTGAGGTAGCGCAGGAGTGCGGCCTCGCGTTCGTCGCGGGAGCTGAACTGGCGGGCCAGGGCGACCTCGTCCAAGGCGAGGCCGACGCTGCGAGCCGCACGGGAGTGCATGGCGATGCCCGGCGCTGACTGGTAGTACTCGGCCACCGCCAGCGCGATCCGCTCCAGCGTCGGCAGCGTCAGGCGGCCGTGCCGGAGCTCGGATCGAAAGCGGGCATAGGCGCGCAGAGCGGCGGGTGAACCAGCCAGCACGCCAAGGAAATTCGGGAGCTGTCCACCTGAGGACAGCGCGCCGCGCAGGACCGTGGCCGAACCCTCAGGAGCGGTCAGGTCGTCATGAATTTGGAATCTGCTCATCGGAGTCTTCATTGCTCGACCCCCACGTGGTCTCGGGCCATGGCAGCAAGCTGCCTTTAGTTTTCACATCTGCTTACGTGAAATAAGTGTACCCGGATCACCCGGCTTATCAAGCGCCGCAGAGTGCGTCTATTCCCTTATACGACGGGGGATAAAGCCAGGATCACCGGAACGCCAGAAGTGCGTAACAGCGAGCGGTCGTGCCCGCGCGAGCGGGCCATTCGGCCGGTGAGCGGCCGTTCGGGCGGGTGAGCAGCCGTCAGAGCGTCAGACCCGGTCAGCCGCCATCGGACCAGTTGAGCGGCCGCGGTCAGTCCTCTGACCGACGGGGCCGGTCAGTGAATGTGGTGAGCGATGACCGCCGCGTGGGCGCTGGCCGCCGCCGCGAGGATCATCACCACGCCCAGCAGCACAGCCCACATGGCCACCCGATCGGGCTGGAAGCCGTTGCGCTCGTGGCGGGGGAGGTTCAGATGGCGCTCAGCGGACGAGCCGCGCGTGCCGTTGCGGGTGGTGACGCCCTCGGCGCCGTGACCCTTGATGGTCACCGTCCGCCGGCCGGTCTCCACCGGCGGCTGCTGTGCGGTCTCGCGCGCCCAGGTGCTCAGCAGCTCGCGGTAGGGATCGCTCGGCTCGGCGTTCGAGGTGGCTGCGGCCGTGTCGGTGCCGGTGCGGCGGCGATCGCGGCGGTGCTCGCGCTCGGCCTGGTCGGCGAGCTCGGCCTCCCGGGCCCGCCGCACTGCGCGGTCGGCGCGGGCGAGGCCGTCGGCACGGCGAGCCTCGGCGGCAGCCCGCCGAGCGGCCGTCCGACGCCAGTAGCGATCGACCTCCACGCGATAGCTGTCGGACTGGCGATCCCGGCTGTGGAAGCGGTCGGAGGCGAGTTCGCCGCCCAGGCCGTCGAATACGGCTTCATCGGGACCGAAGCCTCCGGACACGAATGCCTCGCGCTCCTCGCGCCGCGGCGTCCGTTCCAGTTGGCGATCCGTGTCTGCCCATGGCACTGCTAAGCCTGATCGCGGCATCTCACGTCCTCTTTCTCGATGCTTGCGGGGTTAGCTGACGGGCTCGCATCGAAAGAGCGACGCTACGCGCGAACGCGATTAGCCCCAACAACTTGGGTCCCCCGCTTCCCTCCCACTATGTGGCGGCGGCGGGTGTATGGGAATTCAGCTGTACGGCTCGGCGACTTTACCAGCGGATCCGGATGACCGACGGCCGGTCCTCGACCCGTTCAGAAACGCTTCTCCAGAGCCGTTTTACCGTCCCTGAAGGGGCAAAATCCAGGGAGGCCGGACGCGAATGGCAAGCCGGCGTGACAAAGACCCTGGAGTTTGCGGGAACTTCGTGTCCGGCTATTCCTTACCGGCGACGCGGGCCACGAAGTTGGCCACGTTCTGCGCGTCTTTGCCCTGGACGACCCCGGCCGGCATGACCCCTTGGCCCAGGCATTGCTGGCTGGCGTCGGCGCCGGAGGCATTGGGCAGGCAGCCGTTGTTGATCGTGTTCAGGACCAGCGAGGCGGGTGGCTTCAGCGTGTCCAGGTTCGGACCGACCTTGCCGATCGCGTTGGCCGCTGCGAGCGTGTGGCATACGGCGCAGTGCTCGCCGAACAACTCGCGTCCGGCCTTCTCGCCCTGGGTCAGCTTCATTCCGCCGACCTGGCCGCTGGCATGGGCGTGGTTACCGATCAGCAGGACCGCCGGCAGGGCGAGTCCGAAGACGATCAGGATCGCCGTGAAGCTCAACCCGACAAGCCGGTTGGCCGCGTGAGACTGCCGGTGCAGCGACGCTCGCGCACCGCCGAGCCCCCCTCGGACGGCGATAAAGAACAGCCCGAAAGCGAGCACGACCCAGAAGGCGATGAAGAGTGCGACGCCAAGCAATGCGAGCGGCACCTTATCGTGCCCGCCCGGTGGATGATCCGCTGTCGGCCTCGTGCCACCACCGTCGGCGGCCTCCTGCGGCTACCGCCGCCGGCCCGAGGCAAAGCTCATGACCGGTGGGGCGACGGCCCGGAAGTCCTCGGCCCCGCTCCCACCCCCACCGGCGGCCGCGGCCGCCTCGGCCGCTGCCTGCTGCTCTGCCCGCCCGCGGAGAACCTGTTCGTCCAGCATCGAGAAGTCCTTGACCTCGGCCAGAATCTGGTCCGGAGCGTCGATCGGCCCCACCCGATCGACGAGCACATTGATGGCCCCACCGGCGGCGGCAAAGCGTTCCAGCTTTCCCTCGATGAGGATCAGGGGCTCGGTCCGCACGATCAGCCGGTGGCGCTCGTAGATCCGGGGCGGGACGATCAGGTTGATGGTCCCGTATTCGTCCTCGAGCAGGATGAAGACCACGCCGCCGGCCGTACCCGGTCGCTGCCGGGCCACGACGAGGCCGCCCACCCGGACGCGACTGCCGTGCTCGAGCGTGCCCAGGTCAACACTGGTCACCGCCCCAGGGAGCCGGTCGCGCAGCAGGGCCAGAGGGTGGATGGCGGTGGTCAGGCCGGTGGAGCTGTAGTCGGCCAGCATGGACTCCCAGTCACTCAGCTCGCGCAGCTTGGGCGGGGCGGGCAGATCCAGGGGCAGGGCGAGCTGGGTTCCTCCGGGCACGCGCCGGCCGGGGGACATCACCCCGAGCTGCCAGAGGGCAATCCGGCGCGCCGAGCCGATCGCGCCGGTCCCGGCCGCGGCCAGCTCATCACAGGCCCCGGACCAGGCCAGCAGCTCGAGTGCCGAGGCGCTCGAGCCCGCCCGTGAGGCCAGGTCAGAGAGGTTGCGAAAGCGCCCGGCGCGCTCCCGTGCGGCGACCAGGGCCTGCATCTCCTCACCGCGCGCCCCCCGGACATAGGCCAGCCCGATCCGCACCCGGCCCGGGGGGGCGCCCCCGTGCCGGACGTCCGGGTCGGCCAGCTCCACGTCGCACTCGACCTCGCTGTGGTTCACGTCCGGCGGAAGGACCTCGATGCCCCGCCGTTGCGCCTCGTGCACCAGCGCGTCTGGGGGATAGAAGCCCATCGGCTGCTCGTTGAGCAGCGAGCACAGCAACTCTGGGGTGTAGTGGACCCGCAGCCAGGTGGACTGATAGGCCAGTAACCCGAACGCCGCCCCATGGGCCTTGGGAAAACCGAAGCCGGAGAAACCCTTGACCATCGCGAACACGCGCTCGGCGGTCTCGGCATCGACGCCGTGCTTGGCCTGGGCGCCCTGCACGAAACTGTCGTGATAGGCCTGGATCGCCGCGTCCGATCGCTTACGGCTCATCGCCCGCCGCAATCCCTCGGCCTCACCGATGCCGAAGCCGGCAAAGGCGATCGCGACCTCGAGCACCTGGTCCTGGAAGATGATCGTGCCCAGCGTCTCCCTGAGCACCGGCTCCAGGGACGGATGCTCATAGGGCACCTGGTAGTCGGGATCGACCCGCATCCGCTGGCGGCGCTCGATGTACGGGTTGACGGCTCCACCCTGGATTGGCCCGGGCCGCACGATCGCCACCTGGATCGTGATGTCCTGCAAGGTCTCGGGCCGGGTCCGCCGCAGCGAGGCCATCTGGGCTCGGCTCTCGATCTGAAACACGCCGGTGGTGTCGGCGTTCTGGATGCATTCGTAGGTGGCGGGATCGTCATAGGGGATCTTCGAGAGATCGATCCGCTCCCTTCGGGTGCGCCAAATCATTTCCACGCAGCGCTCGACCGCCGACAGCATCCCCAGCCCGAGCAGGTCGATCTTCAGAAAGCCCGCGTCGGCGCAGGAGTCCTTGTCCCACTGGGAGATCTGGCGCCCCTCCATGGCCGCGGGCACGATCGGGCAGCAGTCGATCAGCGGCCGGGTGGCGATGATCATCCCGCCCGAATGCTGGGATAAATGGCGCGGCAGGCCATGGGCCTCGGTGGCTAGCCGAGCCAGCCACGCCCAGCGCCCGTTCAGCCCCCGGCGTCCGGTCGTCTCGATGTCCCGGCCCACCTCCCGGGCATCCCAGCCCTCGCTGCCGCGGGCAACCCGCTCGATCTCCCCCGGCGGCAGGCCGAGCACTTTGCCGAGCTCCCGGATGGCGCCTCGGGCGCGATAGGTGGGAAAGGCGGCGACCAGCGCCGAGCGCTCGCGGCCATAGCGCTCGTGCACGCGGGGAATGAGCTGCTCGCGAATGTCACGAGGGAAGTCGAGATCGATGTCGGGCAGCGAGGTCAGCTCGTCATTGAGGAAGCGGCCGATCAGCAGTTCGTTGGCAATCGGGTCCACATGCGAGAGCCCGGTCAGGTAACAGACGATCGAGGAGACGCTCGAACCCCGCCCCCGCCCCGGCGGCAGCAGCGACCGCGCGCTGTCGGGCCCGCGCACCTCGACGGCGACCTCGCGCGCGAGCTCGAGCATGTCGTGGTGCAGGAGGAAGAATCCAGCCAGGCCCAGCGAGTCGATGATCCGCATCTCCTCCTCGAGCCGGACCTGAGCACCCGCCACAGCGCCGGTCCCCTCGGGCCCGTAACGATCCCGGAGGCGGACGTCGCACAGCGCGGTCAGCTTGCGCATCGCCGCCTCATCCTCGGCCCCGGGGTAGCGGTAGCCAAGATCGCTGCGCAGATCGAAGTTCAGGCTCTCGGCCAGGCGCGTGGTCTCGGCCACGGCTTCCGGGTACTCGGCAAAGCGGGCCGCCATGGCCTGCGGCGAAGCCAGCACGTGGCTGAAATTCCCCCGCCGTTGAGGCTCTGAGCCGTCCAGCGTCATGTGAAGCCGCACGGCCACGAAGGCGTCCTGGAGCGGAGCCCGGGCCCGGGCGTGCGCGTGGACATCGCCGGTAGCCACGCAGGCCACCCCCAGCCGTCGAGCCACCTCCTGTAGCCGCCGGTTGCGGGCTCGGTCGTCACGCAACAGCGGGCGTTGGAGCTCGACCCGGAACCGCTCGGTCCCGAAGGCGTCGCGCAGGCGGCGGAGCGTGGGCTCGTCCTGCACGCCGTGCAGCGCGCAGCCGCTCAGGCAGACCAGGCCCTCGGAGTGCTCGAGAACGGTCTGCAGGGGTGTGCGCGGATCGTCGGCCGGCGCCCCGGGCCGCCCGTCCCGCGTGTGGGCGTGCGCGCGGGTCAGGATCCGGCAGAGATTGGACCAGCCGCGAGCGTCGGCGACGAGCAAGGTGATATGGCGCACCTCGCGCCTGCGGTCCGCTGGGCATCCCGCCTCGCCTGAACGGACCGCGTACGAGTCATCCGGCTCCAGATCGAGCTCTGTCCCGTGGATCGCGTTGAGTCCCAGGGCCCGGGCGGCGACCGCGAACTCCATCGAGCCCGAGACCGTGTTGTGGTCGGTCAGCGCCAGCGTCCGGTGACCAAGGTCCAGGGCCGCCGCGACCAGCTCATCGGGCAGCGAGACGCCGTCCAGAAAGGAGAACGCGGAGTGGCAGTGGAGCTCGGTGTACACAGCGAACATATGTTCGCATAGCTCGAGGACGACCACCGAACGGGCTGACCGTCGGCTCTCAGCAACCACGGCCGGGCTCGGTGAACTTCGCCTTGACAAATTATTAGTGGCTGCTAATTTCCTAGATAGTTAGTAGTCACTAATCATCTGGAGGATCCGATGACCACTTCTCGCCGGCGGGGCTGGACTCTCGCCATCGTCTCCATAGGGCTGTTCATGGTCGTGCTCGACAACCTCGTCGTGAGCGTCGCCCTACCCAGCATCCACCGGGACCTGGGGGCCTCGATCCAGGCGCTCGAGTGGACGGTCAACGCCTACACGCTGGCCTATGCGGTCCTACTGCTGACCGGGGCGGCCCTCGGTGACCGCTGGGGCCGCAAGCGCATGTTCATGATCGGGATCGCGCTCTTCACCGTCTCCTCGGCGGCCGCCGCCCTGGCCCCGTCCACCGACCTTCTGATCGCTGCCCGAGGCCTGCAGGGAGTGGGAGCCGCGATCGCCACGCCCCTGACCCTGACCCTGCTCGCCGACGCCTTTCCACCCGCCCAGCGCGGGCTCGCCCTCGGCGTGTGGTCGGGCATCAGCGGGGTCGCCGTCGCGCTCGGCCCGCTGGTCGGCGGAGCGGTCGTCCAGGCCGCTTCCTGGCACTGGATCTTCTGGATCAACGTCCCGATCGGCGCGATCCTCGTTCCGCTGGCCGGGGCCCGGCTCAGCGAGAGCTACGGCCACAACTCACGACTTGACCTCAACGGCCTGGCCGTGGGCTCGGCCGGGTTGTTCGGGCTCGTCTTCGGACTGGTCCGCGCGCAGTCGCTGGGCTGGACGGCGCCCGAGGTGCTGGTCTCGCTGGCCGCCGGCGCGCTGCTGGTCGCCGCCTTCATCGTCGTCGAGCGGCGTAGCGAGCAGCCGATGCTGCCCATGAGCTTCTTCAGCCACCGCGCCTTCGCCGTGACCAACGTCGTGTCGCTGGCCATGTACTTCGGGATGTTCGGCTCGATCTTCTTCTTGAGCCAGTTTCTGCAGAACGTCCTCGGCAACTCACCGTTGCAGGCGGGCGTGAAGCTCCTCGTCTGGACCGGCGCGACGATGGTCGTCGCACCCCTGGCCGGCTACTTCTCCGAGCGTTACGGAAGCCGGCCCTTCCTGGTCGCCGGCCTGGCCCTGCAGGCCATCGCCCTGGGCTGGATGGCAGGGCTCGTCAGCGTCAGCGAGAGCTACGCCAGCCTGATCGCGCCGTTCATCCTCGGCGGGGCGGGAATGGCCCTCGTGTTCGCCCCTTCGGCCAACGCCGTGCTCACCTCAGTCCGCACCGACCAGGCCGGCCAGGCCTCCGGCGCGACCAACGCGATCCGCGAGTTGGGTGGGGTGCTGGGGGTTTCGGTCCTGGCCACGGTGTTCACCGCCCACGGCGGCTACAGCTCGCCGCAGGCCTTCGTCAACGGTCTTACGCCCGCCCTGTGGGTCGGCACGGCCGTGTTGGCGGTAGGTGCCCTGGTGGCGCTGGTGCTGCCGTTCAGCACGCGGGCCGATGCCGAGGCCCAGGCGTTGGCTGAGGCGCCGGCCGGCGCGGAGCCCGTCGGGGACGTGACCGGCGTCCGCCGCGGCGACCAGGCACCCCAGCCGACGCCAATCCCCGCCTGATCGGCCTCGATGAGGACTACGATCAACTCGGCCATGGCCCCCGATTCAGCGCCCGGTACCGAGAAGCCCCGCCGCCAACGGGTTCCCGCCGCGCAACGGCGAGACGCGCTGGTGGCGGCCGCCGTCCACGAGTTCGCCCACGGTGGGTTTCACGGCACTCCGGTGGACAAGATCGCCCGCCGCGTGGGCGTCGCCCAGCCCTACGTGTTCAGCCTGTTCGGGAGCAAGCGCGAGCTGTTCCTGGCCGCCGTCGAGCGGGGCTTTGGGGTCGTCGCCCAGCGGCTGGCCGAGGGCGCGGCCGAGTTCGACCCGGCGGTTGCGCTCCCCGATACCGACGTGCTGACGGCGATGGGGCACGCCTACGTCAGGCTGCTGGAGTCAGATCGGGACTTCCTGATGCTCCAACTGCATTCCTACGCCGCCTGCGACGACGAGGTCATCCGCGATCGGGTCCGCGCTCTGTACGCCGGGCTGGTCGCTCACGTGCAGGAGATCTCGGGCGCCGACCAGGAGCGGATCGATGATTTCTTCCGCTACGGGATGTGGCTGAACGTGGCCGCCGCGATGGGCGTCGAGGATCTGTCCGTCGGGTGCGAGTGGGTGCAGGCCGAGCTCGAGGCCACGAGCTGAGGGTCAGCGCGGGCGGGCTTCGGGGTACCGCGGCAACCCATCGTCGGGGATCTCCTCCCAGACGGCGGCGTAGGCCACGTACTGCCGGTGGCCGGGCCGGATTCCGGGGTCGGCGTCGAGGGTGCCGAAGCGGACGCCGACCTGCTCGAAGTCCCGGCCGGGGGCGCTGAACAGGGCCGAGCCGCAGTCGCCGCAGAAGTACTTGTCCATCCCCGTCTCGGGATGCCAGGAGCGGAGCCGGTCCTCACCGTGAAGGATCCGGAAGGTCCCCGGCGCGGTCCGGGCGTTGGGCGCCGCGGCCGTACCCGTGCGTCGCTGGCAGCGCGTGCAGTGGCAGTAGCTCGCGCCTTCGAAGGGGCCGGTGATCTCGAAGCGGACCGCTCCGCAGTTGCAGCCGCCGGTGATCGGGAACTCGGCCTCACCGTTCCCAGCGGTCATGCCGCGACCCGTTGGGCGAGGTCTCGCTCGGGCTGGATCTCCCAGCGTCGCGCGACCTCGCTGAGATGCTCGTCCAGCGCCCAGCGGTCGGGCTGCTCGTCCCCGGTGTGCGTGGGGCTCGCGCCCTTCAGCGCCATCGAGCCGGTGTTGTCGCCCAGCGCGCGTATCTCGGCGACGTCCTCGGCGGTGAGCCGCGACTGCACCGGCAGGGCGGCGAGCTCGGCGCGCTTGTCCTCGATCGAACGGGCCTGCGGTCCAACCTCCTGGATCAGCGTCGGAGCCACGCAGCTGACCGGGGCCTGGGCGAGGTTCCACTGGCAGGCCAGCTGCATCATCGTCAGTCCCGACCGCGCCGCGATCGGGCGCATCGCCTCGAGGCGCTCACGGCCGGCTTCGATCCAGCCCGCGGGGCGGAAGCCACGGTGATCGCGCGGCGCCAGCTCCTGGCCGGGGTGAAGGTCGTCAAAGAACAGCCCCCCGTAATCGACGACACGCGTGATCAGCTTGACGTTGTGGCGGGCGGCGGCGGCCAGCACGAGCTCACCGGGCCAGGGCTCGAGCGGGTTAAGGATGATCATGCCCCAGTCGATCTCGGAGCCAAAGCGCTCGAGGCAATCGATCACGTCGAGCGTGAAGCCGTTGGCCGGGCCGGGCGCCACGCCGATGAGCCGCGTCAGGCCGGACTCACGGAGAGCGCTCATCCCCTGCCATACGGCCTCGCTGGTGTACCCGCCCCGATCGGGATTGTGAAGGAGGAGGAGATCGAAGCTGTCCACCCCACAGCGTTCGAGGCTTCGCTCGGTGGCCATGCGGAGGTAGTCCCCATACTCCGCGGGGCGCCGCAGGCTGGGATCCGTGAAACGCGGGAAGCCCTTGGCGCCGTTGCGCTCACCGGTGTAGAAGTCGTGGCCCACGGCGCCGACCACGCACATGCGCTCGCGCGGGAGTCCGGCGATGGCTCGCCCGAGCATGGAGTCGGCCTCACCGGCTCCGTAGACGTCGGCGGTGATCACGGTGCGAATCGCTTCGTCGGGGCGGATCAAGGCCAGGAAGCGCTCGTCGTCCAGCGGTGCGCCGAAGTGCATGAAGCGTCCGCCGCTCCAGGTGCCGACGGCGGCAGGCCCGGGCTCGAGGGGAAGACTCAGATCGGACATCGGGCTCCGAGTCTAAGACGTTGTCCGAGAAGGCCGAGGATCACCGCTGACGCCACCAGCGGTCGCTGAACAGATCCGTGAACACGACCTCGTTTCGACCACACGTGGTGACGATCTCCCAGTAGTGACGGCGGAGCGGGCGCTCGGTCCACCAGCGATCCTCGATCAGCCAAGCTTCACGGACGGCGTCGACATCGCGTCCGTCGACAACGAGCGGCCGGCCGTCGGGATCGGCCTCGACGGCGACTCTCCGCGGGACAGCCAGGCGGCGGGGACCACTCATCATTCGCCCGCGAGCGGGATACCCGGGTAGCGGAGACGGCTCATGGGTGGCGGGCGCCGCTCATCCCTCGAATGGGGTCAGAACGGCTCGCCGCTCGGGGAAGCGGGAGTCCGGATCGACGGTGAGCACCCGCAGGGCGGCCTCGGGCCCAGCCGCGACTCGAGCCTGGCGGATAGCCTCTCGCAGCCGCGCCGCCCGTGCCTCCGCCGGCGCCTCGAGCAGGCCCCGCTGGTCACAGGCCGCCGGCCCGAAGCGCTCGACGGCCAGCCTGAGCGTCTCCGCCGGCGCGGGCAGCAGTGACAACCGGGGCGTGAGGGCCAGGCGCATGCGCACGGGATCCGACAGGGCCTCGCGGAATACGACCCGTTCGCGCCACGTCCCCCCCTGCTCGACGAGAACCGCGGAGACGACCACCGCCCGCAGGGTCCGCCCGCGCCGCTCGCGCCGGGCCAGGAGCCGATCGATGAGCAACCCCAGGCCGCGTTCGAGCTGGATCCCGGATCCCGCCTCAGGAAGGTCCAGGGCCTCGCGCAGAAATTCCCCGGGCGGCCGCGGCGTGAGCGCACTGTCGCCGCCACTGGCCAGCTCATGGGCGATCAGCCCGAGCGACCCGAAGCGATCGGCGAGCGCTGCGGCGGGCATCGCCGCCAGCTCGCCCAGCGTGCCCACGCCGAGGCGCTCGAGCGCCTCGGGCATCTCGGCCAAAGCGGGACGAGCCCGTAACAGCGCTACGGGGAGCGGAGCGAGATAGGAGCGAGCCAGGGCTCGGTCATCCCCGGGCTCCGCTGCCCCCGGACCGGGGAGCCGGCGCACGCCCCCGAGCCGGCTCCCGGTCAGGGCACCCCCACGTCTGAGGACGATCTCGGGCCGCCGAGACCGAGCCCGGGTGGCAGCCGCCACAGCGGCAAAGCGCGAAGGGGCGACACCGAACCGAGCCGGCACACTCAGGGCGCGCCGAACCGCGGCCAGTACGCCCTCGATCCCGCCGTGCAACCGCAGCAGCCCGCGGGCGTCGAAGCAGGCCAGCCCCGGGCGTTCGGGTTCCACCGCCGCCCCCATCGACTCCAATCTGACCAGCAGCCGCTCCCAGCGGTCGGCGACCCCGGCTGGGTCAGGCGGCACCAGGGTCAATTCCGGACACCTGGCCAAGGCCTCCCCCAGGCGGAGGCCGGGATGGACGCCGAGCGCCTCGGCGGGCGGCGAGACCTCGCCCACCTTCTGGGCTCCACCCGGCTCGGGAGCGAGCGCGGCCGGGGTCTGGAGCAACTCGCTACGGTCACCAACGGCGGTGGCCAGGGCAAAACGGGGCAGCAGCACAGAGACGATCATGTCGAACGTATGTTCGCACGTGGCCCGGCGGATGTCGACACTTCCCAGCGGGACGGGGATCGGGCCGATTCGTCCGGACCGTCGGGCACGATGGCTCGCCCTGTGCCCTCCCCTCGCACCCCCACCAACCGCACCGGGCTGCGCAATTGGCAGCACCGCGCCATGGCCGCGATGGCCAACTGGCGCGAGGGTCCATTCCTGATCTCGGCCGCTCCGGGAGCCGGCAAGACGCGGCCGGCGCTCCAGTTCGCCCGTGAGCAGTTGCACGCCGGCGCCGTCAGCAACGTGATCGTCGCCTGCCCCACCGCACCGTTGACGCGGCAGTGGGCGCGAGCCGCCGACGGGCTGGGACTCGACCTCGCTCCTGACTCCGACTCTCCGCGGCCCCCGAGCGGCTTCCATGGCGTCTCGGTCACCTATGCCCGCATCGCCAAGGCCCCGGTGCGCTGGGGCCGATCGCTGCCCTCGCGCAGCCTGGTCATAGCCGATGAGGCCCATCATCTCGGAGAGGACCTGAGCTGGGGGGTGGGCTTCACCAAGGCCTTCGGCGGCGGCCCCCGGTGGCTGCTCCTATCCGGTACCCCGTTTCGCTCCGACGCGACGCCGATCCCCGGCGTCGTCTACGACACCGATGGCCTGGCCGAGCCTGACATCTCCTTCAATTACGCCGAGGCGGTCGCGGACAGGATCTGCCGCCCGGTGTGCTTTGTGGCCTACGACGGAACGCTGTCGTGGCGCAGCGGCGACGACATCGTCGAGTCGAGCTTCGAGACCGTGCTGAGCACGCGGGAGGCCAGCCGTCGGTACCGCACGGCGATCTCCACCGAATTGCCCGACGGCCTGCTCCGGATCCTGCGCGAGGCCGACAACAAGCTGAAGACGATCCGCACGGAGGGTCACAAGGACGCGGGTGGGCTGGTCATCGCCGCCGATTCAGACCACGCCCGCAGGATCGCCAAGCTACTGCGCGAGGTGACCGGACGGGTACCGCTGGTCGTGCTTCACGCCGAACCGCGAGCGGCGGCCAAGCTGGCCGCGTTCACGAACTCGACCGACCCCTGGATCGTCGCCGTCAACATGGTCTCCGAGGGCGTGGATATCCCCCGGCTGCGGGTCGGGGTGTACGCCACGGCCGCCAAGACACCGCTGATCTTTCGTCAGATAGTGGGCCGGTTCGTGCGCACCATCCCCGGTCGCCCGCCGGACCCCAGCTGGCTCTATCTGCCCGCCGACCCGGTCCTCCGGGACCACGCGAGCACGATCGAACAGGAGGTCCGGCGCGCTCTGCGCGCCCCGGGTGACCCAAATGAAGAGCTGGAGTCCGAGCTCGCTGCTCGCCGCGAGACCGAGCGCAGCCCGGCGCCGGACTTCGTCGCCCTGAGCGCCGACGTGGCGCCGCAGATGAGCCTGTTCGGTGCTCCGGCTCCGCCACCGGTGTCGCCCGCCGCCGCCCGATGGGCGCGGCTGACGCCGGACACCAATCCACCCGACGACGAGCCCGGGGAAACCGAGGGGCCGCGGGAGATGCCGGCCTTCGAGCGGCGGGCGATGCTCCGTGATGAGCGCCACCGGCTCGTCTCCGAGGTTCGCCGGCGTGACGGGACCAGCCACCGCGAGGTCAACGCGTGGCTGAACCGCAAGCTGGGCATCACCAGCGTCGAGCAGGCCACGCTGGATGACCTGCAACGCTCGGTCGAGCTCTTGGTCGGAAAGCTCAGCGCGCGCCGCTAACACACGGGGCGGCGGGTCCTGTCAGATTACGGAGCATGACACCTGATCTGACTGGTCTCGCCACCGGCTCGCTCCGAACGCTCCGCGCCTTTGGCCAGCGCATCCCTCAGGCCGGAGGGCTCCTGGCTGGATCCCTTTCGAGTTTGGTCGACAACCGGGTCGTGATGATCACCGGCGCCTCGTCGGGCATCGGCGAGGCCGCCGCGCGCAAGGTCGGGAAAGCGGGTGGGATCGTCCTCCTCGTGGCGCGCAGCGCCGACAAGCTCGAGGCCCTGGCCGAGGACGTACGAGAGCTCGGCGGCGACGCGTTTGCTCATCCGTGCGACCTCACCGATCCCGACGATGTGGACCGGATGGCGGCCGAGGTGCTGGCTGAGTACGGCCACGTCGACGTGCTGATCAACAATGCCGGCAAGTCGATCCGGCGCTCGATCAACCGCTCGTATGACCGCTTCCACGATTACCAGCGGACGATGCAGCTGAACTACTTCGCGCCGGTCAAGCTGATCCTCGACCTGTTGCCAGTCATGCGCAGTCAGGGCGCCGGGCACATCGTCAACGTGTCCACGATCGGACTTCAGGTCAATACGCCGCGCTTTGCCGCCTACCTGGCCTCCAAGGCGGCGCTCGACGCGTTCTCGCGCTCGATCGGCCCGGAGGTAATCGGTGACGGGGTACACATCACCACTGTCTACATGCCGCTGGTCCGCACCCCGATGATTGCCCCGACAAAGATCTATGACCGGCTGCCCACGCTGAGCCCCGAGGAGGCCGCCGACATGATCGTCGAGGCCCTGCGCAAGCGACCCAAGAAGGTGGCCACGACGCTGGGCAACATCGGCCAGCTCACCTACGCGATCGCTCCCGGAGCCCAGGATTTGGTCGTCAACCGGGCCTACAAGCTGTTTCCCGAGGGGGGCGAGAACCAGGACCGCCGGCTGCAGGCCGAACAGCGGGCCTTTGCCCAGGCGACGCGCGGAGTGCACTGGTAGGGCTAGACCTTCTTCCGGGTGGAAGTCGACCTTCTGCCCATCGCGGCCAGACACAGGTCGAGCGACATATTCCCAGTGAGCCTCGGTGCCGTGCGATCAACTGCGTCACGACCCGCGGGCGGACTGCAGATCGACTGGCCCCGACTTCGGGGGCGCTGCATCGTCGGCATCTTCCTCGTCCTCGGCGTCGCGCAGATCTATCTCCAGGCCCGTGGGCACGAGTACGGCCATGACTTCGAGGGTGGCACGTGGGCGGCAGGCAAGGCGGTGCTGCACGGCGCCTCGCCCTTCCCGACGATCGCGGAGCCCAGCTACCTACTGGCCCACTCGAACGCCTTTGTCACCCCTCCGCTGCTGGCGCTGGTCGGAGCCCCGTTCTCTCTGCTGCCGTTCACTCCGGCGGTCATCGCCTTCAACCTGCTCTGCGTGACTTGCCTGCTGGGGGCGCTGAGACTGCTCGACGTCACTGATCGCGGATTCGTGGTCGTCGTGCTGTGCTCGTTCCCGTTCGTCGCCAGCTTGGCCCTGGGTCAGCCTGATGGCATCCTCGCGCTGGGCGCCGCGGCGGCCTGGCGCTGGCGCGCATCGGACCGGGGGGCGATCGCGGTCGGAGCGATCCTCGCGGCCAAGCTGCTGGCCTGGCCACTCGTGCTGTGGCTGTTGTTCACCCGCCGCTACCGGCAGGCCGCGGTCGCCGCCGGATCGGCGGGGGCGTTCCTGCTGGCCAGCTGGGCCTGCGTCGGCTTTGACGGGCTGGGCTCATACCCCCGGCTGCTGTCCGCCGACGCTCGTGCCTTCGGCACCGATTCACACTCGTTCCTGACCGCGCTGACTCGCTCCGGGATGCCGTCGCACGTGGCGACTCTGGTCGGTGCCGCACTGGCCGTGGGGGTCGCGATCACGGTCATGCTCGTCAGCCGCCGCAGCGACCTGGGGACGTTCACCGCGGCGATAACGCTCGGCATCCTGTCCTCGCCGATCGTCTGGCAGCACTACCTGCTGCTTCTCTTCATCGCCTTCGCGGCGACACGGAGGTTGCGTGACCCGTGGGTGTGGGTTCTCTCTCTTGGACTGTGGCTGGCGCCCTCCGAGAACCCGGCGACGCTCGTTCAAGCCTGGCTTATTCCGGTCTTGGCCGGGGCCATCGCGCTGCGCGTGGGGGTCCTGAGCCGGCCCGAGCCGGACGGGCAGCCGGTCGCGACGTCGTTGGCCGGCGAGCCGCTCACCGCCGGGACCTGAGCCGAGCCGACCTGGACCGGCTCGCCGCCGGGGCGTGACCGAGACCGACCCGACTGAGCGATCAGGTCGCCATAAGGGCGGCGAACGCGGCCACTCCGATGTTCCCGCCCGAGACGATCACGCCGACGCGCGCGCCGGACAGATCCAGCCCCCCGGCGAGAACCGCGGCCAGCGCGCAGGCACCGCTCGGCTCGGCCACGACCTTCATCCGCTCGAACAGGAGCGTCATGGCGGTGACGATCTCCCGGTCGGACACGGTCACCACCCGGTCGGCCAGGTCCCGGATAACCGGCCACGTGACCACGCCCGACGACGCCGTCTGCTGACCGTCGGCAATCGTCGCCCCCACCGTCACCCGCTCACGCCGGCCGCTGGCCAGCGACCGGACGACGTCATCACTGGCCTCGGGCTCGACGCCGATCATCCGGGTGCCCGGCGACAGGGCGGCGGCGACGATCGCGCAGCCCGAGAACAGGCCGCCGCCGCCGACGGGCACGACGATCGCATCGAGCCGCTCGGGTGACTGCTCGAGCAGCTCCAGGGCGAGTGTCCCCTGGCCGGCGATCACGCGTGGATCGTCAAAGGGATGGATCAGCTCCAGTCCCCGCTCAGCGGCCAGCGCCCGCACCAGCTGCTCGCGGTCATCGCGGTAGCGGTCGAATTCGATCACCTCGGCCCCGTAGCCCTCGGTGGCCGCCCGCTTGAGCGCGGGTGCGTCAGCGGGCATGAGGATCGTCGCCCGCGTGTGGCACAGACGTGAGGCGAGGGCGACGGCCTGAGCATGATTGCCCGAGGAGACCGCGCACACGCCTCGGGCGCGCGCCCGGTCGTCCAAGCCGGAGATCGCGTTGTAGGCGCCCCGGAACTTGAACGCCCCGGCACGTTGGAAGGCCTCGACCTTGAACGTCAGGCGGGCGCCGATCAGAGCGTCGAGGGCGGACGAGCTGAGCACCGGGGTGCGGTGGGCGACGCCGGCCAGCCGGGCGGCCGCCGCCCGGACGTCGGCGATCTGCGGTGCGGAGCTGTCCTCGGGAGCCGGCGTCGCCGTGCTATTCAGACAGGCCCGCATCGCGCATGAGTCGACCCGGGCTACTCGGAGGTGCCCGCGTCGCGCATCAGGCGACCGAGGGAGACGGCGGACAGGTGGTCGCCGCGCAGGCCGGCGACCAGCTTGGCCAGCAGTGGCTGCAGAGCGTCCGGTTTGGCCACCGTGAGCTCGATCACCTCGCCGGGGCGCAGATGACCCAGCGAGTCGTCGCTGTCGCGCAGGTGAACCGCACCGGCGACAAGCCGGCCGCCGGCGCCGTGGGCGAACAGCCACTGGCCGAGGCTCGGACCGCTGGATGCGTACAGGAACGTGTGGCCGCGACCCGTCCTGCCGATCAGCTTGTGCAGCTCTCCGCGCGTGCCCAGCCACCGCACGAGGCCGCCGGTCGGAAGTCGCGGCAGGGGCTGGTCGCCGTTGTCGATCACCGTGGTGTCCACGGGATAGGACGGGCGCCCGACGGCGAAGGAAGCGTGGATCCCGTAACTGGCCAGCAGCCCGGCGAGCTCCGGGACCTGGCCCCCGGGGGCGTCGATCAGAACCCCGACCTCGGGGTGGTCGGTCTCAACCGCAGTCACGGGCCGGATGTGGGCGAAGTGAGCGACCAGCGAGTAACTGGCGCCCGTGGTGAGGATCCACGCCGCCACGACCACCGCCAGCCCGGTGCTGAAGGCGGCGCGCACGGAGCGAACGCGCCAGACGGGGAGCGTGCGCGCCCGGCGCTCGTCGGCCAGGATCAGCGAGGCGGTGGAAGGCCGGCGAGCAAAGCGGGGATCGGGCTCGGTGCGGAGCTCGAGCGCGCGGCCGATCTTCGGACCGAGCTCCTTGGCGTTGCGGGCCACCTGGGCGAGCTCGAAGCGCTCGAGGGCACGGTTCGAGGCTCGCACGTGACCGACGCCGAAGCCATAGGAGACGACGGGACAGCCGCGAATGATCGCCTCGAGCACGGTCAAGCCGGCGCTCGAATGCACGAGCACGTCGGCGGCGGCCAGCACGTCTCCCATGCGATCGGTGAAGCCCATCACGCGCAGGCGCGGCTCGCCGGCGAAGCGCTGGGCAACCTTGGCCCGCAGCTTGTCGTTGCGACCGCACAGACAGAGCACGGTCGCGTCCTCGAACTCGAGTGCCGCCTGGGTGGCGCCGGCCAGGTCGCCGACTCCCCAGCCGCCGCCCGAGACGGCGATCACGCGGCCGCTGGCGGGCAGGGCCAGGGCGCGGCGGGCCTCGTCACGCGAGCGGGCGGCGAGGAAGGCCGGCGCGGTGGGAGGCTTGGCCCAGCGCACGCTGCCCGGACCGGCGATCGACTCGACCTCATCGGCGGACTCGGGGTGCGTGATGAAGTGCAGGTCGATCCCCGGGTGGGCCCAGAACTGCAGCCCGGCGAGATCGGTGATCGAGGAGTAACAGGGGACCTTGAGCCTGCCCGTGCGGCGGAGCTCGCCCAGGATCGCCGTCACTCCCGGATAGGTGGAGACGATCTGGTCCGGATCGTGAGCGCGGATCATCCGCATCAGGCCGCGGCGCCCGAAGAACATCAGCAGCTTGCGCGACAGCCAGCGCGTGGGCGCGAAGTACATGAACAGCCAATACTGGAAGTCGAACAGCCACGGCAGGTACTGGAACATGAAGGCCGAGTTCTCGCGCAGGACCTTGGTCAGAACCGGTCCCATCGCGGGCAGGCCGTTGACGATCGAGATGTTGGCGTCGGGATCCTCGTCCCGAAATTCCCTGGCCACCGCGCGGGCGGGAAGGTCGTGGCCCTCGCCGATGTCAGCCGAGATGATCAGGACCTTGCGCGGCTTGGCCTCCTGATCGGGCTCGCCGGCCGGAATCACGGCGGCGTCGGCGCTGTCGGCCTTGGCCTTGGCCTGGTCGTGACGCCAGTCGATGTACCTGCGCACGCCTTCGGCGAACGGGGTGGCGGCCGTCCAGCCCAGCTCGCGCTCGGCGCGTTCGCTGGAGACGATCTTGCCGCCGAAGTCGCCGGGGCGGGCGGGGGTATGGACGATCTCGACGTCGCCCATCAGCTCCTTGATCGTCTCGGCGATCTGCTTGATCGTCACCGTCTCGTCGCTGGCCAGGTTGTAGACGCGGTTGACGGCCACGTCATCGAGGCCGCGAGCAACACCGTCGGCGAGGTCCTCGACGTAGACGAACTTGCGCGACTGGCTGCCGTCGCCGGCGAGAGTCAGCGGATCGCCGGCCAGCGCCTTGTTGACGAACGCGGGAATGACGGCCGCCTCCCGCGCCCGGGGCCCGTAGGGGATCCCGAAGCGCAGGATCGTGTAGTCGATCCCGTACAGCTCCTGGTAGGCCTTGCAGTACAGCTCACCGGCCAGCTTGGTGCTGGTGTAGAGGTGGCTGGGCGGAGGCAGGAGCGTGTCCTCGTCGACCTCCTCGGGCTCGCAGTCCGAATAGACCCAGATCGTGGAGGCGTAGAGGATGCGCTTGACCCCGGCCCGGCGCGCGGCTTCGAGCACGGCCACGGTGCCGCGAGCGTTGATGCGCTCGGCGTCCTCGGGCTCGGCGTGGACGTCATTGACGTCGGCGACCGCGGCCAGATGAGCGACGGCGTCGCAGCTGTGCAGAGCACGCTCGAGCGCCTCGCGGTCGGTGATCGACCCGAGCACCGTGTCGACCGGGCGCCCCGGGTCCCCGTGCCACGGCGAGGGACGAAGGTCATAGATGACCGGCTCGTGCCCGCGCGCGCGGAGCTTGTCGACGACGTGGCTGCCGATGAAGCCGGAGCCCCCAGTGACGAGCACTCTCATCGGGACTGCTTTCTGGTCGCGGCGCCGGTCATCAGTTCTCTGGCCGGTAATAGAGCGGGACGCAGGAATGGTTACGCGCCACCCAATCGGAGTTGGGCAGGTCGACGTCGTGACCCATGATCCGGTGACAGGGCTCGTCATAGACGCGGCCGGTCGAGCGCTCGAGCCAGTCGAAGACGATGTACTTGTATAGCCCGGACTCCATGCCCTCGGGCAGCTCGAGCCGACCCGGGTACTGCGGGTCGAGCTCGGAGCGGGCGATCTGGTTCTTCCAGGCCACGATCTCGGGCAGGCGCTCGATCTGAACCAGGCCGAGGGCGGCGGTGAACTCGGACATGCGGAAGTTCAGGCCGGGGACCTCGTGGCTGGGCTTGCCGTAGTTGCGGAAGTTCTGGGCGTGCGCGATCACCTCGGGACGGCGTGAGACGAGCACGCCACCCTCCCCGGTCGAGATGGTCTTGGTCGCGTACAGCGAATACACGCCGGCGTCACCGTAGGAGCCCGGCTTGCGGTCGCCCCAGTGCGCGCCGTGAGCGTGCGCGCAGTCCTCGATCAGAAAGATCCCGTGCTCGCGGCAGTAAGCGGCGATGCGCTCAGAGTCAAAGGCGATGTGTCCGCCGATGTGGACGAGGAAGGCGGCGCGCGGCTTGTGCTTCTCGGCCTTGGCCTCGAAGTCGGAGAACGACATGCACAGGTCCTCGCGATTGCAGTCCACGAACTGGACGTCGGCGCCGGACCGGATCGCAGCCAGCGGCGTGGCCATGAACGTGTTCGACGGGCAGAGCACGGTCTCGCCCTGGACGCCGGCGAAGTGCAGCGCGGCGAGCGCGCCCCCGGCCCAACTCGAAACGGCGACCGCGGGCAGTTCGTTCCAGCCCTCCCAGCCGGTCTCAAAGCGCTCGGTCATGGCGGCCTCCGACCAGCGGTTGGAGTCCAGCACGTCATCGACGAGCGCGTGCAGGCGCTCCCGGTCGCGATGGTCAAAGCCGATCGCGAAGCGGGCGAAGTCAGGGGCGCTCGAGGAAGAAGCGGAAGCGGATGCGGTGGTCATTTGTGTACAGACGCCCGAAGGCGCGTTGGTCGACACCAAGCCCGGCCGATCGACGGTGCCCAGGGGCCCCCAGATCGTCAATCGTGCCAGTGGGTGTGCGCTCTGGCAAGGCTGTCAGACAGGGAGGACGGTACCGACTTTTCGGCCTTTGAGCTCGGCCGCGATCAGGGCCAGAGCCGCCGCGGTCCTCCGGTGCGAGCCCTGAGCGCTGTAGAAGTCCGCATCGTGCAGGAGGATCACATCTCCCGGCAACACTCCGGAGATGACCCTGGCGGCGATCCGGTCCGGGGTCGTGAATTTGCGCCAGTCCTTGCCCCATCGCGACCACAGCAGCGGACGCAGTCCCATCGCACGCGCGCCCTGCAGTCCGGCCGGGCTGTAGATGCCGTAGGGAGGCCGATGCCAGGCCGGACCGTGACCGAGCGCGTCCTCGATGGCCGCGATCCCCCGAATCAGATCGTCCTCGAGCTCCCGGGCGTGCAGGCGGAGCTGGAGGCGGTGCCGATAACCGTGCAGCGCCACGAGATGACCACCGGCCTCGATCTCAGCCAGCAGCGCCGGTCGGCGGCTGACCTGCTCCCCGACGACGAAGAACGTGGCCCGGGCGCCTGCCCGCGCGAGGCCCTCGAGGATGGCCGGGGTGCCCTCCGGGTGCGGCCCGTCATCGAAGGTCAGGGCGACACCGGGGGCGCCCGGCAGCGAACGCGGAATGCCGAGCCGGTCGGCGAGAGCCGGCCTAACCGGCGCGAGAGCGTGCGCGAGCACGTGGAGATGATCCCCCAAAGCGGGCGTCGTGTAGAACCGCGGGATGCAACCTGACCTCGATCAGTGGCTTCCCGAGGACGGTCTCCGCGTCGCCTACTCCCGGGACAGCACGGCCTCGCCGGACGTTCTGTGGCGGGCCGCCTGCGACCTCCCACTGAGCAAAACGGGGAGGCTGGGGCGCCTGGTGCGCTGGCGAATTCCGGGGCTCAGCCGAGACCTGACGATGGATGAACTCTTTCGCCAGCCCCCGTTCATGGTCTTGGCCGAGGGCCAGCGCGCGGTGGTGTCGGGCCTGGTGGGCCGGATCTGGACCCTGAGGCGCGACTACCCCCGCCTGGCCGGACCGGCCGACTTCCGGACCTGGGACCGGTCGGGCACAGCGCGCGTCGCGTTTGCCTTCTGGGTCCAGGCCGCCGAGCCCGGATCGCGAGTCTTCACTGAGGTTCGCGTTCAGCCGCTGGGCAACCGCGGGCGGATCGGACTGGCAGCAGTGCGGCCGATCGTGCGTCGCTTCGGCTCGCTGGTCGGGAGCGAGGGCCTCGCCGCCGCGGTGGACGCCGCCGAACGCCAGTCGTGAATGTGACGTCGGTGTCACGATTGCCGACGGCGCGGGCGCGCCGACTCTAACGTCCGCATCATGCCCGAGAGCTTTGACGCTGAGATCACGATCCATCAGGTGCGGTTCGCCAATCCTGACTCGGGGTGGGCCGTGCTGGAGGCGGCCGGGCGGGACGGGACACCGGTGACGCTGGTGGGTCCTCTGGTCCATCTCGAGGAGCGTGAGCGAGCCCATGTGAAGGGTGAATGGGTCACCGACAGCCGCTACGGGCCGCAGGTCAAGGTGGCGGAGGCCCGTCCGCTGGCACCCGACGATCCCCAGGCGCTGGTCGCCTATCTCAAGCGCGTCCGCCACGTGGGCTCCAAGCGCGCCCTCCAGCTCGTCGAGCGCCACGGTGCGATTCGACGTCCTGGAGGCGATCGACGCCGACCCCGCGGCCGCGTTCGCCGCCGTCGGGCTGCGCCACATCCGGGCCGAGCAGGCCGCTGACTCTTGGCGCGAGCTGCGCATCACGCGTCGCCTGCATCTGATGCTCGCGCCGCACGGCCTGGCCTATCTGGCGACACGCATCCATGAGCACTACGGCAACGGCGCGCACGAAATCCTGACCGGCAACCCGTATGAGCTGACCAGCGTGTTCGGCGTCGGCTTCGCCATTGCCGATCGGATCGCCCGGGCGGCCGGCGGGCTCGAGGATCCTTCTCAGCGCGAGCGGGCCGCGGTCATCCACGCGCTGGCCGAAGCCGAGCGCAGCGGCAGCACCTGCCTGCCCGAGGACGAGCTGGCCGGCGCTGTCCGCGGCCTGATCGGCCACGAGTCCGGAGGCGGAAACGATCGAGGCTCTGACCGATTCCGGGCTACTTGTCCACGAGGACCGCTTCCTGTACCGAGCGGCGACGGCGGAGCTCGAAGCCGAGCTCGCGGCGCGAGTCGATGCACTGATCAGCGCTGAGCCCGTAGAGCGAATGCGCGAGCCCGAGGCCGATGCTCCGGAGGCGGTCGACCTGACCGATGAACAACGGGACGCGCTGCGAGCGGCGTTCGTCCATCGGCTGTCGGTCATCACCGGGGGTCCGGGTACGGGCAAGACGGCGTCGATCAAGTCGATCGCTGCGGTGGCCACCGGGCAACGGCTCCGCGTGCTCCTGGTCGCGCCGACCGGGCGCGCGGCGGTGCGGATGACCGAGGCCAGCGGCGTGCGGGCCCGCACGGTTCACTCGGCACTGGGTTGGGTCCCCGGCGAGGGACCGACCCATGACGAGCAGGATCCACTGGGCTGCGAGTTGCTGATCGTGGACGAGACCTCGATGGCCAACCTGGAGCTGCTGGTGACGTTGCTGCGAGCGGTCGGAGATGACACCCACGTCGTCCTCGTCGGGGATGCCGACCAGCTCGCGCCGGTGGGAGCCGGCAAGCCGTTCGCTGAGCTCGTCGAGTCCGCCCGGGTGCCGACCGCGCGCCTGACCCACATCTTCCGCCAGGCCGCCGGCAGCATGATCGTCCAGGCCGCCCACGCCATCCGGCGGGGCCGCCTGCCCAGCTTTCGCCATGAGCGCGAGATGCGACGCGATCTGTTCTTGATCGAGCGCAGCTCTCCGGTTCGTGCCCGCGACGAGATCGTCTCGCTGGTCGCCGAGCGGCTGCCCGCCCACTACGGGATCGACCCGGTCACCGACATCCAGGTGTTCGCCCCGGTGTATCGCGGGGAACTGGGTATCGATGCCGTCAATCAGGCTCTTCGGGCCGCTCTGAACCCGGACGGGAAGCCGGTGCGCGGCGGCCGGCTGCGGATCGGCGACAAGCTGATGATGACCGGGCGCAACCTGCATGAGCTCGGTCTGATGAACGGCACGGTGCTGCGTCTGCTCGACGAGATCGACGGCGGCACGGCCAGTGACGGTGCGGAGGAACCGGCGGCGCTGCTGCTGGCCGCCGACGAGGCGGTCTTCCGTCTGGCCCCGGAGGAGGCCGACCGCCTGCGGCTTGCCTATGCCTGCTCGGTGCACCGCGGCCAGGGGATTGAGTTGCCCGTCGCCGTGATCATCGCCCACCCCGCCGCCGGGGCATTCTTCCTGCGTCGCGAGATGCTCTACACGGCGATCACGCGGGCGCGGATGGCGACGATCGTGGTCGGTGACGGAGCGGTGCTGGCGCGGGCCGTGGCCACGCCCGATACGGCCCGCCGGCACGGTCGCCTCGGCGAGCGCCTGGCTGCGCCCTCAGCTGGTGCGCACGTACATGACCGTCGTCCGGTCGCCGCTCGCGGCCGCGAACCCCGGTAGCCGGGCCATCAGCGCCTGGGTTCGGGTGCCGCGCGCGACCAGCACAACTTGCACCGCCGGCGTCACCGCGCTGGCACCGGAGCGCTCGCCGGCCAGCCAGTTCAAGTAATCGCTTTGCACGGATCGCGAGAAGGCGTCGATCGGATTGCCGGCCCAGATCCGCCCTCCAGCCATCGCCACCTGCTCGTCGATCCGGCCATCGGCGAGGACGGGCGAGCCATGGGCCGCGGCAATGGCCCCAGTGAGGAGTGACCGGCTCGCGCCGGTCGGCACCGGCCCGCGAATAAGCGCGAAAACGGCCAGCACGGCCGCCCCGACCCCGAGGATCGGGGCCAACGTCCGCAGCGACCGGTTCGGGGCCAGTGTGCGAGCCGCCGGAACGGCCAGGAAGAAGAGCAGCCAGACACCATCGCGGTCAGCCTTGACGGTGGCGACTACGAGCACGACGGCCATCACGGTCTCCCACAGCCGCGGTCTGGCCCGCCACGCCCGGTAGGCGAGGAGCAATCCGGCCATCGCCATGATCACGTCCAGGGGCGTGGTGAGTGACAGCGGACCCCACATCCCCTCCCCGCGTTGGGCGGCGAGATTGGTCAGGACCCCGTGGTAGTAAGCGACGGTATGGATCCCGGCCGGGGTCAAGCACAGGGCGACCAGTCCGCCCAGTCCCACACCGAAGGCCAGCAGCGGTTCGCGCCGGCCGCGCTCGAGGACCAGGTAGACCAGGAGCATGCCGGCACCGAGCAGCGCCGCGCCGTGCAGGTTTGACCACAGCGCCAGCAGCGGCACCGCCAGCCAGATGCGGCGCGACGGGGAGCGCGTCTCGGAGCGCAGCAGGGCCGCCAACGCGGGAAACAGCACCAGCGAGAACATCTGCACGCGCGCGATGGACAAGCTGGGCAGCGCGCCGATCCCGACCACGAGTAGTGCTCCGGCGACGCCAATCGGCGCGGCCCGACCCCGGGCGCTGTCACGAGCCAGGATGGCCATCGCTCCGGCCACGCAGGCGAGTTGGGCCAGCATCAGGCCACGGTCGCCGAGTGTGGCCTCCAACCCGTTGAAGATCAGCTCCGACAGGACCAGAGCATTGGGCCAGTGTCCGGTGGCGGCGAACGCGAACGGCACGCCCGAAGGCACGGCGCCACGGGCCGTGATCACGTGGCCGAGCGCCGCCAGCCAGCCGGCGTCCGCTCCCACCCGGGCCAGGAGCGCCGAGACGGCCAGGACGGCGGTGAACGCCGCGCCCAGGACGAGCTCCGGCCGCAGGCGACTGAGATCGAAGTTTCGAGACACTTTGAACAGGTATCGCCCCTTGGCTAGGGGCCTGGCCTAGACCTTCGGGCAGGTTGACCTGGCGGTTAGTCGCACGTAGTTACGGCGGGCCGTCGACGATCCAACATTCATGTCTTCTCTGGCCTGGCCGCGGCAGGCCGTTCCCGGGCGCGCGCGGGGACGCGCGTTGGCGGCGCTAATCGCCGACCATAGCTACGACATCGTCCTGGCCGCCCCGATCGCGATCCTGGCCGCGGTCCTGCTGGTCCAGCTCCCGCACGCCTTCAGCGTCGACAGCTGGCTGGCCCTGGTCACGGGCCGACTTGTCTGGGAGTCAGGCCTTCCCCATCACGAGACGCTGACCGTGATCGCCCACGGGGCCAACTGGATCGACCAGCAATGGCTCTCACAGCTGGTCAGCTACGGCCTGTACCGGCTCGGCGGACTCGGTCTGCTCGGCCTGGTCAACGTCGCTCTTCTGGCCGGAAGCGTCGCCTTTGCGACCTTCACGACCCGGCGACGCGGAGCTCCGTTCTTGTCCACGCTCGTGGCCCTCCCGCCTGTGCCTGGTCTTGATCGCCCCCTCGCGTGAGGTTCGCACTCAGAGCTTCATCGTCCCGCTGTTCGTCGCGCTCGTCTATCTGCTTTCAAAGGACAGCCGCCGGCCCTCGAATCAGGTGTTCTGGGTTCTGCCGATCCTCGTTCTGTGGGCCAACCTGCACGGCACGGTCACGCTGGGCGCCGGGCTGGTCGGCCTGCACGCGCTGGTGATCCTGTTCCAGCGCCGAGGCGCGCTGCTCCACGGCCTGCGCGCCTGGGGACGGCCGCTGGCTCTGATCGCGGGCGCCGCCGCGGCCATTCTCCTCACCCCCTACGGCCTCTCGATGATCGGCTACTACCGCTCGACGATGGTCTCGAGCACGCTGCGTCACGCCGTGACCGAGTGGCAGCCCGTCACCTCCGCGCCGCTGACCGCCGCGGCGCTGGTCGTCGTGGCCGGGCTCGCCGTCGTGGTCCTTCGCACGGCGGCCGGCGCGGACCACGCTGTGGGAGAAGGTGGCCCTGGTGATCCTGGCCGCGGGCGCCGCGTCCGTGGTTCGCAACGCTCTCTTCCTCGGGCTCTTTGCCCTGACGGTCCTGCCCATGTCCCTGGCTTGGGGCGGGCCGACGCAGGCGCCGGGAGCACGCCGGGCCGGGCAGCGCCTCCCGACGGCTGCTGATCAACGCCGCGCTGGCCGCGGTGGCCTGCGGCGCCCTGGTCAGCGCGGCCACGCGCGACGCTCGCGCGCCCGGCATCGGGGCTCGAATACGGCTTCCAGCGCCCGGGCGTACTGAGCGCGGTCGAGCGCGTCACCCGGCCGAACCCGTCGCTCCGCGTCACCGCCGATCCGCGGTTTACCGACTGGCTGCTGTGGCGCGATCCGGCTCTGGCCGGCCGCCTGGCCTACGACGTTCGCTACGAGCTGCTCACCGCGACCGAGCTGGCAGGCGCTCGAGTCGCTGTTTCAGCACTCCACCCCAGACTGGAAAGCTGCGGCGCATGGCTACCGCGCTGATCGTGCTCAGCCGCACGGATGACCCCGGTGCTTACGGCTCCTTCAAGTCCGAGCCGGGCGCACGATCCTCTACAGCGACGACGACCGCCTGGTCGTCCTCCGCAGCGCCGCAGAGGCGGCCCGTAAATGACAAGACTCGCACGTCGCTCATTCACCGACAGCCTCAGGCACCGGTCATCTGAGGAGTCCGGCGTGGTCCTCGTAATCGTGGCCGGCATGATGGTCGCCGTTCTGGGCATGGCCGCGCTGGCCATCGACATCGGCTCGTTCTACAAGGCCCAACGACAAGCGCAGTCCGCCGCCGACGCCGGGGCGCTGGCGGCCAGCCAGGACCTGCCCGGGTCGACGAGCTCGGCGACCACAGACGGCAACACCTACGCGCTCAAGAACTACCCCGGCGCAACTGCCACCGTGACCCCGAACTACAACAACGTTCCCGGCGAGGTTCAGGTCAGCGTCACCGCCGACACCCCGAGCTTCTTCGGCCGGATCTTTGGCATCACCAAGGCCACCGTCAGCGCCAGCGCCGTCGCCGGTGGCAACGGCAGCGACGCGCCGGCGGCGATCTTCGGCTACGACTACGACGTGCTCGGACCCCGGCGTGACCGTCAACGGCAACGCCCAGACCATCAACGGCGCCGGTGATCAGCAACGGCAGCCTGTAACATGGACAACAACCCGAGCAGCAACATAACCACCGGCGACCTACGGCGGCCCCAACGGCTGCTCAGTTACACCAACTCCGGCAAGGGCTCAGTCACCTACGGCCCGTTTGTCAACGCCAACCTGACCGCGTTCCCACTGACTACCGGACCAACCCGCCCGCCTGCACGTTCACGCCCGCGCCTCCAGCCACCACATTCGTCGTGGTCGAACAGTAATCAGACGATTCCGGCCGGCGTCTACTGCGCCGACGAGATCGACCTGACCGGGAACCACCTGTCACAACGATCCGGCCGGCGTGACCTTCATCGCCAACAAGTTCGTCATCAGCGGCAATAACCCGACCTTCACCGCCCCCGCGAGCACCGAACTCCTGTTCTGGGATACCGGGACGAGCATCTTTGACGTGACCAGCAACAGCATCACCTACTCGGGAACCATCTTCGCCCCAACCGCCACCGTCCAGATCGACGGCAACGCGGCCGGAACCGAATTTCATCGAGGCCAACGACGTGATCATCAACGGCAACAGCTACGACGTCACTGGCGCCGGACCGGTGATGGGCGGCGGCGGAAACCACCTCGTGCAGTAGATGACGCCGCCCAGGCATCCGCGTCGCCGTGCCTCTGGTCCGCTGGATCGGACGTTCCCTGCTGCGCGTGCTCGCGTTGGCTCGCTGCTGCTGTGCGGCCCGGGCCTGCTGATCTCGACCATCAACCGGGTCGGCTACAACCTCCTCTACGACTTCAAGGGCGGCCTGTACAACGCCGGCGTGGCCATCCTCCACGGCCACACGCCCCTATCAGCCGCGGTTCCTTGCCCACCAGGCGGCATCTGATGCGGGCCGGGCACGCTCGCCATCGGCGAGACGGCCGCCCACTCGTTCTCGATCCCGGTGTACCCCGCCCTGGCCAACGTGCTCGTCGTTCCCTTCAGCGCGCTTCCGTTCTGGGCCGCGGGTCTGATCTACACGCTGCTGTCAGCGGCGGCGATGGTGGGCGGGATCTGGCTCCTCGGCGTGCGCGACCGCCGCTGCCTGGCGCTGACGCTGGTCTCCTGGCCGTTCCTGTTCGGCGCCTTCCTGGGCGCGATCGGTCCGTTCCTGGTCCTCGGCGCCGGCGTCGCCTGGCGCTGGCGCGACCGGATCTGGCCGCCGGCCGTGGCCCTGGCGACGATCATCGCCGTGAAGATCTTCCCCTGGACGCTGGCCGTGTGGCTGTTGTTCACCCGCCGCTACAAGGCACTCGCGCTCTGCGTGGCCGCGGGCGTGGTGCTCACCTTCGGAGCCTGGGCGCTGATTGGCTTTGACGGCCTGCGCGAGTACCCGCAGATGCTCTCGAACATGTCCTTCATCCAGGAGGACCGCTCGGTGTCGATCGTCGGCGTGCTGGTCATCGCCGGCGTCTCATCCGGCGTGGCCACCGCGGTGGCGATGGCGATGGGAGCCGGTCCTGCTCGCGCTCGCCTGGCGCCTGTCCGGCGGTCACGACGGCGACCGCCGCGTGTTCGGGCTGGCCGTGCTGGCCGCCCTGACCGCGACCCCGATCGTCTGGGAGCACTACATGGTGCTCCTGTTCATCCCCATCGCCCTGGCCTCGCCCCGGCTTCTCGCCTGCGTGGCTGATCCCGGTCTGCACCCCGATCCTCGAGTCGGCCTCCTGGATCGTTCCCGCCAGCCGCGCTGACGCTCCCTATTCGGCCAACCTCCTGCGCAGCGCCGGGCCGTGGCTGTTCCTGGAGCTCCTCACCGGCTTCGTGCTCTGCACGACCCCGCGACCAGCGCCGCGCGCTGTGGGCCCGGGTGCGCGACCGGCTGCCCAAGCGCGTCGGCACCGAGCGCGTGGCTGCGCTCGAAGCCGCCTGAGCCGGCCGGGCAACTGGCCCCACTCGGAGCTCGCTCACGACCACCCCCCGGCCCTCGGGTGCCACGAACTGGTCACCCGGTAGGACCAGCTCCAGATAACGGCGGTCGTGACCGTGTTCGATCCGATGCCATATGGGCACCAAATGGAACCCGAAGCCGCTCGGTTGAATACTCCAGGGGTGTGCGCCGACCACGACGACTAAGACGATCCCGGCGAGCACAGCGTTGACGAGGATGACCGCGGCCATTGGTGACTCCTGTTGGGTTGTGAGTGCGCCCCTCCCGTCGCTTGTCGGTTTTCGGCACGGTGGGCGAACCAAAAAACCCAGGGAACGCCGGTGTTCCCACGCGCGCCCCGGGCTCTGCTCATCCCCGCGCCGTTCCCTAGGCCTCGCCCTGCGGGTCCCACTCGGGACCGGGTTCGATTTGGTGCCATATGCGCACCAGATCGAACTCGAAGCGGCCAACCGCGACCCCGCACGGGGCCAACTCCGGTCAGTTAGATGCTGCGCGACCGGGACCGTTCGGCTTTGTGCGCGTGCTTGCCCGAGTGAATTTCTCGCGACAGCTTTTGCCTCGATCCCGGTGGCGATCGAGCGTGGTCGCGTCAGAACTGCTGTAAATAGTCGAGCGGGTGCTGTCAGAACGACGGCGTAGGTTCCCTCAGGTCCTGGCAGACGATGGAGGCCTCGCCGTGAGACGCACCGTACCGCCCTCGGCGGAGATACAAGCGAGCATCGACAGGTTGCTGTCTAAGGGGATGGTCGCTGATCCGCAGAAGATGTTGTCTGAGCTCGGGCGGCTCGGCGCTCGGTTGATCATTCAGCGGGCGATCAGCACAGGGCCGCTTGGAGCGACAAGCAGCGCGGAACCGATGAGCGATGATTGCGGCATGAGCGTCTCTTCGATCCGGTCAGCGCAGCGCTTCTCTCAAGCAAACCCGGCGGGACCGGGTCAGAACGACGTACCTGCACTGCTACGACGGATCGCGGACACCATCACTGAACTGGGCGACGTCGAAATCCTCGACCTCGTAATGCACGTAGACGTGACCGAAGATGGGAACTGGCCCTCGATCACGGCGTACCACACGCGCGACCCACCACCGCGGAGCTTTGCCGTGCTTTCGACGGCCGAACCGTATGGCGCGCGGCTGGGTCGCTGGGCGAGGGTCAAACGATCAGACCGTGATCGTTGAGCGAGCACCGCCACCACGAACGTGCGGGGTGATGCGGGTTGCCCGGCCTACACCGCCGCTTCTGGTCCGCGGGTGGCGCCGCGCCACGCGGCAGTCCGCAATTCGTGGCTGGATCGGCGACTGAGCAGAAGCCAGGACCAAGCCCCGTAGGGTCCCCTCGGGGAGACGGTAGCCAGTGAGAGGAGAACTGTGAGTATTACGTTTCCAGGCGAGTCATCGGAGTACCGGGCTGCGCGCGATCGCCTGCGCACGCAGGAGGTCGACTTGCGGCGCAAGATGGAGGCGGTTGCCGCTGCGAGGCGAGAATTGCCGCCGGGCGGGCGGGTGCCCCGCGACTACGTATTTCAGGGGGATGGGGCTGACGGAGCGCCGATTGACGTGCGGCTGTCTGAGCTGTTCGCTCCGGGCAAGGACGCGCTCGTGATCTACAACTTTATGTTCCCGCGCGACGCCGACGACGATTCGCCCGGCCCTGCCTCCGGCCAGACCGCTCTTTTGCCGCTCGCGGAAGGCCCGTGCCCGTCGTGCACCGCCCTGCTCGACCAGCTGGACGGAGCTGCCGAGCACGCAGGTCAGCACCTCAACCTCGCGGTCGTGGCCAAGGCCCCGCTTACACACGTCGTCATTCTCGTGAAAGAGCGCGGCTGGCGGCACCTGCGGGTCCTCTCGTCTGCCAACAACACGTACAACCGTGACTATCACGGGGAGATTGCGGACGGGATCCAGCGGCCGATGCTGAACGTGTTCCACCGTGGCCGAGACGGGATCCGCCACTTCTGGGGCTCGGAGCTGCTCTACGCCCCGAGCGACCACGGGGAGGACCCACGGCATGTCGGCACCCTCGAGCCCCTGTGGAACCTCTTCGACCTCACCCCCGAAGGACGACCGGACTGGTACGAGCAGTTCAGCTACGCATGAAACGCCAAACCCATCGCAGCGCCGCGCTCGTCACGGCATCCGGCGAAATGAGAGCCGCTCTCCCCACCGCACCGGGTCGGCGATTCGAGCTGAGCGCGTACCCGCCTTGCGCGGCATTCAGGGCGCGGCTACACCGAGCCGTCGTACCGGTAAGGCCCGTCGTGCTCGTGGCGAGGAGGAGAGGCGGGCATCCAGGCCTTCTCCGTCCCTCCCGCCGCGTCCAACGTCGGGTGGAAACGATCGAAAGGTCGCCTCGCTGTACTTCGCACGACGCAGCGACCATCTCGCCTACCAGGGGGACGTCAGTGCTGTTGCACTCTCTCAAGTAAGGCTCCCTCCGAATACGGGCATTGCGCTGGCCTCGCCGTAGTCATCGAGCGGGTCGATGCTCTTCAGCGTCTCCAGGTCCTCGTTGGAGATCTCGAACTCGACCTGGGCGTTGCTCTTCATGTGTTCGGGGTTCTCGGTTTTCGGCAGCGGCAGCAGGCCGAGCTGGAGCGTGTAGCGGATCGACAGCTGCGGGACTGACACGTCGTACTTGTCGGCGATCTCGCGGACCCGCTGGTTCTTCAGCAGTTCGCCGTGCGCGATCGGCGAGTAGGCCTCCACCAGGAGTTCCTGCTGCTGCGAGTAGCTGATGAGCTCGTGCGGCGTGTTGGCGATGTGCACCAGGATCTGGTTCACCATCGGCTTGACGTTGCAGGCTCCGAGGAGGTTGTCGATGTCCTCGCGCTCGAAGTTCGAGACTCCGATCGCGCGCAGCTTGCCTGCCTCGTAGGCTTCTTCGAGGGCTCGCCATGCTTCGCGGTTGCCCTCGAAGTAGCGGTCCTTCGCGCGGAACTCGCGCCACGGCTGGGGGCTGTGGATGATCATCAGGTCGAGGCGGTCAAGCCGCATCGTCTTGATCGACCCGTCGATCGCCTCGACGGCTTTCTCATAGGACTTCACCTCTGCAGCGAGCTTCGTCGTCACGAAGATCTCGTCCCTGCTTATGCCGCTGGTCCTGATTCCCTCGCCGACGCCCTGTTCGTTGCCGTACGCCTGCGCGGTGTCGAGGTGGCGATAGCCAATCTTCACGGCCTGCTTTACGGCGGAGGCGGCGTTGGCGTTGTCGATGAACCAGGTCCCGAGCCCGAGCTTTGGGATCTCGACGCCGTTCGACAGCGTGTAGGTCTCCTCCAAGATCATTGTGTTGGCTCCTTTTTGTATTGCTGGTCGGTCACGTGCTTGCCCCACGTCACTGGGTTGCCGCTGTCGTCGTTCTGCTGCATGGCGATGTGGACCATGAAGCGGCTGGGCGTCGCGCCGTGCCAGTGGTTCTCCCCGGGCTCGAAGAAGACGCGGTCGCCCGGGCGGATGACCTCGACCTCTCCGCCCTGGCGCTGGCAAAGGCCGAGGCCCTCGGTCACGAAGATCGTCTGGCCGTGCGGGTGGGTGTGCCAGGCTGTCCGCGCGCCGGGTGTGAAGTGCACAGCGGCGGCAGCGAAGGTCGAGTTGCCGGCGGGCGCTGCGATCGCGTCGATGTAGACGTCGCCGGTGAACCAGTCCGCGGGTCCCTTCTGCGTTTCGATGCTGCTTCGCGTGATCTGCATCAGTTATTCGTTTCCTGTCTTGTTTATGCGGTGGGCTGAAGCGAGACGCGGCGAATACGGTGGGCGAGTACCCCGGACAGCGACAACAGGATCAGCAGGCCGTTCACCACAGCAGTGACTCCGATTCCGGCTTTGAAGCCGCTCACGGTCTGCGCAGCCGTCGCGTGATCTGGAGTCGCTCCGATCAGGACCGCTGTGGTGATCGCGAGCACGATCGCGCCGCCGATCTGAAATGAGCTACCGACCAGGCCTGAAGCGAGGCCCTGTTCGTCGTTGCGAACTCCGCTGAGCGCCTGGATGTTCAGACACGGGTATGCGAGCGCGAAGCCGAGCCCAGCGAAAACGCGTGCGGCCAAGATCACCGAGAGATCCGTGCTCGTCCCGATGTGGAGCAGGACGAGACTGGCGAGAAGCGTCGCAAGACCACCGGCGACGGCGAGCAGATCGGCCCCTACGCGCGAGGCCAGCGCGCCTGCGCGCGGACCGACGAACGCGGTGACGAGGCTGGAGGCCATGAACGCCAGCCCGGTCTCGAGTGGACTCCATCCGAGCACGTCCTGCAGGTAAAGCGTATTGACAACGTTGAAGGCGGTTGCCCCGCCGAACAGCAGCGCTGAGCCGACGTTGGCGCGCACGAGCAGCGCTGAGCGGAAGATGCCGAACCGCACGAGCGGGCGCTTGACGCGTCGTTCGACCCTTACGAACCCTGCCATCGACGCCACCGCGAGCCCGAACGAGACCAGTGTCTGTGCCGATAGCCAGCCGGCTTCGGGCGCGATGACGATCGCGCGCACGAAGACGAGCATCGCGCCTGTCACGAGCACGGCTCCGCCGAGATCGAGCTGGCCGCGCGTCGTGCTCGTTTGCGCGTCCGCGCGCACGATTCGGCGGGCGGCGACGAACAGGACGAGTGCGACGGGAACGACCGCCGCAAAGGTGTATCGCCAGCTCAGCTCAGTCAGCAGCCCGCCGACGACCAGCCCGAAGGTGAACCCCGCGGCAGCACCGGCCGCGTACAGGCCGAGCGCTCGGTTGCGCCGCTGTCCCTCCGCGAACGAGGTCGTGAGGATCGAAAGAGCCGCCGGGGCGGTGAAGGCGGCGCTCACACCCTTGATGAAGCGCGTTGCGATCAGAAGGGTCCCGTCGCTCGCGATGGTTCCCAGCGCGGATGCCGCTGCCAGCGCGACGAGGCCCGCGAGCAGGACCCGTCGGCGCCCGAGCACGTCTGCGCAGCGCCCGCCGAGCAGCAGGAAACCGCCGTAGCCGAGTACGAACGCCGAGACGGTCCACTGCAGGGAACCCTCGCCCAGATGCAGCGCTGACCCGATCGAGGGGAGCGCGACCTGAACGAGCGAGAGATCAAGCGTGTCGAGGAAGACGACGCCGCAGATCACAGTGAGCAGGAGCTTCTCCTGTGTTGTCCAGCGGTCAGTCATCGACCCTGCGTGAGCGTCGCGTTGTCGATCACGAACCGGTAACGGACATCAGAGGCGAGCACGCGCTCCCACGCGTCGTTCACCTGGTTCGCTGAGACCACTTCGATCTCGGCACCGATGCCGTGCGCGGCGCAGAAGTCCAGCATCTCCTGCGTCTCACGGATTGATCCGATCGCCGAGCCGGCGAACGTCCGCCGCTGGAGGATCAGCTGCATTGCGGGGACCGGCAGCGGTTCCGGTGGCGCGCCGACGTTGACCAGTGCTCCGTCGGTCTTCAGCAGCGTCAGGAAGCGGCCGATGTCGATTCCCGCGCTGACCGTGTTGAGGATGAGGTCGAAGCTGCCCGCCAGCGTCTCGAAGGTCCCGGCGTCGCTCGTCGCGTAGTAGTCGTCGGCCCCCAGCTTCAGGCCGTCCTGTTGCTTACGCAGCGACTGCGACAGGACGGTGACCTCGGCGCCCATCGCCTTGGCGATCTTCACGGCCATGTGGCCGAGACCGCCCAGGCCAATAATCCCGACGAGCTTGCCGGGACCGGCGTTCCAGTGGCGCAGCGGCGAGTAGGTCGTGATCCCGGCGCACAGGAGGGGCGCTGCAGCGTCGAGCTCGAGGCCCTCCGGAATGCTGACGACGAAGTCCTGGTCGACGATGACGTGCTCGGAGTAGCCGCCGTATGTGATCGTGCCGTCACGGTCGACCGAGCCGTAGGTCTGCGTGTTGCCGGCGAGGCAGTACTGCTCGTTGCCCGCCAGGCAGTTCTCGCACTCGCGGCAGGAGTTGACCATGCAGCCGACGCCGACACGGTCACCGGGCGCGAAGTTGGTCACGTCGGAGCCGACCTCGGCGACGACGCCGGCTATTTCGTGCCCGGGTACCGCGGGGTAGGGGACCTCTCCCCACTCGCCGCGTGCAAAGTGGATGTCCGAGTGACAGATCCCGCAGAACCTGATGTCGATCCGGACGTCCTTCGGCCCGAGCGCTCGACGCTCGATCTCCAGGCGGCCGAGCGGGCCCTCTGGGGCGAATGTGCCGACGGCGCGAGCCGTGGTCGTCTGGGAAGTCGGTGCAGTGAAAGAGGTAGTTGTCATGCCAGTGACGGTAGGTCCCCGCAAGGCCTCGAGAGGGGGGCTGTGAGCCCCCCTCTAGGCTTCGACAGGTGGACCGCAGGGCCGAGATTCGAGACTTCCTGATCTCGCGCCGGGCGAAGGTGAGCCCGGAGGCTGCTGGCCTCTACGTGCTCGAGGGCGACGTTCGGCGCGTGCCCGGCCTGCGCCGCGAAGAGGTGGCCGATCTGGCTGGGCTGAGCGTCGACTACTACACCCAGCTCGAGCGTGGGGATCTCGAGGGAGCGTCAGACAGCGTGCTCAACGCAGTGGCTCGCGCGCTTCGCCTCGATGACGCCGAGCGTCTCCACCTGTTCGACCTCGCGCGGGCCGGCGTCGCGACGCGGCTCGCGCCGTCCCACGGCGTGATCAGCTCTGAGCTTCAGCGGATACTCGACGCGTTCACAGGCATGGCGCTCGTGCGGAACCGCCGCTGGGATTACCTCGCCGCGAATACGCTGGGCCGCGCGGTGTACGAAGACATGTTCGACGGACGAATGGATCCGCCGAACCAGGTCCGTTACGTCTTCCTGGACCAGCGCGCCCGCGACTTCTTCGCTGATTGGCCACGAGTCGCGCACGACACGGCGCGGATACTTCGTTCAGAGGCAGGACGCGACCCGAGCGACACAGGGCCCGCCGATCTCATCGAGGAGATGACCGAAGCGAGCGCCGAGTTCCGAGAAGCCTGGTCAAAGCACGACGTCCGGCTCCCGGCCACCGGCACCCACCGGTTCCACCATCGCCGCGTCGGCGTCCTCGATCTAGTCGTGGTGTCCGCCGTGCTCCGCGCGGATCCGGCACTGACCCTTCTCCTGGCGACCGCTGAGACCGGCTCGCCATCCGAAACGGCACTGCGTCAGCTTGAAAACGCCGACCGACCATTCGGAGACCGAACAGCCGCGACCCCCGTTAACACACAGCGCCGGGAGGCGCCGTAACGCTCAACGCGCGCTGCGGCTGCCACCCGACGCTACCGGCTCACGTCCAAAGCGGAAGCGTCGTGCACAGCGGGTCCCCTAGCAGGAGCAGCGAGCTCGAGCACCCGCTTTCGCTCGCCGGGAAGGCTGACGACCGGATTCGCCAGCCTCCTGCTTGGCGCGGAAACCAGGGGCGGCCCAGGCTTTCGCTTTGGTCGACAAACAGCACTCCGGGGCGCCATGCTCAGACTGCCGCATCGTCGCTCCGCTGGCGCTCGGAAGAGGCCTTCCGGTGTTGGAGTTCCTGGTGGGGGGCATCATGCTCGGCGCGATTGCCATCGCCGCGCTCTCACCGGGCGAAGGTGAGCGAGATCGACTGCCGGACAAGGCGCTCGTGCCTGATCTGATTCGCCCTCGCAGACGCCGCAGCGCTAACACACAGAGAGCGAATAGGGATTTCCGCTAGAGCGGTGCGGCGCTAGCCCAGCCCGGACAGGTTCTTCATCACCGAGTACGCGGCCGGGTACATCAGCACGATCATCAGGGCCGGGAAGATCAGGAACATCAGGGGGAAGATCATCTTGATCGGCGCCTTCTGCATCTTCTCGCGAGCGGCCTGACGGCGACGACGGCGCTCGTCGGAGGACAGCTCGCGGAGGACGGGGCCGATCGAGACGCCGAGGCTCTCACCGCGGGAAGCGGTGCGGACGAAGGCGCGAACCGACTGGCAGTCGCAGCGCTCGGCCATATCGTCAAGAGCGGTCTGGATCGAGATGCCGAGCGTCTGCTGCTTCATGGTCAGGCGCAGCTCGTCGCCGAGCGCCCCGGTCATCTTCTCCGAGACCAGGCCGAGCGAGGCGACGAAGCCCATGCCGGCCTCGACAGTGGCGATCAGCAGGTCGATCAGCTCAGGCAGCTGGCGCTCGATGTCGTCCAGCCGCGCGCTGCCCTTGCGGCGGATCATGAACGCCGGTACCTGCCAACCGGCCAGCCCGCCCATCAGGATCAGCAGGAGCTGCAGTCCGCTCACCTTCCCGCCGGCCATGACCATGAGCAGGAACAGCGTCGGAAGGCCGACGGCGGCGAGGAAGCGGTACCCGTGGACGGCCTCGGGGCTGATGTCATAGAAGCCGGCGGCGCTGAGGTCCGAGCGAGTCAGGGCCGGGATCGACGGGGCACGCTTCATCAGGCCGCCGCCGGCTCGTACCGCAAGTCTCTTCAAAGCGCGCTTGAGGCGATCGTTGAGACTCATGTCCTGCTCGACGTAGACGGGCTCGAATCCGTAGTCACGGATTTCGCGCAGATGCGCCTTGAGCTGCATGCGGTTGGCGACGACCGCCCGGGCGATCAGGCGGCCGCTCACGCCGACCATGCCGATGCCAATGGCAAACAGGAAATAGATCATGGCTCTCTCAGACCTTCACGTCGGTGATCTTTTTCATGGCCTTCCAACCGGCGTAGCACATGGTGGCGCCCACGCCCAGCAGGACCACGCCCATCGTGGTGTGAAACAGGGGATGCGCGTAGATCGGGGAGATCAGCATCAGACCGACGAGCAGGACCCCGGGCAGCGCCGTCAGCACCCAGCTGGACATCTTGGCCTGAGCCGTCAGGGCCTTGACCTCGCGCTTGAGGTCGGCGCGCTCCCGCGCGCCCTCGGACACGCGGTCCAGGGCCTCGGCCACGTTTGATCCCGAGCGCCGGTTCAGCGCGGCAATCAGCGCGATCTGGTCGAGGTCAGGCGCTTCCATCCGTTTCGCCACCCTCTCCAGGGCCTCCTCGAGCGGAAGGCCGAGCGACTCGTCGGCGATCACGGCGGACAGCTCGGTCTTGGTCGGCTCCTCGGCGCTCTCGGCCACCACGGTCATGGCGCCGATGAAGCTGCGGCCGACGCGCATGGCGCTGGCCAGATCCTGCAGATAACCGGGGAGCGTCTCGCGGAACTTCTCGCGCTGCTTGAGGGCGTTACGGGCCGTCAGCTTGCGCAGGGCGATCGGCCAGCCGAGCAGGGGCACGAAGCCGAGCAGGGTCGAACCGCTGATGACGGCGACGAGGACCGTCAAAACGAGCCCGATTGCAGCGGATCGCTTGACGAGGTCGATCGGAGTGTGCTTGCTCTGGGCCACGTCCACGTCAAGAGCAAACGTCTTCCAGCGATCACTGCTCTCCAGGCGATGGACGATGCTCTTGCTCGGCGTCTGAGACAAGCTGAGCGTATCCTCGTCCTGCTCGACGACCATCGGGACGTAGCTGCCGACGCGCACGCGCACTGCGCGCTGGGAAGGCCGGTAGAGGGCAAGCGCGACCGCGATAGCCACCAGAAGGCCGACCAGAGCGGCGATCACCGGCGTGGCGGCAGCGCTGCTCCAGAACGAGACCGGCGCCGCGGCAGCCGACGAGGGGCCGGCGGCGGCCGATGCCGGCGTGGCGGGGTGGGCAACGGCGAAACCGGGGGTCGGGGAGAGCTGGCCAGCCGGGGTCGTCGGGACCGACAGCGGCTTCGAGGCCGAAGCGTGGGACGGCGCAGCCGCGGCCGGGGCGGCAGGCGCCTGGTAGCTGAGGGCGAGCGAACCCGGTGTACCGTCGACGTGGGCGGCGACGTTGGCCGTCTGCCCGGCGCGCAGCGCCGAGCGCCAGCGGACGACGTAGCCGTGGGTGACGATCCCGTCGATCGCCTTCAGCATCGCCGGCAAACGCGAGGGAGGCGTCTGCAAGAACTGGCCCGGGGCGGCCTTGTGAAGCGCCGCCAGGGAGCCAGCCGAGGACGCCCTGTCCTGGAGGCCGACGGTGAAGATCGGGACGTGGGCAGCAGCCGCGGCGTTGGCCACCGACGTTGGCGTCGGAGAGCCGGGAGCCAGGTCCCCGACGCCGTTGGAGACCACGACGATCGCACCGAGCGCCACATGAGCTCCATCCAGCGTGCGGAGGGCCAGCTGGATGGCACTGGGCACGTTGGTCCCGTTGGCCGTGGCCGGGAGGGCGGAAAGCGTGTGCTGGATGGCCGCGGTGTCAGCGCTGAGAGGCGCGAGGAGACTCGGCCGTTGGCTGAAACCGATGACCCCGAACTCCTGTCCGGCGCTGCGGAGGGAGACCAGGCTGCGGGTGGCCGAGAGCACCGCGCTGAGGGATCCACCCTTCATGCTCGTGCTCTGATCGGCCACGACCATGAGGCCGAAGTCGCCGGGAGCTGCGCTCGTCGTCGGGACCACCGACAACCCGCTCACCGGCGTTCCGTTCTCGGTCACGTGAACCGTGGCCGAGCTGACCTTCGTGCCCGCCGGTGGGACCACGACGAGCGCGCGATCCGGGAACTTGGTCCCGTTGCCCAGCCAGCCGTTCAGGGGAGCAGCCTTGGCGCCCGACGCGGCCAGGCCCGGCAGCGCGCACAGGATCGCCAGGCACGCGCCCAGGGCGACGGCCAGCCGACGGCGGGAAACGGGATGGCGTTCAGGCACGACCGTTTGCGGCCAACGCCATCGGAGGCCGGCCGGCCATGTCTCGCGGCGGCTCGATGCCGCGGTGCGCGAATTTGTCCAGGAAGCCGGGTCGCAGCCCAGTTGACTTCAGTGAACCGACGATGTGGTTGGTCTGGGCGATGGCGTCGATCTCGAAGGTGTAGAGGTCCTGGAGGGTGATGACATCGGCCTCCATCCGCTGGACCTCGGTGATCGCGACCACGCGACGGGATCCGTCACTCATCCGCTCGATCTGAATCATCAGGTCGACCGCCGAGGCGATCTGCTCCCGGATGGCTCGCAGCGGCAGGTCATACCCGGCCATCAGCACCATCGTCTCCAGACGAGCCAGAGCATCGCGCGGGGTGTTGGCATGCAAGGTCGACAGGGAGCCGTCGTGGCCGGTGTTCATGGCCTGGAGCATGTCCAGCGCCTCGGGTCCACGACACTCGCCGATGACCACCCGGTCGGGCCGCATACGCAGGGAGTTCTTGACCAGATCGCGAATCGCGATCTCGCCCTCGCCCTCGATGTTCTTGGGGCGCGACTCGAGTCTGAGCACGTGGCGCTGGTTGAGGTTGAGCTCGGCCGCGTCCTCAATGGTGATGATCCGCTCGGAGTCGGGGATGAACGACGACAGCGCGTTGAGCATCGTCGTCTTACCTGAGCCGGTACCGCCGGAGATGAGAATGTTCAGCCGGGCCAGCACACACTTGGAGAGCAACTCGGCGGTGTCCTCGGTCATCGCGCCCTTCTTGATCAGCCCGTCCATGTTGAGCTTGTGCTTGCCGAACTTACGGATGGTGAGCAGCGGCCCGCTCAGCGACAGGGGCGGGATCGTGGCGTTCACACGGCTGCCGTCGGGCAGGCGTGCGTCGACCATCGGTGAGGACTCGTCGATGCGGCGTCCGACCTGGGCCACCATCTTGCTGATGATGCGCATCAGGTGGCCGTCGTCGGTGAAGCGGACCGGCGTCTTGTGGAGACGCCCCGCCCGCTCAACCCAGATGTCATAGGGACCGTTGCACATGATTTCCGAGACCGTGTCGTCTTCGAGCAGGCGCTCGAGCGGCCCGTGGCCAAGGATGTCGGCAGTGAGCTCGACAGCGATCCGTTCGCGATCCTCGCGGGAGACGCCCGGCTCCTGACCCAAGCGCTCGTGAAGCTCCTCCTGAACCCGGTTGCGCAGGGTGGCCTGGTCGAGCTGCGTGTTGAACAGCTGCCGGCCCAGGTCCTCGATGAGCTTGAGGTGGATCCGAGTCTTCATCTCGGAGAAGGGCACGGCGAAGCGATTCTGCTTCTCCTCCTCCTGGCCGTGAGAGAGGCGTTCGTGAAGTTGCATCAGGCACTCCGCTTCCGGCGGAAGATGGACTGACGACCACCCTGGGGTGCGGCCGGTTCAGCTGCCCCCGTGGGCAGCTCGATCACCGGAGCCATGCCCTCGTTTGCGCTGCGCTGACGCGCCTCTTCGATGTAGAGGCTGGCCAGCGCCCGGTAGGCCTTGGCCGCCTCCGTACCGCGCTGCAGGGCGATCGGCTGACCCTGGTTGACTGACTTGGTGATCTCGCGACTGCTGGGGACGAGGATGTCGACGTCGCGGCCGAGGATGGCCAGCACGTCCTCGCGCTCGATACCGACGTTGGTGTTGGCCCGGTTGAGCAGGATCTTGACCCGCCGCCGGTCGTATTCCATCCGCTCGAGCGTCTCCAGGCCGAGCTTGGTGTTCTTGAGCGACAGCGTGTCGCGCATGGCGACAACGCAGACGTCAGTCGAGGCGTCGATCAGGCTGATCACCTCGGGACCGAAGCTGGGCGACGTGTCGATGATCAGGAACTCGAACATCTCCCCGAGGAGGCGCTGAACCTCCGACAGGAACGGCACGGTGATCATCGCCGCCTGATCGGGCCGCACTGGCGCCAGCAGCGCACGGGCACCCGACGGGTGTTCCATCAGGAAGTCCTCGAGCTTGTCGGCATCGAGCGAACCACCCGAGCGAACCAGGTCATAGATGGTGCGCATCGGAGTCAGGCCCATGGACAGGGCGACGTCCCCGAACTGGAGATCCAGATCCAGGATGGCCACGCTGTGGCCGGCGTCGGCGAGTGATACGGCCAGGTTGACCGAGGTCAGGGTCTTGCCGCTGCCGCCCTTGAGGCCCAGGACGCAGATCACGTTGCGGACCGTCTCCGCCTTGGTGTCCACCGTTCCGCGCCGGCGAATGACCGACTTCTCCAACGCGAAGGCGAGCTGTCGCGAGAGGGCCGGATCGACGCTCACGCCGGGATCGGTAGGCAGGGCCACGATGTCGTCAACACCGTTGGAGAACACCTCGTGCAGGTAGCCGCCACTGCCGCTGGGGCACAGCAGCACGATCGGCCGGTTGTTGTGCTGGCGGTGCGCCTTGACGACGAAGTCGCGAGCCTCGGCGGTGTAGTCCGCCACGGCCACGATGAGGGCATCGCCCGAACCGAGACCGCTGGCCGTGGGTCCGTCGAGCTCGAGGTAGTCGAGCACGTTGATGTTGGGATCGCGCGCGACGAGGGTCTCGACCAGACCGCGGTCAACCTCCCCGTCGAGGGCAACCAGCACCTGAATTTCTTCACTCATTAGTGGCCTCCGTTGAGGGTGGGGTTGGAATACGCGATGGCGTCGCGGGCGACGTCGGTCGGGCTGGTGAAGATGCGGGCCCGGCCCGACGCGTTCGCCGGACGGAGAGTCAGATACAGCTGGGCCTTCTGAGCCGCGTAGACGAAGTCAGAGGCCTGCTTGTCCGACACGGCAAGCACCATCGAACTGCCGGTCACAGAGGCCGAAGCGGCGGATGCCGGTGCGGCGCCTGAGCTGGCAGAAGTGCTTGAACTCGCGGCCGGGGTGGTGGCAGTGGCCCCGGCCGGCGCGGATGACGCCTGGCCGTTGGGAGTCGTGACCGTTCCGCCGGACTGCTTGATCACCTGGATGTTCTGACCCATCAGAATCATCGAGCCAGTGCCGAACATCGCGTACACATCGACGCGATCGCCCGGCTCCAGGACATCGGTGGCACCCGGGGACTCAGCGATCGAGATCGCCACCGCACGCTGGCTGGGGGTCAGCAGGCCGGTAACGCCGCTCACGCCAGCGAAGTCGGCCACGGTCAGCTGCTGACCGGGAAGAATGTCGGTGGAAGCGACCTTCCCCGCCAGCATCGACGCGTCGCTGATGGCGCCCGGCTGCAACTGGGCGGCAACGATCGGGGTCGACTTGTAGAGGCTGCGCGCGGCAACCACGTCGCCCGAGGTCCCCTTGGGGATCTCGGCCGTGGCCACGAGGGCCGTGGCCTGAACGGTCGGGGTCTTCAGGCCGGTGCGATACTGGCCCAGCGCGAACAGCAGGATCCCCGCGGCGCAGACCGCGCACAGCACGGCGAGCAGCAGGGCGCCCTGGCGCGTGGCCAGCATCCCGCCCAGACTCGGCCGGGCCATCCTTCTCTGTGACATTTTCACGGGTGACTCCTTGGGCTCAGCTCGGACATTGCGAAGGCAATGTGGTCGTCGGGTTGGTGCTTGTGTAGGGGAAAGTGGCGCCGGATCCCACCTGCTCGATGCGCATCGTGGCTGACTGCGCGATCGTCGCCGACGGGGTACCGATAGGTGAGGGGAAGACAACGGTGCTGAGGACACACACACGGACCGCCTGGCCGGTGGCGTAGGTGTAGCCCGAAGGCTGGTAGACGTACACCTTCAGCGCACTTGTCACATCGGAGCTGCCGTTCTGCAGCTCGCTGGTGGCCTGACACTTGATGTAGGCCTGGAGATTCGCCGAGCAGCCGGTGCCGCTGGGCTGGTAGTTGACGGCGGCGTAGCGCACGCCCGTCTCGGCCAGCTGCGTCTCCTGGTTGGCGTAGTTCTCGTAGCGCCCGAAGTACAGGATGCCGAGGATGATCATGATCAGGACGGGCAGGACGATTGCGAACTCGACCAGCACGACGCCCCGCTCCTGCCGGAGCCGGCGACTCAGCCGTAGCAGAGTGTTTTGGGCGTGGATGCATATCGACATTGCCGTTCCTGTTTTGCGCGGCGGTAAGACCGCTTGCTTTCCGTATCGAAGTCCTAGGTCTGGGTCTGGACTGAGAGAACCGCTAGTTGGGCCTAGACCAACGTCTAGTGGTGGGCTCCTGAGCGTTCCGCTAGTAGTACGCGCGGGACTCAGAGCCTTTGACGAGGTCCCGAGGTTGAGCTGGTGGTCGAGGAGTCTCGCGCCGGCAAGACGCCCGGCTGTTTAACGACGAGAGCGCCCGTCCGAAGCCCAGTGAGCGGACTTCGTGACGAGCGCTTCTCGATGTTTATTACCGATTCCGGCTTAGAGCTTGCCGGAAGTGCTATTGAAGAGGCTGGAGATGCTTCCGCCGAGGGTAACCGCGGCGAGAACGACAATGAGAGCGATGACCGCGATCAGGATGCCGTACTCCGCCATCGTCTGACCCTCCTCACGGCGCAGGCGGGCCGTGAAAATGGTGACGAGGTCGAAAAGGCTGTTCAACATATCTATTCACCTCCTCCCCTTCTGTCATGCCGGTTGCCCGGGTTTACGCTCATGGGGCGGACGCTGGGCCACCGGCAAGACTTGAGACCGGTGCTGGTTGAGGAGTTGTTGTCCGCCATGGCAGAGTGATCGGAATTCCAGCGTACGTCCCCACCAGAGACGAACGGCTAGTTCCCACCTAGACCTAAGTGGGAACCAGCGTGCGGGCCGACAATACCTGTAACACAAACCGGTAGCTGGAGCTAGACGTTGGTGGGGTCGGGAACCCACCGCCACGGGGCGACATCCTTCACATGCGCGAATGTCGAACCGAGCCCCGGCCGACGAGTCCTGCTCGTCGCCGACGACCGCCGCTTTCGCGCGCTCGCCGGCACTCTGCTCACCCGCCGGGGTACACCGTCTCCGTATGTGCGCGCGGGGAGGATCTGGCGGCGGCCGCCGTCCGGGACGGCGCCGACGTGGTCGTGATCGACGCCAGCGCATCGCTGACCGCGGCCGCCCGTGAAGCCGCCCGTCTGGGCTGCTCTGACCGTCCGGTCGGCATCGTCGCCGTCAGCGGCGATCCGCACACCGGGCCTGGTCGCCCTGCCGGTTATCCCGAAGTGGAGCCCGTTCGAGGCGCTGTTGGCGGCCATCGAGCGCGCATGTGCCGAGATGACCCCGGGGAGGTGACCGGTGTCGCGGTCTGAAAGCACTCACGCCGGTGCCGGGCGGAGCCGATGCTCAGCCTGACTCTCGAGCGCTTTGATTACGCGCGCGTGGGAGACCACGTGGCCGTCATGCAGGTCCTGGCCCGCGTGGCGCCGGATCAGAGCGCTCCGGCGGCTGCCGAGCTCGCCATCTACGCCGGCCCCGGCGCCCCGCTTCGTTTCCAGGCGCGGCCTGCCGCACCGAGCGCCGGCTGCTGGCCGGCGGGTCGACGCAGACCCTGTGGCGCGCCCTGTTCACGCGTGCCCGCTGTCGGCCGTCGAACGCACCGGGGCGCTGTTCGAGCTCGGCGCCGGGGCCGTCGCTTACCGAGACGGTGATCCTGCCCGTGCCCGAGTCTCGCGCTGTCCGGGGCCGGCCGCACTTCAGCTGATTCCGGCCGACGTCACTGACGCGTACCGCGCCGGGCCCAGATCCGCCAGGCCGTCGCCGTGGCCACCGCCGTCGCGGTGACCGCCACCTCGACTCCGGCACTGGCCGCGGCCGCCTCGGCGGCCCCGGTGCTGCACGCCTCGGGCACTCAGGAGCGGATCACCGACCAGCTGCGGCTCGCCCAGGACCAGCTGGCACGCCCAGAAGGCGACCGCCGGCGCGCCGACGCCAAGCACCGCAACGGCCCCGGCCGCCAAGGCGGCACCGCCCAGGCGGCCACCGCCAAGGCCACGGCGACCGCCAAGTCACGGCGACCGCCAAGGTCACGGCGACTGCCAAGGCCCCGGCGCCGCCTAGCTCCACGCCGACCGCCAACCAGCAGCGGCCCACCCCGCGGCACCGAGCGCACCCGCTGCCAAGCACCACGGCGAAGGCCTCGCACCGTCGACGACCGGCGCGTCCCGACTCACCCGGCCCGGCGCTCCGGCCGTGACCTCGACGACGGCCGCGCAGCCGGCCGCCGCCAGCGCCGGCACTGCCAACGCGGCCAGTGGGGCCAACGCCGCGACCGGGGCCGGCCCCGCCACCGCCTCGGCCAACCAGCCCGGTTCTCCGACTACACCGACTCCCGCCACGACCCCGGCACCGCCGGCGGCGCCCACCACCCCGGCCGTCAACCCCACCGGGGCCACTGAGGTGGGTGCCTCGGGCGGTGTGGCCGCCGGAAGCACCGTCCCTTCTTCACAGCCGACCGCGACGACCCCGCCGACGACGCCGCCCGCGAATCTCGCGCCCGCCGCTCCGACCGGACTGCCGAGCGTGGAACCCGGGAGCACCACGCCGCCGCGCGTGAACCGTTCCCGTCCCGAGCCCTCCTCCCATCGGCATGGGAACGGGCATGCACACTCGCGCCCGGCCGGCCACCCCCGCCCGGGTGCGGGCGGAGCTCCGGTCCTTGGGGGGCTCAACCAGCAGCCGCCGACCAGACTCTCCGGCACCAGCAGCTACAGCCGTCGGCGTGCCCACGCTGAACGCAAACCCTCCTGGCTTCTACGGTCCCAAGGCCGTGGACCGGGACCGTGACCGAGGACCCCGCGCTGGCCGGTGTCGTCGGCAACCTGTCCAATCTGCTCGCCAACGGCGATTCCCCCCCGGCTTTCTGATCCCGATCTACATGGAGGCCGGGCGCCGCTACGGAGTGCCGTGGGAGGTCCTGGCGGCGATCAACGCCGTCGAGAGCGATTACGGGCGCAACCTCAACACCTCATCGGCGGGGGCGATCGGCTGGATGCAGTTCGAGCCCGCCACTTGGCGCGAGTGGGGCGTGGCCGCCGACGGCCACAACGTCGCCGAACCCGTATGACCCTCGGGACGCGATCTTCTCGGCCGCCCGCTACCTGGCCGCCGCCGGCGCCGCCAGGACATCTGGGGTGCGGTCTACGCCTATAACCACGCCAGCTGGTACGTGGACATGGTCATGTCCCGCGCGCGGGCGATCGCCGCCAACATCCGGCCCGAGCGCAAGTCGGTGCGCCGCGGTGTGGTCTCGGTCTACTTCGCGACCTATCAGCCCAAGCGCCCCACCGTTGCGCTTCCGCGGCGGCTTCCTCTCGCACTATGTCCGACTGGTCGCGTCGGCCAACATGGTCAGCGCGGCCAACTTCCCATATGTATGGGGAGGCGGTCACGAGCAGCCGGCTCGATTCGCGCCCTTTGACTGCTCAGGCTCGGTGTCCTACGTCCTCCAGCAGGCCGGCTACAAGGTGCCGACCTCGGTATCGGGGAACATCGGCAGCTGGGGCTTCCCCCGTGGTCCCGGGCGGGTGACGATCTTCTACAACCCGACCCACACCTTCATGCGTATCGGAAACCGCTACTTCGGCACCAGCGGCTTTGCCCGCCCCGGGCGGCGGGGCCGGCTGGTTCAGCACCAACCGGCTCCCGGCCAGCTACCTGGCTCAGTTCTCCGAGGTCCACGTTCCCGCGCTGGGCGCCAACGCGTTCAGCCCTCGTCGCCTGCGCCTGAAAACGTTCAAGCGGCGGCTCGACGATCTCCGCCCTGAGCTCGACGCGGCCGGCGCAGCTGTCCCAGCTGTCCCCGTATCCGTCGTTCTCCGCTCCGGCGCTGAAGCTCCATCTCTAGGCGCGAGTTCTAGAGGGCCCGGCCGTCTGGGGCAGAATGGTCGGCCATGGCCAGCATCTCCAGCGCCGGCGCCGGCGACGTCCGCGAGCTCGATCTGGCCCTGGGCCGGATTGATGAGGCCACCGCTGGGATTGGTTTTCCATGCCGGTCCCCGCCGCTGGCTCGGGCGCGGGCCGAGTTGCTGTATGCCGCTTCGGGCAACAGCCCCGATGCCATCCCGCTGGCCCAGCTCAGCTACGCCGGTGAACTGCTGTTGCTGATAGCCGTCGACCTCGCCGCCGAGCCGAGTCGGGCCCACCGGCTGATCGGGCGACTGGAAGAGCGGGCCGGAGTGACGCGCCTGGCCCTGGGGCGGGAAATTCTGCAGAGCGGACGCTTTCTCGGACTGCCGGCCGGGGTGGCGATCGAGGTCCGGCTGGCCTTCCTGCTTGCCTTCACCGGCGCGAGCACGGTCACCCTATGGACGCTGGCCGGCCAGGACGCGAGACCGGCGGCCCAGGCCGGACACACACCCGGTGACAGCGATGCCGTGCGGGCGCTGGCCCGCGATCTGCTCGCCGGTGACGACTACTCCCCGCACTCGCGAGCGCGGCTTACCGGCGCTCGCCTGCAACGCCTGCGTCAGCCACCGGCGGCGCTCACCCTCGAGGGAACGACCTTGGCCCCGGAACAGAGCGAGCTGCTCATGACGACGGCCGGCCCGGCGCTGTCTGCGCTGCTCGACGTCGAAGCCCCGACGGGCAGGGACGGGCCGACCCAGGAAGCCGTGCTCAGCTCCGTACAGCGACGGCTGGCCCGCCTGCGCTATGACCTCCACGACGGCCCGCAACAAGACGTGCACCTGTTGGCTCAGGATCTGGCGCTGTTCCGCGACCAACTGCGGCCGATGATCAGCGGCGACCCCAACGCGGGCCGAGTGCTCGGCCGGCTCGATGATCTGGAGGCTCAACTGGTGGCGCTCGATGGCGACCTGCGCCGGCTCTCGACTGCGGTCCAGTCGCCGCTGCATGATCCCCGGCTCGCTGCCCGAGGCCGTGCGCGCCGTCACGGATGCCTTTGCCACCCGGACCGCCATCGTGCCCGAGGTCCACTTCAACGGTCAGCTGGATGACCTGACCGACTCTCAGCAGATCGCGTTGCTGTCACTGATTCGCGAGGCGCTCAGCAACATCCGCAAGCACAGCGAGGCGGGCCACGTGCAGATCAGCATCGCGGCCGGAGGCGATGGCGTGAGGGTCGAGATCCGCGACGACGGCAAGGGTTTTGATCCCGAGGACACACTGGTCGCCGCGGCCCGAGCCGGGCGGCTCGGGCTGGTCGGCATGTACGAGCGGGTCCGCATGCTGGGCGGGGTCACTCAGATCGACAGTCACCCCGGGGCGGGGACGGTGATCTCGGCCACGCTTCCGGCATGGCCGGGCGAGGACGCGCCGTCGCCAGAATCCTCGGCCGGGGTCGACAGCGATTGAGGGCCGTCGGCGCCCGTCCGCTCAAACGCGGATCAGACGATCCCGTTCTCCATTGCGTAGCGCACCGCACCGGCGCGGTTGACGACACCGAGCTTGCGGTAGATGTTGGTGAGGTGGAACTTGATCGTGTGCTCGCTGATCCAAAGATCGCGGCTGATGGCAGAGGTCGTCATGCCCGAGGCCACCGCCGACAGGATCGACCGCTCACGGTCGGTCAACAGCGGGGTCGCCGGAGCCTGCGCCGTGCCCGAGCGGGCGGGGGCCGCGGCCGGAGCGTGGAACACGGCACCGCTCGAAGCCTGGCGCAGGACGGAGGCGATATCCACTCGGTGGGCGCTCTTGAGGACGTAGGCGCTGGCCCCGGCCTGGAGCGCAGAGTCAATCGTGGGCCGGTCATCGGAGGCGGACAGGACGACGATCTTGACGTCGGGGGAATTCGCCCGGATCCGCTCGATCATCTCCACTCCATGCATCCCGGGCATCTTGAAGTCCATGAGGACGATGTCCGGGCGGCGTCGCTCGACCAGCTGCAGGAGCTCATCACCGGACCGAGCCTCGCCGACGACCTCGATGTCCTCCACGTGCTCGAGCGTGCGACGGATGCCGGCGATGATCAGGGGATGATCGTCGGCCAGCAGCAGCTTGATCCCGTGGGGCTCGGGAAGGGCGTTGCCGATCGGCTCGTTGACTAGGGCTTGCATGCTCAGATCTCCTTCAAGGGCACCGGCAGAGCGGTGCTCATGTGCCTCGACACCCAAGGTTTCGGCCGCAGAGGCTCGATGCTTTAGCGGTGAGCGAAATCGCCATGTCCGCTGAGCCCCGAGCGCGCTTCGTCGTCCAGCAGCACGATGCCACCACGCTGCACTACGACTTCCGCCTGGAAGTCGATGGCGTGCTGCGCTCATGGGCGGTGCCGAAGGGACCGTCGACGGATCCGGCCGACAAGCGCCTCGCCGTTCCCGTCCCCGATCACGAGCTCGGCTACGCGGACTTTGAGGGGGTCACCGGCGGAGGCGGGGGGAGCGGGGCGGTGATCATCTGGGACGAGGGGACATTTACCAACCTCGACCCCGACCATTCGATGGCGCAGACCCTCGCCGCGGGACACGTCAAGGTCTGGCTCGACGGGCAGAAGCTCAAGGGGGGCTGGACACTCCAGCGCACCGGAAGCACCGAGTCCTCCCAGTGGCTGCTCATCAAGCGCCGCGATGATCCCGTCCCCGCCCGCCCAGCCGGCCAGGCCACCTGACGGACGATCGGTGCGCAGCGGGCGTAGGCTCGCGGACGTGACCGACCCCGCCGGCAAGCACGCCGAGTTGCGCATCGGCCGCCACGCGGTCTCGATCTCGCATCCGGACAAGCCGCTGTTTGCCGATCCCGCGCTGACCAAGCTCGACCTGGCCCGGTACTACGAGCAGGTGGCGTCGGTGATGCTGCCCCACCTGCGCGGGCGCCCACTCGCCCTGCAGGCCTTCCCGGACGGGATCGAGAAGCAGGGCTTCTTTCTCAAGTCGGTCCCGCGGCACTTCCCGGCCTGGATCGAAACCGTGCAGGTGCCCAAGCGCGGCGGGACGCTCACCCAGGCCCTGGCCGCCAACGCCGCCACGCTTGTCTACCTGGCGGGCCAGAACGTCGTTACTCCCCACATCTGGCTCTCTCGCGCCGATCAGCCTCAGCATCCGGACCGCCTGATCTTTGACTTCGATCCCTCGCCCGGGGCACGGTTCGCCGATGTCCGGGCCGCCGCCCGCGAGGCCGGCGACGCGGCTTCGCGATGCCGGTCTGGTCACGTACGCGATGCTGACCGGTTCCCGCGGAGTCCACGTCGTCTGCCCCCTGAGGCGGGGGCCTGACTTCACCGCCGCCCATCGCTTCGCCGCGGGCTGGCCGAGCTCGATGGTCGCCGACAACCCGCGCCGGCTGACGCTCGAGTGGCGCAAGGCCGATCGCGGCGCGCGGATCTACGTTGACGTGAACCGCAACGCCTACGCGCAGCACGTGGCGGCCCCGTACTGCGGTGCGGCCGCGACCGAGGGCACCGGTGGCCATGCCGATTGAATGGGATGAGCTCTCGGAATCCCGCCTGAGGCCCGATCGCTACACGCCGCGCACGGCGATCAAACGTCTACGGAGCCAGGACGATGCCTGGCAGAACATCAACCGACACGCTCGGCGACTGCCCTCGCTTCCGGACGGCATGGTCCGACACGTTGAGAAGACAATAACTTTCTCATCCATTTGTGACACAGCGCTTAGCCGGTGTTCTGAGAATCTGACCGTGCCGCTCATCCGGTTCTCGGCATCAGGCTGCCCAGGCGCCCAGCGTCAACAAAGCCGTCGACGGCGCGCGTCCGGTCAGATGGTGCGCGGCGGCCCCGATGGTAACGAGCAGCTCACCGCCGCGACCGGGGTCGTGCTCCTGATCCTCCTGGCCGCACTCGGGGTGACGATCGTCTCCATCGGAGGGCTGCTCTCCGAGCACCTGTTCCTCGGCCTGCTCCTGCTCGGTCCGGTTGCCCTGAAGATGGCGAGCACCGGCTACCGGTTCATGCGCTACTACACCCATGATCGGGAGTACGTACGCCGCGGACCTCCGGAGCTCTGGCTGCGCGTGCTGGGGCCGTCGTGGTCCTGTCCACAGCTCGCGGTGTTCGCCACCGGCGTGTGGTTGCTGATCGTCGGTCCCGCAGCACCGGGACCCGGCGCTGCTGCTGCACAAGGTGACGTTCTTCGTGTGGCTGGCGGCCACGGGGTTGCACGTCCTCGGCCACCTGGCCGCAGATGCCCGCCGCGCTGCGCGCCAGGAGCCTCGATGGCACAGGCCCGGGCGGTCGCCAGGCGGGCGCCGCGGGGCGAATCCTGGCGCTGACCGGGGCGGTCGTGGGCGGGGTCGTGCTGGCCATCGCGCTGATCCCGGACTTCTCCATCTGGACTGCGCACCTGTCGCTGCTGCATCATCATCACGGCTGATCGCGGGCCGAGCTCAGCGCGCGACGACGGTGAAGAAATCCCGGCTGTAGGGAGCCAGGAATTGTCCGGGTACCCCGGGCTGCCCCGGGACGATCGGCACCGGCGCCAGCGGCTCGCGGTGGTGGCCGTAGACATATGCGGCCACCCACTCGGGATTGATGTCGAGCTCAACCGCCCGCTGGACGTTGGCCCCGACAAGGGCCGCGGCCAGCGCCGCCGGAGTCAGGTTCTCACCACCGGCCCAGATCAGGCGGCCATCGCCGGTGACCCCGAGCGCCGAGCGGGCGGGCGACGAAATCCCACCGAGCGTCGCCCCCCAGCAAGTCACACAGGACGACGTCGGTCGCGGAGCGTCCCCCGGAAACGAGAAGCCGAAGGTTCTGCCGGACCGAAATGACGGCCCGACCGGGCGCCGGAACGCCCTCGCGCCACAGCTCCGACGTCAGTCTGACCCGAGGCGTAGGTGACGATCGATCCCGAGCCCGCGACTGAGGGCGACCGCGGTGCGGCCGCCAAGCATGAAGCCGCCCGAACCGGTGTCGAGTTTGAAGCCACCGTTGAACGCGGCCACCAGCCGGTGACGCTCGCGCCCCGGCGATCGACGGCCCATAGCGCCAGCCGCTGGCGCCCGGCGTCGACCGTGCCCGAATGCAGTCGCAACCCGACCAGCCGCTGGTTGAAGGACAACAGGGCCACGCCGGAGCGCCGGGCCACCCACACGGCCGTCTGACCGCGCCAGCGGACGGCGGGAACAAAATCCGTCGGCTCAATGCCGCCCGCGACTGCCAACACGTGTGGATAGGCCGGTGGCGCCGGACGCCGGGCACGCCTGGACGCGCTGGCGCTGCGCGTGGCGCTGGCGCCCCCGCGCGCGTTCGCGCTGGAGGAACGGCCGGCGGCGGACGAGCCCGCGCCGCCACAGGCCGCACAGACGAGGGCGACCGTGACCAGCAGGGCCGATAGCGCCGCGATGGGTGGCGTGCGAGAGCGGGGCGTCACCGGGGCGATGATCGACGGCTCAGACCAGTTCCCGCTAAGGCCGGGATGAGAGTGCGTTTACGGCCGTTAGGCGCGTGAACGGCGGGGCCGTGAGGCTTGCGCGGCCCGACGCCGGCGGGCACGCGGAACGAGCACCGAAGCCACCAGCACCGCGCCGAGCGGAATCTCGAGCAGGGCGATCACGCCCAGGCCGGCGGTGAAAATGCCCAGGAGCACGGTCAATATCAGGCCAAACCCCAGGTCCTCCAGGAGATCGCGCCGGCGCCGGGCGAAATGGCGCTGCCGCCGGCGGCGCTGGGCCCGAAGTCGCGCTCGGGCTTGCTGTTGGGCCTGAACCGACGAGCGGTCGTCCGGCGCCGGGCGCCGGAGGGTCGCTCGGACTCGCGGGTCGGGAAATGTCGAGCCGAGGCGGCGCTCATCTCATAGCCCCAGCACGAAGGTCATCAACCAGGCCAGGCCCGAGAGCTGGATGAAGCGGTCGGTGAGCATGATCTCCTCCGGTGCTCCGCCCTTGCCCCCGGTGACCAGCAGCCCGTAGCGAAGGAGAGCGAGCGTGAACGGGGCAATCGTCGCCTCGCGCCAGACCATCGCCCCGGGCTGACCGGGCCGGAACGCCCACAGGCAGTAGGCGCCGAGCGCCACCGCGCTGGAGGCCCCCAACACGAGCCGCAGGAAGTCGGGGTTGTAATCCGAGAGCACACGGCGAGAGCCGCGGGCGGCGGGATCAAGCCAATCCGCGTAGCGCTTGCCCGCGGCGACGAACAGCGCCGAGAAGGAGACGACGACGAACAACCAGCGCGAGATCGGCACGCCGGCGGCCACGCCACCAGCGGCGGCCCGGAGCACGAAGGCAGCGGCGATGGCGGCGATGTCGGCCACGGCCACGCGCCGCAACCAGCCGGTATAGGCGAAGTTCAGTCCCGCGTAGGCCGCGGCGACGCCGAGCGTCGCCACGCCCAGCCAAGCCGCCAACCCGAGCCCGGCCGTGAGCGCCCCCAAGCGCGGCCAGCCGGGCGCGACCGGGCGCGATCGCGCCCGATGCGATCGGTCGATGGCGCTTGAGCGGATGATGGCGGTCCTCGCGTGCGTCGTGCAGGTCATTGAGCAGGTAAGCGCCGCTCGAGAGCAGGCAGAAGGCCAGCGCGGCCACCCCGGCGCGCTGCAGGACATGGACGTGAGTCAGCGCCCCGGCCGCTGCCGGAGCTCCGAAGACGAGCAGGTTCTTGGGCCACTGCCGCACCCGGACCGCCTGCAGCCAGGCGCCGGCGGCGCTGACCGGAGGTCGCATCGGGGTCACCGGCGCCGGAGGGACGCCGGTGCTCGTGTCAGAGGCATTCTCGCGTTCCGGCACCCGCAGAGCGCGGCTGCGTTTGCCCTGGCCATGGGACGACGTTCTCCAGCTGACGGCGTTCGCCTGCCCGAGGCGTAATGAGAGTTCTCTTGGCGGGCAGGAGGCCGCCCGGTCGGCCGCGAACCGTTTGCCGAGGGGCAGATCCGCCGCTCCCTGGTCCGAGCCGCCCATGAGCACAACCTCCCTTCACCCCCGTCACCGAGCCCCGTCGCCGCGGCCGCTGCCGGCCCGCCTCACTCCGGCCCGCCGCGCGCGCCGCGTGCTCTGCGTTCACGCTGATCATGTGCTCGCTGCCGGTTTCGGTGTCCTTTGTGACCAGCGTGTCCGGGCCGTCCAACTCGAGCTTCACGATCAATGCCGTCGAGTGGCTGCGCGATCACGGCGCGGCCGGAGTCGCCTCGACGGTCGAGGGGATCTACTACAGCTTCAACGCGCCCAGCACGGGCGGCCCGGCGCTGCAGGCGGCTGAAGCTGCGCATCCGCGCGTCGCCGCCGTGCACCCGCCCGGACATTGTCCCGGTGATCCACCCCGCACTGCCCGGAGAAGGGGTATGGACGCCGACCGAGACCTGGAGCGGGGGCAACCCACCGGTCCAGATCGCGCAGTTCCGCAGTGATCCCGAACTACCCGCAGATGGTGGCCGGCGTGGCCTGGATCGACCCTCGTCGGACGTCGATCGTGCTCTACCCCGGCCGGCTCGAGCCCGCGGTCACCCTGCCCGCGCGGACCCATGGAGGTTCCCCCGTCCCTGCGGGCTCGCCTGCTGGCCACGTTCAACAGCGGCTTCAAGCTGCAGGACTCCCATGGGGGCTTCGCCGTGGGCGGGACCACCTATGCGCCGCTGCACGACGGGATGGGGACGTTCGTCCATTACAGCGATGGGCGCGTCGACATCCGGTCGCTGGGCGGGCGGCCCCCGGGTGCCGACCGGCGTCGATTACGCGCGCCAGAACCTCCCCCTGATCGTCGCCGGCGGGCGCCCCAACCCGAACCTGACCGACGGTCCGCAATGGGGTGCGACGCTGGGCAATGCGGTACGCGTGTGGCGTTCGGGGATCGGCATCGATGCGCGCGGCGACCTGATCTACGCGGCCGCCAACGACCAGACGGTCGGTTCGCTGGCGCAGATCCTGATCCGCGCCGGGGCGATCCGGGCCATGCAGCTCGACATCAACTCCTACTGGGTGACGTTCAACTCCTACGCCCGCCCAGACGCCGGCCAGCCGAGCGCCCTGCTCAGCACGCATGACGCGCCCGATCACGCGTTACCTGTCGCCGGACGACCGCGACTTCTTTGCCGTCTATGCGCGCTGACCGCCGCGGCGCCGCAAACTTGCCCCTAAGCTCGGCCTGACCGTGCTCGTCGCCGTCACTGATCACGCCGCGGAGCGCTTCCGCCAGCGCGTCCGCGGGACGCTTGATGCCAAGCGTCGACGTCGCCGCCCGCGTGGCCCGGGCCCAGGCGGCGGGGCGTACTGACCCCGGGGAGCGCGGCGCACTGCTCGTGCGCGACCTCGAGCGCTGCGACCTGGTCTACGTCTGCCGTCCCGACCGGGATGAGCTGGTCGTCATAACCCTGTATGAGACCGGCGACGCAGCGGCCGTACCCAGGCGCTTTACCGACGCGCTGCGCCGCGACGATCACCGCCCGTGACCGAGACCCGGGCTCGGCGCCGTTCGCTAAGACGGCTGGGGCACGATCCGGATGTAGGGCTTGGGCTCCTCCCAGTCGCCGAAGATCTCCTTGGCCTGGTCGTTTGACACCGAGCCGGCGATGATCACATCGTCGCCCTCCTGCCAGTTGACGGGCGTGGACACCTTGTGGTCGGCCGTGAGCTGCAGCGAATCGATCACGCGCAGGACCTCGTCGAAGTTGCGCCCGGTGGTCATCGGGTAGACGAGGATCAGCTTGATCTTCTTGTCGGGGCCGATCACGAACACATTGCGCACCGTCTGGTTGTCGGCGGGAGTGCGTGAGCCGGGGTCGCCCTCGGTGTCCTCGGGCAGCATGTCGTAGAGCTTGGAGACGTTGAAGTCGCCGTCGCTGATGATCGGGTAGTTGGGCGCCTCGCCCTGGGTGTCGGCGATGTCCTGCGACCACTTCTCGTTGTCGCTCACCGGGTCAACCGACAGACCGATGATCTTCACCCCGCGGCGGTCGAACTCGGGCTTGATCTTCGCCATGTAGCCGAGCTCGGTCGTGCACACCGGCGTGAAGCTCTTGGGGTGCGAGAACAGCACCGCCCAGGAGTCACCGATCCAGTCGTGCAAGCTGATCTTGCCTTCCGTCGTGTCGGCCTCGAAGTCGGGGGCCGTTGATCCAATCTTGAGACTCATGTCCAGTTCTCTCCTTCTGCTTTTGGTCCGGAACCGCCCCCGGCCGCGAGCGCGGCGGCGGGCTGCGAAACCGTTCATCACTTACATAAGCACGCTCGGGTCAGTGCGCGAAGAAAAACTTTGTTCACCTGATTGGTGCTGTTTAGCAGAGACCGCGTCCGGGCTACCCGGCCCGCGCGGCCAGAACCTCGGCAAAGCGACCCACGGCGGGCGCATGAGAACCCAGGAACAGGAACGGCTCGATCAGCTCCGCCTCCATCAGCATCGGCGCGTCGGGGTCGCCGACGAGATCGATCCGGGCGTAGGTCGGGGCCTCCGGAGCAGCGTCCAGGGCCGACCGCGCGACCGCCATCTCGGCCGGACTCGGATCGTGGACGGCGACGGTTCCGCCCCACTCTGCCTGAACCCGGAAATCACCCGCGGCCGGGAGTTTGCGGACCGCATGGCTGAAGCGCCCGTCGAAGAAGATCAGCGAGGTCTCCCCGCTGCCGGGCACCGTGGCGATGAACGGCTGGATGAGGACATCCCCACGCCCGGCGAGCTCGGCCAGGTGTTTGATCATGGCTCGGATCCTTTGCCTGCCCCCGCCGCGCGCCGATGGCGCCCCCGCCCACCGCCGGCTTGATCACGAATTCCCCACCCGAGCGCAGAGCGTCGTCTCGCGCGCCGGCATCGGCTCCGCGCGAGACGAGCAGGGTCTCAACGACCGGGACCCCGGCGTCCCGACAGGGCTCTCGAGATAGGACTTGTGGGCGTTCCAGCGCACCAGCGGGGCTGGGTTCTCGAAGCGCGTGGTCTGTGCCACGCCATCGGCCCAGGCCAGGAACTCGTCGACGCGAGCGAAGTAGTCCCACGGCGTGCGGCACACGACGAGGGCCGCGTCGCCCCAGGGGCCAGGCTCGCCCCAGACGCGAATCTCGGCCCGCAGGCCGAGCTTGGCCAGGGCCGTGACCAGTAGGGGCGACTCCGTCGTCTGGCCGGGGCATATCGGCGCCGGTGACCAGCATCACGTCCGGAGCGCTCACGCGCCGGCCCCGATCGGCAGCGACCAGATCCGGGCCAGGACTCGGGCCACGCCGTCCTCGTCGTTGCCGGGGGCGATCTCGTCGGCCACGTCGAGAACGTCGGGGTGCGAGCCGGCCACCGCCACCCCATGCCCCGCCCAACGCAGCATGCTGAGGTCGTTGGGCATGTCGCCGAAGGCGATCACGCGCTCCGGCGGCCACCCCGCGCCGCGCGCACAGGGTCGCCAGCGCGGTGGCCTTGCTGACCCCGACGGCGCTGATCTCGAGCAGGTCTCCGGTCGAGTTCGAGTGCGTGACCTCGGCCCTGTCCCCGGCGGCGACCTGCGCGCGGGCGAGCATCGCGTCGGCCGTGTGGCGCTCGTGCCGGAACATCAGCTTGACGACGGGCTCGCTGACCAGATCCTCGGGCTGCGGCCACGACCGAGCCCGCGGGCGGCGGCCAATGCGGACGGTAGCCCGGCTCGTGTCCGAAGCCGTCGATCCACTCCACGGCCCAGGCCCCACCGGGGAGTGCGTCATCGATGGCGGTCACGATCCGGCCCGCCGCCGTCTGGTGACAGTGGGGTGGCGCGGATCAGCCGGTCCGCGCCCAGATCCCACAGGACCGCGCCGTTGTCGCACGCCGCCAGCGCCTCACCGCCGATTTCCGCCGCCAGCGGGCGCATCCAGCGCACCGGACGGGCGGTACAGATGATCAGTAGCGCCCCCGCGGCCTGACACGTGGCCAGCACCTCGCGCGTCAGCGCGCCGAGCGTCCCGTCGCTACGCAGCAGAGTCCCGTCGAGATCGCTGGCGATGACCTCGGGGCGGCCGTGGCCGTTGCGGCGGGCGAGAGCGGGCACGGCGCTGCATGCTCGCAGACGGACGCCGACCTACCGAGCCCGTCCGACGCCGACCCTTCCCGGCCCCGGCCAAGCCGCCCGGTACCCTGAGGCCGCGTATGAGCACCGCCTCCCCTCGTCGTCCCCTGCCCTGGCTGCTGCAGGCGCCGGACGTCCCTGACGTCCATGCGCCGGCCTGGTTTCATCGCCGGCCGACCTGGCTCACGACGGGCGCCATCGTGCTCATCCTGCTGGCCATCTCGGCCTTGGTGCGTTCGCGTTTCATCACCGGCCAGCTGTGGGCAGACGAGGCCAATCGCGATCGGTATCGCCGCCCATCCCCTGACGGCGATCCCGGGCATCCTGCGCCAGAACGGGTCCGCTCCGCTCTACTACATGCTGCTGCACGTCTGGATGAGCCTGTTCGGCTCGGGCGAGGTGGCGACGCACCTGTTCTCGTTGCTGATCGGCCTGCCCACCGTTCCCGTCGCCGTGTGGGCGGCTGGAGCCTGTTCGGGCGACGCGCCGGCATGGCCGCCGGGGTGCTGTTTGCGTTCAGCCCCTTCCTGACCCATTACGCCGAGGAGGTCCAGCCCTACGAACTGCTTGCGCTGCTCGGCCTCCTGGCCACGGCCTGCTTCCTGCATGGGTTCGTACGCCGACGCCGCGGATACCTGGTCGGCCTGGCACTGGCCCTCTGCCTGTCGCTGTACACGAGCTTCTGGGCGATCTTTCTGTGGGGCGCGATGGCCGTCGCGCTCTGTGTTCCTGCGCCGCACGGCCGACGATCGCCGGGCGCTGACCGGCGCGACGCGGCCACTCGTCTTCGGCCTCGCCCTTCTGCTTTATCTCCCCTGGGTTCCCGAACCTGATCTACCAGATCGGGCACACGACCAGCCCATGGGGGTACGGCGACTTGGCCGGCTTCGGCTTCCCGAGCTCGCTGCTCGGCAGCGACCGCGTGACCGTCAGCCTGGCCATCGCGCTGGCGGTCGCTGCGCTGCCTCTGGCCACCCGCGACCGCCGGAGAACCTCGACGGCGCGAATGCTGTGGTCCCTGATGCTGATCGCCGTGACCGCTGCCTTGCTGGCCCGGATCGTGTCCCTCGTCTCCCCCGTCTGGGAGACGCGCTACCTGGCGTCGATCCTCGCCGCGTTGCTGATCCTCGGCGCGTTGGCCTGCGCCCGCTCGGGCATCCTCGGCGCGCTTGGCGCTCGTGCTGACGCTGGCCTTCGCCGCCAACGCCGCGTCGTTTGCCCCGCAGTACAAGAGTGACATGCGTGACGTCGCCGGCGAGCTCGCGCCGTACCTGCGCTCCGGCGACACCGTCCTCGTCGGCAGTCCCGACCAGTCCGCGCTGGCCTACTACTACCTGCCCGCCGGCCTTCGCTTCGCCACCCCGATGGGGCCGCGACCGCGCACCCCAGCTACATGAACTGGGTCGATGCCTACAGCGCGCCTCATTCGACACGTCGCCGGCGCGCACGTCGCCGGCTCGTGCAAAGCCTTCGCCCCGGTCAGCGCCTGCTCTACGCCCGACCGCTGACCGAGGGCAACCAGGCCTGGACGCAGCCGTGGACGACGCTCGGTCCGGCGCCGCGCTGCCCAGTGGGGAGCGCTGTTGGCAACCAACCCGAAGCTTCGTCCGATCGCGATCGCGCCCCACAACTACCCCGCCGCTTGTTGCGTCGCCGATAGCGCCGTCGTCTATACCAAGCTGCCCTAGGCCTCAGCCCGGCGCGGCCCTAGCCGCTGTGAACTGCCTGGGGCAACCACGCGCGGAGCTCGTCAAGCGGGCTGCGCGAACGCACCGCGACGGCGGTTCGTGCCGGATCCACGAGTAAGTCGCCGAGCCGGCGCACGCCGTCGAGGTGATCGCCCGTCCAGATCATCCGTACGCCAGTCGCCGTCTCCTCGCCACCTGCGTTGCGGAGATCCTCACCCACCGCCTCGATCAGCCGGCCATCGGCGATGCGATCGGCGCCGAGGGGTTCGGGCACCGGCTCGCGCAGGGCCAGGCTGGCGGCGAAGTGCCCGTACCAGCTGGTCATGTATTCGGCCGCGCTGAGCAGTTCGCGACGCGCGGCCGACCGGTCTCCGTCTGGCGGGCCGTCGCCATCCCACAGATCGAGGACCGCGTCGGCGGCCAGACGCACCCCGACCACGCCGGTGATGAGACTCGTGACCTCGGCCATCGGCATCGGCTTCGAACCGCGCTCGGACAGATAGCCACGGAAGGTGTCGTCGAGGCGGCGGGCGGAGGCCGCGGCACGCACCGCCTCCGTCGGCCGGCGCCGGCGACGGAGCGCCGCGCCGGTCGCCGCGACTCGCGCCGTAGGCGACTGCCTGGGCGAGGTAGCGCGAACCGTCGACGTAGGCCTCGCTCAACGCCCGGCCCAGTGCGGCGCCCGCGCCCCGAGGCCAGAACAGCAGGCCGACCACGAGGCTGACCGCGCCGCCCAGCGCGATGTCCTCCACGCGGACGAGGCCAATCCGCCAGCCCGGCGGGAGCGAGAATGTTGAACAGAATCAGCAGGGTCAGCGTGAAGGCGGCCTGGCCGGCGGCAAAAGAGATCGTCGCCGGCGCCAACCCGGCCAGCAGGACCGACGATCGGGAGCAGCACCCACAGCACCGCTGTGTTGGTCCCGATCAGGTAGACGATCACGCCGCCGACGACGAACCCGCAGGCTGGTTCCGAGCAGCGCTCGCACCGTGTTCTGGCCGGTGCTGAGTGCGTTCGAACGCAGCACCGAGAGGGTGGCGAACGCGACCCAGAAGCCATGCTGGACGCTGCTCAAGTCGGCGACGAGGACCGCAAGGGCCAGGGCGAGCGGAGGCACGGACGCTGTTGTGTAGCCACAGAGAATGGCGCTGCACGCGCGAGCCGGCGCGCTCCTGGGCCGCGGACAGGCGTCCGGGGAGCCCCTCCGGCTGGCGGCCCAGCAGCCGCTCGAGCCAAGTGCGCCGCTCAGCCGCGGCGGCGAACTCGCTGTTGGTGGCGACCTGCGCGACGATGAAGCTCAGTTCCTGCGCGCGAAAGCTCGGGTCCAGCGCCGAGACAACCTCGCGGGCCTCCTGGCGGCAGTCGGCTTCATCAAGCGGCAGCGCGGCGGTGTCGCGTTCAAGCGTCGACCAGCGCGGACTCATCTCCCCAAGTGCGTCGTTCATGACCTGGGTGTCGTTGTGGGGATCGGCCAGCATGTCCGGCCGAGCGTTCGAGTACGAGCGCCGCCAGGGTCTTGACCCGGCAGACCTGTGGGTTGAGATGCGGCGGATGCCGCAGGGGCGGAGCGCAACACGATCGTGTTCAGCCAGCGGAGTTCGTCGACCAGACGGATCACCGCCCGGTCGTCTGTGCTCAGCCCGGTCGGGCGATACGGGGTCGCGAAGAACACGTCGTGGAGTCGCTGGATGGCTCCGTTGGCGCCCTCTACCACGGCATCGTGCGCCGCCCGCGCGGCCGCCGAGCCGTCGCTGAGGATGTAGGCCACATCGCCGCGAAGCCGCGCCGCCAGCGCCCGGCAGCCGTCGATGGCCGCCGCGCGAACGGGGTTGCGAACCGGACTCGGCCACAGCAGCGAGATCGCCAGCAGCGAGGCCGCCGCGGCCAGCCCCCAGCCGGCGACCCGGTCAGGGATCGACGACAACGGGCCCGGGAAACGAGACGGGAAGAATGAAGGCCAGCAGCAGCGCGGTCGTGGCGCCGGCCAGCACCGAGCTGACCACGCTGGCAAAGACAACGACGAACGCCACCACGGCCATGCCCAGCACCGCGAGCCAGGTCGCCTGCGCACAGAGCGTGCCCAGGCAGATGAGCACCGCGCAGCTCACGCCGAGCGCCGCCTGAGCGAGCACGCGATCGCGGATCGTCCCCTGGTAGTCGACCAGCAGCAGCATCGCGATCGAGCCGAAAGCCGCAAACGTGGCCAGCATCGGGTTTGCCGATCACCTCGTCGCCGAGGGCGAACATGCTGGGCATGATCAGCGCCGCACGCGTGGCCCGCCGCAGACGCGCCGTAGTCGGGATCATGCGCGTGCAGCCAATCCGTGACGGCATGCCACGGCTGGACTTGAGTAGTGCGGTTCAGAACGTCGACTGCCATGGCCTCTGAGTTTCTGATCTTCGCAGCGTTGTCCATCTCACTGCAGGGGCCGGGCCCGCGGTTCTCTCAGCGGAGTTCGGCGGATCGGCCGGTCACCCAGGCCTGCCGGGCGTTACGCTCGGGCTCATGCGTTTCCCGGACTTCGACCTCCCGCAGGCCGGCGGCGGCCAGCTGGCACTCGGCGACATGCTTGGGCGCCCGTGGATCGCGTATCTCGCCCGCCATCCGGGCTGAAGCATCTGCCAACGCCACCTCCACCGGGCCGTGGAGGCAAGAAGCCTGATTGAGGAGCTGGGCGGTGAGTTGGTGGTGTTCTTCAACGCCACCCCGAAACTTGTCGCTTCCTGGCGCCGTCAGGACGATCAGATTCCGGATGACATCCCCGTGCTCGCCGACCGGGATGCGGAGTTGTATGAGACATTGGGAACGATCCGCCGCCAGAACCCGCTGGGTCTCGTACCCGGGTCGGTCGGCCCGCTGCTCGGCGCCGCCGCCCGGGGGCGTTTGCCGAAACTGACCAGCGCCGACATGCTCCGGCTCGGTGCCGATGTCGCGGTCCGGGCCGATGGCGAGATCGCCATGCTTCACCGAGCACGGAACCCCGCTGACCGGGTTGCCCTTGCGGACCTGGTCGCGGCTCTCGGTGCTCAGGACCGCCGGAGCGGCTAGATCATCTCCGCGTGCCGGGACATTCCGCCGTCGACCGTGTACGTCGACCCGGTGATGTACGCGGCGCGATCGGAGGCGAGAAACACGGCCAGCGTGGCTACCTCCTCAGGCGTGCCCATGCGCCGCTGCGGGACGACCCGCTTCAGCAGCGCGAGCTTGTCGGGGTCCTCGACGGTGGCCGTGTTGAGAGGGGTGAGGATCGCCCCCGGCGCGATGTTGTTGACGCGGATGTCGTAGTCGGCGAGCTCGAGTGCCGCCGTGCGCATCAGCATCCGCAGCCCGCCCTTGGCCACGGCATAGGGCGCAAACGTCGGGAAGGCCAGGTCCTCGTGGATCGAGGACATGTTGATGATCGAGCCGCCGCGACCGGCGTCGCGCATGGCTCCAGCAGCCGCCTGCAGACAGCAGAACGCGCCGCGCAGGTTGACGCGCAGGACCGCATCCCAATCCTCGACGGGCATATCGAGCAAGGGCGCCGAGCGGTTCACGGCGGCGTTGTTGACGAGCACGTCAAGACCGCCGAGGCGATCGACTGTCGCGCTGACCAGCTTTGATACCTGCGCCGGCTCGCCGATATCGGCCTCGACTGCGCACGCCCGCGGCAGGCGCGCGGCGTGCTGCACCGCCTGGACCCCGTGCTCGCCAAACCAGTTGATGCAGACGGCGGCGCCCGCGTCGGCCATGGCCTGCGCGACGGCCTGGCCGATTCCGCTCCCGCCTCCGGTGACGAGCGCGACCTTGCCCTCGAGCTCCATGCGGCGGAGACTAATCAGTCTGAGCTGTCGGTCTCATTGGAGGCTGCGACCGCCAGTCTCCACCGCGTCGAGCCATCGTCCGCAGTCTCACTGTCGACCAGTCCCTGCGCCGACAGACGCGCCAGCTCGGCGCGGAAGGCGCCATACGGGATTAGACCGACCTGGGCGAGGGCGAGATAACCGACACGCTCGTAAAGCTCGGACGTGCTCGCCGGCTGGCTCGTTACTGCCGACAGGACAACCGACGAGCGTGACATCGGCTCTCGGTTACCCATCGACACGGGGTCAAGAATCATCCGCGATCGGCTAGCGCCTTGTCGTGGTCGACCTTCATCCCGCATACCGGGCCCGCGGCGTCCCGGGCGGTGAGCCAGAACAGGGCGGCGAAGATCACGAGGCCAACGATGTTGAGCGCGAGCTTGTAGTCGACGTGAATCGGGCTGAAGATGTCTGCGCGAGTCGGGCGCGGTCCGGTGGGAATCAGCCCGAGCACGCCAAAGATCCCGTCGACGATCAGCGCGGCGATCACCATCGTCGTGAACATGAGGCCGCTGATCCGCACCGTGAACTTGAGGCCGTAGTACTTGCGGTAGATGGCCAGGATCGGCAGCACGATCAGGTCCGCGAACAGAAACGCGAGCACGCCCCCGAACGAGATCCCGCCCGACCACAGAACCGCGGCCAGCGGGACGTTGCCGACCGAGCACACGAAGCTGAGCACGGCGATGATCGGCCCTACGATCACGTTCTCGATCACCGGCAGCGGCGCCGCGGCATGGCGGATGAACAGGTGCTCGAAGAAGCTGTTGCCGAGCTGGGCGATGAATCCGGCCAGAAGGAAGCCGGCCGTGATCTCCTTCCACAGCATCTTCCAGTCGCCGCGGAAGTTGTGCGCGACATCTGACCACGCCCGGGCGGAGGTGAGTCGCTCCCGCCAGGAGAGCTGCTCGCCCGTGGTGTGATGTTGATGGCCGGTGTCGGCGTCGCGCGCGTGCTCACGGGCCCGATCCTCCAGGCTGCGGCTGACAAACAGCCGTAGCAGCACGGTCATCAGCACGATCATCACGATTCCGCCGAGGTATTCGGCCAGCGTGAACTGCCAGCCGATCAGGACCCACAGGACCAGGCCCAGCTCCCACACGAGGTTGGTCGAGGCGAACTGGAAGGCCAGCGTTGCGGCGGCGCTCGCACCTTTCTCAAAGAGGGATTTTGCGATCGCGATGGCGGCGTAGGAACAGGACGACGACGCGGCGCCGAGACCGGTCGCCCAGCCGATCGCACTGGTATCCGAGCCGCTCATCAGCGCTTGGATGCGCTCGCGCGGCACCCACGCCTGCACGATCGCCGAGATGGCAAACCCGAACACGAGGGCCCACCAGACCTCCCAGGCCATCAGGAACGAGTCCCGCAGGCCGTGCCACATGACATCCAGGACGCTCACGCGACCCACGTTACCAGTACCCCTAGGGGGTAGGGGTAGATGATAGAGTCCTGTCCATGCCAAAGACTCAGACTCCGACCAGGGGATATACCGCCACCAAGGACCAGCTGGTCGCGCGGCTGGGGCGAATCGAGGGCCAAATCCGCGGGATCGAGGGAATGGTCAACGACGACCGCTATTGCATCGACATCCTCACCCAGATCAGCGCCGCCCAAGCCGCGCTCGACAAGGTGGCGCTCGGATTACTCGATGGGCACGCCCACACATGCGTGGTCGGCGCCGAGCCGAGCCAGCAGGACGAGCGAACCGACGAGATGATGGCCGCCGTCGGCCGACTCCTCCGACGCGGCTAGGGATCCCTAAATCTCGGTGGCTCGCCTGCGCGGCGCCTATGCGGCCGGGGAGTTCTGCTCGGCGCGCTTGGCGCGCCGCTCTGCGGCTTCCTGCTTGAGCTCCGCCTGCCGGGTTGAGAGCGACGCGACCTGCGCCGCGCGCCGTTCGGCAGTGGTGAGCCGACCGTTGGTCGGTTGCGAGGAAACGGTCACCTTGTGCTTTGCAGCCATCACTTCTCCTTGACTTGTTGCCCCATTGTTGTGGTTGGTTCGGACGGCGGCCTTCCCTGGTCCGAGCCAGTCTCGCTGCCAGTCACGGTCGCCGCGTCCAGGGATCGGGGATCGGCATGGAGATCTCGATGGCCTCGGGCAGGGCAGGGTCGTCCTCGGGCAGGGCAGGGTTGTCCTCGGGCCGGAACAGGCCATACCCCACGGCGCCGGCGAGCGTGGCCAGGGGTTGCGTCGGTTCGCCGCACGCAGGACAAACGGCCAGGTAGGCGGCCACAGCAGGGGAAAAGCGCAACCGGCATTCGGGACAGCAGGAGTGCGTCATGACCGATCCTGCGCGGGACTTCTTTGCTGCGGTGGCCATAGCCAACCGCCTTTCTGCCCTTCTGGCTGAAGACGTCGCCCCGGAAGCAAGAAGAGCTGGACTCTCGCAGCGCACACTGAGCCTACCAGAATCCGACCATTGCACTCGGATTTAGCGTGATCCGAGCGAACGCTGCGACCCCGCCACGGGGTCGCCGCAGCGCCGCCGCCTCGAGCAACGGCTAGGGTGTGGGCGTGGACGATCTCGAGATCAACGCGCTTGTAACCAGATTGTCGCGTCCACACCCTTCCGGTGGGGTCGTGATCGAGCGCGCGGCCATTCTCGCCGCCGGAACCGACGTCCCGGCGGTCATGAACTGGATCACCGACCACTCCGGCAGGCCCGATATGGCCGTGCCCGCGAGTCGCGGCCGGGGATTGCATGGCTCCCGCGTCAACGAACACGACGTGACCGACTCGCGAGCGCCGCTGCGCTTCGTGCTGCCGGCCGGCGCGCTGCACTGACCACACCCGGCAACTCGTACTCGAGCCGGGAGGCAGTCCGCCTCCGCGCGGGGTCCATCATTCGCTAGGGCAGCGTGATCCGCCAGTAATGCGTCTCGACGTCGTCGGCCCCGTCGGTGTCGGCGTGTCCCCGCGCGTGGGTGTGGATGTACCTGGCGGCGTGAGGAACGAGGACGAAGCCCCAGGCCAGCGCCAGCAGACCACCGACCACGGGACTGATCGACACGAGCACAACGGTCCCGAGCAGACCGAGCGGGAAAATCCACTGCTCCATCCACGCTCTCATCGTGCTCAAACGGTACGCCCGGGCACGACCCGGGACAAGTTAATCCTGAACACCCACGACAACCGGGTCCGCTGCTCGGAGCGGGGCCTTCCAAATAACATCTACGACCATGTCGGGTTCACCTGAAGGATTTCGAGGTTGGCCGCCCGGCCGCTGGTTTCGGTGAACCGACTTCGATCTCGGGCAGGGTGAGACGAGTGCAGGCCGACGCGCACGCGTTCTGGCTGCGCGCGCCCGGCTCTGGGGAGATCCGGCCGGTGGCGCTGCCCGTCCCGGGGGGCGACGACGTGATGGTGCGCACACTGCGGTCCGCCATCAGCCGCGGCACCGAGACGTTGGTCTTCCGGGGCGGTGTGCCGCCGGCGGAGTACGCCACCATGCGAGCACCGTTTCAGGAGGGCGAGTTCCCCGGTCCGGTCAAGTACGGCTACCTCAACGTCGGTGCCGTGGAGCAGGGCCCGGCTGAACTGCGCGGCCGCACGGTCTTCTGTCTGTACCCACACCAGACTGCCTACGTGGTGCCGGCCAGCGCGGTGACCGTGGTGCCCGAGGGGGTGCCGCCAGCCCGCGCCGTGCTCGCCGGCACGGTCGAGACCGCGGTCAATGCCGTGTGGGACGCCGCGCCCCTGCTTGGCGACCGGGTCACCGTCGTGGGCGCCGGGATGGTCGGCTGCTGTGTCGCGCGCCTGCTGAGTCGGTTTCCGGGCATGCAGGTCACACTCGTCGACGTCGATGCCGGCCGGGCCGATGTCGCGGCCGCGCTCGGCGTCGACTTCGCCCTACCGGCCGACGCCGCCGCCGGTCGCGACCTCGTCGTGCACGCCAGCGCGACGTCGGCTGGGCTGCAAAGGTCGCTCGAGCTGCTCGCGCCCGAGGGCACGGTCATCGACGTCAGCTGGTACGGCGACCGAGAGGTCCGGCTCTCGCTGGGCGGTGTGTTTCACTCGGGCCGCCTCGGGATCCGCGCCAGCCAGGTCGGCACCCTCTCCCGGCCCGCGCAGGACGCCGCACGACGGCCGACCGGCTTGCGCTCGCGCTCGACCTACTGCGCGACCCGGCCTTTGACGCACTTCTCACCGGACAGTCCCGCTTCGGCGAGCTGCCCGACGTGATGGCTCGGCTGGCCGCGGGCAGCCTACCGGCGCTCTGCCACACCATCACCTACGACGAGGAGTAGCCGATGTTCAGCGTGACCGTCCGCGATCACATGATGATCGCCCACAGTTTCCAGGGGGAGGTGTTCGGGCCCGCGCAACGCCTGCACGGCGCGACGTACGTCGTCGACGCCACATTCCGGCGCGCTGCCCTCGACGCCGACAATCTCGTCGTCGACATCGGCGCCGCGGCCGAGACGCTGAACGCCGTGGTGGCCGAGCTCACCTACCGCAACCTCGACGACGAGCCCGCCTTCGCGGGCATGAACACGTCCACCGAGGCGCTCGCCAAGGTGGTCGCCGACCGACTCGCAGACCGGGTGCAGGCCGGCGCCCTGGGCGACGCCGCTCGAGCGCTCGACGGGCTGGTCGTCACCCTGCACGAGTCGCACGTCGCCTGGGCCAGCTATGAGCGGTCACTTTGACCGCGGTCCACGTCGTCGTGCCCGACGGCATCGACGACCCGGCCCGGCCGAGCGGCGGCAACACCTACGACCGCCATCTCTGCCGCGGGCTGAGCACGCTCGGCTGGTCGGTGCACGAGCACGCCGTCCCCGGCTCCTGGCCGCGACGCGACCCAGCGTCGTCGGCTGCCCTGGCCGACGTCGTCCTGAGGATTCCCGACGACACCGTCGTGCTGCTCGACGGGCTGGTCGCCTCGACGGCGCCCGAGGTGCTGGTGCCGCAGGCGAGCCGGTTGCGCCTGGTCGTGCTCGTGCACATGCCACTCGGCCACCGCCCGGCGATCCACGATGCACGGTTGCGAGAGCACGCGGTCCTCTCGGCCGCGGCGACCGTCATCACGACCAGCGCGTGGAGCCGGCGCCGGCTGCTGGAGCTGTACCCGTTGCCCGCCGACCGGCTGCACGTCGCCGAGCCCGGGGTCGACCCCGCCGACCTCGCAACCGGGACCGCCGGCGGCGGGTCGCTGCTGTGTGTGGCGGCGGTGACCTACGCCAAGGGCCACGACGTGCTCATCGATGCGCTGGCGGCAACGACGGACCTGTCCTGGCGCTGCGTGTGCGTGGGCAGCCTGGACCGTGATCCGCCGTTCGCGGAGGGTCTTCGTCGCCGCTCACACAACGGCGAGGTGGCCGGCCGTGTCTCCTTCCCCGGACCGCGGATCGGGACCGATCTGGACCGCAGCTACGCCGCCGCGGACCTGACCGTCCTGCCGTCGCGGGCCGAGACCTACGGGATGGTCGTCACCGAGGCTCTGGCCCGCGGCCTACCGGTCGTCGCCACCGATGTCGGCGGCCTGCCGGAGACCCTCGGATATGGCGCCGGCGGAACCCGTCCGGGGCTGCTGGTTCCGGCGGATGACCCAGCCGCACTCGGTGCCGCGCTCCGCGCGTGGCTCGTCGACGCTGAGCTGCGCGGGCGGTTGCGCCAAGCCGCCCGCGAGCGTCGCCAGTCGCTGTCCGGGTGGGCGACGACCACCTCCGTCCTCGCGCGCGTCCTGACGGCGGTTTTGCCGTGACCGTCAGGGACATCCGAGTCAGCGCGGGGTGGCTGGCCCTCCGCGAGCCTGCTGACGCCGCGGCTCGTGCCTCAGACCTCGTCGAACACCTCAGGCGACGCCTCCCGGCAACCGGCCACCGAGTGATCCACGACCTCGGCTGCGGCACGGGAGCGATGGGCCGGTGGCTCGCGCCGCTGCTGGCCGGTCAGCAGCACTGGGTCGGGCACGACCGGGATCCAGACCTTCTGCAGGTCGTCACCACCAACCCGCCCGGGCCGGCCGCCGACGGCGCCCCAGTCACCGTCGAGGCCAAGCAGTCCGACATCACCCGGCTGGAGGCGGGCGATCTGGCCGATGCGTCCCTCATCACCGCATCAGCGCTGCTGGACATGCTGACCAAGGAAGACCTGGTCAGGCTGATCCAGGTCTGTCGCCGCGCCTCGTGCCCGATGCTGCTCACCCTGTCGGTCGTCGGTCGCGTCGAACTGAGCCCGACTGATCGGCTCGACCGGCGCGTGGCCGCCGCCTTTGATGCCCACCAGCGCCGCGGGACGGACGGAGGTCGCCGGCTCGGACCGGACGCCGTTGCCTTCGCCGTCGAGGAGCTGGGCCGAGCCGGTGCCGAGGTCCTGGTCCGGCTCAGTCCCTGGCGGCTGGACGCCTTGCAGGCCGAGCTCGCCGCCGAGTGGTTCAGCGGCTGGGTTGATGCGGCGTGCGAGCAGAAGGTCAGCTTGGCCGCCGGGACCGAGGCCTACAGACGCCGACGTCTGGCGCAGGCCTCAGCGGGACAGCTCGCCGTCACCGTTGACCACGCCGACCTGCTCGTGCTGCCCTGACCGGGACGTCGAGCGCCTCGGTTCAGTCGGTCTGAAACCGCGGCGAAAGCGCATAGCGCAGGAGCACCACGTCGCCGATCTGCCGGACCCCGCAGAGCGTCGCGCGCCGGCCGGGGTTCCACGGGAAGCGGCCGTCACTCACGAACCGTGGGGCACGGGAGTCGCCAACGAAGAAGGGAGCAACGACCAGCTGCAGCTCATCGGCGAGGTTGTCGGTCAAAAACTGGGTGTGTACCTTGCCGCCACCCTCGACCATCAACCGCTGCACGCCGCGGGCGCCCAGGTCCTCACAGATCCTGCGCATCTGCACCGGTTGGCCACCGTCGACTACGGTCGCCACCGGTCCGAGTCGCGAGCGCGCATCCACTACCCGCTCGCTCGTGCAGTAGACGAGCTTCTCAGCCTCTCCGGTGGTGAAGAAGTCGGCGCACGCGTCTAGCTCCACCCGCTCGGTCACGGTGACCTTGATCGGCGACGGGGGCAAGCCGACGCGCCGTTCGCTCGTGGCGGCGGGTCTTCGAGCGCACCAGCAGCCGCGGGTTGTCGTTGCGCACGGTGGCCGCCCCGACCAGGATCGCATCGCAGGAGGCGCGCACCGCGTCGACGCGGTCGAAGTCGGCGTCGTTGGACAGCTCGAGGCGCCGCGGCGCCGCGGCGCCGAGATAGCCGTCGATCGACATGCCGCAACTCAACAGCGTATAAGGACGGTCAGGCGTGAGTAACTCCCTCCCGGAGCGGCGGTTCGGTCCCCCTCTGAGACCAGCTACCACGGAACCATGTCACTCCGAGGACGGCGGCGCCAGGGAGGCCCGTGAACGCTATCGGCAGCATCCGGGACGGTGGCACGTGCTGCTCATGCCGGCACCCGATCTGTTCACGTGTGCTGCCAGCGAGAGATCGCCGACCAGACGTGAAGCTGTGACCACCCGGATTCGAAGACCGCGGCGAAGGCCCGCGCGAACAGGATCGTCAGCGGCAGCACCAGAGCGAGCGAGACCACGAACGCCGGGATGCCCGGGCGAACCCGCCTGGCCCGATCCTCTCGTAGACGACAACGACAAGCGGGCCATGCGTCAGGTACAGGCTGTAGGACGATGAGCCGAGGTTGCGTATCGGCCGCGCGTCGAGCACGCGCAGGAGAGGCGCCGGACGGCCGGTGGCCAGCGCGGCCATCAGGCAGGCGAGCGCGGGGCCAAGCGCGAGGTCGACCCAGAAAAGGTGGTCGACCGTCCACACCGAACCCTGCCACCCGATCGTCGCGAGCACGGGCGCTACGGCGGCGAGCGCGAGCCATCCCCACGGCCACGATCGGCGAGCGCTGCTGGCGCCCACGATGCCGGCGGCCAGAATGCCGACCGCGAACAGAGCCGCGAGATCGGGCGGGGACTGGATCACGAAGGTGTGCAACGCCGAGTGCGGACCGACAACGCCCACCGCCGCCACAACGAGCGTGACGGCGGCGACCATGACGACCGCACCCCACCGGCGCACCACCAGCAGCAACAGGGGGAACAGGACGTAGAGCTGGGCCTCGACGGCCATCGACCAGAACGCCGCGTTGGGGCTATGGGCACGGACGAGGTTCTGCACCAGCAGACCGTTGACGAACACCGACCGCGCGTCGGGCACTCCGTGCCCCGGGGCAGGGACGATCAGCCACGCCACGGCGAGGCTGAAGACAAGGGCGGCCCAATACGCCGGGAGGATGCGCCGGGCCCGACGCGCCCCGAATCGCGCGACTGCGCCCAGGCGCCAGCCGTGGCGCGCCGGCGACAGCGCCAGTGAGAAACCGGACAGGACGATGAACACCACGACCGCGAACCGCCCGTAGATGAACCAGGCGGCCCAGAACGGCGCGTGGTCCACCGGATAGCCGGGGAAGGCACGCAGGAACACGTGGTTGACGACGACATACAGCGCTGCGAGCCCGCGGACGCCGTCGAGACCCGCCAGCCGCGCCGCCCGAGGATCGGCGACCGAAGCTCGGTGTCCCGCGGTCTCGTCCACGACGAGCTAACGGTCTGCCGGCCGCGGCCCGTACGCGGTCAGGAAGCGATCTCGGAAGGCGCTCATTCGCCAGACCGGCGCGGTGGGACGGGGCAGCAGGCCCGACTGCCATCCCCAGCCTTTGATCCGCTTAAACACCGCCGGGTCGTGAGCGATGATCGAGATCGGCACCTCGTGGCTGGCGTTCTGCCCGCTGACGATCGCCAGCGGCTGCTCGTCACCGACGACGACGAGCGCGAGGTTCTTCGTGCCGTAGTGCCCGACGAAGGAGATCAGCGCGTTCAGGGAGTACTCGAGTGACCGGGCGTAGGCAGCCTTGACCTGGTTGGGGTGCCACCAGAACGCGCTCGGCTCGCGGTCGATTGGTGTGCGATTGAAGATCGAGCCGTCGCCCACTTCATTCCACGGGACCATCTGGGGGATGCGGTCCCAAGGCATGTGGCTCGACACGGTGTCCACCTCCGCAAACAGGGGTCGACGGTGGGTTTTCGCGAGCTCCAGGCGCTGCAGGGCCGCGAACATGTATTGGTCGGGCATGGGCGCGTAGTTGAAGCCCGGACCCCGGTAACCCATCTCGTGGCGGTCGTAGAGCTTGTCGTAGTGATAGAACGATGATCCTTCCGGCCAGGAGCGATCGTCGGCGGGCGCGAAGTTGATGCTCCGCCACCCGGCGCGGTTAAACGCGTCGCTGAGCGTGAACCGGTCTGTGGCGACGAGCTGGTCGTAGCGCCTTTGATCGTTGGCCCAGACGCCCGACTGCAGGGTGGAGTGCGCGAGCCAGCTGATGCCGCCGAAACCCGGCGCGTTGACGAAGGCGCTCCGAGCGGAGAAGCCGGCGTCCCCCAATTGGCTCGTCCCGCGATTGAGAAGGGCATCGATGGCCGGCGAGAAGGAGGACCCCTGGACCGAAACCTGCCCGTAGGACTCGACGAATACGAGCAGGACATCCTTGCCACGCAGACCGGTCAGCAGCCGACTGGCCGGGGTGCCGCGGAACGGGTCGTGGTTGATCTGCTTGGCGAAGACACCCTCGTCGTGGATGTCGGCCTGCACCGTTCCTACCTCGTGCAGGACGTAGTCGGCGGCGCTCGCGGAGGCGACGGGCGTGTGGGCGAGAAGCTGGGCGCCTGAGACAGAGCAGACCAGCCAGACGGCCCCGAGTCCCGCGACGGCGCCAAGTGACCGCCGGCGATGGCCAGAGGCGACCCGGGTCAGCCGAAGCGTCGCCAGGGTCATGACGACGAGTAGTGCTACCGCGAGCGCCACCCCACCGAAGACGATCAGGTTCGCCTCGGTATGACCGAGGGCGTCGCGCAGCGTTTCGATCCCGATCCCGGCGTCGCCGGCGTCGCCGATGAGGTCGAACGGTCGGGCGAAGGCCGTGAAGAACGCGATGTCGAGGATCTTCAAGATGACGAGCAGGGCGAGAGCTGGTCCGAGGATCGTGGCCAGAACGCGCCGCGGGTCGCGGGCAGGACGACGGCGACGGTGATCAGAGCGAGGCCCTCGAGGGGGATCCTGAGGAAGGCGATCAGGTTGAGGTTCTGGGGCTGGTCTGGTGCGACGAGGACGACCCATACGAGCGCCGCGGCGAGGGCTGTCAGGACCAGGGCGATGGTCTTTCGCGCGCGTCCGCGTTCGGGTCCGGACCTCGGGGGCGTCGCCTCCGCGAGATCTGTGCCGGGGGGAGTCCGGTCCGCGAGACCGGTGCCGGGATCCGTACCCACGGCCACCGCCAAAAGCATGTCGTGCCGGCGACTTCGGAGCCACCACACGTCGCGGCCGAAGGACTCGGCCAGCAGCACGAGGGCCACGACGAGGACGGCCTGGTCAAGAGCCATTGGCAGGACATGGCTGGCCGCGATCGTGAGCGCGATGCCCTGGATCGCGGCGACCGCCTTGCGCCAGGAGCGCGGCGGCAGTGGCTCGCGCATCCATGCCAGCGGCCAACCGGCGGCAAGGAACGCGTAGCGCGCCGCGCCGATCGCGAGCACCCACATGCCGACTGAGCGTGCGACATAAACACTGAGGATCATGATCAGGAACGCGTCGACCTCGGCGTCAAAGTGCGCGCCCAACCTCCCCATCGTTCCCGTCCGCCGCGCGACCCATCCATCGACCGCATCCAGCGCGAGGGCGATCGCCGCGAGTGACACCAGCATCGTGACCGCCGCGGGCCGGTAAAAGGAGTCCGCGATCAGCGCTGCGACGCCGACAGCGACCGTGGCCCGAGCGAGGGTCACCCAGTCGGCGGGGCTCAGCCGGTCGGCGCAGTAGTGCGCGCGGCCGCGGGCCAGGGCCGCATTCGTGACCGCGCCGCAGACGGCGGCGACAACCCAGCCGGTGGGGTTGAGGCCGGCCCCGGTAAGGCGGACGGTTCCGGCGACGGTGGCGAACAGCATCACCTGGAAGATCAGTACTTCGACAATCAGGACGGTCGCCGGCCCGAGGTCAACCATGCGCATCACGCGTTCGGCTGAGATATTCCAATGCGCGGGGCCCGGGGTGGCCAGCAGCCGCCGCATCACGGGCCTCCTCGCCTCGACCGCCAGCGGCTCCTCCGTGCTTGCTTCACACCGACCAAGACTCCGGCCCCAGGACAAGCCTTCCCGGCCGGAATGACATCCTGCGGTGGGTGACGCCAGAGAGCGCCAACGGCGTGGGGCTAGGACAGCGGTGAAGCAGGACGAGCGCGCTCCCTTCGTCCGAGCCCTGCAGCGGGCCCGTGAGTCCGCCTACGGCCCGGGGGAGTTCGTCGAGCAGGAGAGCTTGATGCGCGCCACAGACATCCGGGCTCTGGCCGCTCGGGCAGGCATCAGCCCCGGGGTCTCCGTGCTTGACCTGTGCTGCGGAGTCGCCGGGCCGGGACGGTTCATCACCCGGGAACTGGGGTGCAGATATCTGGGGGTGGACTTCAGTCCCAGCGCGCTCGACATCGCCCGGACACGCGCCGGCGACCTTTCCTGTCGCTTCGAACTCTCGCGAATCCCCCCGTACCTCCCGGCCAGTTTGAAGTCGTGCTCCTGCTCGAGACCATGCTCGCCTTTCCCGAAAAGGAGCCGCTGCTTGAGGAGATCGCCCGGGCGCTGAGAACCGGCGGACGCTTCGCGTTCACGATGGAAGAGGGCCTGCCCCTCACCGAGGCCGAGCGAGACCGCATGCCCGACGCCGACACGGTCTGGCTCACCCCGCTGCTTGACATGCTCACGGGTCTGGAACGCGCCGGGTTGGTCGTCCGCTGGCAGGATGACTTCAGTCGCACTCACCGTGTCGTGGCGGATGCGTTGATCAACGCGTTTGCCGCCGACGCGCCGGCTATTGCCGCACAGATCGGCCACCGGGCGCTGGACGAGCTGCTGACTGCCCACCAACTCTGGAGCGACTGGCTGCGCAAAGGACGGGTGCGAAAGATCGCATTCGTGGCCGAGAAGATGAACACGCGTCCACCCCCGTAACAAGCCGTAAAGCGCGAGCGGTCCCTCGGCTGATCGGGCTACTTGACGGTGAGCGTGCCCAGCATGCCTCCCGCCCGGTGTCCCGGGACGCTGCAGTAGAACGTGTAGGTCCCCGGCTTGAGGTTGGCCGTCAGGGTCCGGCTGCCGCCGGTGAAGGTCGGGGTGGCCCCGACCACGGCTCCGTTGGTTCCCTTCTGGATGGTGACGTTGTGCATCTCGGGCGCCATGTTGGTGAATTTGATCTCCACCTTTCCGGCCTTGGCACTCAACGATTTCGAGCTGTATTTCAGCTGCCCACTGGGATCGGCGGCCAACGGGAGCACCGTGCCCGAGGCAGCGGCCGGCGCGGCCGCGGAACTCGACGCCGACGTCGAGCTCGAGGCAGCAGTGGAGGCTGACGAGGAACTCGCGCTGCTGGTGCTGTTTGACCCTCCACACGCGGCAAGCGCGACCATCAGCACCGCCGAGGTCAGTGAAAGAGTAAGTGTCTTCGGCATGGCAAATCCTTTCAGCTAGGCGGCGGGCGCGCCGTTGGCAGGGCTTGTCTCTCCGCTGGCGAGCTGTGCGAGCTGTGTCATCGAAGTGCTGATGATCTGGCGCTGGCTGTCGAGCCGCTGCGTCTCGGGGTCGGGGATCTCGACGTCGACGGTGATCCGGGTGCCTTCCCCGATGGGCTCGAGGCGCCATCCGAAGATCGCGGTCCCGTTGAGCTCGATCTCGAGCGCCCCTAACAGCCGTGCCCGCAGCACTACGTCAAAGCGTACTCCCACCGTGACGTCTGTTTGACGGCCCTCTGACGCCCGGCTGGAACGGTCCCGACACACGGGTGATCCAGCCCAAACCGGTCGGCGTATGAGGGGTTATCAACCCACAATCTCTCAGAAGGGAGATTCGCTCATGTCCGTAGAGCAGGCAGGACCGGGAACGGACCGCAGGCAGTTCCTCACCAGGACAGCGGCATCTGGCGCCGGCGTCCTGATCAGCGCCTCGACGCTGGAGGCCCTCGTTCCGTCGTTCGCCGAGGCCAGGAAAGGCGGTTTGAGAAGGGGTGACCTCGCCATCGTCGGCGCCGCCCAGATCGCCGAGGCGCTGGCCGTCACGACGTACACGAACATCATCGACAAGGCGCCGTTCTTCACGCGGCTGCAGTCCGATGACCAGGGCTATCTGCGCGCGGCCCGGCAGGAGGAGATGTCTCACTACGCGCTGGAGCAGAGCGTGACCCGGAAGCCCTCGCCGTTCAGGACGTTCTACTACCCGCCGAAGATGTTCTCCGATGCCCAGACGACCCTCAACGTGCTGGTCACCTTGGAAGACGCGTTCATCGCGGCCTACCTCGTCGGCGTACGCGACTTCAGCACGCCTGATCTGCGCGTGACCGCCGCGCGCATCATGGGCATCGAGAGTGATCACCGCACGCTCGCCCGAGTGCTGGCGTCAGGCGTGGCCGCCGTCGACGGCGGACCGATCGAAAAGACGACCGGCGTCCAGGGCAAGGCCGAGAGCATCGACCCGCCCAACAACAACGGCTACGAGCGGACGCTGAAGTGGAGAAAGATCAGCCAGGCCGTCACTGCCCTGACCCCGTTCGCGGACAAGGCAGCGGCCGGCAAGGCAGGGTTTGACACGTCCAAGCCCTACCACTTCAAGCCGTTCACTCCGAAGCTGCCCGAACGCTTGGGCGAGTTTCACTCGTTCCTCGGCTGAACTCGGGCCGGCAACGCCGGCGGCGCGGTACCTCCCACTGCGCCGTCGGCCCGCCGCGCAACGCCGGCGGCGCGGAGCCTCACGCCGCACCGTCGGGCGTCGCGCCACCGCGGCGGCGCGGGGCCTCACGCCGCGCCGTCGGCCGTCGCGCCACCGCGATCGCCGGCGGCATCGCACTCAGATGCAAAATGCGCGCGCAGCGGTGACTTTTCCTATCCGAGTGGGCCAATCCAAGCGCCCGGGCATCGACTCCGTCGAATCGAGCCTCACGGCTCGGTGTGGACGACCACATCCTGCATGTGCGGCTGGTCTGCGCGGATGTCGTCCTCGAGGCGACTGGCCAGTTCGTGTGCGGCCGAGAGCGTCATCTGCGGGGACACCACGACCGAGACGAAGACCACCAGTCCGGCGTCGGCGTGCAAGAGGCGAAGGTCGCGAGGTGGCTGCCCGGTCCGCTCGATCACGAGATCGTGAATGCGCTGGCGCTGCGCCTCGTCTCTCTGGTCGCCGTCGTCTTCGGGACGCGCCGCGACCGGCCGCTCCAACGGCTCCAGGTGCGTATGGACGTCATCGACGCCGGGCTCATTGCCCACAGCCGCCTCGACAAGCTCGGCGACGTCATGTGCTTCACCGACGCTGACATCAGCAGCCATCTTGAGATGCAGGGAGACGCTGACGCGCCCGCCTGCCTCGTAGATCGTGATGTCGTGTGCCTCGCGCACCAGCGGCTCGGCGAGCGCGGCTGCGAGGACGCGGTCGCGCAGGTCCAGCCCTTCGCGACGCGGCTCGTAGTGCACAACGACGTCCGAGTCCGGTAGCGCACCCCGCACGGCCGCCTCGACCGCGTCGGCGGTCACATGGCCTTCGACGACGGCCTGGCCGGGCGGAACCGCGATAACGGCGTCGGCGAAGAAGCGCCCGCCGGACTCGCGCAGGCGTAGCCGGCGCAGCTCGACGTCCTCACCGAGCTCGCTGATGGCGTGCTCAGCGCGAGCCTGAGCGCCAGCGGGAGCGGTGTCCATCAGGACCCGAGCGTTTTCGTAGATCAGGCGTCCGGCAGCGATGAAAATGATGGCCGCGACGACGAGCGCCGCGAGGGCGTCCCCCTGCTTGAAGCCGTGCGCGACCGCGGTGAGTCCCGCCAGGACGGCGAGCGAACCCGCCATGTCGCCGGCAAAGTGAAAGGCATTTGAGCGAAGCGCGGCGGACTTGTACCTGCGTGCGCTGCGAACCGATACCGCGATGCGGCTGCAATCGACCAGCAGCGCGATGCCGATAACGGCAAAGACATACCAGTGCATGGCCAGCGGCTCTGGCTGCCCGGTCAGGCGCCCGAGCGCCCCGACGACGATGAACACCCCGCCGCCAAGCAGGATGGCCCCCTCCCCCAGCGCCCCAAGGTTCTCCGCCCGGCGGTGCCCGTAGTGGTGGTCAGCGTCAGCCGGGCGTCCCCCCAGGCGAATGGCCAGAAACGTCAGGACCGCGGCGATAACGTCGCCGCTGGACTCAACACCGGCCGAGATCAGACTCAGGCTGCCGGTCGCGACACCCGTTCCGAGCTTGAGCACGACCAGCAGGGCCGCGGCCAGAACGGAGACCAGGGCCGTCCGCGACTGACCTTGGTCGTCGGCAGTGGACTTGGTGGCGGGAGGCGTCAGCGCTTCGGAGGCCATCGCATCAGCGTAGGTCGATCGCGCCCCGGCTGCGCGACCCCTACGGGCGAAGTCCACTGCGCCGGCCGTAAACCGTCAGCCCGCAGCGATGGCGAGCGCCCTCCTTTCCGGGCGCCGGGATGGACGCGCGATATGTAATCCCGCGGTTAGGGACTTGCGCCCATTCGGCTCATCAGGTGCGCACGCGAGAGGCCGTTGCGCGCGAGGATCTCCGAGTCGCGGTCGACATCGATTGGATCTGGCAGCTGTGCGGCGATCTTCTCGATTTCCTCCGCTGGGTACCCCGCGCGCCGGAGCACCCGGGCAAATTCAGCGTGTGAAATTTCGATATGTGCTCTCATGGCTCGTCCTTTGCTGCGGGTTCTGGCGTCGTGACGCGAGTCTTGTTCACGAGTGGCCCGGCGCGGGTTCCGCCTGCTCCTGTTTTTAGCGCTGAGCCTCTGCGAGCGCGAGTCCGACGACGGGAAGGCTCGTCAGCAGCAACAGATAGGCCGGCCCATCAGCCCTGACTCGCTCAGCGCCTTCCGGCAGCGGTGTCCTCGCCCAGCTCGCGCCTCAGCTTTTCAACCAGACTCTCGAGCATGGGGTAGGTGCCCGGCCCGTGCGCTTCGTGGACCGCTGGCTTCCATAGCTCCCACCGATCGATCAGCGTCCGTCCCAGCATCAGCTTGATCAGCTGGAGGTCGAACGCACCCTGGCTCTCGAGCGCGGCCAGCTGCTCGAAGTAATCGAGCTCCCGGTACAGCACCCAGGCCTCGTCGGCATCGCGGGCCACATAAGCGGTATATGCCTCACGCAACTCCTCGGCCGATGCGAACCGGGCAACCATCCGCCGTGTCTCCACGAGGGCGTCCTCGTTCCAGCGGCGAAAGAACTCGGCCGCCATCTGGGCCTCCCGACTTCTTCGCGCCTCTCGCACCTGCTGCGCTGCGAACACCGCAGCGCCGATGCCCCCGAGAAGGCCGATCGCCAAGACCGAGGTCGCGATCGCCGTGACCTCACCCCAATCGACTGCCATGGTGAGCAACTCGCAGCTCCGATCTGTTCAGGAATTCGAGATCCACGCACGTCACGCCTATCCGTCTACCACGATGCCGTCCAGCGCGCCGAACAGACGCCTCCTTGTCGAGGACTGTTGCGACCCACTCGATCCAGAATCAGGATGATCGGCCTGATCTAACCTGTGGAAAAGATCACCAGCGGAGGAAAGGAACGGCTAGCGCCGTGGGCAGCTCTCAAGCAGATAAGGCCGCCAGCCACGAGCGGATCATCAAGGTGGCCTCGCGTCGCGTTCGCCGCGATGGGATCGGCAATATCAGCGTGGCCGAGCTGATGAAGCAGGTCGGATTGACGCACGGCGGCTTCTACCGGCACTTCGACTCTCGCGATGAGCTTGTCGCGGAGGCCATCGCCGAGGCCTCCTCTCCCCGGTGTGGCGCGCCCGCCCGGGCGGCATATTCACGACAGGTGCTCAGCTACATCGAGCTGCTGACCGAACTTGCCCGGACCGCGACCAGGCGCATCTGATTCTCGCGGCGCTCGTCGGAGCGCTCGTCCTCGCCCGGGCCGTCGATGATCGCGGCCTGTCCAAGGAGATCCTTGAGCGCGTCGCGAGCGCGCTACACAGCTACGTCGAGCATGGGCAGGAGGTCTGATGGAACAGTCGGTTAGTCCAGTCGTGCCCCCGCCGAGTCCGACGCTGTCTTCCTCGCAGCTGAGCAGGCTCGCCGAACTGGGTGAGGAGCGCACGGCCGATGTCGGTGACGTGCTGTACCAGGTTGGCGATCGTGACTATCCGTTCATGGCCATCATCGAGGGCGAGGTGACAATCCTCGATGCCGCCGGAGGCGAGATCGTCCGTCACGGGGCGTCTGGCTTCCTCGGTGAACTGAACCTGCTCTCGGGCCAGACTGTGTTTGTCACGGCCGTCGTCACGACGCCGCTGCGTTACATCGCCGTCGAGCGTGAGGTGCTGCGGACGCTCCTCTACGAGGACGGGCCGCTCAGTGACCTCGTGCTGTCGGCGTTCATCGCCAGGCGCGAAGCGCTTCAGCGAGTCCAGGGGCTCGGCGTCGAGATCGTCGGGCCGCACACGTCGAAGGCGACGATGCGGATGCTCGATTTTGCACGCAGCAACCGTCTGCCCCTGACGTGGCGCGACACCGAGCATGCTGACGATCCAGCGGCTGCCGCGCTCGTCGCGGACCTCGAGCGAGGCCAGGCTGCCGCTGGTCCGGCTTCCCGGCGGCGCGGAGCTCGAAGGCCCGTCGCCAGGTCAGGTCTCCCGCGCGCTGGGCATCGGCCGCGAGCTGGCCCCTCGGGAGGAGGTCGACCTGCTTGTCGTGGGCGCCGGTCCCGCCGGCCTTGGCGCCGCCGTGTATGGCGCTTCCGAGGGCCTGGAAACACTCGTCGTCGACAGCAGCGGCCTGGGCGGTCAAGCGGGTACGTCGCGCAGGATCGAGAACTACCTCGGGTTCCCTGCCGGTCTGAGCGGCTCAGAGCTGACCAGCCGCGCCGTGACCCAAGCGCGGAAGTTCAACGCGCGACTGGCGACTCCGTTTCGCGCGTTGTCGCTGGAGCCCGGAGACGGTCGCCACACCATACGGCTCGAGGAGGATCACGAGCTCGCCGCCCGCGCCGTCGTGATCGCCACGGGCGCCCAGTACCGCCGGCTGCCCGTCGACGATCTCGACCAGTTCGAAGGCATCAGCGTGTTCTACGCCGCGGGTCCGCCGGAGGCGCAGCTCTGCGGGGCCGAGCGGGTGGCGGTCGTAGGCGGCGGGAACTCTGCCGGGCAGGCCGCGGTCTGGCTCGCTCGTGGGGGCGCACTGGTCACGCTGCTGCATCGGCGCGCGGATATACGGGAGACGATGTCTGACTACCTGGTGCGCGAGCTCGAGCAGTCCGGGGTCCTGGTGCGCGACCGAAGCGAGATCGCCGCACTCCATGGCTCCGACGGACAACTGAACGCGGTCACGCTAAACGACGGGGACCGCCTGCGGTTCTCGTTCCTGTTCCTGTTCCTGGGGGCAATGCCCTGCACCGACTGGCTCGGCACCGTGGTTGGACGCGACGACGACGGATTCATCCTCACCGGTGCCGCTGTCGGAGCCGACAACCTGCTCCAGACCACCGTGCCGGGCGTGTTCGCCGCCGGCGACGTCCGCTCGGGCTCGACCAAGCGATGTGCCACCGCCGTCGGAGAAGGAGCCTGGGCCGTTCAACTCGTCCACGCCCACCTCGGCGCGCGCTTGTAGACGAGCACAGACCCACCGGGGGCGACCGCGTGGTCCCCGGCCACCGGGGCGACGAAGCGGAGGTGGCCCCCCGGCCCCGCAGGCAAAACAGCGTCCCACACCTCCCGCCGCGTGGCGCAGGAAGCGCCGTTGGTGGCATTCGGGCATGAGCTGCGAATTCTGGCCCGCAGGACCGGCACCGACAGCCACACTACTCCTAAATGCGGCCCGGAACGAGCGGTAGCGGATGTGGCCCCGTTATGCGCCTCCGGCAGACCGCGAGCGCAACTCAGCGATGCCCTCCTGGACCGCCGCAGCGAACCCGGCGGCCTGCTCAGAATCTGTCAGCGCCGGCTCGAGCGCCGCGAGCGCACGCTCCGGATCGGCGAGGCGCGCCGGGTCGGAGGCGACCCACGCGGCGACCGCGAGCGCGCCACCGGCCGGAAGCCGGCCGTCGTCGAGCTCAGCCACGCAGACCGGGACGATCCGCAGCCGCAGTTTCTCGGTGCCGTCCTCGGCGATCTGGGTCAGTCGGTGCTCGATCCGTGAGTTCGAGAACCGTTCGCAAAGGGCTGCGCAGTAACCCGGGAGGTTCAGGTTCGTCGGAAGCTGTCGCGACGCATCGGCCCACAGCAGCTCCACCGCAGACCGCAGCCAGGGATCGTTGATCGCCTCGGCGACTGTTCGATGACCTAGCAGGAGCCCTCCAAATGCGAGCAGGGTGTGGGCACCGTTGAGCAGCCAGAGCTTGCGCTGTTCCCAAGGCTCGATGTCCTCGACATAGCGGGCGCCGGCGTCTTCCCAGCGTGGCCGGCCCCTCGGGAACGTGCCCGCGAGGATCCAGTCGTGAAACGGCTCTGTCACGACCGGGGCTCCATCGACCCAGTCAAGAACGGAGTTCAGCTGTTCGCGGTCTTCGGGAGTCACCCTGGGAGTGATCCGATCCACAGACGTCGACACGAACGAAATGTTCGCCCCGACCCAACTGTGCAGCTCCGGGCTGACCGTGAGCGCTGCAGCCAGCACGCCCGTCTGCACGTAGGCGCCGTTGGCGGGGACGTTGTCACAGGGCACGACGGCCAATGGCGGCAACTCCTGACGTCGGCGCGCCTCCAATCCAGTCAGCAGACGTCCGAGCATCGTCGTCGGGGTCAGGCCACGCAGCGATGCGCCAGTTGCCGTCGCGGTCCGCAGCATGGTCAGGTCAGCCGCGAGCTCGTCGTCGCCTGGATCCGGAGAGCCGTCCGGAAGCAGCCGGTAGCCGACCTCGGTTACGGTGATCGTGACGAGCGCGATCGCAGCGTCCTCGAGCAGCTCCAGGAGCCGACCGACGTCCGCACCGTCCACCGTTTCCACCAGGCTGGTTAGGACCTCTACCCGGTCAGCAGACGGGCCGCGCTGCACCAGCGTGTACAGGCCGTCCTGTTCGGCGAGCTCGCGGGCCGCGGCTGGGCTGCGACCAGTGAACGCCGCGATGCCCCAGCCAGCGGCGTCGGCGGACCGCGCCGTGTACCAGGCTTGATGCGCGCGGTGAAAGTTCCCGAGCCCGAAGTGCACGATGCGGGCGGGCGCGAGCTGTGACCGTATTCCCAGCTCCCGCGCACGCGCACGGGAGAGCCGAGGCTTATCGTTTGCCACTCGCCAGCACCCCTCCTACTAGGCGCTCACAGCTTGAACGCGGTACGCGGGATCGTGTCGACTAGATCGGCAGCGATGCGCTCGGCGGTCGCCAGCGAGATTCGTCCCTGTTGCACGTAGCGGGCCAGGAAGGCGGCGTCGGTGCGTCGCGCCACGTCGTGCCGGACGGGGATCGACAGAACGCGCGGGTGTCGTCGACGAAGCCGGAGGTGCGGTAGAAGCCCGCTGTCTCGGTGATCGCCTCGCGCCAGCGCAGGATCGCGTCGGGAGCATCGAGAAACCACCACGGCGCGCCGACGTAGACGCTGGGGTAGAAGCCAGCGAGCGGCGCGAGTTCGCGTGAGTAGGTGGTCTCGTCAACGGTGAACAGGAGGAGATGAAAGCCCGGCTCGAGGCCGAACCGGTCAAGCAGCGGCTTGAGTTCGCGGGTGAACGATGTGCCTACAGGGATGTCGTGACCGGTGTCGGGGCCGAAGCGCTCGTAGGTGAGTGGGCTGTGGTTGCGATAGACGCCGGCGTGGACCGTCAGCACCAGGCCGTCCTCCACCGACATCGCGGCGAGTTGCAGCAGGACGTGAGCCTGAAGGGCGGCCTGCTGAGCGCGAGTCGCGGCGCCGGCCAGAACCTTCTGGAAGAGGTGATCCGCCTCCGCGGCACCGAGGTCGAGCGTGGTCGGGTCGGTGACCCCGACGTCAGCAGACACCGCACCGTGAGCTATGAAGTGCTCGCGTCGCGCGCGTAACGCGGCCAGATAGCCGGTGAACGTCGCCGGGCAGGAGGTCACCGCGATAAGTCGCTCGACGTTTTCCCGGAAGCCTGGCGCCGCGGGATCGATATAGACGTCTGGGCGGAAGGTCGGCACTACCCGCCGATCGAACGAGGGGTCCTCTCGGAGGGCCCGATGGGCATCGAGCGAGTCGAGCGGGTCGTCGGTGGTTGCCAACACCTCGATGTGGAAGCGCTCTAACAGCGCCCGCGGGCGGTACTCGGGCTCTCCCAGCCGCGCCGACAGGACGTCGAACAGCTCGTCGGCGTTGGCAGCGGTCAGCTCCTCATCGATGCCGAGCACGGTCGCCAGCTCGTCTCGCAGCCAATACGAGGAGGCGGTACCGGCGAACGCGTGCATGTGCCCGGCCAGCGTTCGCCAGACCGCGCGTGGATCGGCGCCGCGGCCGGTGTCGAGCCCCTCGAGCGGGACGCCGAGCGCGTGCAGCTGACGCGTGATGTAGTGATCAGGGCTCACGAACAGTGAGGCGGGATCTCCAAAAGCTTGGTTGTCGACGAGCAGCTGCGCCGGCACGTGTCCGTGGGGCGAGATGATCGGAGCGTCTGCGACCTGCTCGTACAGCCGGCGGGCGATCGGAAGCGCCGCAGGATCGCCGGGCAGCAAGCGGTCTGGATGAAGGCTCGACGAGGCGGACACTGTCGAAGGCCAAGCATGGCATGGAACGCCATACGATGAGCGGCGGCGCCGTAGCGCCGGGACGACGAGGCGAGAGAGCATGAGGATCGAAAAGGCCGCGGTCATAGTCACCAGCCCGGACCGCAACTTCGTGACGTTGCGGCTGGAGACCGACGACGGCGTCGTAGGTCTCGGGGACGGCACCCTGAACGGGCGTGAACTCGCCGTCGTCAGCTACCTGCGCGAGCATGTCGCTCCGCTGCTGATCGGGCGCGACGCGCAGCGCATCGAAGACACCTGGCAGTTCCTCTATCGCGGCGGGTACTGGCGACGCGGCCCGGTCACGATGGCCGCGATCGCCGCCGTCGACGTGGCTCTCTGGGACATCAAGGCCAAGGCGGCGGGAATGCCGCTCTATCAGCTCCTCGGCGGGGCCAGCCGCGACGGCCTGCTCGCCTACGGGCACGCCAGCGGGCAGGACCTCCCCGAGCTGTTCGGCTCGATCCAGCAGCACCTGGACGAGGGGTACCGCGCCATCCGGGTCCAGACCGGCGTCCCGGGACTGCCGAGCGTCTACGGCGTCGCCTCGAGCGCCAACGCTGCCGCCGGCGCCGGAGCGGGCAGCGGGGCCGCTACGACTACGAGCCGGCCCGCGCGAAGCGACCTGCCCGTGCAGGAGACTGGGACACCCGTGCCTACTTGCGCCACGTTCCGACTGTCTTCGAGGCGGTGCGCGGCGAATTCGGCCCGAACTGCCACTGCTGCACGACGGTCACCACCGCATGACGCCGATCCAGGCCGCTCAGCTCGGCAAGAGCCTCGAACCCTATGACCTGTTCTGGCTGGAGGACTGCACTCCGGCGGAGAACCAGGAGGCGCTGCGCCTGGTGCGAGCGCACACGACGACGCCGCTGGCGATCGGGGAGATCTTCAACACGGTCTGGGACTACCAGACCCTGATCCGCGAGCAGCTGATCGACTATGTGCGCAGCGCCGTCACGCACACCGGCGGCATCACCCATTTGAAGAAGCTGCTCGAGTATGCCGCCCTGTACCAGATCAAGTCCGGCATGCACGGCCCGACCGACGTCTCCCCGGTGGGCATGGCCGCGGCCCTCCACCTAGGCCTCGCGATCCACAACTTCGGGATCCAGGAGTACATGCCGCACGGCACGCTCACGAATGACGTCTTCGAGCAGTCATACACCTTCGCCGACGGCTCCCTGCACCCCGGAGACAACCCCGGCCTCGGTGTCGAACTGGATCTGGAGGCCGCCGCGAAGTACCCGTATCAGCGAGCGTACCTTCCTTACAACCGACTCGCCGACGGCACCGTCCACGACTGGTGACCCTGCCATCGGGCAGGGCGAGCGATGTGCTCGGCCGGGGCCTGGGTTGTCAGCGTCCCGCTCGTCCCGCAGAGCACTGTCAGGAGTCCGCGTTGGCGACCCATTTCACTAGGTCAAGGCCGGCGCTCGCTCGGCTGGCCCGGGGGCGCGAAGCCGCAGCCTGGCTCTTCGCCTCGTCCAGAAGCCGTCGACCAGCGCCCAGCCCCCGTAGGCGAGCGCGCCGACCGTGCCGGTTGCGGTCAGCAGCACGCCGGCGGCGCTGACGCCGGCTACACCGTTGGACCCGAGGATCAGGACCATCGCCGCCGCACCGACGCCGGGGCCGACCGGCAGCACACCGAGCACCGCGACGGCGATCAGCACCGCGGTCGCGTCGAACACAGAGGCGTGGATGCCGCTGGCGTACAGCATCAGCCAGTTGCGCGCGATCTGCGCGCATGACCGCGAGGGCAACGAAGACCGCGACGCGTGCGCGGGCGCGCGGCTCGCCCAGCGCGGTGAGACCCTTCCACCAGCCGCTCGGGTGGCGTCGGGCGAGTCGGGCGAGCCCTGCGACGAGGGCGAGAACCGCGCAGAAGGTGACGAGCGGTGTCCACCACGGCAAACCCAGGGGGGCGACAAGCGTGAACGAGAACAGCGTCGCGAGCGCGACTTCCGTCAGCACGATCGGTATCTCGGTGGCCGCGAGGACCACTGCCCTGGGGGTCTCCCGGGGTGCCGCACGCCGCAGTGACGCGATACGCACGGCGAACCCCAGCTCGCCGTTGACGATGTTGCCGAGGTAGCCGACGCCGGCAGCGCGGTATAGGCGCCGGCGGTCGACGGTGCCGCCGGCAGCGTGCACGCAGATATTCCATGACTCGCTGCGCGCCAGCAGCGACGCGATCTGTAGCGCCGCCGCGGCCGTCAGCGCCCACCACGGCGCGCCGGTGGCGGCGCTCGCGAACTGTCCCCAGCGGCCGGCCAGAACCAACACGAGCACGCCCACTGCGAGCAGCGTTCCGAGCACGGTCAGCGGACCGCGCTGGCGAGCTGGCAAACGCCCCGAGATGCCGCCCTGCCCTGAGCACGAAGTGTGTGCGACTCCCGCGGCGACCCCTGTCGACGGGACCCGTCCTGGTCCGCCGTGCTCGGACCAGACATCAGTTCAGCTTCGCAGCCTGCCCGGGCGCTCGCGGAGCGATCTGCCCCCGTCACGGTCGCCGCCGCTCGACCGACGACTTGAGAACCATGGAACCTCCTTGCGCTTCCGGACTACCCGCGGGGGTTCCGAGCGACTACGTCGAGACCGGCTCTCTAAGGCTCGGGACGAAACTGTCCGTGAGGTTGCCGTGGCGCAGCCGCGGTGGCCCTGCGCGAAGCGGATTCGCAGAAGCGGCGAGTGACCTTGTCGGCTTCAGTCTACGGTCCGACGGCACGAATACAAGCCGGGACTTTCCCACGAGGAACGGTCACCTCGATGGAGGCTCAGGCTCCGAGGTCGCAATGTCCGCACACGAGCACCTGGAAGGCTTAGGCCAGCTGGCGTGCGCTGGCGCTGGGGTTGTCGGGCCGCGCCCGCTCGAGCTGCTCGTGGACCGAGCGCGACCTCCACCGCGGAGCACCCGTACCGGCTCCGCCTATCACGGGCCCGTCCGCGGTAGAAGAATGCACTACGCCGGTTTGGAGCTTTCGAGCTGCTGTTTGAGGGCCGATAGCTCCCGGGGTATCTGCTTGCGCGCGTCGCGTCTGGCCAGCATCGCCAACACGCGAGCGATCCCGTCGGCTTGGAAATCTATTTCCATCTCGACGTGCGTCGAGATGCCATCCGATTCGGCGAAGGTCATGCTGCCGACCGGCCGCACTGGCCCGCCCAGGCCCTTGAAGGTCCACAGACTCGGCGCCCGGAACAGGTTGTACTCCCACTCGAACGTTCGATCACCGCCGGTGACGGCCCGGGTTTCCCGGACGCGGGTGCCGGCTCCCAATGAGCCCTGACTCTGGACCTCGATGGCCCGGACCGTGCTCTGCCACTCGCGGCGAAGCGCGGGGTCTGCGGTGTAACGAAACACATCCTCGGTGGATCTGTCGATCTCAATCGAGCTCTTGATCGGTCCCATGCGCGCTCTTTCCGTCGGCACTATTGACTAGACTGTGAGTCTAGCGATTATGGGACAGCCAGTCAAACGGCCATACGACAGCCCCGTCCGACGTTCCAAGGCGCAAGCCACCCGGTCGGACGTGATCGCGGCTGCGGCGACCCTCTTCGCCGCGCGTGGCTACGCCGCTACGACAGCAGCAGCGGTCGCCGAGAGAGCCGGCGTCAGCCGCGCGACCGTCTTCAACTCTGTCGGGGGCAAGCCCGACCTGCTCAGAGCGGCCTATCGCTCAGCGGTGCGAGGCGAGCATCCGGATACCCCCCTCGGTCAACAGGCACGCAGTCGCAAGATCCAATCGGAACCTGATCCTGCCCGGCTGCTTGAGGGGTACGCCCAGGTGTGCACCGAAATCGCCCCGCGGCTATCACCGCTCTACGAGACGATCCGCGCGGCGGCCGGCTCCGATCGCGAAGCCGCCGAGCTCTGGGATGAGCTACAGAGCGAACGTCGCGTCGGAGCGGGGCGCGTGATCACAGCACTCCAACGACGCGGCCACCTACGCGCGACGCTCGACTCCAGCAGCGCCGCCGACATCCTCTGGGTCCTGAATGACCCCGGCCTGCACCACCTCCTCGTCGAGCGACGCGGATGGTCACGGACCCTCTTTCGCAGCTGGCTGACGAGAACGATGAAAAGTCAACTCCTGGCGGACGCCACCCCCTGACACTTCCATCGACGCCCGCTCACACGCGAAAACGCGCGTCCGCCGCTGCCCGAGTCGCGCTCGGACTCGTTGCGGTGGTTAGACCCGGTTGCGGTATCTGACGTCAGTGAACGGCCAGTCGGCGGCGAGCCAGCTGTCCACGGTCTCGTGCAGCATGGAGTCCAGTTCTGCCCGCCTCGCGGTGACCCAGGACCGCACCTCGGTGATGTCGGCGTCTGTCCGCGATGGGTAGATGTAGACGCAGCCGACGACGACATCTTCGTCATCGAGGACGGTGTAGGTGAAGCCGACCCGTCGCTCGAAGTCGTCGGCATGCCTTCGCAGGTCGCGTAGGTTCTCGTCAAGTGACATTCCCTCAACGGGTGGCCATCGCCGATTTGAAAAACCCGGAGTGGCTTGGATGTGATCGATGCTCGACATCCAGGCGCGGTGGTCGGCGTCGTTGTGCTGGGGTCCAAGCGGCTCTAGGCGGAAGCCCGGGCCGGTGAGGCTGCGCGGAACGACGTAGTCATCCGGAATGAACGAGCGGGTCATCCCGCGAGCTTACGCGCGGGGATCGTCGGCCTGGCCTCTCGCGCGGAGCAGAGGTGCGGTCCGGCGGGCCAACCCACCAGCGCGCCGGACCCACGGCCTCAGAAGTGGATGAAGGCTTCTCCTTCGGTGATCGATGGGGGATCGACCGCTTCGTCAACGTTCGCTCGTACCCATTCGGCAGCGCGCCGGGAGGATTCCTCAGCTCCGTCGTTGTCTTCACAAACCGTGACCGCGGTACCCCCTTCGCCGTCACGGAACACGTGGTAGCTGACGAAACCCGGCACCGAAGTGATGACCGAGCGAACGTCCTCTTTTCCCTGCTCCAGCGCATCCATCAACTGACCCGCGCCCTGCCCCGAGTAACGTCGCACGACGACGTGCATGACGCTCCTTTCCACCGCATCTAGTCACTGTTCGGCCCCGGAACGGGAGCCTATCCCGCCTCGTCGCCGCGCGACTGCTCCCACCGCGGGGAACCTAGCCCGTGGCGATTCCGTTGGCAACGCAGGGACTGTCACGTACCCCGAGCTTGGCGAGCATGCGGGTGACGTGCGTCTTGACGGTAGGTTCTGCCAGGTAGAGCCCGCGCCGATCTCGGCGTTCGTTAGTCCGCGGGCGATCAGCTCGAACCCCACGCCCAAAGACCACGCCTGTCTTGGGACATATTGGGGACACTTTTACATTTGTCCCCAACCCTAGAAACGCGAAAATCCCTGCTTACGGGGCCTTCTCAGAGCCGACGCCCGGATTCGAACCGGGGACCCCTTCATTACGAGTGAAGTGCTCTACCAGCTGAGCTACGTCGGCGACTCGCGGGCGCCAGTCTAGTGGCTTGGGGCCGCCGTTCTAGGTCCCCAGACCGCGACGCCCAGACCTCGCTAGTCGAAGGTGTCTGACGGCGGCGGGGTGCCGTTGCGAGCGCGCCACTCCTCGGCCAGGATGGCCCAGCGCTCGTGATCGCGCCAGCGGCCGCCGATCTTCAGGTAGCGCGGAGAGAAGCCCTCGCGGCGAAAGCCGGCGCCCCGGGCCAGGGCGATCGAGTTGGCGTTGGTCGGCTGGATGTTGGCCTCCACGCGGTGCAGGCGGAGGGTGAGAAAGGCATAGCGGAGCACGAGCTGGATCCCCTCGCGCATGTAGCCCTGGCCGGCAAACGGCTTGCCGACCGCGTAGCCCAGATACGCGCTCTGGAACCCGCGGCGGACGATCTGGGAGAGGTTGAAGAAGCCGACGATCGCTCCGTCCTCATCGCGGCACAGCAGCATGGCCTCGAAGTCCGCCCGGCGGGCATCGGCCAGATAGGCGGCGAAGCGCTCATCATCGGTTGGAGCGGTTGCCCACGGGCTGTGAAATGCCGCGGCTGGCCCGCATCAAGCGCGATGAACTCATCCCGGTCAGCGCGAGACGGCGAGCGCAGAAAGACGCGCGTCTTGGGCGTTCATGGATCCAGTACGCGCCTCGAGCTGATAGGCCAACGCCTCACAGGCGAGTTCCTCGGTGACGTTGAGCTGGAAGCGCTGGCGCGTCTCCTCGACGAGCTCGACCGCCGCGCGCAGCCGACCCGGGTGCGCTCCACCCGCAGCCTGCGCGTCCTCGGCCAGCTCGGCTCGTCGGTCGCTGTGGCGCACCAGCTCCTCAGCCCCCCAGGCCAGACTGGCCAGGTCGGCAAACCACAGCGCGACCAGCTGCAGCTCGAGGTCAAGGGCCCCGGTCTGAACGCGGCGGCGCGTGCGCTTGATGCGCTCCGTCCACTCCGTCTGACACCCGCTTGCGGTCCTTGCGCGACGTCAGTTCGAGCTCGGCCTCACGGCGCGATTCGAGCTCGGTTGCTGCCGCCTCGCCGCGTCTGCGAACTGCAGTGAGCAACGCGGTCCAGGGCTGGCGACGCGCCGCCTCCCCCGCCAGCACGGCCCGCGCGTAGGCCTCGGCCGCCGCCCGCAGCGCGCGACCCTCCTCGTCAGCCAGCTCGCGCGCGCGGTCGCCGTCCTGCAGGCTCAGCTGCACGCAGGCCAGAGCGGTGACCGGGTCGACTCCCTCGGCCTCGAGTCCGGCGGCCAGGGCCTCGGCGCCGGTGGCCTCAAAGCGCACGACCTGGCAGCGAGAGCGAATCGTGGGCAGCACCTCGCCCAGCGCGGTCGGTGAGCAGGATCAGGTGCACGAAGCTGGGCGGCTCCTCGAGGGTCTTCAGCATCCGGTTGGCCGCCTCGTCGCCCAGCTCGTCGACCCGCTCGATCACGAACACGCGGCGCTGCGACTCAAATGGCGTCCGGCTGGCGGCCGCGATCACGGGCTCAGCGATGTCGCTGACCAGGATCTCGTGGGCACCGCTGGGCACGATCCAGGTCAGATCCGGGTGGGCGCCGGAATGGACCCGGGCTCGGGCTCCGTCGAGGTCGGGGGAGCCCTCGGACAGCAGCTCGGCGGCCAGCGCCCGCGCCGCCGCTCGCTTACCCGACCCGCCAGGACCGTGGAACAGATACGCGTGCGAGGCACGCCCGCCGCCGAGTACCGGGCGCGAGCACGGCACGGGCGTGGGGATGGCGTTCGAGCTCAGCGAGCATGGGTTGCGATCGTAGCCACCGGTAACGTCGGGCCCGACGGCCATGGCCCGCGGCAAGCTCATAACCATCGAGGGCGTCGACGGCGCCGGGAAGTCGACCCTGGCCGGCGCCCTGGTCGCCGAGCTCCAGCGCCGCGGCATCGCGGCCGAGGTGCTGCGCGAACCGGGCGGCGTTGAGGTCGCCGAGCACATCCGGTCCCTGGTCAAGGACCCGTCGGCGCAGATCGCCGCGCGCACCGAGGCTCTGCTCTACGCCGCCGCCCGGGCCCAGCTCGTGGAGGAAGCGCTCGAGCCGCTCCTGCGGGATGGCACCTGGGTGCTGCTGGACCGCTTCGTCGACTCGTCGCTGGCCTACCAGGGCGCCGGCCGCGGCCTCGGTCTGGAGCCGGTCCGCATGATCAATGCGTTCGCCACCGCCGGGCTGGAACCTGACCGCACGCTGCTGCTGCGCATCGATCCGGCCGTTGGTCTGGCCCGCTCACGCGGCCGCGGCGAGCCTGACCGCCTCGAGCTCGAGCCCGACGATTTCTTTAGCCCGGATCGCCGAGGCCTACGACGAGCTGGCGCGGGCCGAGCCGGCGCGGATCCGCGTACTTCGATGCCGATCGGCCGCCGGCCGAGGTGCTTGACGCGGCCGTGGAAGCGTTGGCGGATCTAGTCTGAGTAACCGTCGGGCCGGCTCTGCATGAACGCCCAGGCGTCCGCGACCATCGTCTCGAGCTCGGCCTTCTCTGCTCTCCAGCCCAGTTCGGCCCGGATCCGCTCGCTGGCCGCGACCAGCATCGGAGGATCGCCCGGACGCCGCGGGGCTTCGCGGACGGGGATCTGCCGGCCCGTCACCTGCTCGGCGGCCGCGATCACCTCGCGCACGGAAAAGCCGCTGCCGTTGCCGAGGTTGAAGATGCGGTGCCGCCCCGGCTCGATGCCCTCCAGGGCCAGCATGTGCGCGGCGGCCAGATCCTCGATGTGGATGTAGTCACGGATGGCGGTCCCGTCTGGGGTGTCGTAGTCCGTTCCATACACCTCGACCTGCGGACTGCGACCGATCGCCGCCCGGAGGATGTTGGGAATCAGATGCGTCTCGGGCTCGTGGTCCTCACCGGCGTCCCCGCTCGCTCCGGCGACATTGAAGTAGCGCAGACTGACCGCGCCGATGCCATAGGCAACGCAGAAGTCGCCGATCATCCCGTCCACGGCGAGCTTCGAGGCACCGTAGGAGTTGGTCGGACGCGGCGGAGCGTCCTCGCCGATCGGCACCTCATCCGGCTGCCCGTAGACCGCACAGGTCGAGGAGAAGACCAGGCGACGGACATCGGCGGCCTTCATCGCCTCGAGCAGATTCAGGCTTCCACCGACGTTATTGCGGTAGTAGAGCTCGGGCTGGCTGACCGATTCACCGACCAGCGCGAAGGCGGCGAAATGCAGAACGCCGTCAAAGCCTCCCTCAAGGGCGGGGCGCAGCGCCTCAGCGTCGCGCAGATCGGCGATGACCAGCTCGGCCCCGTCGGGCACCGCGGAACGATGGCCGCGCTCGAGGCTGTCGAGCACCGTGACTTCATGGCCGGCTCCGAGCAGCAGCCGGGCCACGATTGACCCGATATAGCCGGCGCCGCCGGTGACGAGGAGTTTCATGGCTGGTGCACGGATGCGGTCATCGGCCAGCACATATAAACAGACACCTAAAATCGCCGGTTACGTGTCTGAAGCATGGCCAGCGATCAAGATCAGGGAGTTTGAGCACGTCGTCACAGGAGCGACATCGCTCTTGCGGGTCAGCGGTCAGGGGCCCCGGCGCCGCGAGCCCGGCCATCGGCCCGTGCTCGTGATCGACGACGGCATCAAGGAGCACCGCTTCTCCGCCCTGCCCGCCCCGCCCGATACCGGCCGCACGCTCCGGGCGGCCTATGCGGTTCCGTCGGGGCTGATCCGCAACGCTCGCTCCTACTGGCTCCAGCACGACGACGGGAAGCGCACGAATTTGTCTGTGCCCGAGACCGGCGTCGCCCGGATGGGCGCTGATCAGCCAGCCGCTGCGATCGATGCCGATCTGCCCGATGCCTACGAGGAGACGCGCCGTCTCGAGCAGCGGATCCTGGAGCTCGAGGAGGTTCATGCCCGTGAGCTGCGCGACGCGGCCCGCAAGAGGTCCGAGGCCGAGCAGCGGGTGTTCCAGGCTGACGAGCAGGTCAGCGCCGCCCAGCGGCACGAGCGCTCGCTGGCCGAGCAGCTCTCCCGGGCCACCGCCGACGCCGAGCAGCTGAGGGCACGGGTGACCGAGGCCGACCAGACCACCGAGGTCCTGCGAGCCCAACTCGCCTCGGCCGAGCGCGAGGTGTCACAGGCCAGAGCGACCCGCGAGCCGCTGGAGCGCGAGCTTCAGGAGTTACGCGCGGCGCGCAAGAGCCTCGAGCGCGAGCTTGATCACGCCCGCGACAAGCTTCGCGTGATGACCAACGAGCGGGATGAGTTCAGCCGCCAGGCCTCGGCCTTTGACGGGCTCGCGGTAAAAGCGCGCGAACGCGCCGCGCGTGCGGAGAGCGAGCACCAGAAATCCGCGGCCGCGCTACAGGAGCTCGAGATCTGGCGAGGCGAGCTGGAACGTCGGCTGGCCGCCACGACGAGCGAGCTGGGCGCGGCCAAGGCCGCGCGCGAGGCCGACCAGCGCGAGCTGGAACGCCTGCGCGAGCGGGCCGGCCACACCGACTGAGGTCCGCGCGCGTCAACCCCGGAATTTGGCCTCTTTGCCCCGTCCGGCGGGCGTTGCAGAAGCCGCTATTTGGGCCGTCCCGATCGGCGATTTGCCCGCATGGCGCAGTAAAATAGAAGAAGTTCGTCAGTTGCCTCTTCATCCCGCGCCGACGGGATGTTTCCGTCCGAGGGCTGCGGAATCATCCGCTGTTCACCCTTCGGCCAGACAGAGCGCCGAAGGGGGGCACGCGAACGGTGAAAATCGAGAGGAGCAGGTAGGAATGACGCAAGTACCGCAAACGCAGATTACGCCCAGCAACAAGGCTGGCGAAGGCCTCTCGATCCGCCGCTACCTGACCACGGCCGGCCAGCATCCGTTCGACGCGATCGAATGGGAGACACGCGACGCGCGCATCGGACACGGAGACAAGGTCTCGTTCGAGCAGCGAAACGTCGAGTTCCCGAAGTCCTGGTCGCAGAACGCGACGAACATCGTCGCCCAGAAGTACTTCCGCGGCCAGCTGGACTCCCCCTCGCGCGAGCACTCGGTCCGGCAGATGATCGGCCGCGTCGCCGGCACGATCGCCGGATGGGGCCAGGAACGGGGTTACTTCGCCTCCGCCGAAGACAGCGAGACCTTCGAAGCCGAGCTGACCCACATCCTGCTTCACCAGTTGGCGGCCTTCAATTCACCCGTCTGGTTCAACGTCGGCTTCGAGGAGCGCCCGCAGTGCTCGGCCTGCTTCATCCTCTCGGTCGAGGACGAGATGGAATCGATCCTGGCTTGGAACACCAAGGAGGGCAAGATCTTCCGCGGCGGTTCCGGCTCCGGCATCAACCTGTCGAAGATCCGTGGCTCCACCGAGCCGCTGTCCAAGGGCGGTACCGCTTCCGGTCCGGTCAGTTTCATGCGCGGCGCCGACGCCTGGGCGGGAACGATCAAGTCAGGCGGTAAGACACGTCGGGCCGCCAAGATGGTTGTGCTCGACGTCGACCACCCCGACATCGTCCAGTTCATCCAGTGCAAGGCGAAGGAGGAGGAGAAGGCCGCCGCACTGCGAGACGCCGGCTTCGACATGTCTATCGACGGCGAGGGCTTCTACTCGATCCAGTACCAGAACGCCAACAACTCCGTTCGCGTCAGCGATGAGTTCATGCACGCGGTCGAGAACGATGAGGACTGGCATCTGATCGCCCGCGTCACCGGGGAGCCGGTCGGCGAGCCGATCGCCGCCCGACAGCTGATGAAGGACATCGCGGACGCCGCCTGGCGCTGCGCTGATCCGGGTGTCCAGTACGACACGATCATCAACCAGTGGCACACGTGCCCGGCCTCGGGTCGCATCAACGCGTCTAACCCATGCAGCGAGTACATGCACGTCGACGACTCGGCTTGCAACCTGGCCTCGTTGAATCTCATGAAGTTCCGCCGTGCCGACGGTACCTTCGACGTCGAGGCCTTCCAGCACGTGGTCGACATCGTCTTCCTCGCGCAGGAGATCGTCGTCTCGCCGTCGAGCTACCCGACTGAGGAGATCGGCGCCAACGCACGCGCCTTCCGTCAGCTCGGCCTCGGCTACGCCAACCTCGGCGCCTACCTGATGGCCGATGGCGTCCCCTACGACTCGGACGCCGGGCGCGGCACCGCGGCCGCGATCACCGCGTTGATGACCGGGCGCGGCTACCTGGGCTCGGCCCGAATCGCTGCGGCGATGGGCCCGTACGATCGCTACCCGGAGAACCGCGAGGCGCATAACGCCGTCATGCGCATGCACCGCGACGCCTCGTACGCGATCCCAGACGAGAGCTGCCTGGATCCCGGTCTGCTGCAAGCCGCACGTGAGGCGTGGAATGAGGCCGTCGTAGCCGGCGAGCGGCACGGTTACCGCAACGCCCAGGCGACCGTTCTGGCTCCGACGGGCACGATCAGCTTCCTCATGGACTGCGACACGACCGGTGTCGAGCCCGACTTCTCGCTGGTCAAGTTCAAGGAGTTGGTCGGCGGCGGCCAGATGACGATCGTCAACCGCACCGTGCCCCTGGCTCTACAGACGCTCGGCTACACCGACGAGCAGATCGAACAGATCGTCGCCTACATCAACGAACACGGCACCATCATCGGAGCGCCCGGACTGTCGCCCGAGGATCTGCCCGTGTTCGACGTGGCCGTCGGTGAGCGCGCGATCTCGCACATGGGCCACATCAAGATGATGGGCGCCGTCCAGCCGTTCTTGAGCGGTGCCATCTCCAAGACGGTGAACATGCCCCAGACGGCGACCGTGGAGGACATCGCCGACGCCTACCTGCAGGCCTGGCGGCTCGGGGTCAAGGCGCTGGCCATCTACCGGGATGGCTCCAAGACAGCGCAGGCTCTGCGCACGGACGCCCAGAAGAGCAAGCCCGAGGCGATCGACACCGAGGCCGCGATCCAGCAGGCCGTGACCGCGGCGCTGGCTGAGGCCCCACCCAAGCGGCGGCGGATGCCGCGTGAGCGCCAGTCGATCACCCACAAGTTCTCGATCGGTGGCCACGAGGGCTACATCACGGCCGGCATGTACGAGGACGGGACGGTGGGCGAGATCTTCCTCACCGACATCGGCAAGGAGGGTTCGACCCTGCGCGGGATGATGAACTCGTTCGCGACGGCGATCTCGATCTCCCTGCAGTACGGGGTGCCGCTCGAGACCTTGGTGCGCAAGTTCAGCTACATGCGCTTTGAGCCCGAGGGCATGACCGGCAACCCGGAGATTCCGTTCGCCAAGTCGATGCCCGACTACATCATGCGCTGGCTGGCCTCGCGCTTCTTGGACGTCGACCTCCAAGAGGAGCTCGGGATCCTGACCAAGGAGGTCCGTGCGCGTAAGGCGGCCGAGGATGCGGCCAGCTCCCACGTGAGCGACACCGCCGGTCCCCGGTCGCCGTCACCCAGCCCGCAGGCGTCAGCCGGAACAGCCCCGGCCACGTCGGCCTTGACCGACGAACCCCCGGTGCTGCCGGCCGTGCGTCGCGGATTGGATCTGGGCCCGGCCTGCCAGCAGTGCGGCGGCATGATGCAGCGCACCGGCAGCTGTTACACGTGCTCCTCGTGCGGCTTCAACACCGGCTGCGGCTGATCGTAAAAAGTCGTCTTGATGTCCCGGGTTCGGTCACCGGGATGTCCGAAGTGCGTCACTGAATTGTCCACGGAGCCCCGCTAAGCCGCGGGGCTCCGGACGCAGGGGTCCTCGGCGCTGGGCTGAACCCTGGTACCAGCCAGATGCCGCTCGAATCGGTTAGCGTCGGCGTGGACTGCAATTGGGTGGTAAGGAGCGAGCATGGAGTCCAAGGCGATCGACCCGGTCGACTTCCGCGAGGCGCAGCACAAGAACTGGGACGCTGCCGCGGTGGGATGGATGGAGTGGAGCGCGTTCAATGACAGCGCAGACTGGCGGATCAGCGAGCGGCTGGTGGAGCTCGCTGGGGTGCGGTCGGGAAGCCGGGTCCTGGACGTTGCCGCCGGGTATGGCGAGCCGGCGCTCACTGCCGCGCGTAAGGCCGGCCCGGAGGGCCGGGTTGTGGCCACGGACATCTCCGCCGAGATGCTCGCGTTCGGGCGCCAACGCGCGGCGACGGCCGGCTTGGACAATGTCGAGTTCATCGAGTCAGACGCCTCCGGTCTCGATTTTCCCCACCGGAGCTTCGACGCCGCGGTGTCGCGCTGGGGAATTATCTTCGAGCCTGACGCGGAGGCCGCGGCGGGGCGTATCCGAGCCTTTCTCAAGCCGGGCGCGCGGATGGCGATCAGCTCGTGGGGCGAGCCCGATCGGGTCCCCTTCCTCTCGATTCCGATGAGAACGACGCTGGAGCGGCTGGACGTGCCCCGGCTCCCGGCCGGAACGCCGGGGCCCCTGTCCCGGCCCACCCCCGCTGCCATTGGCGGGTTACTTGAGGGAGGTGGGTTCTCGAAGGTCGTCGTGGAGCAGGACGAGGTCACCTACGAGTTCGACTCCCCGGAGCACTTCACCGCCTACATCAGGGCGATCGCCGCCCCGATCCGGGCGATGATCGAGCAGCACGCAGGCGAGGCTCAGGAGGAGGCCTGGGACGCGATCACGCAGGCTGCCGCAGAGGCGGGGGGTGACTCGAAGCCGCTGAGCTTCTCGAACGTCGTGCTGCTCGCCTCGGGGACCGCCTAGCGCCCGCGCGCCCATGCGCCACTTCTTTCCGCGCCGTGCTGGTCTGTACGCCGAAAACCGACGCACGGGAGACTGAAGCCATGCGGAAACTGACCTTCGGCATGAACCTGACCCTGGACGGCTACATCGCCGCGCCCGGCGACGACCTCGGCTGGAGCGTGCCGAGCGACGAACTGTTCCAGTGGTGGTCCGACCGGGTGGCGGCGACGGGCCTGGCGCTGTACGGGCGCAAACTGTGGGAGACGATGAGCTCCCACTGGCCGACCGCCGACCAGCAGCCCGGGGCCACACCGGCGGAGATCGAGTTCGCCCGCCGCTGGCAGGAAATGCCGAAGGTGGTGTTCTCCTCGACGACCAGCACGGTCGACTGGAACACCCGCCTGGTCACCGGCGACGCGGTCACCGAGATCACCAGGCTCAAGGCCGACGACAGCGGCCCCATGGACATCGGCGGCGCCACACTCGCCGCGGCGGCCATGCGGGCCGGGCTGATCGACGAGTACGCGATCGTCACCCATCCAGTCCTGGTGGGCGGCGGCACGCCGTTCTTCACGGCCCTGGATGACTGGGTGAACCTGAGCCTGGTGGAGACCCGGACGTTTCCCGACGGCGTCCTGCTGACCAGGTACGAGACCAGGCGCTGAGTGTGAGGCAAAAGGAGAAGGCCGGGGGATGCCTGCCTTGGCGTGAAAGGCGACAAGGCTGCCCGAGCGGTGTTGTGCGGACCGCGGCCTAGCGGGAGACGGGTTCCAGCACCCATCGCGCGAAGTCGGCAGGACCCACGTTGCTACCGCACAGGATCGTGGTGACGCGCCGCCCGGCGAACCGCTCAGGTGCCTCGAGGACGGCGGCGACCCCGAGCGCTGCGGACGGCTCGACAAGGAGTCCCGCGTGCTCATAGAGCATCCGCATGCCGAGCTTGATCGAATCCTCTCGAACGAGCATCACATCGTCGAGCACGACGAGCAGGTCGCCCAACACCTCAGGGATCGGACAGCGCCCTGCGACACCGTCGGCGATCGTCTCGATGCGGTCCGTCTCGACCAACGTTCGCTGACGCCACGACAGCGCCATCGCGGGCGCACCAACGGGCTGGATTCCGATCACCTCCACGTGCTCGGCCAGCGAGCACAGGGTGTAGCCCACGCCGCTGGCCATCGCTCCGCCGCCGACAGCCACGAGCACGACGTCGAGCTCCGGATCGTCTCGGACCAGCTCGAGGCCGATCGTGGCGGCGCCCTCGCAGGTCGCCAGATCCAAACTGTCCTCGACGAGGTACGCGCCACCCGCCTCCGCGATCTCGCCCGCCAGCAGCCGGGCGTCTTCGATGTCCTCGCCATCGAGCCGCACGTCCGCGCCGAAGACTTCGATCTGGCGCAGCTTCAGCGGGTTTGCAGTTCTCGCCGCCACGACGGTGACCTGCAACCCTCGACGCCCGCCGCTGTAGGCCAGCGCCTGCCCAAGATTCCCGGCGCTCGCGCAAACCACGCGTGACGCCCCCTGCTCGCAGGCCGCGGCTGTCACCGTCTCGGTGCCACGCCCCTTGAAGCTCCGCACCGGGTTGAGCGTCTCGACCTTTAACGTCACCGAGCACCCGAGCGCCCGGCCGAGCGGGGCGCACGGCAGCGCCGGCGTGTCAAGAAACGCCGCATCGATCTCGCCGACCGCGGCGCGAACCCGATCGAGCCCGAGCCGAACGCTGTCAAGGCCACTCACGACCCGCAGCATGCCAGCCCCACGCCGGGCCAGCGCAACCGAAGCGACCGGACCGGTATCCGCGCGAAGGAGGGACTGTCGGCGTCCGCGCCGACAGACGCGTCCGAACACCGAAGCGGGTGCGACGACGACGATTGCTCGGATGGCGAAGCGCGCGCGGGCGGTAAGCGCACCAGCGGGTGAGCCGATGGGCACTGCTGATTCGCATCCTTTGAGGACCTTTCAACCTTTGTGGGTGCTGGGAGCCTTTAAGAGGTGATGAGTCCTAACGACTTCGATCGCTTCGTCGGCGACAACAGCGATGGCCTGCTGCGGACGGCATACCTGATGGTTGGTGACCTCCATGAGGCCGAAGACCTCCTGCAGGAGACCCTGTTCAAGGTCGCCTCGCGATGGCCACGGGTCAGCCGCATGGACAACCCGGTGGCCTATGCCAGGCGGATCCTCGTGAACCTGGCGTTGCACGGGGGGGCGAAGCGGTCACGCAACCGAGCGGAGCTGAAAGCAACTCCGCCCGCCGAAACGACCGCGCAAGCGGCCCGCCTCGACATTGACGATCGGCTGTTCGACGCACTGGCGGCGCTTCCGCCACGGCAGCGGGCGGCGCTCGTGCTCCGCTACTTCCTCGACCTCTCCGAGGCGGAGGTCGCGGCGGCGCTGAGCTGCTCGCTGGGCACCGTCAAGAGCAGCACCTCTCGTGGGCTGAAGCGACTCGAGGAGACGCTACGCCCTACTGACCACTACCGGAGCATCGCATCATGACCGAGATCGAGCACGACCTCCGTACATGGATGCACGAGCGCGCAACGCGCGTTCACGCATCCCCGGAGATCCTTGAAACCGATTACCGTCCGCGCAACCGCAGTCGAAACGGCGGTCGTTGGCCGAGGCTGGCGATCGGAGGCGGTCTCGCCGCAGCCGCGGGCACCGTCACCGCTGTGCTTGCGCTGGCCGGCGGCACGAGCACTGCCTTCGCCGGCTGGAACGCGCAGCCGACAACGGCCAGCCCAACACAGCTGCAGGCAGCCAACAGCTATTGCAGCGCGAACATCCCCAATCCCAACCTTCCCCAGCAGGCGATCGACACCCGCGGGCCGTACACGATCATTGTCTACGCCGGCGCCGCGACATCGACGCAGACCTACAACTTCTGCACGGTAGGGCCCGGGTTTCGCAACGCTTCGGGGTGGAGCAGCTACCCACCGGTGACGCCTGCCGCCGGACAGCTGTTCCTCTGGAGCGATCACACCTCGATCGCCGACGGGCAGCCGTACGGCACCATGATCGCGCAGGCCGGCTCCGACGTCACTGGCGCGAACCTGACGCTCACCGACGGCACAGTTGTGACGGCAACCGTTCAGAACGGCTGGGTGATCGCCTGGTGGCCAGGTGACGGTCATCTCGCCTCGGCACAGCTGACGACACCGACTGGGACGCAGACTCAGACGTTCAACTACCCCTGCGATATCCATAACTGCAACGGTGGCCCGCACGGCGGTGCCAAGGGCCGCGGTCCCGGTGGCGACTGATCGTGCTCGGTGACATTCGCCGTCTTCATGTGCGGCGATCGCTCTCGGAGGCGTTTGCGCGGCCGGACTCGCTGCATGCGGGTTTGGCCGCAACCAGTCTGGGAAGACCGGCGCTCACGTGCAACCAACTCGGGCGAGCCCTTTGCCACGATTCCGATCGCGCAGTCGTCCACCGGGGTACCCGTCGTAGCGCCGAAGCAGGGCAGAACCGCATCGGAGGATCCGGCCCCCAGATTTCGCCAGCTGGAGGACACAGCTCGCAGGCCTGAACCGACCTGACGCCGGCGATCGATGACCTCGTGATCATGGCGCACGCGGGCACGCTCGGTCGCGCCCGGAGGTAGGGTCTTTATCGTGGGCCTCCCACTGAGACCAAGCGCTACGTGGGTGGTGGATGCCACGCCCTCGGCCGTCCCCGAGCTGCGGCGTCGCGCCACGGAATTCGTTTCCATTGCGTCCGGTTCGGAAGAGGTGACGCAGGCCGTCGCGCTGGCGGTGTCCGAGACTGTTACCAACGCCGTGGTCCACGCCTACAACGGCCAGACACGGGGGCAGGTCAGCGTCAGCTGCCATGCGGACGGCGAGCGGTTCGTATTGGAAGTGGTCGACGACGGCACCGGTATCTGGCTACGTCAGGACTCACCCGGGATCGGCCACGGGCTGGCCATGGTGGGCGCGTTGGCGCACGCGCTTAATATCGCCCCCGGACCCGACGGGCGTGGCACAGCCGTGACGATGGCCTTCGGTCGCGTCCCGGCGGTTGGCGCGTCCCAGGGATTGGAGATGCTTTGCGCCCTTGCGCTTGAGACCGTCGCCGACGTCTCGAATGTGGACCTCGTTCAGGAAGGCGTGCTCCGCCGCGTTGCCGCCCAAGTCGCGGGGGATGCGGCCTTGACGGCTTGGCTGCGCACGGCGGTTCCTCCGGCGAAGCCTGGGACGGCAACGTGGGCGGCGCTGCGCGAGGGTGGCGCGCGCCTCGTTGTCCACGACCCGACGGTTCCGCGCTCGCCGGGCGGGACCGGGCAGCGCCTGAACCTTATGTGGTGGGTTGCGGTCGCACTCGAGAAGTCCGACGGAACGCCAGCCGCGATCTGGGGGCTCGGGGGCCGCGCGGGTGGACGCCCGGCACCCTGCGAGGAGATCATCAGCATCCTCACCGACGCCGCCCACCATGACTTCGAGCAACTCGCCGAGCGCGCTGTGCTGCGCGGTCGGCTGACCTCAAGAGTCCGAGAATCGGACTGAGTTCGCGTACCCCAGCACGTCCGGAGGCTCCGAGACGCACCGACGGAGACACGGCTATGAACCAGCCGAGGCCAGCGTGAGCCGTTCGGCCTGGGCTGTGATGCGCCTGGCACAGCAGGCTCGCTCGCACGCGACCCGGACGATTGTCTCTGCGGCAGGGACGGCTAGTTCAATCGCCCGACGCAGTGGGCTTATGATGAGATGGCCGTCGTGGACTGGGAAATCGACTGATGCGAGAGGGCCCCTGGGCCGGCCGTTATCCGGCGGCCGCGGCGATGGTGATCTGTGCCCTCGTCCCATACCTGGCGCTCTCGGCGGCACTCGGGCCGATCACCCCGATCATCGCCAAGGACCTGCACATGAGTCTGCAGGCAATGAGCCTCACCTCGGGCATGGCCAACGCCGGCTATGCCGTGGGCACGGTCCTGGCCGTGCTCTTGGCTCAGCACCTTCCCCAACGTCGGATGCTGGTCCTCTATGCCGCGTTGCTGGTACTTGGCTCCGTGCTCGCGGCGGCCGCGCCCGACGCGGGCTTCTTCATCGCCGGCCACGTCTTGCAGGGCCTGTGCACGAGCCTCTTGCTGATCGCAGCCGTGCCCCCACTCGTCGTCTCGTTTTCGCTCTCGAAGCTGCGCTGGACGGCGATGATCCTAAATGTCTGCATCTTCGGAGCAGTCGCCCTCGGGCCGCTGGTGGGAGGCATCCAGGCGCAAGCCAACGGGTGGCGACCGCTGTTTTGGATCATCGCCGGTATCGCGGCCGCGGCGCTGGTGCTGTCGCTGCTGACCTTTCAGGACGCGCCGCCGGCTGACCGCAGCGCGACTCGCAACCCTCTCCCCGTCGCACTGGCTGCTACGGGATGCGTGGCCCTTTTCTACGGCGCCTCGGAGTTGCTCACCCACCCGTTCGTGGATGTCATGACGCTCGTGCCGCTGGCATGTGGGCTCGCGCTGATCGTGGTTCTTCTGGTGTACCAGTACCGCGCCAAGCGTCCGCTGCTGTGCATTCGCCCGCTCGGCAGCACACTCCCGGTGAGCGGGATCGTAGTTGCGATGTGCGCCGCGGCGAGCTCCATAGCCGCGGTCGCGCTGACCGCCGTCCTGCTCACCGACAAGTTCAGTCCTGTGCGGCTGGGCCTGCTTCAGTTCCCCGAATTCGTCGCTGCCCTGATCACCGCAGTTGTGCTTGGGGTGGTCTTCCGTACCCGGGGTCTCCACTTCCTCGTCCTCGGAGGAATGCTCTCGCTGATCGCGGGGATCCTGGTGCTTCTGTCTCACCTCCCGCCCACGTCGCTGCGTATGGCGATCGGCTCTGGACTAGTCGGACTCGGCGTCGGCGGCTCGGTGGCGCCGGCGCTGTTCATCGCCGGCTTCTCGCTGCGCAACAACGCCCTGCAGCGCGTGTTCGCGATCATCGAGCTGCTGCGAGGAGTTGCAGCATTCGCGGTCGGGCCCGTGCTGGTACATGTGGCCACGACCGTCGGAGGGAGCCCGGCGGCGGGCACCCGGACCGCGCTGTGGATCTGCTTCGGGATCGCTAGCTCCGGCACGCTGTTCGCGGTCTCCCTTTATGCGCTCGGCGGGGTACGCCTACCGGCGCCGGCACTGGAGACATGGCAGAGCGGCGAGGCACCGGCGTGGTACTCCCCGCCGCTGCTCGCCCGAATCCGTGACTCCGCCGGGGCGACGGTTCTGACTGAGCCGCTCGCCTGTGATGCGGGCGGACACTACGGCGGCCCGCGCCGCGACTCGGCGGGTCCCGCCGCCGATCGGGCCGGCGCAGCGACATGAGTGCCGGCGACCTTGGCCCGGTGCTGTTTGCCTACGACGGCTCGGAACTGGCCGGACTCGCAATCGACGAGGCGGCCCGCCAGCTGGCAGGCGGACGGGACGCCATCGTGTTGACCGTATGGCGTCCGTTCGTGGTCGGGTTCATCCCCCCGCCGGGGGTCGAGTTCGACGCGGCGGCAAGCGACGAGGTCAGAAGAGCGGCCGAGCAGACCGCCGCGCACGGAGCTTCGATGGCACAAGCCGCCGGCTTCCACGCCGAGAGTCTCGAGCTCACCGAAGCACCGACGTGGAAGGGGATCGCCCGCGTCGCCGACGACCGCGGCGCGAGCCTGATCGCGCTCGGCTCCCACGGCAAGAGCGGTCTCGCAGGCGTTTTCCTCGGCAGCGTGGCGGCCGCCGTCGCGGCGCACTCGGGACGTACCGTGCTGATCGTGCATAGGCACGCCTGAACCAGGCTGAGGAGTTCCTGGGGTTGACCCCGAGCTGATTGAGCAGGTCTGCGTGCTGTTCGTGGTCGATCTGATCGGGCGGCTGAGCATCGGGGACCTCGGCCCGTGACTCCGGCCGGGGTAGGCTGCCGCTGGTGACCGGCGAGCCTGACAACGCGAGTCCCGATCGGGACGACCTTGGAGAACTGCTCGTGTTGCTGCATGGCGCTGACGCGCGCGCGGACACGATCCAGGTCACCTACCGCGTTTGGCGGCATCAGGAGCGTCTAGACGCAGCCTTCCGCGCCAATGCTGAGGAGCAGCAGCAACGAGGCGCGTCTACGCGAACGTTGAGCCTTGGCAGAGGTACGCCTGAGCCGACGGAGATCGAGGAAACCGTGCGGATCTGGCGTGACGGCAACCGAGTCCGCGTCGAGTATCACGGAGGGCCGCGAGACAGCTATTACGCAGTCGCCGACGGGCCGCTGTGGTGGATGTGGGACGAGCGGAACGGCGCCCACAGCAACGAGGACGATCCCAGCGTCGGTAGCGGCTTCGGGGAAGAACTTCAAATCATGCGAGACCCGACGCCGTTGCTGAGTTCGCTGCGGTTTCAGCACACCGGAAGCTCCGAGGTCGCCGGGCGGCCGACGATCAGTGCGCGCGGCATCCCGCGGCCGCAGGATGCCCGGCGTGGACCGCCGGCATTCGAACTCCACGAACTCGGTACGGGCGCCGGCTATTACGAACTCGAGATCGATCGGCAGTTCGGTGTTGTTCTGGACGTCACCGCGATCCGGGACGGGCAGCCGTTCCAGAAGATCACGACCCTCATGGCGGCGTTCGATCAGCCGATCCCAGATGACACGTTTCGGTTTCAACCGCCAGCCGGCGAGCCGATCCAAACCAGGACGTGGCAGGAGTCCCGCGTTGAGCACGTCACTCTCGTCGAGGCGCAGCAGCGCGCTCCGTTCACGGTCCTGATGCTCGACACCGTTCCTGCCCACTGGCAGGTGCAGTGCAGGCTCATCCTGCCGTCCGAACGTCCACCCTCGCCGATGCAGATTGGCGTCATCTACTCCTCGACGGACGGCCACGAAAGCATCTCGCTCAGCCAGTTCCCTGCTGGAGGGTCAAATCCGTACAGGGAACTGGGCGATGGAGAGGGCTGGGAGACCGTCACGCGCGAGGGGATCGAGATGAGGACGAGACCTGCCACGTGGGGCCAGGCACAGGTCGAACTCGAACGTGAAGGCACGTTCGTGCACCTCATGTCCGACAATCTCACGCGCGACCAGGTCCTGACGATCGCCGCTGGCCTGCGACCTGCCCCAGCCACCAGCAGCTTCTAACGCGGGTTCGCGCTACTACAGGGCGGCGTTGGTCGATGCGTCGAGATCGCAGCCCAACAGCGGCGATCGGTGCGATGGGGTCGCGCTCGGGTCAGGCCTGGGGATAGGTCGTGGCCGCGCGGCCAAGGAGCTCGTCGATCAACGCGCCGCAGCGCTCGGGGTCGTCGAGGAAGGGGGCGTGGCGCCCGGGGATGATCTCGAGGCGCGCGTCGGGTAGGAGCGCGCAGGCGCGTTGGCCGATCTCGGGGGGGCCGTACGGGTCCTCATTGCCCCAGATCATCAGCACGGGGACCGTCAGCTGCCGCAGTTCGCCGTCCGAGAGAAAGTTTTCCGGGCGGGGCCGGCCGAGCCGCATCGCTAGCCCCATGTGGCTGAGCATCGCCGTCCGAAAACCGGGCTGGCGCATACCCTCGTGGACGACCTCGAAGAACCCGTCCGGCGCTCGCTCAGCGGCGCGGGGGCCGATCACGCCGCGGGCTAGAGACCGGCGCGTCGTGGCGACGTTCGGTGAGCGGATCCGCGCGACGAGCTGACGCACGCCGGGTGTGGACAGCGCGGTGAAGAACGGGTCGCCGTGCATGCCGGGCAGCACGACGGCGGGAACTCCGAGCGACGCCACCGCGGCAACCCGACCCGGCGCATCGACAGCCAGGCAGAGCGCCCACATCCCCCCGAGCGAGGTACCGACGATCGGCACCCGCTCGAGGTCAAGCGCGTCCAGCAGCGAGGTGAGCTGGGCAACCGCGTGCGCTCGCAACGATCGGGCGCTGTAGTCGAACGCGTCGCTGAGGCCGAACCCGGGGAGGTCGAGGGCGATCACACGGCGCGTTCCCAGATACGGCATCAGCGGCGCCCACGTCGAAGCGCTCATGCCACTACCGTGCACCAGGACGAGCGGCGGGCCCGCGCCCGCCTCCAGGACGCGCACAGCAACCGGCGGATCAGCCAGACGCACCCGCCGGCTCGCGACCTGCAGCCCACACGCGCCAAACAGTCGGCGCTCGGCCAGTTCGAACGCCAGGGTCGCGTGATCGCTGGCACGGGGCATGGCTCAGTCCCTCCGTCGTCGCTGTCGGTGCTGAGATGATCCCGGTCATGGACACGGTCGACAACCTGATCCTTGACCTTCCGCGGAGAGCGTCACCACGCGCGTGCAGTAGTCGATCAGCTCGGGGTCGCTGCTGGCGATGATGACGATCGAGCCGCCGCGTGCGGCCTCGAGGAGCTGGTTGATGACTGGTGCGCGGGAGCCCAGGTCGAGTGCGGCGGCGGGCTCGTCGGCGAGGATCAGCTCGGGATCGCCGGCCAGGGCTCTGGCCACCGCCACGCGCTGGCGCTGTCCGCCGGAGAGATCCCAGATCAGCTGGTGGGCCTGGTCACTCAACCCGAGTTTGGCGAGCATGCGGTCGCTTCGCTCGGCGACCTCCGGGCGGTCGACACCCCGGGCTTGCAAGGGCAGGCTCACGGCCTCGTGGGCGGTCAGCATGCCAGGTAGATGGTGGTGCTGGAGGATCAGGCCCAGACCCCGCTGCCGCCGTTGCCCAGCGCCGCCATCGGACGGTCGTCATGCAGCACGCGACCGGTGTCCGGCTTGGTCAGGCCAGCGAGGACATGGATGAGGCTGGACTTGCCCGTGCCAGATGCGCCGGTGATGCCAACCACCTCGCCGCCGCCAATGCTGAGCGACAGGTCGCTGACGAGCACGATTTCGGCATTTCGCACGGTCACACCCTCGATGACAAAGGGAGCCGTCTCAGGCATCGCCGGCTTCCTCCTCGCCGTCTGACTGGGGCCGAAGGACGATCCCGCCGTCGTCGAGCTGGACGGCCAGAAGTGTGCCGCTCGGATACCGGCGGAGGATCTCGGGGGGCAGTTGGATCGTCCCGGAGCCGCCGACGACCGCGAAGCGCTCCGCGCCCCGGCCCTCGGAGCCGATGGCCCCGTTCTCAATGGCCAGGGAGCGGGGCAGCGCCTCGGAGACGGCCCGGTCGTGGGTGACCACGATGACCGTCGCGCCGCTGAGCTCGCGTGCCTCGCGCAGCGCGGCGACCACCATGTCGCGGTTGTGAGGATCGAGCTGGCCCGTGGGCTCGTCGGCCAGTAGGAGGCGGGGAGAGGTCGCCAGCGCACTGGCGATCGCCGCCCGGTTCTGCTGTCCGCCCGAGAGCCGGTACACGGGCCGGTCGGCGAGCTCGGCCAGCCCCATCCGCTCCATCAGCTCCTCGCTCGACCAGCGCAGCGGCCAGCCGCGCCGACGGGCGCCGCGACCGGCGAAGCTGATGTTCTGGTTGACCGTGGCATAGGGCAGTAGGTTGCGCAGCGGGTCCTGAAGCAGCAGCGAGAGCTCGGTAGCGCGCATCTGATTGAGGCTGGACGCGTCGAGTTGGGTGATGTCCTGACCGGCGATCAACACCGAGCCAGCGGTCGGCCGGAGCAAGCCGCTGAGCAGCGACATCAGGGTTGTCTTGCCCGATCCGGAAGGGCCGACGATGGCCAGCATCTCCCCGGCCTTGACGACGAGGTCGGCGTTGATCAGGGCGGCGACCGGGCCCTGCTCGCTCGCATAGATGTGCACCAGTCCGGCGCATACCACCTCCGCGCCCGCCGAGGTTGGTTTCTCAATCGACGTCATCGGGCGCCGTTCGCAGAAGGGATGGAGACATGCGGGTCAGAATGCCGCGCGCCGCCAGCGCGGTCGCCAGCACGACGACCAACACCGCGCCCAGCGCCACGGCCAGGATGAGCAGCACCGGCAGGGCATAGGACAGCGGGGCATCGGTGCCCACGGCGAGCTGAGGGAGGGACGGCAGGGCGACGGCGGCGCTGCCTACCCCGGCCGCCACCCCGAACAGCGCGGTCAGCGCGAGGATCATGGCTTCGATCGCCAGCGAGCGGACGAGGATCGGACGCGGCACCCCGGTGACCTCGAGCGCGACCATCTCGGTGGCACGTTGACGGCCGCCGGCGGCGAGCACGCTGAAGGTGCCGACCGCCGCGACGAGCAGGGCGACAAGCGTGGCCAAGAGCATGAAGTCGTAGGCCAGAGCGGGACCGGTATGGCGGGCCTGGTTGATGAGCGTGGACGCGCGTTGGACATCGTCGATGTGCAGCCCGGCGGCCCGTAAGCGGCTGACCGCATTCGCCGGCGCTTGCGGCCCCAGCCACACCTGCTCGCTGGCCTGCAAGAACGTCGGGGCGGTCTGGGCTCGCTCGAGGCTGCCCAGGTCGGCGAACACACCGCCGGACCCGATCCGGGGAACGGCGGCCGCCACAATAACCGGACGCACGGTGACGTTGCTGCCGTCGAGCCCCTGCACGGCCAGCGTGCCGTCCTGCCCGCCTTCCACGGCCAGCGCCGCGGCGCGGGTGTCTGCGACGGCGGGGAGAACCGACGGTGGTCCGGCGAGGGAGGCAGCGGCGCCCTCCGCGTACGGGCCGACATCAGATGCCACCGCCTTCATCGGGAGGTCGAATCCCACCCCGGACGGGTTTGCGATGACCCGGATGCCGGTCAAGGTCGAGCGCCAGGCGGCTGCGCTGAGCTCAGCCCGGGCGCTGCGCGGCGCACCCGCGCCGGAGCGGTAGGTGAGCGCGGTCAGACCGAGGTGGATCTGACCGGAGCTCGGCACCCGCTTGGCCGTGGGCAGGACCCCGAGGCCGGCCAAGCGGCACGGGCATCCTGCCTGCTGGGCGCCCGCATAAGTGAAGGAGCCCGAACGCAACCGACCGAGATCGACGACGCGCGTCCCCGAAACGGGGTCGAACAGCCAGGCCTCGAGGTCGAGATGGGCAAGACCGCGCCTCGCCGCCCCGGAGGCCGACACGGTGGCCGAAACCGCCAACTCGCCATTGGGCAGGGTGACGTCGACGACGTTCCTCGGGGTCAGGGTGCGGCTGACCGCGGCGACGCTCTGGTCCGTCGTCCCGGGGGGCCAGGTCGCGACGGCCGGCAGGCGTGCGGCATCGACTCCCATCAGCGCCGTGCTCGAAGTGGAGACCTCGACCGCAGCCATGGCGAAGCGTCCGTGGGGGTCGACAGCGTGGACCGCCCGGTCGAGCTGCAGATTGCCTGCGGTGACGGTGACGACCGTGGGCGCGCCGAGCGAGAACCTGGCGGCGGTGATCCGGTTGGCCCGCGCCACCGACCACGCCGAGACCGCGAAGCAGGCCAGGCCGACCGCGATCACCAGCGTCCGCCCCTCCCGCAAGACCGTCGGTCGGCGGCCGATCCGACGAACGGCCAACGAGCTCGCCACGGCCGACGAATCGAGCGTCGCGGTGCTGAGCCGGCGACAGGCGTACTCGACGATCCGGATCGCGATCACCGAGACGGCGAGGGCAACCACCGCAGGAGCGGCGGCCGCGACCGGATTGCTGTGAGAGCTCAGCGCCCCGCTGGTGGCCGCGCCGACCAGCGCGACGACGGATACGGCGACGATCGACACGTCGACCACGACTCGTGAACGGCTACTGGCCGACCGCGGGGACGAAGCCCCAAGCCCAGAACTCCGCAGCAACCGCAGCGCGCTGAGACCCAGGACCGCGCCGATCGTGAGCAGCACGGCTCCGAAGCCGACGAATGTCCAGGTGTCGAGCCCCACGGTGGTTCCCGGTACGAACAGGATGGATGCGGCGACACGCACGACGACCCACGCGCCGACGATTCCAAGCACGGCTCCGATCGCGCAGAGAGCGGCGGGCTCGGTGATCGACACCGCAAGCAGGGCGCGGGGCGGGAATCCGCGCAGCCGGGCGACCCGCAGCTCCCCGCGTCGGAGGTCGGCGCTGCGCAGCAGGACCGCGGTCAGCACCCAGATCGCCAACAGGACGAGCTGAAGGGCGGCGACCGCGACGATCGTGTCCATCAGGCTCTGCTGATGGAGGGTGCCCGCGAGCAGCGCGGGGAGGCCGGTCTCGACCGTGAAGCCGGCATCCAAGGCGTCCCGCTGCATGGCGAGCATCGCCCGCGAGACCGCCGATGCGTTCCCGATGCCCAGCACCCCGGGACGCAGCAGGGTCTGGGTGACGGGCAAGGCGACGTAGGTCGGGGGAACGACCGGAGGGGCAGCGAACGTGGCCGGTCTGGACACGAACAGATCGTCGACCTGAAGGAGGAAGCGGGGCTTGCCGGTGCCCTTCCCGAACGGGAAGTACGGTCCCGCCTCGCCGAACCAATAGCCGCTGTTCAAGTTCGGGACGCGGAACACGCCGGTGATCCGGAGGCGGACAGGACCTTGAAAGTCGCGATCGGTGACGGCGAGCGTGGACCCGACGGAGACCCCGAGCAGTCTCGCCGTGCGGTCGCTGACGACCGCATTTCGGGGACCCGCTCGACACCCGCCGGCGCTGAAACGCACGATCGAGCAAAAGCCGGTGCGGTAGGTCAGGCGGCTGGCAAACTCATGGCCAGCCGGGCTCGTGACGTTGAGGGTGGTGGACAGACTCTGCACGGTGGAGCCGTAGAGCCGGGTCAGGTGCTCGCGCCGCAGCAATGAGCGACGCTCGGCGGCGAGCCCCTCGAGCGTTGCCGGGTGACCTGGGACGCGGGCAAGCTCGAAGCCGGTGTCGTGGTACCCAGCCGTGGCTACGCCCCGTCGGACCAGGGAATCACCGCCGGCGCGAATGTAGAGCGGGCCGACGATCGCCGTCGCGACGGCGATCGCGGCGGTGATCACAATGAGCAGCGAGCCCATCAGCCGCCAGCGCAGACCGCGCACCAGCACGGACCGCGCCCACGCTTTCACCCCTCTATTGAGAATCGCTTGCTCATTGGTTTCGGAAGGCCGGGCCGCCTAAGCGGGGACGCAGGCTAATCGACCCCGCGGCGAACGTGAGTCGACCAGCTCGCTCGCCAAGTCAAACGCGCCGGCTGCGCGCCGCGAGGCGTCCTCCCCGACCCACGCGTGAGCCCGGGAGTCAGACAGCCGGCCGGTAGTCCAGGTGGACCACGCCGTTCTCATAGACCTCACTGGCGCCCAGGGAGAACCTGGTCATCGGCTCGCCGTCGGCAAACAGCTTCAGGCCGGAGCCAAGGGCGAGCGGATACGCGAACAGGTGCAGCTGATCGACGAGCCCGTCAGCCAGCATCGCTCGCACGAGCTGGACGCTGCCGCTGACGTACAGGCCGGCGTCGGTCCGCTCTTTCAGACCGCGGATGGCCTGCGGGTCATATGGGCCGAGGATGCTCGAGTTGTTCAGTCCACGGGATGTCGCCCATGACCGGCTCCCCTCAGATCCCGGCCGCGGCTCGCGCATCATCCGGATCGGGATAGTGGACCATCTCCACTACTCGCCCGTCGCGGAACGTGGTCACGTTGGCGGTCAACTCTCCGCCCTCACCGCCCTCACCGTCGCCGACCGGGCGCATGATGACCACGACCTTGTCTCTGGCTTCGATCACGTCCACGAGCTCGCCGATGCCGCTGCGTCCACGCGCTCGGCCCATGAACCTGAGGGCCTGGCCGCGGCCGTGGCAGGCACCGGGCGCGTCCGGGTCCCCGCCGTGCCACTTCACGTCGGGATCGAGCAGCTCGCTGATTGCGTCGAGCTCACCGCGCAGGACGGCCTCGTAGCCGCGCCGCACGAGTTCCGCATTTGATTCGGTCATGACCCGATTCTCTCACCGGGGCCTAGGATCGAACCGATGACCGGCAAGACCGTAGACGAGCTGCTGGCCGCCGCCCGGGCGCGACTGCGCCGGCTGGACCCGGTGGCGAGCCGCGACGCCCAGCAGGCCGGGGCCACGCTGATCGATATCCGAAGCGATAACCAGATCGCCGCCGACGGACGGATTCCGGGGGCCCTGGCCATCCCCCGCAACGTGCTCGAGTGGCGGCTTGACCCGAGCAGCGGAGCTACCCACCCCGACGCCCCCGGCTTTGAGGATCAGGTCATCGTGGTCTGCGACGCGGGCTACGCCTCGAGCCTGGCCGCGGCCACGCTCCAGGAAATGGGCTTCACCGAGGCGACCGATCTCGCCGGCGGCTTTCAGGCCTGGCGCGCGGCCGGGCTGCCGGTGAAACCCCCCGCTGGCTGAGCCTCGAGAAGCCTGGTGAAACCGGCCGCCGGCTGAGCCGCGAGAAGCCGGGCGCGAGCCTCGGTGCGCCGACCGTTTAACCAGATCCTGGCCTCGGTAGCCTGGTAACGGTTCGATCAACGGCAAGGGAGTCGGTGCGGATGGATCGCAAGTGGTGGACCTTGGTGGCGGTGTGCGTGGGCACGTTCATGCTCCTGCTCGACGTCACGATCGTGAATGTCGCCCTGCCGGCGATTCAGGTCTCCCTGAAGTCGAGTTTCAGCGACCTGCAGTGGGTCGTCGATGCCTACTCGCTGGCGCTCGCCGCCCTCCTGCTGACGACGGGCTCACTGGCCGACCTGTTCGGCCGCCGGCTGGTCTTCATGATCGGCCTGGTCATCTTCAGCCTCAGCTCGCTGGCCTCGGGCCTGGCCTCGGATCCGCTGTGGCTGAACATCGCTCGGGGCGCTCAGGGCGTTGGCGGCGCCGCGATGTTCTCCACTTCTCTCGCGCTGCTCGGCAGTGCCTTCCAGGGGCGCGAGCGGGGCACCGCCTTCGGGGTCTGGGGCGGGATCACGGGCCTGGCCGTGGCGATCGGACCGGTCGTGGGCGGCGCTCTGACCACCGGGCTGTCGTGGCGCTGGATCTTCCTCGTCAACGTCCCGATCGGAGTCGTGGCCTTGGTCCTGTGCGCGCTGCGAGTCGATGAGTCTCGCGAGCGCGGCGAGCACCGGCTCGACCCGATCGGCGCGGTCACCTTTACCGGCGCGCTCGGCGCTCTCGTTTACGCGCTCATCAAGGGCAACAGCCTGGGCTGGAGCTCGACGGTCATCGAGGCCTGCCTGATCGGCTCGGTCGTGCTTCTGATCGTGTTCCTGATCGCCGAGTTCGTCCAGGGCGAGAACGCGATGTTCGATCTACGCCTGTTCCGCAAGCCGACCTTCACCGGGGGGGCGATCGCGGCCTTCGCTCTATCGGCGGGCCTGTTTGCGATGCTGCTCTATCTCACCCTCTACCTGCAGGACGTGCTGCGCTTCTCCGCCTTTCAGACCGGCCTCAGGATGCTGGTGCTCTCGGGTGGGATCATCCTCACCGCCACCCTCTCCGGGAGGCTCACCGCACAGGTACCGATTCGCTTCCTGATCGCCCCCGGCCTGGCTCTGGTTGGCGTTGGCCTGCTGCTCATGCGTGGCCTGAACGCCGGCTCGGAATGGACACACCTGATCCCCGGTTTCATCGTGGCCGGCGCGGGCACCGGCTTCATCAACCCCCCGCTGGCCTCGACGGCGATCGGCGTCGTTGCACCGCAACGGGCGGGCATGGCCTCAGGCATCAACTCGACCTTCCGCCAGGTGGGCATCGCCACGGGTATCGCCGGCCTGGGCTCGGTCTTCTCGCACAAGGTTCGCACCGACATCGAATCACTACTCGGTAACGCTCCCCACATCACCGCTCCCACCGCACACAGGCTCGCCGAGAGTGTCGCCCAGGGCAGCGGGGTCGGTGGGGGGTTGAGCAAGCTGCCGGTCGCCGCGCGGCCGATCGCGGTCCACGCCGTTCGCTCGGCATTCGTGGCCGGCCTGAACGAGATCTTCTTGATTGGCGCCGCCCTGACGCTCGTCTCCTCGGTGCTCACGCTGTTTCTGATCCGCAGCCGCGACTTCGAGGCCGGCGCGGCCCGCGGGCCCTCTGCTGATGCCGAGGCCCGCGAGCCGACTCAGACGGCGGGCGGTCCAGGCCCCAGCGGCCAACCGGCCACGCAGCCGACGAGCTAAGCAGCGCGCGCGAGGTCACCGCCACGCGCAAACCCTCCGACCCACGAGCCTTAACCGAGTCCGCAAAATCCGTTTAGGATCCGTTCAAGGCCGGTGACGACCGTGGACGTAAATGGACGTGGGGTCTTACGGCTTCCGGCGCGCACGCCGGATCTCGAGCTGGGGCTGGCGAGCCCGCTCCCCGTTTCGCCGCCTCGCACCGGCGCTCTTGGTCTCGACGCTGCTCGTCTTCGGGTTCGTGGCCGTCTCGGGGCTGGCCGGCGCCGCCGACTCTGACCAGCAGCGGGTGCCGCGGGCCACTTTGACCCTAGCCCCTGTCACCGCTCCACTACCCATCCCCCACTCCTATCTCGGGCTGTCCACCGAGTACTGGGCCCTCCCGCTGTACGCCCGTCACGTGACCACCTTCGAGCGGGTACTGGACCTGATCCACGTCCCCGGGGACGGTCCGATGGTGCTGCGCGTGGGAGGCGACTCGGCCGATCACGCCTTCTGGGATCCGCGACTGCGGACCCTCCCGCCGTGGGCGTTCAGCCTCACCCCTGAATGGACGGAGCTGACGGCAAGCATCGTGCGGCGCCTTGGCGTGCGGCTGATCATCGACCTGAACCTGATCACCGATACCCCGGAAACGGCGGCCGATTGGGCGAGGGCCGCCGAGTCGCGCCTCCCCCGCCACAGCATTCTCGGTTTCGAAATCGGCAACGAACCCGACATCTACAGCCGCCGGGGCTGGCAACGGGTCACCGCCGGCGACCTGATGTCGGGCGAAATTCTGCCGTCCAGGATGACCGTGCGCGACTACCTGGATGACTTTCGCGCCTATTCCTCGACGCTGCGCGAGGTGGCTCCGCATCTCCCGCTCATCGGCCCTGCGCTGGCCGAGCCCCGCGCTCACTGGCGCTGGGTACGCGCCCTGCTGGCCGCGCGGCCGCCCGGGCTGAGCTTGATCAGCGTGCATCGCTACCCGTACTCGGGCTGCGTGCGGCGCCGGTCGGCCAGTTTCCCCACCATCAACCGGATCCTCAGTCCCCACGCCAGCACGACCCTGGCCGCGGCACTGGCGCCGATGATCTCCGCCGCGCACCGCGCCGGATTGCCGTTCCGGATAACCGAGCTCAACTCGGTCACCTGCGGAGGCCGACCCCACGTCAGTGATGCGTTCGCGACCGCGCTGTGGGCTCCGGACACGCTGTTCGCGCTGCTCCAGGCCGGAGCCGACGGCGTCAACCTGCACGTCCGCGCCAACACGATCAACGCGCCGTTTGCCTTTACGCGCCGCGGCCTGTTCGCACGCCCCCTGCTCTACGGCCTGGTCATGTTCTCGCGCAGCATGGCCGGCGCGACCGGGCTGGAGGCGTCACACCTCCGGGCGCCCGGCTCCGTGCACCTCAACGCATGGGTCGTCCGGGTCCGGAACGGGGCCCTTCGGGTCCTGGCCGTCAACAAGAGCCGGCACCCCGTCCGCCTCTGGCTTGCATTGCCCGGGGCGGGAGCGGCCACCGTCGAGCGGCTGCGGGGGCGCGGCCCGGGCGCCCGCTTTGGAGTGACCTTGGCCGGCCAGCGCATCGGTCCCCGCGGGCAGTGGCTGGGCCCCGAACGCATGGGTTCGGTCGCGCGCTCGCGCCATGGCTACCCGGTCCTGGTTCCGCGCTACAGCGCCGCCCTGATCACCGTCCCGGCAGCCACGCCGAAGGTCTCCGCCCCGCTCTCGAGCCTGACGCCGATCAGCTGAGCCCGGGCTGACGCCGAGTTGACGCAACTTCGAGTCCGAACCGAGTGTTCATGACCCGCGGAAGTCAACCTCTCTCTTGGAGGACTCATGTCCCGAATGCGAATACTCGCCGTACTCACCGCGATCGCCGCCCTCGCCCTGACCAGCGTCTCGGTCGCGGCCACGAAGGCCAAGCACGTGACCGGCGGCACCACCACGATCACACTCAGCTCGGCGGCAACGACCGTGCTGACCGATCACCACCTCACGGTCAAGCCGCTGACGCCGGCCAGCGCGACCGGCTCGACGCTCAGCCTCCCGATCTCCGGCGGGCGCCTGAACGCCAAGCTGCGCGGCTTCGTCGCCCAGCGCGGGGGGGTGGCCTTCTCCAACGGAACCAAGACCGTGCGCCTGCGCCATCTCACGATCGTGTCCAGCGCATCCGGCGTCGCCCTCCGGGCCCTCGTCGCCAGGGTGGTCTCGACCAAGCACGGCCACGCGCGTGTCCGGTTTTACGACGCTCGCGTCGCCCGCATCACCGGCGTCAAGGTCAGCCAGGGCAAGGCCACCGGGACGGTACGTCTGACCACCGTCTCGGCAGCCATCATCAACCGCCTGGCCGGCGCCAAGGTCGCCGCGGCCGGCAACCCGATCGGCACGACAACGATCGCTCCGACCATCGCCTGAGATCCCCTCCGGCCTCCGCCCGTCACCCGCGGGCGGGCGGAGGCGCCCCGGGGCCGGTGGGATCTGCTAACGCTCCGAGCGTGAACAGGACCAGCCCGGAGGAGGAAGGCGGCGCCGTTGACCCCGGTTACTGGAAGGATGGCCAGCCGATGTTGGCCGAGTCTGACCTCGATCTGATCCGAGAGCGCTGCCGGATGGTGCTGGCCGGCAACTGGCGTCACGGACGACGCCGATCGGATGGGCAGCCGTTCGGCTACACCTGCCCCAGCCCGGGCCACTACCCGTGGCAATGGTTCTGGGACTCGTGCTTTACGGCGATCACCTGGCGGCGCTTTGACCCGGCCCGCGCCCGCCAGGAGCTCGAGTCGCTGCTGGCCGCCCAGCGTGATGACGGCTTCATCGGGCACACGATCTTCTGGAACGAGCCGCTGAAGGGCAGCCGCCGGTTCACCTACAACGTGGTCGACCCCGCCGCCGAAATGACGGCCAGCATCCAGCCGCCGGCTCTGGCCTGGGCGTGGCGGATCGCCGTCGGCGACCCGCGCAGAGCACGACGGCATCCGCCGCCAGCATGAATGGCTGGCCGCTCACCGCGATCTCGACGGCGACGGGCTGTGTGGATCGTCCAGCCCGATGAGTCGGGGCTCGACGCCTCGACCCAGTTCGACCCCATCTGGGGAAATCGCGCGCCATGGCACCGCAGGCTTCTTGTTCCTGGTGCGACGCAACCGCCGCCTCGGCTATCGACCTGCGCCGGATCGCGGCCGCCGGCGGTCCGGTCTGTCTCGAGGTGCTCACCAACGTGCTCTACAACCTCTCGCGTCTGGCCCTCGGCCAGCCGTCGCTGACGCCGGCCCTGATCGACCGCTGCTGGGACGAGCGCCGCGGGCTGTTTCTACCCGTCGGGCGCCCGGCTCCGCCGCGCCCGATCCCGGCGACGGTGGCCGCGCTCGCGCCGCTGGCCCTGCCCGACCTCCCGAGGCGATCGGCCGCCGCCTGGTGCAAGGAGCACCTGCTCGACCGCGACCAGTTCTTTGCTCCCGGTGCCGCCGCCGTCAGTGTGTCGCTGTCTGAGCCGAGCTTCACCCTGCACGACACCGGCCGGCTCGGCCAGCGGATCTACTGGCGCGGACCGACCTGGGTCAACGCGGCGTGGCTGGTGTGGCTCGGTCTGATCCGGCTCGGTTACCGCGAGCCGGCGGCCGATCTGGCCCGACGGCTCGCGGCCAGCGTCGAGCGCTTTGGGCTGCGCGAGTACTACAACCCGTTCACCGGCGCCGGCATGGGCGCGATCAACTTCGGCTGGTCGACACTCGTTCTGGAGATGCTCGAGCCCGACCCGCGGGCACCGTCGAGTTATCTGCCGGCCGAGGCGACCGCAACCGGCTGATCGGCAGCCCCGTGACGGGCTGATCGCCAGCTTCGTTCACAGCGACCGGCGCCCGGTTGGCCGGCGGCAACTCCTCGCTAACGTGAGGGTCATGCACACCGATCACGACGTGAACCTGACCGACGAGCAGTGGCGCGAGCGCCTCACCCCCGAGCAGTACGAGGTGCTGCGCGAGCAGGCCACCGAGCGCCCGTTCACGGGCCACTACGTCGACGTCAAGGACGACGGCACCTACCGCTGCGCGGGCTGCGGCGCCGAGCTGTTCAGCTCGGACACCAAGTTCGAGTCCGGCACCGGCTGGCCGAGCTTCTACGAGCCGGCCGTGGCCGCCAACGTCGAGCTTCACGAGGACCGCAGCCACGGCATGCTCCGCACCGAGGTGAGCTGCAAGCGCTGCGGCGGCCATCTCGGCCACGTGTTCCCCGACGGCCCGCAGCCCACCGGGCAGCGCTACTGCATCAACTCCTGCGCGCTCGAGCTCGACACCGGGCAAGAGTGACGGAGACCGGCCGGGGTTGCTGACCGCCGCCCCGTCTAGTCAGGCCCGCCGGCACGCTCGGTTGAGCGCCGCTCAGCGTCGGCGCGGCGTCGCTCGCGCCACTTGACCAGGACGAAGCCCGCGACGACCAGCACGGCCAGAGCCGACCGCGGCGTAGATGCCGAAGCTGGTGATCGCGTTGGCGGCGGCGCTGCCGGCGAAGTAGCCGACCAGGCCGTAGGTCACCCCCCAGGTGATCCCGCCGAGCGCGTTCCAGGCGAAGAACTCGCGGAAGCGCATCTCGTTGATCCCGGCCAGCCAGGCGGCGGCGAAGCGCACCAGAGCGATCCAGCGGGCGAAGAACACCGCCTTGGGGCCGTGCTTGGCGAAGAACCGGTCGCCGGCCGCGATCACCCGCCGCGCGGCGCTCGTGAAACGGGCCCGGGAGCCTCGAGCACGTCGCGGCCGAAGCGGCGCCCCAGCCAGTAGCCGAGGTTGTCGCCGATGATCGCCGAGGAGACGCCGATCAGGATCACCAGCCAGATCTGGAGCTTGCCCTGGCTGGCCAGCACCGCGGCCAGCACCAGCGCCGTCTCCCCCGGCGACGGCACCCCCATCGACTCCAGGCCGATGATCGCCGGCAGCAGGTAGCCGAGGCTGCTGGAGACGCTGATGATCGCGCCGAGGAGCGAGCATCGCGACCGATGCCCGGCTCGGCCGACCGCGAGCCGTCGCACCGCTCACGCGTCACGGCGTCCAGGGCTTGCGCAGCACGGCCAGCAGCGACAGGCCCAGCCGGCAGCGTGCGCCGCGCGCCAGCCAGCCCGCCTCGAGCGCGCAGCGGCCCCTCGAGCGCGTCGTTGAGCCAGCGCGGGCCGATGTAGAGATCGTCGCCCGGCCGCGGTCCGTCGCCGTGCGTCGCCGGTCGCGGCGCTGCCCCGCCGGGCCAGCCGGACGACGGCCGCCGGGGCGAGCAGCAGGCTGTTGAACGCGCTCATCCGGCTCCACGCGTCCAGCCCGCGGCCAGCGCGGCGCTCGCGCAGCAGGCGCCGCGGAGTAGCGGCGGTAGTGGTGGTTGAGCCTCGTCGTGGGCGGACCACAGGAACTGGTAGGCGGGCACGGTGACGAGCAGGAAGCCGCCCGGGCCGGCAGACCCGGCGCAGCTCGGCCAGCGTCCGCCGGTCATCCGGCGTGTGCTCGATCACGTCCAGGCAGGTGATCAGGTCGAAGCTGTCCTCGGCTCCAGGGCAGCTCCTCGAGGCGGCCCTGGACGACCTCGCCCGAGGCCCCGGTCGCGGGCCACCTCGGCCACCTCGGGGTCGAGCTCGATGCCCGCGACGCGCGCCGTAGTCGACCAGCTCCAGCAGCGTGCGGCCCGAGCCGCAGCCCGCGTCGAGCACCTCGGCCGGGCGCGGCAGAGGGCAGCCGATCGAGCTCGGCCCGGATGATCCGCCGCCGCCCGCGGTACCACCAGTGGTGCGTCCTCGACCTCGAGGGTCGCCCGCATCAGCTCCTGATCCATGAGCCGTGATGCTGTCAGCTAGGCGACGGAGACAGCGTCCTGGCCGTCGCCGGGGCGGCGCGGGCAGCCGCAGCGTGAACGTGGCCCCGGTCCCCGGCTCGGTGTCCTCGAGGACCAGCTCGCCCCCCATGCGGCCGGCCAGCTCGCGTCCGATGGCCAGCCCGAGCCCGAAGCCGGCCTGGCCCCGCGTGTCCCGGCCGCGGTGAAAGCGGCGGAAGATCTGCTCGCGCTCCTCGGGCGGCACGCCCGGGCCCCTGATCGCAGACGCTGACCCGGACTCGCCGGACTGCGTCGCAGCTCGACCGTGCAGCTCGGAATCCGGCGGGCTGACCCGCAGGGCGTTGTCGACGCAGGATGCGCAGGATCCGGGCGATGCTGCCCGGGATCACCCAGCGCCCACACCGAGCCGCCCGTGATCGTCGAGCCGGACGCTGACGTCGCGGTCGGCGGTGCCGAGCTCGAACTCGGCCAGCACCGCGCGGCTCAGCTCGCCCAGCTCGACCGGCTCCGAGCGCAGATCGACCTTGGCGTCGAGGCGGCTCAGATCGAGCAGGTCGGCGGCCAGCCGACCCAGCCGGCGCGACTGCGCCCGGGCCCGGTCGAGCAGAGCGCGCGCATCCTCGAGGTCGGGCTCGGCGTAGCGCAGGTCATCGTCGAGCAGCTCGAGCATGCCGTCCAGCGAGGTCAGCGGCGTGCGCAGCTCGTGCGAGGCGGTGGCCACGAAGGACCGCCGCGCCTCCTCCTGCTCGCGCAGGCGCGCCTGCATCGTGGCCAGCGTCCGGGCCAGGTCGCCCACCTCGTCGCGGGCCCGGTCGACCGGGCACCACGACGGCGGGCCCCTCATGGGTCAGCTCGAGCGCCGCCTCGCGCAGGCGCCGCAGTCGCCGCACGAGCCGGGCCGACAGCGGGATGCCCAGGATCAGCGGCCAGGAGCAGGCCGGCCAGCGCGGCGGTCGCGAACGCGTTGCGGACCACCGCCACCGCGCCCGGAGATCTGATCGATCGGCTTGCGCACCGCGAGCACGTAGAGGAACTGGTCCGCGCTGATGAACGGGATCGCGGCCCGCGCGTACTCCCGGCCGTCGATCGTCCCGAAGGTGTAGTTGGCGCGACGGGTGCGAAAGGCGGCGGCGACATCGCCGTAGGTGTCGTCGGCCGATTCGTCGGCATTCGGCTTCAGCAGCGGCTGTCCCTGCGGGACTGTCAGGACCTGGGTTGCCGAGCACGACGACAAGCTGCGCGCCGACGCGCTGGCTCAGCTGAGTCAAGGCGCTCTGCACCTGGTCGACCTCGGACTGCGGAGAGGGGCGATCCCGCCCAGATGCAGACCGGCGAACCGGCGCTTGCTGCGGTTGGCCCTCAGCTCGTGAATCAGCGTTGATCGGGCGTTGTTGCGCAGACTCTGCTCGAGCGGGCCAAGCAGGGCGAGCGCGGCCACGGCCAGCGTGGCCACGGTGGTGATCAGCAGGACGCCGACGATCCGGCCGCGCAGACCCAGGGCGCCGCGTCCGCGAGTCCCGGCGCGCAGCACGAACTCCCGGCGGAGCCGGCTCAAGCTCCCGGGACCCCGCTGTTGGGCCACCTACGCGCTCCGAGCCCACGGCGCGCGCTCGGGGCGCAAGGTCCGAGGCATCTATGGCCCCCGCAGGCGGTACCCGGCGCCGCGCACGGTGAGGATGTAGCGGGGCTTCTCGGGCTCGGGCTCGAGCTTCTCGCGCAGGTGGCGAATGTGCACGTCGATCGCGCGGGGGTCGCGGTAGGCGCTGTCACCCCATATCGCCCGCAGGAGCTCCTGGCGGTTGAGCAGGCGGCCCGGATCGGCTCATCAGCGCGTCGAGCAGCTCGAACTCCGAGAAGGTGAGCTTGACCGGATCGCCCTCGATCTTCACCTCGCGCTGGGCCCGGTCCAGGGCGATCGGGCCCACGGTCAGAACCTCGTCCCCCATCGAGCGCGTGCCGGCGCGGCGCAGCACCGCCCGGATCCGGCTGCGCAGCTCGGCCAGACCGAACGGCTTGGTCACGTAGTCGTCGGCGCCGGCCTCGAGGCCGAGCACGGCATCGGCCTCGGAGTCGAGCGCGGTCAGCATGATGATCGGGACGACGTTGCGCCGTCCACGCAGCGTTCGGCAGACCTCGTATCCGTCCGGGCCCGGCGCCCAGCGCCACGTCGAGCAGCACGATGTCGAAGTGCTCGGTGCTGGCGCGATCGATCGCCGCCCGGCCGTCGGCCACCGCGAGGACGCGGTGACCCTCGCGAGAGAACGATCGGGTCAGCATCTCGCGCAGGTCCGATTCGTCATCGACGACCAGGATGCTCAGCGAGGCATCCGCGAGCCGCGGCGAGGGCGGCGATCTGCGCAGGACTGTTCGACCGACATGGGGCCGATCGTACCGGCCTCCTCCTCCGCTGGACGGGATCGCCGGCCCGGGGAGCCAGGACCCGGCAATTTCAACCGCCATAATCGCCGCCGATGCGGGTTCTGATCACTGGCGGAGCTGGGTTCGTGGGCGCCAACCTGGCCTGCGGGCTGGCGGCCCGCCACCCCGACTGGGATCTCATCGCCCTGGACAACCTGCACCGCCGCGGATCGGAGCTCAATCTCGGCCGGCTGCGGAAGGCGGGGGTGCAGTTCGTGCACGGGGACGTCCGCGAGCGCGATGATCTGACGGGGATCGGTGAGCTCGACGTGCTGCTCGAGTGCTCGGCCGAACCATCGGCGCTGGCCGGCCTGGACGGCGGCCGGACTACCTGGTCCACTCCAACCTGCTCGGCGCCTACAACTGCCTCGAGCTTGCGGCGCGCAGTCAGGCCCAGTTCATCTTCCTCTCCACCAGCCGGGTGTATCCGATCGAGTCGTTGCGGGCCCTGGCCGTAACGACCGCTGAGACGCGCCTGGAGCTAGAGCACGAACAACCTGTGACCGGGGCCTCAGCGGACGGGATCGCCGAGACGTTTCCGCTGTCCGGCGCTCGGACGCTGTACGGCGCGACCAAACTTGCCGCCGAGCTTCTGATCGAGGAGTACCGAGCCAGCACCGGCCTGCGGGCGGTCATCAACCGCTGCGGGGTGATCGCCGGCCCATGGCAGATGGGCAAGGTCGACCAGGGCGTGTTCACCTACTGGATGCTCGCCCACCATTTCCGGCGCCCGCTCAGCTATATCGGCTTTGGCGGCGAGGGCAGACAGGTGCGGGACCTGCTTCATGTCGAGGATCTTCTCGAGCTGGTTGACGAGCAGCTCATCAGCACCGGAGCACTGGGACGGCCACACGGTCAACGTCGGCGGCGGCGCCACCGGCTCGCTGTCCCTGCTCGAGACGACGGCGATCTGTGCCGAGCTCACCGGACACGAGCTGCCGATCGGCTGCACACCGCAGACGCGGCCCGGCGACGTCCCGGTCTACATCTCGGACTGTGCCGCCCTGCATGCGTTGACCCCCTGGCGGCCCAGTCGCGGCCCGCGCGAGATCCTCGCTGACATCCAGGCCTGGATCACCGCCCATGAGCGCGAGCTCGAGACAACGCTCTGATCAGCCGCCGGCGCTAACCTCACCCGCCTCATGCCGACTGCCATCGTGACCGGCTCGGGGGGGCTGATCGGATCCGAGGCAACGGCTCATTTCGTTCGCTGCGGCTACGACGTCATCGGGCTCGAGAACGACATGCGAGCCCAGTTCTTCGGCCCCGAAGCCTCGACCCAGCCCACCACCGCGCGCCTGCAGCGAGAACTGGGTCGGCGTTTCGCTCCCTGAACTCAGACATTCGCGATCTCGACAGCGTCGAGCGGATCTTCGCGGCCCACGGTCGGAGCATTGAGCTGGTGATCCACACCGCCGCCCAGCCCTCCCACGACTGGGCCGCCGGCGATCCTCAGACCGATTTCGCCGTCAACGCCAAGGGGACCCTGAACCTGCTCGACGCTACGCGCCGGCACGCTCCCGAGGCGACATTCGTGTTCTGCTCCACGAACAAGGTGTACGGCGACCTCCCCAACGCTCTGCCGCTTATCAGCCAGGAGCTGCGGCTCGAGCTGCCCGAGGATCACCGCTACTTCGGTGGGATCGACACCTCGATGTCGATCGACGCCTCGACGCATTCGCTGTTCGGGGTCTCCAAGACCGCCGCCGACCTGCTGGTCCAGGAATACGGGCGCTACTTTGGCCTGCCCACCGTGTGTTTTCGCGGCGGCTGCCTGACCGGGCCCAACCACGCCGGCACTCGCCTCCACGGCTTTCTCTCCTACCTGATGCGGTGCACGATGACCGGCGAGCCCTACACGGTGTACGGCTACGGCGGGCGCCAGGTCCGCGACAACATCCACTCGGCCGACCTGGTGGCAGCGTTCGACGCCTTCCACGACGCCCCCCGCCTCGGCGCCGTCTACAACATCGGCGGCGGCCGGGCCAGCAACTGCTCGATGCTCGAGGCGATCGCGCTGTGTGAGGAGATGTCGGGGCGCAGCCTGGACTGGACGCTCGATGACGAGAATCGCGTCGGCGATCACCGCTGGTGGATCTCCGACCTCGAGCCCTTCCGGCGCGACTACCCGGAATGGCAGGTCCGCTACGACGTGCGCCGCATCCTGCAGGAGATCCATGACCAGAACGCCGAACGTTGGCTGGTGGCCAAGTGAAGCTCTCGGTCGTGATCCCCGCCCACAATGAAGTGGAGTCGGTCGGGCTGACTGTCGAGAGCTGCGTGAGCCGCTTGGCCGACGCCGGCATCGACTACGAGATCCTCGTTGTCGATGATGCCAGCGGCGACCGTACGGCTGACGTGGTAGGCGCAATCGCCGCCGACAACCCGCGGGTGCGCTGCCTGCGCTCCCCGCTGCCCCCCGGCTTCGGACATGCCGTGCGAGCGGGCCTCGAGCTCTACACCGGCGACGCGGTGGCGATCATGATGGCCGACCTGTCGGACTCCCCCGATGATCTGGTCCTCTACTACCGAGCGCTCGAGCGCGGCTATGACTGCGCGTTTGGCACCCGCTTCTCGGGCGGCGGACGCACGCACGGTTACCCACGGTTCAAGCTCGTCCTCAACCGGATCGTCAACGCCGGCATCCGGGTGCTCTTCCGCCACGGCTACGACGACACCACCAACGCCTTCAAGGCCTATCGCCGCGAGGTCATCGACCAGCTACAGCCGCTGCTCTCCAACCACTTCAACCTGACCGTGGAGATGCCGCTGAAGGCCTTCGTTCGTGGCTACAACTTCGCCGTGGTCCCGATCAGCTGGACCAACCGGCGTTACGGCACCTCGAACCTCGACCTGCGAGAGATGGGCAGCCGCTACGCCTTCATCGTCCTTTACGCATGGCTCGAGTACCACCTGAGCCGCGGGGACTACCGCCGCCGCGACAAGCCTCCGGCGGCGGACTAGTGTCGGGACACTAGGCGCGACTGACAACCTCGAAGTCAGGCGCCGGCAGTCGCGGCTCGGGCGTCGTCACCGCCTGGTGGCGCGGCACCAGCCGTCCCGCCGCGGCGACCGCCCAGAGCACCACCAGCCAAGTGACGGTGGCCAGCGTGACATGAACCCAGACCATGTCGGTGGGCAGATGGAGCTCGTACTGGACGCTTCCAACCAGGCCCTGCGCGGCCAGCAGTACGCCGAGGATGGTCACCGGCTCGAGCGCTTTCTCATCGGCACCCCGGTGGCGCATCAGAAACCAGACGCTAATCACGGCCACACCCAGCACGGCCGCGATCGTGGCGTGCCGGTGGATGACCCACATCAGGGTGTCGGCCCCCTCGAAGGTGAGCCGGTGAATGCGCTGGCCGGGAGAGCCGCCGGCGTGCGGTCCGGCCGCGGTGGCGGCCGTACCCGCGAAAATGGTCAGTGCCGCGAGGGGGCTCAGAGCCCGCACCGACCAGACGGTCAGCCGATCGCTTGACCGTGGACGGCGGCCCGGCTCGTGGCGGGCCCGCCAGGCCAGGGCGGTGGCGCCGACCAGGATCAGCATCGACAGGCAGAAGTGGGCCATGACGAACCCGGGGGCCAGATGCTCACGGACTGTGAACCCGCCCAGGACGGCCTGGGCGAGGACCCCGAGCGGGAGCGTCAGCGACAGCAGCAGCAGATCGCGCCGGAACGGACGGCGGGTGGCGGCGAGAACGGCCGCGCCCACCGTGAGGACGCCGACGAGCCCCGATAGAGCGCGGTTGCCGAATTCGATCAGGGCATGGGTGGAGAGGGGTGGCAGCGCCCCGCCGTAGCAACGGGGCCAGTTGGGGCAACCGAGTCCCGAGCCGGTCAGCCGGACCGCGGCCCCGGTCATCACGATCAGCGTCAGCGCGACCAGCGTCCAGTCGGCCACCCGCCGATACTGGAGCGGAGTTAGAGCGAGACGGTCACGCATTCCGGTTAATAAATAAAGGGCAGAGACGGTGCCAGCTCAGCAAGCCGCGGGGCGGAGCGGTCCCGCTCAGAGGCGATCAGCTCCAGCTCGGACGGCCATTGAATCGCCACCTCGGGGTCATCGAACGCAAAGCCGCCCTCGCTCCCGGGATCGTAATAGGCCGACGTCTTGTACGCGACGTCGGCGATCTCGCTGAGCACGCAGAAGCCGTGGGCAAATCCGTCCGGCACGTAGAGCTGGTGATGTTCGGCGTCGTCGAGCTGGAATCCGCGGGCCTCTCCGAACTGCGGCGAGCCCCGACGGATATCGGCGATCACGTCCAGGATCGCGCCCCGCACGCACCGGACCAGCTTGGCCTGACCGGGTTGGAAGTGCATGCCCCGGACGATGCCCTGCCGTGAACGGGAATGGTTGTCCTGGACGAACGAGTCGGTCACGCCGAGATCGCGCAGCGTGCTTTCCCGGTAGGTCTCGATGAAGAACCCCCGGGCATCGCCATGGACAGGCGGCGCCAGCAGAAGTGGGCCCTCCAGCCCCGTCGGCAAGGACTTCACGCCGGCTAGAGCTTCCACTGCCCGTCAATCAGCACGGCAACCTCTTGGCCATCGAGCGTCCGCCCGGTGACCTGCACCTCCGGACCCCCGATCATGAAGTCGGTGTGGACGGCGCTCTGGTTGATGCGCTCGCCGGGCTGCGGATGTTCGGCCAGATGCTCGAACCCGGCCCCGAGCGCGATGTGGCTGGCCGCGTTCTCATCCAGAAGGGTGTCGTGAAAGACGCTCCCCGTGGCGCCGATGCGGCCGCTGCCGTCGACCAGGGCCACCTCGCCGAGCCGCGCGGCGTCGGCATCGCGGGCGATCAGCTCGCGCAGCAGCGGCGCCCCGGACTCGGCGTCGACGTCGACGGCCCGGCCACCTTTGAACTGGATCCTCAGGCCCTCCACGGCGCGCCCGGAGACGAGCAGCGGCTTGGTCGAGGTGACGTGTCCCTCGGTGCGCTCGGGATCGGGGCTGGTGAAGACCTCCTCGGTCGGGAGGTTGGGCAGATGCACCCGGCCCCAGGCCGTCTCGAAGTTGCCGCCGCTCCACGCCACGCCGGGCAGCAGACCGATCGTCAGGTCGGTGCCCGGACCCGAGAAGTGCAGCGAGTCCAGGCCGGCCGAACCGAGCCGGCGTGCCGCGTCGGCGAGCCCATCGGAGCGCGCCTGCCAGGCGGCCACGGGGTCATCCTCATCCAGGCGGCAGATATGGGCGATCTCCGCCCACAGCTTCTCGTACGCGGCATCGTCGTCCAGGTCGGGGTGAACCAGCTTGGCCCAGGCCCGGTTCGGCCCCGGGACGATCGTCCAGTTCAGCGCCCGCCGGGCCAGGACCTCCATCGATTCGCGGAGCGCCACCGTGTCGCGACCGATCCGCGCCGGGATCGACCGCGTCGAGCAGACCGGGCGCCACGGGCCCGCTGAGGCTGATCAGCGCGCCTTGAAGCTCGGCCAGCTTGAGCGGGCGCTCGCGAACCCACGGGATGACCTCGCCCAGCGCCTCATCCGGTGCGCGTTCGAGACGGGCGAGCTGGACGTACGGATCGCCGTAGTTGACCTCGACCTGGTGGGCCCCGGCGTCATAGGCCGCGGCCACGATGGCGCGGGCGAGTGGCTCCTGACCGAGCTTGGCGTTGACGACCACGGTCTGTCCGGGCGCCACGCCGGCGCCGACCGAAACGGCGAGCTGGGCGAGGGCGGCGGTGCGGTCGGGCATACCAGCCTGAGGCTATCGGGACACGGGCCGGTGTACAGCTTGGGCCCGGGCGGGCGTACCCGCCGGGGCCAGGGTCCGGTCGCGGCCGGGTCGCGCGGGCCGTCCGGATCCCGTCTAAGCTGGCGATCGATGGCGGGTACCGAGCTCGGGATGCCTTCGGGTGAGGCGCCGCCGGCCGGCGCCGCCGCCGGCGCGAGCGTGGCCGGACGAGTGGTCGCCGGCGGAGTCCAGCGGATAGCCGCCTTCGGGGTCATCAATCTGATCACCGCCGCGGCGGCCGTCCTGTTGCTGCGCTACCTCGGAGTCAGGGACTTCGGCCGCTACGGCACCGTGATGGCGCTGATGGCGATCGTGCAGGGGGTCACCGACGGCGGTCTCACTCTCACCGGGGCACGCGAGCTCTCGCTGCGCTCGGACCAGGCCGACCGTGACGATCTTCTCGGCAACCTGATCGGCCTGCGGATCATGTTCACCGGCGTCGGCGTGCTCGCCGCCGTCGTGTTCGCGGCGGCGGTCGGCTACGACTCGACCCTCGTCGAGGGCACGGCGCTGGTCGGGGTCAGCGTCTTTCTGCTCAGTATCCAGAGCGCGGCGCTGTTGCCGCTGACCGTCGACCTCGAGAACTCGCGCCTGGCCGTCAACGACATCCTGCGCCAGCTCGTGCTGGTCATAGCGTTCGTCGTCCTGGCCGTGGCCGGGACCACGCTGCTTCCCTTCTTCGCCGCCTCCCCGGCGGCGGCGGTGGTCGTGTTCGCGTGCACGCCGATCCTCCTCAACGGGCGCCGGTTCGCCCGCCCGCGCTGGCGGGCCCCGGCCCTGCGTTCGCTGGCCGTCAAGACCCTTCCCCTGGCCCTGTTCGGTGTCCTCAGCGTCATCTATTTCCGAATCCTGGTCATCCTCATGTCGCTGCTGCAGTCCAGCGCGTTGCAGCTCGGGTACTACGTCACCTCGGCGCGCGTGATGGAGACCTGCCTGGGGATCCCGGTCGTGCTCATCGGCGTCGTGCTGCCGGTGCTGAGCGTGTCGGCGCGCGACGATGTCGGCCGGCTTCAGTACGTGACGATGCGCCTGACCCAGAGCATGGCCTGGCTGGGTCTGCTCCTGGCGGTGGTGCTCGGCACGGGCGCGCGCTCGATCCTGCTTTTGTTCGGGGGCAGCCAGTACGTGGGAGCCGCGCCGATCCTGCAGATCCAGTGCCTGGCCCTGATCACGATCTTCATCACTGCCGCCTGGACGACCGCCCTGGTCGGCATGGGCCGGACGCGGGATCTGGCGATCGCGACGCTGGTCGGGCTGGCCGCGGTGACGATCGTCGGCTCGGTGCTGATCAGCGTCGACGGGGCCGAGGGGGCGGCGATCGCGGCCGTCGTGGCCGACGTCCTGTACTGCGCGACGGCCGGCTTCTTTGTCCGCCGGGGATCGGCCACGCAGGCGATCGCGGCCGGCCCGATGGTGCGGCTCGCGGCCAGCGCGATCCCGGCCCTCGTGCTGGCCACGGTGCCGATCCTCCCCAATGCCATCAGCTGTGTCGTCGGAACGGCTCTGTTCGTCGGCCTCTCGATCATGTCCGGAGCAGTGCCCCCGGAGATCATCGATCACACGCCCCTGCGCCGGCTCCGCCGCGCCTAGCGCGGCCTCCCGCCGTGCCGCGACCCGCGGTCGCCGCCCGGCTATCTAGGATCGGTCGGTGGCCCCGCGCGTCAGCGTCCTCGTTCCTTTCTACAACCAGGTCGCCTTCGCGACCGAGGCGGTGCAATCGGTCCTCGCCCAGGACTACCGCGACTTCGAGGTGATCCTCGCCGACGACGCCTCCACCGATGGGACCGGTGAGCTATTGGAGCGGCTCGCCGAGGCCGACCCGGAACGGATCACGATCCTGCGGGCGCCCCACAACCGCGGGATCGCCGGCAACTTCAACGCCGCCCTGGCCGCCGCCCAGGGCGAGCTTGTCGCCTGGCTGGGCGGCGACGACGTCATGCTCGACGGCAAGCTCTCGCGACAGGTACGCGTCCTCGACGACCATTCCCAGGCGGTCGCCTGCGTGCACGACGCCGAGGTCTTCCTGTCCGCGAGTGGAGAAGTTCTGGGGCGGTTCAGCGCGCTCTACAACGGGCGCGCCGGGGTTCGCTCAGGCGGCATCGAGCTCCAGTTCGACCCCACCTACTTCATGCTGCCCTCGGCCACCATGTTCCGCCGCCGGGCGGCACCGCCGCACGGATTTGACGAGCGCCTGCGCTTCGCCAACGACTGGCTGTGGACGGTCGAGCTCCTGCGCCACGGGACAGTGGTGGGTATGCAGGACGTCCTGGTGCGCTACCGCCGGCACGGAGCGAACATCACCGCCGACGCCGGGACCCGGGCGCGTGTCCTCGAGGAGGGTCTGATCGCCCTGGCCATCGTCGACGCCCGCTATCCGGAGTTGCACGGGCTCGTCCGGCAGCGCGCCGCCGCCTTCCACATGGCCGGCGCCTGGGAGCTGGCCGCGGGGCACCACTGGCGCCAGGCCGGCGCCCGCACGCGGGTGGCGCTGGCCGCCGGGGGTCCGGTGAGCACGGTCCGCGTCGGCGCACGGCTGCTCCGCGCACGCCGGCAGCGCGGTGGCGGAACGCCCTGACCCGCGGGACGTAATCGACGCCAATAGGATCTGCGCTCGATGGGCATCGAGCAGTCGCGGATCATCGAGCTGCCGCGGATCACCGACCCGCGCGGCAACCTGACCTTCATCGAGGGCGAGTCACACGTGCCGTTTGCGATCGCGCGGGTCTACTACCTCTACGACGTGCCCGGTGGGGAGACCCGAGGCGGACACGCCCACCGCCAACTCGAGCAGCTCATCATCGCGATGTCGGGCTCGTTCGACGTATTCCTCGACGACGCCCACCAGCAGCGCACCGTGAGCCTGAACCGCTCCTACTACGGCCTCTACCTGCCGCGCATGATCTGGCGGGAGCTGGTCAACTTCTCCTCGGGTTCGGTGTGCGCGGTGCTCGCCTCGCGGCCCTATGAGGCCGAGGACTACTACTACGACTACGACGAGTTCAAGGCCGACGCTCCGCCCGAGGCTTCGCGGCCGCCGGCGTGAACGTCCCGTTCCTGGATCTGGAAGCGGCCACCGCCGAGTGCCGGCCCGAGCTAGAGGCCGCAATCACCCGGGTCCTGGACTCGAGCTGGTTCATCCTCGGGGCTGAGCTCGACGCCTTCGAGCACGAGTTCGCGCAGTACTGCGGGGTCCGCCACTGCGTCGGGGTCGGCAATGGCCTCGATGCCCTCACGCTGCTGCTCCGAGCCCACGGGGTCGGACCGGGCGATGAGGTCATCGTTCCCGCCTTCACGTTCATCGCCACCTGGCTCGGGGTGACCCAGGCCGGCGCGACCCCGGTCCCAGCGCCGGTGCGGGAGGACACGGCCAATCTCGACCCGGGCCGGCTCGAGGAGGTGATCGGCCCTCGCACCGCGGCGGTACTGGCCGTTCACCTCTACGGGCAGCCGGCCGAGATGGGCGCCCTGCGCTCGGTCTGTCAGCGCCACGGACTACTGCTGCTCGAGGACGCGGCTCAGGCCCACGGGGCGCGCTCCGACGGCGCTCGCACCGGGGCCCTTGCCGACGGCGCGGCCTTCTCCTTCTACCCAGCCAAGAATCTGGGTGCGCTGGGGGACGCGGGGGCGATCACCACTCACGACGATGCCGTGGCCGAGCGCTGCCGCGCGCTGCGCAATTACGGCTCGGCCCGCAAATACGAGCACGACACGACCGGGGTCAATTCCCGCCTGGACGAGCTCCAGGCCGCCGTGCTGCGAGCCAAGCTCGGACGGCTGGATGAATTCAACGCCCGCCGGCGGGCGATTGCCGACCGTTACCGCCGGTCGATCAGCGGGGTCACGCTGCCCACCGTGGCGGCCGGTGTCGAACCGGTCTGGCATTTGTACGTGATCCGCTCCCAAGCCCGCGACAGGCTCCGAGACGAGCTCTCGACCCGGGGCGTGCAGACCCTCATCCACTACCCGACCGCCCCGCACCAGACCGGCGCCTACGCCGACCTCTCGGTCGAACCCGAGCACGTCGATGCCGCCACGAGACTGGCCGCGCGGGTGCTCTCGCTGCCGATCGGGCCGCAGCTCGATCGCGCGGCGTCCGAGCGGGTCGCGGCCGCGGTCAGCGAGGTGGCCGACGGCGCGGTGGCCACGGGTGGCTGAGCGCCGATGCGGCACGGCCGGGCGGTAAGCTCGCGCCGTGGCCGTCGACTACACCCGGGCTCACGCCGAGGGCTACTACAGCAGCGCCCGACTCGATCTCGTGCAGTGGTTGCCGCGTCCCCTGGGAGCGGTACTCGACATCGGCTGCGGAGAGGCCGCCACCGCCGGCGTCCTACGTGAGTCCGGCGCGACCTCGATAACGGGAATCGAGATCGTCCCCGAGGCGGCGGAGGTCGCCCGCGGGCGAATGGACCGGGTGCTCATCGGGCCGGTCGAGGAGCAGATCGGACGCTTGGAGGGGCCCTTTCAAACCATCGTGGCCTGGGACGTGCTCGAGCACCTGGTCGACCCCTACTCGGTTCTCCGGAGTCTGCGCGGCCTGGCCGCACCCGGCGCCCACATCCAGGTATCGGTCCCCAACGCCCGTCACGTTTCGCTCCTGATCGACCTGGTCGTGCGGGGGACCTTCGGCTATGCGGACTGGGGTCATCGTGACCGAACCCACCTGCGCTGGTTTACCCGGGCCGACCTGGTTCGCCTGCTGAAGGAGACGGGATGGGAGCCGATCGGCACCTCCCATCCCCCGCTCGGACGCTCGGCCGCGCTGGACCGGGTAACCCGGGGGCGCTCGACCGAGTTCCTCGTGGGGCAGTTCTACGCCCTCGGCCGGGCCGCCGGCTGATCGCCTGACTGCTCGACAGATCGTGCCGAGCGTCCCCCCGCCGACCATCGACGTGATCATCGTGACCTTCAAGGGTCGTGAAATGGTCCTGTCGTGCCTGGAGCATTTCCAGCGCCAGACCGTCCCCCATCGCCTTTACGTGGCTGACAACGCGGGCAACTCGGACGGCACCAGCGACGCCGTGCGAGCGGGGTTTCCCGAAGCGGAGCTGCTCACCCTGGACGGGAACCTCGGCTTCGGCAAGGCGGCGAACCGCCTGACGGCGATGGGGAGCGGCGAGGTGATCGTGCTCGCCAACGACGACATGGATGTCGAGCCGTGGTTTCTCGAGGAGATCGTCGCCCCGCTCGCCGATGAGCGGGTGGGCATGGTCGCCGGACTGACGCTGCAGCCAGGTCGCGAGGAGGTCGTCGACGGCTTCGGCATTGAGGTCGATCCGACACTGCTGGCCTTCAACCGCCTTCGCCATCGGGCGCCCAGCGAGCGACCGGGCAGGCTGCTGGGACCCAGCGGTGGCGCCGCCGCATATCGCCGCTGCGCCTGGGATGCGGCCGGCGGTTTTGACCCCTGCTTCTTCGCCTACGCCGAGGATCTGGATCTCGCACTGCGGTTGCGGCTGGCGGGCTGGGAAGCGGCCGCCGCCCCCGGCGCGCGTGGGGTGCACATTGGCGGCGCTTCCACCGGGCTCGACTCTCCCTTCCAGAGACGGCACGCCGGCTTCGGTCGCGGGTTCGTATTGCGCCGCTACGGGGTTCTCCGAGGTCGGCACGCTCCGCGAGCACTGTTGATCGAGCTTCTCACCGTTCTCAACGGCCTGCTGCGAGCACGGACGCTGGTGCCGCTCAGGGGCCGGGTCGCCGGCTGGCGGGCCGCTGGGCAGCGACCGCGGTTGTCGGTTCCCGCGGACGGGGTCGACCGAACGATCTCGCTGCACGAGTCCCTGCGGCGGCTGCGCTACGAGCGCTGACTCAGCTGCCGGCGGCCGGACGCCGAGCGACGATCCAGACGTTGCGGCGAAAAAGCGGCAGCCAGGCCAGCCATCGCAGCGGCACCGGGCGCCGGTTCGAGCGCGTCCGGGCCGAGATGACCGAGCTGCCGGGAAGCACAGACTCGTAGCCGACCGTCAGCACCTCAAAGCCCTGATCGGCGAACAACCGCCGGAAGCCCTTGCGGGTGAACGGACGGCGGTGGGTGTAGTCGTCCCACACCCACCGCTGAGCATCGGGCGAGGAGGCGAACACCCGTCCGCCCGGCCGCAACACCCGATGCGCTTCGCGCACGGTCTCGACCGGATCAGACACGTGCTCGAGCAGGTCCTTCATGACCACCGAGTCAAAGCTGCCGTCCGCGAACGGCAGCGATCCGCTGACGTCTCCGGCCACGACCGAAAGCCCGCGCCCCACGGCGGCGCTGACCGCCTCGGGCGAGCTGTCGATCCCGGTGTAGTCACGGAAGTGGCGGCTCAGCCAGGCGCCGCCGCAGCCGATGTCGAGCAGCGGACGCTCCGGATCAAAATGCCGGACGACATCCCGCCAGTAGCCGGGCTCCTGATGCCATTCGAAGTAGCTCACGCCGAGCGGGGACCGTACCGGAACCGGAGAGGGCGGCCGCCCGGCCTGGAAACCGACCCCTTCGGGGCGCCCCGCCCTAGGATCCGACCCTGCCCGCCGTGACGCACGTTGCCCTCAATGCCCTGTTCCTGGATCCCGGCGCCTCGGGAGGACCGGAGACCTATCTCCGTGGCCTTGTGCCCGCTCTGCGCGAGGCCCGTCCCGAGGCCACGCTCACCGTGATCAGCACGCGCCGCGGCGCGGCCGCGCTGCGGGACGACGGCTGGGAGGGCCAGGGGATCAGCGTGCGTGAGCTGCCCTGCGATGACGGCCAGCGCCTCCGGCGCCAGCTGGCCGAGCAACTGGCCCTGCCCGTCGTCGCCCGCCACCTCCGGGCCGACGTGCTGCACAGCCTGGCCAGTATTGCTCCCATCCGGGCGCCCGGGCTGGCCCACGTGATCACGCTGCACGACGTCAACTTCATCCACCACTCGACCTTCAACGCCGTCACCAGCTGGGGCATGTCGCAGGTCATCCCCCGAGCCGCACGGCACGCCAACGCGCTGATCGCCGACACGGCCGTCTCGCGCGACGATGTGTGCTCGACGCTCGGCCTCGACCCGGCTGACTTCACGGTCGTCCCGCTGGGCGCCGAAACTGGCCAGCGGCCGGCGCCCACCCCCGAGGACGAAGTGCGCTCGCGCTTCAGCCTCGGAACGGGCCCGGTGGTCGTGTGCGTGGGTGCCAAGCGGCCGCACAAGAACCAGGCCGTGCTCGTGCAGGCCATGCCTGAGCTCCCACCCGACCTCCGCCTCGTGCTGGTCGGCCACGCCGAGCCCTACGAGGAGACGCTGCGCGTCCAGGCTCGCAACCTCGGCGTCGCGGACCGGATCGCGTTCGCCGGCTGGGCGTCGGATGCCGACCTCGAGGGCCTGTGGGCGACGGCGCGTGTGGCCGCGCTCCCGACCCTGGCCGAGGGCTTCGGCCTCCCCCTGGTGGAGGCCATGGCCCGGGGCGTTCCGGTCGCCGCCTCCGACCTGCCGGTGTTGCGCGAGGTGGGCGGAACCTGGCCCACCTATTTCGATCCCCGCGACCCGTCCGATGCCGCGCGCGCCATCAAGGCCCTCCTCGCCGATCCGCCCGACCGCGAGGCGGGACGCCGGTGGGCCAAGCGTTACACGTGGTCGGCGGCCGCTGAGGCGACCTGGAGCGTCTATGACCGGGCCGTGGCCCGGCGCGGCAGGCCAGGAGCCGCCTGACCGCCGCAGGCGGCTAACCGAGCGGCCGCGGGAGCGACGCGCGTCGCCGAAGCGACGCGCGTCGCCGAAACCACCGGAGGGTCCGACCAGGTCCCCCGCACCAACGGCCCCCGGCAACGACGCAGCAGCGTCAACGACGGAGCCCACAGATACCCTGCCGCTCCATAGCTCACATCGGCCTCAACCTCGTGTTCCTGGTGCCCGGTGAGACCGGGGGCATGGAGGTCTACGCCCGCGAGCTGATCCCCGAGCTGGTCGCCGCCGCTCCCGAGCACCGCTTCACAGCCTTCGTGAATCGCGAGGCCGCCGGCGCCCCGGGGCCGTGGCAGGAGCTGATCGGCATGGTGCCGGTGCCGGTCTCGGCCCGTAATCGGATGCAATGGGTCCGCGGGGAGCAACAGTTGCTGGCACCCCTGGCCCACCGAGCCGGAATCGATCTCCTCCACAGCCTGGCCAGCACGGCCCCAGCCTGGGGCCGGTTCCGTCGCGTGGTCACGATCCACGATCTCATCTACCGCCACGTACCCGAGGCGCACCCCGGCCTGCGGTCCCTGGGGATGCGCGTCCTCGTCCCCCTGGCCGCGTGGGGCGCACACAGGATCATCGTCGACGCCGCCGCAACGACCGAGGACGTTCTACAGCTGCGAGGCGTTTCAGCCGACAAGATCGACGTGGTACCGCTTGGTTTCGGCAGCACCTCGTCAGCGACACCCTTGACCGAGCGGGAGGTCAGGCGTCGCCTCGGCGCCGGGGATCGCCAGATCGTGTTGAGCGTATCGGCCAAGCTCGCCCACAAGAACCTGATGCGGCTGATTGCCGCCGTCGCCGGTCTGCCCGCCGCCACTCGACCCCTCCTCGTGCTGCCCGGCTACCCCACTCCGTACGAGCAGCGGTTGCGAGCTCGGGCCGCGGAACTCGGTGTCGGCGAGGACGTTCGCTTCCTCGGCTGGGTCTCGGCCGAAGAGCTCGAAGGGCTGTACGGTGCCGCCGCCGCCTTCGTCTTCCCGTCCCTGATCGAAGGCTTCGGGCTTCCGGTGCTCGAGGCCATGGCGCGCGGCGTTCCGGTGGCCTGTTCAGCCCGTGGCGCCGTGGGCGAAGTCGCCGGTCAGGCCGCGCTGCGATTCGACCCCGAATCAGAGACCGAAATCGCCGATGCCATCGTCCGTCTGCTGACCGACCGCGAGCTGGCCACCCGGCTGGCCGGCGCTGGTCGCGAGCGGGCCCAGAGCTTCACCTGGCAGACCACAGCCCAGGGAACGCTCGCGACTTACCGCCGCGCGCTCGCCGAGGGCGCCCAGCTGGCGGCCTGAACGCATGTTCATCACCTGGGTGTTGTTTCCGCTCGCGATGCTGGCCGTGTGCCTCGGCTGCGGGCTGGCGGTCGAATGGGTGGCCGGCTGGCGTCTTCCCGGTGCGCTGCTGCCGGCGGTGGGCCTCGCGCTGGTCATCGTCCTCGCGACGCTGACCACAAGCCGGGCCGACACCGCCTCCCTCACCACGCCGGTGGTCGTCGTCTTTGCGGTGGCCGGCTACGCAGGCTCCTGGCGACGAGTGGTCGCCCTGCGACCCGAGTCGTGGACGCTCGCAGTGGGCTTGACCACCTACCTCTTCTGCGCCGCCCCGCTCATCCTGTCGGGGAACGACAGCTTCCTCGGGTACTTCGTCAACCCCGATACGTCGTTTCATCTGGTGTTGATCAGCCAGCTGCTCGCCCACGGGCGCGATCTCACCCACCTGCCCCCCGGATCGACCTCAGCCGTCACCGGCGTGATCAACGGCTACATCCGCACCGCGTATCCCACCGGAGCCGATGTCGCCCTCGGGGCTCTGCGTCCGCTCGTCGGGCAGGACGTCGCCTGGATCTTTCAGCCCTACCTGGCCGTGCTGATGGCCCTGGGGGCGGTGGCGCTGATGGAGCTCCTGCGGGGAGTTGTCAGCACCCGGCCGCTGCGCGCCCTCTGCGCCTTTGTCGCGGCCAGCAACGGCCTCGCCTACCAGTTCTACCTCGAGGCCAGCATCAAGGAGATCGCGACGACATTGGTCCTCACGGTCACCGTCGTGCTGGTGATCGAGACCCTGCGCCGCCCGCTGCGACCCCGCGCTCTCGCCCCGCTGGCCGTGACCGCGGTGGCCGGGCTCGACGTGCTCGCGATCGCCGCCGTCCCGTGGCTGGGCGTGCCGCTCGGCGTATTTTGCGTGCTGGTCGCTTGGCGCGGACGCGAGGTCCGTAGGCACTGGTCATGGACAACGGCGGCCGAGGCGGCCGCCGTTGCCGTCATCACCATCGTGCTGGCGGCGCCGTTCATCGGCGGCGCCTCGAGGTTCGCCAGCGTCGCCGGGCCGGTTCTCACCCAGCACGCCGATCTCGGCCCGCTCGCGGTGCCCCTGCCGGCAGCCGAAATCTTCGGCATCTGGCCGAGCGGGGACTTTCGTTATGAGGTCCAGACCGGCCTGCCGATCGTCGCCCTCCTGGTCCTCTTCGCCTTCCTGAGCGCCGTTATCGGAGCCTGGTGGGTCGTGCGACGTCGCGCCCTCGGACCTGTGCTGCTCCTGCTCGGCAACGGCCTGGCCACAATCGTCCTGCTCAGCCAGTCGTCTCCGTACGCGGCGGCGAAGGTGATGATGATCTTCTCGACGACGGTGGTACTGATGGCGATGCTCGGCGCCGTCGCCATACACCGCGCAGGGTTCCGGCCCATAGGCTGGACGCTGGCCGCGCTGATCGCCGCCGGCGTCCTGTGGTCAAACGCTCTGGGCTACCACGACGCGAGCGTCGGCCCCCAGGGGCGGTTTCGAGAGCTGGCCGCCATCGGTGCCCATTTCCGCGGCCAGGGCCCCGCGTTCTATGACCTCTGGGACAAGTACCCGGTCTATTTCCTGCGCGACGAGTCGGTCGCCATCCCCTTCACCTTCGCGGGGCCGGCGCCGCTCTCCCCCGAGTCGCTTGGCCGCGAGCCCGGACAGCTCGACGTACCGTGGGATCCAAACGATCTCGCGCCGTCGTATCTGCAGAGCTTTCGGCTGCTGATCCTCAGCCGCTCGCCTTTCCTGTCCCGCCCCCCGGCTAATTACCGCCTCGTCTACCGAGGTCGCTACAACGACGTCTGGCAGCGCCAGCGGTCGCCTCAGGTCCTGAAGCATGTCGCCTTCAGCGACGGCGGTTCCAACCCCGCTCCCGGGCCGGGTTGCCCGTCGATCCTGGCCACCGCCGCGCTTGCCCGGCACGAGTACGCACGGCTCGCCTACGTCAGACGCGCCTCGTTCCCGACCCTCATCCCGACCGCTGCCGCGCATCCGCGCGTCTGGACCGCGCACACCGCCAACGGCGCCCGCCGGGCCGCCTTTCTGTACATGGGTCAGGTATCCGGGACGCTGACCGGGACCGTGCACGTCACGGTGCCCGGACGCTACCGAGTCTGGCTGCAGGGCTCGCTGAGCCGGCGCGTGATCGTCCACGTCGGGCACCAGCTCGTGGGCTCGGTCGTCTACCAGCTCGGATCCGGGGGGCAGTTCACCCCGGTCGGATCGGTACGGCTGGCGGCCGGAGATCAGCCGGTGCAGATCCGCAGGCCGCCGAGCGACCTCGCCCCCAACAATGTCGCCGCGGGCGAGCTGCTGGGGCCGCTCGTTCTCGTCCCCGACGGAGCCACCTCCCCTGTTCGCGAGCTGTCCCCGGCCCACGCGCACACGCTCTGCGGACAGCCGCTGGAGTGGCTCGAGGTGATCCGCTAACTCGGGCGCCGGTCGACCGCGGAGTACACAGACAGCACGACCTCGAGCGACCGCCGGAGCGACAGGCGGTCGGCGTTGGCGGCGAACCACCGCCGGGTCGATTCGCGCAGGCGTTGGCCGCCGGCCTGGACGGCCCCGATGGCCGCCGCCAGGTCTTCCGGGGAGGCCGACGGAGCAATGAACCCGTTCTCCCCCTCGGCGATCAGCTCGACGGCCGCGTTGTCGGGCGCGGCGACGACGATGCTCGGGGTGCCACGCGCCGCCGCCTCGAGGACAACCAGGCCATAGCCCTCCCGCCGCGAGGGCAGCAGCAGACAGAGCGCGCTGAGCATCGCATCTTCGACGACCTCGGTTTCGACAAACCCCGGCACCTCGACGACCCCGTCGAGCGCCAGCTCATGAACCTGGTCGAGAACCCGCCGGCGCTCAGGCCCGTCGCCGAGGATCAGCCCGCGCAGACCCGGGATGCGCTCCCGGGCCCGGCGGATGGCCGGAGCGATGGCCGGCACGCGCTTCTCGGGAATGTGTCGACCAGCGAACAGAACCAGCGGCTGCACGTGCTCGCCGGGCACGATCTCTGTCGGCCCCTCGTATTCTCCCGGAAGCTTGGTCACCGTCCCGCGCAGGCCCTCCTCGCGCAGGCGCCGTGCGTGCAGGTCGGAGAAGCAGAACGCCATCTGAGGAACGGCCGCGCATCGCCGCTGGACGCGCCAGCCGATATCACCGCCCACGCGCCCGAGGTACTCGCGCCAGTACTCGCGCGTCCAGACCTCGTGCCAGTCGACGACGAGCCGGAATCGGCGCAGCGGACGCACGATCGCCGCCGCCAGGAGCGAGAAGTACGGAAACGACGCCGTGTGCACCACGTCGTAGTGCCCGGCGCGTCGGAGCAGATGAGCCAGCACGCCGGCGCCAAACACCAGCGGCGGCAGGATCCGGCGGTGACCGGACCCGTCGTAGAGCTCCATCCGCGGTCCGACGGCGCGTACGTCGACCCCGTGGACCCCTGGGTCCTCGCCCGGCGCCCATTGGCGCAGCGTCAGGTAGGTAACCTCGTGACCATCCGCGGCCATCCTTTCGGCCAGATTCCGGTACCAGCGCTCGGCGCCCCCTACGGTATGGGGAAACAGGCAGTCGTAGACAAGGCAGATCCGCATTGGCCGCCGCAGACTCCCATATCCTGGTCGGCGGAGGCCTGCCGAAGGCGCAACTGCGTCGCTTGGTGCACGTTTGAAATGAGACGGTCACCCCGCCCATGAGCACGATCGAGCAGCAGAGCACCGAACCCACCCGCAGCGGCGACGACTCGCTGACGGTCTCGGTCGTGATTCCGTGCCTGAACGAGGCTGAGAACATCGAGAAGTGCGTCGCCTCGGCCCTCGGAGTTCTCCAGGAACGCGGGATCCACGGCGAGGTCATCGTGTCCGACAACGACTCCGAGGACGACAGCCCAAGATTGGCCGCGGCGGCGGGCGCGATCGTCGTCCACGAGCCCGTGCGGGGCTACGGCAGCGCCTACATGGCGGGCTTCGCGGTCGCCCGCGGCCGCTACATCGTGATGGCCGACGCCGATCTGACCTACGACTTCGAAGAGATCCCGCGCTTCGTGGCCGAGCTCGAGGACGGCGCGGACATGGTGATCGGCAACCGGATGCAGAACATCCATCCCGGAGCGATGCCGTGGCTTCACCGATACATCGGCAACCCCCTGTTGTCCGGCTTTCTCAACCTGCTGTTCCGGACCGGTGTCGACGATGCGCACTGCGGCATGCGTGCCGTGCGCCGGGATCGTCTTGCGCAGCTCGGCCTGCGCACGACCGGCATGGAGTTCGCCTCCGAGATGGTCATCCGGGCGGCGAAGGAGAAGCTCGAGATCCGGCAGTTCCCGATCGAATACCACCCGCGAGGCGGTGAGTCCAAGCTCTCGAGCTTCCGCGACGGTTGGCGTCACCTGCGCTTCTTGCTCCTTCACTCGCCCAACCACCTGTTCATCTTCCCGGGCGCGGTGATGGTCGCGCTGGGTGCCGTGATCGAGCTGATCGTGCTCACCGGCATCGGGATCTTCGGCCGTCACTGGGACATCCACGCGCTGATCGCCGGCGCCCTGCTGGCCATCGTCGGAACCCAGGTGATGGCGCTCGGGGTGTGCGCGCACGCCTACGCGACGTACTTCATGGGCGACCGAGATCGATGGTTCGACCGCATGCGCGCGCGCTTCCGGCTCGAGCATGGTCTGATGCTCGGCGGGGCGATCCTGATCGCCGGCCTGATCGTCGGCGTGGTCATCGTCATCAACTGGATCAACAACGGCTTCGGCAGCCTCGCCGACGAGAAGCTCGCCGTGCTGGCGGCGACGCTGATCATCGTCGGCATCCAGATCTTCTTCTCGTCCTTTTTGCTCTCGATCCTCGGCCTCCGCCGCCAGGACCAATCGCCTCGGTAGTGAGTCTGAGCCGGGAGCGCGTTAGATGACGGCGCCTGAGCTGGCGTTCGTCCTCGCCCCACGCCAAAACCTCTTCTTCGATGAGTTGGTCGGCGCGTTGCGCGCTGAAGCGGGTCGCGCTGGCGTCCGGACCTCCCTGCACGTAGGGAACTTCCCCAGTCCCCGGCCGGATCTGATCTACGTGTTGGTCCCTCCGCATGAGTATTTCACGCTCCTGCATGGCCGACCTGGCCCGCTGCCCGAGGTCCTCAAGCGGACCATTTTTATCTGCGCCGAGCAGCCGCACACGCCTTTCTTTGAGTCGAACGTCGAGCTGGCGCCACGTGGCGGAGCGATCTTCGACATCAATCGCTCGGCGGTGCGCGCATTCGCCCGGCACGGTGTTGTGGCCGAACACCTCCAGCTTGGCTGGACCCCGGAATGGGATTATCTTCCCCAGCCCGAGCCCGAGCGTGACATCGACATCCTGTTCATGGGCAGCGTGACCGATCGCAGGGAGCGCGCCCTTGCTTCTTACGCTCGGACGTTCGCTCGATATCGCGTCGAGGTGGTCCTCTCAGACAACTCGCGGCCAAACTGGTCGCAATCCGAGAGCTTTCGCGCCGGTCCCGCTAAATGGGACCTGCTGTCGCGCGCGAAAATCATGCTCAACATCCACCAGGGAACAGATCCGTATTTCGAATGGCTGCGCATTGTCCAGGCGATCAGCACCGGGGCGGCGGTGGTCAGCGAGCATTCGATCGACTTCGCGCCGTTGGTTGCGGGCGAGCATGTGATGATGGGCGACTTGAAATCCCTGCATCTGCTCACCGAAATGCTGCTCCAAGACGGAGACCGCAGAAGCCGAATGCGAACCGCAGCCTATGCCAAGCTGCGCGAGGACCTGACCCTGGCTCCTGCGGTGCAGCGTCTGGTCACGGTGGCCGCTGCGCTGGCTGCGCGCGAGCCGAACCCGGATGCCGGGCACGTGTTCTTTACTCAGCCTCAGCCCGATCCCGAGCGGCTCCCGCTGCTGGCAGCACCGCTCCAGCCGTCCTCGCTGTCACAGGGCGATCGCAACGCCGCCTGGATCCGGCGGGCGCTAAAGGACCTCAGATTGGAGATGCTCGAACTCAGACGCGAGCAAGCTCGAACTGAACTTCAAGCCCATACCAGGGAACCCGTGCCCTCCCTGGAGCTGTTGGCCCAAACTCCTGCCTACGCGGCTGCGCGTCCTCGTGTGTCGGTTCTCACTGCCCTGTACAACCATGCGCCTCAGGTAACGACGGCACTGTCCTCCGCCGCCCAGTCAAGGGATTGCGCCCACGAATTGGTCGTTGTCGACGACGGCTCCTCCGATGACTCGGCCGAGGCTGTCAGGGAATGGATGAGCCAGCATCAGCACATCCCTGTGCTTCTCTTGCGTCACCCCGTCAACCGCGGGCTCTCCCATGCTCGCAACGACGCCCTCAGCGTCGCCCGCGGGGAATTTTGCTTTGTGCTGGATGCCGACAATGAGGTGTATCCCCATTGCCTGCGCCGGTTGTCGCAGGCGTTGGACGATGATCCAGCAGCGGCCGCTGCCTACGGCAGCCTCGAGAAGTTCAGCGGCGGCGAAAGTTTGGGACTGATGAACACGTTGCCGTGGGAGCCCGAGCGTCTGCGGGTCGGTAACTACATCGATGCGATGGCGATGATGCGGACCTCAGTGATCCGAGGAGAGCTCGGCGGATACTCGACCGACCGCCGGCTCCACGGCTGGGAGGACTATGCCCTCTGGTGCACGTTGGCGTCGGCCGGACACTATGCGATCAGAGTTCCGGAGATCGTCGCTCGCTACCGGGTCGCTCGGCACTCGATGCTGTCGCTGACGAACATCTCGGCGACCGATGCATTCTCAGTGATCATCGAGGCCAATCCCCAGCTCATGGCGGGGATAGAGGCCCCGGACTGACTCAGCGTCGTCGTCGCGCCTGATCAGCGAGTCGGCGTAGGGGCGCGGTGAACTGCCAGCTTTTCGAGGTCGCGATGGCTCGCAGCTGCCTAAGCTCGGCCTCTCGCTCATGGGCGCCGACGAGTTCCCTGCGAGCCTCCTCAAGCTCCGCATGAAGGTGCCGCAACTCGGCGAGTTCCTGCTCAGCTTCGGCGAGCCGGGCCAGAGCAGCCCGCCGATTCGTTTCCTGGCCTTCGAGATCCTGGAGGTAGTGGGATTGGTCGTTGATAAAGCGCTTCTGCAGTTCGATGTGGCGGAGCCAACGGCGGGCCTCAGCGAATTTTCCTAGCGTCACCACCTGGCCGGGGTCAGGCGGAAGGTCGGAGCCAGCCATCGCCAGCAGGTAGATCTCATCCTCCATGTCAGGATTGATCATCCGCTTGACCTGTGCGTCCTCCCCGGCTGGCGCGCCCGACCAACTGATCACGCTGGCCAGCATCACATGTTGGGAGATGATCCGAGCCGAAGGGAACCGTGCGTCGAGCTTGGCTTGGAGTTCGGACCGTGTTAACTCGTGCCGATGATGTGGATTCCCGGGAACGTAGCGCTCCCGATTTGGCGACGAAATCAACAAAAGTCCGTCTGGGCGCAGTAGCCGGGTGAGTTCGTCCAGCACGCGATCGGGCTCCTCGACATGCTCAATCACCTCGAAGCACACGACCACGTCGAAGGATCCGTCGCCATGGTCGACATCTCTCACATCGCCGAGCTCGAGGGTCACACCCGCAGAGACAGCAGACTTCGCCAACTCGAGCGCGGCCTGCGAGTTGTCGATTGCGACCACCTCGGAGGCCCCGGCGCGATTGAGCATCTCCGCGCCGTAGCCCACGCCGCAGCCTGCATCGAGCACACGCCGTCCGGAACAGAACCCAGCTGCCCAGCTGTAACGAGCCATGTGCTCCGCTTCCACCAGTTGACCACGCATCTCCTCGGGCACGAAGCGCTCCGGAATCTCCTCGGCGGTCATCGCGTCAGAGGGCCCCGCTCCGGCTGGCTCACCCGTAGAAGGTGGGGCGGTCGGCAGGACCGGTGAATCGTGTTCCTGCGGTCGCATGATCTGGGCAGGCTACCTGACCCACCTCCTGATCAGGCGACCGCACCCGGTCGTTACGCTGGGGCCCCGATGAGCAGACGGTCGTACACACCAGCGCTGCCGAAGCGCAGGGCTGGGGCGGACGCGATGAAGATGACCGCTCCGGCCAGAATTCCGTTGGCGTCGTTGCGTTCGCGGCTTGATGCGGAGTCGGAGGGGACGCGGTGGACGATCCATCCCGACGGGGTTCTCGGACGGGCGCTGGTCTGTGACACCGACGCTGCGTTGACCGTCCCGCTGCGGTTGACCGGCGCGATCGTGTTCACGGCACGGGCGATGTTGCTGCCCCACGATTGGCGCGATCGTCACGGCAGCGTGCGCGCCTGGGTCGCGGTCACCGACGCCCACGGTCACCGCCGCGAGCTGGGCAGCGCCAAGCTGCAGGCCTCTGACCGCGGGCGCCCCCGCGGCCAGGCGATCTCCATCGAGCTGCCCGCCGACAGCACCGCGGTGACTCTCGGCGTCAGCCCCCTACCCGCCACCGGTGACGCACCCCCGTCACCCCCGTTGCAGCGCGCGATCTTCCTCGACCCCACGATCATCGACCCCAACGCACCCGAGATCACCCCCACGCCGGCACCCCCCGAGCCCTCCACCACCACCGCCGAGCACACCGACCGGCCGCTGATCTCCGTGCTGGTCCCCGTTCACGACCCGCCCCTGCCCATGCTCGAAGAGGCGATCGCCTCAGTCACCAACCAAACCTTCCCCGACTGGGAACTGTGCCTGGTCGACGACGGCAGCAGCGACCCCGAGATCACCGCCGCCCTCACCCGTCACACCCAGTCAGACCCCCGCATCCACCTCACCCGCCACGAGCACGCCCAGGGCATCTCGACCGCCACCAACGCCGCGCTGGCCATGGCCACCGGCACCTACATCGCCCTACTCGACCACGACGACACCCTCACCCCCGACGCCCTCCAACACATCGCCGACCGCATCACCACCCAACCCGACCTCGACATGATCTACACCGACGAAGACACGGTCGCGGAGGGCCGAAGGCTCTGGGTTCACCTCAAACCCGCGTGGTCGCCGGACACGCTGCGCACCAACGGCTACACCTGTCACCTGGGTGTCTACCGGCGCCGGCTCGTCAACGAGATCGGCGCCTTTCGCACCGAGTTCAACGGCTCCCAGGACGTCGACATGATTCTGCGGTTGGTCGAGCGCACCGACCGGATCGCGCACATCCCCCGCATCCTCTACCACTGGCGCGCCCACGCCGCCTCCACCGCCGGCGGCGACCAGGCCAAGCCCTACGCCTATGTCGCCGCGCGCAACGCGATAGCTGCCCATGTGGAGCGTTCGGGCCTCGACGCCGAAGTGGGGTACGGGCCGCCCGGGCTGTACCGGGTCTCTCACCGGGTCCCGGCGTCGATCACCGCCGAGATCATGCTCACCGTCGACGAGCCCGCATCGTTCGTCGCCGCGGTGCGCTCGTGGCAGGCTCAGCACCATGAGGCCTGGCGGGTTACTGCGCTGGTGCCGAACGGGACCGCCGGCGCCATCGCGGAGGGACTGCGTGACGCCCATCTGGCCGCGAACCAAGTCACGCTCGAGGCCTGGGATCCGGATGGCGGTGAGCCCGAGCGTAGGCGGGCGACGGCATTGGCCGGCGCTGCTTCGGCGTCGACGGCCGACTACATCGTGCTCATGCAAAGCCCCGCCATCGGCCTCACCCACGAGTGGCTGACCCGGCTGATCGGCTACAGCAGCGAACCGGGCATCGCCGCGGCCGGACCGGTCCTGCTCGCCCCCGACGGACGCATCGAGCAGGCCGGCATCGCCCTGCCCGAGGGAATTCCGCTGCACCTGCTCCACGCCACCCGCTCATCCATGGACCGCTTCTTCGGCTACGGCACGTCGGTGTACAACCTCAGCGCGGTGAGTGGGATCCTGGCTACGTCGCGCGAGACCTTCGACGAGCTCGGCGGCCTTGACCCGGCCTACGGCGAGCTCAGTCTGATCGAGTACTGCCTGCGGGCCACGCGCGCCGGCCAGCGCATCGTGATCGTGCCCGACGCCCGCTTGCAGGCCGCCGGCCCTGACTCCACCGTCAACGATCTCGCGACTCTGTGGCGTCTGCGCCAGGCCTGGGCGCGCCACCACACATCCGACCCCTACTACAACCCCAATTACCGCAGCGACCGTGGTGACTTCGCGCTCGCCGGCCGCTGAGCCCCGCATGGCGCCCTTGCTCCTGCGCCGGATGGCCCATCGCCTCCGCCGTACTCCGGCCGGGAGTCAGCCCGTGCGACCTGGGGGGCGGTTGTTGTCGTTGGCGTCGTTGCGTTCGCGGCTTGATGCGGAGTCGGAGGGGACGCGGTGGACGATCCATCCCGACGGGGTTCTCGGACGGGCGCTGGTCTGTGACACCGACGCTGCGTTGACCGTCCCGCTGCGGTTGACCGGCGCGATCGTGTTCACGGCACGGGCGATGTTGCTGCCCCACGATTGGCGCGATCGTCACGGCAGCGTGCGCGCCTGGGTCGCGGTCACCGACGCCCACGGTCACCGCCGCGAGCTGGGCAGCGCCAAGCTGCAGGCCTCTGACCGCGGGCGCCCCCGCGGCCAGGCGATCTCCATCGAGCTGCCCGCCGACAGCACCGCGGTGACTCTCGGCGTCAGCCCCCTACCCGCCACCGGTGACGCACCCCCGTCACCCCCGTTGCAGCGCGCGATCTTCCTCGACCCCACGATCATCGACCCCAACGCACCCGAGATCACCCCCACGCCGGCACCCCCCGAGCCCTCCACCACCACCGCCGAGCACACCGACCGGCCGCTGATCTCCGTGCTGGTCCCCGTTCACGACCCGCCCCTGCCCATGCTCGAAGAGGCGATCGCCTCAGTCACCAACCAAACCTTCCCCGACTGGGAACTGTGCCTGGTCGACGACGGCAGCAGCGACCCCGAGATCACCGCCGCCCTCACCCGTCACACCCAGTCAGACCCCCGCATCCACCTCACCCGCCACGAGCACGCCCAGGGCATCTCGACCGCCACCAACGCCGCGCTGGCCATGGCCACCGGCACCTACATCGCCCTACTCGACCACGACGACACCCTCACCCCCGACGCCCTCCAACACATCGCCGACCGCATCACCACCCAACCCGACCTCGACATGATCTACACCGACGAAGACGTCGTGGCCGACGACGGGTCGTGGGAGCGCCACGTCAAACCAGGGTGGTCACCAGACCACATGTCCGCGGCGATGTACACGTGCCACCTCGGGGTCTACCGTCGATCCCTGGCCCAGGAGCTGGGCGGCTTTCAGTCCCGGTTTGACGGCTGCCAGGACTACGACTTCGTGCTGCGCCTCAGCGAGCGCACCGACCGGATCGCGCACATCCCCCGCATCCTCTACCACTGGCGCGCCCACGCCGCCTCCACCGCCGGCGGCGACCAGGCCAAGCCCTACGCCTACCTGGCCCAGCCCGGGGCGATCACCGACCATCTTCACCGCCGCCGGATCGAGGCGGAAGTGCAGTTCGGGCAGCTGCCGGGCCTGCACCGGATCGTCCACCGCGTAGACCCAGAGGTGACTGTCGACCTGGCGCTCGCGGTCGACGGCGCAGAGGGCCTGGTGGAGATGGCCGCCGCATGCGTCGCCCAGGCGCACCCGAGCTGGAACGTCGTGCTCGCCGGACCCCCGGAAGTGCTCAACGTCGCGGTCGCGGCGTTCACGGATGCCGGCCTGCCTGCCGCGCGCATCACGCCGATCCCCGCCCCCGCCGCGTCACCGGCCACGGCACTGGCCGCGGCCGCCTCGGCGGCCACCGCCGAGCACATGGTGCTCATGCCGGGTCCCGCCATCGGCCTCACCCACGATTGGCTGACCCGGCTGATCGGCTACAGCGCCCAGCCCGCGATCGCCGCCGCCGGACCCGTGATCCTGGCCCCGGACGGGCGTATCGAGCAGGCCGGCATCGCGCTGCCCGACGGACTCCCTCTGCACCTGCGCCACGGAGATCAGGGCGCCTCAGCCCCACCCGTCGTCTACAACGTCAGCGCGGTGAGCGGCGCTCTGGCCACCCGCCGCGACATCTACGAGCAGACCGGCGGGCTCGACCCTTCCTACGCAGACCTGGCCTTGATCGACTTCTGCCTGAGGGCGGCCGCCACCGGCGCCGGGCGGCGCGTCGTCCTTGTGCCCGACGTCCGGCTACGCACCAGCGGCGCCTACCCCGTCACCAATGACCTGTCGACCATCTGGCGGCTGTGCGATAGCTGGCGGCGCACCCACACACATGACCCCTACTACAACCCCAACTACCGCCCCGACCGCGGCGACTTCGTGCTGCGCCGGTACTAAAACGCGCCTGTGAGCAGCCCCGGGGAGCGCCCGGTGAGCGCCCGCGTCGCGGCCCCGGGCGATGGCCGCAGCGTCCCCAGGACCTGGGAGCGTCCGGACTCCACGCGGCGAGCGAGGGGCTGGGCGACGAGCTGACCGCTCGCGCCGTGTTCAGCCACGCGGCACCACAGGTCGTAGTCCTCGAAGCCGGAAAGCTCCTCCTGGGCGGCAAACCCACCGAGGTCCCGCAGGAGTGCTGTCCGGACGAGCGCCGGCGCATGGATGTAGTTGCCGCGGCGCAACCGCTGCGGGTCCCAGTCGAGAAAGCTCATCAGGAAGTCACCGCCGGCTTGGGCGAAGTCGTCGGGCGCGCCGGTCACCTCCTGGATCGGATAGACGAAGGCGACCTCGGGCCTCTCATCCAGCGCCGCCGCCAGGCGCTCGAGAGCTCGCGGGTACAGCTCCTGGCCGGGATCGAGCACGAGACAGAAGGGAGCGCGGGCAGCGGCCAGCCCGGCGTTGCGGGCCGTCCCAAGTCCGTCATCCGGCGCTTGGACCAGTCGGGCCGCGACCTCGGGGTGCTCAGCCATCCAGTCAGCCGCTGATGCCCGGGCCTCGCCGTCGGAGCCCCCGCTGACCAGGATGAGCTCGAACCGGCGCGTCGTGCTGACCATGACCGACTGAAGCGCCCGGGCCAGCGCGTCTGAGTCCTCGCCGATCACAGCGATGACGCTGACGCGCGCCGTCCCGTCTGCCGACCACGCCGGGCTCTCATGAACAACCGGGCCGTGTACGGTTGTCACCGGGCGGGGGACGGTGGGCGTGTCCGCACGGAGGATGCTTGCTGTCGGCTCCGCGGGCCGGACCCGGCCAAGGCTTGCGGTGTCCGGGACCGGCTCCCCCACCAACTCGACAATGGCGGCACGCAGGACGGATACCGGTAAGGCAAACGGAACCCAGGTGCTCAGCCGCTCGTAGGCCGCGGTCCGGATCTGAGCCAGGCGCTGCTCATCAGCCAGGACCGATTCGGCCACGTAGGCAAGCGCGTCCGGGCTGGCCACGAGCAGGTGCTCACCGGCGACCAGCGGCGCGATCCCGCTCGAGTGTTCGGAAACGACGACCGCGCCGGCGTGGATGCCGTCGAGCACACGCAGCCACTCCAGCGCGCGCCCGTCTGCACCATGGAGGTTGACCACGACCTTGGTTTGGGCGAGCAGCGCCCACTTCTTAGTCAGCGCTGGGGCGCGGTCACCCGCCGTCGATCCCTCGGCAACGAGGTGCAGCGCGCAGTTGTGGCGGGCAAGCACGCGCGTCGCGCGACTCAGGTACCGCGTCCGGCGCAAGGTGTGGGTGCCTATGAAAGTGACATCCACAGGGCGGTCGGCCGTCGGGTCAAAGTGGTCGAGCGCGGCCGAGTAACCGGGGCGCATCAGCCGGGCCCTGATCTCCAGCCGCTGCAGCGCCACGACGGACCGTTGATCAATGACGAATACGGCACCGGCCCGTTTCAGAAGCTCGATATGAAAATGATCGGACGAGTCAGGCGGCGGCTCGGCACACAAAAAGATCGTCCGCCTCAGGATCGCGTCGTCGGGAAGCGCCGCTTCGCCCTCCGCCGCGACGTACGCGCGAGGGTCGAGGAGGAGGTAGACGCGATCAGGCCGGTACTCCGGGAACCCGTCGGTGTGCAGCGATGACGGGACCGCCTGAAGGGCCAGCTCATGGGCAGTCGTGTCGGCCAGCTCGCGCAGGGAATAACCCTGACGTTCGGACATGACGAAGGCGGCCTGTGGCACCCGCCGATCGTATCCAGCCCGCGATCGCCCTCATCACGGGCCGATAGCCTGTCGCGGATGGAGCCCGACGTCACCGACTCGATCGCCGAGCGCGACAGCCACATCGCCGAGCTGCAAGCGCGCGTCCAAGAACGTGACCACCTCGCGCAGCTGCTGGCCGATGCCGAGCAGCGCCTGGCCGGGGTACCGGAGCTTCAGCTGCGAATCGCCGATCTCGAGTATGAGCTCGCCGACGCCCGCCGCGACACCGCCCTGGCGCGTCAGGAGGCCCAGCAGCTCGACCAGATGCTCATGTACGGCCGGCGGATGCTGAGGTATGTCAGACCCTTGATCAAGCCGCTGCGCAACGCCCGTCGGCGGCTGCGCGCGTAGTGGGCCACTCCCCGCTCGACGGACGCCAGCCGGGCCGACTGTCGGACCTCCCCCGCCGCATCTATCTGACCTACCGGTACAAGGGCCTGCGCCGGGTCTTCTACCAGATGGTCGTGTTCCCGCTGAAGCTCACGCCGCTTGATCGGGTGTTCGGTCTTGGCCGGGGGACGAGCATCGAGGCGGCGGTGCCCCGGCGCTGGTACCGCTCGCACGGGCGGCCGGTCACGATCGTGATCCCGAGCTTCCGGGACGCGGCGCTCGTCTCGCGGCTGGTCACCAAGATCCGCCGGACGACCCCACGCGACCGGGTCCGGATCATCGTCAGCGATGACGCCAGCGGCCCGGAGCACATCGCCGCGCTGCGCGCGATCGAGGGCATCACGGTCGTGACGGCTGACGAGAACGGCGGGTTCTCCGCTAACACCAACCGGGGCCTGCGCGCCGCCGACCCGGCGCACGATGTCGTCCTGCTCAACTCCGACGTGGTCCCAACGCGAGACTGGCTGGCCTGTCTGCAGTACGCGACCGAGGGCGAGCGCGTCGGCGTCGCGGGCGCCAAGCTCCTTTATCCCGACAACCGGATCCAGTACGCGGGCACCGTCCGCAACTCCCGCGCGCCCGAGTGGTTTGACCATCGCTACCGCTTCAAGCCCGCCGACTGGGGTCCGGCCGGCGTCGCGGGTCCCACACTGGCCGCCACCGGCGCCTGCATGTACATCCGGCGTGATGTCCTCGACACGGTCGGCCTGCTCGACGAGGCGCTGCCGATGGGTTACGAGGACGTCGACTACTGCCTGCGAGCCTGGCAGGCAGGATATGAGGTGACCTACGTTCCCTCGGCGCGCCTGTACCACCAGGAGTCGCTCACCCGGGGCACGGTGGTCGGCGAGCGCGAGCGGGCCTCGCAACGAGCGTTCTGGAAGCGTTGGGCGGAGTTCTTCGATGAGCGCCGGGTGCAGGCGACAGACGGCAAGCTCAGGATCGTGTACGTCACCGAGAGCACGATCGTGGGCGGTGGGCATCGGGTCGTGTTCGAGCACCTCAACGGTCTCGTCGACCGCGGCCACGATGCCGAGCTGTGGACATTGACCGACGGACCGGATTGGTTTGACCTCCGCTGCCCCGTCCGCACGTTCGCCGACTACGACGCATTGGCAACGGCGCTGGTTCCGGTGGAGGCGATCAAGGTCGCGACCTGGTGGAACACGGCGCTACCGGTCTGGCGCGCCAGCGTGCGGCACGGCATCCCCGTCTACTTCGTCCAGGACATCGAGACCAGCTACTACCGTGACGCTCCACAGCGCCGTTATGAGGTGCTCGATACATACCGGCCCGAGTTTCGGTTCATGACCACGTCGGGCTGGAACGAGACCCACCTCAAGGAGCTGGGCTTTTCGGCCACAGTCATCGCGCCCGGCGTCGATATGGACACCTTCGGCCCGAGCGCTTCCACCGGCCGCCGGGCCGACATGTTGCTTGCCCTCGGCCGCTCAGACCCGCTCAAGAATCTACCCCTGACGCTGGCCGCGTGGCGGCGCTTGCCTGAGCCACGACCAGATCTGTGCCTGTTCGGAAGCGAGCCGGAGCTGGCCACTGAACCGGGCATCCGCTATGTGGCCAGGCCCTCCGACGATGAGGTCGATCAGCTGCTCAACGAGGCCACCGTGTTTCTGCAGACCTCGTCGCACGAGGGCTTCTGTCTGCCCATCCTCGAGTCGATGGCGACCGGCGGAGCCGTCGTGTGCACCGACGCGCACGGCAACCGGGACTTCTGTGTGGACGGCGAGAACTGTTTGATGCCCGCCTCAGAGCCGGCCGCCGTGGCGGCTGCGGTCAGCCGCCTGATCGCCGACCCCGATCTCCGCGAGCGTCTCGGGCGCGCCGGCCTGGCGACCGCCGCGGGCTATGACTGGGCGAGCCGGATCGACGCTTTGGAGAGCTTCATGACCGACATTGCCCGGCCGCGGAGAATCGCGCCGTCCACCGACGCCGTCCCGGGGCCGCGGGGACCGTAGGGTCGCCGCGCACAACTCAAGCCCTAGAGATCCTCGGCGACCCGGGGGGCGATCCGGTTGAAGACCCAGAAGCCGAGGGCGAAGATGGCGACGGTGATGGCGACGGGCTCCACGATCGAGGGGATCGTGCCGATCAGAGCGCCCGCACTCGGCGTCGCATGGGTGATGAAGGCGTGACGGAACTGCTGGAAGATCACCGCCAGCGGGTTGAGCATGTAGACGTGAAACAGGGTCTCGCTCAGGTTCTGCTGCACGGCGATGATCGGGATGATGATCGGCGAGGCATAGAAGATGACTTGGCTGACCACGTCCCAGATCGGCTGGACGTCTCGCAGGTAGACGAACAGTGCGGACAGGAGCATCGAAACGCCGGTACTCAGGACGACCAGGAGACCGAGGAGCAGGGGCACCTCCAGCCATGTCAGCATCGGCCGGACCCCCGCGAGGAGGGCGAAGATCAGGACGACCATGAGGTTCAGACTCAGATTGAAGAGGGCCAGAAGAACCACCGACAGCGGGATGGCCATGCGGGGAAACTGGATCTTGCGCACCAGCGCCTCGTTGTCGACCACACTGCGCACGGCGACCGTCGTGGCCTCGCCGAAGAACGTGAAGAGGACGATCGAGGCCAGGAGCTGGGCCCCGTAGTACTGATACTCGGGGCCGCGGCCCGAACCCACCTTGGCAATCTTCGTGAAGAAGACGTACAGGACGAGAAACAGCAGTAGCGGCCGCACGAGCTGCCACAGGTAGCCGAGCGCCGAACCAAAGAAGCGCAGCTTCCACTGAACGAAGGCGATGTTGAACGTCAGGTGCCAGAAACGACGCCAATCGTGAGTGAGCGCACCCGGCCCGCTGATGGGCCGGCCCAGATCTTCGTAGTCGATCCGCGCGCCGAGGGATCCGGTCTGGGGCGGCGCCTCGACGGTCATGCGTCCACCCGCTCGGCTCCTGGATCCGGCACGCGGCTGACCGTGGACTTGACCGGCAGGTCGATCAAACCTCCGAGAGCTCCGGAACCGGTGACGACGAACGAAAAGCTTCCCTCGTAACGATCGATCACGTCAAGTCCCGAACCACGATGGGCGAGCACGAATTGCGGTGTGTAGCGACCTGGTTTGAGGACGTTGTCGAACGTGAACGAGAAGACGACCTCCTCCCCATAACCGAAATGGCCGGAGCGTTCGTTCTCGACCGCCGTCGTGGCAACGAGAACCACTCGGTGCTCATCATTGATGATGTTGATGCTCGCCATCGGGTCCTCGACGTCAAGCGCGAACCGGACACGCGCGTTCAGCGTCACGCGCGCATGTTGAGGAACCGAGGCCAACTCGCCGCCCTCATCGTCCTCCAACCAGACCTGCAGGACGCGCGCCTGTCCGTCGCCGGTGTGCTTCTCGCCGTCTGGGTCTCCATCGGCGGCCGGCTCGGCGCCGGGCGCGCGGCCGAAGTTGAGCTCGAGATAGCGCTCGGACACCTCGTGGGGTTCGCCGAGATAGACCGGATCGCCGCGCTCGAGCAGCAGCGCCCGGTGACAGAAACGCTCGAGGGCTGACATGTCGTGGGTGACGAAGATGATCGTCCGGCCGCGATCGCGCATGTCGTTGAACACGTCGAAGCACTTCTGCTGAAAGGCGGCGTCACCGACGGCGAGCACCTCATCGATCATCAGGATGTCGGCATCGACCTGGATCGCGACCGAGAAGGCTAGCCGCACGTGCATGCCGGAGGAGTAGTTCTTGAGCTTGAGGTCCTTGAACTCCTCCAGCTCGGCGAACTCGATGACGCTGTCAAATCGCTTGCGCGCCTCCCGCGGCGTCAGTCCGAGCATGATCCCGTTCATGACGACGTTGTCGCGGGCGGCGAGGTCGGGGTTGAACCCCACCCCTAGCTCGATGAATGTCGACAGGCGTCCGCGGACCCAGATGTCGCCCTGGGCCTGGTAGATGCCGGCCAGGCACTTCAGCAGCGTGCTCTTGCCGCTGCCGTTGCGCCCGGCGATCCCGAAGAATTCACCGGACTGAACCGCAAACGAGATGTCGTTGAGCGCCTGATAGGTGTTGTGGCGAATCCGCCGGCGGGGATGGAGGGCGCGCTCCTTGAGGGTGTGAACCTTCTCCTCGGGAACTGTGAATGACTTGCTGACCGACCGCGCGGCCACTACCGGCAGCCGCTCGCCGACGACGGCTGGAGTTGGCATGCGCAGAAGGGTAGCCGCCCAGACCCGCTCAGCACCGCCGCTCCAGCGACAACCGGCCGGCGATCCGGGCCGGCAGATGCGCTGAGCGCGCGCCCAGAATGCCCCCCACGGTTCGGGCTCCATGATGTAGCGCGGACTGGGCCAAGACCAGAGCGCCAAACCCCGGGCGGTCACGAACCTCGCGCCAATCGGAGGCGACATTGCCCCGCAGCGTCTGAAGCGCCGCGCCAAGCGAAGGCGCCCACTCGTAGATCTCGCGCATCGCGCGGGCTTCATCGAAGCTGCGGCGCAGCCATTGCCTGAGCGAGTACTCGTGTGAGTGGATGACCGGCGCATCAGGCACGTAGACCTTGGCGTAGCCCGCCCGCAGCATGTCGTGGGCCAGCAGGTGGTCCTCGGCGTAGGCGACGCGCCGAAACGGGACCTGCTGCCACGCGGCCCGTGACACGCAACCGTTGGCGTCGGTGAAGAAGCCGAGCTGGCCGAGCAAACGCCGCGGGGACGAATCCCTGTCCTGGACGGCGAGCATGTCGATTCTCGGACCCGCGGTTCCGAAGGAGTCAAACCAGGCCGTGAGCTCACGGGCGACGCTGACGCTGGCCCCGGGTCGCGGGAGGTACCGGCTGAAGACCAGACCGACCTCCGGGGCGGCATCGAACCCCCCCAAGAGATGGGCCAGCCAATCATCGGCCGCCGGGACGGCGTCCTGGGTCAGAAACGCGACGTGGTCGCCGTCAGACCGGGACATGAGCAGGTTCCGCGTTGCGCCGTGGGAGAACGCCGCCCGCGGGATCTCGATCACCTCGGCGCCATACGCGCGGGCCTGCGCACAGGTGTCGTCCGTCGAGCCGGAGTCGCAGATGACCAATTGCACGGCGCGGTGCAGCCGCTGGGCGCGCACCGCCTCCAGGGTCTGCTGGAACTCAGGGCCAGCGTTCAGCGTGGGGATTGCGACTGTCACCGACGTGGACATGGGGCAATCTTGGCGCGCACACCCCGCCGCCGCGCTCCGCCTCGGGCCGGGGGCCGGTTCACTACCCTGGCCAGCCATGCAGCGCTCCGTCAAGGCAGCCGCGCCCGGGCTGGCCGGGCTACGGCGCGTGACCCCCCCGGCGAGCCTCGCGGCGTTGCTGGCCATCGTGGTCAGCGTCGGGGTCGCCTGGGCGTTACTCATCTCACCCTGGCAGTCGCCAGATGAGCTCGCGCATTTCAGCTACGCCCAGAGTCTGGCCGAGAACTTTTCCATCCCGGCGACCCCTGGGGCCCCTGAGGCTTCAAGCGACCTCACCTTTGCCGACGGCGCCGTCGGGGCCAGCCGGGGCGCGTTCTGGCCGGCCTCGGCCCCGCCGGACTGGAGCGCCGCCGATTACCGCGCCTACCTCGCCTCCGAACACTCCGCCCGGCGGCCCTCCCCGCGCGATGGAACGGGACCGAGCAGCGCTACCGGCAATCCGCCGCTCTACTACCTGCTCGCCGCCGGGGCCTATCTGATCGACAGCGGCGGGACCGCGTTCGGTCGTCTGTATGCGATACGGCTGTTCGGCGTCCTGCTCCTGTCGATCACGGCCGTCGCCGCCTGGCTGTTGGCCGGCGAGGTCTTTGGCCGCCGGCGCCTGCCCCAGCTCGCATGCGCGGCGGTCGCCGCCCTGATGCCGATGAGCACGTTCATCGGGACCGCGGTCAATCCCGACGCGATGCTGATGCCGCTGTGGACGCTCGCATTCTGGCTCGGGGCCAGGGTCATCAAGCGCCAGGCGCGAGGCTCAGACGCCGTGTTCCTGTGTGCCATCACGGCCGCCGCCGTCCTGACCAAGGCGACCTCCTACGCACTCGTGGGCCCGGTTGGTCTCGCGCTGCTGATCGGGTGGCTTCGCCGTCCCGGGCCAGAGCGGATGCGCGCTCTTATCCCCTTGGCCGGGGCCGCGCTCGTGCTCGTCGTGCCAGTGATCGCCTGGCTGGAAGTCGCCTCCACCGCTCGGGGGAGTCAGCGTCACGGCGGTCGCCTCGTCGCCGGCGCACCCGTTCCTGATCCGGCAGTTCTTCAGCTACGTCTGGCAGTTCTACCTGCCGCGCCTGCCGTTTCTCACTCGGTTCCGCATCACCCCCGATCTTCCGGTCTACGACATCTGGCTGCGCCAGGGGACCGGAGTGTTCGGCTGGCTCGACGTGTATCTACCGGGGTGGCTGTACCAGGCGGCCGCGGTCACCGCGGCGGGACTGGGAGTGGTGACCGTTGGCCTTCTGAGCCGTCTGCGCCGGCCCGTCGATCTCCTGCTCCTCGCGTTCTTCGGGCTCACACTGCTGGCCTTGCTGGTCCTCCTGCACGTCGTCGAGTACCGGACGCTCATCATCGGCGGCGGCCCGTTCCTGCAGGGTCGGTACCTCCTGCCCGTCGTCAGCCTGCTCGGCCTCGCGGTCGGCTTCGTGGTGGCGCGGATCCCGCTCCGGTCTCGCCCCGCGGTGTGTGCGCTGGTGTTGACGACACTTCTCGCCGTCCAGGTGATCTCCCTGTCCACCGTCGCTCACGCCTACTACTTGTGAGGCTCGGGCGATGAGGTCACGCCGGCTCTGGCTTCCGGGCATCGCGGTCACCTTGATAGCGCTCGTGGCTCTCGCCATGGCGGGCCTGCATCCTGAGGCGGTGCGGACCGCGACCGCCCAGGCCCCCAATAACACGACGGTCGCCGTCTTGCACCCGGGCCGCCGCGTGTGCGAGGGGCCGATCGCCAGCCGGGGCCCGGCCCGCAGCGTGGCCGTGTGGGGAGCGTCGTTGGGAAGTCCGGCTCGCCTGACGGTCAGCGTGCGCAACGCGACAACGCATACGCTCCTGGCCTCCGGCCCATTGCTGGCCCGGCCTGCCGAAACGCAATGGACGAGCCGCCTCGCGCAGACTGTCCCGGGCGGGCGGCCGCTGCAGATCTGCCTGACCGACGATGTCAGCGGTTTCGCCGTGGCGGGCTCAGGGGCGAGCGCCTCGGGACTGGTGGCGACCGGAACGACAGCCGGCCAGCGCTTCTCCCTGGTCCTCCTCAGCGACACCGACCGCTCGCTGTTCGCCTCCCTGCCGACCGCGTTCTCACGCGCCTCGTTGTGGCGCCCCAGCTGGGTGGGAAGCTGGACGTTCTGGGTCCTGACGATCGCGTTGCTGGCGACGTTCGGCCTGGCAGTTCTGGCCGTGACCAGCGCCGCGTCGGCCGACGACGACCCAGAGGGTCGCCCCGCGGGCCCCCCAAGCGACGAAGGGCCGCCGCCGCACGCCGGCCAGTCCGGTCCCAGCGAGAACCGTCCCCGAGTCGTTACCTAGGGCGTGGTCCTGCTGTGACGATCGCGCTCACAGCCCGGCCAGGATCCTGCGTAGGCCGTCTCGGAGCTCGACCTCAGCGCTCCAGCCCAGGTCATCCCGAGCTCTGGTCACCTGAAGGCAACTGCGCCGGACCTCGCCCGGACGCTCGGGCTCAAAGCGCGGGCTCCCCATCCCACCTCCGGCCACCTCGGCGAGAGCGTCGAGCAGGTCCAACACCGAGGTCTCCTGACCGTGGCCGATGTTGACCGGGCCGGTCAATTCTGAGTCTGCGGCCAGCAGGTTGGCCCGCACGACGTCTGAGACCTCGACCCAGTCGCGGGTCTGGCCCCCATCTCCGAACACGGTCGGTTGCCGGCCCGTCACCACGTGACCGCAGAAGATCGCCACCACGCCCGCCTCGCCGTGCACGTCCTGGCGGGGCCCGTACACGTTGCCGTAACGCAGCGCGACCGTCGACAGGCCGTGGAGCCGGGTGTAGAGCGAACAGTAGCCCTCGGCGGCCAGCTTCCCCTGTCCGTAGGGGGCCAGAGCCAGGATCGGATGGTCCTCGGGGGTGGGGAGCAAGTCGGCGTCGCCGTAGAGCCCGCCGCCGGTGGAGCTGAAGATCAGTCGTCGGGCTCCGGCCGCCCGGGCGGCCTCGAGCACAGTCGCCGTGCCGACCACGTTGACCGTCGCGTCATGGGCCGGGTCGGCCACCGAGTGGCGGACATCGATCTGGGCGGCAAGATGGAAGACGAGCTCGGGCCGGGCTTGGGCGAACACGGCCGTAACGCGCTCGGCGTCGGCGACATCCCCGATCTCCAGGATCGCGCCGGCTGCGATCGCCGCCTCGAGATTCTCGGTCTTGCCTGTGGAGAGATCGTCGAGGACGGTGACATCGTCACCCCGCGTGAGCAGGGCGTCGACGAGGTTTGAGCCGATGAAGCCGGCGCCGCCGGTGACGAGGGTTCTCACGCCGGCGGAGGATAGGGGCTTGGTCGTCAAGAAACCGCGTAACTCCAAGGCCCAAAGTCCGTTCCTTGTGGGGACACCGCTAGGTTTGACGAGCCAAGGCGCTCGTAGGACCTGACGGTTGCGTGTGACCAGACGCCGTCACTGAGACCGATCCCGACCCGGAGAGTGGATGCGCCCAGACAGCTCAGCCGAAGTCGCAACCGCCACCGTCCCGTCCCCGGACACGGTGGACGTTGTCGGTATCCCGCTATCGCTGATCGACTATGAGTCCACGCTGGACTGGATGGACGCGATGGTCGCGTCGGAGCAGACGGGCTACGTCTGCGTCTGCAATGTGCACGCCGTGATGGCGGCGGCCGAGGACCCGGGGCTGCGGGACGCGCTGTTGCGATCCTCGGTCAACGTGCCCGACGGACAGCCGCTCGTATGGGCGATGAGTGCCCTCGGTCACCGGCTCGAGTCGCGGGTCTACGGCCCGGAGCTGATGATGCGGGCCTGTGCCCGCGCTGCCAAATCCGGACAGCGGCTCTATCTCTACGGCGGCCGCAACCAAGGTGCTCTGGTCCAACTGGCCCTGAACATCCGGCAACGCTTCCCCGGCGTCAAGATCGTCGGTGGCTACTCGCCCCCCCACCGCCCCCTGACCGACGAGGAGCGAGTCGCCGTGGTGCGGGAGATCAACGCCTCCAAGGCCGACGTGGTCTGGGTCGGCATCGGCGTGCCCAAGCAGGAGAAGTGGATGGCGGAGATGCGCCCCACGCTCAAAGCGCCGGTGCTGATCGGGGTCGGTGCGGCGTTCGATTTCCACGCCGGGCTCATTCCCCAGGCTCCATCATGGATGCAGGAAGTCGGTCTGGAGTGGGCGTACCGGCTGGCTCGAGAGCCGCGCCGCCTGTGGCGTCGTTACATGCGCTACAACCCACGGTTCGTCCACGCGTTCGCGCGCCAACTCGCCGCCCACCGGCGCGGGCGGGCCACCTAACTCCGCGCGCCGCCCGGCCCCGGCCGTTGCGCAGGCCGAGATGAAACCCATGCCGACCGCCTCGATCGTGATCCCCACTCGCGGACGCCCGGACTACCTGCGCGTGACCTTGGCGTCAGTTGCCCCCCAGGCCGAGCGCGCCCAAGCCGAAGTGATCGTCGTTGACGACGGCGGAGATCCGGCGGCCGCGGAGATCGCCCGAATCCACGGGGCGAGACTGATCCGCTCCCGTGCGCCGGGAGCCAATCCGGCCCGCAACACCGGCGTCGCGGCGGCGCAGGGCGACCCCGTGGTTCTGATCGATGACGACATCTCCGCCCCTCCCGGCTGGCTGGACGCGATGCTCGAGGGCGTCGCCCAGGCACCGGAATACGAGGTCTTCGGCGGCCCGATTCGAGCTCGCCTGGAGGGCAGCCGGCTGCGGACCTGCGGGCGGGAGTCCGCCCCCATCACCGCGCTCGACTACGGGCCGACCGATCGCGACGCCCCGCTGGTATGGAGCGCCAACATGGCCATTCGCCGCTCGGCCCTGGATCGCGTCGGCAGCTTCGATGAGTCGATCCAGGGGCGCGGGGAAGAGGAGGACTGGGAGCGGCGTTACGCGGCCCTGGGAGGACGGATCCGATACCTGGCCGCCGCTGGTCTGGATCATCGCCGCACCGCTCCCGATGCCCGGCTGACGGCGTTGACCCGCGCCGCCTACCGGCTCGGGCGGAGTGCGCGCCGATACGACGGGCGCAAGGGCCAGGTGCCTTCGCTGGCCGCGGAGGTCCGGACATTGGCCGGTTGCCTGTGGCACGTCGTCCGGCGACGCTGTGCACTGGGGATCGTGCTCGCCGGTCACGCCGCGGGACGCCTGCGCGAGACCATCGCCGGAGCCCGGGTGTGAACGACGACACCGGCCGCGATGACTTCCTCTCCGGGACCAGCGGCCAGATATTCGGGATCCGGGCCACGAGCCGCGCGCTGCTCGCCGATGCCGTATGCACCGCGGCCGACTGGGCAACCCTGACCAGCTGGCGGCTGCGCCGGGCGGCGGTACGAGCCCCGCGCCGTCGGGTTCTCGTCCTCGCCGTCGAGCGCGAGGATGTCCCCAACGTGCTCCCCGCGGCCCGCGCCGAGCTCTCCAGGTCGCACCACGACGTCACGTTCGCCAGCACGGGCAGCCGGGACCGGGGACGCTTTGAGAATCTCAACCGCCTGCTGACCGATCACCCTCCCGCCGGACACGACTGGGTCGTAGTCATCGACGACGATGTGGTGTTGCCGCGCGGCTTTCTGGACCGATTCGTGTTCCTGGCCGAGCGCTTCGGCCTGGAGCTCGCCCAGCCCGCCCATCGTCACCGTTCCCATGCTGCCTTCTGGATCACCCGCCGGCAACCCGGCCGCGTGGCCCGCGAAACGGCCTTTGTGGAGATCGGACCTGTGACCGCGTTTCACCGGCCGGTGTTCGAGACGCTGCTCCCGTTTCCGGCCCTGCGGATTGGCTGGGGCCTGGATGGGCACTGGTCGGCGGTGGCCGCCGCGCGGGGCTGGCCGATCGGAGTCATCGACGCCACGCCGATCCGGCATGGCCTGCGCCGGATCGCCAGCTCGTATGACCGCACAGACGCGATCGCCGAAGCCCGTGACTTCCTGGCCGGGCGCTCCTACACGCCGGCGGCCGAGGCGCAGCGCACACTGGCGTCGTATCGGCGCTGGTGATGCGTGTCCTCGTGGTGGCCGAGTACTACCCGCGGCGGGGACAGCCCGTTCTCGGCATCTGGGCCCACCGCCAGGCGCTGGCGGCCCGGGCGGCGGGCGCGGACATGCGCGTGCTGGTCCTGCACCGCCCCCTGCCTTCGCTACAGGCCCTGCGCCGTCGTGATCTGCGGGGCGCCTGGGCCGGCGTCGGCCAGGCCCGGCACTCGAGGCTCGACGGCCTGACCGTCGATTACCTGCGCTATCTCTCGCCACCCCGGCCCCGCAGCTACGGCAGCTGGGGAGCATGGGCGGCTCCGCCCCTACGCCGAGCGCTGAGGCGACTGAAACGTGAATTCCCGTTCGAATTGATTCACGCCCACTACGCCGTCCCGGCGGGAGACGCCGTGCGGCGCGCCGCCCCCGACATCCCGGTGGTCGTATCCGTCCACGGCGGCGACGTGCACGGCCGGCACGCCAACGGCCCGTTCGTTGCCCCGTCGCTCGCCCACGCCCGGATCGTGATGGCCAACAGCGCCGGCACGGCCAACCGCTGCCGGGCGCTGGGAGCCGGTGATGTACGGGTCGTACATCTCGGCGCCGACGTTCCCCTCGCCCCCCACGCCGAGCCGGGCGTCCCGACGTTGGTCACGGTCGGCAATCTAATCGAGCGCAAGCGTCACGCCGACGTGATCGCGGCATTGCCGGGCCTGATCCGCCGCCACCCAGACCTCCGCTACCGGATCATCGGCGACGGACCCGAACGCGAGCCGCTGCGGTCCCTCGCCGCCCGGCTCGGTGTGGCTGATCATGTCGAGCTGACCGGCGCCCTCAGCCATGGCGAGGCGGTGGCCGCGGCCCAGGCTGCCACCGTGTTCGTCCTGGCCAGCGTCTCGGAGGCGTTCGGAGTCAGCTACATCGAGGCCATGGCCGGCGGGGTCCCGGCCGTCGGCGCGCGCGGTGAGGACGGGCCGGAGGAGATCGCTCGCTGCGGAGGTGGCATCGAACTCGTGCCGCCCCGTGATCCCGACGCCCTGGGCGCGACGCTCGATGCCCTTCTCTGCGCGCCCGAGCGACGGTCCGAGCTTCGCCGCCGCGCCCGGTTGACGGTCCAGGAGAGCTTCACCTGGGATGGCTGCGGGCGAGACACCATGTCTGCCTACGCAGCCGCCCTGGGGGCGCGGCGATGAGCTCCGCCATGGACCTCCAGCGCCCCGGGGCCACCCTAGACTGCCCAGCCATCTCCACCCAGGCCAAGCATCACGAGGGCGCCGCGCCCTATGACCCCCACAACCTCCTCGACCGGCTCAGCCACGAGTCGACGCTGGAGGTCAACTACCGCCACATGCACGAGCGCGAGGCAGCGATCGTCGGGCGGCGTCTCGGTCTGAGCACCGGCGATGTGCTCTCGGTCGGCGCCGGCTGGCATCCGGGCCGCCACCTGTTTCCCCCGCCCGCCTTTCGGATGGTGGCCGTGGATGCCGACCCCGATCGCGCGGCCGGGGTGCTCGAGAGCGGACGCGCCGACGAGGCGCACCAAGGCTTCGCCGGTCGCCTGCCCTTCGCCGATGCCTCCTTTGACGTCGTTCTCTACCGGCTCGTTCTGCATCACATCGCCTTTCAGGGTCCGCTGACTCCGTGCTTCACCGAGGCGGCCCGATTGTTGCGGCCCGGCGGCGCGCTGATCGCGATCGAGCCCGGGCTCTGGCACCCGGTCGGCGCACTGCTCGCGCTGGCCAACCGCACCGGGTTGGCAACGCGGGTGCACGGCACGCCGGACGACATCCCGTTGTCTCCCCGGCGCCTGCGCGCCGAGGCCCGCGCGGCGGGGATGGAGCCCGAGCTACATGCCGTCACCTACGGCTGGCGCCGTCTCCCCGCCACCGTCCAGCGCCGCCTCCAGCCTCTGGACCAGATCGGGTCCCGGCCCCGGGCCGCGGCCCTGGGTCACACCCTGATGCTGATCGCCCGCACCCCGCGCCGGTGAGCGCGATCCGCCGCGCGGGGATCAGACCGAGCCTCGACGCCATCCTCGCCGCCGGCCTGGGGCTGGCGCTCCTCCTCCTCGGCTTTCTCAGCACCGGCGGCTTCGACGGGTCAGTCACCGTGTCGGCGGCCAACACATGGATCGAGATCATCCTCACGCTGGTCGGTGCCTCGGCCGTGTGTGCGGTGATCGCGCTCGGCGCGCGCGCTCCCGCCTGGGGGGCGGGCAGCGTGGCCCTGTTCGCGGCCTTCACCGCGCTCACCGCGCTGTCGATCATCTGGTCGGTTGCGCCCGACGCCTCGTGGCAGGCGGCCAATCTGACCCTGGCTTACCTGGCGACGTTTACCACCGGGGTCGTTCTCGGGCGGATCGTCCCCGAGCGCTGGCGAGCGCTGGTCGCCGCCGCCGGCGCGGTGGCCGTGCTGCTCAGCGCCTACGCACTCCTGGCCAAGGTCTTCCCGGGCTCGCTGGCCGCCGCTGACTCCCAGGGCCGCCTCCAGACCCCGCTCGGCTACTGGAACGCCACCGGCGCGCTGGCGGCGATGGGCATCGCGCCCTGCCTGTGGGGTTTCAGCCGTCCCGACGGACCTCGGATCCTGCGTGCTCTGGCCCTGCCGGCCGGTTCCGTGCTGGCGGCCGTCGTCGTGCTGTCCTTCTCGCGGACCGCCCTGGCCATCGGCGTGCTCACGATCGCCGCCTGGTTGATCCTGGCTCCGGGCCGCCTGCGCAGCGTTCTCCTGATCGCGCTCTCCGGCGTGGGCGCGGCGGTCATCTGCGCCTGGGCCCTCGGTCACGGGGCCTTATCCACTGACGGGGCGACGCTGCAGGCCCGGACCAGCGCCGGCCATACGTTCGGGATCGTGCTCGTGATCGTCGTGCTGATCGAGCTCGCCGCCGGGTTGGCTGCCGCCCGCAGCGTTGACGAGGTCAGGCTGTCTGAGTCGGTGCGCCGGCGAATCGGGACCGTGCTCATTGGGTTGGCCGCCCTGCTGCCCGTGGCCGCCGTTGTCGCCCTGGCCGCATCCTCACGTGGGCTCACCGGCGAGATCTCGCATGGCTGGCATTCACTGACCAACGCCAACGCGGTGGTCGTCCAGTCATCCTCGCGGCTGACCCAGTTCGGATCCAGCCGGCCGCTCTACTGGAGCCAGGGGATCACCGTCGGCGAACACGCCCTGTTCAAAGGGGTGGGTGCGCTCGGATATGCCACCGCCCGCACCCAGTACACCCACAACCCCCAGACCGTGGGCCACGCCCACAGCTACGTGATCCAGACCTTCGCCGACCTGGGGTTGCTCGGTGTGCTGGTCAGCGCCGCCCTGCTCGCGGCCTGGGCGTGGGCGGCGTGGCGGCCGCTGGCCCCGCGCACCGGCTGGAGCAAGCTCGAGGCCGGGGCGTCGTGGGAGCGCTCGGGGTTGCTCGCACTGCTGCTGTTCGTGAGCGGCTTCGGTCTCTCCTCGGCCTTCGACTGGACGTGGTACTTCCCGGCCCTGACGGTGCCGGCTCTCCTGGGCGCGGGCTGGCTGGCCGGCCGCGGCCCGCTGGCATCGCCCGTCGGCCGGGCGCCATCACGTCGGCCTGCGCTCTCGCGTCCGGGCGCTCTGGCCGGGGGCAGCGCCGTGGTGCTCGTGAGCCTGATCTGCGCCTGGCTGATCTGGCAGCCGCTGCGCTCGGCCAATGATGCCTCGGCCGTATTTTCGGCCCCCAACAGCCGCGCGGCCTTCGACGACGCCCGCTCGGCGCAGGCCGCGGATCCGCTCGCGCTCCAGCCTCACTTCGTGCTCCAGGCGCTCTACTCCGCCCAGGGCGACCAGGTCGCCGCGCGCAGGGAACTGGTCGAGGCGGTCCAGCTGCAGCCCCAGAACTTCGAGAGCTGGTTCGAGCTCGGCACCTACGACCTCAACCAGCATCATCCCAAGCTCGCGCTGCCCTCGCTCGAGCGCGCGATCGCGTTGAACCCGACCTACGTCGACACCCAGTACGGCTTGGCCACCGCGCGCCGGGAGCTCGGATCGGGGTGAGCTCGATCAGCGCGCGCCGCGGCCCAGCAGCACGCGCCCGAGCCCCGGCGGCCCGGCAGCTCGGCGAACCTCGAGGTCAGTGAAGCCGAGGTCGTCGAGCACCGCCCGCAGCGACCGTGTCGTGTACAGATGCAGGTGGTCGCCGAGCGGCTCTGAGTAGGGCTCGATCCCCGCGAGCAGTAGGCGCAGCCGCGGATGGTTGGGCGTGGTCACGAGCAGCCGGCCGCCCGGGACGAGCACGCGCCGGACGTCGGACAGAAACCGCGCCGTGTCGGCGACGTGCTCGATCACCTCACTCGCCCACACGACATCGAAGCTCCCGTCTTCGAACGGCAGCGGCCCCTCGAAGGGCACGCGCTCGAAGGCAACGCCGGGGTGCCGTGCCCGGGCCCTGCGTAGCGCGGTTTCGGCCACGTCGGCGCCCGTGACCGCCGCCGCGCCGGCCGCCACCAGTTCGCCCGTGAACACCCCCTCCCCGCAACCGAGGTCAAGCGCCCGGTCGCCGAGCTTGACCCCCGCGTCGCAGCCAGTCGCGTCTCAGTTCGAAGTCGGGCGGGTCAAGCTCGTCGGGCAGTCGCTCCCACAGCTCCTCGTAGTAGTCCCGCACGCTCTGAATCATGGAGGAAAAGCCACAGCAGCGAAGGAGAGGTGAGGGCAGCTACCGGCGTCGATCGTGGACCTCATCGCGGGATGTTGACCCGCACCGGGGGTAGACCCAACCTCGGCGATGACGCAGAGTGCGCTCGGCCGAACTTGGAGTCATTCGCCGTTCACTACGAACAGCAGATCACTCCAAGTCGCCGACGACTGCAACGGGACAACACTCGACCCTGCGTGTGGGCAGCCCCGGCTAACGGCTCTCGAGCATCAGGGTCACCGGCCCGTCGTTCACAAGGCCCACCTCCATGTGCGCGCCGAACACGCCCCGGCGAGCGTCCAGGACGGCGCAGAAGCGCTCGTACAGCGGCTCGGCCAGCTCGGGCCGGGCGGCCTCGATGTAGCTCGGTCGGTTGCCGCGGCGGGCGTCGGCGTACAGGGTGAACTGACTGACACACAGCACCTCGCGATCACCAAGGGCCTCGTTCATGCGCCCCTCCGCGTCGGGGAAGATGCGCAGCGCCCGGACCTTGGCCGCCAGCGCGTCGGCGGCGGCCTCGGTGTCTGTGACATGCACTCCGAGCAGGACGAGCAGCCCCGGCCCGATCTGCGGCCACCCGCTCCCCCTCGACGTCGACCGAGGCCCGGGCGACCCGCTGGACCAGCGCTCTCACCCGCCTGTCTCGCGCAGCTCGGCCGCCACCTGTTCGGGCGCGACGATGTTGAGATTCACACCGGCGCCGAGCTCGAGGCCGGCCAGATGAGTGAGGCGGGGCAGGATGTCGATCCGCCAACAGAAGTGCTCGGCGCCGCGCGGGGCGGTTCGCACCCACAGATTCAGCGGCGGGGTTCCCCCGAGCCGGTCACGCAGCCGGCCCAGGGCGTCGTGCAACAGCGCGGCTCCCGTGGGCCCGTCGTCCTCGAAGCGCGGCCGCGGGCTGCGCGGCGCGAGCAGCAGCTGGTAGGGCACGCGGGCCCCGTAGGGCGCCATCACGACGGCTTCGCGATCGATGGCCACGATCCGCTCACGCTGGCGCACCTCGTGCTGAACGAGGTCGCCGAGCAGGTTGCCGCCCATCGTCCGGGCCGTGTAGGCCCCGAACCGTTCACGTTCCCGGGCGATCGCGGCGGGCACGAACCCGAGCGCGTAGAGCTGAGCGTGGGTATGCGGCAGCGAGGCCCCGGCCTCCCGCCGCTCGTTGACGATCAGGTGCACGCAGGCGGCGTCGGGGTGGGCCCGCATCCGCTGCCGCCACACCTCGACCGCGGTGATGACCTGCTCGGTGCTCAGCTCGGCCAGCGATAGGACCGGGTCAGGAGCGTTGATGATGACCTCGTGGGCGCCGGTGGCGGCCGCCGACCAGAACAGATCGCGGTCGGCGTGCGGCTCGGGCGCCACCGCATCCGGGGTCAGGGCCGGGAACAGGTTGGGGACCACTCGTACCTGCCAGCCCGGCGTGTCCGGCGCGCCCCCGTCGGGGCGCAGCGCGAACAGTTCGGGTGGCGTCCGGTCTTCGTGGCCCTCGGCAAATGGATCGCGCTTGGGATCGATCGGCTCGGCCGCCGGTGCCCGCAGCTCCCCACCCGGCCGGCTCGCACGCTCACCGGCCACGATCACGCGCTGGCCAGTGAGAGGATCTATCCGGATCTCGGGCACTCAAGCGGCCGCGCCGTTCCCGAACCCGCCGTGAGCCTTCAGACGTACTTCTCCATGGCGATGTGCTCGATCCCGGCCTCCATGAAGACCCGCCCGCGGGGCTCGTAACCGGCTGCCTCGTACAGGGAGCGGGCGTAGGTCTGGGCATGCAGCACCAGGCGCCGGGCGCCGGCGGCGCGCGTCTCGTCGTCAGCCAGGGCCAGCAGCGCGCTGGCGATCCCGTGCCGCCGTGCCTCCGGACGGACGGCCAGACGGCTGAACTGCACGGTGGGGCCGACGAACAACAGGCGGCAGGTGGCCAGCACCTCGGCACCGGCGACCGCCACCAGGTGAGTGGCCTCGGCGTCGCGGCCGTCGAGCTCCTCGTGCTCGGGCACCCCCTGCTCGTCGCAGAAGACCTCGTGACGTATCTCCAGCACCGCGGACATCTCATCCTCGCCGCGCACGCGGCGGACCTCGTAGGTGAGCGTGCCCGTCATCGCAGGGCGTACCTCCTGATGTCCGACTCGAGCGCGGCCGCCGACTCGTAGGGTCCGGCGTGGTCATAGACCATCTTGCCCTGGCGGTTGAAGTAGACGGTCTGAGGAAAGTAGATCGCGGCCTGGATCGAACGGGCGATGTTCTCTGCCGGGTCGGTGTAGCTCGGATAGCTGACCGGGAACTGCCGCAGAAACGCCTCCGCGGAGCCGTTCGCGTCCTTGCCGTCGATACCCAGGAACGCCACCCGCCGACCGTATCGAACCGACGCGCGCTGGAAGGCCGGAAACTCGATCCGGCAGGGCCCGCACCACGAAGCCCACTTGTTGACCACCACGGGGTGGCCGCGCAGCGTATTCAGACGGGCCCGGAAGACCGACGTGCCCCCACCCAGGAGCCGGTCGGCCTGATCATGCAGCGAGGCCAGGGCTGGCGGAGAGCCCTTGAAGGCAACCGCCTCCTGAGCACGTCCCGGAGCGGAGCTGCGGGGCTGTGCGCTACCGCACCCGACGAGCACCACACCGATCGCCAACAGGCCCGCTGAACCACGGCAGATTCGCACGTCGAAAAGCTTGTCACACGTCTACTTCGCGGCATCTGCTTAAATGTGTGTTGTTCTTCCGCCCAGGCAGCGGAACGACGCTTCTGAGGAATCTCGCAGTACCTGGCACTGGGCCGGGGCCGCCGGAGTCGCTACGACCTTCCGCCGCGACTCGCCAATCCTGACGCAACCCCCAAGCACTTATGGGTGTAACCACCCCATTTCCGAAAGCTGACACGATCGCGCGTGCCGAGCGGCTGACCCGCGAGCACTTCGTCTATGAAGGCGAAACGCTCGAGGAGGCGCTCGCGCCCGGATCTGCCCGTCGCCGCGCCTTCGACGCCGCCCTGGTCGAGGTCGAGGCCGGGGCCAAGCAACCGTCCGTCCAATGGCGGCGGGAGTTCTCGCTGCTCCTGGGACTCGAGCGATTGCTGTCTGAAGAGGAGCCGCACCTGGTCGACGGCACCGTCCTCTCTGCCCACCAGGTGGATGCCCTGTCGGGAACGCTGACCGCCCTGCTGGCCGAGGTCCAGCGCAGGCCCGCCAACGGCAACGGGGCCAGTGGCAACGGCGGCGGGGTCACCAACGGCAGCTCGCCGATGGTCGAGACCGAGTCGCCACCGGGCTCCGACCTCGTCGCCGAGGACGACGAGGACCAGATCGAGGACGAGATCGAGGATGAGGACGAGGAGCCTCAGGACTGGCAGCACGACGCTCCGGATGAGGACGCCGACCAGCTCGATGACCAGCCCGAGGATCCCAACGCCGCCAAGCGCTTCTGGTTCGAGCACGCCACCGGCGCGGGCAAGACGGTGGCCGCGCTCGGCTTTGTCGAGGCGTCCCGCACCGGCGGAGTCCTGATCCTCACCCACCGCCGCAACCTCGTCGATCAGTTCCACGGGGAGCTGCGCGACCGGGGTTACCGAGACCGCATCAGCGGTCCGCTGCTCGACGGCCAGGATGCCGCCAACGGGCCGGTCACGGTCGAGACCTATCAGTGGTTCGTCCGTAACTCCGGCCGGATCTCCGACGCCTACACGATCGTCATCTGCGACGAGGCCCACACGGCGCTGGGCGAGAAGACCTCGGCCGCGATCCGCGCCTGGACGGGCCCGGTGTTCGTCGGCATGACGGCCACCGGCGCTCTGATCGCCCGTCACGTCACCGATCTCTTCCCCACCCAGACGAGCCGCTTCGACCTCGCCCAGGCCGCCCGGCGTGGGGTGATCTCGCCTCTGCGTTGCATCCGGATCCCGCCCGGACCCGGCGTGCGGACGATCGCCAAGGTGCCGCTGCGCCGGGGCGAAGTCGACACTGAGTTTGACCAGGAGATGCTGGCCGAGATCCTCGATCAGACGCCATTCAACCTGGCCATCGCCGACCTCTACAAGACCCGCTGGGGCGGCGTCCCCGGCGTCGTCTACGCCGCCGGCGTCAAGCACGCCTATAACGTGGCCGAGGCCTTCCGCGCGATCGACATCAAGGCGATGGCCGTCTCCGGCGAAACCCCCAAGCGTGAGCTGGCCCGGATCCTGGCCGACTACGAGTCGGGCAAGGTCGATGTGCTGGTCAACGCCCAGCTTCTCGCGGAGGGCTGGAACAGCCCCCGGGCAACGATCTGCATGCACCTGGCTCCGACCGCCTCCAAGCGCATCTATCAGCAGCGCGTGGGCCGCGTGACCCGCCGCCACCCGGGCAAGGAGGCGGGGATCGTGGTCGACTTCGTCCACCCGGCTACCAAGCACGATGACCCGGTGGTCACGCTTCACTCACTGCTCGACCGCGACGTCTACCGGGGTGGCGCGATCGTCGTCGGCCCGGTCCGCCGCGGGCGCGGGCGCCGGGTCCGGGTCGAGCGCCGGGTGCTCCCCGTCACGCCCGATCCCGAGCGCCGGGCCGAGGTCTTCGAGCGCGAGCTGTGGCGGATCGCCGTCGAGCATCTCGACTACGGCGAGCAGCACGTGTGGGCCGCGCTGGCCGGAGCCCGGGTGGCACCCAACGGATGGCGCCGCGCCAAGGCGATGCTCCACTTCGACCGGGGCGGAGAGCTGAAGCGCCGCTTCCTGCTCACCGCCGTGCAGCGCAACCGCAACGCTCAGCTCCGGCTCCGCGCCCTGCAGGAGATCGCCGCCAGCCGCGATGCCGAGGCGTTCGACACGGCGATCGACATCATGGGCGGCTGGCCCCGAGACGAGCGTCGCGAGGGCGTCAAGATCATGCTTCAGGCGCTGGCTGAGCGCCGCATCGGCCGCCGGGATCAGGCCAACGCCTGGATCTGGCGGATGGCCGAGTACACGCGCGAGGTGCACGAGGAATACGCCGTGCAGCGCTGGCCGGAGACCAAGCGTCTGCTCGGACTGCTCGTCAACTCGAGCGGCTCCGCCCACGCCCGCAATGCGCGGCGCCTCGTTCACGCCTCGCGTAAGGAGGACCGCCGGCTGTCGGCCGCGCTCCTCGCCGCCGCCCTGGCCCATACGCCCGAGGCCGAGGAGGCCCTGCGCGGCGCCCGGACAAGGATGGCCCGCAAGCCCGCAGCCCTGGCTCGGGAGCTGCTGCGCAACTTCCCCAAGGGGCGGCGGGGCTCCAAGCGCCGGCGCCGCAAGTCGGGCTCCGGCTCGGCCGCTCCCGAGACCGCTGAAACGGACACCACGGAGGCGCTGGAAGCGCCAGACGCCATCGAGGCCGAAGGGGATGCCCGCGTGAGTGACGACCGCGACGACTCCGGGCCGGACGATGACCGCGACACGGTGGAGCCCGACGACGACGACCGAGACGCGCCGGTCGAGGACGGCAGCGACGACGATGATCGCGACGACACCGGTCCCGAGGGAAACGTCAAGCCGCTCGAGCCCGGCCACAATCGAGACGACTCAGAAGCCGCCGCCTGAATCTGCGCGCCTCTGCGGGGTCGGCCGACCGGGCTCAGGGTTCTTTCGGCGCCGCCCCGCTCGCCGACGGGTTTTGAGTGGGACCGTGTTCGATCTAGTGCCATATGCGCACCAGATCAAACCCACTCCAGTCACCAGCGGCGATTCTGGGTCAGGTGGTCGGTACCAAGCCGGGGGCGGTTTCCGGAGCTGACGCTGGCGGTGCTAGTGCTTGGGGCATCGCGACCGCGGCGACCGCGGCGACTTCGGCGACTGGGGCGGCTTCGCCAACCGAGGCGGTCTCGGCGGAGGCGTCGGCCACCGTGGCCAGCAAGGCGGCGACCACCGCGGGGTCAAACTGCGTCCCGGCGTTCTCGTGCATCTGCGTCACGGCCGTCTCGTAGGGCAGCGCCTTGCGGTACGAACGGTCGGTCTGCATCGCGTTCCAGGCGTCACAGCAGGACACGATGCGAGCCTCGAGGGCGATCTCCTCGCCCGTCAGGCCATCCGGGTAGCCCTGGCCATCCCAGCGCTCGTGATGGGAGCGGACGATCGCCCCCACCTCGATCATGAAGCCGCCCACACGTTCCAGCATGGCCTGGCCCTTGACCGTGTGGGTCTTGATGATCGCCCACTCCTCGGGATCGAGCTTTCCCGGCTTGTTGATGATCTCCTTGGGGATGGCGATCTTCCCCACATCGTGCAGCAGCGCACCGAACTCGAGGTTGCGGCGGCGACGCAGATCAAGCCCGAGGCGGTCGCCGACGGCCAGCGCCAACGCGACCACACCCTCGGAGTGCTCGCCGGTGTAGCCGTCGTCAGCGGAGATCACGTCTCCGAGCAGCAGCGCGGTGCCGTGGTAGGTGCCATTGAGCTCGAGCAGCCCGCTCAGCCGCTGATTTCGCTCATGGGCGAACATGCCCAGCAGCCCCAGCAGCGGCAACACGGCGAGCACCGCCAGCGGCTGCTGATGGTCCATCTCCGCGGCCACCACCAGACCCACACCGGACAGTGCGGCGTCGATCACATAGACCCAGCAGTCACGGAGCTGCGAGCGAAGGTCGGCGAGGCCGGCGATGCGGAAGTAGGCCGCTGAGACCACGAAGTCGCCGGCAAACTGGGAGAGGAGCGCAAGCACGAGCAGCGCCGCGCCGGCCTGGGCCGGGGCGGTTCCCGCGACCGCGAATACGAATGCGGGGCCGATCGAAAACCACGCGTTGGCGGGGGTGCGGATCAGCTTGGAGGCGTGCAGGTGGCCCGTGAAGATGTCGAGCAGGCTGGAGGCGACGAACGCTGTGAGCACGGCCAAGGGCACGAGCGCGGGCGACAGCACAAACAGCAGCGGCACGAAGGCCAGCTGGGTGGCGACGGTGAACCCGAACGGTGTCTCGAACGAGACACGGATGGCCACGATCAGGACCACGAGGCTCAGCAGCGCGCCCGCCGACGGAACGCCATGGGGCGGTGCCACGAACCACAGGGCGGCTACAGCGAGGGCGAAGGCGAAGGTGACCAGGGCCTCCACAGCGAGCTCGTGACCGGTGAGACCGGCGGCAGCTCGCTGGCGAGCGCTGGCAAACATCTCCTGCTCCTCGAGGCTGGGTGTTCTGGACACGATGCAGACATCGGCTGCTCACGCCCGTTGCCTTAATGCGCGCGACGGGAACGCGTCGCAGTCAAACAAACGTCCACTTCGCCACTTTGATGTCTAATGGCCTGGATACTCCCGGTCGATGGGCGAGTACACAAACAACTGAAAAGGGCAAACCCGGCGCGAGCCGGGGACGCAAAGCTAGAGGTCTCAACCAGTGAGATAGCTCGGCCGCCAGTGCTCACCACGGAAGGTGCGTACACGATGAAGCAGGGCCTTTTCACCCGTCGCGTCATATCGCTGGCGGCGGTCATCTCAAGTCTCGGGGTGTCCGGCATGCTGAGTGCCGCCCCTGCTCAAGCCGCGCTGATCAGCACGAATACGTGCGATTCCTCGGCACTGACCACCCCGTTTGCTCATTGGGGGGACACCAACAACTACAAGCTGGTCCCCGGCGGCTCGTTTGAGTCCGGCACCAGCGGGTGGACTCTCAGTGGTGGCGCCAAGGTGGTGTCCGGCAGTGAGCCCTACGGCGCGACCGGCGCGGTAGGAAAGTCGTCCCTCTACCTGCCCGCGGGCTCCTCAGTTCAGACGCCGTACACCTGCGTGAACGCGGCGTACCCGTCGCTGCGTATGTTCGCCAAGAACAACGGCCTGTTGTCAACCGTGCTCGTGCAGCTCGTCTACAAGGGCCTCCTGGGTCTGGTCCCGATCCCGGTCGGCGCCGCGGCCCTCAGCCCTCAGTGGGCGCCGACGCTGCCCATGCTCACCCTCTCTGCCGTGCCCGGCCTGCTCAGCGGCGGCACCACCTCGGTGGCGATCCGTCTCACGGCCCTGACCGGCAGCTCGCAGATCGACGACGTGTTCGTCGACCCGCGCTGTCGCTGGTAGTCACTCTCCCCCCAGGTGGACCTCGCCCGCGTCAAGCGTGCGGGGTCCATCCTCGGTGATCACGACCAGACGCCCCTCGGCGTCGATCCCGTCGGCGCGCCCGCGGCCGCCGGCCCACCGGATGTTGCGACCACGCAGGGCATCGCGCGAGCGCACCGCCTCCAGGACCGCCTCGGGCGGCGCGGTCAGCCACACCGCGAGCGCGGTCAGCAGGCTGCGCAGCGTCGGTTCGATCGCCTCGGGTCCGAGCCCGAGCGACACGGCCCGATCGTGCAGCTCAGCGGGAAAATCGGACTCTCGCAGAGCGACGTTCAGGCCCACGCCGACGACCGCCCACCGCTCCTGAGGGCGCCCCTCGACGAGGATCCCGGCCACCTTGTGGCCGTCGATGAGGATGTCGTTGGGCCATTTCAGGCGGGCGTGGGGACCGACCACGTCGGCCACCGCCACGCCCGCCACCAGGGGCAGCAGCCGCGGTGGGTCGCGGACGATGAGCGAGCACAGCAGCGCCCTTTCCGCGGGTGCGCTCCATGTGCGGCCCTGGCGGCCGCGCCCCGCGCTTTGCTCGGCGGCGGTGACGAGCGTCCCGTGCGGAGCCCCGGCCGCGGCCAGCTCCCGGGCCCGGCTGTTGGTCGAGTCGGTGTGGCGCAGATGCAGGCGCGGGTGTCCGAGCGAGCCCGGTATGGACGCAGGGCCGGCGGCGGTCACAGCGGCCGGATCCGCAGCTCGTCACTCACGCTCAGCCCGAGCCGCGTGGCGGCGTCCCCGTGGCTGACGGCGACGGCCAGGTGGCGCTGCGCGTCCTCGTACAGCAGCAGCTCGCCCGCCGCCACGTCCGCGAACGTCCGCACGTACTGGACCCGGCCCTCGTCTCCGTCCTCGCTGATGATGATGACTTCGTGCCCGAGACGGAGACCGCTGCCCTCGAGGTCCTCGTGGCCGGCGTCGAGCTGCAGGTTGCCGAAGCGATCGATGTGCAGCACGTGAGCGATGAGGACCCCGTCCCGCATTGACGGCCGGGGCAGCTCGAGCCCGATCAGCTCCCCGGGATCAAGTGGATCTCCAACCTCGGCCAGCGCTGTTCCCAGCGCCAGCTGGGCGGCCACCGGAGCGAAGATGTCGCGCCCGTGGAAGGTGGCGGACACGGGTTGGAGCCGGAACGGCGAGCGGGCGATGTCGACCGCCTGCACGACCCCGCCCGCCGCCTCGGCCGCGGGCAGGAGGAGCCCGTTGTCGGGCCCGACGAACGACCACCGATCGCCCGCGGCCAGAGCCACGGCGCGGCGCTCGGCACCCACGTCCGGATCGACCACGGCCAGGCCAACGCCGGGCGGCATGTAGTTCACGGCATCGCGGAGCGCCAGCGCGCCGGCGCGGATGTCGTGCCGGGGGAGGCCGTGCGTGAGATCGATGATCCGGGCCTCCGGGCAGATCCTGGCCATGACGCCATGGCAGACGCCGACGAACTCGTCGATCAGGCCGTAGTCGGTCAGGAAGGTGATGGTGGGGCGCGACGCGTTCATGGCCTTACGCAGCGGGAACGACGACGAAGAAGGTAGCGCCGGTGGACTCCGAGACCGCGCTGATGTCGCCCCCAACCGACCGCGCGAGCCGGCGGGCGAGCGGCAGGCCCAGACCAGCGCCGGATCCCACGGGCCCCCGCGGGCGGGTGTGTCCGGGCTCGAAGATGGACTCCAGCGGCATGGCATCGATACCGGGGCCGTCGTCATGGACCACGTAGCGGAAGAATCCCGGCTCGCGTTCGAGGCTCAAGCTGACCCGGGCTCGCGCATGGCGACAGCCGTTCTCGAGTAGAGGGGCCAGGATTCGCTCGACCAGACTTGCCTCGGCGGCGACTAGCGCGGTCCCGTTGGCCCCGAGCGCGTACACGTCGATCTCGATCCCCAGCGCGGCGGCCAGCGGGCGACACAGCTCCGCGGCCGCGCGCGCACCGGCCGCCGCCTCACTCGTGGCCCGCCCCGGGTCAAGCTCTGACCGGGCGGAGGCGATCAGTGTCTCCACCGTGCGGCTCATGCTGGACGCGCTTTCCCTCACGCGCTCGTGGCTCGCGCGATGCGTGGCCAGATCGGAGTCATGGCGCAGTGCGTACTGAGCCTCGGCGGAGATGGTGGCCAGCGGGGTCCGCAGCTCATGGGCGAGCTCGGCGGTCAGTCGCTGTTCGCGGCGCAGACTCGCGGCAATCCTGTCCAGCAGCCGATCCAGGACCGAGGCCAGCCCCGTGAACTCGTCATGCGGCTCACCCAGTTCAAAGCGCCGATCCAGATCTCGCTCGCTCCATGCCTCGGCCTGAGCGGTCATCCGCCCGACGGGCGCGAGCGCACGAGCGACCAGCCAGTAGGTTGCGATCGCCACGGCGACGAGGATCAACCCGGCGAGAGCGATTGACGCCAACAGCGCGGTCCGTACCGTTTGGGCCCCTGATCGCAGCGAGACGGCCGAGACGACCGTCCCCACGCGCCGGGCGCCCTTGATGATCGGGAGCGCGTACATCCGGGTCTCGGTGGCCGCGACGTCGTACTGTCTGCGCGGCCCCTGGGCGAGGGCCGAGGCGGCCTTCTGATCGGCGTGACCGGCGACCGGGTGCTCGATCGCCCGCCGCCCGCTGAACACCCACAGCGGGGCGTCGAGGGCAGCCGCGTCGGCGGTCTCGCCGAGGGCGACACCGTGAGAGCTGACCGACAGGGCGGCGAGCTCGGCCGACGCGCGCGCGACGGCGAGGTCGCCGGCTTGGGCATCGAGACGGCTCGACAGGAGGACGTTGAAACCTGCTGTCAGCACGGCAAGAACAAGGGCAATGGCCGCCACCGCGCTCAGCCAGATCCTGCCCCGCAGTCCCAAGCGGCGCCCCGCCATCCACCGGCTAAAACCGCGAACGCTCATTTCAAGCGGTGGCCGGTGCCGTGGACGGTCATGATCGATGGCGCCTGCGGGATCGACCGCAGCTTGCGGCGCAGCCGGGCGATATAGACGTCAAGCGTGTTGTCGTGCACGATCGCCCCGTGCGGCCACGCGGTGGCGATCAGCTCCCTGCGCGTGACCGTGTTTCCACCGCGTCCGGCCAGGGCGGCCAGAAGCCTGAACTCGGTCTGGGTCAGCGTCTGCTCGACGTCCCCGGCTGACACGGTGAGCTCACCGGGATCGAAGGTCAGGCCATCCAGCGTCGGCGTTACCGGACCACCGGTCCGGCGGATAAGCGCCCGGAGGCGGACCGCCACCTCGGCCAGGTCAAAGGGCTTGGTGACATAGTCATCGCCGCCGGAGGTGAACCCGCTGATCCGGTCCGGTAATGCGTCACGGGCGGTGAGGAACAGCACCGGCGCGTCGATACCTTGCGTTCGCAGCGCCTGGCAAACGTCCCGGCCGTCGGCGTCGGGCAGACCGATGTCGATCACGAGTACGTCCGGCGCGCGCTGCAGGGCACGGGCAATCAGCGCATGACCCGTGCCGACGGCCTCGACCTCGAACCCCTCGGCCCGCAGGCTGCGGCTCAGCACATCGCGCAGACCCGGCTCGTCCTCGACGATCAGCAGGGTCGGTTCCATAACAGCAGTATCGCGTGGCCCCTCGGCCGGTTGGCGGGCCGGATGCGGCCAAGGCCCATCAGGGCTCGCGCAGGACTTCTCCAAGTCGTAGCCGGCGAAGATCCCAGGCCGCCACGGCGATCGCGACCAGCGACGCTCCGAGGGCGGCGGCGCCCAGCGCGGCCAGATAACCCCACGGAACGGCTAGGTGATCCGGCGGAGGATCGAAGACGTGCTGGAGCATCGTCACCAGCATCTCCGAGAGCAGCCACCCGAGGCCGGCGGCGAGGACGAAGGAGAGCGCCAGCACGAGAGCCGCCTCAGACCACAAAAACGCGCCGATCCGGCGCAGCGGCGCCCCAACGGCAGCCATCGTGGCGAACTCCTGACGCCGCTCGGCCAGAGCAATCGAGACAAACAGCGCCATCGCGGCGGCGGTGAGCACGATCGCGAACAGCTCCTCGATGTCGCGCACGCCGCTGAGGTCGACGGCGGTGATCGAGCTCGACGTCTGGACCGATTGCTGGGCGATGTTGCTGACCGTGGTCCCGAACTGCCGCGTCGCCGCGGCGACCCGCTGACCAACGCTCGCCGGATCGCCGGTAGCGCGGGCGAAGATCACATTCGGGCCCGGTCCGTGGTCGTGGGCGCGGAGGTAGCCCAGATTGGCGACCATGAACGAATCCCTGGGCGCGGAGGGGAACTCCTGAACGACTCCGACGACGTGGAACGGCACATTCCTGAACCCGCCGGTGCGGCGGTCCAGGACGCGGAGCTTGAGCAGATCTCCGAGGTTCAATGAATAGTCGGTGATCGTCTCCTTGGAAACCACGATTCCGTCTGGCCGGGCGCGCAAGCGCTGCAGTATCTGGGCCGCTGTCCCGCCGAGGAAATAGGAATCGCGCAGGGTGGTGGCGGAGGCGATCGTTCTCGGGTCGATCCCGTACGTGTCCTGCAGGTCCGGTCCGACATAGGCGTAGGAGTGGTCCACCGCCGTCGCCGCCTGGACGCCGGGCACCGCTGCCACCCGCCGGGCCAAACCAGCCCGGGCCACAGCTCCTGGAGGTGCCGTCACGGTCACGTCGCCGCCCAACGTGAGCTGAGCGTCGACGGTTACCTGCTGGTCGTAGGTGGCGGTGAAGATACCGAGCTGGACGCCGAAGGCGAGCAGCAGTCCGACGAGGACGAGCCCACGGTTGATCGGAGCTCCGCGCCGGCTCGCGCTGGCCAGCAACAACGAGCGCCAGCTGGTTGCGCCGCCGCCCGCGCTCGCGCGGACGAGCCACCCGATCATCCGTCCCCGCAGCCGGACCAGGAGCAGGGTCATCCCGATCCACAGCAATGCCGGGGCGAAGAACATGTAGACGGCGAGCGAGATGGTCGGGTTGGAGTCCGGGCTGACCACGGCCGAAAAGCCCGTCCGGGCCGTGAGCCAGTAGATGAGGCCACTCAGGATCAGAGCCATGAAGTCGAGTCCGATTCGGCGCCACAGCGGGGCTCGCTCGCGTTGGACGCCGCGGCGGGCCTCGTTGACTGAGCTCGTGAGCGTCCGCCTGGCGGTGGCCAGCCGGGCCACGCTGGCTCCGAGGATGGCGAGGACGACGCACGCGATGACCGTCATCGCCACCCGCCCGGTGGTCAGCGCGACCCCGCCCGAGACAAGCGTGTCCGCGGCCACGACCGCGAGCCCCGCCCCGGCCACTCCGGCGGCCGTGCCGACGACGATGCTGTCGACGAGCGACACAGCGATGACATCCCGCCGGCGACCGCCCCGGACCCGCAGCAGGGCGAGATCGCGTCGGTCCCGTTCCAGGGTCCCGAGCGCGGCCAGGTACCCCAACCCGAGGGCGATCAATGCGCCGGGTAGCGCGAGCATGATGTAGAGCGCCTCCGCATAGAGCGCGTCGCCGGCGGCCGTATTCAGTTTGTCGGAGAGGTTGTCGACGAACTGGATCTGGCCGGGCAGCGTACGCTCGACCCGGTTGCGCGTTTGCGTAGCCAGGGCCAGCGCGTGGGATGGGCTGCCGGTGAGCTGGCGGGGATCGAGCTGGACCTGGACCTGCCACTGGACGCCGGTTTGGGCTCCAGGCACGGCGCTCGAGCCGACGTTGGCCGCGGTCAGGTTGGGCAGCGTGGTGGCGTAGGTGGAAGCAAACGTGCTCAGCGGCATCAGCGCGACATTGGCCGGCGGCTGTGCGGCCGCGGGCCCAGTTTGGGGACTGAGCGGCGCAAACAGGACGTCGGCGTGGGTGACCAGGGCCACCCCGGTCACGCGATAGCGGCGGGCGGGGCCACCCCGTCGCGAGTGGAGGGTCACCTGGTCGCCGATGTTGGCCTGCAGCGTTGCCGCCATCTGCTGGTCGAGAACGACTCCGCCCGGCTCAAGTCGGCCCTGGAGAATCCGGAAGGTTGGTAGATGGTCGAGGTAACCCGGAGCCACGGCCAGCACCCCACCGGCGCCGGTACTGGTCAGGCCCGCTGACCCCCGGTGGGTGGCGTCAGCCAACGGCGCGGTGGCGCTCGCACTGGCCTGCTGAACTCCGGCCATGCGGCTGATCTCACCGGCCAGACGGGTGTCCGCGCTGTAGGAGGAAACCGGCCCCTGCCAGTCGACCGCGATGCTGCGCACCGTGCCTGCGGCCATGCTCTGCAGCGAATGGCCGACGAACAGCAGCATCGCGCCGAGCAGCGCCGTCGCGCCGGCGAGGACGACGATCCGGATCAGGGCCTGGCGCGGGGCTCGGATCAGTCCGGTCAGGGCCAGCCGCGTAGCGACTCTCATCCGGTCACAGGGATGTCGGCGATTACCGCACCGTCGGACAGGCCGATCGTGCGCCCATAGCGGGCGGCGACATCTTCGTCGTGGGTGGCGACAGCGAGCGCGAAGCCGAACTCGGCTTGAGCGGCTTCGATCAGATCCAGGATGCGGCGGCCGGTATCGGAATCGAGCTGGCCGGTGGGCTCGTCGCAGAGCAACAGCTCGGGCTGCTGGGCCAGCGCCCGAGCAATCGCCACTCGCTGCGCCTCCCCGCCTGACAGCTCGGCCGGGAGGGAGTCAGCCTTGCCGGCCAGGCCAACCAGTTCGAGCAGGGCCCGGGCGCGCGCGGCAGGCTCAGGGGGGCCCGCATCCGCCAGGCTGTCGGTATCGACTTCGGCGGCGTGCGCGCCGTCGGCGTCGGCCTTGGCCCGCAAGGCAAAGATCAGATTTTCGAAGGCCGTCAGGTACGGCAGCAGATTGACGCCCTGGAACACGTAGGCGATTCCCCGGGCCCGAAGGGCCGCTCGAGCGGCCTGATCGAGTGTCGAGAGGGGTCGCCCGCGCCAGCTCACCTCGCCCGCACTGGGCGCCAGCAACCCCCCGAGCACGTGCAGAAGCGTGGTCTTGCCCGATCCCGACCGACCCCACAGGGCAACGCTCTCAGCATCGGCCATTTCCAGCTCGACGTCACGTAGGGCCGTGACCTCGGACGCGCGATGACCGTGGGTTACCGTGACTCCGCGGCAGGCGATCAGGGGCACCGATGCGGCGGCGGTGCTCATGAGTGGGCCCGGCCGTCGGCCATCTCGATCACACGGTCGGCGCGCCCCGCCACCGCCTCGGAGTGAGTGACGATCACGACCGTGCTGCCATGGTCGTCTCGGAGCCGTTGGAGAGCGTCCAGCACGGCCGCCTCGTTGGCGCGGTCCAGTTCCCCGGTGGGCTCGTCGGCCAGGACCAGGGACGCTTCTCGGGCCGCGGCGGCGGCAATGGCCACGCGCTGCTGCTCACCCCCCGACAGCGCCCGGACCCGATGGCGGTGGCGGTCGGCGAGGCCCAGCTCGGCCAGCGCCGCGGCGGCCGCCTTGGTCTGCGCGCGGCCGGCCAGCCGGAGCGAGGTGGTCACATTCTCGAGCGCCGACAGGGCCGGCCACAGGTTCTCGCGCTGGAGGACGAGACCGATCTCGTGGGCCCGAACCGCTGCCAGCTCATCTTCGTCCAAGAGGCGATAAGGAGCGTCCGAACAGTCGGACCTCGCCCGCCGAGGCCTGATCGAGGCCCGCGGCCAGGCTGAGCATGGTGCTCTTGCCACACCCGGACGGCCCGAGCACCGCGACCAGCTCGCCTGCCTCCACGCCCAGGCTCAGCCCTCGCAGGGCGACCGTTTCCACGGGCCCGGAGTGGAAGATCCGGAACACGTCACGAAACTCGAGCGCTGGAGGCCGAACCGGTGTTGCCTTCTCCTCGGGCTCGGCGTAGAGACTCCTCACCGCCATTGCCAGCTCCGGCTGATCCGCCGGTAGGCATCCACGTTGTCGACTCCCTTGGGGGTGGCCAGGTCGAGGATCGCCACCTTGCCCCCATGGGCATATACGTAGCGGTCGACGAGCAGCTCGATGCGCTTCCCCGTCACCGGGTTCGGCCCCGAGATCGTCGAGTATGAGATCTTGACCACCGTCGCGCCGCCGATCGGCAGCTGCGTGGCAGCCCCATAGGACAGTGACGGAATGCGTTTGCGCTCGGCGGCGAGCTGTGCGGCTACCGCCGAGCTGCTCGGCGCCCGACCGTGGCGGACGACCACGCGGATGAGGTTGTTCTTGTCCTGGAAGGTGACCCTCTGGCCGGATCCGCTCTGGGCCCAGCCCTCGGGGTAGACCAGCTGGTAACCGAGGCCGCGATTACGGTAGGTCAGGTACTGCTGCGTGTCGGGAATGTCCCCGGTGGCCGTCGCCTTCACCTCTGCCGACAGCGCGCCAACGCCGGCGTTCGTGCTGCTCGAAGCCGCTTTTCGGGCGGGCGTGGACGTGATGCTCTGCGCCCCGGAGGCGGAGTGACTGCTGCTGGCCGAGCTCGAGCCACAGCCGGCCAGGACGATCGCCGCCAGGGCGAGCGCGGGCCGAAGCGCTTTGAACGTATTGGTCATGGCGGCCATGATCGCCACCAGGGCCTGAATCGCTCCTGAACGGCGCCTAGCGTCGGGCGAGAGGCCGGCTCAGGGCGACTCGGCGTCGGCCACGAGCGCCGCGACCAGCCCGTCGATGTCGTGGCGGCCGGCCTCGACATCTGGCTCGCGACCGTGCTCGCGCAGCGTGTCGCTGGTGACCGGGCCGATGCTGACCAGCCGCGTCTCGGGCGCCAGCGCCTCACCGGCGGTCTGAAAGAAGTAGCGCACGGTGGAAGACGAGGTGAAGGTCACGTAGTCGGCCCCGATCACGGCCGCGCGCTCGGACTCGGTCAGCGGCTCGGCCACGGTCTCATAGAGCGCGACCACGTCGACCTCGGCGCCCCGGGCCCGCAGCGCGTCGGGCAGCACGTCGCGGGCTTCGGCGGCGCGGGCAACGAGCGCGCGGGCGACGGGGACGTCGGCCAGCGCCTCGACCAGGCCCTCGGCCACGAAGCGCTCGGGGACCACATCGGCGATCAGCCCCTGGCGGCGCAGGGCGCCGGCGGTGCCGGGGCCGATCGCCGCCAGGCGGGCACCGGCGAAGGACCGGGCGTCGAGACCCGCCGACCCCAGGCGTTCAAACAGAGCGTCGACACCGTTGGGGCTGGTCAGGCATACGAGGTCGTAGGCGGCCGGATCGGGGGGCGGTCCCTCGAGGCGATTGATGCGGATGGCCGGGGCCTCGATCACCTCGGCGCCGAGCTCGCGCAATCGCGCGGCCAGGCCACTGGCCTGGGCCCGGGCGCGGGTGACGGCGACGGTGCGGCCAAACAGCGGCTGAGACTCAAACCAGGCCAGCTGGGGACGCAGCGCGGTCACGGCTCCGACGAGCGAGATCGCCGGAGCCCGGATCTCGGCCTCCCGAGCCACGTCGGCGATCGTCTCCAGCGTGCCCGATGCCACCCGCTGACCGGGCAGCGTGCCGCGCTCGATCACGGCCGCCGGCTCGGAGCCGGGTCGCCCGCCGGCGATCAGACGCTCCGCGATGGCGCCCAGCCGCTTGACCCCCATGTAGAAGACGAGCGTGCCCGGGAAGGCGGCCAGCGCCGCCCAGTCCAGCGCCGACTCGGGCTTGACGGGGTCCTCGTGACCGGTCACGAAGGCCACCGCGCTGGCGGCATCACGATGAGTGACCGGAATGCCGGCGTAGGCCGACGCCGCCACCCCGGCCGTGATTCCGGGTACGACCGTGAACGGGATCCCGGCTTCACGCAGCGCCTCGGCCTCCTCCCCGCCGCGTCCGAACACGAACGGGTCGCCGCCCTTGAGGCGCACGACCTCGCGCCCGGCCGCGCCGTGCTCGAGCAGCAGGGCCTGGATCTCAGCCTGGCCGACCGAGACCCCGCCACCCTCCTTGCCGGCGTAGATCAGCTCGGCGTCGTCGCGGGCCCCGTCCAGCGCGGTGACCGGTATCAGGCGGTCGTAGACGATCACGTCGGCGCGGGCGATCAGCTCCAGCGCCCGGGCGCTCATCAGCCCGGGATCCCCCGGGCCCGCCCCGACCAGATGCACGGTCACGTGCGCCTCCGCTCGCCGTCCGGGCTCGCCTCAATGTCGGCCACGTGACTCATCCGGGTGCGCCTCCGCTCGCCGTCCGGGCTCGCCTCAATGTCGGCCACGTGACTCATCCGGGTGCGCCTCCGCTCGCCGTCCGGGCTCGCCTCAATGTCGGCCACGTGACTCATCCGGGTGCGCCTCCGCTCGCCGTCCGGGCTCGCCTCAATGTCGGCCACGTGACTCATCCGGGTGCGCCTCCGCTCGCCGTCCGGGCTCGCCTCAATGTCGGCCACGTGACTCATCCGGCCGCCGTGAGCTCCCGTTCCGCCTGCGCCAGCAGCGCCGCCGCGCCCGCGGCCAGCATCCGCTCGGCGCTGAGACGGCCAACCTCGTCGGCGTGCGCGGTGACGCGGTCGGCCAGCCAGGTCGAGCCGTCGGGGAGACCCACCCACGCGCTCAGCTGCAGCTGGTCGGCGCCGGCGGCGGGGCGGGCGTAGGCGCCCACCGGCGTGTTGCACGACGCGCCGAGGGCGTTGACCAGCGTTCGCTCGGCCTCCAGGCACGCCGTGGCCATCGGATCGCGGACCGGCGCCAGCACCTGGTTTGAGAGCCGGCCGGCTCGTGCCTCCAGGGCCAGCGCGCCCTGCCCGGCCGCGGGCACCAGTCCCGTCAGTCGCCCCCCCGCCTCGGCCTCGCGACCGAGACGCTGCAGCCCGGCCAGGGCCAGGACCAGCGCCTCGACCTGACCCTCGGCGAGCTTGCGCAGGCGGGTGTCGACGTTGCCGCGCAACTCGACCACCTCGACGTCCTGCCGGACGGACCTGATCTGAGCCGCGCGGCGGACACTGCTGGTCCCGATCCGAGCCCCGGCGGCGAGCGCCTCGAGCGAATCTGCCCCGCAGATCGCGTCGTGGGCGTCGGCGCGCTCCGGAACCGCGACCAGCTCGAACGCCGGGTCGAGCTCGGTGGGGACGTCCTTGGCCGAGTGCACGGCCAGATCGATACGGTCATCAAGCAGGGCCCGTTCGAGCTCGGACACCCAGCGTGACTTGTCCTCAAGCGCGGCGCCGCGATCCCCAAGCGTGGTGATCGTGACGATCTCGACCGGCGGCGGCAGCCGGGCGGCGACCCACTCGGCCTGAATCAGCGCCAGCGCGCTGCCCCGCGTCCCGATCCGCATCAGGCCGGGTGCGCGCCGCCCTGGGCGGCGGGGCGCGAGGGCAGCTCGCGCACCTCGGCCATCGAGCCCGTCGCGGGCGCGACGTGAGCCGGGGTCCCCTCCTCCGTGCTGAGACCGAACAGCTCGCGGACGAGCGCCATCCGGGCGTGCACGCGGTCATCGCGCATTTCCTTCATGCGCAGGGTCGGCTCGTGCAGGAGTCGGTTGACCACGCTGCGAGCCATGGCCTCGATCCGCTCCAGGTCACGTACCGACGCCGTCTCCCACTTGCCGGCGTTCTCTCCCACCACCAGGGCGGCGATGTCGGTGGCGTGGGCTCGGAGCGCGGCCAGCGTGGGCAGCACCTCGAGCGATCCAAGCCAGGTGGCGAACTGCTGGATCTCCTCCTCGATGATGCCCTCGGCCTTGCGGGCCTCGGCCTGGCGGACCTGGCGGTTGCGGTCGGCCACAGCCTGTAGATCGTCGATGTCGACGAGGGTGACGCCGTTCAAGGCCGCGCAGGCGGAATCGATGTCTCTCGGGACGGCCAGGTCGATGAGCAGCATCGGCCGTCCACCCCGGGCCTGCATCACCTCGGCCACCTCGCGTACCTCCAGCAGCTGGTGCGGTGAGGCGGTCGCCGCGACCACGATGTCGTACTCGAGCAGGGCGTCCGGGAGCTCGTCCAGCCGCAGGCTGTGGCCGCCATAGCGACGGGCGAGATCAAGCGCTCGGTCGCGCCGGCGGTTGGCCACGAACACCGGGTGCCCGCCGTTCTCGGCCAGCGCCCGCGCGGTCAGCTCGCTGGTCTCGCCGGTGCCGATGATGACCACCTCTCGGCCGTCGAGCGCGGAGCCGGCGGCCAGGCCCGCTGCCGGGCGTGGGCTCCGGGGCGGACCGAGCTCGGCCAGGCGCTCGCGGATCAGGGCCACGGCCACTCCGGGGGCACTCAGCTGCCGCTCGCCGATCGCGGTCTCCGTCCGCACGCGCTTGCCGGTGGCCAGGGCGGCGCGGAACAGCCGGTTGGTGAGCGGGCCCGTCGTATCCAGCGCCTGCGCGTTCTCGTACGCCCGCTTGACCTGGCCCTGGACCTCGGCCTCACCGACGATCATCGACTCGAGCCCCGCCACGACCCGGTAGAGGTGACGGGCGGCGTCGCAGTTACGGTGCGTGTAGATGGCCTGGGCCAGCGTCGTGGGCCCGATCGCGGCCTGCCGTGCGAGCATCGTCAACACGGTGCTCTCGGCCTCCACCGGGTCACCGACCACGAGATACAGCTCCATCCGGTTGCAGGTGGAGACGACGACGGCCTCGTAGACCTCGGTCGTCCCTCTCAACTCCCGCATGAATTCGGCCGCCCGGGCATCGGGCAGAGCCAAACGCTCGCGGATCTCGACCGGTGCGGTCTTGAAGGAGATGCCGACGGTCAGTAGCTCACTCACAGCGCCGGCTCCCGCGCCCGCCCGGCTTCGGCCTCGGTTCCGGCCCGCGCCGCTTCGACGTCGCGCTGCAACTCGGCCAGCTCGCGCTCGATCCGCTGCGCGCGCACCGCCATGATGGTCACGTAGACCAGGATCAGGACCACGAACACGATGTAGGCGCCAGCCACGAACTTGCCGCTCTCGCCGAGCGGGATCGCGGGGGCAGCGGCCAGCAGCGTGCTCATGATGGTGCCGCGCTGCGGCCGACGGGGCGGACAGCGTCCTCTCCGAGCAACGTACGTCGGAGGCGGCGGACCGCAAAGCGGGTGTTCTTGGCTGTCATCTCGTACTTCCAGAGGGTCGCGTACAACAGCGCGATGCCCACCAACGAGACTAGGAACGTGAGGCGCATCGATCCGGGCAGCTGGCCACCGCCGAGGGTCAGCACGCGCGGGTGCACGTACTGCTGGGCGAGCCGGACGGCGATGAAGTTCAGGGGCACGAAGGCCCCGGCCACGATCGAGAAAACGCTGGCGTAGCGCGACTGGCGCTCAGGATCCTCGATCGAGAAGCGCAATGGCTGATAGGTCGCGAACAACAGCAGCACGATCAAGAACGAGACCAGCGTGGGCTCATTCCAGACCCACCAGTGCCCCCAGGACGCCTTGGCCCAGATCGAGCCGGTGATGAGGCCGCCGGTGCCGAAGATGAGGGCCATGTGGATGGCCACGTAGGAGCGCAGATCCCACTTCCGGTCGCCTGTCCGCAGGTGGCAGATGGCCAGGGCGCCACCGAGGACGAACCCGCACAGAGAGACGATGGCCAGCGGTACGTGCAGATAGAAGATCTTCTGCACGAAGCCCTGTTCGGCGTCCAGCGGGGCGTAGAAGAAGATCAGCACGAGCGCGAGGCCGATCGTGATCGTCGTGGCAAGAGCGAGGCTGCGAAGCCCCTTGCCGTAGGTCGTTGTCGGGGGCACTGAGAACCTAATCCTCGAGCAGGAAGTCGAACACTGCGTAGGCGAGCAGTGCGAAGACCACATCATAAAGAGCGAGGATGGCCAGCCACCGCCCCGGCGGCGAGCCGGCGCCGTGGGCGGCCAATAGCGGCCCGATCGCCCGAGCGGTGGCGATCAGAGCCGGTATCAGCAGCGGCAGCGCGATCACCGGTCCGATCAGATCCCGGGCCCGGGTGTGCACGGCGATCGCCGAGACCAGGGTGCCGATCACGGCCAGGGCGGCGTCGGCGAGCAGCAGGACGAGGATCAGCCCCGGCAGTGCCGGCCCCAGCGATGGGCCGAGCAAGAACAGGGCAAAGGCGGGAACGGCGACCACCTCGAGGGTGACCAGGAACAAGAACAGCGCCGCGGACTTGGCCACGAGCATGGCCGAGCGGTCGACCGGGGCGAGTAGAAAGGCGTCGAAGCCGCCCTGCTCACGCTCGGCGACAAACAGCCGGTTGATCCCCAGCATGGCGGCGAACAGGAGCGTTGCCGTCAGCACCCCGGCCGCGAGCTGACCATCGATCGTCGCCCGGTTTAGGCCGAAATGGAAGATCACGAACGTGACCAGCGTGAGCAGAACCATGGCCGGCACGGTCTCGAGCGTGCGCAGCTCGAGTCGCAGATCCTTGCGCAGCACGGCCAGCACGACCCTCATGCGTAGAGCTCCCGCACGCGCTCGGGCCCGAAATCCCGCGGCGTCCCGCTGAACACGACGCGCCCGTCCTTGAGGGCCAGGACCGCGTCGGCGTCAGCCAGGGCGGCCTGGGGGTCGTGGCTGGTCAACACGCGGGTGCGCCCGGACGGCCGGCCGATCAGCGGCTCGACGAGCTCGGCCGCGGCCGGGTCGAGGTTGGCGCGCGGCTCGTCCAGCAGCAGCAGTTGCGGGTCGTGAAGCACCGCCCGGGCGATGGCCAGCCGCTGCACCATGCCGCGCGAGAGCAGGCGGACCGGCTCCTCGGCGCGGCGATCCATGCCCACCGCGTCGAGCACCTCGGACACCCGTGCGCGGACCACGCCGTGCAGCCGCGCGTGGTACTCGAGGTTCTCGCGCCCGCTGAGTTCGCGGTACAGCAGCGGCTCGTGGGCGAGCAGCCCGATCTTGCCCCGGACCGCCCACGCGCGCCGCGGCAGCGGCTCGCCGAACACCTCGACCGCGCCGCTGTGGGGACGCAGCAGCGCGGCCAGGATCCGCAGCAGCGTCGATTTCCCGGCCCCGTTGCGGCCCAGCACGGCCAGCGTCGTACCGGCCGGGACCTGCACCGATACGCCGCTCAGCGCGACTCGCTCGCCGAAATAGCGAGCCAGGCCGCGCAGCTCAATGGCCGGGGGTTGGGCGTCCACCCTCGCGCTGCAATGTGGCCACGGCGTGCTCGAGGGTCGGCGCGATGACTCCGAACACCTCGCCGATCGCCTTTGGATTGCCGGGGAAGTTGATGATCAGGGTCCGTCCGCAGAGCCCGGAAACCCCGCGAGTGAGCAGCCCCATCGGGGTGTGCTTGAGGGACTCGGCTCGCATCGCCTCCGCGAAGCCCGGGGCCTGGCGGTCGATCACGGCCAGGGTGGCCTCGGGAGTGACGTCGTCGTCGGTCAGCCCGGTCCCGCCGGTGGTGAAGATCAGGGCCGCACCCTCGGCCGCGGTCCGGCGCAGCCAGTCCTCGATCGCGATCCGGTCGTCGGGGAGCACGTCACGGACCACCACCTCGGCGCCGGCGGCGGTCGCGTGCTCGGCCAGCGCCTCCCCAGACCGGTCCTGAGTCTGGCCGGCGGCGACCGATGTCGACACGGTGAGGATTGCGGTGCGCATGGGCGGGGCTGAGGATAAGCGCCGAGAAGACCGGCGTCAGCCGCGGTGCCACTCGCCCGAGCGCCCGCCGGACTTGCTGAGCAGGGCCACGGAGGCGATCTCCGCGCCCCGCTCGACACCCTTGACCATGTCGTACACGGTCAGGGCGGCCACCGAGGCGGCGGTCAGGGCCTCCATCTCGACGCCGGTCGGACCGGTTGTCCGGGCCTCGGCGATCACCTCGATCGTGCCCGCGGGGACGTCGATCTTCCCCTCGACGCCGACAAACGAGAGGGCCAGGGGGTGGCAGAGGGGGATCAACTCCGCCGTTCGCTTGGCGGCCTGAATGCCGGCGATCCGGGCCACGCCGAGCACGTCACCCTTCGGGGCATCGCCGTCCTTGACGCGCTGAGCGGTCTCGGGGCTCACCCGTATCAACGCCCGAGCTGTCGCCGTGCGGGCGCTGGAAGCCTTCTCGCCCACATCGACCATCCGGGCGTTGCCGGCGGCGTCGAGGTGGGTGAGCTCACTCACCGGCGGGAGCGTGGGCGAGCCGAGCGGACTCGATCAGCTCGCGCACGCGATCGACCTCACCCTCGCGCAGCAGCGCGATCGGATCGGGATCACCGCCGACGATGCCCTCGAAGAACGCCTTGCGGTCCTGATAGGTGGGGAGCGTCCCCTTGGCCCAGCCACGGGCGTCGTTGAGCATCACGGCCAGCTGGGCGTAGGGCTCGCCGAACAGTTCGGAGATCTCTCGCTTCATGCGCTTGGCCAGCGCCGGCGAGGCGCCCGCCGTGGAGATGGCCACGGCCAGCGGGCCCGTGCGCACGATCGCGGGCAGGATGAAATTGCACAGCGGCGGCACGTCGACGACGTTGACCAGCATCGCCCGCCGCTCGGCGGCATTGAAGACGCTGATGTTGACGTCGGTGTCATCGGTGGCGGCAATCGCGATCAGCGTGCCTTCGAGGTCGCCCTCGCGGAACTCGCGGCGCACCCATTCGATCGAGCCTTCCAGGGCCAGGTCGACGAGCGCCGGATGCGCTTCGGGCGCGACCAGCGTCACGGTGGCGTCGCAGGCGAGCAGACCCTCGACCTTCTCCAGCCCGATGTCACCGCCGCCGACGACCAGGCACCGGCGCCCCTTCAGCCGCAGGCAGGCGATGTAGAAGGGCGTGTCGAGCATGTCCTTGACACAGCTCTGATCGCAGATCCCCTTGCGGAACTGGCAGACACATTCCTTGCCGGCGTAGGCCTGGGCGGGCATGCAGTTAAGCCTAGCCTGTGGGCTCCGTCGCCCTTTGAGCGTCGGGACCCGGCACGGGCCGGTCGCCCAGAAACTCCAGCTATCGAAACAGGGATGTCTCGCTCGCAGGGCCGGCGCCGGACCCGCCGGCGTGCCTTGGAGTCCCGGCGCCGGCCTCGGAACCGACCATTTCCGCACGCACGGGGCCGATTCTGAGGCGGTGCGTGTGGAGATAGCCGGTTTCCGGCCACTCCAGCACGCACCCCCCCGCAGACGGGGACCGTGCGTGCGCAGGTGGTCGTTTTTGCCTGGGCCCCATTCGCCGCGACGGATGGCAGCCAACAGCCAACCTTCTTCCCTTCCTTGCTGCCTTTGGTCCAACCGTGACCTAGCGGCTTTCCAACAGCCGCCTCCTGTCAGCGCTTGACGGCGTCCCGGGCCAACCGGGAGCCGAGGCGCAGCAGGGGCAGGGCGCCGGCCCGCAGCGCGGCGGCGCGGATCGAGGGGCGGCCGTAGAGGATGGCCGCCGTCTGGCGCAGCGCCCGCCCCAGCGTCTCGTCGTAGGGATGCCACCACGGGTCGCGGATCTTGGAGGGCTCCCACACGCGGAGCTTCACGTTCACGCACTCGTAGAGGCCGAACTTCGAGTGGGTGCGGCCGAGTCCCGAATCCTTGACTCCGCCCCAGGCGAGCTGGCAGGCCCCGTGGCTGAACATGTGATCGTTGATCCACACCATCCCCGCCTCGAGCTCCCGCGCGAAGCGCTCACCCCGGCCGCGGTCACCGGTCCAGACCGAGGCGCCCAGGCCGAAGGCGCTGTCGTTGGCCAGCGCCACGGCCTCGGCTTCAGAGTCGACGACGATGATCGGCAGAACCGGACCGAAGATCTCCTCGCGCATGATCCGCATGTCGTGGGTGACCCCGGTGAGCACGGTCGGGGCGTAGAAATCGCCGCTGAGCCCGGCTGGCGGCGTCGGCAACGGCCCCCCGCACTCGAGCTTGGCGCCGTGAGCAACGGCGTCGTCGACCAGCTCGGCGACGAGCGCGTGCTGCTGGCCGGAGATCATCGGCCCGATCTCGGTCCGCCAGCCCAGCGGATCGCCGACCGTCAGCGCCCGGGCACCGCTCACGACCCGGGCGATGAAGCGTTCGGCGACCTCCCGCATCACGTACACGCGCTCGATCCCGGAGCACGTCTGGCCGGCATTGGCAAAGCCTCCCCACAGCGCCCCGGCCACCGCGTGGTCGAGGTTGGCATCCTCGAGGACGATCATCGGGTCCTTGCCGCCCAGTTCGAGCACCGAACCCTTGAGCCGGCGAGCGCACGCCTCACCCACCCCGCGCCCGGTCTCCACCGAGCCGGTGAAGAAGATCTTGGCCGTGCTCGACTCGACCAGCGCCGGCCCTGTGCCGGGACCGTGGATCACGCGGACGAGACCGTCCGGGATCCCGGCGCGCTCGAACACGCGCTCGATCCGCGCACCGATTAGCGGGGTCAGTGACGCCGGCTTGAGCACGACGCCGTTGCCGGCCATCAAGGCCAGCGCCACCTCGCCAAACGGGATGCTCCAGGGGTAGTTCCAGGGCGCGATCACGCCGATCACGCCCAGCGGCTCGTAGGTGAAGGCCGACTGCTTGGTCTTCAAGAACAGCTGCGGCATGGCGATCTGCTCATCGGCCAGGATCTCCTGGCCCTCCCCGGCAATCCAGTTCAGGGCGTCGATCGTGGGCAAGATCTCCATCGAGAAGGCCTCGTTGCGGGGCTTGCCCTGTTCGGCCACGATCAGGTCGCGGATCTCGTCCGCCTCGTCGATCACTACCTGGGCGGCGCGGAGCATGTACAGAGCGCGATCGCGCAGCCGGAGCTGGGACCAGACCGGCTGCACCTGCGCCACGGCGGCGACGACCGCCTGGACGTCCTCCGGTGGGGTCACCGGCACCGAGCCGAGCAGCGCGCCGGTGCTGGGGTTGAACGACTCGAGCATCGCGGCTTGCGTCGTCGCGGCCATCACGGGCACAGGCTACTGGCCGGTACCAGGCTTGGCGATCGCGGCTCGGCTACGCGGCGCGGGTGCGGAGCAGGGCCTCGGCGCGTCCGACCAGGGCGTCGGCCAGCAGCTGGTCAAGACCATCGGTCAGCGCGTGGTCGACGACGAGCAGCTTCGGCGCCACGCCGGGCTGATCGAGATCGATGGCTCCGAAACCGACCACGGTCTCGGCCGAGCCGACGAGCGCGGCAGCGGTGATGGCCAACTGGCGGCGGGGGTCGCCCCTGAGCAGGCGGAGCAGAGGAAATCCCTCCTCGCCACGACCCTCGCGGCGCATCAGCGCCTCGATCGCGCCTAGATCACGCGAGCGAGCCAGGCGCAGCCGCACCCGCGGACCGCGCGCAAGCGTGTAGGAACGAGCTAGCAGAGCCCCTGGATCAGCAGCAAAAGCCATTTACTACAGGGTAGTAGCTTCATGGCCGATTCCCTGTGAACGCCTGGTTACGGGCGGTTTTTTTCATCGCGCCCACGGCCCCGGCTCCGCTCAATTTCTGCCAGGCGGCGGCGCTGCTCGGCCTCAGCGTCGTCGGGCTCGTAAAAGCGAGCACCCACGGCGGACTCCGGGAGCAGCTCCTGACCGGAGAAGTGACCGGGGCGGCGGTGCGGATTGTCATACCCGCCGTCGCTGCGGGTCGAGGAGCGCAGATGGGCCGGCGGCGCGGCGGCCCCCCGCTCGGCGATATGGGCGCGGGCGGCAAAGACCGCGCGCTTGGCGGCATCCGACTTCGGCGCCAGCGACAAGTAGATCGCCGCCTGGGCGAGCGCGAACTGACACTCGGGCAGCCCGACGTGCTCTACCGCCGCCGCCGCGGCCGTGGCCACCACCAGGGCCTGGGGATCAGCGTTGCCGATGTCCTCAGAGGCCAGCACGACCATCCGACGGACGATGAAGCGAGGGTCCTCGCCTCCTTCCAGCATCACGGCCAGGTAGTACAGGGAGGCATCGGGGTCCGATCCTCGGGTGGCCTTGATCCAGGCCGAGATCGTGTCGTAGTGGTTGTCGGCCTGGCGGTCGTACAGGATCGCGCGCCGTTGCAGCGCGTCCTCGGCGTGAGCGAGCGTCACCGCGTTTCCCTCACCGGCCGCGTCGCAGGCGAGCTCGAGCGCGTTCAACGCCGAGCGGGCGTCGCCGCCGGACCGCTGGGCCAGGAAATCAAGTGCCTCGCCCTGGATCCGGTCGGGTGGCCCGCAGTACCCCGCGTCGACTGCGCGGTCCAGCAGCCGGCGCACGTCGGCCGGCTTGAGAGCTTCGAGCTCGTATACATGGCTGCGCGAGATGAGGGCCGAGTTGACCTCGAAGTACGGGTTCTCGGTGGTCGCGCCGATCAGGGTGATCACCCCGTCCTCGACCGCGGGCAGCAGGGCGTCCTGCTGAGCCTTGTTGAAACGGTGGATCTCGTCCAGGAAGAAGACCGTGCGCCGGCCACCGGACTTCAAGCGGCTCGCGGGCGCGTTCGATCACCGCCCGAACCTCGGCCCGCCCGGCCGCGACCGCGCTCTCTTCCTCAAAGGCGGCGCCCGACGCGTGGGCGACCAGCCGGGCCAGTGTCGTCTTGCCGCTGCCGGGCGGCCCGTGCAGGATCATCGAATGCGGGTGACCCTCCTCGATCGCCCGCCGCAGGGCCGAGCCCGGCGCGAGGAGCTTCCCCTGACCGACGAGCTCATCCAGCGTGCGCGGGCGCATCCGCGTGGCCAGCGGCGCCCCCTCGAGCGGGGCCTCGCCGGTGGCCGCGCTGCCGACGCCGTCATCGAACAGTTGCTCCATCACCCCCTGAGTATGGCCAGTGCGGTCAGGGGCTCAAGGCCGCCAGCACCTCGTCGTGCAATAGCCCGTTGGTGGAGACGCCGTCGCCCCCATCCGCGCGCTCGACGCCATCGAGGTCGGTCATGCGGCCGCCCGCCTCGCGCACGACGACCAGGATCGCCGCCAGGTCCCATAGGGACACGCCGGGGTCGACGGCGATCTCGGCCGCGCCCTCGGCGACCAGCATGTGCTGCCAGAAGTCACCGAAGCCGCGGGTCCGCCAGCAGCGGGCGCTGAGACTCAACAGAGCGGGCAGGCGCCCGTCCGCGGCCCAGCCGTCGAAGTCTGAGAAACACAGCTGAGCGTCGCCGAGCTCGCGGACGCCGGAGACATGCAGCCGCCGCTGCTGGCCGTTCTCCCGTGCGAACGCACCCTGGCCGGCCGCGCCCCACCAGCGCCGGCCGAGCGCCGGGGCCGAGACCATGCCCAGGGTCAGCTCGCCGTCCTCCTCCAGCGCCAGCAGGGTGGCCCACACCGGGACGCCGCGGACATAGCTCTTGGTGCCGTCGATCGGGTCGACGATCCAGCGGCGGCTTGCCCCCTGATCATCGCTCTCGCCGTACTCCTCGCCCATGATGGCGTCGCCGGGCCGGGCTGCGCCCAGGCGCCGCCGCAGCTCGCGCTCGACCGCCGTATCGGCCTCGCTGACCGGCGTCAGGTCGGGCTTGGTCTCCACGACCAGATCGTCGGCGCGGAAGCGGGCCATGGTGATCGCGTCCGCGGCGTCGGCCAGCTCCTGGGCGAGGGCGAGGTCGGTCGCGGGAGCGGCCACGGCCAGCATCCTACGCCGTTACCCTGGACCGCCATGGCCGATCAAGCGCTCCAGGACGAGGCGGTCCGGGTCCTCCAGGACCTCGTCCGCTTCAACACCGTCAACCCGCCCGGCAACGAGCACGTGGCGATCGAATACCTCGAGGCCTACGCCCGCGAGGCCGGGTTCGAGACCCAGGTCCTGGGCGCGTCCCCCCAGCGACCCAACCTGATCGCCGACCTTCCCGGCGCGGAGCCCGGGCCGACGCTCGGCTTCCTGGGCCACGTCGACACCGTCCTCGCCGACCCCTCCGAGTGGCGCCACGATCCGTGGTCGGGCGACCTCGAAGATGGCTATGTGTGGGGCCGAGGCTCCCTGGACATGAAGTCCCAGGTGGCGGCCGAGGCGGTGGCGGGCGTGGCTCTGGCCCGACAGGGGTGGAGGCCGGCGCGGGGAACGCTCAAGCTCATCTTCGTAGCCGACGAGGAGACCGGCGGAGACGTCGGCGCGCACTGGCTGTGCGAGCACCATCCCGACCAGGCCCGCTGCGACATGCTCCTCAACGAGGGCGGCGGCGAGTCCTTTGAGTACGACGGCGCTCGCCGGTACGGGGTCTGCTGCGCCGAGAAGGGGATCTTCCGCTTCAACGTCGTCGCTCACGGAGCGGCCGGTCACGCGTCGCTGCCGCGCACCGGCGACAACGCGCTGCTCAAGCTGGCGCCCGTGCTGGCCGCCCTGGCCGCCCCGCCCGAGGGCTATGCCCTGACCGAAGGCCCGGCCGCCCTCCTGCGCGGGCTGGGTGAGAACCCCGATGACCCGGGCGCGGCGCTCGAGCGTCTCGCGGCCATCGATCCGGGCCTGCGGACGCTGATCGAGCCGATGTTCGGCGTCACCCTGACTCCGACGATGTCGAGCGCCTCGGGCAAGATCAACGTGATCCCCTCGCGAGCTCAGGTTCGGGTCGACTGCCGCGTCCCGCCCGGCCTCGGCGAGGCGGCGGCCCGCGAGCGTATTACGCAGGTCCTGGGCGCCGAGACCGACGAGCTGAGCATCGAGTTCACCGAGCAGGTGGTCGGAAACCAGTCCCCGGTGCAAAGCGAGCTGATGACCGCCATCTCCGGTTGGGTGGAGCGCAATGATCCCGGCGCGAAGACGGTCCCGGTGATCCTGCCCGGCTTCTCGGACTCGCGCTGGTTTCGCGACGCCTTCCCCGACTGCGTGGCCTACGGCTTCTTCCCCCAGCGCCACCAGGGCCTGCTCGAGGCGGCGCCGCTGGTCCACAACGCCGACGAGCGCATCGACGTTCGCGACTTGGGCTTCGCGGCCACGTTCTTCCGCGACATCGCCCGCGAGCTGCTGGCCTGAGTCAAACCGGCCCGACCTGTGGGCCACCGGTGATCCGGGTTGCTGCCTGGACCGTAGGAACGGTCAGCCCCAGGCCAAGCCAATCGATCGGAGCAGCGCTCATGGGTCTCGAGAACCCCCTTCACATCGCCATCATCCTCATCGTCGTGCTGCTGGTCTTCGGCGCCAAGCGCCTGCCCGAGCTGGGCAAGTCGATGGGCGAGGGCCTCCGGGGCTTCAAGGAATCAGTCAGCGCAGACAGCCACGCTCAGCCGTCCGAGGTCGAGGGGCCGTCGCCGTTTGATCCGCACCCGGTCGATCAGCCTGAGACTCACCTCCCGGTCCCCCCGGCGGCCTGATCGGGCCGCGCCCGGCACCCGGCCGACTCCATGCAGACCCCGGCCGCCCTGGCCTCCGTCGCCTTCCGCCCCGTAACCCACGAGGCGCGGATGAGCGTCGTCGACCACCTCGAGGAGCTTCGCTCGAGACTCATCGTGTCAGTGATCGCGGTGCTCGTCGCCTTCGGTTTCTGCTTCTGGCAAAACCACCAGCTGCTGCGCATCGTCAACGCTCCCCTGGCCCATAACACCCAGCAGCAGGTCCGCTCCGGCGGCGGTCCGCTCGGCGCCACCTACCGGGTGCAGGTCAGCGCGCGGGACGTCGCGGCCCAACTCAGCCGCGTGGCCGGCGTCCTGCAGGGCCAGTCGCGGTCGGGCACCGCGCGCGCCGCACTGAGCAGCGTGCAGCACAGCCTCGGCAAGGACGTCAAGGCGCTGTCGGCCGCGCCCCGCGGGGACCGCCCCGTGACGCTCGGCATCGGCGAACCGTTCACCAGCACGCTGACCGTCACGCTGATCTTCGCCCTGATCCTGTCGCTGCCGGTTCTTCTGCTCCAGGCTTACGGCTTCCTGATGCCCGCCTTCTCACCGGAGCAGCGCCGACACATGCTGCCGGTCACGCTCGCGATCCCCGTCCTGTTCGCCGCCGGGATCGCGTTCGGCTACCTCGTGGTCCTGCCGGCCGCGCTGCACTTCTTTCAGAACTTCAACAGCGGCGAGTTCAACGTGCTCGTGCAGGCCAATCAGTACTACAAGTTCGCGGCCACGACGCTGCTGGCCATGGGCCTCCTGTTCCAGATCCCGGTCGGCATCATCGCCGTTACCCGATCCGGGCTCGTCACTCCGGCCCAGCTCCGTCAGCACCGTCGCTACGCCGTGCTGGCCTGCGTGGTGGCCGCGGCGCTCCTTCCCAGCGACGTCATCACCATGCTGCTCGAGATCGTCCCGCTCTACCTCCTGTTCGAGCTCAGCGTGCTAATCGCCGCGGTCTCCGAGCGGCGGGCCAGGCGCAGAGCGGCCCCAATCGGTTAGCCGGGTGACCCGGGTCGGTTAGACGGCAGCGCAAGGCGCGACGCCGGCTGCTCAAACCCACGATCCCGCGCCTGGCCCCAATAGACTCAGCCCATGCCGACGGAGGTATCCCCCCGGCTGCACCCGGACATCTTCCGGCTCCCGGTCGATCGGATCCGGGCCGGCTACTACTCCGACGCGTACTTCGTCTACACCAAGGAGTTGCTCGAGTCCGAGGGCGACCACCCGCACGTGACGATGCAGGTGTTCCAGAAGGAAGACTCGATCCTCGGCGGCATCGACGAGGCGATCGCCGTCCTGAAGACGTGCGCGGGACGGATCGTGGACGGCGAATTCATCTCCGGCTGGGATCAGCTCGTGGTCAATGCCCTGCACGAGGGCGACCGCATCGCCCCGCGGGAGACAGTGATGACGATCGAGGGCGACTACACCCTGTTCGCGCACCTGGAGACCGTGTATCTGGGCAGCCTCGCCCGCCGCTCGCTGATCATGCGCAACGTCAACGAGGTCGTCCGCGCGGCCAACGGCAAGCAGGTGCTGTTCTTCCCCGCCCGCCACGATCACTGGCTCGTCCAGACCGGGGACGGCTGGGCCGCCCACGTGGCCGGCGCGATCGGGGTCTCCACTGACGCCCAGGCCTCGTGGTGGGGCGGCCGCGGCGTGGGCACGGTCCCGCACGGCCTGATCGCGGCCTACGGCGGCGACACCGTCAAGGCGGCGGTCAAGTTCGCCGACCGCTACCACGACGAGATGAACATCACGGTCCTGGCCGACTTCGAGAATGACTCGGTCAAGACCGCGCTCGAGGTCGCGGCCGCGCTCGGGCCCCGCCTGTGGGGAGTCCGTCTCGATACCTCCGAGCAGCTCGTCGATCGTTCCCTGTGGGAGGAGATGGGCGGCTTCAAGCCCACCGGGGTCAACCCGCGGCTGGTCGAGAAGGTCCGCGGTGCGCTCGACGGCGCCGGCTTCCCCGATGTCCGCATCGTCGTCTCCGGGGGCTTCACCGCCGCCCGCATCCGCGAGTTCGAAGACGCCGGCGTGGCCGTGGACGCGTACGGCGTCGGATCATCTCTGCTGCGGGGCGAGAACGACTTCACGGCTGACGTCGTCCTGCTCGAGGGGCGGCCGTGTGCGAAGGTCGGGCGGGGGTACGCCCCCAATCCACGCCTGTCCAGGGTTTAGTAATTCCGCGCCGGCGCCGATGAAGGTCTTCACCGATGCTGAGTGCTGCCGTGATCACCGCCGTCGCTGCGGCTTCTCACGTTAATCCGCCGGTCGTGACCTCGTCTGGCGGGGGCGTTGACGTGGTCGCCCTGATCCAGCAATGGCTGCCGCTCGTCTTCATGGCCATCCTGGTCACCGCCGTCGTGTTCCTGGTCCGCGCGATGCCCCGCACGCGTCCCGAGCAGATCCGGCCCGAGTCCACACCGCAGATCACCTGGTCGGAGATCGCCGGGGCCGAGGAAGCTAAGGAGGAGCTCCGCGAGGTCGTCGACTACCTCAAGGATCCCCGCCGCTTCAAGCGTCTGGGCGCCCATGTCCCCAAGGGGATCCTGCTCTACGGGCCGCCGGGAACCGGCAAGACGCTGCTGGCCAAGGCCGCCGCGCACGAGTCGGGCGCTGAGTTCTTCGCACAGTCCGCGGCGTCCTTTGTCGAGATGTTCGTCGGCGTCGGCGCGGCCCGGATTCGTCGCCTCTTCCGCGAGGCGCGCAAGCATGCGCCGGCGATCGTGTTCATCGACGAGCTCGACGCGGTCGGCAGTGCCCGCGGAAGCGGTAACAGCACCGAGCACGACCAGACCCTGAACCAGCTCCTCGTCGAGATGGACGGCTTCACCAGCAGCGGCGACGTGGTTGTGATCGCCGCCTCCAACCTGCTTGAGAAGCTCGACCCCGCGTTGCTGCGCCCAGGGCGCTTTGACCGCCAGATCTTCGTCTCTCCGCCCGACGTGATCGGCCGCGAGGCGATCCTCAAGGTCCACTCCCGAGGCAAGCCCGTAGCGGAGGAGGTCGACTACACGCTGCTGGCCCGGCAGACCTCGGGCCTGACCGGCGCCGACCTCGCCAACATCTGCAACGAGGCCGCCATCAACGCCGCCCGGCGCTGGTCGGACACGATTGACACCGCCGACTTCGATCACGCCCTCGAGCGGGTCGTGGCCGGCATGCAGTCGCGCCGCACCCTGACCGACCACGAACGCCGCGTGGTCGCCTACCACGAGGCCGGCCACGCGTTGTGTGGGGAGCTGCTGACTTCGGTCGACCCCGTGCACCGGATCTCGATCGTCCCCCGCGGTCAGGCGCTCGGTTACACGCTGAACCTCCCCGAGGAGGATCGCTACCTGAAGACGCGTGAGGAGCTGATCGATCTCATGACCATGGCCCTGGGCGGCCGCGCCGCCGAGGAGCTCGTGTTCGGCTCGATCACCACCGGAGCCAGCGATGATTTGCGCCGGGTGGCCGAGATCGCCCACGCGATGGTCCACGAGTTCGCGATGGGGACCGGCTTCACGTCCCTGCGCCTAGCCGATGTGGGCGTCTCTGACGCCACCCGCCGCCAGAGCGACCACGAGGTTCGCGAGCTGGCCGATGAGGCGATGCGGGCGGCGACGACGATCCTGGACGAGCACCGCCCGCAGCTGGACGAGCTGGCCGCCACGCTGCTGGCCAAGGAGGTCGTGGAGCGCAGCGACATCGAGCGGGTGATGACGGGCGTGCGCAAGGCCCCCGCCGCCCGCGGAGCGAGCACCCGCATCGGACTGGCCGCGGCCACGGCGGTCCATCCCGCCCGGCTCCCTCGCGACCCGGCGAGCTGAAACCCGCGCGCCGGCCGGGCGCGCCAACGGTCTGAGCCGGCTCGCTGCCGGGCGACGGCAGGTGGGCGGCCGGTATCCTCCCCGCCCGATGCTGTCCGCCATCGACCACATCGGCGTCGCCGTCACGAGCATCGACGACTCGCTGGCCCTCTACCGGGACGCCCTGGGCATGCCCCTCGTGCACCGCGAGACGGTGACCGAACAGGGGGTTGACGCGGCCCTGCTCGACGTCGGCGACGGGCACGTCGAGCTGCTGCAACCGCTCGGCCCCGACACCGCGGTCGGAAAATTCCTGGCCCGCCGGGGCGCCGGACTGCATCACGTCGCCTACCGGGTGGCGTCGATCGATGACGCCCTGGCCGCCGCCCGCAACGCCGGGCTGCGCCTGATCGACGAGCAGCCCCGGATCGGCATCCGCGGCTCGCGCGTCGCCTTTCTTCATCCCGCCTCGACGGGCGGGGTGCTGACCGAAATTGTCCAGCCAGCGGAAGGACACTGAGATGCCCGACAGGCCCCAGAAGATCAACATCGGCTTCCTCGGCGGCCCCGTGCTCAGCGCCCGCGTGGCGCCTGACGAGCTCTCCAAGCTCCGCCAGGCGCTCGGCCGGGAGGGCTGGCACGAACTGACCGCCGAGGACGGGACGATCGCCCTCGACCTCGAGAAGGTCGTTTACGTGCTCGTCGACACCGAGGGCCACCGGGTCGGGTTCGGGACCTGAGCCCGACCGCGCCCGGGCTGGTCCTTCAGCACGGGCCCCAGGGCCCGGCCGCCCGCCTGGATGAGTGGCTGCAGGCGCGCGGCATTGATTACGAGCTGAACCGGGCCTGGGTCGACCCACCGCCCGCTGACGCTCGCCGCTACGCGTTCATCGTTTCGCTGGGCGCCGCCCAGTCGGTCAACGACACCGAACCGGCCTGGATTCCGGCCCAGATCGAGCTCCTGCGCGCAGCCCTGCAGGCCGGCGTCCCGATCCTCGGGCTGTGCTGGGGGGGCCAGGCGCTGGCGCTGGCCATGGGGGGCGAGGTCGCCCCGGCGGTGATGCCCGAGACGGGATGGCTGACGGTGCCCAGCACCGACCTCGACCTGCCCGAGGGGCCATGGCTTCACTACCACTACGAGGCGTTCAGCGTCCCGCCGGGAGCGACCGAGCTGGCCCGCAGCCCGGCCGGGCCGGCCGCGTTTCGCGCCGGGCGCAACCTCGGCCTCCAGTTTCACCCCGAGGCCACGGCGACGATGGGCGAGATCTGGGCCCACGCCGACCCCCACCAGTCCGCCGCCGACGTCCAGGCCCTGGCCCGCGAGGGCACTCGTTATGAGGCCTCGGCCCGAGCGCAGGCCTTCGTGCTCTTTGACGCCTGGCATCGGGACGCGCGCTAGACGACCCGGTTGCGCAGCACACCGATGCCCTCGATCTCGAGCTCGATCTCGTCTCCGACCTCGAGCCAGCGGCCGTCCCCATGCTCGAGGATGCAACCCCGGCCGACCGTTCCCGAACCGATGACTTCGCCGCCCACCAGGCCCGGAGTGTTGCGCGTTGCGGCCTCGATCAGCTGCTCCCAGCTGTAGTGCATCCCACCGGTCCTGGAGTCGGTCCGCACTTCCCCGTTGACGCGGGCGATCGCCCGCATATCCAGGTCGGGCGGCAGCTCGTCGGGTGAGACCAGCACCGGCCCCAGCGCGGTGGCGAAGTCCTTGCCCTTGGCCGGTCCGAGACCCACGGGCATCTCGAGTCCCTGCAGATCGCGGGCCGAGAAGTCGTTCATGATCGTGAACCCCTCGGGCCCGCCGTCGGCGCCGATCACGCAGGCCAGCTCGAGCTCGTAGTCGAGCATCGCCGTGTCAGCCGGCTTGGGGATCTCCTCGCCGTCGCGGTACACGGCGCCCGGATTGGTGAAGTAGAAGACCGGGATCCGGTACCAGGCCTCGGGCACCTCCTGGCCCCGGTTGCGCCGGGCGTTGGTGATGTGTTCCTCGAAGGCCATGAAGTCACGGATCGAGGGTGGTCGCGCCGCCGGCTCGGGATACGGACGTCTCATCGCTGAAACAGCGTCGACAGCACGACTTCGGTCACCGTCCTCGTGACCCCCTCTGTGGCCCGGATGCGCTCGAGCGCCAACTCGAGCCCCTTCGTGTCCGGCGCCATCACGTGCAGGAGCGCGCTGGACTCGCCGGCCACCGTGTGAGCCGAGATCACCCCCGGCTCGCGCTCGACGGCGGCCTTGATCGCCCCCGCCGCCATGCTGCCCTCGCAGTACAGGTCCACGAACGCCTCCGCGTGCCAGCCGTAGGCCTGGGGGTCGACGATCGCCGCGTAGCCGAGCAGCACACCGTCGCGTTCGAGCCGGTCCACGCGCCGCTTGACCGCCGGGGCACTGAGGTGCACGTGACGGCCGATGTCCTGGAAGGAGCGGCGCGCGTTCTCGCGGAGCAGCGCAACGATTGTCTGGTCAGTCTCGTCCATAGGCGTCCTCGGAGCCCATGGTACGCAACGTTTCGGTCTTGAGATGGGACCTAAGGGCGCGGATCATTGTCCGGTGACCACTTCCGCCACTCAGATACCTCACGCCACGGCGCCCGAGGTGATGCCGGTCCACGGCATCGACCACCTCGAGTTCTACGTCGGCAACGCCGCCCAGGCGGCCTACTTCTACACCCGGGCCTACGCCTTCACCGAGACCGCCTACCGGGGTCTCGAGACCGGCTCGCGCGATCGCGTCTCGCACGTGCTCGAACAGGGACGCATCCGGCTCGTTTTGACCGGCACGTTGACCGGTGAGGACGAGATCGCCGAACACCATCGCCGCCACGGCGACGGCGTGATCTCAATCGCGCTCAGCGTTCCCGATGCCGCGGCCGCCTATGAATACGCCGTCGGCCACGGCGCCCGCGGCCTGCGCACCCCGTATGAGGAGTCAGACGAGAACGGGACCGTGCGCATGGCCTCCGTCGCCACCTACGGCGAGACCCGGCACGTGTTCATCGAGCGCTCCGATTACCACGGGGCGTTCCTGCCCGGCTACGAGAGCCGCGGCACCGCCGACCGCAGCGGCGAGAGCCTGCTCGTCGGGATCGACCACGTGGTCGGCAACGTTGAGCTCGGTCACATGGAGGAGTGGGTCCACTACTACGAGCGCGTGTTCGGCATGACCGAGCTCATCCACTTCTCCGACGAGGCGATCTCGACCGAGTACTCGGCCCTGATGTCCAAGGTCGTCACCGACGGCTCGGGACGCATCAAGTTCCCCATCAACGAGCCCGCACAGGGCAAGCGCAAGTCTCAGATCGAGGAGTACATCGACTTCTACCGCGGGGCCGGCGTGCAGCACATCGCCGTGTCGACCACGGACATCGTGGCCACGGTGGCCGAACTGGGCGCCCGCGGCGTGGAGTTCCTGCCCATCCCGGAGTCCTATTACGCCGACGTGCCCGAGCGGATCGGCGAGATCAAGGAGGACATCGCCGATCTGCAGCGGCTCGGAATCCTCGTCGACCGCGACGAGGAGGGCTACCTGCTCCAGATCTTCACCAAGTCGGTCGGCGACCGGCCCACGGTCTTCTTCGAACTGATCGAGCGCCACGGCGCCCGCGGCTTCGGGGAGGGCAACTTCAAGGCCCTGTTCGAGGCGCTCGAGCGCGAGCAGGAACGGCGGGGCAACCTCTAGCCGGGGAGGACGGCGTGCGCTACGAGAGCCGAGGGCGGGTGCCCGCCAAGCGGCATGTGGCCTTCCGTGAGAACGGAACGCTGCTGACCGAGGAGGTGATGGGCTTTGAGGGCTTCTCGGGCAACGAGTCGATCCTCTATCACCTGCAGACGCCGTGCCGGATAACCGAGCTCGGGTCGTTTGCGCCGATCGAGCGCGAGGAGTGGGTGCCCGACGCCCACGCCCATCGCCTGTTCGACTCGCGTCAGGTGCCCGCCGGCGGCGACCCGATCCACGGCCGCCGGCTGCTGATGTTCAACGACGACGTCGAGATCGCCATCTGCCGTCCCCGCGACGAGCAGCAGTTCTTCTATCGAAATGGTGAAGGTGACGAGGTCATCTTCGTGCACGAGGGCTCGGGCGAGCTCGAGACCACGTTCGGGACGCTGCCCTACCGCGAGCACGACTACATCGTGATCCCGCGCGGAACGACCTACCGCTTCCGGCCCGCCGGCGATCAGCTGTGGCTGACCTTCCACACGCCGGGGGAGATCGAAACTCCGAACCGGTACCGCAACCGCTACGGGCAGCTGCTCGAGCACGCCCCGTTCTCGCACCGGGACTTCCATCCCCCGACCGAGCTCGTCACCCACGACGACGGTGGCGATCACGAGCTGATCGTTCGCGTCCGCGGCGGCTACCAGCGCTACGGCCTGGATTACAACCCACTCGACGTGGTCGGCTGGGACGGCTACGTCTATCCCTACACGTTCAACATCGACGACTTCGAACCGGTCGCCGGGCGCGTCCACATGCCGCCGCCCGTACACCAGACCTTCCAGGGACCGAACTTCGTCATCTGCTCGTTCTGCCCGCGCATGCTCGACTGGCAGGACGGAGCGATCCCGATCCCCTACAACCACTCCAACCTGCAGAGCGAGGAGATGATCTATTACGTCTCCGGCGACTTCGGATCCCGCCGGGGCGTCGATGTTGGCTCGATCACGCTGCATCCGTCGGGTCTCCCCCACGGCCCGCAGCCAGGCCTGGCCGAGAAGTCGATCGGGCAGCGCTGGACCGGGGAGCTGGCTGTCATGTGCGACACGTTCCGCCCGCTGCGCCTGACCCCGCTCGCGGCCGGCATCGACGACGGCCAGTACGCCCTGTCGTGGGCACCCGACAAGCATCCGGTGAGCGCCGGTGTTTGAGGAAGGCCAGCTCTACGCGCCGGTCACGACCGGCGCCGACGGCGAGGTCACCGTCCACCTGGATGAGGACCATCCGGGCTTCGGCGATCCCGAGTACCGCGCCCGGCGCAACCACATCGCCGCCCGGGCGCTGCAGTGGCAGCCCGGCGACCCGATCCCGCACGTCGATTACACCGAGGCCGAACAGGGCGTGTGGCGCACCGTCTGTGGCGAGCTGACCGTCAAGCACGAGCGGCTGGCCTGCGCCGAGTACCGCGACGCGATGCGGCGGCTCGGTCTCCCCACCGATCACATCCCGCAGCTCGATGAGGTCACCGCCGGCCTCGAGCCCCTGACCGGGTTTGGCTATCACCCGGCGGCGGGCCTCGTCCCCTTCGACACGTTCTACGGCTCGCTCGCGGACGGCATCTTTCATTCCACCCAGTACGTACGCCACCCGGCCCGTCCGCTGTACACCCCCGAGCCCGACCTGATCCACGAGGTCATCGGGCACGGCGGGCTGCTGGCCAGCCCGCGGCTGGCCGAGCTCAACCGCCTGGCCGGGCAGGCCGCGCGCCGGCTGGAGACCAAGGAGGGGCGCGACTTCTTCGCCCGCGTGTTCTGGTTCTCGATCGAGTTCGGGGTGGTGTGGGAATCGGACTCCACGGGCCCGTCGGGCCAGCCCTCGCTGCGCGCCTACGGCGCCGGGCTGCTCTCCTCCTACGGGGAGATCGACGAGTTCCGCGGCGCCGAGATCCGGCCGCTCGATGTCGCCGCCATGGGCGTCCAGGCCTACGACATCACTCACTACCAACCGATTCTGTTCGCCGCCGACGGGATCGAGCATCTGCTCGACGTGGTCGGGGGCTTCTTCGCGGCGTGTGACGACGACACGCCGAAGAGACTTGGGCTAGCTGCCCAAGCCCGCACTTGAGGAGGAGGACGAGGTAACCGGTGAACGCGCGAGTGGCGCTCGGGCCGCTCGCGCGATCACCGTCGCCGAGAGCTCGGCCGCTCGCGTGGGTCGCCGTCGCCGGGCGCTGTCCGCAGACCCGGGGCTTCTACAGTCTCCGGCCGTGTCTGCACTGGACCTGGATCGCCGACTGCTCGTCTTCGCCCGCACCCACGGGCACTCACCGCTCGCTGACCGGGTCGTCGCGACCGGCTCGCGACTGGGCGAGCACGCCGCCTGCTGGCTGATCCTGGGCGCGGGGGGCGCGTTGTTCGATGGTCGTGACGGGCGCCGCCGTCGCTGGCTGCGCGGCGTGCGGGTCGTGGCCGCGTCCTATGTCTGCAACTACGCCGTCAAGGTCACGGTGCGTCGCCACCGGCCCGAGCTCCCGGGCCTGCCGCCCCTCACCTCGACCGTGTCTCAGCTGTCGTTCCCCAGTGCCCATGCCACATCGTCCTTTGCCGCCGCCTATGCCTACCGCGAATTGGCTCCCGTTCCCGCGCTCTACGGCGCCGCGCTGGCCCTGGCCGTGAGCCGCCCGTACCTGGGCGTTCACTACCCAACCGACGTCGCCACCGGTGCCGTGCTCGGCACCCTGATCGCCTCGAGGTGGCCGGCATGCCGATGAAGGTCGGGATAGTGGGCATGCCCAACGCCGGCAAATCCTCGCTGTTCAGCGCCCTGACCGGCGTCGCCGCCGAGGCGGCCAATTACCCGTTCACGACGATCGAGCCCAATGTGGCCATCCTGCCCGTCCAGGACGAGCGCCTGAACGCCGTGGCTGAGACCGTGCGCGCTTCCAAGCTGGTCCCGGACACGATCGCCTTCCACGACATCGCTGGACTGGTCGCGGGGGCGCACCGCGGCGAGGGCCTGGGCAACCAGTTTCTGGCCAACATCCGCGAGACCGACGCCATCGTTCACGTCGTCCGCGCCCACCGTGACGACAGCGTGGTCCATCCCGAAGGCCGCGTCGATCCGATCGCCGACATCGAGACGATCGAGACGGAGCTCATCTATGCCGACCTCGAGCAGGCCGAGCGCCGCCTGGACCGGGTGGTCCGCACCGCCCGGGGCGGCGACCGCCACGCCATCGCCGAGGAGAAGTGGCTGCGGTCGGTCATCGACGCGCTCCAGGCCGGGCGTCCCGCGCGCACGGTTCCTGCCCCCGATGACGCCGGGGACGCCCTCAAGCTGCTCTCTCCGCTGACCGCGAAGCCGGTGCTGTTCGTCGTCAACGTCGACGAGGGCTCCTCCGAGGTGCCGGAGGCCATCGCCGAGCATGCCGCTGCCGAGGGTGCCGGCGTGGTGGCGGTCTCGGCGCGGCTCGAGGCCGAACTGGTCGAGCTCAGTGAAGAGGACGCCGCCGCCATGCGTGAGGACCTCGAGCTCGCCGAGTCGAGCCTGCAGACCGTCGTGCGGGGTGCGTTCTCACTGCTCGATCTCGTGACCTTCTTCACCGCCGGCGAGGACAAGCCCGCCCAGTCCTGGCATCTACGCCGCGGGCTGTCCGTGTGGCACGCCGCCGGTCAGATCCACTCCGACATTCAGCGCGGCTTCGTCCGCGCCGAGGTGATCGGCTGGGACCAGCTGGTGGACGCGGGCGGCTACGCCGGCGCCCGGGACCGCGGCACGCTGCGCCTCGAAGGCCGCGACTACGTGGTCACCGATGGCGACGTGATCACGGTCAAGTTCACTCCCTGACCGCGGTCGTCGCCTTCAGAGGTCAGTCAGGGAGTCGGCGGCCTCCAGCCGGTCGGCCAAGCGATTCATGCCGTGGCTCCGGGCCGCCTCCGCGCCCCTGATCAGATCGGTCCGCCGATCGGCGGGTCGCTCGAGCTCAGGCGGACGCAGGGTGGCGATGTCCCGAAAGGCCCGCAGCTGCTCGGCGTTGTCGGTCAGCGCGGCGGCGATCCGGGGACGCTCCTGAGCGGCCGCCGCGATCGCCGCGTCCAGGGAGCCGTGGCGCTGCAGTAGCGACGCCGCTGTCTTGGCCCCGATCCCCGGTGCGCCCGGCAGACCGTCGGACGGATCGCCGCGCAGCGCGATGAAGTCGGGGACGAGCTCGGGTCTGATCCCGTACCGAGCCTCGACCTCGGCCGCATCGACCTCCTCAAAGCCGCTCGAACCCTGCTTGAGAAAGACGACGCTGACCCCGTCGGCGGCGCACTGGTACATGTCGCGGTCGCCGGTCATGATCAACCCATGGCCGCCGGCCTGCGCCTCGGTGTGGGCCAGCGCGCCGAGCAGGTCGTCGGCCTCGAGGCCGGGGTCGGTCATCGAGCTCCAGCCGAAGGCGTCAAACAGTTCCGGCGCCTCGTCGAACTGCCACTGCAGATCGTCTGGGACGGGCGGGCGCTGGGCGTGATACGGGGGGTAGAGCTCGGTTCGGTAGGCGGCGGCCTCGGCCCCGAAGCAAACGACGACCGCCCGCGGGTCCTTGTCGGCGGCGATCCTCAGGATCAGGTTGACCGCGCCGAGCAGGGCGTTGACGGGCCGCTCAGCGGTGCCCTTGATCGAGTCCGGTAGGGCGAAGAAGGAGCGGTAGAGGACGAAGGGGCCGTCGATCGCCAGCAAGGGGCCAGTCATACCGCGCCAGCCTACCCACCGGCAGCACCGGTCCCGCGCCTCGCTGCAGCTTTAGCAGCGCCCTCAGCTCCTGCGCTGCGGCGGCGCGCAGCCGGGCCGCGTTGACCTTGGCCGCCGTCACCGGTGGACCGTTGAAATGGTCGACCTGGATGCGGTAGGTCCCGGGTCCGGGCACCGCGCTGCGATAGCTTCCGCGCGAATTCAGCCGAGCGCTGCCGATCGTGTGCCAGCCCGAGGGCTGCAGCTGCTGCAGGTAGTAGACCGTGCCCGCCGAGGCCGGATACACGGTCCCGCTGAGCGCGGCCGCGCTGGGATTGGTGGTGATCGTGGTGAAGCTGGCATCGGTCGTGAGCAGCCCGAACGCCCCCTGTAGCTGGCTGCCGGTGACGGTGGTGCGACCCCGGCTCCCGACCACCGCCGCCCGGATGATCCGGGGCGAGACCCCGTGCTCGGTGACGGTGATCCCGACCAGGCTGCCCTTGACCAGGCCTCGCAGCTTGGCCGCCGCGGCCTTCAGGCTGAGCTGCTCTCCCCACTGGTGGTAGGGGTCTCCACCCGCCCCGTCGTAGGGATCGGGGACGCCGCGCAGCCACGGCTCGGGGCTCGTGCCCGGCCACGCGTTCTGGATGCTCTCGGTGTGGCCGCCCGAGCTGGCGAAGAAATAGGTGACGGCCGGGCGCCCCTGGTAGGTGACGATCTGACCCCCGGTGGCCTGGACCGCAGCGTCGGTGGCGGCGGTCTCGGCGCCCACGCCTCCGTACATCTGCGAGCGGGTGTCGTCGTAGAGGTCGTATCCGTTGCCACCCACGGTGGTGGTGATCGCATACGTACGCGCGGCTACGGCCTGCGCCTCGAGCGCCTGCGTGGCCCAACCGGCGGGCATCTCCTCGGCCACCACCCCGCGGACGTAGTCATCCAGGCCGAGGGCGTCGACGGTCTGGACGCCGCCCTGACCGTCGGGGCGGAACTGCAGCGATCCGCGGAAGCTGCCCAGCCCGGGCACGGTCAGCGGACCGGGGCCGGCCACGGTGAGCGGCGCGGCGAACGTCGGCCCGACCGGCTTGTTCTTGGCGCCCAGAATGACGAGCCGCCCGCTGGCCGCCGTCTTCACGGCATAGGTCTGGCCGGACTGGAGCGAGGTCGCGCCGGCCTTCGTCGCTCCCGAGAACGAGGCGCTGCCGGTTCTCAACAGGACGCGCACGATCTGGGCGGGATCGGTGGCACCGAGCGTGGTGCCCTGGTAGTAGTGGCCGAGGATGGCGCGGTAGCTGGCCCCATGCAGCGCGTAGCCGTAGGCGCCGTACTGGCTCATGCCGATCCCGTGGCCGTCACCACCACCGCGGATGTAGAAAGTGCTTGCCGCCTGCGCCCCGGGTATCGGAAGCCCAGCCACGGCCAGGCAGGCCACCGCACCGGCCAGGGCGCGGCGCCGGCGAGGCCTGTCCAGAGAACGGCGGACTCCTACTAGGTTTAGATACGGTGCCAGAGTGAGCGAGCGCAAAGCGTCGGATGTTTTTGTCGAGTGCCTTGAGGCTGAGGGCGTGCAGTACGTGTTCGGCATCCCCGGCGAGGAGACGCTGGATCTGAATGAGTCGCTGGCCGACTCCACCGTGCAGTTCGTTCCCGTCCGCCATGAGCAGGGCGGGGCGTATATGGCCGATGCCTACGGACGGCTGACGGGCCGCGCCGGCGTCTGCCTGGGCACGCTCGGACCAGGGGCGACGAACCTGCTGACTGCAGTCGCCGATGCCTTCCTGGACCGGGCTCCCATGGTTGCGCTGACGGGCCAGTCCGACCTCGAACGGATGCACAAGGAGTCACACCAGTACATCGACCTCATCGGCATCATGCGCCCGGTAGTTAAGTGGAATGCACGGGTTTCGAGCCCCGAGATCGTGCCCGAGGTGGTCCGCAAGGCGTTCAAGGTGGCTGAGTCCGAGAAACCGGGCTCGACGCATCTGGAGCTTCCCGAGGATGTGATGGGCCGTCCCCTCGACGCCTCGCCGCTTCCCCGCCACGCCCCCGTCCAGCCCGAACCCGGCTTGAGCGAGCTCGGCCGCGCGGCCGAGATCATCAACCGCGCCGAGAACCCGGTGATCCTGGCCGGCAACGGCGCCATCCGCGGTCACGCCAGCCGCGCCCTGCGCGCCTTCGTGCACACGACGGGGATCCCCGTCGCCGAGACCTTCATGGCCAAGGGACTGCTCGATTACGAGGACCCCCACGCGCTGGGCACCGTCGGCCTGCATTCGCGCGACTACGCGATGGCCGGCTTCGACGATGCCGACGTGGTCATCACGGTCGGCTACGACCTGGTCGAGCACTCCCCCGAGCACTGGAATCCGCGCATCGACAAGCGGATCGTGATGATCGACAGCGTCGCCGCCGAGATTGACGAGTTCTTCATCCCCGAGGTCGAGCTCGTCGGCGACATCGCCCACATCGTGGCCCGGCTGGCCGCGGGCTGCGAGCGGACCCCGTCCGTCCCCGCCGGCTCAGACCGGCTCCGGGAGCTGGTCCTGGGCGCGCTCCGCGACGCCCGCGACTGACGACCACTTCCCGATGCGCCCGCCCCGGGTCCTGGCCGAGATCCGTGAGGCGCTCGGCCCCAGCGACCTGCTCGTCTCCGATGTCGGCCTGCACAAGCTGTGGATCGGGCGTGTGTTCCCCGCCCACGAGCCGGGCACGGTGCTGATCGCCAACGGCCTGGCCGGAATGGGTTTCGCGCTCCCCACGGCGATCGCCGCCAAGCTCGTGGACCCTCACCGCCACGTGGTCACGGTCAGCGGCGACGGCGGCTTTCTCATGAACTGCCAGGAGCTCGAGACGGCCGTGCGCCTGAAGACCCCGGTCGTCAACGTGGTCTGGGAGAACAGCCAGTTCGGCTCGATCGTCTGGAAGCAGGACAAGAAGTTCGGCCGCCATTTCGGCGTCGACTTCGGCAATCCCGACTTCGTCAAGCTGGCCGAGGCCTTCGGCATGCCCGCCTGGCGCTGCGGCTCGGCCGACGAGTTCGGCCGGCGCCTGGAGGAGGCGCTCGCCCTCGACGTCCCGACGCTGATCGTGGTCCCGATCGACTACTCCGTCGACGTGGCCATCTCGCGCGAGCTCGGGGCCGAGATCGTCGCCACCTGAGTCAGCGCAGCAGCGACTGCGGCGACGACCACGAGCGGCTCGCGACGAAGCTGCTCGTAGCTGAACCTGATCACGGTCAGCCCGGCCGCTGCAGGTCCGCTTCCTTGCGCCGGTCGTGCTCGAAGGCGCGACGGGTCGAGTGGTACCGGTAGCCATCGATCTCAACGACGAGACGCTGTTCCGGCCAGAAGAAGTCGACCTCGTAACCGGCCACCCGGGAGTTGACCCGGGGCGCCGGTAGCCGGGCCTGACGAACGAGATCCAGAAACAGCTCTTCCGCCTGTGACCGGGTCATGGTCGTCGCGCCGGCGTGCCGGTCGAGCAGAGCCAGCAGACGAGCCGGCTCCCCGATGGCCGTTGGTCCGGCCCAGTAGTTCCGCGACCTCGGCTGGGCGCATCACGCCCGACACCAGGGCTCGGTCGAAGCTCAACTCCAACTGGCGAGTCGCCAGGCCCTCGGCCTGATCCAGGAGCGTCCGCGCCGGTGAGGTGACCGGGCAGACCCTTGCGGATGCGGATGTCCTGGGCCTCGAGGTTGCGGGCCCTGTGGACCCGAAAGCCCTCGGCCCGCGTCTTGACCCCTCCGGGCACAACCACGTGGATGCCGTGCTCGCCTGCGGTCCCGATGTCCCAGAGCCGCGCCGCGCTGTGGTGACTGAGCGCGGCTCCCTCGGGACAGGCCAGCAGGGCAGCCGTCTCCTCTCCGAGCTCGACACGGCCAGCGTGGCCGACAGCAAAAACAGCGCCAGGAAGGGGAATGAGTGTGCCTCGCCTCGCTGCGCCTGCGATCACCTTGTAGCTGAGCCCCGCCGCGAGCAACTGGCACCGCGCCGACCCGGCCGCGCTGAAGCCGGGCAATTGCCGCGATCCTCTCGTCCCGGGTTCCCGAAACGGCCAATCCTGCACGCACGCCCGAGCACTTTCACGCGGTGCGTGCCACCGTGGCCGGAGCCCGACCGATCGCTGCACGCACCCCTCCGATTCCGAGCCGAGGTGCGTGCAGGATTGTCCGGTCTGCAGGGCACTCGAGGGAGTTTGACGGCCGAAACAGAGCCCCGCCTCTCCCCAGCTGCCTTTTTTCACACGCCCGCCACCCCTGTGACCGAATCGTCACAGGGCCGGCGTAGGCGAGAAGCGATCGGGCGGGAGAGCAACGGCCCCTCAACCGGGCCGAGGGGCGGCTACAGGTTGCCCTGGGCCATCTTGCGCAGGTCCATCGCCTTGTCGTAGGTCTCCGCATCAACGCCCTTCTCGTAGGCGACCTCGCGCAGCATGCGCCCCGAGGTGGCCGCCTCCTTGACGATCTCCGCGCCCGCGGTCGTAACCGATGTAGGGGTTCAGCGCGGTGGCCGCGGCCAGGGTCGACTCGGCCGAGTGGTGGCAGCCCTCCTCGTTGGCCTCGATGCCCTCGACGCACTTCTCGGCGAAGGCCCGCGAGGTGGAGGCGAGCAGGCGGATCGACTCGAGCAGGTTGCGGGCCAGCAGCGGCACGCGCACGTTGAGCTCGAAGTTGCCCTGCATGCCACCGATGGTGATCGCGGCGTCGTTGCCGATGACCTGGGCCGAGACCTGGAGGACGACCTCGGGCAGGACCGGGTTGACCTTGCCGGGCATGATCGAGGAGCCCTTCTGCAGCTCGGGCAGCAACAGCTCGCCGATTCCCGCCCGCGGACCGGAGCCCATCAGGGCCAGGTCGTTGGCGATCTTGGTCAGCGACACGGCCATGACCTTGAGCGCGCCGGAGAGCTCAACCAGCGCGTCGCGGTTGCCCTGGGCCTCGAACGGGTCCTCGGGCGGGCGGATCTCGAGTCCGCTGGTGTCGGTGAGGCGCGCCCGGACGCGGGCCGCGAACTCCTTATGGGTGTTCAGGCCCGTACCCGTGGCGGTGCCGCCGAGCGGGATCTGCGCCACCTGGGGCAGCGCGTTTCGCACCCGCAGGGCCCCGAGCCGGATCTGGGCGGCATAGCCGGCGAACTCCGAGCCGAGCGTGACCGGCACGGCGTCCATGAGGTGGGTGCGGCCGGACTTGACGATGTCCGTGAACTCTTGCGCCTTAGTCGGCGAACGCCTTCTCCAGGCGCTCGAGCGCGGGCAGAAGATCGTTGGTCGCCTCGTCGAGAGCGGCCAGATGGACGGCCGAGGGGAACACGTCGTTCGAGGACTGACCCATGTTGACGTGATCGTTGGGGTGGACGCCCTCGCCGGCCAGGTTGGCGATCACCTCGTTGGCGTTCATGTTGGTCGAAGTGCCCGAGCCGGTCTGGAAGACGTCGATCGGGAACTGGTCGTCGAATTCTCCCTCGGCAACGCGGTCGCCGGCGGTGGCGATCCGCTCGGCCAGGCCGTCGTCGAGCAGGTCGAGCTCGCCGTTCACGCGGGCCGCAGCGCCCTTGATGCGCCCCAGCCAGCGGATCACCGGGACCGGCACGGTCTCGCCCGAGATCGGGAAATTGCTGACCGCCTTGGTGGTTTCCCCGCCCCAGAGCTGCTCGTTCCCTGCACGCCCATGGACTGTCCTTTCACTTCGCGTTTTCTGTCTCTCAACGCTACTCGCTGCAGACGGCGCTCAGCCGCAGAACGAGATCAGCTCTCGAGCCACGGCCACGGGATCGTCGTAGGCGATCAGGAAGCCGGTTCCGGGCAGGGTCCGCAGCTGCCCGTCGGGCAGCAGGTCCAGCGCCTCCCGGCGGCCTGAACCGGGTGGGCCGGGTCGGCGTCTGCCCACAGGAGCAGAACCGGCATCGCCATCTGCGGGATAGGCATCGAGGAGCTGGGTCTGGGCCTCGACCGGCCAGCGATGAGCGAACTTCGCCCACGACCGCGCCCGGTTGCCGTTGCCGCCGACGTCGGCGAAGGCGTGCCGGACCAGATCGCGGGCCGCCGGGCTGCTCTGCACCGACAACCGCGGGCCGACCGAGGGACGGAAGACGAGCCGCGCCCCGTGGGCCAGGACGCGGTCAAGACCGGGCAGGCCGGCCACACGGCAGGCGGCGCGCCAGGCCGCCCGCTGGACCGGGAACTCGTCCCGTCGGTGAAGCCGGTTGGGCATGATCACCATCCGCCGCGGGTCGAGGCGACGCGGTACGGACGGCGAGCAGGGCCAGCTCGGCCCCGAAGTCGTGCCCGGCGACGATCGCCCGCGGGCCACCGACCTCGCGGCAGAACCCACTCATCACATCCGCTAGCCAGTCCGGGCTGTAGGAATGACGAGGACGGTCCTCGGAGTCGCCGTGCAGCGGGAGGTCGGGCAGCACGACGCGAAAGCGCGCCGAAAGAGAGGCTGACGATCGGTTCCCATTCCCGATGCGAGAGCCCGAGCGAATGCAGCAGGACCAGCGGGGGACCGGTCCCGCTCTCGCGGTAGGCCACCCGCGCGCTGTCGTGATGGTGATAGAGCCGCAGCCGCAAGGCTTCAGATGATCGCGGCTGGAGCGCTTCGGGCGATGGCTCGGAGCTCAGCCGGTGAACGACTCCCATCGTCGCTCACACCCGTCCAGGGGCGCTCAGACAAAAAGGTCCTGGAATTGGTGAGATTTCCTTTAGCTGGTCAAAGGCGTCCAGAAAAATATTTCGCCGGACACCGAACAAACGTTGATATTTCCCTTACAGAAGCGAGGAGGTCGTGACCTTCCCTCGAAAAGGTTGTGCAATAGTTGCCCAAGCTTTGGCGAGGTTTCGGGAATAAGGCTGAAATGCGGGACATGAATCCAATCAACGGGAGCCCCCTGGGTCTCTCCACCTCGCAGGCGGCGCAAGCCCTAGGCGTATCACTCGGCACCATCCGCCGGTGGTCTGACATGGGGTACCTGCAGTCCTACCGCACCCCGGGCGGTCAGCGCCGCTTCAGCCGCGAGCAGATCGAGAAGTTCGTCGGCTCGCTGGAGCAGCAGACCACCGACTCTGCCGCCGAGCGCAAGGCAGGCTGACTCGAGCGACGGCCGGCCTCGGCCGCCCGTCCCGCGAGACGGAATCGACGGACGGTCCTACCGCCCGTTTCTGCTGACGGACACCCCTCTCCCCCCGCCCCCCCAAACGAAGTCCAGCTGACTGAACGTCTTGGCCGCCGTGCGCAGTTGCTCGCGGCGCTGATCGCCTTCCCGCGCCACGACGTGGTGGCGGTCACGCATGCCCCGGTCCGGAGGCTCGCGCGGTCCGGCAGCGACCCACCAGCCCGGTCGCGGAGTCAGCCCCCGGCGCCGGCCTCCCGGATCCGCCGCTCCATGTCCAGCTCGGTGTCGAAGTCCGCGCGATCGGCGTGGCGGTATTCGACGCCCTCGCCGCTCAGCAGTTCGGCCAGGACCTCGACGTAGCGAGCGTCAAGCTGAGAGCCGGCCACACGCCGCAGCTCGCGCAGCGCCTCGAACGAGCTCATCCGCGTGCGATACGTATCGGCGGCGGTCAGCGTGTCATACACCTCGGCCACGGAGATGATCTTGGTCAGCTCGGGGATCTGGTCCCCGGTCAGACCGGCCGGGTATCCCGCGGCCGTCGATTCGCTCGTGGTGGGCGATGATGATCTCCGCCACCGGCCCGTACATGCCAAGGTCGCGCAGCATGTCGGCGCCCAGCTCGGGATGGCGCTGGATCGCCGTCCAGTCGTCTTCGGTCAGCGTCCGTCCTCGCTCGGCCACGCGGTCCGACAGCGCGAAACGCCCGATGTCATGCAGCAGTCCCGCCGTGTGCGCCAGCTCGCAGTCACCGTCGCTCATCCCCACCGCCCGGGCTATGTCCTGGGCGAAGCGGGCCACCGCGGCCGCGTGGCGCGCCGCGCGCTCGTCGCGGATGTCCAGCGAGCGCATGAGACCGGCCAGCACGCCCCACGACAAGGACACGTACTGCTCAGACCGAGCTCGCGCGCGCTCCACCAGCTGGAGCATGTAGGTCAGCGCGAACACCGCGGTGAGGGCAAAAGCGATGCCGACCAGCCCCAGGCGCAGGTAGATGCCCGCGCCGGCCACGGCCAGCACCAGGTTCAGGCCCCAGGCTCGGGGCGACCGACTTCTGCATGTCCAGACTCAGCGTGCGGCGGCCGTTGATGACCTGGCTGTAGCTGGCCGCGATCAAGAAGTTCAGGGCCAGGTATGCAGAGGCCGGCCAGCCCGACGATCGCGTAGAACGCCAGTCTCCCTTGGGCAGACCGGGCGAGAGCGCGCGGACGATGTTGCCCGCGACCAGGGCCGGAAGCATCATCGCGAGGAGATTGCTGACCAGTGCGTACGGGTCGGGTCTTGATGCGGAGCGAAGTGGCGAGCTCCGCCAGCACCCCGACCAGCGCCGCGTAGGTCGGACCGAGGAAGGCCGCGGCCAGGACGACTACGATGACCGACGCCGAGATGGCGACTGAGACATGGCCGCCGAGATACGACGGCTGTTGCTCCCGCGATCACCGCGGCGACGACAAGAACGAACCCGAGCGACCACGTAGCTCCCGGATTCGGTCTGGCTTCGCGGAACCACAACCACTACACAGAGGACAAGCCCGGCGATCAGCAGCAGCGTCGGAGGATGACGCCACCATTGTCCGCCACGCGCTGGGCGAGCCATGCACGCAACGTTAGCGCCAAACACGGCGCGTATCGACCGACTTAGCCAATCAGCAGTTTCGCCAACTCATACGCACCTCCCTCCCATTGGTGCGACGTGGCTCGGGATCAAGTGTAAGTCTTATGGGATCCCTGTTCGGACCTTGCTTAGTTCCCTTCCCGGACGAGTTCTACGCCGCGGACGCACCAATTTCCGGTCGTTTTCGGCCTTAATTTCGTGCAATTTTAGGCTTTACGAATGCACTTAGCAACGCCGGACTCCAACTTCTTGGACAAATGCGCTACCTGAAGACCAGCGAGGCAGCGGCGCTCCTGAATGTGAGCCCGAACACGCTTCGCGCTTGGGAGCGTCGGTTTGGCTTTCCCAAGCCGCAGCGGTCGCCCGGAAAGCACCGCCTGTTCACGCACGGCGAAGTAGCGGCCCTGCGCGATGCCCTCCAGGAGGGTCTGTCGATCTCCTCGGCTGTTTCCCGCGCGCGTGAAGGACTGGCGGCGGACGCCAACTCGCTCGTCGGCGCGCTGGTCTCCTACGAGCGCGAGCGCGCTGATCAGGCGATCGAGGCCGCGCTGGCCCTGCGATCGGTGGAGCGCTCGGTCGAGGAGGTGCTGCTCCCACGCTGGAGGAGATCAACCGTCGCTACGGATCGGAGTCCGCGGCATGGGCGTTCGCCGCCCACTGGGCCGGCGACTGGCTCCGAAGGGCGATGCGGCTCTCGCCGGGACCGGTCCGCCCTCTCTCGATCGTGGTCGGTGATGCGTCGCGGGACGAGCTCGATCCCGACGCCCCGTATATCCGTGCCTTCGAGCTGTTCTGCGCCCGGGCCGGAGTCAACGTGCTCAGCCTTTCCGCCCGCGGGGTGGCCGGGATCGGCGATGCGATGGCCGTTCACCGGCCCAACCTGGTCGTCGTCGCCGGTTCGCACCTCGACGACGACAACGTGGCCCGCTGGGCGTATGCGATCCGGCTGGCCGCGGGGGCGATGCCGATCGCCGTCTACCGCCGCGGGGGCCCGAGAGTGAGGATGAGAACGACCGGCGCGCGCGTCCTGCCCTCCGACGCGGCCCTGGCTCAGCGCCGCGTCGTCGAGATGATCGAGTCAGAGGGACGGCTCCCGAGCGCGGTGCCCGACGCCTCAGAACTTCAGCGCCGGGCCAGCCTCTAGCCCGGCGCTTTCTCCCCGACCACGACGCCAACGCCGGGAATCCTTCTGGCGACAGCGATCGACCAAAGTGCAAGTAGGGCTGCGGTTCTTGCGCAAACCTGCCGATAAGGGCATAACTCGTCCCTATGAACGGCATCCGGACAAACGCGGCTGCGGTGATGCTCGGGATCAGCCCGAACACTCTGCGCAGCTGGGAGAGACGCTACGACTTCCCCAAGCCACTGCGCTCTGCGGGCGGTCACCGCCAGTACTCGCTGGCGGAGATCGAGGCCCTGCGGATGACGCTGGCCGAGACCCACAACGTCTCCTCGGCCATCTCGCTGGCCCGCGAACGGGGCGAGGGTCCATCGACCTCTTCGCGCCTGGCCTCTGCGTTCGCCAACTTCGATGAGGACACGCGCCAACCGACTGCTCGAGGAGAGCCTCGGCCTGCGCTCGGTCGAGCGCACGATCGAGGAGGTGCTCCTGGAGGCGGTCAGCGCCCAGCGGAGCCCGACGTGAGCACGGTCGAGTACGAGTTCGGCTGGCGGCATGCCACCGGTTGGCTTTCGGCCCAGCGGCGCCTCGCGCCTCCGTCGACCCGTCGCGAAGGCGTGATGATCTTCGATGCCTCGGCACCTTGTGATCTCGATGCCCTGCATGCCCAGGCGCTCGAGGTCGTGCTGCGCCGGGCCGGTCTGCGCACGCTGTCACTGACCCCCGGTATCGACTTGACGCGACTGGGCCGGGCGCTGCGCGCGCTCGAGCCGGGCGCGGTGGTGCTGACCGGACGCCGCGTGTCGCTGGACTCGATCGGCCGGCTCGTCTACGCGATCCGATCGGTTGCCCGCGAGGTGATCGTGTTCGACTACCGCGGCGCGGTTCCGGATACCGGAGCGAGCACCGTTCACCGGCTCGGCCGCACCCCGCTGGCCGCCCGAGACGGGCTGCTGGCCCGCCTGACGGCGGTCACCGGCGGACTCGAGCTCTCGTCTGAGCACGGTCCACGCCGCGCATCGCAGCGCCTGAGCGCTGTTACCGAGGCTCCTCGCGGCGCCCGATCGCCGGCTGCGCCCAGCGCAGGCTTCCTAGAATCCTCCGCCCATGGCCCCGCCCCATCGCCTCGTCGACGCTCGTGCGTCGTTTCCCGAACTCGAGGAGCAGGTGCTGGTCCGCTGGCGCGAGCGCGACGTGTTCGCGCAGTCTCTGATCCGCCGCGCCGACGGCCCGCGCTGGGGGTTCTACGAGGGTCCGCCAACGGCCAACGGCCCGCCCGGGACCCACCACGTGCTGAGCCGCGTGTTCAAGGACATCTTCCCCCGCTACCGGACGATGCGTGGCTACCAGGTGGAGCGCAAGGGCGGCTGGGACTGCCACGGCCTTCCGGTGGAGCTGGCCGTGGAGGCCGAGCTGGGGATGACCGCCAAGGCGGACATCGAGCGCTACGGCATCGCCGAGTTCAACGAGCGCTGCCGGCAGAAGGTGCTCAGCCACGTCGAGGACTGGAACCGCCTCACGGAGCGAATCGGATTCTGGATCGATCTCGATGACGCCTACCGGACGCTCGACCCGGGCTACGTGGAGTCGGTGTGGTGGGCGCTGAAGGAGATCCGACAAGCGTGATCTGCTCTACGAGAAGCTGAAGGTCGTCCCCTACTGCACGCGCTGCGGGACGACCCTTTCCAGTCACGAACTCGGTCAGCCCGACGTCTACCGCGATGTCGTCGACCCGTCGGTGTACGTCCGCCTCCCGGTGCGACAGACCCGCCGGACGCGCCCAGCTCCACGACGAGCTGCTCGTGTGGACGACGACCCCCTGGACGCTGGTCTCCAACGCCGCCGTGGCCGTCGACCCCGACCTCATCTACGTCCGGGCCCGTACACCCGGCGGTCCGGTCCAGATCACGGCCGAGGCGCTGACGGAGAAGGTGCTCGGTGAAGAGGCGGAGATCCTCGAGCGGTTCCGCGGGTCAGAACTGGTCGGCGCGGGCTACGAGGCCCCGTTCCCGTTCATCGCCAGCGAGGCCTATGGACCGAAGGGCCACACGGTGCTGCCGGCGGACTTCGTTACCGCCGAGGACGGCACCGGGCTCGTTCACACCGCCGTGGCCTTTGGCGAGACCGACTTCCGTCTCGGCGAGCAGCAGGGGCTCACGGTCGTCAACCCCGTCCGCAGCGATGGCACCTATGACGAGCGGATCGGGCCGTACGCCGGGCGGTGGGTCAAGGACGTCGACGAGGATCTGATCGCCGATCTGCGCTCGCGCGACCGCGTGCTGCGGTCCGAGCCCTACGAGCACTCTTATCCGCACTGCTGGCGCTGCCACACGCCGCTGATCTACTACGCCAAGCCGTCCTGGTACATCGCCACCAGCCAGATCAAGGACCGCCTGCTGGGCGCGAACGACAGCGTCAGTTGGTATCCCGACCACGTCAAGCACGGCCGGTTTGGCAAGTGGCTGGAGGGCAATGTCGACTGGGCGCTGTCGCGCGAGCGCTACTGGGGCACCCCGTTGCCGGTGTGGCGCTGCGAGCACGGCTGCACCAAGGTGGTGGGCAGCCTGGCCGAGCTGAAAGAGCTATCGGGCGTCAGCTCACCGATCCCCACCGGCCGTTCGTGGACGACGTCACGTTCCCGTGTGAGAACTGCGGGCAGGACATGCACCGGGTGCCCGAGGTGATCGACGTCTGGTTTGACTCCGGCTCGATGCCGTTCGCCCAGTTCCACGCCCCGCACGAGAACCTGACCCGCTTCGAGGAGCACTTCCCGGCCGATTTCATCTGCGAGGCGCTGGACCAGACCCGTGGCTGGTTCTACTCCCTGCTGGCCATCTCGGCGCTGTTGTTTGACCGCTCGCCGTACCGCAACGTGGTCTGCCTGGGTCTGATCCTGGACGAGCAGGGCCGCAAGATGTCCAAGTCGCTCGGCAACACGGTTGAGCCCTGGGAGGTCATCGACCGCTACGGCGCCGACGCCCTGCGCTGGTACTTCTTCACCTCCAAGCTGCCTTGGGACGGCTACCGCTTCTCACTGGAGACGATCGGCGAGGCGGTTCGGCAGTTCCTGCTCCAGCTGTGGAACACCTACGGCTTCTACGTCCTCTACGCCAACGCCAACGACGTCGTTCCCGAGCCGAGCCCGGCCGCGCCGACCGAGCTCGACGGCTGGATCCTGTCTCGCCTGCAGGCCACCGTGGAGACGGTCACCGACCGACTTGACGACTTCGACGCCACGTTCGCGGGCGGGCCATCCAGGAGTTCGTGGACGAGCTCTCCAACTGGTACGTGCGCCGTTCCCGCCGGCGCTTCTGGGATGGCGATCCGGCGGCCTTCGCGACGCTGCGGGAATGCCTGGTCACGGTGGCCAAGCTGCTGGCTCCGTTCACGCCCTTCATCGCCGACGAGATCTACGACAACCTCGACGGGAGCGAGCCGAGCGTTCATCTCTGCGATTTCCCGCAACCGCGGCGCCCGGGACACCGACCTCGAGGAGGCGATGGCCGTGGCCCGCGAGACCGTCCGGCTCGGGCTGGCCGCCCGTGGCCAAGCCAAGGTCAAGGTCCGCCAGCCGCTGCGGGCCGCCGTGGTGGTGGCCACCGGGCGCGAGCGCGACGCGATCGAACAGCTGGCGGACATCGTTCGTGAAGAGCTGAACGTCCACGAGCTGCGCTTCGTGTCAGAGGCCGACGAGCTGGGCGAAGTGGAGATCAAGCCCAACTACCGCGCGCTCGGGCCCCGCTTCGGGCCACAGATGCCGCTGGTCGCCGCCGCCGTGGCCGGTCTCGACGCCAGCGCGCGCGGCGGCCACGCTGCGCGACGGCGGCAACGTATCGATCTCCGTCAACGGCCACGACCACGAGCTGGACGCCGAGGACCTGCTGGTGAGCATGAAACCGCTGGCCGGCTACCAGGTCGAGCGTGAGGGCTCGCACGCCGTCGCCCTGGAGCTGGAGATCGACGATGAGCTCCGAGCCGAGGGTTGGTCGCGCGACATCGTCCGCGCGATCCAGAACGCACGGCAGGCGGCCGGACTCGACATCTCCGACCGGATCGTCCTCACCCTCGACGGAGACGAGCAGCTGCTGGCCGCGGCGCGGATTCACGAGGACTACATCGCCGCCGAGGTACTGGCCACCGAGTTTCGACTACGCCGATCTCGACGGCGCCGAGCCGGTGATGATCGACGGCGCGCCGCTGAAGATCGGCGTCGAGCGCATTTAAAGACCAGCGCCCGCTTCGGCTGCGAAGCGGGCGCCGGGAGCGACGGCCTCGGGCTGAGGGCTGCTAGGCCAGCGCGGGCTCGAGCTCTTCCTCGAGCTTCTTCTTGGGGTAGGCCCCGATGACGGTCTTCTTGACCTCGCCGTGCTTGAAGACCATCAGCGTCGGGATCGACATGACGTTGAACTTGATCGCCGTCTGCTGGTTCTCGTCGATGTTCAGCTTGACGACCTTGAGCGCCTCGCCGCGCTCGCCGGCGATCTCCTCGACGATCGGCGAGACCCGGCGGCACGGACCGCACCAAGGGGCCCAGAAGTCCACCAGCACGGGGACCTCGGACTCGATGACCTCGGCCTGGAAGTTGTTATCGGTTACGTCGTTGACCGCGCCTGCCATCTCGTTCTCCTTCTCGGTTACTTCAGAAAGTATAGCGCCAGCTCCGCGGGCTAGCCGCACCGGGCAGCGTCCGAGCCCGCTGAACTGGCACCGGAAGCGCCAGCTGAGCTCGAGACTCAGCATGCCGGACCCGACCAACACGGAGATCGCGCCGCCCTCGATGAGCTAGGCGACCTGTACGAGTTGGACGGCGCGATCATCCATCGCATCGTTGCCTACCGCAACGCGGCCAAGGCGGTGCGCGAGGCGCCGGTCTCAGTCAGCGGGCTGGCCCGCCAGAACCGGGCCACGGAGCTGCCGGGGATCGGCGCCACGATCCAGGAGAAGGTGATCGCCCTGGCCGATGACGGGGTGATTCCCGCCGCGGCCAAGCTTCGGGCCAAGTTCCCTGCCGGCCTGCTCGAGATCACGCGGCTCCCGGGCCTGGGGCCCAAGCGGGCCCGCCGGCTCTACGAGGAGCTGTCACATCGACTCGCTGCAGGCGCTCAAGGCCGCCGCCGCAGGCGCAGCAGATCCGCACCCTGAAGGGCTTCGGCCCCAAGGCCGAGGACAGCCTGCTGGCCGCCGCGCTGGCCGCGGAGGCGGCGGCCCAGACGAGACGCAGAACGGACGTCGGCCGGCGCATCGTGCTCGACCGGGCTCTGGCGTGTCGGCGAGCAGCTGATCGCCGCGCTGCGCGCGCACCCGGCCTCGGACCGGGTCGAGCTGGCCGGCTCGGCCCGGCGCATGACCGACAGCGTCAAGGACCTGGACGTGATCGCCACCGCGCATGATCCCCTGGCGCTGGCCACCGCGGCCAGCGAGCTCGAGCTGGTGGAGGCGGCCCAGAACCCGACCGCGTCGGGCGTCCGGCTGCGCACCCACACCGGGCTGAAGGTCGACCTGCGCATCGTCGCCCCCGATCAGTTCGGGAACCTGATGCAGCACTTCACGGGCTCAAAGCAGCACAACATGGCCCTGCGCGAGGCGGCCGTGCGCAGGGGCCTGCACGTCTCCGAGTACGGGGTGCTGGACGACAACACCGGCGAGACGCACCGCTGCAAGCGCGAGGAGGAGGTCTACGCCCTGCTCGGGCTCGACTACATCGAGCCCGAGCTGCGCGAGAACCGGGGCGAGCTCGAGGCGGCGGCCAACCACACGCTGCCGAAGCTGATCACGGTCGACGACCTGCGCGGCGATCTGCACTGCCACACCACCGCCTCGGACGGCACCGCCTCCATCGAGGAGATGGCCAGCGCCGCCCGCGAGGCCGGCTACGAGTACCTGGCCATCACCGACCACTCGGCCAGCTTCGGCTTCGGGGACGAGGTCTCACCCGACCAGCTGCGCGAGCACATCGGCCCGCATCCATGCCCTCTCGGAGACCGACGCCGTCGGCGGCATCAAGCTGCTGGCCGGCTCCGAGGTCAACATCCTGCCCGATGGGCGCCTCGACTACGACGACGAGGTGCTGGCCGAGCTGGACTGGGTCGTGGCCTCGGTGCACTCCTCGTTCGCCATGGATTCCGAGACCATGACGGCGCGGATCGTCGCGGCGATCGAGAACCCGCTGGTCGACGTGATCGGCCATCTCTCAGGGCGCAAGATCGAGACCCGGCCGCCGTACGCGTTCGACTTCGAAGCCGTGCTCGAGGCGGCCCGGCGCCTCGGCACCCTGCTCGAGATCAACGCCAGCCCCGCCCGGCGGGATATGAACGATGTCCACGCCCGGGCGGCGGCGGCGGCCGGAATCCCGATCGTGATCGACTGCGACGCGCACCGGACCGGCGGCTTCAGTGTCGCTCGATATGGAGTGGCCACCGCGCGCCGGGCGTGGCTCGGACCCGAGGCGGTGGCCAACACCCGGCCGTGGACCGAGCTCGAGCGGCTGCGCCCCCGGCACCGCGCGTAGGCGCTGGGCCCTCGCCACAGCGCGTGGCCGGCTGCGGCCCGCCACCGCGACTAGGTGTCGCGCTTGGTCATCAAAAACGCCCCGATGGCGAGCGATAACGCCGCGTAGCCGGCGAAGATGGCCAGCCCCACCCACGGCGAGAGCGTGTTCGGATCGGGGTTGATGGTCCAGACCGCGCCGCCGGCGTTGGCGGGCAGATAGGGATCGACCGAGTTCTGCACGCTCGTAGGGAGCAGCGAGATGATCGGCGGGAGCATGAACATCAGCCCGACGAGCAGGGCGATGCCGCCCGCGGTATTGCGCACGATCGCCCCCAGCCCCAGGCCGAACAGACCGATCACGGTCAGGTACAGAGCGGCTCCGATCAGGGCACGGAGCACGCCGGGATGCGAGAGCGCGATGTTGAGGTGATGGCCGGTGAGGATCGCCTGGCCGATGAAGAAGACCAGGAACACGGCCGGCAGGCTGATCACGAACGACACCGCACCGAACACGATCGCCTTGCCCCACAGAACGGGCAGGCGCCGCGGGACAGCGGCACAGGCTCGAGCGGATCATGCCGGTCGAGTATTCGGCGGTGATCGTCAGCACGCCCAGGACGCCGAAGGCCAGCTGGGCGAAGTTGACCCCGCCCAGGGTCTGACGCAGCGCGTGGAAATGGAGCTTGTCCTCCGGGCTGAGCTGGTTCCAGCGAGCCTCGAAGATGACGCAGGCCAGGATCGCCGAGGCCGATCAGCAGCAGCAGCGCGACGAACAGCGACCAGCGCGTGGAGCGGACCGAGCGCAGCTTCGTCCACTCCGACCGGTTGACGTGGCGCTGGGTGACCCGCCCGACGTGACCGGTCAGCGACTCTCGGCGCTCATGACAATGCCGCCTGGGTCGCGGCTGGGCTCGGCCGCCTCGCCGTGGAACTCCACCGACTCCCGGGTGAGCTCCATGAATGCCTCCTCGAGCGACGCGGTCTGCGGGCTGAGCTCGTAGAGCACGATGCCGTGCTCGGCGGCGTGGTCCCGATCTGTTCTGACATCCAGGCCGGTCGACCTCGATACACCGACGGCGCGACCGAGTCACGCTCACTCCCGGGCCGGCGATCAGCTCCGCCAGCCGCTCCGCCTGCGGGCGAGCGCACGCGCACGCCGCGCTTGGAGGCCTGCTGGACGAAGTCCTCCACGCTGGTGTCGGCGATCAGCTTTCCGCGCCCGATCACGATCAGGTGCTCGGCCGTGAGCGCCATCTCGCTCATCAGGTGCGAGGAGACGAACACCGTCCGGCCCTCCGCGGCCAGCGACTTGCAGCAGCCGCCGAACCCACTGGATGCCCTCGGGGTCAAGCCCGTTGACCGGCTCGTCGAGCATCACCGTCCGGGGGTCACCGAGCAGGCGCCGAGGCGATCCCCAGCCGCTGGCCCATGCCCAGCGAGAAGCCACCGGCTCGCTTGCGGCCACGTCCTCGAGGCCGACCATCTCGATCAGCTCGTCGACCCGCGGCGCGGGATGCCGTGGGTCTGGGCCAGGGCGAGCAGGTGGTTGGTGGCCGAGCGGCCCGTGTGGACCGAGCGGGCCTCGAGCAGTGCGCCCACCTCGTGCAGGGGCGCGGCATGGTCGCGATAGGGCCGGCCGTTGACGCGCGTATAACCGGCGTGGGGCGCGTCGAGGCCCAGGATCAGCCGCATCGTGGTCGACTTGCCCGAGCCGTTCGGGCCCAGAAATCCCGTCACCATGCCCGGCTTTACCTCGAACTGAGGTCCTCGACGGCGGTCTTCTCGCCGTAGCGCTTGGTTACTCCGGAACCTCGATCACGGAGCTGCTCTCCGGATGGATTAGGGACATATACCTAGTATCACTAGGCATTCATAAAGCCCAGTTATGTGGACTGTCGGCGGCTGGCCCGCTTGGCCTTGCGCGGGGGTGGTGGGGGCGCCTTTGAGCGCTTGGCCTGGGACCCGCTCGTGGGGCCTGATGCTGGTGATCCGCTCGCGGAACGCGAGCTCTGGGACCCGCTCCCCGAGCGTGCCGCTGCGGTGCCGCCGTTGAGCGGGACGCGGCGGCCCCGGCGGCGCCGCGACCTGGCCTGGTCGCAGCTCGGGCTCCGAGGACTGGGGCGGCGGGCGCTCGGCCCAGGATTGGCCAGCCGGACCGCCCAATCCCGCGCCAGCCGCGCTGGATGGCCACGAACCACAGCAGCCCGGCCAGGCACAGCACCAGGGCGACGAAGAAGTTCAGCCGCAGGCCCAGGAAGTAATTGGAGATAGTCGATGCGCAGCGTCTCCTCGAAGATGCGAAAGCCCGAGTAGGCCGGCGACGTAGAGCGCGAACACGCCTGGCGGACGCACGCGGCGGGTCTGACCGAGCCAGATCAGATAGCCCGCGCCAGGCACAGGTTCCAGATCATCTCGTACAGGAAGGTGGGCTGAAGGTCGCGTACTGCAGAAATACCCGGGGGGCCGGTGGGCGAGGGAGATCTTCAGCGCCCAGGGCAGCTTGGAGGGCGCGCCGAACAGCTCCTGGTTGAAGTAATTGCCGACCCGCCCGATGGCCTGGGCGACGAGCAGACCCGGGGCGACGACGTCCATGAAGCGCCGCAGCTCGGCCCGCGACAGCCGCCGGCTGGCCACCCACAGGCCGACCGCGGCGCCGCCGGCGATCCCGCCCCAGATCCCCAGGCCGCCCTGCCAGATGGCGAACACGCCCCACCAGTGATCGGGGATCTGGCTGGGAGTGGTGATGTCGAAGTAGATCCGGCCGCCGATCAGACCCGCCGGGAACGCCCACATCGCCACCTCGTAGACGAGATCGGGGTCCCCGCCCTGCCGCCGCCACCCCCAGCGCGAGATGAGGATCGCCGCCGCCACCGCGAACACGTAGGCGATGCCGTAGGCGTGGAAGAAGAACGGCCCGACGCTGAATCCGTTTGCGGACGGGCTGGGGATGAAGCCGGGAGCGAGCACGCTGGAGCTCATCGTGCCAGCAATCGAGGCAGAACGCGGTCGGCCACGGTCCGGTCGACCGCCGCGCGGCTGAACGGCTCGAGCAGCTGCGCGGCGGCGCTCGGCATAGCCGGGCCGCGGATCGTCGAGGGCGACGCGCAGCGCGCCGGCCAGATCAGTCGCCGACCAGCCGCGGGTCGAGCTCGCGGGCCAGCCCGAGCGCGGGATAGGGGCCGGGCGACGGCGTCGTGACGAGCAGGCAGCCGTCGGCCAGCGCCTCCAGCGGGGCGATCCCGAAGTCCTCGCGCCGGGGCGCGGCCACGAACACCCGCGCACGGCGGACCAGCGCGCGGTAGGCATCGGGTTCAAGCCGGCCGGTGAAGCGCACGCCGGGCGGGGCGTCTCGCGCCGCTCGGTCCCCGTGACGACCAGCGTCTCGCCCTCGCGGCGCGCGCGTGCACCCAGGCGCCAGGATCAGGTCCAGCCGGCGCTTGACGGGATCACCGGCGTAGGCCAGGACGTCGATGTCACGCATGGCCGGCCGGGGGTCCGGAGGCGGCCACCGGCACCGGAACCGTGACCGCGGGCGGCCGGTCCCCGGCGCGATGCCAATGAGTCCAGCGAGCTGTCGGCCATCGTCAAGACCAGCGGGCGCCGCGGCCAGCCGGCGGCGTTTCGACCACGTCGCTGCCAGAGCCCGTGGCGGCCGGGGCGGTTCTCGGCGGCCAGCGAGTCAAGCCAGATCGCCCCCGGGCGCGGCCAAGTCAACGCGGCGGTGATCGAGCAGTAGACGACCGCCTCCGCGGGCCAGTCGGCCAGCATCCGCGTCACCGCTGCGCCGGACCGCCCGAGCCTGCCAGTAGTCGGTGAGCATGAAGGTCCGAACCGACCGGCGGGGCGCGGTCCCGACCAACCGTGTCTCGGCTCCCGCACGGGCGAAGGCGTCGGCCAGCTCACGGGCCGAGGAGCCCCAGCCGGTCGGTCGTGCCGAGGGTCGCCACGAGCACCCTGGGCAGCGCCGGACCACGAGCTGCGGCGCTCGTGCTCACGGCGGCGGCCTACCCACGCGGGCGCGCGGGCCGCGAGCTCGAGGCGCCGTTGAGCTCCATCAGGTTGGAGCGAAAACCCGGCGTGCGGACGAGCTCGATCGGCTTCAGCGGCGAGGTGCGCTCGATGTAGAAGCGAGCGCCGTCACGCTCCTCGATGGCCGTCACCGCCGAGGATTGCCGGCGCCAGGCCGAGCGCCCAGATGACGGCAAATCCGGTCGCGATCGCCGGAACCTGGGGACGAAGGAAGCCGATCGCGCCGGCGCCGAGCGTGCAGAGCAGAAGCGGCCAGAGCCGATTCAGGACCGTTCGGGCCGGATCGACCTCGGGCAGCGACGTGCGGGTGCGCGCGTCGGCCAGAGGTTGGCGATCGGCGAACTCGTCTCCGCACGCCGCCCGAGCCAGAGCCCGACGATCACGCTGATGACCCACCATCCGGCCGCCACCGGGACCAGCAACGAATCACTGCCCTCGACGGCGCCGACCACCGTGATGGCCGCGAGCAGGCTGGCCGCCGCCGCGCTGAGCAGAACCGTCGTCCGCAGGAACTCCGCGAAACGCACGGGCCCAGCTCAGTCGGAGACCAGCAGCGAGAGGAGCTCAGAGACTCCCTCAGTGCCGTCCACGACCACGTCAGCCTCAGCAGTGATCTCCGACGGCCCCTCGTCCGACCCCACTCCGACCCGCACCGCGCGGGTCAGGCGGCCCTTCCTCGACAAGCTCGCCAGGGCCCGAAAGGCGTCGAGATCGGTGCTGTCGTCACCGACGTAGAGCGCGGCCTCGATCCCCTCGCCGGCGTACTCGAGGAAGATTGCGGATCCCGGCCCCCTTGTCCATCTTGATCGGCGGTCGCACCTCGAGCACCTTGCGGCCCCAGTGCGTGCGCAGGCCCGCCTCCTCAGCCCGAGCGGCGATCGCGTCGACGGCGGCGCGGGCCGCTTCCTGATCCGGCGCGCCGCGCCAGTGAAAGGCGACGATCGCCCCCTTGTCCTCGAGCCGGACCCGAAGCTTGCGCGTGTCGGCGGTGTCCGCCTCGCGACCGAACTCCTGCATGCGGCGGACCCAGTCCGCCACGCCGGGGTCGAGCACGGCCTCGGTCCAACCGGCCCGCAGCAGCTCGACGCCGTGCGAGCCCAGGTAGGAGATCGTGCCCACGCCGACCATGGCCCGCGCCTCGGACGCACGGCGGCCGCTCACGCAGGCCACCAGCCCGTAACGGTTGGCCACCGCATGCAGGAGCTGCCGAGTGCTCTGCGGCACGTGGGCGTCAGACGCGTTGTCGACGATCGGCGCCAGCGTCCCGTCGATGTCGAGAAGGATCGCGCTGCCCTCGGGGTTCGCTCGCAGGGGCGCGAGCACCTCGGATAGGAGGGCGGATGGCACGCTGTCTAGTATGCCCGCTCCGGAGTCGCGGATCCCAACCCCGGGTGTGCGTGACAGCTACCATTCACGCCGCCATGGGCAAGACGACGCACGGACAGGGATACGCGGTCGGGGCGCTGGAGGCGATGGGCGACGGGCCCGGCTTCCGCAAGGTCCGTCGCGAGCTCGGTGTCACCGCCTTCGGTATCAACGCGATCGTCCTGCCCGCCGGCTACGCGACCGGCGTTCATTACCACGAGCAGCAGGAGGAGACCTACTTCGTTCACGCCGGGACGGTCGAGTTCCGCTTCGGCGACGGCACCACGCATACGGTCGGTCCCGGCGGCCTGGCGCGAGTAGACCCGGCGACCGAGCGCGGGTTGCGCAACGTGGGCGACGGTGAGGCGATCGTCCTGGTCGCCGGTGGCAAGGACGGCTACGTCGGGCGGGACGGACAGCCGGGGGGTGACGGCGCCCACGACGGGCCGCCCGGGGCCGCCCCCAGTTGATCACCGATCGCGAGCAACAGCGCCCCGCAACCCGCGCCCACGGACGCGGCGGCCGTCGTGCTCCTGCACGGCCAACCGGGAAGCGCCCGCGATTGGGACCGCGTGGTCGCGGCGCTGGACGGTGGCGTGCAGCCGATCGCCGTCGATCGTCCCGGGTGGGACGGGACGCAGCCAAGCGCGAGACCTGCCCGGCAACGCGCAGGCCGTCTTCGATCTGCTCGACGCGCGCGGGATCGAGCGCGCCACGCTGGTCGGTCACAGCCTCGGCGCCGCCATTGCCGTCTGGGCGGCCGTCGAGCACCCCGAACGCGTGGCGGCCCTCGTGCTCGCCGCGCCGGCCGCCAACCGGGCGTCGCTGGCCCCGCTGGATCGCTGGCTCGCCCTCCCGGTGGCGGGATCGCTGGCCAGCGCCGTTTCGATGACCGGGCTTGGCCTCGCCCTCCGCGCCTCACCCGTGCGCCGCCGGATCGCCCGCGAGGTCAACGTGCAAGACGCGTACCTGGAGACGAGCGCCGGGACCCTGCTCAGCGGCTGGGCTCGTCGCGCGTTCACGATCGAGCAGCGTTCACTGGTTCGCGACCTGCCCGTGCTCGAAGACCGGCTGAGCGCGGTCCGCGCGCCGACCTGGGTCGTGACCGGTGCACAGGACCGGATCGTTCCACCGGACGCCGCCCGCCGGATTGGCCGTTCAGATTCCGGGCGCCACGCTGATGCAGCTGAACCACGCCGGGCATCTGCTCCCGCAACTACACGCGCGGCAGCTGGTTGATGCGGTCATGCTGGCACTGGCCGCGGCCGCGGCCAACATTAACCTCGGATTCGACTGGCGCGGGTCCGTTCGGCTGGACCCCGCGTCCTCCGGGTAGCCACAGCCCACCGCCTTCCTAGCGGAACGTTCACCTCCTCCTAAGCGTTCCAAGCCGATTACCGATCTAGACTCCGCGCCCGTGGAAGCCGTTCCAGAGCGACTCGACCCGGGACCCGAAGCCGAGGAAATAGGGCCGCCCCGGGATCTTCTCGGGTCCCGAGGCCACGACCCTCGAGGAGCCGCTCCTTGCGCGGGTCCAAGCGCGTCATCGCGCCGCGTGGCCATGTCGGCCACGCGTCAGGACGTGCTGTGGCTGCTCGGCCATCTACGTGGCCACGCGAGGACTGCTCCTGCTGGCCGCCTATCTGCAGAGCTCGTTCGGCCATCACGACTTCCTGCACGAGCTCTCCAACTGGGACGGCCTCTGGTACCGCGAGGTAGCCAACCACGGCTACCTGGATCACGTCTCCTTTGCCCAGACCACGCTGGGCTTCTTCCCCCTCTTCCCGCTCACCATCTGGCTCGATCGAGCCGGTCATCATGGTCCTCACCGGCCAGGACTCGATCTGGGCGGCGTCCGCTGGCCGGCGTCTGGTATCTCGATGGTCGGCGGCGGAGTGGCACCTACTACGCCTACCGCCTGGCCACCGGCTGGTGGGGCCGGGAGACGGCCCGCAAGGCCACCGCGCTGGTGATCATCTTCCCCGGCTCGGTCGTCTTCTCGATGGTCTACTCGGAGGGCCTGCTGCTGCCCGCTGGCCGCCGCCTGCGTGTTCGCGCTCGAGCGCCGGCGCTGGCTGCTGGCCGGTGTACTGGCCGGATTCGCCACCGCCGTGCAGCCCACCGGACTGGCGCTGATCCCGGTCTGCGCCGTGTCCGCCCGGCCTTGAGTGGCGGCGCCACGGTTACAGCTTGCTCGACCCTGCGCCGGGTGATCGTGGCCCCCGTTTTGTCCATCTTCGGCGTGGGGGCGTTTGCGATCTTCCTGTGGCTGTGGACCGGCTCGCCGCTGGCCAACTATGAGGCCCAGCATCACGGCTGGAGCGAGAAGACCGACCTGTTCGCGATCGTCGCACCTTGCCCGGACGCTGGTCAGCTGAGATCAGCTTCGATCACTTCAACCGCCCGACGATCAACCTGAACCTCGTCGTCGGCCTGATCGGCGCCTTCCTGCTCGTCTGGGCGCTGGTCTTGCTGTTTCGCGAGCGTCACCGGGTCTCGGTCGAGGCCCTGGTCTGGACCGCCGCAATCAGCTTTCTTGCCCTCACCTCCGAGTACGTGCCGCCGAATCCGCGGATGCTGATCACCGCCTTCCCGGCCGTCATGGTCGTCGCGCGCTACCTCCACGGCCGGGCCTGGACGCTGGCCCTGTGGGCCAACGGCATTCTGCTCGTCGTGCTCAGCGTGTGCACCTTCTGGGGCACCACGCTCAGACCCTGAGCGCGCCGGCGGCTTCAATCGCCGTCAGCGGATGCGGCGGTGGCCCAGCAGCAGCCGCACGTGGATCGCGCTGGCGTATCCGAACTGGCGGTGTGCCCGCTGCCGAAGGCGTGTTCGAGCCGGGCCTGGAGCTGCTTGAAGCGCGCCCGGTTGGCTCGGGAACGGGCGGGGCCGTCGGGCTGCCCCTCGTGGCTGGAGACGAACCACAGGCGTCGGCAGGACGCGCCGCGTCGCGTGATCTGCCCGGGGGTGAGGGTGGCGTAGTCCTCGACGTAACTGTGCACTTTCCCGAACGGCACCACCGGGAGGATCGGGCGCGGCAGCCGGCCGCTGCGATCGCTGCGGCGGGCGAAGTAGTACTGGAAGGCCATGCGGCCGTCGGCGGGATAGAAGGCCATGCAGTCCCCCGGCCGGTCGTGGGCGAGAACGTAGGCACTGGCCTCGCGCCATGGCTCCGGCGAGGTGGCGTAGCTGGGCAGCACCTGCAGACCGCGCAACACGAGCAGGACCCCGAGCGCGATCCACGTGGTTCGGGGTGAAAAGCGCGGATGGGCGAGCCCGGCGCCGAGCAGGATGGCCACCGCCGGCACCGACATGAGCAGATTGCGGGGCAAAAACAGCGGCTGAAAGAGAAGCGAATAGACCAGCGTGGTCAGGACGGGGACCACCAGCCAGCACAGCACCAGCCCTCCGCCCCAGCGCTCACGGTCTTCGTCCCAGCTCTCCCGGCCCCGCCCGGGCCGCCAGCCGGAGATGATCGCTGCCCCCGTCGCGATCACGAGGCCGACAGTCACAACCAGCAGCAGGGTCGTCGTCGCCGTGGGATGAAAGCTCGGCTCGAGCCCGGCGGAGGTCAGCGACTGGAGCACCTGGACCTCGATCTCGCGCGTCGGCCGCGGGACCCAGAACAGCTGGCCCGAGCCGCGACGAGCGGCGAGCAGTATGAGCGGGGTACAGAGCGCCGCGATGCCCAGCAAGGAGAGTGAAAACGGGAGCAGCCGACGCCGCTGCCCACGCGGCAGAAGGGCCAGCAGCTGAGCCGGGATGACCAGGACGGCGACGAAGCTCGAATAGGTAGCGAGGCTCATGAGCACCGCGTAGGCGATCCAGCCCACCAGGCGCGGTTTGTCGCGCTGTGAGATGAAGACCAGGTAGGCGGCGCAGACAAAGGCGACCATCAGCGCGTAGCCGCGCGCGTTCTGGGCCCAGAAGATCAGGGGCAGGCTGACCGCCCCCAGCAGACCGGCCGCCAGTCCGGCCCGGCGTCCGAACAGCCGCAGGCCGATCGCCGCCGTGCACGCGACCGTGGCCACCGAGGCCAGCGCCGAGGGCAGGCGAAGGACCAGGGTTCCGTTGCCGAACCAGCTCATCAACACGTGCAGGAGCAGATAGAAGCCCGACATGTTGCCCCCGTCGTGGGCGATCCCCGACATGAGCTTGGCGCCATGCTGAGCTGCGATCGTGACCGTGGCCGCCTCGTCGAAGCCCAGGCTGCGGCCGGTCAGCGAGGTGAAGCACAGGACAGCGGCCAGGGCGGCCGGGCCGGCCACCGTGAGGCGGTCGCGCTGCCTGGGAGACAGGCGCGGCGCACGCGGCTTGGTGGGCAGCCGCGACGCGAGCCTGGGCGGCGGCGGGGTGCGGGTGGCCGAGGCGGTCATTGCGCTCGTGCCGCCTGGACACGGTCGCGTCCGCGGAACAGTGTCAAGGCCACGCCGCGTGCCGAACGCACCGCTCGGGACTGGACACCTCCGGCCGGTCCCCGATTGCCGCGCCCGCGCCCGCCTCGGCGCGAACGCCAGAACAGACCCGCGAGCACGATGTAGACGGCGATGACCACGGGCGCGCTGGGCAGCGGCAGCGCCAGGATCCCGTTGGGCTTGATCAAGAACACGCTGACCACGCTGACCGCGACCAGGGCCGGGGAGCGCTGGACGCCGGGCACCCCGGCCAGGAGCACGAGGCCCCAGCTCAGATACCACGGCCACGCGGCCGGGCCCGCGGCGGCCGCGAGCAGCATCAGGCCGCCGAGGTAGACGGCGAGGAGGCGGACGCGGACGTGAACCAGCAGCCACAGCCCGACGAGTCCGGTGAGCGCGGTGCTGACACCGGCCATCACCGCCTCGAGGTGGCGCGAGTTGACCGCCACGCCCACGTCGTGGAGGAGGGAGGCGGCGGTGAAGCCGAGGCCGGTGGACGGGGTGATGGCCAGGCGGACGCGCGCCGGCGACGAGAACAGACTGCCCGACAGCCAGCTCACGCCGAGGCCGGTCACGAGGCTGACGGCGGCCAGCACCGCGGCCGCGGTGAGCGCAGCGGCGGCCACGAACTGGGCCCGGGCCGCGGGAGTGCGCTCCTCGCGGGCCCAGGCGACGGCGATGAAGGCCGCGCCAGCCAGTGCGGGGAACTTGAACGTGGCCGCCAGGGCACAGAGGGCGATACCGAGGAGCGGGCGGCCCTGAAGGGCGACGGTGACCCCGGCCAGCAGCAGGCCCGCCATCAGGACGTCGTTATGACCGGCCGCGATCATCTCCAGGATCAGCAGCGGACTGAGTGCGACCAGCCACAGAGCGCGGGACGGATCGGCGCCAAGCGCCGTGGCGAGGCGTGGCAGATACCGGGCGATCAGAACGACCCCGACAAGTTCAAGCCCGCGGATCGCGAGGATGCCGGCGACCAGATGCGATCCGGTCACCCCTACCACGACGCTCATCAGGCCGAGGAAGAGGGGTCCGTAGGGGGCGGTGACGTGGCGCCAGAACGGTGACACGGCGGCGAGCACGTGGCCATGATCCAGCCCGGCCAGTACTGCCGGCGGGGTCCGGTAGGGGTTGTCGCCCAGGTGCAGGACCGTTCCTTGGGCGAGATAGCTGTAGGCATCGTGGCTGAACAGCGCCGGCCCCAGAGCGACGGGGACCAGCCACGCGCCGGCGATGATCAGCAGCCTGCGCGGACCAGCCTCATCCAAACGCCGACCGAGCCCGAGCCAGGCCAGACAGAGGACGGCGATGCCCACGTAGACGAGAACCGTGGCCGTCCCGCGGCCGCCGGGCACGGCGGGGGTGTACCACCAGCGCGTGGCGGCGTCGGCCACCGACGCCGGGCCGGCCAAGGCAATGAGCAGCGAGCCGGTCAGGCCGAGTGCGGCCCAGGCCCAGACGCTTGCAGATCGGGAAGGACGGTGCATGAGAACCGGGTCGATCTCGGCCGGCACGCCACGAGTCGCCGAGCGGCGCTGTGCAAGGCCGCGAGTCCGAGATTGCACGCGGATCAGTGACCTCACGCGCCCGCTGAGCGTAGCTGACCCCGCTGACCCGTCGGCGTTCACGCGTGCTCCGTTTCCGCCGTCCAGGCCTCACCTGAGAGTGTGAACAGCACCCCCACCCCACCCGCGAACGAGACCGGCGCCGCGCGCATCGGCCGCTGCACCTCGACGAACCCGAACTGACGATGCAGCGCGATCGAGGCCGCGTTGTTGGCGTTGGTGAAGTACCAGACCCGATCGGCGTGCTGCTCGCCAAATGCGTAGCCCAGCCGGGTTGCAGTCAGCGCTCGCGCGATGCCCAGTCGCCGGTGGCCGGGGCTGACGCTCACCCCGCTGAGATACAGGCCGGCCGGTGGAGCCGACCCCGGATCGGCCGGCGCCAGCCCGGCCAGCCGACCGAAGCCGACGATCTCGCTCCCGCTGGCCGCCACCCATAGCCAGCGGTCCGCGCGGTGCAGACTGCGGACCATGGCCCCGGCCCGGTCATCCAGCGGCGGCGCGTCGGGGTCGGTGACCTGCAGGCGGGCGCAAGCCGGCGCGTCCTGCGCCTGTGCGCGGCGAATCTGAAACTCGGGGGCGGAGGTGGCGATCGGCTCTCTATACGCCTTCCTACCCCACCAGGGCACATTCAGCAGGCACGGCTAACGTCAAGCCAATGCTCTCCTTCGCCTGCGGTCACTCAGTGAGCCGGTGACGACGGGGCATGCCGATGGCGTGATCACGATCGACGTCGCCGAGTCCGATGATGCCCGGCGCGAGGCGCGGCGCCAGGAACTCGGCGAGCCCTACCGAACGATGCTCGGCACCTCCGGCACGAGCTTGGGCACTATTTCCAGCCCCTGATCATCGTCGGCGATGAACACTGGGGGGAGTGCCGGGAACTGTTCGGGGATGAGGGCCAGGATTACGGAACCGCTCTGACCGTCACTACCGAGACGGCGCGCCGGAGAACTGGCCCGAGCAGTTCGTGAGCGCCTACGCGACGATGCATCCGTGGGAGGACTGGGCCGAGACGTTCGCGCACTATCTCCACATCCGGGACACCGTGGAGACGGCTGCCGAGTACGGGGTCAGTGTCAGCGGTCCCCGGGCGATCGAGTTCGATCGCTCGCTCAAGATCACTCCCCAGCCCCAGGCCGGCAAGCGCGGGTTCGCCGAGCTGCTCGACGCGTGGCTACCGCTCACCTATGCGCTGAACGCCGTCAACCGGAGCATGGGCCGTGACGAGCTGTACCCGTTCACCCTCGCGCCCGGCATCATCGCCAAGCTCGAGTTCGTCCACCACCGCGTTCAGGACGCCGGGGAGGCGGGATCGACCACGAACTCCATGAGCAGTCCGTCGTGCCAGTCGGGCCCGTCAGGGTCACGCTCGTAGGCCCTCATCACCCCGACCGGGCGAAAGCCGGCCTTCTCGTAGGAGCGGATCGCCGCCGCGTTGGCGCGGGCGGGATCGATCGTCACCCGGTGGTGGCCCCGGACGGTCACGAGATGATCGACGACGCGGCGCAAAGCCTCGGTGCCGATGCCCCGACCGTGGAGCGCCGGGTCCAGATACAGGTCGACCGTGCCGTGGCGATAACGCGGCTCGAGCTCCTCCGCGAACTGGATAAGCCCGCCGACGGCGCCGTCGAAGACGATCGTCCAGCGGGTCGCGTCGGGGTCGTCGTCGTCCGGGAACCCCGGCTCGGGCTCACCCCACCAGCGCCGGACCGCCTCGGTGGCCATGATCCTGCGCAGCTCGCCGGCGTCGGCGGCGCGCAGCGGACGAAGCTCCAGGGCCGCAAACGGGTCTGCATCAGCCACGCCCCCATTCTCTTAGGATCCGCGGCCAATGAGTTACAGCGAGGGTCTGCACGAGCTCGGCAACTCGCTCTACGCCTATCTGCAGCCCGACGGCGGCTGGGGTCTGAGCAACGCCGGGCTGATCTGCGATGGCGAGCAGAGCCTGCTCGTCGACACGCTGTTTGACGGGCGGCTGACCGAGCGGATGCTGACCGCGATGCGGCGGGCGACGCCGGCGGCAAGCCAGATCGACACGCTGGTCAACACCCACGCCAACGGCGATCACTGCTACGGCAACCAGCTGGTGGGAGGGACGGCCGGGGCGCGGATCATCGCCTCCGAGCGGACCGCCGGCGAGATGTCCGTGCTGCCCCCGTCAGCCTTCGCGGCGTTGGCCGAGCAGGCTCCGAACATGGGGCCTGTCGGGGAGTTCTTCCTCGATTGCTTCGGCCAGTTCGATTTCACCGGCCTGGAGCTCGTCCTGCCCGACGAGACGTTCGCGGGCGAGCTGAACCTGACGGTGGGCAACCGTGAGGTGCGTCTGATCGAGGTCGGACCGGCGCACACCCGCGGAGACACGCTGGTCCATCTCCCCGCCGAGCGGGTCCTGTTCTCGGGCGACATCCTGTTCCACGGCGCGCACCCGATCGCCTGGGCGGGGCCGGTCTCGAACTGGATCGCGGCCTGCGATCGGATCCTGGGCATGGACCTCGAGCTGATCGTGCCCGGGCACGGGCCGCTGGCCACACCGGCGGCGGTGGCGGAGGTGAAGGCGTATTTCCAGTACCTCTACGACCAGACCGGAGGCCTGCACGAGCGAGGCTTGACGCCGGTCCAGGCGGCGCGAGAGCTGAGCATGGATCGCTGGGCGCAGTGGGGCGAGCGCGAGCGCCTGGCCGTGAACGTCGCGTCCATCTTCCGCGAACTGGACGGCGCGGGCGAACCGGCGGGGGCGCTGGAGGCGTTCGCCCAGATGGCCGAGCTCGCCCATGACCCCGACTGAGCTGCTCTCGGCGGCAGCGCTCGACGAGCGCGATGCGCTCCGACGCTTCCGCGATCGCTTCACGCCCACCGAGCACGGGCTCGTATACCTGGACGGCAACTCCCTGGGCAGGCTTCCCGCCGCCACGCCGGAGCGGATGGCGGCGGTCGTCGGCGAGTGGGGAGAGCGGCTGATCCGCGGCTGGGATGAGGGCTGGATGGAGCTCCCCCTCACCGTGGGTGATCGCCTCGGCGTTGAGCTGCTCGGCGCTGCCGCCGGACAGGTTGCGGTCGCCGACTCGACGACGGTGTGCCTCTACAAGCTCGCCTCGGCCGCGCTCGACGCCCGTCCCGAGCGGACCGAGATCGTCACCGATCGCGACAACTTTCCCACCGACCGCTACGTGCTGGAAGGGTTGGCGCAGAGCCGCGGCCTGACCGTCCGCTGGCTCGAGGCCGCGTCCGACGCCGGCCCGCGCCGGCCGACGTCGCCGCCGCCGTCGGACCGAAGACCGCGCTGGTCGCCCTCTCGCACGTCGCCTACCGGTCGGCCTTCCTGCTCGACATGGCCGGGATCACCGCCGTCGCTCACGAGTCCGGCGCGCTGGCCCTGTGGGACCTCTCCCACAGCGCGGGCGTGGCGCCGGTCGCGCTCGACGCCAGCGGCGCCGATCTCGCCACCGGCTGCACCTACAAGTACCTCAATGGCGGTCCGGGAGCGCCCGCTTTCCTGTACGTCCGCGCCGAGCACCAGCCCTCGCTACGCCAGCCGATCTGGGGCTGGCTCGGCCGCCGCGACCCGTTTCTCATGGCCCCGGGGTACGAGCCGGCCGTGGGGATCGCGTCCTTCGTGTCCGGGACCCCGCCCATCCTGGCCCTGAATGCCGTGGCCGCTGGGATTGATCTGGTCTGCGAGGCCGGGATCTCCGCTCTGCGCGCCAAGGCGGTCGCGCTGGGGGAATTCGTGATCGCCCGCCACGACGAGTGGCTTGCGCCGCGGGGGGTGTCGCTGGGGTCGCCCCGCCTCAGCGCCGAGCGAGGCGGCCACGTGGCCCTGATTCATCCGCAGGCCGCCGAGCTGTGCCGCGCGCTGGCCTCGCGCGGGGTGATCGCCGACTTCCGGCCGCCTGACATCATCCGCGTCGGGTTATCGCCCCTGACCACGAGTTTCGTCGACGTCGAGCGCGGGCTGACCGAGTTGCGCGACCTGCTCTAGCTCACGCCGCGCTGAAGCGGTACTCCTCCCATTCGGCGAACCGCCGGTAGCCCAGCTCGTAGTAGATCTTGTTCGAGGTCGGGTTACCGAGGTCGGTGAAGAGCATGCAGGTGTGCGCTCCCGCGGCCAGCGCCCGGCGGCTGACCTCGGCCACCGCACCCCCGGCGTAGCCGTGCCGGCGGTGCTCAGGCGGCGTGTAGACGGGCCCGATGCGGACTACCCCGGCCACCGCCGGCTGAGCGGCGACGAGCGAGACCGGGCCGCCGTCATCCCAAATGAAGACGGACTGGTGCAGCAGCCGGGCATCCACATTTGCCTCCGCCCGAGCGGCCCCGTCGCCACCAGCCTCATCGGCGAAGGCCCGCCACCAGGCGATCAGCCGGTCGCGCTCATCCGGCGTCCCCGGACGCAGCCGGCCTCCCGGCGGTCGCGGCGGCTCGCGGACCTGCTGCAGCGAGTGCATGGCCATCGCCCGGGCCATGTGCGCCCGTCCCCCGGTGCGGCGAGTCCAGACCGCAGCAACTTCGCGAGCGGTCTCGGGCGGTCCGTTCACACCCGGCAGTGCGGGGTCCAGTCGCAGCCAAGCCTCGAGCACGGCATCAACCGTGTCCGGCGCGAGCCGGCTGGTGAGCATCGCGGAGGGCGGGGTGCGCATTGCGGCCGCGGTAACGGTGCCAGGCGCGTCAACCTGATACCCGAACACGGACCGCACGTCCCGGTAGCTGCCACTGAGCACGCTCATGAGTACGGTGGCCGGCACATTGCACTCGAGGTTGGCCTCCAGGAACGGGCCCGCCTGATCGCTGAACTCGGCCGGATCGGTGGTGAGAACAAAGGCCATCAGCGGATGTTGGCAAGACCCGGACGGGTTACGATCGCTGCCCTCGATGCGCGAGACGATCGATACCGCGACCGCACCGTGCCACGTGCGGCTGTGGCAGCTCGAGCTGTCGCACTTCAACGAGAAGGTGCGCTGGGCCCTTGACTACAAGCGGATCAACCATCGCCGCCGCTCGCTCCTCCCCGGGGCCCACGCCCTCATCACCCGCCGGCTGACCGGCGACGTCGGCACGACACCGGTCCTTGACCTCGACGGCCGGATGATCGGCGACTCGACCCGGATCATCGCCGCACTCGAGGAGCGCTGGCCTGAGCCGCCGCTGTATCCGCCGGACCCGGTGGCGCCCGCGGGCACTCGAGCTCGAGGATTTCTTTGACGAGCAGCTCGGCCCTGATATCCGCCGCGCCGTGTACGAGGTCCTGCTCGAACGCCCGCATTGTGCAGCCGCTGTTCACCCGCGGACAGCCGCCGGTGGCCCGCGGGCTTTTCAGGGCCGGGTTCCCGATCCTGATCCGGGCGATGCGACGCCTCCGACGATCAACCCGGCGGCGGCGGCGAAAGCCGCGCCGCGACGGTCGCGGCCAGGACCGCCTCGAAGCAGAGCTTCAGCCCAACGGCTACCTGGTCGGCGAGAGCTTCTCGGTCGCCGACCTCACGGCCGCCTCGCTGTTCTACCCCGCGGTCCTCCCGCCTGAGTTCCCCTACCCGCTGGTGGCGGAGGTGCCCGAGCCTGGTCGGGAGTTCATCGCCGGTCTGGCGGAGCGCCCGGGCGGACGCTGGGTGGCGGACATGTACGCCCGCCACCGCGTCGCGGCCGGCGCCACGCGCCGCGTGCTCTAGACGCCAGCCACCGGGGGCGGGACCGCCGGGGCCGACGGACCCGACGGGACCGATGCGCCGGCAGGGATCGAGGACGCCGCCTTGCCCTCGGCCGGAAAGCGAGCCTTGGCCTCCGCCGCCAGCGCGATCAGCGCGTTGCCCACGGTGTCGGCGTCCTCGAGCAGCCGGGTGCGCTCGCGCCAGATCGTGTCGGTCTCCTCGTCGAGCTCGCTCAGCTCGCGCTTGGCCTTCTCGGTGATGGCCACGGCGTTTGAGGCCGCGTGGGCGATACAGCGGTCGGCCTCTTCCTGGGCCAGGCGGGCCATCGCCCGGGCCTTTTCCTCAGCCGCCCGGGTCGTCTGGTTGGCCTGGTCGTGGGCGACGACCAGAATCGACGCCGTCTGCTCACCCAGCCGCTCGATCTCCTCGTTGATCGACGGCTGCGGAGGCATGGCCCGAAGCTCGGCCAGCTCGGCCTCGAGCTCGGCGATCCGAGCGTCGACAGCCGCCCGGTTATAGCCCAACCGCCCGACCGGGAAAGGGGGACCGGGCGCCTCGGCATCCGCGGAGGACTCGGACTCGGGCATCTCGATGTACTGCGTGGGCTGACCGCCGTCGGGCTCGATCTCGTACTCGGGCACGTCGGCGTCGTAGCCGATTCCATTGAGCTCGCCGACCACGTCGTGGACCTCATCCAGATGCGCGCCGGAGTCAAGCCCGAATTGATCCAGACGTCCCTTGTCGAGGTGGGCCAGCGCTCCGGTGATCCGGTCCTTGAAGCCGGCCAGGCGAGCGCCGACCGGCGTCGCGCCGGCCTGCTCCTCGCTCTGCGTCATGTCGTCCTGCTCGAGCATCTCGACCGGCTGGTCTTCGCGGTAGCCCATGGCCCTCTCCTGCGTTCACGATTGCGGACGGGTGGGCTATTTCGCCGGTCAGCGAAGGGTTCCTGTCCGCTGCAAGACGCCCTTCATCCGCGCCGCCGACTTCGGGACCCGGGTCAGCGGGCCGAACTACGGACCCAGCCGGCACCGCATCCCCGGTCGCCGCCGCGGACCGAGCCGCGGCCGCGCGGGCCAGCGCGGCCCGGTGACGACCGCCGCCGCCGAGCAGCGCGGCGTCGAGCTGGGCTCGCTTGTAGAGCCAGTGCACGTCGGCCTCCCAGGTGAAACCGATACCGCCGTGGGCCTGAATCGCGCTCGCCGTCACCTCCCGGCCGCCGTCAGCGGCGGCGGCCGCGGCCAGCGCTGCGGCCTCGCCGAGGCGCTCGGCATCGGCCTCTGCCGCCCAGGCGGCGAAATAGGCCGTCGAGCGCGCGCTCTCGGTCTGCAGCAGCATCTGAGCGCAGCGGTGCGCGACAGCCTGGAAGGAGCCGACGGGCACACCGAACTGCTTGCGGTCCTTGACGTATTCAAGGGTCATCTCCAGGGCTCGCTGGCAGACCCCGACCACCTCTGCCGACACACCGGTCAGAAGCCGGCCGGCCGCTCCGGCGCCGAGCGGCTCGGCCTCACCGCTAACGCGGGCAAAGCGGCGGGTGCCATCAATCGTCACCACCCGCTCGGCCTGCGGCTCGGCGATCAGCTGGGCCTCGTCGCCGTTCAACACCACCACCACCGCGGCGCCCTCGCCGTCGGCCACGAGCTCGGCTCGGCCCAAGCCCAGCGGTCAGTTCACCGGAGGCCAGACCGGGCAGCCACCGCTCGCGCTGGGCATCGGTTCCCGCGGCCTGAATCGCCGCCGCCGCCAGCGCAGTCGACATGAAGGGCGTGGCGGCGCAGGCGTACCCGAGCTCCTCGAGCAGCATGGCCAGCTCCACCGCCCCGAGGCCCTGACCCCCGTGGGTCTCGGCGACCGCGATGCCGGGCCATCCCAGCTCGACGATCTCCGCCCACAGCGACGGGTCGTACTGGGCGGCGTCGGCCGCCTCACGCACCTTGGCCATCGGCGAGCGTGCGGCGAGCAGCTCGCGCGCCACGCCCTTGATCTCCCGCTGGTCCTCAGTCAGATCGAAATCCACGTCGTCCTCCTCTATCGGGCCTTGGGCAGTCCGAGCACGCGCTCGGCGACGATGTTCTTGAGCACCTCGGTGGTCCCGCCCTCGATCGAGTTGCCCCGCGCGCGCAGGAGCTCGTAGGACCAGCGGCCGCCCGCCATCAGCGCGGCCGGCCCGATCAGATCGGCGGCGAACTGTGTCAGCTGCTGGTTGGTGTCTGACCACATCCACTTCGTCAGCGAGCCCTCGGGGCCGGGGCTCCCGTACTTCTCGATCGCGGTCAGCCCGCGGTAGGCGGTCAAGCGCAGCACCTCGGCCTTCAGGTGCAGGTCGCCGATCTTGTCGGCGACGACCGGATCGTCGAGCAGACCGCGACCGGCCGCCTCGTCGATCACCCGGTCAAGCAGCTGACGCAGGCGGACCTGGAGAAAGAAGGCCAGCCCGGAGCGCTCGTTCATGAGCGTGGTCAGAGCCACCTTCCAACCGTTGCCGATCCCGCCGAGCACGTTCTCATCCGGAATCCGCGCGCCGTCGATGAACAGCTCGTTGAACTCGGGCTCGCCTGTGATCTGGCGCAGCGGGACAACCTGGACCCCTGCCTGCTCCATGTCCATCAGGAAGTAGGTGAGCCCCTTGTGCTTGGGCACCTCGCTGTCGGTCCGGGCCACGAGCATGCACCACTTCGAGTACTGCGCACCGCTCGTCCACACCTTCTGGCCGGAGATCACCCACCCGTCGCCGTCCTTGACCGCACGCGTCTTCAGACTGGCCAGATCGGACCCGGCGTCGGGCTCGGAGAAGCCCTGGCACCAGATCTCCTCGGCGGTGAGGATCGGGTTCAGGTAGCGATCCTTCTGCTCCGGGGTACCCCAGGTCATGATCGTCGGCCCGGCCAGGAGCAGGCCGAGCACGTTGGCCGGAAGCGGCGCGCCCGAGCGCCCCAGCTCCTCGAAGAAGATCGCCGACTGCATCAAGGTGGCGCCGCGTCCGCCGTACTCGATCGGCCAGTGCACGGCCGCCCAGCCGCCCTCGGCCAGCTCGCGCTGGAAGTCGCGGCGCCAGGCGTAGTGAGCATCCTCATCGCCGTCGGGCTCCCGACCCGGATCGTGGGCCTCAAACCAGGCTCGCAGCTCATCCCGAAAGGCGATCTCGTCGGGGTTGAAAGTCAGATCCATCCGCGTCTCTCCTTTGTCCAGTGCCGACATTCTGGCGGCCGCAGGACACCCGGTGCGCTCTAGGGCCGCCGGCGCTCCATGATCCGGGCCGCGTCGACGGGCTCGAAATCCGAACCGGGCGTAGAGCCCGTGGGCATCGGCGGTGGCCAGCAGCATGCGCAGACCGCTGAGCTCGGGGTGCGACACGATCGTCTCCACCAGCCACACGCCGAGCCCGCGGCCGCGATGTTCGTCGAGCACGAACACGTCGGCCAGCCACGCGAACCGGGCCCGGTCGGTCACCACGCGGGCAAAGCCCGCCTGCCTCCCGTGCGGATCGCACAGGCTGAACGGGATCGAGTTGGCCACGGCGAGCGCGACCGTGTCGCGCTTGATGCCCGGTGACCAATAGCTCTCCCGCAGGAAGCCCCAGACGACGTCGAGGTCGATCCGTTGCGGGTCGGTGGTGATGGCGTAGCCATCCTCGCGAACGTGCTCCATCGAAGGCTTAGGATGCGCGCTGACCGGCGGACACGGGCGAGAGGCTAGTGACGGAAAACGCAGGACAGCCGACACGGGTGCTGATCGTCGGGGCCGGGTTCGGCGGCATCGCGGCCGCGATCGAGCTCCAGCGGCACGGTTTCACGGACGTGAAGATCCTCGAGGCGGCGGCCGGAACGGGCGGCACCTGGCTCTACAACTCCTATCCGGGCGCGGCGTGCGACGTCCCCAGCCACCTCTATTCCTACTCGTTCGCGCAGCGTCGCAACTGGTCCCGGCTGTGCTCGCCCCAGGAAGAGATCCTGCGCTACCTGCGCGACGTCGCGTCCGAGTGCGGCGTCGACGGGATGGTCGAGACATGCAAGCGCGTCAGCGAGTGCGCGTTTGATGAGCAGCGGTCGGTGTGGCGCGTGCGCACCGAGAACGGCTCAGATCACGAGGCCGACGTGGTTATCCTGGCCACCGGTCAGCTCAACCGGCCCTCCATTCCGGCCTTCCCGGGGCGCGAGCGCTTCCGCGGCCACAGCTTTCACTCCGCGCGCTGGGACCACGACTACTCGCTGGCCGGGCGGCGGGTGGCCGTGATCGGGACGGGCGCCAGCGCCGTCCAGTTCGTTCCCCGCCTGGCTGCCCAGGCGGCGAAGCTGACCGTCTACCAGCGCACCGGCAACTGGATGCTGCCGCGCGAGAACCGAATTTACCCGGGCTGGCTCCGAGCTCTGATCGAGCGGCTGGCGCCGATCAACTGGGTTCGCCGCCGGTATCTGTTCGCCTACTGCGAGATGCTGACGATGGCCATCCGCCATCCGCACTCGGTCGGCCGCTTCCTCGGCTGGCGCTCGGCGCGATTCATGCGCAGTCAGCTGCCCGACCCGGCGCTGCGCGCGAAGGTATGGCCCGACTACACGTTCGGCTGCAAGCGGGTGTTGTTCAGCTCGCACTACTTCAAGGCGCTCGGCCGACCCAACGTTGAGCTCGTCACCGACGCGATCACCGATTTCACCGACCGAGGGATCCGCAGCGCCGATGGTCAGGAGCGGGAGTTCGACTGCGTGATCTTCAGCACCGGCTTTCGGGCCTCGGAGTTCGTGGCCCCGATGCGTGTGCTCGGCACCGGCGGACGCGAGCTGGCCGCCGAGTGGGCCGGCGGCGCGCACGCCCACCTGGGAGTGACGGTCCCGCAGTTCCCGTCCCTGTTCTTCATGTACGGGCCCAACACGAACACCTCGGGCGGCTCGATCATCGTCTACCTCGAGGCACAGGCGGCCTACATCCGCCAGGCTCTCGAGCACCTGCGCTCGGGTGGCTACGCGCGGGTCGCCGTCCGGCCCGAGGTCGAGTCAGCCAGCGACGCCGAGACCCAGTCCCGCTTTCAGGGCACGGCGTGGACCGAATGTGACTCCTGGTATCGCGACGAGGGGGGCCGAATCGTGGCCAACTGGCCCGGCTACATGCACGAGTACCTGCAGCGGACCCGGGACTTCGATCCCGGCGAGTACGAGTTCACGACTCGGTAGACGCCCGCGCCGCGGCCAGAACCTGGCCCTCGCGGTCTGAGTCCAGGCCGACCGGCGGCAGGTCGGTGCGCAACCGAGGCGGACCGTCGAGCGCCGACAGCCAGGCCCACGTATCGGCCACCGTCTCTCGGGGCGGCCGGCAGTGCAGGCCGGCGGCATGCGCGCGCCCGACATCGGCGCCGTGCATGGCCTCGAACTCGTGGCCGGGCGGGATCCACACCGGGAGGTCCATCCAGGGCTCGATGCCGGCGCCCAGAATCGCCTCGGCCGGCAGCCAGCACAGCCGGGTGCCGGGCGGGCCCGCCGCCGCCCGGCACAGCTCGAGCAGATCGCCCATCGTCGTATGCCCGCGGGGGCTGACGACGTTGACCGGGCCGCCGAGACCGGCCAGGCCGGCGTCGAGCGCGAAGCCGGCCAGATCGCGGGCGTCGATGTACTGGAGCGGAAGTTCGGGTGGCCCCGGGGCCAGCACGTCGCCGCCCTCGGCCATCCGGGCCAGCCACCATGGCAGCCGGCCGACATCCTCGTGCGGACCGAGGATCAACCCGGGGCGCAGGAGCAGCGCGCGCTCCCCGAAGGCGCCCGTGGCGGCCAGCTCCGCACCCCGCTTGAGCTCTGCATAGTCACCACCCTCGGCCTCTGCGGAGGCGTTCACCGTGGGTGAAGTCTCGGTGACGCCCATCGGCGGTGGCGGCGCATAGACCGAGCAGCTCGAGACGTAGATGTAGCGCCCCGCCCGCCCGCGCAGACGGACCGCGCTGTCGCGCACGGCCCGTGGAGCACCCGACCACGTGTCGACGACAAGATCCCACTCCCCGGCGGCGTCGAGCGCGGCCAGATCCCGCGGATCGAGCCGGTCACCCACCACCGGCCGAACCCGTCTATCCACCGCCGCGCGCCGCCCACGGTTGAACGTCGTGACCTCCCAGCCGCGGCCCAGCCCCTCCTGCACCAGCGCGCGCCCGACGAATCCGGAGCCACCCAGAACGAGCAATCTCGTCGTCATCGCGTGACCATAGCGCAACTAGACGGTTGCGCGTCAAGCCGGGACGGTGACCGCCTCGGCGGGTTGCAACTCCTCGAGATGATCGACCTCGGCCAACTCGGGGAACAGACGCCCCCAACTGACGGCGACGGCGATCGTGATCAGGCCGCCGCCAACCACGGCCGGGATCGTCCCGAACAGGAAGGCGGCCAGGCCCGACTCAAACGCGCCGAGCTGATTGGAGGCGCTGATGAAGACCATCTCCACCGCGTTGACCCGACCGCGCAGGCGATCGGGCGTGGCCAGGGCGACCGTGGTCGCGCGGATGTTCATCGAGAACAGGTCGACGAACCCGCTCACCCCGAGGGCGAGCAGCGAAAGCACGAACGTCCGGGAGAGGCCGAACACGACCATGCTCGCCCCGTAGAGCCCAACCACGATCAGCAGCGTGCGTCCAGCGCGACCACCGAGTGGGCGCCGGGTGAGGACGGCGGCGGCCAGCAGCGCGCCGACCGCGGGTGCGGCGCGCAGCAGCCCGAGCCCGGTCGGGCCGACGTGCAGGTAGGAGCGCGCGAACACCGGCAGCAAGGCGACCGCACCGCCGAACAGCACGGCCAGCAGGTCGAGCAGGATCGCACCGAGCAGGACGTGCGTCCGACGCACGAACCGCAGCCCCTCGAACACGCTGGTCAGACTGGCCGCGCTCGACGCCAATCCCTCCTCGTCAACGGCGACGTCGGCCGCCGGCCGCGGATGCATGGCCACGACCGCGAGCGCGGCGATAAAGCAGGAGCCCGCGGCGAGCAGGTAGACGAGGCTCGGCGAGAAGCCGTACAGCAGGCCGCCGAGGGCGGGGCCGACGACCTGCCCAGCCTGGGTGGCAATCGAGCGCAGCGTCATCGCACTGGGCAGCAGCTCGGCGCTGACCAGCGTGGGCGGCATCGCCCGCGCGGCCGGCGTACCGATCGCCATCGAGGTCCCCGCGCCCAGGGCCAGCGCCAGGTATGGCCACACCGTGTGAACGTCGGCGCCACTGACCAGCGCCAGGCCGACCCCGACCCCGGCGCCGAGCAACAGCGAGCTGGCGAACACGACCCGCCGCGGGAAGCGGTCGGCGAGGTGCCCCGCGGGCAGGGCGAGAAAGAACATGGGCAAGAACTCGGCCAGGCCGATCCAACCCAAATCGAGCACCGAGCGCTGATTAGCGTAGACCTCCCAGCCGATCGCCACCTCGAGCGCCTGCAGGCTGAGCTCCATCCCCAGCAGAGCCAGCCACCACAGCCGGTAGTCACGCTCCTGCAGTGCGGGTCCGAAGCGGCTCCAGCTCACGCGTCGAGGCTAGTAGCCGGCCCCGGCAGGCCGACGGGATGCAAACCGGGCAGCTAGCTAAGGTCGCGCGGTGCCCGACACGCTGTACACCGCGCGCCTGCTCCTGAGGCCATGGACGGCCGAGGACGACGAGCTGCTGGTGACGTTATCCGCCCGTCCGGAGATGGTCCGTTTCATCGCCGATGGCAGTGTCTTCAGCCGCGAGCGTGCGCTGCAGATCGCGGCCCGGGCCCGCGAGCACTGGGCCCAGCACGGATTCGGGTGGCGCGTGGCGCAGGCACGCGATGACGGCCTGCCGGTCGGATTTGCCGCCCTGAATTTCGCCGCCAAGGGTTCGGGGCTAGCCGTCGGCGAATACGAGATCGGCTGGTGGATTGCCCCCGAGGCACAGGGGCAGGGTCTGGCCCGCGAGGCCGCGGCGGCGGTCCGTGACGATGCCTTCACGAGCCTCGAAGCTCCGACTGTCGTGGCCCGAATCCAGCCCGGCAACGCCGCTTCGGTGGCCGTGGCCAGCGCGATCGGGCTGGCCCGCGAAGCCGACAGCCGAACCCGCGAAGGCATCGAGATCGCCGTGTTCCGCGGCACGCGCTCGTAACCGGCGAGCGGGTTCGATTTGATGCCTATATGGCACACAATCGAACACGGTCCGGTCGCCGAGGTGGCGGTCAGAGCCTGCGATCAGCGGCGACTGGCTCGGATCAGTTCCTCGAGGCGGGTCAGCTTGACCCGCGGCCGACCGCTCGGCTCACCGAGCGCGGACTCGTGGGCATCGATCGCCTCCCAGCCCGACCAGGTCACGTGGTCAGGGACACGCTCATCGAGCCAGGCCGTGATCGCGTCCGGCTCGCCGGAGGCGTCGGCGGGGTCCTTGAGCTGGCCCTGTTGAACATCCTCGAGGATGCGCGCGACGGTGTCGGCGGCATCCTTCTTGTTGGTCCCGATCACGCCCGACGGTCCGCGCTTGATCCAGCCAACGACGTACTCGCCGGCGCACGGGCCGTTCTCGTCGACCACTCGGCCGCCCTCGTTCCGGATCAGGCCGCGGCTCTGATCGAAGGGGACCCCGGGCAGCGGCTGACCCCGGTAGCCGATCGAGCGCAGGACGAGCCCGCATTCGATCACCTGCTCGTCGCCGGTCGGCTCGACGCCGACGCGGCCGTCGGGCCGGGCCACGAGCCGGTTGACGGCCACCCGCACCCCGGTCACCGGGCCGTCCTCGCCCTCACCCAGGATCTCGAGCGGCGAGCGCAGAAAGCGCAGTTCGAGACGGTGCGTCTTGCCGGAGGGGACTCGGCCCGCGTAGTCGCGCAGGATCTCGACGTTGCGGCGCTTGGTGGGGTCCTCGGGCTCCTCGACACCGTCCAGCTGGGCCGGATCGACGATCACGTCGGCGCGCTTGAGCTCCCCGAGCTCGCGCAGCTCGGGGTTGGTGAAGGAGGCCTGCGCCGGGCCGCGCCGGCCAAGCAGGACAACCTCGGTCACGCCGGCCATGACAAACGCATCAATCGCGTGATCGGCCGTATCGGTCGGGGCCAGCTCCCCCGGATCGAGGACGAGCATGCGAGCCACGTCAATGGCGACGTTGCCGTTGCCGATCACGACCGCGCGGCCGCCGTTGAGGTCGAACTGGTGGTCGGCGAAGTGAGGATGGCCGTTGTACCAGGCCACGAACTCGGTGGCGGCGTGGGAACCGGGGCGATCCTCACCGGGGATTCCCAGCCGGTTATCGAGCGACGTGCCGACCGCGTAGACGACGGCGCTGTAGCGCGCGAGCAGATCCTCGCGCGTGACGGCGGCGCCCAGTTCGACGCCCCCGAAGAAGCGAAATGACTCGTGGCTGGCGGTCTTGGCGTAGACCCGGGTGACCGACTTGATCTTGGGGTGGTCAGGAGCCACACCGGCCCGCACGAGGCCGAACGGCGTGGGCAGCACGTCGTAGAGATCGACCTCGAAGCCGGCCTTTATGAGCTGATCGCTGGCGTAAAAGCCGGAGGGTCCGGCGCCGACGACCGCGGCTCTCATGACGGGCCGTCTGGCTCAGATTGGGGCATGTTGCGAGGGTAGCCACGGACGGACGGCCGGCGCCGCCGGGGCTGCCAGCGGGCCAGAGCGACGCCGGTCAGGCAGAGAATGCCGCCGGGCAGGGCGAGCAGGGGCGGCACCTCGCCGAGTAGCACCCAGCCCAGGATCAGGGCCACCGGAGGGACGAGATACGTGGTCGAGCCCATCCGTCCGGCGCTGGTGTGGGACAGCGCGTAGGCCCAGGTGAGAAAACCGACCGCGGTCGGCGCCAGTCCGAGGTAGATCGTCCAGGCCACGGCACCCGCCGGGGCGCGGGAGGCCTGATCGACCAGGGCGGGCGCGAACGGCAGGCAGCCGACGGCGCCGATCACGCAGGCCAGCCAGGTCACCGCCAGCGGTGAGACGTAGCGCAGGACGGGCTTCTGGGCCACGACCCCGGCGGCATAGGTCAGCGCGGCGACGATGCACAGAGCGGCGCCCAGAGCTCCGTCGTGCGTGTGGTGGGCGCTGGCCAGGCCGATCAGCGCCGCGCCGATGAACGCGATCACGCAGCCGATGAGCAGCAGGCGCGGGAATCCCTCGCGCAGGATCAGGCCGGCCAGGATGGCGATGAAGATCGGCCCGACGTTGACCAGGAGCGCCGCGATCCCGGCGTCGAGATAACGCTCGGCCGCGTTCAGGGCCACGTTGTAGGCGGCAAACCAGAGCAGCCCGCAGACGGCGATGCCGGGGAGCGCCCGGCGCGGTGGTAGCGGTTCGCGACGGACCAACATCAGGGCGCCCAGCGCGAGCGCGCCGACCACCAGCCGACCCAGCGCGAGCTCGCCGGGCCCGAAGTGATGCCCGGCGGATCGGATGCCGACGAAGGCCGAGGCCCACAACAGGACGGTGACCGCCGCCGCCGCCACGACGGCGGCCGGGGGCCCGGTCTCGGCCGGCTGGCCCGCACGACTCGGCGTCGGCGGCCCGATCTCGGCCGGCTCGCTCACGATGCTGGCGCTGGACGCCGCGCCGTGCGCGCGCCGAGCAGCACGACGCCGGCCGCGGCCAGATTCAGCGCCACGAAGATGTCGATCAGCGCCGTCGGGTCGGCGATCGCACCCCCGGCGGCCGTGGCCGCGGTCACGGCGATCCCGATCAAGCCGACCACGGTGGTGGTCACCTGGCCGCGAACCGCGGACGGCACCTGGCGCTGGCGCAGGACCACCGAGCCCGAGAAGGCCGGCCCCTCGAGAAACCCGGTCAGCGCGACGAGCCCAACGGCCACGATCAGCACGTGGGCCACGGGCCACAGCAGCGCGGACACGGCCAGCGCGGCGTAGGAGGCGGCGCTGAGCGGCAGCGATGCCCGGCGCCGGATGGCAAACGTCCCAAGGATCGAGCCGACGCCGAGGGCGGCCCAGAGGTAGCCGCCGTCGTGGGCGTGCGCGGACAGGATCTGCGTGCAGTAGAGCGGAAAGCCCACGATCATCAGGCCCCAACCGGCCGAGGAGAGAGTCGTCCCGATCACTGCCGACCGGAGCTCCACCGTGTGCAGCAGGATCCGCGTGCCGGTGCGGACGGCCTCGCGGACGCTCGGCGTCCGCTCCTTGGGCTGCGCCCCAAAGGCCGGGTTGAGCGCGATCAGCCCCGCGGCGAGCAGCGCGAGCGCCGCCTGGGCCCCCACCGTGGCCGCGGCTCCGACGACCCCGACCAGGAACCCCGCCAGCGCCGGGCCTAGGAGCACGGCCAGATTGAGGCTGGTGGCCTCGATCTTGCTCGCCGGGTCCAGCAACTCGGTTCCGGTGATCTCGAGCATCGCGGCGTAGAAGCCGCCGGTGCTGAAGGGGCGGGTGATGCTGTAGAGAACGCCGATCAACGGCAGCGTCCAGTTGGGCCCGTGCCCGGCCACAGCCAGCATGAGCACGAGGGCGACGACGCTGATCAGCTGATCGGTGACGATCAGCACGCGCCGCCGGCGCACGACATCCAGCCATGCTCCCAGCAGGGGTCCGGCGATCGCACCGGGCAGTACGGTGGCCGCCGCCGTGAGCCCAGCGATCGACACGCTGCCGGTGCGGTCGAGGACGAGCAAGACGCCGGACACGCCGAACATCGCCCCGCTGATCCGGGCCAGGGAAACAGTGAGGACGAAGCCGCGGTACCCGGGCGCCCGGAGCAGGCGGGCGAAGTCGCCGCGTGGTTCGCGTAGTTCCCCGAGCACAGTGGTTCATGTTGCCGGACGCTGTCTGCTCCCGGACGGCCCGTGGCTCCGAGGGCTTGAGACCGCCCCGAACGTGGTAGCACGCAGTCCATGCGCTACCTGGCCTTCGCCCTCTCCGTCGTCCTTTTCATCCTCGCCGTCCTGGCGGCAGTCCTGAGCGGGGGCATCGGCTTCATCATCGTCGCCGTCCTGCTGGCCGGCCTGGTTGCGGTCGGCATCTGGGACGTCACTCAGCGTCGCCATTCGATTCTCCGCAACTACCCGATCATGGGTCACGCCCGGTTCATGCTCGAGGCGATCCGGCCTGAGCTGCAGCAGTACTTCATCGAGCGCAACTACGATGGCCGGCCGTTCGACCGCGACACCCGGACCTCGATCTACGAGCGGGCCAAGGGGATCGAGGACGAGCAGGCCTACGGCACCGAGCGCGACGTCGGCGAGCCCGGCTATGAATGGCTGCTGCAGTCAGTCCACTCCTTCGATCCCCCCAAGGAGCCGGTCCGAGTGCGAGTCGGGGGGCCGGACTGCAGCCAGCCGTACGACATCGCGCTGCTCAACGTCTCGGCGATGAGCTTCGGTGCGCTGTCGGCTAACGCCCTCACGGCGCTGAACCGGGGCGCGGCCAAGGGCGGCTTTGCCCACGACACCGGCGAGGGCGGGCTGACCAAGTACCACCTCAACGGCGCCGACGTCGTGTGGGAGATCGGCACCGGGTATTTCGGCGCCCGCACCAAGGACGGCGGTTTCGACCGCGAGCAGTTTCGCGAGAAGGCCAGTCATGAGGCCGTCAAGATGGTCTCGCTGAAACTCAGCCAGGGCGCCAAGCCGGGCATCGGCGGCGTCCTTCCCGGAGCCAAGGTCACCGAGGAGATCGCCCAGGCGCGCAGCGTCCCCAAGGGCCAGACCTGCGTCAGCCCCCCGGCCACAAGGTCTTCTCGACGCCGCGCGAGTTGATTCGCTTCATCGCCGAGATGCGCGAGCTGGCGGGCGGCAAGCCGGCCGGCTTCAAGCTCTGCGTCGGCACGCGCCACGAGCTGCTGGCCATTTGCAAGGCGATGCTGGCCGAGGACAGCACGCCCGACTTCATCATCGTCGACGGCTCCGAGGGCGGGACCGGGGCGGCGCCGGGCGAGTACGAGGACCACATGGGCACGCCGCTGACCGAGGGGCTGATGATGCTCCACAACTCCCTGGTCGGTGTCGGCTTGCGCGATCGCGTGAAGATCGGCTGCAGCGGCAAGGTGGCCACGGGATCGGACATCGTCAAACGTCTGGCCCAGGGTGCTGACTACTGCAACGCGGCCCGGGCGATGATGATGGCCGTCGGATGTCTGCAGACACAGCGCTGCAACACCAACCAGTGTCCGGTCGGGGTGGCGACCCAGGACCCCAGGCGAGCCAAGGCCTTGAATGTTCCCGACAAGACCGAGCGCGTCTACCGCTACCAGCACGCAGCCGTGGCCGAGGCCCAGCGCCTGATCGCCTCGATGGGACTGCACTCGCCTCACGATGTCGGCCCCCACCACCTCGTCCGGCGCATCGACCATCAGAACTCGCTCTCCTACGAGCAGATGTATGCCTGGCTGACCCCGGGACAGCTGCTCGACGACCCCCCGGAAACCTGGGCCGCCGACTGGGAGCGCGCCGACGCTGAGTCCTTCGCTCCGCGATCCGCGTACGCAGGAGAGCCAAAATGACCACCGTCGCCGAGACGATCGTCACCGCGCTGGCCGAGCTGGGGGTCAAGCAGATCTGGGGCGTTGTTGGCGATGCGCTGAATCCGGTCACGGACGCCATCCGGCGCGAGGAGCGGCTCGAGTGGATCGCCGTGCGCCACGAGGAGGCGGGTGCGTTCGCGGCCAGCGCCCAGGCCCAGCTGACCGACACCCTGGGCGTCTGCATGGGTACGGTCGGACCGGGCTCGCTGCATCTGCTCAACGGGCTCTACGACGCCAAGAAGTCCCACGCGCCCGTGCTCGCCGTCTGCGGCCAGGTGCCGCTGGCCGACATCGGCTCGGACTTCTTCCAGGAGGTCGACAACGACGCCGTATTTCGCGACGTGGCCACCTACTGCCGCACGCTGACCAGCCCCGAGCAGCTGCCACGCATGCTCGAACAGGCGGTGCAGAGCGCCGTCGATGCTCCCGGCGTCTCGGTTCTGACGCTGCCCGGCGACGTCGCCGGGCTGGACTTCGACGGAGCGCCGCCAAAGTTCGTCACCGAGCGCCGCCCGGTTGTTCCCGATCGCGACGCGCTGCGGGAGGTCGCCTCGCGGATCGACGGGGTCGGGGCGGTGACGCTGCTGGTCGGAAGGGGTGCCCGGGACGCCCGCAGCGGGGTGCTGGCGCTCGCCGACCGGCTCGGGGCGCCGATGGTTCTCACCCTGAAGGCCAAGGAGAACCTCGAACACGACAATCCGTTCGCGGTCGGGCAGAGCGGCCTGATCGGGAACCCCGCCGCCCAGCACGCGTTCGAGCACTGCGAGCTGCTGCTGATGCTGGGCACCGACTTCCCCTACCCGGACTGGTATCCAAAGGGCAAGCAGGTGATCCAGATCGACACCCGCGGCGCCCACATCGGCCGGCGCACCTCGGTCGACGTCGGGGTCGTGGCTGACGCCGGTCTCGCCGTCGCCGGGCTGCTCGAGCTCGTGGCGGCCAAGAGCGACCGCGGCCACCTGGAGTCCTCGACGCACAAGTACGCCACGTGGCGCGAGCGACAGCAACACCTGGCCGACCCCAACTACGACTCGCGCGGCGTGGTCGAGAAGGTCCGCTCGGTGTTCGACAACCCCGACGAGCGCATCCGGCCCGAGGCGGTGGCGGTGGCCGTGGACAAGCTCGCCGCTCAGGACGCGATCTTCACCACCGATACCGGCATGTCCACCGTGTGGCTGTCGCGGTTCGTCACGCTCAGCGGCACTCGGCGTCTGGTCGGCTCCTACAACCTCGGCTCGATGGCCAACGCGATGCCCCAGGCCTTGGGCGCCCAGGCCCTGGACCGCAACCGCGAGGTCGTGGCCTTCTGCGGAGACGGCGGCCTGACGATGCTGCTGGGCGACCTGATCACCGCCGTCCAGCACCAGCTCCCGGTGCGGCTGATCGTGTTCAACAACGGACGCCTGGGAATGGTCAAGCTCGAGCAGGAACAGGGCGGGTTGCCGGAGTTCGGGACCAAGCTGCACGACGTGGACCTGGCCGCGGTGGCCGCCGCCATCGGCCTGCAGGCGATCCGTGTTACCGACCCCGACGCGCTCGACGAGGCGCTGCGCTCGACCTTCGCCCACCCCGGGCCGGCGCTGATCGATGCCGTCACCAATCCCGACGAGATCTCGCTACCCCCGAAGGTCAAGCCCGGGCAGGCCTGGGGCTTTGCCATCGCCAAGCTGACCGAGACGCTCGAGAGCCGCTCGGCCTGACCGTCGCGGGCTGGCGGACGGCGGCGGACGGATCGCCGTCGGGCGGCGGGGTCAGGGGCCGCCTGCGGCCCATAACGCCGCGTCGTCCCACGGCGCGACGATCACGGTGTCGGGATTCTGCCTGCGGACATTGGCGGCACGCGCAGCCAGGACCTGCAGTTGCGTGGTCAGCGGGATCTGATCCAGGAGCGGGCAGCCGGTGATGTGCTCCTCCAGCTCGTTCACCTTGAGACCGGCCGCGGCAGCAGCCGCGCCCAGGCGCGGAAGAAGCCCGTCGGGGTCCTGCCCCGGCGTCAACAGCAGCAGGCCGTCGGCGGCTGTCAGGGGCACAGCACCACCGTGGAGCAGGTACTCGGCCTCATAGCCTTCGGTGAGCACGCGCGCCGCCTCCCGGAGCTTCAGGGCTCCCTCCCGGGCCGTCACCGCGGCTGGGCCCGCGCCGGCGATGACCAGGACGCGCTCGGGCAGGACGAACTCGGCCTGTTCGGCGCGGCGGATCGCCGCCCTTACGCGCCCCGGGACGGCGGCCACCTCTCCGGATGAGAAGCTGTCGGTTCCGAGCTCGACGGCGAGGCGAGCCAGTACGACCAGGACCGCCGTGTAGCTCGCGGTGTAGGTCTCCGAGGTCTCAGCGGGCACGGTCGGGATCGCTTCTGGCCAGTCGCGTCCGGAGCCGGTGATCGTGATCAGGCGCGCGCCGGCCTGGGTCGCTCGAGCGCGCGCCGTGCGGGCAAAGCTCGTCTCGGTGGTGTGAGAGATGACCACGACGCCATCCCCTGGGCCGATCGCCGGGCCGCCGCGCACGAACGCGGCCGAGGAGAGCCAGTGGGTCTCGCGCCCGGCGCCGCGCAGCATCAGCGCTCCCAGCTCAGCGGCGTGCTGACTGGTGCCGGTGCCGACCAGCCAGATCCGGTCGGCCCCGGCAAGCGCCTGAGCCGGTGCGGCGAGATCGACGTCCAGGATCCGCTCCAGCGTCTCAGGCTGAGCGGCGATCGTCTGCGCGAGCGCGGTGGCCATGGTGCTCAGACTGACAGCCGACGCCCCTCCGTGCTGGCCAGTCAAGCTCGGGGCAACTACTTCCGGCTGTCCAATCAGTCCACGAGCAGGATCTCGTCGCCGAGCCGCAGCCGATCGCCCGGGCATAGCTGGCAGCGCTTGACCAGGCTGCCGTTGACCGACGTGCCGTTGGTGGAATCGAGGTCACGCAGGCTCCATGTGCCGTCGCAGAACACGAGGCGGACATGCCGGCGCGACACCGTCAGGTCCGACAGCACGATGTCGCAGCCGACATCACGGCCGACAAGCAGCTCCTCGGGCCCGCCCGCCCAGTCCAGAGCGAGCAGACGAGCGGGATCGTCTCGGGCCCAGCCGAGCACGCGACGCCAGGAGGCTCGCGCTCGGGCCAGCGTCGCGCTCGCTGCGCTGCGCGGTGTCCGGAAGGTGAGGTCCCCCGTGACCCGGGCGGGGTCGACGACCGCGCTGGCGAACAACAGGTCCAGGCGATAGGCCAGCGTGGCCTCGGACAGCAACCCGTCTCCGTAAGCGGCGTTGAGCGTTCTTGCCAGCCGATGGCGCAGTTGTCCCCCGCGCGGCATAAGCCCATTTTTGCGCCTACGGGCGTGGTTGTCCATCAGCCCTGCTCCAGGGCTAGCGCGAACGTCCAGAGTCGGGCAGGCGTGTACGCAGAGCCTTGCGGTCGATCTTGCCCACCGGGGTGAGCGGGATCGAGTCGACGAGATGAACCTCGCGCGGGTACTTGTAGCCGCCGATTCGCTCACGCGCCCAGCCGATCAGCGCCTCCGCGTCCAGGGCGGCCCCCGGCCGTGCGGCGACGAAGGCGACGACCTCCTCCCCGTGAACCGGGCTCGGACGACCGATGACGCCGGCCATCTCGACGTCGGGATGTTCGACCAGGGCGTCCTCGACGTCGCGGGGATACACGTTGAAGCCGCCACGGATGATGAGGTCCTTCTTGCGGTCGAGGATGTACAGGTAGCCCTGTTCGTCGCGATAACCGATGTCGCCGGTGCGAAGCCAGCCGTCCTCGAGCGCCTCGGCGGTGGCCTCGGGCGAATTCCAATAGCCGCGCATGACGCCAGGCGAACGCGCGCAGATCTCGCCCTCCTGGCCATCCGGAAGCTCATCCCCGTGCGCATCGAGGACGCGGATCTCCGTGCCCGGCACCGGCAGACCAACCGATCCCACCCGCTCGCGCCCGGCCGGATTGGTCGAGATCAGGGCCGCGGTCTCGGTCAGGCCGTAGCCCTGGCGGATGGACACCGACGGGACGCGACGCGTGAACTCCTCCTGGACCTCGGGCGCCAGCGGCGCGCCGCCTGAGGTCACGTAGCGCAGGCTCGACAGGTCGTAGTCCTCAAGCGGCTTGGAGAGGAGGATCTGGAGCATCGTCGGCACCACGGCGCTGACCTGCAGGCGGTGCTCGACGACGAGCTCCAGAAAGGCATCGGGATCGAACCACCGCAACAGAACCGCGATTCCGGGCTCGGGGGAATGGAGGCCGGCGATCGTGACCAGCAGGCCGTAGGCGTGCGACAGCGGCAGGGCGCCCAGGCCGCGGTTCACGCCGGCCACGTAGGCGGCCTGATGAGCCGCGGACCCCGAGAAGTACAGATTCGCGTGGCTGAGCATCACCCCCTTGGCTCGGCCGGTGGTCCCGCCGGTGTAGAGCAGCGCCGCCAGATCGTCATCGGCGCGGGGCACGATCGGGCCCGCGTCGGCGAGCTCGAGCTCGGACAGCTCGAGCGCGTCCTGGCCGTCGGCCACGGTGCTGATCACGTGGCGCACGCACTCGAGTCCGTCGACGGCGGTGAGCACCTTGTCGATGAATTCGGGAGTGGTGATCACTGCCGTCGCGCCGGCGTCCGCGATCACATGTCGGAGGTCAGCCGGTGGGAGCAGGAACATCGCCGGCGTAACGACCGCGCCGGCTCGCCACAGCGCCTGGTAGATGATCCCGACCTCGGGACAGTTGGCCATCGAGACGACGACGCGGTCGCCCGGCGCGACGCCCAGCTCCAGCAGGCCGGCGGCGATCCGACACGACCGCTCGAACAATTCCCCCGAGCGATGCCACGTGCCCTCGTAGAGCAGCGCCCGGTAGTCGCCCCGGCGCGCGTAGGACTCCTCGGCCAGACGGCCGAGGTGCTTGGCGCCGATCGCACTCATGCAGGGGACAAGGGAGGACTGGTGGGCACTGGCAGGGGTCGGCAACGATACTCATGGCCGCTGCGCAGGAGAGTGCCGGTCCGGCCCGGGCCCGTTCGGCCGGGCGCACCTGCGAGCATTTGCCGCATGGCTTACATCGCCGTCTCCCGGCTGGCCTACGCCCATCCGGGGGGGGACCTGCTGTTCAGCGATGTCTCGTTTCGCGTCGCCCCCGGCGAGCATGTCGGATTGGTCGGGGCCAACGGCGTGGGCAAGAGCACGCTGCTGCGCATCCTGGCCGGCAACCTGGCTGCCGATGAGGGCGACGCCAACGTGGGTGGCGTGGTCGGCTACATGGCCCAGGATGTGGGCGCGGCCGATGACACACGCACCATCCGCGAGCTCCTGTTGTCGCTGGCTGCGCCGGCCGTGCGGGGGGCCGGCGAGGCGGTGATCGCCGAGGAGCGCGCCCTGAGCGCCGGCGATCCGGTGGCCGGGATGCGCCTGGGCACGGCCATCGCAGACTTCTCGGCCCTCGGTGGCTACGAGCTCGAGGGGCAATGGGACGCGGCCTGCCGCCGGATTGTCCGCGCCCCGTTCGTGGATCTGGCCGACCGGGCCGCGATCACCCTGTCGGGCGGCGAGCGCAAGCGACTCGTCCTCGACACCCTGTTTGCGTCCGACGCCGACGTCCTGCTCCTCGATGAGCCCGACAACTTCCTCGACGTGCCGGCCAAGCTCGCCCTCGAGCAGCAGATCGCGACGAGCAAGAAGACTGTGCTGATCATCTCCCACGACCGCGAGGTCCTGACCGGCTCGGCGCGCGCGATTCTCACCCTCGAGGGAAGCGGGGCCTGGCGTCACGGGGGCTCGTATGCCACCTATGCGAAGGCCCGTGAGGAGCGTCAACGCCGCCTCGGTGACGCCGTCAAGCGCTGGCGCGATGAGGAGCGTCGCCTGTACCGGCTGATGAAGACCTTCAAGGAGCGGGCCCGGTATTCGAGTGACTGGGCCAAGAAGGCCGATGCCGCCGAGACGCGCTGGCGCCGCTTCAGTGACCAGGGCGCACCGCCGGCCCCGGTCGTCGACCGCGCGATCACCGTGCGGATGCCCGGTGGTGACTCGGCGCGCCGGGTCATCGACCTCCGCTCGGTGGCCATCGCGGGCTTGGTCGGGCCGTTCTCGGACGAGATTCACTTCGGCGAGCGGGTCGCGCTGATCGGTCCCAACGGATCGGGCAAGAGCCAGCTCATGCGGACCCTGGCCGGGCTCCGCGAACCCGATCAGGGCGAGCTTGTGCTCGGTCCCCGCACCTCGGCCGGCTTCTTCACCCAGCTTCAGTCACGCCCCGACCTCGCCGGACGCGTCGTGCTCGACACGGTGCTCGAGCGCGTCGGCAGCGGCGGACTGCAGATGGCCATGGGCGCGCTGGCGCGTTACGGCCTGGCCGACGCCGCGCGACGCTCCTACGACGTGCTCAGCGGGGGCGAGAAAGCGCGCCTGGAGATCCTCGTGCTCGAGCTCGAACGGCACAACCTGCTCCTGCTGGACGAGCCAACCGACAACCTGGACATCGAGTCATCCGAGGCGCTCGAGCAGGCGCTGGCCGGGTTCCAGGGCACGGTCGTCACCGTCTCCCACGACCGCGCCTTCCTGCGCTCCATGGATCGCTTCCTGCTCGTCGGGCACGACGGGATCGTGCTCGCGCTGCCCGATTACAACTCAGGTCTGGAGGCGCTGCTCGAGCCTGAACGCGCCCATCAGGTCCGCATGGCCAAGGCACTTTGAATGGCACGGGCGCGCAAGCGCAGTTTTCGCTGCCCTCTGAGCGGGAAGGAACAGTCACGTCCAGGCAGCGGAGGAGGAGGAGAGTCGTGCTCGTGTTCTGGCGAGTACGTCCTCGTTCGGACCTGAGCATCGAAAGATCCCGGCCAATCCGGGTAACTAGATGCCACCAGGCAACTCCGTTCTGGTTTTGTGTCCAACTGACCGTCAGGAGCGCAAATGATCGTTCTAGGCCTGATCTTGTTGATCATCGGCCTTGTGGCCAGTATCCCGATCCTCTACACGATCGGGATCATCCTGCTCATCGTCGGCGTGGTCCTGTTCGCGCTGGGATCGGCAGGACGGGCCGTCGGCGGCCGCCGACACTATTACTGACCCTCTCCGGGTCAGCCGTTGCAAACGGCGGGGACGTTGTCTTGTCCCCGCCGCGCAGTACCCCTCATGATCCGGCGGTCGGATCGGAGTCCGTCCCAACTCAGCCGGCCACGCCGCCGGAGTGAGATGAGCCCGGTTCGTCTGCGTCCCGCCCAACCGGACGACGCGCCGGCCCTGGCCGTGATCGTGGACCGCGCCTATGCGCCCTACATCCCGCGGGTGGGAGGCCGACCCGGTCCGATGGACGCCGACTACACAGAGCGCATCCGGTCGGCACGGGTCATCGTGGCCGATGATGACCTCGAGATCATCGCCGTGCTGGTGATGGCTTTCGGCGCCGACCACCTGCTGGTCGAAAACGTGGCCGTGACTCCGTCCCGGCAGCGTCAAGGACTCGGGCGGCTCATGCTCGAGCACGCCGAACGCCAGGCTGCCGCCGCGGGCCTTGAGGAGCTGCGACTCTTCACTCACGTCACGATGAGCGAGAACCGTGCGCTCTACGCCCACCTCGGTTACACGGAAACCGGCACCGTGACTGCCGGCGGCTTGCAGCGGGTCAACCTGGCCAAGTCGCTGGGCCCAGGGGTGAGCTTCCGCACGGCGGGTCCCGTCGACATCGAGCCGATCGAGCGCCACGTGCAGTCGGGCTTTGACCGCTACGCCGAGTTCGCTCCGCCCGGCTGGAAGCCGCCCCGGGTGGAGCGCGAGCGGGCCCGGACGCTGGAGCAGCTGGCCGCGCCCACGACCTGGGTCCAGATCGCCACCAGCTCAATCGGTTCGGCGGGCCACGTGGCCTTCTTGCCCGCCCGCGAGCGGGCCATCGACGAGCCACCATCGGACTGGCGCGAGCGTCCGATGCTTCCAGGCCTGGCCCACCTCTGGCAGCTGTTCGTGCTTCCCGAATGGTGGGGCACAGCCGTCGCCGCCCGCCTCCACGACGCGGCCCGAGAGATGATGATCGCGCGGGGTATGAGCCAGGCCCGGCTCTACACGCCGGCCGCTCATCAACGTGCCCGCCGGTTCTACGAGCGCCGCGGCTGGCGGGCCCGTGAGCAGCGCTTCAACGAGGGTCTGCAACTCGAACTCGTCGAGTACCGACTCGAGCTCGGCTGAGCGCGTGGACCCGCCTTGACTCGCTTGAACGCGGCCGCGCTCAGCAGGTATCCGCGGGGGCCGAGATACCGGCCCCGAGGCTCGGAGCATCAACTCGGCCACCGATCGACAGCTTGCCGACGTAGCCGAGATGGATCACATACCACCGCCCCCGCCATGAGATCATCGAGGCGATCCCGAACGAGCGCATCGTCCCCCGCTCGCGATAGACCATGCGCGAGTTGGGCACCTCGTAGTAGCCGACCCGGTTCTCGCATACTCCGGGACTGATCCAGTGCGCGTAGGCGGCGGGGACCGAGACGCCGATCAGGTGCGTCGAGCTCGCCGACGCAGCGAGCAGGCCGTGGGCGGCGGAGATGTCGAGCCGATAGTCGGCCAGCAGCCGGTAGCGCCAGTCGGCCTCCGGGTCACCGATCGATTTCACCTGGTCATAGGCGCTCTCGGGGAAGAAGGCGGCGTCGGCCGTGCCCGGGCGGTTGCCGAGGATGGCCCTCCACAGGGTCTGCATCTCCGCGTGGAAGGCGTGCGTCCGGCCCGACGGAAGCTGATGGGTCTGGGGCAAACGCCCCGGATCCGGCGCTGGCCTTCGATGTCGGCGATGGTGCCGCGGCGCCGAGGCGCTCGTCGCCGCTGACGTCGCCGCGGCACTGACGGGACTCGTGGCTCCAGGCGCGCGCCGGCCCGTGCTCACGGCCGATGTCGATCGGCCGCAGCCCGCCAGCAGCAGACCGGCCACGGCGCCCAGTGCGATGGCCCTCACCCAGGCCATGACCGCCTAGCCCAGACGCTCCTCGGTGGCCGGATCCGCCACGCCACCGTAGTAGCGGTGCAGCACGGCCGTGAACAACGGCTCGTCGGGATCGGCGCGCGCGAACAAGGTCATCGACGAGCGCAGCTTCAGCGCGTCAATCGGGCCCAGGATCGCGTCGGCGTCCTCGGTCCCGCTGAGCTCGGCCAGGGCCCGGGCGGACTCCCGTAGTCGCGGGCCCAGAACCGGATGAGCGAGGTACGCGCGGGCTTCGCCCAGCGAGCCGATCGCGAAGCGGCGCGCGGTCGGGCTGGAGCCCAAGCCGGCGATCTGCGGGAACACGAACCACATCCAGTGACTTCGTTTGGCCCCGGCTCGGAGCTCTGCCAGGGCGGCCTCGTAGGTGCCACCCTGATCCTGGGCGGAGACGAAGCGGTCGAGGTCGTAGGCGTCGCTCGCGCTCACGCCACGAGGCTATCCGGGCCGGGCCGGCTCAGAAGAAACTGCGCAGGAAGATGCGGTCCGCGGCCCGCGTTCGCGTCAATCGCGGACTGGCGATCCCGATCTCCTCGATCAATCCGTGACGGACCTTGAACACCCCGCGGACACGTCCATCGGCGAACAGGTACCAGCGGTTGAGACCCACCTGGAAGCCGCGCCCGACACGCAAGCGGCGGCTCACCCGGGACAGGCGGGTGTTGGGATGGACCCCACGGAGCGCGAAATGCCTGGCGGCGGTGAGGATGAGCACAGCCCGCTGGCGGTAACCCGGGCGGGCGTGACGGGGCAGGCTGCGCAACAGGACCGGGGTGGCGTAGCCCACGCGAATCCCCTGCCGCGAGGGGCAGAAGAAGTCCATGTAGCGACGCCCGCGAAGGGAGACCTTGGTGAAGCGGCGACGGGCCTGCCTCCGGGTCATACCGAGACGGACGGGTCCCAGCATCGTGCCCCGCACCCGTCCGGAGGGGCGACGGCAGGAGTAGAGCGCGATCGGCGCTCGCAGCACGAGCACGGTCCGCCCCCGTCCGAGCTTGACGTTCACGGCACCCGAGCGTCCGGCCAGGGCGACGCGGTGGCTGCCCTCGTAGACGCCGGTCCCTCGCCGGAGGTGAATGATGCCCAGGCGCGCCGGGCCGTCGGTGGTGATCGTGATCGTCCCGCTGGGCAGTCGCGCCGCCCGGTCATCGATGGTCAGCCCGGACACATCGCCGAGGTCGAGCGTCATGGTGCGCCGGGCGGCCGGGCGCGGGCCGAGCTTCCAGCCCAGTCCCGAGTTGGTGCCCGGCAACGGCTGGGTGACCAGCCGCGGGCCGAAGCGCTGGGCAGTCACGGCCCGATCGGGCAGGGCGGCGTCGGCGGCGTGGATCGTGGCCAGCGTCCCGTAGGCCCCGGTACGCGCAGACAGTCCCGACAACCAATAGTCGCCCGTGGCCCCGATGCCGAACCGGGTGCTGTTGAGGCTCGGGTACCAGCTGTAGGTGAACTGGCCCGGGTTCACCGTCCGCACGGGAGCGCCGAGGGCGCTGACCACGTCGCCGAACCGGTCCTCGGTGGCGAAGCCGAGATGGTCGGCGCCGGTGTGGATGAACAGGTTGTAGCGCTGGTCGAGCTTGTCGAAGCCCTGCGCCTGAGCGATGACCCCGGTCGTGGGCACGAGCTCATCGGCGTAGGTCTGGTCGATCACGTACGGAATCCAGCGTGCGTTGGCGATCAGAGGCTGGCTCTGGCCGTCTTTGGAGCAGGCCGGGTCGCTGTAGGCGGGACCGTTCAGGCCCGGATAGGCCTGGACGCCGCAGATCACCGGACCGTCGAGGCTCAGCGCGCCGGCGAAGTCATCGGGATGCTCGAAGGCCAGCTTGTAGGAGGCCCACCCGCCCATCGAGTAGCCCGAGATGACCGTCCGCGACGGGTCGAGCGTGAGGCTCTCGGCCAGTGACCGCCACACCTGCCAGAAGTCTGTCTCGGCTTCGTTGTAGTACCACCCGGCGGGACCGAACCCCTCGGTCGTGGCGCAGATCGATCCGCGGTCCTGACACAGCTGCTGGATGAGCTGCGGGTCCAGCCCGCCGTACTGGTTGTAGTTGACCTCGAGCGAGTGGAGGATCCAGGTCAGCGGCAGCGCGTGTCCCGGCCGGTAGCTGGTGGGCACATAGACCGAGTAGGGCTGCAGCGGCTCGAGCAGCGTCGGTTTGAAGTTGCCCTCGCTGCCGTCGGTGACCACCTGGCCCGATCCGGGGTGCAGGCGGGACACGTACCAGCGCGCGCTGTAGCCGGTGGGTTGCGTGATGGGCGTGTTCTGGTGGGCGCCCAGCGCCGACCAGTCGATCAGCTCTGAGAACTTCGACACGTCTCCGCCGGCCAGCGTGTCCGCCTGGTCGTCCTCCATCCAGAAGTTGCCGGTCACCGAGCGGGCAATCCCATCGGCGCCGAGTGCGTTGCCGATCGGGTTGCCGGCCAGACCGGCCTGAGCGGCGGCGATCAGTGAGTCACTCATCCCGTCGGTGTAGACAGGCGGTTCCTGGGCCACGCTGCGGAAGGTGACGTTGTAGAGGCGCTCGGCGGTGCTCGAGGTGCTGCCGCTCTGACCGACATCGGGGGGCGCGAAGTTCTGGCCGCTGCTGTCGGCCAGCCCGGCGCCGAGCCGGATCCGCCATGTACCGCTGACGGGCAGCAGCGTGCGGGGAACGGCGACGATGAACGACTTGGCCGTCCGGTCGACAGTCAGCGATCCACCGTTGGCGGTGACACTGGTGCGCAGGCCGGTGATCGGATCGACCAGCCACGCCCCGCGGCTGGAAACGACCAGTGCCTTATCGATTCCCGGCGAGCGCACGCCGGCGCCGGCCGGCCACTGGACCGCCCCGGTGGCGGCGTTGTTGTCGGTGTCAAACGTCCACTCGGCGATCGGAACGTTCGCGTCGGCCAGGGTTGTCCAGTCGACCCGCCAGTAGCTGTAGGCACCATGCAGGCCGACCCCGGCGCGGAAGATGTCGGCACCGTTGTTGTCGGAGGGCCCAGACGGAAAGACGTAGTCCCCCTGCCGCGCGGCCAGTCCCGAGCTCTGGTCGTAACTGGAGGTCGGCAGCCCCTGAGCGCCCGAGGCGCCGTAGTCGTCGTAGATGAAGTCACTCCACAGCGAGGCACCCCCGGCGAGATGACCGGTGCCCGAAGTCTGCGGGAACGTGCTCGGAAACGGCCAGGCATTGCTGCTCGGCTCGGGCAGCGTGGGGGCGGCCTGGCTGGCCGCGGCCGGGACGTCGGTGGGCAGGCCCGGAACGGCGGCCTGGGCGACGGCCGGGATCGCTGCGCCGGCGGCGAGGGCCAGCACGAACAATGCGGCGGCGGCGAGCGCCAGCACGAACACCGCGGACGCCCCCTTTAGCGCCACCCCCCGCCGGCGGAGGTAGTTCCCAGCAGCCCTGAACCTCACCATCGCGACGATACACCGTGAGTTGGGCGTTCGCGCCAGTCGCGGGTCAGGCGCTGAAGACGGGCGGCCGCGAAAGCGGGCCACGCGTTGAAGCCGGGGCCGCGGGCCGATGACCACCCGCGCGCACCTAAGATCGAAACGATGGACAGGATCGGCTTTCTCTCCTTCGGCCACTGGCAGGCCGGTTCGATGACGCCGACGGCCGCCGACGCGCTCACACAGACGGTCGAGCTGGCCGAGGCCGCCGAGGCGATCGGGATCGACGGCGCCTACGTCCGCGTCCACCACTTCGCCCGGCAGCTCGCCTCCCCGTTCCCGCTCCTGGGCGCGATCGGTGCTCGCACGCGCCGGATCGAGATCGGCACCGCGGTCATCGACATGCGCTACGAGAACCCGCTGTACATGGCCGAGGACGCCGCGGCCGCCGACCTGATCAGCGGCGGCCGGCTGCAACTCGGGATCAGCCGCGGGTCGCCCGAACCGGCCGACCGGGGTGCGCGAGCCTTCGGACACGTCCCACCCGAAGGCCACAGCGACGGTGACCTGGCCCGCGCCCATACCCGGCGGTTTCGCGAGGCGATCGCCGGCGCCTCGGTGGTGTGCTCCGACCCTCAAATGACCGGGACCGCCACGGGGCTGGCCATCCAGCCGCAGTCGCCGGGCCTCGGGGAGCGGATCTGGTGGGGTTCGGGCACGCGGCAGACCGCCACCTGGACCGCGGAGCAGGGGATGAATCTGATGAGCTCGACGCTCCTGAGCGAGGACACCGGCGTCCCCTTTGATGAGCTCCAGGCCGAGCAGATCTCCCTGTTTCGCTCAGCGTGGGCGGAGGCAGGCTGGGAGCGCGAGCCTCGCGTTTCGGTGAGCCGCAGCGTGCTGCCGATCCGCAATGATCTCGACCGCCGCCTGTTCGGCGGACGCTCACCTGACAGCGACCAGCTCGGCTTTCTGGAGGGGACCGTGGCGCGCTTTGGACGCACCTACACGGGCGAGCCCGATGTCATCGCCGAGGAGCTGCGCCGTGATGCCGCCGTCCAGGCCGCCGACACGCTGCTGCTGACCGTGCCCAATCAGCTCGGAGTCGATTACAACGCCGGCCTGTTGGACACGATCGCGCAGGAGATCGCCCCGGCGCTCGGCTGGTCGCGGCACGACCCCGACGGCGCGCCCGTCCTGCCCTGACCGGCAGCCGTAATCCGGGCTCGCCGGCCCCGCCTACGAGGAGCGCAGGCCGAGCGTCTCAGCCAAGCCGGCCGCGGTCGACCGCACCGCAGCCGCGTCACCGCGCAGAGCGCTGATGGCGGCCCGCGTCGCCGCCGGCTGGTGTTCTGTGGCCGCGGTCGAGAGCTGATCGAGCCCGCTGGCGACGGCGCTCAGCGCATGGTCGAGGTCACGCAGCCGGGTGTTGTAGCCGGGCGGGTGACCGAGCCCAGCGATCACCGCCGCCTCCTGTTCGGCGCGGGCGCCGAGGGCCGAGAACTCGTTTGACAGCAGCGCGTCGGGTTGCGGTCCGGCGCGGGTCAACACGGTCCCTAATTCGGACACGATCCCGTTCACCCGGGCACGCTGGGCGCTGAACGAGCCCCGGAGCGGACCGGGATCGTTGCTCGCCGCGCCCCCGCAGGCGACCAGCACGAGGCCGGCCAGCGCCGTCAGGCACGTCCGCCTTGAGGCCATCACGGCAGCGCGACGCATGCCCATGCCCGCCATCCTGTCAGCCCGCGTACCGCTCGAGCAGCTCTCGCAGCTGCGCGGCGTTGTGCACGCCGTAGTCGCGGTAGCAGTTGTTCATCAGCAGATGGCTCTCCTTGGCCTCCTCGGCGTGTTCGGCGATCGGTTGCGCCAGCTCGCGCAGCTCGGTTTCGGAGTACTCGTACCGGAAGCGCTCGGCCGCCGTCTCGGTTTTGGCCGACCAGGTCTCGTCCAAGCGTCCGTGGAAGCGGACGACGAACAGGTCGGGATTGGTGATCGCGAACAGGCGCGGCAGCCCCGACACCTCGGGCGCGTCAACGCAGGCCAACACGAGGCCCAGCTCCTCCAGCAGGCCGAGCGTACGCTCCCGGTCGCGCTCCTCGGCCAACCACGCCGGCGCTCTGAACTCGACGCAGACCTTGTAGTCGGGCAGCCGCTCGGGCAGCGCCTTGAGCTCGTCGCGGTTCTCGCGCCGGGGACCGAACCAGCGCGGGTACTGGAACAGGACCGTGCCCAGCTTGCCCGCCTCGTGAAGGGGGCGTAAGGCGGCCGCAAAGCGCCGCCAGGCTTCGTCGAGCGCCTCCGGGTCGAGATGATGCGCGTACAGGTTGCGCTTCTCCTGCACCTCAGCGGGAAGCGCGTCACGCAGGTCACGCCACAGGCTGCGTGGCCGGGTGGGATGCCCGGTCAGCAGCGAGTAGGCCTTGACGTCGAAGCGGAAGCCCGGCGGCGTCCGCTGGGCCCAGAGGGCGGCCTGCTGTTCGGCCGGCGGGGCGTAGTACGTCGAGTCGACTTCGGTGAGCGGGAACTGTGCGGCGTAGAACTGGAGTCGCTCCTCGGCCGACATCGTCCGGCGGGGATACCAGTCGGTCTGCTCGACGAGCGTCTTGTCAGTCCACGAGCAGGTACCGGTGAGAACCCTGTGCCCGTCGAGCGCGACCTCGGCCCCGATCTCCAGCTGATCGCTCATGAGCCGACGCTAGCGAACGCTCAAAACGCGGAGCCGGCCGCGATGGCGAAAGCAAACGGGGCGCCCGCCGTCCCCTGGCGAGCGCCCCGTTGATGAGGTTTGGCTTCGGTCGCGGTCTACGCGGCCACGGCCTGCACGACGGCCTCAAGGATGATGCCCTGCTGTCCGTCGTCACGGGCCAGGACGCGGTCGCCGTCGACGATCGTCCCGTCCAGGATCGCCCGCGTCAGCTCACGCTCCAGCGTGCGGCGCAGGTGACGCTTCAGAGGCCGGGCACCGAACTCGGGGTCAAAGCCCTCCGTGGCCAGCCGCGCCGTCAGCTCCGGCGCCACCTCGAGCTCCACCCCGCGCTCCTGGCGCAGGCGCTCGGCGATCTGGGCGCAGATCAGGGCACCGATGTTCTGGACCTGGTCCGCCGTCAGCGGCTCGAATACGACCACTTCGTCGATCCGGTTCAGAAACTCGGGCAGGAACGCCCGCTTGGCCGCGGCCCGGATCCGGTCGTCGTCGGCCTCCATCTCGCCCGCGGCGAATCCGATCGGCCGCTTGGCCTGTCCGGCGCCGAGGTTTGAGGTCATGACGATGACCGTGTTGGTGAAGTCGACGGTCCGGCCCTCGCCGTCGGTGAGACGCCCGTCATCGAGAACCTGCAGCAGCACGTTCCAGACCTCGGGGTGGGCCTTCTCGATCTCGTCCAGGAGCACGACCGAATATGGCCGGCGCCGGACGGGCTCGGTCAGCTGACCGCCATCGCCGTAGCCGACGTAGCCGGGGGGCGAGCCGATCAACCGCGCCACCGTGTGCGGCTCGCGGTACTCGGACATGTCGATTCGGACGAGCGCCTTCTCGGTCGCGAACAGCCGCTCGGTCAGAGTCTTGGCCAGCTCGGTCTTGCCGACGCCAGTCGGGCCCATGAACAGGAAGCTGCCCAGCGGCCGATCGGGCTCGGCCAGGCCAGCGCGGGCGTGACGGATCGTCTCGGAGACCGCCTGGACGGCGGCATCCTGACCCACCACGCGCTGGTGGAGGTCCTCCTCCAGCGTGCCCAGGCGCTCGATCTCGGCCGCGACGAGCTCGCCGACCGGAATCCCGGTACGCGTGGCCACGACAGCCGCGATCTCCGTCTCGCCGACCACGGCGCCCGCGACCTCGGTCTCGGGCAGGTCAGCCAGCCGGCTGGTGATCGCGTCGATCTCCAGCTTCAGCTTGCCCGCGTCCTCGTAGTACTCGGCGTCGACCGCCGCCTGCTTCTCAGCCGCCAGCCGGTCGCGCTCGGTCTCCAGACGCCGACGAGTATCGGCCCCGGCGCCCTGCAGGCGCCGCCGTGCCGCGGCCTGGTCGATCAGGTCGATCGCCTTGTCGGGCAGGTGGTATTCGGTGATGTACCGATCCGACAGCCGCGCGGCGGCCTCGATCGCCTCGTCCGCGATCTGCACGCGGTGGTGCTGTTCGTACTGCGCGCGGAGCCCGGTCAGGATGGCCACGGTGTCCTCGATCGAGGGCTCCTCGACCATCACCGGCGAGAACCGGCGCGCCAGTGCGGCGTCGCGCTCGATGTTGCGGTACTCCGACAGCGTCGTTGCGCCGATCATCCGCAGATCACCGCGGGTGAGCATTGGCTTGAGCATGTTGGCCGCGTCCATGGTGCCCTCAGCCGCACCGGCGCCGAGCACCGTGTGCAACTCGTCCACGAACAGGATCACCTTGCCTTCGGCGGCCACGACCTCGTCGAGGGCGGCCTTCAGCCGCTGCTCAAACGCGCCGCGCAGCTGCGAGCCGGCGATCATCCCCGACAGCTCGAGGGCGACTACCCGGACCCCGTGCAGGGGCTCGGGAACCTCGTCTTGGGCGATGCGCAGAGCCAAGCCCTCGGCGATCGCCGTCTTGCCGACTCCGGCCTCGCCGATCAGCGCGGCGTTGTTCTTGCGCCGCCGGGTCAGGACCTCGACGACCTGCTGGATCTCTGCCTCGCGCCCGATGACCGGGTCGATGCGGCCCGCCCGCGCGTCGGCGGTCAGGTCATGACCAAACTTGTCGAGGGCCGGAGTCTCCGAGCCCTCATTCTTAGCCGCGCGCCGGCGCAGCGCGGTAGCGCCGTTCCCGCCGGCCGACGCGGCTGAGCCGGCGGCACCGGCACCGGTGCCGAACAGGTCGCCGGCCGGACCTGCGCCCTGGAGGCCGCCCTGCTGTTGTGCCATCAGGTCACGCGCGCAACGCTCACAGAGCACGGCACTTCGGCGCCCGCCGCCGTCGGCGAACATCACCTGAACGACGCCAGGACGCTCACCACACATGTCGCAGGGCCGCTGCGACGAGAAGTTCTGGGGTTCAAATTCCACGGTTTCAGTCTCCGATCTGGATTCAGATCTTAGTCAGGGAGACTGAGATTTTAGCGCACCCAACTTCACTTTCTGAAGTAAGGGATAAGACGTTTAGCAGGCCTCGTCCGGCCCCGGTACTGGGCCGCTCAGCGCATCGCGCGATAGCGGCGGATCAGCGCGCTTGGTCGAGCTGTCGTGCATGAGCTCGGGCTCGGACTCGCTCTTGAGCTCGGGGATGATGCGCTGGGCCAGGGCCTTGCCCAGCTCGACGCCCCACTGGTCGAAGGAGTCGATTCCCCAGATGACGCCCTGGGTGAACACGCTGTGCTCGTACAGGGCCACCAGCGACCCCAGGGTGCGCGGCGTGAGCTCGGTGGCCAGCACGACGTTGCTCGGCCCGTTGCCCTTCATCACCCGGTGGGGGGCGATCTTCTCCGGCGTTCCCTCGGCCAGGACCTCCTCCGAGCGTCTTGCCGAAGGCCAGCGCCTCGGCCTGGGCGAAGACGTTGGACATCAGCAGGTCGTGGTGGTCGCGCAACGGGTTCAGGGTCCGGGCAAAGCCGATCAGGTCGATCGGGATCAACTTCGTGCCCTGATGAATGAGCTGGTAGAAGCTGTGCTGTCCGTTGGTCCCGGGCTCGCCCCAGTAGATCGCCCCCGTCTGGTAGTGGACCGGACGCCCGTCCAGCTTGACGTGTTTGCCGTTTGACTCCATCGTCAGCTGCTGCAGGTAGGCGGGGAAGCGCTTGAGGTATTGCTCGTAGGGCATGACCCCCACCGTCTGAGCGTCAAAGAAGTCGCCGTACCAGACCGCCAGCAGGCCCATCAGGACGGGCAGATTCTCCGCCAGGGGCGCGGTCCGGAAGTGCTCGTCCATCTCGTGAAAGCCGGCCAGCAGATCCTCGAACTGCTCGGGCCCGACGGCCAGCATCGTCGACAGGCCGATGGCGGAGTCCATCGAATATCGGCCGCCCACCCACTCCCAGAACCCGAACATGTTGTCGGTATCGATCCCGAACTCGCTCACCTTCTCGGCGTTGGTGGAGACGGCCACGAAATGCTTGGCAATAGCGGACTCGTCTCCACCCAGCCCAGCCAGCGCCCAGTCGCGGGCCGAGCGGGCGTTGGTCATTGTCTCCAGCGTCGTGAACGTCTTTGAGGAGACGATGAACAGCGTCTCCTCGGGGCTCAGGTCGCGGGTGGCCTCGACGAAGTCGGTCGAGTCGACGTTGGAGACAAAGCGGAAGGTCATGCTCGCGTTCGCTGTAGTGGCGCAGCGCCTCGTAGGCCATCACCGGCCCGAGATCCGAGCCGCCGATTCCGATGTTGACCACGTTGCGGATCCGCTTGCCGGTGTGGCCGAGCCAGTCGCCCGAGCGCACCCGGCGGCTGAAGTCCGCCATCCGGTCGAGCACGCCGTGGACCTGGGCGACGACGTCCTCGCCGTCGACGATCAGAGAGGTCCCCCTCGGGCATCCGCAGAGCCACGTGGAGCACGGCCCGGTTCTCGGAGACATTGATCCGTTCACCCCGGAACATGGCCTCCCGGCGCCCGGTCAGGTCGACCTGTTCGGCCAGCTCCACCAGCAGCCGCAGCGTCTCATCCGTCACCCGGTTCTTGGAATAGTCCAGGAACAGCCCGGCCCCCTCGGCCGTCAGCCGCTCCCCCCGGCCGGGGTCGGCGTCAAACAGCTCGCGCAGGTGCGCGGAGCGAATCTCCTCGTGGTGCGCGGTCAGAGACCCCCAGGCCGGGAGTTCGCGAAGCTCGGGGATGCTCGTCGTCTCACCTGTGCTCATGAGGCCTCCTGGATCGCAGTGGGATACCAGCTTTCATTCTCGCCTTTCGACGCGCGTGGCTAACCGTGCGGTCGTAGGCACCGGTTTTGGGTAGCTTGCATGCGTGGCCGACCCCGCCAAGCTCGACCGCTACACGCATGTCAGAATCCTCGGAACGGGCGGCATGGGCACGGTTTCCCTGGCCCAGGACACCGTTCTGGGCCGCGAGGTGGCCCTCAAGCGCGTCACCCGCGCCGCCGGGGCCAGCGGCCTGTTGCGACTCCGGCGCGAAGCCCTGCTCGGCGCCTCCATCAGCCACCCCAACCTGGTCTCGATCTACGACGTCGACGAGACCGAGGAGGGCGAGCTGGTCATCGTGATGGAGTACGTCGAGGGCGAGACGCTGCGCGACGCGATCGCCCGGGACGGCGGGCTTGGGCGCCGACGAGGCGCTGCGGATCCTGGCGGGAGCGGCCGCCGGTCTGGACGCGATCCACGCGGCAGGGGATCGTCCATCGCGACGTGAAGCCGGCCAACGTCCTGCTGGGCAGCAACCGCGACGTCAAGGTGGCCGACCTCGGCATCGCCTCCGTCAGCGACCGGACCCAGATCACCACCTCGGGCTCGATCATCGGCTCGCTCGGCTACATGGCTCCGGAGCAGATGCACGAGGCGCCGGCCACGCCGGCGATCGATATCTACGCCCTGGCCGCCGTCGCCTACGAGACGCTGTCGGGACAAAGGCGCGCCGCGAATCAAATCCGGTCGCGCTCGCCTACGCGATGGAGAACAAGCCACCCCCGGACCTGCGCGAGGTCTGGCCCGAGCGCCCGCGGCGGCGGCCGACTTGCTCGAGCGGGCGATGGACCGTGATCCCGGCCGCCGGCCAAGCTCGGCCGGAGAGCTCGTGGCCCAGCTTGACAGGCATTGCGCTCGCCGCCCACGACCCGGGTCACCCGCCAGCTCCCGCCCAGACGGCCGCCGGTCGCAATCCCCATTCCGGCCCCGGCCGGGGTGGCCTCGGTCTCGGCCCCCGCTAGGCCGACCCGGGGATCGGCGCCGGCCCGGCCGGTCTCCGCGTCAGCCGCCGAGCGCCCTCCCCACCACCGCCGCCGGACGCTCGTTCTACTTGCCGTTGGGCTCCTCGCCCTCGTCGTGGCGGCGGCGATCCTCGCCATCGTGCTGGCCTCCGGTTCCAGCACTCCGTCCCCTCCGCGGACCGTTACCCACCACGGGACGACGTCCCCGGCCACAGCCGGCCGGAACACCGAGCCAGAGCAGCAGTTCGGCTTCGTCGGCCAGCGCCAGCACATCTTCGTCAACCAGTGCCGCCTCGACGCCTGCGCCCGTCGCCGCCGGGACGAGCGGGAGCCCCGGCGACGCCGCCAAGTCGTTCTACACGCTGGCCGCCGAGCACCGGTATCCCCAGGCCTGGGCTCTGGCCGATCCGGCCTTCCAGTCTCAGCTCGGCGGCTATCAGAGCTTCCAGAACACGTTCTCGGGCGACCGCTCGATCACCGTCGACAGCCTGCGCACGCTCAGCAAGTCGGCGACCAGCGCGACGGTGGCGATCTCGACGACCTCGGTCCGGACGGACGGCACCCAGCACTGCTCGGGCACGGTGCGACTGAGTCCCGCGAGCTCCGGCGGCGGTGGCTCATGCACCACATCCAGATCGGCTGCCACTGAGGATCGTATTCTGGGCCGAGTGACCTACCGGGCGCTCCTCGCCGTCATCGTCGCCACCGTCGGGCTCAGCGGGGCCGCGCGCGCGGAGCGCATGCAAGACGGCCCGGCGCGCCTCATGAGAACGGCCAAGGTGCACTGGATGCTGCTCGGGCGCTCCGAGCAGGGCCGGCCGATCCTGGCCGCCCGCGTCGGAGATCCGAACGGGCCGCGCGTGCTCGTGTTCGGCTGCATCCATGGCAACGAGACCGCCGGCATCGCCATCGCCCGATCGCTCGAGCAGGTGACGACGTCGCGACGACCTGTGGATCGTGCCCGACTCCAACCCCGATGGCGTCGCCCACGGCACGCGTCAGGATGCCCGCGGCGTCGACCTGAACGCGAACTGGTCCTCGGGCTGGCAGCAGGGCGGCCGTCCGTTTGAGCCCTACTACGGGGGCCCCACCCATTCTCAGAGCGCGAGACCCGGATTGCCCGCGACGCTGATCCTCCACTTCCATCCGCGGCTCACCGTCTGGTACCACCAGCACATGGATGTGGTCTGGGCCTACGGCCCCAGCACCGCCGCTGGCCGCCTCTACGCGCGCGCCAGCCGGCATGCGCCTCTACCACCACCATTGGCTGGCGGGCACGTCGACCAACTGGCAGAACCATCACCTGCCGGCAACCGCGTCGATCACCGTCGAACTCCCGGCCGGTGTCCTCACCCCCGCCCAGGTCCGGCGCCATGCCCGGGCCGTGCTCAGCGTGACCAAGGCGCTGGGCCGGTCCTGATCCGGCCCGCCCCGCCGAGCGCTCGGGGCGCGCTCAGTCAGGTTCGTCAGGAGCGCGACGACTGTGCAGTCTCGTCCGCACCTCGCTCCCGAGCCCGATCGAAGGGCCGCCGATCAGCTCCCAGGAACGGGTGATCCCGAGCAGGAAGCACACCACGACCAGCACCGCGATCCCCCGGCGTGCGCCGATATCGCCGTCGTTGGCGACCAGCCGCAGCCCGTACCAGAGCTGGAGAATCAGCGTGACCACTGGCCGACCAGGAACAGCGCATCGCGCCAGGCAAAAGCCTGGCTGCGATGAGCACGGCCGAGCGAGAGCAGCGCGCCGAGCACGAACAGCAGCCCGGCCACAGCGACCGCAAACGCCGTCCACCCCAGACCGCCATCGGGAATCAGGGCGAACAGAGACACGATTAGGGCGTTGGTGAACGCGCCGAGCGCCGCCCTGGCCCGCACCCGGTGAAGCTGCTCGGTGTCGGCGGCGGTCAGGCGCTCGTGCTCGATCGAGATGGCCACGAACAGCAGCCCGATCAGGGCCCCGGCCACCCCGGCCGTGGCGGCGAACAGCTCGTGAAACGATTCAGGCGTCATGCCCGCCGAAGAGTAGGGACACCCCGGCTCACGCCCGAGACGGATAGCGTTGCGCTCGTGACCGAGCTACGACCAGGACTCGAGGCGACCAACGAATTCGAGGTCTCCGGGCAGCTGCTGACCGACGTCGGCGGCACGCTGGGCCGCTCGGTGCTCTCGACCCCGGCCATGATCGGGATGATGGAGTGGACGTGCTCCAAGGCCATCTACCGGCACCTCGACGAGGGAACGACGAGCGTCGGCTTTGAGGTCTGCGTGAAACACATCGGCGGCGCTCCGCAGGGGGCGCGCTGCGTCGCCCGGGCGCGGCTCGATGAGGTGATCGACGGACGCAAGCTGCGGTTCTCGGTCGACGTCGACACGGATGACGGACGCAAGATCGGCACCGGCACGCACGAGCGCCGGGTCGTCTCCGCCGGCCCCTCGCTCGAGTCCTAGCTGCCTACGAGGAGCTGAAGTAGTCAGCCGCTCGGCGATTAACCTCCTCCATCGACACCAGCTCGATGCGCTGACTGAGCATCCACTGGTGACCGAACGGGTCGCGCAGCCGGCCACCGCGCTCGCCATAGAAATGGTCGTCGAGCGGATACACGATTTCCGCCCCCGCAGCGATCGCGCGCTCCCAGGCTGTGTCGACGTCTTCCCAGTACGTGGCCATGACCACGCTGGTGACACCACCCAGCGCCTGTGGTGAGCGGGCCGGCCCGCCGTCTCCGCCCTCCGCGGTGATCATCACCACGCTGTCACCGATCCGAATCTCGGCGTGGATCACGGCCCCGTCCGGAGCCGCAGAATCGTGCTCCTGGCTCCTCGGCTCCAAACGCCGCCTTGTAGAAGCGGATGGCCGCGTCACCATCGTGAACGACGAGCCGCGGGGTGACGGTGTGGAGATGCTCGGGGACGGGCGTTATGGAGCCCTGCGAATGGCTGGTCATGGACGTCCTTTGCGGTTCGCGAACGTCCATCATCGCAGCCCGTTGACCAGCCTCGAGGTGGCGAGGCGGCGTGGCTACACCAGTTTCTGGGTAGGGTCGCCGGTGGGTTGGTCGCCGACGTCAGGAGAGCTGGTCACATGCGGAGCAGAGGACGATTCGCCGCCGGTCTGGGGACATTCATGACCACGGTCATCCTGATCGCGGCTCTGGCGGCGACGGCGAGTGCACGCGACGGCTACGTCACCTCGTTCGACGGCACCAAGATCGTCTACTCGTTCTTCCCGGACCCCTCGCTCAAGGCCGGTCAGCGCGCCCCCACCGTGATGTTCGGTCCCGGCTATTCGAGCGGGCGTTCAGGCAGCTCTGACGCCACCGTGCAGGCCCTCCTGGCTGCCGGCTACAACGTTCTCACCTGGGACCCGCGAGGCTTCGGCGACTCGACCGGCGACGTCGAGCTCGACAGCCCGAACTACGAGGCGCGCGACGTGTCGGCCCTGATCTCGCGCATCGCCCAGCAGCCCGAGGCGCAGCTCGACAAGCCGGGCGATCCGCGACTCGGGATGGTCGGGGCCAGCTATGGCGGCGGAATCCAGCTGACCAGCGCCGAGATCGACCCCCGCATCGACGTGATCGCCCCCCAGATCGCCTGGAATTCGCTCGTCACCGCCCTCGACAAGTCCAATACGGCCAAGGGTGGCTGGGGCAGCCTGCTCACCGTACTCGGGGCCGAGGGCTCGACGAGCGGCGGTTTCCTGGGCGGGCTTGAGGGCCAGCCGGCCGGAGCTCACGTGACCGACATGCAGGACCCCCGGATCTACCAGGCGTTCCAGGACGGGCTCACGACGGGCGAGTTCACGCCCGCCGATCAGGCGTTCTTTACCTCCGCAGGCCCGGCCCCGCTGCTCGGTCGCATCCATATCCCGGTCCTCCTCATGGAGGGGACCGACGACACACTGTTCACCCTCCATGAGGCGATCACCAACTACAGGGCGCTTCAGGCTCAGCACGTGCCGCTGCAGATGCTCTGGTTCTGCGGATCACTGTCTGACAACCCGGGGGTCGCCCACGGGCAGTGCCTGACCCCGAAGGGACCCGACCCCCAGATCACCCTTCACTTCGAGCTGCGCTGGCTGGCCCGATACCTGAAACGGGACACGAGCGTCAACACCGGCCCGGGCTTCACCTGGATTTCCGACAGCGGAGTTGAGCACACCACTCCGAGTTATCCCCCCGCCGCCGGGACTCCGGTCACCGCGAGCGGCTCCGGCGTCCTGCCCCTGGTGCCTGGCGACACGTCGGGTGAGCTCATCGTGGCCAGCCGCGCCACCAATGCGGTCAACGTCCCGCTGAGCACGCCGGCCCCGGGCACCGAGCTGCTCGGGGAGCCGAACCTGACCCTGACCTACTCGGGCACGGCCACGAATTCCGACAGCCGTGTCTACGCCCAGATCCTCAGTAACGCCAACGGTCTGGTCTTGGGCAACCAGGTGACACCGGTGCCGGTGACGCTCAACGGCGCTACCCACACGTTGTCGGTACCCCTCGAGGGCGTCGCCGCCGACGTTTCCCCCGGCTCCACCTACACGCTGCAGATCACCGACGGGACCTCGGTCTACTTCGCCGCCCGCAACGCCGGCGTTGTCAACCTCTCCCACATCGGGCTCAGCGTCCCCACGGTCAGGGCCGGTGCCTCTCGCGTGGTGACGGGACTGACCCCAACCGGAGCGTCCAAGCCGGGCGCCAAGCATCGGCGGCGTGGCGCCCCCCACCTGGCTCTACGCCGTCTCCGGGCCCATGCACTCCGCCGCGGCTGCGCCACCGAGCTCGACCGGGCGCGCACCGCGTCGCTGCCCGCTCGGGCGTGTTCGCGCGGAGTCGTCGTCTTCACGGGCACGATCAGCCGGCGAGCGGACGGCCAGCGACTGACGATCTCGGCCACGACCGTCTATCGCGGACGCGCCATCGAAATCGTGGCCCATCCACGAATCAAGCGCGGCCGCTTCACGGCCCGGCTTCGCACCCCCGGCGGCCAGACCGACGCGGCCCGGAACAAGCGCCGCGATCGTGACGGCCACCGCTGGCACTACCGCGTTCACTACGCCGGCAGCCGCACCCTGAGACCATCGAGCGTGACCGGCACCTTCCTGTTCGAGGTCGAGCCCAACCAGACCTAGCCACCGCATGGCGCCTCACACCGGGAAGGAATCCGGTCGTGACTGGCCATGACCCGCCCTACCCACCACGCGCCGCGTACGCCCCGCGAGGATGATCCGTCCGCCGTCGCCCCCACGACGCCGTCGCTGAACACGGTCGCCCGTGAGTGGACCCGGATCGGAGTGACCGGGTTCGGTGGGCCGCCCGCGCACATCGCACTGCTGCGCCAGCTCCTCGTCTCGCGGCGCTGGCTGAGTGAGCGCGAGTTTGAAGACGCGAACGCCGCGTGCGCGCTACTGCCCGGTCCCGCTTCGACCCAGCTGGCCATCTACAGCGCTTACCGGGTCGGCGGTCCGGCGGGGGCGCTGGTCGGCGGTCTGGGCTTCATCGCTCCCGCAGTCCTCCTGATCCTGCTGCTTTCGATCGTATTCCTTGAACGCTCGCCGCCGTTGTGGGTGCTGGGAGCCGGCGCGGGCGCCGGAGCGGCCGTCGCCGCAGTCGCACTGCAGGCCGCCCGAGCGCTGATCGTCCCCAGTCTGGACCGGGCGCGGGCTGGGGGCCGCAGCTGGCGCTGGAGCGTCTACCTCGTGGTGGCGGCGGTGGCCACGGCGTTGATCGGCCCGTATCTCGTCCTGGTGCTGCTCGCCTGTGGGGTGGTCGAGGTCGCCCTCCGCAATCGCCCCGGGGACCGAAGCGGTGGGCGGCACGCAGTCTTTGCCCCCCTGTTGCCTGTGGGCGCACTTTCGGGCGGAGTCGGCGCCCTGATCTGGACGGCGCTTAAAGTTGGCGCCCTGTCCTTCGGAGGCGGCTTCGTGATCATCCCCCTCATGCAGGGCGACGCGGTGCACACCTACCACTGGATGACGAACTCACAGTTCCTGAACGCCGTCGCATTGGGTCAGGTCACGCCCGGACCAGTGGTGGCAACCGTGACCGCAGTCGGGTACGCCGCGGACGGCATGGCCGGAGGCGTGATCGCGGCCGTGGTCGCTTTCACCCCCTCCTTCATGTTCGTGCTCCTGGGCGGCAGGGGCTTCGCAACCATCCGCGAGAATGACCGTGCCCGCGCGTTCCTCGACGGCGCTGGACCGGCGGCGGTCGGCGCCATCATCGGGTCCGCGTTCGTCCTCGCGAGCGCTCTCCAGGAGGCATGGCAATTCGCGGTTCTGGTCCTGGCCGCGCTCGCCCTGCTCGCGCTCCGCCGGGGCGTCGTCGAGACTCTGCTCGCCGCGGCCGCGGTGGGGGTCCTGTTGGCTCTGACCGGCGCGCCGCTGCCGTGAAAGTGCGGGCGCCCGCGGTGTCGGCTCGCCCTGTGGACTAGTAGAAGCCTTCGCGACGGGCGTAGCGCTCAGCGCGAGCGTGCTCGTGCTCGGAGACGTCGAGATCGGGCAGGCTGATCGCTTTCAGGATCTCCCCGTGGCGGGGCAGCTCCGAACGCTCGATGTGGTGGGCCGGATTCCACAGGTCAGAGCGGAGCAGCGCCTTGGCGCACTGGGTGTAGGCCTCCTGCACCGTGACCAGGATTCCCAGCCTCGGTGCCTTCCCCTCCACGACGCTCGGTGCGAGCAGGTCGCTGTCATCGGTGATGTCAGCCGTGCCGTTGACGCGAAAGGTGTCATCCACGCCCGGGATCAGGAATAGCAGCGCGATCCGCGGATCCGAGAGCAGGTTGACCAGCGTGTCGGCGAGTCGATTGCCCGGACGCTCGGGCAGGAGCAGGGTGTGATCGTCAAGCACCCGGACGAATCCCGGCGGATCACCGCGGGGGGAGACGTCCATGCCCCCGCCCGGGCGGCCCGTGGCCACGCAAACGAACGGAGAGCGCTCGATGAACTGCCGGGTGAGATCGTTCAGACGGTCGGCGAGCTTGGCCTGCACGATCTTGGTCGGCTCGCCGATCACGGTCCGCAGCTCAGCTTCCGAGGTGATCACGCGGCGGCTGGTCACGGCATCACAGTAGCGGCCGCCGCGGTGCGGACGTCAAGGCCGCAAATGCGGTTTCCTTCTCTGCGTGAACATTCGCGCCGCTGTCCTCGAGCAGATCGGCCAGCCACCGGCGATCCGCGATCTCGAGCTCGACCCGCCCGGCCCCGGGGAGGTACTCGTCCACGTACGGGCCGCGGGTCTCTGCCACTCTGACCTTTCGGTCATCGACGGGTCGCGGCCCCGGCCGGTCCCGATGGTTCTCGGCCACGAGATCGCCGGCGAGGTCACCGCGGTCGGTCCGGGTGTGACGCGACTGGCCCCCGGCGAGCACGTCGTCGCCTCGTTCGTCCCCGCGTGTGGGTCTTGCGGCCACTGCCGCGGGGGACGTCCGGCCCTGTGTGAGCCCGGCGCGGCCGCCAACACGGCTGGCGTCCTGCTCAGCGGCGAGCGCCGGCTGCACAACGGCGACGGTGCGGTCAACCACCACCTGGGCGTGTCGGGGTTCGCCGAGTACGCCGTCGTGAGCGAGCGGTCGCTGGTATCGATCGACCTCGAGCTCGAGTGGGAAATCGCCGCCCTGTTCGGATGCGCTGTCCTCACCGGCGTGGGAGCGGTGGTCAATGCCGCCGGCGTGCGACCCGGCCAGAGCGTGGCCGTCTTCGGACTCGGGGGAGTCGGACTCGCCGCCCTGCTGGGGGCGGTGGCCGCCGGGGCGTGGCCGATCCTGGCCGTCGACCGCGTGCCCGAGAAGCTCGAGCTGGCCGTGGAGCTCGGGGCCTCCCACGCTGTCCCCGCCGGGGAGGACGTCGTCGCGCAGGTGCGCCAGATCACCAACGGAGGCGTTGATCACGCCATCGAGACGGTCGGCAACGCCGGTGTCCTCGGCCAGGCCTACGCCAGCGCGCGTCGGGGCGCGACGACGACCACCGTCGGACTGCCTCACCCGGAGGCTCAGCTCACGATCCCGGCCGTGAGCCTGACCGCCGAGGAGCGGCACCTGCAGGGCTCGTATCTCGGTTCATGCGTGCCTGCCCGGGACATTCCGCGCTTCGTGTCCCTGTACCGCGCCGGCCGGCTCCCCGTCGACCGCCTGCTTACTCATCGTCTGGGCCTTGACGACCTGGCCCAGGGCTTTGACCGTCTGGCTCGCGGTGAGGGCGTGCGCCAAGTGGTCCTGTTCCCGTGAGCGGGCGCCACGAGGCCGGCCCGGGCGTCCCCTTCCTGCTCGAGATTCCGACCCGTTGGTACGACAACGACATCTACGGCCACGTCAACAATGTCGAGTACCTGGCCTTCTTTGACACGGTGATCAACACGTATCTCATCACCAAGGGCGGCTTGGACATCCAGGACGGGCCGGTGATCGGCCTGTGCGCCGAATCGCATTGCCGCTACCGGGCGGCGTTCACGTTTCCAGAGACGGTCGTGGCGGAGCTCAGCGTCGGCAAGCTCGGCCGCACCAGCGTGCGCTACGAGGTTGAGCTCTCGCGCCGTGACGACGAGGAACCGGCGGCAAGCGGCTACTTCGTGCACGTGTTCGTTGACCGGGTTACCCGGCGCCCGACGGAGATCCCGGCTCGGCTACGCGAGGCGCTCCAAGCCCTCTCGCCAGCGGCCTGAGGTCCGGGGTTCCCGGGATCGGCTCGCCACGCGTAGCTAGCCGGTCGTCAGGCGTTACATGCTGGTTGGTGACGAAGCGACACCGCGTTACTCGCCCGTAACGCAGTGCCGCCCGGTCCCAGACCTTCTCTATGTATCGGCGCTGAAACTACGGAGGGTCTAGAGGGAGCCCGAGCTTGAGTTAAACAGGCTCGAGATGCTTCCCCCAAGCGTGACGGCGGCTAGGACGACGATGAGTGCGATGACCGCAACAAGGATCCCGTACTCGGCCATCGTCTGGCCGTCTTCACGCCTGACGCTGCCATAGAAAGAGCGCAGAAGCTGCACAAAGTAACCGTTCATGCCTCGCCCATCGGCATCCGCGCAGCCGAGCGCAATGCCTACGGACAAATGTTCGATCGGGCTCCCCGGCCTCGCCCTAGCCTCCTTTGGGGCTCAGCGCTGTCTGCGGCGGCGCGACAAGGCGACCCGCAGGCCACGCATCGCGGCGGCCGAGCCGACGGCGAGCATCGCGGCTCTGCGCCCGTTGGCGCGACCGGCCCGTGCCGGACCAGGGGCTGGAGCGGCAGCGGGACTGGGAGCGGGAGTGGCGGACGACGGTGCGGCCACAGCAGCCTCTTCGGCGCCGGTCGCCGGTCCGCGGCCCGCTGCCGCGCCGGCCGCGGCCGCGCCGGCGGCTGTCGCCCCCGCCGGGCCAACGGGGGACAAGACCGCAGACGCAGATGGTGCCGAGGACTGGGCCATGGGGGAGGCATCAGGGGAGGCGGCAGCGCTTGCCACGGGGGCGCCGTTGGCGGGAGAGGCGTCCGCGCCGCCGCTGGCTGGAGAGGCACCTGTGGCGCCGTTGGCTCCATTCGCGGCTGGCGCGGGCTTGCCGTCAGCGCCGGCGTCGGCCGCGTTAGCCGTCCGGAGTCTGCGCTGAAGCAGTGGCCACAGCAGTAGCCCGGCTCCGGTCAGGGCCAGCAGCGCGATCACGATTGGAAGCAGCGAAGTGGTTGAGCTGGACGGATTGATGGCGACGGCGACCCCGTTGTTCTGACCGGAGCCGTGCTTGGACTTCGTCTTTCCGCTCGCCCGCGTGACGCCGGTGGTCAGGTCGGACGCCAGCTTCGCCGCCGCCTTTTTGACCCGTACGGGACCAGACGCCGTTGCCGGACTGAAACTCGATCCGGCTCCGGCCGCGATACCGGTCTCCGGTGCCAGCGCAGGGGTGATCCACGAAACCATCGCGGCGCGTCCCGAACCGGCGAACATCGCGAACGACGCGGCCGCCGCGCCTTGGCGGCAGCCATGGTCGGCCTGTCCACTGAGATCACCCAGCGCGCGGCCCTCGGCGCGAGCCTCACGGGCCGCGCTCAGGTGCAGTATCCGGGCCACCGTAGCGGCGCTGCGGGCCGATCCACCATCGAGACCTGCGCGGAGGGTGAGCAGCCTTTGCTCACCGGGACTGAGTGAACTGAGGCATCCACGGTCGCGCTGCACCAGCCGCTCCAGGCGCCGCGTCTCGGCTGCTTGGCGCCGGGCCTGGGCGCGATGCCGCGCGCGGCGGGCGGCGGGAGAGCTGGGTGCGCGGACTGAGTGCGACGGCGTCGAAGAGCCAGCCGAGGATGAGGCGCCCCCAGGGGTAGCCGATGTCGTTCCGGCGCCACTCGCCGCCGGGGAACCGGAAGCGGACGGGAGCACGTTGCTCGTGGCCCCAGAGGTGGTCCCTGAGGTCGCGCTAGATCCTGACGGGACGCCCACCTTCGGCGCACTGGGCGCCGGTGAACTGACCTTCGGCGTGGTGACCGAAGGCGTCTTCGCTGAGGGCGTGGAAACCGTGGACCCGGGCACCGTGACTGACGGGACGCTCGTTGACGGAACTGTCCCTGAGGGGACGGATACGGTGGGAAGACCCGCCGTCGCAACCGGAATTGCCACACCCAGCTGCATCCCCAAACAAACCGGAACAACCACGATTCCTCGCCTGAAAATCCGGCGAACCATCTCTTATTGGCTACCCCGACACACAGAACCTACGCAAATCCGCGACGTCCCGTGTCGAGGAGCCGAGTTACCGGTGCGAGAATCTCCGGCGTGGTGAACACATCACAGCAGGGCGCATCCATGCGCTTGCCGGTCGGAGGCAGCATGCCGAATGGGAGATGTAGCGCATCTCGGTCCTCTCGGTGCTGGCTGTCCTCGTTCGACCTGCCCAATCGTCCGACGAACCACGTGAGCCGTCGTCGCCGGATCCGGGTGATCTAACCGCCCCGTATCGTGCGACCTTGACGCGCGTCGGGCACAGCGAAACGATTCGGCTTTGCGGATCGACGCTCAAACCCACCTTGTCGCTGAAATCGCCCGGCTGCGGATCTCCATCGGTCGCGAGGCAGCCGCGGTTGACAAGGCCCTGAACGACCATCCCTCCCGGGCCGATGATCATTTCCCGCGATGGGGATGGGCGGAGCACAGAGAGCTCAGCCGGCAACTCGATGCCCTACGCCAGCACGTGGCTCGGGCCTCGTCCCGGAGTCAACATGAGCTGGACCTGCGGGCAGAGTTCGCGACGCTGCTGCCCTTTGCCAAGACCCTGCGGGTCGATGCGCAGAGCTGGCGGGCAGGACTTGACGACGGGCTCAAGGAGCTCGAGCGAGAGGAAGCCGCAGCGCGCCAGGAGCAAGAGCGGCTGGCCGCCGAGCGCGAGAGGCTTCTGCGACAGCGAGACGCTCTTCAGTCAGCAATTCATGAAGCGGCCGGACGCGTCGCGGAAAACAAGGGCGGGGAGTGTCGCAACACCCTCCCGGTCTACAGGCTTGGGGAAGCTCTGACTGTCTGTTCGGTAATCGTTCTCAGCCGGAGGAAATGGCTCCGCTCCCAGCCGGACTGGCTCGTGACCCTTAATGACTCTCGCAGCCAGGTGCGGGTCACCCGCAGCTACTGAACAGGACTCGGTTCGTGCCCCGATCTCGGTCGAGAAACGCTGACCGGCTCCGCTCATAGGTTGAAGGGCCGCGATTGGCGCGGCTCACGACACCAGGAGACCACGATGGCGAAGCATCTGCTGCACGACGAGGCAACGCCGCAGGAGCGGGTGGGAGGCCGTTCATGACCGTCCAGCGCCTGGAGCACATCGGCGTCGTCGTCGACGACCTCGCAGCCGCGACCGCCTTCTTCGTCGCACTCGGGCTCGAGTTGGAGGGTGAGATGTCGGTCGAGGGTCGCTTGGTGGACCGCATCAACGGGCTTGAGGGTGTGCGCGCGGACATCGTGATGCTGCGGACCCCGGATGCCAGCAGCAAGCTTGAGCTGGCCAAGTACCGCTCGCCGTCACACGAGGGCGACGACGGGCCGCCCCCGCCCAACGCCCCCGGCATCCGCCACATCCTCTTCGTCGTCGACGACGTCGAGGCATCCCTCGCCAGCCTGCGAGCTCATGGCGGCGAGCTGGTCGGCGAGCTCGTGAACTACGAGAACAGCTACTGGCTGTGCTACGTGCGCGGGCCGGCGGGGATCATCGTCGAGCTGGCGGAGAAGATCGGCTGATGGGTGTCGGACGACGCGGCGAAGGAATCGAACCTTCCAAGCCGGGGGTAACCCGGCCCTGCCGGTTTTGAAGACCGGATGGGCCACCAGGCCCGTGCCGCGCCGCGGCGGATCCTACGCCCGAGCGGTTTGGCGGCCCTTCGCGGAAGGTGGGTCGAAAACCGGAAACTACGGCAGGTTTTCGACCCAGGACCGAGGCCAGCCGCAAGCCGCGACCAGGGCGGCCCGCAGTCACTGGTCGGGCCGCATCAGTCGAGGCCGTGCTCCAGAGCACCCTTCACGGTCGCGTCCAACGCATTCAGGCGGAACAGGGCCAGAGCCTCGGCAGAGGCAAAGCGACCGCCGGGAGCCGAGCCCGGACCGTGGTGGGCCAGGACGCAGTGCAATAACGCGAGCCGACGAGTCTCGTCCAGGCCGCCGGCGCGCTCGCTGATCAGGCGCTGGCCGATGACCAGGTGGCCGAGCAGGCGACCCTCCTCGGTCAGTCCGATCTCGGCGCCGTAGGTGAACTCGGCCGTCCGTCCCAGGTCGTGCACCAGAGCCGCGCACAGAAGCAGGTCGGAGTTCAGCCGGGGATGCAGCTGGCAGGTCTCGTGCGCGAGCGTGGCCACGGCGACCGTGTGCTCCAACAGGCCGCCCAGGTAGGCGTGGTGACCGGCTCGGGTGCATGGCGCGCGACGCCAGGCGGCGCGCAACTCGTCATCGGCCAGCAGGCGCTCCAGCAACGAGCGGTAGCCCCGGTCATAGACCTCGCCGGCCAGATGCTCCAGGAACCCGTCGAGCTCATCGAGGTCGCGATAGGCGGTCGGCAAAAAGCGTCCAGGATCGACCCCCTCGGACTCCTCCACGCGGCTGATGTCGACGAGCTCTACGACCAGTTCCTCGCGGAAACGCTCGACCCGGCCGCGCACCCTGACCACATCTCCGCGCTCGAAACGCGCCCCCAGGACGTCGGCGTTCTGGAACGCTCGGGCGGCCACTGTGCCCGAGCGGTCACGCAGCTCCAGGGCCAGATACGGGGAGCCGCCGCGGGTCATCAGGCGGTCCTTGCGGCTGCACGCGAACACCCCGGACATCTCGTGTCCGGGTCTCAGGGCGCTGATTTCCATCACGGTTTCGTTGGGAAGGCCGATAAACCCCATCATCTATGGTGAGTCGGATGCAGCCATTGCAATGGGAGCACCGTCCCGACGGTCTTCGTGCCCCGGCGCTGATCTGCGCGTTCAAGGGTTGGAACGATGCGGCCGACGCCGCCTCCAGCGCCATCGAGTACGTCGGATCCGCCCTTGGCGCGCGCCGTTTCGCCACGATTGACCCCGAGGAGTTCTACGACTTTCAGGCCACCCGCCCGCGCGTAAAGATGGTCGACGGACAGGCCCGGGAGATCGTTTGGCCGGCGGTTGAGCTCTACGCCGCCCGCGTTCCCCGCGCGCCCCGCGACCTGATCCTCCTGTCGGGCAGCGAGCCGTCGTTTCGCTGGCGCACCTTCAGCAAGCTGGTCATCGAACTGGCCGAAGCGCTGGGCACGCAACTGGTGGTCACGCTGGGCGCGCTGCTGGCCGATGTGCCGCACACGCGCCCGATCTCGGTCACCGGTCTGACCTCGGACCCGGCTCTGGTCGCCCGCCTCGGTCTGGCTCCCTCCTCGTACGAGGGCCCGACGGGCATCGTCGGCATCCTGCACGCCGCCTGCCAGCAGGCCGGGCTTCCGTCGGCCAGCCTGTGGGCCGCCGTCCCCCACTACATCGCCGCCACCCCGAATCCCAAGGCGGCCCTGGCCCTGGTGCGAAAGCTCGAGGGTCTGGTCGGCGTGGCCGTGGACGGCTCCGAGCTCGAGGTCGCCTCGGCCGACTACGACCGCCAGGTCAACGTGGCCGTCCAGAGTGACCCCGACGTCCAGGCCTTCGTCGAGCGCCTCGAGCAGGCGGTCATCGAGGAGGACGAGGACGTCCCGACCTCACTCCCCTCGGGCGAGACCATCGCTCGCGACCTGCAGCGGTTCCTGCGCCAGCGCGGTGGCGAGAGTCCCGGTCCCGGGCCGGGCCCGTCCTAATCCAAGCCAGCCTCTGAGGGCCGATCCGCGGGCTAGAGCTTGCCCGCCCCGCAGCCGTAGATGGCCTTGCCCGGCTTGACCCGCTCGGCGACAAAGCAACCGCTCGCCAGCACTTGGACGTCGTAGGCGGTGGGTACGCCGCCCGCGGTCAGCGAGCACGAATAGACCGGCGCTCCACTCGAGCCAAACGGCGACTTACGGAGCTGAGACGCGGTCTCGAGATGACACGTGGCCGCTGTCACCGCCGGATTGCTATGCGCCACGGTCAGCGCGTGCTCGAGGTGGTGCAGACGCATCGTGGGCGAGGGCGGCTTGGGGACCGAGGTACTGGCGCTCGAGGACGAGGACGACCCACCTGAACCCGAAGCCGCGCTCGAACTCGAGCTCGAGCCACAGGCACTGAGGGCCAGCGCCATCAGGCCCAGCGCCAACCCAACCGGAAGGGCACGCGGATGCGCCACACGCACGCCGGGCACTGTATCGCCGCGAACCCGCCCATCGCTAGCGGTCAGCGGCCGGCATACCGACCGCCATCACTAGCGCTCAGCGGCTGGACACATCAACCGGTAGTCACACATGGAGCAGGCCCCGAACGACGGAGTCGGTTCAAAACCCTGGGACTGGATGCCCTCGGCGACCTCGCTGGCCACCTCGGTCACCCATTCGGCGCGATCGTCGGCTCCGACAGCGACCTTCTGATCGTCGAGCAGGTAGTAGTAGGCCTGCCGCGAGGCCTCCAGCCGCCACGCCTCGCGCGCGCCCACGGCGTACAGAGACAGCTGGACGTCATCGGCGAGCTGGTCGGCGCTCTTGGGCCGGCCGGTCTTGTAATCGATCAGCTCGTACTCGCCGCCGGGCAGCCGATCGACGCGGTCAACGCGCCCGCGCAGGACGTGGCGCCCGAGCTTGAACGTGAACGAGCGCTCAAACCACACGGGCTGGGTGTCCTCGGATTGGAAGCGCTCGTGGTAGCGGGTCAGCGACGAGGAGGCCTTGCCGCGCAGCTGGCGCTCCTCCTCGGAATCGCCAAAGCCACCCCGGCGCCAGCCGGCGTCGAGCAGACCCAGCAGCTCGGGCAGGGTCGAGGAGTCCCGGGCGTGGAAGCGCTCGAGCACCTGATGAACGAGGATCCCGAAGCGCTGGTGCAGAGTCGGCTCTTGGGGGATGCGGAAGACCCGCGCGAACTTGTACTTCAGCGGACACGTTCGGTACGTGTCGATGTCAGACGCTGACAGGACCACGCCGTCGCCGCGCCGGGGCAAAAACGGCTCAAGTGACGGCTCATCCCGGGCGGCGATCGCCTGGGCCCGCCGGCGGGCGTCGCGCTCGGCGTCGAGCAGGTAATCGTCGAGCGCCGAGGAGGTGAAGATCTCCCGCTGCTCGGAGGTGACTGCCTGGAGGATGCGCGAGTTCACGTCACGCAGCGACTCGGCCACGCTCTGGCCCTCGGGCCGGGCGATCAGGGCGGCCAGCTTGAGCAGCTCGAGATACCGGACGACGGCATGCGAGACGTCGAGATCGGTGTCGAAGCGCAGCTCACTGAGCCGGCCTCCGGCCCGGGCCGTCCCCGCCAGGAGCTCGTCGCGCATCAGGCGATAGGTGGAGTGAAGGGCCTCGGCGGGCCCGAACAGCTCCTCCTCCTTCTCGGCCCAGACCGCCCCCACCTCGGCGGCCACCGCCTCGAGCAGCGGTGACGGACGCAGCATCGTCCCGCGATCGTCGGCGCGCGGGTAGGCCAGCACGAGCCGGCTCCCCGCACGGCTGAAGCCGACGTACAACGCCTGACCGAGCGACCGCCGGTGGTTGTCGTCATCGTCACGGGGCAGTTGCTCAACGAGCAGCGCATCAGGAATCGGCTCCGCGCGGGGGGCCGAAAGCCCAGCGTGGAGCCCAATCGCGTACACGTGCTCGGCCTCGAGCCCACCCGCGGCAGGCAGGGTCAGGACCTGGACGGCGGCGGACCGGGCCAGCTCGGGCTCCTCCTGCTCGCGGAGGCCAAAGTCGGCCACGGCGGCGATCGAACGCGCGAACTCCCGCGGCGTGGCCTGCGGCGAGCGACGGACAAAGGTCGCCGCCAGTTCGCCGAACCCGGCCAACGCCCGGAGCCGCTCGACGACATCGGCCTGCGCGGCGAACAGCTGCTGGCGCCGGAGCCCCAGGCGGTCGATCAGCCGGTGGACATACAGATCGGGGCGCAGCGTGTCGATCGCCGACAGCCCGGCGCGGTAGAGCTTGAGGAACACCCGGATGCGCTCGCGCGCCTCGGGCGGGACCTGGGGGGACTCGAGCGCCGCGGCGAGCGCCGCGACCATGTCGAGCTTGCGCCGCCGCGCGATCTGGGTACAGCGAGCGATGTCGACCGATCGCAGCTCGATCGGCGGCCGGGCCAGGGCCCGGACCACGGCCGGCGCGTCGGTGGGATCGGCGAGCAGGCGCAGCCAGGCCAGCACGTCGCGGATCTCGGCCCGCTGAAAGAAGGCGGCCTCGCCGACGAGCCGGTGGGCGATGGCCCGCTCCTCGAGGGCGACGCTGACCGCCTGGCCCTCGTGGGTGATCTCCGGCACGAGCACGGCGATCCGGCCCGGCGCGACGCCCTCGCGCGTGACCAGCCGCTCGACATCAACGGCGACCGCCTGCGCCTGGGAACGCTCGTTGGCACATCGCCACAGTTCCACCTCGCCGCCGGCGTCGGCCGGCGCGCCGAGGTCGGCCGAGACTCCGCCGGCGGCCAGCGCGGCGGCCGACGCCTGCCACACCCGCTTCGGGCAGCGTCGTGTACCGCGCAGTTCGATCGTTGCCGCGCCGTCACCGAGAAAGCTGGCCATCCGGGCCGCCGCCGCGCCCCGGAAGCGGCGCAGGCCGGCAGCCGGGTCGCCGGCCACGGTCAGGCCCGGCTCGCCGACCTCGAGGGCCAGCGTCTGCGGAGCGAGATCGAGCTCCTGGGCGTCGTCGATGAGCAGGTGGGTGAAGCGCCGAGCCAGCGCGGGCTGACGGCGGGCGAGCGAAATCGCGTCCATGACCAGGTCTCCCGCGTCGCGGGCGCCGCTGCGGGCGAGCATGGCCTCGTGAGCGATGTAGATGGACGCGAACTCGCGCTCGAGCTCGCCCTCGGGTGACTGATCGGGCAACCCGTCCGCCCAGCGCCGGTACTCCTCGGACGTCACCAGCTCGGCCTTCAGCCGATCGATCCGGCGCACGAACCCAGCCAGCAGCGCGTTGGGCCGGCCGCCGAAGTCGTGATGGTGGAGCGAGAGCTCGTCGATCCGCTGCACCAGCATGGCCAGGCGATCACCGGCGCTGAGTGCGGCGATGGTCAGATCGGCCCCGCCTCCGGCCCGAGCGAGAACGAGCATGGCCAGCGCCGACGGAGTCAACACGTGCAGCTCCTGATACCCCATTTCAAGGGCCGTCTCAAGCCGCTCGCGGGCGGCCTCGGCGCGGGCGGCCGTCGGCACGAGCAGCCCGATGCGCTCGACCGGCGTTCCCTGCGCGACCAACCAGCGCAACCGGGTCTCGATCACCCGGGTCTTGCCCGAGCCCGCCCCGCCGGTCACCACCAACCGGCGGCCACGATGAGTGACGGCGCTGCGCTGCCCGGCATCGAGCTCGAGCAGCAACCGCTCGGGTTGCTCGAGGCCGGCGAGCAGGTCCGTCTCGCCCTCCCGGGGGTCGCTGGGCAGGTCCTCGCTCACCGTCTGACAGCATAGGTTGAGAATGAGCTTCACCCGAACGGCACTGGAGGCGGATTGGCTGGGCGCGTGCCGGCGGTCAGTGACCAGCCTGGAGGCCCTGCTGGCGGCCACGCCGGAGACGGCGGAGCGCGCGCGGGAGACCGGTACCCGAGGCGAGGGCGGTGACCGCACACTGCTCATCGACCGCGACGCCGAATCAGCTGTAGTGGCCGAGCTCGACACCCTGCACGACGAGGGCTACCGGTTCTTTGCCCTGTCTGAGGAGCGAGGCGTGATCGACTACGGCGATCCCGACGTGCGGGTGATCATCGATCCGATCGACGGGAGCCTGAACGCCAAGCGCGACGCGCTGCACTACGCCCTGTCCGTCGCCGTCGCCGACGGGCCCACCGCCGCCGACGTGGCCTTCGGCTTCGTGCATGATTTCGGCTCTGGTGAGCAGTGGTGGGCCTATCGCGGCCAGGGCGCGTTCCGCGACGGGCACCGGCTGGACCCCGAGGCGCCCGAGCGGCGTTCGCGCGACGGCAAGCTCGAGCTCGTCGGAATCGAATCCGCCGACCCACGCTGGGTGGCGCGGAGCATCGAAGGACTCGAGGTCTGCGCCCACCGGCTTCGGGCCCTGGGCACGATCGCCAGCACGCTCTGCCAGGTCGCCGCCGCCCGTTTCGACGGGATGCTGACCCTGAGCCGGGCGCGCGGCGTCGACGCCGCCGCTGGGCAGCTGATCGTCCGCGAGGCGGGCGGACTTATCAGCTTCACGGCCTTCGAAGACCCGCTCGGCGCCCCGATGGACACCTCACCGAGCTCGCCGCTGGTGGCGGCTCGCAGCCTGCAGGGACTGAGTGAGCTGACGGCGGTGCGCGCATGATCGACTGGATCCTGGCCGAGAAGATCGCCGGCTACGTGGCCGGGACCGGGGACGCCCCGACGCCGAAGGCCGACCTCAACGCGCTGGCCGTCGAATCCGAACACCGGGTGACCGCGTACACCGGTCTGCGGCCCGGGCAGCCCCTTCCCCCGCCCGAGGGCATCGAGCGGCGCGAGTGGGTGCAGACCAACATCAAGGCCATGCGGCAGCTGCTTGACCCCGTGCTCGACCGCGCAGGGGCGAACCTGTCGGGCCCGCTGAAGCCGGCCATGCAGCTCGCGCTGGGCTTCGTGGTCACGACCGAGGTGGCCGTCGTCCTCGGCTACCTCGCCCAGCGGGTCCTCGGCCAATACGAGCTCGTTCTCCTTGACGAGAGCACCGAGACCACACCGCCCCGACTGCTGTTCGTGCTCCCCAACCTCGGTCAGGCCGTGCGGTCGTTCGAGGCCCAGGAGGACGAGTTCATGACCTGGGTCGCGCTGCACGAGGTGACCCACGCCGTCCAGTTCACCGGCGTCCCGTGGCTGCACGGCTACGTGTCGGGCCTGGTCAAGGAGCTGCTGGGCAAGGCCGAGCTGCGGATGGACTCCAAGCGCAAGTTCCGAATCCCCACCGGCCCCGAGATCAAGCGGGTGACCACGGCTCTGCGCACTGGCGACCTCGTCTCGATCTTCACCAGCAAGGCTGAGCGCGAGACCTTCGATCGCGTGCAGGCCGTGATGGCCGTGATCGAGGGCCACGCCGAGCACGTGATGGACGCCGTCGCGCCCGACCTCCTCCCCTCCCTGCCCCAGCTGCGCGAAGCCCTGAACCGGCGCCGCAAGGCACAGTCTGGCCTGTCCCGGCTGTTAGCCCGGCTGCTCGGGTTAGAGCTCAAGCTCCGCCAGTACGAGCAGGGCAAGGCGTTCTGCGACGCCGTCGTGCAGCGGGTCGGCACCGGCGGGCTCCAGCACGTGTTCAGCGGTCCCGAGGCGCTGCCCACGCTCGACGAGCTGAAGGACGCGCCGGCGTGGCTGCGCCGCGTCGGCCTCGACGGCGCGCTGCCTCAAGCGGCCGCCTAGGGTCGTGAGTCGGAAATTCGGTGACTCGGGACACTAGTTCTGCACGGCGTACAGCCGCCACGGGTCATCGATCCCGCGCAGCGTGTGGGCTCCGCGATCATCAAAGCGCAGGCCCGAGCCGATGACCAGGTCCTTGACCGTGCTCGAGGCGAGGACCTCGCCGGGTCCCGCCTCAGCCATCACCCGGGCGGCGATGTGCACGGCGATCCCGGCCACGTCGTCGTCACGCAGCTCGGCCTCGCCGGTGTGGACGCCGGCCCGAACGGCAAGCCCGAGCGGCCGTACGCGGTCGACGATCTCCGCCGCGCAGCTGACCGCCCGCGCGGGGCCGTCGAAGGTGGCCAGAAAGCCATCGCCGCTCGTCTTGACCTCGTGTCCGCGCCAGCGGCGCAGGGCATCGCGCACGACCTGGTTGTGCTCGGCGAGCTGGGTTCGCCAGCGGGCATCGCCGATCGTCGAGAGCTGGCGGGTCGAATCGACGATGTCCGTGAAGAGGACGGTGGCGAGGACGCGATCGAACCGGGGGGCTGACCGCCGCCCGGTGAGGAACTCCTCGAGCTCGGCCAGAAACGGGGCGTCGGTCCAGCCGTAGGCATCCTCGCTGTCGTATTCCACGAACCGCGCGCCCGGGATCAGCTCGGCCACCTCGCGCCCATAGCGCGCGGGCACCACGCGGTCACCGCTGGCATGACAGACGAGCGTCGGCACCTGGATCGTGGGCAGGACGTCGCGGAGGTTGGTCTGCATGCTCATCTGCATGAGTCGCCGGGCCATGCCCGGGCTGAGCGCCGAGCGTTGTAGCCGGCCCCACCACTCGACGAAGTCGGGGTCGCCGGCCTTGCTGGGCGCGTACAGGGAGACCAGCGCCCCGTCGCCCCAACTCGCGCTGATCGCCTCCAGCACGTCAGCCCGGGCGGTGCCATCCAGCCAGTGGTGGCCGTCGGCAGCTACGCCGGACAGGATCAGCGAGCTGACCATCTCGGGGTAGGTGGCCGCGAATAGGGCCGAGAGACCGAGATCGCCGCCGCCGATGATCGCCGTGCGCTCAGACCCCACCGCGTCCAGCACGGCGTGCAGATCGTCGACCTGCTGCTCCAGTGTCGGGGGCTCGGCCCCCGAATCCGACAGTCCCGTCCCGCGGCGGTCGAACATGATCAGCCGGGCAAAGTCGGCCATGCGCCGGAAGGTCCGTGCGGTCCCCGGCTCCTCCCAGATGATCTCGAGATGCGAGGCCGGCCCGGTGATCACGACGAGATCGCACGGACCCTCGCCGAGCGTCTGGTAGGCGATGCTGGTCTCGCCGCTCTGCGTGTAATGGGTGGGAGGCGCGCTCATCGATCTAAATCGAGGTGGTCACGGAAATGTAACCCCTCGGCCAGTCCGGTTTACAAACATGTGTTCGATAAAACGACACGACCTGACGACCACCTTCCAAGAGGGGAGCGGAGTAAATAACAATGGCTACTACCAGCAACACAAGCGGCCAGAAGGCCGCCGCAACTCGCAAGCGAAACACCGCGCGCAAGTCGGCCACGGCCACCAAGGCCAACGCCACGCGGACGGCCAAGACGGCCAAGCGCAGCACCGCCCGTACCGCCGCCAGCACGCGGAGCAACGCCAAGCGGACCGCCAAGACGGCCGGCACCACGGCTCGCAAGGCTTCCAGCGCCACGAGCGCTGAGTCACGCGTGTACGTCACGCAGGCCCAGCAGATCGCCGAGCGCGCCGTGCTCGTGCCGGTCGGCGCCAGCCTCCTGGCGCGCGACAACCTGGTCTCGTCCGTCAAGGGTCTGGCTGGCCGCTATCGCAGCCGCGCGGCAGTTGAGCGTGAGCTGAAGCGCTACGAGCGTCGCGGCGCGACCGCCCGCAACCGCCTTGAGCGCCAGGTGCGCCGCACCCGGACCAAGGTCGAGCGCGATCTGCGTCAGCGTCGCAATCGCGTCGAGCGCACGGTCAAGCAGAACCGCCGCCGGGTCGAGCGTGACATTCGCTCCAACCCGTTCGGCGCTCGCGTCGAGAAGATCGTCTCTGACGCGTCGGATCGTCTGCCGATCGCCTAGTTGCACCCTTCCCCCGCCGCGACGCCCAGGAGAGCGTCGCCATGGCGGGTCAGGTTCGCCGGCCTCATACCCTCGCCGGCGGACGAAGTACCTCTCCTCCCAACCGCCGGGGCGTCACGAAAGTGGCGCCCCGTCGGTCTTTAAAGTCGGTCCGCACAGGATTAGCTCAACGGAGGTTTGCCGTGGATCTTTGTCTGATGATCGAGGGCCAGGAGGGCGTGACCTGGCCCCAGTGGCTGGCCATCGCCGAGGCCTGCGAGCGCCACGGCGTCAACAGCCTGTTCCGGTCTGACCACTACATGAACCTCGATGGCCAGCACCCCGAGCGCGGCTCGCTCGACGCCTGGGGAACGCTGTGCGGCCTGGCTGCGGTCACGACCACGCTGCGGCTGGGCACGATGGTCTCCCCGGCCAGCTTCCGCCATCCCTCGGTGCTGGCCAAGCTCGTGGTCACCGCCGACCACATCTCGGGCGGCCGGATCGATCTCGGCCTCGGGGCCGGGTGGCACGAGCGCGAGCACGCCGCCTACGGCTTCCCGTTCGCGGACACCGGCTCGCGCATCGACGTCCTGCACGAGCAGCTTCAGATCATGCACGGCACCTGGGGCGACGAGCCGTTCTCGTTCTCTGGCCAGCACTACCAGCTGGAGGCGCTGGAGGCTCAGCCCAAGCCCGTCCAGCGCCCCCACCCGCCGCTGATCATGGGCGGCAGCGCCGGGCCGCGCGGGGCGCGGCTGGCGGCGCGCTATGCCGATGAGTACAACACGACCTTCCCCTCACTCGAAGACGTGCGCGAGCGCCGCGCCCGCATCGATGAGGCGTGTGCCGCGGCGGGACGCGACCCGATCCCGTTCTCGATCATGACCGGCCTGGTTGCCGGCCGCGACGACAGCGAGCTGCGCGAGCGCGTCGGGCGCCTGGCCGAGAAAATGGGCGCCGAGGCCGAGGGGCTGCTCAATGACCCGCCGTCCGGGTGGATCATCGGCACCGTCGATCACGTCCTCGAGCGTTTACGGGCCCTGAGCGAGGCCGGTGTGGCCAGGGTCATGTGCCAGCAGCTCGTGCATGAGGACCTCGACGCCATCGCGCTGCTCGGAGAGCAGCTCGCCCCGCAGGTTCGCTAACGCGTCAGGGCCACTGGCACCAGGCGCGTCTGGCCCGCCGCCGGTACGGCCCGGCAATATCGATTCCGGCTGCCCACGGCCGAGGCATTGCCGTGGACCGAAGGGTTGCGGCGGACGGAGGCGTTGCCGGGTCCGAAGCCGCTGCTGCGAACGGTGACGGCGGGGACGCTGAGCACCGCCACCGCCGAGGACGGCGCCGCGGTCGCGAACTCCACGCACGGGTGCAGCGAGCACCTGGTGTCGGCCACCGCGCACGTCATCGGGGCGGCCCGCAGGCTCGGCGCCGAGAGCGCCCGCGGCCGGACCAGTCGACGTCCCAGCAGTCCAGCCAGGCTCTCACGCAAGGGGCGCAGCGGACCCTGCAGCTGTCGGGCTGACGCGACCGCGGGGGGCGCGGGCCGGGCCACCGACACCACCGCTGCGCGCGAGGCACGGACGGGTCCCGAGGCGCGGGTCGCGCGTCCCAAGACCCCGCCCACGATCACCGCCACCGCCAGTGACGAGAGGAAGAGGACCACAATCGGCGTACGCCGCACGATGGCGCGAGTATCCACCCGTCAGCCTCGCCGCGCAACTCGGAACCGAGGGCCGGGTCAGCCGGCCGTGACGCCACCCCAGTCCTCGGGGGTGACGTCGGCGATCGACTGCGAGAACGTCCAGTGGTGACCGCCCAGATCGATGGCCGTGTACTGCCGTTCCCCATAGGCGTAATCGCGCGGGGACTGCAGGACCTCGGCGCCACAGTCACGGGCCTGCTCGAAGTGCGTATCGGCGTCGGCCACGCGCACCATCACCTCGTGGCTGACCCGCCCGTGGGGCTCGGGAGCGAAGGTCATGCCCTCCGCCGGCTCGCCTGACGCGCCCGTCCGGGCCTCGCCGAGGACGACCGCCCCGCCGTCGATCTCGAGCTGGGCGCGGTGGTTGCCGGCTCGCCATCGCTCGCGAAAGCCGAACACACGGCACAGCCATTCGCAGGCCGCCGGGACATCCTTGTATATGAGGACGGGCATGACCGCGGCGTCGGGCATGGTGCGGTTCTCGATCATCGACTCCTCCGGCTCGGGGACCACAGTGGGCGCGACCATAACCGCGATCGCGAGCCGGGAACACCATGGCCGCTGACCCCTGGCGACGACAGGCTGCCTTGCCCAAGGTGCTCACGGCTGATTGAGCTCGAGATACGGCGCCAGCATCGATCGCAGCTCCATCCGGCCTCGGTGCAGCCGGCTCTTGAATGAAAGCGGGCGGACGCCGACGATCTCCGCCGCCGCAGCCGTCGAGAGGCCCTGGATGTCGCGGAGGATCACAGCCGTTCGCCGGTCGGCCGGAAGTTGCCCGAGCGCCCGCTCGAGCAGAGTCGCGAACTCGTGATCAAGGGCGCGGGCCTCCGGGTTGAGGCGTCTGGCCTCGGGCCCGGAACCCGCCGGTTCGTCACCCCCCGGCAACTGCGCGAACGGCACCGGCGGCCGCTGGGCCAGGCGACGCTGGGCCTCGTTGAAAGCGATCCGGTAGAGCCAGGTCGCGAGCCGAGCGCGACTTTCGAACTTCCGCAGCCCCCGCCAGGCCCGCAGGAACACCTCCTGAGCCACCTCCTCGGCCTCGTGCCCGTCGAGACCAAAGCGACGTAGAGCACCGTAGACCTGATCGGCGTGGAGGTTGACCAGGCCGGCGAACGCGTCCTCGTCTCCGCCGCGGGCGCGAGCCAGTAGCTCTTCCTCGGGGTCGGGGGTATGCGCCCGGGCGCTCACTCGTCGGCGCGCTCGCGCAGTCGCCGGCGCACCGACGAGGTGATGTCCGGCGTCTCGCCCGTCGCCGTAGCCGGGAGGGCTCGCAGAAGCCCCAGCATGCGCTGCAGCTCATGCAGGATCCGCCGACACTCCGGACACTCGGCGATGTGCCGCCGGAGGCGGGCCACGGCACCCGGTTTGAGCTCGTCGTCGAGGTAGGCCGACATGTGGTCCGGAGTCCAGCGGTGGTCGCGCCAGAAGCGGGCTTTATGCAGGGGGCTGGTCACCTTCGATCACGTCCGGCTTGGCTTGAGCGAGATTGCCACATCCGTGCCTCGGGGCCGACGAGCGGAGCCGAGGACATCTCCTCGGCTCCGCTGCCGCCGTTGGTGGCGGGCGCGTCGCCTAGTTGACCGCGACACCCGCCGGGGATGAGCCCGGGGCCACGGGGGTCGGCGAGCCCCTGAGCTCCGTCAGGCTGCCGCCGTGGACCGCGAACGCCCCGACGGCGCCGATCCGGCTCTCGTTGACGTACAGGAAACCGTCATCGGGGCTCAGGCCGGCGTCGGTCGCGCCGACCCCGCCGGTGTCGGCCACGGGCGTGGTGCTGACAACCGCCAGGCTCCCGGAGTCGGCGATCCGGTAGCCGGAGATCGTCCCCGAGCCCGTATTGACGGCGTACAGATGCCGTCCGTCGCGGCTGATGACCAGCCAGCACGGCGCGGTCTGCCCGTTGGCAAACGGCGAGGCGCCGATCGAGGACAGTGTTCCGTCGGGCGCATCGTTGAACGCCGATACCGTCCCAGCGCCGGTGCCGCCGTGCGCATTGGTCACGAACAACTGAGTGGGATTCGTGGGCCGGAACTCACTGCCGAACGGCCCCTGCCCCTGGGCGGGGAACGGGGACCCCGGGGCGGCATGCAGACGACCATCGCCGTCGACCCGGAAGCTGTCGATCAGCGAGGGGTTGACGCGCGCTCCGACCAGTCGCGTGCCGTCCCCGTTGAAGATGACATCGCCCGGCCCGGACCCGTCGGACAAGGCTACGGTCGAGTGAGACAGCGGACGCAGATGCCCACCGCCCGAAAGGATGAAGCCGGTGTAGTTGCTGGGCCCCGGCCCCCCGTTGACGACGTAGACCAGTGACCCGTGAACGGCGATGCTGACCGGATCAACGCCGCCCGAGGCGACAGGTCCACCCTCGACCGGCCGCAGCGACCCATCGCGTTTGACGCGTAGGACCGAGATCTGACTGCTGCCGGCGTCCACGGCCAGCAGGTAGCGGCCGTGGTGGGCCAGCTGCACGGCGCCCTGAGAGCCGAGTGGCTGACCGGTCCCGGCGCCGCCAGCCGCAAACGGGGAGCCGGCCAGGGCGCTGAGCGACCCGTCGGCATGCCGGGCGAAGGCGGTGATCGTGTTGGCCCCCGCCGGATTGTCGTCGAGATACACGTGGCCGACGATGGCTTCGCTGTGGCGCGCGGCGAGCGCCGATCCGGGCAGCACGAGGACCGCCGCTGCCGCGGCACCGAGAATCAACGCGGCCGATCTGCGGCCTACTGCGGGACGCTTGAGCATCACATCTCCTTGGATTTGATGGTGGTCAACCTCTTGCGAATCGCACCCGCTTTGACCGCCCTCGGCCAAAAAGGGTTCACCCCCCGTTCCGAGGGGTCCCGGACGACCACCCCCATCCGGCGCCGGGGGCCGAAACGGACCTGCTTGAATGGATCTCATGCCGACCAGAGACCAGGTAACCGAAGCCCTTCGATCCGTGATCGATCCCGAGCTGCGACGGGACATCGTCGAGCTCGAGATGGTGCGCTCGATCGAGATACACGCCAACGGCGTCGTCGATGTGATGGTCTCGTTGACCACCGCCGGCTGCCCGATCCGCAACCATTTCCAGGACGGTGTCGCCTCGGCCATCCGCGGTCTGGACGGCGTTACCGCAGTCAACGTCAGCTTCGATGTCCTGTCTGACAACGAGAAGACGGCCCTGGGCCGCAAACTGGGTCGCGGCGCCCTCCCCGAAGGCGCGTTGGCCCAGGTCTCCAACGTGATCTGCATCGGCTCCGGCAAGGGCGGCGTCGGCAAGTCCAGCGTGACCGCCAACCTCGCCGCCGCGCTGTCGGCCAACGGCAAGAAGGTCGGTGTCCTCGACGCCGACGTGTGGGGCTACTCGTCAGCCCCGGATGCTCGGCGTCGGCACCGAGCGCCCGCGCGTCAACGAGCAGCGCAAGCTCGATCCCGATCACGGCCCACGACGGAATCACGGTCATGTCGATCGGCTTCTTCGTCGAGCAGGATGCCGCCGTCGTGTGGCGCGGGCCGATGCTCCACAAGGCGCTGACACAATTTCTGGAGGACGTCGACTGGGGGGTCCTCGACTACCTGCTGATCGACCTCCCCCCGGGCACCGGCGACGTCTCGATGACGCTCGCCCAGCTGCTGCCCCAGGCCAAGTTCCTGCTCGTCACCACCCCCCAGCCGGTGGCCCAGAAGGTGGCCCGCCGGTCGGCTGAGATGGCGATCAAGCTCAAGCTCGAAATCGCGGGCGTGATCGAGAACATGTCGGGCTTCGTCACCCCCAGCGGCGAGCGCTTCCAGATCTTCGGCGAGGGCGGCGGAGCGCTGCTGGCCGAGGAGCTCGAGGTGCCTCTGCTGGCCAAGATCCCGCTGACCATGCCCCTGCGTGAGCAGTCGGACTCCGGCCTGCCGATCGTCTTCTCCGACCCCGATGACCCGGCCGCCCAGGCACTCAGCCAGGGTGCGCGCGGCCTGATCGCGCTGTCACCGATCGCCCTACCGGTCATGCAGGAGCCAGCTCCGGCCGCGGCGCCCAAGCCGGCCGGGATGTCGCTCCCGATGGCGTAGCCTCACCCGAGCGCGTAGGCGCTGGCGCTGCCTGGCGGGTGGTGTTGCTGGTCGCCCCGCCCCGATCAACCGGGGGTTGGGGTTCGATCTGATGCCATATTGACACCAGATCGAACACGGTCCCGCGGGTGGGGCACACCCAGCCGTTTCGACCCGCGGCGTTTTGCGGCCCGCGGGGCTACTTGGTGTAGTACTGCTGGTTCAGCTGGGTGTACTTCTGCCACTCGTCCGGGAGCTGGTCCTCAGCGAAGCAGGCGTCAACAGGGCAGGCCTCGACGCACGCGTCGCAGTCGATGCACTCCTCCGGATCGATGTAGAGCATCTCGACCTTTTCGTAGTCGGGCTCGTCGGGCGTCGGATGGATGCAGTCGACCGGGCAGACCTCCACGCACGAGTTGTCCTTCGTGCCGATGCAGGGCTCTGCGATTACGTAGGCCATGGGTGTCGGTTACCTCTGTGGTTGTTTCTGTAGAGGCCGGGAAACCGGCGAGGGAGGCATTGTAGGAAAACCATCGCGGTAGCCTCCCGGCCGTGCTCCTGCTTACCGGCGCGACTGGAACGATCGGCCGCGCAGTCCTGCGGCGCCTGGTCGCGACCGACACCTCGGTGCGCTGTCTGGTCCGTGATCCGCGCCATCTCGGGCCGGACCGGGTCCGAGTCCAGATCGCCCTCGGCGACCTCGGCGACCCGCTGTCCTTTCGCCATGCCCTGCGGGGGATTGACAGCGTCGTGCATCTCGCCTCGGTGATCCGCGACCAGCCCCGCGGCTCGATCGAGGAGCTGGCCGGCGTCGCCACCTGGCGCCTGGTCCAGGCGGCTGAGCGAGCCGGCGTGCACCGCTTCGTGTTCTTCTCCACCCTCGGCGCCTCGACCCGCAGCCCGGCGCGGCTGATGCGCGCCAAGGCGATCGCCGAGCGCTCGGTGGTGGAGTCGGACCTCGACCACACCGTGTTCGCACCGTCGATCGTCTACTCGCCCAGCGATCCGTACCTTAACCTTTTGGCCCGCATGGCCTGGCTGCCGGTGATGCCGATCCCGGGCTCGGGGCAGGCCGCCTTTCAGCCCATCTGGGCCGAGGACGTCGCCGACTGCGTGATGGCCGCGCTGCCCGGCGGTGCCGCAGCCCGGCAGTCGGTGGGCGCGCGTTACGAGCTCGCCGGGCCGGAGACCCTGACCCACAGGGAAATCGTTGAAACCGCGCTCCGGTCGTTCCATCGGCGCCGCCGGATCGTCAGGGTCCCGCTGCGGATCACGCGGCGGCTGCTGAAACTGGTCGAGCTGTTCGGGGGCCCGACCGCGTTCGCGACCTGGGACGAGGCCGAGCTGCTCGAGGTTCCGCTGGTCTCGTGCCACGGCACGGCCGACGCTGAGCGGCTGGGCGTGGTGCCCAAGCCGATGCGGGCCGTGCTGGGCGTGGGCTGACGCTCGGCCCTACAGGGCCGGGTGCCGCTGGGCCCAGGGCAGCGCGGCCTCGAGTTGGAAGGCGAGCCGCAAAAGGACCTCCTCCTGCGCCGGCGGTCCGATCAGCTGCACGGCGAGGGGCAGGCCCTGGGAATCCTGATAGAGCGGCACCGAGACCGCCGGCTGCCCGGTCACGTTGAGCATGGCCGTGAAGGGCGTGAAGGCGCCCGAGCGGCGGTAGTGGTCCTCGGGTTCGGGCCCGAGGCCGTGGATCTCCCCGATCGGCACCGGCGAGCGGGCCAGGGCCGGCGTCAGCACGACATCGAACTGGCCCAGGAAGGCGACCACCGACCGCGCCACGCTCTCCAGCCGCGCCTGGGCGCGTGAGCCCGGTCAGCGTGTCCTGCGCGCGCGCCCGCTCCCACATGAGCCAGGTCAGCGGTTCGACGTCCTCCTCGGACGGTTCGCGGCCGGCCAGCTTGCCGCCGACCAGCGTCGTCATGGAGACCTGGGGACCGAAGGCACGGGTGAAATCGGGCAGCAGGTCAAGACCCGACCACGGTGGCGTCGTCTCGACCACCGCATGGCCAAGAGCCTCCAACAGCGCGGCCGCCCGCCCGACGGCCTCGATGTTCTCGGGCGCGATCTGGGCGCCGTCCAGGGGCGGATTCAGAGCGACACCGATCTTGAGCTGTCCGGGCTCCCGCTTGACCAGCTCGGCGTAAGGTGCGGCGGGCGGGGGCGCCCAGGTGGCGTCCCCGGGCTCGTAGCCCTGGAGGATGTCGAGCGCCGCCACCGTGTCGGCCACCGTCCGGGTGAGGACGCCGTCGGTGACCAGGAAGCTCTGGCCGCTGTCGGGCCCGACCGAGACGCGCCCGCGAGCGGGTTTGCACCCGAACAGGCCACAGCAGGCGGCCGGGATCCGGATCGATCCGCCGCCGTCGTTGCCGTGGGCGATCGGCACCATACCCGCGGCCACCGCCGCCGCCGAGCCGCCACTGGACCCGCCCGGCGTGCGATCGAGCGCCCATGGGTTATGGGTGGCGCCGAACCGGCGGGTCTCGGTGGTGGGCAGGATCCCCATCTCCGGCATCGTCGTCTTGCCGACGAATACGAATCCAGCCTCGCGTAGACGACGGACCGAGTACGAGTCGTGAGGCGGAACGACGTTCGCGAACAGGTCGCTGCCCATCGTCAGGGGCATGCCGGCCACCGCGCGGTTGTCCTTGATCGCGATCGGCACGCCGGCGAACGGGCGCGGATCGCCCGCAGCGATGGCCGCTGCCACCTCCAGAGCCGACTCGTGGGCGACGTAGGTGAAAGCGTTGATCTGCGGCTCGAGTTCATCGATGCGCCGTAGCGACGCCTCGACCACCTCGCGGGCCGAGAGCTCGCCCGAACGGATCAGCTCGGCCAGTTCGACCGCTGAGCGCAGCAAGAACTCGGACACGGCGCGGGAGCTTAGTGGCGGCTCACCCAGATAGCCTTCGGTGAGGAAAGTCTTCTTAGAGAGAATTCGTCAGGAGCGACACGATCGCATGAGCGCAACAGCTGAAGTTCAGTCCGGCCTCGAGGGCGTAGTCGCCTTCGCGACCGAGATCGCCGAGCCCGACCGTGAAGGCGGAGCCCTTCGCTACCGGGGCGTCGACATCGAGGAGCTCGTCGGGACCGTGCCCTTCGAGCAGGTCTGGGGCCTGCTCGTCGACGGGACCCTGGAGCCCGGACTGCCCCCGGCGGAGCCCTTTTCCCTCACCGTGCATTCCGGGGACCCGAGGGTCGACGTGCAGTCTGCGCTGGCCATGCTCGCCCCTCAGTGGGGCTTCGGGCAGCTGATCGACATCTCCGATGAGCAGGCCCGTGACGATCTGGCCCGGGCGTCGGTCATGGCCCTGTCGTTTGTCGCCCAGTCCGCGCGCGGGATCGGCCGGCCTCCGGTCCCCCAGCGCGAGGTCGACAAGGCCCAGTCGATCCCCGAGCGCTTCCTGATCCGCTGGCGCGGCGAGGCCGATCCGCGCCACGTAAAGGCGATCGACGCCTACTGGAACTCGGCTGCCGAGCACGGCATGAATGCCTCCACGTTCACCGCCCGCGTCGTCGCCTCGACGGGCGCCGACGTGGCCGCGGCCCTGTCGGCTGCGGTCGGCGCGCTGTCGGGCCCGCTGCACGGCGGTGCCCCGTCGCGCGTGCTGAAGATGCTCGATGACGTGGCCGAGTCCGGCGATGCCGAGCAGTACGTCAAGGACGTGCTCGACTCAGGCCAGCGCCTGATGGGCTTCGGTCACCGTGTCTACCGCGCCGAGGATCCGCGCGCCCGTGTGCTGCGCAAGACCGCTCACGAGATCGATGCCCCGCGGGTCGAGGTCGCCGAGGCGCTCGAGAAGGCCGCGCTGGCCGAGCTCAAGGCCCGCCGCCCCGACCGCGTGCTGGCCACCAACGTCGAGTTCTGGTCGGCCGTCGTCCTCGACTTCGCCGATGTGCCGCCGGAGCTGTTCACGCCGATGTTCACGTGCGCGCGTACGGCCGGCTGGTCGGCGCACATCATGGAACAGAAGCGTGAGGGCAAGCTGATCCGGCCGACGGCCAAGTACGTCGGTCCGCCGCCGCGGCCCCTGTCCGAAGTCAAGTAAGCGATCCGCTGGCCGGGCGCGGCGCGCCGGTCTAGCGGAAGGCGTAGGGGCCCGACAGGTACTGCTCGAGCATCCGGGTGGCGCAGAACTCGGGCCCCAGCGTCTTCAGGGACGCGCGCATGCGCTCGATCCAGCGCGTCGGCAGGCCGTCGTCATCACGCTCGTAGAAGGAGTCGAGCACCTCGCCGCCGAGTAGCTCGTGCAGCGTGTCGGCGTCGCGGGCGTCCTGGGCGTGGGCGTCGTGGTCCATGTCGCCCGGGATCGCCCAGCCGTTCTCCTCGTTGTAGGCCTCGGCCCACCAGCCGTCGAGCACGCTGAGCTGGAGGCCGCCGTTGAAGGCCGACTTCATGCCACTCGTGCCGGAGGCCTCGAGCGGCGGCCGCGGGAGGTTCAGCCACACGTCACAGCCGCGCACCAGCCAGGCGGCGGAATTGAGGTCGTAGTCGTCGAGGAATACGACCCGCTCGCCGATGATCCGGGCCCCCTTGAGCCCGAACAGGCTCTGGAGGGCTCGTTTGGCCTCCTCGTCGCGGGGGTGGGCCTTGCCGGCCAGCACGACCTGTACCGGGCGGCCCCCGCCCAGCAGCTCCATCGTCCACTCTGGATCGCGAATCAGGAGATCCAGGCGCTTGTAGGTGGCCACGCGGCGGGCGAAGCCGAGCGTCAGCACCCCGGGCGCGAAGGCCCGAGCGGCCGCGTCCACGTAGCCGCGCAGGTCTCCCCGGGAGAGACGGTCCGCGACGCTGCGTTGGCGCACGAAGCCGACCAGGTCGCTGCGCTGTCGCTCACGCACCGCCCACAGCTCGGCCGCTGGGATGTCATCGACCGGGGCCCAGGTAGCGGGGTCGGTGACCCGCTCGTTCCAGTCGGCCCCGAGGTAGCGGTCCAGCAGCTCGCGCATGGGGGCCCCCATCCAGGTCGGGACGTGCACGCCGTTGGTCACGTGGCCGATCGGGACCTGGTCGAGCTCGCGGTCGGGCCACAGGCCGTGCCACATCTCGCGGGCGACCTCGCCATGGCGGCGGCTGACGGCGTTGGAGGCCCGGCTCATGCGCAGCGCGGCCTGGGTGACGCCGAACGGCGCGTGCGGATCGGACGGGTCGTTGCGACCCAGCGCGGCCAGCTCACCCGGTTCTGAACCGAGCTCGCGGGCCAGGCGTCCGACGGTGGCCTCGAGCTGGTCGGCCGGATAGGTGTCGTTGCCCGCCGGTACCGGCGTGTGGGTGGTGAACACGGTGCGCTTGCGCGCGACATCGAGCGCGTGGCCGAGCCCCTGGCCGTCCTCGGGCCGGGCGAGCTCCAGGGGGGCCAGCGCGGCGTGCCCCTCGTTGAGGTGGATGACCCCCGGCTCCAGTCCCATCGCCCGCAATGCGCGCATGCCGCCGACGCCCAGCAGCGCGTACTGGGCCAGTCGGGTCTGGGCATCGCCGTCGTACAGGCGGCCGGTGATCCAGCGTTCCAGCGGTTCGTTCTCGGGGCAGTCTGAGTCGAGCAGAAACAGAGGTATCCGGCCGACTTCGACTCGCCACACCCGGGCCGTAACGTCGGCCTCGCCGATCGGCACGCTTACGGTCAGGGCCACGCCGTCGGCGCCGGTGACCATCGCCGCCGGCAACCGCTCGGGATCAGTCTCGACCCAGTACTCGTGCTGCCAGCCGGAGGCGTCGATGCGCTGGCGGAAATAGCCCTTGCGGTACATGAGGCCGACGGCGACCATCGGCACGGCCCGGTCTGAGGCCTCCTTGAGCAGGTCGCCGGCCAGAGCCCCCAGCCCGCCGGAGTACACCGGCAACGAGACGTGAACGCCGTACTCCGAGCACAGGAAGGCGACCGGATTCGTCGCGCTGTAGGGGCCAGGCAGAAACGGTCGGGACAGATCGGCGTTGACCGCGGCCTCGATCTCCGCCGCCCGCGCGACCAAGGCGCCATCCTCGGCCGCCCGCCGCAGCACGCGCCCGGGACTCTCCTGGAGCAGACGGACCGGGTTCTGCAGGCAGAGCTCGAAGCGCTCGGCATCGACGGCCCGGAACAGGTCGGCCCCGCCGGGCAGCCACGACCAGCGGTAGTTGAAGGCCAGCCGGGCCAGGGGTGCCAGGGCGTCGGGAAGCCGCCCGGCCAGATCCTCGGCCGCGGATCGAACGTCGTCGCTGCCGTCGTTCTGCGTGGCGCTCACCTCCACCGGTCGCGATTATCGACTACTTGTTCTCGGGGTGTGTCCCGGGGTCATGTCCGCGTGGCGTGTGTTGGGGGCTTCCCGGGACGGGCCCTGGCTACTCTGAGCGCTTGCCCAGCTCTTCGGACTGCAAATACGGCGTGCTCGCCTTCGGTGACTCGATCACCAACGCCGGCGGAGAGCTGCAGTGGGGGGTGGCCCTGCAGTCCTGGGCTCTGTGGACCGCGCGCGGTCTCGGCCTGCCCTACACCGGCTACGCCACCGACGGGGCCGGGGTGGCGGACGTCGTGGACGAGCAGATCCCGGCCTTCGTGGCCAACGCCGCCCATCCTGAGGCGCGCTACGACGTCGGGTGCCTGTACGTCGGCGTCAACGACGTGCGCGGGTTCGATTGGGATGCCTCGGCCTTTGGCCGCGCCCACCGATCGGCACTGAGTCAGATCGGTGCGCGCGCGGAGCGGATGCTCGTTCTGACCGCGCCGCTCGGCCTCGGGCTGCCCCGGGCGGGCGCCAAGGTCGGCGAGCTGAACGCCGCGATAGCCGCCAACGCCGCCGAGCTGGGCGCCCTGGTGGTCGATCTGAGCGACTTCGGGGCCCGCAACCACGTGATGGCCGATCGAGTGCACCCCACCGCCTTCGGCCAGGTGGCGATCGCCGAGCGCGCGCTGGCCGTGCTGGCCGGCGACGGGCTCCCGACCCGGGTGCACCCGGCCGAGCTGATCCGCTATCAGACCTCGTGGCACGGGCGCCTGCGGGGCGATCTCAGTTACACCTACCGCTCGGTCAAGGAGCTGGCCCGGGCGGTCCGCTCCGTGTTCCTGCGCTGATCTGAGCGCCTCCTCCCGGGGAAGGGCCGTCCCTAACCCACGCAGAGCGCATGAAAGGGACGGACCTTCCCAGGAATTCCGCCCTATGAGGCCGATACGCAGGCGTGGCACCACTTCACGAGATGCGCCGGACTGTGACCGTCACGCTGGTCACCGACGGCCGGGCGCGCAACTCAAGGACGGTCGCGTCACGCCCACTGATCACCTGAGCGCCGTCGACCCGCCATCGGTAGCCCTCGGGATACGCCCACCGCGGGAGCTCGATCTCGGTCGGGGCCCGCACGCGCGGGTCCACCCGGTAGCGGTAGGAAAACCGACCCGTTGAACGGTTGAAGGCGACCGCGCCGGGCACCCCGGCGGTGGCGGCCGGGAAGGCCACCGCCAGCGCATGCGCCTTGCCGCGGAACGGGCGGCCCGTCTGCTGGCCGAGCAGGGCCTCGCGCGGATTACCTGTCGGGTCGTGCAGCTGGAGCACCGACCAGTACGCCCACGAGATTCCCGCCAGGCTGGCCGCATCAGCAGTGTCGGCAGACGCTTTCGAGTGGCGGCTGCCCCCGAACTCATCCATGACCAGGGCTGGACCGTCGGGCTGTTGGGTCCGGGTCGCGGCCCGCGCCAGGGCGGCATCGGCGAGCACGAGCGCCGGGCTGGCCCCATAGGCGTGGAAGCCCAGGACCAGGCCGGGCAGGCGCAGCGGCTCGGCGATGCCGAGCGTCTCCTGGCCGTTGTCGTCAAAGCTGATCGGCGGCTCGTAGAAGACAGGATGGCGAGCGTCCACGCGCTGGATCGCCCCGATGATCCCGGTCGGCGGCGCCTGCGCGCCGCTGACCGCACACGAACGAGGCTCGTGGACAGGACCGCCGTAGAAGCACTGCAGCTCGGGATCGAAGTGGGCGACCGCGAAGTCAGCCGGCTCGTTATAGGCCTCGAAGCCGATCACATTGGCGTTGTCGCGGTAGTGGCGGGCCACGGCCTGCCAAACGCGCGCGAACTGGCCCTGGAGATTGCCGCTGACGTCGTTGGCGAAGAAATGGTGACTGGCCACCTTCACGGCCGGATCGAGATAGGCCTTGATCCAGTGAGCGGGGTAGGCGAACTCGGCCTTGCCGGTGCAGGTCGCCCACGGCGGCGCGCCCTCACCGTTCCACGGCGTCGCCCCGGCCGGATTGGCGAAGGCCGAGCCGTACGCGTCCTGGTGCATGTCGAGCACGACGCGGATGCCGGCGGCGGCCAACAATTGGATGATCCGGTCGGTGCGGCTCAGGTAGGTCTGCACGACCGTGCTTCGGTACGGGTCGGCGGCGCCCCTGAGCCGGGGGAACGGCGCTCCGTGGCGATGGGGCGAGCAGTAGGTCGGGTCGTTGGGCCGCGATCGAGGTCGTCCGGGCTCAAGCCCCTCCCACACGACGCCGAGGCGGACGAAGTCAAAGCCCAGACGCGCGAGGGTGGCGGCGTCGCCGGCCGTGAACCGGCGCCCCGGGTCGCGGGCCGTGGGCGACAGGACGTAGGGCAGGCTCGGCCCTTGAGCCGGACCGACGCACGGCGAACCGGCCGCCGTCGTCGGCCGCGCTCCGCCGCCGCATTTGCCCACCAGATCGGCGCCGTGCAACTGAAGACGGCGCCCCTGCGCATCGACCAGATACTGGCCCCCGGGGGCGGAGACGAAGCCGCTTGACCAGACCGAGGCCGGGGCCGGGAGTGGGGCGGCATGCGGCGAGCTCGCGCCGGACAGCACCAGGGACCAGGACCAGGGCTGCGCCGGCGGCTGCGCCTGCGGCCACCACCCAGCCGTTTAGTCGCCGACGCCCATCCAAGGGACGGCGACACTACACGTCGATTTGGCGGCGAGCCAACCCGCCCTCCCGGACGCTCGAGCCGGACCGCGACCTCCGGCCTCAGGCCGGGAGGCGCCCCGCCTCCTCGGTGGCCGCGCGCAGGCGACGGGCGAGCGCGGGTGTCAGCGCGCCGGGCTCCATCTGCCAGCGCCAGCTGTGACCGGTCGTCCCGGGGGCGTTCATGCGGGCCTCGGACCCTAGACCGAGCGCATCCTGGGCCTGGATCATGGCCAGAAAGGCTGGTGATGAGAAGGTCATCCGGATCACGCCCCACCACGGCTGACGCTCGGCGAATCCGAGCCGGCGCAGCTCGGAGTCCACAAACGCGCGCTGCTCGCTGGGCAATGACCCAAGCCAGCCGCGCACCGTGTCGGTGTCGTGAGTTCCCGCGTACACCACCCGGTCGGCAGTGTGGTTGGCAAGCCGGTGGGGGCTCGACGGCTCGTCAGGATCGAGCCCGAACTGGATGACCAGCATCCCGGGCAGGCCGACCTCCCGGCGCAGGCGCTCGACGGCGGGGGTGATCACGCCCAGGTCCTCGGCGACCAGCGGCACGGGTCCCAGCTCGCGGTGGATGGCGTCAAACAGCGCCTTGCCCGGTCCGCGCCGCCAGCGGCCGCCGCGCGCCGTGCGGGCGCCCGCCGGCACCGCCCAGTAGGCGACCAGGCCGCGGAAATGATCGATCCGGGCCAGATCGAACAGGTCGGTGGTTCGCCGCACCCGCTCGACCCACCAGCGATAGCGCCGGCGCTGCAGGGCCGGCCAGTCATAGAGCGGATTGCCCCACAGCTGGCCGTCTTTGGAGTACGCATCGGGCGGGGCTCCGGCCACCATCCCCTCCTGAAACAGCTCCGGGTGGGATTTGTGATCGGCGCTACCCGGTGAGACGTAGATGGCCATGTCACCCATGATTCGCACGCCGCGCTGGGCTCCGTAGCCTCGCAGCGCCGACCATTCGCGCTCGAAGCGCACCTGGTCGGCGACCGCGTCGCGGCCCGCAAAGCGCTCCCAGTCGCCGATCCAGAACGCGTTGCGAGCCCGGAAAGCGGCGATCTCGTCGCTCGACACCCGCGCCCGGGGCTCGGCCAGCAGCCCCGGCCACGCGGCGAAGGCCGAGCGCGATTTGTAGGGCGAGCGATACCGGTCCGGCGGACCCAGCGGCAGCACCTGCCACCACGACTGCCCGGCTGCGGCCAGCCAGTCCAGGAAGCGATAGGCCTCGGGACCGAGGCGACCGCCGGGGAGAGAGGTGATGTGAAGCTGGACTCCGCTCGCGCGTCGGGGCCGTTGCGCCAGGTTCACGCGACGGTGTTTACCCCATGTGTCGTCGTGGATACCTTCCGAGATGTGGTTTTCCCCGCCATGAGGCGCACGTGAGCGCCGAAGCCGCCGAGGCGACGCGACGCGCCGGCGACGCCGATTCCGATCCGACGCGTCAGCCTCCGCCCCGGATCGTGATCCAGTATCCGACGCCGACGGTGGACGGCGGGCGCTACCCGGTCAAGCGCTGCGTCGGTGATCACGTCCGCGTCGAGGCCGACGTCTTCCGTGACGGGCACGACCTGGTCCGGGCCATCGTTCGCTACCAGGGACCCGACGGCACCGACGAGCAGGAGTCAGAGCTGCGCCGGCTCGATGCCCACCTCGGCGGCGTGCGCTGGGTGGGTGAATTCGTGGTTGACCGTCCCGGCCGCTGGCGGTACACGATCGAGGCCTGGACCGACGTCTTCGGAACCTGGCGCGACGAGCTGCGGCGCAAGGTGCAGGCCAACCAGCACGATTTGTCGGGTGAGCTATCCGAGGGCGTCGTGCTGCTCCGCGCGGCGGCCGGGCGCGCGCGCTCCGCCGAGGCGCGCCGGCTGATCGAGCACGCCGTGGCCGAGCTCGGCAACGAGGCCGTCCCCGACAGCGCCAAGCACGACATCGCCCTCGGTCAGGAGCTGCTCAACGCGGTTGAGGCCGGTCACGAGCGCCACGGCCTCGTCCGCCTCGACCCGCCCCAGACGCTCGAGGTGGATCGCCTCCGCGCTCGGTTCGGCGCCTGGTATGAGATGTTCCCGCGCTCCTGGGGTGGGCTGGCCGGCGTCGAGCGTCAGCTGCCCAAGCTGGCCGAGCTCGGCTTCGACGTCATCTACCTGCCACCGATCCACCCCATCGGGCTCACCAACCGCAAGGGGGCCAACAACTCGCTCACCGCCGGTCCCGGGGATCCCGGCTCGCCGTGGGCGATCGGCGATCAGAGTGGCGGCCATGATGCGATCCACCCCGATCTCGGGACCGAGGACGATCTGCGCTCGCTGACCAGCGCCGCCCGTGAGCTCGATATCGACATCGCGCTCGACTTCGCGATCCAGTGCTCGGCCGACCACCCGTGGCTGACCGAGCATCCGGAGTGGTTCCACCGCCGTCCTGACGGGACCCTGAAGTACGCCGAGAACCCGCCCAAGCGCTACCAGGACATCTACAACGTCAACTGGGAATCACCGGACTGGCGGTCGTTGTGGAACGCGCTGCTCGAGGTGATGATCAAGTGGGTCGATTGCGGCGTGCGCGTGTTCCGTGTCGACAACCCCCACACCAAGCCGTTCGGCTTCTGGTCCTGGCTGATCGATGAGGTTCACGCTCGCGACCCCTCCGTGATCTTCCTGGCCGAGGCGTTCACCAAGCGCGCCGTCATGCGTCACCTCGGCAAGCTCGGCTTTACCCAGTCCTACACCTACTTCACCTGGAAGAACGCGCGCTGGGAGCTGGTCGAATACGTCACCGAGCTGGCCTATTCGGGGGAGCAGGACTACTTCCGGCCCAACTTCTTCGCCAACACGCCGGACATCCTCCACGAGTACCTCCAGCACGGCGGCCGGCCGGCGTTCGAGGCTCGCGCCGTCCTGGCGGCCACGCTCAGTCCCAGCTACGGGATCTACTCCGGGTTCGAGAACATCGAGAACGTCGCCGTCGCCCCGGGCTCTGAGGAGTACCTGAACTCGGAGAAGTACGAGCTCAAGACACGGACGCTCGACGGTCCGCTGCTGCCTCTACTGGCGACGCTCAATTCGCTGCGGCGCGAGCACCCCGCGCTGCAGGAACTGTCGAACATCACCTTCCTCGATACGGCCAACGAGGCCTTGATCGCCTACGCGAAGCAGACCGGCCCGGACACGGTGATCTGCGTGGTCAACCTCGATCCCCACCAGCACCAGGAGGGCGCGGCCGTGATCCCGGCCAGCCTGGGCCTCCCACCGACGTTCAGCGTGCGCGACCACCTCAGCGGTGAACTGTTCCAGTGGCGTATCGGAGCGAACTTCGTCGGCCTGTCGCCGGGGTGGCGCCAGACGCATGTGCTAACGGTGGAACGGTGATCTCCACCTTCACGAACACCCCGTGAGCGTCGGTCCGCCGACCCTGACGCACCTGCTGGCCCGCGAACCGCGGCCGGGCGAGGGCGCCGCGCCAACGCCCGCCCACGCGCAGGCGCGGCAATGGTTTGAGCACGAGCCGCTGTGGTTCAAGCGCGCGGTCTTCTATGAGATCCATATCCGCGGTTTCTTTGACTCCAACGGGGACGGTTCCGGCGACGTCCGGGGCCTGACCGAGAAGCTGGACTATCTGCAGTGGCTGGGGATCGACTGCATCTGGCTTTTGCCCTTCTACGAGTCACCGCTGCGCGACGGCGGCTACGACATCTCGGACTTCACCAAGGTCCACCCCGACTACGGCACGGTCGATGACGTCGCCGAGCTGATCGAGGCCGCCCACGCCCGCCGCATCCGCGTGATCGCCGACCTGGTCATGAATCACACCTCGTCGGATCACCCCTGGTTTCAGGAGTCGCGCTCAAGTCCGGAGAGCCCCAAACGCGACTGGTATGTCTGGTCTGACACCGACGACCGCTACCGCGATGCCCGCATCATCTTCACCGACACCGAGGTCTCCAACTGGACCTATGACCCGGTTGCCGGCGCCTACTACTGGCACCGGTTCTTCTCCCACCAGCCCGACCTCAACTACGACAATCCGGACGTCGGCGACGCGATGCTCGACGTACTGCGGTTCTGGCTCGACCGGGGCCTGGACGGCTTCCGCCTCGACGCCGTGCCCTACCTGTTCGAGCGTGAGGGCACCAACTGCGAGAACCTGCCCGAGACCCATGCCTACCTCAGGCGCGTGCGTGCCGTGATGCAGGAGGAGTACCCCGACCGTGTACTCCTCGCCGAGGCCAACCAGTGGCCCGCCGACGTGGTCGAGTACTTCGGCGACGGCGACGAGTGCCAGATGGCCTTCCATTTCCCGGTCATGCCGCGCATGTTCATGGCCGTCCGCCGCGAGACGGCCACGCCCATCTACGAGATCCTCGAACAGACCCCGCTGATCCCCGACAGCTGCCAATGGGGCTTGTTCCTGCGCAACCACGACGAGCTGACCCTGGAGATGGTCACCGACGAGGAGCGCGACTACATGTACGCCGAGTACGCCAAGGACCCGCGGATGAAGCTCAACCTCGGGATCCGCCGTCGCCTGGCCCCGCTGCTCGACAACGGCCGGGACGAGATGGAGCTGATGACGGCGATCCTGTTCTCGCTGCCGGGCTCGCCGGTCCTCTACTACGGTGATGAGATCGCGATGGGGGACAACATCTTCCTCGGCGACCGCGACGGGGTGCGGACCCCGATGCAGTGGACCGGCGACCGCAACGGCGGTTTCTCACGGGCTGACTTCGCCCAGCTCTACGCCCCACCGCTGATGGATCCGGTGTTCGGCTATCAGGCGGTGAACGTCGAGGCGCAGCTGCGCACGCCGACCTCGCTGCTGCGCTGGATGCACCGCTTCATCGCCCTGCGCAAGGAACATCCGGTGTTCGGTTTCGGCACCTATGAGCCGATCGAGACCTCCAACCCGCGGATCTTCGCCGTCCTGCGGCGCTTCGAGGACGACGTCGTCCTGTGCGTGCACAACCTGGCACGCTCGGCCCAGGCCGTGGAGCTCGACCTGTCGCAGCAGGCCGGCCGCTATCCGGTGGAGCTGTTCGGACGCTCGCGCTTTCCCCGCATCGGCGACCTTTCCTACCTGTTGACGCTCGCCCCACGCGGTTTCTACTGGTTCCAGCTCGTTGAAGAGGGCGAGGAGGCGATCGGATGAGTGAGCCCGTGCAGAGCCCCGGCCCGGTCCAGAGCATCGACCTCGAGGCCCTCGGCAGCTGGATTGAGGGCCGGCGCTGGTACTCGTCCAAGTCGCGGCACATCAACGCGATCGATGTCGACGAGATCGCGCGGATCGCCGATCAGCCGCCGCTGGTGCTGCTGCTCGTGGAGACGAGATTTGCCAGCGGCAACCACGAGCTCTACCAGCTGCCCCTCACGTTCCTGCCCGCGCAGGACGCCGGCGAGCGCGCGGTGGTCGGCGCTGCCGACGAGCTGGTCGCCGTGGATGCGGTGGCCGACCCGGAGTTGATCCGCGACCTCCTGCGACGGATTGATGAGAATTACTCCCTCGACACCGAGGACGGCCAGTTCCGTTTCCGCCGCGTGCCCGAAGCCGGCTCGCTGGCCAGCGACGCTCCGGCCCGGCCGATGGGAGTCGAGCAGTCCAACTCCTCGATCGTGTTCGGCGACGAGACCGTGCTCAAGGTCTTCCGTCGCCTCGAGCCCGGAATCAACCCCGAGTTGGAGTTGCTGCAGTTCTTGACGACGCACGAGTACCGCAATATCGCCCCCCTGCTGGGCTGGTATGAGTACGAGGGCCGCTCGTTTGAGGCCACCCTGGGTGTCGCCCAGCGCTTCTTCCCCAACGCCACGGGGGGCTGGGAGCTGGCCCTGGACCGGATCGGCGCCGACACCGAGGCACTCCTGGAGGACCTCGGCCACCTGGGCACGGTCACGGCGCAACTGCACAACGCGCTCGCCTCCGACGCCAATGACCCGGCTTTCAGTCCCGAGGAACCCAGCGCCGAGTCCCTGTCGCTGTTGACGGCCACGATCGACGAGGACATCGAGCGGATCTTCGTGCGCCTGCCTGACGACGATCGCCTGCAGGACATCGCGGGTCGCGGGCAGGACGTGCGCGAGCGGATCGCCGCGCGCACCCAGATCGGCCTCGGTGGCCGGGCGATCCGCACCCACGGGGACTTTCACCTCGGCCAGACGCTGCGTCTATCGGACCCCACCCACCCCGACTGGTTGATCATCGACTTCGAGGGCGAGCCGGCGCGGCCACTGTATGAGCGCCGCCAGAAGCGCTCCCCCCTGCGCGACGTGGCCGGGATGTTGCGCTCGTTCGCCTATGCCGCCTCGGCGGTGGAGATCATGCGCTCACAGCCCGCCCCACCGGATTTCGAGGACCGGGCCCGGCGCGTTTTCCTGGAGGGCTACTTCTCGAGCATCGACCCGGCGCTCCTGCCTGCCGGTGAGGCGGCCATCCTCAATCTGCTCTCGATCTTCGAACTCGAGAAGGCCATCTACGAGCTCTCCTACGAGCTCGACAACCGTCCCGACTGGCTGCCCATCCCGGTAGCCGGCATCGCCCGCCTGTTGGAGGCCGAGTGACCCCGCCCGGCATGTCCACCCCACCCGGAGACCGAATGACCGTCGCCACCGCCGAGCTTGATGCCCTGGCCCACCGCGAGCACGGCCAGCCTCACGCCGTCCTCGGCGCCCACCCCAGTGACGACGGCGTGGTGGTCCGCGTGCTCCGGCCGGGAGCAGCCGCGGTCTCGGTGAAGCCGGCCAAGGGCAAGAGCGTCGCGCTGGAGCAGATTCACCCGGCGGGCATCTTCGAGGGCACGATTCCCGACGCCAAGCTCCCCTTGCGCTACAAGCTCAAGGTCGACTACGGCGAGTCCGGGAAATTCACGCTCGAGGATCCGTACGGGTTCACGCCCACCCTGGGCGAGCTCGATCTGCACCTGATCGCCGAGGGCCGTCATGAGGAGATCTACGAAAAGCTCGGCGCTCACGTCCGCGAGCACGAGGGCGTGGCGGGCACGGCCTTCGCGGTCTGGGCGCCGTCGGCGCGGGCGGTCAGCGTCGTCGGCGACTTCAACTCCTGGGACGGGCGCCTGCACCCGATGCGCTCGCTGGGCTCGGGCGGCATCTGGGAGCTGTTCTTGCCCGAGGTCGGCCCCGGGGCCCGCTACAAGTACGAGATCCTGTCCGCCGAGGGCGAGTTGCTGCTGAAGGCCGACCCCTACGCGCAGGAGACCGAGGTGCCACCGAAGACGGCCTCGGTGGTCACGCGCTCGGAGTACGAGTGGAGCCAGCACGACGCGAAGTACCGGCGCCAGCGCCACGAGAGCCAACCGCTGACCCAGCCGATGTCGATCTACGAGGTCCACCTCGGTTCCTGGCGGCTCAATTCGCTGCAGGACAATCGGTCGCTGAGCTACCTCGAGCTGGCCGATGAGCTCGCCGACTACGTCACTGACCTCGGCTTCACCCACGTCGAGCTGCTCCCCGTCATGGCCCACCCGTTCAGCGGGTCCTGGGGCTACCAGGTGACCGGGTACTTCGCACCGACGCCGAACTACGGCACGCCTGACGACCTGCGGCGCTTCGTCGATCGGATGCACGAACACGGGGTCGGGGTGATCCTCGACTGGGTCCCGGCCCACTTTCCTCGCGACGACTTCGGCCTCGCCCGCTTCGACGGCACGGCCCTGTACGAGCACTCCGATCCGCGCCGCGGCGCCCACCCCGACTGGGGCACACTCGTCTTCAACTACGGGCGCCACGAGGTGCGCAACTTCCTCGTCTCCAACGCGCTGTTCTGGCTGCGCGAGTACCACGTCGACGGAATCCGGGTCGATGCGGTGGCCTCGATGCTGTACCTCGACTACTCACGTCAACCCGGGGAGTGGATTCCCAACGAGTTCGGCGGCCGTGAGGATCTCGACGCCGTGGCCTTCTTGAAGGAGTTCAACGAGGTCATCCACGGTCGCGAGCCGGGCGTCATTTCCGCGGCCGAGGAGTCCACGGCGTGGCCGGGCGTTTCGCGGCCCACCTACCTGGGCGGCCTCGGCTTCGGCTTCAAATGGAACATGGGCTGGATGCACGACACGCTCGCCTACTTCCAAGAGGATCCGATCTATCGGCGCTATCACCATCACGAGCTGACCTTCAGTCTCATGTACGCGTTCAGTGAGAACTTCGTCCTCCCGCTCTCGCACGACGAGGTCGTCCACGGCAAGGGGTCGCTCTACTCCAAGATGTCGGGCTCGGACCCGTGGCAGAAGCTGGCCAACCTGCGTGCCCTGTACGCCTACATGTGGGCTCATCCGGGCAAGAAGCTCTTGTTCATGGGCTCCGAGCTGGCCCAGAAGACCGAATGGAGCCATGAGCGCTCACTCGACTGGCATCTGCTCGAGGATCCGGCGCACGCCGGCATCCAGGCCCTGATCCGGGATCTGAACCGCCTCTACCTCGAGGAGCCGGCCCTGTGGGAGGTCGATTCCGATCCGGCCGGCTTCTACTGGCTCGAGCCCAATGACGCCGATAACAACATCGTCGCCTTCGCACGGCTGTCTAAGTACGGTGAACGCACGGCGGTATTCGTGGCTAACCTGTCCCCGGTGCCACGCCAGAACTACCGGCTCGGGCTGCCGCGCTCAAGCCGCTGGCGCGAAGCGATCAACACTGACTCGTCCTTCTACGGGGGCAGTGATGTCGGCAATTTGGGCGGCGTGCAGCCAGAGCCCATCGGGTGGCACGGTCAGCCCTTCTCGGCCGAGTTGACGCTTCCGCCGCTGGCGGCAGTGTGGCTCGTGCCGGATGAGTAGCGGGTCTCCCAGGGGATCCGAGGCCGCCGCCGCCGAGTATCCCTGGGAGCGTGCGCTTGGCGCCCGGCCCCTGAACGCCGAGCGGACCGAGTTCCGGGTCTGGGCGCCCCGGGCCCAGCGCATCGGCCTGGCCATCGGCGGCCAGGAGGTCTCGCTGCAGGACGCGGGCTACGGCGTCTATGAGACGGTGGCCCCGGTCGGGCCAGGCACCGACTACCGGTTCGTGGTCGATGGGGAACCGTTGCCCGACCCGTGCTCGCGCTGGCAGCCCGAGGGACTCCGCGGCCCCTCCCGGATCGCTCCGCCGACCCCTGCGCCGGCCGGGTTCACCGCGCCCGCGCAGGCGGATCTGGTCATCTACGAGCTTCATATCGGCACCTTCAGTGACGAGGGCACCTTCGATGGGGCGATCCCTCATCTGGCCGCGCTGGCGCGGCTTGGCGTCACGGCGATCGAACTCATGCCCGTGGCCGAGTTCCCCGGCGCCCGCGGCTGGGGCTATGACGGCGTCTACATCAGCTCCGCCCAGTCCTCGTATGGCGGACCCGAGGGCCTGTCACGGTTGATCGCCGCCGCTCATGACGCCGGTCTGGCCGTGATCCTGGACGTTGTCTACAACCACCTGGGCGCCTCGGGAGTGACCGCGATGGAGGCCTACGGGCCCTATTTCACGACCAAGTACGAAACGCCGTGGGGGAAGGCGATCAACTACGACGACGCCGACTGCGACCCGGTCCGGGAATGGGTCGGGCAGAGCGCCGAAGGCTGGATTCGCGATTACGGGGTCGATGGTCTGCGCCTCGACGCGATCCACGCCATCTTCGACTCCAGCCCCGAGCACATCGTGGCCGCCGTTGCGCGACGGGTGCACGCCGTCAACCCGAACGCCTGGGTGATCGCCGAGTCGGGGCTCAACGATCCCAAGGTGATGCGCCCGGTCCAGCGCGGGGGCTACAACTGCGACGCCGAGTGGGCCGACGACTTCCACCACGCGCTGCGGACCGTGATCACCGAGGAGCGGGACGGCTACTACGCGGACTTCGGCCGCCTGCAACAGCTGGGCAAGGCGTTTCACCGCCCGCATGTCGACGACGGCAACTACTCGCCGTTCCGCCGGCGCCGGTTCGGAGCCCCGGCCGACGACGTTCCCGTCGAACGCTTCGTCGTCTTCTCCCAGAATCACGATCAGGTCGGCAACCGGGCCTACGGCGATCGCCTGCCGGCCTCCGCCCGCCCGCTGGCCGCCTTCTGCACGCTGCTCTCGCCGTTCACGCCGCAGCTGTTCATGGGCGAGGAGTACGGCGAGCTGGCTCCGTTTCAGTTCTTCTCCAACCACATCGATCAGGAGATCGCCGTGGCCACGCGGGAGGGGCGCCGGCGCGAGTTCGCCTCCTTTGCGCAGTTCGGCGGCGAGATCCCCGATCCCGAGGATCCGGCCACGTTTCAGCGCTCGAAGCTGACCCGCAGCGAGGACCCGAACATCGCGCGCCTGTATGCCGAGCTGATCGCCGCCCGGCAGCGGATCGGCCCCGCCGAGGCGGAGAAGATCGATTTTGACGAGGCCGCTTTGTGGCTGCGGATGCTCCGCGGCGGGTATGAGCTGCTGTGCAACTTCGGTTCCGGTTCGCTGGAGCTGGCCTGCGGCGGCGAACGTGTCGAGCTGGCCACGCATGCCGACACCCGTCTGCACGACGGATTTCTGACCCTGCCGCCCATGTCTGGAGCACTCATCAGATGACCGAAGTCTGGCCCGGAAGGCCGTTTCCCCTGGGTGCCATCTGGGATGGCAAGGGCACCAACTTCTCGCTCTTCTCCGAGAACGCCGAGGGAGTCGAGCTTTGCCTGTTCGGCGAGGACGGCGAGGAGACGCGCATCGACATCATCGGAAATCGCGCCCAGAATTGGCACTGCTATCTGCCCGGCGTCGGACCCGGCCAGCGCTACGGCTACCGGGTCAGAGGCCCCTACGCGCCCGACGAGGGACATCGCTTCAACCCCGCCAAGCTGCTGCTCGACCCCTACGCGAAGGCGATCGAGGGGGTCGTGCACTGGGAGCGCGACGCCAACATCCTGCCCTACGTGCCCAACGGCGAGGAGGACGCCGACTTCGAGCCCGACGACGAGGACGATTCCTACGTCGTTCCCAAGTCGGTGGTCATCGATGACGATTTCGACTGGGAGGGGGACCGGCCGCCGCGGATTCCGTTCGCGGACACGATCATCTACGAGACCCACGTCAAGGGCTTCACCATGCGGCATCCCGATGTCCGGGATGACCTGCGCGGCACCTACGCCGGCCTGGCTTCCGACCCCGCCATCGAATATCTGAAGGACCTCGGCGTCACCGCCGTCGAGCTGCTTCCGGTCCATCACATCTGCGACGAGTCGTTTTTGGCCGAGCGGGGCCTGACCAATTACTGGGGTTACTCGACGATCGGGTTCTTCGCCCCCTATTCCGAATATGCGGCCACCGGCCGGCGCGGTAACCAGGTGAGGGAGTTCAAGGGCATGGTTAAGGCTCTGCACCAGCACGGCATCGAGGTGATCCTCGACGTGGTCTACAACCACACCGCCGAGGGCAACCACCTGGGTCCAATGCTCTGCTTCAAGGGCGTCGACAACTCCTCCTACTACCGCCTGGTTCCCGGCGACCTGCGTCACTACATGGACTTCACGGGCACGGGCAATTCGCTCAACCCGGTGCATCCGAGCGTGTTGCGGATGATCATGGACTCGCTGCGCTACTTCGTGACCGAGTGCCACGTCGACGGCTTCCGCTTCGACCTCGCCTCGGCGCTGGCCCGCGAGCTCTACGACGTCGACCGGCTCTCGGCCTTCTTCGACACGATTCACCAGGACCCCGTCCTCTCCCAGGTCAAGCTCATCGCCGAGCCGTGGGATGTCGGACCGGGCGGGTATCAGGTCGGCAACTTCCCGATCCTGTGGTCGGAGTGGAACGGCGTCTACCGGGACACGATGCGCGACTTCTGGCGCGCCAGCGCGAGCGTCGGGGACTTCGCCTCCCGGCTCTCGGGTTCCGCCGACCTGTACGAGTCAGATGGTCGCGACCCGTTCGCCTCCGTCAATTTCATCACCGCCCATGACGGCTTCTCCCTGCACGACCTCGTCACCTACGAGCAAAAGCACAACGAGGCCAACATGGAGGACAACCGCGACGGGACCGACGACAACCGGTCCTGGAACTGCGGGGTGGAGGGCGAGACCGATGATCCGGAGATCAACGCCCTGCGCCGGCGTCAGCAGCGCAACTTCCTCACCACGTTGTTCGTCTCCCAGGGCAGCCCGATGCTGCTCGGCGGGGACGAGCTCGATCGCACCCAGGGCGGCAACAACAACGGCTGGTGCCAGGACTCAGAGATCTCCTGGTATGACTGGAGCCGTGACGAGGAAGTGGAGCGGATGCATCGCTTCACCCGGCGGCTGATCCGTCTGCGGCGCGAGCACTGCACGTTCCGCCGGGAAACGTTCCTGCGCGGCCACGAGATCGACGACTCCGACCTGCCCGACGTGTGGTGGTTCCGCACCGACGGTCGCCGCATGACCGCCCGCGACTGGCAGCACGGGGAGGCCGTGCTGGGCATGTTCCTCAACGGGGACGTCATCCCGTCGCCCGGACCCCATGGCGAGAGGATCACCGATGACTCGTTCGTGCTCTTGTTCAACGCCCACGCCGAGGACCGGGTGTTCAAGCTCCCGCGCCGCCAGATGGGCCTGCGCTGGGAGCTCGAGCTGTGCACGGCCGATCCCGACGCCGAGGCGGGCAGCGCCGAACTACCAGGCTCGCGCCGAGATCAACGTCACCGCCCACTCGATCACGATCCTCAAGCGGGTCGCCTGAACGGTGACCACGCCCTTCCGAGCCACCTACCGGCTCCAGCTGACCCCTGACTTCGGCTTCGCCCGCGCCCAGCGGCTGATCCCCTACCTGCGCGACCTCGGCATCTCGCACCTGTACCTGTCGCCGTCGCTGCAGGCGCGCCCGGGCTCGACGCACGGCTACGACGTCATCGATCCCACGCGGATCTCCGAGGACCTGGGCGGCGAGAAGGCGTTCCGCGAGCTGGCCGTGGCCGCGCATCAGGCCGGGCTGGGGATCGTCCTCGACATCGTGCCCAATCACATGGCCACCGATGAAGCCAACCGCTTCTGGAACGATCCCGAGCTGCGGCCCAAGTTCTTCGACGTCGATCCGGACACCGGGGAGTACCGGCGCTTCTTCGATATCGACGAACTGGCCGGCGTGCGCCAGGAGGATGAGGATGTGTTCGCCGAGACCCACCGTCTCGTGCTCGCGCTGGTGCAGGAAGGCGTCGTCGACGGGCTGCGCATCGATCACCCGGACGGGATGTCGGACCCGGCCGGCTACTTCGGCCGCCTGCGCGCGGCGGGGGTCGAGCACGTCTGGATCGAGAAGATCCTCGAGGCCTCCGAGCGGCTGCGCGACTGGCCGGTGACCGGCACCGTCGGCTACGAGTTTCTCAACGACGTCTGCGCGGTGTTCGTCGACGAGGATGCCGCCGAGCCCTTCACCGAGCTCTGGCAGCGTATCTCCGGGGATCGGCGGGACTTTGCCGGCGTGGCCGCGGAGGCCAAGCTCGAACAGGCCCAGGGCACGTTTGACCGCGAGTGCCGCCGCCTGGCCCGCATCCTCGGCGACGAGGACCGGGCCGGGGAGCTGGCCCGGGCCGCCGCGGCGATGCCGATCTACCGAACCTATGTCGAGCCGGTTACGCGCCTGGTCACCGACGATGACCGCCGCGCGATCGATGAGGCGGGTATGGCCGGGTGGCTGGCCGACATGCTGACGCTCGAGGCCGACGCGCCCGCGGAATTCGTCAGCCGCTTTCAGCAGACCTCCCCGCCGGTGGTGGCCAAGGGGGTCGAGGACACGGCCTTCTACCGCCACGCGCGGCTGCTCGCGCTCAACGACGTCGGTGGAGATCCGGGCCGGTTCGGAATTGGCGTGGGCACATTCCACGCCCGCTGCCGCGAGCGCAGCCGAGCGCTTCCCGCAGACGATGCTGACCACGGCCACGCATGACACCAAGCGCACGCGCCGACGTCCGCGCTCGGATCGCCGCCCTGACCTGGATGCCCGAGCGCTGGACGCAGCGGTGCGGCGCTGGATGGAGGTGACCGAGGAGCTGCGCAGCGACGATCGGGCGCCCCCGACGACGCCGAGCGCTACTTCCTCTTCCAGACCCTGGTCGGAGCCTGGCCGATCGAGTCCGAGCGGATCGCAGGCCTACATGGAGAAGGCTCTGCGCGAGGCCAAGCGCAACACCAACTGGGTCGACCAGAACGAGGCCTGGGAGACCGGGGTCCGCGACTTCTGCGCGGGCCCTGTACTCGCCACCGCCCGTTCCTGGATGAGCTTCGAGCCCTTCGTGGCCGAGCTGGCCGCCACGGGCGACGCGGATCTCGCTGGCCACCGTGTGCCTGAAGCTGACCGCGCCCGGCGTCCCCGACATCTACCAGGGTGACGAGGTGGACCTTCCGCGCCCTCGTGGATCCCGACAACCGCCGCCCGGTCGACTGGGACTGGAACCGCGCCCTGCTCGCCCGGCTCCAGGGCGGCGGCACGCCGGACCGGGACACGGCCAAGCTGTGGCTGACCATGCGCCTGCTGCACCTGCGCCTGCGCCGCCCCGAGGCCTTCCTCGGTGACTACCGGCCGCTCGACGCCGGCCCGAAGACGGTCGCCTTCCTGCGCGGCGGCGAGGTGCTGGTCGTGGTCGCCACGCGGCCCGCACCGATCGACGGCGAGCTCGAGGGCGCGGCCGGCACCTGGCGCGACGTGCTGCGCGGCGAGCGGCGCGTGCTTGGCGACCGACACCCATGCTCGAAGATCTGCTCGGCTGACCGCGGCGTGGCCGTGCTCGAGCGCGCCGAGCGCTGAACGCCCCTGTAATCCCGGCCGCGCTGCCGGACACTTAGCCTGTCGTGAGCGCAGAGCAGCGAGTTCGAGGAGCTCTACCGCCAGTACGCCGGCGCGTATCCGCGCCTATGCACTGCGCCGCACCAGCACCGCGGGCGCCGACGATGTCGTCGCCGACGTGTTTCTGGTCGCCTGGCGGCGGCTGGATGAGTCTGCCCCCCGAGCCGCTGCCCTGGCTACTGGGCACCGCCCAGCAAGGTGCTGGCCAACCGCCGGCGGGGCGAGCGGCGCGCACTTGCCCTGCGCGACCGGCTGGCCTCCCAGCCGCGCGGGCCGGCGGCGGCGCCGGCGGCCTCGACCATCGCGTCGCCGCTGCGCTGGCTTCGAGCTGGGCGAGCGCGATCGCGAGCTCCTGATGCTGGTCGCCTGGGAGGGCCTGTCGGTCACCGAGGCCGCCGAGGCGTTCTCGGCGTGCGGGCGGGTACCGTGGCCGTCCGCCTGCACCGGGCCCGCCAGCGCTTCGCCCGCGCGCTCGCTCACCCACGACGCCCCGCTTGAACGACGATGAGCGAGGTCGGTTCATGACCGAGAACGTGCTGGAGCGCCTGCGAGCGCGCCAACCCTGTCCCCGACGATCCCGGCGCCCCGCCGATCGAGACCGTGCTCGCCCGGATCGAGGCCGCCCCGCGACGCGCGCGGCTCATGCCGCCGGCATGGCGCTCGGCGCTGCTCCCGACACTCGGTGCGGCTCGCCGCGCTCGCCGTGGTGGTCGTTCGCGCTGGTGTTCGCGGGCCACGGCGCGCGGCCGCTCGACTCCGGCCTCCCCTCGGCGTCGGCGGGCCTGCCCGGAGTCGTGTTCGCGCCCGGCGCCTATGTCGCGCCGGGACACGAGATCGTCTCGGTCGCCCAGTGCTCGCCGTGCCAGACGAGCGGCCCGGGCCAGGTCGAGCACTACTGGACGCTCGTGTCGCGCGACGGCGGCGGCTCGCTGGAGCGTGGCAAAACTGCCTCCGGGCACGGACGTCGGCGGCGTCGAGCAGTACAACACCGACAGCCGCGGCCATTCGACCAGCACAACGACGTGTGGGCGATCGGCAGCCGCCGAACCCGTTCCGGGGGCTCGCCTTCGACGCGCTTGTCAGCCCGGACGGCGGCCTGCGCTGGTCGCGAGTCGCAGGTGCCGGCCTCCGGGCTTCGTCGGCGGCATCTCCGTCGCCGGCAGCGGAGCCTGGGCGACCTCCGGCGGCTACTGCCAGGGCAAAGAATGCGCCGGGGCTGAGGTGCTGCACGGGCTCGTCGTCGGGCTCGACCCTCGCACCGCGCCGCCAGCGCCCCGTGGTCGGCGCTCGTCCGCGCTCCAGGTCGCGGCGGAGCGATGCGACACCGCCTACGTGACGGTGACGGCCAACCAGCAGGCACGGCGCACGCTTGTCACCCACGACGGCGGCCGCAGCTGGACGCAGCTGCCGTCGCCGTGCATGACCACGGTTCCCGACGGCGTGCTGCGGTCCGCCGGGCATGGCGCGGTGTGGGAGCTGTGCCCGCTCCCCGGCAGAGCCGGCACCGAGATCGACAGCTCGACCGGCGGCCGCTACTGGTTCCGTGGATACTTCCCCCGCAACTGGGGCGGCGATCAAGGACATCGAGCCCGTGTCCGCTCGCTCGGCGTGGGCGGTCACCGACAACGGGCGTCGTCGGCGTCAGCACCGATCACGGCTTCACCTGGCACAAGGTCTGGTCGGCCGGCTCCTATTCGCCGCGCCCTCACCAGGCGATCGTCTCCCCACAGACCACCACCGCGGCGAGTGTCTTCGCCACCCAGACGTTTGGGGCCTGACCCGCGTCGTCGAGTACCGCACGCACGACGCCGGGCGCCCGTGGACGGTCAGTTACCTGCCGGTTCCGTCACAGAAGTAAAGAGTCGGTGCCAATCGCGGCCCTCGCAGCCCATCCGGCGCCGCCTGAGTGCGACCGTGAAGCGACGATGGGTGGCACAAGGACCGAATCCGCGCACACCTCGGACTCATCGCCCGGGGCGTGCGCCAGGTTCGCCCGTGGGGGACAAGCTGGCGCACACCTGGTCCGGGTGCTGGGGGTGTGCGCCACATTGGCCGTCACGGGCACGCGGGACCAGCGGATCAGCGCCCTGGCCGGCGGCACAGCACACCTGGTGGCCCGATCGCAGCTGCTCACGGCGGGCATCACCTACAAGGCCGTCAGCGCCCGCGTGCCGAGTGGCCAACTGCTTCGCCGTCCTGGCGGGGTCTTTTCGCTCGCCCCGCTCGACACGTCCGAGCTCACTCGCCATGCCGCGGCGCTCCTGGCCGTCGGCTTTGAGGCCGTGATCGGCGGCGTCAGCGCGCTGAACCTGTGGGGGCTGCTCGACCCCCCGGCCCCGCCGCAGCCGATTCACGTGCTCGCGCCGCTCGGCGCGCGCCGGTCACTCGAGGGCATCACCGTCCACCGGACGCGGCGGCTTGCCCCCGCGCATGTGAGGATCCACCATGGGCTACCGGTGGGCACCCCGGCGCGCGCGCTGCTCGACGCCGCCGCCCAACTCACCCTGCCGCGGCTCCAGCGGGCTTTCGACGAAGGCCTCGTCAGCCGGGTGATGTACCGGCAGGACGTCGCGCGCCTCCTCGCTGACAGCACCGGACGGCATGCACGAGCGTTCTCAAGCGCTGCTCGACCGCGAAACCGGCACCCTCCTCACCCGCTCGCCTGCCGAGCGGGAGCTGACCACCTTGCTCCGAGCGCCAACCTTCCGCCGTTTGAAATCGAATGTCTGGCTGGAGGGCTATGAGGTCGACTTCTTCTGGCCCGAGCACCGCCTCGTCGTGGAGCTCGATGGCTTTCAGTTTCACTCCACCGGACCACGTTCGAGCGCGACCACCTGAAGGACTCGGTGCTGCGCAAGGCGGGGTTGGACGTGCGCCGTTTTACCCCGCACCTGGTGACGAGCAATCCGTACGCGATGATCGCCGATGTCGCCCAGGGGCTGTGGACCGGTCTCCGTCGCGAGACGGGTTGATTTCAGGACCCCTGACGGGCGCGAAATCAACCATCTAACCTCGCAACATGGCCCGCGTGCTCATCACCGGCTCGGCGGACGGGCTCGGTCTCGAGCTCGGCCGCGAGCTTCGCGCCGGCGGCCACGAGGTCGTGCTGCACGGCCGCAGCGCAGAGCGGGCCGCACAGGCTGCCGCCGCGGTGCCCGGCGCGCTGGGTGCCGTGGCCGGCGACCTGGCCAGCGTCAGCGCAGACCACGGACCTAGCGAGGCAGGCCCGGGAGCTCGGCCCCTACGACGGCGTCGTTCACAACGCCGGCGTCGGCTTTCGCGAGCCGCGGCGGGTCACCGAGGACGGGGTCGAGCACGTGTTCGCGATCAATGTTCTGGCCCCCTACGTTCTCACCGCGCTCGTTCCTGCGCCCCGCGCTCATATACCTGAGTTCAGGCCTTCATCAGCGGGGTGATCCCGACCTCGCATGACCTGGCCTGGGAGCGGCGGAGCTGGAACGCGATGCAAGCCTATTGCGACTCCAAGCTGCTCGATGTGGTGCTGGCCTTCGCCGTCGCCCGGCTCTGGCCGAGGGTCATCTCGTCCGCGGTCGAGCCCGGTTGGATCGCCACCAAGATGGCCGGGGCGGGCGCGCCGGGCACGCTCGAGCGAGGGCGTGCAGACCCAGCTCTGGCTGCTGACCAGCGGCGGCCGCAGAAGCGCAGCGCAGCGGACAGCTGTTCTCTCGCCGGGCCCCGGTCTCGGCTCACCCGCGCGCCGCCGACGCCGCGTTCCAGGATCAGCTCCTGGCCGTGTGCGAGCAGGTCAGCGGCGTCAGCCTGCCGGCTGAACCGGGGCCGAGCTGAGTGAGCCGGCCTCGTTTCACGCCGTCAAGGTAGGGTCTGGCGCGCCGCATGCGCGTCCTGACCATCTCCTGGGAGTACCCGCCGATCATCGAGGGTGGCCTGGCCCGCCACGTTCGCAAGCTGTCCGAGCATCTGGTCGCCGAGGGGGTCGAGGTTCACGTTCTCACCCGCGGCGGCGGGCGCCTTCCCCGGCGTGAGGATCGCCACGGAGTCGTCGTCCACCGGCTCTCTGAGCCGCCGTTCCCGAAGGACCCCAAAGCGTTCGTGCACTGGGTCGCCGACATGAACTCCGACATGCTCACGCTCGGCCAGGAGCTGATCGACGAATTCGAGTTCGACGTCGTGCATTCCCACGATTGGCTGGTGGCCGGGGCGGCCGAGCAGCTGGCCCGGGGTCAGCTGCTGCCCTGGCTGGTCACCGTTCACGCGACCGAGTACGGACGCCACCAGGGCTGGGTTCAGACCTACCCCCAGTCCCATATCCACGCCGCCGAACGCCGCATGGTGCGCGGGGCCGACCGGATCATCACCTGTTCGCGCTACATGCGCAGCCATGTGTCGACCGTGTTCGGCGTGCCCCGCCGCCGGATCGTGGCCATGCAGAACGGCATCGATCCCAGCGACCTCGAGCCCGTCGCCGACGACCTCAGCGCGTTGCGGGGGAGGTACGCGCGGCCGGAGGAGAAGCTTGTCCTGCTCGTCGGCCGGCTGGTCTACGAAAAGGGCTTTCACCTCGCGCTCGACGCGCTCGCCCCCGTCATCTCCAGGCTCGGGGGCGTGCGCTTCCTGGTCGCCGGGACTGGCAGCGCAGAGGCCGAACTGCGCCGCCAGGCCCGTCGGCTCGGACTGCAGCGCAAGGGCGTGTTCCTGGGCTGGGTGGGCGACGACATGCTGCATTCGCTTTATCGGATCTCCGACCTCTGCATCGTGCCTTCGATCTACGAGCCGTTCGGCATCGTTGCCCTGGAGGCGATGGCCTCCGGCTGCCTGTGCGTGGTCGCTGACACCGGCGGACTGCGCGAGGTCGTGCCCGGGGACGGCACCGTCGGCCTGCGCTTTCCGTCACGCGACTCGGCCGCGCTGGAGGCGATCCTCGAGCGCGTGCTCACCGATGACGAGGAGCGAGCCCAGCTCGTGGCCGAGGCCCGCGAGCATGTGCTCCGCTTCGATTGGACCGCGGTGGCCCGCCACACGGCGAAGCTCTACACCGAGATGGCGACGCCGGCCACGACGCGCGGGGGCTGACGGCGCCGTCGAGGGTCCGGCCTGTCGCCGCGTCGCGGGTCAGGCCTGTCCGTCGCGGGTCAGGCTTGTACCTCGGCCGGCTCGGGCCCCTCGGCCTGCACCTCCGCCGGCAGCGAGGTCGAGTGATCGAACAGCATGGCGACCATCGTGCTGGCGATCTCCTCCTGGCTGTGATGGGCCTCGGCCAGGCGGCGGACACTGTGACGCTCGATCTCGAGCGCCTGGTCGACCAGGCCCCCGAGGGCGACCGAAAGCTCATGGAAGCCCTGGTCGTCGAGCCGGAGCGCGATTCCGGGTGACGTGGGTATCGTCGCGCGTGAAGCCGCCGTCGGAGGCGGCGTCGGTGACGACCCGCCCGATCTGGTCCAGGGTCGAGCCGACCAGGCTCTCCCGAACCGCCCCCGGGAGCTGCGCCCAGGCGTCGTCGGTGATCCGCAGGCGGCCGACAGCGCGGTAGTAGTGCTCCACGGCGCCGCGGCGGGCCTTGGTGCTGGTCAGCTCGATCAACCCGACGCGTTCGAGGTAACGGACGTGGTAGCTGATCGTGCCCAGGGAGGCGTCGGAGCCGGCGGCGATCTCGCTGGGACTGGCTACGCGCTCCTGGAGAACGCGGAGGATGTGAATGCGGAGCGGATGGGCGAGGCCCTTGACGATCCGCGGGTCGTCGATCTCAGTGATCTGCGTCAAGGTGGTGAGTCCGTTCTGCTGGCTAATTGGCTCGGTGACCATACCTTAGCCTTGCAGCCACCTGCTGCGTTGCGCGGACAGCCTAACCTCACGCTCACCGGAAGAGAAGCCGGCTCACCTAAGAATCACGTGTTGCAGTCGACACACACACCCGCCGCAAACGCAGCGAGGGCCCGGCGCGAACGCCGGACCCCCGCGGAACTTCTAAAACCAGAGAGAGACTGGCTTACATCATCCCCGACATGTCGGGCATGCCGCCGCCGCCGGGCATTCCGCCGCCATCCTTCTCGGGCACCTCGGCCACGATGGCCTCGGTGGTGAGGATGTTCTTGGCGATCGAGGCCGCGTTCTGCAGCGCCGAGCGGGTGACCATCGCCGGGTCGATGACGCCCGCCTCGATCAGGTCGACGATCTCGCCAGTCGCGGCGTTGAGGCCGTGACCCTTCTTGGCCTTGCGGACGTCGTTGACGACGACCGAGCCCTCGAGGCCGGCGTTCTCGCTGATCTGACGGAGCGGCTCCTCGAGCGCACGGTGCACGATCCTCGCGCCCGTCTGCTCGTCCGGGAGCTCGATGGCGTCGATGTTGAGCGCCTCCTGGGCGACCAGCAGAGCGACACCGCCGCCCGGCACGATGCCCTCCTCGAGGGCGGCGCGGGTGGCCTGCAGCGCGTCCTCGACGCGGTGCTTCTTCTCCTTCATCTCGGTCTCGGTGGCCGCGCCGACCTTGACCACGGCAACGCCGCCCGACAGCTTGGCGAGGCGCTCCTGGAGCTTCTCGCGGTCGAAGTCGGAATCGGTGTTATCGATCTCGGCCTTGATCTGGTTGATCCGGCCCTTGATCGCCTCGCTGTCGCCGGCGCCGTCCACGATCGTGGTCGTGTCCTTGGCGACCACAACGCGACGAGCGCGACCGAGCTGCGAGAGCTGAGTGTTCTCGAGCTTGAGGCCCATCTCCTCGGTGATCACTTCGCCGCCGGTGAGGATGGCGATGTCCTCCAGCATGCGCTTGCGTCGGTCGCCGAAGCCCGGCGCCTTGACGGCCACGCCGGTGAACGTTCCGCGGAGCTTGTTGACCACCAGGGTGGCGAGGGCCTCGCCCTCGACGTCCTCGGCGATGATCAGCAGCGGGCGACCCGACTGGATGACCTGCTCGAGCACGGGCAGAAGATCACGAACCGAGCCGATCTTCTGGTTGGCGATGAGGACGTAGGGATCCTCGAGGACGGCCTCCATGCGCTCCTGGTCGGTGACCATGTAGGGCGATGATGTAGCCCTTGTCGAACTGCATGCCCTCGGTGAACTCGAGGTCCATGCCGAACGTCTGGCCCTCCTCGACGTTGACCACGCCGTCCTTGCCGACCTTGTCGATGGCGTCGGCGATCACGTCGCCGATCTCCTCGTCGCCGGCGGAGATGGTCGCCACGCGGGCGATCTGATCCTTGCCGGAGATCTCGGTCGACTGCGACTCGATGTTCTTGACGACCTCGTCGACGGCGCGCTCGATGCCGCGCTTGAGCGCCAGCGGGTTGGCCCCGGCGGCGACGTTCTTCAGGCCCTGGCGAACGATCGCCTGGGCGAGAACGGTGGCCGTCGTGGTGCCGTCGCCGGCTACGTCGTTGGTCGCCGTGGCGACCTCGCGGACGAGCTGAGCGCCCTGGTTCTGGAAGACGTCCTCGACCTCGATCTCACGCGCGATGGTGACGCCGTCGTTGGTGATCGTCGGGGCGCCGAACTTCTTGTCGAGGACGACGTAGCGGCCGCGCGGGCCGAGCGTCACCTTGACGGCGTTGGCTACGGCGTCAACGCCGAGCTCGAGCGCCTTACGGGCGTCGACGTCGTACTTCAGTTCCTTATGTGCCATGTGTTCTGATTTCTCCCTAGGAGGCGGTTCTACTGGACCTTGGCCAGCACGTCGGACTCGCGGAGGACGAGCAGCTCTTCGCCGTCCACCTTGATCTCCGTGCCGCCGTACTTGCTGTAGAGGACCTCGTCGCCTTCGGCGACGTCAAGCGGGGTGCGCTTGCCGGTGTCCTCGTTGACCTTGCCGTCGCCGACAGCCAGGACCTTGCCCTTCTGAGGCTTCTCCTTGGCCGTATCGGGCAGGACGATGCCACTGGCAGGTGGTCTCCTCCTCCTCGATGGCCCGTACGATCAGACGATCGCCGAGGGGCTTGAGCTTCATGTGGTCAGACCTCCGGTTGAAAGTTGCGAAATACGGTGCTGCCTGGCACTCAGTTCAGCGGAGTGCCAATCGGTTCTCACTATAGCCGCCACTTCCCGACTATTCAAGGGCAAATTTGGCACTCTCGCATGAAGAGTGCCAAGCCGTCCGACCGGCTCGACAGCTAGTGGTGGAGGTTCAGGTAGGCGTGGATGATCGGATCCCCGGCCACCGCGGCGATCAGGCCGCCGAGGGCCAGGTAGGGACCGAACGGCAGGGCCGACTTGCGGGCCGCCTTCACGCCGTGGCGGCGAGCGAGGATTACGCCCGTGAATACCGGCCCGAGTAGGGCCAAAAACAGCGCGACGAGCACGGGGCGGCCGAGGAACAGGCCCATCACGAACAACAGCTTGACGTCGCCCATCCCCATGCCGGCGGGATTGATGAGCGCAGCCAGGAGCAGGAAGCCGCCGGCGATCCCCGCCCACATCAGGCGCCGCGGCTCATGACCGGCGTCGAGCGCGAGTCCGAGCACGACCGCCACCACGGCGGCGGGGTAGGTGATCCGGTTGGGGATGATGCGCCGCTCGATGTCGATCACCGCGCAGGGCACGAGGACCAGGACGAGCACGGCCCGCAGGATGGTGAGCGGGATCGACGGCTGCACGGCAGCGCCGTCCCGGCGGCCAGGAGCAGGGCACCGGCGATGACCAGCGGCGAACGGGCACGGCTGATGACCGGCTGATCGAGCGAAGCGGTGCTCACGAGGATCTCTATCGGCAGGCACTCCGCAATTCCGTAGACCCGTCCCGATCATCTCGTACGCTCCCGCCGTGCCCTCCGGCCTCGATCAAGCTCCCGCCGCGCCCCCCGGTCTCGATCAGCGCTTCGACGGCCTGCCGACCACGGAGTACCCCGGCGGGCTGGCCGTGATCGAGGCCCAGACGCACAAGTCGCGGCGCCGCGGCCTGTCGAAACTCGACGCGCTACCGGCCACGCACGGGCTTCATATCCCGCAGACCCCGTCTGTGCACACGTTCGGGATGCGCTTCGCGCTCGATCTCATCTGGCTGGCCAAGGATGGATCGGTCGTCCGCGTCGACCGTGACGTGCCGCCGCGGCGAATGCGTCTCTGCACGGGCGCGCGGTCGGTGATCGAGACGGTGGCCGGCCAGGCCGATGCGTTCCTCGCCGCAGGCGTCGGCGCCTAGCTGAGGCTCCGTCGCGACGGCGCCTAGTTGCGGGCGCCCCCGAGACCGTGGATGCGGTCCCGAAGCTGCTCCGGCGGCTGCTCGATGATCTGTGAGAAGCGGACCACGGTCACCGTGTCGTCGCGGGAGACCTTGCGGCCGTAGATCTGCTCGAGGAAGTGGATCATCTCGTCCACGCGCCGGAACTCCGGGTTGTCATGCTCGATCTCGCGCGGTGAGAGGTCGCGGACGAGCTTGACCTCGACCTGGTCGATCACGGCGTAGAAGATCTTCTCGCGCGGGGAGTGCTGGTAGCCGATGGTGACCAGCACGCACTCGTTCTTCTTGTATTTGTGGGACTTGTCACCGAGGCGAATCGTGGCCGTCTTGCGACCCCGGCGAAGCTGATCGCCGAACACCGAGGAATAGAAGTTGAGCACGCGCACGACTAGCTGGGCCTCCGAGGTTTGATGGCTTGGCAGCCTACCGGTCCGCGGTCAGACGCGACATGGCGCGCCGGACCATTTCGCGCTCGCCGGCGTAAGTCAGCTCGCGGGCCGCGTCCTCGAGCGCCATCCAGCGCGCCTCCTCGATCTCGTGATCGTGATCGGCGACGTCGCCCGAGGCGTAGCGGTAGAGAAAGAAGCGCACCCGCTTGCCGACCTTGCGGCCTCGCCGTTCGTAGCCGTAGGTCACGTCGCCGAGATCGCCGATCAGCTCGCCGGTCACCCCCGCCTCCTCGTGCACCTCGCGCCGCGCGGCCTGCTCCGCCGTCTCGTCCCCGTCTGGATGGCCCTTGGGCAGGCCCAGCACGCGCTGTCCACCGGCGGCGCGCTTGACGGGCACGATCACCACGACCTGGTCGTCGTCGACGACCACGCCGCCGGCCGAGAACTCCTCATCACCCGCGACCTGCGGCGCCCGCTGAGACCCGCCGTCAATAGACATATCGCTCCAGGGCCGCCGGATCGTGGACGGTCAGCCGGCCCCGGCCCTGGGTGATGAGCCCGGCTCGCTCGAGCACGGCCAGAAAGCGACTGGCCGATTCGCGTGAGGAGCCGGCCAGCTGCGCCAGGTCGCTCTGGGTGGCGGTGATGAGCACGTCGCGCTCGGGCGCCCCCTCCGAGCGGGCCGTGGCCACCATCTCGGCCAGCACGTGAGCGACCCGGCTCTGAACGGTCTGAAACGACTGCCGGGTCAGGCGCTCATTCGTCTCCCGCAGCCGGCGGCTGAGCGCCGCCAGCAGCTTCACGGCGATATCGGGGTGCCGGCGCAGCATCCGGCGCATATCGGCGGCGAGAATCGCCACCACCTCGAGGTCGTCGAGCGCCTCGACCGTGGCCGAGCGTCGCTCCTCGTCAAAGATGGCCAGCTCGCCGAAGATCTCCCCCGGGCCGAGCGTGGCCAGTGTCAGCGTCCGTCCGTCGCTGTGCTCGCGCACGGCGCGCACGTGTCCGGAGCGGACGACGTAACAGGTGTCGCTCTCATCACCCTCGTGAAAGATCGCCTCGCCGCCTTGGAACGTCCGCGGAACGGTGACGTCCGCCACTCGGGCCAGGTCCGCGTCGCCAAGATCCGCGAAGGCCGGGATCCCATGCAGCAAGGCGATCGTCTCCTCACTAGTCGCCGCCATGCGGTCCCAGTAAAACAGGCCGCCTCGCTGTCGCGGGCCGGTCGGCAGAGCGCGGGCTCAGAGAACGTCCGCTCGCAGCGTCTTAGAGCAGGTCCAGGGCCTGCTCTCGGCGCCGCCGGCGCAGCGCCGCCCCGACCCACACGGCAAGCGCGACCACCAGTCCCAGCGGTACCAGCACGGCGAGCACGATCAGGCCGACGCCGGCAGCCACCACGAGCACGCGCCCGGCGTCGTGCAGCGGCGCGCGAGAGGGTGAACCCGCCGCCGTGGGCGACCGGGTGAGCTGGGAGCGCCACCGAGTTGATCGTCACCGAGATCTGGCTGTAGGCGACCTTGCGCTGCAGCGAGCGCAGGGCCGATACATCGCGGTTGATCGAGGCGTCGACGTCGTCGGATCTGGGCCTTGAGGCTGTTCACGGCGGTCGTCGTGGTAGCGGCGGCGAGCTGGCGCAGCAGCGAGGTCCGCAGGGCCCGGTCCTCGGCCAGCCGGCGGCCGGCGCCGCCGACCTGCCCGGTGATGTCCTGGCTGGCGTCGCTGCGGGAGACGACGCGGGCGCCGTGCAGCTGCGAGAGCGCGTTCAGCGTCCGGCCCAGATTGGCGCTGGGCACGCTGAGCGAGAACTGAGCGTTGCCGTAGGGAGCCGTGGAGGTGACATTGGAGTTCTCCACCACTCCGTTCTGGGCCGCGACGACGTCGAACACCTGCTGGGCGACGTCGTCGACGCGCGCGGGCGGCGTCGAGAGCGAGAGCTGCGCCGATTGCACGATCTGGCGGCCTGATGTCGGCGGTGTGGGGGCCGTGTTGGGCGCTGAGGCGCCGGCAGCACCGCCGCTAGACAGGCCGAGCCGGCCGGGACGGGCGGCCGGTGTGATCGAGCGGTTTGGCGTCGAGGCTGTGCTCAAAGGTGAGGCAGGGCTCGACGCTGCGGACGTGCTCGACTGCGCCGCGGACGGAGCGCGGCTCGAGGCGCCCGAAGAGAGGTCATTGACCAGCGGCCGGTTGCGCGCGGAGCCGCCGCTGAATACGACGACCAGGGCGATGATCGCGGCCACCCCCACCGCTGCCGCCCCGGGGGCAAACAACCACGCCCAGCGCGACCGCCGCGCCTGGCTGCCGCGCTGGCCCGAGCCCGTGCCGCCGGCGGGCTCGGGTGCAAAGCGACGCTCCACACGCCGATCCAGCTCGGCAGCGAACGCCGGCCTCGGGGCCTCACCGGTCGCGGCGAGAATCAACGACAACTCGGCCAGCTCGGCGTATTCGGGCTCCACCGCCTCCCCGGCCAGGGTGGCGTCGATCACCGCCAGCGCGGTCGTGATCTCGGAGGGTTCAGTCATGACAGGCCTTTCGCAATTTCTCCATCGCGCGATAGAGCATGGTGCCGGCGGCACTCTCCCCGATGCCCAGCACGCGGGCCAGCTCACCGTTGGACAGTCCGGCGTGGAATTTGAGGGCCACGACCTCGCGCTCGCGCGCAGGCAGGCGGCTCAGGGCCTCGCGAACCGTGGTCCGGCGCAGCGCAACCTCAAGACCCTCGTCGACCGTGGCCCGATCCACATCCTCGGGCTCGGTCAGCAGGCTGGCGTGACGGCGCCGCCGGCGCAGTTCGTCGAGGGCAGCGTTGCGGGCGATCCCGAACAGCCAGGCTCGCTCCTCGCCACGCCGGCGGTCGAATGTGCGCCGACGGCGATAGGCACGCTCGAAGGCCTGCGCGGTGACGTCCTCGGCGGCCGCACGCTCGCGTAGGAGGGTGAAAACGTAGGCGTAGACATCGTCACGGCTCGAGCGGTACAGCTCCTCGAGACCCTCCCATGAGCTCGGGGTGTGAGCTGCTCCAGCGACGGTCTGCGAGTCGATCACAACCTGACTACGTATCAGCGGGCGATTCATCACAGCGTCGCTATCGTGACGCAGATGCGCCGCTCTCTGGCGATGATTTGTGTTGCCCTCGGCGCATCGGCTGCCGTCGCGATGCCGGCCGCCGGGGCGCCTGCGCCCGCCGCAGCGCCGACCCGGGCGGCCGACAATCCCTCCCCGGCCAAGATCCGCGCGGCGGTCAAGAAGGCCGAGCGCTCGCACAGCGTGTGGGCGACGGTCAACATCTGCAACAGCCGCGGTCACCACGACGACCTCGGCATCCGCGGCCAGATGCCCGCACTGGGGTTCGCCGCCTGGCTGTCGATGGACGTCAAGCTCTTCTACTACGCGCGCAGCCGGAAGCGGTTCGTCCCCGTCCCCACGAGCGGCACCAAGCTGGTGCGGCTGGGGCGCGCCTCTTCCGGGCTGCAGCAGAGTGGTGCCCTGTTTCAGTTCTCACCCCACGAGCCGCCGTTGAAGGCAACCGTCACCTTCATCTGGCGTCGCTCGGGCCAGCTGATCGGGAGCACGACGCGCAGCACCACCGGCGGTCATCACAACGCCGATTTCGCGAGCCCGCCGCACTACAGCGCGGCCACCTGCACCATCAAGTAGCTCAGTCAGGCCCGACTGACCCGAGCCCGTGGCCGGTTCAGCCGGACGCTTGCGCGAACAGGCGCGGGTCGTTGGTGATGACGCCGGTCGCGCCCAGACGCTCGAGGCTGCGGATACGGGCCGGTTCATCGACCGTCCAGACGTAGAGCTCGCCACCGGCGCGAGCGATCGTCCGGGCCAGGCGCGGAGTCACCAGACGCCAGTGCGCCATCAGCGCGTCACAGTCGCCCCGGCGGATCGCCGATCCCGCCCACATCGGCAGCAGCTCGCGCCAGGCCAGGACGACGGCCGTGGCCGGGATCCACATGAGCCGGTGGCGGAACGGATCCTGGCGCAGCCTAGGCACCGACCAGCCCAGGCGCACGCCGCGCTCGGCGGCCCGGATCACGGCGAGGCTCTCGCGGTACTGGCTCGAGATCAATGCACGCTCGAGCATCCCGTGGGCGGCAAGCGCGTCCAGAACCTCGACCTCGTAACCCGGAAGCTTCAGATCGACATCGAGCTCCACGTCGGCAAACGGGCCGCTGGCCAGATGCTCGAGCCCCTCTTGCAGACTCAGGACCTGGCGCTTCTCGGCGTCCTCGTAGTCGTGGGCGAGGATCAGCCGATCGTCGCCGCGGCCCGGGAGGACATCGAACTCGATCATGTCCACCCCCGCCTCGAGCGCCGCGTTGAAACTGGCCACCGTGTTGCCGGGCACGATCAGGTCCGCGCCCTTGTGGCCGACGCGCTTTAGCGCTGACATCCCGGACACCAGAAGGTCGTGCGATTGTCGTCGCCCTGGCCGCGGGCCAGGATCTTGGTCCCGCAACGCGGGCACGGACGGCCGGCCAGCCGGAACACGCGCCGGTGGCTGTCCTGATTCCCGGTCGCGGCGGAGGCGAACATCCGCGGCCGGAGGCAGTCGATGATGGCCACGGCCTCAGCATCGCTGATTTCGCCCACCCGGCGCCAGGGGTCGATGCCCGGCTCCCAGCAGCCCTCCGACTTCCACAGGTTGCCGATTCCGGCCACGTTGCGCTGGTCCAGCAGGGCGTCGCCGATCCCGCGCGTGTGGTCATCGGCGCGCAGCCGGGCCAGAAAGCGCTCGTGATCGAATTCGGGCGCGAGGATGTCGGGACCCAGGGTCCGCCAGGCGCTGGTCAAACCGCGTCCGGCTGTCGGTCAGAAGTTCGAGCACCGGACCGTCGAACTGGACCACCTCGTGACCGTCGCGGCTCAGTACCAGCCACGCTCGACCGGGGGCCCGGCGCCAGCGCCTTCCGGGCGGTAGACGCCCCACGACCCGGTCATCCGCAGATGGGAGTGGATCGTGAGATCGCCGTCAAAGCGGAGAAACAGGTGCTTGCCGTGGGTGCGGATCTCGGTCACCGCCCGATCTGCCGAGGCGCTCGGGCCAGCGGTCCAGCCGGTGGCGCGGATGCGGCGTGCGGATCTCGTCGGGCACGTGACCCTCGAGAATCGGCCGCATGCGGGAGGCCGCGTAGGCGATCGTGTCTCCTTCCGGCATACCCCGATCGTAGGGAGCCGGTCAGGCGACTCGCCCGCCCATCCCCGCCATATATGCTCGCGCCATGGAGCTGGGCTTTCCGATCTCCTATGAGGTCCTCGCAAAAGGGACCGCCGTCCTCAGCAGCGACGGACACGAGATCGGCACGGTCGTGGGCGTGCTGGCCGACGAAGCCGAGGACGTCTTTGACGGGATCATCGTCGACACCACTGCCGGCCCCGGTGGCCATCGGTTCGCCGACGCCGACACAGTCAGCGAGATCCACGAGCACGGCGTGATCTTGAAGCTCGACCGGCAGGCATCCGAGTCCCTGCCGGAGCCGTCGGCCAACCCGGCAGTGATGACCGATGATCCCGCGGCCCCCGGGAGTGGCGAGGGTGCGGAGCTTCAGGACAAGCTGCGCCGGGCCTGGGACTGGCTGTCAGGCAACTACTGACGTCAGGCGCTCAGGGTGAGCCGCCGCGGACCCTCCTGGAACCCGAGCGCGATCAGCGCCGGCGCGAGCGGCGAGCTCATGGCCGGCTCGCCGTCGACCTTCTCGAGCGCCAGGCGCTTGATGCGGCCCGCGCGCACGTGTTCGACCAGCGCGGCCAGAGCCGGCTCCAGGCGGCCGTCACCGGCGGCCGACCAGCGTCTGCAGCGCTCGTCCGCCCCGCTCCAGGTAGACGACCGGATCGCCGCCGGCCAGCACCACGTAGGCACCGGCGGTCCGCGAGCGGGCGGCGACCCGACGGGCATCCTCGATCGTAGGGTCTGGGCCAGGGCAGCGCAGCCCCGTAGGGCTGGGCAGGATCGACGGCGGCCAGGACGAGCGGTCGGCTGATCCTCGATCGCCGGCGCGCGCCCGCAGGCGCTCGACCGCCCCGGGCAGCGCGAACTGGGCACCGCCCAGTCCCTCGAGGAAGTAGCCCCGGCGAGCCACCCCGAGCGTCTCGAGCTGGCTGAGCTCGGAGTAGATGGCCGAGAACCCGCCCGGGATTCCCTCGGCCAGGACCTGCTCCCGGGTGAGGATGCCGTAGCGCTCGAGCAGCAGCTCACCCAGCGCTCGGCGCCGGGCCGCAGGATCGGCGTCAGTCGCGCAGCAGCGGGTCGGTCAGCGACCAGCGGCCCTGGACCTGGGCTGAGGTCGCGTCGCGGCGGCGGGCGGCGCCGAAGCGTCCGCCGCGCCGGGCACCGCGGCGGGTGTTCTCGCGCTGCGCCCGGGCCAGGGTCAGCCGGGGCGCGCGCAGCGGCGCGAACGCGTCGTTGGTGGCCACCCCGGCCCAGGCCAGATCCCAGAGGGCCTCCTGAATCTCCTCCGGAGAGAGCGCGACATCGACGAGCAGGTCGGTGAAGAAGCAGGCCCCGGCCTCAAGGCGGGCGCGCACGGCTTCGTGATGCGTCGCCGGCCGGCCGCTCACCGCGGTAAGGCGGGGCCCCCAGCAGCGGCAGATCTTCACGGAAATAGAGGGCCACCCGGCCCGAGCCGCGACCGAGCGCACCGGCGCCGATCCACACCACCTCGCCGCTGGCGCACAGCTGATCCATCCACGATGGCGAATAGGCGCCGACGCGGCGGGGGAGCACGTCGCGCTCCCAGACCTCGGCCGGCAGCGCCAGCGCCTGCAGCGGGACCAGCGTCTCGCGCAGCCGGTCAACGCCGGCTCCGGAGGCCGGATGGCGGTCCACGCCCTGCCAGGCGGGCAAGAAGCGGGCCAGCTCGCGCTGCTCGGCCGGCTCGATCTCCTTGCGCAGGACGGCCAGCGAGGCGCGGCGCAGGCGGCGCAGCACCTCGGGATCACACCACTCCCGGGCGTTGCCGCCCGGACGTAGCTCGCCCCGGACGAGGTCTCCGTCGCGTTCGAGCTCGCGCAGCCCGGCGGAGGCGTCGATCCCGTAGCGGCTGCGCACCTCGTCGGTGGTGAACGGCCCGTGGGTGGCGCCGTAGCGGCGCAGCAGCCGCGTGAGCGCGTCGGGCACGTCCTCGAGGAAGGCGGCGGGCAGCCCGCCGGGAGGCGCGGCACCGAGCGCGTCGCGATACAGGCCGGCGTCGGCGGCGTCGATCCAGCGCTCCTCGCCGTTGATGCGCACGCGAGCCGCGCGGCGCTCGGCCCGCAGGTCCTCGAGCATCCGTCTCGGCGTCGAGCCCGGCCACGACGCGCGCCGAGATCTCGGCCAGGGTCAGGTCGCCGACGCGACGCAGAACGTCGAGCACACCGTCCCGGCCGGTGGCCTGCGCGTTGGGCGACAGACACTGCAGATCGGCCTCGACCGACTCCAGCGCCCCGGGGTCGATCAGGTCGCGCAGCTCATCCTGGCCGAGCAGCTCGCGGAGCAGATCACGGTCCAGCGACAGCGCGGCCGCGCGCCGCTCGGCGTTGGGCGTGTCGCCCTCGTACATGTAGGTGGCGACGTAGTCGAACAGCAGCGAGGAGGCAAACGGCGAGGCGGTCGGCGTCTCGACCTCGACCAGTGACATCTCGCGCCGGTGCAGCCGGGTCAGCAGCTCGATCAGGCCGGGCACGTCGAGCACGTCGCGCAGGCACTCGCGGTAGGTCTCGAGCACGATCGGGAACTCGCCGTACTTCTTGGCCACCTCGAGCAGGGACTGCGACTTCAGTCGCTGCTGCCAGAGCGGAGTGCGCTTGCCCGGCCGCGCGCGGGGGATGAGCAGCGCCCGGCCGGCGTTCTCGCGGAAGCGGGCGCCGAACAGGGCCGAGGAGCCGAGCTCGGCCACCACGCGGTCCTCGATCTCGTCGGGCTCGAGCATGATCAGCTCCGCGCCCGGGGGCTCCTCGGCGTCGGGGAGATGGATGATGATCCCGTCGTCGGAGTAGATCGCGTCGGCCTCGAGGTCGAACTCGTCGCGGATGCGGGCGCTCAGGGCCAGTGACCAGGCGGCGTGGACTCGACCCCCGAACGGACTCAGCACGCACAACCGCCAGTCGCCGATCTCGTCGCGGAAGCGCTCGACCACGATCGTCCGGTCGGAGGGCACGACGCGCGTCGCCTCCTGCTGCTCGGACAGGAACTCGACCAGGTTCTTGGCCGCCCGCCGGTCGAGGTCGTAGTCCTCCTCGAGGCGCTCGGGGGTCTGGTCGACCGCCCAGCGCGAGAAGGCGCCGATCGCCTCGCCGAGCTCGCGGGGCCGGCCGATCCCGTCCCCCTTCCAGAACGGAACCGCGCCCGGCAGCCCGGGGGCCGGGGTGACGATCACCCGGTCGCGCCCGATCTCCTCGATCCGCCACGTGCTGGCCCCGAGCAGGAAGGTCTGGCCCGGGCGGGCCTCGTAGACCATCTCCTCGTCGAGCTCGCCCACGCGTCGGCCATCGGGCAGGGTGACCGCGTACAGCCCGCGATCGGGAATCGTCCCGGCATTGGTGACGGCCAGCTGCCGCGCGCCGGGGCGGGCGCGGATCGTGCCCGCGACGCGGTCCCAGACGATCCGCGGGCGCAGCTCGGAGAACTCCGAGGACGGATAGCGCCCGTCGAGCATGTCGAGCACGTTCTCGAGCTGCGGGCGGGGCAGCTCGGCGTAGCTGTGGGTGCGGGTGATGAGCGCGAACAGATCGTCGACGACGACCGGCTCGTCATCGGGCGCGGCGGCGGCGATGGCCACGATCTGCTGGGCGAGCACGTCGAGCGCGTTGCGGGGCACGACCGTGGTCTCGATCGCCGCCTCGCGCATGCGCCGGGCGACGACCGCGCACTCGAGCAGGTCGCCGCGGAACTTGGGGAAGATGCGCCCGCGGCTGACATCGCCGACCGAGTGACCGGCGCGGCCGATTCGCTGCAGCCCCCGGGCCACCGACTTGGGCGACTCGACCTGGATGACGAGGTCGACGGCCCCCATGTCGATGCCGAGCTCGAGGCTGGTGGTGGCGACCAGGCAGGGCAGCTCGCCCGCCTTGAGGAGCTCCTCGACGACGGTGCGCTCCTCGCGGGCCAGCGAGCCGTGGTGGCTGCGGGCGATCTCCTTCTCAGCCAGGTCGTTCAGGCGCAGCGCCAGGCGCTCGGCGGCCCGCCGGTTGTTGACGAACAGGATCGTCGACTTGTGGGCCTCGATCAGCTCCAGCAGCTCGGGGTAGATCGCCGGCCAGATCGAGCGACGGGTCGCCTCGGTCCCGCCCGCCAGGGGATCAAGCTCCGGGGTGGGCGTGTCGTCGGGCTCGACCATCGACTCGACCGGAACGTGGATCTTGAGGTCGAGCTCCTTGCGTACGCCGGTGTCGACGATCCGGCACCGGCGCTGGGGCCCGACCATGAAGCGGCCGACCTCCTCGAGCGGGTTCTGGGTCGCCGACAGGCCGATGCGCTGGACGGGATGGCCGGCGGCGGCCTCGAGCCGCTCGAGCGTGAGCGCGAGGTGCGCGCCGCGCTTGGTCGCCGCCACGGCGTGGATCTCGTCGACGATCACCCAGCGCGCGCCGGAGAAGATGCTCTGGGCGCGGCCGGTCAGCATCAGATACAGCGACTCGGGCGTGGTGATGAGGATGTCGGGCGGCTCGCGCAGCATCCGCTGGCGCTCGCGCTGGGGGGTGTCGCCGGTGCGCACGGCGACCTCGAGGTCGGCGCCGATCCCGCGCAGCGGCGTGCGCAGGTTGCGATCGATGTCGTAGGACAGCGCCTTCAGCGGCGAGACGTAGACGAGCTGCGTCGAGCGCTGCTTGGGGTCAGACGGGCGATCCGGGTCGTTGGCGAGCCGGTCGATCGCGTACAGGAACGCGGCCAGCGTCTTGCCCGAACCGGTGGGGGCGGAGATGAGCACGTGCTCGCCGGAGGCGATGGCCGGCCAGGCCTGGGTCTGGGCCGCGGTCGGAGCGGCGAAGGCGCCTTCGAACCACTCGCGAGTACGCGGGCTGAAGACATCGAGGGCCATCTATCTGAGGCTACTCAGGGTCCATCAATGCCAACCGGGTCGACAGCCCGGCCCCGCGCCCGAGCGTGGCGATCTGGCGCCCGGGCTGGACGGCCGGCCGGTCGTCGCTGAGGTGTCCGTCATGCGTGCGCGGGCGGCACCTCGAGATCGGCCACGATCGATGGTCAGCCCCCAGAAGTGCGGCGGCGTCCGCCTCCGGTGCCTCGACGATCTCCATGATCGCCGGGCCCAGGCGGCGAAAGCCCTGGCGCCGGTCGCCGGCTTGGCGGACGCGCCGGAACGCCAGCCCGGCCGCATCGAGAGCGGCCGCGGTCGCGTCGAAGTCCGGGGTGATGATCACGACGTGGTCGATGCCCAGCGCCCCGTTGGGTGATCGGACTCCGCTCTCATAGAGGAAGCGACCTCAGCGCTCGCTTTTTCTACGAGAGTGGTCGGTAGGCCATCGAAGTCGGACGGCCGATCGACGTCCGTCAGCGTCCAGCCCGTGATCCCGCAGCCGCGGACCGCCCAGCTCGAGCTCACCCCGCCGAGCGACACGCGGCGATCGTCAACCGCAAACCCGAGCGCCGCCCAGCGCTCGGGCGGATCGGCGACCGCCAGCGCCGTCAGCTGCGGGCCGGCCACCCGGAACACCTCAGACCAGCAGCACGAGCTTGCCGGGCGCGTGCCCGGCCTCGCCCACCCGCTGCGCCTCGCCGACCTGGTCGAGCGCGAAGGTCTGGGCGACCGGCAGCGTGAACTGCCCGGCCTCGATCAGCGGCACGATCTCGGCCAGGGCGTGGACCGCGCGCTCGGCTGCCCATGCCGCCGCTGAAGCGCACGCCGGTCTCCTCGGCGCCGGCGTAGTCGGCGATCGTGATCACGCTTCCGGGCTGCCGGTCAGCTCGACCAGGTCGGGCAGCGCGCCACCGCCGGCGGCGTCAAAGGCCGCATCGACGCGGCCGTCCGCGGTCGCCGCCATGACCCGCTCGGCCAGGCCCTCGCCGTAGGTCGTCGGCTCGGCCCCCAGCGCACGGATGAACTCCTGGTTGTCAGCGCCGGCGGTCCCGATCACGCGGGCGCCGCGCCGGACGGCCAGCTGCGTGGCCGCGCTGACCCACCGCCCCCGAGGCGCCGTTGATGACCACCACGTCCCCGTCGCCTGACCCCCAGCAGATCGAGCGTGCGCACCGCCGTCTCGACCGCCACCGGCAGCCCAGCCGCCCCGGCGAAGTCAAGCGCCCTGCGGCTTGCGGGCGTAGGCCCCGAGCACGACGTACTCGGCGGCGCCCGCCGCCGCCGGCCGGCAAAGCCGAACACCTCGTCGCCGACCGCGACGTCGTCCGACCCCGTCACCGACCTCGTCGACCACCCCGGCCACCTCCTGCCCGATCCGGCGGGGCAGGTCGCCGCCCATCATGCCGCTGCGCACCTTCCAGTCGATCGGGTTGACGCCCGCCGCGCGCACCGCGACCCGGATCTGTCCCGCCTCGGGGTGCGGCTCGGGCAGCTCGACCACCTCGAGCACCTCGGGACCGCCGAACTGACTGAACTGAACCGCTCGCATCATGTCTCCTCAGTAGCGGGAAGCGCGGTGCACAGACGTTAGCCGCGGGCAGTTCGCGCGCCCGGTAGCCCGGCCAGCTCGCGCGCCTGGGCGAACACGGCGTCGAGCATCGGCTCGGTCAGCCGGCCGGTGAACGTGTTCTGCTGGCTGGGGTGATAGCAGCCCAGCAGCGTGTACTCGCCCGACCCGCGCTTGCGCCCCGTGGCCGAAGCGCGGTCGGGGCCGGGCAGGGTGAAGCCCATGGCGGGCAGCGCGCGCAGCGCCGCCGCCCAGGCAAAGCCGCCCAGGCACACGATCACCCGCGCCCGCGCCGAGCAGCTCGAGCTCTCGGGTCGAAGTAGGGCAGGCAGGTGTCGCGCTCCGCCGGGGTCGGCTTGTTGGCCGGTGGGGCGCAGCGCACGGCGGCACACACCCAGCAGTCGCTCAGGCGCAAGTCCGTCATCCACCGCGACCGACTCCGGCTGATTGGCCAGACCGGCCCGGCACAGGGCGGCGAACAGCCAATCCCCCGAGCGGTCGCCGGTGAAGACCCGGCCGGTGCGGTTGCCGCCGTGGGCGGCGGGGGCCAGGCCCAGAACCACGATCCGCGCCTGCGGGTCGCCGAACCCGGGCAGCGGCCGGCCCCAGTACTCCTGATCGGCGAAGGCGGCCCGCTTGACCCGCGCCACCTCCTCACGCCAGGCCACCAGGCGCGGGCAGCGGCGGCAGCCGACGATCTCCGCCTCGAGCGCGGCCAGCTGCAGCCCGGCTCACGCGTCGGCGTCGGGCAGCAGGCCGAAGATCAGCCGGTCGATCACCGGGGCCAGCTCGAGCACGCTCGCGGGCACCCCGAGCCGGACCTGGCGCGAGACCAGCTCGGCGATCGCGCCGACGACCGCGAACGAGTCGTGCGGAGAGGCAAAGCGGCCGATCAGACCGCGCCGGGCAGCGGCGGCGTTCTCGGCGTCGAGCACGTCGGCGAAGGCCTGCAGGATCGCGTCGCGCTGCTGGGCGGCGCGGGGGCCGGCGCCGATGATCTCCACGAGCAGAGTCTGGGCGAACTCGGGATGCTCGGAGAGCGCGGTCAAGAAGGCGCGGGTCCCCGGCCCGCATCCGCTCCCGAGCATCGCTCGGCGCGCTGGGCTGCCGCGTCAGCCATCGCGCCCTGGACCGTCCTCACCGGCGAGATCGAACAGGGCCAGGATGCACTCCTCCTTGTTGGCGAAGTGCTCGTAGAAGGTCGCCTTGGACATCCCCGCCCGGCGGCTGATCGACGTCCGAGCTCGTGCCCGCGTAGCCGTGCTCGGCGAACTCCAGGGCCGCGGCGCGCAGCAGGCGGTCGCGCTGGAGGGGCAGCCGCACCTCGGGCGGCGGCGCGTGGCGACCCCGGGCGGCGGTCACCACCTCAGGGCGCGGCCGTACTGGCGCTCGTAGTACTCGCGGTAGGCGCCGGAACGGATCGGCTCCCACCACCATGCGTTCTCCCGGTACCAGTCGACGGTCTGCGCGAGGCCATCCGCAAAGCGCATCTGCGCCTGCCAGCCGAGACCCTGCAGCTTGGCCGAGGACAGCGAGTAGCGGCGGTCGTGGCCGGGCCGATCGGTGACGTACTCGATCAGCGACCGATCGGCTCCGGTGAGCTCGAGGATCCGGTCCACGACCTCGAGGTTCTCGCACTCGTCAGGGCCGCCGCAGTTGTAGGTCTCACCGGGCTGTCCGTGGGCCAGGACGGCGCCGATGCCGCGTCCGAAGTCCTCCACGTAGAGCCAGTTGCGGACCTGGCGACCGTCGCCGTAGACGGGCAGCGGATCCCCGGCCAGGGCGTTGAGGATCATCAGCGGGATCAGCTTCTCCGGGTACTGGCGAGGGCCGTAGTTGTTCGAGCCCCGGCAGACCAGCGTCTCGAGCCCGTAGGTGTGGAAGTAGCTGGCCACGAGCAGGTCGGCGCCGGTCTTGGTCGCGCTGTAGGGGCTCGATGGCGCCAGCGGCGAGGACTCGGTGAACGACCCGGTCTCGATCGAGCCGTAGACCTCGTCGGTGGAGACCTGGACGTAGCGCAGCCCCCGCTCCCGGGCCGCCTCGAGCAGCACGTGCGTGCCCTGCCCGTTGGTGACGCTGAACGCGAACGGGTCGGCGATCGAGCGGTCGACGTGGGTCTCGGCGGCGAAGTTGACCACCGCCTCGGCTCCGTCCATGGCCTCGGCGACGACAGCCGGATCCTCGATCGCGCCCTCGATGAAGCGGATGTCGGATTCCACCGCCTGCGAGGTTCTCGCGCCGTCCGGCGTAGGTCAGCTTGTCGAGGACGGTGACCTCGTCACCGTGCTCGCGCACGCGCAGCCCGACGAACGTCGAGCCGATGAAGCCGGCGGCGCCGCAGACGAGCAGCTTCACGCCGGCGCCTCCGGCTCCGGCCAGGAAATCAGCGAGCCCCTCGCGCCAGTGCGGCAGAACCGGGGCGCCGTCGCGCTCGCTGCGCAGGACGCTGTAGGCCGGCCGGGGCGCGGGACGCGGGAACTCGTCCGTCGTGCACGGGGAGACCTCGCAGTCCAGCCCGGCGCCGGCCACGATCTCGCGGGCGAACTCAAACCACGAGCACTCGCCCGCGGCGGCCACGTGCAGCACCCCGAGCGGTGGCGGGTCCGCCGGCCAGACCGACCAGCGCCGCACCGAGGTGGCCGGTGAAGGTCGGACAGCCGACCTGATCGTCGACCACGCTGAGCGTGTCGCGCTCGCGCGCCAGCCCGAGGATCGTCTTGGGAAAGGAGGACCCGGCCAGCCCGAACAGCCACGAGGTGCGGACGATCGTGTGCCGATCGGGGGCGGCGGCGGCTAGCGCGCGCTCGCCCTCGAGCTTCGAGCGCCCGTAGCCCGACATCGGCGATGGCGCGTCGGACTCGACGTAGGGATCGGGTGTGCAGGCCGTCGAACACGTAGTCGGTGGAGACGTGCACCGTCCAGGCGCCGGCGGCAGCGGCCGCCCGGCCCACGTTTCCCGGCCCGACGCCGTTGACGGCCTCAGCGGCGGCGTATTCGGTCTCGGCGCCGTCGACGTCGGTCCAGGCGGCGCAGTTGATCACCGTGTCGGGCGCCGCGTCGGCGATCACGGCCGTGACCGCGCGGGCGTCGCTCACGTCCAGTTCGGCCCGCGACAGGGCGATCGTCTCGTGACCCTGCTCCTGGGCCGTTCTCAGCACATCCTGGCCGAGCATTCCCCCGGCACCGGTGATCAGCAATCGCATCGCCGCCAAATGTAGACGCAGGCGGCCCGTGGAGGATCTGAACCGGTCTAAGGCAACTCATTTGATGCGGCTTGTTTTCGCACCGTTACGCTCGTGTTGGGGTCGCCCCGAGCGTCTGTTACCGGGCCCAAAGCGGGGTTAGATTCACCCATTATCGACGCTCGGATCCGTTTCCTGACCGTTCGACAGTCGGCTGCGGTTGCGGTCACGGTGCTGGCCATCGACGCCGTGATCTTTGGTTTCGCGCACGTCGCTGTCCGCCATGGCGCAGCTGCCTATCGGTGGTCTGCTGCCCCCTGAGACGCACCTGGTCTCGATCATCGTCGGCCTGGCCCTGCTCACGCTCGTCCCGCGGCTGCTGCGAGGCACCCGGACGGCGGTGTCGGTCGCCGCGATCGGCATCGGCGTCCTGGCCGGCGTGCAGCGCCCTGGGTGGACACTGGTGGCGGGTGGCCGTCCAGCTCACCCTATGCCTGCTGCTCCTCCGGGCGCGGGGGGCCTTCCCGCTCGGGTGCCGCAACCGGCCACGGCGTACGTACGCGGCGGCCGCCCTGGGCGCCTGGATCGTCGCCTACGGAGCGCTGCGGCTCGCTCCGCTGGTTCACGTGCACCTACGCCATATCGTGCCCGCGCTTCACCACGCCAGCGTCGGCCTCGCGGCTGAGCGCCGAGTGGCTGGCCGCGATCGAGGTCCTGATCGGCTGCGCGGCGCTTGATCTCAGTGCTGGCCCTGCGCTCGGTGCTGCGCCCCCAGCCGGCCGACAACGCCCATGCCGACCACGAGTACCGGGCCGCCCGGGCGATCGTCGACCGCCACGGACAGGACTCGCTCTCGCCGTTCATGCTGCGCCCCGACAAGGCGCTGCAGTTCGCGGCCGGCGGAGTGCTCTCCTACCGGGTCATCGGGGGCACGGCGATCGTCTCCTCGGATCCGGTCGCCCCCGATGGCGCCGCCGCCGAGGTCCTGGCCGGCTTCCTGCCCGTGGCCCGCGACCGCGGCTGGCAGGTCGCGCTGTGGGGAGCCTCGCCCCGCTACCTTGCGCAATACCGCCGCTGGGCCTGCACGCCATCTGCGTCGGCGAGGAGGCGTTCGTCGATCCGGCCCGCTTCACGCTCGAGGGCCGCCGCGTGCGCAAGCTCCGCCAATCGGTTCACCGGGTCGCCCGCCGCGGCTGGGAGATCACTGTCTGCGAGGGCCGCGCGATCGACCTTGGCACTCGAGCGCGAGACTCGAGGCCCTGGAGGCGCGCTGGCGTGCACGAGCATCCCCACCTGCTCGGCTTCGCGATGGGCATGGGCGCGTTCGACTCCGAGCTGCGACCCGACGATCTGTACGCGCTCGCCCGCGGGCCCGACGGCCAGCTCGGCGCGGTGATGCGCTTCATCAGTCACTGCGGAAAGCTCTCGCTGGACACCATGCGCCGGGTCGGGAGACGCCCAACGGCCTCAACGAGGCACTCGTCGCGCACACGCTGGAGCTCGCCCGCGAGCGCGGCGTCCCGGAGGTCAGCCTCAACTACGCCGGCCTCGCCCACGTGCTCCGGGCCCGCACGCCGCGCAACCCGGTTCGGCGCGCCGGCCGGGCCGCCACCGTGGCCGTGCTGCGCCGCCACTTCCAGATGGACCGGCTGGTCCGCTTCAACGACAAGTTCTCGCCCGAGTGGCGTCCGCGCTACCTCGTCTACGAGAGCCGGCCGGCGCTGCCCCGCGCCGTCCTGCGCGTGCTCCAGGCCGAGGGCTACCTACCCGAGCTGCGGCGCCCGCGCCGTGCCCGGCCCGCGGGCCTCGATCCCGCGCTCGCTGGCCGGCGGCGCACACGCCCAAGACGGGCTGAGCGGCAGCGTCATGCGGGGTCTCGGCGGACGGATGAGCGTCCTGCTGATAGCGCTGGCCGTCGCGGTCACGGGCCTGGACGGCGCCTACCGCTACTGGGAGTCCTACTACCAGCACCGTGGCTTCACTCCCGTCCGGCTGATCAAGGGCGCCCATCCTGGACGGCGTGAGCTGGGTGCACTTCTACTCGACCGCCCTGCACCGCGAGTTCGACTACCTGGTCTACCTGCCGCCCGGCTACGACCCGAGCCGCCACCGCTACCCCGTCTACTACCTGCTGCACGGCAGCCCCGGCCGGCCCCAGGTCTACACCGGCATCGGCAGCATGGGCACCCGGATGGACAACCTGATCAGCCGGCACCGGATCGCGGCCGATGATCCTCGTCTTCCCCGACGGGCGGATCGACGGCAGCACGTACTCGGACTCCGAATGGGCCAACACCGCCGCCGGCGCACTACGAGTCCTACGTGATCGACGTCGTCCACGATGTCGACAGCCGCTTCGCCACCGTCCCCGAGCGCGGCGCGCGCGTGATCGCCGGCTTCTCGGCCGGCGGCTACGGCGCCACCAACGTCGCCCTGCACCACCTCGGGGTGTTCGGCAATCTCCAGTCCTGGTCGGGCTACTACCGGCAGACGCGGACCGGTGTCTTCGCGCACGCCACGGCCCGGCCAGCTGGCCGCCAACAGCCCGCTCGACTATGTCCCCCGGCTGCGACGCAGGCTGGCCGTCGACCCGTTTCGCGCCTTCCTGTTCATCGGTCGCGATGACAACTGAGCACGCAGCAGGGCGCCGATGGCCGCCGCGCTGGCCCGCGCCGGGGCCGCGGTCAGCTACGCCCTGTACCGCGGCGGCCACGACTGGCAGCTCTGGCATGCGCACCTGAACCAGATGCTGATCCTCGCCTCGCGCGACACGACCCTAGCCCTGCCGCGCGGCCGCGGTCAGGCCCGGACGCTGACCCCGGGCGTCAAGCCGCTTCCGCACGGGATCGGCCGCCATCATTCGCGGCAACTGTCCCCGGCGAGCCGGACCCCGGCGCCGTCGCGGCCAGCGGCCTGCTCCACCGGCTCGGCTGCAGCTCGTCGCCCTGCACCTCCACCGTCGGCCCGCTCGCGACCTCGGCCTCGGCGTGCTCCTCGGCTGGCCTCCTGCTCGCCCTCGGCTCGGCGGCGCTCATCAACCTCGGCTTTCTGTTCCAGCACCGGGGCCTGACCCGGACCGGGCGCACCGGCCTGCTCGGCGCCCTGCGCGGCGCGTTCCGCAGTCCCGATCTGGCTGGGCGGGCAGGTCACTCGGCTGGGTCGGCTTCGGCGCTCCAGATCCTCGCCGTGGCGATCGCCCCCCTGGCGCTCGTGCAGGCCTTCGCCGCCGGCGGCCTGGCCCTGTCGGTGCCCCTGGCCGCGCGCTCTTCGGGCACCCGATCACCCGCGCGCAGCGCCGGGCCGTGTTCCTGATGGCCGCCGCCCTGGCCGCGCTGCCCGTCGGCTATGTCGCCGCCCACGATCACCTGCGCAGCGGGACCCTGGCCGTCACGGTCGCCGCCTTGGCGGTGCTCGGACTGGCGGCCAGCGCGATCCGGCTCCGAGCCCAGCGCGAGCGATCGCCGCCGGCATCTTCTACGGCGCCGCCGATGCCGCAATCAAGGCGGTCTCGGTCAACCTCGGCCCCACGGCCTCGGGGCCCTGTTCTCGGTCTGGACGGCCGTCGCCGCTCTGGCCACGTTCGCCGGCTTCCTCGCCTTTCAGTCGGCACTCGCCGTCGACAGCGCGATCGGCGCCATCTCACTCATGAACGGCTTCGCGGCCCTGGTGGCGATGATCTGCGGCCTGCTCGCCTTCGGCGAGTCACTTGGCGCCGACCCGGCGGCGATCGCCGTCCACCTGGTCGCGATCACCGTGGTCCTGGGCTGCGTGCCCAAGCTCGCCGCCGCTCAGGCCGAGATGGCGCAGAGCCCGCTCGCCCACGGCCGCGCCCCGGCCCCGTCCGCCCGGGCGGCCGAATACGAATCGCCGGGGCAGTGCGCACCCGATCGCGAACGCGAGCGCCTCGAGCCACGGGCCCAGGCCCGGCTCGCGGGTGACCAGCACGTCGCGGAAGCGCAGGTTGCGGGCCAGCGCGTCGGCCGCCTGAGAGGCGATCAGGAGCAAGATCACCAGCGACGATCCCGCCGACCAGCGCGCGGCGCCCGGCGGACCAGCGGATCAGAAACAGCCCCACCACGGCCCCGGGCAGCAACCAGGCCGCGAGCAGGGCCAGCAGCGGCTGACCGTCGGCGCTGGCCAACTGCAGGAGCGGCAGCGCATCCCCGATCCGCGGACCGGCGTCCAACCAGCCCCAAACGTGAAATACATACAGCCAGCCATATCCCCCCAGCACACCGAGCGTCACCGCCATCAGGACCCCGGCCGCGGCGGCCAGCGCCGCCAGGACGCCCACGGGGAACCGCTCCGAGGACAGGACTCCTGTGTTAGTCATGGAAGGACTCTCGGTACGACACGACGGCGACTGTACGCCGTCCATGTTTGCCCCCGATAAGCCATTGCCGTTGCGCGTTACGTCCAGTCGCCGTTCTCGTCACAACCCCCGCCATCGAGGTGAGCGGGTGAGAAGGCGTCGCCTGATCGCCACGCTGGTCTTCATCGTCGTCGCCGTGGCGGCGTTCGCCAGCGGGGCCGCCGTGGTCGTGGCCAGCCGGATCCGCCAGAGACCGGCCGGTCCCGCTTTCACCAGCGCCCCGGCGCTGAGCCGGTCGATCACCTGCCGCTCGCCGGCTCTCAACGGCGACCTGCCGGCGATGGTGTACCTGCCCGCCGGGTACCGGGGCGGCACCTCCCGTTACCCCGTCGTGTACTTCCTGCACGGTCTGCCGGCCACCCCCACCTCCTACCAGGACAACAGCTTCGTGGCCCAGCTCTACCCCGCGGCCGCCGCGGGGCGATCGTGGTCGCTCCGCAGGGCGCTCGCGCCGACGGCAGTGACCGCGAGTATCTGGACTGGGACGCCAATGAGGACTGGCCCCAGGCGCTGACCCACGATCTCGTCGGGTGTATCGATCATCGCTACCGGACGATCGCGCACCGCAACGGGCGCGCGCTGATCGGCCTCTCGGCCGGCGGCTACGGAGCCTTCAACATCGGCCTGCGGGCGCTGAACAGGTTCGGGGCCGTTGAGTCCTGGAGTGGCTACTTCGCGGCTACCGATCCGGCCGGCGACCGCGTGCTGGACCTCGGCTCCGCCCAAGCCAACCGAGCCGCGCGGGTACCGTCTGGGCCCGGGCTCGCCGCCGCGCTGAACAGCTATCCGTCCCTGCTGGCCTTCTACGTCGGCGACCAGGATTCCCGGTTTCTGAACATGAACCGCCAATACGACGCGGCCCTGACCGCCAGCCGGGTCAGGCACGTCTTCAGGGTCTATTCGGGCGGGCATACCGTCACGCTCTGGGAGGGCCAGGCCAGTCGCTGGCTGGGGATGGCGCTGCGGGCACTGGCCGCCGAGCGAGCGGGCAGATCACTGGCTCACATCACCGCGCGATAATCGCCGCGCGATGCTGGCCGCTGAATACGAGATTCCGCCGGGCTGCTGCGATGAGCTGTTCGGGACTGACGGGCAGCCCCTTGCCCACGCCGCGCCGCTGCTCAGCGCGCTGGAGCGGCTCGGCCCCGAGGCTCTGGGCGCGGTCGGCAAAGGGCGGAGGCTCCAAGGACACCTGGGTACTTGATGACGACAGCCAGACCGACCTCGCCCCCGGAACCCTCCCGCGCACCGCCCGCCGCGTCTGCCCGACGTGCGCTACGGCGGCTGGCACAACCAGAGCCAGCAACAGCAGCAGCAGCGGTGTTAGCCCGGATCGCGCAGGAGCTGTTCTGGCTCGGCCGCGACATCACCCGGGCGGGGAGGTGGCGCGGCTGCTGACCCTGGACACGGAGAGCCCGGCCTCAGTCGTCGCCTGCGTGGCCCGCGCGCGCGAGCGCGGGGCGGACGATGCGTGACGTCATCTCAACCGAGATGTGGGAGGCGCTGAACTCGTTCTGCCTCCTGCTCGGGCGCTACGACCTCCAGGCCGCCCTGCGCACCGGCCCCTACTCCGTCTACCAGGAGGTCAAGGAGCGCTGCGCATTGTTCTGGGGCCTGGTCGACGGGACCATGGTCGCCCAGTTTCTGCTCTTCGACTCCGCCTACCCGGGTTCGGTCGCCTCCTCGGTCGATGCGCTGGCCGCGGCCCTATCGGCCGCCGACGCCCAGCCCCGCTCCTCGCCGCCGGTGCTGCGACTGGGACGGCTGATTGCCGACCTCGAGCTCCAGCGCCGCGCTCCGCGAGGGGGGCGGCGCACTCGAGCGGATCCTCGAGCGCGTCCAGGACGAAATCGAGCTGGTCGATCGCGACATCGACGCCCGCTATTTTGCCATCGCCGCCCTGGCCGCCGTGCACCTCTGACCCGCGCCCGACGATGAACTTCGCCATTCGCTACGTGACCGAGTACGACTACGACGGAGACGTCGTGGACAACCTCAACGCGCTTCGTGTCAAGCCGCACGCAAGCGGCCGTCAGCGCTGTGAGGAGTTCAGCGTGCGGCTCACGCCCGAGGTCCGCCTGCACCGCCACACCGACTACTTCGGGACCGAGGTCGTCGAATTCGAGGTCTCCCGCCCTCATCGCCATCTGACCATCGACGTCCGCGCGCGGGCCAGCACCAAGGCCTCGACCGACCCACCGCAGGCCACCTGGGAGGCGCTGCGCGACCCGAGCTACCGCGAGGCGGGCGGTGAATTCCTCCTCCAGACCGATGACGCGCCTGACCACCCGGCGCTTGGCCAGCTGCTGGACACGACCGGTGCCGCGTCCACCCCGCTGGCCACCGTGCTCCTCGTCTCCCAGCTGATCGCCGATCGCTTTGAGTACCGGCGCGGAGCCACCTACGTCGACTCGCGACTGGCCGATCTGCTCGAGGCCGGCGCCGGCGTGTGCCAGGACTTCGTCCACCTCGGGCTCTGCCTGCTGCGCCACCGTGGGATCGCCGCCCGCTACGTGTCGGGATACCTGTTCGCGGCCGATGGCGATCACCACGAGTCGATCGAGGTCGACACGCACGCGTGGCTCGAGGCCCTGCTCCCGGTCGCCGGTGGCGGGCCCGAGGGCGAGCCGGTGTGGGTCGGCGCCGACCCCACCAACCGCGTTCTGGCCGGCGAAACCCATGTCAAGATCGGCCATGGCCGGCACTACTCCGACGTGCCGCCGATCAAGGGCGTCTACCGCGGTGGGGCCAGCGCTCAGCTCAAGGCCCGGGTCACCATGACCCGGCTGGAGCGCACCGACCCGGCGTCGATCGCGCGCTCCTGAGCGCGATCGTCACTCGCCCCAGAAGTCCTGGATCATCTCGGCGTCGCCCCCCTCAGGCCGGTCGTTGCCGATGGCGATGTAGGCCAGCCCGTCGTCCCCGCTCTCAAACGCCCGAACGACCTGCGGGGCGACCCGGATCAGGTCCCACGGCTTGACCTCCACGATCTCGTCGTCAAGGCGCAGGCGGCCCGATCCCTCCAGGACCAGATAGGCCTCCTCCTGCTCCTGGTGCCGGTGGCCGAAGGGCTGGCGGACTCCCGCGTCGATCCGGAAGAAGCTCACGCCGAGGTGGTCGGATTCGATCGTCTTGCGAGCGAACCGAGCCTCCATTCCGGGCATCCGCCCGGCGGCCATGTTCTCGACGTCCATCATGTTCGTATGCGTGTAGTTGGACATGTGAACAAGTCTATTTTTGGCCTGTTCCTCGCGCGACCCCGGTGGTAGGTTCGGCGCATGGGAGAAAGAACGGAGTACACACCGGGCACGTTCAGCTGGGCCGACCTGTCCACGACAGACCAGGACGCTGCCAAGACCTTCTACGCCGGTCTATTCGGCTGGGAATACGAGGACAATCCGGTCGGCGACGGCGTCGTCTACTCGATCGCGCAGGTGGGCGGCCGGAATGTGGCCGCGATCTCGCCCCAACCCGAGATGCAGCGCGAGGCCGGGGCTCCGCCCCTCTGGAACTCGTACATCACCGTCGACGATGCCGACGCCACTCTGGCTCGGGCCCGGGAGCTCGGCGCCACCGTGCACGCGGATGCCTTTGATGTGATGGACGCGGGCCGCATGGGGGTCATCCAGGACCCGCACGGCGCCTTCGTCATGGTCTGGCAGGCAAAGGAGAACCCGGGCGCGGGCCTGGTCAATGCACCCGGCGCGCTCTCCTGGAACGAGCTCAGCTCGCCCGACCCCGACGCGTCGGCGAACTTCTACGGCGATCTGTTTGGCTGGACGACGACGCCCATGGAGGGATCGGAAACGCCGTACCTGGTCATCCAGACCGCCGCCGGGCGCTCCAACGGCGGGATTCAGACGCCGATGGCCGCCGACACGCCACCGTTCTGGCTCGTCTATTTCGCCACCGACGATCTCGACGGGGCGCTGGCCAAGGTCCAGGAGCAGGGCGGAAACGTGCTCCTGCCGGCCACCGACATCGGAATCGCCAAGATCGCCGTTGCCCAGGATCCGCAGGGTGCGGTGTTCGCCCTCTACTCGGGACAGCTCGAGGACTGACCGGACGTTGTGAGGTGCCGCGTGATCCGGCGTGGCACCGTCATACTGACGCCGTGCGACGAGGCTGGCTGCTCATCCTCCTCTGCGCGGTAGTCGCGGGCTGCGGCACCCGCGGGACCGGCCAGACGACGCCGGCGGCATCGGCACCGAGCCGGTCCACGCCAAGCGGATCCACCGCCGCCGCCGTCCCGCGTGCCCATCCGCAGGCCATCGAGCCCGTGGCCGGCGACGCGGCGGCGGCCGCGCAGCCGTCCTCAGACCAGGCCGGAGTCAGCGTCGGTCCGCCGAGCCCGTCGCTACCCGAGCCGGTCACCGAGGCCCAGGTTCGCCAGGAGCTCGCCCAGAGCGGCATGTCGGCCAGCGCCAGCCAGGCGACCCTGACCGCGGGTGGCCTGGCGGTGCCGCCGATCGGCGCCCCCGCCGCCGTCCAGGCCGTGATCGCGGCCGGCAACCAGATCGCCCGGCTGCCCTACCACTGGGGCGGAGGTCACATGACTTATGAGGACACCGGCTACGACTGCTCGGGGTCGATCAGCTACGTGTTCGCCGCCGCGCACCTGCTGAGCTCGACCGTGACCTCCGGCGAGCTGATGAATTACGGTCGGCCGGGGCCCGGGAAGTGGATCACGGTCTTCGCCAACGCCGGGCACACGTTCATGATCGTCGCCGGTCTGCGCTTCGACACCGTCGCCCTGGCCGAGACCGGCTCGCGGTGGTCAAACCGCCGTCCGGATGAGAATCTGAGCGCGTTCGCGGTTCGCCATCCGGCCGGGCTCTAGCCGCTCCTTCAGGCCCGGCGCTCTCGTCCCGGCTCCCCGGCCGAGGTTCAGGCCGCGGCGGCTCGTCCCGGCTCCCCGGCCAACGATCAGGCCGCGGCGGCCAGCTGGTCGTCGAACTCGAGCAGCAGTTCGGTGAACCGTTCCGCGGCCTCGACCTGCGGGCAGTGACCGACGCCCTCGAGCACCTCGAGCCGGGCATCGGGCACAGCCTCCAGCACGCGGGAGGCGCCGCGGGAGAAGACCAGGCGGTCGCGGTCGCCCCACACCAGCAGCACCGGCACGTGAATGTTCTCCAGGCGGAACGGGTCCCGCAGCTCGGGCAGCATCCGGTGGGCGATGTCGAGGTACTGGGCGACGCGGGCGCGCTGTCGGTGATGGTGGGTGAAGGCGGCGATCACCCCGGGCTCGATCGAGTCCGGGACGGCGAAGGCCAGCTGCCGGTAGAGCCGGGCCACCGCGGCGCGGAGCATGAAGGCCGGGACGGGCGTCGGCAGCGCGACCAGTGAGCGGATGATCGGGTCGTGCTGGACCAGGTGCAGCAGCCGGCTCATCTCCAGACCCGCCGGCGCGACGCCGACCATCCCGATCAGCTCATCCCCGTGGTGTTCGGCCAGCCGTAGGGCCAGGCAGCCGCCGAGCGAGTTGCCCACGGCCAGGATCGGCCGCCCCTCGGGGCCAGCGGCATAACTGGCCAGCGCGGCGACGAAACGATCGAGCTGGGGCAGGATCGGGGTTGAGGCCAACTTGTCGGCCGTCCCGAAGCCGGGCAGATCGACGGCAATCGCCCGGCGACCATGGCGCGCGAGCAGGGCGAGTGTCTGGCGCCAGGTGTCGGCGCTGTCGGCGTAGCCGTGCAACAAGACGATGGCGGGTCCGTCGCCCTCGAGCTCGAGCGCTCGCGTGCGGAACCCACCCAGCGTCGGGCGATGTTCGAACAGAGGCTGAATCACCGCTGGGCCCGGTCTTCCCTAACCAATTTCACAGTCCCTTGTCTTGATTCTTTGCCTTCGGTTCGGGCGGTGGTGGTGGCGTCAAACGGGCTCGCTGATCACACTATGCCCTGCGCAACAGCGCGCTTACCTCATCAATCCTCCCCACTTTGCGGGTTCTTCAGCCGTCCGGAGGCGGCTTTATCTTCGCTGCCATGCAAGTTCGTGACTTCGCCGACGGGATCCGCGTCGACCAGGTCCTTCTGGTTCGCGGAGCTGACGTCAAGCGTCGCCAGGATGGTTCGGAGCTGCTCAAGCTGACCCTGGGTGACCGGACCGGAGCCGTGACGGGCGTACTGCGCACTGGCGTCGATCGGGCCCGTGAGGATTGCCTGGTCGGCGAGCCGGTTCGAGTCATGGGGATGTTCGCCCACCACGAGCACTTCGGCCCCCAGATCGAGATCGACTCGGTGCGGACGGCCGACGCCGATGAGTTCGATCCTGGCGAGCTCGTCGATGGGCCGCTGCGCTCGGCCGCTCAGATGGAGTCAGATCTGCGTGAGCTGGTGGCAACCATCCAGGACCACGCGCTCCAGCGGCTGCTGGCGCTGCTCCTGGGCGAAGGGTCACCGACCTGGGAGCAGTACCGCGACGCGCCCGCCGCCAAGCGCTACCACCAGGCCTACCGCCACGGTCTTCTCGAGCACAGCCTCGGCGTGGCCCAGGCCGTGAGCGCCATCTCGGCCACCTTTCCGGGGATCGACCGCGAGATCGCTGTCACCGGCGCCCTCCTGCACGACATAGGCAAGCTCGAGGCCTATGAGATGCGCGGCGAGGCAATCGAGATGACCGACCAGGGGCGGCTATTCGGGGAGATCGCCCTCGGGTACTACCGCGTCCGCCGGGCGATCGAGGAGCTCGACGGCTTCCCGCCCGACCGGGCCCGGTCGGTGCTTCACATCATCCTCAGCCACCACGGCTTGCTCGAACACGGCAGCCCCGTCATCCCGTGCACGCGGGAAGCCACCCTCGTGCACATGATCGACAACCTCGGCGGCCGGCTGGGCAGCTTCGATCGGCTCCAGAAGAGCCTCGCCTCAGGGGCCGAATGGTCGGTGTTCGACAAGGGCATCGGTGGCGGCGCGTACTTCGCAGGCTCGCCCTCGATCGAACGCCGGGCGGCGTAGCCTCTCACCCGGCGCGCGTCGGTCGGTGAGCGCGCGGCCTCCGTCCTCCGCTCCGTCGCCGTTGGTCATCGGGCGTGTCGATACCGACACGGTCGATCCAAATCTGCGCAAATTGCGCAGCCCCGGGAACGGACCCGGTCCTCGGCCGCAGTACGCGACTAGAGTTGGTCCGGGATGGCGAAGGACACAGAGAAGCTGATCCGTCAGCTGTCGCTGATCTCCTATCTGATGGCCGAGCGCCGGCCAGTGACGGCCCCGGAGATCCGACGCGACGTCGAGGGATACAGCGTGATGAACGAGGATGCGTTCGCGCGCCGTTTTTACGCCGACCGCTCCGAGCTCGAGGCCCTGGGAATCGCTCTGGCGGTCGAGAAGCCCGTTGACGGCCTGGTCGAGCAGGAGAACTATTCGCTCCCGCCGGAGAACTTCCATCTCCCGCCGATCGCCTTCAGTGATCAGGAGCTGGCCGCGCTGCGGACGGCCCTGCAGCTGCTGGATGGGGAGTTCGCCTACGCCGAGCCGTTGCGTCTCGCCCTCCAGCAGATCTCCTGGGGCCGGCCCAGTCCGCTCGCCGCTCCCGAGCAGAGCACGGTGGCGCTCGGCATCACCGGGTCGGCCGGCGGGCACGACGTCTCGCAGCGCCTGGCCAAGATCGAGACCGCCATCTTCCGTCGCAAGACGATCGTCTTCGACTATCACACGATGGAGCGCGACGAGCTCGGCGCGCGCCGTGTGGATCCCTACCAGCTGCTCTACCAGGGCGGCCAGTTCTACGTCGTCGGCCGCTCGCACGAGCGCAGTGCCATCCGCGTCTTCCGCCTCTCCCGGATCCGGGGCAAGGTCGGCTACGCGACCAAGGCCGAACATGATTTCCAGCGCCCGGCCAACTTCGACCCGCGCGGCTACGCGAATCGGATCGACTGGCAGTTCGGAGAGGCGATCGGCACCGCCGAGGTGTGGATCGGCGAGCGCATCGCCTGGCAGATCGAGCGTCACTTCGGCCGCTACGGGGAGATGCGGCCGGCCGGGGACGGCGGCCACCCCGGAGACCGGCTGTTCGCCACTCAGTACGCCAACTCCCGGCAGCTGATCGCTTGGGTGCTCGGGCTGGGCGAGAACGCCCGCATCGTCGGTCCCCCGGAGCTCGTCGCCGAACTCCGTGATCGCGTCAGCCTCCTGATCGAGCGCCACTCGGGCGAGCCGCAGGTCGCCGAACCGGCCAGCAGCGCCGCCGTTGCGGCGCGGGCCAACGGGCGCGGTGAGTCCGACCGCGACGAGGACGCCGATGCGCCGCGACCCGACGCGGCGATCCGACCCGAGCGGTTCGCGCGTCTGGTCACGCTGGCCAGCATCCTGATCGATGCCGGCCGCGCCGGCCGCCTGCTCAACGTGGCCGAGATATGCACGGCCCTGAAGGTCTCCGAGCAGGAACTGCGCGAGGACATCTCGGTCCTGAACGTCGTCAACTTCGGCGCCGGCACCTACGTGCTGTATGCCGAGATTCACTCCGACGGCACGATCGAGGTCGACCCCGAGCCCTACGGCGATTCGTTTGCCCGACCGGCCCGGCTGCTGCCCGTGGAGGCCAAGGCGCTGGTGGCCGCGATCGACCTCATCGGTGAGCACATCCCCGAGGGCTCGCTGGCCTCGGTGCGCGACAAGGTGGTCGCCGCCCTCGGCGAGGACCCGGTCCACGAGGGCCTGCAGTTCGCCGCCCCCGGCGGTGACGATTCCGAGATCGCCGCCCAGGTCTCGCGCGCGATCTCCACCCGCCGGCAGCTGTCCTTTGAGTACTACAAGGAGAACGAGGACGAGTTCTCCACCCGGCTGGTCGAGCCCTATGCGCTCATCAACGGTCGCGAGGGCTGGTACCTGGCCAGCTTCGACCCCACCCGGGAGAGCGTGCGCCACTTCCGCCTGGACCGAATCAAGTCGGCCACGGTGACCGATCAGTCATTCGACCCTCGAGCGGATGTCGATCCGGCCCGCGACGTCGATGGCTGGCCGCGGACCGGCGAGGTGCCGGCATCGCGCCGCGCCCGGGTCTGGGTCTCCCCCGAGCGTGCGCGCTGGGCGCGCGAGGAGCGCAGCGTGAGCATGGAACTCGAGGACGGATCGGTGATCGTCGAACTCGGCTTCGCCGGGGTCGATTGGCTGGTCCGCGAGACGCTCAAGGAAGCCGCGGACGCCGTCGTGCTCGAGCCCGAGGACGCCCGCGCCGCAGTCCGGGCCGCCGCCGCAACCATCGGGGCCGGCGCCGAGCTGATCTCCCGTTGAGCCCCGCCTGCGCCTGAGCCGGACCGATCGCTCCCATGAGCCGCCGCGATCAGATCCAGCTCACCTCCGCCGAGCAGACCGCCTTTCTCCTCCAGCAGCGCACCGTCGTCTGCGCCACCAACGGCGTTCGCGGCTGGCCGCACCTGATGCCCCTGTGGTACGTGATGCGCGGCGAGGAGCTGTGGGCCTGGACGTATGGCAAGTCCCAGAAGGTGCGGAACCTCGAGCGCGACCCGCGGGCGACCCTGCAGGTCGAGGACGGCGAGCGCTACGAAGAGCTGCGGGGGGTGATGATCGAGGCTCTCACCACTCTGCACCGCGATCTGGAAACGGTGACCGCACTGGGAACCGAGCTCATCTCCCGCTACAGCCCCACCGGCACCACCCCGGAGATCGAGGCCGCCGTGCGGGCCCAGGCCGCCAAGCGCGTGGCCCTGCAGTTCAGCCCGAGCGCATCACGAGCTGGGATCACCGCAAGCTGGGCGGGACCTACTGAGCTGACCGCCGCCGGGGCCGGCGCGGCCCGACCGGGCCCCGCGCGCCGACCATGCCCAACCGTAGGGTCGGCCGACCATTGCCCAAACGCCGGGTCGGTGCCCGCCCCGCTACGCTCCGGCCCGCATGTCCGAGCTCAAAGGACTGATCCTCTCCGGCGGGAAGGGCACCCGCCTGCGGCCGATCACGCACACGAGCGCGAAGCAGCTCGTGCCCGTGGCCAACAAGCCGGTGCTGTTCTACGGCATCCAGGCCATGGCCGAAGCCGGAATCAGCGAGGTGGGAATCATCATCGCGCCGGAGACCGGGGACGAGATCCGGGCCGCTGCCGGTGACGGCTCGCGGTTCGGCATCAGGCTGACCTACATCGTCCAGGATGAGCCCGCGGGACTCGCCCATGCCGTCCTCACTGCCGAGCCCTTCCTGAGGGACTCCCCGTTCGTCATGTACCTCGGCGACAACCTCCTCCAGGGCGGGATTCGCGATCTGGTCACAGCCTTTCGGGCCGGCGAGCCCGACGCGCTGATCCTGCTCACGCAGGTGCCCGATCCCGAGCAGTACGGGGTGGCCGAGCTCGAGAACGGCAGCGTGATCCGGCTCGTCGAGAAGCCTCGTCAGCCCAAGACCGACCTCGCCCTGGTCGGCGTCTACATGTTCACGGCCGGCATCCACGCCGCCGCCCGGGCGATCAAGCCCTCGGGCCGCGGGGAGCTGGAGATCACCGACGCGATCCAGCACCTCGTGGATCAGGGCCTGCGCGTCGAGCCTCACATCGTCCGGGGCTGGTGGAAGGACACCGGCCGCCTCGAGGACATGCTGGCCGCCAACCGCCTCGTGCTTGAGACGATCGACCATCGGGTCGAGGGTGAGCTGATCGATTCACGCATCGACGGCCGCGTGGTCATCGAAGCCGGAGCTCGTCTCGAGCGCTCGGCCATCCGCGGCCCGGCGGTGATCGGCGCCGGCGCCCGGCTCACCGACTGCTACATCGGCCCCTATACCGCGGTCGGCGAGAACTGCGTGATCGAGAACGCGGAGGTCGAGCACTCGATTCTGCTCGCCCACAGCCGGGTCAGCAACCTGGCCGGGCGGATGGAGTCCTCACTGCTGGGGCGCAACGTGAAGATCAGCCGCGACGAGCGCCAGCCCCGGGCCTACCGGTTCATGGTCGGCGACAACTCCGAGATCGCCATCCTCTAAACCATCTAGGCGATGCCGCCGGCGCGGGCGCTCGCCCGGAGCTGGCCTAGCTCTGCCTGCAGGCGCTCGACCTCGGCCTCGAGCGCCGCCACCCGGGTTTCAAGGCTGCCCGAGGACGGCGCTACCGCTCGGTCCTCGCCGGGCCCCGTTTCGCCCGGGCCACTCGCCGGAGGGCCGCCGGCCCCAGACTCGATCGTCGCGCCCCCCGGGCCCGCGTCGCCCGTCTCCTCCTCGGCCTCGCCCAGCAGGTGCTCGAAGCGAACCTCCTTCTGGCCGGGACGCCGCGGCAGCGCTCGCGCGTAGCCGTGCTCGCTGAGCTGGGCCAGCACGAGTTCCACCTCGGCCAGGCTGCCCAGCGGAGCCATGCGCTCAGTGCGGGCCTTGATTTCCCCCAGCGTCTGCGGGCCGCGCAAGAGGAGAACACCGAGCACGGCCAGCGGCTCGCGACCGAGCCCGAGTCCCTCTTCGGCCAGGTGCCGGTACTTGACCGCTCGGGAGCTGTGTCCGCTGGCCAGCCGGGCCAGGCCGTAGCGCGACAGTCGTTGGGCCGCGGCCGCCACCGTGGCCTCGTCGTAGTCGGTCACCGGGTCGCGGTTCGTGGCCTGATTGCAGGCCAACCGCAACGCGTTCAGCGAAAGTGGATACTGGTCGGGCGTCGTCCAGCGCTTCTCGATCAGGCATCCCAGGACCCGCTGCTCGACGGGGGTCAGATGATCGAAGTGCACGGCGGCGAGGATACGCCAGGTGGGGCGCCTGGACGAAGGTCGCACGCCGACTAGACCTTCGTGGCATGGAGTCTGGACCCCAGAAAGCCGTCACCATTCCTATGCGCGCAAGCATGAGGCTGGCGCAGCTGGCGGTACTGGCCGCGGCATTGTCCGTGGCCGGTTGCGCTGCCGGCGCCCAGACGCCCACCACACCCCACGTCGCTGTATCCATCAGCGCCCCGACCAGCGGAGCGACCGTCGGCGTGCACAAGGTGACGATCACCGGCACGGTGATACCGGCCGGCGCCCAGGTGGCTGTCAACGGCCAGCCCGCGAAGGTCAAGGGCAGCACCTTCACGACGACCATGTATGTCGCGTCCGCCGACCAGAAGATCGTCGTCAGCGGGGTCGCCCACGGTTACGTCCCAGCCCAGACGACGGCGACGGTCAGCTACAGCCCGAATGTCGCCAAGCAGCTGGTCGCCGCCGCCGCCAGCGCCACCGCCCCCCCGGTGAGCACAGCCGGCAAGGTCCCAGCTTCAGTGATCACGCAGGCCTTCGGCGTGCCGGCGACCGGGATCGCCGAGGCCGGCCCAGTGGTCGGCGGCTCCAAGCCGACGCCGGTCTCTTCGCAGCCCAGCGGCGGATCTCATAACTCCTCGCCGTCGGGCTCGGGCTCGGGCACGCCAACGCCTAGCGGCTCCGCCCCGACCTCGACTCCTCCCAGCAGCACCCCGACGCCGCCGCCGGCCCCGACACCGGCCCAGATCGCCGCGGCGATCCACGTCGCGTGGGACCACGGCTGCGTCCGCGTCCGCGCGGGCGGTGACGTGACGCCCTACTGCACGTGCACGTACAACCATTTGGCCGGCCAGCTGCAGACGCCCGCCGCAGGCTCAGCACGTACTGCGCGAGATGGTCCCCTACCTGCGCACCGGCGACTTCCGCAAGCTCCCGCGCAGCATCCGCCAGGCGGTCGATGCATGCGTCAGCAAGCTCCCCCCGCTCGATCCGATGACCGGCAAACCGGTCGTGCGCAAGCTTCCCGGCCTGCAGCACGGGGCCTCCGCGGCATCCACGTCGGGGACCCAGACCGACCCGGGTTCGACGCCGGTGGCGCCGACGCCACTGTCGCAGAGTCCCGCCACCCCGGCGCCCAACACCCGCTCAGCGGCGCAGCAGTTCTACGACACGCTCGCCGGTCACCATCCCCTTTCCTCGGCGCCAGCCTATGCGAGTGCCGTCGGCCAGGCGCACCGCAGTGTGTCCCATGCGCGGCTCGCCCCACAGGGTGGCCACCAGGGGCTTCGCGAGGCCCGGATCGATCGCCAAGGCCCTCGGCTACGCATTCCTGTGGGTAGCTCACCACGATCGATCCGGCCCGTACCCATACGGGTATCGCGTGCAGCGGCGCCTCGACCACCGTCTCTCCGCCGCCCTCAAGCTCGCGGCCTGACCAGGCCTCGATCCACCGCCCCCGCGGCAGCGGCACCTCGCGCTCGCGCGCGCCCTCATCCAGGACCGGAGCCACCCACAGCGATGCGCCGTACCCGTACGCGTCGGTGACCGACCACCCCCGCGCGTCGCTGGGATCGGTCAGGCACAGGGGGCCGAATGATGGGCCGGCCGGTCAGCGCGGCCGTGCGGGCGGCCATGCGCACGTACGGGATCTTCGAGCGGCCAGGATCTGCCGCTCGCCCGGCGAATCCCTTTCTGTGCGCACCAACCGGATGGAGTCCTTCTCCGACGGGGTGATAGCGGTGGCGATCACCCTGCTCGTGCTGGGGATCAGGGTTCCCGATCCGAATGCCACGCCGCGTCACAGCCTGATCTCGGAGCTGGGCCAGCAGTGGCCGTCCTATGCCGCCTACGTGGTCTCGTTCGTGACCATCGGGATCATCTGGATCAATCATCACGCGATGATCGATCGTCTCCAGCAGAGCGATCACGTGATTCTGATCCTCAATCTGCTGCTGCTCATGAGCATCGGCGTGCTCCCGTTCGCCACCGACCTGATGGCCACCTACCTGCGGGAGCCTTCCGGGCAGTCGACCGCGGCGGCGATCTACGGCGGCTCGCTGTTGCTCATGGCGCTCGCCTTCTCGGTCCTGAACCGGACGATCCTGATCCGTCGTGCCGAGCTGTTGGGCGTCGAGCTGACCTCGACGTGCGGCGGGAGATGCTCCGGCGGTCGGTCATCGGCTTGGTTCCCTACGCCATAGCCACGCTGCTGGCCTTCGTCTCGCCCTACATCACGCTGATCATCTCCGGCGCGGTGGCCGCCTATTACGCCCATCCGGCGGCCAGCGGGATGCAGAGCTCCGGCGTAGCATCGGCCGTTGTGGCCGACGACCTCCGCCAGCGCCGAACGCGAGCTCGGCGCCCTGCTCGGAGCTGACGCGGTCCGGCCCGGGGACCGCGAGGGAATACCTGATCGACGCCACCGAGAGCCGCGCCGTGTCCGGATACGCCGACGCTGTGGTGCTCCCGCCGAGTTCCGCCGATGTGGCCGCGGTTCTGGCCTGGTGCTACCAGCACGATGTGCCCGTGGTCCCCCGCGGCGGGGGAACCGGCTTTGCCGCCGGGGCGGTCCCCCTTGATGGCGGTGTCGTGCTCAGCCTCGAGCGTCTGCGCGCGCGTCCGCGCGCTTACCCCCGGCTTGTGGCGCATGCATGTCGAGGCCGGGCTCCCCACCGCCGATGTCGCCCGTCTGGCCCGGGAGAACGGTCTCTACTACCCGCCCGATCCCGGCGCCGCCGAGCAGTCTCAGATCGGCGGCAACATCGCCACCAACGCCGGCGGACCGCACACGTTCAAGTACGGCGTGACCGGGTCGTGGGTGACCGGACTCGAGGCGGCAGTCGCTCCCGGCGAGTTGATCACGGTCGGCGGGCCGATCCGCAAGGACGTGGCCGGTTACGACCTGCGCGCGCTGCTGATCGGCTCCGAGGGCACGCTCGGCGTGATCACCGCCGCCTGGCTGAAGCTGATTCCGGCCCCCGAGGTCGCGCTCCCGGTCATGGCCTTCTACCCCAGCGTCGAAGCCGGCGGTCAGGCGCTGGAAGCAGTCTTGGGCTCCGGTGTCGTGCCCGCCGCACTCGAGTTTCTCGACGCGGGGGCGCTGGACGCCGCCCGCGGTGCCTTCCCCGGCGAGATGCCGGTGCCAGCGACGTTCGCGCTGATCGCCGAGGCCGACGGCTCCCGCGCCGAGGCGCGACCGGGTTCGCGGCGAGCTGGTCGAGTCTCTGTCGGCCGAGGCCAGCGCCCTCCGCGCGCCGACAGATCCAGTCGAGATCCGGGAGCTGTGGCGTTGGCGAGCCGCCGTCTCGACCGCGGTCATCGCCGCGCGGGGCGGCAAGCTTTCCGAGGACATCGTCGTGCCCGTCGAGCGGCTGGTCGAGGCGGTCACCGCCACCCAGGCGATCGGCGCCCGCCACGACCTGCCCGCCTGCAGCTGGGGCCACGCCGGAGACGGCAACCTGCACTCGACATTCATGATCGACCGGTCCGACCCCGACGAGCTCGAGCGGGCCGAGCACGCCGCCCAGGAGCTATTTGCCCTCGCCCGTCAGCTCGGGGGATCGGTGTCAGGCGAGCACGGATTAGGTCTGGTCAAGAGCGGGGCGCTCGAGGGTCAGTGGTCACCGGCGGCTCTCGATCTGCACGACCAGATCAAGGCGCTGTTTGACCCCAAGAACCTGCTCAACCCGGGTAAGAAGCTGGCCCGCGCCTGACCATGCTGCAGATAAGCGTCGAAAATCGACGGTTATCTCCATACCCCCGGAGCAGTGCCGCTCAGGCGACCGTGGCGCCGGCCCGAGGGCCGTTCGCAGCTCGAGAACCCACGCCAGCAGCACGCCGCGCGCGTTCGCGGCCCTGGGGCAGCACACGCTTGTTCAGGTCGTACTCGTAGACGTAGAAGTCGAGCTCCATCTTGTGCCGCGGGCGATCCGTCCAGGCGCCGTGGCGGCGGTGGTCGGCGCGGATCTCGGCCTCCATCTCGGGCGGGCTGGGCGGGGCCCAATCTCCGGCCAACCAGCGAGCGGCGAGCTTGGCCTGGGCCTCGGCGAACGGGAAGATCGTCGGGATCGCCTGGGCGAAACCGATGAAGGCCAGGTTCTCCACCCCGGGCTTGAACATCCGCTTGTACAGGGGCAAGTCGTTCCCGGGCGCCGAGATGAAATCCGGGTCAAAGAACGGGAACGTGATCCGGTATCCCGTCGCGTAGACGATCGCGTCCGCTGGCTCGACGCTTCCGTCGGCGAAGCGGATGCTGTCGCCCTCGAGTGCGGCGATGTCGGGCTTGGCCACCGCGTCACCGGAGCCGAGGCGCAGCAGCAGCTCGCTGGAGACGGTCGGGTGGGCCTCGAGGAAGCGGTGGTTGGGCGTGGGCAGTCCGAAGCTCTCCATCTTGCCCGACACGATCCGCGGCAGCAGCTGAGCCATCCGTCGTTGCAGGCCAAGCGGCAGCCGCGGGTTGGTCTTGAACACCTGGTCGACGGGGCGGCCGAAGGCGTACTTGGGCATCACCCAGGCGCCGCTCCGGGTAGACAGAAACACCTTCTCGGACACGCCCTTGCGCGACAACTCAGAGACGATGTCGACGCCACTGTTGCCGATGCCGACCACCACGACCCGCTTGTCGCGCAGGTCGAGCGGCTCGGTGGGATCGATGTAGTGGTGCGAGTGGAGTGTTTCCCCCGCGAACGTGCCCGGGAATTCGGGCAGAAGCGGGTCCCAGTGGTGGCCGTTGCAGACCAGCAGGGACTCGAAGTGGTGGGTCTCCCCGTCATCGGTGCGGACCTCCCAGCCGCCGTCAGAACCCGGCTGCGCGTGCTCGACCGCGGTCTGAAAGCGGATGTGGTCTCGGAGCCCGAAGCGATCGGTGAACTCGAGCAGGAAGCGGTGGATCTCGGTGTGGTGGGGGAAGTCCGGATAGCGATCGTCGAGGGGAAAGTCGTTGAAGCTGATCGCTGTCTTCGAGGTGTCGATGTGCAACGAGCGGTACGCCGAGGAGCGCCCGTTCGGGTTGCGGAAATACCAGTTGCCGCCCACATCGTCACTGGCCTCGAAGCATTGGTAGGAGACCCCCCAGTCCCCCAGTGCCTTGGCCGCGCACAGCCCGCTGACGCCGGCGCCGATGATGCAAACCCGTGGAGTCCGATCGCTCATGGGGTCATCCTAAGGTCTGGCACGCGGTAACGGGACCGCCGCCGCCCCGCCACCGGCCCGGCGGTCTCGCCCAGACGCCCCACGGCGAGCGGCTTCGAGTTCGATCTGGTGCGCATATGGCACCAAATCGAACTCAAAGCCGAAAGTCGGACGGTTAGCGGCGGAGGCGCAGGGCGAGCTAGGACCCGGAGGCGCTGGCTTCCGAGCCGCCGGCCACCGACCCGGACCCGCCGACGAGCGAGCCGTAGGCATCCGGACGCCGGGTGCGCAGGAACGGGAACAGCTCCAGCCAGTCGCGGCGCTGGTCCAGGTCGAGGTCGGCGACGAGCACGGCCGGCTCGTCGCGCGGCGCCTGGACGAGCACACGCCCGTAGGGATCAGAGATGAAGCTCGAGCCGTAGAAGGTCAGCGGCGGCTCGACGCCGATCCGGTTGATGGCGACCATGAACGTCCCGTTGGCGATGCCCGGCCCCGACGATCACCTGCTGCCACAGGGGCTGGGTGTCGAAGTCGGGGTGATCGGGCTCGGAGCCGATCGCCGTCGGGTAGATCAGGACCTCGGCGCCCTCCAGTGAGTACGCGCGGGCCAGCTCCGGGAACCATTGGTCCCAGCAGGTCGGGCAGCCGAGCTGGACGTCGCCGTCCTCGGCTCCGAGCACGGTCAAGGGGAACGCATCCTCCCCGGCCGGGCCGGGGCGGAAGTAGCGGTCCTCGTAGTAGCCGGCGGTGATGGGGATGTGGAGCTTGCGCGTGCGCGACAGCAGGCGTCCGTCGGGCGCGAGCACGACGGCGGTGTTGTAGCCGAGACCGTCGGGACCCTCGGGTCCGTCGGCGCGTTCATAGAGCGAGGCGTGCACGTAAACGCCCGCCCGCTCGGCCATGCGCCGCGCGAAGGAGACGGTGGGGCCGGTCTCGAGGTCCTCGGGTTCCGCCCCGACCGCCTCGGGCCCATCGGGGGTGATTGCGAAGTACGGCGACATGGTCAGCTCCTGCAGGCAGACGATCCGCGCCCCCTCCGCGGCCGCCAGCTCGATCCCGCGCGCCAGCGCGGCCTGGTGCTCCTCGGGGTCGGGATGCCAGCGCTCCTGGACGAGGCCCAGGCGCAACGGGGACCGCTCGGCCGGCCGGGTGCGGGCCGGGGAGTTGAGCGCGATCGCGGTGCGCAGGATGGGGCCGTCAGCCATCACGCCCGCCCGCGGCCATCCCGCTCGTCCTCGAGCACCGGCACCTGCTGGGTGATGCAGTGCGGCCCGCCGCCGCCGAAGGCCAGGACCGCCCCCGGCACGCTGACGACCTCCCGGCCCGGATAGCAGTCGGCGATCAGGGCCAGCGCCTCGGTGTCGGTTTCAGCTCCGGTGACGGGCACGATCACCGCACCATTGCAGATGTAGAAGTTCATGTAACTGGCGGCAATCGTCTCACCGGCCACCTTCAAGTAGGGCAGCCACGGCATCTCGGTGACCTCGATCCCGGCCGCCCGCAGCCGGGCCAAGTTCTCGGTACACCGGGCGAAGTTCGGGTTGCCCTCGGGCACCGTCTGGAGCAGCACGCGCCCCGGCGACATGAACGATGCGATCAGGTCGACGTGCCCATCGGTGTCGCGGTCCTCGACCAGGCCGTCGCCGAGCCACACAAAGCGCTCCACGGCCAGTCGGGCCGTCAGCTCGGCCTCGATCTGCTCTCGCGACAGCGACGGGTTGCGGTTGGGGTTGAGCAGGCACTGCTCGGTGGTCAGCAGGGTCCCCTCGCCGTCGAGCAGGATCGACCCTCCCTCCAGGATCAGATCCGATTCGACGACGGGGTCACCGAGATCCCGCGCGATCAGTCCGCCCACGGCGGCGTCGCGATCCCAGGGCGGGAATTTCTCGCCCCAGGCGTTGAAGCCGAAATGGTTGGCGAGGCGCCGGCCGTCATCGCCGTAGGTGTAGATCGGACCGCTGTCGCGCAGCCAGGAGTCGTCGAGGGGAAGTTCCACGACCTCCACGCCCTCGCCACCCGCCGCCCGCGCGAGCGCGGCATCCTCGCCGGGATTGGCGATCATCGTCACCGGTTCGAACGACGCGACCGCATTGGCGACGGCCGCGTACTCGGAGCGCGCGCGCTCCATCTCTGCCTCCCACAGCTCAACCCGGCACGGCCACCCCATCAGGGTGCGCTCGTGCGGCTCCCATTCCGCTGGTGTGCGCACACGGCTGAGGGTACGACGTCCCCCTCGGCCGCGCCGGTGCGTGAACCCGGTCCGCGTTGTCCGCGCAGGCCCACGCCCGCGCAGCCGGACTGGACAGCCGCTACTTCGCGCGTCGCGCAGCCGGACTGGACGGCCGCTACTTCGGGCGTCGCCTCAACAGCACCCCAGCCGCGCCACCGCCACGTCGAACCGGCTCGGCGACCGCCTGGTAGTGGTCCTTGCCGAGCACCTGCAGCGCTGAGGCGACCCCGATCGTGGGCGCGATCTTGATGTTCGGGTCCAGCGGCGAAGTGTCACTGATCTTGAATGACTGCCCGAGGGCCTCGAGACCCGGGGTCGTGGGCGCGTTGATGAAGGCCGGCTCAGCCTGGGTCGTGGACGAGTTGCGCTGGGATGCGCGCGGGGCCGCAAGCGCTGCGGGCAGGCTCTGATGCAGGTCGATCCGGTTCATGAGGATCTGGAGCACGGTGGTGATGATCGTCGCGCCCCCAGCCGCGCCGACGGCCATGAACGGCTTGCCGTGACGCAGGACGATCGTCGGCGACATGCTCGACCGGGGCCGCTTGCCGGCGGCGGGAAGGTTCGGATCGGGCACGCCGGGCTGGAGAGGGACGAAGTCGAAGTCGGTCAGCTCGTTATTGAGCAGAAAACCCCGACCAGGGACGACGACGGCGTTTCCGCCCAGTTCCTCGATCGTATTGGTGTAGGAGACGATGTCGCCCTGGCGGTCGGCGACCACGAAATGATTCGTGCTGGCGCCGTCGTGGGCCTGCGCGGCACCGGTCGGTTGCTGGGGCGCGCAGCCGCCCGAGCCCGCGGAGGGGTTGCCCGGCGCGACCGGGCTCTTGAGCGCGTGATTGGGGTTGATCAGGCAGGCGCGCTGGGTCCCGAAGGCCGAGGACAGCAATCCGGACAGCGGCACGTGCACGTAGGCCGGGTCACCGACGTAGCGGTTGCGGTCGGCGAAAGCCAGACGTGACGCCTCGAGGTAGTGGTGCAGGGCCTGGACCCGCGACTCGGCGGAGAGCTTGAAGTTGGACATGATGTTGAGCGCCTCACCCACCGTGCTGCCGCCGCTCGAGGATGGTGCCATCGAGTAGACGTCGTAGCCCCGGTAGTTGACGTGCGTCGGTTGGCGCATGATCGCCCGGTACTTCCTGAGGTCGCTGAGCTGCATGAGGCCGGGACGTGGGGTCAGCGATGAGCCCGGCGCGATCGGCAGATGGTGGACCGCGTTGACCATGGCCGCCCCGATCTTTCCTCCGTACAGGGCCTTGGCCCCGGAGCGGCCGATCTGCTCATAGGTGCGGGCCAGATCGGGATTGCGAAAGAAGGCGCCGGTCGAGATCGGCTGACCGCCGCGCAAAAACAGCTTGCGGGTGGAGGTGAAGTCGGTGAAGCGGAAGGCGTTCTCGCGGATCTCCTCGTGCAGCGTCGGACTGATCTTGAAGCCCTGGCTGGCCAGCCGCTCAGCGGGCTTCAGGTCGGCACGGAGACCGAAGCGTCCCCACCGGCTCAGCGCGGTCTGCCACGTCTTGAGCGTCCCGGGGATGCCGACCGAGAGACCGCTCGTGACGGCGGTCGGGAAGTCCAGCGGCTTGCCCGTCGCGGGATCGATGAACAGGTTCTGGTTCGCGGTCGCGGGGGTCGTCTCCCGGCCGTCGATCGTGTACACGCGGTGCGTGTGCGCGTCGTAGTAGACGAAGTAGCCGCCGCCACCGATCCCCGCCACCAGGGGATCGGCCACCCCGAGCGTCGAGGCCACCGCGACGGCGGCATCGGCCGCCGTGCCGCCATGGCGGAGCACGCTCAGGCCGGCGTTGGTCGCTGTGGGGGTATCGGAGGCGACTGCGCCGCCGAATCCGGTGGCGGTCGGCTTCTTGGCCACCGCCGAGGGGACGATGGCCAGCAGTGCGGTGATCAGGACGGTCAGTGAAATGGTGATTCGGCGCATGACCCCCCGTATGCCCACGAGAACCGCGATCTATTCGCCGATCGATCACATCGCCACCCCGGATCAGGCAGCAGATGTCTAAGCCAGGTGCTGGCGGTGCGCGAGGGCGGCCGCCTCGGTGCGGCCCTGGACGCCGAGTTTGCTCAGGATCCGGGACACGTGGACGCTGGCCGTCTTCTCGGCCATGAACAGGGCGGCGCCGATCTGGCGGTTGGTCGCCCCCTCGGCGACCAGGGCCAGGACCTGGCGCTCGCGGGGCGTGAGCCCGAACGGATCCTCCGCTTCGGCTTTCCCGGCGCCGCGCGCCTGCTCCAGCTCCGCGCCGAGCTCCAGGCGCCCGCGGTCAGCCAGCCCGCGCACCTCGGCCACCAGCCAGGCCGAGCCAAGCCGCTCGGCGGCGGCCAGCGCAGCGCGCGCCGCCTGGGCGCCGGCGGCGCGGTCACCGGCGCTGACGTGGCATTCGGCCTCGCGCCACCGGGCCATCGCCGCCGAGTAGGGGCGCTCGACGCTCTCGTAGGCATCGGCAGCGCGCGCCCAATCCCGCGCCGCCGCCCGGCCTCGGGCTCGGGCCATCTCCGCCTTGGCCTCGGCCAGGTGCGCGCGTTCCACGGGTCCACCCTCCTGTGCGGCGGCAGCGAGCCGATCGAGGTGGATGCGGGCCCGGGTCAACGCGTCCCGAACCACCCCGCGCTCGCGCAGATCACGTCCGCGCTGGGCCCAGTCAGCCTCGACGCGCATTCCGATCGCGGTCACCCGGGCGATCTGCATCACGTCGTCGGTGCACAGCTCGAGGCGATCAAGAGCCCTCTGCACGCCCTGCCGGGCGCCGACGAGATCGTGCCGGCGGCGGCGCAGCTCGCCGCAGAGGGCACCGAAGAGGCCGATGAACTGAGGCTGATCGGAAGCGTCGACGAGGGGCTCGGCGACCTCGATCGCCTCCCCGGCCCGGTCGAGGTCGCCCTCGCCCAGCGACAGCTCGGCCTCGCGCAGGTGGCGGACCATCAGGACAACGCCGGTCAGCCGTCCCGGGGGTGGCGTCAGGTAGTCCCGAGCCATCTGCCAGTCGCCGGAGGCAAAGGCGAGCTCGGACACGGTCATGGTCAGCCAGTCGTGGGAGCGAATCATGCGCCGCGGGATTGGCCGCCATCCCCTCCTGAGCCACGACCAGCCCCTCGCGCGTACGTCCCACCAGGTTGAGCATGTCGGCGAGGTTGGAGTACGCGGTCAGCATGCTGTCGAGCTCGTCGTGCTCGCGGGCGACCTCGATCGCCCGGTGCAGCTGGGCCAGGCCCGGCTCTACGTCGCCCATCGCCACCATGGTCATACCGAGTGTGTTGCGGACCTCGGCCTCGGCGTCGCTGTCGCCGGCCTCGATCGCGGCGGCCAGCGCCTCCTCGCCGTCCTGCGCCGCCTGGCGGAAGCGGCCGCGCAGGAACTTCATTCGCGTCAGCCAGGCCAGCAGCGACGGGCGCACGCCGCCCGGGTCGTTGTCGCCGAGCATGGCCAGGGCCTCCTCGCCGGTCTCGACGGCCTCGCGACCGCGGTTCAAAGACCAGATCGTCCGGGCCAGACGGGCCAGCAAGGCCGCATAGCGGACCCGGTCGCGCTCCGGATCGAGTTCGCGCAGCGCCTCGCGCAGCAGCGTCTCGCTGCGACCGCGGTCGCGGTGCATCCCGTGTGAACGCGCAGCTCGGGAGAGCAGTTCCGGTCGGTCAAATCCGTCGGGCCGCTTCTCCGGCGTCACTCGCGGCCACAGCTCCAGCGCGCGCTCATAGAGCTCGGCCGCCTCGCCGTAGGCGAGCACACGCTCGGCCGCCGTGGCCGCGTTGATCGTGCTGCGTAGAGCCGCCGGCTGATCCCCGGCCGCCGTGTAGTGGCTGGCGATCGCCGAGGTGATGGCCACGCCGTCGCTGCCGGGCGTGCCGTTCCCGTCGCTGCCGGCACCGTTCTCAAGGGCCGCGGCCAAGGCCATATGCAGGTCGCCGCGCTCCCCGGGGAGCAGGTCGTCATACAGGACCTCGCGCAGCAGCGCGTGCCGGAAGCAGAAGCGCTCGTCCTCATCGGTGATCAGAACCTGCTCGGCCAGGGCCTCGCGCAGCGCCAGCGCCAGCTGATCGCGCTCCAAGCCGCAGACGACACTCAGAATCGGCTCCGGTAAGGCCCGCCCGACGGCGATCGCGCGGGCGACCCGCTGGGCGGAGGGACTGAGGCGCTCGATCCGAAGCAGAAAGGCGTCGCGCAAGCTCTGCGGTGTCGGACCGCGGCCGTCGAGGCCCGCGGCCAGGAGCTCCTCGGTGTAGAGCGGATTGCCCTCGCTGCGATCGAACAGCCGGCTGACGAGCGCCTGGTCGGGTGCTCCGCCCAGGATGTCGGCCAGAACCTCGGACAGCTCGTCGCGGTCAAACGGCTCGACCTCGACTCGATGAGCGCGCTCCAGCCGCTCGAGCTCGCCGAGCAGCGGGCGCAGGGGATGGCGGCGATGCAGCTCGTCGCGGCGGTAGGTGAGGATCAGGGCCAGGCGCTCCTGGCGCAGGCTTCGGGCCAGGAACGTGACCAGCGTGCGCGTCGACTGGTCCGCCCAATGCATGTCCTCCAGGATGAGGACGACTAGCGTGCTGTCCGAGAGCAGGTCGAGTAGCTCGAGGATGGCCTCGAACAGGCGCAGCTGACCGCCCGGGCCCGAGCGTTCGGCGCGTTCGCGACCGTCGTCGAGAGCGGGAAGGATCGCCGCCAGCTGAGCTCGGCTACCGGACGTGAGTGAGTCGAGCGCCGGGTGATGCCTGCGGATCACCGGTCTCAAAGCGCTCAGCAGCGGGGCGTAAGGGAGCTCACCGTCGGCTTGCTCGACACCCTCGCCGCGCAGGACCAGCGTCTCGGTTTCCGCGTCAGCGCGCAGGCGGGTCTCGAGCTCGCAGACCAGGCGGGTCTTGCCTACGCCGGAGTCACCGCCGAGCAGGACCAGCGCCGGACGCCCCGAGGCAGCCTCCCGGGTGGCGAGTTGCAGCTCGGATAACTCGCCCACCCGGCCCACGAAGTGGCTGCTGGTCAGTCTCGTGCGCATGGCCGAAGTATCGCCGGAGATGGTGACCGACCCGTCCCTGCGAAGGGGAGCGTTCGAGCGCACGAGCACGGGCGGCGGTGTAGTGGAGCTCGTCTGACCGGCTGGCGGCCATGACAGCGCTGAGCTGGGGATGCATTCGGGTCTCCTCGATGGGCTTGACAACGTAAATCTCAGGATGAACTGAGACCTGCGGCGCCACATCGGGAGAACGGAGCCAGCTAAGGCGCCTGGTCCCTTACCTCCGTCCCTGGGACCCCTTACTCGTGAACATCCTGGCAAACCGGGCCGAGGGCAAAAAGGCGCGGGGGCTGATCACCTCGAGCTCCGCCAGCCGGACGCGCAACGGCTCGTCGTCGATGCCCTGAACCGAGAGCAAGATCCCCGCCGCTCGTTCGCGCGCCAGCTGGTCAAAGGTCAGCAGCTCATCGCCGTCGATCGTGTCGAGGTCGGGGGCGACGTACCAGAGCTCAGACCGCTGATGTCGCCCCAACAGCGCACGGGCCAGCGGGTACTGCGCCGGGTGGTAGAGGATGACCGCGCGTAGCTCGCCCGGCAGTTGGATCCGCGCCGCCTGGCGCGCCACTGTGCCCTCGCGCAGGAACCGGGGCGTGCGGACTCGTGAAGGCTCGAGTGCGATCACCCGGGGGATAGCCAGCAGACTCCTGGCCTGGGCCTGATGCTCGAAGGTCTCGAGCGGACCGGGCAGGAGCACGATCGCGAGGGCATCAGCCATGGGCCGAGGCTGGTCGAGCTGAACCCGGGTGGTCGGCGTGAAGGCGGTGCACGCAGCGAGTCACTGTCTGGCCGGGCGTGGTCAGCCGCCAGCGCCCGGCCTGACGGACCAGCGTGACCCGCTTGATCGCCTGCGCCACCGGCAGGCCACTGAGCGTGCCCTGCGCCTTATGGCCCGAGGTCCGGATGTCGATGGTCACGTACAGAAGCTGCGACTGGTCGGCGGCCGAGACCTCGATCTTGTTCGGTAAGCAGCGGTCAAGCAGCGCCGCGCAGCTCCCATGAGTTCGCGCCGAGGCGACCAGGGCGGCGCGCGTGTGCGGCTCGAGCAGGCTGCAGGCCCCCTGGTAATTGCCCTCGGCGACTGCGTCAACGTAGTTCTGGGTGACGTCAGACGGGGTCACGACGTTGGCGTCGCCACACGCCGAGACGCCGAGACATAGTGGTGCCGTCAGCGCCAGCGCCAGTGCCCTGCGTCGGCCTCTCACGACCGCCCCGGGTGGGCGGCGAACGTCGCCCGCGTGATCGCCTCCGCCAGCCTCAGCGAGGTGGCGCCGGCGGAACCGGAGACGGTGACGGTCACGTACGTGCCAGCATGACCAGGCTGTGCATTCGTGGCCGCGACCTCACGCTGAGCCGGGATCCAGACGGCGGCCACGGCGCCGGGGATGGTCACCCCCTGCGGGATCTGCCCCGGTTCGTGGATCCCGGGACCGTAGACCTGTGACTGATGGCTGGTCTCGGTGTCGAACTCCGTGTAGGCCTGGTCCCCAGTCTGCGTGACGATCCGCACCCGAAGGCGCCCGCGGCCGCTGACCACACAGCTGACGTTGACCGGGTCGCGGCTCGAGATCGTGCCTTTTGCTGAATACCCCAGCACGTCGCCGGCGGCCCGCTCGGAGCCGCCGCAGACCCGCTCGGCGGTCGGCTTGTCGGGCGTCGCCGCGCCGCCGCAGCCAACGACCGCGACACACGCCGCGAGCAGCGTCGAAAAGACGCGCAGGCCTGCCGGCGCGTTCGGACTAGCCCTGCTCCCCACGATCCTCGGGCTCTACCCGTCCCCCGGCGCGTGGGGAGATTCGCCACTGCCACTCGACTCGTCAAGCGCCTGACTGGAGGGCATGTCCTCTCCGGCGCTCAGCGGGCTCAGCGAGGAGCGCGCGGCGCTAGTGACCTCGGCTTCGCTCACGTTCAGAGGATGGTGGCAGGCGGCCAGGTGCCCGTGGGCATATTCGGCCAGCGGCGGTTCGACCGCCGAACATACTTCCGTCGCCCGCGGACAACGGGTGTGAAAGCGACAACCGGAAGGCGGATTGATCGGATTGGGCGGCTCACCGCCGATGACCGTCCGATCGCGAGCGCGGTTCTCCCGCGGGTCAGGAATCGGTATCGCGGCCAGCAGAGCCTCGGTGTAGGGGTGGATCGGCTTGTCGTAGAGCTCCCGGGCCGGCGAGAGCTCCATCAGCTTGCCGAGGTACATGACCGCGATCTGATCCGACACGTGACGAACCACCGACAGGTCGTGGGCGATGAAGATGTAAGACAGGCCAAAGTCGTCCTGGAGGTCGTCGAGCAGGTTGACGACCTGGGCTTGGATCGACACGTCCAGCGCCGAGACCGGCTCGTCGAGCACGATCAGGCGGGGGTCCATGGCCAGCGCCCGAGCGATGCCGATCCGCTGACGCTGGCCACCGGAGAACTCGTGCGGGAAGCGGTTGACGTGCTCGGGGGGCAGCCCGACACGGTCGAGCAGCTCACGTACTCGGCCCTGCACCTTGTCGCGCTCGGTGCCGTTCATCCGCACCGGCGTCCCTATGATCTGGCCCACGCGCTTGCGCGGGTTGAGCGACGCCACCGGATCCTGGAAGACGAGCTGAACCTCGCGGTGTAGCGGCAGCAGACCGCGACGGTTCAGATGGGTGATGTCGCGGCCGCGGAAGCGCAGCGTGCCGGCGGTCGGCTCGAGCAGGCGGACGATGCAGCGGCCCAGCGTGCTCTTGCCGCAGCCCGACTCGCCGACCACACCGAGCGTCTCGCCCTCGACCAGCCGTAGCGAAACATCATCCACGGCATGCACCTGGCCGATTGTGCGATCGATCAGCACGCCCTGCTTGATCGGGAAATAGAGCTGGACGTGCTCGGCTTCGAGCAGCGGCGCGTCGCCGTTGGTGCTCGCCTTCGGCCCGGCGGCCTGGCCCCCTCTGAGCTCGCCGTCGGCGCTCATGCCGGCGCCGGCGCCTGGGCCAGACCGATCCGGCCGCCCTCGACCTCGCGGCGGGCGCGCTTGTCGTCCACCTCGAGCCAGCAGCGGTCCTCATGCTCGGGGACATCGGGAATGCGTGCCGTGAGCTCGGGGACCTGCTGGCACTGTTCGAAGGCGAACGGGCACCGCGGCCGGAAGTGGCAGCCCTCGGGGGTTTGGGCCAGAGACGGCGGCTGACCCGGGATCGCCGGCAGTCGTCGTGGGGGCTCGCGGTCCATCCGCGTAACCGAACCCAACAGGCCCCAGGTGTAGGGATGTTGGGGGTCGTAGAAGATCTCATCGAGCGTGCCCTGCTCGACCACGCGGCCTGAGTACATGACCAGCACCCGGTCGGCGATGTCGGCCACCACGCCGAGGTCATGGGTGACGAAGATCACGCCGCTATCGCTTTCACCGCTCAGCTGCTTGATCTCATCCAGGATCTGAGCCTGGATCGTCACGTCAAGCGCGGTTGTGGGCTCATCGGCGATCAGCACGCCCGGAGACAGCGAGAGGGCCATGGCGATCATCACCCGCTGACGCATGCCGCCGGAGAACTCGTGGGGATACGCCCGTGCGCGGTCTCTCGCTCGCGGGATGCCAACCCGCTCCATCAGCTCCACCGCTCGGTCGAGTGCCGCCGCCTTGGAAATGTTCTCATGGGCAAGGATCTGCTCGACGATCTGATCACCGATCCGGTGCACGGGACTGAGCGAGGAGATCGGGTCCTGGAAGATCATGGCGATCTCCTTGCCCCGCACCGACTCGAGCTCGTGCTCGGACGCGTCGAGCACGTCGCGGTCGCCAAGCCGCACCCTGCCTCCGAAGCGCGAGTTCGGTGAGCGCGTGAGGCCCATCAGGGTCATTACCGAGACCGACTTGCCCGAGCCCGACTCCCCGACGATGGCCAGCACTTCACCCCGATCGAGCGTGAAGGAGACGCCGTCAACGGCGCGCACGAGCCCATCCTCGGTGGCGAAGGAGACCTCAAGATCCTCAACCTCCAGCAAGCGTTCACCCATCGGTCTCCCCCATCAGCCGCTCAACCGGATCCGGGGATCGAGGACGGCGTAGAGGACGTCGACCAGTGCGCCGAACAGCACGACGAAGAAGGCCGTGAAGATCGAGCCGACCAGAATCGGGGGGACATCGAGGTTGCCAATCGCACTCGCCTCGTACTGGCCGATCCCGGGCAGGTTGAACACGGTCTCGGTGACCAGCGCCGCACCTCCCAGCAGCAGCGCGAAGTCGAGACCGAACAGAGTGACGATCGGCATGACCGAGTTGCGCAGGACGTGGTGGACGAACACCTGGCGTTGGGGCACACCCTTGGCACGCGCAGTCCGCACGAAATCCTGATTGACCATGTCGAGCAGGTTGGAACGCAGGACTCGGGAGTAGAAGCCGATCGAGAGCACGGCGATCGAGATCCAGGGCAGGATCAGGTGGTAGGCCCACTGGGTCGGGCTGTCGCCGAAGTGGCTATATCCGGTGTTGGGAAACCACGCCAGCTTGTAGGCGAACAGGTATAGGAGCAGCGCCGCGAGCAGGAAGATCGGGACCGAGACGCCGACGATCGCGCCCACCATCACCGCACGATCCGTCAATCGCCCGACCCTGATGGCACTGATCGAGCCCAGCAGAAGGGAGGTCACCAGCCACAGGATCGCCGCCGGAACGACCAGCGACAGGGTCACCGGGAACCTCTGACGGAACTGGTCAACCACATTGAGATCGTCCTGGTAGTCGATGACCTGACCGGTGAAGATGAGCTTCATCGTGTTCGCGTACTGGATGTAGAACGGCTTGTCGAGGTCGAACTTGCGGGCCACCTGATTGACCGTGGTCTGATTGGCGTTGCGCCCGGCAATCGCCCGTGCCGGGTTGTAGCTGGGGATCAGCTCGAAGAAGCTGAAGACCAAAAACGAGGTGGCGATCAGGAGCGCGGCAGCCGATAGCCCTCGCCGGACGATGAACCGAGCCATCAGGTTTTGATCCGCACCTGGGCGCGGGGGTCAAGCGCGTCGCGCACGCCGTCTCCGAAGACGTTGATGCTGAGCACGGTGAGTACGAGCATCGCCCCCGGGATCAGCGAGAAGGTGGGCGTGGTCGAGATGTAGGGCAGACCGTCGGAGATCAGCGTGCCCCACGACGCATTGGGAGCCTGTACGCCGGCACCCAAGAACGACAGGTAGGACTCGAGCAGGATGGTGTTGGCGAGCATGATCGGGATGAACACGGTGATCGTCGAGGCGACGTTGGGCAGTATCTCCGACAGCATGATCCGCCCCGGGCTGATGCCCTGCACGCGTGCGGCGTCAACGAAGTCCTGCTCGCGCAGGCGCAGCACCTCGCCCCGAATTGGTTTGCCCAGGTAGGGGACGTAGATCCCGCCGATGATGAAGGTGGGGATGAGTATCGAGTTGCCCTTGATCGGGCCGATCCCGCCAAAGGCCAGCGCCGTCCCGACGACGACGCCAAGGATGACCGGCGGAAATGACCAGATCAACTCCATCAGCCATCTCACCACTCCGTCGACAGGGCCCCGCAGGTAGCCGGACAACAGCCCGAGCAGTGTGCCGAAGACGACGATGATCAGGGTGGCGACGAAACCGACCAGCAGCGACGTGCGACCGCCGTAAAGGAGCCTTACGGCGAGGTCGCGGCCGTTGGTGTCGGCGCCGAAGAAGTAGTGACGGGTGAACGTCGGTCCGATCGGGACGCCCGTCACCGAGACGACGTTCTCGGACTTCCCGCCGACGTTGATGGTGCCCGTGACGTTGTTCGTGTTCGGACCTATGTGGGCGATGTCGTGCGAATAGACGGGCGCCAAGAGGCAGAGCACTATGAGCAAAACAAACAGACCGAGGAAGGCGATCGCGACCTTGTTGCGCCGCAACCGGCGCACGGCCAGCTTCCACGGGCCGATGGCCGGCGCGTGCCTACCTTCCTCCCAAGGGTCCCCTGGCCGCATGTCCGACGTAATGAGAACACCGGCGTCGGTGTCACCCTGTGACTGGCGGAGGGGAGGGTCTATCGCCATTAGGTGAGCGGGAGCTTATCGCTGCGGATTACCAGCGGGGCCCGGGAGGACGCCCGAGCGGACGCCCTCCCGGATGGCCGCTTCTACTTGAGCTGCAGGCTGGTCAGGTCGGTGAGCCACTCGACCGACAACGTGCCGGTGTTGAAGTTCAGCCGGTTGGAATAGAACTTCGGCTTGCTCTCGTGTCCGAAGTTGGCGTAATACGCGTGCTGAACCGCGTACTGGTCAAGCGCCGACCACTGGCTGGCCACCTTCTCCGGAAGCTGCTGGTCGAGCTTGTTCAGGGTCGAGTTGTAGTGGGGGTCATTGACGTACCCGTAGTTCAGCGACGACCCGGCGTTGCCGGCGAACAGTTGCATGAAGTCCCATGGGTTCGGGAAATCCTGATTCCAGTCGCCGAAGCCCGTCTGCGGGTGCAGGGTGGGCGCCCCGATCGTCGTGAAGTACACGCCCGAGTTGACCACCTTCTCTGTCGCCTTGAACCCCAACGAGTTGAGGACCGAGGTGTAGTAGTCGAGATACTGCCTGCGCGGGCTGCGCTCCTCGCCGTAGACGACGACCGGCTGACCCTTCATTCCGGACTTGGCCATCAGCTGCTTGGCCAGCGTCAGGTTCGGCGGGCCGGCCGGGTTATGGAACGGACAGCTCGACGGGCTGGAGTGCCCGACGATCCCGAACGGGATCAGGTGGCAATCCTCGGCCATGAAACCGCTGTCGAGTCGTGAGAAGGCCCGTAGGTCCAACGCGGCCAGCACTGCCTGACGCGCGTACAGGTTGTTGAACGGCTTCTTGTTGACGGCGAAGAAGAAGTACCAGCTCGAGTTCAGCGGGATGGCCTGGAAGCGATCCGATGCCTGCGTCTTGATCTGCTGGAGGATCGACGACGGCAGCGTGTCGCCGGGGTCGAACACGTCGGCGGTGTTGTTGAGGACCGCCTGGGCGTTGGCCAGGACGTTGGAGTTGACGTTGTAGACGATCTTGTCGGCGTGACCCTTGGCCAGGCCGGGGACGTCGAACTTGGTGTTCTTGACCACTGTGTAGCTGTGATTGGGGGAGATCGGGCCCCACTTGTACGGACCGTCCCCGATCGTGCCCGTGGCGGCCAGGTTCTTCATCGGCGTGTTCTGAGGCACGGGAGCCGTACCCGGGAGCGCGAAGATGTCGACGATGGGCGCAAACGGCGCGACGACCGTCACGGTGATCTTGCCGGTCTTGTCATCGGCGGTGACGCCCGAGATGGTCTTCGCCTTACCCTTGGCGAAGGCGTCGCCGCCCTTGACGTAGGCGCTGATGAACGAGGCGGCCTGCCACGGAATCTTGATGTCCCGCTCCAGCGCGTAGGGAACGTCGCTGGCCTTGATCGGCGTGCCGTTGGAGTAATGCAGACCGGGGCGCAGGAAGAACGTATAGGTCTTGCCGCCGTTGGACACGGTGGGCAGACTCTTCGCGAGCGCGGGGATGATCTTGCTTCCGGCGGTGCCCTGAACGCCGCGTACGAACGTCAGAAGCGGCGTGTTGACGACGGAGTAGAGCTCGTTGCCCTGCGTCGTGAAGTCGAGGGCCTGGTCGGCCGAGAGTGGAGCGGTCCCGGAGGCGATCGTGATCGTGCCGCCCTCCTTGCCGCCAGATGTTGGCGCTGATGACGAGCTGCCTGACTTGGAACTCGAGCTTGAGCTCGAGCCGCAGGCGGCAAGCACGATCGCCGTAAGGACCGTAAGCAGGATCCCTGCCACCGGCCGTGTTTGTCTCTTCACTGATCCTCCTCCTCAGAAGGTTCGATTCCCAGGTCGCACAATCTATTGCCAAGACGGTTTTGATGCCAGGCCGGTGGCGGTCAGGCACGCGTCCGTAATGAAGCCGCAACACATGCGTCCCGCAAACCCCGGGTCTCCTTTTCGCACCGCTTACCGGAGTAAAGGGCCCGCAGTCCGGGTAGTCGTCACGGCAAGAAAGCCCGCCGAGGAGAGAGTCCCCGTGTCTGACCCAGCCCCTTGTGGCCGCACGGCCGCCCGTGTCGTTCTCGCCGCCATCGCCCTGATCGCAGGGCTCGCAATCGCCGCAACCCCGGCCGCCGCCAAGCCGCCGACCGTGTTCAACCCGGTCGTCGAGGCTCAGAACTTCTCCATCACCCAGCAGCGCCAGGCGATCTACGACACACCTGCAGTACCAGTCCCAGCTGGCGATCGACAGCGCCGCCAACACCGCCAACGCGCTGGCCATCGAGGCCGCCGATCCCGGGACGTTTCTTCACCGACGACCTGTGCTGGAACCAGGGCAACGGGTGCGCCGGCGACATCCGCCTCTACAACTGGGCCGCGAACGGATACGGGCTCGTGCGCCCCGTGCTGTTCACGGCCCGCAACGGGGCCACGATCTCGGGTCATGTCTGGGCAACCGTCGCCGGCCCGGCCAAGCGCCCGGGGATCGTGATCACCAACGGCTCGGTGCAGGCCGATGAGCAGATGTACTGGTACGCGGCCCAGACACTGGCCAAGGCCGGGTACGTGGTCCTGACCTTCGACCCCCAGGGCCAGGGCCAGTCCGACACGTACGGACAATCGCCGGATCAGAACGAGGGCGTCCCGGCCCAGTCCGACGGACGTCCCTTCTATGACGGCACCGAGGACGCGATCAACTTTCTGCTCTCCTCGCCCAGCCGCCCCTACGAGCCGGTGGCCAGCTGCAGCACGGGCACCAGCCACGCCGGCAAGCAGAACTCGCGTGTGAAGGCCGGACTTGATACGGCCTATGACCCGTACTCCTCGCTGCTCAACGGCGGCAAGATCGGCCTCGTCGGTCATTCCTACGGCGCCGCCGGTGTCTCCTACATCGCCCAGTGGGACCCGCGCGTCGGCGCCGTGGTGGCTCTGGACAACCTCGGCGGCCCGGGCCCCGACGCCGGCTCGGTCCCCGGCTCTGGCAGCAAGTCGACGATCGGCGAGCAGGGCTGCCCGGCCGATCCGGCCGCGCGGACCACGGTCCCGATCACCAAGCCGGCGCTCGGCATCTCGGCCGACTACGGGCTGCCACCGTCACCCAACACGTCGCTGCCTGACCCGACGGCGAAGGAGCAGGAATCAAAGGTCTACAGCCAGGCCGGCGACGACAGCGGTGAGCTGGTCATCCGGGGTGGCTCCCATCTCGATTTCAGCTTCATCCCCAATCAGGCGTTCGGCGCCTCCCTCCGGGGCCCCGACCTCACGGACTGGTACACGACGGCCTGGTTTGACAAGTACCTCAAGCACGACCCCAGTGCCGACGCGCGCCTGTTGAGCGAACGCTGGCGGAGTGACCCGGTCGAGGCGAGTGTGGACCCCAACCACGACGGCAACGCGTTCTCGTTCTACTACTACTCGCGCTTGGACATCCATCTTGCTCAGGGCGGACACTGGGACTGCGAGGACCTGCGCGACGGCTGCCCGGGGCTGGTGGCCAACGATGGCTACCCCGGCAACTACTCCTACGTCGCGATCGACACCAGTCCGGATGCGGTCAGCGGCGGCGGCGCGAGCCTGAAGTCAACCAGCGGGCTGGGCACCTGCCCGCGCAGCTCGGCCCTCAAGCTGCGACTTCCGCGGCTCCGGGGGCGCCGCGGCGGAGCGATCACCAAGGTCAAGGTGTACGTCGACCACCGCCTCGTGCTCACGCGCCGTGGTCGGTCCCTGCACGCGGTCACGCTGGCCGGGCTCCCCGGCGCTCGGGCCCATCGCGTTCGGGTCTGGATCTACACGCGCCACGGGCTGGCCAAGCGGATCTCCCGCACGGTCTACGGCTGCGCGCACAGGCCGCCACGGGCCGCGAAGCATCGGCGTAAGCACCACAGGCCGGCGACCACTCATCGGGTCAGCCGCGACCACGACGGAGACCGAGACGGAGACTGACATCGAGCCCGCCGTCGAGCCCGCTTGGAGCCGGTGGTCGATGCTACGTGCGATGCGGTGGTCGATACTACGTGCGATGCGCCGCTCTCTGACCCCGGCTGCCGGCCTCGCCGTGCTCGTCTTCCTCGCCCTGGTCCCCGCGGCCAACGCCGCCCTCGCCGTCCACTGGCTGCCCGGCGTCAAGGCGCCCGGAACCCCCGCCCGCTATGACAAGGTCGGCGTGCTCAAGGTCGGGCCAAGCCATGCGCGCAACGTGCTCGTGCTGGAGCCGGGAACCGAGGCCGGCTCCGCCTACTTCGTGCCTCTCGCCCAGTGGATCGTCGCCCGGACCCATGGGTGGCAGGTGTGGTCGGTGGAGCGCCGCGAGAACCTGCTCGAGGATCAGTCCGCCCTCGACCGGGTAAAGCGGGGACAGGCGAAACCCCAGGAGCTGTTCAACTACTACCTCGGCTTCCTCAAGGACGCCAAGATCAGGCGTCACTTCAGGTTCATCCCCGACAGCAAGGTCCGCTTCGCCAAGCAGTGGGGTCTGCGGGTTGCGGTCGGTGATCTGCACACGGTGATCGGCGCCGCGCGTCGGCTCGGCGGGAAGGTCGTCCTCGGCGGTCACTCGCTTGGGGGCGGCGTGACCACCGCTTACGCGACCTGGAACTTCGGAGGTCACCCGGGGGCCGGTCAGCTCGCGGGTCTCATCTACATCGATGGCGGTAGCTTCGGCCCCGCCGAAAGTGCCGCCGCTGCCCGGACTGCGCTCCAGAGACTTAACGTCGCCAGCGTCAGCCCATGGGAGACCTTCGGCGGAATCGAGGCGCCGTTCGCCGGGCTGTACAGCGCCACCGGCTCCACGGCGGCGGTGATGTACGCGAACCGACGCTCTCTCGGCCAGGCGTCGGGGCTGCTCAACGGCCTGGGCCTGACGCCCTCCGTTCCGGTCGACAATCTCGCTGAGTACGGGTTCGCCCTAAACGTCGGCACGTCGCCTCCGGGCCTGCTCGCCGCCCAGGCCCACCTGGGACGTGGGATCGGCGCCGCCGGGCCGGTGCATGGCTGGGACGGACGCGGTGCCCTGACCCCGATCCGCCGCTTCGCCCGCATGTTCTCCGGCACCGGCGTGCGCAACGCCGATGGCACCGAGTGGTACTTCCCGGAGCGCCTGACCCTGGATCTCGGCGGTGTTGGACGCGGCGTGGGCAGTCCGGCGCAGCGCATCCTGGGGCTGCGGACGACGCTGGGCACGCGCTTGCCTCGCGGATTGTTCATCTACGGCTTCGGCGCCCGGCTCGGGGGCCAGGCGATCCTGACCGAGGCCCGCCAGCTGGCGCTTGCCTCCCGGATTCCGATGCGCAACCTGACTCTGGTCAACCGCCAATCGACCTACGCCCACAACGATCCCGCCGGCGCCTATCCGCACAACGCGTTTTTCGCCCATCTGATCCCGTTTCTGAACAAGGTCGCCCGACACGGACGCTGAGCGCCGTCCCCGTTATTGATGTCCGCCAGGAAGGCCCAGAAGGAGTTCGACGCGCTGCGCGCACGACTGGGCGATACGCCGCCCGCGAGCCTGCGCGAGCTGGCCGGACCCGAGCTTGAAGATCTGGACACGGCCATCGCCGAGGCGCGTCGCCGGCAGGGCGAGGCACTGGCGGCGGCGGGCGAGCGCGCGCTGGGCCACATACCGCGCCTGCTGCGGGGACCGGTCCGCCGGGTGGTCGGATGAGCCGCGCCGCCGACGCCGTCCAGGCGCGAGCCGAGATCCTCAAGCTGGCCCGGATGCTCGACCGCGATCCGGCTTCGCTCGATTACCTGCAGACCGTCCCGCTGAACGACCTGCGCGAGTTGCGCGATCAGATCACCGATGTCCTGTGGAATGCCGGCGGCGGCTTCATCGGCAAGGTCGCGGCCGCCGCCAAGCTGCTCCCCGCCTCACTCAGCGCGACGATCGGCGAGCGCGCCTTCGGCGCCGTGTTCTGCGCCCAGCTGGCGGCGCGCCTGGAGCCGTCACGGGCCATCGACGTGGCCGCCAAGCTGCCGACACCATTTCTGGCCGACGTGGCCGTGGCCCTGGATCCACGGCGCACCAGCGCGGTCATCGCGGGGATACCAGCTGACCGCATCGCCGAGATCACCGCCGAGCTCGTGCGTCGGGGCGAATACGTGACCATGGGCCAATTCGTCGGTCATCTCGACGACGACGCACTGAAGGCCGCCGTCGCTGTGATGGACAACGCCGTCCTGCTCCGGGTCGGCTTCGTGCTCGACGACAAGGCGGGCCTTGACCGGCTGGTGGCGCTCCTTCCGGCCGGGCGGATGGACGGCATCATCCACGACGCCGCCGAGCAGAACCTGTGGCTAGAGGCGCTCGACCTGCTCGCGCATCTGGGCGCAGATCAGCGGCGCCAGATCCTCGACAGTCCCAACGCGCTTGACGAGGAGACGCTCGAGCGGATCGTCGCCTGCGTGGTCGAGCACGAGCTGTGGGAGGAGGCCGAGCTCATCGCCGCCGCCGACCCGGGCCTGCAGGCCAGGCTCGGCGCCGTTCAGCGCTGAGCCCGGCCCGAAGCCCGGCGGAAGCTACGCCCGCCTCACGGCGTGTACACCGACGTCCGGCACGGCTGCGAGTTGCAGACGTTGAAGACCGCGCCGTTGGGCTCCAGAAACTCCGACTTCTGCGTCCGGGCCAGCGGGGTGTCGCGGACGTTTGAGTGCGGATCGATGTTGGTCGGGGTGTCCTGGGGCGGAACGTCGGCCAGCGGCGGGGGCTGCACTCGCCCCGGTCCGCTGTCCCAGATCTCCACCGCCGAGCCGGCGAACGGGAAGTGCTTGATTGCCGGCAGCCCGTAGAACATGTTCTTGTCCCGGGCCCGGTTGGTGCTCAGGTCGAGCGCCGGCTCGTACACCGAGGCCCCGATCGTCCGCGCCTCCAGAGCGGCGGCGTAATCGCTCACCTGGTGGTCGCCGTAGGCGATCTGCATCAGCACCGTGTGCGAGGGCGTATCGGGCAGCGGATGGGAGGTCATCTGCTGTGCGTAGCCCTCGGGGTCGCCTCGGTCCCAGAGCTGCTGGACCAGATCCAGCAGCCACGGATGCAGCGATTGATCCGGGTAGGAGGCGTAGAGCAGCGTCCCGAACGGCGTGAAGTCCGTGCTGCGCTGGACGAGCACGTTGCCGTAGTCCATTCCGGTCACGCCCAGCGTGGCCCGGCGGAAGTCAGGCGCGACCGCGGTCGCCAGGCCACCCTCGATCCCACCCTGACTGTTGCCGTCGTAGTACAGGTGCGAGGTGTCGATGACCGGCTTGCCCCCGGACTGAAACGCCGGATTGGCGGCAAAGCCGTGGTCGTTGCGCAGCATCCGGCCCAGGAACAGGGTGTTCAGGACGCCTTGCTGTAGGCGGTCGATGACGGCGGGGAACTTGTTCAGGTTCGTGACCGCGGCGGCGTCATTGAGCGTGTCGGGCTTGGCCAATCCCCACCAGTCGGTGGCGCAGAAGACGATGTTGTGCTCGCTGGCCATCGCCTGCACATTCGTGGCCGTGACTTCGGTGTGTGAACCGAGCAGCCCGTGTCCGTAGAGCGAGACCCGGGCCGGATTACTCGGGCTGGCCGTGCTCGGCACGATGCACTCGAACTGCGCCGTGGCGTTGTTGCCTGGCATCTGGGTCGGGGTCGCGTCGAGCTTGTGCGAGCTGTAGCTGAAGCCCGCCGCGGCGTCAGGGCCGCAGACCACGAGGTAGCAGGGAACGGTGTAGGTGCCCTGGATCGCCGTCCGGCTGCCGTTGATTCCGGTGGTCGGGGGCAGGATCGAGGTCGAGCTGATCTGGAATGTCGGGGCCGCTCCCTGAGGAATGCTGTCGGCCAGGTTGTGGTCACCGAGGCCAGCGAACGCGCTGTTGCGAATCGCGAGCAGCCGGCCGGTCAGATCGCGGGTGGAGGCCACGGTGAAGTCCCACGCCTCGTACAGCGTCTTGCGCGCCACTCCGGCCCGGGCCAGAACCTTGAAGATCCGCGCATAGCGCTTGCGCTGCGGACGCAGGGCGGCGGTCAGGCGGTGGCCGCGACGCAGGAGAGCGAACCAGCGCGGAGCGCCGATCGCCCGCCCGTTGGCCCTGCGCAAGAAGCGCAGGGCGACGATGTAGGTGTGGCCCTCGAGCAGGGCCTTGGCCGGGTGGATCTCGAAGTCGGTGTTGCTCGGGCTCGAGGCGTTGGCGTCGAGCTCTGACCAGATGAGCTGCCGGCGGCCGGTGGCCTCGTCGATGAGCAGGACCGGCTGACGGCGGCGGTAGGTCCTCGCGATGTTCACGAGTGGCACCGCGCCGGTCCGGTTCAGAGCCTTCTGGTTATCGAGGCCCGGGATGTGGAGCAGGATCGCGCTCCCGGGGCTGAAGCCGTCGTTGCGATTCCAGGGCCCGGGATTGATCCGCTGGCCGTGGGTGTTGGCCGGCATGGCCGCGGCCGGCAGGTGCACGCGGCGCCCGGTGGCGCTGGCGTGGTCGGCGCGCGTGAAGCGGTTGTCGGGGAACGGGAACAGGCACGCGCGTCCCGAGTACGGCTGGCAGTCCGCGCTCGGTCGGGCCGCCGCCGAAGCTGCGCCCGGAGCGAGCGCCGCGATCAGGGCTGACAGGGTCAACATCAGAGTGGCCGCGTGGGCCTTGCGGGCCCCGTACCGGACTTGCAACATCAGCTCTCCTTTTATCCCTACCGATCGCTCACAGCCGGCTGGCTCGCAGCGCGGCGCCGAAGATTAGCCCGCCGGGGCGACGGCCGCGGAACCGCCGATTTACTGATGGGCGACGGCGGTCGCCGCCGCTACCGGGGGCAGCAACGGACGGACCGGAAGCTCGGGGCGAATTTCCGAGCGCGGCCACGGGGATCCGGGCCGGGCGATGTGGAAGCCCTGAACGAGCTCGACGCCGAGCTCGCTCAGCGCGGCCAGCTCGGCCGCCGTCTCCACCCCTTCGGCGACGATGTGGCCGCCGGTCTGCCGGGCATAGCCGAGCAGGGCCGTGATCAGGGCGCCGCGAGCCGGATCGGCGTCGATGCCGCGGATCAGCGAGCGGTCGAGTTTCATGTACGTCGGTCGCACGGTGGTCATCTGACGAAGACCCGAATAGCCCGCGCCCATGTCGTCGACGGCAAAGCGCACCCCGGCGACCTGAAGCTCGGAGATACGCGTGTGCAGGCCGGGCGTGTCCTCGAGCAGGCTGTTCTCGGTCAGCTCCAGGATCAGTCCGTCCAGTGCGGCGGGCTCGGCCAGGATCGCGTCGGTGCGGCCGTCCAGCAACAGCGGGCCGGACAGATTGACGCTGAGCAGGGTGCCATCCGGACGGCTGGGCAGAAGCTTCAGCGCGCAGCGCAGACAGGCCAGCTCGAGTTCGTCGCGCAGGCCGAACTCGTCGGCCAGCGCAAACCAGTGCAGAGGGTTCGATGTGCCCCGGGCCTGGAACCGAGCCAGAGCCTCGTAGGCGTGGGTGAGGCCGGTGATCGTGGCCACGATCGGCTGGACGGCCATCGTCAGCCCCTCACCTTCGATGAGCCGCTCCAGCGCCTCCTGGGCGCCACGGGCCCCCGGGGCCGAGATCGCCTCGCCCGCGTACACCGAGACGTGGCGCCGTCCGGTCCGCTTGGCCACGCGCAGCGCGACGTCGACGGAGCGCAACAGGACCTCGGCGTCGTGGCCGTCGCGCGGAATTAGGGCGATCCCGATGCAGGCCGAGACGGCCGGAGCGCCACCCCGCTCAGAGCCGAGACGGTCGAGGATTCTCCGGGCAAAGGCGACGGGGTCCGGTTCGGCGATGACGAGGCCGAACTCGTCTCCCCCCAGGCGACCGATGAATCCGCGCTCCCCGATCAGCTCTTGAAGACGGGCGACCACCGAGATCAGCAGGGCGTCACCGGCGGCATGACCGGCCGTCTTGTTGACGGTCCCGAACCGGTCGAGGTCGACGAGAAGCACGGCCAGGTTGCGATGCTGCTCGTGCCCGGCGGCGAGGCGGTCGAGGCGATCGCGAAACGCGGCCCGCGAGAGAGCCTCGGTGAGGCCGTCATGGTCGGCGGCGTACCGGGCCCGCTCCAGCATCCCCCGCAGCTCGCGGGTCATGCGACCGCAGGTCAACAGCAGGGCGACCGCGGCCATGATCAGGCCGGCGTAGGGAAGGGTGATCGTGCCGTCGCGGATGACCGGGAGGGCCAGTGACGCGAGCAGCAGGGCCCGACCGGCGCCCCCGACCCGACCCCCGCGTGCGATGACGCCACTGGCCACGGCGGCCAGCCAGAGGATCGAGAGGACGCCCACCCGTTGCGGGCCGAGCCCAATGATCAGCACGGCCGACAGGGGGGCCAGCGACTCCTCGAGCTTCAACCAGTCGGTGCCGGGCATGGCCAGCTGCACGCCGGCGGTGGCGGCGATGATCGCGAAGCCGGCGGCACAGACGAGCGGAATCGTGCTCAGTCGATGATCCCCGGCCAGCAGGACGACCGCGAGCAGCGCGAGCGTGGCGCGCGCCACCGACGCGGTGCGGCGCGCGCGAAGGACCTCATCAGGGAGTTGGCCGGTTGGCCTCACGCTCCATATCTCGGCCAGATGGCCGCTTTAGTTGAGGCTGGGCGCCGAACGCTCACTGATCGGCCGTCGCCGACTGGGGGTTCTGCCAGCCGTAAAACGGCCCGGATGCCGAGCCGGTGGAAGCTATGTTCAAGCCATGCCGGAGTCTGGCACCGCCACGTCATCGCAGTCCGCGGCCGTCCATCCGTCCGCCGATCCGTCCACCCAGCCGCCCGGGACCCCCGAGGGGATCGGTCGCGGCCTCGTTCTGCTGTTGGCGGTCGCGTGCGGCGCGGCGGTCGCCAACCTGTACTACGCCCAACCGCTGCTGCACACGCTCGGTCAAGACCTGGGCGTGTCCGACGGGACGGCGGGGCTGCTGGTCACCGTCAGCCAGGTCGGTTATGTCCTCGGACTGGCCTTCCTCGTCCCGGTCGGCGACCTGCGTGAGCGCCGAGCTCTGATCAGCGGCACGCTGATCGTCACCGCCGGCGCGCTGGCGGTGGCCGCGGCCGCGCCCACGTTCATCGTCTTCGCGCTCGCGCTGGGCGCCGTCGGGATCACCTCGGTCGTTGCTCAGATCATCGTTCCGATGAGCTCCTCGCTGTCGGCCGAGCACCAGCGCGGTCAGGTGGTGGGCACGGTCATGAGCGGCCTGCTGATCGGGATCCTGCTCGCGCGCACGGTCAGCGGCCTGGTGGCCGCCGCCCTGGGCTGGCGGACCGTGTTCGCGCTCGCCGCCGTCGGCATGATCGCTCTCGCGGTCACCCTCCGCCGCCGCCTGCCGCTGGTGCCCCCGACAACCAAACTCGGTTACCGAGGCACGTTGCGTTCGGTCCTGACGCTGATCCGGGCCGAGCCCGTGCTCCGGCAGCGCATGCTGATGGGCGGCCTGATCTTCGGCTGCTTCAGCGTCCTGTGGACCTCACTCGCCTTCCTGCTCGCCGGGCCCCCGTTTCACTACGGCAACGCGATCATCGGCCTGTTCGGAATCGCCGGAGTCGCCGGCGCCCTGGCCGCCTCTGTGGTGGGTCGCCTGGCCGACCGGGGGCACGGCGCCCGGGCCACCACGGTGTCGCTGATCGTGCTCCTCATCAGCTGGGCGATCCTCGCCGCCGGTAAGACCGCCGTGATCCCGCTGATCATCGGCATCGCGGCGCTCGACCTTGGCGTGCAGGGTGTGCACATCTCCAACCAGAGCGCGATCTATGCCCTGCACGGCGACGCCCGCAGCCGGTTGACCACGGCCTACATGGTCAGCTACTTCCTTGGCGGCGCGATCCTGTCTGCCCTCACCTCGACCCTGTACTCGAGCGCCGGCTGGGACGGGGTCTGTCTGCTCGGGGCCATCACCGCCGCGGTCACGCTCGCGGTATGGCTGGCCAGCACCTATGCCCTGCGCCGCCGCCGACCAGCACACGTTGAGCCCCGGCTGGCCCAGGTCGAGGACTGAAAACGCCGATGAGCACTACGGCGGCCGCACCGGCCCAAACCCAGAAGGGCGGGGTGCTGGTCGTCTTCACCGGCCTGATGCTGGTGCTGTTGATGGCGTCGCTGGATCAGACGATCGTCTCCACCGCACTGCCCACGATCGTCGGCGATCTTGGCGGCCTCAGCCACATCTCATGGGTCGTCACCGCCTACCTGCTGGCCCAGACGGCGGTCACCCCGGTGTACGGCAAGCTCGGAGACCTATACGGACGCAAGATCGTCCTCCAGTTCGCGCTCGTCATCTTCTTGGCCGGGTCCGCTCTGTGCGGACTCAGTCAGAGCCTGACCGAGCTGATCGCCTTCCGGGCTGTCCAGGGACTGGGCGGCGGCGGCCTCATGGTCGGAGCGATGGCGGCCATCGGCGACGTGGTCTCACCGCGCGAGCGAGGCCGCTATCAGGGCGTTTTTGGAGCCGTCTTCGGGCTGGCCAGCGTGATCGGGCCATTGCTGGGCGGATTTTTCACGACCAGCCTCTCGTGGCGTTGGATTTTCTACGTCAACCTGCCGATTGGCGTGCTCGCCTTTGCCGTCCTGGCCGTCACGCTGCCCTCGCGCCGGGACGAGGCCCACCATCGCATCGACTACCTCGGTGCCGGCCTGCTGGCCGCGGCGCTGGCCGCGATCGTGTTGCTGGCCACCCTCGGCGGAACCGATTACGCCTGGAGCTCGCCGTTCATCATCGGGCTCGGCGTGGCCGCGCTGCTCCTGCTCGCCGGTTTTCTGGTCGCCGAGCGGCGCGCCGCCGAACCCGTTCTTCCGCCCCGGCTGTTCCGCAACCGCGTGTTTGCCGTGACCAGCGCCGTGGGACTGATCGTCGGCTTTGCCCTGTTCGGCTCGGTGACCTATCTCCCGCTGTTCCTGCAGGTCGTCAACGGTGCCACCCCCACCGGGTCAGGACTGCAGATCCTCCCTTTGATGGGCGGCCTGCTCATCACGTCGATCGTCTCGGGCCAGCTGATCAGTCGAACCGGCGTCTACAAGCCGTTCCCGATCATCGGCACGGCGATCATGGTCGTCGGGCTGCTCCTGCTCTCGACCATGGACGTCCACACCAGCCGCCTGGCCGCATCGCTCTTCATGTTCGTCCTCGGCCTCGGCCTCGGCATGGTCATGCAGGTGCTCGTGCTCGCGGTCCAGAACGCGGTCGACTACAAGGACCTCGGCGTGGCCACCTCCGGGGCGACCCTGTTTCGCTCGATCGGCGGCTCGGTCGGCACCGCGATTCTGGGCTCGATCTTCTCCAACCGGCTGAGCTCGGAGCTGACCGCCAAGCTCTCCGGCCAACGCCCGGGGGAGCCTGGGGGCGGGCGGAAGCGTGACCCTGGACACGGCCAAGCTGGCCAGGCTGCCGGCGCCCGATCCACACGGTCTTCCTGACCGCGTTCACCAATGCTCTCAGCGCCGTGTTCGTGGTCGCGGCCGGCGTCGCCGCGCTGGCCTTCGCGCTCAGCTGGCTGCTCGAGCAGCGACCGCTGCGCGACAGCATCACCGCCTCGACCGGCATCGGTGAGATCATTCGCCGCCCCCAAGGACACCGCTCCACTGGCCGAGGCGGCCCGAGCTCTGACCGTCGTCGTCGGCCGTGATGGACGCCGCCAGCTGGTCCAGCGCCTCGCCGAGCGCGCCGGAGTCTCGCTCTCCCCTGCGGCCGCATGGCTGATCGTTCGCCTCCACGATGACGCGGACGCCGACATCCCCCGGCTGTGCCAGGACTTCGATCTCCCCCTCGAGCTCGGTGAGCGCGCACTCCAGGAACTCCAGGAACGCGGCATGGTGGTGCTCGGCGGCGAGCATCGGACCGTGACACCGGCCGGTCAGGACGCGGCCGAGAAGCTGATCGCCGAGCGCAGAGCCAGCCTGGCCCGCGTGTGCGCGGGGTGGGCCCCAGATGACAACCCCGATCTGGCCGCGCTTCTCACCCACCTGGCTGGGGATCTCGCCCGCGAGCCCTCCGAGCACGACGTCGTCGTACCGGCCTGACCGGCGCTCCCCGCCTGGCGAGGAGACGCGACCCGACCTGGCTACGAGTCGCGACCGGACCCGGCGATGATCCGCGATCCCTCGGCGCGTCCGCTGCTCAGGAAGCTGAGCCCCCAGCGGATCAGGACCACGATTCGGTTCTGGAACCCGATCAGGTACCAGATGTGGACCACGAGCCAGATGACCCACGCGGGCAGCCCGCTCAGGCGCACCGGGCCGATCTCCGCCACCGCTCGGCCGCGACCGATCGTGGCCAGATTGCCCTTGTCGATGTAGCGAAACGGCCGCGGCGACTTGCCCTTCAGGCGCCCGGCGATCGTCCGAGCGGCGTACGCGCCCTGCTGGATGGCCACCGGCGCGAGACCCGGCAGCCCGAGATTACCTCCGTGGCCATCGCTCACACTGGCCATGTCGCCGATCGCCATGACCTCGGGGTGGCCCGGCAGACTCAGATCGGGGGCCACCGCGACCCGGCCCGCCTTGTCGACCTCGGCCCCGGATTGCTTGCCGAGCTTGCCGGCCAAACCTGAGGCCGTGACGCCGGCGGCCCAGATCACCGTTCGGGCAGGAATCCGCTCGGACTGGCCGCCACCCGAATCCAGCGTGACACCGTCGGCATCGATGTCGACGACGGGCTTGCCGACCATCGGCTCCACACCGAGCTTCTCCAGCGAGCGCGTGGCCCGCCGGGACAGGGATTCCGGGAACGCGGTCAGGATCCGGTCCGCGGCCTCCACGAGCAGAATCCGCGCGTGCCCGGGCTCAATGGTCTTGTACGAGCGCCGCAGCGTGTCGCGGGCGAGCTCCCCGATCTGACCGGCGATCTCGACCCCAGTCGGGCCGCCGCCGACCACGACGAAGGTCATCTCGGCGCGGCGCTCGGCCAAGCTGGCGGTCATCTCGGCCCGCTCGAAGGCCCCGAGGATGCGCGAGCGAACGGAGACCGCGCTCTCCAGCGTCTTGACCTCATGGGCCACTTCACGCCACTCCTCGTGTCCGAAGTAGGAGTAGCTCGATCCGGCCGATACCACCAGCGAGTCGTAGTCGACGTGGTCGGGCATCTCGTGCGCCGTGTCGGTCTCGAGCAGCACTCGCCGCTGCTCGAGATCGAAGTCCCTGACGTTGGCCAACCACACGCGCACGTTCGGGTAGGCCCCGAACATCGAGCGCAGTGGATAACTGACGTCGCTGGGCGAGAGCGCGCCGGTGGCGACCTGGTAGGTGAGGGGCTGGAAGAGATGAAAGTTCCGGCAGTCGATCAGCGTCACGTCCACCGGCGCGCGCCGAGGTGCTTGACCACCTGCATGCCGCCGAAGCCGCCGCCGATCACGACCACCCGGTGCTTGTCGGCCATCAGATCCCCCTCGCCCTGCTCGTCGCAACCCGTGACATAGACATAGACGTGAGCTCCTGGGCTACCCGGTGTCAAGATCAAAACATGCCCGCCGCCGACCGTAGCCAATTTGAGGCCCTGCCGTGCTCGTGATCCGCCGCGACGGGGAGCTCGAGCTGCTCACCCAGACCGACCACGCCGCCCTGGCCGGCGCCTTGGCGCAACGCTGGGGCGGCGGCGATTTCGCGCTCCCGCCGGCTCACGCGTCGCTGGTCTGCGCCGCCGTTCACCACGACGACGGCTGGTACGAACTCGACGGTCGTCCGGCCTTCAACGCCGAGGCCGCGACGGCCGGCGCATTTCACCGAGATTCCGCTGACCGAGAGCATCGGGCCTTACGGGCGCGGTGTGGAATCGGTCTATGCGCGCGATCTCCTCGCCGGCGCGCTGTGCAGCATGCACTGGAGCGGATTCTCGACCAGTCGTTGGGGAGCGGGCGGAAGCCACCGGCCGGTGACCCGCTCGCCCAGGAGGTGGTCGCCGCCCAGGAGGCCCGCTGGATGCCCGCCCTGCGTGAGGTCTGGGGCAACCGCGGCCGGCGCAGCGAGTTCGATGCCCACACCTGGCACGCCTATGAGGTGCTCCAAGCCGTGGACCTGCTGTCACTCGGCCTCGGGCTCATGAACGCCGATTCGGCCACCGACGGCAGCGAGCCGCTGGCCGTTGAAACGAGCCTGAGCAGCATCGATCAGAGCGCGCGGCGCGCACCGTCGGCAGTGTTCCCTCTGGCCGCCGGCGGATCCGTGGTGACGCTGACCCTCACGCGCCCTCGGTGGAGGTCGTCTCTTTCTCGATCCCTACCCGCTGACCGGAGCGGCCCGCTCGAGCTGCACATCCCGGTGCGTCAGGATTCGCCGATCGCGATTATGACTCGGCTGAGGAGGCGTCCTCTGTCTACCGGGCCGCTAAGACAACAGCGCGTCGCGGTGTGGCTCGCGCCGCCGCCTCGGTAGCCCACGCGGACTACTCCACCTGGTTCCCGGGGGCTTGAGCGTCGTTTCGATGTACTCGCTGGGCCAGCCGCTGGGGCGCCCGGGCGATCCAAGCCTCGATCAACACCTCGCGCAACTCCTCCGGATCGATCTTCCCGAGACGGATCAGGACCGACGGCATGACCATCGAAATGGGGTGTCGTGAAGAACACCTTAGGCTCGTCACCGAGCAGCGCGTCCTTGGTGCCCAGGTGCTCGACGCGCGCGCCGAGGATCGGGCCCTCGGGCGCGGACGCGCCGAGCGCCTCAGCTCGGTCCCGCGCAGGGGACGCTCCCAGGCGAAGCTCTTGCCCTCGCACCAGCCAGAACGCGCGGCCCCGCGCTTGGACGGCTTCTCCTCGCGTGGGGCAGGGCGAGCGCGATACGGCGGACGTCGTCCCATGTCGCCATGGATAAAACCTACCCATCGCAACCGGGCTTCGCCGGGTGGGGAGAGTTCCGGACCGGCGACGAAGCAGCCATAATTCGCCTTGTGCCTACCGAATCCCGCCCCGCTGACCCTCTCGCAGATCGTTCGCCGCGCGGTCGACGTCGTCGACCCCGACGACGACGATCCCGCGGCCGGCGATTTCGAGCGCGCCTTCGAGGACGCTGACGAGCCGGTCCGTGCGCTGGACGACGTCGAGGAGCGGGTCGGGACGGTTCTGGCCGATCTTGATCCTGCCGTGGCCAACGGGACGCTGTCGATGGCCGGAGCCATCACCACGTACCTGAGCTATCGGCGCGACGAGATCAATGCCGACCCTGACGAGCTGATTCGCCTCGCCGCACGCGCTGAGTGGGAGGGCGATCCGCCCGACGCGGTCGCCATCTGGCTGGCCGAGCGCGGCGATCAACATCTAGACGACGCCGGTCAGGGTCGGCTCGCTGCCGATAGCCATTTCACTGCTGGGCTGCGCCCACCCCCACATCCCCGACATCCTGGGCGTAATCGCCGCCGAGCCCGACGTGCGGCTGGCCTCGGCCTGGGACGCGCGACCCCTCGGCTCGTGCCCGGCGTATCGCCTCCCATCGCGTGCGGGACGTCGACACGCGCGATCAGCCGCGCGGGGCGGTCGATCGTCTGCGCACCCGACCGACAGCGGCCCGAGATCTGCGTGCGCGCCGCTCGCGCCGGGCGTCCGATCCTGGTCGAGAAACCGGTGGCGCGAACGGCCGGCCGAATCCCGGCGCTGCGGCCCGTGAGATCGAACGCAGCCGTACCCCGGCCCTGGCGGCGCTGTTCCTGCGCGAGCTCCCGGCGCTGGCTCGCCTGCGCGCGGTGGTCCGCTCGGGCCTCCTGGGCCGGATCTCAGGCGCCAGCGCGGAGCTATGTCCACGCCCGAGCCCTGGACGGAACGCTGTCCGGACCGGCGGCCTGGCTGCAGGATCCAAGGCGTAGCGGTGTCGGCGGCTTTGTGGACCTCGGCCTGCACCTGATCGATGCCTTCAACGCCCTCGGCGCCACCCCCGGCTCGACGCGATGACACTCGACCGCGGCCGCGTGGGGCCGCACCGACCTCGGCGGAGTCGGGCGATCGGGCGCTGGGGCGAGGTCCCGCATGACCCTGCGGACGAGTTGGGTGACCCGTCCTCCCGCCTCGAGCTGTCGCTGGCCGGTTCGGCGGGCAGCGCGCGGTGCGCGAGGGCACGCTCGAGCTGTCCGGCGGCCGATGGCGCCCCCGAGCGCTGGGTCGGGGCGCCGCCGGATGCCGGGATGTCCGTCCGCGCTTTCCTTGATGGGCTACGCACTCGCCGGCGCCTGGCGCGTAACGGGCTCGAAGCGGCGATCCGGGCCCAAGATACGATCGAACACCCGGGCGCGCCGGATGATCCGCCGCAGCCGCGCTGAGGTTTCCACCCCGCACCACGCGGGTGCCGAACAAGCGACAATCTACAGGAGTAATCGACATGCCCTCACCGACGATCCCCGAACCGGACCCCGGCACGAGCACGAGCGCCATTACGAGCGGGCACCCGACCCGGCCGAGAGCTCAGACCGCCCGCTGGAACCCAAGTCCCCTCCCCACGAGCTCTCGGAGTCCGACGAGCCCGGATCCGACCACCGACCCGGACGCCCACGATCCCCATCACCCACTGAACACCCCGTGGGCGAGCCCGACCCGACCGCCGACTCAGATCCCTACCGCAAGCCGACCAGTCCGAGGATGAGGCCGACCGGGCGTCGGGAGCTCGGGCGAGGGCCAGGGCTCGGAGCAGTAGCTCCGCCGTCCGTGGCACCACTGGCGTCCCGCCCGCCGGCCACCCTGGCATCGCCGCACCAGCGACGGCGAGATTGCGGAAAGCGCGGCGTCGGCCAGCGATACTGATGGGTAGATGAACCGAAGTTTGCCACCCCCTACAGCCACGGCTTCGTGCGCGTGGCCAGTGCCGTCCCCCACCTGCGGGTCGGCAACCCGGCCTTCAACGCTGGGCGCACGCTGGCCCTGGCCGCCGACGCCGACCGCGCCCACGCGGCGCTGGTCATCTTCCCCGAGCTGGGACTCGCCAGCTATACCAGCGAGGATCTGTTTCGCCAGGACGCGCTGCTCGACGGCGTGCTCGAGGGCCTGGCCCGGATCGTGGAGGCCAGCCGAGAGCTCCGTCCCGTGATCGTCGTCGGCGCACCGCTGCGCGCAGAAGGGGGGCTGTTCAACACCGCGATCATCGTCCACCGCGGCCGCATCCTGGGCGTGACGCCCAAGAGCTTCATCCCCGAGTACCGGGAGTTCTACGAGAAGCGTCAGTTTCGAGCCGCCCGCGATCTCGTCCGCACCGAGTTGAACCTGCTCGGCCAGACCGTCCCCTTCGGGCCAGATGTGATCTTCGCCTGTCGGGACATCCCCAACTTCGTCGTGCACGTCGAGATCTGCGAGGACCTGTGGGCGGCGATCCCGCCCAGCACCGACGCCGCACTGGCCGGAGCGACCGTCCTGGCCAACCTCTCGGCCAGCAACATCACGGTCGCCAAGGCTGGGTACCGGCGCACGCTGTGCGAGTCGCAGTCCGCGCGCACCATCTCGGCCTACCTCTACACGGCGGCCGGGATGGGCGAGTCGACAACCGACCTGGCCTGGGATGGCCACGCGCTGATCTACGAGAACGGTCAGATGCTGGCCGAATCAGATCGCTTCTCCGAGGACGAGCAGCTGCTGGTGGCCGATCTCGATCTGGACCGGATTGCCGCCGATCGCCGCCAGACCAGCAGTTACGGCGACCTGATCCATGACCGGCGCCAGGCGCTGCGTGCGCTGCGCCGGGTCGAGTTCGAGCTCGGCGCGCCGACGGAGGCGTTCCCACTCGAGCGCCGGGTGGAGCGCTTCCCCTATGTCCCCGACGACCCCCAGACGCGCAGCGAGCGGTGCGAGGAGGTCTACAACATCCAGGTTCAGGGCCTGGAGACCCGCCTGCGCGCCACTGGCATCAACAAGATCGTGATCGGCGTCTCCGGCGGCCTGGACAGCACGCACGCCCTGATCGTGGCCGCTCGGGCGATGGACCGTCTCGGCCTGCCCCGCGAGAACGTGCTCGGCTACACGCTCCCCGGCTTTGCCACCAGCGAGCTCACCCTGCGCAACGCGCATGCCCTGATGAAGGCCCTCGGGGTCAGTGCCAGCGAACTCGATATCCGTCCGTCCGCGCTGCAAATGCTGCGCGACATCGGCCACCCGGCCGCCGACGGCGAACCCCAGTACGACGTGACCTATGAGAACGTGCAGGCGGGCGAGCGCACGTCGCACCTGTTCCGGCTCGCCAATTACCACCAGGGCCTGGTGCTCGGCACCGGCGACCTGTCGGAGTTGGCGCTGGGCTGGTCGACCTACGGCGTCGGCGATCAGATGTCGCACTACAACGTCAACGCCTCGGTGCCCAAGACCTTGATCCAGTTCCTGCTGCGGTGGGCAATCGACACGCGCGAGTTCAACGATGACGCCAGCGAGGTGCTCCAATCGGTGCTCGAGACCGACATCTCCCCCGAGCTTGTGCCCGCGGGCGAGGACCGGGATGGGGACGGACCGGCTCAGAGCAGCGAGAGCGTCGTCGGACCCTACGAGCTGCAGGATTTCTTCCTCTACTACGTCGTGCGCTTCGGCTACCGGCCCAGCAAGGTCGCCTATCTGGCCCAGCACGCTTGGGGTGACCGGGCGCGTGGCGACTGGCCGGACCTGATCCCTCGGGAGCGGCGCAACCAGTACACGCTGGCCGAGATCCGACACTGGCTGCAGCTGTTCCTGTACCGCTTCTTCCAGACCAGCCAGTTCAAGCGCTCGGCCCTCCCCAACGGCCCGAAGGTCGGGTCGGGCGGGTCGCTCTCCCCGCGCTCTGACTGGCGCGCGCCCAGCGACAGCGAGGCCGCCGCCTGGCTGGCGGAGCTGGAGGCGGCCATTCCCCTCCACGACTGATTCCTCGCCCGCGGGGAACGACGATGACCGAGGTCAGCTTCTACTTCGATCTCGGCTCCCCCTACGCCTATTTGTCCGCCGAACGCCTGGAAGCGGTCCTGCCCGAGCCCGTCCAGTGGCGGCCGGTTCTCCTCGGTGGTCTTTTTGCCCTCACCGGACGCAGCTCGTGGGCACGTGGCAATCGCCACCGGCGCCGGGCGGGGATGGCGGAGATCGAGGATCGCGCTCGCCGCTACGGCCTACCCTCCGTTTTCTGGCCCGATCCGTGGCCGTCTAACTACCTCGAAGCGATGCGAGCGACGACTTACGCATTCGTCCTTGGCCGCGGGCGAGAGTTCACGCGCGAGGCGTTTCGCGACGCCTTTCAGCGCGGCCGTGACCTGAGCATCCGCGGGACACTGCGCGGCGCCCCCCGGACCGTCGGCATCGACCCGGCTGAACTCGAGCACGCGATCGGCGACCCCGCCGTGAAGCTGGCCCTGCGCGAGACGAGCGACGAGGCCCACCGGCGAGGCGTGATCGGCGTGCCAACGTTCACCGTCGGCGAGGAGTTGTTCTGGGGCGATGACCGTCTCGAGGACGCCGCGGCTCAGATCAGCTCGGGGTACGGCTCAGATCAGCTCTAGCTGCGGCCGGAGCACTCCCTCGAGCTCGAGCAGGAACCGCTTGCGCTCGAGTCCCCCGGCGTAACCGGTCAGCTTGCCCGTCTTGCCGACCACGCGGTGGCAGGGCACGATCAGAGACAGCGGGTTGTGGCCGACCGCAGCCCCGACCACGCGTGGATGTGCGGCCGGGTCCAGCGCTGCCGCCAGCTCTCCGTAGGTAGTCGTCTCGCCGTAGGGAATCGCACTGATCAGGCTCCACACCTCGTGCTCAAAGCGGTTGCCGGTGGCCCTCGTCTGGAGTTCGAAGCTGGTGCGCTCGCCGGCGAAATATTCCGCGAGCTGTCGCTCGGCGTCGGCGAACGAGTTCGGTGCGGCGGGACCGAACGCCGAGCGATCCGGGCGCGTCCAGTGACCCGGGAAGTAGATGCCGGTCAGCGTCTCATCGTCGCCGACGAGGGTCAGTTCGCCGACCGGCGAATCGATGATGCGGTGGTGGCTGCTCATGTTGGGCGTCCTTTCAAGATGGCGTCAAAGACATAACGCGCGCGCCCGGGCGAGTGTGAGGTCGTCGGGAATGTTGAGCCGCTCACTCCACGATCTCGTATTCGTACCCCTCGAAGAGCCCGGTTTCCAGCACTCCAGGAATCGCCTTGATCCGCTCGTGCAGCCCCAGGGGAATCTCATCGAAGTGAGCCTCCAGGATGAGGAAGCCGGACTCGGTGATCACCGGCCCATCCTTCCCCGTGCCCGTGCGCAGAGTGGCTGACGCCGAGCCGAACTGGGCCAGGCGTTTGGCCACCAGCTCGACCGCATCGCGGTGAACCTCGACCGGTAGCGGAAATCGCGTGCCGAGCCGCTGGACGTGTTTGGTCGGGTCGATGGCCAGCACCATTTTGCTCGCGCTGTTCCAGAGCAGCTTTTCGCGGAACAGCGCCCCGCCGCGGCCCTTCAGGAGCCGGCCGCCGGGGTCGATTTCATCTGCTCCGTCGACCGCCCAGTCGGGAGTGGCCTGACCGGCCCGGACCAGCGGCAGCTGCAGTTGGCCGGCCGCCACCTCAGTTTCATAGGAGCTGGCCACGACGCGGACGTGGAGGTTCTCGCTCGCCACCCGCTTGCCCAGCGCCCACAGAGCGAGGAACGCCGCCGAGCCCGATCCAATCCCAATCACCTCGCCGTCGGCAGCTCGCTCGGCAATCCGGCGCGCGACGTCGAGCTTCAGGTCGAGGTTCTCGACCTCCCGCGGCCACGGCAACAGCGGCGACGCCGACCAGGCCGAAGCGTCCTGTTTCATCAAAGCCCGTCCTCTCTGTGCCCGGAGCCCGTGCCCCGTGGTGCCCTGGACGCCTTCACGCGCCAACGATATGCGTTGCTCGGCAAACGCTGCAGAGCAAAGCGAGCCTGACACTGAATCGTCGCCGTTCGTGACCCACGCGTCACACGATGGGTGCCAGCGCCCCCGCCCTGAGCCACTCGGATACAAAAAGCGATCGTAGAGCGCGAATTTTCTATCCAAGTGCGCTCGCCTGCCGGCCCGTGGCGACGCTATTCAATGGCGATGGCGAGACCGGGACTCAAACCCTCCGGACGACGTCCCGGGTCACGGCACGGACGCCAACCAACAGGCGATGGCGAGACCGGGACTCAAACCCTCCGGACGACGTCCCGGGTCACAGCACGGACGCCAACCGACAGGCGATGGCGAGACCGGGACTCAAACCCTCCGGACGACGTCCCGGGTCACGGCACGGACGCCAACCGACAGGCGATGGCGAGACCGGGACTCAAACCCTCCGGACGACGTCCCGGGTCACGGCACGGATGCCAACCGACAGGCGATGGCGAGACCGGGACTCGAACCCGGGACACCACGATTTTCAGTCGTGTGCTCTACCAACTGAGCTATCTCGCCGTGGGCGCGCGATGCTAGCGACTGCGAGGCTTTCCTCGCCCGCGTGACGCGTCGCATTTCGCCCCGCGCCCGCCCCGACAACCGCCTCGACCCCCCGCGGGTCAACGGCTGTCGGAACGTTACCGGTTTGCTATCTGACCACAGCGGGGAAAAAATGTCAGATTCAGGTAAATCGGTTGGGTCGACCTGGGAGGGTTGTGTGCGGCGGCTAGGGATTACAACTACGGTGGTCGCACTGCTCGCTGTGCTGGGCGCGCTCACCTCGGTGGCGCACGCCACCTCTTTCACCAACCCCGTGAAGCTGACCGGAGCGACCGGGGGCGAGCCGAGCATCGTCACCGACCCGTTCGGGGATGCCTTCGTTTCCGGCCCCCAGGGCATCCCGGCTGGGGCGAATGAGAGCGAAGGAGTTGGGTTCTGGCGCTCCACGAATGACGGCACGAGCTTTTCGCCCGCCCAGATCATCGGCTCGAACACCGGCGGCGGCGATAGCGACCTGCTGTTCTCCAAGGGCGCTCTCTACGTGGCCGACCTCGAGGCCAGCACAGCCCAGATCTGCAAGAGCACCGATCGCGGCCTGACCTTTAACGGCATCGGCCCCACGCCCGATCCAAACCACTGCACGAAGACCAACGGAGGCCAGGCCGGACCCTCGGACGACCGCGAATGGCTGACCGCCGCACCCGACGGAACGCTCTACCTCACCTATCACGAATTCGTGACGGCCCAGCCGGTCGGGTTCCGCAGCGATAACGCCGGGGGAGATGACTTCTCCAACGCCTGCGGTTCGATTGTCACCGACCCGACGATCGAGGCCAACGTTCCCACCGACATCACCGGCGGAACCCTTGTCGCGAAGCCGGTCACAGACTCCAAGGGCAATCTCTACGTCCTGTTCTCCACCAGCACCCAGCGCGAAAACGCGCTGGCCCAGGCCCAGGGGCAGCCCAGCGGCACGTTCAGCCAGCTCTACCTGGCCGTCTCCCACGACAGGTGCAAGACGTTCACCGACCACACCGTGTTCGATGGCGAAACCCGTTACGGGGAGAACACCGTTCAGTTCGGCGACATCTTCAATGACCTAGCGATCGACGGCGCAGACAACCTGTACGTGATTGGGGCGGGCTATATCGGCCACACTCAGTTCGCCAAGACGGCCAACGTCTACCTATTCCGCTCGACCAATCAAGGTCAGACATGGTCCTCCCAGCAGCAGATCGGCAGCAGCGACGCTGCGCACATGCTGCCCGCTGCTGCCGGTGGCCCTCGCGCGGGTCAGCTCTCCATCGGCTATTTCCGCACCATCAACGGCATCACCGACCCCAACAGCACCGCTGGCAAGTGGACCTACGCCACGGCTCAATCGACCAACGCCGCCAGCGCTTCGCCGACCTTTGACTACAGCGACGTGAACCCGGGCTTCGTCTACCACAAGGGCGAGATCTGCAACGAGGGAATTCTCTGCGGGACGACCCCCAATGGGCCCAGTGACCGTTCACTCCTGGACTTCACCGCGGCGGCGATCGACACCCACGGGTGCACCCTCTACACGTTTGCCGGCAACCCCACGGGATCGCCAGGCAACAACACCGGCTCCAACACCTTCAACTACGTGACTCGTCAGACCAGCAACTGCTTCAAGAACACCGGAGCCGGTGCGTCGGGCTCGGGCGGCGGCGCCGGGTCATCGAAAGGCACGACTAACGGCAGGGGCGGCCCCCAGTGCCCGCGGCCCACCGGCCGGCTTGCGGGCACCAGGATCGGACGTCTGGCGTTGGGCATGACCCGGAGGCGGGCCCGCCATCTGATGCCGCACTACGCCGTCACCCACAATGGATTCGACAACTACTGCCTGCGCGCGGGTTGGGGAATCCGGGCCGGCTATCCGTCCGCGAAGCTGCTGCGCTCGGTGTCTCCGTCACTGCGCCGTCGGAGTGTCGGCAAGATCGCCATTGCCCTGACCGCGAACCGCTACTACGCGCTGGACGGCGTGCGTCCGCGGGCCAGGCTGTCCGCGGTCGCGCGCAGGCTGCACGTCTCAGCGCCCCCTTCCATGTGGGGGCGAACTATTGGTACATCGTGCCCGGTAAGGCCGCGCGAGGAGTCCTCAAGGTTCGCGCTGGCCGGATCCAGGAGGTCGGACTCGTGGCTCGCTCCCTGACCAACGGCCGCGCGTCGCAACGCCGGCTGTTCAGGAGCATGAACAGCGGCTAGGAGCTGCCGACCGATCAGTCCGCGGCGTGGGTCAGGCGATGCAGCAGACTCGAGCGCCCCGCGCTTGGACAGAGGCTCGTTGAGGTTTCCGCATTTCGGCGACTGAACGCAGGACGGGCACCCGTCCTGACAAGGGCACTCTCCGATCAGCCGCTGGGCATCGCTCACCAGACGCCCGAATTGCTCAAAGCCGCGACGAGCGATCCCGACGCCTCCCGGATGCCCCTCGTATATGAAGATCGTCGGGTCCGCCGGTCTGGGGATGGGCGTTGGTCGACAGTCCGCCGATGTCCCACCGGTCACACATGGCGATCAGAGGCAGGACCGCGATCTGTCCGTGTTCGAGCGCGTGCAGCGAGCCCGAGCAGCTGGGCGGGCGGGAACGGGGGCACCGACGGTCCGTCGATCAGCTCGTCGAGCTCGTACCACAGCGCCTGGGTCGGAAATTCGGTGGTCGGCAGATCGAGCGCCTGGAAGTCGATCACCTCGTGGTCCTGCAGGCTCTTTCGCTGGTAGCCGAGAACCTCCTCGGAGTAGACGACCGACCCGAACGAGAGGGTCACTGCCGTGGCTGCTGCGGCGCTCGATGAGACGCTCGATGTAGGTCATGCTCTCGCGCTTGGTCTGGGTGAAGTAATCGCCGTCAAAGGGTTCGAGCACCGCCCGCCGCGCGTCCAGATCGAGGTCCAGCACCAGATAGGAACGCCCCATGTGCAGGTAGACCGCGCCCTCGTGGACGGTCGAGTAGGCGCGGCCGGCCTCGATCGTGCCCAGCACCTCACCCGAGGCTCCGTCGATGAGGACGAAGCTGTCGGCCGACGCCGATCGCAGCGCGACGCGGGCGGCGGGGTAATCGTCGGCCCGCCGGAGCACGAACCCGGTCGCTCGCTCGCGCAGCAGCCCGGCCTCGGCCAGTGCCGCGGCGTGCTCGTGCCACTGGGGGCCGAGGATCGGCTCGTCGGCGTCACTGAGCGGCGCCTCGTGGGCGGCGCAGAGCAGGTGCTCGGCGTAGATCTGACTGCTGTCGGGATCGAGGATGGCCGCCTCCACGGGCCGGCCGAGGAAGTCATCGGGATGGCGGCAGAAGAACTGATCCAGGGCGTCCTCGCCCGCGATGTAGACGGCCAGGCCCGCGTCCCCGCCGGCCGGCTCGCCCCCACATCTGGCGCAGGCTGGCCACCGTGCCCGGAAACGTCACGCACACGGCGGCGTCGAGCTCGCCGATGTCGATGCCCAGCTCGAGCGCGTCCGTGGTCACGACACGCCGAGCAGCTCCCCGCCGGCCAGGCGCCGCTCGATCTCGTGCCGCTGGGCGGCGTGTAGCCCGCCCGGTAGGGCGCGATCCGTCTCGGCCAACTCCGGCGTCCAGTCGATCCCGGGCGTGGCGCAGGATGAGCTCCATGCCCTTGCGCGACTTCATGAAGCAGATCGTCCGCGCGCCACTTGAGACCAGCTCTGAGAACACCTCGGCCGCCTCATACAGAGCTGAAGCCCGCACCCCTAGCGCCTCGTCGAGCAGTGGCGGATTCCACATTGCCACGCGGCGAGTCGGCTTCGGCGCCGTGTCCTGTCCACAAGGTTGAAGTCCTCGAGACCCGGTCAGGCGCTCGGCCAGCTCGACCGGGTTGGCGATCGTCGCCGACGCGAGCAGAAAGCGGGGCGCGGTGCCGTGGATCGCCGCCGCGCGCCGCAGCCGGCGCAGCACGTTGCCGACGTGCGAACCGAACACTCCTCGGTACACGTGGGCCTCGTCGATGACGACGAAGGCCAGATTGGCGAACAGGTCACCCCATGCGGCATGGTGGGCAGGATCCCCACGTGGAGCATGTCCGGATTGGTGAGAACGAGATTGCTGCGCTTGCGGATCGCCGACCGCTCCGCGCGCGGCGTGTCGCCGTCGTAGATCGCCGGTCGGATCGCCTTGGTCGAGGCCGAAGCGGTGTAGCGAGCGCGCCTGGTCCTGGGCCAGCGCCTTGGTCGGATACAGGTAGAGCGCGCGGGCTGTCGGATCCGAGGTGAGCACCTCGAGCGTGGGGAGCTGAAAACACAGCGATTTGCCCGACGCGGTGCCGGTGGTGACGATCGTCGGGCCCGCGAAGGCGGCATGGAGCGCCTGGACCTGGTGCTCGTACAGGCGCTCGACCCCGGCCGTCCGCAAGTGCCTTGGCGATCCGCCAGCTCAGCTCATCGGGAATCGGCGCCGTCCGCCCGGCGCGAGCGGGCACCGTGTCGTCGTGGACTAGGCGCTCGTCCTCGCGGCCCGCCTGCAGCAGGCCCTCCCAGGGCTCGATTTCGCGGATCGCGGCCACCTGATCTGAGTATGGCGGGGTCGAGATCCTCGATCTCGCCCTTGACTTGACGCCCGACCAGGGCCTGCCGGCAGACCGCTGCTACGGTCGCGGCCGCCATGCGCTGCCTGTATGTGGATCTGGACGGAACCCTGCTCGGGCCGGGAGCGTCCCTGCTAACCGGCTGCCGATGGGCAGTTCAGCCTGCTGGGTGTGCGCGCGCTCGAGGCGTGCGCGCGAGCCGACGTCGAGGTCGTGATCTACTCCGGCCGCCGCGAGCAGAGCGTGTTCGAGGCGGCGCGGCTGATCGGATCTTCGGCCTTCATCTTCGAGCTCGGCTGTGGCCTGGTGTTGGACGGCGAGCTCGAGTGGCTGACCGACGGCTTTGAGCCCTCCCCGGAGCTCGGCACCATCTATGACCAGATCGAGGCCTCGGGCGCCCCGGCCTTGCTGCTCGAGCGCTACGGCCGGCACCTCGAGTACCACTCGCCATGGGCGGCCAACCGCGAGGTCTCGCACCTCTTCCGAGGCCTCGTTGATGTCGCCGCAGGCCAACGCGCTGCTGGCCGAGGCCGGCCATGGCGCCCTGCGCCTGGTTGACAACGGAGTCGTCCTCGCGGTGGCCGAGCAGATGCCGGGCCTGCCGGCGGTCCACGCCTACCACCTGATTCCGGCCGGAGCATCGAAGGCCCGCGGCGTGGCCCGGCACATGCAGGCTCGCGGCTACGCCCGCGAAGACGTGATCGCCGTCGGCGACTCTCGCGAGGACATGGACGCCGCGTCGGTGGTGGGCACTTTCTGGCTCGTCGCCAACGCGCTCGAGCGCGACCCGACCCTCGAGGCGGAGGCTTCCGGCCGGCCCGGAGTCAGGCTGGCCGATGAGAGTTACGGCGCTGGCGTCTATGAAGCCGTGGTCACGACACTGGCTGAGCGTCTCTGATGCGGGCACCCTGGTGGCGCCCTGTCCTCAGAGGGCTCGTCTTCATCCCACGTCACCGGCTGACCCTGTTCGGCGGCGTGGGCGTCTCCCACTGCCCACCCAAGCCGCTCGACGAGCTGCGCCTGGAAGTGACGCGACTCGAAGTCATCCACGCTCACCCGCTCGGTGAACATCACGGCGTGGTCGTGGCGCTCGGCACGCCCGTCAGCAACCACGATGATCTGAGGCATACCCCTGTCCTCTCGTCTCGTTTTTTTCTTTCCGTGCGCAGACTGACAGCCGAGTCTTCAGCTGCAGTAAACATCTCGTATCCGTTTCGCGAACCGCGGCTGTCCAGCCGACACGGCGCTGAGGTCAGGGGCGGCTGCGGCAGCAGTAACGAATCCGCCCCCACAGCCGGCGCCAGAAGCCGCCCTGTACGACCGCCCGCGAACGGGGTGGCGGCGGCACCGTCGCTCGCACGACCTCCACCCATTCGTCGAGGGGCAGCTCTCCGGAAATGAGCTGCCCGAGCGCGCGGGTCACCGGCGCTTCCACTCCCGCCCGAGTCAGCGCCCGGGCGAGCAGCGGCACCGATTCCAGCGCCTCGACTGCCTGCCCGACACGGCCGCCGATCTCGGACGCCGGCACTCCCTCGGCCAGCAGTTCGCCCGCCCGTCGGTTGCGGCTCTGTGGGGCGAGCGCGGTGGCCACGAGGTCACCCGTGCCGGCCAGACCGATCATCGACTCGGGTCGGGCGCCCTCCGCCTCGGCCCAGCGCCACACCTCGGCGAAGATGTGCCCGGCCGCGGCCCCGGCGGCGTTGAGCCCCTGCTTCTCGGTCGCGCCCGAGGCCAGCGCCGCGGCGTTCTTGGCCGCTCCGGCGAGCTCGACCCCGACCGGATCGTTGGACTCCTCGCACACGACGCCCGGCGCGGATGAACACGCTCGAGCAGCGTGCTGGCCAGCGCCTGATCGACTGACGCGGCCACCAGGCCCGCCCCGGCGCTCACCATCTCGTGTGCGTGCGCGGGACCGCCGAGGCAGGCCGTGCGATGCTCGCCGAAGCGGCGGCGCAGCAGCCGTGGTCGGCGGCTCGCCGTCGGGCGGGACGAGACCCTTGGCCAGCGAGACGATCGGCCGCCTTCTCGGGCAGTCCGGAATGCTCGAGGCGGTTGATCACCTCCTCGAGGCCTGACGACGGCACGCCGAGGAACACGTAGTCGGCGCGGGCCAGGCCGGCGCTGACGTCCTCGATGCGCAGCTCCCGTGGCAGCTCGACCCCGCGCAGGTAGTCGCTTGTTCTCCCGCTCGTCCTGAAGAAGCTTGGCCTGTTCCTTGGTCCGGGCCTGGAGCGTGGTCCGAAGACCGCCCCGCGCCAACAGCACGGCCACGGCGGTCCCGAACGAACCCGCGCCGATGACTACCGCGCGGCGCGTGCCCGGGAGCGGGCAGGTGAATCGAGGGTCGGTCGCGGATGGAGCGGCAGGCACGGAAGCGTGGAGCGGTATCCGCGGTCGGCGCAGCGAGCACTGCGCCGGCGCGGCTCGCGGCCGCCCGCGGCGTCGCGGCAGCCGGACTGGTCCTCGCGGGCGATTGCGTCGGCCAGCTGCGCCGGCGGCTTCGGCCATGGCCCCGAAGGCGTCGGCGACCTCGGCCGCGCTCGAGCCCGTGATCGCCTGGTTCAGCTCGGCCACGGCGGCGTCGAAGCGGCTCCAGAGCTCGGCCGGCCCCCGGCGGCCGGTGTCTGGCCGCAGCTCATAGGGCGGCGCCGCAGTTCTCGGCCCCGGGAACGGGGCGCCACAGAAGCCCTGCCGCATGCGCGTGTTCCCACGCCACCTGCTCGGCGCTCGCCGCCGCGGCGAGGTCTCGCAGCCGCTGCGCGAAGCCGAGATCGGGCGGAGCAAGCTTGTGCTGTCGCATCGCCGCGGCCCACCCGTCGCTGGCGTGGCGCACGGCGCGCATGATCTGGGCCCGCTCGCGGTCGAGCTCGTCACTGAAGCTCATCTGTCACGTGCCCTTGCGATCGAGGGCGTCACCAGGCACATCGGTCACGAGCGGTCGGCTTGGGCTCCATCGGACTGACCGCGCCTGGGTTGGGTGTCCGCTCGGGTTCGGCGACCCCCACCGGCTCACCGCCCCAGAAGTCATCGGCACTCGGTCCCGCCGCGGCCGCGTCCTCGGCAGCCGAGCCGCTGTAGCTCTCATCCAGGATCCGCTGAAAGTCCGAGCGGCGGATGCGGACTCGACGCCCGACCCGAAACGCGGGCAACGACCCCTGGTCGATCCAGTTGCGAACCGTCTGCTGGTTCAGCTTCAGCGTCGCAGCCACGTCGGCGACGGTCAGGAACTCGTCAGGATCGGTGTCAGTGGAGCTCATTGTTTGCTAATTGAGACAAATTGGGGCTAATCCAGAGGTACAATAGCGCGAAGCGCAGGACGCTTCCAATGGCAGGGGAAGAAGAAAGGTCTGCAAAACGACATGAACGGTGAGGGCTCGCAGAGCGACCGAGACAGACCGGTCGAGGGAGATGACAACGTCATCCGTCTCACCGACTGGCTCGGGCCGCGCGAGGAGTTGGTCCCGTTTGGACCGGCGGCCGATTCTGAACAAACCCGCTCCGGGGGACCCAAGGCCTCCAGTCCTGTCCCCGCCGCTGATGATTTCTGGAGCGAGAGCTCGGCGGCTGTGCAGGACGCCCTCATGGCTCCCCACGCCGACCCGCGCCACGCGTCGGCGGCGACCCGTCGCGCGCCCCGGAGCCGGACCAGTGCCGCGGCCCTCTGGGGCCGCCGGCGAGCCGGGCTGCGCGCCCGGCCGCCCGGAGGGACCGATCAGCGTGATCGTCCTCGCGAACTCCCGGGCCGGGCGCTGGCGGTCTCGCTCGTGGCCGGCGTGGTCGCGGTAGCCCTCGTGGTGTTGGGGTTGGCAACACAGGGCGAGTCGGGCCGGGTGCACGGTGGCGGACACGGCGCCATCGAGCGGGCCGACCTGGCCACGCACAGCCAAGCCGTGGCCAGCGCGGCACGATCCCTCGGTCGGAAGGCCGGCGGCTCGTCTTCCGTCTCGCGCTCGGACCTCCCGTCCGTCCGGCACGCATCGCGTCGCCGGCCACAACCGGACTGGCCATCGCGCGACGGGTCCGGTGATCGACGCTCAGCCGGTCGGCTACACGACGCCGGCGCCCACACCCGAATCGACCGCGACGACACCGAGCACGACAGCGTCGAGCTCCGACGCACGCCCTGACTTCGTCCACACCCGCTGCCACCAGCGCAGCCGGCGGTGGCAGTAGCTCTGCTCCCCAGCCTGCCCTCGGTGCCAACGGCAGCCTCGGCCCCGGCAGCTCCCCCGACGGATGACCATCGAAAGAGAGCCCAGATGACCCGTGTTGTCCACCACCTCAAGAGCAATGCGATCGCCTACCTGGCGCTCTTCATCGCTCTCGGTGGCACCAGCTACGCCGCCATCCGCCTCCCTGCAAACAGCGTCGGCAACCGCGCCCTCAAGAACCACTCGGTGAGCGCCATCAAGCTCGACCGAAGTTCGATCGCGGGCTACGTCCGTGACTGGGCCCGGATCGATTCCAACGGCCGGGTCACAGCCTCTCGGCCCAAAGCCAGACTGATCGGTTGGACTGAGACCGGTCCTGCCCCCGGCGGACTTATCCAGTGGAGCCGTCCCGTACCCGCTGCCTGCATCGCCATCGCGACGACCGAAATCCTCCCGCGGATCGGCCTCATACGCAAGCGCTCAGGTCGCAGAGCGGGGGCGCCAAGCATGGCGGCCAGACCTACGTCCTGCTTTCGGCGCCGCAGCGTGCCGTTGACGTAGCGGTCATCTGCCCGCAGTCGTGACAGCGGCCGCTGACACGCAGCACACGTCGCGAGCTGACGCCTGATCGCTCTGTCGTGGTGCATCGCAATCGCGATCGTCGGCTTCGGAGCGCGGACCGCGAGCGCCGACGAGACCGTCACGGCCTGCGGCCCAAATCGAAAACACGTGTTCGTGCATCCTCGTCGCCTACGCGGGCATGACCGCTCACGATTGCGTGCCCGGGCGGCCCGATGAGCCTGACCAGCTGACGGCATTCCGATGAACGACGGTCAAGGGGCGATCTGGCAGGCGAGCGCCCCTCCGGGCTTGATGATCGTCGGCGCGACGATCCCGTCCAACTAGCATGAGCTCAGCGGACAGGTGAACGCCGGCTCGACCGGCCAGTACGGCGGCGAACTTCTACTGGAACGGCGGAACCTCCAGCATCGGCCCCGGGGAGCACTCAGCCTCGTTCGGCCCGATCTGCGTCGAGCGACTTCGGATGGCTGCTCGTCTGCATCGCATCGACCTGAACCAACCACGCAGACCATCCAGATTTTCGACAGTCAACCTCGCGGTTCGTGAGACGACGCCCCCGGCCCTCGCGATCGTGGCGAACACGATCTGGCAGCCCAACGGGTGGGTCCGGGGCCGCTGGCCGGTGACGTTCTGGGGAAACTCGCCGTCGGGGTTGTGCGGGCTGAACGCGAGCTTTGACCACACGCCATTGCCCGGGACGTCGTCGCCGCGAGACACATCGACGTGGCACGAGTGCGCGGCCGGGCCTGTCAACGACCAGATCGTTACCGAGGACTATCCCCAGGGTGGTGACGAGCTCTACCTCTCGGCCTGGGATGCGGCCGGCGAGACGGTGGGGCAGAGCAAGATCATTCACGTCGACAACCAGGCCCCGACCCTGTCGCTGTCTGGACCGAGAGATGCGCCGTCGACAGCTGGGACGCAGTACGTCACCGCGACCGCGACCGCCGGCCCGTCCGGCGTGGCTGGAATTAGCTGCCGCGTGGATGGCGGCCCGTCCACCTGGTACCCGTCCCGCACGGCCTCCGTTCCGGTATCGGGGCTTGGTCAGCACACGGTTGAGTGCCAGGCGCAGAACAACGCCGTCAACTCGGGTGGGCAACGTGCATCGTCTTCGCGTTCCAGCTTTGCGATCAAGATCGGCCAGCCAACGATCAGCGCGGTCGCCTTCTCCAGGCTCGTCAACGGACTGAAGTGCCACCGAGCCACCGAGCGCGTCCGGGTGCCCGCCCATTGGACTCGCGTCACGCGGAACGGGCACAGCATTCGCGTCCACCGACCCGCCTCCACCAAGCTCGTTCACGTCCGTCACTGCCACATACGGACGGCGCGGCGGCGGATCACGATCCTCGTCACCGTGCGACGGCACGGCCGAAAGGTGCGGATCCGCGAGCACAAGACCGTCCACGTTGTCCTCCGCCCGCATCTGGTGACGAGCGCCCGAAAGCTCGTCGCTCACGGCCACGGGGCCACCGTCAGCGGCTGGCTGGGAACGAGCAGCGGCATCGCCCTCGGCGGGCAGAGCGTGGACGTTTTGGCCGCGCCGGACGATGGGCGCAGCGGATATTCGACCGTTGCCGTGGCCACGACGAACGCCGACGGAGGCTGGAGCGCGCGTCTCCCGGCGGGTCCGTCGCGGTCGATCGCCGCTGCCTATGCCGGCGGTCCGACCACCGAAGGCTCCTACTCGGCGCCCATCCACCTCGTCGTGCCGGCGCGAGTCGAGCTTCTGCGCGTGTCGCCTCGGCGGGTGGCCTGGGGCGGAACGATCAGGCTCACGGGCGTACTGAAGGGCGGCTATCTCCCACCCGGCGGCGCACTCGTCCGCCTGCGGATCGGCCTCGGACACGCCTTCACCACCTACGGCGTGCATGAGCACGTCGGGGGTACGGGACGGTTCACCACCCTGTACACGTTCGGCGTCGGCGACCCAGGGATCCGCCGCACGTACTGGTTCCAGCTCGCCTCGCTCCCTATGGGTGATTACCCCTTCGCGCCGTCCAGCAGCCGGCGAGTACCGGTGGTCGTCGGCGGGCACCCAAGAGCGCGTTGAACTGCCGCGCCGCACCGATGGCCGTCCCCGCTGGAAACCGAGACCTCCGGACAGCTACTCTGGGTCGTCGATGGTTACCGACATCCTGCAGCCGACGCACCTGCTGTTCATCCTCGTGGTGGCGCTCCTCGTGCTCGGTCCCAAACGACTCCCCGAGGTGGCCCGGACGCTCGGCAACGGCCTTCGAGACTTCCGCTCGGCCATCAGTGGCGAGGCCGACGAGCGACCCGGGCAGTCCGGTCACTACGTCACTCGCCGATGAGAGCGAGCCCGACCACGATCGACCGGCCGGCCGGCCCACCCCCAGCTACGGTTGCTCCGGCCGCCCCGACCGACGCGCCAGCCGCCCGGTGGTCGCCAGCCGACCCCGCCCCGACGCCGACGCGCCGGCCGCCCCGAGCGCCGAGCCGCCGACCGCGAGCGACGCCCCGCCGCACCGCGAGTGCTCCCCCGCCGGCCGCACCGCAACCAACTCCGACACCCCCGCCCACCGAGGAGCAGACCGCGCAGACCGAGCAGCCACGCTGCTCCCCCGCACGACTCACCGGGATCTCAGCCGGCCTGACCGAGACCGCGGCCATCGTCGCCCTGCTCAGTCAGGGCCGGCGCCGCCGCCCATGTGTACGCCGAGCTGCTGGAGGACAGCGGCAGCGCCGTCACCCTGTTGGACAGCGAGCTCGAGATCTGATGACGGTCAGAGCGCCCTGCTTCCAATCGCCGATGCGACCCAGCCTGCTCGAACGGGCCGCCGCGGACGTCAAGCGCTGGCGAGCGGCATGGGCATCTCGCTGCGACCGTCCTCGACGCCGAATACCCCGACAACCTTCGGGCTGTCCACGACCGCCCGCCGCTCATCTTCCTGGCCGGCGCCCTCGAGGCCCAAGATCAACGCGCTGTCGCCATCATCGGTTCGAGGCGCGCCTCCGACGACGGCCGGGTCCGCGCCCGCCGCGCTCGCCGAAGAACTTGGGCGCCGCGGCTACACGATCGTCTCCGGTCTGGCCGGCGGGGATCGACACCGCCGCCCACACGGGCGCCCTTGACTCCGGCGGCGGACTGTGGCCGTGATCGGCACCGGCCTGGCCCACAGCTACCCACCACAGAACGCCGCTCTGCAGCGCGACATCAGCCGGCGCGGCGCGGTCGTCTCCCAGTTTCGTGCCCGACACCGCGCCGACCGGGACAACTTCCCACAGCGCAACGCGCACCATGTCCGGCCTGGCCCTGGCCACGATCATCGTCGAGGCCTCGCAGCGCAGCGGAGCCCGGATCCAGGCCCGGCTCGCCCTCGCCCATGGACGTCCTGTCTTTATCGCCCGCGAGCTGCTCGATCAGGCTTGGGCCCAGGAGCTGCTCGGCCCGGCCTGGCGTCACCGCGTATGCGGAGGCCGAGGAAATAGCCGACCCGCCTCGAGCGACGCTCGGGCACCGCGACACGCTGACCGCGTAGCCGAAGCGCCATGCCCACGGTCTCCGAGCTGACCGCTCCGTACGGCAACTTCATGCTCGCGCCACAGCCGGGTCCGGGCGTGTGCGACACGTGCTTCGACCTCATCGCCGGGGCCACACGCGATGCCATCGCTGCGCGCACCGACTCGTGGATGGCTCGATGCCGCGGCCCCGATCTCCTACAGCGTGGCCCACGAGCAGCTCCATCACGCGCTTCGGGCGTACAAGCGGCTGCCCGGACCGACGTCGCGCGTCGCTTTCAGGTCGAGCTGGCCGCCGTGCTGTGGCGCCACCTTCATGACCACGAGCGCTGCCTGGCCGCGGCGGCCGGCGTCGACCGGTTCGACCTCGTCACCGCCGTGCCCTCGGGCAGCGCGCGAACGCGACGCAGGACCATCCGCTCCAGCCGCATGCTCGGCGACCCTGATCGTTCCGACCCGTGATCGCTACGCGCCGCTGCTGACGCGCTCAGCCGCAGCGACGCCGCCCCGGGCGTTTCACCCGGACAAGTTCGATCCCACCCGGGACGGATCGACGGCCAGACGGTCCTGCTCATCGACGACACATGGACGACCGGCGCGAGCGCCCGCAGCGCCGCCGCCGCCCTCAAGCGCGCGGGCGCCGACGCGTCGCCGCGTTGGTCATCGGCCGTCACCTGCACCGCGACTGGCAGCGACAACGACCGCCGGCTGGGTCCGCTCACGCGCCCGTTCGACTGGGCGGCTGCGCGCACCACCGCCGCGTCAAGCCCATCCGCGCATTCGGGACCGCTAGCCTCACCCGGCCATGTGGTGGGACAACGCCATCATCTACCAGGTCTACCTGCGCTCGTTTCAGGATTCCGACGGCGACGGTGTCGGTGACCTGCGCGGGCGCGATCGAGCGGCTCGGCCACATCGCTGAGCTCGGCGCCAGCGCGGTCTGGCTCTCGCCCGTCTACCCATCCCCGAACCACGACTTCGGCTATGACGTGAGCGACTTCGAGGCCGTCGAACCGGCCTTCGGCACCCTGGCCGACCTCGACGAGCTGATCACGACAGCGCCCACGAGCACGGGCTCAAGGTCGCTGCTCGACTTCGTGCCCTGCCACACCTCGATCGAGCACCCGTGGTTTCGGGAGCACCCCGAGTACTACGTGTGGGCCGACAGTCCGCCCAACAACTGGCGCGCGGCCTTCGGGGGACCCGCCTGGGGTCATGACGAGCAGACCGGCCGCTATTTCCTGCACTCGTTCTTTCCCGAGCAGGCCGACCTCAACTGGCGCAACCCCGAGGTCCGCGAGCAGATGACGCGAGGCCCTGCGCTTCTGGCTTGACCGCGGCATCGATGGCTTCCGGCTCGACGCGCTCGACCGCCTGCTCAAGGACCCCGAGCTGCGCGACGACCCGCCCGCCCGACGGCGCCCCTCCTTCCGCCGACCCCGAGGACGCAGAGCTCGAGCACATCCACTCCCGCAACGCGCCCGACATCGGTATCGCCCTGGATGCGATCCGCGAAGCCGTCGGCCTCCGCGCTGCTCATCGGCGAGGTCTACCTGCCCGACTCGCGAAGTCGGCCGAGTATCTGGAGCGCGCTCGACATCGTGTTCAGCTTCGAGGCGCTGTTCGCGGCCGGGGACGCAGCCACGCTGCGCGCGGCGATCGCCGCCGGGCTGGACATCGGACAGTCAGGGCTGGGTGCTCTCCAACCATGACTTCAGCCGGCTGGTCACCCGGGCCGGCGCGGACAACGCGCGCGCCGTCGCGCTGCTGCTGCTCGGCCTCCCCGGCCCCGTGTTCCTCTTCCAGGGCGACGAGCTCGGCTACCCCGACCCCGAGACCGAGCCGCCCCGACCAGGACCGGCACGGCCGCGACAGATTTCGCGTGCCGATGCGCTGGGACGGGAGCGACAAACGGCGGGTTCACCACCGGCCGGCCGTGGCTGTCGCCGACCGACGCCCCTGCCGCCCAGCGTGGCCGACCAGGCCGACGACCCCGACTCGGCGCAGTCACTGATCACGCAGGCGATCGCGACCGCGCGCCGAGCTGGGCGACGGCCGCGCCGAGTTGCTCGACTCCCCCGAGGGGACGATCGTCCTCAAGCGCGGGCGATCACCTCGTCGCCGTGAACCTGGCGCCGACGGCCCAGCCGGCGCCGCTCCAGCGGCCGCAGAGCTCAAGCTCGAGGCCCGCCCCGGCGACGGCGCCAATTTCATCCGTCATCCCCGCCCATGGCGGCTGGGTGGCGCGCACCTCGCGCTAGCGCGACGGAAGAACTCGCTCTCGACTGTTTGTGATTTTGCCGCCAGGGGGTAGGCTGCCGCGCCGAGCAATGAGGGAGAGAGAAACCGGAGGTGCCGTGCGCGCACTTACGAAGTCAGGGCTCGGTGTGCCTTATCGGCGGGCATTGCTGCGCTCGCGCTGGCCGCGTGCGGCGGCTCGAGCGGGCAAGCCGACGCTGGCGTGGTACATCTTTCCCGAGCCGTCGGGGTCCTTTGCCCACGCGGCCAAGGTCTGCGGCCAGGCCTCGGGCGGCAAGTACTCAGATCACCCTGAACGTGCTGCCCACCGACGCCGACGGCCAGCGCCAGGAGCTCGTCCGGCGCCTGGCCGCGCACGACAGCTCGATCGACCTGATCGGCATGGACGTGACCTACACGCCGGAGTTCGCCGGAGCAGGCTGGATCCGGCCCTGGACGGGTGCCAACCGCACCGCCGCCACACAGGGCGTCCTCCCCGGCCCCGTGGCCACCGCGACCTGGAAGGGCAAGGTCTACGGGATCCCGGACAACTCCAACACGCAGCTGCTCTGGTACCGCAAGGACCTGGTCCCGAAGCCACCGCAGACGTGGACGGAAATGCTCGCCGATGCGACAAGCTGGCCAAGGAGGGCAAGCCCCACCTGATCGAGGTGCAGGGCAAGCAGTACGAGGGCCTGACCGTGTGGTTCAACTCGCTCGTCAACTCAGCCGGCGGCCAGATCCTCAGCGGCCCCAGGACAGTGGCCATCGGCCCGTCAGCGGTGAACGCGGCAAGAATCATCCATGACCTGGCCAACTCGCCCGCCGCTGACCCGGGGCTGTCGAACTCCGACGAGACCGCCGCCCGGCTTGGCTTTGAGAGCGGGAACGCGGCCTTCGAGCTCAATTATCCGTTCGTCTATCCCTCGATCCAGGCCGACAACAAGAAGCTGGCCAAGGTGTTCGGATGGACCTATTACCCCTCGATCACGCCGGCACCCCGCCCAAGGTCACGATCGGCGGCTCCAACATCGGGGTCTCGTCCTACTCGAAGTATCCGGCCTATGACTTCCAGGCCGCCAAGTGCCTGACCGATCAGGCCAACCAGAAGGTCGATGCGATCAAGGGGGGCCTGCCGCCGACGATTGCCTCGCTCTACAACGATCCGTCGCTGGCCAAGCCGTATCCCTTCAAGGCGCTGATCAAGAAGCAGCTCGCCGTGTACGGGATCCGGCCCCAGACCCCGGCCTATGCCGACGTGTCGATCGCCATTCAGAAGGCACTCTCGCCGCCCAACAACATCGATCCGAAATCGGTCGCGAGCACGCTGCGCAGTGAGCTCAAGGCGGCCCTGAGCTCAGGAGCGCTGATCTGATGTCCGCTGTCCAGGCCACCGGCTCGGTCGCTACGGCGCAAAAACCAAAAAAGCCGGGGTTAAGCGAGCGGTCGCGCGCCGAGCGCAAGCTGGGCTGGATGCTGGTGGCCCCGTCGGTGGTCGTGATGGTTGCGGTCACCGTCTATCCGATCATCAATGCCTTTGTCCTTTCCCTGCAGCGCGCGGACCTGCGGTTTCCTCAGAACAACACGTTCATCGGGTTCGATAACTACGGGTCGGTCCTGGGCTCCTCGCTGTGGTGGGCCGACGTCGCCCACACGTTGTTCATCACCGTGGTCTCGGTCTCACTCGAGCTGGTCATCGGGATGCTGGTCGCGCTGGCCATGCACCGGGTGATCTTCGCCCGCGGAGCGGTGCGGGCGATCGCGCTGATTCCCTACGGGATCGTCACGGTGGTCGCCGCGTACTCCTGGCGGTATGCGCTCGAGCTGGACTCCGGGTGGATCCCGAAGCTGCTCGGGCTGGGCAGCGACCCGCTGGCCAGCGAGAAGGGCAGTTACATCGGCATCATCCTGGCGGAGGTCTGGAAGACGACTCCGTTCATGGCCCTGCTGCTACTGGGTGGCCTGTCCCTTGTCCCGGATGAGCTGCACGAGGCGGCCAAGGTTGACGGCGCCTCGGCGTGGCAGCGCTTCTGGCGGATCACGATTCCGCTGATGAAGCCGGCCATCCTCGTCGCCCTGCTGTTCCGCACGCTTGACGCGTTCCGGATCTATGACACCGTCGTCATCTTCAACAACGGCGCCCATAACACCGAGACGCTGTCGGTCCTGGCCAGCAATCAGCTGCTGAATCGGCTCAACCTCGGTCTCGGCTCGACGGTGTCGGTCCTGCTGTTCGTGATGGTCGGGATCATCGCGTTCATATTCATCAAGGTCTTTGGCGCCGCTGCGGCTCCGGGGGGAGGTGACTGACGATGGGGAACACGTTGTCCAGGCGAATCAGCTGGTCAGGAGCGATCCTGCTCCTCGCCGTATTCGCACTCGTCCCGGTGCTGTGGATCATCTCCCTGTCGCTCAAGGATCCGACCACGATCGCCGACGGTTCGTTCCTGCCCACCAAGTGGACCACGTCCAACTACAGCGCCATCTTCAACCAGCCGATCTTCACCGACGCGCTGCGTAACTCGATCGGGATCGCGTTGATCTCGACGGTCATCGCCGTGTTCCTGGCCAGCTTCGCTGCCTACGCGATCGCGCGGCTGAACTTCCCGGGTAAGACCATCGTCCTAGCCGCATCGCTGGGGATCGCGATGTTCCCGCCGATCTCGCTGGTCGGCCCCCTGTACAACATCTGGCGCAACATCGGCCTCTACAACACTTGGCCGGGGTTGATCATCCCCTACATGACCTTCGCCCTGCCTCTCTCCATCTTCGTTCTCTCCTCCTTCTTCAGAGAGATCCCGTGGGAGCTCGAGCAGGCCGCCCAAGTCGATGGCGCCACCCCGTCTCAGGCGTTCTTCCGGGTCATCGCCCCGCTCGCCGCCCCAGGCATCTTCACCACCGGGATCCTGGTCTTCCTGTTCTGCTGGAACGACTTCGTGTTCGCGTCGACACTTACCTCAACCAGTGCCGCTCAGACGGTGCCGGCAGCGATCGCTGCCTTCCCGGGTGCATCTCAGTTCACCGAACCGATCGGCACCATTGCTGCCGCCGCGGTGGTCGTAACCGTTCCAGTTGTCATCATCGTGTTGCTGTTCCAGCGCCGGATCGTTTCCGGGCTGACGGCGGGCGCTGTCAAGGGATAAAGGCTTTAGGAGACAGACATGGCCGAAATTGCTCTCGAGCACATCACGAAGCGTTATGGCGACGGCTTTGAGGCCGTCAAGGACATGAACCTGGACATCGCCAACGGCGAGTTCATGATTCTGGTCGGGCCGTCGGGGTGTGGCAAGTCAACCGCCCTGAGGATGGTGGCCGGGCTTGAGGACATCACCGGCGGGGAGCTGAAGATCGGCGGTCAGGTCGTCAACGACCGAGCACCGAAGGATCGCGACATCGCGATGGTGTTCCAGAACTACGCCCTCTACCCCCACATGACCGTGCGCGACAACATGGGCTTTGCCCTGAAGCTGGCCAAGACGCCTCAGAAGGAGATCGACGAGAAGGTCCAGGAGGCCGCTCGCGTCCTCGACCTGGAGGCGCATCTGGACCGTAAGCCGGCCAACCTGTCCGGCGGACAGCGCCAGCGAGTGGCAATGGGCCGCGCGATCGTCCGCAACCCGTCCGCGTTCCTGATGGACGAGCCACTCTCCAACCTCGACGCGAAGTTGCGGGTGCAGATGCGCACCGAGATCAGCCGCATCGTCTCGCGGTTTGAGACGACCACCATCTACGTCACCCATGATCAGACCGAGGCGCTGACCCTGGGGGACCGGATCGCGGTGATGCGCGCCGGCCTGTTGCAGCAGGTCGGGACCCCGGGCGACCTCTACCAGCATCCGAGGAACTTGTTCGTGGCGGGATTCATCGGCTCGCCGTCGATGAACTTCCTGCCCGGCGAGATCGACGGGGATCGCATCAAGCTCCCGATCGGCGACGTGCCGATCCCCGACCGCGTCCGTCAAGCTCTCCAGGCCGGTCCGGGCGGCGGACGCAAGGGCGTGATCGCCGGTCTGCGGCCCGAGGACTTCGAAGACGCCGGGCTGGTCAGCGATCAGAACCGTGGCATCACCTTCGAGGCCAACATCGAAGTGGTCGAAAACATGGGCTCTGAGTTCTACGTCTACTTCACCGTGGAAGCCGAGAAGGTGTCCAGCCAGGAGCTCGAGGAGCTCGCCCACGACGCCGGCGCTTCCGACCTGCCTCAACAGGAGGGCAACCAGGTCGTCGCGCGCCTGGACGCCGCCAGCAACGTGCGGCAGGGCACTCGAACCAAGCTCTGGTTCAACACCGAGCACCTCCACTTGTTTGATCCGGAAAATGGCCAGAGTCTGCTCGGTAGTGTTGACGGGGAAAGGTCCGGGGGTCGGCAGCCCCCGGCCACGCGGCTTCGGGCACCGCGGCTGCGACGGGAGCCCAGCAGCCATCGCAGGGCTCTGAACCGCCGGCTCAGTAGGAGCTACTCCAAGCGCCATACTGTGGGCCGATGGCCGAGTCGCGCTCGACAGGTATGCCCTCGGTCGACGCGCAGCACGACTTCCTGCGCGCTCGACGTCGTGCCACCATGGCGCGAGTTGCCGCGCGGCTGCGCGGCGAGCCCGACGACGTGCGTCAGATTCTCCCCTACGAGGAAGTGATCCAGGCCCTGGGCTTCGTCAGCGAGCAGCGCGTCGGTCCGGCCGTGGTCCAGCTCGACGACATCGTGGGCACGGTTGATCGCCAGCGCGAGTTCGACCGTCGCTTCCGCCCCACCTCGGGTCGCGTGCGCTCGCGCTGGGAGCACATCGCCGCCGCGATGCGCCGGGGCGAGGCGATGCCGCCCGTCGACCTTCTGCGCATCGGCGAGGTCTACTTCGTCCGCGACGGTCATCACCGAGTGTCCGTGGCCCGTGCGCTCGGGCGGACGGACATCGACGCCATCGTCACCGAGGTCCACACGCGCGTTGGTCTCCAGCACACGATCACCTATGCCGATCTGCCGACCAAGAGCCTTGAACGCGAGTTCTTTGAGCGCGTGCCGCTGCCGGACGACGCCCGCAAGGAGATCCAGATCACCGATTCGTGGAACTACGCCACCTTGGCCGAGAACGTGGAGGCGTGGGGGTTCCGCCTCAGCCAGGACCGCGGCGAACAGCTGAGCCGGCGCGAAACTGCGTACCTGTGGCTGGAGACCGAGTACCGGCCGGTCATCGCGATGCTCCGTGAGGCCGAGCTGATTGGTGATCAGACCGAGACCGAGACCTACATGCGAATCAGCGGCGAGCGCTACCGCCTGCTCCGCACCAACCGCTGGGATGAAGAGGTGATCGCCCAGGTCATCGCCGGCGAGGGCAGCCGGGCGCGCTGGCGCCGCTAGACCCCCGTCAGCCCGACGAAACCGCCAGCGCCAGGACTACTTCCACCACGCGTCCAGGACCCGCCGCCAGTTGTCCCAGGCGAGGGCCTCGAGTTCCTGGTTGTCAAAGCCGGCGTCGGCGAGGGCCTCGAGCAGCCTCGGCACCCCGGCCACATCTCCGAGCTCACCGGGGATGATCGCGCCGTCGAAGTCCGAGCCGAGAGCGACGTGCCGGACGCCGATCCGCTCGGCCACGTAGCAGGCGTGCTCCACGATCACCGACATCGGGGTGTCGCTGGTGTCCTTGAAATCCGGGCGCAGGAACAGGGAGGCGAACACGATGCCGACCAGCCCGTCGCTCTCGGCGATCGCATCCAGCTGGCGATCGGTGAGGTTGCGCGAGCAGGGACAGATGGCGTGAGCCGCGGAATGCGAGGCGACCAGCGGGCCGGCCTCGGCCCGGGCGACATCCCAGAAGCCCGCCTCGTTGAGGTGGGCCAGATCGACCAGGATGCCCAGCTCGCCGCAACGCCTCACGAGCGCCTTGCCGGCGTCGGTCAGGCCCGGGCCGGTGTCGGGAGAGCTGGGGAAGACGAACGGAACGCCATGGGCGAAGTGGTTGGGGCGACTCCAGACGGGTCCCAGTGACCGCAGCCCGGCGGCGTACCAATGGTCAAGCGCCTCGAGCTCCTCGTCGATCGCCTCCGCACCCTCGAGATGAAGGACGGCGGCCGGCGGCCCGTCGTCGTCATCGATGACCGCGTCGAGGTCGGCGATCGAGCGAGCGATCCTGATATCCGCGGTCCGCTCGAGCGCGGCCAGGCGTCCGGCGGCCTTGATCGCCACCGGCGCGGCGGCGGCGTAGCTCACCGGCGCGGCGAGCTCCATCTCGATCACCCCGTCATCGCGCGGCAGGGGATCCCAGTGCTCGCCCTCAGAGGGTGTGAACACGGCGAAGATCGCTCCTCGCACCCCACCCCTGTGCATCCGCGGGAGGTCCAGGTGACCCTCCGGGCGCCCGGTAGCGATCCCGGTGTGGTCGTCGCGCGTGAGTGCGTCGTTGTGTCCGTCGAAGACCGCCAGCACGGCGCCGAAGCTACCCGCTTGCGCTTTCGGACGAACCTACAGGCGCGTAGCTCGCGTGATACGTTTGCGCCGCTTGATGCCCCCCGGACGCCCTCGGAAGCCGCCAAGCCGCGCCGGCGCTACGCGCCGCGGCTGCCGCCCGAGCGTCGCCGGGAACAGCTGCTCGATGCCGCGCTGCGCGTGATCGTCGAGCAGGGCTACCAAGGCGTCTCGATCGAGGCCATCGCCCGCACCGCGGGAGTGACGCGGCCGGTCATCTACGACCACTTCCCGAACCTCGGCACCCTCCTTCAGGCCTTGATCGTGCGCGAGGAGCACCACGCGCTGCAACAGCTCTCGGCTGTTGTGCCGGGCGAGCCCGAGGGTCGAGGAGAGCCCGCCGAGCTGTTCGCGGCCGGCGTGCGCCGGTTTCTGGATGCCGTCGCCAGCCGGCCCGATTCCTGGCGGGTGATCCTGCTCCCGCCCGAGGGCACCCCGGCCATCGTCCGCGAACAGGTCGAAATCAATCGGCGAGTGGTGCAGGCCCGGATCGAAGCCGTGGTTCGCTGGGCGATCGAGCGTACGGCGATACCCGAGGATCTGGATGTTGAGCTCAGCGCCCGCGCGATCCGCAGCCTGAGCGAGGAGGCCGGCCGACAGGTCCTGATCGATTCTGAGGCGTTCTCGCCCGAGCGCTACGAGCGGTTCGTGCTCGCGGTCATGACGCTCATCTGGGCGCACTAGAGCCGCTCGCTCGCCGCGTCCCGACGACTCCGAAGGCACGCTTAAAAGCGGTGGGGACCCGCTTCCAGGGTCCCCACCGTTGAGACTCATTGGGCCCGCCCACGGCCGGGTTGGGCGCAACCCATGAGGTCTACGTTGGGTCAAACCCAGGCCGGCGGCGAAAGTTGCGATGCCCGCATTCGCTCTGGCAGCGAATCCTCGCTCAAAGCCTGAGCACCGCCCCGCGCCACCCCCTCGGCCTTCTTATACTGGGAGCCCCACTTCGGGGGCGTAGCTCAGTTGGTTAGAGCGCCGGCCTGTCACGCCGGAGGTCGCGGGTTCGAGTCCCGTCGCTCCCGCTTGAGGAGTGCCTGCACATCGGGCACTCCTTGTCGTTAAGGGCCCTCGCTCGCAGGGCGGGCAAGTGAGGTGTCCGCTGGTGGGGGCAGGTGCGCTTAGGCGTCGAGTGTCTTTTCGAGCCAGCGGTTGGCGAATGGCTCGTCGTTGAACGGCTCAACTTCGACCCAGCCGGTAGAGGCGTAGAGCGAGAGGGCTTCGCTCAGATCGCTGTTGGTTTCGATGCGCGCGATGCGGGCGCCGGCCTGCCGCGCGCAGTCTTCCAGGGTCTCGAGCAGGCGGCGCCCGAGCCCGAGCCCGCGGACCGGCGGGGCGAGCCACATTCGCTTGATCTCGGCGGGAGAGTCTGCATGGTGCTTCACCGCGCCACAGCCGATCGGCTCGCCGTGCAGGTACGCGAGGAAGAACTCGCCGGCAGGCGGACGAACCTCGTGAGGCAGCGCGGTCGCGCCGACGGTCGGGTCAAAGCGACGGTTCGAGCGTCGGTTCAGTTCGGCCGCGTACTGCCCGAGGCATGACCGCGCGTCGCGATGCTCGGGGTCGACGGCGATGATCCTCACGCTTGCGGCGGTAAGTAAACGTTCGACCTCGCTCATCGCCGCCACCAGTCGCTGCCGCTGGGAGACCGTGAGCGGCTCCAGCACCGAGGCAGCGAGCGCGTTGGAGCGCTCGTTGAGCGTGACTCGTTCCGTGCGGCCCCGCTTCGTGAGCTGCGCGACGCGCGCTCGCCGATCGCCCGGGTCCTCTTCAACGTGGATCAGCCCGCTGGCCTCCAGCGCACGAAGCAATCGGCTCAGATAGCCGGAGTCCAGTCCCAAACGGGCCCTGAGCCTGGCGACGTCGCAACCATCAGAGCCAATCTCCCAAAGGACGCGAGCCTCGCCCAGCGGCCGATGACGCCCCATGTAGCGGTCGTTGAGCGCTCCGATCGTCTCAGTGACGGTGCGGTTGAAGCTCCGCACCCGTTCGACCGCCACATCCGCCATTATCTGACTGTAGTCAGGTAATGACGCACCGTCAACTACCGCCTCACCGCTGTGAGGAGCGGCTATTTACGGCTCCAGAGGCATGCGTCCTGCGTCTCGCGGGTATGAGTAACGCGCCCGCTCGATGATTCCGGACCGACCTCGGCATGGCCCAATTTGTCTGAGCCTTCTGACGACCTAGCGTAGAAACCAGTGCCTTGCGCGGACTGGTCGACGACGACCAAACGAACCGTCCCGGACAGGCGGCGAGCATGACCGAACCGTCGGCCACACGGGCGACGGAGGCGTCCGGGGGGTCGACACAGCCGCACACCGTCGACCTCGGCTTCCTGGTCACCCCGGCGCTCGATGAGGACGCCGCGCGGAGCCTCGCCGACGGGGTGAAGCGGGAGCTGGCACGGCGCTATCCAGGCGTGGACTGGCAGATCACGACCGACCGTGATCTCCTCGTGTCTCCGCCAGCGCGGCTAGCCGACGTCTTCGATGCCGCTCGGACGCGGCTGCTGGACCGCAACTGGGACCTCGCCGTCCACGTCACCGAGCTTCCGCTGCGGATCTCACACCGGCCGCTGGTGGCGCAAACGAGCCGGACGCACGGGGTAGCGATCGTCTCGCTGCCGGCGCTCGGCCTCAAGCAGAGCAGCCGGCGTCTCGTGCAGACGATCGCCGACGCGGTGGCGATGTTCGTCGGCGATGACACCGATCCGGGCGGACCCGGGCGGCGGAGCGACGCGGGCCGGATCCAGCGCCGTTGGGTGGAGCTGACCAGCGAGGTCGACGCCGCCGACGCTCTCGCCGACGCGGCCCTGTTGCGCCGCGTCGTGACGGGCAACGTCCCGCTCCTCATCGGGATGGTGCGCGCCAACCACCCATGGCGGCTGGCCACCGGCCTGTCCCGGACACTCGTCGCCGCGGTGGGGGTGGGAGCCTTCGCAATCGTCACCTCTGACATCTGGCGGATCGCAGCACAGATCAGCGTGGTAAAGCTCACTCTCACGTGCCTGGCAACGGTGTTGATGAGCGTCGGGACACTGATCGCCGTGCACGGCCTGTGGGAGCGAGCGCGGGATCGGAGCCTGCGCGAGCAGGCCATCATGTTCAACCTCGTGACGCTGATCACCGTGGGTTTCGGCATCGTTGTCCTGTACACCGCCCTGTGTCTGCTCGGACTGGCCGGCGCCTGGCTTCTCATCAGCCCCTCCCTGCTCTCGCAGCAGATCGGTCACGCGTCCGGGTTCGGCGACTACCTGCGACTTGCGCTGCTCGCCGGAGCGCTGGCGACCATCGGGGGAGCCCTCGGAGCGGCGCTCGAGAGCGACGCAACCGTACGCGAGGCCGCCTACGGCTACCGCCCCCAGGATCGGGGGTAGCGACCTCGGCGCGGAGCGTGGCGGCCGCGTCGACCAGACCGTAGCCGTCGTCCTCCGCTCCGCCGGCGAGCATCCGTTGGGTCGGGCTGGCCCTCATCTGCCTGTTCGTCCAGCGCCGGCCGCGTCCGCTTAACGAGCGGCTACTGTCCGCCGAATGGACTGGATTATGGGGGTGTGTCGCGCCGGCTTTGCCGTGCTCATTGCCACGCTGGCGCTGATTGCCGGGGCCGTACCGGCCTGGGCGGGCACCGCTAACGGCGGCCTGCACACTCATCACCAGAACCCGCTGGCGGGCTTGCGCTGGGGGACCTACCGGGGCCCGATCGACAGCATCTGGCCCGCATACGCGGCCGCATACGGACACAACAAGCAGTTGTTGGGGAAGCTCGCCCTGCAGCCGCATGCGGTCTGGGATGGATATTGGGACGGCAACCCGAGGGCCACCGCCCAGGAATCGATTCGCGACTCGACTCAGGGCAATCCGAATGTCTTGACGCAGGTCGCGATCTTCCGGCTCAATCCGTGGGAAACGTGTTCGGGGTCATGGTCCGCGGGCAGTCAGGCCCGCTACCGAGCGTGGATCGACGGCTACGCGGTCGGGATCGGATCGTCCCGAGTCGCGCTGATCCTGCAGCCTGATCTGCCGTTCGGGCTCTGCATCTCTTCCGGGGTTCCTGAGCAGCTCGTCTCCTACGCGGCCAAGGTCTTCAACTCGCTCCCCCACGCCACCGTTTACATCGACGCTGGCGCCTACGCCTGGTACAAGCCCGCGGCGATCGCTTCGTTGCTCGAACGCTCTGGGATCTGGCACTCGCGCGGCTTCGCGCTCAATGTCACCCAATACGGCTCGACCCATCAGCAGCTGCAGTGGGGAGCGCAAATCAACCGCGCGCTCGGGGCCGCCGGCGCGCGCCACAAGCACTTCGTGATCAACACGGACGAGAACGGCACCCCGTACCTGGCCGGGGAGATACCGGGGGGCGGGGCCGCCTCGAACTACACGCCGCCGTGCAGTTACCCGAGCCAGCGACTCTGCCAGCGCCTGGGCATTCCGCCGACGACGAAGGTCACGGCCCCGCGCTGGCACCTGAGAGCGGCTGATCGCCGGATCGCCGCCGCACAGGTCGACGCGTACATGTGGCTGGGCCGGCCCTGGATGATCAATGCCGGACCGTTCTCACTGCGCAACGCATTGACACTGGGCGCCAACAGCTTGTACTAACCAGGCGTGATCGCTCCGTGCGCCGTCCACATTCCGCTGACGCGCATACCGGCCCATGTGGCCGTCGTCCGAGCCGGGCACCGGCTTCATAACCCACCCCCGCCACCACCGGCGGGCTCGTCGCCGGCTTCGCCGCCTCCGCAGAGCGTCTTTCTCCAGGCGGGCGACTTGATCCGAGTCTCGGGGCCCGGTCATCTACGCTTCACGCTGGCCGACAACCGGTACAACGTCCGCCACGCAATTCTGCGGCTCACGTGTCACCGAGTCGCGATCGGTTCGCGGGTTCAGAGCCCGCGGACCGCCGTGCTCGCCGTCGTTCTGAGCCAAGGGCGCGTGTTGGTCACAGCGCACCGTCGCCCGCGGCGAGCGCTGGTCCTGACTCGGGAGATGCTCGCCTTCGCGACCCAGGCGGGGACGACCTTTGCCGTGGGCCGTGATCCATCGGCAAGCAGCACGCAGGCGGTCACCTTCGGTCCCGAGATCGTGGCCGCGCGTGCTCCCGATCAGGCCTTGCGCATCAATACTCGAGCCACCTACACGGCGATATCCAACCGCCACGGTTTGCGGCTCGACATCTGGCCCTTGCCGATCACGCGTCGGCAACGGCGTCCCGATCGGCAGGATCACCTTCCGCCGTTTTGGGCCGACGGCCGGCCATGTTCGGTGGGCTGCCTCCCACGGGGGACGATCCCGGGCTGGCCGATCACACCGTTTCATCGCCAGCACGCGATTCGGGCGGGGATCAATGAGCTGCGCCCGGCGAATTTCCACGTCGGTGTCGACATCGAGGCCAGCAACTATCAGCCTGTGTACGCGATTCAGTCTGGGTACGCCAGCCCAGCCGCGACCGGAAGCTACGGCGACTACAAGGTCACCGTAGGCTCATTCACCTACTGGCACATCGTTCCGACAGTCAGAAGCGGCCAGCACGTCACTGCCTACAAGACGGAGATCGGCGCCGTTGAGCATGGCTTCGGGCATCTGGCCTTCCAAGAGGGTGGCGACAACAGCTACCTCAATCCTCTTCGTCCCGGCGGCGACCTGAGGCCCTACACCGATACCGAGCCTCCGATCATCGGGGTCCCGCGGGTGTTTGGCGACGGCCGGGTCATCGTCGGCGCCTTCGACCCTCAAAGCTTCATCCATAAAGAGAGCTACGAGACGCCGGTGCTTGCTCCGGCCGCCGTCGCCTGGCGCCTCTACACCGCGTCCGGTCGTCCGGTCACCGGGCTTGAGTGGGCGATGCGCGGGACCGCCTACCTGTCACCCGCGCTGAAGCCGGTGATCTTTGCCCCGGGTGCGGCAAACCCTGGCTTTGCGTGTTTCTATACGCGCATGCGATGTACTCCGAATTGGGTCTACAACCTTGCCGGTGGCCTTACCGGGCCACTACCACTGGCCGGATTGCGCCGAGGCCGCTACCGGCTCAGCGTTTACGCCTGGGACTGGGCGGGCAACAAGTCGGCCCTGGACGATTGGATTCACGTTCCGCTCGCCTCGTCGGCAAGTGCACATGGAGCGCTCGCCGCGGAGTACGGTCCCCTGAACGCCCGGTTTGATCCCTAGCGCCCGCAAAGCGTCGCGTCCCGCCGGGCACACCGCTTGCGCTGCGGCCGCCCAGTCGGCCCAGCGGCTGGTGCGTATTGGCTGTCTTGGTGGACTGTTTTTCGCTCTCCTCGCCTCCGCGGCAAGCGCCGCCGAGGTCAAGCGGATGGGCATCGACGGCCGGACGACTCGCTTCTCCGACCGATTCCTCACCGCGGCCAGCCTTCCGCCGATGAGGAAGTCGACGCCCGCTGGCGTTGCCAACGTGCAGGCGCTCACGAGACATCAGCCGGTGAGCGTGCTCACCGCGCTCACCCGCTTGCGTCGACAGGGCCAGATCACTTCGGCCGCGTCCCGGCGATACGCGGCCAGCCTCAACGCGGCATCAACCGAGATCAAGGCTCTGTCGCCCGCGCGCGCACGCGAACTCGAAGCCGTGATCGCGAACATCCGGCACATCACGAGCGCCGGGCTACTGACTGCGTCTCGGCTCCCGGCGCTGTTCCTCACCCTGGACCGCAACCGCGAGTGGTGGCGGCGTGGACCTCTGCTCGGCTACGGCCAACGCGTCGAGTTCGCCGGCTCCCAGCTTGTGTGGGAGTCCTACCCCGGCCAGGGCATCGAGCTGCAGGTCCTCGGGAGCTTCGGCAAGGCCCAATGGATGTGCGCCGCCGGAGGCCGGTACGCAAACCCCTGCCGGTCGATGCTGGCCGAACTGATTCCACTCGCCGCACGTCGTGCCGGAGGGCTCACGTGGGAGTACTACTTCAACTTCGATGGCGGCGTCCCACCATGGACCAGCGCGATGTCACAGGGCACCGCACTCCAGACCCTCGCCGACGCATACCGCTCGCTACGTGACCCGCAGTACCTCGGCGTTGGCGAACGCGCCCTAGCTGTCTTTCGCCGGCCGCCGCCGGCCGGCGTCGCCGTGCCGGCTCGGCGCGGAACGCGATATCTGCAGTACTCGTTCGCTCCCGCGCTCGCCGACGACGTCATCAACGGCTTCCTGCAGAGCCTGATCGGCCTCGACGATTACGCCCAGGTCAGCCACAGCGTCACGGCCGAGCGGCTGTTCGCCGCCGGAAGCACGGAGGCGCAGGCGGAGCTACCGGCCTTCGACACGGGAGCTTGGTCGCTCTACCAGCCTGGTGAAGAAGACAGCCTGTCCTATCACGTGCTCGTCACCGGCTTTCTTCACCAGCTCTGCACGATGACGCGCGTGCCGCAGTATTGCCGTACGGCCAGCGCCTTCCAGAAAGACCTCAAGACGCCGCCGGCCTTGCGCATACTGACCGGGCGGATCGCGGTGAAGAAATCCGTATCCGTCCGCTTCTCTGTGTCCAAGATCTCGCGCGTCGGGATCACCCTGCAGCGCGGCCACGAGACGCTGTTCTCGACGAGCGCTTCCTTCCCACACGGCCAGCACGCCTTCAACTTGCCCTCGTTGCGCAACCGGGGCATCGCTCTGGTCAAGTTGGACGCCACCGACCTCGCCGGTAACTACCGCGAGGTCTCGCGGGCGATTCGGGTCGGATAACGAGCCACAAAGGACGTTGTCCGGCGAGCGGTCAGGTCGTCTGCCGGAGCCGGTCGAGATGCCGGCGTCCGATCTCGTTGGTTTCGCGTAGGAAATCGGTGATCAGGTCCAGTTGCTGGGTCGTAAAGCGCTTGGCGAGCGCCAACTCCCAGTCGCGCGCGACCGGGCTCCAGATCGGCTCGGCCGACTTGTAGAACGCCGGCGTCACCTCCACATTTACGCGCCGGCGATCGGCCGGGTCAGGAACCCGGCGCGCGAAGCCAATCGTCTCGAGTCGGTCGAGCACGCCGGTGATAGCACCGGCGGTGAGCCCGGACGCGGTGGCCAGCTCCCCTGCGCTGAGCCCACCACTGGTCTCGATGATGTTCAGGCAGTGCAGGTCGGTCTCGGTCACGCCGAGGCGTTCGGCGGCCAGGCCGTCGAAGGCCTTGTCCAGGTTCCCGCTCGCCCTGAACTCGCGGATGACCTCCGCAATCAGGCTCTTCTTCGATCGTCGTTCTGTCATGTCCAAGCTTCCTTTAGCTGCTAAACTATTCAGTAGCTAAAGCACAAGCTATCAGGCTCAGTAGTCACTGACCGAGAGGAGATCCACGTGCCCAGCGAGATGCGGATTGAGCTCATCCAGGTGCCGGTATCGGACATAGACCAGGCCAAGGCCTTCTACGTCGAAAAGGTCGGGTTCAGCGCCGACCACGACCATCAGGTCACCGAGGAGCTTCGCTTTGTCCAGCTCACTCCTCCAGGCTCGGCGTGCTCGATCGCATTGACCTCCGGCGCGCACGAGATGAGGCCGGGGTCAATCGACGGCTTGCAGATGGTCGTTGACGACGCTGCAGCGAGCCGGCAGGAGCTCGCTGACCGCGGCGTCGAGGTGAGCGACGTCCAGGTCTTCCCGTGGGGAAGCTTCGTCTTCTTCAAGGACCCCGACGGCAACGGCTGGGCCCTGCAGGCGCTGACCCACCGAGAGTAGCCAGCTGGCTGCATCTCCCGAGAACCGCCCCGGACTACCGTTGACAGGATGACGATCCCACCAGCGAGTGATCTCGTGATCCTCCGGGAAGTCACCGCTGAGAACGTCCGCGCCGTCTGCGATCTGAAGCTCGCCGTGGGGCAGGAGCGTTACGTCGCTCCAAGCAGCTACACCGTCGCCGAGGCAGCCTATGACCCGGACTCCTGGCTACGGGCGATCTACCGGGGCGACTCGGTCGTTGGGGTTCTGGACCTCACGAGCAGTGACGGCAACAGATCCCGTCCGCGGCTGGTGCGGCTGCTCGTCGATCGCGATCATCAGCGCCAAGGTGTCGGCCGGGCGGCGGTTGAGCGTGTCGTCGATCGGGTTCGCTCGATCGCAGGCGCGACGGCGCTCGAGACCAGTTGCGTCCCCGGTCCCGACAGCCCCCGAGACTTCTACCTCAAGGTCGGATTTGTGGACACCGGGCGAGTCGCGCTTGACGAGCAGGTGTTGAGCTACCCGCTGTTTCGATGAGTTCGACACGCAGGTCGCTCCACGCGAAGGCGGGCCAGTCACACGCCGCCGACATATTTGCCACCGCCAAGGTGAACGATGCGAGACTCCTCCCCTAGCTCATTCTCGAACGGGAGGTCTGTATGTCGGAGAGCGTGTACCGCGTCACTGAAGTCGTGGGGGTCAGCAGTGAGTCCTGGGAGGCCGCGGCGCGCGTCGCGGTCGAGACTGCTGCCAAGAGCGTGCGCGAGTTGCGCGTCGCCGAAGTCATTCGCCAGGACTTGACAGTTCAGGACGGCGGCGTTCTCAACTACCGCATTCGCCTCGGGATCTCGTTCAAGTACGACCCGAGCGCCTAGCCGCCGAGCAATGGGATCTCGCCTCGGCCACTACGGACCGAGGCGAGTCCGCCTCATTGCCGGCCATCCCGCTCGCTGTCAATGGGAGCTGCCGGCTGCTCCGCTGACTGGGCGAGAACCGCCACACCGGCGAGGGCGAGAGCGAAGGCGGTGAGCGCGCCGACCGCACGCACGCCGCTTAGGTTCAGGGACTCCTTAAACAAGATCAGTCCGAGCACCACGCTGGCGATGGGATCGGCCGCGGAGCTGGTGGCGATAGTGGCGGCGAGCGCGCCGGTGTTCAGTGCCAGCTGGTTGAGCGTCATCGACGCGTAACCAATCCCGATCAGCGCGTAGAGCTCCCAGCTGGTGATCACCTGCAGCAGGCCCGTGTGCAGCTCATCGACCACCGCCTTGGTCAGTGCCGCCGACAGAGCGAACAGGAGCCCGGCGGCGGTGCCCAGCAGCGCAGCCCGGCGCGGCGCCGGGCCACGGCGCCCGAGCAGAACGATGGGCCCGCAAACCGCAGCGACGATCCCCGCCACGATCAGCCATTCACCGATCGGCGCCTCCTGGCGTCCTCCCGACGGACTGGCGAGGATGAGAAAACCCGCCAACGCGAGCACCACGAGAACCGAGGCGGCGACCTCGTGGCGACGCACACGCTGGCCACTCAGGCGTTCGCCGAGCGGGAGGGCGAACACCACGCTGACGACCAACAACGGCTGGACCACGGCCAGGCGTCCGATCGCGAGCGCGGCGGCTTGAGCCACGAAACCCAGGCCGTCGGAGACGATTCCGGCCAGCCACACGGGTCGCTGCGCCATGCGCAGGATCAGGCCAGAGTGGGCACCGGCCGACGGCGCCCGCGCGCCGGCCCGCTGCTGCAACACGGTTCCCAGCGCGAACAGCATCGCCGCCACCAGCGAAAGAACTATCTCCAAGCCGGCCCCGTCTGCCGCCGGGACGAGGGATCAGTCGTCGCGAGGCGGCGGCTGGAAGATGATCCGCTTGAGCTCCGCCCGGGCGTTACCGCTGAGGCGCATCGCCGTCTGAAAACCCTCCTGGCCCACCTCGCCGCTGTCGATCGCCCGGCGCAGCTCGTCGAGCGCAGGACGGTCCTCGTCAGAGATGTCGTCGCGGCCACCGTCGAGCAGGATGAGATGGCGGGGACGCTTGAAGCGATGCGCGACCCGGGTGAAGCGCTCCCGCTCCTCGCGGTCGAAGCCGACGAGCGGGATGACCACCGTCTGGCTGGCCTCCAGGCGTTTGAGGACGGCGGCGTCGAGCAGCGCATTGGAGCGCTCCTCGATCTCGTTCTCCTCTACGCGGCCGGCCAAGAGCGCGCGGACCTTGTCCAGCGACATCGCCACGCCTCGCTCCTCGATTACCCGGTCGGCGAACGTGCTGGGATCGAGCTTCGCGGGGCCGACGATGACGACCAGGCTGCCCGGGGAGTAGCGCATCCGGTAGGAGGGAGCGAGCACGCGACAGCGACCGGAGATGTCGATCGGCCGAGGTTTGGAGCCTTCGGGGCGCGGGCGCTCGGAGGACCAGCCGGTCCGTTCATCGTCCCCGATCTTGACGCTTCGGGCACTCGGGTTGTCTCGCATACAGACATCATCGCCGAAGAGGCCCGCGAGCGCCTCCCGGTCTGTGCGCGCTGGACCGTGACGAGGGCGCCTAGGCCGCGGCGCCCTTGGCCAGCGCCTCGAAGTTCTCGTACAGGCGAGGCTCGCCGTACTTCTCGCGCACCTTGAGAGCCGCCGGCGCCACCCGTGCCCACAGCCCCTCGACCCAGATCCAGTCGTAGACGAGCTCTGTACTGAGCAGGTTGTGCTTGGTCAGGGTGCCGATCGACTCCCCGATCATCAGGCATACGCGGACTGCCTCGTTATCGGCCACCTCGGCTGACTCGGGATCGAAGTCGTCGGCCAGGAGATCGGGCATCAGCCGTTCGAAGCCGAGTGAGGTCGTCCATTGCGCTAGCTGGACCATGAGCTGCGCGTCTTCGTGGGTTGGTGCGGTCACGCGGTGCCCTTTCCGAGTTAATGTGAGAGGGACGCTTAACCCGTGGATCCGACGGGGTAAACCCAGCCGAGGCCTAGGATTTACGGTATGAGCCAAGCCGACGCCCAGGTTCTCCATGACCTCCTGACGCGCCGGGGCGAGTTTGGTCACCGCGAGCATCTCGAACTGGCCTGGACCTACCTCGGATCCCATCCCGTGGACGAGGCCGAGCGGACGACGACCGCCGCCTTGGCCCCCAATCCGGGACTGCTCGATCGCCGGCTCCTGGCCGGGCACTACAGCGATCAAGTTCTGTGGAGCGCCGCCGCGCGAACCGGGTGGCTCGAGCCTGATCTGCGCGCGCTTCCGGCCACGGCCTGACGACCGGTCACCCCCGTAGCCTGGGTCCCGATAAGGGGTGAGTACCTGTCGTCGATCCGAAAACCGGCCGGGCTGATCACGACCGAACGGCTCGTGCTCGAGCCGCTGCGCGTCGCGCATGCCGAAGAGATGGCCGGAGTGCTTGGCGATGACCGGCTGCACGAGTTCATCGGCGGCGCCCCGCTGACCCGCGATGGCCTCCGCAGGCAATACGCACGCCAGGCGGCTGGGCGGTCGGCGGACGGCACCCAGAGCTGGCTGAACTGGATCCTGCGCCGCCGCCGCGATCACGTCGCCGTCGGGTACGTGCAGGCGACGGTGTCGGGAGACCCCCCGGCGCAAAGCGCGGCCCTGGCGTGGATGATCGGGCTCGGTTTTCAGCGTCAGGGCTACGGACGCGAAGGCGCTGCGTCGGCTATGCGGGCTCTGAGCGGGCGGGGAATTCGCTCCTTCACGGCCAATATCCACCCCCAGCACATGGCCTCGATCGCCCTCGCACGGGATCTCGGATTCCGACCCACCGGCGAGTGGGTTGACGGCGAGATCGTGTGGGCAGCCGAGCTCTCCCGCAGCGAGGCATCTCTGACAAGCTGACCGGCGGCGGCGATTAGTTTTCTCTCCCGCGCCGGTCTAAGCAGGCACCGGGGCGTTTCAATTCAGGGGAGGTCGAGACCCGAGCATGATCCGAGAGGTGAGCGTTGAGTACTGACGAGATATCCGGGCCAGGACCGGCCCTGGGCGACCAGGGGGCGATCATGGCCCGTTCTCTGCGGCGAACATTCAAAGGCGGTATCGAGGCCGTCCGTGACATCGACCTGACCGTGGCCGAGGGCGAGGTGTTCGGCTTTCTGGGCCCGAACGGCGCCGGCAAGACGACGACAGTGCGCATGCTGTGCACGTTGCTGCCACCGACCTCCGGAACCGCGTCGGTGGCCGGGCTTGATGTGGTCCAGCGACGGCGCCGAGGTGCGGCGCCGGATCGGAGTGGCGCTGCAGGAGATCGGCCTCGACCCCAACCAAACCGGCCGGGAGCTGCTCGAGCTTCAGTGCGGCCTGTATGGGATCACTGGCCGTGACGGCCGGACGCGCGCCACTGAGCTACTGAACCTGGTCGGGCTCACGGACGCCGCCGAGCGGCGGACCAAGACCTACTCCGGCGGCATGAAGCGCCGCCTCGATCTGGCCAGCGCACTGGTCCACTCCCCCAGCGTGCTGTTCCTGGATGAGCCCACGACGGGTCTCGACCCCGCCTCCCGTCTGGCCATCTGGGCCGAGGTGCGGCGGATCAATGGCGCCGGGAACACCGTCTTTCTCACCACCCAATACATGGAAGAGGCCGACCAGCTCTGTGATCGGCTGGCCATCATCGACGGCGGCCGGATCGTCGCGCAGGGGACCCCCGAGCAGCTCAAGGCCGAGATGGGCCACGACGTGGTCACGGTCGCGGTCGAGGGCGGTGACACCGAGGCCACTGAATCCGCTCTGCACGGTCTGGCTGGGCTGGAGCGGATCGTGCCCGAACCCGACGCGCTCGCGCTCTACGTGGAGAACGGAGCCGGCGCGATCGCGGAGATTGTCCGCCGCCTCGACGCGAGCGACATCACCCCCGGTCCCATCTCGGTAGCGCGGCCAACGCTCGACGACGTGTTCCTGCAGGCCACCGGACGCCGGCTCGAGGGCCGAGACCAAGACCGAGGCGACTCCTGAGGAGGTGACGGCATGACCGAGGTCATGCTTCTGGGTCGCCGGGCGGTGCGCGAGGTCGTGCGCATGCCCGAGGCGACGATTCCCACGCTGTTCATCCCCCTGTTCTTCCTCGTCGTCAACATCGGCCAGGTCTCGCGCACCTTCCCGAGCAGCACCCCGTTCCTGCGCGGAGAGGGCTACGTTGCCTTCCAGCTGCCGGTCTCGCTGATGTTCGCCGTGGCCACGGCGACCAGCGGTTCGCGCTGGTCACCGACATCGAGCTCGGCTACTTCGACAAGCTGCTGGTGGCCCCCGTGCGACGCTCGTCGCTGATCCTGGGCCGCCTGATGGCCGATCTGGTCCGGGGCGCCGCGGCCTCGACGCTGGTCCTGCTGGTGGGGATCGCGCTCGGGGCGAGCATCCGTTCGGGCGTGCTGGGCGCGATCGTGATCGTCCTCCTGTCCGCGCTGTTCGGGGTCGCCTATGCCGGCTTCGGGATCCTCATCGCACTGCGCACGCGCAACGTGCAGGCCACGCAATCGAGCTTCCTGCTCTTCTTCCCGCTGCTGTTCTTGACCCCCAACTTCGTCCCCTTCGACCGCCTGTCGTCGGTCATGGAGACACTGGCCAGGATCAACCCCATCAGCTACGTGATCGTGGGGTTGCGGGGCCTGATCATCGACGGCTGGAACGCAGGCCAGCTCGCGGTCTGCGTCGGCGTGATCCTCGGGCTGGGAGTGATCCTGACCGGGCTGTCGCTGCGGACGATCGCGATCTACGACCGCTAGACGCCGGTCGGGTCCAGATGACTCGAGTCATTTATGATCGCATTGAACGGGAATGACTCCGAGTCAGGCTAGCGCGCGCCGAGGCGGGCCGGCCCAGGGGCGCCGGGCGCGGACGCGTGACTAGGGGCGGTGGCAGAGAACCTGGAAGACCGAGGTGAACCCGGTCTCGAAACCGCGCCGGGCGGCCCGGAGGTACAGCCGCCAGATCCGCATCCGCTCGGCCCCGACGAGCCGCGTGGCCTCGTCCCAGTTGTCGTGCAGGTTGCGCGTCCACTCCTGGAGTGTGCGCGCGTAATCCATGCGGAAGCCCTCGACGTGAGTGGGCTCGAGGCCGGCCTGCTCGACGGCGACCAGAATCCTCGACAGATGCAGCGGGGCCGCATCCGGGAACACGAAGCGCTCCGAGAAGGGACCCGCCTCCGGGTCGCCGACGCGTAGCCGCGCGATGCCGTGATTGAGCAGCCGCCCGCCCGGGCGGAGGACTGACGTCAGCAGCGTCGTGTAGGCGTCAACGTTGGCGTTACCGACGTGCTCGACCATGCCGATCGAGGAGATCGCGTCAAATTGCTCGCCGCCGAGGTCACGGTAGTCCTGCAGGCGAATCTCGACCTGGTCCTCTAACCCGGCGTCACGGACGCGCTGTTGAGCCAGGGTGGCCTGTTCGGCGGAGAGCGTGATTCCCGTCACCCGAGCGCCGTGCTCGCGCGCGGCGTGGAGAGCGAAGCTTCCCCACCCGCAGCCGACATCGAGGACCCGGTCTCCGGCCCGCAAGCCGAGCTTGGTACAGACGAGGTCGAGCTTGGTGGCCTGGGCCTCCTCGAGCGTCTGGGCCCCACGCGAGAAGATCGCGCACGAGTAGGTCATCGACTCCCCGAGGAAGAGGCGGAAGAACTCGTTGGAGACGTCGTAATGATGAGTGACGGCACGCTTGTCACGGGCGCGGCTGTGTCGGCGCCCGCGCGGGCGCAGCTCGGCGGCGGGCGGACGGGGCAGCGAGCGCAGGGCGCCCGCCCGGATCGCCGCGGCGGCCAGCCGGGCCTTGCCGGCGGCATCCAGTGGCGGCACCGAGTAGCCGTCGAGCAGGTCCAGGGTCGCGTCCATGTCGTCGACGTCGATCTCACCGCTGACATAGGCTCGGCCGAGGCCGAGCTGACCGGGGGCGCGCAGCACGTGGCTGAGGGCGCGCGGGGAGCGGAGGCTGAACACGGGGCCGCCGTTGCCGTTCGTGGAGGGGACCTCGGTGCCGTCCCAGAGCTCGATCCGGAATGGGCGATCGGGCAGCGCCTGCGCGAGGACCTCGCGCAGAGCCGTGGTCCTGTCCTGGCTCACGCGGCCGACGCGGCCAGTTTGCCGTCTTGCTGCTCGGGACTGACCCGGACCACATTCCAGGCCAGGCCCAGACGCTCCAAGCCCGTGATGAACAATGCCGAGGGGTCCACCTCCCCGCGGCGCAGGCCATGTCCAGCGGAGGTCGGAAACGCGTGGTGGTTGTTGTGCCAGGCCTCGCCCAGGGAGAGCGGCGCCAGCCAGGCCAGATTGCGCGACTCGTCACCGGTACGGAATCGCTTGCGACCGAAGAAGTGGCACAGGGAATTGATGCTGTAGGTGACGTGGTGCAGGACCAGCATGCGGACCGCGCCACCCCACAACAAGCCGGTGAACCCGTCGCGCAGGCGCCCACCGAACAGCACGCCGAGCGCGAAGGCCATGACCAGGCCGCCGACCGCCCAGACCAGGAAGGTCTTGTTCACCCAGCTGACAACACGGTCCTGCAGCAGGTCGGGGGCGTAGCGGGTTTTGCGGCCCCGGTGGGTGTGGATGAACAGCCACCCCATGTGGGCGTGGAGCAGGCCGCGCAGAGCTCCGCTCCAACCGCGGCCGTGGCCGACGTGCGGGCTGTGCGGATCGCCCTCGATGTCGGCGAAGGCGTGGTGCTTGCGGTGGTCGGCCACCCACGAGATCACCGGCCCCTCGATTGCCGCCGACCCCAGAATGGCCAGCAGCCCGCGCATCGCCGGTGAGGTCTGGAACGACCGGTGGGTGAACAGTCGGTGGAAGCCGACCGTCACGCCGAGACCGGTGAGCACGTACATGAGCAGGAACACGAAGATGTCGTTCCAGCCCAGCCATTGCGCCCACAGCTCCCAGCCGACGAAGAACAGGCTGGCGACGGGGAGGGCGGTGACAATCCCGGTGATGATCCGGTCGCGAGTTTCGCTGCCGACCGGCTCGACGTCATCGGCGATGGCAATGGGGGCCGTGGTCATGTGCCCTCAGTCTATGAAACGCGTCCACGACGGGGCACGTCCCCATCGCCGGCGATCGCTGGTTCGAGTCGCGGGGTTGCGCTCTGATAGGCAAGGCGCGCGACTACGGCCAGGATCGCCACGGCGAGGACGGCGCTGACCGGCCCGTCGCCAAGGGCGAGGCCACCGAGGTGGCGGTCCTTGCCAAACCAGTCGGCAAAGGAGGCGCCGAGCGGTCGGGTGAACACGTAGGCAAACCAGAACAGGAACACGGGACTGATGGCCGTTCGCGCGTAGAGGATCGCTGGGACCAGCAGCACGACGGCAAAGAACAGCCCGGAGCTCAGGTAACCCCAACCCAGCGTGGCCGCTGTCATGTCGCCGGCGGCAGTGCCGAGAGCGAACGTGGCCAGCACCACGGCCCAGTAGAAGAGCTCGCGGCGCACGGTGGTGATGCTGTGAATCGACAGCGTTCCCTCGGTGCGTTGCCAGACAACGAACACCGCGGCGAGCGCTAGCGCATAGAAGACAGTCGACACTACGTACGGGATACCCAGTCCGACATGAACAGCATCGGCGGCCAGGGTTCCCGAGATCGCGACCATGATCACCGCGAACCAGTAGACCCACGCGACGTAACGCCGGGTGGAGAACTGCCAGGCGAGCCCGATCAGGAGCGTCAGCGCCCCGATGAAAACGGCGGCGTAGGGACCGAGCCGATGGACGAGGAAGTCCGAGGTCGACTCGCCGAATGCCGTACTCAGCGCCTTGGCGATCCAGAAACCGACCGTGATCTCGGGCACCTTGCTGAGCAGCACGGTGCGAGCACGCGGCGGTGCGGGTCGGGTTTGGGAACCGGGGGAGGTCATAGACAGACGCAGCCCACGCGTCGCGTGGGCCAGCGGAAAGTGTGGGAACGATTTCTAAGCCGAGCCTGAACGCTCGGTTAGGGGATTGCGATGCCGCGGGCGACGCACAGCCGCTGCAGTTGCTCCATCGCCTCGACGGAACGAGTGGGCAGAGCGTCGAGGGCGGCCGCCGCCATGCGCAGATCGCGCATTGTCACCGCGCGAGCCTCGAGCGCGAAGCGACCGAGCCAGCGGACGGCGGCGCGCTCGTAGCGCCCGGGGTCGCCGTCGCGCAGAACCAGACAGATCCGCAACGCGTCGTCGAGGGCGATCTGGGGCAGTTCGCGGGCCGCGCCGAGGACGAGGAGCTCGTTCCCGGTTTCCAGAGCCCGCCGAAAGCGCGCGTACGGGCTGCCCTCGCTGGTCACGAACGTATGTTCGCATTCTTGTCAAGCCGGGTGCCTCACCTACTCGCGCGCGAGGATCAGATAGACGAACCCCAGCACACCGCGGTAGACGCTGACGTAGTCGAGCAGCTGGCGCTCCACCTCGGCCGCGATCTCGTCGTGCGACCCCTCATGAGCCTCCGCGACGAGCCATTCCTGACGTCCGAGACGCCACGAGGACTCAAAGTCGTCCCACTCACGCTGGTCAGCCGTGCTCAGCCCGAGCACCCGCCAGCCGGTCCCCATGGCCAGACCAACCAGGTCAGCCAGGGGCAGGACGTGGTCGCCGAACATGGCCATCGCGGCTCCCGTCGGCGGCTTCTCCCAGCATCCATCGCCAAACAGGACTCGGCCGCCCGGCCGCACCAGGCCGGTCAGTGCCTCCAGCGCCGGCGCGGAGCCACCCCAGGCCTGCGACGCGCCCACGCACAGAACCCGATCAGCCGGTTCGGCCCACCCCTCGGCGGCTCCCTGTACGAATTCGAGCCGCGAATCGAGTCCCGTCTGCGCTGCGCGCTCGCGTCCACGTTCCAGGGCTATTGCATCGCGATCCACGCCGACTCCCTCCACCGAGCCTTCGGCGCGGAGCAAAGCGCGCACCAGGAGCTCTCCCCAGCCACAGCCAAGGTCGAGCAGTCGCTCGCCCGGTTGCACATCGAGTCCCTCCAGGAGCGCGTCAGCATGGTCGACGGCCAGCGGCGTGTTCCAGCGCATGCGGGCGTACCGCGCCCGCCTCAGCTCGAGGGGCTCCACTGTCAGAAGTGATACCCGTCCGGTCGGCACGGCAGCGCGCGACCCGGCATCCGCCAGCCGCCAGGCGTCGGCCCGCATCGGCCGCCGGACAGAAAACAGCCCGCACCCCGGCGTCGGGATGCGGGCTGCGGAGCCCTGAGGAGGAGGGTCTACGCCTAGGCGGTGACCGGCCCGTTCTGCCGGCGGGCGGCATGAGCCCGATCGGCGTGCGCGGCCCGCGCGCGGACAGCGTGCTCGCGAACCCGCGGGTTGTGGGCCGGGACGAGCGCGACCTCGGCGGGCCGAGCGGTACGGATGGCCCACGTGACCATGGCGATGATGACGCTGAAGACGATCAGGCCGAGAACGACGTTCAAAATGATGGCGGTGGTCATGTCAGGGCTCCTTTTCTTGGGATGAGAAGAGGATCGCCCCGAGGGCGAAGATCAACGTGTAATGAACGTAGGACCGACGTAAGAGACATGTGACAGATGCCACTTATCTCGGCAGGCGGTCCGCGGGCGGGCGCAAAGCAGCCCCGCTCGAGCCGGTCTACGCGTCGCTGTCGGCGCGCTCCTGCGCTTCCAGCTTCTCCCGCAGGTACCGCGCCTTGTCTGCTCGCCGCTTGTGCTTCTCGACCTCGGCCTCGGTCTCCGATTGACCGATGGCTTGATGCTCGGCGGTCTCGTGCTCGCGCTGGCGGATCTTCAGCTGCTCGGTGGTGGGCTCAGGTTCGACCATCCTGGAGACGATAAACCGCGTGTCGATAGAGTGCGCGCGATTCTGCGCACCGAGAACCCGAGAATCCCATGAGAAAGCCGATCCTCACCGCGATCCTGCTCGCCACCGTGCTGGCGGGCTGCGGCGGCAGCAACGGTCCCAGTCTGAGCGCCTTCCGGTCGGGCTTCGCCGCCAACAAGAAATCTTTCCACTCACTCGGCGTCGATCTGCAGCAGGCGATCGCCACGGCGCAGAACAAGACCGACACTCAGCTGGCCACCGAAATTAGCGCGCTGTCTGCCCGCGCCAAGCAGCAGGCCGACTCCCTGGCCAAGCTCAAGCCGCCGAGCCGGTACAAGGCCAACCTCCAGAAGCTCGAGACGGGCTTCAATTCCGTCGCCGGCGACCTGAGCCAGATCGCCACCGCGGCCACCAAGCACGACGCCGCGACCGCCCGTAGGGCCACGCTGTCGCTGATCCGCGACGCCAGCACCGTGAAGGCCGGGGATACGGCGATCAGCTCCGGCCTGCACCTGCCTGCCGGCACCTGACGTTGGCTTCTTCAAGCCAGATGGTGCATTCTGCGCCGCCCAATTTCGATAAAATCAACTAACTTAGTATAGTATGCAGCGCATGCGCATGCGCCTCCCTCCCGAACAGCTTCAACGTTTTGCCGAGCAGCTGGCGGCCGATCCCGAGCGCTGGCGCCACCTCGTCCGTCACTCCGGTGCTGTCCGCGTCTACGCCCAGATCTGGGACGACGAGCAGGTCAACGCCTGGATGATCTGCTGGAGCGAGGATCAGGACACCGGCTTTCACGACCACGATGACTCAGCGGCGGCTATCGCCGTCGTCGCCGGCCACGTGCGCGAGGACCGCCTCACGCTGGGCGCCGGACCCCGGAGCCGCGAGCTCGGCCCCGGCAGCACCTTCATCGTGCCCCCGACGGCCATTCACCGGGTGCTGCATGCCGGCGAGGGCCTGGCGGTGACGATTCACGCCTACTCGCCGCCGCTGCGCCGCACCGGGGCCTACCGCGTGGGTCCCGATGGAGAGCTCGAGCGGGAGGCCCAGCCGTTCGAGACCGAGCTCAAGGCGGAGACCCTTCCGGTCTGAGCCGCGGCTCGCGGCGCCCGGCGGGCGGGGCCGAATCCGGCGTGGCAGCATGGTCTGATGCCACGCGTGGCCACCATCGGCGTATACGACTACGACTCGCCGGCCTTCCTGGCGGCGCTCGATCAGGCCGGGGTGACGAAGGTGCTGGACATCCGCCAGCGCCGAGGGGTGCGCGGACCGCAGTATGCGTGGGCCAATTCGCAGCGCCTGCAGGCGGCCCTGGCCAGCGCGAGCATCGGGTACGAGTACCACCCCGAACTCGCTCCGACGACCGAGCTGCGCCAGCTCCAGTACCGCGATGATGACGACCAGGGCGTGGGCAAGCGCTCGCGGGTACGCCTGGCCCCAGAGTACGTGCGCCGGTATACCGAGGAGGTTCTCGACCTCGTGCCGCTGGAGCCGTTCGTTCGCCGGCTCCCGGTGCACGGGATCGGCGCGCTGATGTGCGTCGAGGCCACCGCTGCCGCGTGCCACCGCAGCCTGGTCGCCAACCGCCTAGCCGAGCGCTTTGGCTTCGACGTCACCCACCTGGAGCCGACCTCAGCGTGAGCACATTCAAGTCCTTCGAGCACGATGGGATCTCCGACCCGGTGGCCATCGAGGCGCCGCTCGAGATCCGCGTCGACGGCGCGGCGCTGGCGGTGACGATGAGGACCCCGGGCCACGATGAAGAACTGGCCCTCGGCTTCCTCTACGGCGAGGGGCTGATCGACGCCGTCCGGGCCGCAGGGCCGACGCAGGACTTCGCCGGCAACACCGTCGAGGTGACGGGTCCGCTGCTGCGTGATCCCGGCCCCCGGCGCTTTTACACGACCTCGTCGTGCGGGGTGTGCGGCAAGGGCGCGCTCGAGGAGGTGGCGGTGCTCAGCCCGCCCGTCTCCGCGGGGCCGCGCGTCAGCCGCGCGCTGGTGGCCGCGCTCCCCGACCGCCTCGAGCAACCGGGCTTTGCCCGAACCGGCGGCCTGCACGCGACCGGACTGTTCGACGCCACCGGCCAGCTCATCTGCTCGCGCGAGGATGTGGGCCGCCATAACGCGATGGACAAGGTCATCGGCCGCGCCCTGCGAGACGGCGGCCTGCCGCTCGCGCAGCGAATCCTGTGCGTCAGCGGACGCCTGTCCTTCGAGCTCGTCCAGAAGGCCGCGGTGGCGGGTGCCCCGATCCTGGTCGGCGTCGGGGCGCCGAGCTCACTGGCGATCGAGCTGGCCGCCGATCGGGGCCTGACCCTGTGTGGGTTCGCCCGGGGCGGCCGGGTGAACGTCTACACGGGCACGGAGCGGATCTCGACCTGAGTCCGGAACCGGACTTAGTCCGCGGCGACGCGGGCCAGCTCGGCGAGCTCCTCTTCTGAGGACCAGGCGCCGACCGACGCGCGGATGTAGCTGTGAGAGGGAATGCTGCGCACGACGAAGCCTCGCTCGGCCAGCCGCGACACTTCGGCAGCGGCATCGTCGACCCGCCACGAGACCAGCGTCGATTGGCCGCGGGGCCCGACCTCGAGTCCGCGCTCGGCCAGCGCTGCGGCCAGACCGGCGGCCAGGTCAGCCGCGCGGCCGTGGACCCACTCCCACCCCGCCGCCTCGAGCACGCCGAGGGAGGCCAGCGCCCAGGCGCTGCGCATCCCCGGGGGAAAGCCGTGATCGAAGCGCGCCGCGGTTTCCGCGGGCCTGGAGTTCAGGGCGTCGCCGGCATCGGCCAGCGATCCGTAGCCCGGCCAGGACACGTTCAGCTCGTCCCGCTGATCGCGGCGCACGTACAGGCAGCCGCTGCCCTCGGGGCCGCACAGCCACTTCTGGCCCGATCCGGCGTAGAACGCGCAGCCGAGCGCCTCGAGGTCGACGGGCACCGCCCCCACTCCCTGGGCGGCGTCGAGCAGAACCGGCACGCCGGTTGCGCGCAGCGTCTCATAGTCGATCACCAGACCGCTTACCCATGAGACGTGTGAGCAGGCCACGAGCCGGGTCCTACTCGTCACCGCGCCGGCCAACTCGGCGAAGGGCACGACCTTGACCTCCGCCCCACGCAGCCGGCGGGCGCGACCCAGCGGAGCGAGCAGACCGGGATGTTCCTCATCACTGGTGATGATCTCGTCACCGGGGCGGAGATCGAGCCCGGACAGCACCGTGTTGACCCCGTCGGTGGTCGAACCCGTGATGGCGACGTCGTCAGGAGCGGCACCGAGGACGCGGGCGTATCCGGCCCGTAGCTCGGTGGCGAGCTCCCGGACTCCGGTCATGTAGTCCTGGCCGCAGCGTCCCTGCTCGAGCTCGAGGTCGATCCGCGCCCGGACGGCCTCCGCGGCCTGGCGCGGAAGCGGACCCTCGGTGCCGGCGTTCAGGTACGCCTTGCCGGCGAACACGGGGAACTCGGCGCGGAACTGGGCGGGATCGGTCACGGAGCGGGGGCGGGTGTCAGCCGAGCTGGAGTCCGGCCTTGCGGCACTCGGTGGTAAGTGCTCGCGCCGTGGCGCCGACCGGACCCCCGGCGCGACCAACGGTCGCGCACATCTCCCGCGCGCCCGCCCCGCAGCGATAGATCTGAGCCCCGCCGGTCGAATAGGCCAGGCCGACCGAGATGCAGCCGTGTCCGGACTGCCGGTCCGAGGTCCCCAGCGCGACGATCAGCACGATCGCCAACGCGGCCACCGTGGCCAGCACTCCACCCACCATGGCCTTCTCACGGACACGAAAGGGTTGCCGGTTGCGGACGGCCTCGGCGTGCCCGGACGGCAGGATCAGCATCCCGTACGAGTCTACGGATCCGACCTGGAACCGACGCGCCCGCCGCGGTGGGCGGAGCGGGCTACTCGTCCTCGACTGCCGCGGCCTTGGCCCTGGTCTTGCCGGAGGAGCCCTTGCCGTTGGCGGGCTTTGACTTGCCGGCGCTCGAGCTCTTGGCCTTCGCGTTCTTCTTGCCGTCGCCATCGCCGTCTCCGGCGTCGGCTTTGGCGTCAGCGTCGTCGGCGTCGCCGCTGTCGTCGCCCTCGCTGTCCTCACCCTTTAGCTCGCGCTTGAGAACCTTGCCCGTTGGGTTGCGCGGCAGTTCGTCCATGAACACGACCTCGCGCGGAACCTTGTAGTTGGCCAGGTTCTCCTTGACGTAACCCTTCACGTCATCCTCGGAGAGCTCCTTACCGCTGCGCAGGACCACGAACGCCTTCAGCCGCTGGCCGAACTTCTCGTCATCGACGCCGAGGGCGGCGGCCTCCTCGATCGCCTCGTGCCCGGCCAGCAGTTCCTCGATCTCACCTGGGAACACGTTCTCGCCGCCGGAGACGATCATGTCGTCGTCGCGCCCGTCGATGAACAGCCGTCCCTTCTCGTCGAAGTGCCCGACATCACCGGAGGACATGAGGCCGCGGATCTGCTCCTTGGTCTCACCGCCGGTGTAGCCCTCGAACTGTCCGGAGTTGCCCACGAAGATCCGGCCGCTGTCGCCCTTCTCGACCTCTTCTCCGTCGTCGTCGAGGATCTTCACGATCGAGCCCCGCACGACTCCGCCCACGGTGCCCGGCTCCTCTTGGAGCTCCTCGGGCGTGGCGATCGTGGCGTAGGAGACCTCGGTCGACCCGTACAGGTTGTAGACGACCGGCCCGAAGGCCTTCAGCGCCCGTTTGCACAGCTCGGCCCCGAACGCTGAGCCGCCCACGAAGATGATCCGCAGGGCGGACGTGTCGCGCTTTTTGACCTCCTCCTCACCGAGGTCCAGGATCCGCTGGAGCATCACCGGTACGACGATCATCGCCGTCGCCTTGTTCTCCTCCAGGCTGTCGAGCGTGGTCTCGGGATCAAACTTGCGCCGGATGACCAGCGTCGAACCCAGCGCGAAGCCGAGTGCCGTGAGGGCGAACCCGAGCGCGTGGAACATGGGCACGCACATCTCGGTGACCTCCCGGGCCCGGAACGGAACCTTGTCGAGGAGGCCGCCGATCAGCGACAACGACTTGGGCTCGCTGCGCGGAGCACCCTTCGGGGTGCCGGTCGTGCCGCTGGTCAGGATCACGATCTTCGGGCTCTCGCCCGGCTTGGGCGGTGGTTTGGCCGACCCCTGGCCGATCAGCGTGTCAAGGGTGTCCTCGGGCTCGTTCTCCGGATCGTCGACCCAGGCCCGCCAGCGGCCGTGGGGCGGGTCGTCGATGCCCTCGAGAGTCTTGGAGTACTCGTCGTCGTAGACGAGCAGGTCGGTGCCCTCGCGCTCGGCGACCTCGCGGATCTGCGGTCCGGCGAAGGAGGTGTTGAGGAGGACGATTCGGGTGCCGCATTTGGCGGCCGCGAACACCGCGTCCAGGAAGCCGCGATGGTTGCGGGCCAGGATGGCCACACCCTCGCCGGGCTTCAGGCCGTGGTCGCGCCACGCGTTGGCGAGCGCGTTGGACCGCTCGTCAAGTTCCTTGTAGGTGAGATCGCCACGCTCGTCGCGGATTGCCACCTGATCGCCATGGCGGATCGCGCCAATCGTCACGGCGCCGGCCAGCAGGCCGTAACGCTCGAAGGCGATCAGCATCTGGGCCAGCTTGTGCGGCGGTTCGAGCCGCACCAGTCCGCTGCGTATGCACAGCGCCACGTAGTACGCCTCGTCGCCGAAACGTTCGACGAGCTTGGCGCCTCCGCCCACGAGCCCCTTCATGTTCACCTCTAGCATCGTTCCCTCCTCAAGCCTGGAAGCAGACTATGAGATTGCCCGAAACCGCGTCGCGCTACTCCGGAGTACGGAGACAATGATGCGGGTAGGAGGGCGAACGTGCTGACTTCCATGATCACCCTCCCCGTTCGGCTCGGTCTTCGCGGCGCCGAACTCGGGCTGCGCGCCGGGCTGGCGGTGGCCGAGCGGGCCATTGACCTCCTGGGCGAGGTTGTGGCTCCGACCGCCAGCCCGCGCCGGTCCGACAACCGTCCCAAGCCCCCCTCCGAATCGTCGGCCGCCGGTAGGTCGGGGCCCTCCGAATCTCCGGTCGCCGACCAACGCGGCGCCCCGGACTCCGAGGGCGGCGACCCGCGATCGGCCGCTCCTTCACCGGACCAGGTGATCGCCGAGCAGGACGCGATCGCGGCGGAGCGCCCGGCCCCCAAGCCACCGCCACCCCCGCCATCACCGCCGTCGCCAAGCTCCAGGCCGCCCGAACCCGAGCAGCCCCTGGCGGGCCGCCCAGACGAGGGCGAGACCCTGGTCGACGAGGTCGCCGAGCCCGGAGCCGAGGAGGGGGCCGGCGCACAGATCCGCATTGCCGAGCCGTGGGACGGTTACGCCCAGCTCAACGCACCCGAGGTTGTCGACCAGCTCGCGGGCCGCGACCAGGCCGAGCTGGCGGCGGTCGAGCTCTACGAGTCCGCCCACCGCAAGCGCCAGACGGTCATCGACGCGGCGAAGCGTGAGCTCCGCCGCGCCGAGAGTGGCGGCTGAGCCCGGGCCCGCGACCGTGGCCCGCGCTACTCAGTACGAGTAGGCGTAGCCACCGCCGCCGTAATAGCCGTACCACCGCCACCGTAATAGCCGTATCCACCGGGGCCGCCGTAGCCGTAACCGTCGCTGGACGACCCGCCCCCGTCGCCGCCCGAGTAGCCGCCGCCGGGGTAAACGTAGCCGCCGCCGGGATAGCTGTAGCCGCCCGAGTCGCCGCTGCCCGCACCGCCGTAGCCGTAGGCCGAGCCGTCGCCTGCACCGCTGCTGGTGGCGGCCGAGCCGTCAGACCACGCCACCGAGAAGGCCTGGCCGTCCGTGCTCAGGCTCGAGGGCGTAGCACCGGCGCTGGAGGCACCGGTGGCGGTGGCGAACTGCGCCCCGCCGAACCCGTCGGCCCCGGGCTGGAGGACGACCTGAGTAGCGCTCCAGTCCGAATCGGATACGGGCCCGGTGTGCCCGTCACTGGCGGTCGCCGTGGCTCCGGTGAACTTGACCGTGCCGAAATTGGTCAGAGGCAACGGCGAGCAGCTGGTGGCATCCTGGCCACACGATGATGGCGCTTCGGCGATCCACTCCGCGCTTGAGGTGTCAGGGTTGTTCATGGTCAGGGTCTTGCTTGCCGACTGACCAGAGGTGACGTCAATCAAATTGACGGTCACCGTGTTCCGACTCACACCGACGCGAGTGGTGACTCGGTCGCCCGGGTTGATGGTTAGTCCGAGCTTGACCGGCGCCGCGGGCACAAGTTCGTACCAGGCAAAGTACTTGGCCTGCCCGGAGCTGCAAGCGGCCTCGGTGCCGGCCTGCTCGAGGGCCTGGTTTCCGTCAGAGCTCGAGCCCGAGCCGCCCAGGCCGACCCAGAAGGCCGCGTAGCCGCTGCCGCTCGTGCAGTTCGCCGTGGGCTGAGTCCAGCTACCGCTCACGCTCGAGAAGTCCTTGCCGCCCGTGGCGGAGGCGACGTAGCCGGACCAGTTTCCACTGGCCGCCTGCTGGATGTTGCTGGCGGCCGCAGCCGACGCGGGCAGCGCGCCGAGCGCACCCACCGCCGCGGTTACCAGGACAGGTGTCAAAGCTTTCATCTTCATACCGGTCACTGTGCAACCGGCGACGAAGAGCGGCTGATGAAATCTCGAAGAGGTTGATCAGACCGTGAGCGTCAACGCTCAGGAGTGGACGATCTCCGAGCGAGCCCGAGCCAGGCGCACGGCCTTGGAGAGCGTGTCGATGTCGTAGGCGCCCTGGTGGCGGTGACCGTTGATGAAGAAGCTCGGCGTTCCGGACACGCCGCTGAGGTCGGCGGACTCGACGTCCTCGGCGATGTGGCCGGCCCCCTTGCGCTTACGGAGAAACTCGCGGAAAGCGTCCGTGTCGAGCCCGAGCGTCCCGGCCGCTCGGATCAGCGACTTGATCCCCAGATCGTCCTGCTGTTGCAGCAGTTGGTCGTGCATGTCCCAGAAGCGACCCTGGGCTCCGGCGGCCTCGGCCGCTTCGGCGGCGACCTGGGCATGGGGATGGACATCGTTGAGGGGAAGGTGGCGCCACACGTAGCGCAGCTCGCCGAAGTCGGCCAGCAGCTCGCGGATCACCGGCTCGGCCTGCCCGCAGTAGGGGCACTCGAGGTCGCCGTACTCGACCAGCGTCACGGTCGCGTCATCCGGCCCTCGGATGTGGTCGCGCTCGGGGTCGACGGGCACGGCGAGGTCGACGATCGCCTCCGAGGCACCGAGGATGGCGCGCGAGCGCAGTGCGCCGGGAAGCTTGCGAGTCGCCCGAAACACGAGCGCGCTGGCCAGCGGAGCGACTATCAGCGTGCTGAGCACGCCGAGCTTGGCCTCGGCCAGCTCGGGACCGTGGAAGGCGAGGGTGGCGATCAGCAGCGACACCGTGAAGCCGATTCCGGCGATCGCTCCGCCGCCGAGCACTGAGCCCCACCCGACCGGGGGACGGATCCGTCCGTGGGTCAGGCGGGTCAGCAGACCGGCCGCGCCAGCGATCCCGACCGGCTTGCCGACCACGTAGGCGATGAGGATTCCGAGCGTGATCGGCGACGTGTAGGCGTGAGACAGGAAGCTGCCGTTGAGCACGATCCCCGCGTTGGCGAGCGCGAACAGGGGCACGATCGCGTAGCTCGTGAACGGGTGGTAGAGCTGCTGATAGCGCTCGTTGGGGGAAATCGCCGAGCGCAGGCCCGGCCCGAGCTGAGGAGGCCAACTCCTCGGTCGGCTGCTCACGGAAGACGCGGAACAGGTCCGTGGCCCGTTCGAGGTCGGCCCGCGAGGCCGGGTAGGCGATGGTCAGCAGGCCCATGGCCAGCCCGATCACCACCGGGTCGATTCCGGACTGCTCGAGCGCCACCCAGGCGGTCAGTCCGAGGACGGCGTAGACGGGTCCGTTGTGGACCCGCGCCTGGCGTACGGCCAGGATGACGCCGACGACGACCAGGGCCACCAGCAGGGCGGTCGTGTCAAGCGTGGTGGTGAACACGACCGCGATCACGATCAGCGCCACCAGGTCGTCGACCACAGCCACGGTGAGCAGGAAGGCGCGCAGGCTGTTGGGAAAGCGACGGCCGACGATGGCCAGCATCGCCGAGCGCGAACGCGGTGTCGGTCGACATGGCCGCGCCCCAGCCGCCGCGTCCGTCGCCGGCGTTGATGGCCAGGTAGATGGCCACCGGGACGATCATCCCGCCCAGCCCCGCTACCAGTGGCAGCGCCAAACGCCGGCGGTCGCGCAGTTCGCCCGAGATCAAATTCGCGGCGCGCCTCGAGCCCGACGACGAAGAAGAAGAAGGTCATCAGGCCGTCGTTGATCCACTGACGAAGATCCTGGCTGATGCCCCCGCTTCCGATCCGGATCGACAGCTGCCGTCGACCACACCCGCTCGTAGGAGCCGGCGTCGATATTGATCCACACCAGCGCGAGCAGCGGCCCCGGCGGCGAGAATGGCCGCGCTGCCGCTCTGGGTGCGCAGGAAGTCGCGCAGCGGCGCCTCCAGATTCCGCGCCCATGCCGTACGCCCGGACAACGAGCGCGTGCTGTTCACGGCCTCGTCCGTCGCGGCGGGATCGATCGGGATGTCGGCGCCGGTCACCGAAAGCCCAGCTTAGTCACCGCAATCCTCGCCGCCAGCCCACGGACCCTGGTCCGTCCGCGTACCGATGACAAGCCACCGCTAACATTGGAGGCCAGATTTTCCGAACAGCGTGTGCGCCAACGCGCAAGGAGCCGAAATGCCAGCCACTGACCCGCTCGTTTTCGATGCTATCCGGACCCCCCGCGGCAAGGGCAAGGTGAACGGCTCGCTGCACACCAGCAAGCCGATCGACCTGGTCGTCGGTCTCATGCACGAGATGCTGAGCCGCAACGCCGACCTCGATCCCAACCGGGTCGATGATGTCGTGCTCGGCTGCGTCTCGCCGATCGGCGACCAGGGCGGCGATATCGCCAAGGCGGCCGCGATCAAGGCTGGACTCCCCGACACCGTATCCGGCGTGCAACTCAACCGTTTCTGCGCCTCCGGCCTCGAGGCGGTCAACATCGCCGCCCAGAAGGTCGCCTCCGGCTGGGAGGACCTGGTCTTCGCCGGGGGAGTCGAGTCGATGTCCCGCGTGCCGATGGGGTCTGACGGCGGCGCCTGGGCGCTGGATCCGGAGACCAACTACGAGACCTCGTTCGTACCCCAGGGGATCGGCGCCGATCTGATCGCCACGGTCGAGGACTTCAGCCGCGAGGAGGTAGACGCCTACGCCGCGCGATCGCAGGAGCGCGCCGCCACCGCGCAGGCGGAGGGCCGCTTCCAGAACTCGGTCATCCCGGTGCTGGACATCAACGATCACATCGTCCTCGACCGGGACGAGTTCATCCGCCCGGGCACGACCGTCGAGACGCTCTCCGGCCTCAAGCCCTCGTTCCAGGCCATGGGCGAGATGGGTGGGTTCGACGCGGTGGCGCTCCAGAAGTACCACTGGATCGAGCGGATCAACCACGTCCATACGCCGGGCAATTCCTCGGGCATCGTCGACGGCGCCTCGCTGGTGGCGATCGGTAACGAGCAGACCGGGGCGGACCTGGGCCTTCGCGCCCGTGCGCGCATCCTGGCCACGGCGGTGTCTGGTGCGGATCCGACGATCATGCTCACCGGCCCCGCCCCCGCGTCCAAGAAGGCGCTGGCCAAGGCCGGGCTGACCGTCGACGACCTGGACCTGGTCGAGATCAACGAGGCCTTCGCCGCCGTCGTCCTGCGCTTCGTGCGGGACATGAACCTCGACATCGACAAGGTCAACGTCAACGGCGGGGCGATCGCCATGGGCCACCCGCTCGGCGCCACCGGGGCGATGATCCTCGGCACCCTGGTCGACGAGCTCGAGCGCCAGGACAAGCGCTACGGCCTGGCCACCCTATGCGTGGGTGGCGGCATGGGCATCGCCACGGTCGTCGAGCGCGTCTAGCGCGCCCGACTCCCTTCCCGAACCTTCGCAACGAGAGAGAAGCCTCCATGAGTGAGAGCAACACGATTCGGTGGGAGCGCGACGACGACGGCGTCGTGATCCTCACCCTCGACGATCCCAACCAGTCGGCCAACACGATGAATGCCGCCTACGCGGCTTCGATCAAGGCCTCGGTCGACCGGCTCGAGGCCGAGAAGGACGAGATCACCGGGGTCATCATCACCTCGGCCAAGAAGACCTTCTTCGCCGGCGGCGACCTCAACGATCTGCGCTCGGCCACGAAGGAGAACTCGGAGGAGATCGCCACCTTCGTGCGGGAGGGCAAGGCGGTGCTGCGTCGCCTTGAGACGCTCGGGCGCCCGGTGGTGGCCGCGGTCAACGGCTCCGCGCTCGGTGGAGGCCTGGAGATCGCCCTCGCCTGCCATCACCGGATCCTCGTCGATGACGCCAAGCTCCAGCTCGGTTTCCCCGAGGTGCAGCTCGGGCTGCTGCCCGGCGCCGGCGGAGTCGTGCGGACCGTGCGCATGCTCGGCATCGTCAACGCCCTCATGTCGCTTCTGCTTCAGGGCCAGCGAGTGCGTCCGGCCAAGGCGCTGGAGATCGGGATCGCTGACGACGTCGTGTCAAGCCGCGACGAGCTGATCCCGGCGGCCAAGAAGTGGATCGAGGCCAATCCGGACGCCCAGCAGCCGTGGGACGTCAAGGGCTACAAGATCCCCGGCGGAACCCCGTCGACGCCGTCGCTGGCCATGAACCTGCCCGCCTTCCCGGCCAACCTCCGCAAGCAGATCAAGGGCGCCAACTACCCCGCCCCGGTCAACATCATGGCCGCCGCCGTCGAGGGTGCCCAGGTCGACTTCGACTCAGCGATCGAGATCGAGGGTCGCTACTTCGTGGACCTGGTCACCAGCCAGGTGGCCAAGAACATGATCCAGGCCTTCTTCTTCGACCTCCAGCGCGCGACCGGCAGCCGCGGACGGCCCGACGAGATCGAGACCTTCAAGCCGACGCAAGATGGTCGTCCTCGGGGCGGGCATGATGGGTGCCGCGATCGCCTACGTGTCGGCCAAGGCCGGGATCGAGGTCGTGCTCAAGGACGTCTCCCAGGAGGCGGCCGACCGCGGCAAGGCGTACTCCGAGAAGCTGCTGGCCAAGGCGGTGGAGCGCGGACGCTCCACCCAGGAGCAGGCCGACGAGCTGCTGGCCCGCATCCACGCCGACCACCGATCCGGCGGCCGCCGAAGGGGCCGAGCTGGTCATCGAGGCTGTGTTCGAGGACCCGAAGGTCAAAGCCGAGGTGTTCGCGGAGATTGAGCCCCACCTGGCCGACGACGCGTTGCTGGGCTCCAACACCTCGACGCTGCCGATCACGAGCCTGGCCGAGGGTGTCTCTCGCCCGGCCGACTTCATCGGGCTGCATTTCTTCAGCCCCGTGGACAAGATGCCCCTGCTGGAGATCATCAAGGGCGAGCAGACCAGCGAGGAGACGCTGTACCGGGCGCTCGACGTCGCCAAGCTGATCAAGAAGACGCCGATCGTCGTCAACGACAGCCGGGGCTTCTTTACCAGCCGCGTGATCGGAACGTTCATCAACGAGGGCATCGCGATGCTGCTCGAGGGCGTGCCGGCCCAGTCGATCGAGCAGGCCTCCTCGCAGGCTGGCTACCCGGCACCCGTGCTGCAGCTGTCTGACGAGCTGAACCTGAAGCTGATGCGCAAGATCCGCGACGCGGCCAAGAACGCCCCCGATGCCGGCTCAAGTGGCTGGGATGCCCATCCGTCAGAGACGGTGATCGACCGCATGCTCGACGAGTTCAATCGACCGGGCCGCCTCGAGGGCGCCGGCTTCTACGAGTACGAGGATGGCAAACGCACGCGCCTGTGGCCCGGACTGCGCGAGGCCTTCCCACCGGTCGACGACCCCTCGACCGTCAACCTCAAGGACCTTGAGGAGCGGATGCTGATCATCGAATCGATCGAGACCGTCAAGTGTCTCGACGAGGGCGTGATCGAGACCGTGGCCGACGCCAACATCGGCTCGATCATGGGCATCGGCTTCCCCGGCTGGACCGGCGGGGTCCTGCAGTACATCAACGGTTACGACGGCGGCCTGCCGGGATTTGTGGCCCGGGCACGCGAGCTAGCCGAGCGCTATGGCAATCGCTTCGAGCCGCCCGCGTCGCTGGTCGAGAAGGCCGAGCGCGGGCGAGATCTACTCCGACGAGGAAGCGCTGATCGCCGCCGGCTGATCGGCGGTCGCGGTGTCGCTCACGCTTCGGTGGGCGACGCTGCGGTTGCGACCGGCCTGCTTGGCCTCATAAAGACCTCGGTCGGCGGCGGACAGCAGCTTCTCGGGATCGAGCAAGCCCTCGGGGTCAAAGGCGACGCCCACCGAAACGGTGATCCCGTCGGGCACCAGGTCCCCCATGCGGCGCGAGGTCTCGGCGCGCAACCGCTCGGCCGCGGCCAGCGCCCCGGCCCGGTCGGTGTTGGGAAGCAGGACACAGAACTCCTCGCCGCCGAGGCGGATGGGCACGTCGTGGTCGCGCGAGAGCTCGCGCAGCAGTTCGCCGAAACGCGCCAGGACGAGATCCCCGACGTTGTGGCCGTAGCGGTCGTTGACCTCCTTGAAGTGGTCGAGATCGCAGATGACCAGCGCCGCGCCGGTGTGCTCGGCCAGCAGGTCGGTCAGGCCGCGCCGGTTGCGCACCCCGGTCAGCGGATCGTGGCTGGCCAGATGGCTGAGCTGCGCGCGGTGCTCGATCACACTCTGGGCGGCCGAGACCTGCTCGATCAGCAGGCGCACGGCGCGGCGACGCTCATCGGTGGGCAGGAGCCGGTCGGCGGGATCCTCGACCACGATCAGCGCGTGCAACATGCCGTCGCCGCCCCGGGAGGGAACGATCAGCCGGTGGTCGTTCCAGGCCGCCAGCCCGCGTCCGTTGCGCCGGGAGCGCTCCTGCTCTTGGGCCGAGCCGGCGCGCCGATCCGTGCTCGTCCCCGGGGAGCCCCACCCCTGAGTCGAGCAGCCAGCAGCCCGCATGCTCGCGGTGGGTGGCGAGCAATGCCTCGAGCTCGGCGATGTCGAGCGTGGCGGCCAGCGGTTCGGTTGTCTCCCAACCGCGCGTGGCGACCAGCTCGAGCGTCTCCTCGTCCTGCTGGTAATAGGCAGCGATCCGCTCAAAGCCGAGGTGCGGAACCACGGTCGCGCAGGCGGTCTCCAGGAGCTCGCGCGGAGTCGAGCATGCCGACAGCGCGGGCGAGGCAGCCAGCAGCTGGGAGAGCATGCGCTCGTTCTCGGCCGCGCGCTCGTTGCGCCGGGCGCTGACCAGAGCCTGCTCGGCGTGCGAGCAGATGGCGCGCAGCAGGCGCAGATCATCCTCACTGGGACGGCGCCCGTTGACGGGCTCGTCCACGGACAGGAAACCGAGCGGGGTGCCGGCGCTGTCACGCAGGAACACGATCAGCCCGTCATCGGGTTGCCAGGCGTCGGGTTCCTCGCTGTCGGGCAGGTCGGGGGTGTAGACGTTCTCCAGCCCCTCCCAGAAGGCGGCCTCGCGGGTCAGGAAGAAGACGCCGGGCAGCAGCTGCCGCTCGGTCTCGAACAACCGGTTCCAGGTGGCGCTAGGCGCGCGTGTGCCGTCGAGCACCGCATGGCTCTCGTCGCTGCCGATCACGAAGATGACCTCGTAGTCGTCCCACGCCGGTCGGTAGATGTTGACCACGACGGCCCGGTAGCCCCCGACGGTGCGGATCGTCTGGGCCACCGTGGACAGCACCACGGGCAGGCTGTCCTCGCCCGCGGAGCGCGCGAGTTCGAGCATCGCCTCGATGGGTGTTTGCTGGTCGGCGGGCAGCGTGGTTCGAGCAGGGACGACCATCAGTTCAAGTCATCGGCCAAGCTCGCCCGTACAGATAGGGATTTGGACATTTGTAGACACATTTGGCGATCCCGGTCAGGGCGGTTCGGAAGCTACTCAACGGCCGGATCGGGGGCGGGTGGCTGCACAGGTTGACCATAGATGGTGCCTATGTAGAGCTGTACTAGGGGCGCAAGCAGCGCCTCCTCGTCGACCAGGGTGGGATGGTGGCCGGTCATGGCGATGTGAAAGGCGCGCTCGGCTCCCCAGGCCAGGGTCGAACCCAGGGCCGCGCTCGGTGCGCCGGGCGGCGCGATGCCGGCCGTGCGCTCGGTCTCGATCAGCACCGCCAGCTTGGCCCCCATGGCGTCGATGGTGCGAAACCAGAGCCGGCGCAGGGCGGGGACGGTCGGCCACTCCTCGATCGCGGCGACCAGCAGCGGCTTGTAGCGGGCGCTGATCCGCATCCAGTTGCCCAGGCCTTCCCGAAACGCCTCTTCGATCGGGCGCTCGCCGCGGTCGAACATCGGCTCCAGCCCCTCGGCAACCTCAGCCACGATGCCTCGGACGAGCTTGACGACGACATCCTCCTTGGAGGAGAAGTGCTCGTAGAAGCTGGTCCTCCCCACCTGGGCGGCGGCCAGGATCTGCGCCACGCTCAACTCCGCCAGCGGGGTGGTCTCCAGCAGCTCGGTGGTCGCCTGCAGGACGGCGGCGTGGGTCTTGGGGCGCCGGCCCCGCTTGCGCGGGCGCGAGGCGAGAGCTCGACTAGCGGACACGATGATTCGATGGCGGTACCGCCAAGGATAGTGTCGGCCGAGGCCATCGCCGCTGGCGCAGAGCAGCGCTGCGCGACCACGCTCACACGCCCAGCGAGCGTCCGATTATCTCCTTCATGATCTCGGTCGTCCCGCCGTAGATCCGGGTCACCCGTGCGTCGACGAAGGCCCGGGCGATCGGGTACTCGAGCATGTATCCGTAGCCGCCGTAGAGCTGGACGCAGCGATCGATGACCCGGCCCTGGAGCTCGGTCGACCACCACTTGGCCATGGCCGCATCCTGGGCGGACAGCTCGCCGGCGTTCAGCGCGAGCACGGCCTGGTCGCAGAACACGGTCGCCAGCTCGACCTCGGTGGCCATCTCGGCGAGAGCGAAGCGCGAGTTCTGAAACGAACCCACCGGCTGGCCGAAGGCCTGGCGCTCCTTGACGTAGTCCACGGTCGCCCGGAGCGCGCCGCGGGCCGCGGCCACGCCGGCGATGGCGATGCTGAGCCGCTCCTGGGCCAGATTGGCGGTCATGTAGTGAAAGCCCTGGCCCTCCTCCCCGAGCCGGTTGCGCACCGGCACGCACACGTCCTCAAAGAACAGCTCGGCCGTGTCCTGGGCGTGCATGCCGACCTTGTCGAGGTTGCGTCCGCGCTGGAAGCCCTCCATTCCTCGCTCGAGGATCAGCAGCGAGATTCCCTTGTGGCGCTCGGACGGGTCGGTCTTCACGGCCGTGATGACCAGGTCGGAATTGATGCCGTTGGTGATGAACGTCTTGGAGCCGTTGACGATGTAGTTATCGCCTTCGCGGATGGCGGTGGTGCGCAGCCCGGCCAGGTCTGAACCCATCTCGGGCTCGGTCATGGCCACCGCGGTGATCAACGAACCATCGGCGATCCCGGGCAGCCAGCGCTCCTTCTGCTCCTCGTCGGCCTGGTCGAGGAAGTAGGGCAGGCAGATGTCGTTGTGGAGCGTCAACCCGAGCCCGCTGCCGGCCACGCCCGCGACGCCCACCTCCTCGGCCAAGATCTGGTTGAAGCGGAAGTCATCGACACCGGCGCCCCCGTACCGCTCGGGGACCTGCATGGCGAGCATGCCCTTGGCCGCCGCCTCAGCGAACAAATCGCGGGGGACGATCCCCTCGCGCTCCCAGGCCTCGTGGTTCGGAGAGATCTCCTCGGCCACGAACCGGCGTGCCGACTCGCGGTAATCGACGTGCTCAGACTCGAACAGATTGCGTCGCATCGCCGGCGACTCCTAACGGGGGGGCCATCATCCCCCGGTGAATCTACGTCGTCAGCCGATCTGACGTCCCGACGCGCGAATGCCGAACCACTTGCCGCCAAACTGGGAGACGCCCACGTAGGAGGTCTGACCAGGATTCGTATCCGCGACGTAGGCGTAGAGCGGGTGACCGGCGTAGGTCACCTGGGTCGCGCGACCGACGCGAATCGTGCCCAACAGGGAACCCTTGACGCCGCGCCCGGCCACGGGCCGGCCGTGTGTCGTGTCCAGCGGCCAGATCCCCCGGCAGCCGGAGATCTGCACGCACCGGTCGCGATTGCGGGCGTCGCGGGCGAAGGTGTAGAGCGTGAACCCGTGACCGTTGACGAGCAGGTCGCCGCGGCGCGTGTGCCGGACCTGGACCTTGGCGCCCCCCGCCGCCGCCCGGGCCGAGGGGGTGCTCTCGGCACCGGAGACGGCTGGCGCCAGCGCAGGCAACGCGGCCGAACCGAGGACGGCAAGGGTCAGCGTGAGGGGCTTGCGGAACATGGACGACCTCCGAGGCGGGTGGAGTGGCTGGTCATGTCTCCCAGACCCCCGCTGGCGAAATTCCTTCCCACCCGCAGGGAGGGGATCCGACCGCGCGACCTCGTCACTGCTCGGACAGGTGCGTAGCATTTGGGACTGTGCCGCGTCTGGACCCGTCCTCGTTGGCTGCGCACATTGACGCGCTGTATCGCGGCGCGTGGGCCCTGTGCGGCTCCCGTGAGGATGCTGAGGATCTCGTCCAGGACACCTTCGCCCGGGTCCTGGCCCGCCCGCGAAACGTTCAGGTCGACGGTGAGCGCGCATACCTCATGCAGGCCCTTCGCAACACGTTCTCCTCCCGGCTGCGCACGCAATCGCGCCGGCCCCGGACGGTGGCCCCGCCGCTCGAGGACACCGCCCCGGATCAGCGCACCACCGCCCAGCCTGAGCGCGCGGCCGAGATGAACGAGATCTTTTCCGCCATCGGAGATCTGCCCGAGGACTTCCGTCTCGCCCTCGTCGCCGTCGATATCCTCGGCCTCTCCTACCAGGAGGCGGCCTCCGCCCTCGGCACCCGCGAGGCCACGATCACCACTCGGCTGTACCGGGCCCGCCAGCGGATCGCCCGCGAGTTCAACGGTGAGGGTCCCGAGGGCACCCCCGGGGCGAAGGCCACCGCCGAGAGCCAACCGGCGCCAGAGAAGCCGGAGGCAGGGCGGGAAGGAAACCGCCCTAACCGGAGTCTCGCTTGATGGAGAGATGGATGCCCGACCCAACAGAATTCCCAGAAGCCGAACAGGAGCGCGCCAAAGCCCTGATCCGCGCCACCGAGGTGAGCGCACCGCCCGCCCTGCGGGCGCAGCTCGAGGCGCAGATCGCGGCCGCCGAGCGTAACCAGCACCACCAGCGAACGTCGCGCCGCTTTCCCTGGCGCCGCGATCCCGGACGACCCGCTCGTCCGCGGATCGGGTTTCTTGGGCCCGGGCTGGCCGCGGCGGCGGTAGCGGCGGCCGTGATCGTGGTGATCGCCGTCAGCGGCGGTAGCTCTTCCACTCCTCCGAACGTCGGGCTCGCCGCGGACGTCGCCCTGCAGGCGCCAACGTCCGGTGCGCCGGCTCAGACCGGAGACAGCCTCGACGTGAGCTCGGCCGGAATAGCGTTCCCGTACTGGCAGGCCACCGTCGGATGGCGAGCGGTGGGCACCCGCGTCGACCGCATCCACGGCCGCCGCGTGGTCACCGTCTTCTACAAGGCGCCCAGGAGCGGTCGGGTCGGTTATTCGATCGTCGGCGGTCCACCGCTTGCGGTCCCGTCCGCGCCGGCGATCAATCGCCACGGGATCACCTTCACGGTGTTGAACCGGGCCGGAGCGACCGTCGTCACCTGGGAGCGCGATGGCCACACCTGCGTGCTGGCCAGTCACACGGCCGGCCCCCAGCGGCTGATCGATTTGGCTCTCTCGCCGGCCTGAGGTCGGCGGCCGGCCCGCTGGCCTCCCGCGGAGCCTGCTTGACCGCCCTGCGAAGCTGACACACAGTAGGTCGGCGACCCCGGGTGGGACATGAGCGAATCGGCGGCATCGGATCGGACCAAGCGCCTGGCGCTCATCAGCGCCATCCTCGCCTCGACCATCGCCGCCGTTGATTCATCCGCCGTCAACGTGGCCCTGCCCGCCATCGGCCGCGATCTCGGGGGCGGCTTCGCCGCTCAGCAGTGGGTCTCGAACTCCTACCTACTGACCTTAAGCGCGCTCATCCTGCTGGCCGGATCGCTGACCGACAAGCTCGGCGAGCGCCGCGTCTTCACCGCGGGCGTGGTCGGTTTCGGGATCGGTTCCGCGCTGTGCGCGGCCGCCCCGACGATCGGCGTGCTGATCGTCGCCCGCGCTCTGCAGGGCGTCTCGGGCGCGATGCTTACACCGGCCGCGCTGGCCATCATCGTCGCTGTCTTCCCGACCTCCGAGCGGGGGGCGGCGATCGGTCGCTGGACGGCATGGGGCGGAATCGGGATCCTGGCTGGGCCGCTGCTCGGCGGGCAGATCGTGGACTCCGCGTCGTGGCGCTGGATCTTCCTCCTGAATCTGCCCCTCGTGGTGGCTGCGCTCATCCTGTCGCGGATCGCGGTGCCGGGACGCTCATCGCTGAACAGCGATGCGCGGATCGACTACGCGGGCGCCGCCCTGGCCGCCGGCGGGTTGACCGGGATCTCGTTCGGGCTGATCGAGCAACCGGTGCTCGGCCTGTCCGATCCGGCCGTGGTCGGCGCGCTGATCCTGGGCGTGCTGCTGCTGACGTCGTTCGTCATCCACGAGGCTCGGACCTCGCACCCGATGCTTCCCCTGGATCTGTTCGCACGCCGCAATTTCGCGGTCGCCAACGCCCAGACCCTGTCCATGTACGGGGCGATCGGCATCCTTGGCTTCTTCGTCACCATCTACCTGCAGCAGGTGGCCGGCTACAGCGCGCTGAAGTCGGGGGTGACCGGGCTGGTCCCGACCGGTGTCATGTTCGTGCTCTCCGCCCGCATGGGCCGGCTGGCCGATCGCTACGGCTCGCGCCCGTTTCTGACCGCAGGGCCGTTGATCGTCGCCTGCGGCTTCGCGCTCATGCTCCGCTACGGGACTTCGGTGTCCTTGTTCGGCGACGTGCTCCCTGCCCTGCTGGTGTTCTCGGTCGGGCTGTCGATGACCGTCGCCCCGTTGACCGCGACGGTGCTCGCCGACGCGCGCGAGTCGGAGGCGGGAATCGCCTCGGCGGTCAATAACGCGATCGCCCGGACGGCCGGACTGATCTCGGTCGCCGCGGTGGGTGCGGTGGTCTCCGCCAGCTACGCCGCGCAGCTCAACCATCGCCTCGACCACCGTCTGCCGGCCTCGAGCGCCGCCGCTGTCCAGACGGCCAAGCGTCGCACCTTCGGCGTCATCAACCCGTCCGCGATCCCGGCCGCCCAGCGTCCGTTCGCCCATCACGCCGCGGCCACCGCGTCCGAAGACGCGTTCCACGTGGCGGTGTCGATTGCCGCCAGCCTGCTCGTCGTCACCGGACTCGGCGGCCTCGCCATCGAGGGGCGCGGGCGCAGCCGGGTCACCGCCAGCGACTGCCCCGGGGGGAGCCTGGCCGGCGCGCCGCGAGCGGCGGCGGATTGCGATCCGTTCCAGATCGGCGCCGAGTCGACCGGCGCCGGGGGAGCCAAGGTCCCAGCGGGGGCCGCGGCCGCTCCCGACTAGGAGTACTGCCGCTTACGGCTGCGCTAAACCGTGACGACAGCAATCAGACGGTCAAAGGTCGTCCCACCTGGACGTTCTGTAGATAAGCGTCGGTTTTCGACGCTTATCTACATCACCCCCGTCGCCGAGCCAGATCACCCGTCGCCGAGCCAGATCAGCCCCGAGGTGGCCTAAGGATCAGAGACCGAACTGCGAGCGCTGATCGGCGGGGACCAGGTCCGCGTACTCGGGGTGGCGCTGCATGTAGGACTCGACGAACGGGCAGCGAGGCAGGACCTCGAGCCCGCGCGCCCGCGCGTCGTCGAGCGCGAACGCAGCCAGCTGCGAACCCAGGCCCTGACCCTCGCGGTCGGGGTCGATCTCGGCGTGCGTGAAGATGATGCGGTCCGGCTCGAGGCGGTACAGGAGGAGGCCGGCGTGCTCGCCGTCGGATTCGATCACGTAGCGGCGGGTCTCGGGCTGGTCGGTGACGCGTGTCTCGGCCATGCTGGTAATGCTAGGCCGACAGGTACACTCCCGAACGATGTTCGGGAGCGAGCGACGCGCGGACCTGGTCGGGGCCCGCCTGCTGGTGGTCACGGCCGTGATGGCTGCGCTGGCGCTCGTGCTCGCGACCGGAGCGCGCGCCGCCACGAGCGAGAAGCTGACCCCGTCCTCGCCGGTCACCCGGGGCTCGGGCTACGTGGCGCTCGGGGACTCGGTCACTTTCGGCTACCAGGAGCCCGCCGTCAGACCGGCGCCGAACTACCACCGTCCGTCGACCTTTCGCGGCTATCCCGAGCAGCTCGGCACCGCCCTGCATTTGAAGGTGGCCAACTTCTCCTGCCCCGGCGAGACGGCGGGGAGCCTCATCAATGACAAGTCACTGGTGTTCGTGTGCGAGCACCCCTACCGAGACGTCTTCCCGCTGCACGTCAAGCTATCGGGGCTCGCAGCTGAGCGCGGCCGTCAAGTACCTGCGCAGCCACCCGGGGGTCCGGCTCGTCTCGCTGATGATCGGCGCCAACGACGCCTTCCGCTGTCAGAGCGTGACCGCCGACCACTGCACGAGCCCGGCCGAGATGAAAGCCACCCTGACCGAGATCACGCGCAGCGTCCACCGGATCCTGTTTGAGGTTCGAAACCGCGCGCGCTACCGCGGGCAGATCGTGGTCGTCAACTACTTCTCCCTCAACTATGGCTCGCCGGGGGTGAACGCTCAGTCTCAGGCCCTGAACAGCGCTCAGGACGCCGGCGCCAGGCCGTTCCACGTGCGCTTCGCCGACGGCTACGGGGAGTTTCGGACCGCGGCGCAGCGCTTCGGGCAGCAACCTTGCCTGGCCGGCCTGCTCACTCAACTGGGCAGCTACGGCAACTGTGGAGTTCATCCCAGCTACGCCGGACAGGCGCTGTTGGCCAAGGCGGTCCTTACCGCCACCCGGCTCTAACGCCGCCTGGCTGCGCTAAGAGGCGTCAGCGATCGCCTTATCCATCGCTGCCGCGGGATTGCGCACGGCCGGCCCATGCCCGACCACGAGCAAGCTCGGATCGAGGGCACGCAGGGCGCGCGCGGACTCCAGATCCTGGGCCTTGTCGAACGTCGCCATCGCCGCCAGCGGGAACCGGGCATAGAAGTGATTGGAGACGGCCACGCCGCCGATCGAGGTGAACACGTCGCCGGCGATCAGGCGTCCGGTCGCGCGTGTCCAGGAAGGCGATGTGGCCCGGGCTGTGACCGGGACTGGCCACGACCTCGAGGCTGCCGACGCGATCGCCGGGCACGAGCGCGCGCGGGCGCGTCTTGAGCTTCGGCCAGCTGCCCGGGAGCTTGCGGTCGACGACCTTCTCGCCGGCGTGGATACGAACGTCGATCTCGCCCATGGAGACGTCGACGGCGTCGCCCAGTCGCTCTTTCAGTTCGTCAACCGACCCCACGTGGTCGCCGTGACCGTGGGTCAGGGCAATTCGCCGGATCGGTCCCCCGGCTTGTGTGGCGGCTTTGATCAGGGCGCTGGCACCGCGCGGCAGGGTCGTATCGACCAGCGTGTAGCCGTCGTCCTCACGGACCAGGTAGGCGTTGACAAACCGCAACCGTGTGAGCTGGATCAGGTTCTCGTTCAGGGACGTGGTCTTCATCGGTCCTCCCGGCGGTGGATCGGATCGTTCGCGACCGAGAGCCTAGGCGACGACGGAGGTGCTGGCTATTCACACGATTTTCTTAGCCATCGCACACGCGCCTGCGAGAGCGCTCACCGACGATCTCGACCATGCGCGCACACTCTCCGAACCTTTCCCGCTGTCGCTGGTAGCGTCAGCGCCGGGGGATAAAGCCATGCGAATCCTGGTCATCGAGGACGACGACGCCGTCCGCTCCGCCGTCCGGCGAGCCCTCCTGCTGGACGGCTACGAGGTCCTCTGGCCCCGGACGGCCAGGACGGATTGCTGAAGGCCGAGACCTCCGTGCCCGACGCGATCATCCTCGACCTCGGGTTGCCTGATATCGACGGGATGGAGGTCTGCCGGCGGCTGCGTCAGCGCCAGAACCGCACGCCGATCCTGATGCTGACTGCGCGCGATGCCGTCGAAGATCGGGTCGAGGGTCTCGAGGCCGGCGCCGACGACTACTTGGTCAAGCCCTACGACGTGCGTGAGTTGCAGGCCCGCCTGCACGCGATCATGCGCCGCCACGTCGACGGCTCCGACGGGCGCACGTTGCGCTTCTCAGACCTCGAACTCGACGCCGACGCGCATGCGGCGCGCATCAGGAACCGCACCGTCGACCTGACCCGCACCGAGTATCAACTCCTCGAGTTGCTGATGCTCAACCCGCGGCGAGTGCTCACCTCGGAGCTGATCTACGACCGGATCTGGGGCTATGACTTCGGGATGGCCGGCAACGCCCTGCGCGTGTACATCGGCTACCTGCGCCGCAAGCTGGAGGCGGACGGGGAGCCGCGCCTGATCCAGACCGTGCACGGCGTGGGCTACGTGTTGCGCGAGTCGTGAGCCTGCGTCGCCGGATCACCGGCGCCGTGGCCATCGCGGTCGCCGCCGTGGCGGTGGGTCTGAGCGTGACCGGGTACCTGAGCACTCGCTCTCACCTGCTGGGCGAACTCCGCTCCGAGCTGCAGTCGCGCGCGGCGCCGTTCCTGCAGCCCCACAACGACGGCGTCGGCAACCCCGGGAGGGGCGGCGGCGGCCCCGGTGGCGGCCCGGCATTTGGCGGCGGACACAACGTGGCGCCCCGGCCAGCCCGCCGTTGGGCGGCGCGCCCGGGTACTTCGAGTCGGTCTTCCCGAACGGGCACGTCGTGGCCAGGAACGGAGGCACGCCAGAGCTCCCAGTCGACGCCGCGGTGTTGAAGATCGCCCGGTCGGGCACGCGGCAGCTTCTATCGCTCGGCGACGGTCCGCGGGATCCACGTCGAGGTGCTCACGATCGGCGACCGCTTCGACCACAAGGCGGTCGAGGTCGCCCTGCCCCTGACCTCGGTCGACTCGGTGCTCCACGGCCTGCTCCTGACCTACGGGCTGTTGATCGCGGGTGGGGTGATCCTGGCCGGGCTGCTCGGCGCGCTCATCGCCCGCAGCGCCGTGGCCCCGATCGAGCGCTTCTCGGAGAGGACCGAGCAGGTGACCAGCGCCCTTGACCGGCCGGCCCGCCTGGAGGAGACCGGCGCCACTGAGCTCCGCCGCCTGGCCGCGAGCTTCAACGAGACGCTCGATGCCCTGGAGCGGTCGATCGCCGCCCAGCGCCATCTGATTGCCGACGCCTCCCATGAGCTGCGCACGCCGATGGCCGCCCTGCGCAGCAACATCCAGATCTTCCTGCAGTCTCACCGTCTACCCGAACAGGAGCGCGAGGGTCTCCAGGAGGCAATCGTGGCCGAGCTCGACGAGCTCACGCAGCTCGTCTCCGACGTCCTCGAGCTCGCCCGCGGGGCCGACGCCCAGCGAGCACACCGAATCCCTTGAGCTGGACGTGATCGTGCGCGACGCGGTGGCCCGTGCTCAGCGCCGCGCGCCCCAGATCGATTTTCGTCTCGACCTCGAGCCCACGATGATCACGAATTCCCCGGACCGCGTCGCCCGGGCGGTGACCAACCTGATCGACAACGCCCGCAAGTGGAGCCCACCCGACGGGGTCGTCCACGCCACCCTGCACGACGGCGAGTTGACCGTCCGCGACCACGGCCCGGGATTCAAGGACGCCGACCTCGCCCATGTCTTCGATCGCTTCTACCGCGCCGACGAGGCCCGCCGGATGCCGGGCTCGGGCCTGGGGTTGGCCATCGTCAAGCAGGCCGCCGAGGCCCATGGCGGGACGGTCACGGCCGGCAACGCGCCCGATGGCGGCGCGATCGTACGGATCTCCTTCGGGCCCGCAGCGCGCGTCTCGAGGCCGGCTCCGGAGGCCCGGACCGCGACCTCGGCCACGCGCTGAGATCGCTACTGAGCCGTCGGAACCTGAGCGCCGGCGAATTCGGGGCGGACCCCGGTTCCGTCACGCCAGACGGTGACGTCACCCGGCGCCAGCCCGACCCGGCACCGGCATCCCGCCTCCAGGCCACGGGCGCCAACCATCCGAGCGGTGAGGGTCAACCCGCCGTCAAGGCGCACACTGACCTCATGCCACACGCCGAGGTCGAAGGCCTCGGTAACGACCGCGGGATACGTATCGGGTCTCACCTCCGAGGCCGGCCAGAGAGCGACGTGCTCGGCGCGAACACACCAGGTCACGTTCAGGCCGGGCTCAAGCGAGCTGGCGATCCCGAGAAGCTCGGTGCCCTCGCTCTCCAGACACCCCGAGCCAAGCACGCGCCCAGACCTGAGGTTGTCCACGCGCAGGATCCTCGCTACCTCCGGCGACTCGGGCCGCTCAAATACAGATCGGCGAGCCCCAGCCTGGCGGGCACGGCCGTCGCTGAGCACAATCACCTCCTCGGCCAGAAGCGCCGCCTCCTGCGGATCGTGCGTTACGACAACAGTCGCCACGCCGACCTCCCGCTGGACCCGGCGAACCTCCCGCCGCAGCTCATCGCGCACGGGTGCATCGAGCGATGAGAAGGGCTCATCCAGGAGCAGCAGGTCTGGGTCACAGGACAAAGCTCGGGCCAGCGCGACCCGCTGGCGTTGACCTCCCGAGAGCTGCTCGGGCCGGCGCTCGGCGAGATCAGCTATGCCGAGCCGGACAAGCCACGCCTGAGCAATATGCCGGGTCGGCCTTCACACCAAACATCACCTGCTGCCAGACGTTCAGGTGCGGGAGCAGGGCGGCGTCCTGCGGCACCCAGCCGACCCGGCGCTCCTCGGGCAAGAGCGGCCCGAGATCGCGTCCGGCCACCCGCACAGGTCCGACCTCGGTCCCGCGCAGCCCGGCCAGGCAGCGCAGCGTCAAGGATTTGCCCGCCCCCGAGGGGCCCAGAATTGCCAGATGGGGGGCCTGGCTCGCGTGGGCAAGCTCAAGCCGGAAGTCTCCGATCCCGGCCCGAAGGTCGAAGACGAGATTGCCGCCGTGCGGTCGTCGCGTCGAGTGAGGCCGGCACGTGGGCCGGCGGTCGCAGTGCCTGGCGTGGGCGTCGCGAGCTGAGCAGTTGCCGCACGGCCCGTCCCGGCCGCCACGCGGTGAGGGCCAGCACGAGGGCGGCTGCTCCGATCGCCACGCCGGTCGGCGGCAGTGAGCTGGGCAGGCCGGTCGAGCTGAACTGCACGAAGGTGAATACGGGCAATGAGTAAGGGTGATAGGCGAGGATGATCGTGGCCCCGAACTCGCCAAAGGCACGTAGCCAGGTGAGTAGCAACCCGGCTCGGATTCCGGGGGCCGCGACCGGCAGACTGACGCGGCGAAACCGAGACCACCCGCCGTGGCCCAGCGTCGCGGCAACATCGATCAGACCCGGATCGACAGTGGCGAAGGCCGAGCGGGCGCTGATGACCAGAAACGGCGCCGAGACGAACGTCTGAGCCAGGACGATGGCCGTCCGGGTGTCGGTCAGATTGCCGCCGAACAGCCGCCCCAGGAAGGTGTACGGACCGACAATCTGGATCAGCAGGATTCCCCCCATCAGAGGCGGCAGGGCGAGCGGGAGCTGCACGGCCACTCCGATTACGTCCCACATCGGGCCCCGGTTCTGGGCCAGCAGCCAGGCCAGCGGGACTCCGAGCACCGCGACCACGATCGTGGCCACCGTTGCCGTCAGCAGCTGAGACCCAGGCGGCGGAGACGAGCCCGGTCGTCGTCATCCCTGGACCGCCGGCGGCCAGGTGTACCAACAGGACGACGACCGGCACCAACAGATAGAGCGCGAGCAGACCGCCCAACAGCGGCATCGGACCCCACCATTTCGTACCGCGACGAAGGCGCCACTGCGACTTCGGGAGGGGCTCTTTGCTCACGGCGAAGCTTTTATCACCCGGCTCAGGCTGCTCGGGACACCACTCCCCTGCGCCTGCGCAGCCGTCAGGCTGAGTCCCGCCTGGCGCAATAGAACCTGACCCCGAGGGCTGAGCAGGAACTGCACGAAGGCGGCCGCACCGCTCTTATTCGGAGCCCGGTTGAGCACGGTGACCGTGTACTTCGCCCGCTCGTGGATGGCGCCGAGTCCGACCGTCGGAACATGGGCCGCGTTGGCCTCCACCGTGTAGAAGAAGCCAGCATCCAGCTGGCCGGCCTGGAGGCGGCCGACCAGGTCTTGCTCAGGGAAGAGATCGGATTGGTCGCTGGCGATTCGCTTTAGTTGCGGCTGCGCGTAGGCCGTAGCCGCCTGACCGAGCGCGGCCACGGCGAGGACGCCCTTGGGATCAAGCTTGGGGTCGGTGAAGCCGAAACGGAGGCCGTTGCGAGTGATCACCCGGTACCAGGGACCCCGTTTCAGCGCCGCGACGTAGCTGCTGCTCGGGTTGTACCCGATGACCAGCGCGGTGCTGGCGAACGGCGCGATACCAGGACACCCAACCCCCATTCGCCGCGCCCTCCAGAGTGCCGTCGACCTTTGGGGAGGCGCTTATGAACACGTCACCCTGACGCACCTTGCCCTTGATCTCGCTGGCCAGGTCCTTCGAGCCGGCCGGGAAGCCGCGGAACGAGTATCCGGTCGCCTTTTCGAACGCCGGGCCGATGCTCGCGGTTCATCACGGTTTCCAGAGACCCGGCGTAGAGCACGTTCACCGACCCGTGTCCGGTCGCGTGCGAGTCGGCCCGCGAGCTGCCGCCCGAGGAGGACGTGGCCGATGAACCGCAGCCCGCAAGCACGCCCGCCGCGACGGCGGTCAGGCATATCACCCGCGGCCGAGCTCGGTGCAAGCCTCGCCCCAGCCAGCCAACGAACTCGGTGACCATGCGGGCAGTCTACCGTCCATGCCTGGGTACTACCTATGAAGATCAGGCCTGGATCGCCATTTGAACCCGAGTCGGTCAATCCGGTTGGGCGGTAAGGCGCCCCAGGGTTGCAGCGTCGCCCGGGTGATCCCGTCAGAGCGAGACGGCGCCCGCGGGCGCCGTCTGCTCATGACAGCTACTTGGCGTAGGGATCTAGGAGGACGTCGTCAACGTTCCACGACGAGTCCGGCGAGGCGGTGAAGACCAGCTGAGCTGAGACCGTCTGGCCATCAGCGAGCTCGGAGCCGAGCTTTAGGGAAGGCGTCAGAGCCCAGGAGCTGTAGTCCCCCGCGCTCAGAGTGTCGACGGGCAGCGAGCCGGTGTTCCCGTCCGCGTCGGTCCACACAACCTGAACATTCAGGCTGGAGTCCGACGCACCGTCGTTGTTGCGGGCGAAGAACCGGAAGCTCGGGAAGGTCGTGTCCAGGCAGAAGCTCGGGGACGTCGCCGAGCCGCCTGGATTGAGCAGGAGCGAGCGCGATCGCCGGATACCGAGGACGTTCCACGGTTCGTGGTCCTTCACGACTGAGGCGTCCGATAGCGACCAGTTCGTCCTTGGTCCGTTGAAAGTGGCGCCGGGCAGGAACGAGTAGAGGGCGCTATCCCCGAACCGGTCAAGTAGCGGCGTCGAGTACGCGGCCGGGCACGCCGCATCGGACGATGCCGGCTGTGGGGCAACGACGGGCTCTGAGTGCGGACCCCGACCATTGCCGGGATCAGCCATCGCAGCGGCGGGCACGAACAACAGCCCGGCCACGACACCAGCGGTGACGAGAAACTTCGGTGGCCTACCAATCACGTAAGGCAAGGGGACCTCCTTGTCCCAAAATTCGTTTGCGGAGGTCGGCGGCTGGGCTGTCTCTTGGAGACCCCTTGCTTTGCGCCCCTGCCTCGCGGCAGGTTTGCCTTTGCGACTAGGCCACTTATCGGCGCCCTCGGCCAGGGCTGAAGAGCTCCTGGACACTTGTATGAGGGATGGGGAGAGAAGGTCGCTCTCGCCGGGCACGTCAACCCCAAACCAGCGCTCTGCGTTAGGCCGGCGTGGAAATGGGCGGTGACGGGCTCGAACCGCCGACTTCCTGCTTGTAAGGCAGGCGCTCTACCAGCTGAGCTAACCGCCCCGCGCCGGGGGATGGTAGCCGGGTCGCCCGGGTCTTCGCAGGCCACGAAGCTGGGCTTGATCACCCCGGCACATCACGACCGCAGGCAACGCCCCGGCCGTCAAAGCGAACCTGATTGGAGGATTCATGGGCCAGGCACGCGGGTATCCCATGCCCGGGCCGGGAGGAGAGAGCAACGAGGAGGTCAAGATGCGGGCGCGGGTTTCTCTGACGATCGCGACGGCGGTCGTGCTCATGACCTGCGCTGCTGCGCAGGTCGCCCAGGCAGCGACCCCCGAGCTGGGGCTCAGCAATCGCCTCCAGGATCGCCGGGCGGTCACCGCTGGACAGCGCTCGTACGTGCAGGGCTACGAAAACGGGCTGTTCTACGCCAATGGCTTTCACATCACCGGCGAGATGGGCGGCGTCTGGGCGCCGCCGCTGAAGCTGGTCGACGGCGTGTGGTTCGGGATCGGTAACAGCTGGGTCGGCCCGGCGACGCGGTTTTTCAGCGGCTGGGGCTACACCCGCTACCGGCTGCCCGCCATCGACGGACTGGGGGTCCAGCGCATCGACTTCGCGCCCGACGCCGATCGCGCCGTGCTGTTCGGCCTCAAGCTCACCAACCCCGGGGCGGCCCGGACGGTCGACGTCAAGGTCGACTCTCACTCTGACCTCATGGGCGCCTACCCGTGGAGCACGACGACGCCGATCAGCCAGGCCGAGAACATCCCCGATCACGGCAGCTACGACGGGCACTCGCTCGTGTTCACCGATGACGGCTCGCTGGCCCCCGGCTTCCCCATGCACCACTACGCCGCGCTCGTCGGCGCCGAGCCAAGCTCCGACTTCGGGCGTCGCGGCGCCGACCGGTGGCGTCTACCGCGGCCCACAGCCCAACACGACCTGCGCGGCGGACGACAGCACCTCCCCGCCGAGCGCCTGTGAGGACGGGCCGGATGGGCGTGGCACCGGTGGCGAGCTCCATTACAGCGTCCACGTTCCCGCCCACGGCATCGAGCACGCTGTGGATCGCGGTCGCCGGCTCGGATCTCGGCCTGGCCGACGCGCACAAGCAGCTGGCTCACGCCCTGAGGAACCCGGCCGCGCAGCTGGCCGCCAAGACCGCGCAGCGCCAGGCGCTGTCGAAACAGACCCAGGTCTCGCTGCCCGGCGACCGCCGGCTGCAGAACGCCATCACGTGGGGCAAGCAGAACCTGGCCGACCTCACCCAGACCGCCTCGAACCTGCAGATCCGCTGGACCAACCAGGGAACCCAGTACCCGGCGCCACTCGGCACCGTCGCCCACGCCAAGTGGTTTGCCGCCGGCTATCCCGATTACCCATGGATCTTCGCCACCGACGGTGAGTACACGGCCTTTGCCGCCGTGGCCGTCGGTCAGTTCCAGACCATCGAGGATCACATGGATGCGCTGCGCGAGATCTCAGACATCCTCAACCACCGCTCCGGGATCGTCGTCCATGAGACCGTCTCCGACGGCTCGGTCTACTTCGGCCACGACAGCCAGACGACCAAGAACGGCACCACGACCAACGACTTCAACACCGACGAGACGGTCAAGTTCCCCAGCGCCGTGGCTCTGATCTGGCGCTGGACCGGCGACAACCGGTTCATGAACCGGATGTACGACTTCACCCGCCGCAACATGCGGGTCATCGACCAGCGTTACGACGTCGATCACGATGGCTGGCCCGAGGGATCGGGCAACGTCGAGCGGACCGGCATGGGCCAGGAGAAGCTCGACAACGGCGTCTACTACATGCGCGGCCTCTATGACCTGGCCGACATGGCGCGGTTCAAGCACGACACAACGACGGCGACCTGGGCGACGAACCTGGCCAACAAGCTGCGCCGGCAGTTCGAGACCACGTGGTGGGACCCGGCCGTCGGCCAGTACGCCGACTCGCTGTTCAATCCGGGCAACACGCAGAACTTCCAGAAGCACTGGATCGGCGTGGTGCCGATGGAAGCCGAGCTGACCCAGGGGACCCGCGTGACCCCCGGCGTGGCCGCACCGGCGCACGCCACGACCGCGCTGACCGGCCGGCAGGGGCCCTGCTACAGCGGCTCGCGACCCGGCAGCCTCGGTCTGTTCCACACTGGCTGCGGTGGCGGCTCGGACGGCAAGGGAGACTTCGAGATCTTCTCCCTGACCACCTCGATCATGGCCGTCGGCGAGGGCAACTACGGGCGACTCGGTCCCGGCGAGCAGAAGCGCTACACCGACGCCAACGCGGAGACCATGTTCTCCGAGCCCGCGACTGGTAACACCCCTGACGAGCAGCCCGGGGCGATGCCCGAGATCTTCCCCTCGGCCCCCGACGGCAACCCGGCCAACGGGATCCCGGCCAACATCAACCGCTGCTGGACCTGCCGCTCACAGGTCATGCAGGCGTGGGGCAACTACGGAACCGTGTGGTCGGTCGTGCACCAGCAGCTGGGCGTGCGGCCGTTCCTCCCCTACGCTCAGCTTCAGATCGTGCCTCAGGTTCCGCCCGGCCAGCCCAGCGTGGCCGGCTCGAACATCCGCCTCGGCTCGGGTTCGGTCGACGTGTTTGCGGGTCACACCGGCCGTCAGTTCACGACCCGGGTGATGACCCACCGGCTGCATCTGCGCACGCTCGTGATCGGTCACACGTTGCCGGCCGCAAGCCACGTACGCTCGGTGCGGCTCGACGGCCACCGTGTCCGTCACTACACCGCACGCCATACCAACCGAGGGCTGGAAGTGACCGTCACGGTTCGCCGCGGAAGCTTCCACACGCTCACGGTGCGCTCGACGTGAGGATCAAGCCGAGATGCCGACGCTGACCACCTCGGGCACCGTTTCAAATACGGGGTCTCCGGATTCGTCAAGTGCCTCCAGGAAGGCTGCCACAACGATCGGGTCAAACTGCGTACCGGCGCAGCACCGCAGCTCTTCGCGCGCCTCCTCGCCCGGCATACCTGCCCGGTAGGGACGGTCGGCGATCATCGCCTCGTAGGCGTCGGCGACGGCCAGAATGCGGGCTTCGAGCGGGATCTGATCTCCGCTCAGGCCCAGCGGATAGCCCTGCCCGTCGATCCGCTCGTGGTGGCCGCGCACCCAGGCGGCGATATCGGTCAGTCCGGCGTGCTCGAGGATGCGGGCGCCGATCTCCGGGTGACGGAGAATCTCCTTCCATTCGCTCTCCTGCAGCGGCCCTGGCTTGAACAGAATCGCGTCGGCGATGCCGAGCTTGCCCAGATCGTGGACCACGCCGGCGGCGTGGATTCGCTCCACGCGCGCGGGCTCGAGGCCGAGGGTGAGCGCGGTCTGACGGGCGTAGGCGCCGACGGTCAGCGAATGGCGGGCGGTGCCCGCATCCCGGAGATCGAGCGTCTCGGCCAGCAGCATCACCGAGGCCAGGAGCAACTCTGAGGACTGCTGTCCCGCCGCCGCCGCGAACGAGATGTCGCGCTGGGCCTGAGCGAGGGCCAGGCCGGCGTGGTCCGAGACGGCCATCAGAGTGGCGATCTCGGCCTCGCCGGGACGCAGACCATCGAGCGGCTGATCGACCGACACGACGCCGAGGATCTCCCCGCTGGAGTCACGCAGGGGCAGGATCAGCAGGTCATCGGGGTTCCAGGCGTCGGGACCGGGGGCGTCGGCCGCGGGCGGAATCCAGAAGACCGTGTCGTCGGCAAACTCATGCGAGCCGGCCGGTAGCCAGATCGCGCCCTCGCGCGTCTGACGTGAGCTCAGCAGCGCCTCGACTTCGTGCCACGGATTGACCGAGCCCAGCAGGACCTGGCGGGCCTCATCGGGGCCGAGCACGGCCACGCACTCGAGCTCCCCCGCGGCCCGGTCGAGCATCCGCACGGCGACCACCTGGAAGGAGAGCTCGGACCGGATCGTCCGCGTCAGAGCATCCAGCACCGGTCCGACGCCGTGACCCGCCGCGGCGGCGCGCGAGACGGCGAGCATGCTGCGCAGATGCCGCGGGACCGGCTCCTCGGTGACGGTGCGCGTCCGGCCGCCTTCCCCCAGCGGGGCCAGGCCGCCGTCGACGACCGTGCGGTTGCGGCCCTCGCGCTTGGCCTGATACAGCGCCACGTCCGCCCGGGCCAGCAGGGCCGAGGACTCCTCGCTGCCGGTCGCCAGACCGATCGACACCGTCAGCACATCGCCGATCCCGCCCGGGTGCGGAATCGCGACGTTCTCGACCGCCTCCCGCACACGTTCGACGGCTGCGCGGGCGCCACTGGCGATCCGTATCGCGGAGGATGACCAGCAGCTCCTCGCCGCCGAAACGGTAGGCCACGTCGCCGGCCCGCAGCGCTCCGCGCACGGTGGCGGCGATCGCTCGCAGGGCCTGATCGCCGGCCAGATGGCCAAGACGGTCGTTGTAGGCCTTGAAATGGTCGACGTCGCACAGGGCGAGGGCAAAGCCGTCACCGCGATCGCGATGGATCGCCTCGAGCTTGGGCAGGTCGTCGGCCAGGGCGCGACGGTTGCGCATACCCGTGAGCGGGTCGCGCCGGGAGTCCTCGAGCAGTTGCTCGTTACGACGCGCCAGCTGCTCCTCGCGGTCGGCGAGGCTGACCAGGGTGGCGCGCTCCCACTCCAGCATTTCCCGGAGGCGACGCTCGAGCAGCAACCCCCGGACCGACAGCGCGCCGCCGGACAGCAGCACGCCGGCACCTAGGATCATCAGCGAGGGGTTGGGGTCGTCGGCGAGGGCGGCCCGGAGAAATGCGGCCAGCAGCAGGATGAACATGGCCGCGGGAAGGACCCCGCCGCGCTTGGCGGGCTCGTCGAGCTCGCACGCCGCCTCGGGCGCGCGCGCGGCCAGCACCCCGCCGATTCCGATCGTCACCAGACCCACCACCCACAGCGGATCGAGCAGGGTCGTGCCTGGGGTGTAGCTCTGGTTGAGCAGCAGGATGGTCCACAGGGCGAAGGCGACGGCCTGGGCCGTGATCCCGCCGAGGGCCAGGCGCATAGCCCGCGACCGCGAGCCGGCCAGCGACCCCCCGACCATCGCCTGCAACACGAGCATCGCCGCGGAGACGTAGAGCGCGGGGTAACAGAGCGCCGACAGGCGGGCCGCGACGGGCAGCGTGGAGACGGCGGCGTCGTGCCAGAGCGAGGCCAGGCACAGAGCCACAGCCGCGCCGATGACGGGCAGGGTCTCGACCCTGGAGACGATGCGCACCGACCGCGAGGGAGCCCGGTTGCGGATCATGCTGACGATGATCAGCACGGCAAAGGCCCACCAGCCCACGTCGGCCAGGTTGGGTGAGGACGGGAAGCCGATGATGCCGAACAGGTTCCACGCTAGCTGGCCAGCCAGCCAGCTCGCCGACGCGGCCGCCCACAGGGTCCAACGGCTGCGATTGGCCGGGGCCGAGGCCTGCCGGGCGGCCAGGGTCCCGGCCAGCGCGGCCGCGGAGCCCGCCGTCCAGGCCACGTCCCAGGCGGCCAGGGAGGACAGCGGACCGACCCGTGCGTCCAGCATGGCGAGCAGGGCCAGGAGTCCCAGCAGGGCGACCAACCACATGGCTCGATCTGACGGTCGGCGCAGCCCAGGCATGCTCACTAAACCGGTATCGGCCGCGTTGGGCTCGAGATTGAGCCCGGCCCCACCTAGTACCTTCTGGTTGATGCCCGACTTCGACTTCGATCCTCAGCGGGCACTGGACGCCGTCAAGCGTCTGGCCGCTGACGCTCCCTCGCTTTTAGCCGACGGTTTCGGGCGCCTGGTCAGAGACACGCCCGAGGATCGGCTCGAGCAGCTGATGCGTTCGCCGGCCCGAAAACCGGTCCTCGACGGCATCTTCTGGTCCATGCCCCGGCAGATGGACACCACGCAGGCCGCGGGCGTGGAGACCACCATCCGCTGGTGTATCACCGGCCGTCCCGACGACGGCACCGACGTCTACCACCTGATCATCGAGAACGGCAAGGCCAGGGTCGACAAGGACCTGCCCGGGCCCGATCCGCGCCTGACGATCACCATGGATGGAGTTGAGTTCCTGCGCCTGGTCAGCGGCAACTCAGACGCGATGCAGGCCTACTTCACCGGTCGTGTGCAACTGGCCGGAGACATCATGGTGGCCGCCAAGCTGGCCCAGCTGTTCAAGATGCCGGGCGGCGGCAGTGAAACCGGTGACGCCAACGGCGGCACCACGCCGAGCGCTTGAGCGCGGCGGCGGTGCCTATCCTGGCCGGGGTGACGGAGACGCCCGGGGCCATCGAACTTCACGGCGTGGGGAAGCGCTTCGGGGCTATCGAGGCCGTCACCAACCTTGACCTGGTCGTGCCCGCCGGCGTCTGCTTCGGCCTGCTCGGACCCAACGGCGCCGGTAAGTCGACCACCATGCGGATGCTGACCGCACAGACGCTGGCCGATCACGGGACGATCGAGGTCCTCGGGTTCAGGCTCCCCGTCGAGTCCAAGGCGGCGCGGATGGCGATGGGCGTCGTGCCCCAGCTCGACAACCTCGACGTCGAGCTGACCTGCCGCCAGATCCTGAGCGTGTTCGCCCGCCTGTACCGGGTGCCCCGCGGCGAGCGCGGCGCCGCTGTGGACCGGGCGCTGGCCATCGCCAACCTGGAGGGCCGCGCGGACACGATCGTCCGCGATCTGTCAGGCGGCATGCGGCGCCGCCTGCTCGTCGCCCGCGGGCTCATCCACCAGCCGCGGCTGGTCCTGCTCGACGAGCCCACGGTGGGACTCGATCCCCAGGTCCGCCAGGAGCTGTGGTCGCTGATTGACGGCCTACGCGCCCAGGGCGTCACCGTGCTCATGTCGACCCACTACATCGAGGAAGCCGAACGGTTGGCGGACACGGTCGCCGTGATGTCGGGCGGGCGCATCATCGCGCAGGGAACGCCCGCCGAGCTCGTGCTGGCTCACGCGGGGCGAGAGGTGATCGAGGTCTACGGGCCACCGAGCGAGCTGGCCGCCGTCGAGACCCAGGCCGCCGAGCGTGGCTGGACGTACCGCCGCAGCGGCCCGGCCGTCGCCCTGCTCGGCGCCGAGCACCTCAACGGCGAGGCTCCCGACGGCATTCGCCGCCCGGCCAACCTCGAGGATGCCTTCGTGGCCCTGACCGGAACGGAGATCGAGTGAGCGCCGAGCGCGCCGCCCACCGGATCCAGCGCCTGGATCCCGCCGCCCTGGCCGGGGTGATGACGCGTGACGTTGTGCTGTTTCGTCGCTATTGGAAGGCCACGACCTTCTCCTCGATCGTCCAGCCGACGATCTACCTGCTCGCCTTCGGACTCGGGTTCGGTTCGCTGGTCAGCCACGTGGGGCATGTGCGTTACGTCGAGTACGTGGCCACCGGGGTCGTGGCCACCGCGGTCCTCTTCTCCTCGGCTTTTCCGGGCATGTTCAACACCTTCATCCGCTGGCAGTTCCAGCGCACGTACGACGCACTCCTCGCCGCACCGGTCGACGTCGAGGAGCTGGTCACGGCCGAGATCCTGTGGATCAGTTTCCGCGCCGGTATCTACGGGCTCGCCCCGCTGGTCGTGGGCATTGCCTTCGGGCTCGACCCCGAGCCCGGCATGCTGCTCGTGCCGCTGATCGGCTTTGTCACCGGTTTCGGCTTTGCCGCCTTCGGCGTTCTGATCGCCGCCGTCGCCAAGACGATCGACAACTTCAACTACGTGACCAGCGCCGTGCTCACGCCGATGTTCCTGGTCGCCGGGACCTTCTTTCCGATCTCGTCACTGCCGCCGGCGTTGCACACGATCGCGCTCTTCAACCCCCTCTATCACTGCGTGGCTCTCGTCCGGGATGTGTCCCTGGCCATGATCGGCCCCGCGGATCTGCTCCATGCCGGGGTGCTTGTGGTCTTCGCACTGCTCATGTGGCGTCTGGCCGTCTGGCGCCTCGAGAGCCGCCTGATCGACTGAACGAGTGATCAGGCGTCGTTACCAGCGGCGCCGGGCACGAAACGCCTCCAGCGTATAGCCGCCGAGTGAGATCGGCGACATCATGAACTGGTAGCAGAGGAAGTAGAACAGCAGGCCGCGTTTGTTCTTGCGGACCCTGAGCTTGACCCGCGAGAAGACGCGGCGCTGGTGCCAGAACATGACGCCGCCCAGGACGGCATTGAGGGGCATGACCATCAGGGTCATCGGCCCGACGATGGCGAAGTCGCCGTTCGCCGCCAGCACCACGCCCGGAATGAAGGCGAGCGTGAAGCAGGCGTCCAGGAACGGGAAGAGGAAGTTGCTGGCCACCGAATGGGAGTAGAGATGCGCGTTGCGCAGCAATCCCACGCCATGGTCGCGCAGCCCCTCGATCATGCCTCGCGCCCAGCGCCGGCGCTGGCGGGCAAACGACCGCCACTGCGCGGGAACCTCCGTGAACGCGACGGCGGTCGGCTCGAACACGCTGCGTCCGCCCTGGAGCAACAGCTTCCACGTCAGGACGATGTCCTCACCAATCCGGTTCGGCCAGCCGCCGATCAGCTTCAGCGCCGTTGTGTCGTAGACGCTGAAGGCGCCCTGGGCGACGAGGGTGCCCTGGAGCAGCCCCTGGGCGCGCTTGACCGAGGCGATGCCCAGAAAGTAGTCCCACTCCTGGGCGCGGGTGAGGATGTTCTCGCGCGAGTTGCGGACCAGCACCGCGCCGGCCACGGCGACCGTGTCGGGCGGGGAGATGAGCAGCCGGGCGACGGCGCGCCGCAGCGAGTAGGGCATCAGCAAGGTGTCGGCGTCGATCGTCGAAACCAGCGGCGTGTTGATGGTCTCCAACGCGTAATTGAGCGTCTTGGCCTTGCCGCCATGGGAGGCAGAGACGAGCCGAACCGACGCGTGGCGCTTCTCGTACTCAGCAACGATCTCTCGGGTGCGGTCGGTCGAGCCGTCATCGGCGACGACGATCTCAAACTCTCCCGGGTACTCGGTGCGCAGCACGTAGTCCAAGGTCTCCGCGATCGCGTCCTCCTCGTTGTAGGCCGCGATCATGAGCGTGATGGCCGGGAAGTGACGATGAAAGCGCAGCGTCGGGGGCCGGTCGATCAGGATCGAACTGATCAACTGGATGTTCAGGTAGCCGGGGATGAGTGCGATACCGGCGATGACGAGCACGGCCAGCGGGACGGTGATGTCGTGACCGAGGGTCGTGATCCAGCTCTGCGACAACCAGAGCGAGAAGCAGAACCACAGGGCTCCGAGGAGCATCGTGGTGAGAGCCCGGAACCGGAGCGGTATGTAGAGCCGGCGCCGAGTTCGCCGGGGCGAATCGTAGGGGCGCGGGGTGGGACGCGCCGACGGTGTCAGTGCGCCGGGCGCGGGAAGCGAACCGACGGGCGTGTCGTCGGTGCGGACGTGCGCACGCCGCGACCCGCTCGGGATTGACGGCCGAGCGGGCAGGCTCGAAGGAGCTGTTCTTACCCGTCCGTGGGGACTCGTCCTGACAGAGCTGGATGCCCCCTCGGACCGGCGATCCGGGGTTGTGTTGCGCATCGTGCGGGTCGACCTGGGAGGTCGTGGCCCGTATCGGCACAACCGCTTGACTCCTCAAGCTGGACGGCGTTTCTTCTGGACATCCGGTGCGTCATTTGCGCAGCCGAGGGTCGGCTCGACGACACTCGCCGGGATCACAATCGCGGGTCGGGCTCGTGATAAGCGATCGGTAGATACCCCCAGCCGGATTCGAACCGGCGTTCTCCTGCGTGAAAGGCAGGCGTCCTAACCGCTAGACCATGGGGGCGCGAAAGCCATTCTATGGGCAGGGTGGCTCCGAGATGAAGGGGGCGTGAGCGAACCCGATCTGGCTAGGCTCGGTCTCAATGAGCGCCGCGCGTCCTGACCTGCCGGTCAACCTGCACAGCGACACCCAGACCCGGCCCACGCCGGAGATGCGGGCGGCGATGGCGGCGGCGGAGGTCGGCGACGAGCAGCGCAAGCGCGATCCGACCACGAACGCGCTGCAGGAACGGGTGGCGGCGCTGCTCGGCCAGGAGGCCGCGCTGTTTCTGCCCTCCGGCACGATGTGCAACCAGATCGCCCTGCGGCTGCACATTCGCCCGGGCGGCGACGAGATCATCCTCGACCGGGCTTCGCATCCGGTCAACTTCGAGGCCGGAGGACCGGCCCAGGTCTCGGGAGCCATGATCCGCACGCTTGACGGCGACGGCGGTGTGTTCACCGCCGACCAGCTCGAGGCGGCGATCCGGTCGCCGGGCGACCGCTACGCGCCGCGCTCGCGGGTGGTCTCGGTCGAGCAAACCACCAACATGGGCGGCGGCCGGGTGTGGCCGCTGGAGACGATTCGCGGCGTCCTCGACGTCGCCGCCACCCACGACCTCCGCGCCCACCTCGACGGGGCCCGATTGATGAATGCGGTCGTGGCCTCGGGAGTGAGCGCCGATCAATTTGCCGGCGGCTTTGACTCCGCGTGGGTTGACTTCACCAAGGGGCTCGGGGCCCCGGTGGGGGCCGTCCTCGCGGGCTCGACCGAGCTGATCGATGAAGCCTGGCGCTGGAAGCAGATGCTCGGCGGCGCCATGCGCCAGTCGGGGGTCCTGGCCGCTGCCTGCCTGTACGCGCTCGATCACCACGTCGAGCGGCTCGCCGACGATCACGCCACCGCTCAGCGCCTCAGTCGCGGCCTGGCCGAGCTACCCGGCGTGGAAATCGAGCCCGAGACCGTGCAGACGAACATCGTCGTGTTCGCCGTACGCGAGGCGCGAGCTCTGGTTGCTGCCGTGCAGGACCAGGTCGAGCTGACCGCAATCGATCGGCGGCGCGTTCGCGCGGTCACGCATCTCGACGTGGATGCCGAGGCCATCGACCGCGCGCTGCGCGCGATCGCCGCTGCGCTCTGAGCGAGCTCAGGCCATCGGCGGCAGCGCACGCTCGATCATGACCGAGGTCGCCTTGACGACAGCGGTGGCGGGGACGCCGGGGGCGAGCCCGAGCTCCTCGATCGCGTCCCGAGTGATGGCCGCGGTGACCAGGAACGGACCCGCCTCCACTTCGACCAGCGCCATCACGCCGTCGGCCTCCACCGAACGCACGGTGCCCGAGAAGCGGTTGCGTGCCGAGCGCTCGGTGCCGGTCCGATGGCGCTGGGGACGCGCGCTCAGGCGCCGCACCTCAGACGCGGGAACAAGACGCCGGTTTCGACCATCGCGGCTGGTCTTCAGCTGACCCTTGCGGTCCCAGCGACGCAGGGTGTCAACACTGACTCCCAGGGCCGCGGCTGCTTCTCCGAGGGAAAGATCGGAGCTCATCCAGGGACGACGCTACACGGTTGGGGACGGTGGTTGCAGTCTTCATAACGCCTTGTCAGTTAGCCAACAGGTCGCAGAGCACTCAGGTTTGGGTCGCTAGGCTCGCCAGCGATGTCCCGCGACCGGCAGAAACGCCGCCGTCCGATCGTTAATGAAGATGGCCCACATTGAGCTTCGCCCAGGTCCAACCGAGGCGCTGCTTGAGCTGCTCGATGCGCGCGACCGAGCCGACTACGGCGAATCCGGCTTCACTGCCTCGGAGGTGCTGGCCGCACTCGAGGGCAACGAATTCACGCCTGCGCACGACACCGTCATCGCCTACGCGGACGGTGAGCCGTTGGGCGGGGTGGCGCTTCTCCCGCCGGGATCGCTGGGCTTCGTGGCTCCGGCCGGCGAGGGTCGCGGGGCGGGCTCGGCACTGCTTGACTGGGTCGAGCAGCGGGCCCGCGAGCGACAAAGGGCGATGCACCGCCAGCGGGTCGGCGCCGGCAACGAACGCGCCCACCGCTTGCTCAAGGCGCGCGGCTACACGCAGGTGCGCGAGGTGTGGCACATGAGCATCTCGCTCGACCGCGCGCCCGCGCCCACTGACCCGCCGAGCGCAGTCAGCATTGGCCCCCCCGACTTGACCGCTGACGCGCGTGCGCTGCACGAGGCCAACGCGCGGATGTTTGCCCAGAGCGCCGACTACGAGCCGGTGGCGTTCGAGGTCTTCCGTGACGTGCATCTGACCGCGGAACGGCCCGATCTCAGACTGAGCTCGATTGCGCGCCGCGACGGCCAGATCGCCGGCTTCACCCTGTGCCGAAACGTCGGGGCGGGCGTCGGCCACGTCGATCTTCTGGCCGTCGATCCGGGTATACGGCGGCGTGGGCTCGGGCGCGCGCTCCTGCTTCGCGCCCTGCACTCTTTCGCCGATCTTGGCCTGCATGAGGGACGGCTCGATGTCGCGTCCGACAACGCGTCGGCGGCCGCTCTGTACGACTCGGTCGGGATGGCCGCGACCAACCGCACGCACGTGTTCGAGAAGCCGGTTAGGCCGGAGTGACAGCCGACCCGACGATCAGCGGGCTGACGATCGGCAGGGTTCGGCGCATGCGGTCGTGCTCGAGCTCGGTAACGATGAACCCAGCTGTCTCGATGTTCGCCAGGGTGTGGCGATTGCAGTGGCATCCGTGGCCGGTGAACTTATGAAGGCCATGCAGGCGATCCTGCCAGGCGGCCAGCCGCGGCTCATCGGCGCGAACGTGCTCGATGAACACGAGCCTCCCACCGGGCACGAGCACGCGGCCAACCTCGGCCAGGGCCCGGGCGGGATCGACCACCGTACACAGCACGAGCGTGGCCACGACCGCGTCGATGCTGGCATCCGGCAACGGCAGCTGCTCGGCCGGGGTGCGGATGACGTGAGCCCGGGCCGCCAGACCCGACGTCAGCCGCAGGCGGGCCTCGAGTCGATCCGCCATCGGCGCCTCGGGCTCGGCGATCACGAGCTCGGTGACCTCGGGTCCGTAAAAGTCGAGGTTGACCCCGGTGCCACCGCCGATCTCCAGCACCCGCCCCGTGAGCCCGGGCACGAGCCGCTCTCGGTGCGCCCTCAGCCCGGCGCGCTCCGGGCCGGCCATCGCGCGGTCGTAGCCGGCCGCGAACAGTCGTCCCCACAGCTTCACAGGCCGATCCTACGCGCGTTCGGCGCACTCCTGCTCGCCAGCCTGCTCTGGCTGGGCCTGATCTGCGCCCCTGCCCATGCCCACCCGATCCGAGACGGGCGTCACCTTCTCAGCTGTCCGGACCCGAGCGTGGTCCGGGCCCACGTGGGCCGCTACCACTACTACCTGGTCTGCACGAGCGACTACGCGCGGAACGCGTTTCCGATCCGCGGCTCGAACAACCTGACCAGCTGGCACCAGGTCGGCTCGGTGTTCCCGGCCAAGCATCAGCCCTGGTGGGCGCTGCATTCGCCCACCGGCCGCTTCTGGGCCCCCTCGATCTATCGCATCCAGAAACGCTGGGTCGTGTACTTCGCCGCCCAGTTCAATCCCGCGGCAGTGCACCTGCGCATCCCCCACGCGGGGCCGGTGGCGCCCAAGACGCTCGTCATTGGTGTCGCGACGTCGCACTCGTTGAGTGGCCCATGGCGCAGCCACATCCTGCACTACCGCGGACAGTTCAACGGCGTCAGCGCAGACCAGGAAACCTACGGCGGCGACATCGACCCGAGCGTCGTGCGCGACGCGGCCAACGGACAGCTATTTCTGTTCTGGGCCGAGCAGCCCCGTTCGATCTGGGCCGGCCAACTGTCGGCCAGTGGCTGGACGCTGTCACCGGACATCCGCCAGGTGCTGCGGGCCAGCCCGGGCTGGGAATGCGACACGCCGCGCGGCAAATGCGTGGTCGAGGGCCCCGAGGAGTACTACCGCCACGGCCGCGTCTACCTCTTCTACAGCGGAGCGTCGACGTGGACGGGCACCTACGCAGTCGGGGTCGCCTCATCCGCGAATCCGCTGCTCGACCCGTTTACGGCGCTCAGCACCGTCCCCGCTCTGCGTTCCGGTCATGGCTGGATCGGTCCCGGCGGGACATCGGCTCCGGTGATCGGACCCGGCGGGCGAACCTACATCTTCTACCACGCGATGAACGGGCCGAACAACGCGCACGTCTCGGCCAACCGGTATCTGTTCGTGAGCCCGATCAGCTGGGAGGGTCCCGGCGATTCCTATCCGCTGATCGGTAGCGGCTACCCGGGCTGACTTGTGTTCGCGGCTCAGTTGCCCGCGATCTTGCCGAGCTGCTCCTCACCCTTCTCAACTGACTCGTGGTCGCGATCGGGGTTGCCCCGGGGCGGCGTTCCCCGGACATCCTTAGGAGGGTCCTCGGCACGCTTAGCGGACGGCGATTCTTTGTCGTGGTTTGTCATCACTAAGCGTTACCCACCACCCGAACTGACGAACCAGGCCGGCCGATTAGCATGCGGTTATGCACGGGCTGGTGACCAGGGCAAGCCCATGGTCGGTGTCGGAGACGGTCAACCGCCTGACGGATCTCCTGCAGGTGCGAGGGCTCAAGCAGTTCGCGATCTTTGATCACAGCGGCGAGGCAAGAGCCGCCGGGCTCGAGCTCCGAGACACCAAGGTGGTCGTCTTCGGCAGCCCGGCCGCGGGCACGCCGGTCATGAGCACCGCACCGCTGGCCGCGATTGATCTGCCGCTGAAGGTCTTGATCTGGGCCGACGAGGACGACACCAAGGTGACCTATCTGGCTCCGAGCGCACTCGCTGAGCGCCACGGGCTCGACGCTGAACTGGCCGCACGGCTGGCCGGGATCGCGCCCCTGATCGATGGCCTGCTGACGCAGGATGGCTAAAGACCTGACTCCGCCGTGCCAGCCTGTGCGGGTTGGCTCGAGCGCGCGCTACACCCACCGTCATTGCCCGGCGCGGTCATCTGACCGTCGAGCGGGACCCTCGCCGGGTATCCGGACGCCTGCTGCGGCAGGGGGACATGGACGCGTCGTACGTCGATCTCGCGGACCCGACCCATCTCGAGTTCGACTACATGCGCTGGATGCGCATCATTCTGCGTGGCGCCCGCGCCCGGCGCGTGCTGCATGTGGGCGGCGGCGCCTGTGCGCTGGCGCGAGCGCTGGCCGTCGAACTTCCCGATGGCCGCCAGGAGGTCTGCGAGGTGGATCCCGACGTGCTCGCCATCGCACGCGACCACCTAGGGCTGCGCCGCGCGCCCGGCCTGCGGGTCCGACTTGGCGATGGGCGCGAGCACGTCGCCGGACAGCCCGACGGCGGGTGCGATGCGATCGTCATCGATGCCTTCGTCGGGGCCACGATACCGCGCCGCCTGGTCACGGTTCAGGCACTGACCGACGTCGCCCGGGTGGCACCGCTGGCTCTGGTCAATGTCGTCGACAGCCGTTCCCGTCACGTGGTACGCGCCGTGGCGGCGGGGCTGGCGTCGGCCTATCCGCAAACCTGGGCGCTCGGCGGCCGCGTCGGGAACAGCGTCGTGGTGGGCTCCAGGACCACCATCGACCTCGATCTAGTTCGCGCGCGGGCCGCCGCCGACCCGGCTCCGGCCCACCTCACGGCACCGGCGGCGCTGGCCCAGGCCGTGACCGGCACGCTGCCCTGGACCGACGCCTGTTCGGGCGCGGCCGGTTGAGAGGGCCCAGCGGGCGGGTAGAGAAGGACCATGTCGCTGCTTCTGGGTGTGCTGGCGATCGCGCTGATCGTGTTCTTGGGTCTTTTGGCCCTCAAGGTGACGATCGTCGTGTGCATCATCATTGGCGTTCTCGTGTTGCTGTTCGGGGCCGGCTTCGGCGGCTTTCGCGCCGGTCGCACCCGTCGCTAGCCGCGACGCTCGGTGACCACCGACGGCTCGCGCCAAAATTGGCCCTCGGGGCGACCACCACGACCACGAAGGACTGATCACAGCTGAGCACATCTGGAGACCAAATCACTGCCTCGGGCGAGCAGACCGCCCCCGTGGGATCGCTGAAGCTCTGTTACGAGACGTTCGGATCTCCCGACTCACCGCCGATCCTGCTGGTCATGGGACTCGGCTCGCAGATGCTGCTCTGGGATGACCAGTTCTGCGAGCGTCTGGCCGCATGCGAATTCTTCGTGATCCGATTTGACAACCGTGACATCGGCCACTCGACGATCCTCCGCGACGCCCCTGTGCCCAAGCAATGGCAGCTGGCGACTCGCGATCCGCGCAGCGCGAGCTACTCGCTGGATGACATGGCCGGCGACGCAGTCGGGCTGCTCGACCATCTCGGTCTCGGCGCCGCGCACATCGTCGGCGTCTCGATGGGCGGAATGATCGCCCAGCTGATGGCCATCAACCACCCCCAGCGCGTCCTCTCGCTGGTGTCCATCATGTCCACCACGGGCGCCCGCCGCGTGGGCCGTCCGCAACCCCGGGTGGCGCTGCGGATGCTGCGCCGGGCCCGCGTCGATCGCGAGGGCTACATCGAGGACCACATCCAGACCTATCGCACGATCGGCTCGCGAGTGTTCGAGTTTGACGAGCAGCACAAGCGTGAGCGCGCAGCCCGGCTCTTTGCCCGCGGGGTCCATCCTGCGGGAAGCGCCCGGCAGCTGGCCGCGATCGTGACCGCACGTGACCGCACCTCGGCCCTCCACGAGCTCCGGGTCCCGGCGACCGTGATCCACGGCGAGGCCGACCCGCTCGTCGACATCTCCGGCGGGCGGGCGACGGCCGCCGCGATCCCCGGCGCCGCGCTGGTCACGATTCCCGGCATGGGTCACGACCTCCCGCGCGAGGTGTGGCCCCAGGTCATCGAGGCGATCGTTCAGACCGCCGGTCGCGCCGGCGTGGGTTAGCCGAGCGTCGCGAGCGCGAGCGGAACGATCCGCTGCGCCCCGGCGGCGCGGAGCTGACCACCGACCATGGCCAGCGTCCAACCCGAGTTGCGACGGTCATCGAGCAGGACGCCAACGCCGGGAGGCGGATGGCCGCTGACGGCAAAGGCGCCGCGAACATTGGCGGCCTGCTGGGCGGCATTGGCCATTTCGCGTTGCGGCGGCCGCGCTTCGGTACGGGTCAGCAGCTCCAGGTAGTCGACAGCCAACGCGGCGGCGAGCCGCTGCCCCGCCCCGCGCAGAGCGTCGCCCAGGTGCTGGGATGGCACCCCGGTCACCCAGGTCAAGGACGGAACCCGGGCGCGGACCAGATCGGCCAGGGCGGCGACGACCTCGTCGTCGAAGAAACGATCGCGCATGCCGCGCTCGATCGCCGGCCACCAGCCACCGTCGCCGAAGCGCGCCAACGCCCAGCCGGTTTCGACTCGGACCTCGTCCCGGATCTTGCGCATCGCCCCGGATGCGTCGGGAGCCATCTTCTTGACCTCGAGCTCAATCGGACTCGAACGCAGATGGCGGCCGGCGAGCTCCACCAGCCGGGGCTCCGGGGGCGCGGCAAAGCGCGGGGCGGTGCAGACCGAGCACCGGCCGCAGTCTCGAGCCTCGGGGTCATCGAGCTCCTCCTGCAGCGCGCGCATGAGACAGCGGCCGTCAGTTCCGAAGGCCGCCATCGCCGCCTGCTCGGAGCGGCGAAGCGCCGTGACCTGGGCGTAGCGGTCGGCGTCATAGCTCCAATCGGCCCCGGACCTCAGACACCAGCGGGATCCCTCGCGCCCGACCGCTCCCTCGACGTCGAGAATCTTGAGCATGGCCTCGAGCCGACCCAGACCGAGATTAACGCACGCCATCAACTCGCGGGTGGTGCGTCCTGACTCCCCGGCGCTCTCCAATTCGGCCAGCACCGACATCACCCGCTCACGATCGGGAAACGCCTGCTCGATGAAGAAATCCTGGATTCGCCGATCCTCCTCGCCGCGAAGCAGCACGACATCGGCGTGCTCGACGCCGCGGCCGGCGCGACCGATCTGCTGGTAGTAGGAGATGACCGAGCCCGGAGCCTGATAGTGGACGACGAAGCTGAGATCGGCCTTGTCGTACCCCATGCCCAGCGCGCTGGTGGCGACGACCGCCTTGACTTCGTTGCGCCGGAGCCGGTCTTCGATCCCGATCCGGTCCTCGCTTTCCTGGTCCCCGCTGTACGCCTGGGCCGAGATTCCGTTGGCGTCCAGGAAGGCCGCCACCTGTTCGGTGTCCCGCTTGGTCAGCGTGTAGACGATGCCTGAGCCGGGCAGGGCCGGCACGTGCTCGACCAGCCAGGCCAGCCGCTCGGCCGGACGGGGAAGGGTGACGACCTCGAGGCGCAGGCTGGCGCGAGCCAGCGGACCCCGATAGGAGCGCAACCGCCGGCCGTCGGAAGCGCCGAGCTGCTCGACGACATCGGCCACCACGCGGTCGTTGGCCGTGGCCGTCGTGCCCAGTACAGCCACGCCGGCCGGCAGGCGATCGAGCATGTCACGCACCCGCCGGTAGTCGGGACGGAAGTCGTGTCCCCAGTCCGATATGCAGTGCGCCTCATCGATTACCAGCAGACCCACCGAGGCGGCGAAGAGCGGCAGCATCTGCTCGCGAAAGCGGACGTTGTTCAGGCGCTCGGGACTGATCAGGAGCAGGTCGATCGTCCCCGCCGCGAGCTGGTCGCGGACGCTGTCCCATTCCTCCCGGTTGGTGCTGTTGACCGTATGGGCCCGCAGTCCGAGCCGCTCGGCGGCGGCGATCTGGTTGCGCATCAACGCCAACAGAGGACTGACGATGAGCGTCGGGCCAGCGCCCGCCTCGCGCAGTAGCGCGGTGGCCACGAAGTACACCGCCGACTTGCCCCAGCCGGTGCGCTGGACGCACAGCACCCGCGCCCGGTCGACGACAACGTCGCGGATTGCCTCGAACTGGCCCTCGCGGAAGCCCGAGTCGGGGTCGCCGGTCAACGCGCGCAGGCGGTGAAGGGCGTCGGCGGTGAACGCGTCCAAGGCGGCGGCAGGCACGGATCCATCGTGGCACGCGAGGCGGAGGGTCGCGGTCGCAAGCCGGTTTGATTCGTGCGCCGGTCGGGACTACGATCGTCGCTGTGAGCGGCCAACGTCGCTCGCCAGAACGGGATCGCTTCGTCTGAGTCGCGCGCGGGTTGCCGCGGGCCGTCGAGGGCCGAAGTGGGGCAATCAACTCAGGAGGCGCAACATGCGCGTGCTCATGAAGGTGCAGATACCGACCAGGGCTGGCAACGACGCGATCAGGGACGGATCGCTGCCGGAGGTCGTGGGAAAGGCACTCGAGGCGGTGAATGCGGAGGCCGCCTATTTCACAAGTGAAGACGGCATGCGCACCGCGCTGATCTTCTTCGACATGTCCGACTCGACCGGGATACCTCCGGCAGCGGAGCCGTTCTTCATGGGGCTCGACGCCAAGATCACCTTCGCGCCCGTGATGAACGTCGAGGAAATGCGCGAAGGCGTCGGGAAGGCGATGGCCGCCGCGGCCGCCTAGCCGCGCTTCTGGCTCAACTTTCGCCAGCCGCCGGCGCGATTGTTGGCGATGATCTGCCGGAACATCGCCAGCAGTGCGTCGGCGTCCATGTCCTCGCCGTCGGCGATCGAGAGATAGCGGCCAGTCTTGTTCTCGTGGCCTCCGGTGATGATGCCCTGTGGGTCGGGAACGATGCCTCCGTCGTACAGGAAGACGGTCACGTGGTTCTTCGCGGCCAGCAGCGCGCATACGTTCCCGTGCAGCACGAAATATGGCTGGACGGAGCGCTTGATCGTTTCCTGGACCTCATCGTCCGCGGCATGAACGAGGTCACGGACGGACTGGCAGATGTCCCGTTGCCACTGCGGCAATTGGGCAATGTACGCATCGACGCGAGCATCCTTCAGATATGCCATGAGCTAGGCCATCACCCGGAGGACAGTCGCAGTTCATGTTCGCCGACGCCAACCACATCTCCCGGGAACAGCTGGCGGCCCCGGCGCGTCTCCGGCTCTCCGTTGACCAGCACCGTCTGCGTTATCAGGAAGGTCTTTACCTCCGCCCCGCTGTCGATGATTCCCGCGAGCTTGAGCAGCTGACCGAGTCGGATCATCTCGCCTCTGATCGCCACCTCGCGCACGTCAGAAATCGCGCCGGCCGGCCAGCCGCTGCGAGGCCGCCGGGCGGGTGACCTCGTAGAGCGCGATCCTCTGCGGCCCGGGCGTCGTCAGCTCGGCCCCAGGGCCATGCGGAATCCCGAAGCGCGCGGCGACCTCGACCCCGCGCTCGCCAAGCTCGGCGATCGTCCCCTCGAGGTCTGAGACGCGGTAGACGAGTACGGGTCGATCGCCTTCGAGATGCCCGGCTAGGAGCAGAGCCGGTGGGTCCGGCTCTAACCGCACCATCGCCACGCGGGTGCCGAACGCCTCGATCGCGAACACCAGCTCCGCGCCCAATCGCTCGGCGAAATGACGCACGTCGCCAGCGACGTCACGGCTGGGCAGGTAGACGAAGTCAAGCCGATCAAACACGGCGGGCGGCGGTACGCGTGGTCGGGCGAACGGTGATGCAGGGCGAGCAGGGCTACTGCCCCGGGGCGCGATACGAGACTGACTTCTGCGCCGCCTGGTCGATCTCCTCAGCCGTGAGCAACACGGTGATGCGGGTGCTGACGAGGCCGCTCGCGGCAACCGTCATGCTCACCGCGGCCGCCGAGACGTGGTCGGGAAACTCGATGATCGTCACAACGTCGTCCTCGCCAAAGGCGAAGTAAAAGCTCTCCATCCGGCCGCCGAGGCCCTCCGCGAGCTCATTCACCGTGTCCCTGCGGCTGGACCCTCCCTCGGAGATGACTCCCCTGGCCCCCTCGGCCGTGTACCTCGCATGGATCAGATACCTCGGCATGGCTCCTGCTCCCTCCTGCTGGTGAGCGTTGTGCCCGGATCGTCTCGCGACCGGTCGGCTCCGTCAAGCCACGAAAATTCAGCCCGCCGATGGATTCCGGCGCCGGCCCGTGTCGGTTGGATCCGCGGGAGAGCGGCCCCAAGCCGATCATTTGCGCACGCACGGGGGTGATCCTGAGGCGGTGCGTGTCCAGGACGCCGGTTTCCGACCCGTCCGGCACGCACCCCGGCGCGGACCGGCCGGTGCGTGCGCAGGTGGCCGTTTTGGGCCGGCCCATATGCCGCGCCGGACGCGGGCATCGTGGCCGGTTGGGCCTAGACTGAAACGCGGTGTCCGTTGAGGATGTAGACGAGTACCTGAGGGGCGTGGACGAGTCGCAGCGCGCGGCGCTTCAGACACTGCGGCGCACAATTCTGGAGGTCGTTCCCGAAGCGCAACAGGTGATCTCCTACGGCGTTCCCGCCCTCGCCGTCCGCCTGGCCGAGGAACGGCTGCTTTGAGCGTCACAGAGGCGATCTCCAGCGGGGGGCGGACGGCTTGGGCGCGGAACATGGCCGCGCCGGTCCGCACCTTCTTGAGTACCGAGACCGGCGGCGCCGCCGTGATGCTGGGCGCGGCGATCGCGGCGCTGCTGTGGGCGAACTCTCCGTGGTGGCATTCCTACGAATCAGCCTGGACGACGCAGCTCGTGATCAGGATCGGAAACGCCGGGATCGCGGCCGACCTCCGGCATTGGGTCAACGAGGGGTTGATGACGTTGTTCTTCCTCGTCGTGGGCCTCGAGGCCAAGCGCCAGCTCGATCTGGGCGAGTTGCGCGAGCGGCGGCGGCTCGCCATCCCGGTGTTCGGAGCGATCGGCGGCATCGCAGTGCCGGTCGCGATCTACATGGCCTTCAACGCCGGCGGCGCCGGCGGCCACGGGTGGGGTGCGGCGATGTCGACCGATACCGCGTTCGCACTGGGAATCGTCGCGCTGGTCACTCCCCGCACTGCGACGCGTATCCGGGTGTTCCTCCTCACGCTGGCGGTGGTCGACGATCTCGCCGCCCTGTTGGTGATCGCCACCGTGTACACGAGCCACGTGTCAGTCATGGCGTTGAGCATCGCGCTCGCCCTGTTCGCCGTGCTGGTGGGACTGCGCTACGCGCCATTCGGGCGAGGGGCGATCGCCATCGGGTTGGGTGTCGCAATCTGGGTCGCGATGTTCAAGTCCGGCATCGACCCCGTGATCTCCGGACTCGCCATCGGGCTCGCGACCAGCGCGTACCCGCCATCGCGCGAGGATCTGGAGCGGGCCACGGCGCTGACCCGATCGTTTCGGGAGCAACCCACGCCGGAGCTGGCGCGCTCGGCGCAGCAGAGCCTGCAGTCGGCGATCTCGCCCAACGAGCGAGTCCAGTACTACCTCCACCCCTGGACCAGCTACGTGATCGTGCCGCTGTTCGCGCTGGCCAACGCCGGGATCCACCTGACCGGAAATCTCGTAAGCAGCGCGATCTCCTCGCCGATCTTCTGGGGGATCCTCCTCGGCTACATCGTCGGTAAGCCGATTGGCATCTTCACCGGCTCCTGGATCGCCTCCCGGCCCGCGCTGCATGGACCCCGATCTCCGATCAGCGAACCCGTACTTGCGGCCGCGGGCGCGTGCGCGGGAGTCGGTTTCACGGTCTCGCTGCTCGTTTCGAGCCTCGCCTTCACCGGCGCGCGACTCGATGAGGCGAGGCTCGGCGCGCTCTGCACAGTCGTGGTCGCCCCGCTGCTCGGATGGCTGCTGGCCAGGCTCATCAGACGGCTGCCGGAGACAGTTCGCTCGCGCCAGATCGGCCGGACTGCCGAGGACATCCTCGACCTGTCGGCCGACGTCGATCCAAGCTATGACCACATTCGCGGATCTGACGACGCGCCCGTGACGCTCGTCGAATACGGCGACTTCGAGTGTCCCCACTGCGGACGGGCGGAGGGCGTAATCCGTGAGTTGCTGTCCTCCCACGGAAACGACGTGCGCTACGTGTGGCGGCACCTGCCGCTGACTGACGTCCACCCCAGCGCGCAGCTCGCCGCCGAGGCCTCCGAGGCCGCTGCGGCTCAGGGCAGGTTCTGGGAGATGTACGACCTGCTGCTCACCCACCAGCTCGAACTCGGCCCGCGTGATCTCGCCCGCTACGCAAGTGAACTCGGCCTCGATCTGGAGCGCTTCCGCGACGAGCTTCGCCGGCGGGAATACGCCGCTCGGGTCAGCGAGGACGTTGCCAGCGCCGACGAGAGCGGAGTGTCGGGCACCCCGACGTTCTTCATCAACGGGCGCCGCCATTACGGCGTCTACGACAGCGCGACGCTGACCGAGGCCATCCGCGCCGCCAAGACCCGGGCGCTCCAGCTCGCCACGAACGCCGTCCAGGTCGAGGCGAGCAGCGCCTGATTCGCTGGCAAGGTGAGCACGGCGCTGGCGCTGGGCGGATAATGGACCGGCAATGTCCCAGAGCCTGACCGAACTCGTGCTGGACCGCGCGCACAACGCGGTCATCTGGCTCAACGAGCACGGGGTTGTCACCTACTGGAATCCAAGCGCGGCGCGCCTGTTCGGCATCTCGAAAGACGAGGCGATGGGGCGCCCCGTCGCCGAGCTGATCGTGCCTGAGCGGTTTCGGGCCGCCCACATCGCCGGGCTTAAGCGTTTTCTCACCGACGGAAGCGGACCTGTGTTGGACCGGCGGATCGAGCTGGCGGCCCTACGTCGAGACGGCAGCGAATTTCCGGTCGAGATGACCATCTCCGCATTGCCGCAGGACTCTGGCTGGCTATTCAGCGCGTTCGTACAGGACCTGAGCGCCCGCGTCGAGGCCGAGCACGAGCGTGAGCAGCTGGTCCAGGAGTTGCGCTCCGCGTTGCACGGCAGTCAGCGACGGTTCGAAGCGATCGTCGGCTCGCTAAGTGACCCGGTGACGATCCGTGACCGCGATCACCGCATCATCTACGCCAACCACGCGGCGCTCGTGCACCTCGGCTTTGACTCGATCGACGAGCTCCGAGAGACGCCCCCCGACAAGATCATGTCGGACTATCGCGTGCTGGGGGAGGACGGCCGGGTGATCTCGATGGAGGACGTTCCCTCGGTTCGCATCCTCGGTGGCGAGGCTGCCGAGCCTCTGCTGATCCGGACGGTGAATCTGAAGACCGGAGCCGAGCGCTGGAACCTGCTCAAAGCCGCACCGTTGATCGGGTCCAACGATGAGGTCGAGGCGACGATCATGGTCATTGACGACGTGACCGAACAGAAGCGCGCGGAGCGCCACGCGACGTTCCTCGCGCAAGCGAGCGAGGTGTTGGCCTCCTCCCTCGATTATCAGCGGACGCTGCGGAACGTCGCGGCGTTGGCTGTTCCGGACCTCGTGGATTGGTGTGCGGTCGACCTGTTCGACGACGAGGGAGATCGAATACCGGTGGCGGTGGCGCATGTCGATCCGGCTCGGGTCGCCCTGGCCCAGGAGCTGCGGACCTATACGCCGGCGCGCACGACTCCCGACCGGGGGTTGGGGACGGTGCTCCGCACCGGTGAGCCGGTCCTCTATCAGGACATCTCGGACGAGATACTCCGGCGCGGTGCGGTCGATGATCGCCACCTCGAGCTGCTGCGTTCAGTGGGTATGCGTTCGGTGGTGATGGTCCCGATGAAGTTGGCCGACCGGACCCTCGGCGCGATGACGTTGGTCAGCGCCGAGTCGGGGAGGGTGATCGATCAGTCCGATGTCAACCTGGTCGAGCAGATCGCCGCCCGGGCCGCGGTGGCGATTGAGAACTCACGGCTCTACAGCGAACGCTCGCGAATCGCCCATGTGCTGCAGAAGAGCCTCGTCCCCGACCAGCTTCCCGAGATCGTCGGCTACGAGCTGGCCAGTGCCTATTCTCCGGCCGTCGCCGGAACCGAGGCCGGTGGCGATTTCTATGACGTGTGGGAAGCCGACGGTGGCTGGATGATCGCCATTGGCGACGTGACCGGGAAGGGTGTCGAAGCGGCCGCGCTCACGGCCATGGTCAGGCACACCCTGCGCGCCACATCCGATTTCGTCTCCAGCCCGGCCGAGCTTCTCGCTCGCCTCGACGGGGCACTGAAGAAGCGAGAATCCCTGTCCGTCTGCACGGCGCTGTGTCTCCGCCTCGAGGGTGGCCGGGTCACCGTCGCGGCCGGGGGGCATCCGCTGCCGTTTTCGATCACTCCCGATGGCGTCGGCACGGTCGGCGAATACGGACCGCTGCTCGGGGGCCTGGAGAACGTGCGGTGGCGAGAGACCACCGTCGAGCTCGAGCCCGACTCGACGCTGATTCTCTACACCGATGGAGTCACCGATGCGATCGGAGGGGACGGCGCGCGCTACGGAACCCAACGCCTGAAGCAGACTCTGAGCACGCTCCCGGATGGATCCGCGGCGAACATCGTGGAGCGCCTGGTCAACGTTCTGGCCGAGTTCCAGGTCGGCCCCAACGCCGATGACGTTGCCGTTCTGGCGCTGCGTCGCACGTCGTCGCTGCAACCGTCCCCCGCCTCCGCACCCCCGCGGCGCGATGCCGTCAGGGCATCGGCGAAAGCGGGCGTCGATGGTTAGACCAACGAGGTTCGAGGTCAAGCAAGGCGGGGAGGGCGCGACACCGGTACTGGCCGTTTGCGGTGAGCTGGACATGCACACGACGGAGGTGCTGTCAAAACACCTTGAGGAGTCGCTGAACGGCGAGATCGCCACGCTGACGCTTGACCTGCGGGAGCTCGAGTTCATGGACTCCACCGGTCTGCGGCTCCTGATCGAGCTCAACGACCGATCGCGGAATGAGGCCTGGCGGCTGAGGCTCCTTCGTCCGGCCAACGAGACGGCCACGCTCATTCTCCGCGTCACTGGTACCGATACGGCACTGCCATTCGAGGACGGTGCCCAGCAATGATGGCGGCTTCGATCCGGCCGGGGCCAGAGGAGCCGGCCAAGGAGTTGGCTCTGGAGCTCGCGCGGACTCCCGAGGCCCCCTCGGTCGCCCGAGCGGCGGTCGTCGGGTTCTGTCAGGACCGGGACGTTTCGAGCCACGCCACAGCGACCCTGATGCTGCTGAGTTCGGAGATCGTCACCAACGCGGTCGTTCACCCCGACACCAAACCCGACGCCACGCTGGGATTCTCGGCGCGGTGCAACGGAGATGTCATCCGCATCGAAGTGACCGATCAGGGCAGCGGCTTTACCCCGAAGCCACGGGACCCGGACCAGGTCGGCGGCGGCTACGGCCTTTACCTCCTGCAGGCCGAAGCAAACCGCTGGGGCGTCGACATCCAGGCCCGGACGACAGTCTGGTTCGAGGTCGGCATCTGAAGACGACCAGGCATTCGCTTGAACGTAGTTCAAGCGTCTGATTGAATGAACGCGATGCCACCCGCGAGGCACGACCAGCGTCGCGAAGCTGGGAACCGGACGCGGACGCGACTGATGGATGCCGCGCTTGATCTGCTCGCTGAGCGCGGCGAGGAAGGGGTGACGCTCCGTGCGCTGACGGATGCCGCGCAGGCAAACGTGGCCGCGGTGAGCTACCACTTCGGCTCGCTGAACTCGCTCTGTGGGGCGACGGTCGAGTACGCGCTGGAGCGCTATCTGGACGCTCAGGAGGCAGCGCTCAGCGAGCTCGGGTCCGAGCCCACACTCGAGCAGGTGGCAGTGGCCTTCGCGCGACCGATGATCAACGCGTTGGCGGTCGGGGGGCGTGATCTTGCTGTGATGCGGATCGTCGCCCGGGCCGGCATCGATCCCCCACCCGGATGGGATCGCTTCGATGCCAGGTTCGTCCGGATTCGTCGCGATGTGGTTCGGGTGATCAGGCCCAATGTGACTGGTGCCAAGCGACCAGAATTGCTGTTTCGGACGCGGTGCGCGGCCGGCTTGTTGAACTGGCTGGTGCTGGCACCGGTGGGTGCGGAGCTGATGAACGAGCCCGAGGACCAGATCGAGCGACGGCTGGTGCCCGTGCTTGCCGGAGCTTTCCGCGGTACGAGCATCTGAGCTGACTTCAATCGCTTGCTTGACAGCTTTCAGGTCCGGGGATTATTATCAAACAAGCGCTTGATCTATTAGAACTGCAGCCGGGACTCGCCGGCTAAGCGTCACCAAAGCCAGGAGGTTCTCCAGCATGAAAGTCACACTCACTGGAGCGACGGGGTTCGTCGGATCCCATGTACTCACCGAGCTGCTCGAGCACGGTCACGAGGTATTGGCGCTCGTCCGCAACGGCGACCAGGCCGACACCGTCGCCGCGCGGGGCGCGACGCCGATAGTGCCCGACCTCTACGACCACCGGACGACCGTAGCCCTGCTGAGGGGCGCCGACGGAGCCATCCACACCGCCAGCCCCGGCGATGAAACCAGCGCAGACCTGGACACCGCGGTGGTCGAGGCGGCGATCGAGGCATTCGCTGACACCGGAAAGCCATACCTCCAGATCAGCGGTCTCTGGATCTCGGAGACAACCCCGCGATCACCGAGGAGTCCCCACTCAAAGCGCCGCCGCTCGGCACGGGCCAGCAGCACTGGTCGACAGTCCACGTCGCCGACCTCGCGGACTTCTTCCGGCGCGTACTGGAGGACGACGCGGCTCGGGGCCGCTTCGTGATCGGCAACGGACTGAAGCCGACGGTGGCCGAGCTGACCGAGGCGGCCGCGGTCGCGGCCGGAGCGCCGGGCGCGGTGCCCGGGTCCGACGACGAGGCGCGGGCGCGCCTGGGCGACTACTTCGCCGAGGTCCTGCTGCTCGACCAGGGCACGTTCGCTTCGACGGCCCGGGACCAATTCGGCTGGTATCCGAAGCATGCGGAGCTGACCGAGGAGTTCCGCCAGGGTAGCTACCGCAAGCAGCCCCACCCTGCTTCTTCCCCTTAGTTACCAGTTTCCGGCATTCTGTGGGTAGCGATGCTCGCGACCGGGTAAGCTCCTGGCCTAGGGGAGGGCGTCGTTACGCGGTTCGCCGGAGCAGGCCTGCAGCGAGCGACGACTTCTGAGGGTTGTCTCGAGCTCGGAGGTCGATTTGTCCCCGTCTGCACGTGTACCCGCTCTTGCCGAGTCGTTGGCCGGGCGGGCTGCTGCTCCCCCAAGGCGGGCCCGCAGTCGCGACCGCAAACCGGCATCGCCCGTGATCGAGAGTGCTCAGGTGTCGCTGCACGGTCATCAAGTGATGTTCACGATCGCCGGCCAGGGGCCCGCTGTCGTGCTCATCCACGGCGTCGCGGGACGCTCAGCGCAGTGGACCCAGGTGATCGAATCACTCGCCCGTACGCACACCGTCGTGGCGCCGGATCTGCTCGGCCACGGGGATTCGGCCAAGCCACGCGGAGATTATTCGCTCGGGGCGCACGCCTCGGGGATCCGCGATCTGCTGATCGGGCTCAACATCGAGCGCGCGAGCGTCGTTGGTCATTCGCTCGGTGGGGGGATTGCCATGCAGTTCGCCTACCAGTTCCCCGAGCGCTGCCAGCGGCTGGTGCTGGTGTCAAGTGGAGGACTGGGCGACGAGGTCCATCCAATCCTGCGGGCCGCAACGCTCCCCGGTTCCGAGCTCGTGCTGCCGATCCTCGCGCACCCCAAGGCGCTGAGCAGTGCGGCATCTGTGTCCAAGACCCTGGGCCGGCTCGGATTCAAGGCCGGACCGGATTTGACCGAGATGGCCCGCGGCTATGAGTCGCTGAGCAGCGCCGACTCGCGAAGCGCGTTCATCCATACCGTCCGGGCCGTGATCGATCCCAGGGGTCAGCGGATCAGCGCCACCGACCGTCTCTACCTCAGCTCACAGATGCCGTCGATGATCATGTGGGGCAAGCGTGACCGGATCATCCCCATCGCACATGCCTACGCAGCGCACGACGGGATGCCGGGCAGCCGCCTGGAGGTCTTCGAGCAGGCGGGTCATTTTCCCCAGCTCTCGGACGCGTCGCAGTTCGCGCGTGTCCTGGAGGACTTCTTCAGCCACACCGAGCCGGCGCGGTTGACCACCGACATGATGCGAGACCTGGTGCGGGATCGCGATCCACGATCGGCCGCCCTGATGCGCCGTCTCCAGGAACGACACCCGGTCCCCTAACGGTGAGGCAGTGCCGTCGTGAAGCGAACCGAGCGAGCCGGAGAGGAGAGGGGAGGCTTGCCCCGGCTCGCTGCGGGAACCGGCATGGTCCGCGTAATCTCGATCAGCGGACGAGGTGGTCTCCCATCGGTTCAGCTGCTCCCACGCAGGTGAGAGCCTTGCCGAAGACCCGGACTGAGGCGATCTGGGCGCTGGCAAGTGTTGTCAAGGTCTTCTCCCTCGTGCCCCGCCGAGGAATCGAGCGCAACGACGGTCACCGCGCTCCAGCTCTCCGCTGACGCGGATCCAGACCGCATCGTGCCCGCCGTGACCGCCCCAGCCGATGCCCTCCGCTTTCAACTTTACAGCCCTACCCGTTGTCCGCCAGAGCCGCGGGGACCAATGGTGCCGGAGTCCGATACTGCCCCGGCCGGCTGTCGTCAGCCCCTTGGCTCGGGCCGATCCAACGCGGGAGCGGGAGCGGGAGCGGGAGCGGGAAGCAACAGCTCGATCTCGATGTCGGGACCGACGTGGTGATTGGAGAGGAACGCCAGCACCCGGCGACCCGACAGCCGCTGGATCACGTCGATGAACCTGTCCTGCATCGCGTTTTGAAACGCGTCGCGGGTCTCCTGGACGAGCGTCGTGCGCTGGATCTCGATCATCGTCTTCTCGACATCGGTGTAGACGCCGCCGAGCACACAGGCGAGCAGGTCATCTCCGAGCATCAACGTCTTGGCGGTCACCGGCTCGCGGTTGTGATAGCGCTGGTGAAGGCCGACCATGGCCGCCGTCACCGCAGAACAACTCGTCGCCCATGAGACCGGCATTAGGGGCCGACATACAGCGGCCTTCTCTCTCAGCCTCCGAGTTGGTGCGCGCGTAAGGCAGGAGGACAGGAACCCAACGGGCTGCCCACACGTTAGCGCGAAAAAGGGGTGTTGAGACCGCTCCTGGCGAGGGTAATCTCTGGCTAGGAGTGCAGCCGACCCGCAACAGCACTCGGCCCCAGAACCACGGCGAAATCCTCACCGCGATCTCTGACGGGATGGTGGCCCTGCTGAAGGAGTTCTACGGCCGCGGGCCCACGCGCGCCAAGTCCTACTTCGAGGACGACCTCGTCGTGTGTGTGCTGCGAGGGGGCTTCACGCGGGTCGAGCAGACCCTGTTGGAGGGCGGCCGCGGCTCGGCGGTCATTCAGCAGCGGATGGAGTTTCAGGACCTCATGCGCGACCGCTTCGCGGCGGTGATCGAAAACGCCACCGGCCAGCGGGTGATCGGCTACATGAGCGGCAACCAGCAGCAGCCCGACATCATGTGCGAGGTGTTCGTCCTCGCCCCCACCGATCTCGTCGACGAGCACGAACTTCTGCCCCGCGAACACCCTTCGGCCTAAGCGGTCGATGAGGAGTAGAGGATCCCCCGCGTGAGCGGTCGATGAGGAGTACTGTCTGAACAGGAACAGCACGAGCGAGCCTAAGCGCGCCACGCTGGGCCACAAGGGTGCGAGGACGCTGCAAACGCGCAAGAGCTGCTTCGCACCCGCTTCGGTAGTCCCGGCCTGCTGAGGCGGCCGTCGGCGAATGTTTTCTGCACACGATGAGCGGCGAGCTCAGACGGGCCGCTCGGGGTTGGCGGCCGCGCGGAGCCGGCGGTCAATCGCTCGGCGCGCCGGTTCGATCGGTTCTGGCCCCCGGACGACGACGTACTGCGCGTTGGCGAGCAGCAGAGCGGCCTCGATCTCAAAGGTCAGCTGGGCAGGGTGAAATCCACCACCACCAGCCGACCCGCCGTCTCGCCATTCGCGCTCGGCGCTCGGCGATGAACGTCCGCCAACCGTCGATCGATGTGGGAGCAGACCATGATCCCGGCTTTCCGAGACTGCTGTTCGCGGGTGCGCGGCGGACCCGCGGCGCTCAGACTCGCTTAGAGTCCTATGTGATGCGCGCCGTAGTGATCACGGAGCACGGGGGGCCCGAGGTCCTCAAGGTCCAGGAGCGGCCCGACCCGCCGGTAAGACCGGGCCAGGTTCGAATCGCGGTCAAGGCCGCGGGGATCAACTTCGCCGACACCATGGCCCGCACCGGGATGTACCCCGACGCACCGAAGACGCCCTGCGTGGTCGGCTACGAGGTGGCAGGCGAGGTCGAGTCGGTCGGAGACGGAGTCAAGAGGTTCCGCCCTGGCGACCGGGTTCTCGCCGGCACGCGCTTTAACGGTCAGGCCGAGCTGGTCTCCGTGCCTGAGAAGATGGTCTATGCGCTCCCCGATCAGCTCTCCTTCGAGGAGGGCGCGGCCTTCCCGGTCAACTATGCGACCGCTCAGGCCGGTCTGGTCGTGATGGGCGGGCTGAAGAAGCGCGAGCGGGTCCTGATCCACGCCGCGGCGGGCGGGGTGGGCATCTCGGCAACGCAAATCGCCAAGCGCATCGGGGCCGAGGTGTTCGGAACCGCGTCGGCCTCAAAGCACGACGCGATCCGTGAGCAGGGAGTCGACCACGCGATCGACTACCGCAGCGAGGACTTCGCCGATGCGGTGAGGCGGATCACCGGAGGCGAGGGGATCGACGTGGCCTTTGACGCCCTCGGACCGACGAGCTTTCGCAAGGATTACAAGCTGCTCCGCCCCGGGGGACGACTGATCATGTACGGGGCCTCGGAGGTGCAGGCGGGCGACCGGCGCAGCATCCCGACCGCGCTACGAACTGTTGCCAAGAGTCCATTCTCATCGCTCCCGTGGTGGAAGGGCCTTGGCGTGATGAACGAGAACAAGGGCGTCTTCGGCCTCAACATGCTCTCCTGGTGGGATGCTGAGGGGAGTCTCGACCGGGTGATCGAGCCGCTGATACCGGCCTTGAAGAAGGGGCAACTCAAGCCAGTTGTGGCCGAAGCCTTCTCGTTTGATCGGGCACCCGAGGCCCACCGGTTCATCGCCGAGCGGCGCAACGTCGGCAAGGTCGTCCTGGTCCCTTAGGCGGTCGGTCTTCGGCGTCAGGTCATGCGCCGGTAGCGCCAGACCGACAGGGGGATGAAGACGGCGAGGAGGCCGGCGATCCAGGCGATCGCGCCGCCCAGGGACAATGGTGTTCCGGGGACCAGGGCCAGGGAGCGCGCTGCGTTGGCGGCGAGGGTGACTGGGCTGACCTTCGCGATGGCCTGCAGCCAGCTGGGCAGGGTCGAGGTCGGCACGAACACCGAGCTGGCGAAGACAAGGGGAAACAAGACGACGAAGCCGGCTGTCTGGGCGGCCTCTGCGCTGCGAACGGTCAGGGCGATGAAGGCAAAGATCCAGCTCAATGCCAGCCCGAAGGCGCTGACCAACGCGACGCAGCCGATGGCCTGCGCGAAGCCGGCCTGGAAACGAAAGCCGATGATGTAGCCGACGATGATCATCAGCGCGATGATCAGCACGTTGCGGACCAGGTCAGCGACGGTACGCCCGACGAGCACCGCGGAGCGGGCCATCGGCATCGAACGGAACCGGTCGATCACCCCGAGTTTCAGATCGTCAGACAGGCCCACCGCCGTCTGGCTGGCGCGGAAGGTCACCGACTGGATCAGGATGCCCGGCAGCAGATAGTCGATGTAGCTGACGCCGTGCGGCAGCGAGTGGCTGATCGCGCCGCCGAACACGTATGTGAACAGCAGCACGAACATGATCGGCTGAATCGTCGAGAACACCAGCAAATCCGGCTGGCGGACGAAATGGCGCAGGTTGCGCCCGCTGACAATCCACGCGTCGGTCACGTCGGCGCGAAACTCTTTTGGCGTGACGCGCCGCCACCGCGACGGTCGCGCTATGGCGGGGCCCGGAGCGGCAGGGGCGCGAGCAGCACCAACCCTCACGCGGCTCCGATCGGGCTTCCCGTTACCGGCCGCGACTTCGGCCCCAGCCCCGTTCTCGCTCGCGACTTCAACCCCAGCGCCGTTCTCGCTCGACGATGCGCCTGTCAGCTGCAAAAACACGTCGTCGAGCGTCGGGCGGCGCAGCCCGAGGTCGCTCACCGAGATCTGGGCCCTGCGTAACGCCGAGGCCGCGTCCTCGATCATCTCGAGTCCATCCCGCGGCGCCGGCAGCGTCAGCTGCGCGAGGCGCTCCCCGGGCTCCGGCGCACCGCAACCTATTCCGGTCAGGGCCGCCCGAGCATCGTCGCGTTGCCCCACGTTGACCAATTCGACTTCCAGGATCTGCCCGCCGACGCGGTCCTTGAGCTCGCTGCCGGTCCCCTGAGCGATCACCCGACCATGATCGATCACCGCGATCTGATCAGCGATCTGATCTGCCTCCTCCAGATACTGGGTGGTCAGGAGCAGGGTCGTGCCCTCGCTCACCAGTTCGCGGACGACGGCCCAGATCTCAATCCGGCTACGCGGATCCAGACCCGTTGTCGGCTCGTCTAAGAACAACACCCGCGGACGAGTCAAAAGACTCGACGCGAGATCGAGACGACGCCGCATCCCACCCGAATACGTCCGCGCCGGACGATCCGCCGCATCAGCCAAATCAAAACGCTCCAACAGCTCACTCGCGCGCCGGCGAGCATCCACCGCCGACAAGTCAAACAGACGCCCGAACATCTGCAGGTTCTCCCGACCGGTCAACAACTCATCAACCGCCGCGAACTGACCCGTCAACCCCAGCAACTCCCGCACACCCGCCGCATCACGCACAACATCACGGCCAAAGACCTCAGCCCGCCCCGCATCCGGAGCCAACAACGTCGCCAACACCCGGACCAACGTCGTCTTCCCCGCACCATTCGGCCCAAGCAGCCCAAAGACCGTGCCCTCCCGCACGTCGAGGTCGACCCCCGCCAACGCCGTGGTCGAACGAAAGCGCTTGACCACACCCTCGACATAGACCGCCGAACTAGCCATCACTCACGCTCCGAAATGACGCGTGAGGGGGCGGCCGCCGGGCGACCTTCGGGTCAAGCGCAGTTGCGGGCAGGTGATCCCTCATCAGCCGGTACGAGGAATGTTCGCAGGCCGCAAACAGCACGAATGTCAAACCACAGGTAGCCGATGGCGCCGAGGGACGCGCATAGAGCCTAACCGCGGATCACGAGTGCGCTATTCGCCGGCGACCGACTCGGATGGGTGACCCGTCGCGACGGCCTCGGGCTGCCCAGGATGCGCCGGTGGCGCCGGGTCGAGGCGACGTGAGAGTAAGACTCCCAGGACCGCAGACGAGGCTGCAAGCCCGGCCGTCGCCCCGAACGCGCGCGGCGGCATCTCGTCACGAGCGAGCACGCAGGCCACGCAATCAACCGTGTCCGCGAGCGCCGAACCTTCGAGCCAGCCTCGCACCGGTTTGCCGCGGTCCAATGCGATCACGGTTCCGAGCCCGAGCGCGACGTCTCTGGCGCCGAGCATGCGGGCGAACAGCGGTGCGATCCCGTCGGGCTTGCGGCTAGCGCCCATGACGCGGGTGGCCACGCCGGGGGCAACGACCGCAGCTACGCCGATCGCGATCCGGCCGCGGGCCAGAGACATCGCCAATGTCGCCTCTTTCATTGTCGCGATCGTATCCCGGTTTTGCCGGCTCCAATCACGGCGGTCGACGCTGGCGCCACGCTGCGGCGCGCCGTTGTCCCACCCTCACGCCGCCTCGGCGACAACATTCGGTGTGCGAGCAGCTTCTATCGCCAATCTCGGACTGCCTGGCCGAGCGTGCGGCTCACTTCGATTGTCAAAAGCGGGGCCAGCGATGCTGCCGTGACCTCAGTCTCGTCGGCGCGCTCTCTTGAGTGGAAGCAGTCCCACAGGCGGACCAGTGCGTCCTCTCCGTCGGCATCGAAAACCTTCGCCGCGAGCCGCTGCCACCGATACTGAAACCAGACGTAGTTCAAGGGACTCACGGAATCATCAGAGCCTGGGTAGTGGGCTTGCAGCTCCTCGAGCGTGCTGTATCCCTCGGCGCGCATTCGAGCGGCAAGCTTTCGACTTCCGGCTCCGACCGTTGGGAGCGCTTCGAGCGTCGGCAAACTTGCCGGCTTCCGGGTGGCGACAAACGCGTGCAGAGCCAGGTTGACGAAGATCTCGCTCAGCCAGAAGGTCGGGAGCCGGAGATCTCCAAGCCCCTCAAATGCGTGGGCCAGCTCGTGAATCGTGATGAGGTCGAAGAACGGCTGCAGGTCCAAGCCACCAGCGCCATCCGGGTAGGTCGCGACCAACTTCGCATAACCGCGGGGTGACGCGTCCCGGAGGTCGCGTGCAATCGCGATCCAGAACTCTCCGCTTCCAGCGGGCATCACCACGACGCCGGGACGGATTTCCCCGGCTTCATCTCTGAAGAACGGCAGCCCATACGGGCCGCTACCCGGCCAGTCCGCCTCCCCGGCGATGACGACGGCGATGTCCGGCTCAAACGCGGCGAACAGGCGACTCAAGTAGGAGTAGGCCTCCGCAGCTACATCCGCCGCCGCCCGCGCCCGCGTTAGCGCTCCGTCGCTGTAGCGAACCTCGAACGGGTAGCCGCCCAGCTCCGCGAGCTCCGATCCCGCCGCCATCGTGCGGAGCCTAACCCCGTGGGCGAGCCCGACGGCGCCATGCGCGACGCCGCTGGCGGTCGAACATCCGCCAGATCTCGTCGTAGACGTCCTGGGCGCCGAGAAATGGGGCCAGCTCTTCCTCGTCAGCCCCAGCCATAGCCGTCGAGCATCTCCCGCACGAAGCCTGGGCTCGCGCCATGGCCCCGGAGACTGCCGACGAAGCTGGCCACATCCCAGTGGACCGGCCCCCGGAAGGTGTCTTCGAAGTCGTTCCATATCTGGCGGTGCGGAGTCCGAAGGAGGTTGCGGAGCGAAACGTCTCCGTGAAGGACCTGAGTCGGTAGGTCTGACTCGAAGACAACCGTCTGAAACTCGTTCAGACGGGCGTCGAGCGATGCGATCACAGCAGCCTCTTGGGCGTCGACGGGTCGAAGCTGGACGAGCAGGCGCTCAATGCGCTCGCGCATCTCATCGAGATCGCCGAGCTCACCCTCGAACCGCCGCAGCTCATCGTGCAAGTTCCTCAGCCTTCGACCAAGTCCGTGGGCATCTCCAAGGTCCGTTGCCAGCTCGACCTGGGCAACCCACTCGGTGAACGTCATCCACAGACCGTCACAACGGTGGGGCCCGGGCGCGATCAACCGGCTCGGGGATACCGCTAGGCCCGTTGGGTCCAGAAACTCGAGCACGGAAACCTCGCGCTCAAGCCACCTCTGCGGGTCGCTGTGGAGCGCCACCGTTCCGGTCATCACACGAGCGACAACCGGCGCCGGCCGCAGATGCACCAGCACGTTGCTCTCCGAGTGGATGACGACCGCCTTGTCCACGCTCAGCCCGTGCGCAGCGGCAACCGTGCTGGCGGCCGCCAAAGCGCGTTGGTCGAGAGCCTCGTTCATCGTGACCAATCTCGCATACGGGGCCTGCCGCGCCGTGGTACGAGGACGACGTCACGCCCGGTCCCTCCGGTTCTCCCGGGCGGCGGCTTCCTCTGGCAGTAGCCTGCGCGCGTGCGAGTCGTCGAGATCATCGAAATCGAACGATCCATTGATGACGTGTGGAGTTACGTCTCGGATCCCACCAACGATCCCGCGTGGTGTCCAAAGGTTAAAGCTTGTGCACTGCACGGAGCCGGGTCGCTGGCGCGTAACCCATAAGCCGGTGCCGCTACGACCGGCGACCGTACTCGTGGTCGAGCAAGTTGCGGTCGAGCCCCCGCATCTACTGGGGTTGCGCGAGGAAGACACCAGCTCGGTATTCGATGTCGAGTACCGGTTGGAGCAGATCGCTGCGCAGAGGACACGGTTCGCTCAGGCCAGCGACTTTCGATGGAAGTCGCTCCGGCGGTTCATCCAGCCGATCTTTGCCCACGGGGTTCGGCGCGACGTCCGCCACCAGTTGCGAGAGCTCAAGCGCGAGCTCGAGCGATCTTGATCCTGAGCAGACGCAGGCATGCCGCTCAGATTGACCCGCGCAGGTATTCCAGTGGATCAGCATGGTCAGGACAATCCGTCGCCGTGGATAGGACCGCGGCACAGTAGATGCTCACCAGCGCAACTCCGGGCGAATGCCGGGGGGCGAATCGCGGGGGCGAATCGTTACCGAGCGGAGGCGGCTTCGACTCCAGATCGTTCCTTCGACAAGACCCAGCTGATTTGCTTGCCTCCGGCTTGGCTTACACGCTCCAGGGCGGCCCGGTGAGCTTCGACCGAGGTCTCGGCAATCGCATCGACCACCGGGTAGACCTCATAGCGCTCCCTCAGCGCGTCGAGCGCCGCAAACGCCATGCAGGCCTCGATCCACAGTGCACAGAAGATCAGCTTGCGCCGCGTCGTGGCGCGCGGCGGCCACAAAGTCGGCGTCCTCCCAGGAGTTTGATGCTCGTCCGGTCTATCGGGGACTGTCCTTGAGTAATTCGGCACGTTCGGGAACGGTCGGCTGATTTTGGCCGGACCTGACATTCACCGTCGAATGGACGATCGGCAGACCGAAGAGCTTCGCCGTCTTAGCGACACTCACGATGTTCTCGAGCAGCAGAGCCGGGTCCATAGAGCGGACCGGCGAGAACTGGGTGGGCTGGTAGTCGATCACGATCAGCGCGGCGTTCTCCGGCGTGATGAGATGGTCTGCAACCGGGTCGCGAATCGGCAGGCTGGTCATTGCGTCTCGCTTTCGTCGTCTCGAACGGATTGGCCATATCGAGTCTCGGAATGCCGGGGAACTCCCGTATACGAAGCAGCCGGTCCAGGCAGAATCAACCGGCATAGAAGACACCCCGGCGGCTGTACGCGGTGAGGTGTCGCGCTACGCCGGCTGAGCCTCGATCACGCCTTCGCCAATGCGCGTGGGCAGCCACCCGGCGTCACGCAGCAGCACACGCCACTGCTCCTCCGTGCGTTCGCGGCCGCCGGCGATGACGAGCATCAACAGATCGAGCCACTTCGCGCCGTCCGGGTCGTTGCCCGGCTCGATCACGCTGTCCAACACGACCAGCCGCTCGCCCGCCGCGGCACGGATCGTCTCCAGGATTCGCCGTGCCGAAACGTCGTCCCAGTCGTGAAGGATCGTTGTGAGCAGATGCACGTCGCCGCGCGGCACCGACTCGAAGAAGCTGCCCTCCACAAACCGGCAGCGGTCACCGAATGCCTGCTCGTCGCGCACCGTCTCGGGGAGGTCGAAAACGATGCCGCGCGTTCGCGGGTGACGCTTCAGCAGGGCAAGGAGCAGCGACCCGCCGCCGCCGCCGACATCGACAACGAGCTCGTCACCACGCCAGTCGACGCTCTCCAGCCGATCCAGGCGTCCCTGCCAACCTTGGGCCATCGCACGATCAAAAGCGGCACGCTCGTCCGGGTGCGCCGCCAACCACTTCCAGAACCCATCACCGTGCACGCCCGGGAACGACGCCTCACCGTTCGCGTCGAGCGCCGCCACCGCCTGCAGCCAGGCGCCGCCGAAGAGGTGAGCGAAGTCATTCCAGCCGTCCTGCGCCAGCACCTCCGAGGCCGGCGTGTTGGAGAACACGCCTGGCTCGATCTCGGCAAAGATGCCGTCGCTCGCCAGCGCACGCAAGACGCGGTGGAGCACGTCCGCGTCAACGCCCCTCTCGCGCGCCAGCTCGGCGCTGCTCCGCGGGCCCGTCAGGAGCACCCGCGCGACTCCCAGATCGGCGGCAAGCGCCAGCGCCCGCGTCACCAGCGCTCCCCGCAACGCGTTCCAGATCATCCCCTCAGCGTTCATGCGCGAGCAGCGCGGACGGCGGCCGTCGCCTGGTCGAGCTCCATCAGGCGAACCATACGGCGCGATCCTCTCCGCCCGCGGCTCGGACCTCACCTCCGCCTGAACCCGGTGCCAAGCTGAGTGTGGCCGTGACCTCTTCCCACGTCATGAGGTCGTCCGGGCCCATCGCGGGTCAGGCGACGGGGTGCATCGACGGCTGACAGGAGACATAGCCAGGGCGGCTGTTCACCCGACGAGCAGTTATGGACACGTTTTGGAAACGTTAGTCACTTATTGTGTGCTTTACGCGGTCACCGGGGTCGCGGAATGGCAGGGCGCGGATTGTTGGGGGCAACGATAAGCGTCCGGGGGCAAGTAAGCGCGTAAGGCGAGCGGAGCCATTGGGGCCGCTCGCCCCTCGTGCGGCGCTAAGACGATCCCGAACGAACGTGCTGGCAGGCCTGCTCTCAGTTCGACGCCGTCAGGCGGCGCAGGGCTCGATTCAGGTCGTCCGTCGTGATCGGCGCGTCGTAGTGCTTGTCGTTGAGGTAGATCTCAGGGACGTTGTGCGCTCCGCTCGATGCGGCCTGATGGATTTGTTTGACCACCGGCGCTCGATAGCGCCCCGCGCCTACTTCCAACCGGAGACGGTCCGGATCCGGCACGTTCCGACCCGCGATCGCCAGCAGCTCAGCCTCGTCGCTGACTCCGGTGTTGGCGAGATGGTTGAGGAGCTCGAAGAACCTGCCCTGCGCCGCCGCGGCCTCCAGGGCCTCCGCGGCCGGTAACGAGAGCGGATGAACGTCGGCCAGCGGTAGCTGGCGCACCACCAGCTGAATTTTCTGCGTGTCGGCGAACTCGGACAGAAGCCGACATGCGCTACGACACGGCTCAGAAGCGACGTCTAGATAAATGACCACGGTCGGAGCCTGCCCGGGGCCCCGCGCGTGGTCGGTCGAACTGACTGGCGGATCGAGTGCGGGCACCGCTCTGGACCCGGTCCGCCAGTCGGCAAGCGCCCGCGCAACCGGGTCGGCGGCCAGGCTCGGGTCAGGCCGTTCGCGCCGAGAACGGCCAGCGGTGCCCCGCTCCCAGCTCCTCACCTCCTGTGTTGTGTCATGGGCGAGCTCGCTCGGCGTCTCCGGGGGCCCACCGGGCCTGCGGTACGGCGTTTGGTTGATCCCACTGCCTCTCCGGGTGTAGTAGCCGTAGGCCACCACGAAGAACAACACGACCAAGAAGGCAGCGAAGATCAAGCTCCCGCCGGCGAACGCGAACGCGAACGGGACGACGATGTGGGAGGAGGCAGCTAACACGATGCCCCTGTCGTTGAGCGGTTGTGACCCGCGATAGGAGTCGAGCCTACCCCCTACGCAACCCACCGATCAAGCCCAGAGCTGTCGGCTCTGTGGGGGGCACGCGACCGACCTGCTGCTTGTTGACGCGCGCGACTGGAACGCGCTTGAGGGGTTGTTCACCGCTCAGCGTGGATAGCCGCCGGCCGCCACGATTACCAGCTCAAACGGACCGCCGGCGGCTGGCGGATCGCCGACTGACGTTCACCGTCCAGTGGGCGTGGCAACGCGCAGATCCTGACCCTCGCGGCATCCGGAGGACAAGCCTGACTGCGCATGTCCCGAGTGTCGACAGCCCCCGCTGCGCACGGTAAGTCCGGGTCCGCGAAGAGGGGCGAACGACCGGCCGCTCGTTCGCCCCTGCGGAGTGGTTATCAGGCGGCAGCTCTCGCGGTCTCTTCGACGATGCGCGCCACGAACGGGCCGGTGATCTGCCGGGTGGCGGCATTCACGCGGTTGAACGCGTTGATCGCCGCGATCGCCACTACGAGGGCCGCCAGCTGAGGCTCGGTGTAATGGCGGGCGGCCTCGTCCCAGACCTCGTCCGGCACCGGGTCGGCCTGATCGGCCAGCCTCGTGGCGGTCTCGGTGAGCGCGAGCGCTGCTCGCTCGGCGTCGCTGAAATACGGCGCCTCGCGCCACGCGGCGACGAGGTGGATGCGCTCGCTGCTCTCACCGAGGTGCTCGAGCTCGCGCGTGTGGATGTCCACGCACACGCTGCAGCCGTTGATCTGGCTTGCGCGTAGCGTCACCATCGCGAGCGTGGCCTCAGGGATTCCGGCGTGCTTCGCCGAGGCGCCGAGCTCCTGGGCGGCGTCAAGCGCACCGGGCACGGTGAGCGCGGGGTTCTGGATTCTGGCCTGGATCATGGTGTCCCTCCTTAGTTGTGAGTGTGGGGTTCTTGGTTGGGGGCGTCAGGGCGCGACCGGTTCGCACCGATCAGCGACGCGAAGTCGGCGACCACCCCGAGGTGCGCCAGCTTGTCGGGATTGACAACCGAGCTGATGCTGCGGATCTCGCCGCCGGCGATCTCGAGCGACCACACGCTGATCAGCCCCTGCTGGCCGTCTCGAACCATCACTCCCGGACCGCCGTTCACCTCCGTCGGGCGCAGGGTGAAATCGGGCAGCCGGGAGGCAACGCGCATCCAGTTGACCAGCGTGCGGGCGACGCGGTTGCGACCGTGCAGCGACCGCGCGAGCGCCGGGACCTTCCCGCCGCCGTCGCCAGTCAGGACCACGTCGTGGGCCAGCAAGGTCTCCAGCCCGGCCAGGTCCCCCTCGTGGGCGGCGATCAGAAACCTCTGCGTGAGCTCCTCGCGTTGCTCGCGCGAGGCGTGAAAGCGGGGGCGGCGCTCCTCGACATGCCGGCGGGCCCGGCTCGCGAGCTGACGCACGTTGCCCTCGCTCTTGCCGATGATCTTGGCGATTTCGGGATAGTCGTAGTCGAACACGTCGTGCAGAAGCAGCGCGGCGCGCTGTTCCGGAGACAGGCTCTCGAGCAGGACCAACATCGCCAAGGACAGCGAGTCGGCCATCTCGGCGTGCTGGGCGGGATCGTCGACGCCGTCGGTAAGGATCGGCTCGGGCAGCCACTCGCCGACGTACTGCTCGCGCCGCGCGCGCGCCGAGCGCAGCTCATTGATCGCCAGTCGGGTAGTAACGGTGGCGACGTAGGCTCGCGGGGAGGCGATCTGCTCGCCGTCCTCGATTGCCTGATGGACGCGCAGCAACGCCTCCTGCACGACGTCCTCGGCCTCAGAGACGCTGCCGAGCATCCGGTAGGCGATCGCGAAGGACGTCGGTCGCATCTGCTCGAGCTCGTGTTCTTCGCCGGTCATGTCGGGTGCTCCAGACTCATCATCCGCTTCTTGATATGCCTACACCCTTACGACAAGACGACCGCGCCAGTTGTGACATCCCCGCCCCAACCACTGCCGGCAGACTGCGGCCACAACGGACCCTCCCGGTGTCAAGCCCCGAGTGCGGCGCCGATCTTGACGACGACATAGACGAGCCCGGCGAGGCCGAGCGCGCGTCGCGCCCAGTTCGCGCCGCGCGCCAACTCGTCCCATGCCCACGCCGCCAGGGTCGCGTAGAACACGGCCCGCGCGTAGTAGTACAGCGAGCCGTCCGTCAACGTGCCGACGACCCATGCGCCGAGCGCGGCGAGTAGCGGCGCATTTGGAAACTGCGCGAGCGGGAAGCCCCGGCCAGCCGCGTTGCCCGCGCCGCCAGATGTCGCCCAGCGCGGGCCGGTTGCTCACCGGCCCGAACCTAGCAACCGTGAGCGTCGGCGCGTGGGTTGCGGATCTGATCACGGAACACGCGCGCGCGCAACGGAGCAGCGTGGTCTCCCGCTCCGGGGTCCGGTTCTTCTAGTGGATGATGGCGTGGGCCAGCGCCGCCACCGCGGCGGCACCGACGACGACGACCGTCAGCGGAGCTTTCCGGACCAGCGCCACGACGGCGAACAGGGCCCCGAGCGCCCGGTCATCGAGCGTCAGCGACCGTCCCTTTCCGAACGTCTCGACGATGATCAGCGCTGCCAACAGCGCGGAGGCGAGCAACCCGACCACGCTCATCACCCCGGCCGGCAGCGGCCGGCCTCCGAGCAGCAGCGGTCCGGCGAGCTTGAGTGCCGTCGTGCCCAGCGCCAGCGCTGCGATCGTGATCCAGATGCCCGTCACGCCCGCACCCTGGCGATCGCGACGGCGGCCGCAACCGCCGCCAAAATCGGTAGTCCGGCCGGCACCAGCGGGGTCAGCACCAGGGCGATCGCCGCTCCGCCCAGGGCAGCGGCGGCACGCCGCCGGTCGTGCACCTCCTCGAACAGCAGTGCGATGAAGAAGGCTGGAAATAGCGCGTTCAGGCCGTAGTTATCGGGATTGCCCAGTGAACCGCCGATCAGCACGCCGATCACGGTCCCCAGGATCCAGCCTGCGTACTGGGGAATGCTGGCGCCGACCATGAACCACGGGTCAAAGGTCCCGTCACCGATACTGGCGGCCGCCCACGAGGCGTCCACCGTCGTCATGGCAAACGCCGCCCGCGCCAGCGCCCGCCCGCGCAGCGACGGAGCCAGCGCGACGCCCATGGCCAGATATCGCGCATTGAGCAACAGGCCGGCGGCAATCGCGGCGCCGGTTCCACCGCCCGCCTTCAGCACCGCCAGCGCCCCAAACTGCGCCGCCCCGGAGAACACCACCACCGACATGACGATCGGAGCGACCGAGCCCATCACAGGCCTGGCCAGCACACCGAACGAGATCGCGATCGCGAACACGGCGATCCCGAAAGGCACCCCACGGCGCATCCCGGCCCGCCGCCTGCCCCGGCTGTCATCGGAACGATGAGACGAGGAGCCTTCGGTCACCACGCGACTGCACCCTAGACGGTTGATTGCACCGGAGCCTGGGCAGCCGTGCGCGCTCCTAGCGACTAGGCGCCGACATGCAACGCGGGTCTTGACGGCGGGCCATCGTCGTCGCGCTCGCCGTAGCACCGACGACGCCGAACGCCGCTAGCTCCCGTGAAGCGTCAAGCTGCGAGCGCCATAGCAATGATCGGCGCCGTCACCGTGAGTTCCTGCCAGCTCTCGCCCCGATCTGGGCTGCGCAGCAGCTGCCCGTCGGCCATGCCGCAGACGAGCTCGCCTGCTGTGGCGGCGAGCGCGTACGGCATCGACTCGCCGGGCACGGGCACTTCGTCCCAAGCGTCCCCGTCCCAGCGGTAGAGGCGCCCATGCGCTCGCCCGGCGGAGTGCGCCTCACGGGGTCCGGACGCGGCGGAGACGTACCAGCGGTCGGGATCGGCGGGATCGGCGGCGAGCGCCCAGCAGTAGCCGAGATCTCGTCCCACATCGAGCGCCGACCAGCTGTGCCCGCCGTCCTCGCTCCACGCGGCGCCGTCGCCTGCAGCCTCGTATGACCGTCCCTCCGCAAGGGGATGCCAGCTGATCGTGTGAGCGTCGCGCTTTGCGCCCGGCCGGTGGTCGCTGAAGCTCTCACCGCCGTCCTCGCTCAGCATCACGCCCCCCAGCTCGATGGCGACCAGCAGCCGCTCCCGCCGATGCGGGTCCGGTGCAATCCAGCGGACGTGATGAGTCCATGGTCTGGGCGGAAAGCTCCAGCGCTTGCGGGACGGGATGTCCTGCAGCGCCTCAAGTTCCGTCCAGTCGGCGCCGTCGCGAAGGACGAACAGGCGGCTCGGTTCCGTGCCGGCGTAGAGCGTTCCATCCGCGTGGCCGATCGCAACCGAGAAGACGTCCAGCTCGGGCAGCTCCATGCTCTCCCATCGCCGGCCGCCGTCGCCGCTGAGGAGCGCCCCCGCGCCTCGCGTGCCGACGATCACGCGCTCGCCATCCGCGGCGACGCAGTCGACCGGAACCCCCTCGAGCACCGTCTGAGCATCTGTGGACTCGTGATCCCAGTCGAGGCGAGTCACGGTCTCATCGCGGGAGCAGATGAACGCGTGCATGGCGATCACCACACTCTACGGCGAGTCCGGCCGAGCATCAGGCGGTGCCGAAAAGCCTCAGTTTCGGTCGCCCGCGCTGTGATGCCTCCAGCCATCGGCATACTCGGCGTCGTGCAACCGGTAGAGCTGGTGCGCGTAGTGGTCCAGTCGGTCGGCGGCTGCCTGGGCCTCGTGATAGTCCTTGCCGTGGTCGCGGGCCGCTGTCTTCTCCATGACGCGCTTGCGGACAATGTGAAGCTCCTCGCGCGCCAGCTCGACGACCTTGTCCAGAGTCTCTTCAAGATCCACTTTGGTCCTTTCCCTCGCCCGGTGCGGTCTGCCTAGCACCGCAGGGTGAATGTTCTCACGCCGACGCCGAAGAGGTGATCGTGCGCAGTCGTGTGAGGAGGTCGCGGAGCGGGGCCGCAGGGTCGGTGCCGATGTGATGGCGACCCGGAGCTACGGGAGCCCGTCGAGGAATGCGCGCAGTGCCGCGTTGACCGGCTCTGGGTGGGTGAGGTTCGCCGCGTGTCCTGCGCCGGCCACGAGCTCCAGCGGCATCGCGCCCGGCAGGCCCTCGACAAGGGCCTGCGCCTTCTCGACCGGAATGGAGGCGTCCGCCTCGCCGTGCACGACCAGCGCCGGACAGGCAATCTCCCCGAGCCGGTCGGTGAGGTCTTCACGGTTCAGCAGCGGATGCATCACCTGCGAGGACCGGTGCCGGGGCATCGCCGCCCAATGGTCCTTCCACGCCTCGTCGTCGGCGCCGGGGCCGAGGATGGCGAGGGCAGTGAAGTCGAGGATGTCCTGCGTCGGTCCCTCGGCGGCCCAGGTCGCGGTCATCCCCTCGTACGCGGGCACGACCTCAGCGGTCTCCGGGCCGGCTTGGGTGTCGAGCAGGACCAGTGCTCGGACCCGCTCGGGCGCCCGCAGCGCCGCGCGCAGCGAGAGGAACCCGCCCTGGCTCATCCCCGCGAGCACCGCCTGCTGGACCCCAAGGTAGTCGAGCAGCGCCAGCACGTCGTCGGCGCTGTCCCAGTAGGACCAGTTGCCGTCGTGCTCGGCCTCGCCGTGACCGCGCTCGTCCCAGGTGACTACTCGGTAGGCGTCACGCAGCGCCGCTACCTGTGGCGCGAACATCGTGTGGTTCATCAGCAGTCCGTGGCTGAACACGACGAGGGGCCCGTCCCCTCCGGAGTCGGTCACTCCGACCGTGGCACCTGTCGGGAGGGTGACCTGCACGAGCGGGTCGGGGATCTCGGGAAGCGGCACGCCGAGAACCCTAAACGCTGTTGCGTGGGGCTAGCACGCCTTGCTGTCTGCGGAAGGCCGTGCGCGTCGGCTTCCTTAAAAAAAACCAGGCCACGTGCGGCTGGCGCGCAGTCGACTGCTGCGTCTACCCACTCCAAACGCTTGAGCCGCATTGGTGGACGAAGCAGCCGCGGCAAGACGCGAGGCTGAGCGGGCGGTCGCTGAATGGCGCTTTGCGGAGGTGCCCCGCTGTGGCACGCCGAGGGGCTCCGTGAGCGCCAGGCCGGGGGGGCGGAGTCGGAAGCCTGCCGCCGATGGCGAGTCACAGATTGCTCTGTAGCCAACGCCTTCGGTGACCAACAGCTCACCCTGACGTGCAGAAGAGAAGCCGCACGATTACTCCGTGTCCACGAACTTGACCAGACCCGCGTGACTCTTGTGGCTGATTTGTCTCTTCGTTGGTAGGGCCGTCGTTTAGAGGCCCGAAACCAGAGGGCTGCAGCGATTCCGCTGAAAGCTCGAACACCGACAGGGAGGTATCCCGTGAACAAGACATGGAGGATGGCAATGGTGCTGGCAGCCGTCGTGGCGCTGGCAGCCGTGGCGGCCCCTTTGGCGTTGGCTGGAGGCGAGCATCATTCGCAGACGACGCGAACGGCTGATGCGCATAACGATGGTCGCGACCTGACCAGGGATCGGAGCGATCAGAGGGGTGATAAGCGCGACGCGAACAACGACGCGCGCGACGAGCAGCAGGACGCGACCAACCCGCCGAGCGCGATGGAGGAGACGCAGGAGGCGGCCAACGAGCGGTCTGAGGCCAAAGATCAGTCAGCCGAAGTCTCCAACGAGCGATCTGAAGGTACCGATGAGCAATCAGAGGAGGCCACCGATCACTCCAGCGGCGACGGCGCTCAGGAGCAGGGCGATGACAACCAACAGCAGACCGATCAACGCCAGATCAGCCAGGACGAGCAGAACGAGCACCACGACGGTTCGGATGAAGGACAGTCCGGCAGTGGAGACCAATCCGGCGGTGGGGATCAGTCCAGGGGTGGCCACTAGCGATTAGCAGCATGCAGGTAGCCCCCCCACCGCTGTGCCGGGGGGCGGCTACCTTCCCTGACGGCCGGGCCTCATCCGTCGCGAGGCCCAACTCCACAGCTTGGCTCCCGTAGTTCCAAGCGAGTTGCCTGGAGGATCACCATCGGTGGCGCAACGGTCGTGCTGCAACATCCACGCCCCTACGGCCGCCTCACGGGAAGCGGCGCACTGGTCTTCACTTCTGCTTCGAGCCTGGGGCGACCTGAAGCAGCACTCCGCCGCTCATTCTCGGTCGGCGACGAAGCGGAAGGGAAGAACAGGCCGGCCGCTTTACTCGATAGTGACGCGCCAGCCGGGGAACCATCGTCTTATGGACGTCGTCGAGAGTTACTGCCACGCCTCAGAGGAAAACGATCTCGCCGCGCTCATGGCCGCCCTGGCGCCGGATGCCGAACTGGTTTCGCCGCTATCAGGACACATGGTCTTCCGCGGCCAAGACGACCTGCGTGTGCTCCTTAGCGCGGTGTACGGCAGCCTGACTGACCTGCGCTGGCACGAGAAAGTCGGCGACCGCCTCGTGCAGGTCGTCTCCGGCGAGTGCCGCATTCTCGGCTTGCGCCTCGGGGACGCGATGGTGCTCGAACTTAGTACGGACGGCAAGATCGTCCGGATCCGGCCGCACCTGCGCCCATGGCTGGCAACGAGCGTGTTCGCGGTCCTCATCGGCGCCAAGCTGCTCCCCCACCCTGGGGTTCTGCGCCGCGCCCTCAGCAGTAGCTGAGACAGGGCCTGGCTCCTCTGGATCTCGGCCGCGCCAGAAGCAGAAGCGCTGAGACAGGCATCCGGTGCGGCGAGTGAAGGAGGAGCCCGCCCCAAACGTCGGACGGCGCTGGCTGTCACCCGCAGGACGGGTAAACGGGTTGCAAGCTCTCGTTGCGCGTCCTCTGGCGAGAGCAAGCGTCTCGCGTGCGGATCATTCGCAGCCATAGTGGTCGCCGGCTTGCTGCCACTGCGGGTGAGCCGTGGTGCTGCGCAGTCACGAGTCGTGGCGCTCGAGATCGCCTAAGGGATCTGGCAGCTGCGCCGCTGTGGCTTGCTGGGTCCCGACGACTCCTCTGGACGACGGAAAATCCCGTGAGTCGGTAACACGGCGCGAAGGTCGCGCAATGAACCCCTCGATGACATCTTTACCCACCCTCCCCGCGCCGGGTGTGCCCAGCGACGCATCGCTGCTCGCCTCCGCGCGCCACGATCCTGACGCGTTCCGGGAGCTATATCAACGCTACGCCGAGGCGGTGCACGGGTATTTCGTGCGCCGCACTGGCAGCCGGGCGACGGGACTCGATCTCACGGCCGAGACGTTCGCCCAGGCGTGGCTCGTCCGCGCCCGGTTTCGAGACGAGGCCAACGGCTCAGCTGCGCCGTGGGTTTATGGCATCGCCCGCAACGTGCTGTTGATGTCGATCCGCCGCGGCGTGCTGGAGCGACGTGCAACCGAGCGACTCGGTCTTCAGGAGCATCTTGACCGTCCGCAGTGGGTCGAGGATCCGGCGCCCGAGCTTGCGTGGGGCGACGGAGCCGATGAGCTGCTCGACACGCTGCCCGCAGACCAGCGCGAAGCCGTGCGCCTGCGCGTGCTGGAGGAGCTGGATTACTCAGACATCGCCCGCGCGCTCGGCACCACCCCCGGCGCGGTGCGCGTCCGCGTCCACCGCGGACTGCAGACCCTCAAACGACATCTGACCTCAACGAAGGAGAGCCGCTCATGACCCGATTTGATCTCGATCCCGATCTGGAGCGCCTGGGCGAGGCGCTGCGCGCCAGCACCACCATCGACCTGACCCGCGCAGAGCAAGCCGCGCACCCGTCAGCGGCCCGGCAAGGACTCCACGCCGCCGCCTTCGCGACATCGGCCCGGCGGACACGCCCGCGTTCACGCGTCTTTGCGAGCGGCACCCTCGGGCTGGCGGGCGTTGGCGCCGCGCTCGTGCTCATCCTGAGCGCGGGAGGCGCGACGGCTCCGCCGGCATTCGCCATCACAAAGCACGATGATGGCTCATTGACCGTGAACCTCGCCAAGCCCAACGCCGGGCTGATCGGCACCAATCGCAAGCTCGCCGCCATGGGTACCGGCGAGCACATCAATTTCACGATGGCGCAGGGGCCGGCGGCCCACAGCGGCGCCGTGGACTGCGTGCCTTCCCCACAGGGTGCGACCGTCTCCGGCCCGGCAGTGAAGGTCACCGTGGGCTCCGGGGACTCCAACACCGAGACCATCCCGTCGGGCAACACCGGCGCGGGCACATGGCACGTGGCCGCCTGCACGCGCTCCAACGGAGCTGACCCCACCGGTCTCCGGTACCTCGGGTAACACGGGCGGCGGCTCCTCTGACTGCGGCCCTCGGCGCCCGCCCAGTGCGGGCGCCGGCAACGGGGCGGCTGGCGTCCGTGGGTCGGCCGCCTCGATCGAGGGGCCCGACCGATGCGCGGCCATGGCTCCTCGTCGGGCTACCGCATCGACTCCGGGCTCTGCCACTCGGGAAAACGCAGCCCACACATCTCCTGCCCGCGACTCGCGCGCCAACTACAGACCACTCTCCCGCCGCTTTCACAGCGGGCTCCCTCCTCGCCAGACCCTCCGTGACTGTTCCGCATGCAAGCAGGTTCGGCCGTCTCGCGGACCGCGTGTTGCATGCCGGGCACGTCTGCTTCAAGTCGAACAGATGGCTAAGCAGCAGCCACTCGCGTACGGCCGGAAAGGCGACGATGCAGAAGTCTGACTTGACAAGTCGCGACCGCTTTAGATCAAAGGAGTAGCGCCTTGATGGCCTACGAGCGCGGGTTACGGTAGTGTCGGTTACACTGCTGTAACTTGAGTCTTTGATCCCTCGGAAAGGAGCGCAGACCGGTGCCCCAGGTCAACGTCAAGCAATTGGACATCACCCAGACGAACCTCGCCGTGCGCGAGCTGATCGAGGTGACCGAGAAGCCTCGTCACCGCTATCTCCTTCAGTCATATGACCGTCATCGCAACCTCGAGCACGCGGGGCGCTTTGAGGAGATCTTCGCCCCTGAGATGATGGTCGAGCATCCCGTCTACCGGTTCAACATGCTGGGCCAGCCCCCGATGCAGCTCGAGGGCCGCGAGCAGATCGAGCCGCTCTACCGCTTATGGGCGGAGACAAACCAGTCGATCTTCTACAACCAGAGCGAGACGGTCGCCGTCGGCGACGACATGGTCGTCAGCACGATGGTCGGCTATCAGCAAACGCTGGGTTCGGCGCTCGTGGCGGCGGGAGTCGAGGCGGACGAGTCAGCGATGTACCTGCTCCGAGGGCGGGTCACGATGCTCTGGCCCTACGACGAGCGCGGGCGCCTGATCGGCGAAAACGTATGGGAGTACGACCCGAGCGAGCACGACGTGATCAAGCTCGCTCCCGAGGACGTGCTGACCACCGAGCGGGCCGCGGAGCTGCTCGACCCTCTGATCACGCCGCTCCCTCCCTTCGATGACAGTCTGCTGCCCGCCACGAGCCGGACCGGCGCATGAAGGCCGTCGTTTGCGAGAACGCAAAGCTCGAGGTTGTCGATGTGAGTGTGCCCGACCCCGCCGCGGGCCAAGTGCTGGTCAACGTCAGGCGGTGTGGTATCTGCGGGTCCGATCTTCATGCACGCCACCACGCCGATGAACAGGCCGACGTCCTCGCCGAGGCCGGCTACGACGGGATGATGCGCGCCCACGACAGGGTCGTGTTCGGCCACGAGTTCTATGGCGAGGTCGCTGACTACGGACCCGAGTGCCGCACGAAGCTCGCCCCCGGGACACCCGTTGTCGCTATGCCCCTTTTGCGACGTAACGGCACCGTGCATCCAACGGGGCTATCCGCGGCCGCGCCGGGGGCCTACGCCGAACAGGTGCTGGTCGAGGAGGCACTTATGCTGGAGGTGCCCAACGGCCTCCCACCGGACCTGGCCGCCCTGACCGAACCGCTGGCCATCGGTTGGCACGCCGTGCGCAGAGCGCAGATCAAGAAAGGCGATGTGGCCATCGTGATCGGCTGCGGTCCCGTCGGCCTTGCGGTCATCGGCATGCTCAAGGCCCAAGGTGTGAAACGGATCGTGGCCAGCGATCTCTCGGCCCGTCGCCGGGCACTGGCGACGGGCTGCGGCGCTGACGTGGTCGTCGACCCCAACCAGGACTCGCCATACGCGGTCTCGGAGGGGAGTGGCCACCTCATGACGGTGCCGGCCAAGGTCAACCTCGGCCTTGAGACGCTGGACAAGCTCGACCGGCTGCCGTGGTCCTGGCACCACACATGGCGGGCGGCGGAGGCCCTGGGCGCCAAGCCCAAGCGCCCCGTCATCTTCGAATGCGTCGGGGTGCCCGGCATCCTGGACGGGATCATCGGCGCGGCGCCACTGGACTCACGCGTGGTCGTCGTCGGCGTCTGCATGACCCCGGACACGATCAGACCGGCAATGGCCATTAACAAGGAAATCGACCTGCGCTTCGTCGTGGGCTACACACCGCTGGAGTTTCGCGACACCCTGCACATGCTCGCCGACGGCAAGGTGGATGCCGCGGCCGTGGTCACCGGGACCGTCGGTCTGGACGGCGTCGAGAACGCGTTTGAGGCTCTGGCCACGGCCGAGGGCCACGCCAAGGTCCTCATCGATCCGGCGAGCCCGGCCACGCAACCCACAGACAGGGTCTGAGCCGTCCCCCTGGACCGGAGGGTGCGGCGAGCGTAGTGTGGGCAGGAAGGCGGAGCCCGGCGACCAGAGGAGAGAGCATGGCCAGCGTCGATACTCAGGCGAGCCCGAGGGTGAATGATGAGGCGGCCATCGTCGACCTGCACGCGATCGTGGCGCGCCAGCGAGCCGCCTTTCTCAGGGATCCGTTTCCGAGTCTGGAGGAGCGCCAAAGCCTGCTCGGCGCATTGGCCGGGATGCTCATCGGTCACCGCGAGGAGATCGAGGCGGCGATGAACAGCGACTTCGGGGTGCACCCGAAACTGGCCGCGGATCTGATCGAGGTGCTCGGTCCCGCCGGCCGCGCCGGCTACGCCGCCGAGCAGCTCGGCGCGTGGATGGAACCCGAAGCCCGGCCCGTGGATCCGGCCCTCTATGGCTCGGGCCGCGCCTACGTCCAGCCGCAACCCAAGGGGGTGGTCGGCAACATCGTCCCCTGGAACTTTCCCTTTGACCTCTCGGTAGGCCCGCTGGTCGAGATGCTGGCCGCCGGCAACCGGGTCGTCATCAAGCCCTCGGAGTACACGCCTGCGTGTGCGGAGCTGCTGCGCGACATGGTGCACGCCACCTTCGACCGCGACCGCGTCGATGTGGTGGTTGGAGGACTCGAGCTGGCCCGGGCCTTCACCCACATTCGCTGGGACCACCTCCTCTATACCGGCAGCCCGGGAGTCGGTCGCGAGATCGCCAAGGCGGCTGCCGAGCAGCTCGTCCCGGTCACGCTGGAGCTTGGCGGCAAATGCCCGGCCATCATCGCCCCGGATAGCGTCGACGCTGAGTCCGTCCACCAGATCCTGGCCACCAAGGCCCTCAAGAACGGTCAGATGTGCATTTCTGTGGACTACTGTCTGGTGCCCCGGGATCAGCTGGAGAGATTCGCTGCGCTGGCCGTCGAGTACACGCGGGAGGCGATGCCCGACTATTCGAGCTCGCCAAGCTGTACCGGGATGATCTCCAACCGCCATCTGAGGCGGATCGAGCAGCTCCTGGCCGACGCGACCGAGCGCAACTGCGATGTGCGTCCCCTCGAGGAAGGCACCGAGGACAACTCGGCCACGCGCCAGCTGCCGATGACTCTGGTGATCGATCCGCCCGATGACCTGGCTCTGATGCAAGAGGAGATCTTCGGGCCCATCCTGCCGGTCAAGGCGTACGAGACCGTCGAGGAGGCGACCGACTACATCAACGCCGGCGAACGGCCGCTGGCCCTTTACGTCTTCGCCCACGATCATCAGCTTGCCGACGGGATATTGCAGACCACGACATCGGGAGGAGCGTGCGTCAACTGCGCTGCGGTTCACGGCGCGTTGCCCTCCCTCCCCTTCGGCGGGGTGGGCCAGAGCGGGACCGGCCGCCACCACGGGGTCGAGGGCTTCCGTGAATTCTCCAATCTCCGGGCCGTGTACGTGCGTGGCGAAGGGGACATGATCGAGGCGTTCTCGCCGCCGTACGGTCCGGCCGCACAAGCGGTCGTGGACGCGGCGCTCGGCGGCGCGAGCTAGGCCCGGCGCGGCAGGAGCTGGCCCGGCGTTACGAGAGGTCAAGCGCAGCCGGCGCCGCAGCCCGAACCTGGCCCAGGAACCAGCGAGCCTGGTCGAGCAGCCGCGACACCGAAAACCGCGCCGGGTCGGTGAGAATCAGGCGTGCGTACTCATCCGCAATCGCCGACAGGGTTCGCGCGGTCAGCTCAGGATCCGGGGTCAGCTGCCCCGGACGCAGGCCGGAGCTAACCGCTTCGGCCAGCTTGCGAAGAACATCGGCGCGTCCGCCGACGATCCTTTGCCGCAAGGCCTCGGGGGCGCCGTCGGGCGGCATGAGAACAAGCCGCCACGTGGTCGGGTTGTGCTTCACGGCGGTCAGATAGATCCGCAGGCTCCCGAGCATGAGCTCGATCGGGTCTCCCTCGTCCAGGCTGGCCAGGGCCGACTCGGCGACCTGAGCGCGCGCCCGCGATGTCTCCCGCTGGATCAGCGCACTGAGCAGGCCGGGCAGATCTCCGAAGTGCTCGTAGACGATCGGTCGCGAGATTCCCGCCGCCCGGGCGACAGACAAGATGGACACGGCCTGGAAACCTCCGGCGACCACGAGCCCAGCCGTCACGTCAAGTAACTGGTCACGCCGGTCTTGACTTGACATCCGCGGCGAGTGTGGACTGGAAGCCGGGAGCACGCCGAAGATCTTACGCCGCCGCGGTTACACCCCCGTAACCTGCAGCGGTCGCAGGTCCTCCGCCGGCGACAAAGAAAAAGCCGCGGCTCGCCTGGGCTTGCACCCCGGACGCTCGGGGTGACACGATCGCATAAGCGACTTGCCTCCGGACGGTGAGCGGCCGCCGCCGACGTCTGTTCATAAGTCAGCTGGTCATGCGACTCCGTCGGACGGCCCTCCGAGACGAGATTCGAACCCGCATTGGCGACCCCGGAGTCGTGTGGGGACCCACCAAGAGGAGAATTTCCGCGCTGACCGGGGCGGCCAGACGGTCGCCGCTTAGGCGAAGCTGGCCAGCAGACGTCGCCTGGTCCGGCCGGTGGTAGTAAGGCGGGGGTCGGCGATGCCAATCTCTTGGATTCGCCCGCGGGTGACCTTGAGCACGCCCGGGGCGGTTCGCCGTCTCAGCACATACCAGGTGTTCCTGCCCACTCGATAGCGCTGGGCGTGCTGCAGCCGGCGCTGAATCGAGCGTGTGTGTGTTCCGGGCCGGATGCCGTTCAGCGCGTAGTGACGGTTCGCGCTAAGGAGAAGAATCACGCGGTTTCTGACCCGTCGGCGCTGGCGGGCGGAGAGCTTCCTTGACAGCTTTGGTGAGGGGTACCCCGCGCGGATCCCGTTGCCGGCCAGGCAGAAGAAATCCATGTACCGCAGATGCCGCGTTCGTACCCGTCTGAACACTCGGCGGACCGAGCCTCGAGTCTCGCCGAGGTGCAGCCGGCCGATGGTTGCGCCTGAGAGCCGGCCGGTGGCGGCGGGACACCTCGCCGATACCGACACAGATCGGACAGCGAACGGCCGCGTGCCGCAATGAAAGAAGTAGGGCAGCTGATCAAGCGCGGCGGGGATCGTTACCGAGATCGGGCCCGTGTACCGGGCTCCGGTGTCCGGACGCACCCAGCATCCGGGCGGAACGTATACCGAGCGTGACGTGGCTCCTTGCGTGACGATTGGCGCCACCAGGACATCGGGGCCGAGCAGCCACTCCTGGTCCTGGCCGGCGGCTTGGGGGTCGTTAGGGTAGGCGAGCCATAGGGGCCGGGTGATCGGGATGCTGGTCGCGTCGGCCTGTTGCCAGAGCTTTTGGATCAGTGGCCGGGCAGCGAGGTGCAGAGCGACGAGCTGCTCGTAGACCCTGACGGTTTGGGCGTCATAGCTCCAGGGGGTGTGGGTGCCGGCGGCAAGCGATCCGTGGAGGCGAAACAGCGGCGAGAGGGCCGCCCATTCTGCCCAGCGTAGAAAGAGCTCCTTAGTCGTTGGCTGGTAGGGGCCGACGTCGAAATAGCCGCCGATGTCGGTGCTGAACCCGTAGGCGCCGCCGATCGCCCGGTTGAGCATGTCCGGCGTCTGTGAGGCCAGCCCCGACGAGCGCGTCCAGTCGGTCGTCTCGTCGCCGGGGAAGTTGGCGTTCTCGTCGGCCGCATCACCGGGAGTGCCGCTGTATCCAGCGCGGGTGAAGAAGAAAATGTGCCGTCTGGGATGGGTGGCCTGGAAGGCGTCGATGGCCTCACGTGTGGCACGGTCAAAGAGGACAGGGAGGAGGTTGTGCATCTGCACACCGGTCATGCCGTTATGGAAATGCATCCCGGTCAGGACCTGCTCGCCGAAGTCCTGCATAAAGCCATCGGCCCCACGCTCGAGTGCCGTCTCGATTCGCTGCTGCCACCAGCGCACAGCGGCCGGGTTGCTGAAGTCGATCACCGCGGCAGGGGCATTGAAGTTCGAGATAAACGTGTACGGCGACCCGTTGGCCTGCGTGGCCACGTAGCCATGGGAAATCGCGTAGTTGTAATCGGCCGGGTTGTCGGTGCCGGTGCTGTCGCTGCCCACGAAGGCCCGGAAGTACACGAGTGGATGGATCCCGCGGGCCCTGAGCGCCGCGATGTCCTCCGCGAGCTGCGCTTGGGGGAGCTCGGCCCAGCCCTCGATTCGGTAGGCGTCTAAATGCAGGTGGTAGCGGTCGATGTTGGCCAGGTCGCTCTGGACCTCCTGTTGATAGTGCGCGGCCGGATCAGAGGGGTACTTGACCTCGCGATCGAGCAGGGAACCGAGCGCCCATTCGGGTGGGACGGGTTGGCGTCCGGTGATGGCCGTCAGTTGCCTGATCGCCTGTGGGGCGGCGGCCGCGACCACGGTGTAGTCCAGACCCGGTCCGCCGGCCTCGACCTGCCAGGCATCCGGGCGGTCTGAGTCCATCCGCCAGTGGGAGATTTCGTAGCGGTTGAGGAGAAAGCCGTAACCGTGCGAAGACACTAGAGACGACTGAACGTAATAGGCGGCCTCGGGTCCGTTGGGGAACATGTATCGATCCTGGCCTGGGGACGTTGCCGTCGTGAGACCGTTGGCGCTTCCTGAGCTGATGTTCTCCTGGTTGAGCCAGTTGTAGAACTCGTTGCCGTGCTGATCGAGGCTGTTGTGACGGCCGCCAAAACCGTGAAACTCCTCCCCAGGACCAGACTCAAAGGAGTCCGCCATGGCCGCCACCCCGGTGGCCGGGGTTGGCCGAGCGCTGAGACTGAGCGCGTCAGCCGCCCCGGGCGCAATGCTGACCGCTAGCCGGCGTCCGCTCGGATCGTTGGTCGACAGGACAAGCGCGACTCTGTCCCCCTGCTGGGCGGCGCTGAGCACGGATTCCGCCGAGTACTCGACCCCTGACTCAGTCACTGAGCTCAGCGTTCCCTCCCACTGGCCCGCCGGAGTCTGGGACACCGACTGGCTTCCAACTAAGAAGCTAAGTGGGGCGTATCGCGTCGGCGGCGGCGGTCCGATGGTTCCGAACTCAGCCTGCGAGGACGGCGGAACCGCGGTCGGTGGATCAAGGCGCCCGCCCAAAGTCGCACCCGCCACCCGGGTCGAAGCGCCAGCCACCTCGCGCAGCACCGTCCGGCCGGTCGCGTCGACGATGGTCAGCCCAAAGGGGTTACGGTCAATAAAAGCCTTTGCGCCGCTGGGCGTCGTCACGACAATTTGACTCGAGCCAAAGTCAACAGTGGGCCGAGCCAGCCGAGCGCGGGCGACCACCTGTACGGGACCGAACACCAGCGCGGTGATGAGGACCAAGGCGAGCGCCGCGGCGAGCTGGACCGCCCAGCCTCCCTTGGGCGTGGCACGCCTCGCCCAGTCGGCTTGAGCCCAGCTCCGCTCCTCCACCCGAGCGAGACTATATGAGGCGGAGCCGTGTCTCGCTCAGACCCAGCGGATCGCGGGCGGTAAGCCTCGCGGGGGAGGTGCCGACCTCCTCGCTTGTGATCGAGAGATCTTCCGCCGACCCCAGCGACGGCAGCTCTCGATGTTCTCGTACGTGCCGATGTCCTCTCCGTCCGTCGCCGGGCGCCGGCGTACTCCGCCGCATGCAGCACCGACAAGACCGACGTGCGACTGCCGCGCTCTGGAGGCGCACGGTAGCCGGCGGCCTGTGGACGGCTCGCCGAGAAGTTGCTCGCGTCCCTCTCGGCCGGGTCGGCCGCATCGCGTCACGTAGTGCTCCCACGCAGACGCGTCTACTCACACCGGCCGACGCTCACTTCCGCAACCGCGCACGACCGGGCGTCAGCAGTGGGGTCGACGAACACGGATCTACTGCTGCTCTGGCCGACGCAGGCGCGAAGCAGAAGCTCGATGAGTTGCCCGTCGGCGGTTCTGGTCTGAGGATGCTCGTGATGCGTCCTGGACTGGCCGGCACGCCGGTTCTCCTAGAGGAGAGGCTGCATGTCTAAGACTCCGACCGTGCAGGGCGGGGCAGTCTCCGCAAAGCTCTGAGACGCCTGCTCCCACGCGCCAACGGCACGCTGGCGGTCATCCCCGCCGTCCGCCGGACTCCTGCGTCACCTCGACGAGGCGAAGCAGAAGCCGATCTCTGACGGCCGGGTAGGCGACAAACCAGCAGTCTCTTTCCGCGCAAGGGGGACGCGTGACGCCGCGAGCGAGATGCGTGTGCGATCACGAAGGCAGGTCCTGGGCGCGCCGGGGCTCCCACCGACGATTGCCCCCGTTTGACGCCAGCGGACGATCGGTCAGCCGATGTCCGTGAGGACTCGGTGCAAGGTGGCGGCGAAGGCGTCCGGGTCGCCCTGCTCGTGAAACCCGCCGTGGTGGCTGGGGAAGATCACCGCCTTGGTCCCGAGTCGCTGCGCCACGGCAACCGCGGCGCGGTATGGGAACGTGCCATCTGACTCGGCGCCGCCCGCGATGACGATCCGGGTGGAGGCCGCGCGCAAGGAGTCATAGTCGGGCTCGTAGCGGGTAACCCAGACCATGTGCGGGCCTAGCAGCGGGTGGTCCCGGCTGCCGTCGTCCTCGGTCGGGAGACCGACGTCGGTCGGACTCGGAGCGTGGTTTGGGAAGTCGGGCGGAGTCGGTCCCCTGAGGCTCGAGAAGGCGATGAACTTCGCCATCGCGGGTCCGAGACCATCGCGCTCGTAGGTGTGGTGGATGTCCTCGCTCACCGCCAGCGCCTCCTCCCGGTCCGGGAGCACGGTCGCGAGGGGAGGCTCGTGGGCTACGAGCGTGCGGACGTCTTCGGGATGCCGGGTCACCAGCGCGAGCGCGTTCACGGCTCCCCCGCTGCTGGCGAAGATGTCCACGGCCCCCGCGTCGAGCTCGCAGATCAGCCGGTGCAGATCCTCTGCGTGCTCGGCCGGCGTCGCGGCTGTGACGCCGTCGGCGCGCGCGCTCCGTCCGACCCCCCGCGGGTCGCAGGTAACGACCGTGTGGTCCGGGAAGTGGCCGGCCAGCGTCGTGAACCCGCTCGCATCCATCGGCGATCCGATCATCAGCAGGACCGGCTCGGTGCTCTCGGGCTCCGCCTCTCGGACGTCGTAGGTAAGCGTGGCGCCAGGCAAATCCAGGGTTTGAGTCTTCGGCTCGGTCATCGCTGTCCTTTCTCGATCTCTCAAATAGACCCACGAGAGCGCCGAGACTCATCGGTTCGACGGCCAGCCCCACCTGGGACCGGCAAGCAGACGCGTCGAATATCCGCGCGAGCGCGGAGGTAGGAGCCGGCCCGGCCCTCACGTGCGACGTGCTTGTCGCCATGAGCAGGGCTCAGTCTGCCGCCTGAGCGGCCCGGAGACTTCTGTCTCCACGCACGCTGAGCCGTCTCGCGGATGTCCGGGAGCCCGCTGCGGACTTCTGCTTCAACTCGACGGGGCGGCGAAGCAGCAGCCAGTCAAATACGGCCGGCTCGGCGACTAAGCAGAAGCGGGCCGAAGCTACGGTGCCCGAAGGGTTCTCCGGCGCCCGAGCGATCGGTGCGCGTGAGAGCCACAGTTCTTTGCAACCCTGTCGTGGTGTTGCTGCGCTCGTTGACAGAGCTCCAGGCGATCATCAGCTCCGCATGGTCTCCTGATTCGTGCGATCCCGTGGATCTAAACGATTGGTCTCCGGGGAACCCAGCTCGGGGTCAGTGCGCTGTGACCGCCCTTGTGCTGCAAGAGATTCTCGGCGGTGAACTCCTGCTCGCCGACGTCCTCAACCAGGACGGTTCGCGGCAAGGCGTTCATTTCTGGAACCGGTTAGCGGGCGGGGTTGAAATTGACCTCACCCGTGAACAGTTCACACCTTCGGAGATCATTCAAACTCCTGAAGTCATCGATCGGCCAGCCGACCTCACCACCGGCCGCTTGTATCCGCAGTACCTAGCGCTGGCAAGCGCAATCCAGGCGAGGCTCGGCCCGGACGTCGGCCCGCGCGGTCCGATGGCCTGAACTCAGGGCCGGCTCGGGGTACCCCCGCCAAAGCAAGGGCAGCCCTCCTCGGGCGACTGAGCAGCAGCGGTCCTGGCGTTGATGTCGTCCTAGCCGGTTCTGGCAGTGAAGCGATCGATCTGTGCGACTGACTCAAATCCGAGCTTGAGGTAGACCGACCGTCCGGCGGCGGACGCGTCAAGGGTCGCTGCGCGCGCGCCTTGCCGGTGTGCGGCGATAAGAGCTGCGGAGGTCATGGCGGTTGCGATGCCACGGCCGCGCCACGCGGGGTCGGTGTTGACGAAGATCACTCCGGCGCAATGGTCTGACAACTGGCAGCCTGATGTCGCGCGCACGATCCCGTTAGCGTCGACGGCTGCCAACAACTGGGTCGCTGCTGGGAGTAATCGCACAAACGTGGTCAATTCTGCGGGATCCTGGGCGGGATCGGCGAGTACCACGGCCGCGACGGCATCCTTTAGCGCCACGCCGTCTGGGGGACCTGCGGCACCTCGACGCACCACTCGCAGCCGCAGCGTGTCGGGCAACGCGAGTGCCGGGACGGCCGCGATGTCGCGACAAATCATCGCGGTTGCCGGTGACGATCTCCACGCAGGATCGCCGTCAAGCAACTGGCGACCGCGGACGGCCTCAGCGAACACCTTGATCATCCCCGCCCGAGCACCAGCGGACAAGGTGACGAGTTCCGCGTAAGCCCGATCATCTGTGACTAAACACCGTATGCGCGGATCCTCATCACAGCTCAGCAAGCCGTAAAGGCCAGGCAGCCGTACCTCGCGCTGGCTGGGGCGGCGCATTGCCTGCCATCGCGCGATCGACGCAGCGACATAGAAATCGATCGCGTCGCCCGTCATGGCCGCACCATAGGCCCTCCGGGAGCGGCCGCTTGGGTATCGCTGGGCCCGCGCCTAATTCGCCAGCTGCACGGGATGGCGCTCTCCAGCCTCAACGGACGGCTGCAACAGGTCGACTGGGTCTACAGCGTCGCCTGCTGATGCCTGCTGTATGCGTATCAACGCTCGTCGGCGTTGCCCTGCGGGCTAATGGTTAGACGAGTCGCCTGGTGAGCCCTCCGCTTTCACGAACAATCGGCCATCTCGGCGGTCGGTCTCCACGCTTCTGCTCCGAGCCGAGCCAGACCCGATCCAGCAGCGACGCGCTAACGGCTCACTAGGCGACAAGCCGGCAGTCCTACGGGATGCTCGATTCCGCGCTTAGCGAGTCAGCGAGCCTCACCATTGGGATGCCCGTCGTTACCTCAACCCGATGACCCACATGCCCGATGATGCTGGGTGTCCTAGTTCGACCCGAGCTTCGAGACGTCGATCGCGTTCGCCGGCACGGCTAGAGGAACCGGCTCGTCGTAGCGACCAAAGATGAGGTGGCTCGGTTGCAAACCGGTGATCAGGGTCTCGATGAGGAACGGCTTGCCCGTCATCGCCACGTAGGCAAGCCCCGGTCCGGCCATGTTCTTGATTGCCAGCGCCTTGTACCCGTTGACCGTCGCGGTAGGACCCTTGGCCAGCCTGTCGTGCTGAGGAACGCTCGGGAGGATCAGGCGGAGACTGGTCAGAGAGGCAAGAAAGGCAAATCTGCCACTGCTCGCAGACGCCTTAAGCCATTTCCCGTCCAAGCGCCGCGCTGCCGCGTCGCCTTCGACTCGCCGCCAGAATGCTGAGCCTCCACGGACATAGACGAATTGGTTGAGTCTGACGAACTGGAAACGCAGTCCAGACGCGGTGATCTCCCCACGACCGCCCTTGCCCGACACGAGGTCAATCTGAACCCTGGCTTGCGAACCACCGGTTGGGACTGAGCCCGTGATGCGGACTGAGTGTGCGCGTCGCGTCGCACCCATCGCCGCCGTGAGAATTGCCCCAGGCGACTTGCACGGATCAGGGATGCACACGGTCAGACGAATGCCGCTCCAGGCACCAAGCCCGCGGTCATTGCGAGGGCCAGCGCGGCCGGTGTAGACGCTTCTGCTTTCGGTCGACGACGAGCCGAAACAGAAGTCGCGGCCGCATGCGCGGGTCGGCGACGAAGCGGAAGTCTGCTGAGACGAGCGCGGCGCTGCCCAGGGCTACGAGCGCGGGCCTCAGCAGGCCGGATGGCCGTTCTTGTCATAGCCGGGGATGAGCTGGACCCAGAGCGTTTGGCGCTGGTTGCTGGCCTTGGCATTGCGGTAGAAGCGATACAAGCCGCTGGGCATGTCCAACGCGTCGTAGGGGAGGAGCACCTTGCCTTCGGCCCTGACTGCCACCGCATCGGTCACCACGACCGCGCATGCCTGATGGTTCGGCGCTGCCCAACTGGCCGCTCTGGGCGCGTAGGTGAGGCCCGAGTCGTTATCCATCAGCAGCGGCAGAGCAGAGCGGCGCCAGCCGCTCGCCAGCAGACGTGCTCGCTCGCCCGCAACCAGCGCCGACAAGGAAGCAAACCGGATGCTCTTCACAAGCACAAAGGCCTGGCACGGCTGCTCGGGATCGTAGGTCACCGAATTGACCTTTGAGCAGTCCGTGAAGGTGCGCTCGACTTGAGCGCCGGACGCAACTGGCAGGACGCTGGCGCTCACCTGTCGCTGGCCGGGCGGTCGGGTCAGAACGTAGATCGCGATCAATCCCGCCACCACGATCAGTGCCGGCAGCCAGATCGCAGCGAGCGTCGCTCGGTAGCTCTCCCCAATCCCAGCTCGACGCCACGGCCGCCAGGCCACAGATGCCCGCACGTTCACACTCCCGGAGGGACCCTTCACACCAACCCACAGACAAACCTCACCTAGCGCGAGAGTACCGCCGGGCCCCGCCGCTTGGCGCGAGAACCGATCGTCCCCATAGTGCTCCTTCACGCATCAACAGCCGCCTCGAGGTCGGGGGCGGCGCCAACCAACACTTCTGCTCCGAACTCTCGCGGACCCGAAGCGGCATTACGCCGCACAGTCCCAGAAGGCGACGATGCAGTAGCGGGGTCGAGGCCGATCCCGCGCCCTTTCTCGAGCTGATGGCAGTCTTTGTCGGCCGCGAGGCGGGCTGCTGTCCGGAGGAGTGTGGTTGTCGGCCGTGTCGAGCGCCGGTCACAAACTGAGTCCTTGATGGACTTATAAGGCGATGCCCGATTGGACGCGATGTGGCGATGCCGAACTTTTGGCGTCAAGCCGGACCGACCCAGCTGCGTTCGGATGGTTTTATCGCCGCTACGAGGCGTCGATCCTGGGCTTCTTTATGCGCCGCACTCGAGACCCCGAGGTCGCGGCTGAGCTGGGCGCCGAGGTCTTCGCTCAGGCCTTGGCCGGTGCTCATCAATACCGGCCGATGGGTCCGTCCGCTGCTGGGTGGCTGTTCAAGATCGCTCAAAACGTGCTGCTGAGGAGCGTGCGCAGAGGCCGGGTTGAAGATGCGTCGCGTCAACGCCTCGGGATGGCGTTGCAGCTGGAGCTCAGCGCCGCGAGTCGCGAGCGTCTGGACGGCATGATCGCTTCAGAGAGCTGGGTGGAAGAGCTCCTCGATCGGCTTCCGGCAGAGCAGCGGGACGCGGTCCGTGCCCACATCGTCGATGACCGCTCCTACACAGACATCGCCTCGGGGTCGGGGGCCTCTGAGGCGCTCATCCGCAAGCGGGTCAGCCGGGGGCTGTCCACGCTACGACGCGACCTCAGGAGATCGATATGACGCTGGTTCCCGAACTCGAACACGAACTGCAGAGCGCAGCCGACCGGCTCGTCTCAAGGCAATCCAGCCGAGGCTCCGCGCGGGATGCCAGGCGTCCCGGCCGGGTGGCGATGGCCAGCGGCAGTCTCGCTGTACTCGGCGTGGCCGCCGCCGTGGTCGTCCTCCTCCTCGCCTCGGCGACCTCCATTCCCTCCCCGGCGTATGCCCTTGTCGAGCAGCCCGATGGCTCGGTGACAGTCATCGTGCACAACCTCCACACCGCGATCCAGCCGATCAACGCGCGCCTGAAAGCCCTCGGGGTCCCCGAGCGTTTCATCCCCATCACCGACGCCTGTCCCGCCGCCAACGGCGGGTTCGTGTACCCCGTCAAGCGGTCCCAGTTCCCGCAACTACGGTGGACCTTCTCGCGGCGTATGAGCCGCCGGTTCGTTGACCGCGGCGAGTGGGGATACATCGGCCTGGGCCGAAGCGACAACGGACAACTGCTACTCGCCCAAGGGGGAATGAGACCGCCGCTGCCGACCTGTCTCAACAGCACGCTGGGGATGATCGTGTCGCCGCTGGGCTCAACATCGAGCCCGACATCTCCAGGGTCAGGACCGTCCCGCGCGCCCCAATCAAACCCGGCGCCGACCGCCTAATACTCCGCGACGGCACCGCAGTGCACCGCACCAAACCCGCGTCCACCATCGCGAACCAGGGCCATGGCATGCAACAGGTCACCGCTCCGCCGGCTTTTGCTCCGCTCCGGCACTCAGCTAAAGCAGAAGTCTTGATCTTGCGGCTGCTCGTGCGACGAAGCGGCAGTCTGAGTCGCCGGCTCCACGGAGCTACGCGACTAAGCGATGCGCCGCGCCGAACGCAAACTCACGCTAGACGGGTGAGCCGCAGCAAGCAAAGCCATGACGGTCAGGCGTAGGGCGCGTACCGGTGGTGGAGCATGAGGTCGTTGCCGTCCGGGTCCGCAAAGAAGGCCATGTGGCAGACGCCGGTATCGAAGGTGTCGCCTGCGAATTGGACGCCCTTGGCCTCGAGCTCGGAACGGGTGGCAGCGACATCGTCGCACCCTAACGCCCACGGGTTGCCCTTCTGGGGTACGAACGGCATCCCGACCTTCTCGGGCTCCCAGATGCCGAAGCACGTACCGCCGGCCCACTGCTCATAGTCACCGTGCTTGTCGGCACGAAGCCCAAGCGTGTCGCGGTAGAAACTGCGGGCGCGGTCGGCGTCCTGGGAGGGGATACCAATGAAGTCGAGTCGGGTGATCATGGGTGAAGGTATAGCTCGCGTTGCGGTCAGCACGTGATCGTTCCGGGTCGCGCCGAATCCTCACTTCTGCTCCGCGCCACCGGCCAGCTAAAGCGGCTGCGCCGGCGACGTGGCCGCAGAGGGGACGAAGCTTGTCAGGTCCTTGGGCCGCGCTGGAGGTGTCCCAGTCGTGGGCGAGAACGCTGCACAGGACGTGGTCGATGTAGCGGTCGCCGATCCGCTCAGCCTCTCTGAGGACTCCTTCTTCACGAAAGCCCAGCCGCTCGGGGACCCGCCGGCTGCGGACGTTCTCGACTCCGGCGCGTATTTCTATGCGGTGAAGCTTCCAGACCCCAAACGCGTAGTCGACCAGTGATGCTGTCGCGCGCGTGGCAATTCCGCGGCCCTGCCCCGAGCTTGTCAGCCAGTAGCCCAGGCTCGCCGAACGGTTAGCCCAGTCCAGCCGGCTAAAGCCGATGACGCCCACGATGGAGCGCTGGTCGATTATTGCCGCCTGAAATCCTTCGTTGGCGGCAAACTGACGACGGCTTGACCGCGCAAACTCCCGGGTTCCTTCGAGGGTCTGGTCGGCCGCCCACGGCATCCAGGGCGCAAGCAGCGCGTGGCTGGCAACGACCACGTTGTACAGCTCCTCAGCGTCTGCCTCCTCAAGAGCCGCAGTTGACAGCGATCGTTGAGCGCAAAGGCGAACACGCGGAAAGTGTCGCTGATCAGGCGCGGCAACACGGGTTCTGACAGTCTCTGGGCCCGACAAGTAGGGTCGAAGGTCCCCGCTGCTTGCACGAAATCGAGCGAGTCAAAGGCCGACGACGCATGGCTTCTGCTCTCGTCGGCGCTGGCTGGAGCAGGAGCTGCGCCGGCGTGGGCCTGGGCGACAAAGGAGAAGGGGCGGAGCGGCCGCGGGCCGCGCTTGTGCTTTGCGAGCGGAGAATCGACAGCGCCGCCCTGCCCCAGCGCTACGGGCACGAGCATGGTGGCGAGGGTAGCCTCCGGGCGATGTTCGATCACGTGGGGATCGCTGTGTCTGACCTCGCTGCGTCTGAGCGCTTCTACCGCACCGTCCTCTCCGTGCTCGGCGTCGATCCGAGCTATGCAGGCCGGGACATGGTCGGGTGGGAGGATTGGTGGATCGGCCCGACGGACCGCGAGCACCCTGTGACTCGCAACCTACACGTCGGCTTCCGCGCCCCGGACCGCGAGACCGTCGACGCCTTCTGGCAGGCGGGGATCAACGCCGGCTACCCAGACGACGGCGCGCCCGGACCGCGCCCGGTCTACGGCCCGGACTACTACGGGGGCTTTCTGCTCGACCCGGACGGCAACAGCGTCGAGGCGGTCCACGGCGACCGCGAGCGCCCCGTGCCCGACGGCCGCATCGACCACCTATGGCTCCGCGTCCTCGACCCGGAGGCGTCGCGGAGCTTCTACACGACGGTCGCGCCGCACGCCGGACTCCGGTTGACGCACGACACGCCGGAGCGCGTGCAGCTCTCCGGCCACGACTTCTCCTTCTCGCTCGTACGTGAGGAGCGCCCATCCACGAAGCACGTCCACCTCGCGTTCCCCGCGGACACCGACGCCACGGTGCGGGCCTTCCACGCCGCCGCACTCGCCGCGGGCTACGAGGACCACGGGCCGCCCGGCGAGCGCCCCGTCTACCACCCCGGCTACTACGCCGCCTTCGTCCGCGACCCAGACGGCCACAACGTCGAGGTCGTCAACCACAACCACTGACGCCGAGCTGAAGAGCAGCAGCCACGACCTCGTGCCCTGCACGGGCGACCAAGCGGGAGCGGGCCGAGGCTTGGCTGGTCGCACTCGTTGTGGTTTGCGACGAGCCTGCGGTTCGGTAGCGTCGTCGACATGGCACAGGACGCCCCGACGATCTATGAGTGGGCAGGCAGCCATGACGCATTTGCGCGCTGGCTGAACCGCTTCTATGACCTGATCGAGATCGAAGCTCCAGACATCGCTGCCATGTTCGGAGGTCGTGTCAGCACCGAGCATCGGGAGCGCGTGACTGATTGGTGGGCGGAGGTCATGGGCGGACCCGCCGCCTACAGCCGCTCCCGCGGTGGCTATGAGCACATGCTCAGCCGCCATCACGACCTCGCGATCACCGACCAGCAGCGTCTGACGTTTGTGACGTTGCTCAGCCGTGCGGCTGACGATGCTGCGCTGCCCGCCGATCCGGAATTCCGTGCGGCGATCATGGGATACGCCGAGTGGGGATCCCGCTTGGCGCTGCACAACTCCCAGCCCGGCGCGCAAACGGTCGCTCATGCGCCGGTCCCCCGTTGGGATTGGGGGATCGCGCCGCCATATCAGCCCGACGGCCGCTCCTGAACCCTCGGCGCACGTGGGCGGCGACCGGTTGATCCGCTTCTGCTTCGCGGCCGCGATCAGCTAAAGCGCAAGCGCCGCCCTGACGGCCGGGTTGGCGACGAAGCGGAAGTGCGTGCGCCGTAGTTACGGCTCCGGGGTGAGTTCAGGAGCTGGGCGGCGTAGCCGCGTGAGACCAGGCGATCGTCGGTGATCGCAAATGCAGCGCGAAGTTCCTCGACCAGAGCATGCTCTCGCGTCAAATCAGATTCAGGCACTGCGACCGCCTCTAACTCGATGAACGTGCCCAGCCCGTCGACCTCGTCGAGATGAACACGAACGTCGCGCCAAATATGGAGGCGTCGCCGTTTGGCGACCACCACGCTGACGCCGAGTGCCGCCCGCAACACGGCTCGCAGCTGCGGGCCATCCTCGATCCCGACGATGCGATATCGGCTCTCCCGCTGCTGGGGCTCATCCGCACGCTCAAACTGGATCAGATGAGCGCTGCCAGGACTCTCCTCCCGCAGCTTCAGCCCACAGTTGGTCACGTTGAAATAGGTGTCGCGCTGCCGGATCGTGCCGTGATCCTCGGCACCAAGCTCCCGGCACACGCCCAGCGACCGGTCGGGGTCAGCGTCTCGCGCCTTTAGCTCGACGTTGCGGCGTGGGTCGAGGAGTGCCGGCAGCAGAAGCTCACGCTACCAACCGTCCGCCGCAAGCGAGGACATTGAAGGAGACTCACGAATCGTCAAGTGAGATCGATCACATGGCGCGCCTTCCTCGGTTGAAAGCGAGGCGCGCGGCCCCGGTTGCGGGTAGCTTGATCGGACGGAGGGCTCTCCCAATGTTCAACGGACGAACGAGACTCATTGCGTGGCCGGTTCGTCGACGGGGGCTCTTCGAGTGGCCACTGCGGGTGCTGTATTGCCGTCGCGCCGCGCGTTATTTCGAAGTTTGCGCCTTGGTGATCGTGCTCAATGGCGTCGTCGTAGCTGGCTTTGGGGTTGTTGCCGTGCTCTTCTACGTCGATCTCGGCGTGGATGAGGTGGCGCTGTTTGGCGGCTGCTTAGCGGTCGGGTTCGCCGTCGAGAGCGCGGTGGCCGCACGGTTTTTCTTGCGCGCGGCTGAGCCCGCCAGGGCGTGGCTCGCTCGCGACCGGGCGGAGGATGGCGCTCAGGCGGCTTGGTCATCAGCGGCCCAACTTCCACTGCTGCTTGTCCGGCGCCCAGGGCTTTATGTGATCGGAGTCGTCGGCGTGGCCGCCGCGGACCTTGTTCTTGCCGCGTTGCTCGGGCTTCGGGCCTATCAAGCAGCGCTGCTGTTACCGATGTCCTGCTTGCTGTACATCTCCAGCGGCGTGCTGCGCTACCTCGGTCTCGAGCTGGCGATGCGACCCGTGCTGCGAGACATTGGCGAGCAGTTCCCGGAAGCGTCGATTCCTGACCCCGCGCGCGTCTCGCTACACCAGCGGCTGCTGGCGACAGTGCCGATGGTCACCTGGGGCGCATCGCTCATTGTCGCTGGGCTCATGACCCCCAACACCCGAAACTTCGACACGATCGGACTTGGCAGCGGTGTCTCCACTGGCGTGACCGCAGCCTTCTCTATCTGGCTCAGCCTCGTGCTGGCAGATTCTGTGTCTGGGCCCATCATCGACCTTCGCAACGCCGCACGTCGGCTCGGCGCTGCAGATCTCGGCGTGCGCGTACCGGTGGTGTCCACCGATGAAACAGGCGAACTCGCGGTCGCGTTCAATGCGATGGTGGCCGGGCTGCGCGAGCGGCAGCGGCTGCACGAGGCGTTCGGTGTGTTTGTCGATCCAGCCCTAACGGAGCGTGTGCTGACTGAGGGCACGAACCTCCGCGGTGAAGAGATCGAGGCCTCGATCCTCGTCCTTGATGTCCGCGCGTTCACCCAGTTCGCCGAGCATGCCGCCCCGCAGAAGGTCGTTGCCTGCCTCAATCAGCTCTACGAGGCGGTCGTCCCTGTGATCGCGCGTCACGGCGGGCACGCAAATAAGTTCGTGGGCGACGGACTGCTAGCTGTCTTCGGGACTCCCAGGCGGAATGCCGATCACGCAGCACGCGCGCTTGCAGCCGCCTTCGAGATCGCCCAGCTCGTCGAGGATGGCGTCGGTGGCGAGCTCCGTGTCGGGCTCGGTGTGAACTCAGGAAGGGTTGTTGTCGGCACGATCGGCGGAGGGGGACGGCGCGACTTCACAGTCATCGGGGATCCTGTGAACACTGCAACCCGCGTCGAGGCAGCAACTCGGCTTACAGGCGATGACATCCTCATCACTGAGAGCACGCTGCGCGCGCTCGGCTGCTCCGCCGAGGACTTTGAGGAACGACCATCCATTCCGCTTAAGGGCAAGACAGCCACCGTTCGTCTTTACACCCCCCGCAGCCGCAGCCAAGATCGGTCACGGCGCGGGCCGACCTGAGTCCAGCTCGATCTCGAACCTTGCACGCGGGCTAAGTCAGCCGGCGCCAGAGCGTTCGACTCGTACGCCGATCCAGCCAAACGCGGCTCGTGAATAGGTCCGACGTCAACGTCAGCGAGTGCGGCTCGCCCGATCGCACTCGCTCTCTGGCTGCGCGGGCGATACTCGCTCGCTGGCCATAGCAGTCAGTATGGCTCTACGCAGGCACCGCGAGAAAAAGGCACAACCCTCGTCAGAGGGCCGGTCTATGGGCTCCTTTACTGCTTGGCGGGGATCGAATGGCTTCGCCTTCCACGCAATCGGTGGTTGGGTCTCTTCCGGCGCCGATGCCGATCGGAAGCGCGTTTAGGCGCCACAGGCGAGCTTTGAGTATCACCGGACTGCTGTTCGTGGCGCCCTCTGTCTGGATGGTCGAGCTCGGGGTTCTCATCCACAACATCAGGCAGCGCACGCGTCGCCAATCGCTTTCCTGAACTGCTCGTCGCGCAAGACGGGCACAATCGATGAGCGCATGCCCGAAAGCTGCACTCGTACGTTCGTGGCAAAGGACTCCGCGACCGTTGGGTGTTCACGCACCCCGCGGCAACACGGGCAGCGCCGGAGGCGACCCAACACTCTTCTCCTTCCGCCGGCCGCAAGCAAAACCAGCAGTAGGAGACTGCCAGCTCAGACGGCGACGATGCAGCAGCCCGAGTGGCCGACGACGAGTGCCGGGAATCGATCGAGGCGCAGCGTCGTGACGGCGCCTCGCGCGCAATACAGGCGCTTGGCCCAACCTATCGCCGCTGCTTCTGCCCGATGGAACGCGACCATCCCTACCCGGCGGGACGCCCGCAGACGCGGATGGGCCCGCGGCCTCGACGGTAGGCTCGAGGTCATAGCGGACGATTTCTACCGCTCAGCGAACGACAGGAGCGCCCGATGCACGACACCCCGTCCGCCGACTCCAAGCCGCGAGGACCGATCCCTGCCGATGATCCCGAGCGGGTCCTAACGCGCGTAAGCCCGGACACTGATGAGTCGCTCCCTCACCTCGGCGTGGTTGGCGACACCTACACCATCCTTGTGTCCGGCGCTGACACCGCCGGGCGCTACACGCTGATCGACATGCACGTCCCGGCGGGCGGCGGCCCGCCCCCTCACCGCCACGACTTCGAGGAGATGTTCACCATCCTTGACGGCGAGATCGAGTTCACGTTCCGCGGCGTCAGCACGGTTGCGACGGCCGGCGTAACAATCAACGTGCCCGCCAACGCCCCACACGTCTTCCGAAACGTCTCTGCGCACCCTGCGCGGCTGCTGTGTCTGTGCTCGCCTGCAGGCCAGGAGGAGTTCTTCAAGGAGGTCGGCGTGCCGGTCGCGCACCGGACGGAGGCTCCACCGGCTCTCGACGAAGCAGAGACCGGCGCGTTTATTGCCAAGGCGGTCGCCCTCGCCCCGAAGTACCGGACCGAACTGCTGCTCAGCGAGCTAAAACCCTGATCCCCGAAACGCCGCTGGTCTCACCACCCCAGCTGCTGCTTGCCGCGCACCCAATAGACGCACGCTGCCGCCCGCCGGACTGCTGCTTCACGTCGACCAGGAGGGTAAGCAGGAGCCGATCTCTGACGGCCGGGCGGGCGACAAAGCGGAAGTCTCTGGGCGTCCATCGTCCTTGCTTGCGCTCGACCACTTCGACAGCTTTCGTGGTCGCCGATTGCGAGGTGTCAGGCGACTTCGCGCTCAAGACCCCTAGCGGTGAGGTCTAGGACTTGATTACCGAGCTGCTCTGTCTCGCCCCAGGAAGCGGACTGAAGGCCGCCGAGGCCACTCTGTGAGGTCGCGCCCACGAGGCAGACTTCGCTCGTTCCCGGCGGTAGCCGGAATCGATCTGGCATCGAGATCGTCATGTAGGCCTTGCCAACACTCAGGCTGGACACGAGGATTGGCGGGTCCGACCGCCTCCCACGACAGCCTTCACCGGCCCGCGACGCTGTCGATTTCGGACAACGGGAGTCACGACGCCCGCGCTGGCTCCCGTACACGCCCAGACACGAATGCAGGTCCGACCCCCTGGACGACGTCCGTCTCGCATCTCGCCCAGGTGGCGACCGAGCGGAAGCCACGGCTGAGCGCCGCAGACTGCCGCTTCGGTCCGGCCGCTCGCAGCGGACCTGCTAGCAGGCGGACCGACACGTACTCGGATCCCGCGCGAAGCGGGGCCGCGCCGCGGCGCCGCTCGAATGCTCGTGGTGATGTTGAACCAGGTCTTCGGAAGGGCCTCCCGGTGCTCGTTGTTCTGACAGTTGCTGGCTCGGCCCTCGGGGCCTCGACTAGGCACTGTGGCCTGGTCAGCTATAGCGGGGTCTCTCACGGCCTACTTACTCAGGCCGGGACAGTGTGTCTGTCTTCCGTGGCACGACGTCTTGCCCGAAAGCACGCACGATCGATCGCCGCGCAGACGAGGGCGTCCGGACACCGGGTTGGCGATGCAAGTTCTCGCAGCACGAAAGGTTACGACATGTGCCTCGCGACACGCAGAGATCAAGGGACGTGAGTACGTCCCACCTCCCGTGACCCCGGCGCCGACTCCTGTGACGTCACCAACGCCAACCACAAAACCCCACACCGACACCGACACCGACACCGACACCGACACCGACACCGACACCGACACCGACACCGACTGGGTGCTACCCAACTAGCGACTCGGGGGGTTGCTACGAGCCCGATGAATATTGCCGCGCGGTTGACCACGGAACGAGTGGAATCGCCGGCGACGGCGAGGCGATCACCTGCGAGTACAACAACGGCTGGCGCTGGGAGCCGAGCTAGGAGGCACACTCCGGCCCGCCATTCCTAGCTCCGATTGTCGCGGGGCCCGTGAGAGGGACGCTCGCAATCATCTCACCGGCACGACACACTTCCTCTCTCGGCGGGAAACGCGGAAGCGTTGATTTGTCTAGGCTGCTCGCGCGTCTCGGGCAAGCGCCGTACCCGGTTTCCGTCCAAGCGCCGCACGCCCGCTGCTCCGAGCGCGGGCAATCGCATTTCCGCCATCGGGTCCACGGAGATAATGGGATGGGGGCATTCCGATAACGCGCCCAGCTACTTCTGAGTGCCGCCGGTGGGACTCGAACCCACGACCGTCGGATTAAAAGTCCGCTGCTCTACCAACTGAGCTACAGCGGCCGGCAGGGCAATGATCGCAGCCGCCGCGATTTAGGGGCCCTCGGCCTGGGACCTCCGTCGCTAACCCACGTAGAGCGCGGGTTTGGGACGGAGGTTCCGGTCGCGAGGTCCGGCCGACCTAGAGGGCTGGGGACCCGCCGGCACCGGCACCAGGACCGCGACGGTGACTCTAACCGCCACGGCGACCGCGACCGGGGGCCGCGACTGCGCGGTCCTACTGGCGGTAGGCGACGGTCTCGATCTCGACCAGCATCCGCGGGTCGATGAGTGCGGAGACCTCGACCATCGTCATCAAGGGACGGGCGGAGCCCATCGCGTCACCGAAGGCGCGGCCCACCTCGTCGCAGCGGGAGATATCGGTGACGTAGATGCGGAGCTGAATCACCGACTCCAACGAGGAGCCGACGCGGCCTAGCTCGTGCTTGATCTTGTCCAGGATCTCGAGCGTCTGTTCGTAGCCGGTGGTGCCGAGAACCATGCCGGAAGGGTCAATCGACGTCGTCCCGCCGATGAGAACGAAGTCGCCGGCCAGGACCAGGCGGCTGAAGCCGAACTGCTCCTCGTAAGGAGATGGGGGGTCGCCGCCCCAGCGCTCAGCGCGCCCGGGCACGATCAGTGCCGGAAGTGGCGGCGACTGGTGAAGACCATCGTCGCGCCGGCCTTGTCGACGGCCTCAACGGTGAGGTGATCTCGGACCGAGCCGCCGGGCTGAATGATCGCCTTCACCCCCGCCTCGAGGGCGAGCTGGGGACCGTCGGAGAACGGGAAGTAGGCATCGGAGGCGAGCACGCCACCCTCGACTCCGTCGCTCGCTTTCTCAAGCGCCACGCGCACGGCGTCGACTCGGCTCATCTGACCAGCCCCGATGCCGACCGTAGCCAGGTCGCGGGTGACGACGATCGCATTTGACTTCACGTGCTTGCAGACCTTCCAGGCGAAGACGAGCTCCTGCCATTCGGCTTCCGTGGGCCGGCGCTCACTGACGACCTGCATTTCGCTGCGCTCTTCCGTATCCACGTCGCGATCCTGGACGAGCATCCCGCCCATCACCTGGCGTAGCTGGGGCTCAATCATGTTCGGAGTCCGCACCTCGCGGTCATCGAGGATGCGTGTGTTGGGCTTGCGGGCCAGCACATCGACCGCGTCCCCTTCATAGCCACGGGCGAACAGGAGCTCGATGAACTGCTCGGACAGAGCCTCGGCCAGCTCGGCGTCGACAGCACGGTTCAGGCACACGACGCCGCCAAAGGCCGACATCGGGTCACACGCGTACGCACGCCGATAGGCCTCGAGCGCCGTCGGCCCGACGGCCACGCCGCACGGATTGCTGTGCTTGATGATCACGCAGGCCGGGATCTGGAACTCGCTCAGGAGCAGACGGCCGGCGTCCAGATCGAGCAGGTTGTTGAACGAGATCGGCTTGCCGCCCAGCTGGGAGACCATCGACAGAACGTGCGTGCGGGCGCCAACCTGCTCGTAATAGGCCGCGCGCTGATGCGGATTCTCACCGTAGGGGAGCTCGAGCACCTTCTCAAAGGCACGTACGAACAGGGGTGGGAAGTCCTCGCGCTTCTCCTGAAACCAGCGGGCGATCGCGGTGTCGTAGCGCGCCGTGTAGGCGAAAGCCTCGGCGGCCAGGCTCTCGCGGGTGACCATCGACAGGCGGCGATCACCTTCGCGCAACTCATCCAGGACCGCGTCATAGCTCTCCGGGCTGACTACCGGCGCGGCAAAGGCATGGTTCTTGGCCGCCGCGCGAATCATGGTCGGCCCCCCGACATCGATGTTCTCGATCACGACGGAGTCAGACACCCCGCGCTCGGCGGCGGTGCGCTCGAACGGATACAGATTCACGCAGACCAGGTCGACGTACTCGACGTCGTGCGTCTCGGCCGCAGCCACGTGCTCGGGGTTGTCGCGAACCGCGAGCAGTCCGGCATAGAGCTTGGGGTGAAGCGTCTTGACCCGCCCGTCCATGATCTCGGGAAAACCGGTGAGGTCGCTGATGGATCGCACCGGGATCCCCGACTCGGTCAGCTCCCTCGCGGTCCCGCCGGTGGAGATGATCTCCACGCCGAGCTCGACCAGGCCCCGGGCAAAGTCGACGATCCCCGTCTTGTCGGAGACCGACAGCAGCGCACGGCCGACTTGGACGTCGGGGACTCCGATCTGCAGTGCACTGGCAGGGTCGGCGCTGGCGTCCATAACCGTGCTCGACTCTACCGAGACAACCCGACGCGGGTTGGCGGGGTCGATCGCCACCGTGCCGGCGGCGATCCGGCGCACCGCTTCGGGGAGGAGCTCGTGCTCGATCTCGTGCAGGCGCTCGAGCACCTCATCGGCGGATTGCGCGGTGGGCAGATCGATCGCCCGTTGCACGATTATGGGACCGGTATCAACGCCGCCGTCCACGAAGAACACCGTGACCCCGAACACCTTGACGCCGTAGTCGAGCGCCTGCTGGACGGCGTTCAGGCCCGGGAAGGCGGGCAGCAGCGAGGGATGAACGTTGACGATCCGGTCGGGAAAGGCGGCCAGAAAGTCATCGCCCAGAATCTGCATGTAGCCGGCCAGGACGACGAGCTCCACACCCTGGGCCCGCAGCCAGGCGGCGATCGCGGCGTCGCGCTCGGCGCGATTCTCGTAGTCGGCCCGCTCGAACACGCCGACCGGAATGCCGGCCTCGCGCGCCCGCTCGAGGGCGTAGGCCTGCGGCTTGTCGGAGCCGACCGCGACCAGCTGGATCCCATCGCGCCCGTGGACGCGGTCTATCAGCGCCTGCAGGTTGGTGCCGGCGCCGGAGGCAAGGACACCGACCTTCATGCCGCCCGGAGCTTCGGAAAGCGCCCGCCCGTCGAGCGCAGCCGCCCGGCCTCGAGCATCGCGTCCACCCGCCCCAGGACATCTGCTGAGCGCAGGTGAGCAAAGGCTCCGTAGCCGGCCAGCGCGTCGTAGGCGTACTGGGCGACGACCTTGGAGCGACCGCCGCGGAGGATCTCCACCGCCCGGGTTCGGCCCACCGGCGGCGAGGCCGACGCGACCACGTCCATGATCGCCGCCTCCAGGCCGCCGACCGCCGCCGGGTCGATCGCCGCTCGCCGCGCGGGACCGAGATCGGCGGGTGCGGCCTCGGGTGAGCAGACGTCGCAGCACGGCACCCGGGCGGGCGCGCGGCGACGATCCCCGAAGTGGTTCAGGAGCGCCTCGCGACGGCATCGCGCGCCCTCGACGTACTGCCAGACGGCGCGGTACTGCCCCCAGCGAACCTGCTCGGCCTCACGGGCCGAACCCATGCAAACGGCCGCTGTGCGCTGATCAAAACCGCCCGTGATCCGGCCGGAGGCACGGTCGGGGGGCGCGGGCCGAGGGGCGAGGACACCGGCGCGGGCCAGGTGGCCGATGATCGCCCGGACTGAGTCCTCGCCCCCGCGGCGAGCGGCCAGCTCGGACAGCGAAACGTCGTAGCTCCCGTCAACTCCAGCCCAGTTGAGCTTCTCACCCACGCGCTGAAGATCTTCGAATGAGACCTTGGCCTGCTGGATGAAGAACACGTGCAGACCCTTGTCGCGCTGCTCGGCAAAGAGCAGGCATCGCGCCGGCTGGCCGTCACGGCCGGCGCGCCCGGCCTCCTGGTAGTAGGCCTCCAGCGATCCCGGGACCGAGGCGTGGCAGACGGTGCGCACATCCGATTTGTCGATCCCCATCCCGAACGCGTTGGTTGCCACGATCACCCGCACCGCACCGGACATGAAGCGATCCTGGACCTCGGCGCGCGCCCCTCGATGCATGCCGGCGTGGTAGGCCAGCGCCGGCTCGCCAAGCTCGCGGGACAGTGTGCAAGCCAGCTCCTCACTGGCGCCTCGCGTGCCGGCGTAGACGATCGCCGGGAGCGCGTCGGCCTCCGAGAGGGCCGCGGCCACCCGGCGCTCCTTATCGCGGCCGCCCCGGCATGGGATGACGGCAAAGCTGAGGTTGGGGCGATCAAATCCGGTCGTTACCCGGGCGGGGTCGCCGAGGCGCAGGCGCCGTACGATGTCGTCCGCGACCTGCTGGGTGGCGGTCGCTGTCAGCGCCATCGTGGCCCGCGCGCGCACGCCCGCGGCGGCATCGGCGAGGGTGAAATAGTCGGGCCGGAAATCATGTCCCCACTGGGAGACGCAGTGGGCCTCGTCGACTACGAACAGACCGATCCGAGCCCCCGCGATGGCTTTCGCGAAGGCCGGAGCACCGAAGCGCTCCGGGGCGACGTATAGGAGCCGCAGATCCCCCGCCCGGGCACGTTCGACGGCCTCGGCGTTGGCCGAGTGTCCGCGCTGAGCGTTGACCACGCCCACCCGGCCGGGAGCGATCCGCTCGAGAGCCGCGACCTGATCCTGCATCAGGGCAACGAGCGGCGAGACGACCAGCGTCAGATCGTCACGCATCAGCGCCGGGAGCTGGTAGCAGAGCGATTTGCCTGACCCGGTGGGCATCACGACCAGTGCGTCGCGTTCACTCAGCGCCGCCTCTACGGCCTCGGCCTGTCCGGGACGGAAGGACTCGAATCCGAACAGCTGGCGCAGCGAGGCAAGAGTGTCCATGGGGCGGCCGAGCTTAGCGCTGGGGTCGGCTGGCGCCACGGCCCGAGAAGCGCCAAACGGAGGACGAAACGAGTAAGGGGTGGGGCGGCTCCGGGTAAGGCTCGCGTCCCCCAAACGCACACCCATCTGCCGATGTCAGCCGACCCGGCTTAGTCGATTCTGTGGCTATGACCAACCACCGCTCGGAAGGGAAGATCATGCGCAACCGAAGCCACCAGGCCGTCATTCGTTTCCGCCGCCTCGTCGGCGAGCTCGACTATGCCCAGCGTCGGCTGTTCGAGCTCCGCACCGGCGTACCGGCGACCGGAGCCTCACACCGTCGTCGCGATGAGCACCAGACCCAGATGCTCGAGGACCTCTACCGCCGGGGCTGGCGGCACTAGCCGCGGTCGGTGCCGGCGGCGTTCTCAGGCCTGGATCAACGGCAACGGATGCTCGAAGGCAAACTTGCCGTTCGCGGTCTCGGTGCCGGCCAGCGGGTAATCGCCGCTGAAGCAAGCGTCGCAATGAGTCTCGCGCGACTGGCCGATGGCCTCGTAGACGCCGGCCAGAGACAGGTAGTGCAGGGAGTCCGCACCGATTTGGGAGCTGATCTCGCTCACGCTGCGGCCGTGGGCGATCATCTCCTCACGCGTGGACATGTCGATCCCGTAGTGGCAGGGATGCTTGATCGGCGGCGACGAGATCCGGATATGGACTTCAGCCGCCCCGGCGTCGCGCAACATTGAAACGATCCCGGGCATCGTGTTGCCGCGGACGATCGAATCGTCGACCACGACCAGGCGCTTACCCTCGACCACCTCGCGCAGCGGGTTGAACTTCATCCGCAGACCGTGGCGCCGGAGCTCCTGCCCGGGCTGGATGAAGGTGCGGGCCACGTAGCGATTCTTGATGAAGCCGTCGTCCTGGGGCAGCCCCGCGGCGCGGGCCAGACCCCGGGCGGCGGCGTTGCCTGAGTCAGGCACGGGGATGACCACGTCGGCGTCCACCGGGGCCTCACGCCAGAGGATCTCTCCCATCCTGGCCCGAGCGACCTGCAGGACCTGGCCCCCGAGCCGGGAGTCCGGGCGCGCGAAGTAGATGTACTCGAACACGCAGAAGGAGTGGCGCTCAGCGCCGGCCACGAGCCGGGTCTTGACTCCGCCTTCAGTCAGCGTGACGACCTCGCCCGGCTGGATATCCCGCAAAAACCGGGCGCCGATGAGGTCAAAGGCACAGGACTCGCTGGCCACGCAGTAGGCGGGCTTGCCGCCCGCCGGGGGGTCGATCACGCCGAGGGCGAGCGGACGCAGGCCGTGCGGGTCGCGGAAGGCAACCACGGCATCATCGGTCAGCACGACGGTCGAGAAGGCGCCCTTGAGCCGCGGCAGCACGTCGGCCACGGCGTCCTCGATTCGCTCCGCGGGATGCGTGGCCAGCAGCGCGGCGATGACCTCCGAGTCCGAGGTCGAGCGGAACGGGACATCGTGGCCGCGCAGCTCGGCGTGGAGCTCGACGGCGTTGATCAGATTCCCGTTGTGGGCCAGGGCCAGCGTGCGGCGGTCGTCGCGGACGATCGGCTGGGTGTTCTCCCATTCCGAGGAGCCGGTGGTCGAGTAGCGGACGTGCCCGATCGCCATGTCGCCGAGCAGCGAGCGCAGCGTGTGCTCGTCAAACACCTGGGAGACGAGGCCCTGGTCGCGAATGGCCATGATGTTCCCGCCTCGGGGAGCCGTGGCGATGCCGGCCGATTCCTGGCCGCGATGCTGGAGTGCGAAAAGGGCGAAGTACGCGAGGCGAGCGACGTCATGCTCGGGGGCGTAGATCCCGAACACGCCACACTCGTCGCGGGGCCCATCGCGATGGTCGAGGGGGTTAGCCATCCTGAGCGCCTGACCTCAGCCTACCAACGGGTTCACAGGAACCCGAGCAATCCCCGCTCGCGCACCTCGGCCAGTTCGGAAACAGCGACCTTAAGGATCTCGCCGAGCTCCAGCGCCTGGCCCCCGACGTGACCGATGATGGTCAGTCCCTTGCGCCCCGCCAGCGCCGCCTCGTCTCCGGAAACCAGGAAGGCCCGCCCCGGCGCCTCGGCGAACACGTCGAACGCGGCCGGAATCCCGACGGTGGCGCCGAGGCGACCGGCGATGCAACACTCGGCCAGCGCCACGGCCAGACCGCCCTCGGCGATGTCGTGAGCGCTGGCGAAGGCACCGGATCGAATGCCATCGCGGACGGTGGCGTGGGCGGCGCGGGCGGCTTCGAAGTCCAGCTCCGGAAGCGGTCCCGTGGGCGCCTGGCCGCGGAGCTTGGCCAGCTCGGACCCGCCGGCCAGCGGTGCGAAGTCGCCAACCAGGGCGATCGCGTCCCCGGCGGCAGCAAAGCCGCCCTGGCCGGCCCGGCTGGCGTCGGGCAGGTGACCGACCATCCCGATCACGGGGGTGGGGAAGATCGGGCCCGTGGGGGCCTCGTTGTAGAGCGAGACGTTTCCGCCCACGACGGGCACGCCGAGCGCCGTGCAGGCCGCGGCGATGCCCTCGACGGCCTGGACGAGCTGCCAGGCGACGTGCGGCTTCTCGGGGTTGCCGAAGTTCAGGCAGTTGGTGAGGCCGAGCGGCTCGGCCCCGACACAAGCCAGGTTGGCCGCACATTCCAGCACCGCCTCGGCGGCGCCGGCGAAGGGGTCGCAGGCGACCCGGCGCCCGTTGCCATCGATGGCGACGGCGATCGCCGGCGGGGTCGGGCTCTCGCCGAGGATCAGCACTGCCGCGTCGGCCTGCTCCGGCCGGCGTGCCGTCCGCGACTGGACGACCGGGTCGTACTGCTCGAACACCGGCCGCCGCGAGGCGATGTTGGCGCTGGCCAGGAGCCCGATCAGCGTCCCCGCCGGATCGAGCTCGGGACCCAGGACGGCGGGACCGCCGGGATACAGGCCATCGGCCGGCGGCGCCGGCTCGAGGTCGTACAGAGGGCAGTCGTCGACGAGGATCTCCACGGGCAGATCGGCGGCGATCTCCCCACCGGACACGACGCGCATCCGGCCGCTGTCGGTGACCTCGCCGATCGGCGTGGCCAGGGTCTCCCAGCGCTCGCAGACGGCGATCACCTCGCCCACCCGCCGTGGTTCCACGACGCACAGCATGCGCTCCTGTGATTCGGAGACCATGATCTCGAACGGCTCCATGCCCGCCTCGCGCAGCGGCACCCGCGCGACATCGATGTCCAGGCCGACGCCCCCCTTGGCGGCCATTTCCGAGGCCGACGAGGTCAGCCCGGCGGCGCCCAGATCCTGAAGCGAGACGAGGAGCTCGGAGTCGAGCAGCTCGAGGCAGCACTCGAGCAGCTTCTTCTCCGCAAACGGATCGCCGATCTGAACGGACGGCCGCTTGGCCGCGTCGCCGTCGCCGAGCTCGGCGCTGGCCAGAACCGACGCGCCGCCGATCCCGTCGCGGCCGGTCAGCGCCCCGAGCAGCACGAGCACGTTGCCCGGGCCGGCGGCGGCGCTCCGGATCAGTCGATCGTGCGGGGCCAGCCCGAGGCACATGGCGTTGATCAGGCAGTTTTGCTCGTAACTGGGCTCGAAGTAGATCTCGCCGCCGACGGTTGGGACGCCGATCGAGTTGCCGTAGTGACCGATTCCCGCGACCGCGTGCTCGAGCAGATAGCGCGAGCGGGGCGAGTCGGCCGGTTCCCCGAAGCGCAGCGAGTCGAGCACCGCGATCGGGCGGGCGCCGACGGCGAAGATGTCGCGCAGGATGCCGCCCACGCCCGTGGCCGCGCCCTGGAAGGGCTCGACCGCACTCGGGTGGTTGTGGGACTCGACCTTGAAGGCGAGACCCAGGCCGCCGCCCACGTCCACAACGCCGGCGTTCTCGCCCGGCCCCATCAGTACGCGCGGGCCCGCGGTCGGGAGGCGGCGGAGAAGCTTCTTGGAGTGCTTGTAGGAGCAGTGCTCTGACCACATCAGCGACAACATCGCCAGCTCGGTCGGCGAAGGCTCACGCCCGAGCCCGCTCAGGATCAGGTCGTACTCATAGTCGGTGAGGCCCAGCTCACGATGACGGGGAATCGGGTCAGCCACGTTTGACACCGGGGCGACGCTCTACGCGAGGACGCGGTCGGCGACCTGGTCGCGGATGGAGGCGAAGATGCTGAGCCCGTCGACCGACCCGGTCAGCGGATCCACCGCGTGCTCGGGATGGGGCATCAGCCCGAACACGTTGCCGTCCTCGTTGGTGATTCCGGCGATGTCGCGCAGCGACCCGTTCGGGTTGTGCCCGGGGGCGTAGCGGAGCAGGACCTGCCCGCTGGCCTCGAGGCGGCGCAGTTCCGGTTCCGGAGCGTAGAAGCGGCCGGTCGTGTGCTTGACCGGAATCGACAGGCGCCGGCCCGGTGGGCAGGCGCGGGTAAACGGGGTCTCGGCCTCGGCCACCTCGAGCTCCACCTGGCGGAAGATGAACCGCAGCGAGGTGTTGGGCAGTAGCGCCCCCGGCAGCAGGCCCGCCTCGCACAGGACCTGGAACCCGTTGCAGATCCCGAGCACCAGGCCGCCGGCGCGGGCGAACTCGGCCACCTCGCCCATCACGGGGGCAAAGCGGGCGATCGCTCCGACCCTGAGATAGTCGCCGTAGGAGAAGCCTCCGGGGACCACGACCGCATCGACACCGTGCAGATCTCGATCGCCGTGCCACAGGATGACCGCCTCGCCGACCCGAGCGCAGGCCAGCTGGGCGTCAACCTCATCGCAGGAGCCGGGGAAGCGGACGATCCCGAACTTCATGCGTGGGCCGGGTCGCCGACCTCGATGATCTCGTAATCCTCGATCAGCGGATTGGTCAGCAGGCGCTCACACATCTCGGGCAGTCGCGCCGGATCCTCCACGTCGAGCTCGACCAGCCGGCCGACGTGGACATTGCGCACGCCATCGAAGCCGAGTGCAGGCAGCGCGCGCTCGACCGCCTGCCCTTGGGGATCGAGGATCCCGGCCTTGGGCTTGACGAGCACGCGAGCACGCATGGCTACTCCGATCCCGAACCGGTTCGGCGGCGCCAGGTGTCAAACGACTCGCCGGTGATGCGCTCGTAGGCCTCGATGTACTTCTCGCGCGTGCGCGCGACGACGTCGGCGGGGATCTCCGGCGCGGGCGGGTTGCGATCCCAGCCGGTCGAGGAGGCCCAGTCGCGCACGAACTGCTTGTCGAAGCTGGGCTGACCGTGACCGGGCTCGTAACCGTCAGCCGGCCAGAATCGAGACGAGTCCGGCGTGCACATCTCATCGCCGATGGTCAGGTTTCCGTCGGCGTCGAGACCGAGCTCGAATTTCGTGTCGGCGAGGATGATGCCATTGGCGCGGGCGTGATCCGCGGCGTGTTGATACAGAGCCAGCGAGACCTCACGGACCCGCTCGGCCAGCTCACGATCACCGATCAACTCGGCGGCGCCATCGAAGTCGATCGCCTCGTCATGGCCGACCTCGGCCTTGGTCGAGGGCGTGAACAGGGGCTCGGGCAGCTGGTCTGACTCGCGCAGTCCCCCGGCAGCTCGAGGCCCGAGACCGACCCGGTCGCCTGGTAGTCCTTCCAGCCCGAACCGGTGATGTAGCCGCGGACCACGCACTCCACGGGCAGCATCTTCAGTCGCTTGACCACCATCGCGCGGCCGCGAGCCTCATCGGGCACACCGTCGGTCACCGACAGGAGGTGGTTGGGCAGGATCTCCGCCGTGCGCTCGAACCAGAAAGTGGAGAGACCGGTGAGGACCGAGCCCTTGTCCGGAATCGGGTTCGGGTGAACCACGTCGTAGGTGGAGATCCGGTCCGAGGCGACGAGCAGCAGTTCGTCACCGAGGTCGTAGATCTCGCGCACCTTGCCCGATGCGAGCAGGGTCAGGTCCTCCAAGGCGGTCATCGGGGCCGATGCTAGCGGCTGGTTACGACGACTCGCCGGCGCCCAGGACGGCGAATTTGAGCTTCCGGGGCGAGAAACTCCTACGCGATCTGGTCCAGGCGGCCGACGATCTCGTCGGCGTGAACGATGAACGGGGCGTAGTCGAACACGGCATCGAGGTCGAGGCCGGCGCCGGCCGGGTCGTCGGTCAGCAGGTCACGCAGCGGGGTGCGCTCATCGAGCGCGCGCTGGGCCAGGCGCTGGACGGTGCGGTAGGCCTCGTCGCGGGTCTGGCCCTGTCCGACGAGGGCCAGGAGCAGGCGCTGCGAGAACAGCCCCCCTTGTGTCAGCTCGAGGTTCTCGCGCATCCGCCCGGGGTCCACGACCATGCCCTCGACGAGCTTGATCGTCCGGCGCTGCATGTGATCGAGCAGGATCGTCGAGTCAGGCAGGATCACCCGTTCAACCGACGAGTGGGAGATGTCGCGCTCGTGCCAGAGGGCGACATCTTCGAGTGCCGCCTGGGCGTTGCCGCGCAGCACGCGGGCCAGGCCCGCGATCTGCTCGGACTTGATCGGATTGCGCTTGTGGGGCATCGCGCTCGAGCCCTTCTGGCCCGAGCTGAACGGCTCGCGGACCTCGGCGACCTCGGTGCGCGCCAGATGGCGTAGCTCGGTGGCAAAGCGCTCCATCCCGGCTCCGGCCAGTGCGATCGCCGAGAGCAGCTCGGCGTGGCGGTCGCGAGCCACGACCTGTGTCGAAACCGGTTCGGCGGTCAGTCCGAGCCGCTCCAGGACGCGAGCCTCGAAATCGGGAGAGGTGGCCGAGTAGGTGCCCACCGCGCCGGAGATGGCGCCCACGGTGGCCTGGGCGAAGGCGCGCTGCAGACGTTCGGCGTTGCGGGCGGCCTCGAATGCGAACCCGGCCAGCTTGATCCCAAACGTGGTCGGCTCGGCGTGGATGCCGTGGGTGCGCCCGGCGCACAGCGTCTGGACGTGCTCCCGTGCCCGCTCGGCGAGCACCGCGACCAGTCGTTGCGAGTCGGGCAGAACGAGCTCGGCCACGCGCTTGAGCTGCAGGGCCAGCCCGGTGTCCAGCACGTCGCTCGAGGTCAGCCCGTAGTGAATCCAGCGTCCCGCCGGGCCGGCCGACTCGGCCAGGACGTCGACGAACGCGGCCACATCGTGGTCGGTCAGCTTCTCGCGTTCGTCGATCGCCTCGACGGTGAAGCTGGCGGCGCGAATCGCCGCGAGCTCCTCGGGGGTCGGGCCTTCCATCTCCTCGCAGGCGGCGACCTCGACCTGGCGCAGAGCCTCGAAGCGGGCCTGGTCAGACCAGACCGCGCCCAGCTCGGCTCGGGTGTAGCGAGCGATCACCGCGCGATCCTTGGACGGTTCAGGCGGTTTCGGCGGCGACGGCGGCGGAGTCCGGCGCGGCCTTGAGGATCGTCCCCAGAAGGCCCGGGAAGCGTGCGTCGAGGTCTTCGCGGCGCAGGCTGTTGAGGCGGGTCGTGCCCTGCTGGCGTTGCTGGATGACGCCCGCCTCGCGCAGGACCTTGAAGTGGTGCGTGCACGTGGACTTGGTCACCGGCAGCGAGAAGCTTCCGCAGGTGTACTCGCCCTCGCCCTTGGCCAGCTCGGCGACGATCATCAGGCGCACGGGGTCGCTCAGCGCGTGCAGCACGGCGCTGAGCTCAATGTCGCTGCGCGTCGGATGGCTGATCGATTCGGTGGTGACTGACATCTGTACCAATTGTACGAAGCTCGTCGAACCTTTTCGCTATTGTACGATGCTCGTCGTACAACGGAGGACCAAAGGGAACTTTATGAGAAACGCGACCCAGACTCAGGTGCAGACACGCAAGGCTATCCGCGTTCAGCGTACCGCGGCCGCAGTCATCGCCCAGTACATCCAGGACCTCGCCCAGTCCGCCGAAGCCGACCCCTGCGCGCCGTCCGCATAGCCGGGTCTCGCCGCCCGCGTCGCGGGCTTTAGACATCATGCGCCCGTGGCGGTCTCGCGTGCGCTGAGCAGGATCCCGCCCGACCGCGCCGCGATGCTGCTCATCGCGGCCGTGGTCGTGGTGGCCAACCTCCCCTTTTTATCCGGGACCTTCACCGCCAACCCCCTGGGCCCGCGCGGCGATCTGGTATCGGCGTTCGCCGGGCCGGCGACGGGGGGTCAGCCGACCCTGGATCCCAACAACGGCTTTGTCTCGCAAGCCCTCGGCCACCGGGCCGCCCTCGATGTCATCCACCTGAGTCTGCCGTGGTGGAACCCCTACGAGGGCAGCGGAGCACCCCTGGCCGGCGAGATGCAGTCCGCGGCGCTGTTTCCGCCCACCCTGCTCACGGCGCTCGGCAACGGCCAGCTCTACGAGCACATCCTGTTCGAGCTCGTGGCCGGCCTGGCCACGTTCGCGCTCCTGCGCCGGCTCGAGGTGTCGCGCTGGGCGGCGGTGGCGGCCGGCATCGCCTTCGGACTGAACGGCACCTTCGCCTGGTTCGCCCACGCCCCGGTCAATCCGGTCGCCCTGCTCCCTCTGCTCTTGCTGGGCATCGAGCACGCGCGGGAGGCCGCCCTCGAGGGTCGGCGGGGCGGGTGGTGGATGATCGCCGTGGCCGGAGCACTATCGGTCTACGCCGGCTTCCCCGAGACGGCCTACATCGACGCAGTGCTCGGCGCGGTCTGGTTCGCCTGGCGCTGCGGGACGGTCAGCGGCCCGGACCGCCGCCGGCTGCTCGTCAAGGGCCTCGCCGGTGCCCTCGTCGGAGCGCTGCTCGCGGCGCCGATCGGCGTGGCCACCATCGACTACTTCAACCGCGGTGATCTGAGCACGCACGGGTCGAGCATCTATGGATCGGCCCACATCCCCGCCAACGGGCTGCCGATGCTGGTGATGCCCTACATCTTCGGGCCGCTGACCGAGTTCGCCGGCCCGTCCGCACAGCTGACCAGCGTCTGGGTGGTCCTCGGGGGCTATCTCTCGACCGGGCTGCTGATGCTGGCCGGACTGGGAGCGTTCTCGCGCGGTCGCCGGGGGCTGCGTCTGGTCCTGACCGGCTGGATCCTGCTCGTGTTCGCCCGGATGTACGGCCAGGTGCCCCTGCTCGGCCACGTCCTCGGCTGGGCCCCGGGGATGACCCGGATCGCCTTCTTCCGTTACGCCACACCGGCTCTCGAGCTCGCGGTGATCGTGCTCGCCGGGCTTGGGCTCGACGACCTCGTGCGCGTCCCGGCGCACCGCCGGCGCGCGCTGTGGGCGCTCGGGGTGATGCTGATCGTTGTCGCCGCGGGTGCGCTCGGCGCGCGCCCGCTGGCCGCCACCCTGGGCTCGAAGTACGCCAGCCGCCCCTACTACGCGCTCGCCGTGGCCTGGGGAGCCCTGGTCGTGATCGCCCTCGCCGCCGCGAGCCGTTTCCGGCACCCGGCGCTGCGCGCGCGGCTGCTGTGCGCGGTGGTGGCCGTGGATGTGCTCGTCCTGTTCGCCGCTCCCGAGCTCGCGGCCCCCCGCCACGTCCGCGTCGACTCCGGTCCGGCAGCGTTCCTGAGCCGCCACCTCGGCGAGGGGCGCTTCTTCACGCTCGGGCCGCTGCAACCCAACTACGGCTCCTACTACGGGGTCGCCGAGGCCGACATCAACGACCTCCCCATCCCCCAGACCTACGCCGACTACATCACCCATCACCTCGACCAGTACGTGAACCCGACGGTGTTCGTCGGCAACACTGGCGGCAGCCGCAATCCGTTCGCTCCCTCCACCGCCGCCGAACTGCTGCACAACCTGTCCGGCTACCGGCAGCTCGGGGTGAGTTACGTCCTCACCCCCTCCGGCCAGGCGCTGGGTCAAAGCCCGACCGGCTTCGAGCTCGCGGCCAAGACCCCCACCGCCTGGATCTACCACCTCACGGGCGCGGCGCCGTACTTCACCGCCCCCGGCTGCGCGATCCGCTCGAGCGAGCGCCAGCAGGCGATCATCACGTGCCCCCGGGCGACCACGCTGGTCCGCCGCGAAACCGACCTACCCGGGTGGAGCGCTCAGGTGGACGGTGCGCCCGCGACGGTCAATCCCAGCCAGAAACTGTTCCAGTCCGTTCGCGTCCCCGCCGGTCGCCACTCGGTCAGCTTCGCCTACGCGCCACCCGGCATCGCCTGGGGCGCCGCCGGCTTCCTGGCCGGGTTGCTCGGCCTGGCCGCGCCGGCGTTCCCAGTGTCGAGGCGGCGGCGTCGCCTTGCCGCCGCCGCCTGAGATCGGCGGTCAGGCGTCGAGGATGCGTGCGGCCAGCACAGCCGCGTTACGGGCGTTGTCGACACCCACGCAGGCCACCGGGACACCCGGAGGCATCTGACTGATCGAGAGCAGCGCATCGAGCCCACCGGCCACGGACGTGCGGCTGGTCAGCGGCACGCCGATCACGGGCAGCTCGGTGTGGGCGGCGACGACCCCGGGCAGCGCGGCCGACAGGCCGGCTCCGGCGATGATCACCCGCAACCCCCGCAGCTTGGCGTTCTTGGCGTAGTCGGCGACGGTGTCGGGCTCACGGTGAGCGGACATCACGCGCGTCTCAGAACTGATGCCACGGGCCGTCAGCTCCGCCTCGGCCTTCTCCATGGCCGGCAGATCGCTCTTGGAGCCCATCAGGATGGCCACCCGCGGAGCGTCGGTCTCGATTTCCTCGATATCGGCCGCGGTCTCGGTCATCGCCTGGGACTCGGGGGCCGGCTGGGCGACCTCGGGGACCGGCTCCTCGGCGTTCATCGTCCTGCCCTCAGCGCGATGTCGCGGCGCATCTGACGTCCTTTGAATTCGATCATGTCGGCAGCAGCATAAGCATCAGCGCGGGCGGTGGCGGCGTCGGCGCCCAGCGCGGTCACGCTGAGCACGCGGCCGCCGGCCGTCACGATCGAGTTGTCCGGGCCTCGCGCGGTGCCGGCGTGGGTGACGAACGCTGCCTCGGGGACCCGGTCCAACCCGTGGATCACGTCGCCGCTGCGGGCGGTTTCCGGGTATCCGGCGCTGGCCTGGACGACCGTCACGGCCGTCTCGGGACGCCAGCTGACGGTCACGCCGCGCAGTCCTCCGGGCCGACCGGCCGCCTCGAACAGATCGAGCAGATCGGTGGCCAGGCGGGGCAGTATCGCCTGGGTCTCGGGGTCGCCGAAGCGGACGTTGAACTCGAGCACCTTGGGCTCGGTGGCGGTCATCATCAGGCCCGCGTAGAGGATGCCCTGAAACGGGGTCCCCCGCCGCCGCAGCTCGTCGAGCACCGGCTGATGGACGATCGCGCAGAGGTCAGCCGCGGCCGCCTCGTCGACACCGGGGACCGGTGAGTAGGAGCCCATCCCGCCGGTGTTGGGCCCCCGATCCCCGTCGAAGATGCGCTTGTAGTCCCGGGCCGAGGCCAGCGGCAGCGCGGTCTCCCCGTCGCAGAGCGCGAGCAGGGAGAGTTCCTCGCCGTCCAGGAACTCCTCCACCACCACCCGGTCGGTGCCGTAGCGGTGCTCGACCAGCAACGCGTGCAGCGCTTCCCGGGCCTGCTCCCGATCGGTGGCGATCACCACCCCCTTGCCGGCGGCCAGCCCATCGGCCTTGATCACCGCCGGGTACCCGGTGATGGCGTTCAACCCGTCCTCGACCTCGGTGACGACCTCGTAGGCGGCCGTGGGCACTCCCGCCGCGACCATGATCTCCTTGCAGAACGCCTTTGAGCCCTCGAGCTCGGCGGCGGCGGCGCTGGGTCCGAAGCAGGCGATGCCGGCCCCGGCCAGAACGTCGGCCACGCCCGCCACGAGCGGTGCCTCGGGACCGATCACGACCAGGTCGGCGCCGAGCTCGCGGGCTGCCTCCAGGACGGCCTCGGAGTCGCTCGTGTCGAGCGCCGGATCGGGCACCGTGGCGTCGTCAGCGATCCCGGCGTTGCCGGGCGCGCAGTAGATCTGGGGTTGGCGCGGAGAGCGGGCCAGGCCCTGGACGAGGGCGTGCTCGCGCGCGCCCGCGCCCAGGACGAGGACCTTCAAATCGAACCGATGAAGTCGTCGATCGGGATCGCGGTCAGCGTTTCGTACTTGCCCGTGCCACGCGAGCCCAGCTCGAGGGAGACGCGGGCGATGGTCTGCTCGTCAGGCGCCTCGATCACGTTGACGAAGTCGAAATGGCCCAGAGTGGCCCACTGCGCCTTGACCGTCGCCCCGAGCTGCTCGACCTCGCGGTTGACCTCGCGGATCCGGGCCGGGTTGTTCTTGATCGTCTGGACGCCTTCGGGGGTCAGCGTGGTGAGCATGAGGTAGGTCGGCATCTACGTCACTCCTCTCGGTGGGTTTTCGACCGGCTCCGGGCCGGCGTTCGCGAGCACGCGCGCCGCCCGCCCGCCTCCGGCCGAGCCTACCTTCAAACCGAGGTGGTCGCCTCGGCGCGAGCCAGTGTCAGCTCGCCCTCGCGGGCCCCGACGATGACCGTATCCCCCGGACCGAAACGGCCCTCGAGGATGGCCAGCGCCAGCGGATCGACGAGCCGCTTCTGGATGACCCGCTTCAGCGGTCGGGCACCGTAGGTCGGGTCATAGCCGAGGTTCCCGATCAGCGTCCGGGCGTCATCGGTGAGCTCAATCTCGATGTCGCGCTCGGCCACCCGGCGGACCAGAATGGCCACCTGGAGGTCGACGATGGCGCCGATCTGCTCCCGGCTGAGGGGCTCGAACTCGACGATGTCATCGAGCCGGTTGATGAACTCGGGCTTGAAATTGGCCTCGACGCCGGCCCGGCCGCCGGGAATGTTCGAGGTCATGATCAGGACCACGTTCTTGAACGAGACGGTCCGTCCCTGACCATCGGTCAGCCTCCCGTCGTCCATCACCTGAAGCAGCGTGTTGAACACGTCCGGGTGAGCCTTCTCGATCTCATCCAGCAGGACGACCGAGTAGGGGCGACGGCGAACCGCTTCGGTCAGCTGGCCGCCCTCCTCGTAGCCGACATAGCCGGGAGGCGCGCCGACGAGCCGTGAGACGGAGTGCTTCTCCATGTACTCGGACATGTCGATCCGGACCATCGCGTCCTGGCTGTCGAACATGAACTCGGCCAGCGCGCGCGCCAGCTCGGTCTTGCCGACGCCGGTCGGGCCCAGGAACAGAAACGTTCCGATCGGCCGGTCGGGATCCTGGAGTCCGGCCCGGGAGCGGCGCAGAGCCGCGGCCACGGCCGTGACCGCCTCGTCCTGGCCGATGACGCGCTGATGCAGTCGCTCCTCCATGTGCACGAGCTTCTCGATCTCGCCCTCCATCAGCCGGCTGACCGGAACGCCGGTCCACTTGGCGACGATTTCAGCCACATCCTCCGCGTCGACCACGTCCTTTAGGAAGCGCGCCTCGGTCGGGCTCGTCGCGCCCTCCTGCTGGGCGGACTCGGCGGCGGCCAGTGCCTTCTCGAGCTCGGGGATGGTGCCGTACTGAAGCTCGGCCGCGCGGCCCAGGTCGGCGTCGCGCTGGGCGCGCTCGAGCTCGGTGCGGGCCTGCTCGAGCTTCTCCTGGATGTCGGCCACCGCGGTCACCGATGCCTTCTCGCGCTGCCACTCGGCGTGCATCGCGGCTGAGGTCTCCCGCTCCTCGGCCAGCGCGCGCTCGAGCTGCTCGCGGCGCGCGACTGTGCCCGGATCGTCATCGTCGCCGAGTGACTGGAGCTCGATTTCCAGCTGCATGACGTGGCGGTCGACCTCGTCGATCTCGGTCGGCTTGGAGTCGATCTCCATACGGATCCGCGAGGCGGCCTCGTCGACCAGGTCGATGGCCTTGTCGGGCAGGAAGCGGTCGGCGATGTAGCGGTGGCTGAGAGTGGCAGCGGCGACCAGCGCCGAGTCCTGGATGCGGACCTTGTGATGGACCTGGTAGCGCTCCTTTAGGCCGCGCAGGATCGCGATCGTGTCCTCAACGCTCGGCTCACCGACGTACACGGGCTGGAAGCGGCGCTCGAGCGCGGCGTCCTTCTCGATGTGCTTGCGGTACTCGTCAAGCGTCGTCGCTCCGACGGCGCGCAGCTCGCCGCGGGCCAGCATCGGCTTGAGCAGGTTGGCGGCGTCAACGGCGCCCTCGGCGGCGCCGGCGCCGACGATCGTGTGCAGCTCGTCGATGAACAGGATCACCGTGCCCTGGGCATCGGCGATCTCCTTCAACACGGCCTTGAGCCGATCCTCGAATTCTCCGCGGTACTTCGATCCGGCGATCAAGGCGCCGATGTCGAGCGCGACGACGCGGCGGTCGCGCAGCCCCTCGGGCACGTCGCCGGAGACGATCCGCTGGGCCAGGCCCTCGGCGATGGCCGTCTTGCCGACCCCGGGCTCGCCGATCAGCACGGGGTTGTTCTTGGTCCGGCGCGACAGGACCTGGATCACGCGACGGATCTCGTCGTCGCGTCCGATCACGGGGTCGAGCTGGCCCTGGGACGCCGCCTCGGTCAGGTCGCGGCCGTACTTCTCGAGGGCCTGAAACTTCTCCTCCGGGCTCTCGTCGGTTACCCGGTGCGAGCCGCGCACCTCGCCGAGCGCCTGGAGCAGCTCCTCGCGGCCGGCGCCCGCGGAACGCAGAGCGTCGCCGGCACCTCCCGGGTGGGCGGCCAGGGCGAGCAGCAGATGTTCAGTCGAGATGTACTCGTCCTTGAGGTCGCGCATCTCCCGCTCGGCGTCGCGCATGATCTGGGTCAGCTCGCCGGAGCCGCCGGCCGGCTCCTCGCGCCCCCCGGAGGTGGTCAGCTTGGGCAACGCCTCCAGCGCGCGACCGACGGCCTCGCGCACCGACGCTGGCTCGACCCCGAGCTTGCGCAGCACGGGGACGACAATTCCGCCGTCCTGCTCGAGCAGCACGGCGAGCAGATGCTCGGGCATCGTCTGCGGGTTGCGGCGCTGGTCGGCCAGCTGCTGCGCGGCCTGGAGCGCCTCCTGGGACTTGATCGTAAAACGGTCTGGGTGCATGGGCTTCGGTTCCGGAATCTGGTTCGGGTTTCGTCTAAATCTTAGTCTGGTTGACTTAGATTATCGCACGAATTTCCCCGTTTGGCAAGGACTCTGGCCACCGGATCGACGTGTTTACGGGGCCCGAGGAGGCCACCAGACCCGTCCGGGCCGTCGCGGCGCTAGACCCCGGGAGCTGGACCCGGCTAGTGCCGGATGCGGATGACGCGCGTGCGGCTCACGGCCTCGACGTTGCCCCCGGGGTCGAGGACCTGGCCGACGACGTGGGCATAGATCGCCCGGTGCTGGGCGAGCGCCGAGCGCAACCGCCGCCGCTGCCCGCGGGAAAGGGGCAACGTCACCATGCGCCGGCCGCGTCCGCGTAGGACCGCCCGGCCTGAGCCCGCGTGCATCGACTTCTCCCCCGCGATGGCGATCGTGGCGCTGGCGGCGGCGATGCAGCGTCGCGAGCAGCTGATACGCGCGATCAGATGGTGGCGGAGGATCGGGCGCTGCCGCGGCAGCGAGATGCCCACGCCGGCGATCCGGGGCTGTAGCGCGAGGGCCAGGAAAGCGAGCCGGTTGAGGTTGGGACTGCCGAGACCGGAGGCGCGGTCGTAGCCCGGGGCGGCCGTGCAGCAGCCCAGCGGGCGCTGGTTGCCGCCCGGGATGTACGGGCCCAGATCGTTGTTGCCCGAGCGGATATCGGAGAAGACGTTCAGCGAGGCGTAACGGCGCTGCGCCTTGTAGAGCAGCGAGTTGGCCAACCCGAGGCTCTGCTTGCCGTGCTCGGCGCAGCATCTGGTCGATCAGGGCCAGGCCGCCGGCGAACAGCGGTGAGGACGCGCTCGTTCCGCCGACCGCGACCCACCCGCTGCCGTAGCCCTGGCAGGCCTTGACCGAACAGAAGATGTTGTAGCCCGGGAGCAGATCGGCCAGCATCGAGACGTCGGGCACGTCGCGGTTGCGCTGGGCGGTAAAGCCGTTCTGATAGCTGGGGCGCGCGAACAGTGCGCTCGTTCCGCCGCCGCCCGCCGAAAGGTCGTAAGGGGCGTCGTTCCAGACCGTCTCGCCCTGGATCTGGTTGCTGCCGCCGAGCACGAAGTTGGTGCCACCAACGCCGGTGACGAACGGCGAGGAGGCGGGGAAGCTGGTCGCCTTGACCGGCAGCGGGTCGCCCCCGACGATGCACGAGGAGGAGCCATCGTCGCCGCTCGAGGCCAGCACCGAGATGCCCGAGGCGGTCTCGAGCGCGAGCGCACCCTCGACGGCGCGCAGCCCACTGCGGCCTACCGCCAGGTCCAGCGCCGGCTCGCACACACCGAGGGAAACCGAGATGACATCGGGCACGCGGCCGCGGTTCTGCAGCGGCGCGGTGAGCGACTGCAGCACGTCCGATGGACGGGCCCGGGACTCATAGACGTCGATCCCCTTCAGTCCCGGCGCCGCGGCGTCGATCACCTGCAGGTCAAGCTCGGTCTCGCCGATCGGAGTCAGCGGATGCTTGATGTTGACGCCGAAGCCGTTGACGGCCGGGATCGAGAGCCCGAAGCAGCCCGCGAAGGTGCGGAGATCCGAGTAGCGAAAGCCATCGATCTCGATCAGGGAGACGCGCTCGCCCTGGCCCTTGATGCCGGCCGCGTGCAGCGGCGAGTATCCGTATGCGTCGAGGTACTGGTTGGGCGTAAAGCCGCGGTCGCCCTGGCCGTCGGCACAGCCGGCCGCCGTGCCGGTGCGGTGCTGATAGCCCGACGGCGTGTTGTCGGCGCTGAACCGGGCCTGGGTGCGCGGGAACCCGGCTCCGCTGGCGATCTTCACCGCCGGCTGGACGACCACCGGCTGCGTATCGAGCCCGACGACACCGGTGACCGCTCCCTTCAGCGCGGCGGGGACGTGCGCGCCCGAGGTGGGTGCGACGTAGGAGCCGGCCCGGGTCGCGTGGAAACGGGACAGGGAGGCGCCAAAGAGCTGCCTTGCCCGCCCCACGCTGAGCGTTGCGTCGGCGAACAGCCCGGTGGCATCGATGCGGACGTGGGTCGCGCCGTTGCCGTGCAGAAATCGCGTGACGCGAAGGCGGTCGCCCAGCGAGGCGCCAAAGCGGCGAGCCAGGACCGGGATCGGAACGTAGTGGCCGTACTCGGGCGAGCCGACCGTGCTGACCGCGGTAGCGAGGCGTTCGAGCCCGGCCACGTTGGCGCGCAGCGGGAAGACGAGCGGGAGGGTCTGGCGGCGGGGAGCGAGGCCGAGCTGCTCGACGCGCGCGTGAGACGGGTGCGAGGCGTGGGCGGACGCCACCGGCGAGGTCAGCAGGGCGAGGCCGGCGGCCATGATCGCGAGCGCGATCATCCGTTGTCCCCAGTAACGCATTGGCACCTCAAGCTCCAGTCGATCGCTTCCCGCGGCCCGGCTCCCGAGCAGGATCGTTGCACAACCGGTGCGTCGTCTCGCCGCACCATCGCTTGCCGATCAGGCCAGGGGGCCAGTGTTCCCGCATGTCATCGGCAGAAACCCTCGCCGGCCTAAGACCGGCGGCCCGGCTCAGGACTCGTCAGAGGGCTTGGGGGCCGGACCGACCCCGAAGCGCAGGATCTTCGTGTGGCGGACCAGCGCGCCGCCGCGTTCGTAGGGCACGATCTCGGCCCGCAGCTCGCGGCGCAGCTCCTCCAGCCGCTTCACCTCGGCGGACAGTTCCTGCGCCCGGCGCTCGAGCGCGGCGACCTTGCGGGACATCGTCTCGAGCTGCTCCTCGAGCTCGAACACGCGCTCGACGCCGGCCAGGTTCATGCCCAGCTCGGCGGTCATCTCCTGGATGCGGCGCAGCCGGTCGACGTCCTGCTGGGAGTAAAGCCGCGTGCCCTTCGGTGATCGCTTGGGCTCGATCAGCCCGCGCTGCTCGTACATGCGCAGCGTCTGGGGGTGCATCTCGGCCAGCTCGGCCGCCACCGAGATCATGAACACGCCGCGGTCGGAGGAGACCTCGACGCGGGTCGTGCGGACACGGCCGGGTGGCCATCAGCTGCGCCTCCGCTGTGGCCGAGGCGGGCTCATCGGGGAACAGCCGCGCGCGCGGATTTCCGTTCATCACCGTCGACAGCCTGTCGACCGCCTCGGACTGCTCGGGGGACAGCGAGGCCGGCACGTCGATCACGAACCGGTAGTGGATGTCCCCCTGACCCTTGCCGCCCAGCCGCTGCGGGCCCTCGCCGCGCAGCCGCTGCACGGTGCCGTGCTTGGTCCCCGGAGCAACCCGCAGGCGCTTGGCGCCGTTCAGGGTCGGGACCTCGATGACCGCTCCCTGCAGGGCCTCGGGGATGCTCAGCGGCACCTCGACCTCGAGGTTGTCGCCGTTGCGCTTGAACACCGGTGACTCGCTGACGCGCGTGATCACGAACAGATCGCCGGGGCCGGCGCCCCGCAGGCCGGGCTCGCCCTTGCCGGCCAGCCGGATGCGGCTGCCGTCCTTGACGCCGGCGGGAATATTGACCCGCATGCGCCGGATCGAGCGCTGAGCGCCGGTGCCCTTGCAGGTCGGGCACGGGTCGTCGATCACGGTCCCCGATCCGTGGCAGTTGGAGCACGGCTGGGACATGGAGAAAATGCCCTGGCTCTGGGCCTCGATCCCGCGACCGTCGCAGACCGGACACACGCGCGGCACCGTGCCTGGCTTGGCACCCGAGCCCTGACAGGTCGGGCAGGGTTGCGAGGTGGGGACGGCAAGTGGGACCTGGGCGCCGCCCACCGCCTGGTCAAAGGTCAACGAGACCTCGGTCTCGAGGTCGCGGCCGCGCGCCTGGCGCGGCTGGGCGCCTCCGCGCATCGATCCGGCGCCACCGGTCCCGCCACCGCGGCCCGCGGCGCCGCCGGCCCGACCGAACAGATCGGACAGGATGTCGCCGAAGCCACCGCTGAACGAGCTGGGGTCGAAGCCACCGGGCATGTTGAAGCCGAACGGGCCGCCGCCGCGGTCATAGGCCTTGCGCTTCTCAGCGTCTGACAGCACGTCGTGGGCCTGGGAGATCTCCTTGAAGCGCTCCTCGGCCCGCTTATTCCCCGGGTTGGTGTCGGGGTGATACTGGCGGGCCAGCTTGCGGTACGCCTTCTTGATCTCGGCCTCCGAGGCGTTCTTGCCTACCCCCAGGACCTTGTAATAGTCGGGACGATCAGCCACTGGTGTGCCTCGGTTAGCCCGCCACGACGACGCGAGCCGGCCGCAGGACGCTTTCGCCCCGGCGGTAGCCGCGCTGGTAGACCTCGACCACTGTGCCCGGCGCCGCCCGCTCCTGGGGCTGCTGGGCAACGGCCTCGTGGAACTGGGGATCGAACGGCTCGCCCTCGGGCGAGAAGGGCTCGATGCCGGCCCGCTTGAGCGCCGCCAGCACGTCGGCCTGCACGTGCTTGATCCCGTGGACCAGCGACGCGTCGCCGTTCTCAGCCTCCACGCTGTCGGCATGGGCCAGCGCTCGATCGAGGTTGTCGATCGCCGGCAGCAACTCGAGCGCGAGCTTGTTCACGCCCCGCTCCTGAGCGAGCGCCGCATCGCGGGCCGTCCGCCGGCGGTAGTTCTCAAACTCCGCCCGCGTCCGCTGGGCGAGCTCCAGATACTCATCGGCCTTCGCCGCCTTCGCTCTCAGCGCAGCAACATCAACGGATCCATCAGCCGTCTCGGGCTCCTGCTCATCCTCCTTTACCGGAGTGGTGGCGGGGCCAACGGGAGCCTCCGGCTCGCCGGCCGGCACTGAAGGCTTCGGGGAACCGTCCGTGCCGGAGCCGAATCGCTCCTCTTCGGCCTCCGGCGCGGACGGGGCCCCGGAGCCCACCTCGGACTCCGGGGCGTCAGCCGTTCTGGGATCGGACGGGCCCATTACTTGCCCTCGTCAACAACTTCGGCGTCCACGACATCCTCTTCGGCGCCACCGCCGTTGGCGGACCCGGTGCCACCGTCAGCGGAGCCGCCGTTGCCACCGGCCGCGGCCTGCTCCTGAGCCTTCTGGTACATGGCCTCAGAGACCTTGTGGAAGGCGGTGTTCAGGGCATCGGTCTTGGCCGTGATGGCCGCCGCATCCTCGGAGGTCAGGGACTCGCGGACATCCTTGATGGCCGCTTCGATCTGATCCTTGGAGGCGGAGTCGACCGAGTCACCGAGCTCGGTGAGCTGACGCTCGGCCTGGTAGGCGGCGTTCTCACCGTTGTTGCGGGCCTCGGCCAGCTCGCGCTGGCGCTTGTCGTCCTCGGCGTGGGCCTCGGCGTCGGTGACCATCCGCTTGATCTCGTCCTCGGAGAGGCCGGAGCCCGAGCGGATCTCGATCTTCTGCTCCTTGCTGGTGCCCAGATCCTTGGCCGACACGTTGAGGATGCCGTTGGCGTCGATGTCGAAGGCGACCTCGATCTGCGGAATGCCTCGCGGCGCCGGCGGGATGCCGGTCAGCTGGAACTTGCCCAGGGACTTGTTGTAGTTGGCCATCTCGCGCTCGCCCTGCAGGACGTGGATCTCCACGCTCGGCTGGTTGTCCTCCGCGGTCGAGAAGACCTCGGACTTGCGCGTCGGGATGGTGGTGTTGCGCTCGATGAGCTTGGTCATCACGCCGCCCTTGGTCTCGATGCCGAGGGTCAGCGGGGTCACGTCGAGGAGCAGCACGTCCTTGACGTCACCGGCCAGGACACCGGCCTGAATCGCGGCCCCGACGGCCACGACCTCATCCGGGTTGACGCCGCGGTGCGGCTCCTTGCCGGTCAGCGACTTGACCTTCTCCTGCACGGCGGGCATGCGCGTCATACCGCCGACGAGGACCACGTGGTCGATCGTCGCCGCGCCCTTCTCCTTGGCGTCGTCCAGGGCCTGACGGACCGGCGCGACCGTGCGGTCGAGCAGGGCAGCCGTCAGCTCACCCAGCTTGGCGCGCGTGAGGCGCATGTCCAGGTGCTTGGGCCCGGAGGCGTCGGCGGTGATGAAAGGCAGGTTGATCTGGGTCTCCTGGGTGGTGGAGAGCTCGATCTTGGCCTTCTCGGCCGCCTCGTAGAGACGCTGGAGAGCCATCGGGTCCTGGCTCAGGTCGATGCCCTGGGCCTTCTTGAACTCGGCCACCAGCCAGTCGACGAGCGCCTTGTCGAAGTTGTCGCCGCCCAGGTGGTTGTCACCAGCGGTCGCCTTGACCTCGAATACGCCGTCGCCGATCTCGAGCACGGACACGTCGAACGTGCCACCGCCGAGGTCGAAGATGAGGATCGTCTGGTCAGACTCCTTATCGAGCCCGTAGGCCAGCGAGGCCGCGGTCGGCTCGTTGATGATCCGCTTGACGTCCAGTCCGGCGACCTTGCCGGCGTCCTTGGTCGCCTGGCGCTGATCGTCGTTGAAGTAGGCGGGGACGGTGATGACCGCGCTGTCCACGGTCTCGCCCAGGTACGCCTCGGCGTCGGCCTTGAGCTTGCCCAGGATCATGGCACTGATCTCCGGCGGGGAGTACTGCTTGCCGGCCGCCTCGACGCGAGCGTCGCCGCCCGGGCCCGACACGACCTTGTAGGGCACGATCGACTCCTCCTCGCGCACCTCGGCCTCCTTGCGGCCCATGAAGCGCTTGATCGAGAAGATCGTGTTCTGCGGGTTGGTCACGGCCTGGCGCTTGGCCACCGTGCCTACGAGCCGCTCGCCGCCGCTCGTAAACGCGACCACCGACGGTGTCGTCCGTCCGCCCTCGGCGTTCTCGATCACCGTCGGCTCGCCGCCCTCGAGCACGGCCATACACGAGTTAGTCGTCCCGAGGTCGATTCCAATCGTTTTTCCCATGTGTTCTCTACTCCTTGATGAGTCGAAAAATCTTAGTGTGAGCGTAGCAGATCTTACCCACTGGGCCGAACCGAGAACGGGCCCAGCGGATCAAGCCCGGCCCGGAGGGAACCGCTCCTCGTAAATCGGTCCGCGCGGGGCGGAAGCCGGCGATGTGGCGCCCGGGACCGGGCTCTGGCCTCCTGGTGCCGACGCCCAACGGTCGCGGGCGCCGGCACCGTGGTGGCGGTGGCGGCCCTAGGCCAGAGCGGCCGGCACCTCGGGCTTCATAAAGCTGCGGATCTGCTCGCGCAGCTCGGGAGTGTCCTCGTGCTTGTGGGCGGTGATGGCGTGTATGGCGCCCGCCTCGACGAGGTGCTCCTCACTGCCGGACATGGCGAGATCACAGTTGTTCTCGCTGGGCATCTCGCGGCAGTCGAGATACATCCGGGCCACTAGGGACCTCCTTGGTTGTGGTCAGCCGGACGGGCGACCATGGGGGCGCGCCCAGCCCGGTCCCGTGCCTACCCGGGTTACCACCGCGTCCCGCGACTGTCAAGCGCAGCCGTCGTCAATCGCCGAAGGCGCCCGCGCTCGGGCAGAGGCGCGCCAGAGCGCAGGCCGAGCACTCCGGGTGCCGCGCGTGGCAGGTCCGGCGACCGTGGCGCAGCAGATTGATGTGCAGCTCGAGCTCCTGACCCGGCGGAGTCAGGGCGAGCATCTCGTCGTGCAACTCCTGAAACGGAGCGCCCGGGCGCAAGATGTGCAGGCGCATCCCCACGCGCGACACGTGTGTATCCACGGGCACATCGCGCATCCCGAGCGCGAACAGAAGGACGCAGGCCGCCGTCTTGCGCCCCACCCCAGGAAGCGAGCAGAGATAGTCCTGGGCCTCAGCGACGCTGACCTCGGGCAGCCAGTCCAGCGACGGCTCTCCTTCGGGCGCGATCGCGGCCAGGATCGACTTGATCCGGGCCGACTTCACCTTGGAAATGCCGCCCGGCCGGATTGCCTGTTCGACCTCGTCGACGGGCGCGTCCCGGACCGCGACCCAATCCGTGAAGCGCTCGCGCAGCCCGAAGTAGGCGACGTCCCGGTTGCGGTCGTTGGTCGACTGCGAGAGCACGGTCAAGATCAGCTCGGCGATCGGATGCCCGTGGGGCTCGGCGCCCGGGATCCCGTAGAGCTCTCGCAGCCGGTCGCGGATCCGGCGCACCCGATCGGTGCGCGGCGCGCGCCACTCGGTCAACGGGATTCCCGCGGGCGTCATTGACGCGATTTTGGCGCGCCGCGGCAGCGGACGGCCGGACAAGTATCCTCGGCGACCGCGTGGCTGTCGCCGAGCAAACCATCGAGCTCGCCGGAGCCCCCGTCTTCTACCTGCACGCCCCGCCGGTCGGGGCCACTGTGGTGTATCTGCACAGCGCCCCGACCAGTGCCGATGACTGGGTGCCGTTCCTTGAGCGCAGCGGTGGCCTGGCCCCCGATCTGCTCGGCTTTGGCCGCTCGAGCAAGGCCGGCAACCTCGAGTTCTCGATCCCCGCCTACGTCCGCTTCCTGGAGGATCTCCTGCGCGTGACCGAGACCGAGGAGATCTCCCTGGTCGGGCACGGATGGGGCGGAGCGGTGGCCTTGGCCTACGCGATGGCGCACCCGCTGCAGGCCCGGCGGCTGACGATCATCGACGCGATCCCGCTCCTGCCGGGCTTCCAGTGGCCGCGGGCCGTCCGCCGGCTTCGCCAGCCGGCCGTCGGCGAGCTGATGATGGGTTCGGTCGGCCGGCGCCTGCTGGCCCGGAGTCTGCGCGCGGGCACGGTCAAGCCCGACGCCTGGAGCGAGGAGCGCCTGGACACCGTCTGGGCTCAGTTCGATCAGGGCACGCAGCGAGCCATCCTGCGTCTGCACCGCTCGATCGACGGACCCGGACTGGCGGCACTCGGAGACGGACTGGTCACGCTCGACCTCCCCTCGCTGGTCGTATGGGGCGAGGAGGACCCATGGGTGTCCCCGAGCTTCGGCGACACCTATGCCCAGACCCTGTCCGGCGCACAGCTGCACCGGGTCAACGACGCCGGTCACTGGCCGTGGCTCGACCAGCCCTCGGTGATCGACCGCGTGGCCTCGTTCGCCAGCCACAGCGCGTGAGCACCCGGCGCGATAGCGTCATCATCGTCGTGGCCACCGGTAATCATCGCCCCGCTGAGCATGTCTGAGCCCGCCGCCCCCATCCGGCCGCCGTCACGCCCGCGCCGCCAGCGCGGCCGGGGCGACGGACCGACGACCCAGGAGCTCATGCGCGAGCGCCTGATCGAGTCGCGCCTGACGCCGAACGCGATCTCGTTGACGGGCTTCGTGCTCAACGTGGCCGCGGCGGTCCTGGTCGTCGAGCGGCTGTTCTTCTTGGCCGGAGTGGCCTTCATTGTCGGCTCGGTCATGGACACGCTGGACGGGCGTTACTCACGCATGTCGGGCAAGGGCACGCCGTTCGGGGCCTTCCTCGACTCGACCCTGGACCGGCTCGAGGAGGGCATCGTGCTCACCGCGGTGGCCGCCTACTTCGCCTCCCAGCACGACCAGGTGGCGGTGGCCGCGGTCGTCATCGCGGTGCTCGGCTCGCTGATGGTCTCCTACACCCGCGCGCGCGCCGAGGCGCTCGGTGTGTCCTGCAAGGTCGGACTGGCCACGCGACCGGTGCGGGTGGTGATCCTGTCGGCCGGACTGGTGTTCGCCCGGGGGGCGTCACTGGGCCACTTCTATCTGCTCGCTCCCGCCGTCTACGTGCTGGCCGGGCTGACCGTGATCACGATGATCCAGCGGATCCTCCACGTTCGCTCGCAGCTGATGAAGGCCGCGTAACCCCCGCTTCGGCGAGCCTGGCGAACCCGCCGCCGGTGTAACGAACGCCGCTTTGCGGGATAACTATGAGCGTCGCCGCGCCGCCGGCTTGAGGCGGCGTCGGTCCCAATTTCCAGAAGGGTTTCCAAATTGAGCAAGAACGGTTCCACGAACGGGTCCGCGCGTCATCAGCACGACAAGGTTCGCGTCGCCATCATCGGCGTCGGCAACTGCGCGAGCTCCTTCGTACAGGGCGTCCACTACTACAAGGACGCTGACCCGGACGCCCAGGTCCCGGGCCTGATGCATGTCGATCTCGGCGGCTACCACGTGCGCGACATCGAGTTCACCGCTGCCTTCGACATCGACGCCGACAAGGTGGGCAAGGACCTGTCGCAGGCCATCTTCGCGGGTCAGAACAACACGCTGAAGTTCGACACCGAGGTGCCGAACCTGAGCGTCGAGGTCATGCGCGGAATGACCCACGACGGGCTGGGCAAATACCTGTCGCAGAAGATCACCAAGGCCCCCGGGCCGACTGTCGACATCGTGCAGGTGCTCAAGGACACGCGGACCGACGTCGTGGTCTCGTACCTCCCGGTCGGCTCCGAGCAGGCCACCAAGTGGTACGTCGAGCAGATCCTCGAGGCCGGCTGCGGCTTCGTGAACTGCATCCCGGTGTTCATCGCCCGCGAGGACTACTGGAACAACCGCTTCAAGAAGGCCGGTCTGCCGATCGTCGGCGACGACATCAAGTCCCAGGTCGGGGCGACGATCGTCCACCGCCAGCTCGCCCGCCTGTTCCACGACCGCGGCGTCAAGCTGCTGCGTACCTCGCAGCTCAACGTGGGCGGGAACATGGACTTCTTCAACATGCTCGAGCGCGAGCGTCTGGAGTCCAAGAAGATCTCCAAGACCAACGCCGTGACCTCGGTCATGGGCCACGAGCTGCCTGCCGACGACGTGCACGTCGGCCCGTCGGACTACGTGCCGTGGCTGACCGACCGCAAGTGGGCGCATATCCGCCTCGAGGGTCAGGCCTTCGGTGACGTCCCGCTGACCGCCGAGCTGAAGCTCGAGGTCTGGGACAGCCCGAATTCCGCGGGCATCGTCACCGACGCCGTGCGCTGCTGCAAGCTCGCCCTCAACCACGGGCTGGCCGGCCAGCTCGACGGGCCGAGCTCGTACCTGATGAAGTCGCCGATGCACCAGCGTCCCGACGATGAAGCCCACCAGCTGACCCAGGCCTTCATCGAGCAGTACTCGCGCAAGGACCTCTCCAAGGGCGCCGCCCCGGTGCCGCCCGGCCGCGGCCAACGTCGACTAGCCGAACAAACTGCGGTCCCGTCCGGTGCGCGCGTCTGCGCACCGGACCCTGACCCGAATAGACTGATCCTCGTGCCCGCCGCGCAGCGTCTGGCCATCGCGCAGGTCACCCCGTTTGCTTGGGAGGTGCCGGGCGAGGTCAACCACTACGTCGCCCGCGTGTCCGATGAGCTGGCCGACCGGGGCCACCGGGTGCTGATCGTCGCGCCCTCCGAGAGTCCGGAGCTGGTGCGCGACTACCCGCCGCGCGCTGCGCGACCGGCGCGGACGAGCTGCTCGACGAAGCCGACGGCCGAGCCGGTGGTGCTCGGGCGTCGGCGAGGTGCTGCCCTTCTCCCCCGCCCGGCGGCGCGCCGCTTCGCTGCCGGTCGACGTCGCGCGCACGATCGAGTCGGCGCTGACCGCTCTCCCGCTCGACGTGGTCAACGTCCACGAGCCGTTCGCGCCCAGCGCCTCGAGCGCGGCCCTCCGTCATTCCCGGGCGCTCAACGTGGGCAGCTTCCATGCCCCCACCGAGCGGCTGCTCTCCACCCAGCTCACCCGCCCGCTGTCGCGCCTGCTGTTCTCGCGTCTCGACGCTCGCACGGCCAGCTACCAGGCCACTCGCAAGCTCCTGCAGGGCTTCTTCCCCGGCGACTACCAGGTGATCGTGCCCGGCGCTGACATCGTCCCGGCCCGGGAGCCCGCACAGCCCGCCGGAGCTCGTCCTGATCGCCACCGAGGAGCGCGCCGCGCTGCGGACCTTCCTGCGCGCGCTGCGACTGCTGCCCGGCAACGCCGGCCTGGCACGCGACGGTGTGGACGCGATCGCCCGGCCGCACCGCCGGCCACGCTCGGGCGCCTGCACGACCGGGTCACGTTCCTCGACGCCGGACAGAGCACCAGCAGGAGGCGTTGGCTCGCGCCGACGTCGCTCGTCATGGCCTCCGACGGGGACCGGGCCATGCCCGGAACTCTGATCAGCGCGCTCGGGGCGGGCGCCGTCCCCGTGGCCTCGCGCCTGCCCGTCTACGAGGAGATCCTCGCCGACGGCCAGCTCGGCTTCATGTTCGAGCCCGGCGAGAGTCCAGACGCTGGCCGCCCACCTCACCCGCCTGGTCGCCGAGCCCGCACTGCTGGCCCAGCGCGCGGAGGAGGTCCGCGAGCACGCCGGCGCCCTGGACTTCGGCCGCGTCGCCGATGAGCTCGAGACGGTCTACGCGGGACTGGTCGCCCGCCGTCACCGCGCCTGTCGGCAACGGCCGGCTCCGCAAGCGGCTCGCCTCACGCGGCGCTGATCGACGTCGATCTGCACATGCACACCGACCACTCCTACGACTGCGCCACACCGGTTGAGGTTCTGCTGGCCGAGGCCCGCGCCCGGGGGCTGGGAGCGGTGGCCATCACCGACCACAACGAGATCTCCGGCGCGCTCGATGCCGAGGCCAAGGCCGATGGCTTCAAGGTGATCGTCGGCGAGGAGGTCAAGACCGCCGGTCAGGGCGAGGTCATCGGGCTGTTCATCCAGGAGAAGATCCCTCGCGGTCTCACCCTGGCCGAGACGATTGCCGAGATCAAGCGCCAGGGCGGCCTGGTCTACGTGCCCCACCCGTTTGACCGCATGCATTCCGTTCCCGACTACGAGCACCTGCTCCCGGTGCTCGACGACGTCGACGCGATCGAGGTCTTCAACCCCCGCATCGCGATCTCCGAGTTCAACGAGGAGGCCGTGCGCTTCGCGGCCAAGTACTGGCTCCCGGCCGGGGCCGGATCCGACGCCCACGTTCCCCAGGGCCTGGGTTCGGTTCGCATCCGGATGCGCGACTTCGATGGCCCGGAGGAGTTCCTGCAGTCGCTGCGCGACGCCGACATCATCCGCAACCCGGCCAGCCTGCTCTACGTTCAGGCGCTGAAGTTCCTCCAGACCAAGGCGATGCCCGGAGGGGCCCGGAAGGCGTCGCGCGAGCGCCGGGTGCGGAGGGCCACCGGGCGCAAGTCCTGATGCAGCAGCAAGGACAAGCGGGCTCGCCGTCCAATCCTCGGGGCATGCCGGCCACCGACGACGAGATCCGCGAGAAGTACCTGGAGCGAGCGATCCGCGAGCTGAACACGTTCGCCCGCCGTCTCTCGCGAATGCTCGCACTGCCCGCGGGGACAGCTAATGCCGGTCCTCGGCTCAGGCCATCCGCAGGCCGACATCTTCATGGTCAAGTACTCCGCTCGGCCGGCCGAGGTCGAGGAGGGCGTGGCCTTCTACGGGCGCAGCGGAAGCGCGCTGATGAAGTCGCTCAAGCGCCTCGACATCGATCCTCTGGCCGTCTACGGGACGCTGTGCGTCAAGTGCCCGGTAGCCGACACCGACCTGGCCGACCCGTCGTGCGTGGCCCGCCTGCTGGAGGAGCTGGCCATCGTCGCACCCAAGCTCCTGGTCGTGATGGGCCCCGACGCGCTCGGCGGTCATCAACGATCTCGAGGTCCCGCTGGCCCAGAAGCTCGAGCCTCGCGTCGGGCAGATCCAGACCTTCACCCCGTCGACGCAGGCCCTGTACACGCCCAACATCGACGAGTCGCTCGATGAGGAGCGAACCAAGCGTGAGTTCTGGGGCGCCTTTCGCGTCCTCGGCCAGTGGTGGGCTGACCTCCCGCCGTACTGACGCCGCTTCATCACGCACCGCGCTCCGGGCGCGTCGTTGCGGCGATCGCCACTCTGCCTCGGGCAAGGTTCGTCCCTAAAGCACGCTGTGTGACGCTTAGGGACGGACCTTCCACCCCGCCGGGGAGCCCGGGCTGGCCTACTCGCCGAAGACCAGAACGATCTTGCCGAGCTTGCCGCCGGCCTGAAAGCGCTCGTAGGCGGCGACCGCCTGCTCGAGCCCGAAGGTCTCGGCCACGGGGACCTTGACGACACCTTCCTCCAGCAGCGGCAGGACGTTGCGCTCGAGCCCGCGGGCGGTCAGGGCCTTGCCCTCCAGGGGCCGCGCCCGCAGCGTCGATCCGTAGATCCGCGCCCGCTTCATCATCAGCAGCCCGAGGTGCAGCTCACCCTTGGCGCCCGCGCTGGTGCCGATCACGGCGATGCGGCCCCCGGTCTCCAGCGCCTTCACGTTGTCGCCCAGGTTGATCGCGCCCACCAGCTCGAGGATCACGTCGAAGGGCCCGCGGTCGACGAAGTCGGCAGGGTCGATCACCACGGCGCCGAACTCCGCCACGCGGTCGCGCAGGTCCGGATTGCGCACCGTGGCCGTCACCCGTGCCCCGGCCGCGCGACCGAGCTGGATGGCGGCCGTGCCCACCCCTCCGGCGGCGCCGTGCACGAGCAGCCGCTCACCGCAGACCAGGCCGGCCTGGGTGAACACGGCGTCATGGGCGGTGGTGAATACCTCGGGTACGCCGCCCGCCTCCGGCCACGAGAGCCGCTCGGGCACCGGTACGAGGACGCGCTCGTGGACGACGGCGAGCTCGGCCTGTCCGCCGCCGCCGACGATCCCCATCACCCGGTCGCCCACCGAGAAACGCTCGGCCCCCGAACCCAGGCCGACGACCTCGCCGGCCAGCTCGAGGCCGGGAATGTCCGGCGGCGAGCCGGGCGGGGCCGGGTAGCCGCCCTTCAGCTGCATCATGTCGGCGCCGTTGAGCCCGGCCGCCCTGACCCGGACCAGGACCTCGCCGAGCCCGGGAGTGGGATCGGGGTGATCCTCGACGCTGAGCTGCTGGTCGCGAATGGTGACGGCGCGCATCTAGCGGCGGACCCTACCGTCCCGTGAGCACCCGGGCCTCAGCCCCGGACGAGCTCGGCCACGCACCCGGGCCTCAGCCCCGGACGAGCTCGGCCACGCACTCGATGTGCGGGGTCTGGGGGAACATGTCCACCGGGCGCACGCGGCGCAGCTTGTAGCCGGCCTCGACCAGCTGGGCGGCGTTGGGGGCCAGCGTGGTCGGGTTGCACGACACGTAGACGATCTTGCTCGGAGAGGTCTCGATGATCGCGGCGCACGACCTTCTGCGAGAGTCCGGCCCGGGGCGGATCCACGATCAGCACATCGGGCCGCCCGGCTCGCTCGGCCAGCTCGCGCAGAGCCAGGCGCACGTCGCCGGCAAAGAAGTGGACGTTGTCGATCTCATTGGCGCGGGCGCCCGGCGATCGCGTCGGCGATCGCCTCCTCGACCAGCTCGAGGCCCCACACCTCGGCCACGCGGGGCGCGATCGACAGAGCGATCGTCCCGATCCCGCAGTACAGGTCGTAGACGCGCTCGAAGCCACGCGGCGCCGCGTAGTCGATGGCCAGCTCGTAGAGCTGCTCGGCCATCTCGGTGTTGGTCTGAAAGAAGGCCTCGGAGGAGATGCTGAAGCGCAGGCCGCTGAGCTCCTCCTCAAAGCGCTCGGTCCCGGCCAGCAGCTCGGTCTCGCCGCCCTGGGTCGTCTCCCCCAGGCGGTCCTGGCGCGTCCACAGCACCCCGTCCAGGCCGGCCGTCGGCCGCGACCAGGGAGTCGCGGTCGAGCCGCCCCGGCGCGGTGACCAGGCGCGCCTGGATGGCGCCCGTGCGGCGCCCCTCGCGCACGACGAGGTTGCGCAGGAAGCCCTCCCCGCTGCGGCGGTCGTAGGCGGTCAGACTGTTGCTCGGCGACACCAGCCGACAATCCGCTCGCGGGCCTCGTTGGCCGGCTCGGAAGCCAGCCGGCAGTCGGTCATGGGGACGATCTCATCCCAGCGGCCGGGAGCGTGAAAGCCGCACACCAGCGCACCCGTCCGGGTCGGTGCCGAAGGAGTACTCGAGCTTGTTGCGGTAGCGCCACGGCTGCACGGCGGGCACGATCGTCCTCGAGCTCGAAGCCGTCGAGCTTGCCGATCCGCCGCAGCGCATCGTCGACCTGCTCGTACTTGACCTGCAGCTGGCGCTCGTAGGGCAGTACCTGCCACGGCGCCCCGGGATGGTCGGCCAGCGGCGGGACGCGATCGGGGCTCGGCTCCAGGATCTCGATCGCCCGCGCCTCGGCGTAGGCGCGCTTGCGCTTGCCGATCACCGCCCGCACCCGATCGCCGGGCACGGCTCCGGTCACGAACACGACGTAGCCCTCGAGTGCGCGCCACGCCGGCCCCGCCGAAGGCGAGACTGTCGATCGTCAGCTCGAGCTCGTCGCCGCGCTGCGGACGGGCGGGCTTGGTTTCCGGGCCGTTCACCCGGACTAGGAAAGCAGCCGGGCGGCCGCCAATGGCCGCCCGGTGCGAGAGCGTCGCTTAGCCGATCGCCTTTTCGAGCCGATCGACGACCGACTTGCGGTCGGCGTTGTTGCGCTCGTAGGTGAGGACCTTGCGCAGCTCGGGCTTGCTCAGATCGCCCAGACGGCTCTGGATCTGGTTCGCGTTCAGGTCGTCGTAGCCGAGGATCGGGAACGACGGGCCGACGCCCACGGTGCGGCGGGCGCGATCTCCGGCCCGGACCAGGCGGTCGACGGAATCGACCTTGCGGGCGCGCTTGGTGGCCTGCTCGATCTGGACCGCGGCCCTTGCCGGCCAGCTGCTCGAGGTTGGAGACGCAGGTCGTCGCGCTCGGCGCGCCCACGGCGAACCAGTTCGGCTGACCAGGTCGTTGGCATCCTTGCGCGTCACGCGACCCGCGCGAGGCCGCCTCGTCCAGCGTCTCCTGGACGCGATCGCGCGTGAGCATGAGCACGTCGCGCGGGTTGACCAGGCCGCGGGCCAGCTGCTCGGCCACCGAGCCGGCGTTCTGCGCGCCGCCGCTGGCCTTGCGTGTCTGGGTGGCTCCGCGCTTGGCGCTCGTGCCGGCCGACTTGGCGCCCGAGCGGGCGGCGGTCGCCGCGCCCTTGGCGCCCGACTTGGCCGACTTGGCGGTCCCGGCGGCGGCCCGGCCGGCCGTCTTGGCGGTGCTCTTCGCCGCGCGACCGGTGGTCTTGGCCGAGCGGCTGGTGCTGGCTGCACCCGAGGCGGCGGAGCGCCCCGTCTTGGTCGCCCCTGACTTGGCCTGGGTCGAGGTCCGAGACGCGGCCTTGCGCGTGCTCGTCCCCGTGGCCTTGGCGCCCCTCTTGGCGGCAGCCGTCGTGCGCTTGGCAGCGGGCTTGGACGACGAAGACTTTGAGGTTGATGAGGATGAGCGTTTCGCGGCGGGCATCTTTGGCTCCTATTGTCGTAGCGCTGCTGTGGCGAGCCTATCCGAACCAGTCGGGGCAAGGCGTCGCCGCAAGGGGCGGTGCGGTGGGCGAAATTCCTGTTCTGCTCATTCCCCGCTTTTCACGTTCACGAACGTGGTCCGATGAGATCGCTCTCAGCCATCGCCCACGAGCAGCTCGAGCAACGCCTTCTGGGCGTGGCGCCGGTTCTCGGCCTGATCCCAGATTCGCTGCCGTTCTCCGTAGAGAACCGACGCGGTGATCTCCTCCCCGGGATGAGCGGGAAGGCAGTGCAAGGCAATCGCCCGCGGTGCCGCGCGGTCCATCAGCTCATCATCGATGCGGTACGCGGCCAGCGCCTCGCGGCGCGCGGCCGCGGTGGCCGGGTCATCGCTCATGCTGACCCACACGTCGGTGTAGACGGCATCCGCGCCGGCCACGGCTTCTCGCGGGTCGGTGGTCAGCATCGCCTCGGCGACGGGCTCGAGCTGATAACCGTCGGGCGCCGCGATCCGCACGTTGACGCCGGCCAGGGCACCGAGGATGGCCAGTGATCGAGCGACGTTGTTGCCATCGCCGACGTAGGCGAGCGTGAGGCCGTCGAGCGTGCCGAAGGTCTCGCTGCAGGGTGAGCAGATCAGCCAGCGCCTGGCAGGGATGGTGCTCGGCGGTGAGCATGTTGATGACCGGGACCGAGGCGTGCTCGGCGAGCTCGGTGACCAGCTCGTGGGGGCCGGTCCGCAGACCGATGGCGGCGGCGTGACGCGACAGCACATGGGCGGTGTCGCGCACCGACTCCCCGCGGCTGAGCTGCAGCTCATCGCGACCGAGGACCATCGGATGGCCGCCGAGCTCGAACACCCCGGCCTCGAACGAGACCCGGGTTCGGGTCGAAGCGGCCTCGAAGATGAGGGCCACCGTGCGCCCGTCCAGTGGGCGCGCGGAGAGCGGCTCGGCTCTTCAGCGCAGCGGCCCGCGTCCAGCAGGGCGGCCAGCTCGCTGTGGCTGAGTTCGGCTCCGGTCAGGAAGTGGCGCGACAAGCGCGGGAGTGTACGTTCATCGGCACATGCTGAGACTGCGAGTCCTGAGCTGGAACCTGGGACCCGAGAACGCCGCGGTGGCAGGACCTGGCCGCGGTCCTGGCGGGTTGGGACTGGGACGTGGCCGCGCTGCGCGGCCTGCCCCCGCGCTGGCCGCTGCCGCTGAGCAAGTCCCTGGACGCCGAGTTCCGCTACGCCCCCGCCGGGGACGAGGACGCGTCGCGGTGGCGACGTCTGCTGAGCTGGGGTCCCGTGCCGCTCGTCCGCTCGGCCGCCGGTCCGGTGGATGCGATCATGGCCCGGCGCGACCGGATCGTGTCGCGAGTGGCCCGCCGATGACCGCCGCTTGCGGCGGGCCGGCGTACACGTGGCGCGCCTGGCCTGCGGCATCTGGGTGGGCAACCGGCAGGGCGCGGATGACGACCTCTTCCTCGGCGCCGAGCTGGCCGCGGCCATCGGCTCCGAGGCCCTGGCTCTGGCCGGACCCCGGGGCCTCGCCGGGATCGACGCGGTGTCCGGGCCGGCGCGGTCGACCGGGGGCGAATCCGCCAGCCGAGTCGCCCCGGCTATCACTGACCGAGGTCGCCAGCGGCGGCGAGGACGGGATCAGCGCCACCGCCGATCTCCTCCCGGTCGTCTGACGTGGAGGTTCTGGCCGGCGGAGCGGTGCGCGGCAATCCGCCGCTGGCGGTCACGCTCGAGCTCCGCGTCCCCGACAGACTGGGCCGTCCCGGAGACGGCCAGCCCGACCGGGTCGCCCGGTGACGACTGCTCAGCCCCGGGCGGAACGCAGACCGAACCCGCGCAGCATCAGCAACGCCTTGCCGCCGAGCGTCCCCCGGGCCGGCAGCACGCCGAGCTGAATGGCCGCGTCGTAGACGTCGTAGAAACAGCGGACGCGAAGCAGGCGGTCGCGCTGTCGCTCGCAGTAGAACACGCCGTGCACGACGACGAACCGGTTCGTGGCCGGCAGGCCATCGAGCGGCTGGCGGTGGGTGCCCAGCAGCTTGCACGGGGCGGCGATGAAGTCCCCATTGAACAGCCGAGCCCCGGTCCGCTCCAGGCGAACGTCGGGAAAGCCCGCCCACAGCCGCTCGGCGTGAGCGCACAGTGCTCCCAGGCCGGCCAGGGGCTGCTCGGTCAGCGGGTCCTCGTACTGGATGCCGTCCGCGCAGACGGCGGCGAACGCCTCGGGCTCATGCCCTGACCACGCGGCCTGCCAGCCGTCGATCAACTCGTCAGCGGTCACGGCCCGTGCGGACTGAGCTGAGCCTCGAGGTCGGGCCGGCCCTGCTCGGGAGTCGAGGCGCGGCCGTAGTGGCGGCGAGCGATCCGCCCGGCCCCGTGGGCGAGCCGGCCGCCCTCCACGGCGAGGCGGATGGCGCGGGCCATGGCCACGGGGTGGTGGGCGCGGGAGATCGCGCTCGCGCACAGGACCGCATCGCAACCGAGCTCCATGGCCAGGGCAGCGTCCGAGGCCGTGCCCACGCCGGCATCGAGGATCACCGGCACCTTCGGCCTGCTCCACGATCAGGGCGATGTTGTACGGGTTGCGGATGCCCATACCGCTCCCGATCGGGGAGCCGAGGGGCATCACGGCGGCACACCCCACGTCCTCCAAGCGGCGGGCCAGGACGGGGTCGTCGGTCGTGTAGGGCAGGACCGTGAAGCCCTCATCCACGAGCTCCTCGGCCGCAGCCACCAGCTCCACCGCGTCGGGCAGGAGCGTCCGGTCGTCGCCGATCACCTCGAGCTTGATCCAGTCGGTCGCGAACGCCTCCCGGGCCAGGTGCGCGGTCATGACCGCGTCCCGGGCGGTGAAGCAACCCGCCGTATTGGGCAACACCTGCAGGCCGCACTCGGTGAGAACGTCCAGGATCGACCCGCGCGCGTCGGGGTCCAGGCGCCGCAGCGCGACCGTGCACAGCTCGGCCTCGGACTCGCGGCAGGCCCGAGCCAGGATCTCGTGGTTGGCGAACCCGCCCGAGCCCAGGATCAGCCGCGAACGCAGCTCGCGACCGGCGATCACCAGCACGTCTGGGTCCATTCTCATCCTCCCTGGATTGCGGACACGATTTCCACCAGCGCACCGTCCATGATCGGCGTCTGGGACCAGCGCGATCGGGTCACAACCTCCCCATCGAGCGCCACCGCCACCCCGCGCGCGTCCGGGGAGACTTCGAGCAGGGCAAGGACACTGGCCACCGTGGCCCCCGACTCGAGCTCGCGCGCTTGGCCGTTCACGGTGACGATCATGCCGTGCTCGGCGCCGCGGGGACGTCGTACCGCGCCGGCGAGAACGCTCCGTGAGCCGCGTCGAGCCGTTCACCGAGCAGCGACATGAACACGATCTCCGCCGTCATCGGCGCCAGCAGGATCCCGCCGCGGCCATGGCCGGTGGCCCAGTGCAGGCCAGGGACGCGGCTGGGGCCGATGACCGGCAGGTTGTCGGCGGTACCCGGGCGCAGGCCGGCCGTGAACTCATCCAGGACAAGCTCCGAAACGCCGGGCACCAGTTCACCGGCATCGCGCAGAAGCTCAAACGCCGCGCCGGCGGTGACCGTGGTGTCAAACCCGCGCTCCTCGGTTGTGGCGCCGATCACGTATCGACCGTCACCACGGGGAACGATGTAGCCGGCGCCCATCCGGACCACCCGCGTCAGCAGGCCGGGTCCGGCGGGATCGTGCAGGCGCAGGATCTGGCCCTTGACCGGTCGCAGCGCCGGCCGCTCGGCCTCGCCCAGCCCGTCGAGCTCGCCCGACCAGACCCCGGCGGCGATCACCACGGCCCGGGCTGGGAGCTCCTCACCCGTGGCCAGGCGTACGCCGCTGACCACCCCGCCCGTCGTCTCGATGCCCAACACCTCGGCGCCCTCGCGCAACGCACCCCCGGCGGCGCGCAGCGCCCCGGCCAGGGCGGCGACGAGCCGGCGCGGATCGACCGCGTGGTCACCGGGGATCGACAGCGCCAGGCGCAGGGCCGGAGCCAGGCCGGGCTCGAGGCGGCGGGCGGCGCTCGGGCGCAGACGCTCGACCGCGAGGCCGTAATGCTCCCGCAGCGCGAGCTCACGCTCGAGCGCCTCGGCCTCATCGGCGTCGCGGGCCACGAGCAGCGTGCCGCTGTCGTTGTAGCCCGTGACGCCGAGCTCGAGACGAACTCCGGGTACAGGCGCGCGCTTTGCAGGCCGAGCTCGAGCAGTGGCTCCTCGGCCGCCGTGGCCTCGGAGATCGGCGCCAGCATCCCGGCCGCCACCCGCGAGGTTCCGTGGCCGGCCCGGTCGCGTTCGAGGACGGCCGTGCTCAGGCCGCGGGTCTGGGCCCGCCAGGCGACAGCGAGGCCGATCACCCCGCCGCCGATCACGGCGACATCTACAGCTGCTCGCTTGCGCTCTGACATGAAACCTCCCTGCGCCGGCATTACCCGGCCAGGTCCTGACGGTCGGCGGATGCTCGCTTACCGAGTCCGCCCTCTCAGCCCGGAGGTGGGGCTCCCGTTGGCAAAAATGCTAGCGCCCCGGTCCTGGCAGACTTGTGTCGTGAGTCAAAAATTCGTGAGCGGTCTCGGGAGCGGCTGGGCGCGGATGACATCGAATTTGTGAATCGGCACACTAGATGTCGTGAGCAATCGCCGTCAGCGGCTGGAGACCGCGCACCTGTATCTCGTCTGCGACGCGCAGCCCGATGCCTTCCTGCGCCGGGCCCTCGCCGGCGGTGTGGACATCGTGCAACTGCGATGCAAGGACGCCGGTGATGAGGAGATCCTCGCCGCCGCGGCTCGCTTCCGCCCCCTCTGCCGCGATCACGGTGCGCTACTGATCGTCAACGATCGACCCGACCTCGCGGTGGCCGGCGGCGCCGACGGCGTCCACGTCGGCCAGGACGACGAGTCCGTGTCGCCGGGCGCGGGAGATCGTCGGGCCTGACCGTCTCGTCGGCCTCTCGACGCACACCCCGGCCCAAGTCGAGGCGGCGGGCGAAGCGCCGGTCGACTACATCGGCGTCGGGCCCGTCAATGCCACACCGACCAAGCCGGGGCGGGCCGCGGTCGGCCTGGAGCTCGTTCGCCACGCCGTCGCCCACAGCGTCGGTCCCGTTCTTTGCCATCGGCGGGATCGCCCCCGCCAACGTGGCCGATGTGGCCCGCGCCGGCGCCCGTCGCGTGGCCGTGGTCCGGGCCCTGACCCAGTCCACTGATCCGCAGAGCACCGCCCGCCAACTGCGAGCGGCCCTGACCGAGCGCAGGACGCAGTGTCCGGACCGCGTAATAAACGCAGCCGCAAGCGCGGTCAGCGGCGCAAGGCGAGTGCGGCCCGACCGGCCCGACCGGCGGCCCCCACCGCCGAGACGGAGTCCGAGAAGAAGCCCACTGGGACCGAGGCATCTCCCGGGTCGGTCGGAGGCTGGCGCATGGAGCCGCAGATGACCCGCTCCCAGCGCCGCGATGCCCAGGTCCGGGCGGGCCTGACACCCCTGGGACCCGGCGAGCGGCCGGGGGCGATCGTGGCCGGGGCGATCATCTCGCTGCTGGTCGGCCTCGGACAGCTCGTCGCCTTCCTGGCCGGCCTGAAGATCCACGGTAAGGCCCCGGCGGCCGGCGGGACCGTGCTGCTGAGCCTGCTGCTCATCGTGTGCGCGATCGGCATGTGGCGGCTCTGGTACGGCGCCGTGCTCGGCTTCATGGCCCTGCTGGCGATCGTCGCCACGCTGTTCTCGTTGCTGCTGATCGAGGCCAGCAACGTCCTCGGACTGGTGGTGGCGATCGTCGTCGTCGCCGGCTGCGGGTATCTGTTCTTCAAGCTCGTGCGCGTGCTGAGCCGGATCCAGATGCCCCGCTATCCGGGACGCTGACGGCGGGTCTCCGCGACTCTGTAATAGATTCGTCCCCATGGCGCAATCCTCGTATGACCTCGTCGTCATCGGCTCCGGGCCGGGTGGCTACGTGGCGGCGATCCGCGCCGCTCAGCTGGGCATGAAGACCGCGGTGATCGAGAAGGACCGCGTCGGCGGCCGCTGCCTGAACTACGCCTGTATCCCGGCCAAGGCCGTGCTGCGCGTGGCCGACGTGCTGAGCGAGATCCGCGACGCCGAGGACTTCGGGATCAAGGTCGCCGCGCCGGAAATCGACTACGACGGGATCACCGCCCGGCGGACCAAGGTCATCACGACCCTGACCGGGGGCGTGGCCGGATTGCTGAAGAAGAACTCCGTCGACGTGATCGAGGGCTCCGCCAGCCTGGCCGGCGACGGCAAGGTCAAGGTCGGCGATCAGACCATCGAGGCCGGCAAGATCGTGCTCGCCACGGGCTCGGTCAAGCGCCCGATCCCCGGGGCCGAGTTCGGCGGCCGGGTCATCGGCACCGAGGAGGCCTGGGCTCTGGACGCGCTGCCCAAGACGCTGGCCGTGGTCGGCGCCGGCGCTTCAGGGGTTGAGATCGCCTCCGCCTACGCCCGCCTGGGCTCCGAGGTCATCCTGTTCGAGGCCCTCGAGCGCGTGTTGCCGACCGAGGACGCCGACATCTCCAAGGTCGCCGAGCGCGGGTTCAAGAAGCAGGGCATCAAGATCCATACCGGGACCCTGGTCACCGACATCGAGTCGGGCGACGACGACGTCAACTTCACCTACGGTGATGAAACGGGCGAGGCCGAATGGCTGGTCATCGCCGCCGGCCGCGGCCCGGACGTCGAGGGGCTCGGACTCGATCAGGCGGGGGTCAAGCTGGGCGAGAACGGACTGATCGAGGTCGACGGCGCGATGCACACCAGCGTCGAGGGCATCTACGCCATCGGCGACCTCGTACCCGGTCCCGCGCTGGCCCACAAGGCCTCGGACGAGGGGGTCATCGCGGTCGAGGACGCAGCCGGGATGACGACGCATCCGATCGAGTACATCGACGTGCCCCGGGCGACCTTCTGCACGCCGAACGTGGCCAGCTTCGGCCTCACCGAAGCCCAGGCCCGTGAGCAGGGTCATGACGTGGTGGTCGGCAAGGTTCAGTACGGCGCCGTCGGCGCGGGAACCGTATACGGCGACCGCACCGGGCTGGTCAAGATCGTTGGCGACAAACGCTACGGGGAGCTGGTCGGCGGCCACATCATCGGCGCCAAGGCCACCGAGTTGATCCAGGAGCTGGTCAACGCCAAGGCCCTCGAGGGCGGCTACCCGGAGATCGCCCATCTGGTCCACGGTCACCCGACCATGTCCGAGGCGGTCATGGAAGCCGCCCGCGCCGCGGACGGCTGGCTGATCCACGGCTGACCCTCAGGTCGGATCGGTACACGCGCTCGTGGCGCCCGAACAGCCTGTCTTCTATTACGACCTCGGCGAGCCCGAGTGCTACCTGGTCGGCGAGCGCGTCATGTCCGAGCTGGCGGTGGCGCCCGAGTGGGAGCCGGTCCTGGCCCGGGAACTCGGCCTGACTCCCGCGGCCGGCGAGCCCGCGGGCCTCCGGGAGCGAGTGGCCGAGCAAGGGCTCCAGCCTCTGCGCTGGCCGGCCGGCTGGCCGCCCGACACCGAGCTGGCCATGCTTGCCGCCACCTACGCCAAGCACATTGGGCGCGCGGTGGCCTACTCGCTGGCCGCCTTCCGCCAGGCCTTCGCCGGCGGACGCGACCTCGGGCAGGAGGGCACCGTCCTGATCGCCGCGGCCGCCTGTGAGATGCACCCAACTGCGCTGCTGAAGGGAATCTCCCTGCGCTCGGTGACGACCGGTCTGGCCCAGGCCGGTGCTCGCGCTCGCGACGCCGGAGTCGATGCCCTCCCGGCGCTCGCCGTCGACGGTGACGTATTCACGGGACCCGGATGCGTGGAGGCGGCCAACCGCGCCCTGGCGAGGCTGCCGGCTCGATCGTGAAGGCCAACCGCGCCTATCGCCTGATCGTCACTCGGGAAAGTCGTGAGCCGGCCTTCCTGGCCGAGCGGGGACGGACCGACCGCATCGAGCTCGTGTCGATCGCCGACGAGGAGATCGTTCTCTACTGGGAGCTGCCCGTCCGCCAGGCGAGCCGTTTGCTCAAGCGCCTGCGCGCCGACCTCGTCGGCCTCGACGCCGAGGAGTTCTTCTCTCGCTGGGAGGGCGCCGACGGAACCGAGGACTGGCCGCTGTGAGCGAGTGGGAGCCGGCCAGCGCCCCCCCAGGCGCCCCCGATCCGGGGCTGAAGGGCGTCTCGAGCATCCGCGAGCCGACGCGGGCCGAGCGGACCCTCGGGCGGCGCAGTGCCGAGACCAGGGCCACCGTGCCGGATCTCGAGTTGGGAATCGAGGCCGACGCCGAGCCTGGCCTGGCCGCCGCCGCGGCGGCCGGGTGCTCATTTACCGCCGTCCTCGTCCGCGCCTGCGCCGCCGCCCTGCGTGAGCATCCGCGCGCCAACGGCGCGTATCGCGACGGGCACTTCGAACTGCACTCGCGGGTCAACGTGGCCGTCACCGTCCCCACCGACGATGCCTACCTCGCGCCCACCTTGCTCGACGCCGATACGCGCAGTCTGGTCGAGCTCGACGCCGAGCTGGATCGACTGGGCGCGCTGGCGGGCGCCGGCGAGCTGACCGCCGCCTCGCTGGCCGGCTCGACCTTCACGCTCACCGATCTCGGACCTCAGGGCGTGCACGACGGTAGCGCCTTCATCACCCCGCCTCAGGCAGCGGCGCTGACGGCCGGCGCGGTTCGGACCGTGCCCGTCGTCCGCGACGGAGCGATCGAGCCCGGGCACGTCATCACGCTGACGCTGGCCGCCGACGCCCGAATCCTGTTCGGCGCGGCCGCGAGCCGCTTCCTGGTTGCCGTCGCTCGCGCGCTGGAGTCCGACCGCCCGTGAGCTCGCCGGGCCCCGAGCCCGTGCCGCCGGTCCCCGACGCTGTTCGCATGTCCGCGGTGCACCTCAGTGGCGTCCAGGGGCTCCCGCCCGGCCAGCGCGACCTGGAGCTGCGGTTCGCCGGCAACGGCCTCCAGATTCACCGTCTCGATATCCACCAGGCGGTCGGCACCCTGGCCTGGAGCGAAGTCCGCTCGGTTTCGCTGCCGGGGCGGCTGAGCCTGCGTCGCCGGCCTCCCCGCATCGAGGTCCGAACCGATGGTGCCCGGGCCCGCTTCTCGCTCCCCGGACTGCGGGCCGGGCAGGTGCGTGCGCGACCTGGTGCCCTTCCTGGACCACCAGGGCATCCGCATCGGCTAGATCATTCCCAAGTGGGACCGTGTCGATCCGATCCCAGGTGAGCATCAGATCGAAGCCGAAGCCCGCAATTGCCCGAGCCTTTTGGCGCTTTGAGTCAGTTTTCGGACGTCTTGGACCGGTGCTTTTGCCGACATAGCGATCATCGTCACTTGCTATGTGAGCGATCACGCGATAAACCACGCCGTGATGAGAGGGAGGGTGTTGGGTGTGGCTGGCGCCGCGGTGATTCTCGCCGCGCTGCTGGCGTTCTACCTCGCCGGATTCCTGTTCACCTCGCCGTCGGAATCGACGGCCGCCGTGGCCAGCAACGGCGCTGAGCACCTCACCCTGCAGACCGTGCCCAGCTACGGCCACGCGCCGGACCCGGACTGGGTCAGCTATCTGGCCCAGGACGCCAGCGGCCACTGGCGCCATTCGACGATCTACAAGATCCCGGCGCACACGCTGATCACGGTCACGATCTACCAGTTCGACACCGCGACCGGGCTGCGCAACCCTTTCCTGGCCCAGGTCCGCGGCACCCAGGGCGGCACGGCGACGCTGAACGGCAAGACCGTTCGCGACGCTGAATCCCGACCTCACCTCGCACACCTTCACCGTTCCCGACCTCGGCATCAGCGTCCCGCTGGCCGGCGTCGCCGATGACGCCAAGAATCAGTGCAGCGCGGCGCCGTGCTCAGCTCTCGATGGCGCACACGACGATCACCTTCTCGTTCATGTCCCCGGGCAAGGGGACCTACCGCTGGCAGTGCTTCGTGCCCTGCGCGCTGGCCACCTACTACGGGTTCGGCGGCCCGATGCAGACGATCGGCTGGATGAGCGGCGAGTTCGAGGTCGTATGAGCACCGGTGCCGCAGTCGCCCAGGGCGGCGGAACGGGAGAGCCCCGCCACGGCGTCCGCATCGCGGTCATCTGGGCGGTGTTCACGATCATCGTGCGCGCCGCTGGTCATCTGGGTCGCCGGCCCGCACATCCCGCCGTTCGACCGCAGCGTTCAGTCCGAGGACCAGCACGACGTCAACGTCGTCCTGTCAGCGCCCTGGCCGTGCCGGTCGTGGGGCTGATCTGGGTCTACTTCGGCTACGCGATCACCGTCTTTCGCCAGCAGGGCCCGAGGTGGTCGACGGACCGCCGCTGATCGCTCCGGTGCGGATCCAGATCGTGTGGCTGGCCGTGACCTCGGTCATGGTCCTCGGGCTCGCGGCCTACGGCACCTGGGCCTGTTCGGACAGCTCGCACGGCGCCGGCGGCGGACAGGGCCCGAGCCCGCTGGCCAAGCCCCCGGCCGGCGTCCACCCGCTCGAGATCCAGGTCATCGGCCAGCAGTGGCTGTGGACCTTCCGCTACCCGAGCTACGGCGGGGTCGAGACGGCCACGCTCGAGCTCCCGGTCAACCGCTGGGTCGTCTTCCACGTCACCTCGCTCGACGTCGACCACAGCTTCTGGGCCTACGAGCTGGGCGTCAAGGCCGACGCGATCCCCGGCTCGGACAACGTCGCCTACGTCGAGGCCAAGCAGACCGGGCAGATTCCAGGTGCGCTGCGCCGAGCTGTGCGGCCTCTGGCACGGGCACATGAACTCCTTCGGCAAGGTCGTCAGCCAGAGCCGACTTCGCCTCCTGGATCGCGGCCCGGCAGACCCAGTACGCGGCCGATCACCAAGACCCTGCCGCCCTACAGCCACGTGTACTACCCGGATCCGATCAGGAGGGCCGGCTGATGGAAGCCTCTTCTTCTTCTCCGACCCTCTCGCCACCCGCGTCCACCCGGGCGCAGTCGGTCCGCAGCCAGATGCTCGGCTTCAACGTCGTCTGTGGGGATCGTCCGCGGCGTCGTCGGCTACATCGTCGGCCACTGGATCGGCGTCAGGATCACGGCCACCATCGACGCCCAGGTCGGCACCGACCAGAACGACGTGGCGATCTTCCTCGGCATGCTGGTCGGCATCGTTCGGCTGGCTGATCGGGCTCGGGTTCTTCGGCTACCCGCTGTCGCGCATGGCCGGGCCGGCCGGCGACCCTGCGCGAGCGCGAGGAGCATCGGGCCGTGGCGCTACTTCCGCCTCTGCACCGACCACAAGGTGGTCGGCATCCAGTACCTGGTCGCGACGCTGTTCTTCTTCTTCGTCGCCGGGCTCAACGCGATGTTCATCCGCGGCGAGCTGACCAGCGACAACGCCACCTTCATCAACTCCGGCAACTACCTGACGCTGGTCGGGCTGCACGGGACGATGATGCTGACGATGATGTCGGCCGGGCGTGCTCGGGCCGCTCGGCAACTACCTGCTGCCGCTCATGATCGGCGCGCGGCGGATGGCCTTCCCGCGGATCGAGTCGCTGACCCTGTGGCTGACCGTGCTGGCCGGCGTCGATGCTGCTCTCGGCGATCCTGCTCGGCGGCTTTCCCACCGGCTGGACGGGCTACGCGCCGCTGTCCGACCAGGCCCGCGGCGGGATCGACGCCTACCTGTTCTCGTTCGCGCTGATCGGCATCGCGCTGGCGCTGGTGGGGCTCAACATCATGGCCACCGTGGTCACGATGCGCGCGCCGGGCATGACCTGGAACCGGATCCCGATCTTCGTCTGGGGCCTGATCACGACCTCGATCCTGGCCGTGCTCGCCGCCCCGGTGCTGCTGGCGGCGATCATCATGTGCGCGCTGGACCGCACGGTCGACACGTCGTTCTTCCTCGCCAGCCAGGGCGGCAGCCCGTTCCTGTGGGACAACCTGTTCTGGTTCTTCGGCCACCCCGAGGTCTACATCCTCGCGCTGCCCGGCTTCGGGATCGTGCTCGAGATCCTGCCCGTGTTCGCGCGCAAGCCGCTGTGGGGCTACCGGCTGGCGGTGTCGGGGATGTTCGGCGTCGCGCTGCTGAGCTTCATGGTCTGGCAGCACCACCTGTTCGTGAGCGGAATCAACGCCAACCTGCGGCCCTTCTACATGTTCACCACCGAGCTGATCTCGGTCCCCACGGGCCTGATCTTCCTCAACGCGATGGGGACGCTGTGGCGGGCCAAGATCCGCTTCACGGTGCCGATGCTGTTCGCGCTGGCGTTCTTCTTCAACTTCCTGATCGGCGGCATCTCGGGCGTCTATCTGTCCGATGTGCCCAGCGACGTGACCACCCACGGCAGCTACTTCGTGATGGCCCACTTCCACTACACGATCATGGGCGGCCTGGTCTTCGCGCTCATGGCCGGGCTGTACTTCTGGCTGCCGAAGATGACCGGCCTCAAGCTCTACGAGAAGCTGGGCAAGCTCCATTTCTGGACGATGTTCATCTTCTTCAACACGACCTTCTTCCCGCTGTTCGCCGCCGGGCTGCTCGGCATGCCCCGGCGCGTGAACGAGCTACAACCCCGACCTGCACGGACTCAACGTGTTCGTCTCGATCTCCGCCTTCTGCCTGGGCGCCTCGATGCTGATCCTGCTCGATCAACCTCGTCTGGTCGCTGGTCCTCAAGCGCGAGCGCGAGGTCTCGAACCCGTGGCTCTCGCGCGGCCTCGAGTGGCAGCTGCCCTCACCGCCGCCGGTCTACAACTTCGAGGAGATCCCCGTCGATCCACTCCCACCCCGTACGACTACGGCGTCCCCGACGCCCCGCCGGTGGCCGAGCTCCGACCGACGCGCGCCGGTCGCGCCGAGCGAGGCCGGCGCATGAGCACCTCCCCGGGCAACCCGGGCGAGATCGGCGCCGGGCTCAACGTCGTCACCGACCCGGCGCGGCGCGCGCGCCGATGACATCCGCCAGGTGTCGAGCAACATCAGCGTCGGCGCCCGGCTGATGGCGAGCGCGACCGCGTTCGTGTTCATGTCGTTCCTGTTCGCGTTCTTGTACCTGCGCGCCGTCAACTCCAACGGCCTGTGGCGACCCAAGCACGTCGTGCCCGGTGCAGAGCTAGGGCGTCGCCGTGCTCGTGCTGCTCCTGGCCAGCGCGGTCGTCTTCGATCTCGCCCGCCGCGGCCTGGTCGGCGGCGCCGAGGCGCGCTGGCGGCAGCTCGGGCTGCTGGCGCTGGGGCTCGGCGTCCTCGTCGTCGTCGCCCAGGGCCTCGAGTACGCCACGATCACCTTCAGGACCGCCGACGGGCGGCTGGGCCTGCGGTGTTCTGGGGCTGGACGCTCGTCCAGCTCGCTCTTCTGGCTCGGCGCCCTGTACTGGATGGAGACGCTCGTCGCCCAGTCGCTTGCGCCGGCCGCCGGCCGCCGCCCGGCTGGGCACCGCCGGCAGCGAGCTGCTGCGGCCCTCCGCCGACTCGGCGCGTCGTGTTTCTGTACACGCTGGCGATCATCGAGCTGATCGCCTATGTCCTGCTCTACCTGGTCAAGTGATGCTCGCCCTGCTGCTGCTCGCCAAGGTCGACGACGTCAGCGGCGGGCGGTCCGCTGACCCTCATGTTCCCGCTGTCCTGGTCTTCATCGTCGCCGGGCTCTGGGCGTTCTCGCTTCGCCATTTCGGGCGCGACCTGTAGCCTCGGTCCGAGTCCCGATCTGGCCCTGGACTGGAGCCCTTGCCGGCCTCGCTGATTGCCGATTTCCCGCTGCTGCTGGTGGCGGTCGCCGCTCGCGCTGCACGTGGCCGGGCGAGCGCCGTGCGGCGCGGATGCGGCGCCAGCCCCGCAGTGCCGCCGCGCCCGACGGCGGGCGCTGTACTTCTACGCCGGCCTGGCCGTCATCGTCGTCTCGCTCGACGGGCCCGATCGACACCAACGCCGAGCAGCTGTTCTGGGTGCACATGATCCAGCACGTTCTGCTGCTCACCGTGGCCGCCCCGCTGATCGTCCTCGGAGCGCCGTGGATGTCGGTCTGGCGCCCCCTCCCGCTCGGCTTCCGCCGCGCGGCGGCCGGGCGCGGTCGCCCACGCCCGGTGGGCGGCGCCGCTGCGCGCGCTGGGACGCCAGCTGGGACGCCCGCTGGGAGCACTCGTGGCCTTCACCGCCGACCTCGTCCTCTGGCACATCCCGGCGCGTGTACGACCTGGCCCTGCGCCACATCGCGGTTCATGCCCTCGAGCACACGACCTTCCTGCTGTTCGGCATCCTGCTGTGGGCCCAGGTGATCGACTCCCCGCCCCTGCGGGCGCGGCTGCGCCTCGATCAGCGTGTCTACTACATCGTGCTGGCCTCGGTCCCGGGCTGGATCATCTCGCTGGTGCTGGCCTTTGCCCCCTCGCCGCTGTATCCCGGCTACGCCCACCTGGCCTTCCGCCCGGGCGGGATCTCGGCCCTCACCGACCAGCAGCTCGCGGCCGGAATCATGCTCGTTCCCGGCTCGCTGACCGATGTCGATCTTCGTGTTCATCGGGCTCTACCGCTGGCTCGGGGCCGAGGAGGAGCGCGTCCTGCCGACCCCCGCCCCGCGCCTCGGCGGCGGGATCGATCGAGTCATGAGCCGTCGCTCGCGCCTGACCCTCGTCGTGCTCGTCGTTGCCCTCGGCCTGCTCGCGGCAGGCTGCGGCAGCGGCGGCTAGTAGCGCGAGCAGCAGCGCCTCGGCCTCGCGCGCCTCGGCCCGGCGACTCCGCCCACGGACTCCAGGGCCTGATCCTCAAGCCGCCCAAGACGGCCCCGCCGCTAGCGCTGCCCAACTACACCGGCGGAGCCGGTCTCGCTGGCCGCAATACCGCGGGCGGGCCGTACTGGTCACGTTCGTCTACACCCACTGCCCGGACGTCTGCCCGCTGATCGTCGTCCAACCTGGCCGCGGCGCAGCGCGGCCTCGGCGCGAGCCGCCTCCCGCGTCAAGATCCTGGCCGTCACCGTCGACCCCCGCCGCGACACTCCGTCGGCGGTCCGCTCGTTCCTGCGCGTCCGCGACGCGCTCGGCCGCATGGACTACCTGCTGGGGTCGATGGCCGCGCTGAAGCGCACCTGGAAGACTGGGACGTCGCCGTCAGTCACCGGCAAGAACAAGCTCACCGCCGGCCACTCCTCGATCATCTACGGGATCACCGCCAGCGGCCGGATCGCCGTCGTCTACCCCTCGAACTTCACCCCGGCCGAGATCGTCCACGACGTGCCCCTGCTCGCCTCGAGCTGAGCCGCTTCTCGCGGCCTCAGCGCTCGCTCCGGCGTCAGGCGCGCTCGCGCTCCAGCACCCGGATGTCGTGTGACAGCCCCTCGGGCGTGAGCTGGTCGGCGGCAAACCCGACGCGCTCGAGCCCTCGCTTGTCGATCAGGATCACGAACGTCGAGTGATCGATCTTCGGGGTCACGGGCTGGATGCCGTAGGCCTTCCACACCGGCCGCAGCACCGACTCCGGACCGCTGACGAAGGCCAGCCGGCCGCTCATCTCGTGCTGGGCCAGAAACGTCCGCCGGTTCTTGACCGTGTCCTGCGCCGGCTGGACGCTGACCCCGATCGCCGGTACCCCGCGCCCGTTGTCGGGCAGCTCGTTCAGCGCGCCCTTGATCTGCTCGACCATGAACGGGCAGGCGTCGTGACACAGGGCATGGATGAAGGTGAGCACGACCACGTGGCCGCGGTACTGCGAGAGGCTCACCCGGTGGCCGTTCTGATCGACCAGCGTGAAGTTGTGGGCGTGGAGGTTGGGGGGCATCAGCGGCCCGTCAAACGGCGAGTTCGACGGGGGCGCGGAACTGCTGCGGGTGGCCGCCGGACCACCGGCGGTCAGGATGACGATCACGATCGCCGCCAGCAGCGCTAGGAGCAGGGCCATAAGCGCCCGCTGGAGCTTCACCGCACTGGCCATGGCAGCGATTTTCGCATCCGCAGGGCGACGCCGGTCCGCTCAGGGATGATTCGCATATGGACCGTGAGCTGATGGCGATCCTGCGCACGGCGGTGGCCGACCCGCGCGTCCTGGCCGCGATCGCCGCCGTCCCCAGGGAGCGATTCGTGGCCGAGGCCGATCGCAAGCGCGCCTACGAGAACGTGGCCCTGCCAATCGACTGTCACCAGACGATCTCCCAGCCGCTGGTCGTGGCCCGGATGCTCGAGCTGCTCGAGCTCGCCCCCACCGATCGCGTCCTCGACATCGGCACCGGCTCGGGCTATCACGCGGCGGCTCTGGCCCAGCTCTGCGACCACGTGTGGTCGATCGAGCGCCACCACGAGCTGAGCCGCCGCGCCAAGCGCACGCTGGCCGACGCTGGGGATCATGAACGTCACCTGCGTCACCGGCGACGGCTCCGGCGGACTGCCGGCGAAGGCTCCGTTTCAAGCCATCAACGTGGCCGCCGCGGCCAGCGAGAGCGCCCTGGCGCCCCTGGAGGCCCAGCTGGCTCGCGGGGGACGGCTGGTGGCCCCCGTCGGGGGCGAGGATCAGCACCTCGTCCGCGCGCGTCGAGAACGCGACGGGATCCGGCGCGAGACGCTCGAGGCGGTCAGGTTCGTGCCGCTCGTACGGGGTCAGCCGCGGTGACCTCACCCGTCGCCGCCCCGCTGACCTCGCCCGTCGCTCCCCCGCTGGCCTCGGCGCCCAGCCGCCGGCGCATCACCTCGACCGCCTCCGGGTTGTGGTCCATGAGCACGAACTGGCGACCGAGCTTCTGGCACACGGCGCCGAGCGTTCCCGAGCCCGCGAACGGGTCCAGACACCACCCGCCGGGCCGCGCCGAGGCAGCGACCAGACGCCTGACCACACCCTCGGGCTTCTGGGTCGGATAGCCCGTCTTCTCGGCGCCAGTGGTGGGCACGATCGTGTGAAACCAGACGTCGGTCGGACGCTTGCCCCGGGCCGCCTTCTCGGCCCCGACCAGGCCCGGTGCCATGTACGGCTCGCGCTCGACCGCATCGGCGTCGAAGTGATGGCCGCCGGGAGTCCTCACGTAGGCCAGGATCGTGTCGTGCTTGGCCGGCCAGCGGCGACGCGGCTTGGCCCCGTAGTCGTAGGCCCAGATGATCTCGTTCAGGAACGCCTCGCGTCCGAAGATCTCGTCCAGCAGGAGCTTGCAGTAGTGAGCCTCGCGGTAGTCGATGTGGAAATACAGCGTCCCGTGCGGGGCCAACAGCTCGCGAGCCCGGGCCAGGCGCGGCTCGAGAAAGGCCAGGTAGTCCGCGAACCGGTCGTCGTAACTGAGCGAGCTCAGCAGTCGCGAGCGGTACCGGCGCCCGCCGAATCCCACCCGTGAGGCCTCGGCATCGGCCGTCACGCTCATCGTGTGCCGGGCTTGGGGGCGACCCGTGTTGAACGGCGGGTCCATGTAGACCAGGTCGAATCGTGCGCTGGGCAACCGCTCGAGCGCGAGCCGGTTGTCCCCGAAAATGACCAGATCCTCATCCAGGACGACCTGATCGTGGCTCGCCTGGATGCGCATTCGCTCCAAAAGTACCGCCTGCCTCGGCCACGCCCCCACCGTCTTGACCTCTTTCTTACACCATCAGCCGCTAGGATTTGGCTCGGTGGTTTCCGACTTCTCCAACCGCCTGCGCGAATCTGCGCTGGCACGCAAGATCACGAAATACGCGATCGGCTCGGTCATCGCCCTGGCGACGAGCGTCGTCGTGTTCGCGGTCCTGTACGTCATGCACGTCTCCACGACGTGGTGCTCGATCGCTGCCTTCATCGCCGGCGCCCTGCCCAACTGGGTGCTTAACCGCCGCTGGGCGTGGAAGGTACGCGGCCGAGTGAACTTCTGGCGCGAGGTGTTCGCCTACGTGATCATCTCGGTGCTCGTACTGGTCGCCTCGTCGGCGGCCACGGGCTGGATGTCAGAGCAGGTCGACGGGATCGCTCCCGGCCACGGCATCCGCGTGGTCCTGGTCACTGCCGCCTACGTGGCGGTGCAGGCGTTCTTCTTCGCGGCCAAGTTCGTGGTCTACGAACACTGGGTGTTCGCCGGCCGGTCGCGCCTACGCGCCGCCGTGCGGTCCCGCCACCAGGTGTGGACGGCCGCCCGGGCGAACCGCACCCCGTAGCCGAAGTTCCCGCCCTTCTTGGTGCCGGTCGCGTGTCGGCCGCGGTCGCGCATCGTCGTCGGCACCTCGGCCAGGCGATAGCCGTTCAGCGCGGCGGAGATCTGCAGCTCTGACGCTTGGTACTGCGGCTGCTCGAGCGTGACCGCTCCGGTCACCTCGGAGCGCATGGCCCGCAGCCCGCAGGCCGGGTCGGTGACGCGCTGGCGGACCAGGAGCGCTGATCAAGGCGCCGAACACGATCACGCCGGCGTGGCGGGTGGCGTCGGTGGTCAGCTCATTACCGAGGCGCCGAGAGCCCGACACGAAGTCGGCGCGGTCGGCCAGAATCGGCTCGATCACCTTGGCGATCTCGCCCGCCTCGTACTGACCGTCGGCGTCGATCGTGACGATGATCTGAGCGCCCCGGGCCCGGGCCAGCCAGTAGCCGAGGCGCAGAGCGGCGCCCTGACCGCGGTTGACGGGGACGTCGCACACCAGCGCGCCGGCCTCCAGCGCCTTGGCGGCGGTGGCATCCTTGGCGCCGTCGACGACGACGATCACCTCGGTGGCCAATCCGGCTGCCTCGCGCGGGATATCGGAGATCACGTCGGCCACGGTCGGCTCCTCGTTGTAGGCCGGGATCACGATCGCCAACGGCGCGCCCGCGCCGGGTGCGTGGGCGGCCAGGAACTGCTCGGCGGCGCCACGCTCGGCCGGCTCGAGGCGCGCGTACTCCTCGGTGCTGACGGCGGAGTTGGGCTCGACCACGGTCATGACTTGCCTCCGGCGGCCAGCGGAGCCTCGATGTCGACCGTCGACCACTCTTCCCAGACACCGATCAGGCCCTGGTCGAGATCGGGGTATTGGGGTGACCAGCCCGCCGCGTGAGCGCGGCTGGGGTCCACGATCACGGCCGGCATCTCGCCCGCCTTGGCGGGACCGTGGCGGACGTCGATCTCCGCTCCGGTGACCTCACGTACGGCATCGATCACCTCGAGCACGGACAGCGACGTACCGGAACCGATGACCGTCGGCCCGGCCCACTCGTCGCTGGTCAGGCCGAGCCGCATCGCGGCCACGACGTCGTCGACATGGACGTAGTCACGAACCTGCTTTCCGTCTCCATAGACCTCGAAGGTGGTCCCGAGGCGGATACACCGCATCAAGCGAGCGATGATGCTGTCCTTGGCCTGCATGCCGGGCCCGTAGACGTTGGTGAGGCGAATGCACGCGCAGCGCAGGCCGTAGGAGGCCGTGTAGGCCGACATCAACATCTCGCCGGCGGCCTTGGTCGAGCCGTACGGGGTGAGCGGGTTGAGCACCGCCGCCTCGGAGATCTTCGGAGCCTGCATCGGCCCGGTCACGGCGTTGGTGGAGGCGAACGCGAGCGAGCTGACGCCGGCCGTCTTGGCCGCCTCGAGCAGCTGGTTGGTCCCGGCCACATTGGTGCGGAAGGTGAGCTCGGGCTGCTCGATTGACCGCAGCACCGAGGTGACCGCCGCCAGGTGCACGACGGAGTCAAAACCGCCGTCGAAGGCTCGGGCCAGGACCTCGGGCTCGGCGATGTCGCCGATGACCACGTCGACGCTGGAATCGGGATGCTCCTGAAGGTCGACGACGCGGATCTCCGCTCCCTCGGCGCCCAGGTTGGAGACGACCCGGCGGCCGATGAAGCCCGACCCCCCGGTGACCAGAATCCGGCGTCCGGCCAGTGGACGTCCTGCGGGTGCTCCCGACGTTGACGTGCTCACTGGTTCTGGGCCCGACTGGGGGTTCGGTTCATGGCGACGCTCCAATACCTTGCTGCACTCGAGAAACCCTGAGTGCCTGCGGCGGCCCGCAGCGTTGGTCGATCTGGTCTGCAGTGGCACTCGGGCCCGGCCGCAGGCGCACGAGAATACCCAACCGGAGGGCGGGGTGGCCGAGGATACGCGATCCGCGAACGCCCGCGGCAGACGGCGAGCGGCCCGCGCGGCATCGCTGATAATTTCGCCCCTGCCGTGTCCGAGCAAACGCTTCATGCGTGCGGAACGTTGCGAAGCGGTCGGCCCGGCTCCTTGAGCCTGCGCGCGCGGTCGGGCTCGGATGAGCCGCCTGGCCTATCGCTGGCGCTGGCCGCTCGGAGCCCTGGCCCTCCTGGTCGTCTCCGCGCTGATCGTTCTGTGGGCCCGGGTTCGCCCCGGTTATGACCCCTACGGCTGGCTCGTATGGGGCCATCTCACCTGGCACGGAAAGCTCGACACCAACGGCGCCCCGTCCTGGAAGCCGCTGCCCTATCTGTTCACGCTCCCCTATGCCCTGATCGGTCGCCACGCGGTCTACCTGTGGATGACCACCGCGTTCGCCATCTCGCTCAGCGGTGTCGTGTTCGCGTGGCGCGTGGCCTTTGCCCTGGTCGCCGCCCCGGGCGAGCGCCGCTACGCCGCCTACGCCGCCGGCCTGACCGCCGCGGTCGCCCTGCTCGCGATCCAGGACTTCCCCCACGCCGTCCTCAGCGCCGAGTCCGACACGATGGTCGTCGCCCTCTGCCTGGCCGCGGATCGACGGCATTCTGCAACGGCGTTACCGGTGGGCATTCTGGGCGTGGTGGCTCGCCGCCCTCGGCCGCCCGGAGGTGTGGGCGCCGCTGGGTCTCTACGTCCTCTGGGCCTGGCGCGCCCAGCCGCGCATGCGCGTCCAGATGGCCGGCGGTGTGCTCCTGATCCCGCTGCTCTGGTTCGGGATCCCGGCCCTGACCTCCAACAGCCCGTTCTCGCCCGCCACCCTGGCCGAGAAATCTCCCCGGCGGATACACGGCAACAAGATCACCGGCACGATCTCCGCTTCTGGAGCCTCAACCCGACCGTCGTCAAGGTCGCCGCCGCGACTGGCCGCGGTGCTGGCCGTGATCCGCCGCGACCGGCCCGTGCTCCTGCTCACCGGCGGGGTGGTCCTGTGGGTCGGGGTCGAGGCCGCCTTTGCCCTGCACGGCTGGTCGGCGGTACCGCGCTACATGTACGAGGCGGCGGCCGGGGTGGAGTGCTGGCCGGAGTGGCCGTCGGCCGGCGATTCTCGAACTCCCCGCGCCGCCCGGCGCCTCTGGCCCGGGGCCCGCGTTGCCACCGTCGGCGCGCGTGGCCGCACTCGTGGTCGTTGCCGCCTTTGCCGTCTCGCTCGTGCCGGTGGTCCACGGCCGGATCATGGCCGAGGGCAAGGACCTCCGCGGACAGCGCACGCGGACCAGGTACATCAACCTGCTCGCCAGCGGCGTGGCCCATCTCGGCGGCGCTCGGATCCTGGCCTGCGGCCAGCCCCAACATCGGCGATCGGCTGGCAGAGCATTCTGGCCTGGCAGCTGGGCACGAACGTCGGGTCCCTCTACTTCTCGCGCCGGCATGAGATCGAGCACCCGCATCCGATCGAGAACATGTATCCGCACTCCTACGGCTGGCAGTTCTTCCCCAGCGACTGGACCAACCCGACCCAGGCCGCCCGCTGCCGCGGGCTCACCTACCGGACATGACCGTGCGAGCCCTCGCGCGCCGTCAATATCGACGCCGCCGGGCCCGCCTGGCTGGCGCTGTCCTGCTTCTCGTCGTGCTCGTGGCCGTGTCATCTCGACGCAGAGCTCGGAGTATCGCCCCGCCGCCCCATGCCGGCTCGGCGCTCGGCGCCGCCGCCGGCGACCCCTTCGCCTACCGCAGTTCGCGCGAGGCCGACTTCGTCGCCCGGGCGACCGCCGGCGAGGCCCATCCCCTGTTCACCCAGAGCCCCGGCGGCGTGCTCGCCACCGCCCAGCGCGTCGCCGCCTACCGACCGTTGATCAACCGCGCCACGGCCGGCACCGGAATCGATCCCAACCTGCTCGAGGCGCTGGTGTTCGTGGAGAGCGCGGGCCGCCCCGAGGTCATCGCCGGGTCAGACCCCGCGGACGCGGCCGGCCTGACCCAGATCCTCGCCTCGACCGGACAGTCCCTGCTGGGCATGAACATCAACCTGGCCCGCAGCCGCACCCTGACGCGCGAGATCAACGCCGTGGCGGCCGGAACGCGGCGCGGGCGGCTGGCCCCACTGCTGGCCCGGCGGGCCGCCATCGACCCCCGCTTTAACCCAACCGCGGAGCTGACGGCCACGGTCCGCTACCTCGAGGATGCGCGCAGCCAGTTCGGGCGCGAGGACCTGGCCATCGAGTCCTACCACATGGGTATCGGCAACCTGCATCAGGTCCTCGCCGACTACAACGGCGGCCACGCGGTGCCCTACGCGCAGCTGTACTTCGACACCGCCCCCGATCTCCACCGGCAGGCCTTCAACCTGCTGGCCGGCTTCGGCGATGACTCCTCGCTGTACTTGTGGCGGGTCCTTGGTGCGGCCCAGATCATGCGCCTTTACCGCACCGACCGCGCAGCGCCTGAGCCGGCTGGCCGGCGCTCCAGACCGCCGCCGACTCCAACGCCCTCGTCCTCCAGCCTCCCGACCGCACACCGCCGTTCGCTGATCCCGCGGCGCTGTCGGCCGCCTACCAGAGCCGCGCGCTCGTTCCCCTGCCGACGCAACGCCGCCAAGCTCGGGCTCGACTACGCCCCGTCGATGGGATCCGGCGCACCACGGCTCCGGGCGCCTCGTGCTCTCTATCGCGGGTCTGCGACCGGTCGCGCTGCGCATGCTGATCGCGGTCGCCGCGCGAGTGCGGTCGCTGAGCCGGGGTCGATGGACCGCTCCAGGTTCTCAGCACGGCCGCCGACCAGCAGTACCTGCAGCGACGAGGGCGACGGCTTTTCCGCCTCCCCCGATGGCTACTCGTTTCAGATATCGCGCCACTACGCCAGTCCCGCTCAGGCCGACGCGTTTCAGGCCGTGCTCGACCGCCTGCAGGCGCTCAATCTGATCGCCTGGGCACGCGAGACGTCGGCGATCGACATCACGGTGGCCCGCGACGCCGGGGCGTGGGCTCGCTGACCCGGCGAGCGGGGTCCCGCCGACCCGTCCGCCCCGCGGGGAATAGGTTCCCGGCAATGACGCACCGTGTTCCGCACCCCCGAGGACCGCTTCGCAGGCCTGCCCGACTTCCCGTTCGCCCCCCGCTACAGCGCAGTTCGGCGAGCTGCGCCTGGCCCGCGTCGACGAGGGCGAGGGCGCCGCCGGTCGTGTTTCTGCACGGCGAGCCCACCTGGTCGTTTCTGTGGCGCAAGGTGATCGGACCGGTGCGCGAGGCCGGCTACCGCTGCATCGCTCCCGACCTGCCCGGCTTCGGCCGCTCGGACAAGCCGACGGATGTCGACTGGTACACCTACGACCGCCACACCGAGGCGATGGCGGCCTCGTCGAGGAGCTCGACCTGCGCGGCGCCACTCTCGTCGTCCACGACTGGGGCGGGCCGATCGGGCTGCGCCTGGCCGTCGAGCAGCGCCGAGCGCTTCGATCGCCTGGTCATCTCGACACGGGCCTGTTCACCGGGCATCAGAAGATGACCGACGCCTGGATCGCCTTCCGCGACTTCGTGGACCGCACCGAGGATCTGCCCGTCGGCTTCCTGGTCCGCGGCGGCTGCCACACCGATCCCGGCGAGGAGGTCGATCGCCGCCTATGAGGCGCCGTTTCCCGACCGCCGGCGCCAAGGCCGGCGCGCGAGCCTTTCCGCTGATCATTCCCACCGACCCCGGAGGCGCCGGGAGCGGCCGCCGGTCAGCGCGTGCTCGAGGCCCTGCGCGACCGACGAGCGGCCCAAGCTCATGCTGTGGGCCGACTCAGATCCGGTGCTGCCGCTCAGCACCGGGCGGCGCTTCGCCGAGGCGCTCGGCACCTCGGTCGATCATGTGATCGAGGAGGCCGCGCCACTTCCTGCAGGAGGACGCCGGCGCGCAGATCGGCCGGCTGATCGCCGACTGGCTGCGCGCCTGACCTCCGGGGTGCTACGGCTGATATCTCAGACCGGGCTAGGCGGTCTGCTTTTCGGGCTCCGACGCGGGCTCGGGCGGCCCGGGCGGCTCGCTGCTCTGGGCCGCCGCCTGCGACGCGGTGTCTCCGGTGCGGAGCAGGTAGGCATTGCGGGCCTTCGGGTCGGAGTGCAGCAGGACTTGGTCTGACTTCTGAGCCTTGGCGACGAGGTCGGCCACTGGGCGCGGCAGCAGGTTCAGGAAGCGGAACATGCCCTGGATCGACTTGGGCACGAAGACGTCGACCCGACCGGTCTGAGCGCCTCGACGATCGCGGCAGCGACATCCTCGGGCTCGGCCACCTTGAAGCCCTTGATCGGCTGCACCCCGGAGTACAGCTCGGTGTTCACCCCCACCGGCATCACGATGCTGACGTCGATCTGCTCGTTCCGGACCTCGGCCCGGATCGCCTCGCTGAGCCCGACCACCGCATGCTTGGTCGCGCAGTAGGTGACGCCCCCGGCCGCGCCGGCCTTGCCCGCCACCGAGGCGACGTTGACGAGGTGGCCGCGGTTGCGGGGAACGAACGCTGGCGAGAGCGAGCTTCGAGCCGTAGATGACGCCATGCAGGTTGATGTCGACCATCCGGTGCGCGGTGGCGTCGGTCTCCTCGACGAACGGCCCGATGGGCATGATCCCGGCGTTGTTGATCAGCACGTCGAGCGGACCGAGCCGCTCCTCGGTGGTGTTCAGGAACTGCTCGAAGCTGGCCCGGTCGGTGACGTCGAGCGCCAGCCCGAGCGTTCCCCCGCCGAGCTCCTGGGCGGTCTTCTCGGCCAGTCCAGGCTCGATGTCGCCGATGGCCACGCGGGCCCCCTGCGTGATCAGCGCAGCCGCCGTCGCGCGCCCGATACCCCGGCCCCCGCCGGTGATGGCGACGACCTTGCCGGCCAATGAACGCTGCGCTTTCGCCATGTCGAATCTCCTCAAATTTGTGCGGTGGCTGCCTAGAAGGTACCGGGCGGCGCTCGCTCGCGATCCCAGCGCTAGTGGGCGGACACCGGCGTACCACCCTGTGCCGCCGCCGCGCACCCACGCGGTGCGGCGTGCCCGGGAGACGGACCTATATGGTTTGCGGTGATGGCTGAGCTCTTATACGAGGGCCACCGGCTTCGCTACACCGTCTTCGGTAAGGGCGAACGGACCACCGTCCTGCTCCCGGGGCTGCTCCTGTCCCAGAAGATGCAGAAGCCCCTCGCTCGCCAGCTGGCGGTGCGCGGAAACCGAGTGATCACCCTCGATCCCCTCGGTCATGGCGCGTCGGACCGGCCGCTGGAGATGTGGCACTACTCGATGTCGGCCTTCGCGCGGCAGACGATCGCCCTGCTCGATCACCTGGAGCTCGACCGGGCGGTCGTCGGCGGCACCTCGCTGGGCGCCAACATCACGCTCGAGGTCGCCTCGGCGGCACCCGAGCGCCTCCAGGGCATGGTCGTGGAGATGCCGGTCCTCGACGACGCCATCCCCGCCTGCGGCGTCGCCTTCACCCCGCTGCTGATGGCGCTGAAGTTCGGCCGCCCGGTGATGAAGGCGCTGGCCACCGGGGCCCGTGCGGTCCCCCGGCAGTTCGTCCCCTTCCTGGCCGAGATCGGCCTCGATGCCATCGCTCAGGACCCCGAGCCGAGCGCTGCCGTGCTGGGCGGGATTCTCTACGGACGCGTCGCCCCCGATCATCAGGAGCGGGTCACCTTCGAGGCCCCCGCGCTGGTCATCGGCCACCCGCGCGACCCGCTGCATCCGTTCTCGGATGCGGGGATGCTGGCCTCCGAACTGCCCAACGCCGAGCTGCTGCACGCCAGCTCGATCCTCGAGCTCCGGACGCGGCCCGAACGACTGACGACGGCGATCGCCGACTTCATCGACGCGTGCTGGGAGGCCCCGGCGGCCAGCGCCCGTCCAGGGTCGGCCCGGGGCCGCGCCGCCGCCTGACCCGGCCCGGCCCGGCCTTAGCGGCCACTAAGGTCACAGGCAGTCACCGATCGAAAGGGAACGCATGGAATACCGTCAACTCGGGACCAGCGGGCTGCGGATCTCCGCCCTCACCATGGGCACCATGTCCTTCGGAGGCGAGGGAAGCTTCAAGAGCGTCGGCGACACCGACGTCGCCGGCGCCGAGCGTCAGATCAGCATGTGCCTGGACGCGGGCGTAAACCTGATCGACACCGCCGACATGTACTCCAATGGACGCAGCGAGGAGATCATCGGCGAGGTGCTCGCGGGCGGCCTGCGCGACGACGTCCTGCTCGCGACCAAGGTCCGCTTCCCCATGGGCGACGGTCCGAACACGGCTGGCCTCTCGCGCCAGCACATCATCTCCGGCTGCGAGGCCAGCCTCCGCCGCCTGCAGACCGACCACATCGACCTCTACCAGGTGCATGAGTGGGACGGCCAGACCCCGCTCGAAGAGACGCTGGGCGCGCTCGACCATCTGCTTCAGTCGGGCAAGGTCCGCTACATCGGCGCCAGCAACTACTCCGGCTGGCAGCTGATGAAGGCGCTGGGGATCGCCGCGCGTGACCAGCTGCCCCCGTTTGTCAGCCAGCAGATCTATTACACGTTGCAGGAGCGCTCAGCCGAGTACGAGCTGATCCCGCTCGCCGTCGACCAGGGCCTCGGCACGCTCGTCTGGAGTCCGCTGGCCGGGGGACTGCTGTCGGGCAAGTACCGCCGGGGCCAGGACGGTCCCGAGGGATCCCGCCAGATGAGCGGCTGGGACGAGCCTCCCGTCTACGACGAGGATCGCCTCTACGACACGATCGAGGTGCTGGTCGAGATCGCCGAGGGTCGCGGGATCTCCGCCGCCCAGGTGGCACTGGCCTGGCTGCTCGGCCGTCCGAGCGTCAGCTCGGTCATCGTCGGAGCTCGAACCGACGAGCAGCTCGCCGACAACCTCAAGGCCGCCGAGCTGGAGCTGACCGAAGACGAGCGATCTCGCCTCGAGCAGGTCAGCCGCCAGCCGCTCCTGTATCCCTACTGGCACCAGCGCAAGACGGCCAGCGACCGCCTCAGCGCGGCCGACCTCGCCCTGCTCGAGCCCTACCTGGACTGAGCGGCTGAGTCGGCTCGAGGACAAGCCCTAGCTGGACTGAGTCCGGCCCGGGCCCTCCACCAGGTCGAGATCTCCGGGCCCGACGGCGTGCCCTGAGGCGCAGCGCAGCTCGGCGCTGACGGGCGCGCCGCAGCCTGAGTGGCGCAGGGCGACCGGTGCCCCGTCCTCCTGGAGCCAGCGATCACCCCACTGCATCAGGGCGACGACGACGGGCAGCAACTCGGCGCCCATCTCGGTCAAGCGGTAGCGGTCCCGGGTGCGCTGGCCGGGCTCCTGGTAGGGCTCGCGGACCATCAGGCCAGCGGCCACCAGCTCCCGCAGACGCCCCGACGTAACCGGGTCGCTCAGGCGGGCGCGCTCGGTGAACTCATCGAAACGCGTGGCGCCGTAGTAGGCCTCGCGCAGAATCAGGAAGGCCGATCGAGTGTGGACCACCTGCAGCGCCTTGTCGACCGAGCACTGGCGCGCGACCCAGCTCTCCCGGGGTTCGAGGCCGCCGGTCATGGCGATGGGGTCCGCAGTGTTCATGTGAAGCAGTGTAGCTGACTTCTCTCAAGCTAAGTCAGTGTGATACCGTGCCTGGCTATGCAATCCTTAAGTCAGCTCTTCGCCCGCCGCGGCGACGCCAGCTCCCGCCTCGTCCTGATCATCGTCTGCGCCGGCGTCGTGCTGGCGAGCCTGGACCTGTTCATCGTCAACGTCGCGCTCCCGGACATCGCTCGGGACCTGCACCAGTCCAGCCTCGCTGACCTCTCCTGGATCCTCAACGCCTACGCGATCGTCTACGCCTCGCTGCTGGTGCTGTTTGGCCGCCTGTCCGAGAGCCGCCGGCGCGACCAGGGCTTCCTGCTCGGCGTGGCCGTGTTCACGGCCGCCTCGGCAGCCTGCGGCGCTGGCCGGCAACCTCACGACGCTGGTCGCCTTCAGGATCGTTCAGGCGGCGGGCGCCGCGCTCCTGACCCCGACCTCGCTCAGCCTCGTTCTGGCCACCACCGAGCCCGCGCGACGGCAGAGCGCGGTCCGGGCGTGGACGGCCGTCGGGGGCCTCGCAGCCGCTCTTGGCCCGGTCGTGGGCGGCGTGCTGGTCGCGGCCAGCTGGCGCTGGGTGTTCCTCGTGAATGTGCCCATCGGCCTGCTCGCCCTGTTCATCGGCCGGCGGCGCCTGCCGGCCGTGCCCGGGCATCCGGTTCGACGGCCCGATCCACTCGGGGCCGTGCTGATCACCGGTGGCGTCGCCGCCCTGACGCTGGGTCTGGTCAAAGGCCACGACTGGGGCTGGGGTTCGAGCTCGACATTGGCGGCACTGACCTTCGCCGTCCTCGCGCTCGGGCTGTTCGCGCGCCACTGCGCACGGGCTGGCAATCCGCTCATCTCCCCCGACCTGTTCCGCGTCCGCAGCTTCACGGGCGCCTCACTGGTCGCCGTCCTGTTCTCGATCGGTTTCGGCGCCATGCTGCTCTCGATCGTGCTCTGGGATCAGGACGTCTGGCATTGGTCGGCGCTGACCACTGGGCTGGCCATCGCCCCGGGGCCGCTGATGGTCCCGCTGTTCTCGTTCCTGGTCGCCGGGCGCGCCATCGCCCGCTTCGGCCCCGGGCGCGTGATCGGTGTCGGGGCGACGATCTTCGCCGCCGGCATCACCTGGTGGGCGTTGGCCGCCGGCACGACTCCCAACTACGTCGGCGCGATGCTCGGGGGCATGCTCCTGACCGGCGTCGGCGTCGGTCTGACTCTGCCCACGTTCATGGCCACCGGTGCCTCGTCGCTGCCCCCTGAGGCGTTCGCCACCGGTTCGGCGGTGGTCAACATGCTGCGTCAGGTCGGCCTCGCCGTCGGCGTCGCCGTGCTGGTCGCCGTCCTCGGCGCCCCGGCCACCCCGTCCGCCGCCCAGACGGCGTTCGAACACGGCTGGTACGTGATCGCCGGAGCGGCACTGCTGGCCGCCCTCGCCGGCCTGGTCCTCCTCCGGCCCGTGCCCGCGACCCGCTCGGCAGCGAGGACGCCCGCCGTCGAAACCGGCTAGGCGCGAGGCGCTCCCGGACCTCCGGCCGCGGCGCTCGAACGCGTCAAATGACGTGGAGCGGCGGCCAACATTGGACAAGGCTTGCCTTCTTCACGAAATTGCCGCCCGGCGGCGCCTACCGAAGGCGAGGAACAATGCGCTTCCAAACTCACCCAGCTCTGCTCAACCGGACACTGGCGCTGGCTGCCCTCATCGCTCTGTTGGCCGCCGTGACCACGTTCGCCGCGCTTGGGGCTCACGGTGACAACGGCTTCGTCGTTTCGAGCCCAACGTGGCATCCGAGCTCGGCCAACGTCGTGACGGTCCCGCCGCGGCTGATCCACCTGGGTCGCTAAGCCTCACGCGGCCCTGGCGGGTTGCCAGGCCTAGCCGGGGGTCTGTGGATATAGCCGTCGAAAATCGACGCTTATCTACAGCACCCCCATGGCTGATGCCGGTCGATGGCGGTGCCATCCGTTGCATCTAAGTGGCCGGGGGCGCGTCCGCCCTCTGGTCCCGGTGGCTGGTCGGGCTCAGTGCGGACTCGGCGGCCCGGGTGGCTCGACGATGTCGCGGCCCGTGGGTGACAGCGACTCGTCGAGCTCGAGCTGCCAGTAGTACCGGCTGAAGCTGACACCGGCCCGGAAGTCGCCGATGTGAGGCTCGATCCTCTCGCCGGCGGCCATCCGCACGATCAGCTCGGGATAGGTCTGTCCCGGGCGCGCAGCGTACATCGGCGCCGGGAAGGCGCCGCCGAACCGCGTGTTGACATCGGTGATGCCGAGCCCGACCCGGCTGTCGCGGAAGGCCTGCACCGTGCACGGTCCGCGGCACCCGAGCGCGTCGACCACGCGGCGCCCGAGATCGATCAGCTCCGGGTCGTCAATCACGGTGCCCTTGATCGACTCACCGCCGCGGGACTCGAGCATCGTGCGCGGGATCGCGTTCAGGCAGCGACCGTCGAGATCCGACAGGCAGTCGATCGAGAACTCGGGGCCATCCATGGCCAGTTGCAGCATCACCGGCTCCTTCACGTAGCGGACGAAGAAGTCCGCTGCCTCGGCATCGTCGGCGCGGTGGATCGAGCGAGCCCCGGAGCCCTGGCGCGGCTTGACCATGACCGGGTAGCGCTCGACCGGCTCCCCCGGAAGCACGGTCGGCGGCGACGGCAGCCCGAACCGTCCCAGCATCAGGTGGGCCTCGTACTTGTCAAAGGTGTCGCGTGCGAACTCGGGGTCAGGCACGAACGCGGGCAGCTGACCGGCCACGCGGGCGTGCCCGAGCACCTCGAGGTCGAGGTCTGTCAGGGGTACCACCGCGCCGACTCCGAACTCGTCGCACAGCGCCTGCAGGGCGGGGACGTAGGCCGGGTCATCGATACGCGGCACGCTCCGGCGGTGGTGGGCGGCGTACTGGGCCGGGGCCAGCGGGTTCGGGTCCGCGGCGATCACGGTCGTGTGCTGCGCGAACGCCGACACGATGTCGTAGCGCTTGCCGACCCCGGTGAGCAGGACGGCTGGCGCGCCCGGGATCACGCCCGCACCCGTCCGGCCAGGGCACCCGGCATCAAGGGCTCACCTGTTCAGCGGGCGGATTGTGGGTGTCGGGACCGTCGGGCGACACCCCCTGGCCGGAGTTCCCCATCTCGGCGTCGGCCAGCACGGGCGTGTCCTCGGGCGAGCGCCATCCCCCCGCGGCGCCCTTGTAGATCCCCGAGCCGCCGAGCACGTGGCGCGTGGTGCGGGCCAGGATGCGCACGTCCAGGGCGAGCGAGCGGTGCTCGACGTACCACAGGTCGAGCTCGATCCGCTCTGACCAGGGCAGGGACGCGCGCCCGTTGATCTGCGCCCAGCCGGTGATCCCGGGGCGCACCGCCAGCCGCCCGCGCTGCCGCGGCGTGTAGTGGCGGACCTGGCCCTCGACCGTCGGCCGCGGCCCGACCATCGCCATATCGCCGCGGACGACATTCCACAGGTTCGGTAGCTCATCCAGCGAGTAGCGCCGCAGGACCTTCCCCACCCGCGTGATGCGCTCATCGCCCTCGGAGACGGCCAGGCCGGCGCCCGTGAACTCGGCCCCGCTGACCATCGTGCGCAGCTTGAAGATCTCAAAGGTCTGGCCGTCCTTGCCCACGCGGATCTGCCGGTAGAGGGGATGACCGCGGGATTCGAGACGGATGACCAACATCAGCGCGCCCACCACCGGGGCGGTGATCAACGAGCCGAGGCCGGCGAGCACGAGGTCCAGTGCCCGGCTACTCATCGTGTGCTCTCCGACGATCGTGAGCGCTGCGCCCGACTGGTCATCGCGTGCCCTCCGCGGGCTCCCAGCCCACATGGGTTCCGTGAGCCAGCCAGTCCCAGAGCCCCGCGGCCAGCGAGGCGGTGGTCAGCACGTAGTAGCGGGCCACGAGCAGCGGGCGTGTGGGCATGATCGGGGCGATCAGCGCCCCGGCCACGATGGCCAACTGGATGAGGACGGCGAGTCCGTAGATCCAGCCTTGGCCGATCAGGATGAGGCTGGTGATGAAGGCCAACACGTGCAGAAAGGGCGAGGCGTAGCGCAGGACACGGTGGGAGACGATCATGAGGGCGTACAGGGGGTCATATCCGCGCGGATTCAACATGCCGCCCCGCAGGACGATCGGCCACCCGTGGCTCATCATCCGGCGCTTGCGGGAGAACTCGCCCTCGATCGAGGGCACCATCTTCTCGCTCGCCCGGGCCTGGGGAGCGTAGACGGCCAGCCAGCCGCGCTTGACCAGATTGAAGGGAAAGGACAGATCGTGGCCCATGATCGGGTCGACGATCAGGTAGGCGGACCGCCGCGTCGCGTAGATGGCGCCGTTGCCGCCGGTCACCGAGCGCAGCCGGGACTCGAGCTCGCGGAGGGCGAGCTCGTACCGCCAGTAGAGACCCTCCTGGTTGGTGCCGAGCTCGTTGACGAAGCTGACCTGACCGCAGACGTAGCCGACGTGAGGGTCGACGAACGGCGTTACGAGTGCCCGCAGCGCCCCCGGCTCCCAGGTGACGTTGGCGTCCGAGAAGGCCACGATCTCCTGCGTCGTGCTGGCCACACCGGCATCCTGGGCACGGATCTTGCCGCCGCGGGGCAGCTCAAGCACCTGGTCGGCTCCGGCGGCCCGGGCCCGGGCCGCCGTCTCATCCGGAGAGCCGTCGCAGGCGACCACGATCTCCACCTGGTCGGCGGGGTACTCAAGCGCGCGCAGGTTGGCCACGCGATCGGCGATCACCTCCTGCTCGGCGTACGCAGCCACGATCACGGCCACGCTGGGCAAGGGGGCGACGGTCGCGGTGGGCCGGCGAGCGGGGCGCACGTGCGAGAGCAGGGCAAGCAGGACCGCATAACCGGCCTGGGTGTAGACCAGCAGCCCAGCGGAGATCCAGAAGATGAGCGCAACCAGCGTCATGGCGGCAGGGATTCTCGCGCAGGACCCCATCCCGAGGTTGCCGGCGATAGTTGTGCAGACAACTACCTGCTAGCCTGCGGAGCATGGAACTTGGATTGGCGACCTTCGGAGACTTGAGCTCAGGCATCAGCCCCGAGCAACGCATGCAGGACCTGATCGAGGAGGGAGTGCTCGCCGAGCAGCTCGGACTTGATGTATTTGCGATCGGGGAGCACCATCGCGAGGACTTCGTGGTCTCCGCGCCGCCCGTCGTGCTGGCCGCCATTGCCGCGCGCACGCAGCGCATTCGCCTCTCGAGCGCCGTCACCGTGCTCAGCTCCGATGATCCGGTGCGGGTCTTTGAGCAGTTCTCAGAGCTCGACCTGATCTCGGGCGGCCGGGCCGAGATCATGGCCGGGCGCGGATCGTTCATCGAATCATTCCCGCTGTTCGGCTACGACCTCGACGATTACGACGAGCTGTACGCCGAGAAACTCGAGCTGCTTCTGCAGATCCGCGAGTCCGCGCGCATCACCTGGTCGGGACGCCTGCGCGCGCCGCTGAACGACGCCGGCGTGTATCCGCGGCCGGCGCAGGACCCGCTGCCGGTGTGGGTCGCCGTGGGCGGCTCGCCCCAGTCGGTCGTGCGAGCCGGCGCGCTCGGCCTGCCGCTGACGCTGGCCATCATCGGCGGACAGCCGGAGCGGTTCGCGCCCCTCATCGCGCTCTACCGGCGCGCGGCGCTGCAGGCCGGTCACGAGGCGGACAAGCTTCCCGTGGCCATCAACACCCACGCCTTCGTCGGCGAGACATCGGCGGCGGCCGACTCGGCCTTCGCCGAGCCCTACCTGGCCATGATGAACCGGATCGGACGTGAGCGCGGCTGGCCGCCCTCGGGGCGCCCGGAGTACGACGCGCTGCGCTCGCCGCGGGGTGCGGTCGCCGCCGGCTCGCCTGAACAGGTGGCCGAGAAGATCCTCTTTGAACACGAGCTGTTCGGCAACTCGCGCTACATCGCGCAGATGAGCGTCGGCGCAGTCGCCCACGCAGACGTCCTGCGCTCGATGGAGCTGTTCGGCACCCAGGTGGCGCCGATCGTGCGCGAGGAGCTCGCGCGCCGCGCCGGGCCCGAGGCACCGGCGACGGACGCAACGGCGGCCGCAACTGACGCGAGAGCGCCCGCCGCCGCCGGCTCCTAGACCAGCTCGCGATACAGGGCGAGCGTGGCCTGCGCGGCCGTATCCCAGGCGTAGCGGCCGTTCGCCGCCGCCAGCGCTGCCGCGGCCAGCGTCTCGCGCCGTCTCGCGTCGTTGAGCAGCTCGACCAGCCCCTCGTGCAGCGCCGACGGCGTCGCCGGGAGCGACGAGCCGGGCCGCGCCGGCATCGGCCACCTCCGAGAACCCGCCCACGTCGCTGAGCAGGACCGCTTTGCCGAAGGCGAGCGCGGTGGCCAGCACACCCGAGAAGTCAAAGCGCTCGGTGCGCGTATAGGGCAGCACGACGACGTCGGCGCGCCGGAAAAGCGTCACGAGCTCCGCATCGCCGACGAACCGGGGAACGAACCGAACCCCGGATCCAGCCTGGGCCCGCAGCGGGGCAATATCCATCCGCGGGCGCCCCACGACCCACAGCTCGGCGTCTTGGATCCCGTGCCAGGCGGCGAGCAGCGTCTCGATCCCCTTGTAGGGACGCAGCAGGCCGAAGAACAGCACCACTGGCCTCTCGCCATCCTCCAGCTCGCGCGGAAGGGGCGCGGGGGGAATCTGGGTCAGGTGGGTGAACGCGCCGTGCGGAATGACCCTCACCTTGCCGGTGGGCACGCCGAGCTGCTGTACCAGCTGGTGCCGTCCATACTCGCTGTGGACGATCACCGCGGCGGCCCGGTCATACAGACGCCGCTGGGCGGCAGCCTGGCCGGCCCGGGCCTCGCGCGGGAGCAGATCGTGCGCGGTCAACACCACCGGGCGGCGCGGGAGAAGGTAGCCGTCGAGCCATTGCACATCCAGCCACTGGAAGTGGACGATGTCGAACTGCTCCGCCGCCCGCGCGCGCAGCCGCAGCATGTCGGGCACGTGCTCGGCCAGCTTGGCGCCTCGGCGCAGCCCGGAACCCGGGGCTCCGACCGCGTGGCGGTAGAAGTCCTCGTGCAGCGTGTAGCCGGTCGGCTCGGGCCCCTCCCCGTAGACAAAGCGGCTGGTCAAAAGCTCGAACTTCGGCCCCGGCTCGGACCAGCGCCGACGACAGCGCGTGGTCATAGGGCAGCGTGAAGGCCGAGGGGTCGACCATGGCCACCCGCATCACGGGGTCCCGCCCTGAAGCGGTCGGCCGGCCAGCTTCGACAATCGGGCGGCCACCCGCCGGGCGTCGCCGCCGCCCAGGGGGTGCACGCGGGCGCCGGAATCGGCCATCAGGCGCCGGGCCGCCGGGGCGAGGGCCGCCAGCCCGGGCTCGCCTGCATGGCGTCGTAGACGGTCGCCCGCGCTGCGGAGCGGGTGGCGCAGCACGAGCCGGATCAGCCCCAGGACGCGGGCGCCGGCGCCGTCGTCCTCGCGGTAGTCGATGAGCAGGGCGCGGGCGGCCGCCTGGTCGAAGGACTCCGGACGAGCCGCGGCCTCCACCCGGGCCCTGGTCAACGTGCGGGCGAAGTCGCTCAGAGAGTCGCCGCGAGTTGGGAAGCGATCGGCGACGAGCACGACCTGGGCCGGCCGCCGCACGCCCGACTGAGGTCGGTTAGAGAGCAGGAGGCCGGCCAACTCCTCCACCCCCAGGACCGCGTCCAGGGCGGCGAAGCCGCCGCGCGCAAGACGCCCGGGCGGCGGACCGGTGAGCGCCGGAGTCCGACGGCGCGGCGGCTCGTCACCACCCGCGGGCCCGCCCCCACGCGCCAGCCGGGCCCGCGCGCGGCCCCCGGCTCGGACCAGCGCGGACTCGGGCTCGAACTCCCCGTAACGGCGGGCCAGCCATGCCCGCCCGGCGGCATAGCCGCGCCATTGCCGGCGCAATCCGTACAGGGTGGTGCGATATCGGTGCTCGACCCGCGCCTCGGGACGCGGCTCCAGGTCCCACCCGGCACGCTGCAGACGCCAGCTGAAGTCGGTGTCCTCGGCCGCCCGGACCCCTTCATAGAACCCGCCCACGGCTTCGAACGCCTCCCGGCGAACGAGCAGGTTGGCGGCCACCGCTCGGGGCAGAAAGGGATGCGCGAGATGCGCCCCCTGCCCGAGAAAGCTGCGCGCCGCGCCGTAGCGGGCGGCGAAACTCGCTGCCCCAGGGGCCGGAGCGACCTCGCCGGCCAGGGCGCCGACCGTGGCCTCGATCGGGCTCGCGAAGTACCGATCCAGGATGTCGGGCACGGCCCGGCAATCGGCGTCCAGGAACAGGATCCAATCTGCGCCGGCGTGCTCGGCGCCGACGTTGCGAGCGTGCGAGGGCGACTGCTCACCGGGCACCGCGAGCACCCGGACTCGGTCGGAGCGCAGCCCGAGACACGAGTTGTCGGCCAGGAGCAACTCGTCGTCGCCGGTGGTTTGCAGTTCGGCCAGGGCGGCCAGAGCGCGGGCGCCATCCGCGGGCGAGCCGGCGAACGGCATCACGACGCTGACCGGTGGACGGCTCATAACTCGCTGCCGGCCGGCGGCGGATAGACCCGCCGCAAGCGGTTGAGCATCAGGCGCGCCTGGGCGAGTTCGGCGCGATGGGCGAAGCCACTGGCCAGCAGCGCCACGGGAATTGCCGCGAACACCAGTGCGCGGGTCAAGAAGCCGACGGCGCCGCTGGTCGGGAGGAGCAGATCACCGCCGACAGTCAGACCGCCCATCACCACGATCAGTCTGGCCAGGCGTCCCCACTCAAAGCGGACCCGGAACGCCCGGCGGGTGAGGAGGTACATGGCCGCCAGCATGACCAGGTAGGCACCGCACAGCGCGATCCCGGCGCCGGCGATGCCCAGCGGGGGCACGAGGACGACGATCAGGATCACGTTGGCGGCCAAACCGGCCAGCGAGGCGGGGAAGTTGCGCGTCGTCACCTTGGCCCGGCCGGCGATGACCAGGAACACGACCCACAATCCGTACAGCGCCCAGCCGAGGGCGACCCAGGGCAGCGCCCGGTAGGCGCCGAAGTACTGGTGGGCGGTGAGCAGCCGCAGGACCCACCGCCCGAGCAGGGTCAGGCCGGCCACCGCCCAGCCACTGACCAGCACGTAGTAGGTGGTGACCAGGCCGTAGAGCCGGGCGGCCTCGGCGTCGTCGGTGACCGAATAGGCCAGGGGTGGCCACGCGTATTGAAAGCCCCGGACGATGAACGCGACCGCGCCGGCCAGCTTGATGGCGATCGAATACAGGCCGGCCAGCCCCGGGCTGCGGTCGTGGTAGATGTAGAAACGGTCGATGATGCTGAGCGCGTAGACCGACGCCTCGGCCGGCACGGTGGGGAGCCCGAATCTGAGCAGGACGCCCATCCTCTCGGCCCGTCCTCGCCGCACCCGCAGCCGGTCGCGCATCGTCCACCACAACGCCAGCAGGACGACGGTGGAGGCACCGTAGTTGGCCAGCAGCAGTCCGCGGGCGCCGTCCCCGAGGCCCACCACCAGCACCAGCGAGCCGGCCACGGTGAGAAGTACGTTTGTCAACGAAGCCGCGGCGTACGTGCGCAGCCGCTCGTCGACGCGGAGCAGGCCGTAGGCGAGCTCGAGGTTGGTGAATGACCACAGGCCGAGCACCGCGACCAAAAAGGTCGTCGTGTCCCGGTGGCCAAGCAGCAGCTTGCTGAGCTGGGGCGCGAAGGCCGCCAGGAGCCCGGCGACGAGGGTCGTGGCCAGCAGCAGAAAGCCCGCCGCGCGGCGGACGAGGGCCGCGCGGCGGTCCGGATCCTGATCGGTGAAGTAGAAGCGCAGGAACGCTTCGATGATCCCGAAGCGGACGACAATCGAGACGAAGATCACGCTGTTGGCGAGCAGCTCTACGACGCCGTAGCCGGCCGGCGGGATGTAGCGCGTGTAGACCGGCAGCAGAATGACCGCGATCAACTTCGAGACCACGTCGGCGAGCTGGTAGGCCGCGAGCGAGGAGATCAGCCGCCTGAGATAACCGGTCATGCGCCGGTAACGGTACGGGTCAGGCCCCGTGTCAGAATGGATGGCATGCGGATCGCGATCATTGGTGGCTCCGGCTGGCTCGGTGGGGCGATCGCCCGCGAGGCGCTGTCGCGCGGCCACGAGGTGACGGCGATCGCCCGTAACGCCGAGCCCCTCGGCCAGCTCGAGGGCGTCGATGCCCGGGCCTTTGACGCCACCGATGCCGAGGCGCTGCCGGCCGTGATCGCCGGCCACGATGTCGTCGTCTCCGCCGTAACCGACCGCAGCGGCTCCGCCCGGAGGGTGATCCCCGACGTGGTCCGGGCGCTGATCGTCGCCGTGCCCGCGGCCGGCGTGCCGCGCGTGGCCGTGGTGGGCGGGGGCGGCACCCTGCTCTCCCCAGAGGGCCGCCGCTTCCTCGACCAGCCCGGGTTCCCGGAGCAGTATCGGACGGAGGCGCTGGCCGGAGCCGAGGCGCTTGAACTGTTGCGCCAAGCCCCGCCCGAGCTCGACTGGACCTACCTGAGCCCACCGCCAGAGAACCTGACCGACGGCGAGAAACGCGGCGGTTACGCCGTGCGTGGCGATGATCGTCCGGTCACTGACGCCGCCGGCGAGGCCGGGATCGGGTCGGGCGATCTGGCCGCGGCGATGGTCGACGAGCTCGAGAACCCGCAGTTCTCGCGCCGGCGCTTCACGGTCGGCTACACCGGCTGACTCGCCAGCCCCGGCGATCGGCCGGAAATGAATAGAACGGCGCGGATCGGGGAAGGCCCTAGGGAAGCCCGGGCGCCCGATGTACGCGGCGCCCGACCTCAGACCCCGAATCGGGAGGCTCAATGCAGATCAGACGACTCGCTTCGGCGGGGAGCGCGATCGGCGCGGCGCTGGTGATCCTGGCCCTGCTCGTTCCCGCTGCGGCCGGAGCCCAGACCAAGGCCACGCCAGGCCACATCCGCGGCATCGTGACCGCGAATACGGCGGCCGGGCGAGCCCTGAAGGACCGGCTGCAGGATCGTGGCCAGGCCGGTCTCGGACTGCTCGGAACCTCGAACAACCTCCAGTACAACGGCGGCCCCGTGATGCACTCCGACGCCAACTACGCGATCTACTGGGAGCCGAGCGGTTACAGCACGAGCTCCACGTACAAGGGGATCATCAACAGCTACTTCGGCAACGTCGCGGCGGCCAGTGGAGCCACCAACAACAACTATTCGGTGGCCACCCAATACTCAGACACTGCGGGCAAGATCGCTTACAGCGCAAGTAGCGGCGGCTCGTTCGTGGATACCGATCCGTATCCGAGCAGTGGCTGCGTGTCGACCAGCGGCGGACCGTGTATCAGCGACTCCCAGCTGCAGACCGAGGTCCAGAAGGTCGTCGCTGCACGCGGCTGGCCGAAGGGCATGAACGCGATGTACTTCGTCTACTTCCCGCCCACCGTGACCACCTGCACCGATATCACCTCGAGCCAGTGCTCGGGGACGGTTTACTGCGCCTACCACAGCTCTGTGGGCAGCGGCAGCGGGACGATCCTGTACGCGAATATGCCCTACGACGGTGTGTCGGGATGCGAGAGCGGCCAGGCACCCAACGGGGACACCGCGGCCGACTCGGAGCTGAACGTGACCAGCCACGAGAACATCGAGGCGATAACCGACCCGCTCGGAACTGCTTGGTATGACTCCAGCGGACAGGAGATCGGCGACAAATGCAACTTCACCTTCGGCTCGCCGCTCGGCGGCGCTCCCGGGGCGGAGTACAACGAACAGATCAGCAGCGGCAACTACTACCTGCAGGAGGAGTGGAGTAACGCCATCTCCGGCTGCGCACAGAGGATGTAGGACAGGACGTCACCCCACCAGCACCCGGTAAGCCCCGGCCATGAGCTGCTGGCCGTCGAAGTTGTGGGCCAGGCTGAGGGCGAATCCGGGCAGTCCGATCTCGATCACGATTCCGCGACCGAGGTGGTAGCCGATCACCGCCGGGCTGGTGGGACTGACACCCGCCTGCGAGGCGAGCTGAAGGCTGCCGCTCAGCCCCGGGAAGGCCTGATAGGCCGTATAGCGCAGCGTGCCCGAGCTGCCCGAGAAGAGATGCAGCTGGTCCCGGTCGGCCAGGATCAGCGCGCCCCGGGTGCTCGTCACCGTGCCCACATGCGCCCCGAACACGTCCGTGCTTCGAGCGGCGGTCGGGTCAAGGGCGCGCGTGGCGGTCAGGGTTACCCCGCGGCGGAGGCTGCCGATCCCGAGTGAGAGCACGTGCCCACCGCCGCCGACGTAGCCGCGCAGCGCGGCCGACAACCGGCTCGGGACCCAGGTCTCGTCACCAGCCAGGATCACCCCCCGGTAGCCGGTCAGCGCGGGGCCGGTATTCGACGCCAGGGCCAGATCTGTGGTCAGCCCGTAGCTGAGATGGTGCCGACGCAGGAAGGCGAGCAGCGTCACGGCATCGTGCCAGCCGGGGGGAAGGCCTTTGACCAGCGGGCGGTCGAGCTCGATCGAATGGCCGGCAGTCAGGGTGTTGGGTAGCCCGTCGTGATCGTCATCGACGGGGTTGACGCCCTGCCAGGTCAGGGCCGGAAGGACGACCAGCACCCTGCCCCCGCGTCCGGCGGCTGGACCGGCCACCAGGGGCACGACCGTGTGGTGCCCGCCGTAGCGCAGCGCGAGCTCGTACAGGCTGGCGCCGGCCCGCGGCACGGGCACGCTGAGGGCGAAGGCACTCGAGGTCCCGGAGGCCAGGGCCCGTTTGACAGACGGCCTGCGCAGTGTCCAGTGGTAGGCGTGCCGGCGGGCATCGACGTAGACCGTGGCCGGGCTCCCGGCGGGCACCGGATCCAACGGCGGCTGGGCGGCGAGGTAGCGGACGGTCACGCCGGCCCCGGCGGTCGTTCCGGGCACCGGCGGGAGCTGGGCCGGAAACCGTCCCGTGTTACACGCCTTGTCGGTCACCTTCAGGCCGATCAGATACGTGCCCTGGGGAGCCGGGCGCCCGCCGATCGTGCCGTCCCAGGTGCTTTTCGAGTGCCCGCCGGCGAATGTCTTGACGAGCCGGGGACCGCCCGGGAGGTCGGTGCGATAGATGAGCACGCGAGGAGACCCCCCGGCGGTGCCGGCCGAACCGATCCGCACACTGCTCGTGCTCTGGGGAATCAATGTCGGGCTGACCCCGGTCACCCGCGGCCGCGGCGCGACCGTCTCCACGGTGACGGCCTCGGGCCCGGCGTTGTCGGAGATCAGGACCGAGCGGCCTTGGTGGATCAGGGCGACGCGGATGTAGTAGATCCCGTCGGGAGCCACGGCGCCGCTCGCCGTGCGACCGTTCCAGGTGAAACCCCGCCGGACCGGATGGTTGCCGCCAACCATGTGCACGCCCGAGGCCAGCGTGGCCACCACGGTCCCGGTCGCGTTCTCCACGTAGACGTCGACATCGTCGGAGCGGTTGAGCAGATAGAAGGACACGAACATCCGCCGGTGGCTGACGCCCTTGCAGACCTGGCCGTCGACCGGGTTGATCGCCGCCGGGTGGGGTGCGGGCGCGCCGGCCAGCAGCGGTGTGGCCACCTTGAGGTGCTGCGTGACGAAGAACGCGGCCACCGTCGCCACGGCCAGCGCGACAAAGGCCGCGACCGGCAGCCGCCTCACAGCTCGATCACCGCCGTGTTGGCGATGTCGAACTCGTGGAAGGCATCTAGTCCGCGGGGGTCGCCCGCGCACAACACGACCCGGATCGAGCCGCCGTGGCAGACGACCAGCGAGGGCGCTGGGCAACCGGCGTGAATGTCGGCCAGCGCGGCCAGGACGCGCTCCTGCTGTTCGCCCAGCGATTCGCCGCCGGGGAAACGAAAGTTCCCGCCGTGGCGCCAGGACGCGTACAGCTCGGGCTCGTCGCGTTCGACGTCCTCCATCAAATGGCCCTCCCACCGGCCGCGGGCCCCCTCGCGCAGCCGAGCGTCGAGCCGTGGCTCAAGACCGATCTTGGCCCCCACGATCTCGGCCGTCTCCCGCGCGCGGCTCAGATCCGAGGACCACAGGCTGCGGATGCCCGCGCCGGCCATGCGCTCGGCCAGCTCATGGGCCTGGGCTCGCCCGGTGTCATTCAAGGGCGTGTCCGTGAAGCCCTGAAACCGGTGGGGTGGGAGGTTGTCGTTGGTCTGCCCATGCCGGGCGAGCAGAATGCCGTGTAGATCTAGAGCGCTCATGCCGCTGGGCGCAGCGCTGCCAAGCCGCGGGCCGGAGCCCTCATCCGGCGGTAGGGCACCGCCGAGACGGGGCGTCAGTCATCAACGTCGATGGCGGCCGTATCCGAGCGCAGCCCGACCCGCATGGTCTCCAGCGACAGGACCTCCTCGGGAAGGATGTTGCCGAGGTTGACGTCGGCTCCGAGGCGGCGGATGAACCACACCTGCTGGTCCTTGCGCGGCGCCTCAAAGAGGATCTTCTCCGGCGCCACGGCATGCACGATCTCATCGATCAGTCCCATGCGTACCTCGCCGTCGTGGCGGAAGATGCCGACGCTGCCGCTCTCCCGCGCCTCCGCGATCACCTTCCAGGCCCCGGCCTCGAGCTCGGACTGGATCTGCTCGACCCACCGATAGGGAGCCATGATGCGGGTGTCGTCCTTGGACCCCACCTCCGAGAGGACGGTGAACTCCTCCGAGAGGCGCTTGATCAGATCGAGCTTGTGTTCGTGCTCGAGGGTGATCGTCCCGTCGGAGACCTCGATGTGCTCGATGGAGAGCTCGTGCATCCATTTGACCAGCGCATCGAGGCGATCCTGGGCGATGGCCAGCTCGGTCAGCGTGCCTCCGAACATGACCGGAATTCCGTGCTCTTGATAGCGGGCCAGCTTGGCCGTGAGGTTGCCGGTGGCGACCGCGGTGCCCCACCCGAGCTTGACGAGATCGATGTACTCGCCCGCGACCTCGATGAGACCGTCGACGTCGGTGACCGAGAGGCCACGGTCAAGGACGTGGGTCAGACCTTCGTCACGGGGTTTCGCGGCCCTCTCGGGCAGTTTCAGCAGTTGATTGATCGACATTGTGGCGATGCTACGTGGTCGTGCCTGCGGCCGTCGTCGAGGGCCCTGCCGACGACGTCGATGCATCCGAGGAGAGGTCGGCGCCAACGGTGACCACGACCTGGGCGGCGCACGCCGCCTGGGGGCAGGCCACGGCGCGGTTGGACGCCGTGAGCGGCTCGATCGCCGTCGACCCCAGATTCAGCGAGCGCGCGACGAGGACGGCGGCGCGGCGCTGACCGGGCATGTAGCCAACCGTGGTCGCGGCCTGCGTCTGATCTGTCGCGGTGGCGATCATGCCCGGCTTGTAGCCGGCCCCGGTCAGCTTCTGGGAGACGTCGTGGGCGAGGTTGCTGGTTGCGGTGCCGTTGAGTACGGCGACCGCGACCTGGCTGGGCTTCAGGGCCGCCGCCTTGGCCTTGTGGTGACGGTTGGCACTCGGGGCGTTGGAGTTGGCCGACGTGCCTGAGCCGGCCGCCGGGCCGGAGCTGCTGTTCGAGGAGGTGATGACCACCAGCCCGGCCGCCACCGCCGCGATGACGATCAGCCCGGCGATCGTCAACAGGGCCTTCCTCAGGCCGGAACGCTTCGGCGCTGGCGGGGGCGGCGCCTGGCGCTGGGCCGGCTGCCCGGGCGGACGCGCGCCCGCGATCCGGTAGGGGCGGCTGGGACCCTGGCCGGTGCGGGGCGGGAGGCCGCCACCCGAGGCCGGGGCAGGCGCCGGCGTGCGCCCGCTGGGGACGTTTGACCCACCGTTGGCGCGGGCCCCGGTGGCCGCCCCGGTCCCAGCCGCCGCGGCGGCGGTAGCGGGGGCCGGCCCGGGCGAGGCTGGGCCGGCGGGACCCGAGGGAGCGGGCGGGGCCATGACGCCACCGCCGCCCAAGGCTGCGCCCGCCTGGCCGGAGTCATCGCCTGACGCCATGGCGGTCCCGGCCGCGCCGGCGGCCCCAACGGTGGCGGCGACCCGAGCCGCGCCCGGACGGATCGAGATCGCACCCTCGTCGCCGCTCGGGACCATGCGTGTGGCGGCGCTCAGGGCGGGAGCGCCGACGCCCGCGGGCGCCATCGGGACCTCGGAGACGGGCAGTACGCGGGCCACGCGTGAGGGCACCGCTGCCGCCTGGGCGGCGGCGGGACGGGGCGCGGCGGCGGCCTGGCCGGCCGGCTGGGCCTGATTGGCCGCCGGCGGGCGGGAGAGGTGGGCTACCTGAAGCTCGAGGCGGTGGACCTGCTCGGCCGCCTCGGTGAAGCGATCGCGCAGCGACGCGGTCTCCCGGGCCTGCGCGAAATAGAGCAGGATGAGGATGGCCAGCCCGATGATGGCGGCGAATCCGGCATCAGCCCCCACGGAGGAGACGAAGTGGCTGATGGAAAGGGCATAAGGAATGGCTCCCATTGCGTCGCGGCCAGTCTAGGTGTTTGTCACCACGGATCGAGGTCCGCTCACGTCGGTCCCACGCGGGTGGTGTCACCGCTGTCGAGCGTCACCCGGGCGTGAGACAGATCGGAAACGTGTTTCGCCAGGGCGGCGGCGTCACCTTCCAGCACGAGCAGGTTGATCTCAGCGAATGTCCGCTCGACCCAGGTCGGATCCAGGGCGTCGTGCTCGGCGCGGATGATTCGCTGGGCAGGCGTGGGCTGGGGATGTTCGAAGGGGTTGAAGAGCTCCTCGTGGAACTTCTCGCCCGGACGGGCGCCGACGATCTCGATCGCGATGTCGCGCTCCGGTTCGAGCCCGGACAGGCGGATCATCTGCTCGGCGAGGTCGAGGATGCGGATCGGCTCGCCCATCTCCAGCACGTAGATCTCGCCATTGGAGTCACCCAGCGAGCCGGCGCGGATGATCAGCTGGACGGCCTCGGGAATGGTCATGAAGTAGCGACTCATGCGCGGATCGGTGACCGTGACCGGCCCCCCGGCGGCGATCTGACGGCGGAAGATCGGCACCACAGACCCTGAGGAGGCGAGGACGTTGCCAAAGCGCACCGTGGCGTAGTGGGTCTCGGGGTACTTGACTGCTGCCGCCTCGACCGCCCACTCAGCCAGCGCCTTGGAGGCCCCCATGACCGTGGCCGGCAGGACGGCCTTGTCGGTCGATACAAGCACGAAGCACTGCACGCCGACCTCGCCGGCGATGCGCGTCACCAGCCTCGTGGCCAGCGCGTTGTTGCGAACCGCCTCGACCGGGTTCTGCTCCATCATCGCCACGTGCTTGTAGGCGGCGGCGTGGAACACGATCGTCGGCCGGTGCTCGGTCAGAACCTCGCGCATCCGCTCCTCCTCCTTGCAGTCGGCGAGGACCGGGAGCGCGGTCCGGATGTGGCGGTCCTCTTCGAGCTCGCGCGTGATCTCGAACAGGTTGTCCTCGGCGTGGTCGACGAGGATCAGCCGGCGCGGGCCGACGCGGGCGATCTGGCGGCACAGCTCGGAGCCGATCGAGCCTCCAGCGCCCGTCACCAACACGACCTGACCGGCCAGGTAGGCGCCCACCCGCTCGAGCTCCTCGCGAACGGGCTCGCGGCCCAGCATGTCCTCGACCTGGACCTGGCGCAGCTGCCGGGTGACCTTGACGTGCCCGGACCCGTCGCGCAGCAACTCGAACACCGTGGGCGTGGTGCGAACCGGGATCCCGCGGTCACGGCAGGCAATCACGACCCGGCCGCGCAACGTGCCCGGCGCCGACGGGATGGCGATCACCACCTCGTCGGGTTCGACCTCGTCGAGCACCCGGACGAGGTCGGTGGTCGTGTTGCCGAGGACCTTCAGCCCGTGCTCCTCCTTGATTCCCAGCTTGCGGGGATCGTCGTCGAGGAAGCCGACCGGGCGCAGGCGCAGCTGCGGGTTGCGCATCAGCTCGCGCACGACCAGCCGGCCGCCGTCGCCACCGCCGATGATCAGGACCTCTCGCGCGCCCTTGCCGACCCGGAAGCTGCGGATCCGGCCCTCGAAGAACAACTGCACGGCAAACCGGGCGCCGACGAGCAGGGCCAGCGAGAGCAAGAAGAACAGAGCGATGACGCTGACCGGGAGGAGCACCGCCGCGGCCGGTCCCGAGACCGTGTGGAAATGCCCGGGGTGGTGTCGGCGGCCGGGCACGAACACCGTGTGGGGGGTAGCGGCAACGATCGGATGCAGCAGGGCGATCCCACCCACGACGACGATCGTGGCCACGAACATGCCCTTGAGGACGGCCTCGTAGTCGCGTTGGCCGATGTAGCGCCACAGGCGCTGGTATTGACCAAAGGCGCCCAGGGAGACGAGCGTGATGAGCACGACCCAGGGAATCGTGGCCCCGAACAGCAGCCCGTAACGATGGCTATCGCCCTTGAATCCAGACTCGAAGCGAAGCCGGAACGCAAGTAGGTATGCCAAGGCGACCAGGACCCCGTCGAGCACCAGCTGCGGGATGGCATGCCGGTGCACGGGGAAGGCCGCGGATCTGATCCGCCGGCGCATGGAGGCGCAATTCTAGTCGCGGATACGCGGTAACTCCGTGCCGGGACAGGGGTTTTGCAACGCGCTGGTCCGCCGCTAATCGGACCCTAAAACTGCAGAGCGGCGTCGCTCTACTTGGGAACCAGGACTCCGTTGGGGTGGCGCGCGGTGGGCACGTACAGCGCTTTCATGTTCGCGCACGTCGATTTCAGCGCCGCCGGAGTGCGGTAGGGCTGGACGCCCCAGCCGTTGGGGAAGGCCGTAGAACAGGACGATCGGGTACTTGCGGAAGTGCAGCTCGATCATTGGGTCGGTAGCCGATCACGCCCGTATTGCGATGCGTGTACCAGGCCATGATGCTGACGTACTCGACGTTGACCACCGGGTGACCGCACTCCAGCACGTGCTGGGGGCCGCCCAGGGCGTTGATGGTGGCCGCCAGCCGGTTGATCTCCTTTGTGCGCGCGCGCTCGTGGTAGATGTCCTTGTGCTCGAGGCGGATCTGCGAGATGGCCTGGGGCACCATGACCGCGAACAGGGCCACGACCACGGGAATCCCGGCCCAGCGTGGAATCGCGCCGTGCCAGCGCGAGACGTCGAGGAGCAGCCAGCCGACCGCGACCCCGGCCAGGACGCCGGTCAGCCCCGCCGGCTCGAACAGGTAGCGCGGCACGCCGGGGAAGCCGTGCAAGGCAAAGGCGATCTCGATCACGACCCAGCCGAGCGTCATGGCCGCCAGCGCGAGCACGGTCAGGTTGCGGCGCACGGCCGCCAGCACGACGGCCATGATGGCGGCGATCTCCACTGGCCAGTACTGCAGGGCGGTGTAGCGATCCCACGTGCCGACGATCTTGTTCGAGTGCAGCTCGCGCGGAGACTTCAGGGCCAGCTGGCCGGCGATATCGGGACGGCCGTTGGTGATCGTCGGGCACGCCGAACCACAAAAAGGCGTTGCCGAGCACGCCGACGGCCAGCATCCAACGCGTAGAGGGCACCTTGAACCACAACCACATCCCGTACAGGCCGACGAACGGCCACACCTCGGGCCGGCCCAGTGCGGCCAACGCACCCAGCCACCAGGCCCAGCGCACTCGACCGCACAGAAAGCAATCGATCGCGGCCAGGCAGACGGTGACCAGCATCGGATCCGACTGGACGGAGAGCAGGTAGTGGAAGTACTCCTGGATGCCGAGCACCGAAGGCACCGGCGAAGACCGCGGCCACGATCGGTGCCCAGCGCGGACTGTCCGTCGGCCATCTTCCCGGGCCGTCAGCCGGTAGGCGATCCGGCCCCCGAACAGACGCGCCGGCCAGCGAGATCGAGACCGCGGTCAGCATCCACAGCCACAGCGCGTAATGCCCGAACAGGGCGAACGGGACGTCGAACAGATAGGTGAACGGCTTCCAGGAGGGTGCGCCACCCAGGTTCAGCGAGCCGTGCCAGGTCTGGTAGCCCCAGTCCAGCCAGCCGTAGGGGTCATAACCCGGGCGCGTGCCGGTGACCAGGATGACGATCCCGGCCAGCACGACGACGCCGAGCGCGACCAGCCATCCGGAGAATCGCCGCAGCGGCCAGCGCCGCGCCATCGGCCGAGCCGGGCGGCCGGCGTCCGGGTATCCCGGGCGGGGGGAGTGTGCGGGGTTTCCAGGGCGGTGTCGGACATGCGTAGTGTCCTGCGGACGGTCTCCACAGGACCGCCCGGACGGTACCAGCCCGGCAGGGCGCCGGCCGTCGCCACCCACGCCGGCGAGAGCACTTCTCACGCAACCCCTCCGCGGGCTAATCGGGCCGCTAACCGCTCACACTCACACCGGCGCTCGGTGACCGCGGCGCTCAGCTCAGCAGCAGATCGGTGAACACGGCCGGGTCCCGGCGCACGCGGTCACTCAGCCAGATCCTCGCCGGGCGCACGTTTGCTCAGCACGACCTCGTCCACCCTGGTCAGCCGGCGCAGCCGGCCACTGCCGATCAGCGCCTCGTCAACGGCCCCCAGGCGGCCCTCGAAGACGGTGAAGACCGGCGTGCCCAGCGCGACCGCCTCGCGGTTCATCGTCCCCCCGGCCGACACGACCAGGTCGGCGTAGGCGATCAGCGACTGCGCATCGATCGCACGTTCGGGCACGATGAACCCCCCGGCCGCGTCGAGCTCTGCCCGCTGCTCGGGCGTCCGCGGCAGGACGACCACCTGCTGGCCGCGCAGGCGCGCGAGCACGGCGCCGAACAGGTCATTCTCAAAGCGGTGATAGAGCGATACCGCGGGCGGCGTGCGCACGAGCGCGATCGGCCGCTGTCGCGTCGAGGCCAAGCTCGTCGAGGACCGCCGGGTCGGGCTCGAAGTCCGACAGGTAGTACTCCTCCTTGAGCCCGGGGTAGGGGTGCAGCTTCCCTCTGGCGCCGTAGCGGTACAAGCCGCTCGGGCGGGATCACGTCCGGGACCACGACCGCCTGGGCCAGGCGGCAGTTGACGGTGTGCTGGAGCTTGGCCCACTCGTAGTCGAAGGTGGTGGCCGACGGGTATCCGCAGCAGGGCTGCCGCGACGTTGATGTCGTTGGACCCGTGGCCGATCGCGCGGTCAAAACGCCGGCCGCGGGCCCACCGGGCCAGGGCGGCGGAGCGGGCCAGCAGACCGCGCGCCTTGTCCAGCAGCCCCGCGCCCGCGGTGGTGTCCGATTGCGGTGTGGGCGATCCCGAAGCGAACGCACAGATCGAGCGTCTGGGCGAAATCGCGCGCGGTCACCTCGACCTCGTGCCCGCGGCGCCTCCAGCTCGGCGATCACCGGCCGCAGCACGAGGACGTGAGGCGAGTTCGTGAGATCGACCCAGACGCGCACGGGGGCTGACCCTATCGACGCCCTGCGAATCCTAAGGCTCGGCTTAGCCGCGGCCCGCTACCCTTGGCGGCCTCGTGCTCCTCGCCTACGCGTCCCTGACCGAGCCGCTCGTCAAGCTGGCCACGAACCTGATCGGCAGCCTCGGCCTGGGCGGCGTCGCCCTGCTCACCTTCACCAGCGGCGTGATCGGCCTGCCCGGCACCGAGCCGACGATGCTGTTCGCCGGCTTCAACGTGTTCCAGGGTCACCAGACCCTGGTCGGGATCATCGTCGCCGGTGTGATCGGCGATCTCGCCGGCGCCTCCGTCGCCTACGCGATCGGCTACTACGGCCGCCGCGAGCTGCTCGAGCGCCAGGGTTCAGCAAGCTCCATGTGAACCAGGCCAGCCTCAACCGCGCCCACCGCTGGTTCGATCGCTACGGCGCGCCCGTGCTGGTCGTCTCCCGCCTGCTGCCGTTCATCCGCGCCGCCTTTCCCTACGCCGCCGGCGTGGCCGAGATGCCCTACTGGCGCTTTCTGCCCCTGGCCGCGATCGGCTCGGTGATCTGGATCGGCGGCCTCGGCATCCTCGGCCGCGCGGTCGGGCAGCCAGTGGCAGACCTGGCGCCATCACCTCGAATACGTGGACTACGTCGGCGCGGTCGTGGTCGTGGCCGCGATCGTCTACCTGATCGTGCGCTGGCGCTCGAGACCGCAACGGCTCCGGCGGAGAGCCGGCCGCGGATGTCGTGTCTGACTGAGCCGCTCAGCAGACCGGGGCCAAGCCGAGCCTGAGCGCCGCACAGGCGCTGACTCTGGGGGCCCTGCACGGCCCGGCCGAGCTGTTGCCGATCTCCTCCTCTGGGCACATCGCCCTGATCCCCTGGCTGCTGGGCTGGGACTACGACCGGCTCGACTCCGAGCTGCGCAAGGTCGTTCGAGGTCGCCGTGCACGCCGGCACCGCGGCCGCGCTGCTGATCACCCTGCGCGACGAGGTCGGCGAGGCCGTCGAGCGCGATGAGCCCTGCGCCGGGCCGGGCTGCTCCTGCTCAGCTTCCTGCCCCCCGCCATCGTCGGCTACGCCCTCGAGCGGCCGATCGAGCGCTACCTGGGCACGCCGCCGACGATCGCCGCCGGACTGATCGCCGGCAGCGCTGCCATGGCGTGGGCCGACCGCTCGCCCCAGACCCGCAGCTCGCGCAGCACGACGGCGGCCGATGCGCTTGCCGCTCGGGCGTCGCCCAGGCCTGCGCCCTGATCCCCGGGCGTATCGCGCAACGGGGCCACGCTGGCCGCCGCCCGCTGGCGCCGCTTCACCGCGCGCGGACGCCAACCGCCTGTCCCGGCACGTCGCGCTGCCGGTCATCGCCGGCGCCACGCTGCTCAAGACGGCCCGCCTGGCCAAGCGCGGGCCTGCCGGCCGGCACGACCGTCCCGTTCGCTCTCGGGGCTGCGGCCTCGTTCGCGTCCACCCTGGGCTCCACGTGGCTGATCCGCCAGGTCGAGCGCGACCGCTCCCTGCTCCCCTACGCCGTCTACCGGATCGCCCTGGCCGCGGTCGTGCTGACGCGCCTGGCCTGCGGCCGCTCGCGATCCGGTCGATGTAAGACAATGGCGCTGATGACCGACGCCTACGCCGCCGCCGGGGTCGACACCGACGAGGCCGACCGCGGCGTGGCCGCGCTCGTCGGCGTCCTGCGCACGATCGACACCGGGCGCCCCTCGCTGTCGGTTCCCGCTGCCCGGCCACTACGCCAGCGTGATCAAGGTCGCGCCCGGGCCTGGGCGTCGCGCTGGCCACCGACAGCGTCGGCTCGAAGGTGATCGTCGCCGAGCAGGCCCAGCGCTTCGACACGATCGGGATCGACTGCGTGGCCATGAACGTCAACGACCTGATCTGCGTCGGCGCCGAGCCGCTGGCGCTGCTCGACTACCTGGCCGTGGAGACGCGCCGACCCGGCGCTGTCTGCGCGAGATCGCGGTCGGGCTGCGGGCGGGGGCCGAGGCGGCCGGCGTGGAGATCCCCGGCGGCGAGGTCTGCCAGTTGCCCGAGGTGATCCGCGGCCATCCCGTCGCCCTACGGCTTTGATCTCGTCGGCTCGGCCTTCGGCACCGTGGCCTTGGATGCGATCGTCGACGGCAGCGCCTGCCGGCCCGGCGACGCGGTGATCGGCCTCCCGGCCTCCGGCGTGCACTCCAACGGCCTCACCCTGGCCCGGCGAGCGCTGCCTGGAGCAGGGCGGCCTCGATCTCACCGATCGCCCCGTCCGGGCTGGGCGGCGCCAGCGTGGCCGACGTCCTGCTCGAGCCGACCGTGATCTACGTCCGGGCCGCGCTGGCGCTGCTGCGCTGCTCGAGTCGAGGTCCACGGCCTGGCCCACATCACCGGCGACGGCCTGCTCAACCTGCTCCGTCTGGGCTCCGGGATCGGCTTCGAGATCACCGAGCCGCTGCCCGTCAACCCGGTGTTCTCGCTGATCGCCGAGCTCGGCGAGGTTCCCGCGGCTGAGATGTGGGAGGTCTTCAACATGGGCTGCGGCTTCTGCGCGATGGTCGCGCCGGCCGACGCCGAGGCGGCGGTCGAGCTGCTCGGCCGAGCATCATCCCGGGCACCGCGGTGATCGGGCGGGTCACCGACCGGACCGGGATCGTTTCACTGCCCGGCCTGGGCATCGAGGGCGACTCGGACGGGCTGCGGGCGGCCTAGTGGCCCCGCGCGGCGTCCGCGCGCGGACGCCGGGAGGCGAACACGGCGGACTGGGCGGGGCGCGCGATGCCGGAGTGGCGCAAAATAGAGTCGTAGCAGATGAGCACCCTGGTCGGCACCAGTCTCAACGGGCGCTACCGGCTCGAGGCGCGCATCGGAGCCGGCGGCATGTCCACCGTCTACCGGGCGACGGACCAGACGCTCGAGCGCCAGGTCGCGGTCAAGCTGATGAACCGCGAGGTGGCCGGGCGACTCCGACCTGCTCGAGCGCTTCCGCCGCGAGGCCCGAGCCGTGGCCCAGCTCTCGCATCCCCACATCGTCGGAGTGATCGACGCCGGCGAGGATGACAGCCGGCCCTACATCGTCTTCGAGTACGTCGAAGGGGAGACGCTCAAGGAGCGCATCCGCCGCCTCGGCCGCCTGCCCGTCAGCGAGGCCGTCGCCTACGCGATCGAGATCGCCCGGGCGCTGGGCGCCGCCCATGCCCGGCACATCGTCCACCGCGACGTCAAGCCCCAGAACGTCCTCATCGACGAGGAGGGCTCGGCCAAGGTCACGGACTTCGGAATCGCCCGCACCATGGAGGAGGACGGTCTGACCGCCGACGGCCGCGTGATCGGGACCACCGACTACGTCTCGCCCGAACAGGCCCTGGGCCGCCCGGTCACCGGCCAGTCCGACCTCTACTCGCTCGGCGTCGTCCTCTACGAGATGCTGACCGGGGAGGTCCCGTTCAGCGGCGAGAACCAGGTCGCGGTGGCCATGAAGCACGTCCGTGAGGAGCTGCCCGACGTGCAGGTCAAGCGACCCGGAGATCTCCGCCGCCCTGGCCTCGATCGTCGACACGGCGACGGCCAAGCGCGAGGACGAGCGCTACGCCGACGACGCCGAGCTGATCGCCGACCTCGAGGACGTCGCTGGCCATCGAGACCTCGCGCACCGGGGTCGCCTCGCGGCGAGGTCACGAGCGTCCTGCGCACGCTGCCCTCCCGGGCGCGCTCGCACCTGCCCTAGCGTCTGCGCCATCCGGCCACGCGTCGGGCTCCTCCTGGCCGCGCTGCTGGTCGTGGCCGGGCGCCGGGCGCGCTCTACCTGGCGGGCCGCACCCACCACGGCACGGGCGACCTGCCCCAGGCCCCGCCGCCGGCCAGCCATCATCAGGTCGACCTGTGCGCGAGCTGCGCCCACGACTACAACCCGCTGGCCACCAGCGGACCCGAGAACCAGCACCCGGGCCAGACCGGGCTGGCCATCGACTCCAACGTCAACACGGCGTGGACGACGGAGACCTACTTACGCCGGCCTGGGCAAGCCCGGGGTCGGCCTGTACGTCAGCGCCAACCCGGGCGTGGCCGCGCGCTCACTGATTCTCGACACCGACACGCCCGGCTACACGGTGGTCATCTACGCCCGCAAGACCCGTCCCAACCCCGATGTCTTCGACCCGGGCCCGACCGGCTGGGTGCGCGTCGGCGGGGCCGCCGCGGTGCGCCATCAGCCAGACCATCGCCCTGAACGCCGCCGGCGTGCGCTACCGCTACTACCTGGTCTGGATCACCAGCCTGGGCAGCCACCAGTCGGTGGCCATCAACGAGATCGCGCTCTACACCTAGGCCGCAGCCCGGTCCCTAGTACTTGTGCGCGCGCTCGGCCTCGTACCGGGCCAGGGCCAGGCCCGACGAGCCGGTCCAGCAGCTCGCTGTAGGGCAAGCCGCTGGCCGCGAACAACGAGCCGAACACGCTGGTCTCGGTGAACCCGGGCATCGTGTTGAGCTCGTTGACGAGCACGGTGTCGTCCCCGAGCAAAAAGAAATCGACGCGGGCCAGCCCCGAGCAACCGCTGCGCACGAACACCTCTACGGCCAGCTCGCGAATCCGCGCACGTGCCGCATCGGAGACCCGCGCGGGCACGACGAGCTGCATCCCCCCGGGCGAGTACTTGGCCTCGTAGTCATACCAACCCTCCTCGCCCGCGGCGAGCATGATTTCTCCGGGCTCGGAGGCCACGGCGTCGTCGTTGCCGATCACCGAGCACTCGACCTCGCGCCCGTCGGCGAACGCCTCCACGATGGCCACCGAGTCGTGCTCGAACGCGGTCCGCAGCGCCTGATCGAGCGCGCCTGGCTCGGCCACTCGGGCGATCCCGACCGAGGAGCCCAGTCGGGCCGGCTTCACGAACACCGGCAGGCCCAGTTCGGCCACGCCCGCGCGCCACCGCCGGCCGGGTCGTCGCGTAGTCGGCCTCCCGCACCGCCCGGTAGTCGACCTGCGGCACCCCGGCCTGGGACATCAGCTCCTTGAAGACCACCTTGTGCATGCAGGCCGCCGAGGCCAGGACGCCGGCACCCACATAAGGGACGTCGAGGCACTCGAGCAGCCCCTGGACGGTGCCGTCCTCGCCGAACGGTCCGTGCAGGACTGGGAAGACGACGTCGTGGTCGGGAAAGCCGCCGCCCGGTGACAGCAGCACCGGCTCGCCGTCGCGCCGCCACCCGCCGTCGCGCCCGACCTCGATCAGGGACACCTCGTAGCCGGCCTCGCGCAGCCCCGCCGCCACCGACGCCGCCGAGGCCAGGGAGACGTCGTGCTCGGAGGAGCGGCCGCCCGACAGGACCGCGACGCGGCGCGCGGTCATGGTGCGGCTACGCCGGCGAGTCGTGGTCGATGAGCTCGACGTCGTCGGAGTCGTGGACGAGCTCGACGTCGTCGGAGTCGTGGACGAGCTGGACGGGGCAGGTGCCCGACGACGATCGTCACCGTGCCCCCCGGAGCCACCTTCTTGCCCCCAGCCGGCGTCTGCCTGATCACCTGCCCGTTCTGAGTCGGATCGGTGACGTTCTGCTTCTGGCGCACGACCTTGAACCCGGCTCCAGTCAGCTGGTTGGCCGCCGCGGCCGCCTTCTGACCCACGACGGATGGCACGCTGACCTTCTTGGGCGCCTGGGCGACGACGATGTTCACCGTCGAGCCGGGGGCGGCGCTCGTGCCCCCGGCCGGACTCTGGCTGACCACGTTTCCGGGCGTCGAGGTATTCGAGGTCTGGTTGGTCGCGCTGACCGTGAAGCCGGCGTTGGTGAGCTGGGTGCGCGCGGCCGCGGCGCTCTGGCCGGTGACGTCGGGCACCTGTTTCTTCGGCGGACCCGAGGAGATGAACAGCGTCACCTGCGTCCCCGGCGCCACCGCCTGGCCCGAGCGCGGGTCGGTGCCGATCGCCTGTCCAAGCGGGAACTGCGACGAGGGGCGGTTGACGACCCGGGACTTCAGGTGTGCCCTGCGCAGCGCCTGCTGGGCCGCGGGCTGGCTCTGGCCGACCACCGAGGGGACGTTGACGGCGCTCGGCCCCTGGGAGACGCTCAGCGAAACGGTCGAGTTCTTGTCGGCCTTGGACCCTCCCGAGGGGTCCTCGCCGATCACGATGCCCGCCCGGCGCTCGCTGGGCACGTTGATGACCGCGACCTGGAAGCCGGCGTTCTGAACGATGTCGCGGGCCACGTTCAGCTGGTCGCCGGTGACCGGAGGCACGGTCGCCTGGGCGGGCCGGGTGAGCAGATACGCCGCGGCCGCTCCGCCGGCCACGAGCAGGGCTATCAGCAGCCCGACCAGCCACGGAATCCAGCGGCGCTCGCGGTCCTCATAGTGCTCGCCGGTCCCGTTCGTGCTCGGCTCGGCGTACGGCACAGCGGCGACCGCCGCGCCCGCGGCCAGGGCGGCCATCGCCGCCGTGTGCTGGGCCGGCTCGCCGGACAGAAGCGACGCTCGTACGCTTTCCAGGGCGCTGATGAACTCGTCCGCGCTCCCCGGCCGATACGCCGGATCCTTGTTGAGGACCCACAGCACCACCTGCTCGAGCTCCGGTGGAACCCGCGGGTTGAGCTCGTGCGGTGGACGCGGAGGCTCTGAGACGTGCTTCAGGGCGATTGTGACCGCGGCGTCGCCGTCGAAGGGAACCTGCCCGGTCAGCATCTCGTAGAGAACGACGCCGATCGAGTACAGGTCCGACTCGGCCTGAACGGGATGGCCCTGGGCCTGCTCCGGCGACAGGTATTGGGCGGTGCCCATGATCGAGCCGGTCTCGGTCATGTCCGAGGCGCCGGCGCGGGCGATCCCGAAGTCGGTGACCTTGGCCTGATCGGAGGCATCCACGATCACGTTGTGGGGCTTGAGGTCGCGATGGATCACGCCTCGGCGATGGGCGAACCGGGCCGCCTTGAGGATCTGGAGGGTGATGTCGATGGCCCGCACCGGATCCAGTGGAGCCTCCTGGATGATCAGGTCCTTGAGCGTGCGTCCGGGCAGGTACTCCATCGCGATGTAGTAGCTGTCATCCCAGCGGCCGCGGTCGTACACGCTGACCACGTTGGGATGCTGCAGACCGGCCGCGGACTGAGCCTCACGGCGGAAGCGCTCGACGAAGTCGGGATCGGCGGCGAACCGCTCGTGGAGGAGCTTCAGGGCCACCTGGCGCCCGAGCTGTTGATCCTCGGCCAGGAACACATCGGCCATCCCGCCCGAGCCCAGCCGGCGCAGGACCTTGTAGCGCCCGTCGATCAGAGTGTTGGGAGTTGGGGCGGGCATTCGGCCTCTACTGGCCCTCGGACAGCAGCGTCTGGACCACGGCCTTGGCGATCGGTGCCGCCACGGTGCCACCGAAGCCACCGTTGGAGCGTTCGATGGTCACCGCCACGGCGACCTTCGGGTTCTGGATCGGCGCGAAGCCGATGAACCAGGGCTGGGTCAGGTTCAATCCGGCCACGCCGACCGAAGCGGTCCCCGTCTTGCCGGCGAAGGTGATGCCGGAGCCGAGCTGGGCCGGGGTGCCGGTGCCCTCGTCGACGACCTTCTTCATCATCTGCGCCACCTCGCTGGCGGCCGAGGTCTTCATCACCCGCCGGTAGAGCGTGGGCGCGATCGTCTCGACCGTGCGCCCGCTGGGGTCGACGACGCGGCTGGTCAGGTGCGGGGTCATCAGCTTGCCCCCGTCGGCGACCGCGGAGGCGACCATCGCCATCTGCAGCGGGGTGACCAGCAGGCCGCCCTGGCCGATGGCGATGCGGCCGATGTCCTCCCGGGGACTGCCCGGCGGGTACGGGCGGCCGGTCGGCGAGAAGGGCCGGCTCGCGACGAGCTCGCCGGGCGGGTAGTCGAGCGGAGGCTTGGAGTAGAAGCCGAAGCGCTTCATGTACCGGGTCATGGTTCCGCGCCCCAGGGACTCGGCGACCTGTGCCCAGACGGTGTTCACGGAAAAGGTCAGGGCCGTGGTCAGGTCGATCGGGCCAAAGCTCTGGTTGTTGTCGTTGTTGAGCGGCACGCCGGAGATCAGCACCGGCGACTTGCCATTGACGATCGAGTTGGGCGTGTACTTGCCGCTGTCGATCGCCGCCGAGGCGGTGACCACCTTGAACGTCGAGCCCGGCGGGTAGCCGGCCTGGGTGGCACGGTTGAAGGTCGACTGGCTGCTGGGCAGGTGATTGGGGTGGTTGTCGTCGTAGCTCGGGTTGGCGTACATGACCTTGACGGCTCCCGTCTGCGGGTTCATCGCCACCACCGCCCCGGCCCGTCCGGCCAGCCCCGCCTGGGCCACCTTCTGGGCCTTGGTGTCCAGCGTGCTGAGGACATCATCGCCCACTGGCCGCGGGCTGACTTGGCCGAACACCGAGCTGAGGCCAGTCTGCAGGCCGCGCAGCTCCGGACCCCGTGAGCGCTCCAGGCCGGCCGCCTGACCCTGGGCGATGTTCGAGTAGCCGACCGGCTGGGCAAACAGGGGCCCGGTTGGGTAAAGCCGCTTCCAGGTGCCTCCCCCGGCGGGCACGGACCGGGCCAGCACGGCTCCGTTGTCGGCGACGATCTGCCCGCGTTTGATCGTCAGCTGATGGATCAGCGTGAGTTTGTTCAGTGAGTTGTTGTCGAGCGATGACGCGTCAATCACCGTCCAGCGGGTGGTGAACACCAACAGGAGCGCGAACAGCACCACGATCAGGCCGAACAGGCGGGCGATCTGCGCGTTCATGTCAGCCCCTCGCTCCCAGGCGCTCGGGGCGTCGCGCCCGGTCGGAAACGAGCAGCAGCAGGGCCAGGAGCACGAAATTGGCCACGATCGACGAACCGCCGTAGGAGATGAAGGGAAGGGTCACGCCCGTCAACGGGATGACCCGCGTCACCCCCCCGACGATCACGAACACCTGCAGCGCGAACACTGCCGACAGGCCGGTGGCGAGCAGCGTCGAGAAGGAATCTCGAGCCAGCACCGCCGCCTTGAACCCGCGCGCCACGAACAGCAGATACGTCAGCAGCACCGCGGCGGCTCCGAACAGCCCCAGCTCGTCGGTGATGATCGCGTAGATCATGTCCGTCTGGGGAGCGGGGATCAGATAGGCGGTCGGGTTCGTTCCGGGAACGGTGATCACCGACTGTCCGAACCCCTGTCCGAATAATCCGCCCGCGGCCTGGGCGAAGATGCCGTTGGCGAGCTGGAAGCTGCCCCCGATCTCGTTGTAGAGATGGGGATTGAACGGATGCAGCCAGGCGTCCGCGCGGTCGGAGATGTGGTGGATATGGGTGCCCAAGAACCACGACCCGAGTACGAAGGCCAGCAGCCCGATAACCACGAACGACAGCCTCCCGGTGGCGACGTACAGCATCGAGAGCAGGGCACCGTAGAACATCAGCGACGAACCGATGTCGTGCAGCAGCAGCAGGATGATCATCGCCACGCCCCAGATGACGAGCACGGGGCCGAAGTGCTTGAGCGGCGGCAGCGTCACCCCGAGGATGCGCCGTGCCCCCATGACCAGAACCTGGCGGGTGTCACGCAGGTAGCTGGCCAGGAAGATGACCAGGCCGATCTTGGCGAACTCGGTGGGCTGGAAGATGAAGACGCCCGGGATGCGCACGCCCAGGTAGGCCCCGTTGACCTGCGCGCCGATCCCGGGCACCCGGGGAAGCAGCAGGATCCCGAGCGAGACGGCGACGATCGTGTAGCGGTAGCGCTCGAGTTTGCGGTAATCGCGAAAGGCGATGATCGTGACCACGAACAGGATCAGCCCGAACACGAACCACTGCGCCTGCTGCCGGGCCAGGGTGGCGTCGATCCGGTAGACCATCACGATCCCGAAGCTGGCCAGCAGCGCGATCAGCGGGAACAGGTATGGGTCGGCGTAGGGGAGCGTGAAGCGGATGAAGATGTGCGCGGCGAGGCACAGGCCGAGGAAGATCGCCCCGTAGGTGAGCGAGATGTTGGAGAGGTGGTTGGAGCGCTGGATGAAGACGCCGGCGAATCCGGCCGTGACCAGCAGCGAGGCCGGGATCAGCCCGAACAGTTCGCGGTTGCGGGCCCTCATCGCGCCAGCTGACCGAGCTCGGCCGCGTGCACGAGGCTGACCGCATCCGACTGCGAGCGGATCTGATGGTTGACCATCTCGTTGCGGCGGGCCGGCGGTACGGCCGTCAGCGGGATGCCGGAGACGTAGTAGGTCTCATACAGATGCAGGCCCAGGGGAAGGTTGTAGGGCAGCCCCCGGTACACGGTGACGATCCCCTGATTGTTGGTGCCGAGGAAGAACAGCTGGCGCGTGGCCAGGTAGCCCCCGCCTCCGATCAGGAAGAGGAGGACGAGCGCCGTGACCAGCGCCGCCACCGGCTTGGCCAATCGCGCCGGGCGCCGGCTGCGCCGGGTGCCCCGTGGCGGGGGTTCGCTCCCCCGCGGGCTGGTCACCGGCGCGCGGGCGGCGGGGATGCGCGGGGCCGTCTCGGCCGCAGCGCGCGGGCTCGGCGCCGGGGCCGTGCCGGCCGGAGCGGCGGTCACGGTATTGCCGCTTGCACCGGCCTGGCTCATCCCGACGATGGTCGGCTGGTCTGCGCCTCTGGCGCCGTCCTCGGCGTCGGCGACATCCTCGAGGCGAAACAGGACCACCGTGATGTTGTCCCGGCCGCCGGCCGCGTTGGCGTCGGCGATCAAACGCTCGGCGGCGCGGTCGAGATTGGACTCCTCGCGCAGCACGGCGGCGACCTGCTTCTCGCTGATCATCGAGGTCAGCCCGTCGCTGCAGAGCAGGACCACATCTCCGGCCCGGGCTATGAACGTCCGCGTATCGACGTCGACCTCGGGGTCGACGCCCAGCGCCCGGGTGATGATCGAGCGCTGCGGGTGCTCGGCGGCCTGCTCCTCGGTCAGCTTGCCGCGCCGCAGCAGCTCCTCGACCAGGGTGTGGTCCTGGGTCAGACGGCCCAGCTCGCCGTCGCGGAACAGGTAGGCGCGGCTATCGCCGACGTGAGCGACAGCAAGCTCTGAGTTATCGATGTAGACGGCGGTGAGGGTGGTGCCCATTCCGGCCCGGTCGTGCTCGGTGCTGGAGATCTCATAGATGCGGCGGTTGGCATCCTGGGCGCGCTCGGCGAGGCGTTCCTCCGGAGTGCCCGACTCGGGCAGCGCGGCCTGGAAGGCCTCGACGGCGATCTGGGAGGCCACCTCGCCGGCCTGTGCCCCACCCATGCCGTCGGCGACCACGAACAGCGGGGCGCGCGCGAAGGCGTTGTCCTCGTTGTCCTTGCGCTGCCGACCGGTGTCGGTCTTCCAGGCGGTTTGACTTGCGCGCAACATCAGGCGGTCACTGTTGGTAGGAGAACTCCGAGTCCCCGATCCGGATCCGGTCGCCATCACGCAGCGGCTGGGGACCGTCGAGGGGGGTGTCGTTCAAGTAGGTCCCGTTGGTAGAGCCGAGATCCTCGAGCACCACCACGTGTCCCTCGAGCGAGATCCGCGCGTGATGAGTGGAGGCGAACGGATCCTCCAGGTGAATCTCCACGTCTCCGCGGCCGAGCGTAGCGCCGCGCGAGAGATCGTAGGCGACGCCGGACTCGTGCCCGGCAGCGTGATCGACCAGCAGCCGAGGCTCGAACTCGTCCTGACCGCCCATCCCCGAGGCCGCGTTGTACATGCCGGTGGCGTCCGGAGGCGGCTGCTGGTCGGACTCGACGACCCCGCCGCGGCCCCGGCGCAGGTCGCGCATGGAGCTCCACGCCACCCAGACGAGGAAGACATAGAGGACAGCCAAAAAGCCGAATTTGAGGCCGACGGAAACGGGCTCGAGCACGCGGAGCGGGCCTTTCCTATTCGAGTTCGAAGGTGATCCGCGAGGTGCCGAGCTCGATCTCATCGCCCGGCTTGAGGACCTCGGAGCCGTCGATCTGGCGGCCGTTGAGGCGCGATCCGTTGGTCGAGCCGAGATCGGTCAGCACCCATGAACCGCCGCGCGGGCGGACCTCTGCGTGGACCCGGGAGACATTGGGATCGTCGACCATCAGATCACACTGGCGACTGCGCCCGAGCGTGGCGCCGGATGATCCGACGACCACGCGCTTGCCGGCGCCGATCAGCAACGCCGTCTCCTCGCGGGCCCGCGCGCGAGCCTCGAGCGGCTCGGCCATCCGGCCGGCCGTGCTGTAGACCATGGTGCGCCCCGACGCGCCCTCCGCCGGGGGCTCGACCGGTGCCTCGGCCTCGGGGCTGACGACACGCGTCTGAATACCGAATTCTCCCAACCCCAGGCGGTCATCGGTCTCGAACTCCACCACGGGCCGCGACATCAAGGCCAGATTCTCACGCCGAGCATGCTCGAGCAGATAGCCGGCCAGCTCGCCGGTGAGAGCGTCCTCATAGTCCGCGAAGCGCTCGCGGTCGCGTGGCGACAGGTAGACGCGGTACTCGTTGGGCACGTACGTGCGTGACACGGAGAGCGATTTGTGCTCCTCCATCTCCCGGGCGAGCTTGCGCGCAATCTCGACCGGCCGCACCTCGGAGCGAAAGGCACGACTGAACGTCCCCTCGACGAGGCCGGCGATCTTGCTCTCGATGCTTCTGAGCACACTCATAGAAGGGCCCCGTGGGGCGGATCCATGCTACGGAAATTGTCGCCCGACGCCGGAATCAGAGGCCGAAGCCGGGCCGGCGGCCCGAAACGGCCCTGGGAAGCGGCGCCAAAGCGTGCCGGGCTGGGGCGGCCAGGCGCGTCCCAGAGCCACGACGGCTCCGACGATGGCCCCGACGACAGCGGCGGGTGCGGTCGACGTCCCGGACGACCGATGGACGGCCTCGATCACCGCCGTGGATGCCGCCACGACCGTGGCCGACCAGATCACGACGAGGATCGCGTCGAGGAGCAGGGACCGGCCGCGGACCAGCCACGGGAGCACGCACGCGGCCAGCGCCCACACCGCGGCCGGAGCCAGGGCTCCTGCGCTCAGCAGCGGCGTGATGACCACGTCGACGGTGCCCCGGAGCGAGCCGCTCCAGTCGGCTGCCGAGGTGGCGGGGAGCCAGTCCAGATAGAGACCGTGGCCGGTGATCGAGGCGGCCACGAGCAGCCACACCCAACCCGCGGCGGCGAGCGCCGCGCGCCGCCAGGCCGACGAGGCCCAGGCCGCCATGGCCGGCCACGCTCCGGCCAGGCCGATCAGCCCCAGGACGACCGCGCCGGCGGGCAGCGGCCACGCTGTGGGTCGCCACGGCACCAGGGCGACCGCGGTCAGCGCGGCGGGGACGAGGAGCAGAGCCAGCCCGGAATGGCCCTGGGCCACGGTGGTAACGGCTACCGCAGCGGTGAGGGTGAGCCAGCCGACCCGCGGCACGAGGAGCGTGACCCCGGCGCAGATCAACGCCAGCAGGGCGACGGGAAGCGGGCTTGGCGCCAGCGCGTGGCGGGCGAGCCAAGCCGCCGTGGCGGCCGAGGCCAGCGCGCCGAGACCGCGGTTGAGCCACGCGTGGTCAGCGCGGGTCGAAACCGACCGTTCCTCGTCTTGCTCGGCGGCGCCTGTCCGCCGCCGCGTCCGGGCCCACCCCTTGGTTGCCTCTTGGTCGCGGACACGGTCATGGTTGCGGTCGCGGTCCTCGTCGCGGTCAAGCCGGGTGGTCCACGCGTCGCCGACCACGCCCGGCTCGTCTCCGACCATGTCGTAGGACGCCACCAGAGCGCGTCGCAGATCGAGGATCCGCCCGCGCTCCCGGGCCCGGGGGCGGAGTGCCATGTCGATCCCCGAGCCGAGCGCCCGCGGGAGATCCCGGCGCTGGCGGCGCAGCGGCGGCAGGTACGCGCCGAGCCGCCGGCTGCGGGGCGTGGCGCCCGCCGACGCGACCGGATTGATCCCGGTCAGAGCCTCGTAGAGGACCAGCGCCAGCGAATACAGATCCGCGCTGGGCCCGGCCTCCAGCCCCTCGGCCTGCTCGGGCGCCATGTAGGCCAGCGTGCCGATGATGTCTCCTGTGCGCGTCAGGGCATCGCCGCCGACGACGCGAGCCACTCCGAAGTCGGTCAGCTTGGCCACCTGGGCCGGAGACGACGGTCGGTCGGGGATGAGGATGTTGGACGGCTTGACGTCGCGATGGACGACCCCCTCGCCGTGCGCGTGCTCGAGCGCGTCGCACAGGCCGACTCCGATGTCGATGATGTCCTGGTCAGACAGGCGCCCGGCGGCGAGTAACTGATCGAGCGTCGAGCCGCGGACGAGCTCGGAGACCAAGTACGCGCCCTCGTCATCCATCGAGGCCTCGTAGAGGGTGACGATGCCGGGATGCGAGAGGCGCGCGGCGACCCTCGCCTCGCGCTCGAACCGCCCCCCGACGATTCGCTCGCGCGGGAGCATCTTGACGGCGACGTCGCGTTCGAGCCGCTCGTCGCTGGCCATCCAGACCGTTCCAAAGGCCCCCGACCCGAGTCGCTTGCGCAGGACATACCGATCGAGCACGACCGGTGGTGGCATCGTCTCCCGACCCCGTCCCTGGCGTCCCCGGCGCGTCGGCCGGGTGGCTCCCGATTGAGCCGCTCGATCGGGGCGGGTGGCGCCGGATTCCGCCAGGCGATCAGGCACCGTCGGCGGTGCGTCGATCTCCCCGGCCGTCCGGGCCTCGCTGGGACGCATGCCGGGGATTTCGCTGCCGCCGCTCGCGTCCCTGCGAGGACCACCACGCGCGGGCGCTGCTTAACCGAGCGTGCACGTGGGGTTGCGCGGGCCCATCCAGCCGTGCCGCCGGTCATACTGCGGCCTTTACAAGCCCTTTAAAGGAGCGATTTCTTGTCGTTCTTCGACGAGGCAGACGAGCCTCGGACCGAGACCCGCGTTCCATCGCGCAACCCCCGCCAGCGCCGTCCCTCGGGGACCGGGCGCCGTCCGCCGCGCGATCAGTCGGTCCAGACCCGCCGTGCGGTCCTCGCGGTCGTGCTCCTGATCGTCGTCGTCCTGATCGCCCTCGGCGTGCACAGCTGCCAGGTGAGCGCTAACGAGAGCGCCCTGAAGGACTACACGAACCACGTCTCCTCGCTGATCACGCAGTCCAACGCGACCGGCAGGCAACTCTTCGGGCAACTCGCTCCCAGCGGCGGCCAGCAGAACGGCCCGGCGATCCAGACCGCGATCAACGCCACGCTCAATCAGGCGCAGAAGGAGCTCCAGGCCGGACGCGGTTACAGCGCCCCGGACGCGGTCAAGACCGCCAACCAGAATTTTCTCCTCGCGCTGAAGTTCCGGGTGGACGGCATCCGCAACATCGCCAGCCAGATCCAGCCCGCGCTCGGTAACCAGACCAGTCAGACCGCGGTCAACTCGATCGCCTCCGAGATGGCCCGCTTCTACGCCTCCGACGTCCTCTACAAGGACTACACCGCGCCGGCGATCGCCTCCGCCCTGCACGCGGCCGGGATCGCCGTGGGCGCCAACGGGGAGTCGATCGCCGGCGGCCAGTTCGTGCCCAGCCTCCAGTGGCTGCTGCCCAGCTACATCTCCGGCCAGCTTCACGTCGCAACCAGTGGCGGCACCGGCCCAGCCAGCTCGCACAGCCACAAGCTCACGCAGGTGGCGATCGGCTCCAACACGATGGTGCCCGGCGTGACCAACCACACGCCGGCCACGCCACCGCCCGTCTTCACGTTGACCTTCACCAACGCCAACGGCGCGAGCGCCGGCAGCAACGTGACCTGCAGGGTCACCGTGGCCGGGACCGGGATCAGCTCAACCGCGACGGCGACGACGCCGAGCTCCGGCCAGACCGGCACCTGCCAGGTGACCCTCACCTCTTCGCCCCCCACCGGGGTCCATCAGGTGACGGCCGTCGTGCAGAGCAGCGCGAGCGAGGGCACGAACAAGACCAACTCCGAGAGCTTCCCGCTGGACTTCCAGTAGCTCGCTCGTGGCCGGGGTTGGGGGCGGCATGGCCCTCCTCGGGCCGAGAAATGCAGTCGGGTGCGGCGCGTCTGGTCCTGTTTGAGAGGTATTGCGACTCGGCCCGAGAATGGCCAACCGCGCCCGCCCCGGCCGTCGCTTCGCCAGCCGCGTGCCTGGCGGCCGCCTCCGCCCTCATGACGCCCGGTCGCCCATATTCCGGCGCGACTCGCTGCGGCCGCCCTCGTGAAGTGCGGGCGGGCGGGGCTCCGGCGGGGTGCTTATGCTCTGGCGTCGTGCATGACCTGACCGATACCACGGGGATCGTGGCCCTGGCGGCGGGCGGCGTGGCCGTGGTCGCGCTGCTCTTGGGGCTGTTCCTGGCCGTGCGGCTGCGGCGGCTGCGGGCCAACCAGCGGTTTGTCCTCGGTGATCACAATCAGGATCTGGTTTCGCACGCCGCCGACCTCCAGGGGCAGTTCCAGGCCCTCAACGACTTCGTGCAGGACGTCGCCGAGCGGCTGGAGCAGCGGATGAGCGTGGCCGAGACCCGGCTTGACGGGACGATCGCCTACACCGCGCTGGTTCGCTACGACGCCTACGGGGAGATGTCGGGACGCCAATCGACCTCGATCGCCCTCCTGGACGCATCGCGTACCGGCGTCGTTCTGTCCTCGATCCACCACCGGGACCAGGCGCGCCTGTACGCCAAGCAGGTCAACCAGGGCCGCGGTGAGCTCGAACTCTCTCCTGAGGAGAACGAGGCCATCCGCGTCGCGGTCGAGGGCGGCGGCGAGAAGCTCCTGGCCGAGTAGCGCCCCGTGGGGATCCGCGTCGGCTACTTCGGGCCCGAGGGGACGTTCACCCAGGAGGCGCTGATCGCGGCCGCCCGGGGTGCCGACATCGAGCAGGTTCCCCTGCCCACGATCTACGACACCGTCATGGCCGTGCACGAGCGGACCGTGGAGCGGGCCCTGGTCCCAATCGAGAACTCCCTCGAGGGCTCCGTCAACGCGACTCTCGACGCGCTGGCCATGGAGACCGACGACGTGCGCATCCTGGGTGAGGTCGTCCAACCGATTCGCCACTGCCTGATCGCCCGGACCGAGCTCGAGCTGTCCGAGATCGAGGTCGTGGTCTCACACCCCCAGGCCAGTGCCCAGTGCGCCCGCTTCATCCGCACCCGGCTGCCCCAGGCCCGGGTGCTGGCCGGCGGGTCGACGGCCGAGGCCGTGCGGTTGATCGCCGACGAGCCCGCTCCGTGGGCGGCCCTGGGCAACCGGATCGCGGCCGAGCGCTACGGCTGTCATGTGCTCCGGGCCGGAGTTGAGGATGTCGCCGACAATGAGACCCGGTTCGTGTACCTCGGTCCCGCCGGCGCCCCCCCGGGCGGGCCGGCAGTCACCGACGGCGACCCGATTGGCCCCTGGAAGACCGCGATCGTGTTCTGGGGCATCGGCTCGGAGGCCCCCGGATGGCTCGTCGCCTGCCTGTCGGAGTTCGCCGATCGAGGCGTCAACCTGACCCGGATCGAATCCCGGCCGCGCAAGCAGGGACTCGGGCGGTACATGTTCTTCCTTGACGTCGAAGGGCGGGACACCGAGCCTCATGTGACGGCGGCGCTGACCGGGTTGGCCGGGCATGTCGAGGTGCTGCGGACACTTGGCTCGTATCCGGCCGCTTTGTAGGTTTTGCTGGGTTTCGGGGGCTCACGCCTCGTCGCCCGGACAGCCCGTTGGCGGGTGCGCGATTGCGCTGCTGCGGGATGGGAGGGCACGAGGCTGATCCGGGGCGACGGGCACGAGCCCCCGGTACCGCCCGGGTAGCGACTGTCTGTCGTCCGGGCGTCCTGCGCGTGTCCGACCGGCCGTGCACGCTCTCGGCAGCGACCACCGTCACCTGAGGCTGTCCTGAGCGGAAGTCTGGGTTCGGTTTGGGGTCGGTTGGTGGAGCGGAAATGCAGTGGATCTGACCGGTACACTTGCGCGCCAGCAGTCCGATGCCCGTACCAGTCCCCCCAGCGCCACTCGGGTCCGCGCCGCCAGAGCACCAGCGGCGCGGGCGTACGGTTGGCCGGGTGCTGGTCTTGAACGCAACGTACGAGCCGATCAACGTCTGCACGGTGCGTCGGGCCGTCGTGCTCCTGCTCAAGGAGAAGGCGGAGATGATCGAGCGCTCCGAGTGGGACCTGCATTCGGCCACCTCGACGATGTCGCGGCCGATGGTTATCCGGTTGGTGAGCTACGTGCGGATTCCGCGTGATACGCACCGGCGCAAGATCACCCGCCGAGCCGTGTTCGCGCGCGATGACTGGACCTGCCAGTACTGCGGGTCGCGCTCCAACCTGACCGTCGACCACGTCGTTCCGCGGTCCAAGGGCGGACCGTCGAGCTGGGACAACATCGTCGCCTCGTGCGCGCCGTGCAACCGGCGCAAGGGCAACGCCTCACCGACCCAGGCGGGCATGAACCTCAGCCGCCCGCCTCGGGCGCCCAGTCCCCATGTGTTCATTCACGTGGCCAGTCCGACGATCCCCGCCGCCTGGCGCGCCTACCTGGCCGCCTGACTCGCGGGCTCTCCTCACTCGCCCTCGCTTTCTGCCCGCGTCCACTCGCCCGCGCTCCGCCGCGTCCGCCCGCCGTTACGCTACCCCGCGTAACGCTAGCGTGCGTAACGTCAGGCTGCGTAACGCTGAGCTGACCGGGCCTTGGCCTTGGCCGCCTCGACCTCGCGATTCTTGGGCGGTGCGGTCGTGGTCAGCTGCCCCAGGAGGGTCATCGACGCCTCGGTGACGGCCTGGACAGCGGCCTCGAAGGCCTCCTCGTTGGCCTTCGACGGCTTCGTGAAGCCACTGATCTTGCGAACGTATTGGAGCGCTGAGGCCTGGACCTCATCGGCCGTGGCCGGCGGCTCGAAGTTGTGAAGGGTGCGGATGTTTCGACACATGCCGTCAGCGTAGCCGCCGCGTCCGCGAGCGCAAGTTCAACCCGGCGGGATGACCAGGATCCGCTGACGTGTCATGTACCGCCCGAGGTCGTCAGGGCTGGCGGGCGGCGAGCGGTAGACGTCGATGTGGCGGCCGCGGATCGCTCCACCCGTGTCCTGGGCCACGAACCACCCGCCTCCGTGGTGCCGGTAGGCCGGCACGTAGACATGGCTGCCGAGCGGGATCAGCCGTGGATCCACCGCGATGCTGTGGTAGTAGCGGAGCGATAGGGGAGGCTCGTAGGAGAAGGTCACGCCGCCGTAGGGAAGGGTGCGCACGCCGCGGCCGTTTGACCAACCGCCCGAGGCGAGGGGAAACGTCACCGCTCCGGCACGATTTCGCCAGCCTCCGATCAGCCAGACGGGGTATCCGTTTGACCACTTACCCAGGCAGACCGGAAGCGTCGGCCGGCCCCGGGCGTTTACCCACCCTGTCGAACCGAGCGCAGCGACGTGGACGCGACGCCCGTGGCTGTCAACGCCATCGCCCTCCATGGCCAGCCCGCGCGCGGAATACAGGAAGTCCGCGGCATACCGGCCAGGGAGCCCAGGCGCCGCGATGCGCCGACCGGCAAACCAGCGCTCGGGCGCCGGGTAGTACTCGGTGATCGTGACGCCGCCCAGCCATTGACGATGACTGATGGGACGCTCCGGAACCGGTGGGGGACGCTTCAGGCAACGCGCCGCCGAAGACCGGGGCGTGGACAGAACATTGACGTGCTTAGCCGCCCGCCTCGACGCATGATGCGCAGCCAACACCCGAGCGCGCGGCTCGACCCGACGCCGAACCGTGGTCGACGCGGTCTGTCTCGAGCGCGACCGCCGCCCCGAACCGCTGGTCAAAACCGCCGTCAACACACCCGCGACAAGACCGACAACGCACAGCCCCGCCACGACCACCCGGCCGCGCCTCGACACGATGTCGCTGCGACGCCACGTGAAAGGCATACCTCCTCGCACCGTAGCGAGCAACCTGCCCGCACCGAGCCATGCTGCCCAGAGCTACGACGGCACCGCTCGGCACGGCAGCGGCGCGAGCAGCGGAGCGCTCCAAGCGAGGTCCAACCAAGCCCCGAGGCAGCAGCGGCGTGTTCGCTTCGCCGAGTCGCTCGCCCTCATCCCGGACCCCACGCTTCGCGCAACCGAAAAGAGCGCTCCGCGGCGAAGCGAACACGTCGCGGATGTCTCGGGCAAACACCGACAACGCAACCAGAAACCTAACCGCAAACCCAGCCGCTTAACGGGCGAAGGGCGCCGTCGACACCGGCGCCCTTCGCGTACTACTGGTGACTGATACCGCGCTGGACCGTACTGCTGCCGGAGGGACTAATCCCGGGCATCCAGCAACGGCGGTGTCGCGGGGGGACTCCGCTAAGCGGGGTCAGCCTCCGACCTAGCGGCCGGACACCTCCAGGGTCCCGCATAAACTGTCAGACAAGTTCGGACCACCTCCTTTCTCTGGTATCGCGGAGAATAGCGGAAGGGGTCGACATTTCGGACCCGTTTCGGCCGCTCGGCATCGCGGGCCGTCCGGTGGTCAGACCGGTGACCGCGCACAGCAACTCCGCGAGGCGCGTGGACCAACTCCGGACGCCGCGCGGACACGCGGCGCCCGGCGATTGACCTACTCGTCCGAGTCGTCGATGTCCGGCGTGCCCTCGACCCCGTCCGGCCCGTCCTCAGGGGCCCCGTCGTCGCCGGTCGCCGGCGACCCCTCGGGGAGCTCCGGCGCGTCGGAGGAGAGCAGGTCCAGCGGCTCGTCGGTCACCACCGGCGCGGCCGTGGCCGCCTCGGACTCCATGACCAGCGCAACGGCGCTGACCTGGTCATCCTCGCGGATGTTCATGACCCGGACCCCCTGGGATGCGCGCCCGTAGCGGTTGATCCCACGGACCGAGGTCCGCTGCACCATGCCGTTCTGGGAGATGAAGACGAGCTCCTGATGCTCGCGCACCACCAGCGCACCGGCCAGAGCACCCTTGTTCTCGGTCAGGGTGATCGTCTTGACGCCCATCGTGCCGCGGCCCTTGACCGGGTACTCGTCGATCGGCGTCCGCTTGCCGTAGCCGTTCTCGGTCACCACGAGGAGCTCCTGGTCGTCGCGGGCGACGTCCATGGCCAGCACGGCGTTGTTCTTCTGAGCGACATTCATGCCCCGGACGCCGCTCGTGTCACGGCCCATCGGCCGCAGCAGCTCCTCGCTGAAGCGGGCGGCCTGACCGGAGCGGGAGACCATGATGATGTCGTCATGGCCGCTGGTCCGGCGCACGGCGATCAGCTCGTCGTCGTCGCGGATATTGATGGCGATGATCCCGTCGGCCTTGATCGGGGTGTTGTAGGCCAGGAACTCGGTCTTCTTGACCTGGCCCTGGCGGGTGGCGAAGACAAGGTACTTGCCCTCGGTGAAGTCGCGTGTCGACAGGACCGACTGGACGCGCTCGCCCTCGCGCAGCGGCAGCACGTTGACCAGCGCGCGTCCCTTGGCCGTACGCGAGGCCTCGGGCAGCTCGTAGACCTTGGACCGGTAGACCTTGCCCCGGTTGGTGAAGAACAACAGGTAGTCGTGCGTCGAGCACACGAACAGGTGCTCGATGTAGTCCTCGTCCTTCATATCCATCCCGGTCACACCGATGCCGCCCCGGCGCTGCTGGCGGTAGGTCGACAACGGGAGCGACTTGATGTAGCCCGAGTGCGTGATCGAGATGACCATCTGCTGGTCGGCGATCAGGTCCTCGATGTCGATCTCGCCCTCGGCGTGAGTGATCTCCGTCCGGCGATCGTCGCCGTACGCCTCGGCAATTTCCTTGAGCTCGTCCTTGATCAGCTCGTTGACACGCTGCTCGTCGCCGAGGATCTCGCGCAGCTCCTTGATGCGCTCGATCAGGTCCGCATGCTCCTGCTTGATCTTGTCGGCCTCGAGCGCGGTCAGGCGACTCAGGGTCAGCTGCAGGATCGCCTGGGCCTGAATCACGCTCAGCTCAAAGGCGTCGACCAGACCCTGGCGAGCGGCCTCGGAGTCGCGCGAGGCCCGGATCAGCGCGATCACCTCGTCGAGGTTGGCGAGCGCGATCAGCTGGCCCTCCAGCACATGTGCCCGCTCCTCGGAGCGGCGCAGCTCGTACTGGGTCCGCCGGACCACGACCTCGCGCTGGTGATCGACGTAATGGCCGATGACCTCGCGCAGGGACAGCGTGCGCGGCACGTTGTCGACGAGCGCCACCATGTTGACGCCGAACGTGGTCTGCATCGGGGTGTGCTTGTGAAGCTTGTTGAGCACGACCTTCGGGATCACGTCGCGCTTGAGCTCGATGACCAGGCGCATGCCGTGGCGATCAGACTCGTCCCGCAGGTCGGTGATCTCGGGGATCTTCTTATCCACGACGAGGTCGCGGATCTTGAGGATCAGGCCGCCGTCGCCGCCCTTGCGCACCTGGTAGGGGAGCTCGGTGACGATGATGGCTTCCTTGCCCTGGCCAATCGGCTCGATGTGGGCCTTGGCCTGGACGCGGACGCGGCCGCGACCCGTCGCGTAGGCATCACGAATGCCCTCGCGGCCGAGGATTGTGCCGGCAGTGGGGAAGTCGGGGCCCTTGATGTACTTCATCAGGCCCTCGACGTCGATCTGCGGGTCGTCGATGTAGGCGACCGTGGCGTCGATGACCTCGCGCAGATTGTGCGGCGGGATGTTGGTAGCCATGCCGACGGCGATCCCGGTGCCGCCGTTGACGAGCAGGTTGGGGAAGCGGGCCGGCAGGACGACGGGCTCCTGGCGCGAGCCGTCATAGGTGGGGACGAAGTCGACCGTCTCCTGGTCGATGTCACGCAGCATCTCGGTGGCCAGGGGGGCCATGCGGGCCTCCGTGTAGCGCATGGCCGCGGCCGAGTAGCCGTCGATGTTGCCGAAGTTCCCATGACCGTCGACGAGCGGGTAGCGCATCGAGAAGTCCTGGGCCAGGCGCACGAGCGTGTCGTAGATCGCGCTGTCGCCGTGGGGGTGGAACTTGCCCATCACCTCGCCGACGATCTGCGCGCACTTGACGTGCTTGCGGCCCGGGCGCAGCCCGAGCTCGTTCATGACGTGGAGGACGCGGCGGTGGACCGGCTTGAGGCCGTCGCGGACGTCGGGCAGGGCGCGCCCGACGATGACTGACATGGCGTAGTCGAGATACGCCGAGCGCATCTCCTCCTCGAGCCCGCGGGGCTCGATGTTGCCGCCGTCGATCGTGTCAATAGACATCGCGGGGCTCCTAGGTGTCGAGGGTGGCTAGGCGGGCGTTCTCCTCGATGAAGGCTCGGCGGGGCTCCACCTGGTCGCCCATCAACATCGAGAACACGAGGTCGGCCGAGGCGGCGTCTTCCATCGTCACCTGGACCAGCGTGCGGCTGGCCGGATCCATGGTCGTCTCGCGCAGCTCCTCAGCGTCCATCTCACCGAGGCCCTTGAAGCGGTAGTAGTCGATTCCCCGCTGAGCCACAGCCAGGACCTCCTCGCGCAACTCGTCGAAGGACTGCGCGTCCCTGGAGTTCTCGCCCAGGCGGACCGTGAACGGCGGCGTGCCGACCAGCTCCGCCAGGTCGTGGTGGACCTCGGCCAGCTTGCGGTACTCGTGCGCCTCGATTGCGGCCCGGCGCAGGTGATGCGTCGTGGCCAGTCCGGTCTTGGCCTCGATCGTGCGCACGACGATCTCCGACGGCCGCTCCTCGAGCAGCTGCAGCTTGTAGGCCTGGCCGTCACCGTTGCCGTCGCTGGCGGCCATGTGGCGGAGCAGACTCGCCTCGTCGGTGATCTGCTCCTCGAGCATGCGGGCCTGCTGCATGAACGTCACGACGCCGTGGCCGTGGGCGGTGGTCAGCGCCGCTGCCCAACCCTCGTACTGCTTGAGCAGTCGCGAGAACCGCTTCCAGCGCGACTCGGTGAGCTTGATCTGCTTGCCCGTGTGATCGGCGATCTCGAGCTTCTCGAACTTGTCTCCGAGCAGGATGTCTTCGAGCTCGGACTCGCGCTCGATGTAGCGGTTGTTGCGCCCACGGCTGAGCCGGTAGAGCGGCGGCTTGGCGATGTAGACGTAGCCGGCCTCGATCAGAGGCTGCATCTCGCGGAACAGCAGCGTCAGGGCCAGCGTGCGAATGTGCGCGCCGTCGACATCGGCGTCGGTGAGCAGCACGACCTTGTGGTAGCGCGCCTTGGAGATGTCGAACTCGTCGCGCACGCCGGTGCCGATGGCCGTGATCAGCGCCTGCACCTCGGTGTTGGCGAGGACCTTGTCGATCCGGCTCTTTTCGACGTTGAGAATCTTTCCGCGCAGGGGCAGGATGGCCTGGGTCGAGCGATCACGGGCGCTGACGGCCGAACCGCCGGCGGAGTCGCCCTCGACGACGAACAGCTCAGCCAGCGACGGATCCTTCACCGAGCAGTCCGCCAGCTTGCCGGGCAGCGTCGAGTTCTCCAGCGCCGACTTGCGGCGGGTCAGGTCGCGGGCCTTGCGGGCCGCCGACCTGGCCTGGGCGGCCGAGACCGCCTTGCGGATCACCGCGCGCGCCTCCTGAGGGTTCTCCTCCAGGAACTCCGACAGCCGGGCGCTGACGATCGAGTGCACAAAGCCCTGCATCCCGGGGTTACCGAGTTTGGTCTTCGTCTGCCCCTCGAACTGCGGGTCGGTGAGCTTGGCCGAGATGACGGCGGTCAGTCCCTCGCGCACGTCCTCGCCGGTGAGGTTGTCGTCCTTCTCCCGGAGCTCCCCCTTCTCGCGCGCGTAACGATTCAGCGCGCTGGTCAGCGCCGAGCGGAAGCCCGACATGTGCGAGCCGCCCTCGATCGTGTTGATGTTGTTTGCGAAGGAGAACACCGACTCCTGGTAGGAAGAGTTCCATTGCATCGCCACCTCGACCGCGCCCTGGTCGCTCTCGCCCTCGAAGGAGATGATCTTCTTCTGGATCGGCTCCTTGTTCTCGTTCAGGAAGGCGACGAAGTCGACGATTCCGCCCTCGTACTGGAACTCGGCGTGGTGGCCTTCGCCACGCTCGTCGTTGATCGTGATGCGCAGCCCGCGGGTGAGGAAGGCGGTGTCGCGCATCCGCTCCTCGATCGTCTTGAAATCGACCTCGAGCGTCTCGAAGATCTCGTCGTCGGGGAGATAGGTGATCGTGGTCCCGGTCTCAGAGGTCCGCTCGCCCTTGACGAGGTCGCCCAGTGGCTTACCCCGCTCGTAGCTCTGGGTGAACACGTGCCCGTCGCGGCGAACCTCGACGTCGAGGCGCTCCGAGAGCGCGTTGACGACCGAGACGCCGACGCCGTGCAGTCCGCCGGACACCTTGTAGCCGCCACCGTCGCCGAACTTGCCGCCGGCGTGGAGAACCGTGAGGACGACCTCGACCGCAGGCCGGCCCTCCTTGGCCATGACGGCGACGGGAATACCCCGACCGTCATCGACCACGGTGACCGAGTTGTCGGGATGAATGGTCACCGACACCGCGGAGCAGTGGCCGGCCAGCGCCTCGTCAACAGAGTTGTCGACAACTTCGTAGACGAGATGGTGAAGGCCGCGGACGCCAGTCGAGCCGATGTACATGCCCGGGCGCTTGCGCACCGCCTCGAGCCCCTCGAGAACGGTGATGTCCTGGGCGTCGTAACTGGATTGTCTGTTGGCAGCCGCTGAGGCGCCGTCGTCGTTCGCCAACGATCCTCCGATACGTCGGGACGCCCCGGTCCGGCGCCGGGCTAGGCGCGCCGGGACGTCAAGGAATTATGTTCTTCAGGATAGCACAGGGTCCGGTCGAAACCCCCCGGTAACGTCTAGCATTTTGCCTGCAAAACGTAACAAAATGGTGTCAGCCGAACGGGCCCTCGGAGTGGCCGACGGCAACACAGCGCAAACGCCGCACGACCCCCTCGCTCAGGCGCTCGTTGAGCTGGTCGAGAATCTTCGGCGCCATCAGGTCTAGCTCCTGCGCCCACACCGACGCCGAGCAGGAGATGGTCAGCACTCCGCCGCGCTCTGCAGTGGGTCGCGCCTCGGCCGCAATCAGCTCGCCGACCGCACCTGGCCAGGCGCGCTGCACCGCGCCGAGCAGTGTCTCGGGCGCGAGGTCGTCGGCGAGCCGGTTCAACGCGGACTCGAGCGGCCGCGGGCTGCGCCGGTAGCGGGTCATGTCCGACCCCGGCCGCGCCTCACGCGGCCCTCAGCCCACCCGCGACGACTCTGAGCGTGCCGTCGGCGACTTCGAGTTGGATCACATCGGGTCCGTCGCACCCCGGCACGTGGTCGGGATCGGTGGCGGTGATGACCGCCTGACCGCCCGAGGCGCGTAGGAGATCTACGAGCGCTCGCCGGCGATTTCGGTCGAGCTCGCTCATGACATCGTCCAACAACATCAGCGGGGGATTGTCGCGGCGCTGCGCGATCACCGCGCGCTCGCCCAGCAGCAGCGCGAGCAGGCCGAGGCGCTGCTGGCCCTGAGACCCGTAGGCCCGCAGCTCCCGGTCCTCGCGCGCCAGTCGCAGCTCATCCCGGTGAGGGCCGTGGCCCGTGAATCCTCGCTCGAGGTCAGAGCTCGTCCGCTCGTCCAATTCGACGGCCAGGCCCTCAACGTCGGTCGCCCGCGAGCGCGGCCGGTAGCTGAGCTGCGGATCGCCGTCCAGGCCGAGCTCAAAGCAGCACTCAGCGAACGCGGGGGCTATTGCCTCCACGGCCTGGCGGCGGTCCTCCATCAGGTCGATGCCGTACCGCGCCAGCTGGCGGTTCCAGGTGATCAGCGAATCACGATGACCGTCTCCGCTGCGCACGCGCGTGATGAGCGCGTTGCGCTGGGCCAGCGCCTGGGCATAGGCGCGCCGGGTGGCGGTCCGTGCCGGCCACAGAGCGGCCACGAACTGGTCCAGGTGGGCGCGGCGCAGCGACGGTGCGCCCTTGATGAGATCAAGACGGTCGGGCAAGAACACGCTCACCAACGGGCGATCGGACACGTCGAGCATCCGCTCCACGCTGGCGCCGTCGGCACGCATCCGCTTCGGCTCCCCCGGAGCGAAGCCGACCGTGAGCTCGTGCCGTCCGTCCTCACCCTCGGCCTCCACCACCACCCGTGTGGCCTGCGCCCCGAACCGAACCACCTCGCGCTCGTTGGTCGTCCGGCACGAGCGGCCCGTGCATCCGAAGTACAGAGCCTCGAGCAGATTGGTCTTGCCGGCGCCATTGGGGCCGGTGATCACCGTCAGGCTCGGACCGAGGTCGGCCGTGGCGCTCGCATAGCTGCGGAAGTCCCGCACGCTGACGCGGAGCACGCGCACGCGACTGCCCCTTAGACGTTGAGCCTGATCGGCATGATCAGGTAGCGAAAGCCGCTTTCATCCCCGGCCTCGATGAGTCCCGGGCGCAGCGGGCTGATCAGCTTCAGGAGCACATCGCCGGTGTCGATGGCCTCCAGCCCGGCCCGCAGGAACTCTGGGTTGAAGCCGATCTCCAGCGCCTCGCCCTGGAAGGCCACCGGCATCGATTCCCGGGCCTCGCCAACATCCGGGGTCTGGGCGGAGACCGTGAGCTCGCCGGCCGCGAACGAGAGCCGCAGCGGCGCGTTCTTCTGGGCCAGGAGACTGATGCGGCGCACGACATCGGTGAACTCGGGTCCGCCCAGCCGCAACTCATGTTCAAAGCTCTCGGGCAGGAGCTGGCGATAGTTGGGGAACTGGCCGTCGATGAGCCGTGAGGACAGGATCACCTTGCCGAGCGTGAACAGGACCTGGTTCTGGCGCACGCTGACCTGGAGGCGCTCGTCCTCGGCGTGGGTGACCAGGCGGCCCAGCTCCTGCAGCGCCCGGGCCGGGACATTGACCTCGAACGCGGACGAGAGCGGCGCCTCGAGCGTCGTCTCCTTGACGCTCAGGCGATAGGAGTCGGTGGCCACCATCCGCAGCTCGCGCTCGGAGGCCGAGACCAGGATCCCCGTCAGCACGGGGCGAGTCTCGTCGCGCGACGCAGAGCCGGCGACCTTCAGCGCCGTCGACACGAACGCGTCGGCGGGGAGCTCGACGGTGGAATCCGACTCCGGCTCCGGGAAGGGAGGGAAGTCCTCGGCCCGCAGCGTCCGGATGTGAAAGGTGGCATTGCCGGATACGAGCTCGACGTCCTGCTCGGCCGACCGCAGTTCCAGCGTCACGGCGGCGGCAGGCAGCGAGCGCACGACGTCGAGCAGGAGGCGGGCAGGTAGGACCACGATCCCCTCACGGATGACCTCCGCCTCCAACGGGACCCGGAGGCCGACATCCATGTCGGTCGCGCGCAGCTCTCCCCCTGAGGAGTTGACCGCCAGCTGAACGCCCGACAGGGCTTGGATCGCGCTGCGGGTAGAGGCGACCCGACTGACGGTCTGCAGTTGGGCAAGCAGACGGTCGCGTTCGAGAGAGATCTTCACGATGAATACCTCAAGAAGGATTTAGGAGTCATAGAGCGAATAGAAGCTGTGGAGAAGTGCGCGATCGCCCGCATCTAGCGGGGAAGTTGTTGTACGAAGGCGACAGGCAAGTCTGTCAACGAACGCGGTCGGCTTGTTGATGGCCGAGCCGCTGAGCGAGCGAATCAAGTTCGCGGACCACGTTTTCATCATCGGCCAACCGCTCTGACACCCGCTTGCAGGCGTGCAGCACGGTGGCGTGATTACGCCCGCCGAAGGCATCACCGATCGCCTGTAGCGAGGCCCCGGTGAGTTCACGCGCGAGGTGGATGGCCAGCTGACGGGGCCACGCGACCCTAACCGTGCGCGTCGGCGAGATCAGCTCTTCGGTCGAGACCGAGAAGCGCTCGGCGACCGTGCGCTTGACGTCCTCCACCGTCGGCTGGCTTGAGCCGCGGCGGGGGTACATTGAGTCCATCACCTCTCGCGCGAGGGCGAGGTCGATCGGGCGCTGGGTGAGCGAGTGGTAGGCCACGACCCGGATCAGCGCCCCTTCGAGTGCCCGGATGTTGTTCGTGACCCGATTGGAGATCAGGTCGAGGACCGCGGGGTCGCTGAGCTGGACGCCGTCCAGGGCCGCACGCTTGCGCAGGATCGCCACCCGGGTGGCATGGTCCGGCGGTGACATGTCGGCGACGAGACCGGACTCGAAGCGCTCGCGCAGACGCAGCGTCGATCCCGGTCAGCGATCGTGGGAGCTGATCGCAGGTGATGACGAGCTGGCGACCGTTCTCGTACAGCGCGTTGAAGGTGTGAAAGAACTCCTCCTCGGTCCGGGCCTTGTTGGCCAGGAACTGCACGTCATCTATGAGCAGGACGTCGGCGTCGCGATAGGCCCGTTTGAAGGGGTCCAGCGCGCGTGTGCTGAGCGCGGTCAGGAAGTGATTGGTGAACGCCTCGGCCGTCGTGTAGCGGACCGTTGCCCCGCCGCCGTAGGCCATCACGTAGTTGGCGATGGCGTGCAGGAGATGGGTCTTGCCCAGCCCGGGCGGCGCGTGGAGGAACAGTGGGTTGTAGGCCTGGCCGGGAAGCTCGGCCACGGCCAGGGCGGCGGCGTGGGCGAGGCGGTTGCCGTGACCGATGATGAACTGGTCAAAGCTGTAGCGCGGGTTGAAGCTCTCGGTGGGCGCGGCGAGATCGCGAACGACCTCCGGCGCTGTGTCCGCGCCGGACGACCCATCCGGGTCGAGGACGACCTGGGCGGAAGGGCCGAGCACGCTGCGCACGCAGTCCTCGAGCACGGGCCCGAAGCGATCGGCCACCCAGCGGCGCGTGGCCGCCGGCGCGGTCAGGACCAGGCGGTCACCGTCCCACGCGTGTAGCTCGAGACCGGCGAGCCAGATCTCGTACTGGGATTCGCCGACCCTGTGGCGCAGCTCGGACTTGATCCTGCGCCACGCGGGCAGCGGCTCGGGTTGCGCGGGCAGCGACAAGCAACTCCTCCCAGGAGCAGTCAGAAAATCATTTACGAGGTCAGGGGCGGGAAGCACCCCGGGGTCGGCGAATATACAACGGCGATGCCCTCCTGGATTGGGTTCTCGGAGGGGCTTGACGCAAAGCGCGGGAAAAAGTGAACGAGAAGTGGCCAGGTGGTATCTGGAGCTCGCACGATGGGCCCGAAAAGAGCCCTCCCGGGGCTACCCAGTGGCCTGCGTATACTGCGTCGCTCCCGTCCAGGGCCCGCAGTTATGAAACGCACCTACCAGCCAAAGAAGCGCAAACGCGCCCGCACCCACGGTTTCCGAAATCGCATGAGCACGCGCGCCGGGCGCCTGACCCTCAAGCGACGGCGCGCGAAGGGACGCAAGCGCCTGACGGTCTGATGCTGCCCGGGCGAGTGGGATCCGTGTCTGGGCCACGCCCAGGGCGGGGCCGACTCTCGCGCAGCGCGGAATTCGATCGGGTCTTCCGTCACGGCCGCTCCCACGCGGGCCGCGACCTCGTGTTGTACGTGTTCCCGCGCGGGGAAGAGGATGGCGCGCCGCGACTCGGTCTGTCTGTTTCGCGGAAGGTCGGCGGCGCCGTCGATCGCAACCGGGTCAAGCGCCTCCTGCGCGAGGCCTTCGCCGCCGAGAGCCCGCGGCTGCCCGACGGCACCGATGCGGTCGTGGTCGCCCGCAAGGGGGCCCGGGAGCTGGCCGAGCGCGAGGGCCTGGCCGGCATCCGTGCGGCCCTGAACGAATTGCTGGGCAAGGTCCCGGGCGTCGCCGCCGCCGATGCGGTGCCGACCGCGCCGGCGGCTGAGCAAGACGCGGGTCATGGCTCCGGCGGTGATGATCGGGGCTCGGGTCCTGACGAGGCGGCGGCAGCATGAAGCCCGTGCGCGCTTTATTCGTTTTGCCGATCCGTGTCTACCAGCGCCTGCTTTCACCCGCGTTTGGCGAGCGCTGCCGCTACTACCCCTCCTGCTCGGAGTACGCGGTGCAGGCGATTCAGTCATACGGCATACTCAGGGGGCTTGTCCTGGCCGGGTGGCGGCTCCTTCGCTGCAATCCGTGGAGTCATGGCGGGGTTGACCCCGTGACAAGTCAGAGGCTGTTCAAGCCTCGGACGCCGGCCACGAGCGCCTGAGCATGCTTGTAAGCGCGAACATCTTCCAGCCGCTGATCGACGTCTTCCAGTCGGTCCTCGTCTTCTTCCACGGCCACCTGGGAGTCTCCTGGGGCTTCTCGATCGTGCTGCTGACGATCTGCGTCCGCGCGCTCCTGATCCCGCTGACGGTCAAGCAGTTCGGCTCCATGCAGCGACTCCAGCAGCTGCAGCCGGAGCTGAAGGCGCTGCAGGCCAAGTACAAGGACGACAAGGAGCGCCAGCAGCAGGAGATGATGCGCTTCTACAAGGAGAACAAGGTCAATCCGCTGGGCTCATGTCTGCCGCTGGCGGCCCAGATCCCGGTCTTCATCTCGCTCTTTTACATGCTCCGTCAGAGCCTGCGCGCCGACATCTGTCCCCAGTTGCAGCCGCGCCTGGCCAACGGCATGATCGACCACGCCCATCTGCGTCCCTGCGGCGTCGGGCACGGCGCCGGCTTCCTGTTCGTCGGGGACTTGACCAACAAGGCCACCGGCGTGACGCTGATCGTCCTGATCGTCCTCTACATCGGCAGCCAGCTGGCCTCGAGCCTCATGATGTCGAGCGCCACGATGGACCCCACGCAGCGCAAGATCATGCTGTTCATGCCGCTGATCTTCGTGCTCTTCGTGATCAACTTCCCGGCCGGCGTCCTCGTCTACTGGATCACCACGAACACATGGACGATGGCGCAGCAATTCGTCATCCGCCGCCGGATTGGCCCGGTGAAGCCGGCGACCGCCGGCGCGGCGACGGCCACCAGCGTGGTTCCGGCCGGAAAGCCCGCGTCCAAACGCGGCGCCGACGGCAACGGCGCGGCTCCGGACAAGGCGAACGGCACCGGTTCTGGGGGCAGTCTGGGCTCGCGACTGCTGGCGCGTGCCGGCCAGCAGCGCCAGGAGAAGCCCGCTGAAGAGGAGAAGGTGGCCACGCCCCAGGCCCGCGCCAGCCGGCCTCCGCAGCCACCGCGCAAGAAGAAGAAGCGCTCGGGTCGGAGGAGGTAAGCGTGTCCGAGGATCCGGCCAGCACCGTGCAGGAGCTGCTCGAGCGGATCGCCGGGGCGGCCGGCGTTGATGCGACCGTCGAGATCCACGAGGAGGGCCCGACGCTGGTGGCCGAGTTTCAGGGTGACAGCGACGACCTGGGGCTGCTCATAGGTCACCACGGGCAGACGATCGATGCCATTCAGCACCTGGCCTACCGCTTCGCGATGCAGGGCTCCGAAGACCGGCGTCCCGTCGTGGTCGACGCCGCTGGTTACCGGGAGCGGCGCGCCGTTGCCCTCCGCGCCGCTGCCGATCAGGCCGCCGAGACGGCGGTGAATCACCGCCGTGCAGTGCCCCTCGAGGCGATGAGCGCCCTGGAACGCAAGGTCATTCACGAGCATCTGAAGATGCGCCGCGACGTGGAGACCTACAGCGAGGGCCAGGAGCCCTCGCGCCGGCTGGTCGTCGCCCCCCTCGTCAACTGACGACCCTCGCGTTTCACGTGAAACGGTTTCACGTGAAATCCACCGCCGTCGGACACGGTCTGTTTCACGTGAAACATCAGCGCGTCGACCCGCTCGGCACCCTGGTCGCCCGATTCTCGCTGGCTCCCGAGGCCAGAGCGCCGCTGGCCACGCTGCTCGACGTCCTGGTCAGCGATCCTCGGGCGCCAACGGCGATCCGCGACCCGGGGCAGGCTCGCGACGATCATCTCGCCGACTCACTGGTCGCGCTCGAGCTTGCCGCCGTGAGGACGGCCACGGCAATCGCCGATCTTGGCTCCGGCGCCGGACTGCCGGCCCTCCCGCTGGCCATTGCCCTGCCCGGAGCGCAGGTGACCGCCGTCGAGAGCAACGCGCGCAAGGCCGAGTTCATCGCCCGGACAGCGGCAGCGTGCGGCCTCAACCATGTCACCGTCGTGCCCGCAAGGGTTGAAGAGTGGGCTGATGGGCGCGGGCGATGCGACCTGGTTACGGCCCGTGCGCTGGCCCCGCTCGCCGTGGTGGCCGAATACGCGGCGCCCCTGCTCCGGATCGGCGGAACGCTTGTCGCGTGGCGCGGCAAGCGCGATCTGGCCGATGAGCGGGCCGCTGCCGCCGCCGCCGACCAGCTCGGCCTCGAGGTCCAGCCGCCCGTGCGCGTCCAGCCTTACCCAGGTGCCATGCAGCGTCACCTGCACCCGCTGGTGAAGGTCGCCGAGACGCCCGAGCGCTTCCCCCGCCGCCCGGGGGTGGCGCGGAAACGTCCGCTTGGGAGCGGGTTCTGCGCGGAGCGTCTGACCGCTGACGGCGCTAGCTTGAGGGCGGAGATGGGCACGGTCTACGCAATCGCCAACCAGAAGGGCGGCGTCGGAAAGACGACCACCGCGGTCAATCTCGCCGCCTGCGTGGCCGAGGCCGGCTACGAGTCGCTGCTGATCGACATCGACCCGCAGTCCAACGCCACCCTGGGCCTTGGGCTGGACAAGAACACTCGCCCGTCGGTGTACGACGCCCTGGTCGGCGATCACCCTCTGTCCGATGCCGTGATCCCGAGCGGGATCGCCAATCTGAGCGTGGCCCCGGCGGGGCCCGACCTGGCCGGAGCCACGGTCGAGCTGCCCCGACTCCCGGGCTCGGAGAATCGCCTGCGCGAGGCGCTGGCCCCGATCCGGGATCGCTACGCCTTCGTGCTCCTCGACTGCCCGCCGTCGCTCGGCCCCCTGACCGTGAACGCGCTGGTCGCCGCCGACCGGGTGATCGTGCCCGTGCAGGCCGAGTACTTCGCCCTCGAGGGGTCTGGCCGGCCTGCTCGACACGCTGGCGCTCGTGCAGCGCGAGCTGAATCCCCGGCTCACGGTGGCCGGGATGCTCCTGACCATGCATGACGGCCGCACCCGCCTCGCCCAGGACGTCGAGCGCGAGGTGCGCGAGCATTTCCCGCAGCTGGTATTCAACACCGTGATCCCTCGCAACGTCCGGATCGGGGAGTCGCCCAGCTTCGGCAAGCCCGTGATCCACTACGACCCGCACTGCGCAGGCGCCGACGCATACTTCGAACTCGCCAAGGAGGTGGCCGCCCTTGGCTGAGCGTCCGCGCGGTGGCATGGGACGGGGACTGTCGGCGATTCTCTCCGTCGCTCCCCGTGACGAGGCCGAGGAGCTGCGGGAGGTCCCGCTCGAGCTGATCGTCCCCAACCCGAACCAGCCACGGACCATGTTCGACGAGGCTTCGCTGCTCGCGCTGGCCGAGTCGATCAAGCTCCGGGGTGTGCTCCAGCCCGTGCTCGTCCGCCCGGTCCCCGGCGGGACGTTACGAGCTGATCGCCGGTGAGCGGCGCTGGCGGGCCGCCGGCCTCGCCGAGCTCGAGACCGTGCCCGCGATCATCCGCCACCACGATGATGCCGCCTCGCTCGAGATGGCCCTGGTCGAGAACATGGCCCGCGAGGACCTCAACCCGATCGAGGAGGCGCGCGCCTGCGCGGCGCTCAGCGAGGAGCTCGGTCTGTCTCGAGAGGAGGTGGGCGACCCGCGTCGGCCGCAGCCGGGTCGCCGTCTCCAACCTGATTCGCCTGCTCGACCTCCCCGACGAGGCGATCGGCGCGATCGAGGTCGGTCAGCTCAGCGAAGGCCACGGGCGGGCGCTGCTGACCGCCACCGACCACGACGCCCGCCGGAGGCTGGCCCGCTCGGCCATCACCGACGCGTGGTCGGTCCGTGAGCTCGAGGCCCGGGCGCGCGAGGCCAACGACCAGACCGATGCTCCGCGCCGCCCCCGCCGGCGCACTCCGCGCCTGCATCCCGACCAGGAGGCTGTGGTGACCCAGATTCACGACAGTTTCGGGGCCGTGTTCGGCCGCGAGGTCGACGTCAGCGCCGCCGCCGGTGGTGGCTACACGATCGCGCTCAGCTTCGAGTCCGCCGATGAGGCGCTCGAGCTCGCCGGGCGGCTGCGGCCGTAGCCGCCGTCAGCGCCTGACGCTTGGAACGACGGGAACCTCCGCGACCGGCGCGTGGATCCCGCGACCGCCACTCGCAGTCCGCTTCGGCTTCGATTTGATGCCTATATGGACGAGGATCGAACCCGAAGCGCCCGCCGTTAGAATCCCCCGTCGCCGGGCGATTAGCTCAGTCGGTTAGAGCGCTTCTCTGATAAGGAAGAGGTCCCAGGTTCGAGTCCTGGATCGCCCACTGGTCGGGGCTCGCAGCTGTAGCGAGCTTGGACGAGCCCGGTTACCGCGGGTCTTGGAGCTGCCGCGAACGGATTACGCGGCGGAGGGTGCTGGACCACGAACGTGGTCTCCTGCCGATCGGGGCGACGTGAGGTCGCTACCGCGGACCCCAATGCACTGGTGCTTCGCCCCTTACTCCCCCTATCGGCACCCTGCTCCGATGACTTTAGCCCTGTGTCACCTTTCTGACATAAAGGCCCAAATCCAGGCGTCAACTAACGCCAACGCCCCGGGCCCGAGAAAGTCGAACCCGGGGCGCTTGTGTCTCGCGCTCGACAGCGTCGAGCGCTAAAGGAGCGACTGAACTACGCCGCGTGAATCGTGAGAACGGCTCAGCCGCCGCAGCCGACCCAGGCGCTGGCGCCCTGGTGCTCATAGATCGTCTGAGCGCAGGCGTCCTGACCAGCGGCAGTGGCCATGCTGCAGCCGTAGGCCGCCGCCGTCGAGGGCAGGATCTGGTAGCGACCCGTCGCCCCGGAGGACGAGTTGGTGTTCGACCCGCCGGTCGAGTAGTTGGTGCCCGACTCGGACGCACAGGCGGGGACGCCCCGACGCGCCGGCGCTGCTGCCGGTGACGGGGGCGCTCGTCGCGGGCGCGGCGGCCGGGGAGCTGCTCGTGCTCGTGGACCCGCCGGCGCCAGCATCCGCTCGAGGACCTGTCAGCGAAGCAACGGTCTCGGCATCGGTCGCCGAGCGGTGAGCACTGACGCCGTCCTTGACGATATTCCGGCCCGGAACCCGAGTGGCCGAGCTTGTGGGTGACTTCCTTGTAGACCTTCTCGTAGCTACGAGCGTGGGCGGGAGTCGGGGCTTTCGCGGCCGCGACGCCAGGCGCCAGAGCCGCGACGGCGACGCCGACGGGCAACATTAGACCGTTTCATTTTCGGGAACTCCTAACCGGAACGTCGCGCGTCCATCTGACGTGCTCGGACCCCGCATAGCGGGAGCACGCCAGCTGGCGTGGGCAACGCTCCTTTCAGCGTTTTAATCAGCGCAGAGCGCCGCCATCCAGCGGCACTTGGTTCTTTTCATGCGCAAGCCGGCTCAGCGGGGTGCCAAGCCGGCGACGCCGGACTGTAGCGGTCCGAAACCCCCGACCTTGTGTGACGTCCGTCGCTTAAGACGCCTATTTGCAGCAGGTTAAGCTGGGCGGAGCCGGCGGCCGGATCCGGAATTTGACCGATGTCGACCCGGCTGCGGGGGACGCCCTGCGTGCCCCCGGTGACCGCGCGGAGCAGATACAGGCCGGGGTGCAGGCGCCGGCCGTGGGCGCGGCCGCTGATCAGCAGACGATTGCTGCCGGCGCGACCGCGATGACGGAAGCGGACCACTGCGCGCAGGACCGTGCAGCTGTGGCCGCGCCGAGGCCGGCAGTGGGCTCGGCGACGGACGGAGAGGATCGTGAAGCGGGTCACTCCGGCCTGGGAATCGCGGTAGCGCAGCACGGCCCGGCCGTGGTGGCGAACCACGACTCCGCCGCCTCGGGCGGCGCGGAACGAGCGGGGGGAAACGCGCAGTCCACTCAGGCGCGGCCGGGGCTTGGTCGGGGCCGCAGCTCCCGCCAGCAGGATCGGTGGCGGCTTCCAGGCTCCGCTCAGGGCAGGCGCCTTCGGCTGGTACAGGCGCATGATGAGGTGAAACTGACCGGCCGGCGCGGGCAGCCAGTTGGCGCGGACGGCAGGGTTGGCCGGGGCGTCCCGCTGCACATAGACGGTCAGCGATCCGTCGCGACCGTAGTGAAGGCCGGATGTGCGGTCGCCGATCGCGTACCGGCTGATCGCGTTGGCGGCCAGGAAGTAGGACGCGTTGTACATGGTCAGTGACCAGAAGGCCTTGACCGGGGGAAGGTCGCCGCGGGGAAAGCGGATCGTGTAGCGGTTGGACCCGTTCGAGCATGCCGCCCGGAGCGGTCGGTGTCGGCAATTGGGTAGATCGTCTGCTGCGGGGTGTTGGCGGCCAGCAGGTCGGTGGCCACGATCGAGCGTCCGAGGTAACGGGTCCCGTAGGCGCCGACCCAGTTGCCGAGCACCTCCCAGCCGTTGTTGGCTCCGCGGCTGACGGCGTTGAGTTGGGTGGCGGCCGCCGCGATGATCCGCGGCGCGGCTGCGGTTCCGGCACTGATGGCCGCGTTGGCGACCGGATCATTGGCCTGCGGGGGCGCGGCCGGAGACTCGTCGGAGAGGTCCGCGGCAAGACTCTGGGCCGGAGTCGGATGGGGCACTTGCACGCCGGCCGGAGCCATGGCTTGCAGGGCGCAGTCATCCGCGCTGGGCGGAGGATCGATGTTCATCTCGTTGTTGAGCTGCCCGATGAATGCAGAACCGGTTGGCACCGACTTGGGAAACGTCGGTGGGTAGTGGTCCAAGACCACCGGCGGCTGGCGGCTGCCGGCCTCCCAGCTGGCCAGTGGCGTGACGGTGTACTGCTCCTGAAGGGCCTTGACGGCCGGAAGGTCGGCCGCATCATTGACCAGAGTTCTGCCCAGCAACCAGACCGTGTTGCTGGGCGTAACGATCCGCGTTACTCCGGCGGGAAGGGTCCCCGTGTACCCCGGCGGGACCAGGGCGTAGGCGCCGGCGTGCGTGCCGGTCGAGCCGGTTCCGAGATAGCTGAAGGCGTTGGTGAAGGCATCGAGGAATTGGAAGGTGTAGAAGCGGCCACCTGTGTCGGGAACATTGATGATCAGCGGGCCGCTGGTCAGATCCAGCCAGGCCACCGTGTAAGCCGTGTCGACGTTCGGGGCCACGACGGTCTGGACCGATGGATCGGCCAGCGCGGCCACGCTGACGATCTCGTTGCGGGGAAAGTGCTTGACGGTCGCGCGCTCGACCACCTGAGGAAACCCGTAGGCGTACGCCGCCGCGGCGGCCGTGAACACGGTGCGGGCCTGCGACTGCTCGCTCGCCGGGACCGTGGCCGCGTAGCTGCTGGCAGCGGAGCTGATCGCGCTCGGGAGGTATCCGCTCAGGCCGGGAACGTCGGTTCCGAAGGCGCAGCCGGCAATCGCCGGACTGGCGGCGGGTCGTGCCACCGGGGTGGCGGCGACTCCGGCGCCCGACGCTCCGAGGGCCAGCAGCAACGCGATGACCACGGCTGTGACGCTGAGCCGCGCCAGAAAATGTCGGTGAGGCGACACGACCGGAATTCTGCCCAACGGAGCCCGAGCATGCGCTGCCCGTCGTGGAGCGTCAAGCCCCTACGATCGGGAGGGACGATGTCGTGCTCGGCGCCACCCAAGCGCGCCCGTGCCCGGCGGGTGCGTCTCGTCGCCTCCTTCCTGCCGGCCTTCGCCGGGCTGCTCGTGACCGCCTGCGGCGCCGTGCCCCGGCCGCCTCCGCTCCCCAGCCATGCCGTCCGGATCGATGTCGGCGCCCGAGCGCTCTCTTCTCCGCTGCCTGGAGGCTTTCTCGGACTCTCCATCGAGTATCCCTCGGCGCTGCCCTATTTCGGCGCGGCCTCGGATCCGAACCCCGTGTTCCTGCGTCTCCTCCGAAGCCTGACTCCAGGTCAGAAGCCCGTGATCCGCTTCGGAGGCGACACCACCGACTGGACATGGTGGCCCGTGACGGGAATGGCCAGACCCAAGGGAATCCGCTACGTCCTGGGTCCGCGCTGGCTGGCGGCGACCGCCGCCGCGGCCCGGACCCTTCACGCCCGGCTGATCCTGGGTGTCAACCTCGAGGCGGACAGCAGGCGCATCGCCGGCACCGAGGCGCGCGTCCTCTTGCGAGCGATCGGATCTGCCCACCTGGCCGGGTTCGAGCTCGGCAACGAGCCCGAGGCCTACGGGACCCTCGGGTGGTACTACCGGCACCACACAGTCCCGGTGCTCGGGCGCCCCGCCGGCTACGGCTTTGCCGCCTACTTACGCGATTACGCCGCGATCAGCCGGGCCTTGCCGCGACGTGTCGCCCTGGTCGGCCCGGCCTCGGGAGCGCTGCCATGGCTGACCGGCGTGTCCCGCTTCTTGGCTCGAAATCCACATGTACGGACCGCGACCTTCCACCGCTATCCGTTGCACCGGTGCGCCACGGCCCGCTCCTCGATCGACTACCCGACGATTGAACACCTCCTGCTGCCGGCCGCTTCCAGCGGTCCGGCGACCAGCCTGCGGACCGCGGTCGCTGCGACGCATGCCGCGGGCGTGGGCTTCCGCGCCGACGAGCTCAACAGCGTTTCCTGCGGCGGAGCCCGGGGCGTCAGCGACCGCTTCGCCTCCGCGCTGTGGATGCTGGACACGCTGTTCAACATGGTGCGCGTCGGGGTCAACGGGGTGAATGTTCACAGCTTCCGCAGCGGCACGTACGCCCCGTTCTTCTTCAGGCACCGTGGCGGTCACTGGTCGGCCCAGGTGCAGCCGCTCTACTACGGGCTGCTGATGTTTGCCCGCGCCGCGCCCACCGGCTCGCGCCTGTTGGCCTCCCGTCACGGCGGCAGCGACGCGCTGCGGATCTGGGCGACGCGCGGTCGCGATGGCCGGATCCGCGTGCTGGTTATCAACGACGCCCGCCGGCGGACGGTGATAACGGCCGTGCGGCTCCCCGCCGCGAGCGCTGCCGCGAGCGCCGCTGCGAGCGTCCAACGGCTCACCGCACCCGGCATCGGGGCCCGCCGCGGCGTGAGCTTGGCCGGACAGAGCTACGCGTCCGGGACGACCACAGGCACCCTTCGAGGGGCGGAGGAAAGCACCGCCGTGCGCGAAGACCGCGGCCGCTATGTGGTTCGTGTGCCTCCGGCCAGCGCGGCTCTGCTCACGGCCGGGGGCGGCTGACCGGGGCAGGGAGGCGCCGCCAGGCCGATGGCCTCCAAAGCTCATCGAGTAAGGGCGGTTTCAGGGTTCGCGCCCGCGCCATATGCTGGCGCCGGTGGTGTCCGACCGCGCCCGTCGATGGTCCTCCTACCAGCCCAACGTGCCCGGGCGTGGGATTCTGGCCGGGTACACCTGGCGCTTCTGGCTGCTGATCGTCTTTCTCGGCGTGGCCACAGGGCTGCTTGCCTCGGCCCTGATGGGCATCCTGCGCCTCACCCAGCACCTCGCCTACGGGTTCACACGGCCGTTCATTTGCCGCCGACGTGATCGCGACCACCGGCCGTCACCGGTTCGAGATCCTCCTGCTCGCCGGGTTGATCGTCGGGGTCGCGGCGCTCCTCTTCCACCTTCGGCCCACCACCGCGGCGACGGAGGTCTCCGAAGCGCTGTGGCTGCGCCGAGGACGACTCGCGCTCGTGCCCAGCCTGGCCCGCGGGGTGCTCTCGGTCGTCACGGTCGGACTCGGCTCCTCGCTCGGGCGCGAGGCCGCGCCGCAGCTCGCCGGTGCCTCGCTGGCCAGCCGCCTGTCGGACTGGGCCGAGCTACCCGGTCTGGCAGCGCCGGCTCCTGGTTGCCTCCGGGGCCGGGGCGGGCTTCGCCGCCGTCTACAACGTGCCCCTGGGCGGCGCGCTGTTCGCGCTCGAGGTCCTGCTGGGAACGCTGGCGCTCTCCGCTGGTGCTACCCGCCCTGGCCGTCTCGGTGATCGCCACCGCCGTGGCCTGGATCTTCCTGGGCACGGCCCACACCTACGCCATGCCGACCTTCGGGCTGCAGGCCGCGCAGATGGTCTGGGCCCTCGTCTGCGGTCCGCTGATCGGCCTGGCGGCCGTCGTCTGGGTACGCCTGATCCAGCGAGTCAACCGGGTGCGCCTGCGGGGTCGAGGCCGGACTGCTCGTGCCCCGCTGCTCGTGTTCGGCGCCCTGGGATTGCTCTCGATCCGGTACCCGGAGCTGCTCGGCAACGGCAAGGGCATCGTCGCAGGCGTCGCTGTTCGGCCGAGTCTCGCTGGGCCTGTTCGCCGTCCTTCTGGTCCTCAAGCCGCTGGCCACGGCCGGCGTGTCTTGGCGCGGGCGCCCCGGGGGGGCTGTTCACGCCGACCTTGAGCATCGGGGTGCTGCTGACCGGCGTTCTGGCCGGCGTGTGGTCGCACATCTGGCCCCATACGGTTCCCGCCGGCCTACGCGCTGATCGGCGGCGGCGCGTTCCTGGCCGCCGCCATGCAGGGTCCGCTTTCCGGGATCGTCCTGGTGCTTGAGTTGACCCGCCACTTCGACCTCCTCATGGCGCCGACTCTGCTGGCCACCGTGGAGGCGACGGTCGTCGCCCGCCGCTTCGGCGCGCCGTCGATCTACTCAGCGCGGCTGGCGCCGCACGGCTACGCCGATGAGGCGCTGGGGGCGGCGGTCATCGAGAGCCTCGACGCCACCGACGAGTCACTGCCCGGCGGGCCGGAGACGGCCCGCGGGGCAGAAAAACGCCGGCCCCGACGGGTCTGAAGGACCCGACCCGAGACCGGCGTCGTAGTGAACTAGTCCGCTCGATTAGGCGGCGCGACGGAGCTCTTCGAGCCCCGTGCTCTGGGCCAAACGGCTCAGGCCCTGCTGCTCGAGCTCACGAGCCTTGCCCAGCGGGATCCCGAGCTCGATCCCCGTCTGACGGAGATTGAGCGGCTCGGCGCCTTCCAGACCGAAGCGCAGACGAATGACGTTGCGCTCGGCCTCGGGGAGTCCGTCGACGGCACCGTTGATGAGCGACTGGCGCTCGGCGGTCTCGACCTCCTCGGCAGGCTGGGGCTGATCGCTGGCCAGCAGATCGCCGAAGGCGGTCTCGCCGTCCTCGCCGACCGGCTGGTCCAGACTCGTCAGGCCTCGCGTCAGCTCGCGCAGCTCGGCCACCTCCTCGACGGGAAGCTTGGCCTCGGCGGCCACCTCCTCATCGGTCGGCTCGCGGCCGAGCTTTGTGCTGAGCTCGCCCTCGACCTTGCGCACCTTGGTCTGACGCTGAGCCACATGAACCGGTAGCCGGATCGTCCGACCGTGATTCTGCAGCCCGCGCTGGAGCGCCTGGCGGATCCACAGCGTGCCGTAGGTGGAGAACTTGAAGCCTCGACGCCAGTCGAACTTCTCGACCGCGCGGATCAGTCCCAGCATCCCCTCCTGCACGAGATCCTCCATCGGCAGCCCGTGGCCCTGATACCGCCGGGCCTGCGAGACAACCAGCCTGAGGTTGGCGTTGATCATCCGCTCCTTGGCGGCCAGATCTCCGCGCTCGATGCGCTGGGCCAGCTCGACCTCCTCCTCAGCGGTCAGCAGCGAGTGAGCTCGCGCCGCGCGAAGGAACAGATCCAGGGAATTCTCGGCCAGCCCGCCCGCCTCGACATTGGTGCGCCGATTCTCTGCGCTCCCACGATGCTCGCCGGTATGGGCTGTACGACGCCGGCCCTGACGCCGGCTGGTGGTGTTGGCGTTAGCAGCGCTCGCGGCATGCTCACCACGCTTGCGCGTGCGCTGGGACGCATCATGCTGTGCTCGCGTCCCGACACCGGGACCTCGCGAGCCTGGGTTTCAAAGCTGTTCAGTTCTATCTCCGTATTTCTCATAGTTTGCTCCGCAACAAATTATAACAAAAGTTCGATGATTATCGAACTTTACGGGAGCGTCGTAATAGGGCGCTAATAAGGCCCGATTACGCCGCGTTCGCGGGGCCCGTGGCGGTTAACTGGGCGCCTCGGGCGAGGTCTAAACGCGACGCCGACAGATGTACACCGGTGGGTGCCGGTCGGTTGCTCGCGAGCTTCCGCCCGGACGGTCTTCGTGGGCCGCCCGGGGGATCCTGCTACGCCCCGCCCGACGAACTTGGCGATGTCTGGCGTCCCCAGCCCGGTCGCGTAGTCCCAGCCGGGCAGGGCCGGGAAGCCGTTGCTGCCGAGTGGATGTCGTGGTACGACGTCGCCGGCTCGGTCTTGTAGATGACCGGGCCCGGCGAAGCCAAGCGCGCCGCTGTGCGCGCCCTGGGCGCGGGCCCAGATGCCCTGCCACGACGGAGCGCTGGCGCTCGTACCGCCGATGACCTCCTCGGTACCGGACACGATGACCTCGTAGCCGCCTCGGGGTCGGCGTCCAGGCTCACGTCCGGCACGCCGCGGCGGACCAGCGGGCTCGCGCCATAGGTGGTCGCGGACTGGAAGGCCGGGGTGGGCTCGAGGTAGGCCGAGCCGCCGCCGCCCGCGTACCAGGCGATCTCGAACGGGCCGCTGGAGGACAGAACGCTGGTCCCGCCGACGCCGATGCCGTACGGGCTGGCCGCGGGGTAATTGGTATCCGGGATCCCGGCCGGAACGCCGTTGACGCCGACTATGGCCGGGCACTGCGTCCCGGTGTCGCCGCTGGAGAAGAACATCGTCTGTCCTTGGGCATCGGCCTGCTGCAGGACCGTATCCAGGCCGCTCATGAAGCCGGCCGCGTAGGCGAGCAGCTCGCACTCTCCGGCCGAGAAGCTGCCCTGGTGACTGATGTCGTCGGTGACCCACCGGTTGACCGTGTTCAGGATGTCCTGGTCTGACATCGAGGGGCCGACGTAGACGTCGAGCGTGCTCACACCGGGGGCGAAGCCGGTCGAGTACTGGCTGTCGAGGTCCCACTCGTCATCCCCGGAGGTGTCGGTGCTGGCCGCGCCGACGTTGATCTGATTCCAGGTCACGGCGGGCAGGCCGAACTTGGACTCGAACGTGGCCAGATCCTTCTTGGGCTGGCTCACGTCGCCCTCGGTGATGATCGCCAGCTGCTGGCCGCTGCCGGTCTGGGTTGATGGCGCGTCATACATCGACCAGAAGTCCTGGGGGCCGTACTGGTTCGGGTAGTCGAGCGCCGGCACGCTCGGCAGGGTCGGGGTGCGGGAGGGTCAGCTTGGCCCGTCCCAGCGCCTTCTTTCCTGAGCCGCTGCGGTGGGCGGGCTTGGGAAGCGACAGGTGAGCGAGGCTCGAGAGACCGAGGACCGCCCCGACCTGGCCCGCGAACGCCTTCGGCAGCCTGGCCGCCGAGCTGATCTGCGTGTAACGGCCCGTGCCGCTGCCGGTGAAGTTGGCAAAGTGGGTGCGAAGGGCGCGGGCCACGGCCGGTGAGGAGCCGGAGACGCGAACCAGCATCCGGTTGGCCGAGACCGAGGAGACCCGGAGCTCGTGCGCTCGCGCCCACTTGCGTACCGCCTTGACGGTGGCGGCCGACGGTGCGTAGCGGGCATTGAACTGAGCCGGGCGCAGGGCCGCGTGGCGCGAGGCCACAAACCGCTTGAGCGCTGCCGCGTGACGAGGCTTGAGGACCAGCGTGAAGGTCATCTTGCGGCTCTTCATGGGCCCGAGCTCACGCACGCCCGCGGTGCGCCAGGCCGAAGTCCCGGGGACCGCCGCCGAACCAATGGCGGGAAGCGCCAGGCACGTGGCGCAAGCCGCGGCGAGGACGAGAAGCATCAAACGGCGACTCAACATGCGGTTATCTCCCGGGATCGACAACACTCCCGTCATTCGGAGTACCCGATGCTCCGATTCTCAGACGTCGGAATCAGATCGCGTCCTAAAGCGTGGCGTCTCGCGGCCCCGGAATCTGGGTGAACGTCTCGCTCGCCAGGTCGAGGAACTCCGCCGCGGCCGGCGAGAGCCGCCTCCCCTCCCGCCAGGCGATCGTGATATCGCGGCGCAGAGACGGCTTGGTGAGCGATACCACGGCCACGTCGGCACCGAATCCTTCAGCGTCGGAGCGCGGCAGGATCGCCACCCCGAGCCCGCGCGAGACCAGGCGCCGCACCCGCTGAGCTCTCGTTTGACTCCAGGGGCACCTGAGGCTCGAAGCCGGCTTCGCGGCCCGCGGCCATCAGCAGCTCCCGCAGCCGGGCCCCTTCACGGAAGCTGATGAACGCCTCCCCGTCCAGCTCTACCATCCGGAGCTCCGCGCGCCGGCCGAGGCGGTGCTCGCGCGGCAGCAGCGACCACCAGCTCCTCGGAGACGAGCTGATGGAGCCCGAGCCCGCGGCTCTCGACGCGCTCGGTCACCGACAGGAAGGCAAGATCGAGCTCGTCGACGCGGAGCATCTCGGCCATCTCCTCGCTGGTCTGCTCGCGCACGGTGAAGCGAACGTCCGGATGGCGCTCGCGAAACAGCGCCAGGACGAGCGAGAGGTCGACCGGACCCATTGTGTGCATGGCGCCGATCGTGACGTGCCCGGTGTGGACCCCGCGCAGGGACTGGAGCTCAGCATCGGCGGACTCGAGCTCGGCCAGGATCCGCCGGCTGCGCACGACCAGCGCCTCACCGGCCTCGGTCAGCGCGACGCGCCGGGTGGTCCGCTCGACCAGGGCGAGCCCGAGCTCGTCCTCGAGCCGGCGGATCTGCTGCGACATTGCCGGCTGGGCGATGTGCTCATTGGCGGCAGCGCGGGTGAAGTTCCCCTCCTCGGCCAGGGCGACGAGATAGCGGAGCTGCCGGAGTTCCATAAGCTGCGGATTATGAATGAGTGTCGAATCTCGTCTTGGACTTCTGACCGCGTGGCCCCCATGATGAAACCCGCAGTACCTCTCCTCCCTCGAGCGCGCCCCGAGCTCCGGCCTCATACCCCGCCGGTTCCGGGGCGCTCTCATTTAAGGCGCCGGCCAGCGGCCGACGCTGGTCAGCGGGTAGGCACCTCTCAGCCGTAAAGGCGGACCAGGCACTCGGCGACCATGGCTGGCTTCTCAGAGCCCTTCACTTCGATCGTCACCTTGAGCTTGCCCTGCTTGCCGCCCGGGACCTCGTCCACGGACACGAGCTCGGCGCCGCCGCGCCACTCGCCACCGACCGGCAGCGGGGCGGGAAAGCGGACCTTGTCCAACCCGTAGTTGACGCCCGCGACCGCGTCGGTGACCTGCAGCAACTGCATGGTTATCGGCGCCGCCAGAGACAGGGTCAGGTAGCCGTGGGCGATCGTGCCCCCGAACGGCGAGGCCTTAGCCCGCTCGAGATCGACGTGGATGTACTGATGATCATCGGTCGTGTCGGCGAACTGGTTGACGCGTTCCTGGTCCATCACCTGCCAGTCGGTGTAGCCGAGGTGGCTGCCGACGTGATCGGGAAGTTCGGCCATCTCGGTCTTCAGCCCCGCGCTCTCCTGGGTGCTCACGCTCTGTCCTTTCGCTGCGGCATGGAATGAGTCCGCCATGGCTATCACAGGTCCCCGCTCCAAGGGGCGTATGAGGTAGTCGGGCGGGAATTGAAGTGAACCGCCACTTCGTACCGATACGTACGAAGCATGGCAATCGTTGAGCGAAGCCAGGATCCGGGGCCGTCCACAGGTTGCGCGGCCGCAGGCCAGCACTTTTCCTGCACGCTGAGCGCCGTATTGATGGCTCGGGTGCGGGATTTCGGCGGCGAGCCGGCGGTGACCGAGCTCCTCGAGCGCTCGGGCGTGCGACGCTCGGTGGCCGAGCTCAGCGACATCGTCAACTGGATTTCCTATGACGAGGCGATCGCCCTGTGGCGCACGGGAGCCGCGATCACTCACCATCCCCAGTTCGCGCGGGCGGTGGGCGAGGACGCGGCTCGCCGTCTGAACGGCTCCCCCGTGGCCACGTTGTTGCGCTCGCTCGGGTCGCCGGAGGCGGTCTACAGCCAGATCGCCACCACCGCGGCCAAGTACTCGACCGTTGCCCACCTCGAGGCCGTCACCTCGGGACCCGGGTTCGCCCACATCCGCGCCACTCCGGCTGCTGGCTTTCAACGCAGCGCCGAGCACTGCGCCTGGACCTGTGGCCTGCTCTCGCAACCGGCGATGCTGTTCGGCCTGCGGCCCGCGGCCGTCGAGCACGAGTGCTGCGCGGCCTTCGGCGCGCCGGCCTGTGAATACCGCGTGACCTGGTCGGCCGAGGACGCCCGGTCCGGCAGTGAGTCCTCGGAGCAGATCGGGATCCTCGAGCGACAGCTCGAGGCGATGAAGGAACGGCTGCAGAGCATGTTCCAGACCGCCGCCGACCTGATCGGCGCCGGCCGGGTCGAGGATGTACTGGCCCGGATCGCCGACCGGGCCGCGACCGAGGTCCGCGCCCCCCGCTACCTGCTCGCCATTCGGATGCCGGGCAGCGAGGAGCTCCACCTGCACCACCGCGGCCTCGAGCCGGGTGAAGCCGAACGTCACGCTGAGCATCTGATGGAACGCCATCCGCGCCAGCTGCCGGACTCCTGGCTCGCCGTTCCGGTCCGCTCCAATCGACACGACTACGGGCGCCTGCTGGCCATGTACGACACGGGGGCGACCTTCTTTCCCCAGGAGCGCGAGCTCCTGGAGGTCTACGCCCGCTACGCCGCCAGCGCGCTCGACAGCGCCACCGCGTTGCTCGAGGCCGAGCGACGCTATCGGCAGTCCAGCGCGCTGCTTGGGCCTGGCCCGCGCCCTGGCCACCGCCGGCACCAGTCAGGAGGTGGCCCAGCGTCTGGCCGAGGCCGTGCCGGGCGTGGTGGACTGCGATCGCGTTGGCACATACCTGTGGGACTCGGCCCGGGGTGAGCTCGTCCGTGGAGCGCTGAATCAGGTCGGCGGCGGCGAGCCGTCCTGGCCTCTGAGCACTCGAGCTGGACACCGTCGGCGGGCAGCATCCTCGACCGGCTGGTGGCTGACCCCCAGCCCGACCCATTGTTCCTGGACGAGGCCAACGGCGACCGCCAGCTCCGCGAGATGTTCCGGGCCGCGGGTTTTGCGGCCACGATCATCGTTCCCCTGGCTGCCCCGGGCCGCCTCCTGGGCCTGCTCGCGGTCTCGGTCTACGACGCGCCCCACCGCCTGCGGCCCGCCAGCGACCTTCTCGACCGCCTGTCGGGGGTCGCCGCGCAGGCCACGACAGCCCTCCAGAACGGCGAGCTTGTCGATCAGATCACCTACCAGGCTTTGCACGACCAGCTCACCGGGCTGGCCAACCGGGTCCAGTTCACCACCGGCTTGCGTGGCGCGGTGCACGATGCCCGCGACACGCGCCAGGACGTCTCGCTGTTCTACATCGACCTCGATCGCTTCAAGCCCGTCAACGATGAATACGGGCATGAGATCGGGGATCAGATCCTGGCCGCCGCCGGTGCCCGACTGAAGGGCTGCGCCCGGTCCACCGATGTGGTCGCGCGGCTTGGCGGAGACGAGTTCGCGATTCTCGTCGCCGCCCCGAGCGCCGATGACCTCGCTCACATTCCCGACCGGATTCAGGCCGCGTTCCGCCGTCCGTTCCAGGTCGCAGGGCACGAGATCCGCCTCGGGGCCAGCGTCGGGCGGTCCGTGTTTCCCTCCGACGGGGAGGACCCCGAGGCACTGCTGCGCCATGCCGACGCGGCGATGTTCAAGGCCAAGCGCTGCCGACGCGAGCCCCCCGCGCTCGTCGCTGACTCTCCGACCAGCGGCTGAGTGGAGCCCCGGTCGGGGCCCCTATACTTGCCCGACCCGGACGAGGAGCCCCTCGCGTGCAGGAAATGGTCATTTACGGCGTCAGCTTCGACATGGTGGGCAAGCAGCCCATCGTGCTCCTGAAGACCGTCGAGAGCAACAAGTTCCTGCCCATCTGGATCGGCCATCCCGAGGCAGCGGCGATCCTCATGAAGCTCCAGGGAGCCTCGACTCCGCGTCCGATGACGCATGACCTGCTGTCCGAGATGCTGGGCGAGCTCGAGGTCGAGTGCACGCGCGTGGCCGTAACCGAGCTGCGCGAGAACACCTTCTACGCCTCGATCAGCCTCCGCGCCAACGGCCGCGAGCTCGAGATCGACTCTCGTCCCAGTGACGCCCTGGCCCTGGCCGTCCGCTCCGGAGCCCCGATCTTCGCCGCTGACGAGGTCATCTCCGAGTCCGCGATCGAGTTCGAGCACGAGGTCGAGGACACTGAGGAGGTCGTCGAGAAGTTCAAGGACTTCCTCGATCGGGTCACCCCGGAGGACTTCGCCTCCGACGAGTAGGACCTCCGGGGCTAGACCCGCGCGGGGACCGCGCCCAGCACCCGCTCGACCAGGCCGTCGAACGATATCCCGGCCGCCTCTGCCGCCTGGGGCAGCAGGCTGGTTTCGGTCAGCCCCGGAATCGGGTTGACCTCGAGCACGAACAGCTCCGAGGTCTCGGCGTCCATCATCAGGTCCACGCGCGCGAAGCCCGCGGAGCCGAGGAGACGGTAGGTCTGGACGGCGATCTCGGCCGCCCGCGTCGCCACCGCGTCGTCAAGCAACGCCGGGCATTGAAACCGGGTGCGACCGATCTCGTAGCGCGACTCGAAGTCGTAGAAGTCCTCTTGCTCGGGGACGGCCTCGACGATCGGCAGCGCCTCGGGGCCGGCGGCGCCGTCGAGCACCGAGACGGCAAGCTCGCGGCCCCGCACGTAGCGCTCCAGCAGCACCTTGCGGTCGTAGGAGAACGCCGAGACCAGCGCCGCGGGGATATCGGAGGCGATGCGGGCGAACTTGATGCCGAGGGCCGAGCCGCCGCGGGCCGGCTTGACGACGATCGGGAAGGCGAGCCGCTCCTCGATCGCGGGTAGCGCCTGCGCGGCGCCCAGGGACTCGAACGCGGTCTCGTTGAAGGCGTAGAAGTCGGGCGTCGGGATGCCGCCGTCACGCATCGCATGCTTGGCCAGCACCTTGTCGGCGGCGCGGATGCACGCTGACACGCCCGACCCGGTGTAGGCGATGCCCATCACCTCGAGCAGCTCCTGGATCGTCCCGTCCTCACCGTCGCGGCCGTGCAGGGCGATGAAGGCCACATCGGGCGCCTCGAGGCCGAGCGATGGCACGAGGTCGGGGCCGACATCGATCGGAATGACCTCATGGCCGAGACGCTCGAGCGCATCCCCGACCCGGGCTCCGGAGCGCAGCGAGACCTGGCGCTCCAGGGAGCGCCCGCCCTTCAGCACGGCGACCCGACTCACGAGCGCGCCGCTCAGCCCGCGCGCCCGCGCCTGGCGCGCAGTCGCAGGACCGGGGCCAGCTCCTCCTTGGCCTGATCGGCCGGTGCGGATTCGGTGGCCTCGCTCGACCGCGCGCCCTGCCCGATCTCGGTCTCGGGCCGACGCCCGGTGAGCGTGCCGTACATCGCCACCTGCTCGCGGATGACCTCGCCGATGCGCCGGACTCCCTCACGGATCGCCGACTCGTCGACGCCGGAGAAGTTCAGGCGCATCGACGCGCCGCCGCGGCCGTCCATGAAGGCGGCCCGACCGGGCACGAAGGCCACCCGCTCGCGTAGCGCCCGAGCCAGAAGGTCGGTGGTGTCGATGTAGTCGGGCATCGTGGCCCAGATGAACAGCCCGCCGCGCGGACGCGTCCACTCCGCCTCGCGCGGAAAGTGCTCGGCCAGCGCGTCGAGCATCACGTCGCGGCGCCGGCGGTAGATCTCGACCAGCGAGCCCACGTATTCCTTCCACGGACCCGACTCGAAGTAGGCCGACACGAAGTACTGAGAGATCGAGGATGAGCACAGATCCGAGGCCGCCTTGCCGATCTGCATCTTGGCCGCGATCGGAGGCGGGGCCACGGCCCAGCCCAGCCGTACGCCGGGCGAGAGGATCTTGGAGAACGTGCCGGCGTAGATGACGAAGTCACTGTCGAGCGAGTACAGCGTCGGCAGCGGCTCGCCCTCGTAGCGGAGCAGGCCGTAGGGGTTGTCCTCGAGGACGAGGAGCTCGCGCTCGGCGGCGATCCGCACCAGCTCGCGCCGGCGCTCCAGCGACAGCGTGACCCCGGCGGGGTTCTGGAAGTTGGGCACGGTGTAGATGAACTTCGGCCGGCGTCCGGTCGGCCTCGAGCTCGTCGAGGGTGCGCTCGAGCTCGTCGGTGCGCATCCCGTCGTTGTCCATCGTGACCTGCACCACGTCGGCCTGGTAGGCGGAGAAGGTCGGGATCGCGCCCGGGTAGGTCGGCGCCTCGGCCACGACCACGTCGCCCGGATCGAGCAGTGTCTTGCAGACCAGGTCGATGACCTGCTGGCCGCCCGTGGTGACGAGGACCTCATCGGGGTCGACGCGCATCGCCTCGGCATCCATCACCGTGGCGATGCACTGCTTGACCGAGGGACAAGCCGTCGGTCGGCCCGTACTGGAGCGCCCGCGCGCAGGACTGCGCGGCGACCTCGCTCATCAGCGAGGCGTAGGAGTCGGGCGGGAACGTCGATGTGTCGGGCAGACCGCCGGCCAGCGAGATCACATCGTCGCGCTCGGTCAGCGCCATCAGGTCGCGCATGGCCGACGAGCGCATGCCCTTGGTGCGCTCCGCGAACAGCGCCGCGTAGCGCTCGATGTCATGTGCCGTGGACCGGGACCGCCGCGTTCCGCCCGTGGGTGGGCGCTGCGAACCGGGGCCGGCGCTGCTCGGACCCGAGCTCACGCTGCCCTCTCGTCTATCGTCACGCCTCGTCACGGTACAGCACGGTGCATCTCGTCTTCGACATCTTCCAGGGGATCGGCATCGCCGCTGCGGTGGGTATCCGGCCCTTTCTGCCCGCGCTCGTGGTCGGCGCCCTCGCCGCGGACGATGTCCAGATCGATTTCGCTCACAGCGACTTCTCTTTCCTGCAGCACGTCCCGTTCCTGCTCGTCATGGTGGTGCGGAGCCGCGCTCTCGGTCCTTATCGAGCGCCGCTTGAGTGGCGGTCGCCTGCCCGAGCGGCCCGGTCGCCGGCGCGCTCGCGTGGCCGCCCTGGTCATCGGCGCGCTGCTCTTTGCCGGCTCGCTGCGCCCGCGGCGGCTACGCGAGCTGGCCCGGGCTGATCGGCGGGGTCATCTGCGCCGCGGTCGGCATCGCAGCCACCCGGCCGCTGCTCGCTCGCGTCCGCGGTCGTCTCGATGCCGAAGCCGCCGGTGCGCTACCGCTGTTCGCCGAGGGGACGGCGATCATCGCCGCCGCCCTGTCGGTGCTGCTGCCGCCGGTCGGCCTGATCGTCCTGCTCCTGCTGCTGTGGCTGCTGTTCGCCGGCCGCGGCCGAGAGCGAGCAGAAGTACGCCGGCCTGCGCATCCTCCGCTAGCCATCTCAAGCAACCCACGGACGCCGACATGAGTGCCCAGCCCAAGAAGCTGGTCCTGGTCGTGATCGACGCGATGAAGCCGGCCATGCTCGAGCGCGCGATCGCCTCGGGCCGGGCGCCGGCGCTGGCCCGGATCCGCGAGGAGGGGGCCTACGTCGCCGACTGCGTGGCGGCGTTTCCTTCCGTGACTCCGGTCTGCGCGGCCACGATCACCACCGGCGTCGGACCCGACCGGCACCTGATCCCGAGCATGAACTGGTACCACCGCGAGGAGGGTCGCTACGTCGAGTACGGCTCGAGCTTCTCGGCCTCGCGCCAGTTCGGCGTCGTGCGCTCGATGACCGACACCGTCTACCGGATGAACGTCGAGCATCTGTCGCAGGACGTCGAGACGGTGTTCGAGTCCCTCGACGACATCGACGTGCGCACGGCCGGGCACCACCTACCTGATCTACCGCGGGCGCCACCTGCACGAGGTCGCCAACGAGTCGGCGCTGGCCCGGATCGTCACCTCGACCCTGTTCCGGCGCACGATCATGGGACCGCGTGAGCTGTTCTACGCCGATCTCTACGCCTCCCGCAAGACCGGCTGCCGCGGCCAGCTCGGCCTCCCCGGCGCCCGCGACCAGCACACCGGCTGCGTCGGGGCCTACCTGGCCGAGCACGACCTGTTCGACTTCATGCTCTTCTCGCTGCCCGACAACGACGCCTACTCGCATCGCAACGGTCCCCACGCCCAGGTGACCTCGATCGCCGCCGCCGACCGCCAGATCGAGCGGCTGATGCACGCCGCCGGCGGTCCGGACGAGTTCCTGTCCGAGCACGCCGTCGTCGTCTGCTCAGACCACTCGCAGGCCCCGGTGGAGAAGCGGATCCGCCTCGACCTGGCCTTCGCCGACTTCGATGTCGCCACCCCCAGCCCATCGCGGTCGATCGGAGCCGAGCTCGCCCTCAGCCCCGCCCAGCGCTCGGCCATGGTCTACGCCCTGGACGAGGATCGCTCCGAGGAGCTCGTCGAGCGCTCGGTGGAGGTCCTGGCCGAGCTCGAGGGCGTCGATCTGATCATGACCCTCGACGGCGATGAGGCCGTCGTGCGCGGTCGCCGCGGCGAGCTGCGCTTCACCGCCGGCGGCGAGTTGACCGACCTGCGGGGCGAGCGCTGGAGCGTCGAGGGGGACCTGGGCGTGCTGCGGGCCGAGATCCAGGACGGACGCCTGCTCAGCACCGAGTACCCCGATGCCCTGACTCGGGTCTGGTCGGCGCTGCACTGCCCGAACGCCGGTGAGGTGCTGCTCTCCGCGGCCCCCGGCTACGAGTTCGTCGACTGGGGCGGCTCTGATCACGTCGGCGGCGGCTCCCACGGCAGCCTGCATCGCTCGGACTCGCTCGGAGCGCTGCTGTGGTGCGGCACAGGACCCGCCACGCGGGCGGCGAAAGAGCAGTGGTCATCTGCGCGACGTGACCCCGATGGTGCGTGAGCATTTCGGTTTAGAGAAGATCTGAATCGGATTAGAACCGCGTTAGATGACAGCCCGCGCTCACGAGGCTGCCGCAGAATCCGCCGATAAATTGACCGAGATGTCCGATGAACTGACCACCGCCGTCGCGCTGCCCTTCCACCACCGCGTCCGGCTCGGCGTCCGCCAGCCGCACAACTGGCTCCAGCTCGGACGCTTCGTCGCGGTGGGCGCCAGCGGCTATGTGGTCAACCTGGCCGTGTTCGCGGCCTGCGTGCACCTGCTGGCGGTCAACTACAAGCTGGCCGCCGTCGTCTCGTTCGTGGTCTCGGTGGCCAACAACTTCTGGTGGAACCGCCACTGGACGTTCATGAGCGCCAAGGCGGCCACGCATCCCGGTGCGCCAGGGCGCTGCGCTTCTTCGCCGTCTCGCTGGTGACCTTCGGCTTCAGCTACGTGATCCTGGTCTCGCTGGTCGACGGCGCGGGGATGGCCAAGGTCATCGCCCAGGCGATCTCGATCGCCGCGCGCGACGCCGCTCTCGTTCATCGGTCAGAAGCTGTGGAGCTTCGCCACGTAGCGTCACCCGGCGCCGCCTGCGCGCGTCCGCTTCCCGTCCGCTTTCCCGTCTCGCCGGCCGGCTGGCGCTCGTCCTGGCCGCCATCGGTTCGAGCCTGACCGCTCGCGCTGACCAGCGCCACCGGCCGCTCGGGCCGGCACCGTCGCCCCGCTGATCACCGCCGAGCCGGCCGGCACGCCGGTGCTGGTCACGAGCCTGCACCGCTCGCCGAAGGGCTTTCACCTCACCGCGGCCCGCGTGCTGGCCATCGCCGCGGCCGACCCGCGGGTGCGGCGGGAGCTGCGCAAGTTCCCGGGCGCCAAGCCTACGAGTACACGAAGGGCATCCCGGTCTGGCAGGTGAGCTGGTTCTCGGCCGGCCGCAAGCAGCGCGAGGTGATCCAGGCCTATGTCGATGACCGCACGGGCACCGTCAGCCAGGTCTGGACCGGCTTCCAGGTCGCGTGGTCGATGGCCCGCGGCTATCCCGGGCGCCTTCGGGCGCCGCTCCAACGCGCTCTACGTGTGGCTGCCGCTGTGCTTCCTGTTCCTGGCCCCGTTTCTGCCCTGGCGCACGCGCGGCCGCGCCTCGGCGCCGCCGCCGGCTGACGCTCGCTGCACCTCGACCTGGTCATGCTGCTCGGCTTCTCGGTCTCCCTGGCCCTCTTCAACCGCGCCGACGTCGGCCTCTCGGTGCCGCTCGTGTATCCGTTCCTGCTCTACCTGCTGGTCCGGATGCTGCTGCTCGCCTTCGGCCGCGGCGTGCCCCGAGAGCCGCTCGCGGTCGCCGTCCCGATCCCGTGGCTGCTCAGTGGCCTGGTCTTCCTGCTCGGGCTGCGGATCGGGCTGAACATCATGAACTCGAACGTGATCGACGTCGGCTACGCGGGCGTGATCGGAGCCGACAAGCTGATCCACGGCCATCTCCTCTACGGGCTGTGGCCCAAGGACAACGCCTACGGCGACACGTACGGCCCGCTCACCTACTACGCCTACGTTCCCTTCCGGCTCATCTTCGGCTGGAGCGGGACCTGGGACGCGCTGCCCGCCGCCCACGCCGCCGCCATCGCCTTTGACCTGCTGACCGTCGGCGGCCTCTACCTCCTCGGCCGCCGGCTGCGCGGGCCCGGGCTCGGTGTCCTGCTCGCCTACGCCTGGGTCGCCTATCCGTTCACGCTGTTCACGCTCAGCTCGAACAGCAACGACGCGCTGGTCTCGGCGGCGGTCGTGCTCTGCCTGCTGACGCTCAGCTCGGCGCCCGCCCGCGGGGTGGCCGCTGCCTGGCCGGACTGACCAAGTTCGCTCCCTTCGCTCTGGCTCCGTTGATGCTGCGGGGCGTCGGCCGCCGCCCCAGGGAGCGCGACGGTCGCGATCTGGATCGTCGCCTTCGCGGTGACGGTGTTCGTCGCCCTGCAGCCGGTGCTGCTCAACGGGGACCTCGACTACCTCTGGCACGACTCGATCGTCTACCAGGCCAGCCGCGTGACCCCGTTCTCGATCTGGGGCCTGTGGGGAGGGCTCGGCGTCGCTCCAGCACGTGCTCGAGGCGGGCGTCGCCGCCCTGGCCGTTCTGCTCGCCCTCGTGCCCGCACGCCGCGGCCCGGTCGAGGTCGCGGCGCTCGGGGCGGCGATCCTCATCGCCTTGCAGCTGACCGCCAACTACTGGCTTTATCCCTACATCCTCTGGTTCTTCCCGCTCGTCTGCGTGGCCATTTTCGCCAGCCATCCTGAGCGGCTACCGGGCCTCGGACCGCGGCCCGAAGTTACGGCGAGCGCTGCGCCCGACGCTGAGCTCGCCGCGGTGAGCCAGCCGGCCTCCACCTAGACGTTCTGTAGATAACCGTCGATTTTCGACGCTTTGTTCCATAACCCCTGGCCCGCAGGCCCGAGCAGACTCCGCAGGTCTGTCACCGAATCTGCGAAGCGGCGCGTATGGCCCGAACAGCGACAGCATCACGGCCAGCCCATGGTTGCTGCCGGGCGGGGTCATGGGCAGCAGCAGCGTCGGCATCCCGAGCGCCAGTCCGCCGTCGTCGACCCCGGCGTTGTCGCCCACCATCAGCGTCTGCTCGGCCGTCGTACCGAGCTTTTGCAGGGCGATCCGGAAGATCTCGGGGCTCGGCTTGGTGGCCTGAACCTCATAGGACATCGTCAAGCGCTCGGCCAGCCCGGCCAGTCCGTGCCCGCGCAGGATCGGGCGGAGGTCAAAGCCGACGTTGCTGATCACGCCGACCACGACCCCACGGGCGCTCAAACCCTTCACCACCGGGGTTGTGTCGGCGTAGGGGACCCAGCTCCCGGGGCGTAGGAGCTCGTCGTAGAAGACCTCGGGCAGCGCCGATGGGCCGTCGACCGTGGCGGCCAGGCCGACGTAGGCCCGGCGGTGGTTCTCGGAGGACAGATCGCGCTCGGCGTAGAGGGCGGCCAGCTCGTCGGGAACATCACTCGGATAGGGACCGCCGGCGATCCCCGCCTTGGCGTAGCCGTCGGCCAGTCGCTGCACGACGTCCTGTCCGGGGGCCATGCCCAGCCGGGTGAGCGCGCCCGCCATCATCTCCTCCGGCGCGACGGGCATGAACAGCGTGCCCGCGAAGTCGAACAGGACGGCCTTGAGCAGCTCGGGCATGGTCGGCTCAGCCAAGCTCGGGGGCCGGCACGAGAACCGGCTCGATCGCCGTGGCCCGCATCGGCTGCGCCGCGGCCGTGATCAGCACCCCGTTCAGCCACGGGTCCTCAGCCGAGGTCTCGAACCGGACCGGCATCTTGGTCCGCATCGCGGCGATGGCCAGATCGCGGCGCACGCCGATCACCCCGCCCCGCGGCCCGGTCATGCCGACGTCGGTGATGTAGGCGGTCCCGCCGGGCAGCACACGCGCGTCGTTGGTGGGAATGTGGGTGTGGGTACCGACGACCGCGGTCACCCGGCCGTCGAGATGCCAGCCCATGCCCACCTTCTCGCTGGTCGCCTCGGCGTGCATGTCGACCAGCAGGTGGTCGACCCGGCTCTCCACTGTCTCGAGCACCGATTCGGCTTCCAGAAAGGCCGGCCGCCCGGCATCCAGGAACAGGTTGCCCGACAGGTTGACAACGCCGAGCCGCACCCCCCCGTGCTCGACGATGCACCAGCCGTGCCCGGGCTGGGTGCGCAGGAAGTTGGCGGGCCGCAGGATCCGCTCGTGCTCATCCAGGTAGCCGAAGATCTCCCGCTGGCGGTAGGTGTGATTGCCGAGCGTGATCACGTCGACCCCGGCGGCGAACATCTGGTCGGCGATCTTCGGGGTGATCCCGACGCCCGCCGGCCGCGTTCTCGCCGTTGACGACCACGAAATCGGGCGCCAGTCGCTCGCGCAGACCGGGTAGCAGGGTCGAGCAGGGTGCGCTTGCCCAGGCCGCCGACCACGTCGCCGACGAACAGGATGCGCGCGCTCTTGTCAGCGGTTCCGGGAGTCATACGCGCATACTTCAGCATTCGATGCCCTTCCGGGTCCGCAGGCGCAGTTCCAACCCCTCGCCAGAGAGCGAGTCCCGCAGCGACGCCTCCCAGCCGTGCCGAGGAGCCCACGCGGGCACCCGACCCTTCTGCGCGGCGCCCGGAAGCTACGGCCCGCGATGAGTCCAGTGCCCACCCCGGTCGCGCCCGTGATCGTGCCCCGCTGGGTGCAGATGGTCATGCTGCCGATCTCGCTGCTCGGGCTCTGGGCGCTGGCCCGCGCCGCCGGCACGGTGCTGCTGATCCTGATCGTGGCCAGCGTGGTCGCACTGATCCTGGCCCCGACCGTCCGCCTGCTGAGCCGGCGCATGCCGCGGGGCCTGGCCATCCTCACGGTGTATCTGGGCGGGCTGGCCGTCCTGGTCGCCATCGGCTTCCTGCTCGCCAGCCCGGTCAGCGACCAGGTCACCAACTTCCAGCACAACCTGCCCTCGATCATCGCCGGCGCCAACCGCGATCTGGCCGACGTGCAGCGCTGGCTTGACCAGCACGGAATCAACATCCACATCCAGCACCAGGGCCAGACCGCACTGGACACCCTGCAGAAACAGCTTGCCACGCGCTCGAGCTCGATCGTCAGCTTCTCGCGGGACCTTCTCTCGGGCATCGTGACCGTCGGCTTTGACCTCATCCTGATCCTCGTGCTGTCGATCTACCTGCTCCTCTACGGCGACCAGATCGGCCCGCTGGTGCGGTCGATCATGCCCCCCGGGGACGGCACGCCCGAGGACGACTACCCGCTGCTCGTCCAGCAGGCCGTCTCCGGCTACGTCCGCGGGCAGCTTCTGTTCAGCCTCATCATGGGGGCCAGCGCGGCCCTCTCGCTGACCGTCTTCGGCGTGCTGGGGATCTTCCCCGACGGCGAGCACTACGCCGTCTTCCTGGGCGCCTTCTACGGACTGATGGAGTTCATCCCCTACATCGGACCCATCATCGGCCCAGCGCCGGCCGTGCTCCTGGCCCTGTTTCAGGACCCGATCAGCGCCGTCTGGGTGATCCTGCTGTTCATCGGCCTCCAGCAGCTCGAGGGCCACGTCGTCGCCCCGCAGGTGTTCCGCATTTCGCTGCGGATCAACCCGATCCTGATCATCCTCGCGCTCCTGATCGGCTACCAGCTCTACGGCATCGCCGGCAGCCTGGTCGCCCTGCCCGTGCTGGCCGTGTTGCGCCAGACGGCGCTCTATCTGCGCCGTCATCTGGTGTTCGAGCCCTGGGGGGTGCTCGGGGGCCGGCGCCGGTGTCGGGATCCTCAGCTCCACCGACGAGCGATGTCCGGAGTGCGGGACACGGGCCGAGGACGGCGACACGTTCTGCCGCTCGTGCGGCGCCTCGCTGCAGCCCCGCGTGCCCAGCCCCGGGTGAGGGCCGCCGGAGGCCGGTAGCCTGGCTCGCCGTGTCGCTCTCCCCCTCCACCGACGAGCCGGGGAGAACGCTCAGCGCCCGCGCCCTGACCAAGCGCTTCGGCGACCGGGCAGCCCTCAGATCGGTCAGCTTCGAGCTCGTCTCCGGGCGAGCTGGTCGGGATCATCGGCCCCAACGGCGCCGGCAAGACGACGCTGCTCTCGATCCTGGCCGGCGTTCTGGCCCCCGATGAGGGAGAGCTGAGCCGTCCGGCGCGGGAGATCGGCTGGGTCCCGCAGCAGACCGCCCTCTACTCCAAGCTCTCGGTGGCCGAGAACCTGCGCCTGTTCGCGCGGCTGGAGCAGTTGGCCGATCCCGAGGCCGCCGTGGCCCGGATGCTGGCCCAGACCGGGCTCGGCGACCGCGCCGACGAGGAGGTGGGCCGGCTGTCGGGCGGAAACCGCCAGCGCGTCAACATCGCCATCGGGCTGCTCGCCGAGCCCGACCGTGCTGCTGCTCGACGAGCCCTCGGCGTCGCTGGACCCCCGCCAGCGCGAGCGGCTGTGGGAGTTCATCTCCGCCCGGGCCGAGGCCGGGACGACGGTCGTCTTCTCCACCCACAACGTGGCCGAGGTCGAGCGCTACGCGACCCGGGTGCTGCTCCTGGCCGACGGCGAGCTGCTTGTTCACCGGTCACTCCCGCGAGCTCGAGGCCGCTGTCGGCGGCGACCCGCGAGACTTCGAGGCCGCGCTCCTGCACTTCCTGCACGCGCGCGGGCACTGAGGCCACGCCGTGCGCTGGCTGCTGATCAAGGACCTGCAGATCCTGCGCCGCTCGCCCCTGCTGGTCGGGCTGCTGATCGTCTACCCGATCGCCATCGCGCTGATGATCGGCTTCGCCCTCTCCAGCCCGCCGGGCAAGCCGACGGTGGCCTTCTATGACCAGGTCGCCCCGGGCGGGGGCGCATCAGCCTCGGCAACCAGCAGGTCAACGTCGCCCACTACGCCGGCGGACTGCTCGCGCTCGGTCCACGCGCTGACGCGTGCACTCGCGCGCCGCAAGCGGTGGCCGACGTCCGCAGCGGCCGCGCGCTGGCCGCGGTGATCATCCCCGCCGACCTGGCCCAGCAGATCCAGAGCCTGATCACGACCGGGGCCGGCAACCCGACAGTCGAGGTGATCCTCAATTCCCATGATCCGGTCGAGCGCCAGTTCGTCAACCAGGCCATCTCCTCGCGCTTGGCCGAGGTCGAGCAGGCGGTCTCCAAGCAGGTCCTGCGCGTCGCCATCTGCCGACCTGCAGCAGGTCCTCAGCGGCGGCCGGCTCCAGTTCCTGGGCCAGACCGTCCACCTGCTCGGGCTGCGCAACGCGCGCACGATCGTGGCCGGCACGATCGCCGCGCTGCCCGCCGCGGTCCCCGCTGCGCATCGCCCTGCGCCAGGTGGTCGCCTTCGCCGATCTGGCCATCGGTGGCCTGGCCTTCGCCACGCCCGCCCTGGGCGCGATCGGCAACCCGCTGACGGTGGCCCAGACCCAGCTCGCCGGCCGGACCACGCCCAGCGACACCTACGCCGCGGCGATCGCCGTGATCGTCTCGCTGATGTTCGTCACCGTTCTGCTCGCCGCCGGGCTGCTCGCCCTCGAGCGCAGCGAGAACGCCTACGTGCGCCTCACCCGGGGTCTCGTTTCACCGGCCAAGCTGCTGGCCGAGAAGGTCCTGCTGGCCGGCGGCTGTGCGGCGCTGGTCACCGCTCGTCATGGCCGCGGTCGTGTCGGTGTTCGTGCCCCTGGAGTGGGGGCGGTTCGAGCTCTGGGCGCTCGCCCTGCTCTGCGGCGGCCTGGCCTTCGGCGCGCTCGGGGTCCTGATCGGCGGCGTCGCCCGAGAGGTCTCCGCCGCCTCCCTGCTGGCGCTTCATGGTCGCCTTGCCGGTCGCCTTCGTCGCCCTGGTTCCCGGCGATGCAGTGTCGGGCGCACTGAAGACCGGTGCTCGACGCGATCGCCTTCGTGTTCCCGTTCCAGGCCGCCCTGCAGGCCCTCAGCAACGCCTTCACCGGCACCGCGCCCGGCCTCGCCCTGCCGCTGATCCACCTGCTCGCGCTGACGCTCGTCTTCGGGTTGCTGGCCCGCCTGTCACTGCGCCGGTTCGCGCCGTTAGCGACGCGGTCGCCAGGTGAACGTGGTCATGGCGGCGACCGGCAGCGTCGCGGTGAACGTACCGCGCCCCTCTGAACGCCGAAGGTGACCGGTTCCGAGCCCCCGTTGTAGGTGACGAGCGCCTCGGCTGCCGTTCGGGTTGCGGAAGGCGACGTCGTCGAGACCCGGGCTGGCGAAGTCGGCGCCCGAGAAACGGATACGCGTAGTCGACGAAGTTGTTGGAGGCGATCCGCACCGCCCCGGGTGGCCACGAAGCGCGACAGCTGTCCCAGCTCGTAGTAGGTCGCGGCTAAGAGCCGGACCGTCTGAGTGTGCCGGATCGATGCGTGACGATCCCGCGGCAGCCCAGACATCCGTAGTTGGGCGGCTGCACCGGCCCCCCTCGTGGATCCAGGGCCAGGTTCCACAGCTCGACGCCGGTCGCCCACTCGCGCAGGCTGGCGATCTCGAGCTCGGGGACGGGGAAGTTGAGCTCGCCGGTCGCGCACTCGGACTCGATCTCCTCGAGCCTGGGCTCCATGGCGTGCACGTCGGCCATCGCCGTCGGAGCGCCGTAGTAGCAGTGCGTGGCAATCCCGGACAGGTCAGGTCCGGCGGGGCCGTTCAGAAGCGCACTGGCGAACGGCACCTCGCCCGCACCAGTTGGCATCAAAACCGAAGATGCGCGTGTTCAGAGCCGGCGCCGCGCAGTGCGGGAGCCAGGTCGCCGCCCACGAACGCCGCCTCGTCGGACTCGGTCTCGGCCAGGCCGGGATAGGTGGTTTGCTGACCGGGCTCGTTCTGAGGGGTCATGGCCTGGATCGTCACGCCCGCCGCGCCGGTAGGCCTGAAGGAAGCGGACGAAGTACTGGGCCAGGGCCCCTAGTCCACGGGGAGCAGCGACCCGGTGTCGGCCGATGTTCGACAGTGAGTCGTTGATCTTCATCCACCCCGGTGGGCTCCACAGGCTGGCCAGGATGAACGGACGCTCGGCCAGTGCCAAGGCCTGGCGCAGGACCGGGAGGATGTACGCCCTGTCGTGGGCGATCGAGAAGTGGGTCAGGCCCGGATCGGTCTGGCCGGGCGGCAGCTCGTCATAGGAGTAGGGCGCACGCGCGGCGGTGAAGTCGCGGCGCCGATCGGCAGCCGGATCAAATTCGAGGTTGATCCCGCCGGGCCCGAACAGCTGGCGAAGCAGCCAGGCCCGGGTGCCGGGGTGCAGCTGGGTGCCGATCAGCCAGGCCGAGGTGTCGGTCAGCGCGCCGCCCGCGCCCCGGAAGCGCTGGTAGCGCACGCCGCTGTCGACGGTGATCGAGCGGGCCGCGGTGCCGCGCGTGGCGCGAGAACCGCAGCGCCGGCAGTGTCTCAGCTCCTGGCCGGGCTTGGCGCTGGTCTGCACGACCGAGACGGCGGGCCCGGACGGGCGCGTAGATCCGGCGCGCGCTGCGCTGCTCCGACGCAGCACGCCAACATGCCGAGCACCGCGGCCACACTCACGGCCGCGAGCCTTGCCCGCCGAGATCCCACCCTCAGTGTCCTCCTGCTTGCCCTCGTTGATCCGCGCCCGGCCAGGCGCGGCGGTTCACTCAGCGCTGGCCGGTGGTGCGCTGGAAAAGCACGAAGCAGATCGCGGCGACGATCAGAGCGATCACCGGCAGTGTGAGGCCGATCACGCCGACGATCGCGAACACCAGGCTGATCACGCCGATCACCCCGGCCGCCCCGCCAACCTGCACGAGACGATAGGCCCGCTGCTCACGTGCTCGCCGTGGTGTGTAGCCGCGTCGCCGATCGAGATTGCTCATCCTGTTGCCAAGCGTACCGGCTCGGGTAGCGTTCGGCTCGATGGCCGAGCCCGACGCGCAGTTCCTGCTCCTCTACGAGTACGTGCCCGACGTTGCCGAGCGCCGCGGACCCCATCGCGGGCCGCACCTGGAACAGATCAAGGCCGAGCGCGAGGCCGGTCACCTCGAGGCCGCCGGGGCCTTCGATCCACCCACCGGGGCGGCCTTCGTGTTCACGGGGGTCGACCGCGAGCACGTCGAGGCATTCGCGGCCGCCGACCCTTATCAGCGCGCCGGCCTCATCACCGCCTGGCGCGTCGAGCGCTGGAACCTCGTCTGAGCCCGGGCGCAAACGCTCCCGGGACGCCGCTCGGCGGCCGGTATGCTCGAAATCGTTATGCCATTCCCGCAGACCCGCCTGCGGAGGCTCCGAGCCACCCGCGCGCTCCGCGGCCTGGTCCGTGAGACCCGCCTTGATCCGGCGGACTTCGTCTATCCGATGTTCGTCGCCCACGGCCTCGATCGCCGCGAGCCGATCACCGCCATGCCCGGCGTCGATCGCCTGTCGATCGCCCACGCCGTGGCCGAGGCCGGCGAGGCGCGGGCGCTGGGCATCCCGGCTGTGCTCCTGTTCGGCCTGCCGGCGGCCAAGGATGCCGAGGGGTCGGGCGCCTGGGATGACGAGGGCATCGTCCAGCTGGCCACGCGCGCCATCAAGGAGGCCCACCCCGAGCTGCTGGTCATCACCGACCTCTGCCTGTGCGAGTACACGAGCCACGGCCACTGCGGCGTGCTCCGTTCGGATGGTCGGGTCGACAACGACGCCACGCTCGAGCTCCTCTCCCGGACCGCCGTCTCTCAGGCCCGCGCCGGCGCCGACCTGATCGCCCCCAGCGACATGATGGACGGGCGCGTCGGCGCTGATCCGCTCCGCCCTGGATGAGGACGGGCTCACCGAGACGCCGATCATGGCCTACTCGGCCAAGTTCGCCTCCGCCTTCTACGGACCGTTCCGCGAGGCGGCCGACTCCACCCCGGCCTTCGGCGACCGCCGCGGCTACCAGATGGATCCGGCCAACGGCGAGGAGGCGGTCCGCGAGGCCCGTCTCGACGTCGAGGAGGGTGCCGACATCGTGATGGTCAAGCCCGCCTTGCCCTACCTCGACGTCATCCGCCGCCTCAAGGACGAGACGGGGTTGCCGGTTGCGGCCTACAACGTCAGCGGCGAATACTCGATGCTCAAGGCGGCCGCCGCCGCCGGATATCTCGACGAGCGGACCGCGGTGCTCGAGGCCCTGACCTCGATTCGCCGCGCCGGGGCCGACATCATCATCACCTACCACGCTAAGGAGGCTGCGCGATGGCTCAGCTAGACGCCCCCAGGGCCGGCCGGCAGCACGGGCCAAAATTGCGCAGCCGCAAGGAGGGCGCCGCGATCGCCCTTGACGATCTCGACAAGCGCCTGCTCAACCTCATGCAGGGGCAGTTCCCGATCGCCGCCCGGCCCTACCAGCACGTCGCCGCCCAGGCCGCGATCACCGAGGACGAGGTCCTCGCGCGCGTGCAACACCTCCTCGACGAGCGCATCATCCGCCAGGTCACGCCCATCTTCGACACCCGCGCCCTGGGCTACTCGAGCATGCTGGTCGCGGCCAAGGTCGACCCCGAGAACCCGTGGCGGGCAGCCAACGTGATCAACGCCCACCCCGGCGTGTCACACAACTACCTGCGCAATCACGAGTTCAACATCTGGTTCACGATCGCCACCGAGCCCGACTCGCCGCTCGGGCTCGAGGGGACACTGACGGCCCTGGCCAAGCTGGCCGGCGCGGAGTCGGTTCGGCAGCTGCCGACCCTGAAGCTGTTCAAGATCCGCATGGACCTGGAGATGGAGGGCGGCACCGACGCCCTGGCTCAGGCCGCCGAGGCCGCCGAACCGGCCGAGATCGAAGCTCAGCCCTACGACGAGTTCGACCGCGCCGTGATCCGGGCCACGCAGGGCGACATGCCGGTCATAGCCGAGCCCTACGCCCCCGCCGCGGCCAAGCTCGGTATCCCCCAGGAGCGGCTGCTCGAGCACCTACGCGGCATGCAGGAGCGCCGCCTGCTGCGCCGCGTGGCCGCGATCCTGTTCCACCGCCGGGCCGGGTTCAGCGCCAACGGGATGGGCGTCTGGAACGTCCCCGACGAGCGGATCCTGGACCTGGGCAAGCGAATGGCCTCGTTCCGGGGCATCTCGCACTGCTACCAGCGTCCGACCTACCCCGACTGGCCCTATTCGGTGTTCACGATGGCCCACGGCCGCTCCAAGGAGGAGTGCGACGCGATCCTCGACTCGATCGCCGCCGACACGGGAATCGGGGACCGCGCGACGCTGTACTCGTCCACTGAATTCAAGAAGATCCGACTGCTCTACTTCACCGGCGACTACCGCGCCTGGGAACGCGAGCACGCCGGCGTGTGAGCGCGGTCGAACGGGTCCCGAGCTCCAGCCGCTCGGCCGAGCTCTACGCCCGGGCGCTACGCCTCCTGCCCGGCGGGGTCAACTCGCCGGTGCGGGCGATGGGGGCGATCGGCACGCGTCGCCGATCTTCATCGCAATCCGGCCACGGGGCGCTGATCCGCGATGTGGACGGCAACGAGTACGTCGACTGGGTGTGCTCGTGGGGTCCGCTGATTCTCGGCCATGCCGAGCCCTCGGTCATCGCCGCCGTCTGTGAGGCGGCGGAGCGCGGGACGACCTACGGTGCTCCCACGGCGGGCGAAGTCGACCTGGCGGCGGCCGTCGTCGAGCGTGTGCCGTCGGTGCAGATGCTGCGCATGACCTCCTCGGGTACCGAGGCCACGATGAGCGCGATCCGGCTGGCCCGAGCCTGCACCGGACGCGACAGGCTGGTCAAGTTCGCCGGCGCCTACCACGGTCACGTCGACGGGCTGCTCGCCGAGGCCGGCTCCGGGCTGGCCACGCAGGGCATCCCGGCCAGTCCAGGGGTTCCCGCCGCCGCCGCGGCGGCAACGGTGATCGTGCCCTGGAACGACCCCGCCGCCCTTCACGCCGCCGTTGACCGTCACTCGCCGGCGGCGATCCTGGCCGAGCCGGTGCCGGCCAACATGGGCCTCGTCCCGGCCGAGCCCGGCTTCTTGGAGCTGCTGCGCGAGCTGGCCGACACGTCGGGCGCGCTGTTGATCTTTGACGAGGTGATCAGCGGCTTCCGGGTCGCCCCGGGTGGCGCGCAGGACCGGTTCGGGGTCCTCCCCGACCTGACCATCATGGGCAAGATCATCGGGGGCGGCCTGCCCGCCGCCGCCTACGGCGGCCCGTGCGAGCTGATGGAGCGCATCGCGCCCGCCGGCGACGTCTACCAGGCCGGCACCCTGTCGGGGAATCCGCTCGCCGTGGCGGCAGCGCTGGCCACGCTGGCCCGGCTCGACGCCGGCGCCTACGACCGCCTGGCGTCCACCACCCAGGCCTTGGCCGGGGGCATGCGGGAGGCGGCAGACGAACACGGGGTGCCCGTGCAGATCAAGAGCCTCCCCGGCCTGATGACCGTGTTCTTCACCTCGGGCTCGGTGCACGACTACTCCGGAGCGGCCGCCGCCGACCGCGACGCCTACGGGCTCTGGTGCCGCGAACTACTCGCCCGCGGGGTGTACCCGCCCGCCTCTCAGTTCGAGGCCTGGTTCCCCTCCCTGGCGCACGGGGATGAGCATCTCGACCGGACCCTCTCCGCCGCCCGGGAGGCGTTCGCCGCGGTGGCCGCGCGGTGAGGAGCGCCGCCGACGGCCAGCGGGCCCTGTTCGCCGCCCTGCGCGAGGAGGGGGGCAGCGTGGCGGCAGCCCTGCGCGAGCCGGAGCCCGATGCGGCCGACGAGCGCGATTCGGGCCCCGCCCAGCACGCCGCCGCCGGCCCGCGCGCCACCGGCCGCGAGGGCGACTACGAACTGCTGCTGGAGATGATCTACGAGGGCACGCGCCTGCATTACGGCGCGCCCCGGGTGTTCGCCACCGAGGATCCCGACCTCAGACTCCTGCTCGGCGACCGGCTTTACGCTGGGGGACTGGCTCGTCTGGCCGAGCTCGGCGACCTCGAGGCCGTGGCCGAGCTGGCTGACCTGATCTCCCTGCAGGCGCAGGCGCAGGCCCGTCGGGACCCAGAGCTGGCCGCCGCTGTGTGGGCAGCGGGGGCCCGCGCCATCGGCTGGGGCGGGGGCTCCGAGCACGAGGAAGCCAAGGCCCTGGCCCGCTCAGAGCACCCCGCCGCCCGGGCCGCGCTGCTGCGATCTGCGGCCCTGCCGACCACGTGACGGCCGGGCCTCGCTGATCGGTACGATGCCTCGAGACTTAGCTGTTCTTGATCGAGGCCACAGTGGAAGACAGACACAAAGCGGGGAAATCGAAGTCCACGACCGACCGCCAGATGCCGGGCGCCTTCGAGGGCGAGACGGTGACTCGGCGGGGATTTATGAACGTCGTCACCCAGGGCGCCGGCATCGTTGCCGCGGGCGCCTTCACGTTGCCGGCCCTGGGTTTTGCCCTCGGGCCGCTGTTCAGCCGGGTTCCCTTCAGCTGGCAGCCGATCGGCCCGGCGAGCGACTTTCCGGACAGCACCTACACGGTGCGGGTCATCACCATCGTCCCCGGGATCGGCGAGGCCGGCAAGTCGATCGCCTACGTGCGGGCGCGCAACCCGGCCATCGACACCGAGAAGGAGGACCAGTACAACCACTTCGTCGCCCTCTCCTCCCGCTGCATGCATCTCGGCTGCCCGGTCCGCTTCGTCGCCGCCGCCTCGCGCTTCATCTGTCCCTGCCACGGCGGCGTCTACGACTTCCGGGGCATGGTCGCCGGTGGCCCTCCGGTCCGGCCGCTCGATCGCTTCTACACCCGCGTCAACTCGTCCACCGGGTTGGTCGAGATCGGCCCGCGGTACTCGGTCAACTCCGAGCTGCAGCGCTTCTCCGCCCGCGACCCCGGTCAGCCGCTCGACGGCATCGGGCAATATCTGTACCCCGCGCGGTTTGACACCTCGGTGCTCCCCAGCCAGTGATCTAGATGCCCAAGCTTCCCGCCCCTCCCCTTCCCAAGGCTCTCAAGCCCCGGCCTAAGCGGCCGGGCGAGAACGGCAACGGGAACGGAGACGCCCCGACGACCCCGCTCGAGCTCGGCATCGACGCCGGAGTCAACGTCGTCGATTGGATCGACGAGCGCACCTCGCTGTCGCCCGGCATCCGCTGGCTCTTGTTCCGCAAGGTCCCGAGGGGGATCAACTGGTTCTACACGCTGGGGTCGGCGACCATGTTCGCCTTCCTCAACCAGGCGGTGACCGGGGTTTTCCTGGCCATGTTCTACCGCCCGGATGCCACCGGGGGCGCCTACGAGTCGGTCCGCTACATCACCGACGACGCATTCCTCGGACAGCTCGTGCGCGCGATGCACAAGTGGGGCGCCTCGGTGATGATCATCCTGATCTTCCTGCACATGGCGCGCGTGTTCTTCTTCGGCGCCTACAAGTACCCGCGCGAGCTGACCTGGATCATCGGTGTCGTCCTGCTCATCCTCACCCTGGCCATGGGCTTCACGGGCTACCTGCTGCCCTTCGATCAGCGCTCCTACTGGGCGACGATCGTGGGTGTGAACATCAATGGCACGGGTCCGTTCATTGGGCCCTACCTGAGCGACTTCCTCCGCGCCGGCCCCGAATTCGGAGCTACGACGCTATCGCGGTTCTACGCCATCCATATGTTGTTAATTCCGGGACTGATCGCTGCCCTGATCGGCGCCCACCTCTACCTGATCACCAAGCTCGGCATCTCCGCTCCGCCGTGGATCAAGGCCGAGGAAGAGGTCGAGATGCGTGAGTCGCGCGTATGAACCAGGCTGAGAAGGAGGCCTACCTCCGCGAATACTCGATCCTGAAGAACGAGGGGAAGCCCTTCTTCCCCTACGCGGTGGCCAAGGACTCGATCATGGCCGTGATCGTGATGCTCGTGATCATCTTCCTGGCCGCCATGTTCGGGGCCGAGCTGGGTCCGAAGGCCGATCCGACGACGACCACCTACGTCCCCCGCCCGGACTGGTACTTCTTCTTCCTCTTCGAGGTCCTCCGGGTCATGAAGAACGTCCCCAAGTTCACGGACATGGCGACGATCGGCGTCCCGACCATCTGCATGATCCTGCTCTTCCTGCTGCCCTTCTATGACCGCAGCCCCGAGCGCCGGATCGAGCGCCGCCCGGTCGCTCTCACCGCGGGCCTGGCCACGATCTTCGCGATGGCGTACCTGACCTACTCCGGGGCGGCCACCGGCTCACCGAACTCGGTCGACATGAAGCCCCCGGCCAGTCTCACCGCCAGCCAGCGCGCCACCTTCACCGCGGGAGAGGAGGTCGTCGGCCAGTCTGGCTGTCTGGCCTGCCACGTGATCGGCGAGAACGGCAACAATGGTCCGGGTCCGCCTCTGACCCACGTCGGCTCGATTCTGCGCCCGGCCGCGATCGCCTCCACGCTGCGCAACCCGACCGCGCCGATGCCCTCCTTCGCCGGCCTCGCCAAGCAGTACCCGCAGAAGTTCCAGAACCTGGTCAGCTTCCTCTCCGAGCTTCAGTAGGCCGGTCGCCGGTGGGGGCGGGCACCTCGGCTCCCGGCCAACCCGGGGCGCGCACTTCGGCACCGGACTCTCCCGGGACCTTGGCTGAGCCCCAGGTCCGAGCCATGTTCGACCGCATCGCCGGCGTCTATGACCGCATGAACGCGGTCATGACCGCGGGTCTGCATCACCAGTGGCGGCGCCGCGCCGCCGATCTGGCCGCGCTCCAAGCCGGCGACCGGGCACTCGACGTCGCCACCGGCACCGGTGATCTGGCCTTCGAGCTCGCGCGCCGGGTCGCGCCCGGCGGCGCGGTGATCGGGTCGGACTTCTCTGAGGGGATGCTCGACCTGGCCCGGGCCAAGGTCTCAGCAACCGGGGTCCCCAGCGATGTCGAGCTGCGGTTCGAGACCGCCAACGCGCTGGCGCTGCCCTACGCCGATGACGAGTTCGCCGCCGCCACCGCCGGCTTCGGCGCCCGCAACTTCTCCGATCTGCGCCAGGGCCTCAGCGAGATGACCCGCGTAGTCCGACCCGGCGGTCGCGTCGTCGTCCTCGAGATCACCACGCCGACCCGACCCCCTTTCTCGACCTTCCTCGAGGTCTGGTTCGACCGGCTCGTCCCCGCCCTCGGGCGGCTCGCCGGCGACCCCGATGCCTACAGCTATCTGCCCAGTTCCGTCCGTCGCTTCCCGGCTCCGCACGCCCTGGCCGCGGTCATGTGGGAGTGCGGTCTGCGCGACATCCGGTACGTGATAACCGCCGGCGGCATCATCGCCCTGCACGTCGGTCGGGTGCCTGACGAGGACGCTCGGCCATGAGCGCGGTCGAAGCCGTCGTTCAAGCCGGCGGCCCTCCCGCCTCGCGGCTGATGGACCGCCTCGAGGCGCGGATGAGCGAGCTCGCGCACAGCCACGGCGCAGCCCTGGGGAACCTCGGCGGGGACACGCTGGCCGCGGGCGGGAAGCGCCTGCGCCCGCTGCTCGTCTTCCTGGCCGCCGGAACTCCCCCGCCGGAGACCGACAATCTGCTCCGCGGCGCGGTTGCGGTCGAGCTCGTCCACAGCGCCACGCTGGTCCATGACGACGTGCTTGACGGCGCCGACCTCCGTCGCGGCCGGGAAACGGTCGTCGCCGCCGCGGGCCGGCACATGGCCACCGCCACCGGCGACCTGTTGTTCTCGCGCGCCTTTGCCGAGCTCGCCGGTTCGGGCTCGGAGGCCATGGTGCGCGCCCTGTCGCGGGCCAGCTCCGGCCTCGCCGCCGGCGAGCTCATGCAGCGCGAGGATGCCTACCGGATCGTGTCCGAGGAGCGCTATCTCGAACGCTGCCGGCTGAAGACGGCCGTCCTTTTCCGGGCTGCCTGCGAGCTCGGGGCCCTCGAGGGCGAGGGCCCGGTGGACGTGGTGGGCGGCTTCGGCGAGCAGATCGGGATCGCCTTCCAGCTTCTGGACGACGTACTCGACGTGTCAGGGCCGCCCGAACGTACCGGCAAGCCACGCGGGACCGACCTGCTCGACGGCACCGTGACCCTGCCCCTGCTGCTGGCCCGAGAGCGGGATTCAGAGCTGGCGGCGGTCGACCCGGGGTCGGTCAGGACAACGGCGCACGCGGCGGCGATCTGCGATCGCATCGCGGCGACGGGTGCCCTGGCCACCGTGCGCGAGCGCGCCTTGACCCTCGTCGCGCAAGCCAAAGCCGTCTTGCCGGGTCTTCCGTCCCGGCAGCACGAGGCCCTCGAGCTCGTCGCCGACGGCGTCGTCGCTCGCTACGCCTGAACGAGCCGCGTGGTCGCTGCGAGCTCGCGCGCCAATCCCTCCCGCGCCGCCGTCCGACCTGGCCGGTGCGCCTAGAAGTCCTCGGGGAGAATCAGGTCCGTCTGGAGCGCGGCCGTGAAGCGGTCGATCTCCTCGGCCATGTTGGCCTGGGTGAGGCGGCGCAGGTCGGCCAGCATCTCGGCCAAGCCCTCGTCGAGGTGTTCCTCGAACTCGTCCACCTGTTCCTGGCTGAAGACGCCCTCGGTCAGCCACTCACAGTTCGGGCACATCAGCGTCAATTCCCAGAAGCCGTCGGCCGTCTCCCCCCACTGCACGGGCTGGACGAGCCCGGACTGGCAGTCGGGGCAGACGTGCAGACCCAGGCGGGATGACTCCTCGGGAGAGGAGAATCGGACCACTTCGATAGAGCGGCCGCTGGGCAGAACGATGCGACGAACGGAATGACTGTCGGGACGTTGACTCATAAGTTTCTCCGAGGCTGATATCGGCGCTCGGGAAGATGAGCTTGAGGGCCAGTCCACGTCGGCTGGACGCACCGCCCGCTACGCTTGGTGGCCCCTTATCGGAGGCTCGATGTTCCGTAATCCAATAGTCGACGCAGTTGTAATCCTTGTCATCGCATTGCTGATCCTGGGACCGAAGCGGCTGCCCGAGCTCGGCAAGGGTCTCGGCCGTGGGATGCGCGAGTTCAAGGAAGGCATCACCGGGGAGTCCAAGGATGAGGAGGCCGATCGCCCGGCCATCTCCTCCGCGCCGCCCTCGCCGAGCGAGCCACCCTCAGGACAGGCCCGCGACTCGGCCGAGGTCGGCTCAGAGCGCAAGTCGTAGCGGTGAGCGCTGACGAGGGACTCCTCGCGCTTCGCAGCGTGATCGGCTAGCCATGCCCAGGATCCTGCGGCCCGTCGGTCACGAGGACCGACTCAGCGTTGTCGATCATCTCGACGAGCTGCGCTCGCGCCTGATCGTGGCCGGGCTGGCGCTCGTCGCGGCCTTCATCGTCTGCTTCATCTTCAACCACGCGCTGCTGGACCTGCTCAACCGTCCGCTGCCATCATCGACCAGCCAGCAGGCCAACCACCTCAGCGGCCTGACCAGCGACTCGGTCAAGGAACACCGCGCCTTCCTACAGGCCCAGGCCCTGACCCGTCAGCTGTCGCTCTCCACGCACCTGGCCCCGTCCGACAGGGCACTCATCGGGGCACTGGCGGCGAAGTTCGGCGCCGTCGCGAAAGCTTTGCCCCAGTCGACGCCCAAGACGGTTCCGATCACGATCGGGGTCGGTGAGCCGTTCACGACCACGCTGACGGTGTGCTTCTACTTCGCGCTCTTGATCGCGTTGCCCGTGCTCCTTTACGAGGCCTATGCGTTCGTGATCCCGGCTCTGAGCGCCGAGGAGCGGCGGGTGGTGCGTCCGATCGTGATCGCCGCCCCCGTCCTGTTCGTGATCGGCGTGATCTTCTCGTATCTGATCGTGCTGCCTCCGGCGGTGAGGTTCCTCCAGGGCTACAACTCCAACGACTTCAACGCGTTGGTCCAGGCCAAGCCCCTGTACTCGTTCGAACTCCTGACCATGGGAGCGATCGGACTCGCCTTCCAGATGCCGATCGGGCTTCTCGGCCTGCAGCGCGCCGGCATCATCAACGGCAGCACCCTGACCCGTCACTGGCGCTACGCTACGGTGATCCTGGCCGTTGTCGCGGCGGCCATGCCTGGTGCAGATCCAGTGACGACCGCGCTGGAAACCGCCCCGCTCGTGATCCTCTTCCTGGCCAGCATTGTGATGCTCAAGATCGTCGACCGTCGTGATGCCAAACGTGCCCTGGCGAACCTCACCGAGGTCGAGAGCGAGGAGTGACCACAGGTGCTGTTTGATCTCCGCAGTCGCGGCCGCCGCCGCGCCGTCAAGGTCGTATATCTCGGCCTGGCTCTGCTCCTGGGCGGTGGCCTGGTTCTGTTCGGCGTCGGGGCGGGCAACGGCAACGGTGGTCTGCTGAACGCATTCACCGGCAACGGCTCGGGCAACTCCCAGGGGTCGGTGCTCAGTCAGCAGGAAAAGACCGCGCTGAAGGCCACCAAAAGCGATCCGACCAGCGCAGCCGCGTGGGCATCGCTGGTCAGCGCCCGCTGGGAGAACGCCACCTCGGGCAGCAACTACAACGCCAACTCGGGGAGTTTCACCACCGAGGGCAAGAAGGAGCTCGCCGCCACCACGACGGCCTGGCAGCACTATCTGACTTTGACCAAGACCCCGAGCCCCGACCTGGCCACGCTGGCCGGGCGCGCCTACGCTCAGCTCGGGGACTACGCGAACTCGGCCAACGCCTGGGACGTCGTCTCCGCGGCCAGTCCCAACTCGGCTAAGGGCTTCGAGTGTCTGGCGGTATCGGCCTACGCGGCCAAACAGACCCGGAAGGCCGACCTCGCGCTGGCCAAGGCCCTCTCGCTCAGCCCCAAGCTCAGCCGCACGACCTTGAAGTCGAGCATCCAGGCCGCCCAGACCAACCCGGCGGTCGCCAAGTCCTGCTGAGCGGCCCCTGTGGCCGGCGCCCCTTCCCGCTGGAGTCAGATCGCCTGAGAGCAACCAGACCGCCCGGTCCGTGGGGCGTGGAGGATCGCCACGCCCCCACTCACCCGGAAAGTGACGCCAGCGGGCGCATTTCCCGGTCGAGTCGAGCAAATGCCGACCACCCGACCACTCTGGATAACATCGAACGCTGCCCCGGGCCGTTAGCTCAATTGGCAGAGCAGGGGACTCTTAATCCCAAGGTTGGAGGTTCGATTCCTCCACGGCCCACTCCGAAAGCCCCGGTCAACCGGGGTTTTCGTGTTTCTGAGTTTCGCGGACGGTTCTGTTCACACCGACCGGAAGGGCCCCTGACGGGCTTCGAACCCAGCGGCCGTCTAGGCTCTCGTCGGATGCGTCTCGGGGTGCGACCTGCCGCTGGCGTCCTGGGCTCGGGTGGCGGGTCTCATGTTCGGCGTCGGCTGGGGCGCGAACCAGTTCTCGTCGCTGCTGCTCGCCTACCGGATCCACCGGGGCTTCTCGGAGACGACGGCAGATGCGCTGTTCGGGGTCTACGCGCTTGGGCTGATCCCGGCGCTGCTGATCGTCGGGCCGATCTCCGACCGCCGGGGCCGGCGCACCTTCGTGATCGGCGCGGGCGCCGTTTCGCTGCTCGCCTCGCTGGCCATGATCGCGGGGGACCATGCGCTCGGGCTGCTCTACCTCGGGCGCTTCCTCGCCGGCGTGGCGAGCGGGGCGGCGTTCGCCGCCGGGACGGCCTGGGTCAAGGAGCTTTCCGGGCCGCCGCATGACCTGCGCGCCGGTGAGCAGGCTGGTGCTCGCCGGGCTGCGATCGCGCTGTCGGCCGGTTTCGGTCTTGGCCCGCTGGTCGCGGGTCTGATCGCCCAATGGGCGCCCGACGCTTTGATCTCGGCCTACCTGCCGCACCTGGTCGTGATCGCGGCGGCGCTCGCGGTCGTGCTGGCCGCCCCGGAGACGGTCGGCGAGGCGAACGGTGGCCGCAGGCTGAGCGTCCCGACGAGCACCCGGCACATCCGCTTCTTGCTGATCGTGGCGCCCAGCGCGCCGTGGGTGTTCATTGCTCCGTCGGTGTCCTTCGCGGTGCTTCCGGGACTCGTGGCACATTCGACAGAGGGCTTCCGCGTCGGCTTCGCCGCGTTGATCGCCGGCGTCACCCTCGGCGTCGGCATTCTGATCCAGCCCGTCGCCCAACGCCTTGACCGTACACCCGGCGTTCGCGGCATGGTCGCAGGGCTCGCGGCCATCGCCGCTGCTCTGCTGCTCGGCGCGCTCGCTGCGCACACGCACGAGTGGCCGCTCGTGGTCCCCGCCAGCGTCATGTTCGGCGCTGGCTACGGGCTCTGCCTCGTCTCCGGCTTGCTCGAGGTCCAGCGGCTCTCACCACCCGATGAGCTCGCCTCGCTCACCGCCATCTTCTATGCGCTGACCTATGTCGGGTTCGCCGCGCCGATCGCGCTCGCCGAACTCGAGCACCTCGCCACGGCGGCGACCCTGCTCCTCGGCGCCACAACGCTCGCGATCCTCACCGCGCTGACGGTGCTGGCCGCCCAGGCCCGCTATCCCGCGCCTACTCGCTCGCCCACCTGATCAGGTCAGCTTCCGCCGGGACCAGGGCCCGCGTCGTTGACCTAGGTGATCCGTCTAGCTCGGGGCCGTTCGGCCGTGGCCGTGGCCGAGCTCATTGCGCAGCTCGGCTAGGTTCTGGACGGTCGTGGTGAGATTGACGAGAGTCCTGTCGCGGGCACGGCTGCCCTTCGCACTGTCGGGGACCGGCTTGCGCGCGATCCGCAGCTCGACGGCGACGAGCTACCACAGCGTGTAGCCCCCGTCTACGACGAGGATCGTGCCAGTGACGAAGCTTGCTGCCTCGCTGGCTAGGTACACCACCGATGGTCCGAGTTCCTCGGGCAGGGCGTAGCGCTGCATTGGTGGGTCCTCAACCCAGTGCCGGCGGAATTCGGGGCGGTCCACGGGTGCCATTTCGGTTTTGACGTAGCCGGGGGCCACGGCGTTCACGCGGACGCCGAACGGCGCCCATTCAGCAGCCAGCGACTTCGTGAGCTGATGTACCGCGGCCTTAGACGCGTTGTAGGCGGGCTGCATCTGCGGCCGGTTGACGATCATCCCGGAGATCGAGCCGATGTTGACAACCGCACCGGAGCGACGCCTGACCATCTGCTCACCGATGATGCGGCTGCAGCGCCACACTCCGTCCAGATTGATGTCCCAGACGGCGCGCCACTGTTCCTCGGGCACGTCCAGCGCCGGGGCATGGAAGGCCACGCCGGCGTTATTGACGAGGACATCGACGGGGCCGAGCGCGCCGAGCACGGCCTCCATCATTGAGCGCACGCTGGCCTCGTCCGTGACGTCGGTGCGCACCGCCAGGGCGTCCAGCTGGGCGGCCACCTGCTTGGAGCGGGCCTGGTCGCGTGCGGCGATGACAACGTTCGCGCCCGCTTCGCGAAGCGCACGAGCAAACGCTTGACCAAGTCCACGGTTGCCCCCGGTGACCACGGCGACCTTTCCGTCCAGACGGAAGGTGTCCAGGACGGTCATCGCGCGCCGTCTGCGTTATCCATGACCCAAGGCTACCGGGCCGGGTTTGCCGGTTGCGTGGTCGGGTACGACGCCTGTGGGGCCGGCTAGTCAGGGAGAGGAATGTCGCCTCGAGAGTCCCCAGAGGCAGCGTCTCAGTTGAGGATCTCACGCCGAACGCTTCTGCGGTCGGGGGCGATGGGAGCGGCGGCACTGGCCGTCCCGGGCGGCCTCGCGGGATGCGGGGGCGCTAAAACACGCATCCCGAAAACGGGCGGAGATCCGTGGCGTCAATTCGCCGGCACAACGCTCAACTTCATCTCCGAGAACACTCCCCCGACCTCGGCCATCGCGGCGAATACCAAGCCGTTCGTGGAGCTCACGGGGATAAACGTCAACATCATCCAGCTCGAGCTTGACGCCATGGTGCAGAAGGTCGCACTCGATTTCGCCGCCGGCGAGGGCGCCTACCAGGTGGTCTATGCCGACCCCTACCAGGTCATCGCGCCCTACCACCGCGCGCTCGCCGATCTGAACGAGTTCAACACCGATCCGCGCTTGCCTCACGTGCAGGACCTCCACGACTTCATCCCCGTGCAGCTCGAGGCGGCGGGGAAATTCCAGTCCGCGGATCGAGTCTACGCATTGCCCTACGACGCGCCCACGATGATCTGGATGTACCGGAAGGACCTGTTCGCCAAGTACGCAAGCCGGATGCGGCGTGACCTCGGCTTCGATCCGATGCCCACCCCGCATACCACCTGGCATCAGTATTACGCGATCGCCAAGTGGTTTAACCAGCACGCTCGGTCTGATGTGCCCTACGGCACCGGCCACATGGCCAAGGAGCACGACTCGCTGATGAACGACTTCTCGAATGTGCTCTGGGCGTGGGGCGGGGACTACTTCGTGCACGGCAAGGCCGTCGGCGGACTGGGTCTGGAGAACCCGGGGCCGATGTCCCTCACCTCGTCGAAGGCGCTGGAGGCGACCAAGTTCTACAAGGACCTGCTCGCGATCGCGCATCCCGGGAGCCTGGGATGGGACTGGACGGCGCTATCGGAGGCGTTCGGTGCCGGGCAGGTCGCGATGGCCCCGCTGTGGCACGAGTTCGCCGGCACACTCGAGACGGGGAAGCTGAAGGGAAAGGTCGGGTTCGCAACGCTGCCGCGCGGGCCGGCGCGCAGCGCGAACATGTACGGCGGTACGGGGCTGGCTGTGAATGCCTCGGCGCCCAAGGATCAACAGCGCGCTGCGTGGCTGTTCATCGTGTGGGCCACGAGCAAGAAGACGCAACTGGCCAACCTGAAGAGCAAGGCCGGCGGGGGCACGCCGACCCGGAGCTCCGTCTACCAGATCCCCGAGGTGGTCAAGGCCCGCAAGCCGCCCTCGTCGATGCCCAACATCCTCACCTATTACGCGGTGATGCGGGCCTGGCAGCCACAGAACATCGGCCTGCGCCCGAAGACGCCGGCCTGGAATCAGTGCGACAGCGTGATCTTCAGCGAGCTCTCGAACATGCTGGCGGGCAACGAAGACCCGGCCACCTGCCTGAGGAACATCACCTCCGGCATGCAGCAGGCGATCTCCACCGCCAAGTCCTTGGAGTCGGCGTGAGCGTCAGCGCTTCAGTCGCCGAGGTACACCGGCGTCCCGCCACGACCGAGGAACCGCGGCGCCCGAAACGGCGCGGGCCCTCGTTCGAGCTGCGCATGATGGCGCCCGCGTTGATCGTGCTGGCGGCGCTGTCGCTGTTCCCGTTCTTCTACATCATCGTCATGAGCCTGTCTCGGGTCCACCTCATCGGCGGAATTCATCTGACCTGGCTCGGACTCGGGAACTGGACGCGCCTGTTCTCAGATCCGATCGTCGGCGCCAGCTGGCTGCGGGCGATCGAGTACTTCGTGCTCACGGTTGGCCTCGAAATGGTCATTGGCGTGGCCATCGCGCTGATGCTGTGGGAGGTCGTCCGGGGCCGCAACATCGCCCTCTCGCTGATTCTGATGCCGATGTTCATGGCGCCGGTGATCGTCGGGCTGCTCGGGCGGTTCCTCACCGACAGCACCTACGGCCTCTACGCGTGGGTGCTCAAGCAGACAGGCATCTACAGCGGTGACATCGTCGGCTCGGCCCATCCGGCCTTTATCGCCGTCGTCCTGATGGACGTGTGGGAGTGGACGCCGCTCGTCGCCCTGATTGTGCTGGCCGGCCTGACTTCCGTCCCCGCGCCGATCATCGAGGCGGCGACCCTCGACGGCGCGAGCTACTGGCAGCGCTTTCGCTACGTGGTGCTCCCGTCGATCGTCGGTGTGCTGGCCATCGCCCTGCTGATCCGCTCAATGGACGCGATCCGCTACTACGACATCATCACCAACACCACCGCGGGCGGGCCGGCCGACGCCACCAAGACGATTCCGCTGCGCCTCTACGAGGAGGCGTTCCGCTTCTTCGATCTCGGCTATGCGGCCGCGATCGGGCTGACCATGTTGGCCTTCTCAATCATCGTGGCCAACCTGTTCGTGCGCCTGCTGCGCCGGCAAGGGCTGGCCACATGAGCCTGCGAGGCAACCACCCGCTGCGGGCCACGCTCATGTGGGCCGGACTCGGCGTGATCCTGCTCTGGACCCTGGTCCCGATCGTCTGGATGGTGCTCTCCTCTTTCAAGCCCGCCGGCGACCTGGTCGCCAATCCGCCCAAGCTCACTTTCAGTCCGACGCTGGATCACTACAAGACGCTGTTCAGCTCCAGCGGGGCCAACATCGGCTCCTATGTACTCAACTCGATCTACGCCTCGGGTATCTCCACGGTTATCGCGGTGGCTCTGGGCAGCATCGCCGGCTACGGCCTGGCTCGGAGCTCGTTCCGGGGCAAGGATCACGTTTCCTTCTGGGTCATCTCCACCCGCATGGCGCCGATCGCCGCCGCGATCCTGCCCCTGTTCATTCTGTTCCGCGCCCTGAGCCTGATCGGCTCCACTTGGGCGCTGATCATCGCCTACCTGACCTTCAACCTGCCGTTTGCGATCTGGATCATGGCCGCATTCTTCTCACAGCTGCCACCGGTGCTCGAGGAGGCGGCGCTCGTCGACGGGGCCACGCGGTGGCAGGCTTTCCGCAAGATCGCCCTGCCCCTGACGGGCCCGGGCCTGGCCACCACCGCGATCCTGTGCCTTGTCTTCTCCTGGAATGACTACGCCTTCGCCTCGACCTTCTCGGGTCCCTCGAGTCAGACGCTGCCCATCGCCGCCTCCCAGCTGGTCACCCAGACGAGCGTCGACTGGGGCCAGCTCACGGCGATCGGGACGCTCGTGGTAGCCCCGATGATCGTGGTCGGCCTGATCGTCCGCCGCTGGCTGGTGACGGGGCTCACACTGGGGGCAGTGAGCGCGGAGTGAGCTCCACGAGTGACATGAATGGCAATCGCGCCGCGGTGCTCCATTCGGCCGGAGAGCTGCGCGTCGAAGACCTTCCCCGGCCGGTGCCTGGCCCGCGCGAGGTGCTGGTGGAGGTGAGGTCTGTCGGGGTGTGCGGATCGGACATCCACTACTACGAGCACGGCCGGATCGGTTCGTTCGTGGTTGAGGCGCCGCTGATCCTCGGACACGAGTCGATGGGGGTGGTGGTGGAGCTCGGTTCCCAGGCGCGACGGCACGCGCCGGGGGATCGGGTGACGCTCGAGCCGGGGGTGCCTTGTGGGCGCTGCCGCGAGTGCCGGCACGGCCGCTACAACCTCTGCCCCGACGTCAAGTTCTTCGCCACCCCTCCGGTCGACGGCGCCTTCGCCCGCTACGTCGCTATCCACGAGGACTTCGCCTATGCCGTCCCGGACTCCCTGACCGACGACCAGGCCGCCCTGATGGAGCCGCTGTCAGTTGGGCTGTGGGCGTGTTGGAAGGGGCACGTCGGCGCCCAGAGCTCGGTGCTGGTCACTGGGGCGGGACCGATCGGGCAACTGGCCATGCAGGTGGCGCTCGCCCTCGGTGCCACCGAGGTGGCGATCACCGACGTCAACGATCACCGTCTCGAGGTGGCCGCCCGCAGCGGCGCCTCCCGGGCCGTCAACGTGAGCCGGGAACAGCTCGCTGACCTCGACATGTCTCCCGACGTGCTGCTCGAATGCTCCGGGCATCCCGACTCCCTGGCTGACGGCATCCGCACGCTGGTCCCGAGCGGCACCGCAGTCGTCGTGGGCATGGGGCCCGATGAGGACGCGACCGTCCCGATGGCGGCGATCCAGAGTCGCGAGATCACCCTGACCGGGACCTTCCGCTACGCCAACACGTACCCGGCGGCGATCGCTCTGGCGGCCGCCGGACGGGTGGACCTCGACGCGATTATCACCGGGCATTTCCCGCTCGAGGAGACCGAGGCGGCCCTGCGTGCACCGCGCGAGGATCCGCAGGCGATCAAACCGATGGTGGTTCCTTCGCAGACCTAGGCTCGGCCGCGTCTCACGCCGCACTGGCGTGTCAGGGTCCGGGGTCTCGACATGGCGGTCAGCCGGCCGGTCCGCGCCGGCCGACGCGGATCTTCTCAGCAGCAACCCACGACAGGGGTCGATCGGCAGCTTGCCGTCTCGCGCCGCCGACCCCACGGCCTCGAGGCGGCTGCTTAGGACGGTCGGGCAGTTGATTCCACGAGTGCTTCGGCGACGAGGGGATGAACCGAGTTGGAGTCGGCGGGCGAGTGCTTAGCCGCGATTGCGATCGCCGAACCGCAGGCCAGCGGACAGGCGCTCAGGCGACAACTCGATCGCCGTCGATTCGGCCTGGGCGGTTCTGCCGCGTAGAGCGCAGGCATTTCCGAAAGTGCATAAGCAGGATCGGGCGTCGACGCCTCCTATCGCTGGCCCTGCTTTCCGCGAAAAGCAGAAGTCACAGTCAGCCGACTTGAGGCCGGTGAGAGTGCTGGGTTTGCGTGAAACCGGGAGTGAGCGGAAGGTGATGCTCGAGGCGTCGTTGATGTTTGCGACGCTCGCCATCCGTCTGGTGAACACGAAGGACGGGCTTTGCCCGCCCGGCCTCCGGGCCCGAAGTGGAGAGGGCGAAGGGGGCTGACTCTCTCCTGGTAGATATGCAGGTTGGGTGGCGGTGCCTTCTTTTAGGGAAGGAGTCTGTGTTCGATGGCTGCTTTGGCCGCTCGGTCGAGTCCGATTTCGTGGCCTGCCGCTTCGGCAACGGTCCATTGCTGCGCGTCGAGAACGCTCCGAAGTGGGTCAATGTAGCGATGGCGGATCAGGGGTTCAGCCTCACTCGGTTCGCCCGACTGGTCTGCGGTCGCGGCAGTCACGAGTCGGAGCGCCATTTGGTGATGCCCGGTCTCTGCACAGATGGCGGCGATCCCGACGATTACCTCGCGCATCTGCGAGGTGTCGCCGACGTTGCGGGAACATTCGAGAGCCTCCAGGAAGCCTTCCCGGGCGCTCGCAAGATTGCCTTCGAACAGGTCCACTAGCGCGAGATTGCCCTTGATGGTCGCCTGATTCGACGCGCTCCACACGCGCGGCGACAAGGCGAGCGCCTCCTCCAATAGGCCGCGGGCGCGGCCGAGATTGCCGTGTACAAAGGCCCAGTAGCCGCTGTTGTTTAGGACGTCGATTTCCGAGTTTCGATCGCCAAGCGACCGCATTAGGTCAACGCATTCGTGTTGCAACCTCTCGGCCTCCTCATCCCCGCAGACGCCGGTGCTGGCGGCGATTCTTAGCACGTCGGCAAGTAATAATTGGCTTCCACTCGTGACCGCGATCGAGTGCGCACGGTCGTAGAGCGCGCGGGCCCGCTTGGGGTTGCCGAGAGCCGTTTCCGCCCAGCTGAGCTCAGCTACGCAGCGGGCAAGTAACGCCCGATCCTTACGCCTTTCCGCCAGGACTAGACACGATTCCAGGAACGACTTCGCCTCGGATGACTTCTTAAACTGCCCCGCGAGCACGCCGCCGGTCAGCATCGCCTTCGCCCGCACGGCCTCGCTCGCGCACGGCCGTAAAAGTGCCTGTCTGATCCAGCTCAAGATCTCGGGCACCTGTTCGCGAACCTGCCAATACGTCGTGAGCGCTCCCACGATTCGCAGTCCAGCTCCGCAATCTGCGCTCACCAACGACCAATCGAGCGCCGCTCTCAGATTCGCTTGCTCCGCGTCGAGCCGCGCGAGCCAGGCGAGCTGGTGGGGCCCACGCAGTTCAACCTCGGCTTGTGCGGTCAAGCGCGCGTAGTACTCGGCATGACAGCGTCGGAGCTGATCCCCATCCCCAGCTCCGTCAAGCTGTTCGAGCGCATAGGCGCGGATCGTCTCCATCATTCCGAAGCGCGTCTCACCCTCCTTGGTGCGCGTGCGCCCGAGTAGGCTGCTGTGAACTAAGCCGGTCAGCGTGTGGAGAACTTCGCCGTCAGACAGCCTCGGCGCGCAGAGCGCGACGGCTGCGTCAATGGCAAAGCTCCCACGGAAGACCGCGAGGCGCGCGAACACTGTTCGCTCGGTGGCCGACAGAAGGTTCTGACTCCATTCGATCGTGCTGCGTAGCGTGCGGTGTCGCTCCGGTGCGTCGCGCATGCCGTCAGAGAGACCTTCGAGCAAGCTCTGCCGCAAGTCCGACAGCAGCGCATCTGGCGCGAGGATCCGCGTCCGGCCAGCCGCGAGCTCGAGCGCGAGCGGCAGTCCGCCCAAGTACCGGCACAGTGCAGCCAGGGATGGCGCGTCTGCATCCGTCAGCTCGAATGTAGAGTCGACCGCTCTGGCGCGGGCGATGAACAAAGCGCTGGCCGGGCAGCTGGCCAACGCCGCGGCGGAATGAGCTTGATCGGCCTCGGGTACTGCAAGCCCCGACACGAGATACACGCGCTCGAACGTGACACGCAACGGGACGCGGCTAGTAACGAGCACCTTCAGGTCAGGACACCGTGTGAGCAGCTCGGCGACCGCCGGCGCGGCGGTAAGCACGTGTTCAAAATTGTCGAGCAGGAGCATCCGACGCTGCCCGCGCAGCGCGCGGACGATCGTCTGAAGTCCGGACTCCTGCGCCGAGAGCTCGATCTGGAGCACTCGCGCCAGCTCGGGCACAAATTGGCTCTCCTCGGTGATCGATGCCAGCCAAGCCACCGCGACACCGTGCGTGAAACCGGCAGCGACGCGCCGAGCTGATTCGACCGCGAGCGTTGTCTTTCCGGTTCCGCCCGTCCCCGTAAGTGTCAACAACGGAATGCTTGAATCAGCGAGCAGCCGCCCCAGCTCATCGAGCTCCCGCTCACGTCCGATCACGCGCGGTGCCCGCGGCGGAATCTGCGCCAGCAACGGCACCACCACGGTTGAACGGCTCACCCGCTCACGAGGCGTCGCCGTATCCACAAACGCCAACGACGGGTCCTGGCGCAGAATCGACTGCTCGAGCTCTCGGAGCGCTGGGGAAGGCTCGATCCCGAGCCCGTCCACGAGCTCGTGGCGCGCGAGGCGATAGCGCTCCAGCGCCTCGGACTGGCGACCGGCGCGGTAGAGCGCGAGCATCAGCTGGCCGTACATGCGCTCGCGGAGCGGGTGCTCGCGCACGAGCGCCTCGAGCTCGCCGACCAGCGCCGCATGCTCACCCAACTGGAGCTGAGCATCGAGCCGATCCTCACGCACGGACACGCGCGCCTCCTCCAGGCGCGCGATCTCAGTCTGCGCGAATGGCTCATAGGCGAAGTCCGGCAGGGCCGGACCCCGCCACAACGCCAACGCCTCAGACAGCGAATCCTCCGCATGGCGCGGATCGTCGGCAGATAGCGCCGCGCGACCCTCCGCGACCAACGACTGAAATTGAACGACATCGACCTCCACCTGGTCGATCTGCAGCCGGTAGCCGCCGCCGCGGGTAAGTAGCAGTCCAGGATCCAGCGCCTTGCGGAGCTTTGAGACGTAGCCCTGGACGATCTTGACCGCGCTCGCCGGCGCCCGCTCGCCCCACAGCAGATCGATCAGACGATCGCTCGAGACCACCTCGCCCGCGTGCAACAGCAGGATCGCCAGCACCGCGCGCTGCTTGGGACCGCCCAGCGCAACCCCGCGACCCTGATCATCGGCCACCTCAAACGGACCGAGGATCCCAAAACGCATACGACAACGAGCCCCCAGGCTAAAGCCGGTCAGCTGACCCTATCACCGCACGAACCCTCCGCCTCTTTCCGGATCACGGCCGAGCCTAAACCGCCGTCGATCACAGTGCTCCCACCAGCTCGAACACCAATCCACCCACTGGCCGCGTACCCGGCCCGCCACCAGGAGCACACCATGTCAACGCTGCAATCAACCCGCTCCACACCAGCCGAACCGGTGCCGTCGCCGTCGCGCTCGGCGTCCTCATCGCGATCGGCGTGTCCGCCCTGGTCGTCGCCCTAACCCGAGCAAACCACACCACCAATCAAAGCGCCGCCATCCAACCCCATGCAGTCACCGCCTACGCGGTCCCAGCCGCCGTTCTGCGAGGCTACTTCCGCGACCCAACCACGCACGCTCTCCTGGTCGCACTCGTGGCGAAGAGCAGAGGTGAGTTTGGGCCGCGGCGGGCTCCTGCTTTCGCGTCGCCGGGTGTCCCGCGCACGGTGATGACGAACCTGTTGCCGGATCAGCTGTCGAGCTTGGTCGCCAGCAGCGTGAAGAGGATCGGGAGGGGCTGTCCGTCGAGGCGGAGCCGGTAGCGGCCGTCGGCTTCACGCGGAACGATTGGCGGGCGAGGTGATTTGCTCGTCTCCACGTGTTCGGTGAGGGAGTCGATCTGCAAGCCAGCTTCGATCGCCGCGGTGATGGTCTCGCCGAGACTGTGGGCGAAGTTGACGGTCTCAGTCGAGGGAAGTTCGGCACTCGGGTCGGCATATGTGCCTGGCTCGTTGAAGCGGTGCGGTCCGTCGAACGAGTAGGGGAAGTCGAGTGAGAACGGCTCCCGCTCGGCGACCATCGTGAGAAGCGGATGGACCTCAACGAGCACAAGGCGCCCACCGGGCCGCAGGGTCGCCGCGACGGCGTGCATCCACGCAGGGAGGTCCTCGATCCAGCTGATCGCTCCGATCGTCGCGTACGCCAGATCGAAGCGCCCGCGGAGGTCGGCGGGAATGCGGACAGCGTCGGCTTGCACCCACGTGGCTTCGACGCCTGAGCGTCTCGCCAGAGCCTGCGCCTTCGCGAGGGCGGCCGGGGAGAAGTCGAGGCCGGTTACCCGCGCGCCCCGACGCGCCAGCGAGATCGTGTCGAAGCCGATGTGGCATTGCACATGGATCACCTCCAACCCGTCCACACTGCCGACCGACCCGGTGAGCGCCGTCTCTTCCTCTTCGCCCAGCCAGTCGGCGCCGGCAATCAAAGCATCGGTGTCGTAGATCGGATCGTCGCCGTGGATCGCAGCTGCCCCGTCCCACCACGCGCGGTTTATCTCCAACGCATCGCCCTCCACACGCGTATTGTCCTCGAGGATCCGTCCCAGGAACAAGGGGCCAGCTCCTCGGCTCGGCGCGCACGATCCCCGTAGCACTTGACAGCAGGGCCGCGATGCGTCCTGACATCGACAGTCTGCGGGCACACGTAGCAGGCCTGCTCTCGCGATTCGTCGGGTGCCCCAAGGCATTCCTGCCAAGGCCTGCTAAGCGCGGAAAGCAGGCTTGGAGAGACTGCCGGTTCGTCGCCAACGTAGCCGTCAGCGATCGACTGCTGCGTCACCAGTTCGTCGAGCCGAAGCGGAAGTCCGGCCGCGAGCGCCGGATGCCCGTCTACATGTCGGCGGTTCGTGTCAGCGGAAGTCTCGCGTGCCGCTCAACCCAACGGACAGGTCCCTGCATCTGGCGAGAAGCAGGCGCGACCCGGAGCGCAGGCTTAGACCCGCATTCATGTCCGCACGCATCGGGACGCCGTGCGGCACCGTGACCGCCTCTTATCCGCGAGCTACCGCGCGGACACCGCGCGCGAGTGTCGCGAGTTGCGGGTGTCGATCGACGTCAGGGCGCGGCCGAGAGCGCTGCGTGGCAGAGCGGGAGCCGGAGCGAAGTCGCTCGGCGCCTGCCGGATACTGTGGGCGCGTGTTTGAGCTTCAGCTTTTGAACGGCGGTCACCTGCAGGCAGTGCTTGCTTTCGAACTCGAAAACCGGGCCTACTTTGCCAGGTCGGTCACCGACCGCGGTGATGAGTACTTCGAGACCTTCGCCGAACGGCTCCGCGCGCTCCTTGACGAGCAGGATGCCGGCATCAGTCTCTTCTTCGTGCTCGTCGACTGCGACGGGTCGATCGTCGGTCGGCTCAATCTCTATGACCTTGACGACGGCACGGCCGAGGTCGGCTACCGGGTTGCCGAACGAGTCGCAGGCCGCGGGGTCGCAACCCAGGCTCTGTCCGACCTCTGCCGCAAGGCCGCCCATGACCATGGCCTGCGGACGCTCACTGCGGGCACGAGCACGGCGAACGTGGCTTCACAGCGGGTGCTTGAGAAGGCCGGATTCGTGTCGACCGGTACTAGCGTCGTCGACGGCGAGCCGAGTCTGAAGTTCATGCTGTCGCTCGCTGGCCTGTTTGGGGATAGCCGCGCCTCTTGAACCGAGCCCCCGGCCGTGCAACGCGGCGTTGATGGCGGCCCGCCCGACCTGACACTCGCTGCCAGCGCCTTGACGCATGCGCTAGCCCCTACCGGACACCTCTCGCGACCTGCGTTTGCGTTGCGGCGCGGCCTCCCGGAGCCTCGCCGAGCGCCCCAGCTTGCGCGGAATCCGAGACGCTCAGCACGCGTTCGGTTAGGGTGGCGGAGACGGATCAGCCTCCGCTTCGCCGACGCTGAGAATCACGGGCCGCGAATGGCCCTCGAGCCTCGAGGAGGCACGCTTTGGTAGCTCAGAACAGGATCTCGGCGGTGGTCGGCTCGACTGATCTCGAACGCAGCCGCGAGTTCTACGAGGACAAGGTCGGCCTGACCTTGTCTCCCGAGACGATCCCGAACCACCTGCTCTTCGAGGGTGGGGACGGCACGACGCTGCTCGTCTACGGGCGCCCGTCGCCAAATCTGGCCGACCACACCCAGGTGCGGTTTTGGTGCACGGACGTGGCCGCCGATGTGAGCGAGCTCGTGAGGCGCGGGGTGGAGTTCGACCTAGTCGAGTTCGGCGATTTCAAGATGGTCGACCACGTGCTCACGACGCCGGTCGGCAGCTCAGCGTGGTTCAAAGACCCGGATGGCAACACGATCCAGCTCATCCAGCCTGCTTAGCGTCGTCGCTCCCCCGCCGAGGACGGGAAGCCACTCGCCGCCGCCGAAGTATCGCCCGAGCCAAGGCTCGAGACCCGCATTCTGTTCCGCTCGATACTCAGCGCCGATCGTTCGGTGCGCCCGCAACGCGCGGAAAGCGGGCCCACTCCGACATCGGCCGAGAGTGCTGCAATGTCGCCATCTGGAAACTGAGCAGGAGAGTGTCGCCTTTAGGCACGTTGAGCCCGAAGCAGCAGCGGCGCTCGAGGCTGTGGAGCCTGCGATGTGGATCTAGATTCGGGGTGTGACTAACAGAGCGATCGTGATTACTGGGGCACCCGGTGCGGGCAAGTCGTCGGTCGCAGAGAAGCTGGCCACATTGCTTGAGATCGAGGGTGTCGAGTTCGGCGCACTTGAGTCCGAGCAGCTGGGCTGGGGGTCGCCGTGGCTGGCCCACGAGCATGTCGTCCGTCAGCTCCGCGAGGTGGTCGATCTGCAAAGACAGGCTGGTCGCACGACGTTTCTGGTCGTCGCGACAACCGAGACCAACAAGGAGCTGGCCGGTGTGATTGATGCCGTCGGCGCCGATCAGGTGGGTACGGTGCTGTTGACGGCTTCGCCCGAGATCGTCGCTGAGCGGATCGATGCGCGCGAGCCGGATACGTGGCCAGGCAAGCGCGGCCTGATGATCCATGCCCGAGAGCTGGCTCTATCGATGCCGTTGCTGGCCGAAATCGATGTCGTTGTGAGCACCGAGAGACGAGACGCCGATGAGGTCGCAGTCGACGTACGGGCGGCTTTGCGGGATCTCGGCGTGCTGGCTTAGCCCGGCTGCGAACGAGACTGCCGGATCGTCGCCCCAGCAGGCGCCTGGTCGACGCTGCTGCTCTTGAACTCGGCCGGCCGGAAGGAGAAGTGCGAGCGGGAGCGGGGTTGGTGTCTGCGCGATCATGGCTTGATGAGGATCGAGCCCGTCCGCCCGCAATGGTTAGAAGACGTCGTCGCGCTGTGGGAGCGCACCGGTCTCACTCGCCCGTGGAACGACCCGCTTGGCGATCTGCGCCGGGCCGTGGACGGACCGGCGTCGGTGGTACTCGCGGGGCTCGTAGACGGCCGGTTGATCGCAGCGGTCATGGTTGGCCACGACGGTCATCGTGGATGGGTGTACTACCTAGCTGTCAGCCCGGACGCGCAGCGCAAAGGGCACGGCCGCACGATGATGAGCGCCGCCGAGAGATGGTTAGGCGAACGCGGCGTCCCGAAGCTCAACCTGATGGTGCGCGGCGATAACGAGGAGGTCAAGGGGTTCTATCGAGCCCTCGGATACGCCGATGACGATGTCGTCGTGTTCTCTCGCCGTCTCGATGGCGACGTTCTATGAGCACGTCGCCGCAAGGGTTGGGGCTACTCAAAGGCGAGACTTCCCCTCCGTCGCCGGAGTAGCCACCTGTTCATGCTGCCGCTTCGGACCGCCGCTGGCGGGAAGCAGAAGTCAGAACACCGGCCGATGTAGCTCTGCCTGACAGCTGCGACTGGGTTCGCAATGTTCCGCGCTGCTTGAGCGCATAGTGCTGATCGGCGGTTCACACTCTGCCTGTGCAACGAACATTGAGTCTGGCTGTGCTGGCAAGCGTCGTGCTGGCCGGTTGTGGTGCGTCAGCGCGGGTGCGCCCGTCTCACCGCCGCGCAGCGAGTGCTGCAAGCTGGCCGGTTGGGAGGCTGACGTCCGGAGCGTCCGTCGCAACGGTCGCTTCGGTCCCGTTTGCGCGTGTGACGGCAGTCGTCACAACCGCTTGCCGGATGACTGCCGACGCTGTGGGGTATGCGATTCCGTGTCCGACGGTGTTGCCCTCCGGGATGCTGCCCACCGAGCCGGAGAAGGGATGCCGGTTCGCGGTTGTGGCGCCGTCGAACTCGTCGCTGTGTCCGGCACCAAGCGTTCATGGATGGACGTTCGGTAGCAGCGACGTCGCAGGGCGTGGTGGTGGACGGCCGGGTTTTCAGCACCTGGTCATGACCGGCTCGCCGCGCGTGGAGACCCGACCGTCGCGCGCGGCAGACGGACCGCTCGTCTATCCCGAAGCGATCTCTCCGCGCGGGCGCATCGTCATCAACGGGCGACCGATGCGCTTCTACGCAGTCCCGATGGGCAACCCGAGCGCATTTCGCGGACACCTCGTACTCATATGGAACGTCGCAGGACACACGTTCGTCTACGGATTCCACGTCGTAGCGGGCGGCGCGATGGCACGCGCCCTCGACATCGAACTCGTCCAGCACCTCCGCGTGACGTATCCGTCAAAGCAACGCTGACCAAGCGCTGACAAACGGCGCGCAGCACTCGTTCATCGTGCCAGGCGACAGTGCTGCAATGTCGCCGACCCGGAACTGAGCGGCGGAGTGCCGCTCCCCGGTGGTAGGGGATCGAAAGCAGGAGTCGCGTGGGTGCGGTCAGTGGTGTGCTTAGCCGACGTACCGCTCGAGCGCTTCGCGTGCGATCTCGCTGACGGTCTTGCCTTCTCGCTCGGCTCGGGCCTGCGCGCGCGCCTGAAGCTCGGCCGTCATCCGGAAATTCACGCGCGGAGAAGCCCCGGTGTGGCCCGACAGCGAGCGCCGGCCGACGCGTTTGGCGTCGGTGAGGTCATAGCCGACCTCGGCCTCCTCGGCGAGCTGGTCGGCGAGCTCGTTGGTGATCTCCACGCCGGTTTTTGACCGTGGCGGCTTGGTCATTTCAGACCTCCTGTCAGGAGCTTGAGATATCGGGCTCGGATCGGTTGTGCGTGGATCACCAGCAGGCCGCCGTCGTCGGTCTCGATCGCCATGACTTCCAGCAGCTCACCGTCTGCGTCAGGTCCGAGAAACACAAGCCGCGGATCGCTAAGGGCTGACCCCTTTGGGGCGTCCTTGGCAAAGATGACGCTTGTCGTCTCAACGACGTGCCGGCTGCGTCGTCGGCTGATCCGGTGGCGTGTCGAGGATCTTGTGTGCTTGATAGCCACGCGAACATTCTGTCAGACATAATAGACGATGCGCTTCAACCTCTGGCCACTCAAGAGTGGCGCTCCATCCCCCAGGCCGTGGCCGTGGCGGGATGCCTGGTTAGGCCCCGCGGACGGGCGAAGCAGCGGTGATCGCCGCTCCGCCCGTCTGCCGGTGGTCGATGAGACCTGCCGTGTCCGGTGACGCCGGGATTAGAGGGTGAGTCCGGCGGTGGCAGGAATCGTGGGCGGCCGGCGTGTACGGACCGCGTCGATGATTTCGCAGGGGTCGATGCCCTGCAAGTAGGTCGTAGTCCCGAGATCGGTGTGGCCGAGTTGGCGTTGGATGATGTTGACCGCGACCCCTTCGCGGGCGAGCTCGACCGCGTGGGCGTGGCGGAGTTGGTGGGGCGCGAATCGCCGGCGGACGCCGGCGTCAGCAGACAGCTGGCGCAGTTCGGCTCGGCCCGCGGTGGCTGACCACCGCCGGCCGCGAGTGGGGCCGTCGATGACGCAGAACAGCGGTCCGGGTGGCAGCAGGACGCGGTGAGCCAGCCAGGCGTTGAGCTGCTCGAACCCGAACTGGTCCATCCCCGCCTCGCGACGTTTATCGCCTTTGCCGTGGCGGACCAGCAACGAGCCGCGCCGCTCGTCCACGTCGGTCTCGTTGAGCGCCAACGCTTCGGAGATCCGCAGTCCGCCACGCCACAAGACAGCGATCAGCGCTCGAATCCGCAACCCATGACGATCGCCGCCGGCCCGGCGCATCACCAAGATGATCTCCTCCGACCGGGGCGGGTCAGCGGGATACTCAATGCCCTTGTTGCTGGGCGCGCGACCCGCGAGATACCCCGGAACGGTGGCCGGGGATCGCCGCCGCCCCGCGGCATCAAGCAGCACGATCGAGGTCTCAGACATGAGTCCCTCCTCTTAGAGAACCGTCGTCCTGGCCAATCCAGGACGTATCACCAGCATCCTCAGACCACGACTGCTGCCCGGCAACCGCCAAGCTTCCGCTTTGAGGCCTCGCCGACCCACAGCAGCAGTGGATCCAGATCGTTGACCCCCGAACTGACGACCGGTCGTGCGTGAAAGCGACAGTCGGTGGAAGGCGGCGGGCGGGCGCGCTTTTACGTGCCGCAAAGTTCTGGCGGAAGGGCTTTGGGTCCGTCGGGGTAAAGCATGGCGAGCTGCTCGGGGCTCATCTGGAGGGTGTTGGCGGCCTCTGGTGGGGCGCCAACGACCAGCCAGAGTGCGTCGGCACCCGTGTCGTTGAAAACCTGCCGAACCGATTCGGGCGCGACTAGGAGTGAGGAAAGCGTCGTGAGCGTTAGGAGCTCATGCTCGACGCGGATGCGGCCGGTGCCTTGGATGACGATGTAAAGCTCGTGCTGGCCCAAGTGGCGATGCCGGGTTGAGGCTTGCCCAGGAGTAAGTCGCCACAGCCGCGCGCCGAGCGTACTGGCGGATAGCTGCTTGGCCAGATCGGTGTTGAGCACGCCCATTTGATTGGAAGGGCGCCAGTAGGCGTCCTCGGCTCGCAGAATCGCGTGGCTCATATCGCGCAACGTAGCTAATAACCCCCATAAGTGCAACAATGGGGTTATGGATCGGCGTACACCGGCCCCGCTCCTTCGGCCGCGGCACCGTGTGGGCCGCTTTGATGCGCTTTGGCCAGTCCACCATCGCCGACAAGATCCTCCTCGGCAGCGGCGCCTTTCTGTTCAACCGGCCGCAGACGGAGCTGTGCGACGAGATGCGGGCACTGCCGCTCCCCGCACCGATCCTCGAGGCATGGATGTGGCGCAACGCCGTGCGGGTGCTTGACCTCGAATTCCAGCTGCCGGCCGCGCCGGCGGCGTCGGCGTCGGCGTTCGGACAAACACCGTGGGAGCGCTGACGGCCCGATGCTTGATCGGCCCGTCTTCTTCTTCGACGTCGCCTCCCCCTACGCGTATCTGGCCTCGACTCGGGTCGAGGCTCTGCTCGGCGATGTGGCCTGGCAGCCCGTGCTGGCCGGAGCGCTGCACAAGCACTACCGTCGCGTGAGCTGGGGTGCGATTGCTGAGCTGCGCGCCGCGGGCGTCGCGGAGATCGAGCGGCGTGCACGGGCGTACGGCCTTCCCCGGTTCGTCTGGCCTTCACCGTACCCAGCCAACACGCTGAAGGCGATGCGTGCTGCGGTCTTCGCGCAGCAACACGGCCGAGCGCGCGAGTTCGCGCGCGCCGCGTTTGAGGTGGCCTTCGTCGAGGGACGCGATCTGACCAGACCGGACTCAATATTGCTGGCGGCCGAACGCGCCGGCATAGATGGCTCCGAGCTCAGGCCGGCGCTCGACTCCCCGGCGCTCAAGCAGGCGCTTCGCACGGTCAACGACGAGGCGATCGCGAACGGCGTGTACGGCGTGCCCACCGTCGAGGCCGCGGGCGGACTGTGGTGGGGCGATGACCAGCTCGACGCGGCCACGGCCGCGATCGGCGGCACGCCCGGGACTGCGCCATGGCAGGGGGGCCGGAGCAGCACGCTGTGACCTCGCAACAGGACACGCTGTGCCGTCGGAGGTCGTCGCCCTTGTCGAGTTCGTGCGACAGCTGCCCTACGGGCGGCCCAGCAGGCGCCGCGTCAGCAACATGTTCGCCGAACGACGCGGCACGTGCTCGCTCAAGCACCTCTTCCTCCACGCAGCAGTATCCAGATCGTTCCCCGATCTGAAACCTCGCCTCGTGCACCGTGTGCATCGGCTCGATCGCGGCACGGCCTGGCGCCTGTTCGGCCCCGATGCCGTCGAGGCCGTGCCGAGGACGGCATCGTCGACGTGCACCGGTATCTCGTACTGACCGCGGCCGACGGCGAAATTCTGATCGATGCGACGTTCCCCGGTAGGCCTTGGGACGGGTGCCAGTCGCTGCCGTTGGCATGTGGTGAGGGCACTGACTACCCAGTGTCGGGCGACCCGGATATCGAGATGAGCGCCTTGGAGCGCCGCTTCTGCGACCCCGCTCAGCGCGAGCCGTTCATCGCGGCACTGTCGGCGGCCTGTTAGTGACGCCGGATAGCCCTAGCAGAGATCAGGACCGGCCACCTTGCTCCGGCACCCCGACGGCGGCGGTGCCGATACGAGGGAGCTGCCTGTGCGGGCGCGTCCGATACGAGATCACCTTGCCGTTCCGTCGCGCCAATTACTGCCACTGCTCGCGCTGCCGCAAGCATTCGGGCGCCCCCGCGCTTACCCAGGGTCGCGTCCCGAGACGCGGCTTTCAGCTGATCTCCGGAGCAGAGCTACTGCGGACGTACATGCCTGAAGGTGGCAAGGCCAAGACCTTCTCCGTCACGTGCGGGTCGAGCCTGTTCGGAGGGACCTGGCCCGACGGGCCGGAGGTGTCCGTTCGCTTGGGCACACTGGACACGGAGCCCGGCATCCGGCCGCACTACCACGCGTTCTGCGCTGACGCGCCACCGTGGGCTCAGATTCCCGAGGACGGCCTGGTGCGCTACTCAGGGTCGGCACCGAACCCGTGACCCCGGATCCCGGCTGCGCGGACGCCGGTCACGAGCCCCGCCACGGAGTCCAGCGCTCAGGCCCGGCCCCGACGTCGTGCCCAACGAACACGAACTGCGCGTATTCAGCTGGTCAATGAGCTGACTGCTGTAGTCGACGAGCTGCACGTGAGATGCACGAGCACGCGGAGCGGTCGCTGAATTGTTGTCCGGATATTCATTCGGCGCCAGTGGCATGGCAGCTTCGGATCGGTGCCATCGGCGCTGGTAGGAACGCCTGGACCTGCTTGAGCATTTCAAGCGCCTGTCGGCAAGCGCCTTCAGGGTTGGTCGCCTGAATTTCGACCCACCGCCACGCGCGAAGCCTTCGCGTAACCTCTTGTATGCGACCATAAGGTTATGAGCAGCTCTTCCCCGGCTCGCTGCCTCGTCCGCTCCGCGGCGCGAACTGCCGGCATGGGCTGGGCGGGCGGCCTTCGACTCTGGTCGACACGCTGACGGCGAGATGGTCGCGAAACGTCGAGATGCTTGTGCCCGCCACCGAGCAGCTCGCCGACTGCGACGGGATATGACGCTCAGGCGTCGACCGCCTCACGACTCGGTCGCTCACGCCCTGTATCCGATCGCGCAGGACGCGGCTACGGTCCTCGTAGTACAGGAGTACTTGCCAGCGCGCATCTTCGCGTCATACGCGCGCAGCGCTGACGTCTGCGATAGCGCGCCGGCACGCGTCGCTGGTGCGCGATGAACGTGTACGGAAACATGGCTAAGGCCAGACGACACCGTGCCCGTTTAGCGACGGGCGCGTAGGTTCGGCGATGAAGCTCACGATGTTCGACGGAGGACAGTTCACCTCGCCGGCGGGCCTGTGGCGAGAGGGCGAGGATATGAGGCGGAAGGCGCGGTTCCCGGTGCCCGTGTACCTGGTTGAGACCGAGACCGAGCGCATCCTCATCGACACTGGTCTTCATCCCGCCGCGGCCCGCGACCCCGCACGCCACTATGACGCTGAGGCGATGCGCTTCTTTGAGCTCGAACAACGCATCGGGCTAGAGGAGCAGCTCGATCTCAGCACCCTGACCAAGGTCGTCATGACGCACCTGCACTTCGATCACGCAGGCGGACTCGGTCTGCTTCCCTCCGACCTGCCAATCTATGTCCAGCACCGAGAATGGGCCGCCGGGCAGGACCGCGAGGCGATCAAACGCAACTTTTTGCAGCCGAAGGACTACGCGGGCGTCGAACAACAGGTGGTCCTCATTGACGCTGAGCATGACCTCCTGGGAGACGGGTCGATTCAGCTGCTTGCCACCACTGGCCACACACCCGGCCATCAGTCGGTCCGCGTCGGCGACCGGCTCGTGATCGGTGGGGACGTCACTCACTACGCCAGCGGGCTTGACGATCTTCGACTGCCGGTGTTCGGCGATGACCTCAACGCTCAGAGGGCGTCTGCCCGACGTCTCAGAGCCATCCGCGACGCTGGCGTTGTCGTGCGCCCGGGCCACGACCCAACAATCCTGTCACCCGGTCCGATCCCGCTCTAACCGCGACGGTCCACTCCCATACCTGAGCAACGACCTCTCGAGCGGCATCTGAGTCCCCGAAGCGCCCAACCCAGTGCGCATGGTTGTCTGTCGCGCTGGTTCGTCGGGCGTGCGGCCGCAACTACGGGGCTTGCGAATCGCTTAAGCCGCACCTTGAGCAGAACTGTCAGTCAGCCGACGCGCCGGCACGGTCGGGTGCTTGTGAACAGGAACTCCCGCGCGTGGTCTGCCGTTGCTGGGACGGCGTAGCCATCACGGTCACTTCAACCGAAGCGGAGTCGGACGAACGCATGAGCCGCCGCTGCCTGTTCCCGCGCCACAGCCACAGCAAGAGCCGCTCCGTCGACGTGAATCGCCGCGCCGCGGCTACGGGTTCATCGACGCGGCAGGCGAGGCACGTGCGCTTCGCGAGTTGTTGTAGGTCTGGACCCCATGCGCAACCTATGGGTTGCGTACGGGCCCTTCGAGTGCGGAAGTGAGGGGAGTATGCGAGTTGCGGCTCTCTACGACATACATGGCAACCTACCGGCGCTAAGAGCGGTCTTGGCAGACGTCGCGCGAGAAAGGATCGAAGCGGTGGTGATCGGCGGCGATGTCGCGGCAGGTCCTCATCCCCGCGAGACGGTCCAGCAGTTGATGGCACTGGGGCAGCGCGCCCGCTTTGTGCGGGGCAATGCAGACCGCGAGATCGTCGAAGCCTACGACCATGGGCGCATCCGGCCGGAGGACGAGAGTGGCCCTGCGGACAAGGGCGCAGCGTTTGCTGCAGCGCGGATCACCAAAGAACAACGTGATTTTCTTGCGAACTTTCAGCTCACAGTTGCGCTGGAAGTCAACGGTCTCGGGACGGTTTTGTTCTGTCACGGCTCGCCGCGCAGCGACACGGAGATCATTACGACTCAGACATCGACAGGGCGCCTCAGCACGATTCTCGAAGGCGTGACAGAGGCGCTGGTCGTCGGCGGCCACACCCACCGACAGTTCGTTCAGCACGCCGGCTGCCAGCGCTTTGTCAACGCCGGCAGCGTCGGTTTGCCCTATGAGGGACGCGCCGGCGCCTTCTGGGCACTGCTCGACTCTCAGGTGTCATTGCGCTGCACCCACTACGACGTCATCGCGGCGGCTCACGAGCTTCGGAAGACGGGTTATCCCGCCATTGACGAGATGCTCAACGAGAGCCTGCTGGATCCCGTGGATCCGGACGAGACGGCCTCGTTCTTTGAAGGGCTCGCCGCCGAAGCCTGAGCCCCCTCGCGGCTACCGGTTGTCGCTCGCACGAAACGATCTCTGGGTGCTGGGGGCTTTTTTGCGCCCTTCCAAGCGCCAGCCACTACGGCGTTCCAAACGTCCGAGGCGGCCGACGCGGTCTGGTGTGGCAGTGAGCAGCCTGGGGCCGCTACGCTCCGCGCGTCGATGTCTGACCCCCTGCGCTTCGAGCCGGCGCGGCGTGCGACACGCCTGGTTCCCGCCGTGCCTCGGCGGCGCTGACGGGCTTGCGGCTTCTGAAGGCGCAAGTACAAGAGCTGCCTGCTCTTGCCACGTAAGAGGAACCCGGAACATCAGCGACGGGCTACTGCTATCGGCCGACTCTCCCGGCCCCGGCACGTGGGTCTCCGATGCTTACGGCCGCAAGGCGTGGGGTTACGGGCGGCCGGTCGGATCGCTGAGTGGGCATGCCATGCGTACAGCGTCCGCGTAACCCGTGTACGTGGCATCATCAGGTTGTGGATCTTCCGGAGGATCTCGCTCTTCCGCTCTCGAGCGGGGCGCCTTGGTGGTACTGGCTGGGTGGACGGCCGTCCATGGACTTCGTCAATACATTTCGCGAGCGGTGGCGACGTCAGGTCGAAACCCTCGTCATCCCGTCCGACTTGGCGGCCTGGCTCGCGCAGGCGGACCTCGTCCCATCGCCAGTGCCGGTTTCCAAACAGCTCCTGGCCGACGCCCGAGAACTCCGCGAGGCGATCGACTCAAGCATCCAGGCGCAGGTTTACGGCGGGGCAACGCCTCGAAAAGCGTTGCAAACGCTGAATCTGTGGCTTCCTCGGGCCGAGGCCCCGCCGCAACTCACGGCGACCGACGACGGCCGGCTGTCGCTTGAGCCGGCGCGACTTAGTAACGCACAACACGCCATCGGACTCATCGCACTGGATGCCGCCCGAATGCTCGGCACGGACGAACGCGATCGGATCCGCGTGTGCGCTTCGCGGTCCTGCAGCGCGCGCTTTTATGACCGCTCTCGCTCTGGGCGTCGCGTCTGGTGCTCAATGCAGGGGTGCGGCAATGTCGAAAAGGCCCGTCGTCACCGTGCCCGCGCGCGTGAGGAGCGATCGACCGCATAACTCAACTGCAGTGCGTCACAGGGTTACCCATCATGCGGGCGCGCTGACCGGCTCGCTGCTGACCGCCGAGAATACCTTTGGCGCCCTTCGGCCAGATGGGTGTCCTAACACGGACCTGTCAAGCAGCTGTCGGCTTCGGCGCTCGGTTAGAGCTGTCGCGGCTGACGGTGCAGCAGGTCTCCACCCGCAACCGTCATCGCCCGCAAGACGAGCTCACCGTGGTGATTGAGGGCACCGGCCGGATCCGGGTCGCCGGTGACGGCCTCACGCTGCCGGCGCTCTCGTCGCATCGGATCGAGCCCAGCACGGGCCCCAGATCTTTAACGAAACAGACGAGGCTGTCCTGGTTTGTGGGACGGGCTCCGGCCGAGGGGGCTACACGCTCGAGCGAGCCCGGTGCGGGTCGGCGAGCCCTAAGCGCAGCGGTCCAATCGCGGTGGGTGGACCGCGTCGGCGTTTCCCGCCTACCCGCGCGCAAGCGCCGCGTCCACGAGGCGATCGTCGCCCCAGAAGTGCTTGCCGCCCACGGTCACGGTTGGCACACCCGGCACCTGGGAAGCGATTGCTTGGTCGGTGACGGCGCGCAGGTGTTCTTTCGCCCAGCCGACCATCGCCTCGAGAGTGGCCTTACGGTCGAGACCGACTGCGACGGCGAGATCGACTGAGGCTTCGCCATCGAGGCCACGGCCGTCCACGAAGACCGCGCGGAAGGCTGCGTCAGAGTATTCGCGCAGGAGTCCCTCGCGCTCGGCGACCAGTGCAATGCGAAGTGGATCGAGTGAGTAGCTGCCCCGCGGCCAGCCCTCCGGCCATCGGATCGGGGGTAGTCCGCGTGCTGCCGCGCGGCGTTCGCATTCAGCGACCCCGTCAGCGCGCTCGTCTCCTAACGACCAGGGGATGCGCTGCTGAGCCCTCAAGAGAAACGCGAAGGCGATCGGCTGCCATCGCACATCCCGACCGACCACGTCGTCAATGCGTTCCGCGGCGAGATAGGCGTACGGTGAGTTGAAGTCGTAGCGAAAGACTGCCTCCGTCAACTTGGCGTTCACGATGCTCCCGTTCGTCGTCGTTGGTGTGTCGACTGACCCAAGCGCCCGGTGCCGTCGCCGCCAAGCAGGGCGGCGTGCCCGGCGGCCAGGTCTCTGAAGCCTCTCATGTCGCTGAGCGCGCCGATCAGCGAGGCAGGGCTGGCCAAGACGTAGGGCGTGCGTCGGGTAGACCGCCAGCAGGCCGCTTACCGGCCGGTCCCCGTTCGCGTGACGTCGATCGTCTGAACATGTCAGCGCGGCCGGATCCACGAAAGGTGACCTTCGGTCTCGGCGAGCTGGACCGGGGTCGTGTTCAGCGGCCCGTGCATTTGAAGGCCCCCGGGCGGCTCTTCCGCAAGCGAATGGTGCGTCGCGGTCGCGGGCTCAAGCGATGCGTGAAAGAGCGGCCCTCTACTTGCGAGCGAGTCGATGGCGTAGTCAAAGGCCGCTGCGGCGAGCGGGTGAAGGTGCATGCGAACGGCCGCGTGAAACACGACGACCGTGTCTCCGGGCGGGTAGGTGTCGCCAAGGACTGGAACGACCATGGTGGCGTCTCCGCGCTCGATCCTCGGGGGCGCCTCGGCGATCATCGCCAATGCCGCGGACAACGCTTGAGCCTTCGCGCAGTCCTCTGGCCAGATGAGCGCGCGCAACCACAGGCGTTGGCCCGCATCGCCGGCGTCAAACGGGTTTAGGTCGATGCCGATGCGTGTGACCACGCGAGGCTGTTCGTCAAGGTTCGGGACAGGATGCGCCGAGCGCCACTCGCTGGTTAGGCGGACCGACGACGCCGGGTTGCCGAACACGCTGCCGCCAATCTCGTATCGAAAGCGATCGAACGCCAGGTGCGCACCAGCGCTGGTTCCGACGTCGATCAGATGCACCGGCTCGTGCGTCTGCCGGCCGACCGCCCAGAGCACGTAGAGCAGGGCGACGGCTCGGTTGACAACGTTGGTCTGCACGAGCTTGACGGAAATGAGGGACCGCAACTCGGTCTCGTGCTCGACGCAGAAGTCCGTGAACGCGGCAACTGCGCCCGGCCCGGCGGGGAGGGGTCGGCGCCGGATCGAAGCGTAGTAGCGCCCGAGGTCATGTTCGATACCCGAGAGCAGCAGGTAATGAACCGCGCCGAACAAGAGAAAGGGTGGATCCTGTCCAGGCTGCCGGCGATCGAGCAGTCCGAGCAGGAAGTCGTCCTCGGCGATGGCGGGACACAGACGCTGGTACAGGGGAGACGTCGCAAACGTTGCCGCGCGAAACCGCGATCGCGTGACGGCAGCAGATACTGGCGGGCTTTCATGCATCCCGGACTCCGGAATCGGTGGTTCGTAACCTCTTAGGGCCTTTTTAGCAGTTACGTAGAGGTAACAGCGATGCGGTTTTCTTCGCGCTCGGCCTCAGTCATAGACCGATCGACCCACCCCCGGCCGTGCGTTCGCACCGTACCGCGCGATGTCGTCGACAAGGCCGGGGAGCCCTTCGACGCGCCCGCACCACCTCCTCACCATCGGCCAGTCCGCAAGGCTGAGCGCGGCGTCGGCGGCGAGATGCACATAGGCCCACACCGAGATGTCCGCGATCGTCGGTCCGGTCCCGACAAGCCAGCGACGCGTCGAGAGGTGCTGATCGAGAAGGTTGAGAACCGTTCGGCCGATCGCGAGCCTTTCGGCGAGGTCGGAGGTCGTGGCGCGTTCGGTGAGCAGGCGGAAACGGACGCCGCCGATGCCTGGCACCACCAGCTCCTGCTCGATGTGCATCCAGGCCGCGACCTGCGCGCGCTCGGCGCGGGTCTGTCCGTGCCAGGCGGTCCCTTCGGCTAAGTAGGACAAGATCGCACTCGACTGTGTAAGGCAAGTGCCATCCTCGAGTTCCAAGACTGGGGTCTCGCGGAGTGGGTTGAGGTTCGTGTACTCCCTCGTGAGGGTCTCACCGGCGAAAATGTCGATCTCCACCGTCTCGTGCGGAATCCGAAGGATGCCTAGTAGCACCCTCACTTTCAGGCAGTTCGCGGAAGCAGCATAGGAATAGAGGCGCATACTGCATCCAACGCGGCCGCGCACGGATCCGTGAGAACGACCGCTTGGCCGCGCAGCTCCAGGCGCGTGTCCGCCCGCAGCTCCTCTCGACGGTTTATCGCCGGTGATGGGCGAAATACTGCTTCGCGTGGCCGGCAGATGCACTCCGACGAGTTGGAGAGCGACGAGTCGTTCCTTCCTGCTGAGGCGCCCTACGGCTGACCGTCATGGCTTTGCTTGCTGCGGCTCACCCGTCTAGCGTGAGTTTGCGTTCGGCGCGGCGCATCGCTTAGTCGCGTAGCTCCGTGGAGCCGGCGACTCAGACCCGCTTTGTCGCCTTTCCGGCCACTAGCTCAGCGCTGCTCCCTTCGGACCTCGACCTCTTCAGAGCAGAAGCGTCGCCGCCCCCCGGGGGCCGGGTGGAAGCCGATGAGGGACGCCTGTCGTTTAGATGCTGGTGACCGGAATCGCACCTGCATCGCGGATCGACTTGTCACTGGCGCCGTCGAGCTCGCCAAGCGGCGTGTAGACGAGCGCGTCGGGGTCGAGGTCGATGGCTCGGGCATCAGCTGCGTCGAGGCGTTCGATCACATCCTTGGAGGCCAGGATCGCCCCATCGGTAGCCGCGGCCTCGATCCGTGCTCCCTCGTTCATCTGGTCACCGAGCGCGGTGACCTCCAAGCGCCCACCGGTGGCGAGCTGGCCAACCATTAGCGTTGCCCCCCAGTGCAACCCGATGTTCAGCTTCACCGAGGTCTCCTCGGGGCCAATCCGATCCGCGCCGTCACGGATCGCACGTGCCGCCTCGATCGCCGCGAGCGCGGCGGCCGATTCTGAACCGTCGAAATCAGCGACCAGAAACAGGGCCGAGCCCCCGTCCCCGGCATGCTTGCCGACGATCCCGTCGCGTGCGATGACGGATGAGTCGATGAGATCCGTAAGCCGACGAATCAGGTCGAAGTAGCCGCGAGAAGAAAGGCGCCGCGAAAGCGCCCCCGACGCTTCGAGGTCGGCGAATAGGATGCCCGCCGGCCGCCGGCCGGGCTCGCTCACGCGATTCATCCGCTCGAACAGCCTGGGGTCTCCGCGACCGAGCCGTGAAAGAAGGCTGTCGGGCAGCGTGGTGCGGATCAGCCGTACAGCGCCGATGAAGGTCCCGGAGTCGTCCGTGACCCGCCATTCGATGAACCTCATCTCCGTGCGCAATGACCTCCCGAACGGGTTGTCGGGGAGGAACTCGTAGGACTGTTGCCAAGCCCGGGGAGCAACTGCGAGCGGCTGGGCACGGGTGGCCGCGTCGCATAGCGGCGCAAACACCGCTTCGTAGTCCGGGTCCTCCGGACTCAAGTAGTGGCGCATGATCGGGACAGTCTGGCGCCACCACGTCACGCCGCTCTGCTCCGTGACGCCCCAGGTTTCGGGATGCTCGTGATGCCGGCGGATCATCGACTCGCCGTAGTAGCGCGATACATCCTGCGGGGGAACCCCGGCGAGCCGCGCTAACTCGCTGGAGATGAACACAGTTCGCCAGCGCGCGTCGACGATGTCGCCGGATAGCCCCGCGCTCTCCATCGCCAGAGCAAACTCCCGCAGTTCTGGATGCTCGGGAAGTGGCGAACTGGCTGAGCTGTCGGACATCGCCGTAGGCTACTCGGCGTTATCAGACTCGGATCGGGAGATCTCGACACATGCGGGGAAGCTGCCTATGGACGGAGTGTCGGGGGTGTACGAAACGGGACACCACAGCCCTGCCTTCATGGCCGCACACGCATCTAGTCGACAGCTCTGCGAGACGTGCTCCGCGCGGAAACCGAGCACCAGTCGGTCCGAGCGCTAGCAGCCTCGCTGCTAGCGATTGGGTGAAAGCGGAAGTCCGCGTCGTTGGCAGCTGGCTTCTCCTTGGTCGCCCCGGCAGCCACGAGATCGGTACTGCTGCTTCGGCTTGCCGCCAACTCGGAAGCAGGAGTCGCTTTCCGACCGAGCGAAAGGCAATGGCGATTCACCGTCGTTGCGGTCTCGGCCGGGCGCTGAAACCGAAGAACATGCCCCCGGCGTGTCTTGAGCGCCCTTGGGCGCGGTGCGATGCACCCTCTTGTACGCGACAATCTCGGCCGGCATGGTTGAGCGGCTTTTTGAACGGGAGGCCGAACTCGACTTGCTGACGGGCACCGTGGAGGCTGCCTCGGGTGGCGACGGTGGCTGCGCGTGCGTGGAGGGGGCGCCGGGAATCGGCAAGAGCTCGCTGCTGGCTGCGGTCTCGAGGCTGGCGAGCGAGCGGGGCATGCGGGTGCTGGACGCGCGCGGGGGTGAGCTTGAGCACGAGTTCCCGTTCGGCGTGGTGCGGCAGCTGTTCGAGCGGGTCGTCGCGGACCTGGACGAGGCGGAGCGGGAGCGGATTGTTGACGCGGCCGCCGCGCTGGCTGCGCCGGCTCTCGGATCCGCAATGGCTGAGGGAGGCGGGAAAGGGAGTTCGGACCCGGCGTCTTCCACGCTGCATGGTCTCTACTGGCTCACTTCCAATTTGTCCACGGATCGTCCGCTGGTCCTGGCCGTGGACGATGCCCACTGGGCGGACGGTGCCTCGTTGCAGTTCCTCGCCTACCTCGCGCGCCGGCTGGAGGGGCTTCCGGTGGCGTTGATCGTCGCGATCCGAGATGGCGGGCAGCGCCAATGGATCGCCCCGCTCGCCGAGCTGGTAGCGGCCGCCTCTGGACGCCTCCTGCGTCCGGAGGCGCTCAGCACCTCGGCGGTTGGGGGGGTGCTGGAGCGAATCGGCGGGGTGGCGCCTGATCCAGAGGCGATCGTCGCCGTGCATCGCGCCACGGGAGGGAACCCGTTCTTGGTGCGCGAGCTGGCCGGCGTACTGGCTGCAGATGGGGTGCCGCTCGACCGTGATGCCGCACAGCGCGTTGGCGCGCTGGCCCCGCGGACGGTGGCTCGGTCGATCATGGTTCGGCTCGCGAGCCTCGACCCGGCGGCCGGACCCGTGCTGCGGTCGGTTGCGATTCTCGGCGAGCACGCCGAACTGCGGCATGTGGCTGCACTGGCCGAGGTTGACCGGCGTACGGCGTCGTTGGCCGCGGGTCAGCTTGTTCGCGCCGGGCTGTTGCGGGATGGGTTGTCGGTGGCCTTCGCCCACCCGGTTCTTCGCTCGACCGTGTACGCCGACATGGTGGCGGCCGAGCGCACCGAACTCCACGGCCGCGCGGCCGGTTTGCTGGACGAGACCGGCGCCGAGCCGGACCTGGTCGCCGGCCAACTGCTCCTGGCGGCGCCCGCAGGCGAGCGGCGGGTTGTCGCGCGGCTGCGGGCGGCGGCTGGCGCCGCCGTTGCCCGCGGCGCCGCTGGAACCGCAGTCGCTTACCTGCGCCGTGCGCTCGCCGAGCCTGTGGACCTAGATCAGCGGGCAGCGGTGCTGCACGAGCTGGGACGCGCTGAAACGCTCATCCGCGACCCCGCCGCGGTCGAGCACTTACGGCAGGCGCGGGCGCTGGCGCGCGATCCCGTGGAGCGTGCTCGGTACACGCTCGATCTGGCCGGCATCCTCCTGTACGTCGGCGAGTGGCCCGACGTATTGGATCTGCTGACATCCGCGATGGAGGACGTCGGGGATCGCGACGAGTCGCTGCGACTGCGCTTGACGGCGCTGCGGGTCGGGTTGGGGCATCATCCAGCCTATGCGGCGCAGTTAGACCGGCGACTGCCGGAATTCCATGCGCTGGCGAGGAGCGAGAACCCTGAGGCGAGAGCCTTGCGCCTGTATCTCGCGCTGCTGACGAGCGTGCGCGGGAGCGACACAGAGGGGGCGGCGGACCTCGTCGAGGCCGGCCTCGATGGTGGCGCTTTCATGCGCTACGAGGGTTCGGGGTCGCTCGCGGCGGCTAACGCGGTACACGCGCTGGTGCATCTCGACCGCCTCGATCAAGCTCAGGCGGTCGCGGACGCCCTGCTCGCCGACGCGCGAGCTCGCGGATCGGTCGTGGGGTTTGTCAACGGAATCGGCACCCGCGCGTTGGTGTCCCTGCGCCTCGGTGCACTTGCCGACGCCGAGGCTGACGCCAGGGCCGCGGTTGCCCTGACGCGCGAGCACGGGATCTTCCTCGTCGAGCCGTTTGTTGTCGCGTATCTCGCCTCCGTGCTCCTGGAGCGAGGTGAGCTCGCGGAAGCCGAGCCGCTCGTGGATGAGGTCACGGTGCCCGACGCGTTTCGGAGCTTGCCGTGCTGGCCCACACTGCTTGAGGCAAGGGCCCGCGTCCAGCTGGCCAGAGGGGCTCGGGCTCAGGCGATTGGGATCTGGACTGAGGTGGGCGAGAGCTGGGATCTCAGCCAGGTGTGGAACCCGAATGTCACGAGCTGGCGCTCGGAGCTGGCGCTATTGCTAGCCGACGATGACCTTGCCGGCGCCCGGAGCCTCGTGGAGCGCGAGCTGGTGCTGGCACGCCGGGCTGGGTCCTGCCGCGCGGTTGGGATCGCGCTGCGCGCCAAGGGACTGTTGGCCGGTGGCGAGGCGGGTCTCGAGGACTTGGCTGCGGCGGCGTCCGCGCTCGAGCGCTCTCCGGCCGTGCTCGAGCACGCCCGGGCGCTGACCGATCTCGGCGCCGCGCTTCGGCGGTCCAATCGTCGCGCCGAGGCGCGGGGCCCCCTCGGGCGGGCGCGCGAGCTCGCGTATGGCTGTGGTGCCCTGGTCCTGACCGAACGAGCTGAGGCCGAGTTGCGCGCCGCGGGTGCCCGCCCTCGCCGGCTCGCGCTCAGCGGCGCGGACGCGCTCACGGCGAGCGAACAACGAGTAGTCAGACTTGCCGCATCCGGGCTATCAAATCGCGAGATCGCGCAGCAGCTATTCGTGACCGTCAACACCGTCGAGAGTCATCTGCGTCATGGATATCTCAAGCTCGGAGTGCATTCCCGCGCCGAGCTGTCGACGGCGCTCTCAGGGCAGTTGCCGGAGCCTGGCTGAGTTCGTGTCGCGAGGGGTTGAGCGGTGAGCTCCCCGGGCCGCGGTGGCTCTCATAGCCTCCTCGAGCGCGGTGGCGAGGCCGACCCAACCGGAGAATTCCGAGTGCGTGTCACCGGACTGGACGCTACCGACGATCGGGTCAGAGCCCACTTCGAGCTCCAGCATCAGACGTAGGCGATCAAAGTCGGCCACCGGCTGATCAAAGCTGATCAGCGTGGTCCCCGCATCACGGAGCAGTGGTGAAGTTTGGCGCTCACCAGACGCGGATCCTTGACGCTCTAAAGAAAAGTTCACCGGCGCTCCGTGATGCGAACGACGCCACGCCTCGATGAGGATGGGACCGACCGCAACCGCGGTCACTGCCATGCTCACACTCAAGCCATCAGCTGCGGCGGCCGTCACAGGCGGTTGCTCGCCCCACCCGGACGCAGGGCCGGTGACACGGAGCGCCGCGCGAAATCTTCGCACGACCGAGGGCCAGTCGTTCACGGGCAAGATCGCCGACATCGGGGCTCATTGTTTGTGGGCTAGCGCGACGATTACCCGGGGGGACGGCACGGAGACCTTCGGAAGGATCGCTGCCGCTGGGGCGGGCGGGTTTGACCTGACGGAAACGCACACCTACGACGCAGTCGGCAGCTACCCGGTCTAGTAGTGAGCTGGTTCAAGCTTCAGCATCGGTCATCCCGGCGATCGGCCGGCCCGATCACGCTGGGTGCTGCCGTGGTGGTTTTGCTGTTCCCCGGTGCCGCCGCCGCAACGACGATCTCCGCTACCGAGGGCCAGTCGTTCACTGCCACTGTCGCCAGCGGCCTGGTCTGTCCACTCTTGGGTGCGACCATCACCTGGGGGGACGGCAGTACGTCGCCGGGGGTGGATAACGGGAATCACGGGATCAAGGGCACGCACACCTACGCTGAAGAGGGCGCGTCGTACCCCGGGTCGGTCTCTTACACGTACACATCGAACAACCCCTTTAGTTGTCCGATCGGCGTCCAGACTGCGACCTTCCAAGCGACCGCCTCCGACGCCTCGCTGAGCGCCACCGGAAGGAGTCTGTCCGGCAGCCAAGGACAGTCGCTCTCCGGCGTGGTGGCGCACTTCAGTGACGCCGACCCGGGTGGTCAGGCAAGCGACTACTCAGCGCAGATCCACTGGGGCGACGGCAGCACGACCGCGGGCAGCGTCGCGGCCGCGAGTGGTGGCTTCGATGTCATCGGGACCCATACCTACGCGAGCGGGGGTAGCTTCGCCATCTCCGTGCGCATCGCCGACGTCGGTTCAAGCACCACTACGGCATCGGCCACGACGACGATCACGGCGGCGACCACCACAACGACGAGTAGCTCCTCGCCCCCGTCGCACCCGTCCCCGCCGCGCGTCATCCGGATCGACTCCTTGGCTCCGCCCAGCGCCGGTCGCCAGATCGTGCTGAGCGCGGTCACTGACAAGCCGGCCGGGTCGATCGCGTGGAACCTCGCCGGTGATTCTCGGCCCGAGATCACCTGCCCGGGGGCGCAGACCGCCGTCACCTTCCGGGCCGGGACGGGAACACGGTCTGTGACCGCCACGGCAACCAGCGCCGCCGGTCCCGGCCGGGCCCTGACGACTTCGTTCACCGTCGCACCGGCGGCACCCCTGACGGCGGCGCAACGGGCCACCGCCCGAAAGGTCAACGAGGCGCTGGCCAGGCACCCTCCCGTCTATACGTGCGCGACGCCCAGCGACTTCGCCGTCAAGCAGGTGGGAACTCACCCCGTCGTCTTCGATCACACGGTGAAGCCCGGCTGTCCGCCATCGAGAACCGTGGTCGCCGGCGGATTGCAGTTCCAAGGCTGCCTGGAGCACCTGACCTCCGAGGATCAGATACCGAAGGCCATGCAGGGCATGCTGCCGTCGTTCGGGTCCCATCTCAATCTCGGCGGCCGGTTCTTCACCAACTCGAGTGCCGCCAATGCCGACCTGACCTTTGGCTTCGTTGACGCGTATATCGCCTACGAGCCGGTGAAGATCAACGGGCTTACCCTCATCCCGGCCACGGGCGCGGCGATCGTCGTCGCTCCCCAGCTGGACGAAATCGTCAGCTCCGACGCCCAGATGGCCGTGGGTAACGTCGATCTGCAGAACAAGCGCTCGTTCATCATGAACCTCGCGCCCCACGGCAATTCCATCCCGCTCGGCTCCTTCGCCCGCGCGGGCGGCGGCTTGGCCGACATCGCCGGTTTCGCCCTCGGCGGCGACGTCACCGTCGCGCTCGACGACAGCGGGGGCACCTTCGGCCTCACCATTCACGTGCACCTCGCCCTGCCCAGCTACCTCGAGGTCGGCGGTGTCTCGGCCCAGGGCAACGTGACTCTGCGGTCCACCAACGCAGACGGGCTGGTGATCGACAACCTAAGCATCGGGCCGATCGACGCCGATCTCGGCGCCCTGTCGGTGCAGGCCGTTCAGCTCGACTACACGCGGGCGACGGACGAGTGGAGAGGCCAGGGCAAAGCGTGCGTCATCGAAGACGTCTGTCTCGACATGATCCCCCCGCATGGCGGAGTGACGATTCGGCGCGGAAGCCTCGTCAAGCTGGAGGCGAGCCTCGACTTCCCGGCTCCTGGGCTGGAGCTATTCGCGGGCGTGGCCCTCAATCGGATCGGCTTTGGCTTCGGCCTGGACCCGACCCGGCTCCTGGCCAACGCGCGGATCACCGCCGAGACGATCCTCCAGATCGACGGGACGGTCGTGCTCGCCTTCCCGAGCGCAGCCACGCCGTATGTGCTCGACCGGAGCGAGGTCTCAGACTTCCCCGACAACTTCTACGGCCGGACGTTCCCGCGCACGACGATCGCTGTCGGCGCCGACGCGTCGATCGTGCTCCCGGTGCTCGGGAGCACGGCGCTCGCCCAGGCCTACCTTCTCTACGAGTACCCGTCGTACTTCGCCCTCGGAGGCGGAATTCACGCCAACCTGTTCGATGTCATCGACGTCTCGGGCCGGGTCGACGGCGAGTTCAATGGTGACAACGGCCGGTTCAATCTCAAGGGTGACATCCACGGTTGCGTGGTCGACGTCGTCTGCGCCGGCGTGGTCGCGGTGATCTCGAGCCGAGGAGTCGGGGGCTGTCTCACGATCCCGTTCCCCACCGGCGACCTCAATGTCGGCGGTGGCGTCCAGTACTCGCCCTTCCACCTCTTCCTGTGGCCGTTTGACGGATGCCGCTGGTCGCCGTTCGTGCAGGACAACGTGTTCTCCCCGCAGGCCGCGCGGGCGGCCGCAGCCGGGTCCCCAATCACGGTGCGGATCAAGCCAGGCGACCGCAGCCGGGCGATTCGCCTCGACGGCGTCAATGGGGCGCCGAGCGTCCGGGTACATACGCCGTCGGGGGATGTGCTCGAGAGCACGCCGGGGTCCGGGCTCGCCCACGACCCGGCGATCCGGATTCTGCGCGGCGAGAAGGCCAAGATCACCGTCGTCGGGCTGGTCAATCCCAAGCCCGGGGTCTACACGATCGAGATGCTGCCGGGCTCGCCGACCCTCAGGCAGACGAGCCAGGCCAGCGATCAGCCCAAGGCGCGCCTCTCCGTCTCCGTTCGCGGCCACGGAGCCACGCGAACCCTCGTCTACTCGATCGTTCGCCGCAAGGCGCAGCGCGTCACCTTCGTGGAAAAGACGCGCACGGGCAGCCGCACGATCGGCACGGTCAACGGGGGTGGCCGCGGGAAACTTCGCTTCTCCCCGGCCCCCGGGACCGACCGGCGGACGATCGTCGCCGAGTTCGAGCTGGCCGGACTTCCGGCCGAGCAGCTCACGGTGGCCCAGTTCCTGCCCCCCTCGCCACGTCTCGGCCGCCCCGCCCACCTCCACGTCACCCGCCGGGGTCGCATTGTGCAAGTGAGCTGGCGGGCGGTCCCCGGCGCCACCCGCTACGAGCTCGTCGAGCGCCTGGGGATCGGCGGCGAGCACTTGGTCCGGAGCCGCGAACACAGCGTGACGCTACGGCGCGTGGCTCGTTATGACAGCGGCCGAATCTCGGTGCGGGCAATGGCGACGCTGCGCCAGGGCAAGCCCGCGCTGGCCAGGCTGCGGGCGGGTGTGCGCACGCCGACGCGCCTAGGCGCGCTGCCTAAACCACCGCGCAGGCACCACCGATAGCGGTTGGGGGATGGGGGTTGGGTTGGCAGTCGTCGCGACTGCGTTCGGTGGCAAGCTAGATGCGGCGGGCTAGTCCTCCGATCAAGCATCGCCCGCGACGACCAGTGCTACGACTTCCGCTCGGAACTGGCCTGTGCGGAAGATCGCGATGCTTGTTCCGGCGGGTATGTCGTGTCCTGGGGTGGTCCGTCGCTCGTGAGGTTGACGCGACGGAGGTGCCACGTCGATCGTGTCCCCAACCGTGTCCCGAACTGAGCAATTCTGACCTGCGCTAACTGGAGCGAGACGCCCTGAATTGCTCGCACCGACTACAAAACCCCTGCAAATGAGCGCCTCTTAATCCCAAGGTTGGAGGTTCGATTCCTCCACGGCCCACTCCGAAAGCCCCGGTCAACCGGGGCTTTCGTGTCTCTGAGGTCGGGGGCAAATGTAAATATGTCCTTCGGATCGCGGACGGTTCTGTTCACACCGACCGAAGGGGCCCCTGACGGGCTTCGAACCCAGCGGCCGTCTAGGCTCTCGTCGGATGCGTCTCGGGGTGCGACCTGCCGCTGCCGTCCTGGGCTCGGGTGGCGGGTCTCATGTTCGGCGTCGGCTGGGGCGCGAACCAGTTCTCGTCGCTGCTGCTCGCCTACCGGATCCACCGGGGCTTCTCGGAGACGACGGCAGATGCGCTGTTCGGGGTCTACGCGCTTGGGCTGATCCCGGCGCTGCTGATCGTCGGGCCGATCTCCGACCGCCGGGGCCGGCGCACCTTCGTGATCGGCGCGGGCGCCGTTTCGCTGCTCGCCTCGCTGGCCATGATCGCGGGGGACCATGCGCTCGGGCTGCTCTACCTCGGGCGTTTCCTCGCCGGCGTGGCGAGCGGGGCCGCGTTCGCCGCCGGGACGGCCTGGGTCAAGGAGCTCTCCGGGCCGACGCATGACCTGCACGCCGGTGAGCAGGCTGGTGCTCGCCGGGCTGCGATCGCGCTGTCGGCCGGTTTCGGTCTTGGCCCGCTGGTCGCGGGTCTGATCGCCCAATGGGCGCCCGACGCTTTGATCTCGGCCTACCTGCCGCACCTGGTCGTGATCGCGGCGGCGCTCGCGGTCGTGCTGGCCGCCCCGGAGACGGTCGGCGAGGCGAACGGTGGCCGCAGGCTGAGCGTCCCGACGAGCACCCGGCACATCCGCTTCTTGCTGATCGTGGCGCCCAGCGCGCCGTGGGTGTTCATTGCTCCGTCGGTGTCCTTCGCGGTGCTCCCGGGACTCGTGGCACATTCGACAGAGGGCTTCCGCGTCGGCTTCGCCGCGTTGATCGCCGGCGTCACCCTCGGCGTCGGCATTCTGATCCAGCCCGTCGCCCAACGCCTTGACCGTACACCCGGCGTTCGCGGCATGGTCGCAGGGCTCGCGGCCATCGCCGCTGCTCTGCTGCTCGGCGCGCTCGCTGCGCACACGCACGAGTGGCCGCTCGTGGTCCCCGCCAGCGTCATGTTCGGCGCTGGCTACGGGCTCTGCCTCGTCTCCGGCTTGCTCGAGGTCCAGCGGCTCTCACCACCCGATGAGCTCGCCTCGCTCACCGCCATCTTCTATGCGCTGACCTATGTCGGGTTCGCCGCGCCGATCGCGCTCGCCGAACTCGAGCACCTCGCCACGGCGGCGACCCTGCTCCTCGGCGCCACAACGCTCGCGATCCTCACCGCGCTGACGGTGCTGGCCGCCCAGGCCCGCTATCCCGCGCCTACTCGCTCGCCCACCTGATCACGGCCAGCTTGTCGCCGGAAGCAGGGCGGGTGCTGACGGGCTCGAATCGATCGTTTGCATATGCAGAGCCGTCCGGAAGCTCCCGTGTCACGACCGAGCTGGTCGTCCGGGACTCATGCCCGGCGATCGGAATGTCGCCAAAGCAGCTGCCAGGTTCGACGCGCGCACGATGTCGAAAGGGATCGTCAGCCGAACCACCGAGATCATCGGCTCGGTCGACGCTCAGGCTGAAGGCGCCGATGCCGGGGCCGCTCCCCGTTCGCATGCGACGTGGGAGTCTCGACGCGCTTGGCGCTGCTCCCGGTGGTCCAGCTCGTGCAAGACCCGAGATTGGCGAGGGCGGCCCGGCGCGAGGTGCCGGTCGCGTCCCAGCTTGCGCCCCCACGAGCATCGGGCATCGGCCGCTTTCGTATGAATCAGTGACTGTGTGCTCAGGCGTAGGTACTGGTAGATAGCGATCACGGCGACCGAAGGGCCCGCGTGTCGAGCTTCTTCATGATGCGGATCAGATCGGCGAGGTCACGGTCGTTGAGGACGTCGCCGAAGATGTGTTGCAGGAATGGGTGGTGCCTTCGGCGTGTCTTACGGACTAGCGCGCGACCCTCGGAGGTGATGCGTGCGAACGTTGCACGGGCATCGTCGGGATCCGGCTGGCGCTCAATCAGCCCCGCCGCCTGCATGCGGTCGAGGAGCTTCGATAGGCCGGACGGTGATAGGACAACGGCGTTGGCGAGCGCGTTGAGACCGAGGCGCCCGCCTGCCAAATCCAGGTGCACGAGCACGTCGTAGCGCGCGACTGTCAGGCCGCTGATCTGACGCACATCCGCCTCCACACGATCCCAAAGCCGTGCATGCGTGTGGAGGAAGGCCAGAAAGGCAGGCATCCACCGCGCTGAGCTGTCGCCGGCCACGGCGCTAGTCTAGCCCAAGTATTTGACATGCCAAATAATGGGCGGTATTACTTGACATGCCAACCAACCTCCGAGAAAGGCCCCGCTCCCATGCCACAGATCGCTTTCGCCAGTCCGCTTCTGCCCGGAATGACCGCTGCCGACCGACAAGCCATGAGTTCCTTCCAGAGTGGCGAACGCAAAGCTGCGTTCGAAGACTCGCGGCGGCGCGCACGGATCACCCGAGAAGCGGCTTGGGTCCAGACGACACCAAACGGAGACTTCGCCGTCGTGTACATGGAGGCGGACGATCTCGGCCAAGCGTTCGCCACGCTCGGCAAATCAGACGACCCTTTCGATCAATGGTTCCGTGACCACCTGCGCCAAGTCCACGGGTTTTCGCTTGAGGACGGGTTCCATGCCCCCGAGCTGATTCTCGACTATCGAGAAGACTCGCCAAGCGACGATTAGACACCCCAATCCCTCTGCTCCGAGAGACGGACGCGCGCCACGCTCCTATTCCACGACAGGCGTCTCCGGCATGAGGCCGAAGGCTCTGCTCGGCGAGGAATGCGCGTCCCGTCGTCACGATTGCAATCGTCACGGCGAGATCGTCAAAGCCGACGTCTGCTTCGGCGACGTCTGAATCACAGACGCGGGACATGGAAGGTCGAGCTTGACGAGCGCATCCACGCGAAAGTGATCACGGGTGCAGGGCACCTAAGCTGGGCGAGTCAGAAGGAGTGCTCAGCAGCTGCATGTTCGGCGACGCGCGTCCTTCCGATAGGCTCGCCGCGGGGTCCGGTTGTCGACGAGGGCAGTTGGAGGTCTTCATGACCCGTAGCATTTCGGGCGGCAGGCGGCAATCGCGCTCGCCGCATTAGTCGTCCCGACGGGCGCTCTGGCCTGTACAGGCCGTCGCGCGTCGCGCATCGAAGCGTCAGCAATTGTCAAGGACGCGAAGCGCACTCAACCATGCGGATACAAAGGCCGGGGCTACCTCAGTACCTTCCGCATCGCCCAGTACACCGCCAGGCGTGTGTCATTCAAGTGGGCGGAAACGGACTTGACGATGCCCGGTACCGACGGGTGTGTCCTCATTTCCTTGCATGCCGCCGGGTATTCCTTCTCTTCCAACCGAACGCCGCATCGGGCGCGTGTAGATTGGCTTCCCTTCACATGGGGCTCCTCTCCGTTCGACAGTCCTTCCTATCTGAGTCAGCAATGGCGGCACCTCGGGTTTAGGGCTGGGCCCCCGCAGTGGTCCGCCCTTGCTCGAGCTCTATAGCGCTGGGCAACCAGCCCGCCAGTAGTTGTCGGCTGCCGAGCCTTCACGCGGGCTGCCCGGCTTCAGCGCTGGTGCTCACGGTCGCCTTCGCCCACGAGGTGGGGTCGGCGCGTAGGCTTGACGCATGCCGATCCCACGCTTCTTCAAACGTCGCGTCGCTAAGGAGGAATCGGTGTCGGTCGGGGACCCGCGCCTCGAGGCCTGGGAGACGGTCAGCACGTTCGAGGACGAGAGGACGGCCGTGGCCTGGCGCGACCAGCTGCGTGCGATGAGCCTTGCCGCGAGCTGTGTGGCCGACCATGCCCCGGACCGCTTCGGCCGGGGCGACATTTACCTCGTGGTCCCACCCGAGCAGTGGTCGCGAGCGAGCGAGATCGTCGACAACCTGGAGTGAGCCCGGCGGCTGACCGAGCCCTGCATCAGCTGATCCGGCGGACGCCGGAGCCGGCTCACGGTTCAGCCCGCGCTGCGGCGGTCAGCCGGGGAGGACGCTCCGGTTTCACGCGCGGGGCGATTGCACCAGAACACCGGTAAGTAGCACCGGCTGCGTGCCGCGCGAGGACCTGCTGAACCCGGGCAGGCTCTGGCGCCGAGATGAGGTTGTCTCGGCAGGGAGCTCGGCGGGCACAGCATCGGCGACGGAGCGGGAACCGCACAGGTTGAGTTCGGTAGCCGCGACGGGACCTCGTACTCGGCAGACAGCGTTAACGACGCTGTCTTTCAGCTGCTACCAAACAACGGCCCGGACCCCGTCAGGTGCTGACGCGCTCGACCGGAGCTCACCGGCTCGCTAGGACGACTGATCTGAACTCGACGATAAGCCATCGTCGTCGTCGCGTCGCTCGGGTTGCCGCCCGCCGGAATGTCTGCTCTGTCGCTTCCTTCGGTTGCTCCGCCGATGCCTGGCGAGCGCTTCGGCGACCGTCCGATCGCACGAGATCACGACCGCTCGCAGCTCCGGCTCGCTTCCGAGTTGGTCGCGCTGCAGCGCTCTGGCCGCCGGGCGGGAGAGTGCTCAGTGTCGATCAACCGGGGAGGCCGAGCAGTCAGCGTCTGGCATCTGGTTTTCGATCTGAGTGGAGAAGCCTGCTGGACCGATTGTCTTCTCTCATTCACCTGCGATTCGCAGGACGACCTTGCCGTGCTTGCCGCGCTCGGAGACGCGGGCGAACGCAGCGGACGCGTCCTCGAGCTCGAAGACCGAATCGATCTCGGGTTCCAGCTCGCCGGCATCGGCACGTCCAGCGAGATCGAGCAGCTGTTCGCGATTCGGCTCGACGACGAAGTAGCTCACGCCCTCGGCCTCCTCGGCGATCGACACGACGCGCGGCGCCGAGCGGATCGCTGCCGCGAGCGCAGCACCGCCAACGGTGTCGAAGATGAGCTCACACGGCTCCCCCTCGCCCGCCAGTTGGCTACGCGCAAGCTGTACTGCCAGATGGCCAACCCCGCCGCTTTGCCCGAGTACCCGCACGCGCTCTCCATCCACTAGCTGGCCGTGGTCGAAGAGGCCCTGCCAGGCGCTGAGCCCGGGCATTGGCAGCGCCGCGCTCTGCACATGGGTGAGTGCGCGTGGTCGAGGTGCGAGCGCGCTTGTCGGGACCGCCGCATAGTCGGCGGCGACGCCGTCGCGGTCAAACGGCGTGAGCGCGAACACCTCATCGCCGACTGCCAGATCGCCGACACCCGGACCGATCTCAGAGACCACGCCCGAAAGTTCGTAGGAGGGAATCGCGGGAAGCCGGTCCGCCGGCCACGTCAGCTCGTCGCGAGTGATCGCGGCGGCATAAACCCGGATCAGCGCCTCGCCCACCGCAGGCGTCGGGACAGTGAGTCGCTCCACCCTGAGCCCATCGTCGTGGACCCGTACAGCGCGCATTTCTGCCACGAGGCCATCTTACTGTTCGCCAGCAAGACGGTCCTCAAGTGCGTCGCTGACGATCCGGACGACGCGGAGGTGCGAGGGCCAGCGACGCGACCCCAGCTACGACGGCGCTTCCCTTACAGATCGGAAACCAGAAGCGATGCCTGAGCGCAGGCTCCCTTTCTCGCCGGCTACATCCGGTCGTCTCCCCGACGCGCGGATGGCTTCACTCTTGGGCCGAATCCGACACTCATCCTGACAAGTGCATTCGTGATTCCGCCGGCTCGCCACCGACGAGCGCATCGGCGACAACCTCGAGCGCGAGTTCCTGGGGGACGTGCCAGTCCGGCGGATGGCTCGCCCCGGTCGGATCAGGTACGTATCGGCGGCGCTTTCGGGGTGACAGCGCGAGTGCGGATCGCCCGCGAAGGCACAGGCCGCGCGGCCTCGCCGATCGCCTCGGCCGCTTCCGGCGCTGGTGGTATCTGCCCGTCGGCACAATGGGGGGATGCTCATCGTCTCCGGTCACCTCGTCCTCGATCCAGCGGACCGAGACGCCCATGTCATGGCAAGTGTTAGCGCTGTGCGCCTCGCCCGCCGAGCACCGGGTTGTCTCGACTTCGCGGTCTCGGCCGATCCGGTGGACCCCACACGGGTCAATATCTTCGAGCGGTGGGCTGGCCCCGAGGACCTCGATGCGTTCCGCGGGAGTGGCGACCCCGATGACGAGACAGTCGACTTCTCCCGCATACGCCGCTTTGAAATCGAGCAGTACAGCGTCGAACGCCGCATCTAGCACCGTCTGATCGCAGGTCGCGGCGAGCGCGACGCACGAACGCGCGGCACGATCGCTTTCAGCCCGACGCTGTCGCGTCGCCGGCGAGCGCTTCGGCGACGATGAGCTGGGGTACGGCGACGAGCCGGACTGCAGCTCGTACGATCGCTCTTGTCCTCGGTCGCACAGCAGATCAGCCGGCTGGCGGTGTGGTCCTCTCGGCGCTGCGGTACGAGACTGGCCGGGCGCCGGGATCATCAGTGCGGGTCGCTCGTGCACGGCGTGGACGATCGCGGTGTTGTCGAGCGCCCTCGCGCAGCAGCAGCCTGAGGCGGCTGAGTGGTGCGGATGGCGCCGTGCCCGTTGGGCGAGATGATCTCGCCCAACAGGCGCCGTAAGCGCTCCGGGCTGGCAAAGTGTCCCTCGGTCTGACCGAGCGGGCGACCAGGCTTAGTTCGCGGCAACCCCGATTCGGTGTCCGTGAGCGTCGGCCAGGACGCCGAAACTTACGCCCGGTGCCTGCTGCTCGGGCTGAACGATCGAGCCGCCCAGCTCCTCGGCGCGGCTCAGGGTGGCGGCCACATCGTCGACCGCGACGAAGAAAAGCACCTCGTCCTCGGCGCCTTGACACGGACTGATCGCCACCGCTGGCCCTTCCTTAACCCCGGTGTCGATGAACGTGTAGCCAGGGAACCCACCCTCGGAGGCCACCTTCCAATCAAACAGCTGAGCAAAGAACTCACGGGTCGCGTCGGGATCCTGAGAACGGATCTCGGCATGGATCACTGGATGAGGCATCGACACTCCTTTGTTGTGATGCGAAGACCCGGGTGGTCCTCACACGGGTATAGACGATCGAGCCACCCCGACGGGGACAGCCTCTCCGCATTCACACAACGCTTGCTATCGGGCCGTGAAGTCAAACGTCCTTGGACGCGTGCGGCAGCCGCACTCCGCGCGCAAACCTCGAACTCCTCGGGCGATCGCTTTCGCCCTTTGGGCGCACTCGGAGTGAGCCATCGCATCGGCGGCATACCGATCGCGCGCATGCGGCGCTCCAACGACTCCGCGGGGTGTGCAGTTCCCGGCGCGCGGACATGCCTTCGCGTAGGCAGCATCGCAACTCTGCGTGGTAGCGGAAGTCTGGTCGGGCGGATCTTGACTGCCGCAACTAGCCCAAGGCAGAAGCGGCGCCGAGATCCCGTTCGACGCCGCCTTGTCGCTACGCGCGGCTAGGCTCGGCCATGTTTTCCGCGTCCCGCGTTTCCATCGCCCCCTGCAGCTGTCCCGTATCGACATATTGCTGGAAGCTGGTGACTTTGCCATTGCTCAGCTTCCAGACGTGGCAGACCTGGGCATCGATGCTCTTGCCCGTAGCTTTAAAGACCCCGGTGTAGCGACATTCGACGGCGACCGTGTCGCCGGCGTCATAGAAGTCGTTGGGGGTGACCGTAAAGGCGTCCCATTCCGTGGCGAGCCTCATGAACAGGTTCTGCACGATGGCGTCCCCTCCGATCCAGGGCTCTCCGTCAGGCTTATACGGGTTGCCCTCAGCCTCGTGCCACTCGATGGCGGGATCGAAGACCCCCAACACGCCCGGAACATCACCGCGACCGAACGCCTGATACGCGCCCCTCAGGATCTCAACGTTTCCCATCGCTACCGCCTTCCTTAGGTTTGCCCCCGGTGTCGCGATCGTCCCAGCTGGCCAGCTGCAGGTCAAGGTCACCATTGGCACTTCGATCGAACAGCAGTCACCCGGACAGAGTCGGCGAGCTGGGCGAGTGTCCGACAACGTCCCCAGCCACCGGCGCTGCTGCTCTTAGCCCCAAGCAGCAGTCAGCTTCTGGCTACCGCGTCAGCGACCGAGCGAGAGCCGTGTATCAGCGCGTAGAACTGGTGTCGTAGGGCGCGCACCAGAGCGTGATCGGCTCTCCTGGGAGTTGCTCTCCGTCGTGGCCGATCCCGTAGGCAATTGTGAGCGGGTCCTCGGGCGTGACCCCCAGGACCGTGAGGCCGTCTCGGCCTGGGCGGCGATCTCGCACGTTGCCCTCCTGATCGCGTCGGCGAACAACGGCCACGTCGGAACCCGCCGTCGCCCATGTCACACAAACCTTGTGCCAAGTGGTCATGCCACGCCGGTCGCGGCTGCCGTACATGCTTCCACCGCAGCGGGTGAGGCCCGAAGAAACGCTCGCGAGGAAATCACCCCACGGTTTTTCCGTGGCGGTGGCGGAGCCCATCACACGCCACGGCCCATCGGCACGCGTAACGGTGATGTCGCCTAGCTCGGGTTGTCCGCGGGCGTTCTGGGCTGCTTCCGCGTCCGCCCAGAAGAGCATCGACCCGACGACGCCGTCGGACCAGAGGTCAAGCGCTCGGACACCAGGCAGCACAGCCTCGGGCGGGAGACGGCCCTCGGCGACCGAGTCAAGCGCGATTCCGACGAGTTCGTTCCAGAGTTCGCGGTTGTGCTCCATCGCCCTGTGGATTATTCACTCCGACCGCCGCCTTCACGAAGAAGGGGTCGTCTCCGGCGCTCCGAGGGCCAACGGCGAGAGTGTCGCTTCGATCGATCAGCAGCAGTCTCGGCCTGGTGCCACTATTAGCCCGAAGCGGAAGCCAGAAGTTTCAAGCGCGTTGCCCTAAGCGCCGATAACGACGTCGATGACAATCGTCATTGCAATCCTCGGGGTCGCGGTTGTCGTCGGCGTATCGATATGGGTGTGGCGGAGACATCGCGGTGTGACAATCGGCGACGCAGCCCAAGTCATCGTGGATCTTCTCCGAGGCCTCTTCGGAGGCTAGCTTCAGATATTGGCGCCAGGTCGGCTCCCGCTAGATCGACACGCAGCAGTGTCGGGGTCTGCTGCCGGTGTTAGCCCAAACCGACAGTCTCGCTATTGGCGACGAGCAGGGCGCGCGATCGGCTGCCCCCTTGGACCTGCAGTCCTAGCCGCGCGGTACTTCTACTACGTGGCAGAACTTCTACTTCGTCGCAGACGAGCAGTGGCGGGGCGGACTGTTGCCTGTCGTCCGCAGCGAGCGCTAGCCGGGCCTGGTCTCCGGTCACGCTCTTGCTGCGGGCGACCTGCGATAGAGCCCGCGGGTTGATCGTTGCCTTCCGGACCCGCGTAAGTGAGCGGACGCTCTGCTCGGCGCGGCGGATCAGGTGCTGGCAGTGCGGCGAGATCGCCTCAGGCCGAGGACCGTCGGGAGGCCACGGAACCCGACGCCGAGCGTCTCACCAAGGCGACGAGGCAGCGTCGGCTTCGGCGGGGGCAGTGCTGGGAGCGCGAAACGTGCAAGGTCGACGAAATAGAGGTTCTCCGAACCGAGGCCTTCGAGTTCCTGCTGGATCGTGCTCGCGCCTTCCCGGACATCGTCGCCGCATTGCTCTATCAGCGACTCGGTCATGAGCAGGTACTCGGGCGCCGGAACGGCGTTCTTGAGCATCCGGTGAACCGCGATCACGTCCACTCCCACGACGTTCTCGCGGCCGCTGATGGTCTGCTTTGCGACATCGCCGACGTGACCGACGAACTTCACCTTTAGGTTTCGGGACTGCAGACACGCGTCACAGTTACACATTTGTAGGGCGATCATCCGCTCCAGCTGGGAGTGGAACGCTTGGTGCATCGTCAGCGACAACGCCATTGCGTTTGCGTCGGGCTCGAGCGGCGTGCAAAAGAAGGCGGCGTCGCCCTCGATCTCGATCAGCGGCAGCGGCGAGTACTCAACCAGGGTCTCGAGCAACCGACCGGTGACGACCTCCGCATGCGCGAGGCTGATCCGATGCAGCTTCATGAATTTCGTATAGCCCCCGATGTCGGCGATTAGCAGAAGCGATCGATCGGCCATTGGGCCTAGAGCTCCTCTAGCGCCATCAGCGAAACGCTCGCGATCTAGCCACGTTCACACCGACTCTCTCGATCTCTGCTCGACTCAGGGCCGCTACCCGGGTTCACCTTACTACCCCAGATCGGAGGGGCGAGCTCGATCTTGCCGCCGCTCGCCCCACCGTTACGTGCGACCGGGCATGGATGTCCTATGCCCGGCCGCCAAGTCGATCCTCTCTTGAGACGACTCATCTCGGCTGGCTCATCGGCGCGGGGTCGCTCGGTGCCGAGGTCGCTACGCCCGGGGCAGTCGGCCAGCAGCCCGCGGTGCGGGGCGGGCGGAGCGTCGCGATCAGCGTTCCCTTGTGCGATGCCGCCGACCGCCTCCGGGCGATCCTCAAACGGGACACCTGCTTCCAGTTCCGCGCGGGCATCGTCCGGTTCACCGCAGCGCACCTGCTTTGCGCGGAACGGGGGGACGGCAAGACTGTCGCTTCGATCGATTAGCAGCAGCTGACCTCGTTGCAGGATTACTTCTGCCTTGTCGCCGGGGGGGAAAAGTCGGATCACGAGTGCCGCTTCGGCGTGCCATGCACCGCAAGCAGAAGTGCAGGCTTACGCGGCGTTCCGCGTGCTTGTGCGCGGGAGCCGCTTACGGCTAATAGCTGTTGTCGGCGGTCGAGGCTCGCTCGGCTCCGGGAACGCAACTGCGTCAGACCCGAGCTGCGGTCGCGGACGGCGTGGTTCTCTCGGGCCCGAAGGTGGGGGCGGACGCCGCCGCCTTGGAGGACGCGATTCTGGTGGCGGCAGCGCGGGCCCGGTAGTCGCCCACGGCGGAGCCAGGGCTTCATCGAGCACGGCGCTGCGTCCGCGCGTCACCGACCACCGGCCAGCCATGAACGCGACTAGCGCAACCACGACCACCACCACGAGGACGAGAAGCGTCGGCACTACACCCCACTACACCGCGGCTGGAACCGGGTTGCGCGGCTGCTGGAATGTCGCCGACCGAGGTGTCTCGGTCTGACTACTGCATCACGTGTCTGGAGCGGGTCGAAGCAGACTTGGAGGATCCCAGCTGACCCGGGGGCGCCGGAGTGGCTGCTGCTGCGTGCAAGGAGCAGCGGAATGATTCCTCTCCCGCGCGCTGGATCCCGTAACCGAGTGTTGAGATCGTTGTCTACGTGACAAGTCGGACGTAGGCGCGATCGTCGTAGGACAACATCGATGGCTGCAGCGCGGCGAACCCGCGGTGTTGGCCCACTCGGAGGGGGTCGGCTGTCAGGTCATCGGCGAGATAGCGCTCTGTCGCCTCGAGCGTTGGCAGGATGCGTGGATACCCGTCGGTGCTCATCGCAACCTGCTGGACCCCGCGGCTGAGCGAGACGATCTCGCGGAGATGGTCTGGGACGGGGTGTCCGTTCAGCACGCCGTAGGCCAAGGGGTGGCGCTCGGAGAGGTTGGCGAAGTGGTGTTGCACGAGGTGCAGCGGACGAAGCAACGAGCCGGGTTGGGCACCCTGCTGTCCTGGGTGATCGGCAATATCGCTGTCGCTCATTCCGGACCGGCGCAGACACTCCACATAGGCCCACCTCGCCGCGAGAGCGATCTCATCGATCTGGATCGTTCCAGGCGACGCGACCCCGTCGATGGCGTAGTGCCCGTCACCGATCCGCCAGATCTCGCGGCGTGCTCGCGAATAGCACACAAGCGCGGCCCCGGCCGGCGGGCTCTCGTTCCAGCTCGGGTAGAGCGCTTCTTGACCTGACGCCAACCGAGCAGTGATCCGCGATTCAGCAACCGCCAGGCTGCTGTCTGCCTCCAGGCGTGAGATCTCGTCAGCGACGGCCAACGCCGCCCAGCGGCCCCCGCTCAGGCCTTCGTAGCGCAGTCCGCTCTTGTCAGAGACCCCGTCGATCACGGCAACGAAGCTCTCGTTGGCAAACACGACGTCCTCGCACGTCTGATCCGGTCGTTTTCCAGTGCACAAGCTTTCGATCACGCGCATCGGCTAAGACCGGTGTGAGCGAATACAGGCGTCGATGGCACGCTGATAGCCGCTCGCGATCCACGCCCTGGGAACATCGTCGGGCTCGAAGAGAATGACCCGATCGTGCTCGTCGCTCGCCACCGGTGCCTGGCCGGCGGCCACCTCGCAGACATACACGATTACGTTGACCCAACGACCGTCAATCACCTCGTAGGGGAACGCCTCAACGAGACGACCCACCGAAACGTGCAGGCCAGACTCCTCTTGAACCTCTCGGATCAGGCAATCCTGAAAGCTCTCCCCCTCCTCGGGGCGGCCTCCGGGCAGCTCCCATTCGCCACGGTCATTCCGGCAGAGCAGGACTCGGCGATTCGGATCAAGGCAGACGCCCTTGACCGTGAGCGGCACGCAGTTCGTTTGAGCCACACCTCAGACGATATGAGCCGAAATGAAAGCTTGCGGCCGCAAGCGACGCGTGCTCTCTTTGGCGACATCCACTCCGTGGGCGGCGAATGCCTTGCGGCGACGTCCGGAGTTCGCGGAGCATCATCGCGACTCCCGGCTTGTCGCTGCCGACCGTATTCGACTGGCTACTGCTGGGCCCTCCCTCTGGCGAGGAGGACGGAGGTCAAGGAAAAGAGACCTGCTGTGCCGCCACTGCGGTCCTCCGCGGTCAAGAGCGGTGACCCGTCGTGAGATGGTCAAGGCCCTTCCAGAGCACCTCGGTGGAGAAGTCGGTGAGTTGCTGGCGGGTGATGTCGCGGTGGTCCCACCACCAGGCGGCGAGGCCGTTGTTGGTCGACTTGATGGCCTCGGCGATCATCTCGTCGGCGACAGCCCTGGGAACTCGTCTGGCGAGGGCGACGTGGGGGACCTGGGCGATGAGTTGCGCGATCGCCTGGGTAATCCGGCGTTGGATTTCGCGGTGGGCTTGTGCGATCGCGGGGAGTTCGGCTGGTTCGCGAAAGAGCATTCGCCAGGCGAACGGATGCTGTTCGACGTACTCGAAGAACGCCTCGGTGTTCGCCCGGAGGAGTGCCTCGGGGGAGGCGAGCTCGAGGCGTCGGGCGGCATGCGCGATCAGCTCGTCTGCCTGGGCTCGCAGCAACTCGATGTGCAAGGCCTCTTTGGAGTCGAAGTGGTCGTAGACGACGGATTTGGCGATGCCCGCGCCCGAGGCGATCTCCTCGACTGAAGCGCGTTCGTAACCGCGTTCGGCGAACGCCTGCCCGGCGGCGTCGAGGATCAGGGCCTTGCGCTCATCGGCGGTGAGGCGTTTGCGACGCGTTGTGGGCGAACGGGAGGGCATAACCGACCGGTGATTCGGTATGGTACGTTGCGGTTAACCGAATCGGGAGTCGGTTATGAGCGTGAGCAAAGTCGGGTCAACGCGACACCCAGGAGGACCTCCAGTGTCGGGCGCTGCGGTGGACGACCCGGCGCCTCGGTGGATGCGGATGGGACTGGTGGCGCTGGCGTTTCCGTCCGCAGTGCTGGGTGTCTGGCTGTTCCTCACGCCGCACACCTTTTACGCAGACTTCCCTGGGTTCGGCCAGCACTGGGTGCGACCACTGGGGCCTTATAACGAGCATGCCTTCTCTGACTTCGGTGGCGCGCTCCTTGCCCTCTCGCTCGTCGTGTGGGCCGCGGCGTGGGCCCTTGAGCGACGGCTGGTGCGCGTCGCGCTGCTCGCCGTCATGCTGTGGGGAAGCGCGCACTTCGTCTACCACCTGCTGCATCTGGAGATGCTTTCGAGCGCGGCCGATGTCGAGAACCAGGCGGCTCTCTCCTACTTCGTCGTGCTTCCCGCCGGGCTGCTGATCGGCATGCGGCGCGGGCGTCTGGCTCGGGAGATGGGCGTCGCGGGGGAGGGGACTCCGTGAGGGTGTTCGTGGCCGGTGCCACCGGGGCGATCGGTCGCCAGCTGGTGCCGATGCTGCTGGCGCGCGGCCACAGCGTGGTCGGGATGACCCGCAGCCCGGACCGTGCGGCCTGGCTAGGCCAGCTCGGCGCGATACCGCAGCGGTGCGACGTCTATGACCGCCCCCGCCTCGAAGGCGCGTTGAAGGCCGCCCAGCCGGACGTGCTGGTTCACCAGCTGACCGCGTTGCCCCAGAAGTACGCGGTGCGCGACCGGGGCATCAACCGGCCCACCGATCGCATCCGCCGCGAAGGCACCCGCAATCTCATCGCCGCGGCACACGCCGCGAACTGCCCGCGGCTGATCGCGCAAAGCATCGCCTTTCTCTACCGGCCTGACGGCGCGAACACGCTCAAGACTGAGACGGATCGCCCGTTCACCGACGCTCCACAGCCGTTCGCAGACACCGTCGACGCGCTCTTGGACCTCGAGGCTCAAGTCGCCGCCGCCGACCCGATCAGCAGTGTCGTCCTGCGCTACGGCTGGCTCTACGGCCCCGGCACGTGGTACGCGCCCGACGGCTATTACGCGGGCCAGGTGCGCCGCCGCCGGTACCCGATCGTCGGGAACGGCCACGGCGTCTCGTCCTTTGTGCACGTCGCCGACGCCGCCGCTGCCGCCGCGGACGTCATCGAATCCGACGCCACCGGCACCTTCAACATCGTCGATGACGACCCCGCGCCGCTGTGTGAGTGGCTCCCCGCCTACGCCCAAGCCCTCGGGGCTCCATCACCACGTCGAGTGCCGGCGTGGCTCGCACGGCTCGCCGCCGGGCCACTGGCCGTCAAGATGTCGACCAGGATGCCGGGCGCAAGCAACGCCAGAGCAAAACGGGAGCTTGGCTGGCGCCCCACCCATTCCTCGTGGCGCGAGGAGTTCACCGACCTCTAATCGCCGCCGTTCATCAAAGTGCGGGCTTGATCGGCGAAGCGTTCGACCTCATCGACCGGGGGGCGCTGCCCGGCGGCGAACATCTGGACCTGAAGACGCGGCCCGTACAAGCCGTCTGCCATCTGCATCTTGGTGACCGGCTGGATGACGTAGTGGATGTGCACGGGCTCGCCACCGGCGTGTGACCAGAGGCAAATGTAGGTCTGCTCGGGCGACAGGAGCTGATCGATGACGCTCGCGCACTGGTGCAGTAATGGCCCTTGCGCTCCAGCCTCGCCAGCCGTGAGCGCCGCGACCCTGGTGACGTGCCGGCGGGGCTTGAGCAGGAGCGTCCCAACGCCCAGCGGGCCGATGCAGTGCTCGATAACCCAGCCATTGGCGTCAAGGATCTGACCACCCGGAAGGGGCTGACGACCGGCTGTGAGGTCGCAGGCGAGGCAGCCCTTAGCGTCCATCTGCGCAACGTATCTGGTCCCGGAGGGCATGAACCCTCACGTCACGCCACTCCCGCACTGTCGCCCCAGCGGCAGCGGGGTCCGGACTTCCGCTTCTGGTGTGAGTCGGGCCGAAGCAGCCACCAGCTGCCGGCGCCGCGAGGAATTCACAGAGCGGGCGACGGGGGGTCAGCCCGGCACCGGGCGGTTGTCTAGGCGGTCTCCGTCGAAGTCGGTGCTGAGGGTGTGATTGCGGCGGCGCGTCCCAGGAGCAGGACGACCGGGACGATCAAGAGGCCGATCGATGCGGCCGCGACCAGGCAGCCGAACGCAAGCACCACCACCAGCACCCAAGCGAAGTATCCGGCGAGTGGGCCGCCGCACGAACACTTGCGATGCAGCGCGAACCAGACAAAGACCGAGATGAGGAGGGGAATCCCGACCGGAACGAGCACGCCAACCCCGTTTACCGCGACCAAGGTCGACGACCCCGACCAGGACACCCCCGTGGATGACGTCCCCGACGAGCCATAGACCGGGAGCACAAACGCTCCAGCTAGCAGCGCTGCGCTCCACGCCAACCCTGCGGTCGTCAGCCAGAACGCCTGACGACCCCGACGCGACCCTGGCTCTGACATAGGCCGAATCTACTCCGACGCCAGGTGACCGTCCAGCTCGTCGAGCACAGTGCTGGATTGTCGCCGACGGGGAACTGGGCGGCCGAGTGCCGCTTCTGGACATGCCGAATGCAAGCAGAAGTCACGCCGGGCCACGACAGGGCGCACCACCGGCTGAGCCCGGGTGGCCGCAGTCTCTTGGACGGGCGACTAGCTCAACGGGTAAGGCGGACTTCGCTGCAGGGATTATTGCGTCGTCACCGTGGAGTCTTTCGAAAGCACTCGGCTGAGGACTAGGATCAGCCGATGGCGGTGCTGACCGGCGCCTCACCCGTTCTTCTAGTCGCAAATCTTCAGCGCTCGGTGGACTACTTCAGCGACCGTTTGGGTTTTGAGTGTCACGTATTCGGGGATCCGCCGAACTTCGCTACGGCAGCGCGTGATGCCGCGGTCATCCTCATCGCCCTGTCGGACCAGCCCGAGCGCCTCGTGCCGCATTGGCAGATCGTGGACAAGATGTGGGATGCGTACATCCGGGTCGACGATGTGGATGCGATCTACGCTGAGGTCCAGGACCGAGGGGCTGGCATCGACTACACGATCTACAACGCCCCGCATGGCTTTCGCGAGTTCGGTGTACAGGATCCCGACGGCCACGACATCGCGTTCGGACAGCGGCTCGAGACCTAAGCAGCGCTCCGGACGGTCTCGTCCCGAAAGTGGCAGCCGGTCTTGTGGCGCAGGCTGTCACGTTGATCAAGCACGAGCAGTCTCCGCGTACCTGCCAGCCTTTAGGTTGTGCCCGTGGAGAAAGCCCCCCGAGTGAGCGATGAGAAGTCCCTGATGTCGCTGACCGAGGCACGGGAGCTGGCCGTCCGAACACGCTGACCAGCGAGACCGAGACGGCAGCTTTCACATCGGCCACATCGCTCGCGTCGCCGAGGCGGTTCCGGACGGCGACGCTCATCAGCGCGTCCCCTGCTGCAACGGAACGTAGGCAGGGACTGGGCGAGACTCGCAGAGACTCGCAAGTGCCGCTCTGTCGCCATTCCGGGAGTCTGAGCTGCGCTGCTGATCCTGGTGATAGGAGGACTCACGCGGTCGCGTCCCTCCGGCGTCCGGCTGCGTTTAGGATGGTCAGGAGTGTGCGCGCCGCGCGCTCGGGCTGTCTGGGATTCGTTTGCACAAGACGGGCGTGCCGGGACCGAGGTCGGATCGTGCGGGAGCGGTTGGTGGTCCAACGGGTGCGAGGAGGATGACCCGTTTCCCGTCGCGCAGGATCGTGTCGTTGCTGGATGTCGCCAGTGCGTCCTGTCCGGTGACGGCGACCACCAGGCAACCGGCAGGCCAAGAGATCTCATCGACCCGCTGTCCGAGCCCGGGGGAGTTGGCGCCAATGGTGATCTCGACGATCTCATAGCCGGTCAGCGGAGTGCTGGATCGGTGCGCGAGCTGCGAGGGATCATCGGCCCCGAAGTCCGCGGCGAGGGCACCTGACTCGATCGACTGCTCAGAGGACTGCACGGTCTGGGTCAGCACGTCGACGATGTTGTCCCGGGTGATCCATCCTTGCACGTGCTCCCGGTCATCAGAGAGCACCGGTAGGCCTGACGGGCCGTAGAGAGCGAGTTGCCGCAGCGCCTGCTCAAGCGTTTCGTCGCTGAACAGCTCCTGGGGTTGGCGGGTCTCGCTCACCGTTCCGGCGAGGCGCTCCCATTGCTCGTCGGTAACGCCGGCACGGCCGGAGTCCGCGTCCTGGCCCCCGTTCAATCGGCCGGCAGCGGCAGATCGCAAGACGGGTTGCATGGCGTCGGCGACGGCCAGGGTCTGCAACACGTTGGTCGTCTTGGGACGCTCGATATCGATTCCGCGACGCAACAGCTTGGTGGTGTACACGCTGCCGTAAGAGATGTACTTGGAAACCGCGGCAGCGATCCCGCTGGTGAGCATGATCGGGAGGGTGATCCCAAAGTTGCCGGTCATCTCGGCAACGCTGGCGATCGCTGTCAGAGGGGCTTGGGCGGCGGCCGCGAACACCCCGCCCATGGCCACGACCGCGTACAGGGCCGGCGGCCCGACCGCGGCCCCGAAGGTGCTGTGGACGAGGGTGCCAAAGGCCATGCCGGCCATCGCGCCGATGAACAGCGACGGGGCGAACACGCCTCCGGAGCCGCCGATCGACAAAGTGAGGCTGGTGGCCAGCAACTTGCTGACGAGAAACAGGATGATCAGACCGACCACGACATGACCGCTGATCACGTTGTTCATGACCGGGTAGCCGACGCCGTACATCTGCGGGACCGCCAGCAGCAGGACACCGAGCGCTATGCCACCGACCGCCGGACGTGCCCACTCAGGCCGGCCCTTCCACAGCTCATCCACGAAGTCCTCCAGCCAGTACAGGAACGTCTTGAAGCCGATGCCGATCAGTCCCGCGAGCACACCGAGGAGGGCCACTAGCAGGTAGGTGGTGTCGCTCGTCACCGAGAGGCCATGCGGGATCTGGGCAAAGAAGGGCGCCGAGCCGAAGAGCGCGCGGCTGATGACATCCCCGGTGACCGCCGCGAGGCTCGTTGCCACCAGCGCATCGAGTGAGAATTCACGCAGCACGATCTCAAAGGCGAAGAACAACCCGGTCAGCGGTGCGTTGAAGGTGGCCGCGATCCCTCCGGCGGCTCCGCAGGCGACGATGATCCGGAGCCGGCTCTCGGACATGCGCACCAGCTGGCCGAGCGTCGAGGCCAGCGCCGAGCCGATCTGCACGATCGGGCCTTCGCGTCCGACCGAGCCACCCACGCCGATGGTGATCGCCGAGGCCAGCGCCTTGACGATCGTCACCGGGGGTCGGATCCGGCCTCCGTTTTCGGTGACGGCGAGCATTACCTCAGGGACGCCGTGGCCCCTGGCCTCCCGGGCAAAGCGATAGATCAGCGGCCCGTAGACAAGACCACCAAGGACCGGGACCACCATCACAAACCAGATCCCCAACCCCGGCAGATGCGGGCTCGCAACGTGACCCTGCTGACCGAATTGGTCATGGCCAGTCACCAGCCAGGTAGCACCGAAGACCATCTCGCGAAACAGAGCGGCGCCGAGACCGGCTCCAGCGCCGACCACCAAAGCCATCACTACCAGCCCCAGGCGATTGCCGCCCAGCCACGCCGAGGCCGCCCGCAGCACCGAAGGGCGCGACGGGCTTGACTGCGTACTCACCACGGGCTCAGCGGCCACTAGTCGAGGTCCCAGCCCAGCGACCAGTCCTGCTCAGGCACCTCGCCCGCCGCGTCAGCAAACGCCCGTAACGCCCGCAGGACAGGATCCCGGTCAGCCGCCGGCATCCGTCCCACGATCGTCGCGATCTCCACCCGCCGACGCCGGCTCACCTCGGCCACGAGCTCCGCACCGGCACCGGTCAAGGACACCCGCACCGTCCGACGATCCTCCTGGGCACGACGACGAGCAACCAGCCGCTTGCGCACCAGACGGTCACACATCCGCGTCGCCGTCGAGCGATCGACCCCGAGGGCGGTGGCCAGATCGGCAAGGCGCTGCGGTCCGCGCGACGCCAACTCGATCAGAAACCGGTACTGCGCCAAGGTCACATCCTCCGCGAGATTGGCCAGCGAACGAGCCGCAACCGCGACCAGCGCCCGGCTGGACCCCAACACCGCGTCGACCAGCTCGTCTCGAGCCGACTCGCCGAGGTTGCGGTTCGCTACCGCCGACGACTTAGGTTTCGCTTGCATATACCGATCATTGCATACTGCAAGCACTTAGCTGGCTGCCGTCAGGGACCGACAGGACGGGCCGGGCGTCGAGGCGAGCCCCGACGCCTCACGCAGCCTCAGGTGCCGATCCAGTGAAGGTCAGAGCGATGGCCGTCGCAGCCTCGAGGCTCATGTTATGTCCTCGCTCCAGGGCACGCTGGTAAGCCTCGTGATCCAGAGATTGCTCGAGCTCCTGTTCGGTCTGCTCGAGAAAGGGACTTTCGTCGGGCTTGCGTTTTGCGCCCGCCCGCTCGCGTTCGGCGCCGGCGGCCCCGACCAGCTCGGTGGCGGTCACGGGCTCACCTCCGGAGGCCGCGATCTGGGCGGCCACCTCGAGGCATGCGATGACCTGAAGCCGGTCGCCAAGCGCGCCTGAGAGCTCGAGTCCCTCCCGGAGCAGGGCGGGGCACCGGCGATCGTCCGGACGGGTGTACACCAGCAGACGGGCAAGGGTGATCAGCGTGGTGGCAAGATTCATTCGATCGCCAGCCGCGCGGGCCAGCTCAACGCTTTCCTCCAGAAGCGGCAGTGCCAGCGCATAGTCTCGCCGTAACTCGTGGACGATCGCCAGGTTCTGGCACATGATGCTCCGTCCGCGTATGTCGCCGAGCTCGTGCCAGATGTCGGCGGCCTCGCCGTACCGCCTCAGCGCCCGGTCGTAATCCTCGGTGAACACGGCGATCACGCCAAGGTTGGCCAGGGCCCGCGCCATCTGCCGGCGATCGCCCAGCTGGGTCGCCAGCTCGAGCGATGCCTCGAACGCCGCCTGCGCCGCTGGGAAGTCAGAGGTCTCTCCAGCTAAGACTCCAGCCGCGTTGAGCGCCGTCGCCCGCAGCGCCGGGCCGCCTCCGCCGGATGCCAGGGCCGTCGTCAACCCGCTGCGGACCTCGGCGGCGGCACCGCGGGCGAGCCAGAAACGCCAAAGCGCCCCATCGATCCCCAGCGTGATCTCGGGCTCACCGTTTGCCACTCCCCAGCCGGACGCTGCACGGAGGTTCTCGTGTTCGGCGTCAAGCCGCGCGAACCAAGTCGCCTGCTGAGCTCCTTCGAGCTCCGGTTCGGCGGCCTCCGCGAGCCTGAGGCACCAATGGGCATGGCGGCGCCCCGCCGTCATCGCAGCGCTCGATGCCGCGAGCCGCTCGGCGGCATACTCGCGCACGGTCTCGAGCATCCTGAACCGGGAGCCCTCGCGGATGACCAGGCCCTGATCGACGAGTGCCGATAGGGCATCGAGCACCGGTGAATCGGCAATCGCCTCGGCCGCGTCGAGTGACCAGCTGGACTGACAGACCGCCAGGTGCTCGAACAGTCGCTGCTCGGGGGGCTCGAGGAGGTCGTGGCTCCAGGCGATCGTCGCACGCAGCGTGCGGTGGCGCTCCGGGGCATCGCGCCGACCCGCGGTGAGGAGATCGAGCCGGCTACCGAGCCGGTCAAGCATGTCTCTCGGCTCCAGTACCCGGGTCCGTGCCGCCGCTAGTTCGATCGCGAGCGGGATCCCGTCGATGCGGGCACAGATTTCCTCGACATATCCCAGCGCCTCGGGACCGGGTGAGAAGCGAGGGTTCTGCGCGCGCGCCCGCTCAACGAACAGCTCCACCGCAGGGTCGCGGGCCAGTGGGGGCAAAGGCAGCTCGTGCTCACCGGCGATGCGAAGGGGCGCGCGACTCGTGACCACGACCGTCAGCGAGGCAACGTCGCTCAGAATTGCCGCGACCGACGGCGCGGCCGCGAGCACCTGCTCGAAGTTGTCGAGGAACAGCACGACGGCCGCGCTCCGCAGGGCGGCCACAGCGGCGTCATGGGTCGGGTCTTCGGCACCGACCGCCGCACTGATGGCCGCCATCACTCGGCTGGGATCGGTGATCGCCGCCAACTCGGCAAACCGACTGCGCTCGGCGAGGAGCGTGGCGAGCTCGAGCGCCACGCGCGTCTTGCCGATCCCCCCGACTCCGGTCAGGGTCAACAGCCGGACGTCCGGGCGCTCGATCAACTCGATCGCGGCGCTGAGCTCGGCGGCGCGACCGAAGATCGAGGTGGTGACGCGGGGAATCCCGCCACCGGCCTGGGCCTGGGCCGGAGCCGGGACCGCGGCGGCGCGCGCGGCCCGGTCGAGGGCGGGGTCCTGGGCCAGGATTGCCGCCTCGAGGCGGTCGAGCTCCGCTCCGGGCTCGATGCCCAGGTCCTCCACGAGCAGTGTGCGCGCGCGGCGAAAGACGGCGAGCGCATCGGCCTGCCTGCCGTCTCGATATAGCGCGAGCATCAACAGGCCGTACAGGCGCTCTCGATACGGATGGGCGGAGATCAGCGCCTCCAGCTCGGGCACGAGCGCAGCACCGTCTTCTCGCTCAAGCGCGAGTTCGATGCGGTCCTCGTGCGCGAGTGCACGCAGGCTCTCAAGGCGGTCAGCCTCAGCCGCACCCGCCCCGAGCAGCGTGACATCCGCCAACGCGGGTCCGCGCCACAGGGCCAGCGCCTCCGTTAGGGCCCGCAGGGCTCCGGCGTGGTCTCCGGCGGCGCGTAGACGCCGCGCTTGTGCGAGGAGGTGCTCGAAGCGGTGAAGATCGAGTGCCTCATCGGTTATCTGGACGGCGTAGCCCGTGGGACGGGTTACGATCGGCTGCCGCGGCCCGAGCGCACGTCGCAGCTGCGAGACGTGGACTTGTAGCGATTTGGTGGCGGTCGCCGGCGGGTCGTCGCCCCAGAGCTCGTGGATCAGCCGCTCGGCCAGAACGACCTCGTGACGTGCTTCGAGGAGGAGTACGGCCAGCAGCGCGCGCTGCTTGGCCGAAGCGAGCACCACAGGCCCAGTCGTGTCGCGAGCCAGCAGCGGGCCGAGGACGCCGAACTCCATAGCTCCACGGGCACGTTATCAAGCCCTTCTGGCCGCTCCGATGGCTCACTCGCTGGCCGCAAGCACCGGTGTGACGGCCCTGCGTTCGCGCAAGACCAGTCCACCCACGCCCGCCACCGCAACCGTGACCAGACCGGCGCCGACGAACACCGCGCGGACTCCGGCGAGCGAGAGCAGCGCGCCGGCGCCGACAAATGCGGTCACGAAGCCGATGTTCTCAAGCACGTCCTTGAGTCCGAACACACGCCCGAGCAGGCGCTCAGAGACCATCTCCTGGACGAGGCGCATCTCCGGTCCTACCAGAAGACTCTCGCCCAGGCCGATGAGCGCAAAGGCGATCAGCGCGACCATCAGGTTGGGGGCCAGCCCCGCGACTGACATCGCGCCCCCGGATAGCGCGATGCCAAACAGCCAGCGGCGCCGCAGAGAGCCTAGGTCGGAGCCGGCGTGCGCATTGGCCCACGTGCCGGCGACCATGCCGGCGCCATAGACCGCCATCAGCGCGCTATACCCCGATCCGCCGGCGTCCAGCGGGCCGGTGGCCAGAAGCGGTGCGATGACGTTGAACATCGCGCTGGTGAGCACCACAAGCGCTCCGATCCCCATCACTGCGCACACGCCGGGCAGCGCGGCGACGGCGCGGGCCCCGGCGCGGGTGTCAGCCCAGACCGAACTCGTCTCTGCGCCGGCCGGCGCGTCGTCGTTGTCTGCCTCCTCCGCGAATGGGCCCAGATTTACGCTGGCCAGCAGCAGGGCGGACACCACGAAGGTGAGCGCGTTGGCGATCAGCACGACGGGGGCCGTGGTCACGAGCAGCATTCCGGCGGTGATCGCCGTGCCCAGCATCATGCCGGTGCTGACGCTGGCGTAGAAGATTGCCGTCAGTTGCGAGCGGCGCCCGCGGTCAACCATTCCCGGCAGCGCGGCGTTTACGGCAGGACGAAACAGCGCGGTGCCCACCCCTGCCAGCAACGCGAGCGCGACCGTGGCGGGGAACGACGGGATCAGCGCGAGCGCGACGAAGCACGCCGCGCGCAGCAGGTCGGCGCAGATGACAAGGCGTCGGCGTGACACGCGATCAGCGAGCGACCCGAACAGCGGCGCAAGCAGAATGCCCGGCAGGAACTCACCGAGCAGCACCAGCGAGATGCCCCACCCGGAGTGAAGCCGATGGTAGGCGACCAGCAGCAGCGCGACGTAAGCGGCTCCGGTGCCGACTTGGGACTGAAAGAACGCGGCCAGGAAGCGCCGCGCAGACGGCGTTTCTCTGAGCAGTGTGAGCATTGGGCAGCTGACCGGGTGGGCGTTGGATCGACTAGGCCGTTGGGTGGGGTGGAAGTAGCACTGGGAATCATCGGGAAGGGCGGGAAAGCCTCGGAGCTGAAATAACGCGCGGGCGGGAGAGGGACGGAGCCGGTCGCCCGGCCCCGTCCTCACCGGGACTACCAACGAATGCGCTCGTACTCCATCGCGATCCCTCCTCTCGCAAGGAAGCACTGCGGAGAGTGCCTGATCGATGTTCCTGGGCTGGACATGTCGGGCATCGTGGTCAAGGCCGGCAAGGCGCCGGTAAGGGTCCGGTAAACCGTGTCCCGAACCCAGCAGTTCTGACCTGCGCTAACTAGGCTGACGCGCCCTGAACCGCCCGTACTTACGACAAATCCCTGCAATGAGCAACTCTTAATCCCAAGGTTGGAGGTTCGATTCCTCCACGGCCGACTCCGAAAGCCCCGGTTACCCGTCCGCAATGCGCTCACGGTCGGCCGCGCCATCGCGGAGCCCTGACGGATTGACCTACGACGGCAACCTGCCCGACTCGGCGTCCGGTCCCCTTATTTCGCGTCGACCGTAATGCCGCCCCACTCCTCGGGTGCGACGTCGCACACGGTCTGGGTGAGCGTCCATCGATGTCCGGCGGGGTCGCGGATGGTGCACTGACGCTCTCCGTAGGAAAAATCGTGTGGCTCGCGGACGACCTCGGCGCCGTGCTCGCGGACGCGGTCGTACAGGGCAGTGACGTCGTCAACCCGAAGCATCACCGACTGCGAGGACTCCTCGCCGGTCGGCGCTGATCGGCCGTGACCCACGTCGGCCACGATCAGAGAGCCTTCGCCAAAACTCAGCTGCGCCCGGTGCCCGGGCCCGATGCGGACGCGCTCGACGAACCCCAGCGCATCGACCAACCACTCGACGGCTGCGCCGACATCTGGATAGGCGAGTTCGGGAATCACCGGACCCAGGGGCGCTGACCGATTCGTTGGCATCACCTGAAGCCTACGCCCGGCGCAAGTCGTGCCGTCCGTCTCGCCGGCACTGCGAGCACGACGTTCCCAGCCCGTTCACAGAGAAGTTGTCGTTTGGCGACCACGCGCTCACCCGGCGCCGTAGACGCGCCCGATAGCTCTTACGTCTCGGGCCCGTGAACCCGGACGACCCCTCCGGCGACATCCGCATCACGCCGGTTGCTTGGCCGGACGAACGGTTCGCCGCGAACGCGATCGTCACGCGGTCGCAGACCGTCACTCAAGCGGACGATCGATCAGGCGCCGTAACGCGGAAGACTGGATGATCGGGCGCGATGCGGCGTAATTCGTCGTCTGAAGAGTCGAGTCCAACACCGGCGAAAAAGACGCCGACCTCGAACTTCCACTTCTTCAAGTAGGCCCGGAGCAACGGTCGCTTTTCGTCATCGGCGAGCTCGACCGCGTGGAACGACTGACTGCGCCGGCCGACACGCAGCCTCCCCTGACCGCTAGCGCGAAGGTTCTTGACCCATTGCGTGTGACCACGAGGCGCGACGAGATACTGGGCGCCCTTGTGGCGCAGGAGGTTCACCGGGGTCTGTCGCCACTCGCCGGACTTACGACCCTTGACCTTAAGGACGCGAGACCCATACACGCTCACACCCCGGGGAGGGCCTGTTATGCGAGCGTTGGCAGTAGCTGGCGGGCGGCGCGTTCACCGCTTTCCAGGGCACCCTCGAGGTTGTTGGGCCAGGAGCTGCGTTCGGCGCCGGCGAACGCGATCCGTTTCCACGGTGCCTGGAGGAGCGGGCCGAGACGGCTGAGTTGGCCGGGGCGGAAGGCGACGTCGCAGCCGATAATCCAAGGATCCGCATCCCAGCGTTTCATGATCAGTCCGGCGAGCTCATCCGGCTGGGCGTCGAAGGCGGCAGCGAGGTCGGCGATCAGCAGGTCGGGCGGCTGGCTGTCGTGCGGAGGGATCGCAAAACCGGTGACGCGGCGGCCCAAACGCCAGGCCCCCGCCAGCGGGGCGCCGCCGAGCATTGTGCGGTGGCGGGGAACCGCGCCGGTGAGCCTGCCGACAATCTTCGTGCCGGGGCCGACGCTGAGCTCGGCGATCGCGGCCTGCTCGGAAGGTAACGGCGGATCAAAGGCTATCGGGGTCCCCGGTGCCAACGCCAGGACCGCAGCCTGCGCGATCTCGGCGTGGCCGTCGGCGGTGTAGGCGCGGACCTCGCCGTCCTGCTCAATCCGGATCACCGGATGCCCCAGCCGCACAGGCAGAGGCGCGGCCAGCGCGTCGGCGAGCCCCTGGGCTCCGTCGCGTAGCCGCCAACGGAAGGTGGTCCAGAGGGCCGAAGCGAGACCCCCGCCGCGCGCCAACCACCACAGCGCGTGAAGCGCCGAGAGGTCCTCGATCGCAGCAGAGCTGAGTGGCTCCACAAGCGCGCGCAACACAGCATGCAGCGTCGGACACCCAGGATGGCGCCCAAGCCAATCAGCAAGCGATAGCTCATCGAGCCCGGCTCCCGCCTCCCACGGGCAACTGGGGTCAAGCGTCCGCGCGGTCCGGCGCAGATCCCAAAGGAGCCGCAGCGCCGCCGCCACCTCTCGCCGCGGGAGAGGTGGGAGATGACTGTCGACGATCCGCCCATTCACCCGCCAGCGCACGCATCCGCCAAGCTGACCGGCAGGCTCAAGCACTATGCCCGACGCGCGGGCGAGAGCGCGCACACGGCGGTGGCCGGGCCCGACCCACTCCGCGCCGACATCGACAACGGTCCCGTTGTCCAGCCGGCGTGTCCGAGCGCGACCGCCGACCTCCTCCCCCGCCTCCAACACCAAAACGCTGCGCCCCGCCGCCGTGATCGTCCTAGCCGCCTGCAGACCAGCCAAACCCGCGCCGATGACCAGCACGTCAACTCCAACACTCGATCCGCCCAATGACATCATCGTTCGCCACGCAGTCTCCCTCACCCCAAGAGCGCGCGCCAGGAGCCGCGCTCAGACCAACTCACGACGGTCGCGGAGACCTGCCTTCGTTGTCGCGCCGGCATCCCGTCAAGCGACTCGATCTGCCCTGCTCCGCGCGGAAAGCGGGCTTGGCAAGACTGCTCCCGCGTCGCCAACCCAGTCGTTAGCGCGCTCCGCCCTTGCGTCGAGCTGAACTAGAAGTCAACGTCGAGCAAACGCCGGGAGTGGAGTGGCCGCTGGGGCTCCCGACCCGACCACGGACCCTGGATCGCTCGGGCGCCCCGATCACGACGGATATCTCCAGAGTCAACTACGACGCCGGTTCGCGTGTGAGTCCAGCTGTGTTGCGGGTTGGGCGTGTTGGATCGTGCCGCGGTCCATGATTCGTGGTTTGTCAGGCCGCGGATCCTGGGCCAGTCTGGGTCGAGACCGGTCTCGTAGGCGAAGATGACCGCGTGGATGCGGTCGCGCAGATCGAGCTTGAGGAGGATCCGCTTGACGTGGGTCTTGACCGTCGATTCCTCGATCACCAGGGTGGCGGCGATCTCCCGGTTGGACTGTCCGCGGGCGATCAGCTCCAGCACCTGGCAGCTCGCGGGGCGTCAGCTCGCCAGCTGCCGGGTTGACTCGGGCGTGAGCGTCGGCTGACGCGCGAGATGCTCGAGCACGATCCGGGTGACCGAGGGCGACAGCAGCGAGTCGCCGGCAGCGACGGCGTGGATGGCTGAGAGCAGCTCCTCTGGTCGCGTGCGCTTGAGCAGGAAGCCGGACGCGCCGGCGTCGATGGCGTCGAAGATGTAGTCGTCTTGCTCAAAGGTGGTGAGGATGATGACCTTGACCTCAGGGGCGGCGGCGAGCAGTCGACGGGTGGCGGCGATCCCGTCCAGATCGGGCATGCGCACGTCCATCAGCACGAGATCGGGGTGCACGGCGCGGGCGCGCTCGAGCGCGAGGCGCCCGGTTGAGGCCTGGCCGACCACCTCGATCGTCGGGTCGCTGGAGAGCACGGCGGCCAGGCCCGCGCGCATCAGCTCGTCGTCGTCGACGAGCAGCACGCGGATCGGCGCGGCGCTCATGACCGGCGCTCTCGCGGCCGCGGCGTAGGGCAGGTGGGCCGTGACCCGGAAGACACCGTCGCGGGCGCCCGCGTGCAGGGCTGCCGCCGAGCAGCGCGGCGCGCTCGCGCATGCCGAGGATCCCGTAGCCGGGCGTGCCGGCATCGCGCCGGCCCCGTTGCCGTTCGTCGCATTGGAGATCGTCAGCTCGAGCTGGCGCTGGCCGTAGGCGATCCTCACGGCGACTGGCCCGGTCCCGTGTCGGGCGGCGTTGGTCAGCGACTCCTGCAGGATCCGGTAGGCCGCCTGGTCCAGGCCGGGAGCCAGTGGTCGCGGGGACCCGTCGACCTGCATGTCGACGGTCATCCCGGCGGCGTGATGTCGCTCGAGCAGCGTCGGCACCGAGGCCAGCCCGATCGGCGGCTCGAGTGCGATCGATCGCCTGATCGCTGTCATCGGTCGTGCGCAGGCCGTGGATCAGCTGGTCGATCTCTTCGATCGTCTCGCGCGCGACATCCTCGATGGTGGACAGCGCCGCGCTCACCGCGCCGGGGTCCCGGTCCTGCAGCAGGCGCGCGCCACCGGCCTGCACGAGGATCACGTTGATCGCGTGCGCGGCGGAGTCGTGCAGGTCCCGCGCGATCCGATTGCGCTCCTCGGCCACCGCCAGCCGACGCTCGCGCGCGGTCTCGCGCTCGGACCGTTCGTGCGCGCTCACGCAGGTCAGCCAGCCGTTGTCGGCGCTGGCGCAACTGGTCCCCGACGATCCACGCCCCACCCCACACGATGATCGCGCCGAGGATCGCGATCGTGGGAAACCCCGACGTGGCCGCCGCGGCGACACCAACGTGGATTGCTCCCAGCGCCACCACAGTCGCTGCGATCTGCCGCATCCGCTCGGGTGTGCGGCGGTCGAGGGCGAGGTAGAACAGGGCGACCGTCGGTCCGAATGGGGGGCCGAGGGCGTAGCCGAGGCTCTCGATCGCCGCGCTCGCGACAGTGCACACGACAAACACTTCCAGGGGCCAGCGGCGGTGCGCCAGCAGCGGCAGACAGGCGATCGCAGACAGCCCGACGCCCAGCGCGTCGAGGGTTCTGGTCGCCCCGGATCCGTGCGCCAGCATGGCGAGCGTGAGGCCGAGCGCGGCCGCCGCGACCACGGCGTCGCGCGTCACTCCACCCGGTGCGTCGGACGCTCCTGGCCTCGTGGTGGATCGGCTGACACGCACATCGGCGAGTGGATCGGCCCCGTCGGGTCCCCGTCAGAGAGCTCATGTTCGAGACGAGCGTAACGCCCGGACAGAGCCGCCCGCCGATGGCCTCCTGCATCAGGAGGGAGTCCTGCGTCGCCTCCGGCGAGGGGGATCGGGGAGGTCTCGCCTCCCTGGGGAGTGTTTCGCCGTGGACCGCCGCACCAGGCCGCGCTCAGCGCTGGCGATCACACCCATCGGAGCCCCGATCCATGACATCGAGCCGTCCCCACCGTCCACGATCCGATCCACCACGTCGCCCATGCATTCGAGCGCGAGGGCGAGAACCTGTGGGTGCACTGCTGGTTTGAGCCTGACGCGCACCTGCCCGAGCACTTTCATCCGACGCTGGAGGAGCACTGGGAGGTGCTCGACGGGACGATCCAGCTAAAGCTCGACGGCCACTGGCGGTGGCTGACCGACGAGGACGGGCCGGTCCGCGTCGCGCCCGAAGTGCGCCACGAGGTCCGCAACCCCAGCGGACGGCCCGCTAGGGCTCGCGCGAAGGTTCTCCCGGCCGGGCACCTCGAGGAGTTCCTCACCGACGCCGCGCGGGCCGCGCGCGACGGCGTGTTCACCGCGGGCGGCCTGCCCACGAGCCTACGCAACGCCGTCTGGATCGCCGCGTTCGCGCAGCGCCACCGTCACGAGACGGTCATGACCTCCCCGCCCCCGGCGCTGCAGCGAATCGTCCTACCGATCCTCGCCCGCTTCGCCCGCTGACACGGATTCACCACCAACCGGAAGACATCCATGATCGAAGCCACTTCCCTCACCAAACGCTACGGCGACCGCGCGGCCGTGCAGGACGTCTCGTTCACCTGCGCCCCGGGCACGGTCACCGGATTCCTTGGGCCTAACGGGGCCGGCAAATCCACGACGCTGAAGATGCTCTGCGGGCTGGCCCGTCCCACGTCCGGCCGCTCGACGGTGCTCGGCCGCCCGTACGCTGAGATCCCCAACCCCGGACGCCATGTCGGGGTGCTCATCGACGCCTCGGCCGCGCACGAGGGCCGCCGCGGCCGCGAGACGCTCGCCGTCTCCGCGGAGCTGCTCGGAGTCGCGGAAACGCGCGTGGATCAGATGCTCGAGCTCGTCGACCTGGACGCGGCCGCGGCGCGCAAGCGCGTCGCGCCAGTACTCGCTCGGGCATGCGCCAGCGGCTCGGGATCGCCAACGCGCTGCTCGGCGATCCCCAGTTGCTGATCCTTGACGAGCCCGCCAACGGCCTTGACCCGGTGGGCATGCGCTGGATGCGCGGCCTGCTCCGTGACTTCGCCTCCCGTGGCGGAACCGTGCTGCTCTCCTCCCACCTGTTGCACGAGGTCGAGGCGATCGCCGACCGCTTCGTGATCATCGCCGAGCGGGCGGATCGTCGCCCAGGGGACCCCCAAGGAGCTCGTCGGCGGACACGCTCGAACTCGCGTGCGCTCCGCCGACGACCAGCGTGCTCCGCCGCGCACTGCGCAGCCACTCGATCGAGGTCTCGCTCACCGACGATGGCGCGCTGCTCGCCGACGCGTCCGCCGAGGCCGTCAGCGACATCGCACTGGCCGCCGGCGTCGCGGTGCGCGAGGTCCGGGCCACCGGCGACGACCTCGAGCAGCTGTTCTTCCGGCTCACGGAGAACGGAGCGCGCCAGCAGCACGACATCGACGCACCCACCCCGCCCGCTCTCACAACCGACACGACCCTTGAGGAGGTAAACCGATGAGCGCGCTTGCCCCGCCTGTCTACCAGATCCCAGCTGACGAGCGCCGGCCCGGCTTCGGCCGCCTGACACGGATCGAGCTGCGCAAGACGCTCGACACCCGATCCGGACTGTGGTTCAGCGCCGCCGTCGCCGCCGTCACGCTGATCACGGTCCTCATCACCTCGCAGGTCAAAGGCGGGCACGACGCGACGCTCGCCAGGCTGTTCAACAACTCCGTCGAGCCGGCCGCCATCCTCTTGCCGGTGCTCGGCGTCCTGCTGGTGTGCGGCGAATGGTCGCAACGCACCACGCTGACCACGTTCACGCTCGTCCCGCACCGCGGCCGGGTCCTCCAAGCCAAGCTCGCGGCCTCGATCGTGGTCGCGGGCGCGGCGTTCGCGGTCTGCCTGGCGTGCAGCGTCATCGTCGGCGAGCTGTCGCCGGCGCCGGGCGGCGCCGGGAGCCTATCGATCGTCGTGCTTCTCCCAGGGCCTTGTGTTCCTGACGGCCACGATGGTGATCGGCGTCGCGTTCGGCGCCGCGATCATGCTCTCAGCCCCGGCGATCGTCATCTACCTCGCGCTACCGACCGCATGGGACGCACTGTCCTCAACCATCCACCCGCTCAAGACCCTCAGCCACTGGCTGGCCATCGGGCCGACACTGGGGCCACTGGCCACGCACTCGTTCAGCGCCACCGACTGGGCGCACGCCGGCACCACGCTCGCACTCTGGCTCGCCGTCCCGCTCATCATCGGAGCGTGGCGCACCGGCCGCCGCGACATCTACTGACCAACCGGTCAGGAGAGGTTCTCAGCGTGTCCGATCCAGCGAATGAACCCTGCGTCCGCGCAGTGATCTGAACATCGAGGTCGTCCGCCGCTGGGCGAATTCAGGCAAGACCAGATAGGGGTCCACATGCGCAAGCTCATTGAATCCACGATCGTCTCGCTCGACGGCGTCGTCGAGGCCCCAGACCGCTGGGCGCCATTCGACCAGGAAGCCGTCGAGTACTCAATGCACGAGCTCGAGAGCTACGACGCGTTCGTGCTGGGCCGTGTCGCATATGAGCGGCTGCGCGCGATCTGGGAACCCATAACCGGCAACCCCTACATCGACACGATCAACCAGATGCCCAAGCACGTTGCCACCCATACCCTCGGCACCCTCGGATGGAACGCCACGCCGCTCGGCGACGACGCGGCGGGCGCGCTCGCGCGTCTGAAAGCGCAATCGGGCAGAAACCTCATCAAGTACGGCACTAGCCGGTTCGACGCCACGCTGTTGGGCGCCGGCTTGATCGATGAGATCCGGCTCTGGATGATGCCCGTCGTCGTTGGTGCCGGACAGCGCATCTTCGAGGGTCTCGACCCCGCCGTGGCCAAGCTGGAACTCATCGACGTCCACCGATTCACCAACGGCTCGGTGATCCTCACCTATGCCCCCCTCCACCCGGCACCCGACCACCTGGCGCGAAGGAGTTGACAGACACACCAACTCGGCGCAGATCATTATCCAGGCCCAGGTGCCATGGCCGGAGACTCACCCAGATGTGGACTTCGGCATCGCGCAAGCCGCCGAGGAAACGCTGATGGCCTGGGCGGCATGTTCGCCGTGATCGAGCACGTCGAAGTGCTCCGCCGCTCCGTGGGCGGCCCCGACGTGATCACCCTACCGACGCAAGCAGAGAATCATGACCGCGACCGACACCCCCGACGTCATCTCCAGCCTCGATGGGTGCGGCTCCCACAGCGGCGGCAAACGGGGTGGATACCGCGGCAAGAAGGGCGCTGAGTTACTCGACCACCCTCCTCGCGGTGTGCAGCGAGGGCCTTCGGGGCGTCGAAGTTTCGGCTCTCCGTGGGGTTCCTAGGCGCGAGGTGCTGAACATTCGGGCGGATCGCCTCGTCTTTCTGTTCGGTGCTGCTTTTCGGGCGGCACGGGCATCGCTCCAACGGGTTCAGCCGCCGGATCCAGCCCGAGAGCAGTAGCTTCGCCGAGCGGTGCGTAGGCGACGATGCAGTCTGTTACACGCGAAAACTCAACGACGGGGAGGTGCCCCGATGAAGGCGATTGTGGTGACGGACGAGGCTGCGGGGAAGGCCGGGATGACGCTGGTGGAACGCCCCGAGCCGCCGGCGGCGATCAACGACGTCATCGTTCAGATTTATGCCTCGGGGTTCGTGCCGACTGAGATGGAGTGGCCTTCGACTTGGGTCGATCGCGCCAACCGTGACCGGACACCATCGATCCCTGGGCACGAGTTCGCCGGAGTGGTTACCTCGCTCGGGTACGGCACGACGGGGGTGTCGGTGGGACAGCGCGTGTTCGGCCTCGCGGACTGGCATCGCGACGGCACGCTCGCGGAGTATGTGGCGATCGAGGCACGCAACCTCGCGCCTTTGCCGGGCGATGTCGATTTCACCGTCGGCGCGAGCCTGCCAATCTCGGCCCTGACCGCGTGGCAGGGGCTGTTTGACCACGGTCGCCTCCGGGCGGGGCACAGCGTTCTCGCGCACGGTGCGGCCGGCGCAGTCGGGACGATGGTGACGCAACTCGCACGTGAGGCAGGCGCCTACATCATCGGCACCGGCCGCGCCGCGGACCGCCAGAAGGTGCTGGATTTCGGCGCGCACCAGTTCGTCGATCTCGATAACGACGCCCTGGAGGACGTCGGCGGCGTCGACCTGGTGTTCGACGTCATCGGCGGAGACATCCAGAAGCGGTCCGCAAGCCTCATCCGGGCCGGAGGAACCCTGGTGACCGTCGTCGGGCCCCCCGACGCACGGCCCGCCGACGGCCTGGCAATCGACTTCGTCGTCGAGTCCGATCGTGCCCAGCTGAGCGAGATCGTCCAGCGGGTGCGCGACGGACGACTCCGGACCAATATCGGAGACGTCGCGACCCTCGACGATGCCGTCGCCGCCCTCAACCCGACCGAGCGACGCAGCGGGAAGACGATCATCCGCATTCGTCCATAAGCACTCGGTGACGCAGCGACCCCGGTACGACGTAGCGCGGGCGTCATCGTGCCGGTCGCCAGGCGCGGCCGCGTACCGCTCGTCGCTGACGTGCTCGCCCTAGGTGACGGTGCTGCCGTTCTCGTCGCTCTGTTGCATGGCGATGTGGACCTGAGGGCCCCGTTCTGCGAGCGCAGCAGCGCAGCGGCCCCTGGGGCCGCGGAAATAGCGCCAGCCTGCCGTGAGGTAACGACGGGCATCCCAATGGTGAGGCTGGCGGACTCGCTAAGCGCGGAATCGAGCCTCCCGTAAGACTGCCGGTTTGTCGCCGCTGGGATGAAATGAATCGCTCTTTGCGCGCGATATAGGAGGGAACCCATGCAGAGGAGCCCGGTCTGACATGCCCCAGTCTTCGTCACAGCCCGATCGTCTTGGCCGCATGCTGAGCGCGTGTGATCCTGCGCCATCAGGAACGCTGGCGACTGAGGAGATCGGTGATGCGCTTCGGGGGCTCGGTCTGGCGATCGCCGCCCAGCCAGGCGCGAACCGGCGGCGGCGATCACGGCGGTGGTTGGTACGGCCGAGGAGCGTGGTCGTGGTTGCGGTGGCGTTGGTCGCGTTCGCGGGTGTCGCGGTAGCGGCGACAAGGCTGTTCGTCCCGACCTACACCCACATCTATCCCCCGAAGTGGGCGATTCAAGGCGGGGGTCCTGGAGAGATTCTCAATACCCGCGGGACACGCTTTGAGCGAGTCGCGGTCGCGTTGGCGGCCGACATCCCCTACCCGAGCGGATATGCGTCGTCGTGGCGTGATCTCGTGCTGAGCACGAACAAGCCGCCTTATCAGTGGCGGGTGCCGAGTGGACAGCTCCGCGGCGAGTTTGCAATGAGCGCGATCTGCGCCTGGGTGATCGATTGGCGCAGGGCGAAACGCGCCGGTGATCGTGCCCGCGCGTCACACGACGCGGCCGTTCTGTCCGGCGCGTTGCGCTGGCGCGCGGTGACGGCCTGGGAACCGCACCCGCGCGTCTCGGTGCTCGGCGATATGGGGAGCGTGTCCCCGAGCCGCTTCGGGTGGGCGATCCCGTACATCGCAGCCGTCCGCGCTGGCGACCTGGCCCGAGTCGAGCAGCTTCTGGTCGGCAACTATCGGTCAGGACGAGAGGACTATCCGCTCTACGGCAGCTTCTTGATCTACACCCCGGGCTATGACCCGCCGCTGCCCGGGAGGCAGGACAATTGGGTATTGAGGACCGGCGCGCGGTTGGGCCCTCGCTCCTACCTGCGGTATCTCGCGACCCACGGACTCTCATGAGCGCCGCCCGCGGCCCCGATCCGCGAGACACGTTTGAGGCTCTGTACCGATCGACGTGTGACGATCTGCTGCGCTACCTGGTCCGTCGCTGCCGCGATGCTGAGGAGGCGGCCGACCTGCTGGCCGAGACCTATTTGACGGCCTGGGGCAAGCTCGACGCGGTCCCAGATGGGGAGGCGGCGCGGCTGTGGTTGTTCGGGGTTGCGCGTAACCTCCTGCTGCGAAGTGCCCGGCGTCGACGCGTAGCCGACGCGCTGATCCAGCGACTGGCAGAGGGAATGCGCGCCGCTCAAGTCGCATCGTCGTCCAGTGACCCAGGACACCATGACGTCCGAGTCGCCATCGCAGAACTATCTGAGCAGGACCGAGAAATCCTGACGCTGACCGCCTGGGAGGGCCTGGCTCCACGCGAGATCGCGCGAGTCATGGGGATCTCGGCAAACGTCGTGCGCATTCGCTTGCACCGTGCACGGGCGCGCATCAAGAAACAGCTCGACTTACCCGGCGAAGCGCTGCCCCGCTCCGCGATCCGAGCTGCCGAGTAACCCGGTCGACTCCCGCGGAACCTCCGTGAGCCCCATCGGCCAATCCATACCGCGGCGGAGCAGCCCACTTCCTCAGCGTCACACTTCTGGATCGTCGCCGACCCCAGGCATTTCGGTCGGGCTGCCGCCTCAGATCACGGCGGACGCAAAGCAGAAGCTGAGGTGCCGGCTACGGAGCCGCACCAAGGTGGCCCTGCTCTGAGCATGCAAGCACCATCTCCATGATATACAACAGGCCATCGTACGATGCTAACTAATAGTTAGCGCGTGCATCAGCTGCCAGATCCACGGTCACCGAGCTCGAGGACCGCCTCGCCATAATCGAGCTGATCGGACACCTCTCGCTCACGGTCGACGCCAAGGACTGGGACGCGATGGGGCAGCTGTTTACCGAGACGGTCTACCACGACCGCACATCACTCATTGGTGGCGAGCCATACACCGCTCCCGTCACGCAGTTCGTCGAGGGATGGCGCCAAACGCTGCAGGCGATGGACGCAGTCCACCACCAGATCTCCAATCACGTCGTCAGCCTCAACGGCGATCACGCGACCTGCGCAGCCAACATGATGGGCACGCACGTGCTCGCCAACGCGTCGGGCGGCCCATGTGGACGGTCGGCGGCCGCCACGACTACCAGCTCACACGGACCCCCGACGGCTGGAGGATCGCAGGACTGACCTTCACCCTCCAATGGGGGGACTGGCAACATGAACGTCCTGACCCTCGCGATGGCTGGAGGCCAATCCTGAACTGCGCTCTCGCTCTGGCCGGCCGTTGTGCGATCGCCGATCGGTCGACGTGCTTACCCGCTTCGACTGGATTCAGCAGCGCATTGGCAAGGCCTACATGACGATCTCGATGCCAGATCGATTCCGGCTGGCGGCCCCGAGGGGACGTCGACACGGATTGGCATGGCCACCATGGGGCTGCTTGAGCAGCCTCGGTTGGCGTCATGTCCGCGGCCGGGGTGCACGAGTCCACGCCGCTGACTGGAGGCGGATCGCTTAATGGCGGTTCGAGTGGCCGCCACGCGTGACTCGGGCGCGGCGCGATGGGCGAGACGGATCGTGTGCCAGCGGGCGGCCTCCCGATGTAAGTCATCGATGTGAGCGCTGGCGAGCGCTCGAGCGAGAGCGGGGTGCAGCATTTTGAGCCTCCTCTAGCGAGTCAGGTCCTGCTCGGCATCAAGCAGCTCGAGCCGAACGGCCAGCTGCTCCTCCGCGGACCCGATTGCGTACGCGGTCATTCCGGTCCTCCTGGTGTCGGGGGTTTGCCATCCGCGTATTGAGACGCCGGCGGGGCGGAAGAAGGGTCGGTGACTGTTGCGCGGTCGCCGGGCGACCCTTTCTCGGCGCGCGCGACGTCACAGCTGTTAATGCCGGTGAAATCGGAGTCGAGATGCGAGGATCAGAAGATGGGCCAATCGCTACTGACGCGCGCTGCACAAGGCGAGCAGGAGGCATTCCGCGAGCTAACCGACCCCTACCGGCGGGAGCTCCAGCTCCACTGCTACCGGATCCTCGGCTCGATGCAAGACGCTGAGGATGCGCTCCAGGAGACGTTGCTGAGCGCCTGGCGGGGTCTGTCGGGTTATCAGGGCACGTCATCGCTGCGCGCGTGGCTATACCGGATCGCCACCAATCGATGTCTCGATGCCCTGCGCGCGCTCGGCCGCCGGTCGCCGCCGGCACCCGAGCCGCCATTCGCCGCGCCGGAGCCGACGAGGCTCGGCGAGGTGACTTGGCTTGAGCCCTACCCCGACGCCCTGCTCGAGGGGATCATCGATACGGCGCCGGGTCCAGATGCTCGATACCAGGCCCGGGAGACCGTCGAGCTCGCGTTCGTCGCAGCCCTGCAGCATCTCCCACCACGCCAACGCGCCGTCCTGCTTCTCCGCGACGTCCTCGGGTTTCACGCCGCCGAGGTAGCCGACACGCTCGAGACAAGCGAGGACTCGGTCAAGAGCGCCCTCAGGCGCGCGCGGCTAACGACCGAACGCCTATTTCCCGCGTCAGACCAGGGCCGAGCGCCAGAGCCCAACTCACCGACAGAACACGAGCTCGTTCGCCGTTTCGCCGATGCCTGGATGGCCGACGACATCGACGGCGTTGTCGCGCTACTCACCGAAGACGCGTGGTTCACGATGCCGCCGCCCCCGCTCGAATACCAGGGCCGCTCGGCGATTTACGAATACTTAAATTGGCGGGGCGGGCGCCGCCACAAGCTGATCCCAACCCGAGCCAACGGCCAGCCAGCATTCGGCTGCTATCGCACCGACTCGCAAACACCGATCGCGCACGCCGTCGGAGTGCTCGTGCTGACTCTCGCGGGCGACCGCATCTCTGCAATTACCCACTTTGTCGACAGCAGCGTTCTCAGCCGCTTCGGGCTGCCTCGCACCCTTCGCAGCTAATCCCATCAGCAGCGTCGGTGAGGCGCACGTTGCGGACCGTTTCCGGTCGTCGCCGGTTCAGCTGCCGTCGACGACGATGATGTCCCCCCGGTTGCTGTCCAGTCGCATCTGCTTGAGCGGTGCGTATTCAGGAGAGTCGTACCAGCGCATCAGCGACTCGCGGTCGTCGAATCTCAAGATCGTGACCGATTGCGGATGCCAGTCTCCCTCGAGCGCGTGGACCTCACCACGCGCCACGACCAACTCGCCGCCGAACTCACGGATCTGCGGGACCACCTGCTGGCTGTAGCGTCGAGACACTTCCTCGTCGGTGATCACTTTGCGGGCGTAGATGAGGTAGGCGGCCATCAGCTCTCCTTTGGTCAGCGCGCCAGCGCGCACGCCTCGGTGACCGCGGGCGCTTGGCGGAGCAGGGCGATCCTATGCAACCGGGCGCTCAGGGAGTCGGGCCTGGTCTCGGCCACGACTTCCGTGTTGTCGCCACTTGGGAAGCCGGTCCGGACCGCGCTCTGGACCTCGGCGGAGCTGAAGCGGAAGTCAGACTCGACTTTGACAGAGGCGGCTACGTCGCAGCCGGGCGTTCATCCTTCGGGGTCTAGCGGTTGTGCAACGGGACCGCGCTAACTGGTTTCGGGCGGGTTGGGGGTTAGACTCCCGGCCTCGTGTCCGCTGCCAGCGTCGAGGTCGAAGGCTTACGTCTTCCCGCTCCCCTGGGCGGCCACCCGGCGCTTGACTTCTGCAACACGTGGGTGGGCTGGAACGAGCCCGCAGGGCACGACTATCTGAAGTCCTTTGACCATCTCGCCGTCTGGGCGGGCCACGCCGGTCTGTTCGAAGCTGACCGGGTCGCGATTTTGCGCCGTCACGCCGACCGCGATCGACCGGCGGCCGCGGCGGCCCTGACGCGCGCCCGCCGGCTGCGCGCTGGGCTCTACGGCGTTCTGCTCCACGGCCCCGAGCGTCCGGGCTTCGCCGTGCTCGCGGCCGAGGCGCGCGCCGCCGCCCACAGCCTGCGCATGCGTGCCACCGCTGACGGGCGCATCGAGCAGCGCGTCTCCACCCGGGAGGGGCTGGACGCCCCCACGCTCGCCGTGGCCTGGGCAGCCACTCAGCTGCTCACCGGCGCTCACGCCCCGGTCCGCGCGTGTCCGGGGCACGACTGCGGCTGGCTGTTTCTCGATCCCAGCGGCAGGAGGCGGTGGTGCACGATGGCCACCTGCGGCAACCGGGCCAAGGTGGCCCGCTTCGCCCGACGCCAGCGGCGTTCGGAGGAATGAGCTCAGTACTGCGTGTGGGCGTCGATCAACGCGTCGAGGCTGTCCATTAACGGCCGTGCCGAGGCCGGCACCTGCCTGTCGGCCAGCCGGTAGGTGCGGCCGCGTAGCGACACCCAGTAGATCCAGTAGCGCACGTCGCAGCAGCTCGTATCGTGCAGTTGTGTCCGCGCGATCGTCCGGCGCAGCTGCGCGAGCTGTGACGGGCTGAGGGTGAAGTAGTGCTTCTTCTCGCCCTCGATCCCGCCGTCGGTGACCAGCGCGGCGGCGTGACCGTCGCGGTCAATGGTCAACTGGCTGGCCGTGGGATCCCCGCCCACCACGCGCTTGAAGAAGATCAGCCGTTGCGCGGCGTCCATGGTCACGGCAAAGGGCATCGTGGTCGTGTTAACCGTCGACGTCCGCGCGGCCGCCGCGGCCGCCTGCAGCTCGCCCAGCGCCGCCCGTGTGGCCGCTCGCCCTCGTTTGGGCGAGGCGACGCCCGAGCTCTCGCATGCGCCCACCAGCACGGCGACCAAAACGATCACCACCGCCGTGACGAGCGGGCGACGCTGGACCACCATGCCCTACACCCTAACTGGTTTAAGCGCCTGCAGCAGTTAGTTGGCGGCACCCGGCCGGCCAGCCTTTTGCCGCTACCGGCGTGCCCGGCGCACTCCCCGTGTCGTCTGGCCCATGGGGATCAGGCTTACGACGGAGATGTGGCCGCTGGAGTGGAACCTGGACGTGGGCGGAGGTGCGGTGGCTGCGGTTGACGCTTCGGCGTCGTTGCGGGCTGATAGCAAGGAGCTTGCGACACCGGGGCGAGGTTTGGCGAAAGGCCGGTCTTGGCACCGATGCCGGCCATAGGATTTCTCTGCGTGCATCCGACGACGATTGCATCGGTGGACAAGAGCGACGAGGCCAAGGTCATCGCGACGCTGGTGTCGGCGTTCATTGCCGATCCGGTTGAGCGATGGCTGTTCGCGGAGCCGCTGCAATACCTGACGGATTTCGCACGTTTCGTGGCCGCGTTCGGCAGCGGCGGTTTTGAGAGCGAAACTGTGTTCAGCCTCGGGGATTTTGCGGCGGTGGCGATCTGGTTGCCGCCGGGGACTGAAGCCGACGCAGATGCGATCGTGGCGGTCCTGAGCGAGTCGGTCCCCGCCGAGCGTCAGGCCGATACGTTCGCGGTTCTAGAGCAGATGGATGCCGCTCATCCCCACGATCTGCACTGGTACCTGCCATGGTTGGGTGTCGACAGTGCCCGGCAGGGAGCTGGCCTGGGAGCGCAGCTATTAAGGCATTGTCTGGCTCGAGTGGACGCCGATCGCCTGCCGGCGTTCCTCGAAACGCCCAACCCGCGGACTGTCCCGTTCTACGAGCGCCACGGTTTCGTGGTGACCAGCGTTTCGCAGGCCGGAGCGTGCCCGCCGGTTACGAGCATGCGGCGTTCGGCACGTTGAGCCGCCTCCGTTGCGCGGAAACTAAGCACCCGGCCGCACACCTGCTAGCCAGTTCCCGTGCCGAGGGTCGAATCGAAGTGGAACTCTTCGGCGCTCGGTCATGGCTTCTGCTTAGTCGCCGGCTGGGCACTTCAAGCCGCTCGGTGCTCCTTTAGCCCGCGGTGACTCCAAGCGGAAGCCAGGAAGGACATCGCCATCCAGCGCTGGACACAACTGCGGTGGGCGACCAGACTCGCGGGGTCGGTCGACACAGCCTGATTTATCACCGAGAAGCCCCGACCGGGAGACGATCTTGATCGCAGTTAGGCTGCGGCCGACGACCAAGTCGTCGAGAGTGAGGCGCTGCGACTCATCGCTCGATACCGACGATAAAAGGACCGATCGTCTCTGAGCTGGTTGGCGTGGGCGACCGCGGAGTACCGCCGTGGCTTCGGTCGTCGTCGACGGTTACGCAGGGACGGGCGCAGTGCAGGGCGAGCCCCTGCCCGAGATTCGAAGGCCGGTCGAAGATCGGCCGGAACGAGCCGAGGTAGTAGAGAACGATCGGGGTGTTTGTGAGCACGGTCCGGGGATGGGCGGCGGCGACGGCCGCGCGGACGGGTGTCAACGAGGGCTCGTACTCGGTGCCCGCCCGACGGACAGCGTTGGCGACACCTAGCACTCCAAGCCCGATCGATACGACCGCCAACGCTGCGGTCCAGCCGGTCACCGCGATGGCCGTCAACACGATCGGTGCCACAAGCGCAATCAACACCGTCAGATAGCGCTGACTGAACACATCGACTCCGAAAATCCCGGCGATCGCATAGCCAATCACGGAGAGCGCTGCTGTTGCGCCGAGGATGTGGAGGGTGGTGCTCGCGTTGGCGCCGAGGCGGCTGACCGCGGCTCTGCGGCGCCTCAGCAAAACCGCCGCACCCGTGAGAAGCGCCGCGAGAGCCAGGAACAAGATCCAACGCCCGACGACACTGCTCGTTCCCCCGCTCTCCCCGAACACGAGCTTCGTGAAGACGTCGCGTAGACCGCCAAGCGATGGCGCCGCGTCCGGAGGGCCGAGCTTCGTGAGGCCAATTTGATCCTGTCCGCGAACGATCTCGGGTACCCACGGAGCGAGCGTCAGCAACACGAGCGCCACTGCTGCCAGCACGTGTTTGCGAGGCGGCCTCCCAAACCAAAGTACGGCCAGACCCATCGCGACGATGACAATCGCTGACGCGTATTCGCTGTAGCACGCGACGGCTCCACTCACCACAAACGCCGCCCAGCGCCAGGCGGTCTCACGCTCGATGAGAGCCAACAGCGCCCACAGCTGAAAGAGCAGCGCCAGGTCGGCCAGCATGAAGCCGCGGGCGAGATCCGAGTCCGTAACGAGGAAAGGGGCGACCGCGACCGTCAGCGCGGTCGCTAAGGCGACGCCGCCGCCCAAGTTCCGGCGCAGCGCAAAAAACGCCACGACGCTCATCGCCGCTCCCGGGATTGCGGCTGGGAGCCGCAGCAGAGCCGGACCGCCGCCCGTGAAGGGCATCAGTATCAGGTAGAACAGGGGCGGCGTGTTCTCGGTCGCAGCAAGCCGACGCAGGAACGCTCCGGCCGACGGCGCCGATGCCACCCACCATGAGTAGGCATCATCGTTGTGCAATCGCGATCCAATCGCGGCCGCACGGACAAGGATCGCGATCGCAACTATGCCGACGAGAGCGGTCAGGAGACGTAGATCGCGCGTTGACGACTTAGGGGTGCTCGTTGCCGTACTGGGTCCGCGCGTCCTCCGTCTGCCCGCGGAAGTCTTCACGGATCGCCTCCAGCACCGCGGCGCTCAGCCCACTTCAGCTCGGCCTCGATCCACGAGGTTGCACACTCCCAGGCTTTCAATCTCATGTCACAGGACCGCGTGCGGGCGGAGCGAGGCTGTCGAGGCCGTGGATCATCCCGTCCTTCTGCATCCGGTCATGACTGACGAAGTCAGGGCACCGGTCGCGAAACAAGGCAGCGGCCTGCTCTTCGGGCTTGCGGCGCGCCCGGGACCGATGACGATCTGAAGATCCATGACGCGCAGCATTATCGCCGCCATGTCATCGAAGCACGCATCTCCGCGCCGGACACCACAGCATCCGACTCTCTGATCACCACGTCCGGACGCCTCCGAAGAGCGATCCGGCCGAATCCCTGCGACCCCAAACAACGAAACGAGCGGGATCTTCGCGGGGTACACGCCAACCAGCCGTGCTGGACCGGCAGCCGCTTCAGGGCACGCTTTGGCGAAGCGCCGTTAGAGACGTGATCGACACGACCGCTCGAGGGGATTGTCGCGATGGCGGCTCTCTACGAATTGGCCGCTTGGAGGGGGCGGGGAGGGTGGCCGCGGAGGGCTGGGGCGAGGGTTGCGATCGCCACTGAGAGCAGCGTCCATCCGGCGAGGATCAGGATTGTGGTCGTCGGACCGGCGTGCTGGTAGACGAGTCCGACGGCGAGTGGTCCGAGCCATGCCAGGGACATGGTCGCCATGATCGCGGCGGCTTGGACTCGGCCCTGGAGTTGGTCTGGTGTGGCGGCTACTCGCGCGCCGGCGACGACCGAGTTGACGGTCGGGGTGAGGAATTCCGCACCGGCGATGGCCAGTCCGATCAGCAGCGGGTCGCTGACCAACACCAGGGTTAGCACCAGTGTGAGGAGCAGCCACTGCTCGGCGATGATGATTGCGCGCGGCGGCAGCGCGCGCCGGATTGTCCCGGCCGAGAGTGCGCCGAGCATTCCGCCGGCGGCGATGATGGCGAGCACGACCCCGACTGTGGCTGGGGAGGCGCCGTGTTCTTTGGCGAGGAGGATGGCGAGCAGGTAGAGGCCGGTGAAGACGGGGTTTCCCAGGGCGAACAGAATCGAGGTGGCGCGAAAAAACGGGTGCTGCCACAGCCACGCGAACCCGCCGCTGATGTCCGCGCGGATGGTGCGGCGGGATTGCGAGGCGCCTGGCGATTCAGTCTCGAATCGTGCGCGGGTGAGGGAGGTGGTCGTCATCGAGATCAAGAATGAGACTGTGTCGACGATGAACGGCAGTGCGCGGGCGATCGCGAACAGCACACCTCCCAGGGGTGGGCCGGCGATCGTGGCGGCGAAGCTACGCGCCTCGTTTTGCGCGACAGCGTCTGACAGCTGGTCGGCTGCGACGACGTGAGGGAGCGCTCCGCGCTCACAGATGTAGGAGGTTGTGAACAGCGCGCCATCGATGAAGGCGACGATGACGATCTGCAGGTAGCTCGGTTCGGATATCGCCAGCATGAGGACAATGCTGGCGGCACCGAGCATGCGAATCGCGTCGGACGCGATCATCAACCGTTTGCGGTTCACGCGATCAGCCAGCGCGCCGGCGGGAATCGCGCAGACCGCGAGTGGCAGCCATTTGGCCAGACCAACCACTCCGGCCTCGGCCGGGGAGCCGGTGAGCGACAGGATCAGCAGCGGATAGGCCACTGCGGAGGTCTGTGATCCCAACTCCGAGAGCAGCTGACCGGTCCAGAGCAGCATGTAGTCACGGTTCTGCCTCAGTGACCAGCGCCGCATCCCGACACCATACGAGCATCACTTCCACGAGCGCTCGGGATCGCCGGCGAGCTGAACACGTCGACATAGCTGCTGCTGCGCGACGTCACAGAGCGCTTCGTGGCACGCGCCGGGTGATCGATGAGCAGCAGTCGGCCGGAAGAGTCGTCGCGTCCGAAGCCTGCCGCCGCATAGCTCCTTGTCGCAAACGGTTTGGCTGAAGACCGCGCGTACGCCGGCTCTCTCTTTCCCCGGATGCGTGGGTGGGCGATGAGTTCACGCGAGAGGATGAGTCTCTAGGTCCATGAGCAACAGAAAAGTGATCCTCAAAATGGTCATGTCCCTCGACGGTTTTGCCACCAGCCTCGACGGGACGCATGAATGGATGTTTGAGTGGTTTGGCGAGGACTCGATGGAGCGAAACCTCCGAGCCCTCGAGCAGGCCGGTGTTCACGCGATGGGCCGGCGCAGCTACCAGATCATGGGCCCGCACTGGGCCGCGTCGCAGGGGCCGATCGCGACCGCGATGAATGAGAAGCCGAAGGCTGTCTTCTCCCACACCCTCAAGAAGGGGGACTGGGGACCGGCTGAGATCTTCGGCCGGGACCTGAGCGCAGACATTGCCGACCTCAAGGCCCGAGACGACGAAGGGAACATCCTGGTCCACGGCGGTCCTGATTTCGCCCAGTCGCTGACCCGCCTGGGTCTGATCGACGAATACCAGCTGTCGATGGTCCCGATCGCGATCGGCGCGGGCCGCAGCCCTTTCGCCAAGCTAGACGAGCACCTCAAGCTCGAAGTCGTCGAGGAGCAGCGCTTCGGGAGCGGAGCTCTTGCGCAGACGCTGGTGCCGAGGCGCTGAGCAGCGGTGACTTGAAGGGGGAAGCTAGGAACGACATCGCAGAGGTCGAGGACGTGACCCCTGGTGTGTGGAGGGAAGCGTGGTGGGCTGCATCGGGTTGTGCTGGTCTCAGGAGCGTGCATCTCGGTGTGACTGCTCCTCCTCGATGGCGCGGAGGATGGTGTCAGCTGCAATAGCGTGCGCGTCACAGATTCGACCGAGGTGCAGCAGCGAGTCAGTCTCTGCCGCCACCTCCCCCGTCTCGGAGCCGCAGCACAAGAGGATGCCCGGGGAAAGGTCGTTGGAGGCTAGTCCCACCTCGCGCGTGACGACGGCCACCGCACGCCAATCATCCCGCGCAAGAGCCGCCGATTCTCGGCATCGCGACCCGATGCCGTGCTCCGCAGCGATCCCGGCTCGTTCAAGACGATGCAGCAGGGCCTCGACCAGCCCCCGGGCATCGCCGAGCACGAGAATCGCCCGGGCAAGCCCGGTAGGAGGATCGGCGGCGATCCGCCCACCCTACCGTCGGTCTCTGCCGGCGGAAAGCCATCACAGCACTCGTCCGTTCGCTTCCGCGCTGTCGCCCAGACAGGCATGTGATCGAGGCTGCTGTTCTTGAACGCGCAGCGGGACCGCTGCGATCGCCATCGCTGCGCTAGCTGCTGCGAGCGCGCTCATCAGCGAGTCGCTGCTTGGCCGCGTCCCAATCTAAGGGCAGTTCTGCGGGGCTCGCATTCGATTCAACGAACACCGGCGGTCCGAGGCGGCCGGCCATATCGGCGAGCATGCTGGCGTGATCGCCGCTGTGCACGAACCGATTCATCGCCTCCGCGCTTGACCAAGCGGACAGCGTGTAGAAGGTCTTTCGCAGCAGGCGCGCATCGAGGCTGTACCCCGCGGCGCCCTCGGCGCTTGCGAGCTGCCTGCGAATCCTCAGTGTCCACCTGAGAAAGCGCGGGACATCGCGATAGCTCTGAAGAGGCAGAGTTGAGGTGAGCACGTGCAGCGACTCACCGTTGCGCGGCCGGTACCGGCACTCGGTCCAGGGCAAGGTCGGCACAGGGCGGTCTTTACCCTGATCGGCGCAGCGCTAGCGCCTAGACCGAAATCCAACGGTCGGGATCGCTCTGACCAGGCTTCTGCTCGTCGCCACTTGTGGAGTCTCGGCGGGTCGTTCTAGCGTTGCCAGAGGCCATGCTCCACGCCGCCCTTGATCACGATGGCAAAGGTGCCCTGGTTGCCTTGCCGAGTCGGAGAGTACGCGATCATCGCGCCCGACTCCTCGGCCTCTCTGACCGCTTGTCCGATGTCTTCGACCGCGATGTACGTCCGCATAATCGGCTGCTCATGCTCAGCCAACGGCTTGCGGATGCCGACTAGCGATCCGTCCACTTGAGGCGCAATCCGGGCGTGCCCGAGGTCAGGGTCCGGGGGCTCGAAGGAGAGGCCGTGCACGCGCTGGTAGAGCTCAGTCAAGGCGTCCATGTCCTTACTCACGATCTCCAAATAGTGAACGACCATCGCGGATCTCCTTTTTTGCGTATCCGGTCTTCGTCTACCTCCAGCGGCAGCCTACGTTCGAGCTCATCCTTGGTCCTGAGTGCGTAGGTCGTGATGACCTCAGACGCTGAATGGCTCGACATCGGCCAGGATTAAACCGAACGTCACTCACGATTGTTTGGGGAGACTCTCAGAGCTGATGAACAGCTCTAGGCGAGGCCAGCAGCGCGGGTTCCTGCCCGGTGGACTCGCCGGCCCATTGGTGAGATAGTCGGGTCATGCGCCCATCGATTCGGCGGCGTTCGTTCATCCTGTTGGTCGGGGCATGAGGGAACTCGCTCGCAGGTCAAGGAGTCCCGCGGTGAGGCGCCTCATCCTGACCGCCGTCGTCTCGTTTCCCGTAGGAATGTTGTTCGGTCGGTTCGCATTGGGCGATTCATGGGGCCTAGCGACTCACCCTGGATTCGACGCGATGATGACCACGATTCTCGCGGCAGCTGTCGCGGCCGTCGGCAGGATCGCGTTTGAGGCTCTGCTCAGCCGGGCTGAGAGAACACCCGCCGAGTAGGACTCCGCGCGAGACCCCACTGGATCTCGCGCCGATCCGCGCGCGCCTCCTTTCACCATCCGACGGTGGCCAGAGCGGACGAGCACAATGGCGGCGGAGACCGCGTTAGGGGGCGGCGACGCCCGCTCGCCGCCGCCTGCAAATCACAATCACTTTGGAGGAGCGTAATGGCCGACACCACCTGCCACATGTCGATCTCCCTCGATGGTTTCGTCGCCGGGCCGGATCAAAGCCGCGAGAACCCGCTCGGCAAGCGGGGCCGGGAGCTTCACGACTGGCACCTTGGCGACGAGCGCGCGAACGAGGCCGACGCCACCGCTGAGCGTCGTCTGCTGCGTCCGCGCGGCGCCTACGTCATGGGCCGCAAGATGTTTGGCCCGATCCGGGGCGAGTGGGACGAGGAGTGGTCGGGCTGGTGGGGGCCCGAGCCGCCCTACCACGCGCCTGTGTTCGTCCTGACCCATCACTCTCACGCGCCGATCGAGATGGAGGGCGGGACAACGTTTCACTTCGTCACCGATGGCTTTGACGCCGCCTACGCCCAGGCCCGCGAGATTGCCGGCGCGGACGGCATCGACATCGCGGGCGGAGCCGCGACCGTCCGCCAAGCGCTGCTAGCGGGCGTCATCGACGAGCTCTGGCTCGACATCGTTCCCGTTCTACTCGGTTCCGGCGAGGGGATATTCGCCGGCGTCAGCGAGTTCGATTTCGAGCCCGCCGACGTCCTCCAGTCCCCACTGGCGACGCACATCTGTTACCGCCGGGCGGGATGAGATCGCTCCGGGAGTCAGAGTCCTCCGGTTTGGTCGGCGGCTCGAGTGCGGGCGGCCTGGCGGACCAAATGGTCGCGCTCGGCGACGTTCGTGGCCCGGCGGGCGGCCTCGGCGTATGCCGAGGCGGCGGCGGGCAAGTCGCCGTCGAGCTCGTGCAGGTGCCCGCGCACGGCGTGCCACCGGTGCCGCTCGCCGAGCACCTCGCGCAGCCGGTCGGTCTCGCGCAGTCCGGCAGAAGCACCGAGGACATGGCCGACCGCAACCGCGCGTCCGAGCACTGCGGCGGGGTCCTGGCGCAGGGGGTCCTCGGTCAATGCGACGAGGTCGTCGTACCAGGCGAGGATCTGAGGCCAGTCGGTCTCCTCGGCGCTCGCCGCGTCGTCGTGCAGGGCGGCGATCGCGGCCTCGATCTGGTAACGGCCCGGGCGCCGTTGCGCCGTCTGCATGGCGAGCGCCGACTGCAGGACGCGCACGCCTTCGGCAATCTCACGCGTGTCCCACAGGCCGCGATCCTGCCGGTCGAGCGTGACGATCCTGCCCTCGGGATCGAGCCGCGCCGGCATCCGGGCGTGGTTGAGGAGCATCAGGGCGAGCAGCCCCCGCGCCTCGGGCTCCTCCGTGGCTAGGGTGAGCTGACGGCCGAGCCGGAGCGCCTCGCTGGCCAGGTCGACGCGGGTGGGCGGGCCAGTGTGCCCGGCCGTGTAGACGAGGTAGAGCGCGCGCAGCACGACGGCGAGATCGCCAGGCTGGTTGAGCCGGCGCCCGCGAAGGGTGCGCTTGGCGCGGCTGATCCGCTGCGCCATCGTCGCCTCGGGGACGTAGAAGGCGTCCGCGATTTCGCGGGTGCTGAGGCCGCCGACGGCGCGCAGGGCCAGCGCCACCTGCGAAGCGGGCGCGAGGTCAGGGTGACAGCAACAGAACAGCAAAAAGAGGGTGTCGTCGCCCTCCTCCGTCACGGCCGGACGCGGCTCCGCGTACTCGGTCTCCTCCCGGCGCTGCCGGGCGGCCTCGCTGCGGCGGGCATCCACGAGCCTCCGCGTCGCGACGGTGGTCAGCCACGCGTACGGGTCCCGCGGCGGATGTTTGGGCCAGACCCGGAGCGCCTCCAGGAGCGCCTCCTGGAGCGCGTCCTCGGCGGCGTCGAAGTCCTCGCCCCGGCGGACCAAGACCGCGAGCACCCGCGGGACGAGGGCGCGAAGGGCGGTCTCGTCCAGCGGTTGCGTCGGCTCGTCGATCACGCCGGACAGTCCTCCGACGGCGCCTCGGACATGATCTCCCGGACGTCGATCCACTCGTACAAGGGCTCCCCGCGGGGGCCGGGCTCGGAGGAGACGTACGCGGCGATCTCGAGCGCGCGCTCGCGGGACTCGACATCGATCATGTACCAGCCCGCGATCAGGTCGCTGGTCTCGGGGTGCGGGCCGTCGGTGGTAACGGGCGCCGCGTCCGGACCGCCGTAACGCACCCAGGTGCGCGCCGGCGTGAGCGCCTGGGCGTTGACGTACTCGCCGCTCTCCTGCAGAAGCTCGCTGACATGCCTCTGGAAGGCCATGTGCGCCTCCACATCCTCGGGCGCCCACTGGTTCATCGGGGGGAAGGGATGGTGCAGCTCCGGGCCGCCGCGGTAGTGCTTGAGAAGCAGGTACTTAGGCATCGTCGTCTCCTGTGTGGTGGGCCGCGCCTTTCGAGGCCCTTCACCTGGTGAGCGGAGCCAGCCGGCGGCTCTCGACATCGAATCACTTATTTAGCTCCCAGAGACAGGCTCGCCGTGGGCCGATCGGGGCGATCGCTACACGAGTGGAGTAACGCGACACACGACTGCATGGCGACGCCGTCGACATAAGCGCGGCGGCACATTGTCATTGCACTCGGCACGGCCCGAGTGTCGTATGCGCCTTTTGATCGGCGGCGTTTCTTAGGCTCAAGAGATGGACGAGCGGGGATCTCGGGACACGGCGTCGAGGCAAGAGGCGTTGCGTATCTGGACAACGTTGGGCGTGGTGTCGACCGCGGCGGGCGTGATCGGGGCGGTCTCGGCCGTCGTCAGCGGATCGGCTAGCTGGTGGCTGCTGGTGGGCGTGGCGTTGATTACGGCGAGCTCTTAACTGGTGGCGGGCCGCGAGAGAATGCCGCCGGCTTCACCAGCGGCGAAGACCGAGGTCAGGTCGCGGCGAAGCGCAACCCGCGCGTTGCGTTATCGTGCCGCCGTATGCCAACCTTGATCTTTGTTCACGGCGCCTGTGTGCGCGACGCCGCATGGTGGTGGGCTGCGATGACCCAGCCGCTCGCCGATCACGGAATCGCCACCGTCGCGGTCTCGCTCCCCAGCTGCGGGGAGGCCGGTGAGGAGCTCGGCGATCTCTACGCCGACATCGACGCCTGCCGCCACGCGATTGCGGCCGCTGAGGGCCAGGTCGTCCTGTGCGGACATTCGTACGGGGGGATGATCATCACCGAGGCCGGCGCTGATAATCGAGTCACCCAGCTGCTCTATGTGACGTCGGTGATGCCGGACGCCGTAGAGTCTCAGGCCGATCTCGTCGGCTCTGAGCCGGCGCCGTGGTTGCAGCTGGGCGATGACGGCACCGTTGGCGCCGATCCAGACATGGTCCGGGAGCTTTTCCTCCAAGACTGCGACGAGGTCACAATCGAGCAGGCGCTCGGCCGTCTCACGCGTCAGTCCCTCGCGCCCTTCACGCAGCCACCTCGCCAGGTTGCTTGGCAGAAGAAGCCCGCCACGTACTTCGTTTGCACCGAGGATCTCGCCACCCCGGCAGAGGTGCAACGTCAACGCGTCAGAGCGGACACCCGGCTCGTCGAGTTCCGCGCTGGGCACCACCCGTTTCTTTCCCGCCCGGAGGCGTTCGCGCAAACCATCGCCGACGCGATCGCCGACGGTTGAGTCCAAGACGGCCAGCTTCCGTCCGCCGCCGTGGCAGCAGGTTGCGTGGTGGGCTGTCGCAACGGCCCCGGCAAGGCTACGGGCATTGCCCCGCGCTCTCGTGAAGAAGCGGCACGACCGGAGTCCATCCGCTGCGCAGGAGCGCGACTAGGGAAGGCGGGGTGATCACCACGGCCCGCTCGTTCACGGGTCTTTGGGCAGGTGCGCGGTATCCACCGGGCGTCCAGGTGAGCAACTGTGACCCGAGAACCAGGCATGGCTTGTCGGCGTGCACGACGAACGTGCCGTCGGGGAGGTCCTCAAACCGCGCGTCGTAAAGCCGCCGTTCGCCCGTTCGTCGGAGGATCCGCTCGGCGTGGAGCTGGTCATCGATGGCATCGGCTCCGGTCTGACCGGGATGCAGATCGGTCCAGACGCGGGTCAGGCGCGTGTAGTCCGAGCGCCGGCATTCCGCGCACGCTCGGTGCCCGGCCGCCATCGCGGTCGCGTCGTCGAGAAAGAACAGCTCGGTGTAGCGACCGGGCGTCATCAGCGGCGCGCGCTGGCGTCCCCGGAACTCGAGCCGGCACGCGATCCACCGCTTGACGCCATACGACCGGCGGATCTGACCCCGTTCGTCGTGCAGGCAGCCGCGGTTGCCGTACACCAGCCCCCGTTCGGCAGTGGCGATGAGCTCACCGAGCGGGGTGACTCGGTTCTGTAGCGGCATCGATCCAGGCTAACCGTGTGGCCGCGAGCCTTGACGCCGCGTGCCGTCATCTGGAAGTCCTCCCCCGGGCGCGGATTGTGCCCTCGTCAAGCGATGGCGGCCGCGCTTTTGACGCCCCCGCGGAGCCAGGGGGGCACGACGGCCGACGTTCAGCCGGCGAGCACCGGGCCTAGGCGCTGCTCGAGCGCCGCACGCGGAAGCGCGCCGACGATCCGGTCGACTTCGTGCCCGTTGCGGAAGACGACGAGGAGCGGGATCGACTGGGCAGCGAAGCGCGAAGCGAGCGTGGGGTTGGCGTCGACGTCGACCTTGACGACCTTCAGGTGTCCGGCGTGCCGGCCGGCGAGATCTTCGAGCACGGGCGAGATCATCCGGCAGGGTCCGCACCACGCGGCCCAGAAGTCGATCACGACCGGCACCGTGGCGTTCACTTCGGCTTCGAACGTCTGCGCGTCCGCATCGACCACCCACGGGAGCTCCGACTTGCATCTCGGGCAGCGAGGAAATCCTGAAGCGATCGGTCCGACGCGGTTGCGCGCTGCACAGCTCGGGCAGACGATGACGGCCATGGTGCGAGCGTAGAACGCCGGCGTCGGCCTGTCACGCGTCCGGGGCGACATGGCGTGCGCATGATCGCGATGATCTGTGCCACCGTGGGCGCCGGGGGATCCCACAGCCCCCGACCTGTCTGAGCGAGGATTCGATCGCAGATGCCGCTGAGCTACACGGACTACTACGAGGTGCTGGGCGTTCCGCGCGATGCTGACGCCGACGCGATCCGGCGCTCCTACCGCAAGCTGGCGCGCAAGTACCACCCGGACGTGAACTCCGACAGCGACGCCGAGGAGCGCTTCAAGGAGGTCGGCGAGGCGTACGAGGTTCTGTCTGACGCCGAAAAACGGGAGCGTTACGACCGCCTTGGCGCCCGCTGGCGTGAAGCCGAGCACGAGGCGCCTGACGAGAGCTTCGAGGACTTCTTCACCCAGCAGGGATTCGGCGACGGCACCCGGGTGGAGTTCGGTGACGATCTGTTCGAGGCGCTGTTCGGTGCGCGAGGCGCCCGCCCCGGCGGGCCCCTGCGCGGCCGCGATCGGGAGGCGCTTCTCGAACTGTCACTCGAGGACGCGCTGGCGGGCGGTCGGCGACGGCTGACGCTGGACGGCCGTGAGGTCAGTGTCAACTTCCCCGCCGGCGTTCGTGACGGCCAGCTGATCCGCCTCGCGCGACAGGGGGGCGAGGGGCATGACGGGCGGCCGCCCGGCGATCTGTTCCTGCGGGTCGCGCTCAAGCCGCATCCGCGTTTTCGGCGCCGCGGCGATGACGATCTCGACGTTGACCTCCCGATCATGCCGTCCGAGGCGGCACTCGGGGCGACCGTCGCGGTCGAGACCCCGACCGGCACGGCCCGTGTCCGCGTGCCGGCGGGGTCGTCGAGCGGTCGGCGGCTACGGCTCCGCGGACGGGGATTTCCCAAACGCGGGGGCGGCAGCGGAGATCTCCACGCAATCGTCAAGATCGTCGTACCGAAGGAGTTGTCAGACCGTGAGCGCGAGCTCTACGAGCAGCTCGCGGAAGCCTCAGGCCCTGACCCGCGGGAGGGTTGAAGATGAACGCAGACAGGGACACCGGGCCGACTGGACGTGACCCCGCCTCTGAGGAGGCTGTCGAGCTGACCGTCGTCGCCAGGCAGGCGGGGGTCAAGATCGTGCATGTGCGGCGCTATCTGGAGTTCGGGCTGTTCGAGCCTCACCCGGCCGCGACCGCTCAAACCCCCCGCTTTGACCCGAGCAGCGCCGCGCGGGTAGCGCGAGCGGAGCGGCTACGCCGGGACCTCGGGCTCAACTACGCGGGCGCCGCGCTCGTGTGCGAACTCCTCGACCGGATCAGTGAGCTCGAGCGTCGCGGCTAGCCGAAAGCCGGGTGGCCGCATACCGTCGCTACCGTTGTCGCTGCGTGTCGTCTTCGGGAAGAACGCTTCGGCGATGACCACGACTGCTGGCGTCGCCGCCCGACCACTGCGTGCTCGAGGGTGGAGGACGCCGACGTTGCCGTGGCCGCTCGTGGGACTGTGCTGCCTGTTGGTAGCCGGGCTGGCCGACGCGGTCCTGCGACACGAACGGGGGATCACCGGCGATGAGCCGTTCTATGTGCGGATGGCCACTCACCCCGGTGGCCCGCACAGCTTCCCCTACGCCGACCGGATCGCCGTGCCCTGGCTCGTGCATGTTCTGCCGTTCTCACAAGTCGTCTCCTTCCAGCTGCTCGCGCTCCTCGCGATTGGCGCCACCGGCGCAGCGCTGTACGTCCTGCTGCGCGATTTCGGGGTCTCCGCCCGACTCGGGGCCGCGCTGGCGATTGGTTTCGCGGTCTCTCCGAATCTGCTGGTCGTCTTGCTCCGCCATGGGCGGAGCATCGACCCCGAGACGATCCTCGTGATGGTCCTGGGTTGCCTGTTCATCGTTCGCCGCCAGAAGCTGGCCTTGACGTTGACGATCCTGATCGGCGTGGCCGTCAAGGAGACGAGCCTGTTCCTGATCCCATTCGCCTACGCGGTTTGGGCCCGGCGGCTCGTCGACCGCTCGGCGCTGCGTGATGTCGCGCTGGTTGCGGCAGCTCCGATCGCGGGCTACGTGCTCCTGAGAGCTGCCATCCCCGCGGTGGGGGGCCAGTACACGCCCGGGTACGGCGGGCCGTTTCTCAAGGCGCGGCTCGACGTCTTTCGCAAAGTCTTGACCATCGACCAGCTCAAACGGGCTGCGTACGCGTTCGGTCCACTATGGCTCCTGGCGCCGTTCGCGCTCAGAAGCCTTCCCTTCGCTCGTCGGGGCCTGGTTCTGGTCGGGCTGTGCGTCATCGCGATGACGGTGTCCTTCGATGCCGGGCGGGTCATCTTCCTCGCCGCGCCGGTGATCTATGTCGCGGCTGCGTCGGTCATCGAGCACCGCCGTCGCCTCGCGCTCGTGACCGTTTTGGCGTTATTCGTTCTCGACTTCGGCTACGCCGGCTACATGCAGTACCACGGCGTTCGATACGGGCTCGATACGACTGCGAAAAGCCCCATCCCCGTCTATTGAGCAAGCCGGGCGCCGCTGGGATCAGCGCTGCCAATCACGGCCGCCCGCGAGAACCGTTTCGGGCGTGCCGAGGGTCTATTGAGGTGAATGCGTTCTCGATTGACCGAAAGGACCCAATGACCCACCCGCGCAACGACCTCCCCGGCACTTCTGCCCGCCCGGACGGCGCACAGCGCGCGACCTTCGCCGCCGGCTGCTTCTGGGGCGTCGAGGCTGCCTTCCGTGAGCACGACGGCGTGATCGACGTGACCGTCGGCTACACAGGCGGGAAGACCCCCGATCCGAGCTACGAGCAGGTGTGCAGCGGCGCCACCGGCCACGCCGAGGCCGTCGAGGTCATCTTTGACCCGGCCACGGTCAGCTACCGGCAGCTGCTGGACACCTTCTGGCACATCCACAACCCGACCACCCGGAACCGTCAGGGCTGGGATCTCGGAAGTCAGTATCGCTCCGCGATCTTCTTCCACGACGCCGAGCAGGAGCGCCTCGCGCTGGCCACGCGCGAGTCCGAGCAGGAGTCACTCGTCAAGCCGATCGTGACCGAGATCGTCCCGGCGACGAACTTCTACCGCGCCGAGGAGTACCACCAGCGTTACTACGATCGCTCGGGCTACGCGGCTTGCGGCGTCACGATCGACGTGCCGTCGGAGCGCTGAGGACGAGACGGTCGCTCACGCCTGCTCGGGCCGGAGGTACGGCTCGAGCAGAGCACGGAGCTGCATCCGCCCGCGATGAAGGCGGCTCTTGAACGCGGCCTGACGGACGCCCGCCGCGGCCGCGGCCTCCTTGGTCGAGAGCCCTTGCAGGTCGCGCAGGACGACGGCTGCCCGTAGATCGGCGGGCAGCTCAGCGAGCGCGCGCTCGAGCATCTGCCTGAACTCCCGGTCAAGGGTGCGGGCTTGGGGGCCGGTGCCGATCGCGGCCGGTAACGCGGCGATCGCGTCCTCGTCACCGGGCTGGCCGGACGTCGTCGGGGGCGGGCGCCGAGCGAGCCGCCGCTTGGCCTCGTTGAACGCGATCCGGTAGAGCCAGGTCGAGAACTGGGAGCGTTCCTCAAAGCGCGCCAGGCCTCGCCACGCGCGCACGAATACTTCCTGCGAAACCTCGTCGGCCTCCTGGGAGTTCAGTCCGAACCTCCGCAGCGCGACGTACACGTGGCCCGAGTGCTCGGTCACGAGCTCGGCGAAAGCATCCTCGTCGCCGCCGCGAGCGCGGGCGATGAGGGCACGCTCCGCTGCTGGATCAATGGTCGGTTGGTTCATGCAGCCGGCGCAGGACGGCGGTGGCGATGGCAGGTCCGTCGGCGAGAGGTTCCGACCGCGCCTGGCTGTGCAACAGGGCGAGCAGTCGCCGCAGGTCGGCGAGGACGCTTCGGCAATCGACGCACTCCGCCGTATGACGCTCGAGTCGCGCTCGAGCATTGCCCCGCAGGTCGGAGTCGAGGTAGGCGGACATGTGGGTCGGCGTCCACCGGTGATCCCACCGGAAGCGAAGCTGATGCCAGACGGGGTTCATCGGCGGTGTGACCCGGTCATTGGCCAGAGGTTCGCAGACCGCCCTGAACGGCCCCGACCTTGAACCGTTTCGGTGCCGATCGGGTCAAAGTAGTCGGATGGATCACGAAAGGACCGCAATGACCAATCGCATCGAGAAGACCGATCAGCAGTGGCGTCAGGAGCTGACGCCGGAGGCCTACAAGGTGCTCCGCCGCAAGGGGACCGAGCGACCCTTCACCGGCGCCTACGTCCACACCAAGGAGGACGGCATCTACCGCTGCGCCGCCTGCGATGCGGAGCTCTTCTCCTCAGATACCAAGTTCGACTCGGGCACCGGCTGGCCGAGCTTCACCGACCCGGCCAACCGCGCCCACGTCGAGCTCCACGAGGATCGCAGCCTGTTCATGCGCCGCACCGAGGTGACCTGTGCTGCCTGTGGCGGGCATCTGGGCCATGTCTTCAACGACGGCCCCAACGGCTGTGACCGCTACTGCATCAACTCTGTGGCCCTCAAGCTCGACCCGCGTCCGGTCGAGTAGCCCGCGGGGCCTCAGGTGGGTGACCGCGTGGCCGGCTCGGCTACGCGGTCCGCTCCGCCTGCCGCTCGGACAGGCCCCAGAGGCGTTCGGCGTTTGCTGGGTCGAGGGCGTAGGCCGCGACGCCATGCCGGCCGTCGGAATCAGCACGCGAGGCGACGATGTGGGCCTCGTGGCAGTCCTCTAGATAGCGACCGCCGATCCCGTCGAGCAACGGCGAGACCGCGGCGAACATCGATGTCGCCGCGCCCTGCTCGATCGTCTTCAGCTCCGCGTCCGCCCCGGCTTCACGTCGGGCGCGCTCGAGGTCCTCGGGATCGATGTGGCGCTGTAACCCGGTGGCGATGCCTCCGGGCATGACGGCGTTGACCGTGATTCCGTCGCGTTGCCAGCGACGGTTCGCCTCGACCGCGAACAGGACGTTTGCTGTCTTGGACTGGCCGTAGCCGATCATCGGGCTGTAGGGGACAAACGCAAATGTCGGATCGTCGAACAGGACCGGGCAGAGCAGGTGCGCGCTGGAGGACAGCGAGACGACACGCGCATCACCGGATAGGCGCAGCGCTTCATAGAGGCCGGTGGCAAGCGCGAAATGCCCCAGGTGGTTGGTCGCGAAATGGAGCTCCATTCCCTGGGGCGTGAGCCTGCGCTCGGGTATCGCCATCACGCCGGCGTTGTTGATGAGGATGTCGAGCGCACCGCTCCAGTCGTCGACGAAGGCTGCGATCGAGTCGGGTTCAGCGAGCTCTAGGGCGCGCACGTCGACGGCATCGTTGCCCGTCGACTGGCGGATGCCAGAGGCGACCGACGCACCGGCCTCGGTGTCGCGGGCCGCCAGCGTGACTTCGGCGCCTCGGTCGGCCAGCACGCGCGCGGTTTCGGTTCCGATTCCCGACGCTGCGCCCGTCACGATCGCGCGCCTGCCGGTCAGGTCGATCCCCGCTGCGACCTCGTCGGCCGTCGAGTGCTCACCGAACGGGCTTTCAATCGGCGTCTGCGCAGTCATCGGAGCTCTCAGCATCTAGTAGGGGATTCGCGTCAGGACATCGTGAGAGGCAGGGCATCGTCGCGAGGGACGCTGGTAGCGGAAATTACATATCACGCGTCCATTTCATGACGGAGGCGGGAGCCTGGTCCTTTAAGCCCGTCAGGCGCTGCGGGTGGGGGGACGGCCCCGCCTGGGCATGGGGCCCGCCTGGCGGGGCATCCGGCCGGCGTCGTTGAGCGCGCGCCGCAGCAGCATTTCGATGTGGGCGTTGAGGCTGCGGAGTTCGTCGGCGGACCATCGGGCCAGAGCATCGTGGACCTTCGGATCGATCCGCAGCAGTACCTGTTTGCGCTCCCGGCTCACGTATAGAGCGTTCCGGCGTTGACCACCGGAGACGCTGGCTGGTCCGCGCAGAGCACGACCAGCAGGTTGCTCACCATCGCCGCTTTGCGCTCCTCGTCGAGCTCAACGATGCCGTGCTCATCCAACCGGGCGAGCGCCATTTCAACCATCCCGACGGAGCCCTCGACGATCCGCGTCCGTGCCGCGACGACCGCCTTGGCTTGCTGTCGGCGCAGCATCGCCTGGGCGATCTCCGGGGCGTAGGCGAGATGACTGATACGCACCTCGACGATCTCCACGCCTGCGATCGCGACCCGCTGGGCGACCTCCCGGGCGAGCTCGCCGGCGACGACGTCGACCGAGCCGCGCAACGACGTCACCTCACTCGCGGGATCGTCGTAGGGATGAGTGGTCGCGACATGACGCAACGCCGACTCGGCCTGGACCCGAACGAAGTTGTCGTAATCATCGACGGCGTAGATCGCTCGCGAGGTATCGGCTACCTGCCAAACGACGATCGCGGCGATCTCCACCGGATTGCCGTCGGCGTCATTGACCTTCAGGTGGTTGGTCTCGAAGTTCCGGACTCGAATGCTGAGGCTTCGCCGATCCGCCAGCGGGACGATCCACCACAGTCCGGTTCGGCGCAGGGTTCCGACGTAGCTCCCAAAGAAACGCACGACCTTGGTATGGCCGGGCTGCACGATCACCAGCGAGGTGGCGATCACGGCTCCGATCACGATCGGCGCCACGATCCACGCCGAGCCGGCGAGCAGGACCGCCGCGGCGATGCAGGCGGCGACGGCGAGCACGCCGGCCCAGCCGGTGATCGCCCAGGCCGGACGCTCGTGGATATCGACGCGGGCCCCAGAGTGCCCCACGGGTGTCGCCTCGGGCTCGCGGTATGGCTGGACAGCTTGGCTCATGGCCCCTCCACTTCAAGCGCTGCGTTCGAAAAAGTGATAGCTAATAGATATCACTTTTCTCGCTGCTCGGCAAGGACGACCGGGTCGGACGGGTCGCGCTACGCCGCGCTCGGCGGTCCAAACCAGGTGGTCAGGGCTTCTGAGAGCCCGAGGTCGGTTCCGGCTCCGACCCACGCGACGTAGCCGTCGGGGCGGATCAACGCGGCCGTCGGAGCGGGGACCGCGCCGATGACCGGAAGCTCCCACGGGCCGGAGTATTCAGCCTCGATCAACTGGACCCGATGGGTCCACGGTGTGACATCAAGGTCCCCCGGCCCGCCGAGGTTGAGCAGCGTCGGCCTGGCGCCGTGCAACAGTGCAAAGACGCGGAGCGGGCCGCCGGCAGTCACGAGGTCAAGGTCGGGCATGCGACGCCCGAGCAGGGGGTGGCCCTCGCCGAGCTCGTAGTGAATGTCCAGCCCGGACAAGATTCCGACGAGAAGTTTGCGAGGCTCCTCCATGCTCGCCAGCTCCGACACGACATCGACCACGGCCTTGGTGCGCTCGTCCTGGCGCTGAAGCGCGGTCTGAGCCATCGTGTGCCGAAGCACGCGGGCAGCGACCGGGTGGCGTTCGCGGTGGTAGGTATCCAGGAGGCTCTCGGGCGAGATCCCGTCGACCACCTGGGCCAGCTTCCAGCCCAGATTCACCGCGTCCTGTACGCCGAGGCCGAGCCCCTGTCCACCGGCCGGGTAATGCACGTGCGCGGCATCACCGGCGAGCAGCACTCGTCGGTCGCGGTAGGACGCGGCCTGCCGAGTCATATCGGTGAACCGGGAGATCGACGTGGGACTGTGGACCCCGAAGTCGGTGCCGTACACACCGATGAGCGCCTCACTGAGCTCACGCAGAGAGGGTTCGGTCGTGGCTCCGACGTGCTCTTCGGTGACCATGACCCGTATCGGCCCCTCATCCTTGTAGACCACCTCGCCGTCGCGGATCTCGTACTCGAGCCTGCCGAGGCCGTGGATGCCCTTCTCATCGCGCCGGATGCCCAACTCCGGTTCCTCGCTCATCTCGACCTCGGCGATCAGGTTGCTCCTGGTCGGGCCCCAACCCGGGAACTCGATCCCGGCCGCTTTGCGGATGACGCTTCGTCCCCCGTCGCACCCGACGAGATACCGCGCCCGCAGCGGCTGGCCGCCAGACAGCTGTACGTCGACCCCGGTGTTCTCCTGCGTGAAGCCGGTGACCTCACATCCGTAATAGATGCGCACCGAGAGCTCGGCGATCCAGGCGGCCATGATCCGCTCGATCGCGTTCTGCCAGATCCCGAGCGTGTAGGGATGACGCGTCGGGAAGTCGCTCATGTCCAACGCCGCCGTGCCGAACGTCGCCACCTGAGCGGGCTGGCCCTCGGCGAGGAAGCGATTAGCGACCCCACGCTGATCCAGGACCTCGATCGTGCGCGAGTGAAAGCCGCCGGCCCGAGAGCCGACGAGCACGTGACTGGGACGCCGCTCGACGACCGCGACGTCGACCTTCGCCAACGCCAGCTCGGCCGCCAGCATCATCCCCGCCGGACCGCCTCCGGCGATCACCACTGCATGCTCGGTCATACCCGTCCTCCGATCTGCGACGTCGAGAAAAACACCCGCATTCCGCTGCTCCGTTCGCTTGGGTTCCGGCTTGCGGCGGGCGATTATGCACGACCGCCCGGGGCTTCATGAAGGCCCGGCGTGCGGTATAAATTGGAAGTGGAGAGGCGTAGAGTGGCCGCATGGCCACGTTGATCCTGCGGCTGATTGCTCCACGCCCGAACTTCGCTCAGACGCTGACCGATTCCGAGCGGGAAATCATGAACAGCCACGCTGCGCACTGGCAGCCGTACCTGGAGCGTGGCGACATGGTCGTGTTCGGACCGGTCCTTACCGCCGAGGACTCCTACGGTCTTGCCGTCGTCGAGACCGAAGACGAGCAGGCGCTGCATGAGTTCGCCTCGCAGGACCCGGTGGTAACGACGGGAACTGCGGCTTTCGAGCTCGGGCGGCTCGCCGCCGGCCACGTTCGCGAGCGCTGACGCGGTGTCAGATGCCGTGCCGGCCGGCCCTCGGTCAGCACCGGCGGGTCGAGAACCCGGCCGGTCGCGGTCGGCATCGCGATCATCGTCTGGCCCTCGCCGGGTCTGCCGCCTCGTGACGCTGGGCTACCCGGGGTCAGGTCCCGACGTAGGCGGCCAGGTGCTCGCCGGTGAGGGTGGAGCGGTCGGCGACGAGGTCGGCCGGTGTGCCCTCAAACACGATCCGGCCGCCTTCGTGGCCAGCGCCGGGACCGAGGTCGATGATCCAGTCGGCATGCGCCATGACGCCGAGATGGTGTTCGATGACGATGACTGACTTACCGGATTCGACGAGCTGATCGAGCAGCCCGAGGAGCTGCTCGACGTCGGCCAGATGCAGGCCGGTGGTCGGCTCGTCCAGGACGTAGGTGGCGGGTGGGCGGGAGCGTTTTTCCGCCATCTGGGTGGCCAGCTTGAGACGCTGCCGCTCGCCGCCGGACAGCGTGGTGAGCGGCTGGCCAAGGCTGAGGTAGCCGAGTCCGACGTCGTCGAGTCGAGAGACGATCGCGTGCGCGGCCGGTGTCGGCGCCTCGCCGTCACCGAAGAACTCGCCCGCCTCAGTCACCGACATAGCGAGCACCTCGCTGATGTCGAGGCCGCCGAGGTGGTACTCCAGGACCGAGGCCTCAAAGCGCTTTCCCTCACACTCCTCGCAGAGGGTGGTGACGCCGGCCATCATCCCCAGGTCGGTGTAGATGACTCCGGCGCCGTTGCAGTTGGGGCAGGCGCCCTCGGAGTTGGCGCTGAACAGTGCCGGTTTGACGCCGTTGGCCTTGGCGAAGGCCTTGCGGATCGGGTCCAGCAGTCCGGTGTAGGTCGCCGGGTTACTCCGTCGCGAGCCGCGGATCGCGCCCTGGTCGATTGACACCACCTCGGCGCCGGCGGGAATCGAGCCGTTCACGAGCGAGCTCTTGCCCGAGCCGGCGACGCCGGTGACGACGACCAGCACCCCGAGCGGAATGTCGACGTCGACATTGCGGAGGTTGTGCGTGCTCGCCCCGCGGATCTGGAGCTTGCCGGTCGGCTTGCGCGCCGTCGCCTTGAGGGCGCCCCGGTCGTCGAGGTGACGGCCGGTGATGGTGTCACTGGCCCGCAGCGCTTCAACGGTGCCCTCGAAGCAGACGGTGCCGCCGGCCGCCCCGGCGCCGGGCCCGAGGTCGACGACGTGGTCGGCGATCTCGATCGTCCCGGGCTCGTGCTCCACGACGAGGATCGTGTTGCCCTTGTCGCGCAGCCGCAGCAGCAGCTCGTTCATCCGCTGGATGTCATGTGGGTGCAGGCCGGTGGTGGGCTCGTCGAAAACGTAGGTGACGTCGGTGAGCGAGGAACCGAGGTGGCCGACCATCTTGACGCGCTGTGCCTCGCCGCCGGACAGAGTGCCCGACGGCCGGTCAAGCGAGAGGTAGCCGAGTCCGATCTCCGCGAACGAGTCGAGCGTCTGCCCAAGAGCGGCCAGCAGTGGCGCCACCGACGGCTCGTCGAGGCCGCGGACCCATTCGGCCAGGTCGCTGATCTGCATCGCGCAGGCGTCGGCGATGTTGGTCTGACCGATCAGTGACGACCGGGCCGCCTCGCTGAGCCGGGTGCCGCCGCAGTCGGGGCAGGTGCCGAACGTGACCGCGCGGTCCACGAACGCCCGGATGTGCGGCTGCAACGAGTCGACGTCCTTGGAGAGGAACTTCTTCTGGATCGTCGGGAGCAAGCCCTCGTAGGTCAGGTTGATGCCGTCGACCCTTATCCTGGTCGCCTCCTTGTGGAGCAGGTCGTCGAGCTCGCGCTTACCGAATTTTCGGATCGGCTTGTCGGGGTCAAAGAAGCCGCAGCCCTTGAAGATCCGGCCGTACCAGCCATCCATGCTGTAGCCGGGGATCGTGAGTGCGCCCTGGTTGAGGGACTTGCTGTCGTCGTACAGCGCGGCCAGGTCGAAGTCGCTTATCGACCCCCGGCCTTCGCAGCGCAGGCACATGCCGCCAAGGCGGTTGAAGCTCGCTTTCACCGTCTTCTTGGCTCCGCGCTCGACAGTGATTGCACCCTTGGCTCGGACCGAGGGGACATTGAAGGCGAACGCGCTGGGCGAGCCGATGTGCGGTTGCCCAAGGCGGCTGAACAGTATCCGCAGCATCGCGTTGGCGTCGGTGGCCGTGCCGACCGTGGATCGCGCGTCGCCACCCATCCGCTGCTGGTCCACGAGGATCGCGGTCGTCAGCCCTTCAAGGACATCGACTTCGGGACGGGCCAGCGTCGGCATGAAGCCCTGCACGAAGGCGCTGTAGGTCTCGTTGATCAGCCTCTGTGACTCGGCAGCGATCGTGCCGAACACCAGTGAGCTCTTGCCCGAGCCCGAGACGCCAGTGAACACCGTCAACCGGCGCTTGGGGATCTCGATGCTGACGTCCTTGAGGTTGTTCTCGCGCGCGCCGTGCACGCGGATCAAATCGTGGCTGTCGGCGACGCTCAGCGCGCCCGCCGGCGTGTCCGTCCTTGTCGCGGTGCTCATCGAGCCCCCCTCACGCCGAGATCTTCTCCAGCAGCGCGTCGATGCGCTCGAAGCCCGCCTTGGCACCCTTCTCGACCCCGTACTGCATCGAGCTGTCGCGCTGTTCGGTGGTCTCGAAATGCATCGTCTGGGTCAGCTTCGTCTGCTCACCGAGATCCTCGAACTCGAGCGTCTGCAGGTGGTTCTGAAACGTCTGCACGAGACGCTCCGGTGGCTGGACCTCGCGATACTCGCCTTCGACGACGCCGAAGGAGGTTCGAAACCGGTACACGCCGCCGGGACGGACATCCATCTCCTCGACGACGGTACCGCCGCCCCACCACTCGGGGATCAGCTTGGGATCCGTCCAGACCGAATACACGTGTGCGCGCGGTGCGTTGAAGACCCGCTCGACGCGGATCTCGAGCTCGTTTGGGGTGGTGACACTGGTACTCATGGTGCTCCTTTCGTGCGTTCGACAACCTCGGCAAAGCGGTCCAGCCGGGCCAGCCACGTGCTGATGCCCTCGAAGGCGGAGGGCACGAGGGTGCATCTTCGCGCCCGGCCGACCTTCTCGGTGGTCACGACGTTTGCCTCCTCGAGCAGCCGGATGTGCTTCTTCATCCCGGTCAGCGACATGCCAAAGGGCTCGGCAAGTTCGCTGATCGTGGCACTCCCCAGGCCCAGCCGTTCCAGGACGGCGCGCCGGGTCGGGTCAGCGAGGGCCGCGAACGCCTGATCGACGGACGGTGGATACTGAACCATTAAGTTCAGTATGACAGACCTGGCCCGAAGGGTCCGGGCCTTTGTGTGACAGACCGGGCCCGAGGAGGGCCAGGCCTTCAGTAGGCGCGCGCGACGATGGCAACGAGTCCGGGCTCATCGTCGCTGTCGGGGATCGATCCGTCCTCGCGCTGCAGGCAACGCACGCTGACCCCACGGTCGAGCAACGCTCTCTCGCCGTCGGGCCCGACGCGGTCCCACGCGATCCGGGCCACTCCGGCTTGTGCCGCCTCGGCTGCCTCAGGGACGCTCGCCGCGTCCGAGACCGACGCGTCGCGGAAGCTCAGCGCCTCCTCCAGCATGGAGTCCTGGATGGTGTCCAGCAACCCCGCCGCGCGAGCGGCAACGCCCGCCGCCGGCACGGTGAGCGGTCCGGCATTGCGGCGCACGAGGGTCACCTCGCCCTGCTTGAGATCACGAGGCCCGATGTCGATGCGCAGGGGAACGCCCTTGATCTCCCAGTCTGTCGCCCGCCGGCCAAACCCGATGTGCACGTTGGCGTCCAGCTTGGCTCGGACGTCGTTGGCCTGCAGTTCGTCGACGAGCGCCCGCGCGTAGTTGCCGGCGCCGTCCTCGTCCCGGACGACGACGACAGCCACCTGGATGGGCGCGATCCGCGGCGGGATCCGGAGGCCGCGATCGTCGCCGTGGGCCATGATCAGCCCTCCGATCATGCGCGTCGACGACCCCCATGAGGTCGTCCAGGCATGCTGAACGGCGCCGCCGGCGTCGGTGTAGGTGATGTCGAACGCCCGGGCGAAGTTCTGGCCGAGCTCGTGGCTGGTCGCGAGCTGAAGCGCCTTGCGGTCGCCCATGATGCCTTCGCAGGCCAGCGTGCTCGTTGCTCCCGCAAACCGCTCGGCCGCGGTCTTGGTCCCGACGAAGACCGGGATCGCCAGCGCGGCGGTGAGGACGTCCTGGTAGACGTCGAGATGGATGCGCCGGGCGTAGGCAGCGGCATCGGCGCGATCGACATGCGCCGTGTGGCCCTCCTGCCAGAGGAACTCGCTGGTGCGCAGGAACAAGCGCGGACGCAACTCCCAGCGAACCACGTTGGCCCACTGATTGAGCAGCAGCGGAAGGTCGCGATAGGAGTTGATCCAGCTTGCCATCTGCTCGCCAAACACGGTTTCGCTGGTCGGACGGATGACCAGTGGCTCGGCCAACTCCTTGCCGCCGGCGATCGTCACGACGGCGAGCTCGGGGCTGAACCCCTCGACGTGCTCCGCCTCCCGCCCGAGGTAGCTCTCAGGAATCAGGAGCGGAAAGTAGACGTTGTCAGCGCCGGCACCCTTGATCCGGGCATCGACTTCGGCCTGCACTCGTTCCCAGATCGCATAGCCGTAGGGACGTATCACCATCGTCCCGCGGACCGGGCCGCTCTCGGCCAGTTCCGCCTTGGCGAGCACCTCCTGATACCAGCGCGGGAAGTCCAGCGCGGGATCGGTCAGCACGGCCTTGGCCATCGCGCGATGCTACCCGCGCGCTCTTCAAGCGGCCCGAGCGCGCGGTCAGGCGGAGGCGGCTACGGCGGCGGGGTCGCCAGTGCGGGCGGCCTCCGAGTGCGCCCGACTATCCCGCGAGGAGATCAGCAACGCGGCCAGGATCGCCCCTACGACGGCGAAGCCGGCGCCGACCAGGAAAGCTCGATCGAAGCCCTTCGTCAGTGCGACAGCCGCGTTGTGAACGCCACTGTGGAACAGGCCTTGCGTCCGGCTGTTGGCGACCGTGGCCAGGATCGCGAGACCGAGCGCGCCGCCGATCTGCTGCGAGGTATTGATCAGGCCCGAGGCCAGCCCGGCCTCGTGCGGCTCGGTCCCGGTCACGGCGGCGATCGTGACCGGAACGAACGCGAACCCGAGGCCAAAGGCGGCCAGCAGCGAGGGCCCGAGGACGTCGGCCGCGAAGGTACCGCCCGGTGCCGGGCACCTGCGAGAACCAGATCAGGCCGCCGGCGATCAGCAGCAGGCCGAGGATGAGGACCGGCTTGAACCCGAGGCGGGTGACCAGCTGGGAGGCGGCTCCCGCGGACATGATGATCCCGACGGCGAGCGGCAGATGAGACTCCCGGTCTTGATCGGCGAGTAATGCAGCACGTCCTGGAGGTAGAGCGAGATGAAGAAGAACATCGAGAACAGCGACATGCCGACCAGCAGCCCGACGATGTTCGCGCCCCGCAGCGTTCTCAGTCGGAAGATCGAAAACGGCATCAGCGGATAGCGCTGGCGCAGCTCGATCACGATGAACGCGATCAGCAGTGCCGCCGCGCCGGCCAGACGCAGCACTGTCGTCGTCGAGCCCCAGCCAACGTTGACGGCCTCGACCACGGCGTAGACGAGCAACGAGAGTCCCGCCGTGACGGTCACGGCGCCCGGCAGGTCAAAGGTGGCCGCCTGCTCCTCCGAGCGGCTCTCGCGGAGCACTCGCGGCGCCAAGGCGGCGGCGGCGATCCCGATCGGCACGTTGACGAACAACACCCAGCGCCAGCTGAGGCCGCTGGTCAGGATCCCGCCGAGGAGGACACCGGCCGCGCCCCCGGCGCCGGCCACCGCGCCCCAGATTCCGAGCGCGCGGTTGCGCTCTGACCCCTCTGTGAACGTCGTCGTAATGATCGAGAGCGCGGCTGGCGAGACGATCGCTGCCCCGAGGCCCTGAACTGCCCGCGCCGCGAGCAACCATCCCTCAGACTGGGCGATTCCACCGGCGAACGATGCCAGCGAGAACACGATCAACCCAAGCATGAACATCCGCCGGCGCCCGAGCAGATCAGCAAGCCGGCCGCCGAGGAGCAGGAAGCCACCGAAGGTGAGCGTGTAGGCGTTGACGACCCAGGAGAGGTCGGTGCGCGCGAAATGCAGGTGGCTCCCGATCGACGGCAGCGCCACGTTTACGATTGACGCGTCGATCACGATCACGAACTGCGTCATCGCCAGCAGCAGGAGGGCGAAATTCTTCGCGCGGGGGGTGTAGAGCGGCGTTTCCTGAGCTTGGGCGACTGACGTCATTAGGAAGGTGACCTCCGGTTCCGGTTGCGGTCGGGACTATAGTGAACTACGATTCCGTTTGTCAAGCCGGCTGGATAAAGATCCATGACCACTGAGACCCCAATCTCGAGCGAAACTGATCGGCCGTTGCGGGCCGATGCTCGCCGCAACCGCGAGCGCATCCTCGAGAGCGCGCGGTCGGTGTTCGCCGAGTATGGGGCCGAGGCCCAGATGGACGATGTCGCGCGCCGTGCGGGCGTCGGGGTGGGCACGGTCTACCGCCACTTCCCGACCAAGGAAGCGCTGATGGTGGAGCTCGTGCGCCAGAAGTTCCGCCTCTTCGCCGACCGAGCGCGAGAGGCGCTCGCTGAGGACGGCGAGCCATTCGCCGCGCTCGCCGGGGTGATGCGGCGTAACGCTGAGACCGCGGCCGGCGATGCCGCCACGCAGCATGCGCTGGCGGCGGGCGGCGAGCACATCTGGATGCAGGCCCGAGGCGAGCAGGAGGAGCTCATGACTCTGACTGATGAACTGATCGCGCGCGCCCGGGCCGCCGGAGTCGTCCGTCCCGATTTGCGCGCCACCGACGTCGGGATGTTGATGTGCGGGGTCTGCTCCTCGATGAGCTTCAGCCTTCCCGGCTTCGAGTGGCGCCGGCACCTCGAGCTCGTGATCGACATGCTGCGGCCGCGCTGAGCGACCGCGACCACGATTCAGCGACCGGATCCGCGAAGCCCGCCGCGATAGCCCGCGCCCTACCGATGACCGCCACCCCGCTTACTGATACGCCGGTCGCGGTGACCGGAGGCGCCCACGGTATCGGCCGCGCGATCGCGAAGCACTTCGCGCGGGAGGGTGCCCGGGTCGCCATCGGTGACCTCGATGAGGTGGCGGCTCACGCACTGGCCACGGAGATCGGCGGCAGGCGCAATCGGGATCGGACTCGATGTCGTCGACAGCACAAGCTTCGCCGCCTTCCTCGACGCGGCCGAGCAGAGCCACGGACCGCTCGGGGTGATGGTCAACAACGCCGGCATCGACTGGATGGGTCCCTTCCATGAGGAGCCCGATCGGGTCAGCCGTCGTGAGCTCGAGGTCAACCTGATGGGCACGATCCTCGGCTCGCGCCTGGCGCTGCAGCGGATGCTGCCCCGCGGGCGCGGGCATCTGGTCAACATCGCGTCCGGCGCGGGTCGTGTGCCCCTACCCGGGAGCTCGGTCTACTCCGCGTCCAAGCACGGCATCGTCGGCCTCACTGAATCTCTGCGCTTGGAGTACCGCGGCAGCGGCGTTCGCTTCACGCTCGTGCATCCAGCGCAGGTCAGGACCGCGATGCTCCAGGGTCAGCCCGAACCGCGCCTATTGCCCGTCGTCACCCCGGAGGCCGTCGCTCAGGCGGTGCTCGACGCGGTGCGCTCGAACAAGTTCGAAGTCTGGGTGCCCGCCTCGCAGAAGCTCAGCTTCAAGCTCGGAAACCTGCTGCCCCGTCCGCTCCGGGAGGGCGTGATGCGCGCGCTCGGCGTCGGGCGCATCGCAGGCGAGGCCGATCTGACCGAGCGTCGCGAGTACCACGAGCGCATGTTCGGACGCTGAGACTCCCCGGCTCCCGGCTCCCGGCTGCGCAACCGAGGCCCGCCGCGCTCACCCGGAAGCGCCGCGCACCTCCTGGACCAGCCACAGGTTGCCGTCCGGGTCCGCGAAGGACAGAAACGATCCGTAGTCGGGTCGCTCGGGATGCAGGCCGTCCTGCTGAACCCCGTTCTGAAAGTGGAAGGGGCCGTCGATCGTCACCTCGGCCGCGGTCAGCTCGCGCTGAGCAGCCTCGACGTCGGACACGATCAGATGAAGTCCTCTCAGCGTTCCGGCGCGCTCGTCCTCACGCATCAGCGAGACCGAGCACGCCGACCCCGGCGGGGTCAACTGCACCACGCGGAAGGAATCTCCGGTGGAGAAGTCGACATCGACTCCGAACGACAGCTGCTCCGAATAGAAGCGCTTTGCGCGGTCGACGTCGGTCACCGGGACCACCACCACCTCAAGCTTCCAGTCCATCACTCACCCCCAGGTATCGGTCGACGGAAACGCATCCTCGTCACCATCGCGTGCATGGGCGAGAAGCTGCCGTGCGACGACGTCGGCGCGGCTGAACTCCGCCCTGATGTTGAGCGCAGGTTACGGGCTGCCGACCGATACGTGAGAGGGCCTACCGTTTCCTCAGCAGAGTTAATTCGGTGAGCCGCCATTGAGTGACCGGGGAATGCGATTATTCTCGCCGAGTACCGAAGCGTGGTTCGATTTTCGGAGCGCGGTTCATGGGAACGCGCACGTGCGCGTTCCGGTCTCACTGGCGATCTTCCTCGCTTCTCGATGAAGCCGTTCCACGACATCACCGACCCGAAGGTCGCCAAGGCGCTGGCCCATCCGCTGCGCGCGCGCCTGCTCGGCGCGCTCGAGGATCGCACCGCCAGCCCGAGCGAGCTCGCCGCTGAGCTGGACATTCCTCTGGGCGTGCTCAGCTACCACATACGTCGCCTGACCGCCCTGGGCTTTCTCACCCTCGTGCGCCGGGTTCCCCGCCGGGGCGCGGTCGAGCACTACTACACGGCCACTGTGCGTCCTCCGGTCACCGACGAGGCGTGGGGTGCCACCCCGGGCATCGTCAAGCAGGCCTCGATCACCGGCGCGCTCGGACAGCTCGGCGCCCAGGTCTCGGCGGCGGCCGCCGCGGGAGGCTTCAACTCCGACGAGGCCCGCATCAGCCAGGCGTGCGTCTGCCTCGATGACCAGGGCTGGCATGAGCTGGCCTCCGAGCTCGCGACCCTGGCCGCGCGCGTGCAGGAGATCCAGAGTCAGAGCCGGGCCCGGCTCGGTGAGCCGCCCGAGCCGGCAGAGGCATCCGGCCCGACCGAGGTGACGGGCCCTACCCCGATGACGATGGCCGACGCGGCGAACGGGTCGGATGGGACGATGACGGCAACCGCACCGGCCAAGCGGTCCGCGCCGGCCGCGCCGCAGCGGCCTGCGGCGGCTGGCGGGAGCGCGGCCGAGCCCAGGCACGAGGCCACGCTCGTCCTGATCCTCTACGAGGACCCCCCGGCGCCTCCAGCCAACGACTAGGGGCCGAGGTTGGCATCGCCCGGGCCGCACACACCCGGGCCGCACACACCCGGGCCGCGCGCCACCCGGCGGCACACACCCGGGCCGCGCAGAGCCGGCCGCGCAGAGCCGGGACGGATTCTCCGCTCGCGCCGGGCATCAGTCAGGCAGGAGCGGCACCCAGGGGGCTGCGTCGCGGCCGACCAGAGTCGCCCGGGCGACGATGCCGGAGCCGAAGCGCTCGCGCAGCTCGTCCAGCGTCCGGTCGAGTTCGGCCATCCGATCAAAGGGAAGCACGAGCTGGATCGCCGCCCTGTCGCACAGGTTGGTGAGCGCGACCCCGATCAGGGTCAGGCCGCGGGTCTGGATCAGCGGCTCGGCGGCGTCGAGCAGGCCCCGCGCCGACTCGCAGAAGCGTCGCGGTGCGCGTCGTCGCCTCGGGCATCGTCTGCGAGCGGGTGGCGCGGGCGAAGTCGTCGAAGCGCAATCGCAGCACCACGGTCCGCGCCGCGCGCGCCGCCGCGCGCAGGCGCCGAGCCACCCGGTCTACGACCGTCATCAGCGCCGCCTGCACTTCGGCCGGGTCACGTCCGCGGGCACCCAGCGCCCGCTGCGCCCCGATCGACCGTCTTCGCGCTCGCCGCCGGACCGCCCGCGGATCGCGGTTGTGGGCCAGGGCATGAAGCTGGCGGCCACTTGCCCGGCCCAGCATCTGCATCAGCTGCTGCTCGTCGAGCCGGGCGACCTGCCGCGACCGTCGTGATGCCGTGCGCGTGCAGTCGCTCGGCGGTGACCCGGCCCACACCCCATAGCCGCTCGACCGGCAGCGGGTGCAGAAAGGCGAGCTCGGAGCCGGCTGGGATCACGAGCAGGCCGTCGGGCTTGGCCACCGCGCTGGCCACCTTGGCCAGGAACTTGGTCGTCGCCAGGCCCACCGTGATCGCCAGTCCCACCTCCTCGTGCACCCTGCGCCGCAGAGCGACGGCCATCGCCCGCGGATTGCCGGAGATGTGCTCCATTCCCCGCACGTCCAGGAAGGCCTCGTCGATCGAGAGCGCCTCGACGACGGGGGACGTGCGCTCGAAGATCGAGAACACCGCCTTGCTCGCCTCCGCGTAGGCCGACATGCGGGGCGAGACGAAGGCCGCCTGCGGACACAGCGACCGAGCGCGAGCCGCGCCCATCGCCGTGCGAACCCCGCAGGCCTTGGCCTCGTAGCTGGCCGCCAGCACCACCCCCATCCCGACGATCACGGGCCGTCCCCGCAGGCGGGGATCGTCACGCTGCTCGACCGACGCGTAGAACGCATCGAGGTCGGCGTGAAGGATCGAGGGCCATGCCACGGACACGAACATATGTTCGCGTAGGCGCCGGACGGAACGGTGCGGGTGGCTACGGCGCGCCGACGGTGGTCAGCGCCAGCGCGCCGCGCTCGGCTCCAATCTCCGCCGCACGACCGACCGGTAGTCCCTGCGGCAAGCCGAACGTGAAGCCGGCGGCGAAGGAGTCGCCGCAGCCGTAGTCGTCGCGGCGCGGGCCGGGAAGCTTGGCCGCCTTCCAGCGTCCGCTCGACTGTCCCTACCAGTGGCCGCCGTCGCCGCCCTCGGTCGCGACCAACAACCGGGCCTGTGGCGCGAGCCGATCAGCCCAGCGCGCCTCATCGGCGTCGTGGGCGCTGTAGATGAGGGCGTCGACGGTCACCTCGGCGTCGGTGAGCGCCCCACGGGCTCGGGGCGTTGTGACATCACGCGCGCCCGGCGAGCCATCCTCGCGGCGCCAGCATCGCCGGCGGTGAAGTACACGGCGTCGGCCTGGTCGAGCCGCTCCCAGTCCAGGTCGTCGCGCCGTGGGGCTGGATGCGCTCGCCGATGGTGACGATCGTCCGCTCGCCCCGGCGGGCTCGAGCAGGGTGATGACACGCCGCGTCGGCGCGTCGCGCCACGCCGCGTGGACGTTGCACTCCCCGGTCGGCCATCTCGGCCGCTGCGGCTCGCCGTTTCATCGCGACCCAGAGCGCAGAACAGATCCACCTCGGCACCCAGCTCGGCCAGCACCGCCGCCGCGACCACGGCGCCGCCACCGGCGTGGGTGAACGCATCCTCGGCGGGAGTGACCGCGCCGCGCTCGGGGAAACGGCGACGGAAACGAAGTCGACCCACTCCACGTGCCCCACGACCGCGACCCGCGTCACCCCAGGCAGCCTAGTGGCACTAGGCGTCCCCGCGTAGCTCCAAGCGGGTCACGCCGCGCGGCGGGCGGCCGGCACCTGGCGCAGCCCCGGCGGCAGCAGCGGCACGACGCCCCGGCGGATGTACACCGCACCCGGCGCTGACGAGAGCCCGTCTCACCGGCGCCGGCGGCAGAGAGGCAAAGCCGTACTCGCGGCGAATGCGGTCCGGCAGCAGGGCGACGGTGATGAAGTTGACCGTCTCGAGCAGCGGCCGGGCGAGGTTCGGGACCGGGGGCTCGAGCACGATCTCACGGGCTCGGCGCCGGGCCCAGGCGCCGACGCAGAGCTCGTCTCCGCTCGAGCATCGCCCGCCCGTAGTCCTCGAGGTCGGACAGCGTCGCGGGCATCTGGGTGGTCCGCAGCCCGAACAGTCGTCCCAGGACGCGGTAGTCGCTCCAAAGGGCCTCGCGCTCGGCGCGGCTGAGGCCGCCCGACATAGGTCTCGATAGAGGACGACCGAGGAGTCGACCAGCGTGTACAGGATCCACATCAGCAGCTCGGGGTCGTCGGCCCGATAGGGAGTGCCGGCCGGGAAGCGGCCCACCGCCTCCGGGAGGCGGCCCGAGACGCGTCGGTGCATCGCCCGCACGTGGCGACCGACGCGGTCGGCCTCTTGCGCGGGCGCCGAACGTGATGACGCTCAGCGACCTCGGCCGTCCGGGCGAGCCGAGCGTATGGGTCGTCGAGCGCCTCCGAATGGGCGAGCAGGCCGGACACAGCCAGGGGATGGGCGGCCTGCATGAGAAGCGCGCGGGGGCCAGCCAGGGCCACGGCTCGCTCGCGCTGAACCCGGCGGATCACCGAATCATCCGTGAAGTAGCTCACCGCGATGCTCATACGTCCTGTTCAGCTTACCTGCACAATTTGTTGGCAGCGTCGGCCCCGTCGGAACGGGAGCTCGGCCTCGGTACGCCAAGAGACGGAGTAGGGCCAGAGAATTGTCAGAAATCGGATTGAGGACCGCGCGATTGGGTAAGACCTGTCGATGGCTGTCACGACGCCCCGGCCGGACACGCTGCTTGCCGAGTCGCAACAGGGTCCTCACGCGTCGCGAGGTCGAGCTTCTCTTCGACCGCTGGCAGAAGGGCCACGACCGCAGCGCACGCGATGAGCTCGTTGAGCGCTTCCTGCCCCTGGCCCGCAAGCTCGCCCGCCGCTACAGCGGTGCCCGTGAGCCATTTGAGGATCTGCTCCAGGTGGCCAGCCTCGGCCTGGTCAAGGCTGTCGACCGCTTCGACAGCAGTCGCGGCACCGCCTTCTCGTCCTTCGCCGTCCCGACCATCCTCGGCGAACTCAAGCGGTACTTCCGCGACCTCGGCTGGGCCGTTCACGTGCCCCGTGGTGCTCAGGAGCGCGCGGTCAAGGTCGAGGAGGCGCAGCAGCAGCTGAGCGCCCGGACCGGTCACGCCCCGACGGTGACCGAGATGGCCGAGTACCTCGAGTTCAGCATCGAGGAGGTTCTGGAAGCGCTGGAGACCTCGCGTGCCCACCACGCTTCATCGCTCGACGCCCCGTACGACGACGGGGACGGCGAGAGCGGAACCGTCGTCGACGCCTTCGGTGCCGAGGATCCCGACCTGCGCCTGGCCGACGACCGGCGTGACGGTTGGCGAGGCGGCACGCCAGCTCTCAGAGCGCGAGCGCGAGGTGCTCGCTCTGCGCTTTGTTCACGATCTCACCCAGACACAGATCGCCGACCGGATCGGCGTTTCCCAGATGCAGGTCTCGCGCATCCTGCGCCGCTCGATCGCGCAGCTGTCCGAGCTCACCGAGCTCGACTCATCCCAGCACACGCGCTGAGCGCGGCCGTGCGTCGAATTGGGTCGGGCGCGCGCAGGGCACCCCGTGGAAGCCGGTGTGAGCACTGACGCGCCCACCGTACGCCTCGACCTCACCAGCCGACCGCAGACGCTGACCATCGTCCGCGGAATGCTCGGCGGCGTCGCCGAACTTCTGGTCGATCGACCCTGAGCTGCTCGACGATTTCAAGACGGCGATCAGCGAGGCCTGCAACAACGTCGTCCTGCACGCCTACGGCGGTGCCGCCGGCCCGATGTCGGTCAGCCTGTTCATCGATCAGGAGCGGATTCGGGTTACGGTCGAGGACCGAGGCGACGGCCTCGTCGTGGCTGACCCGGCGGAGGGCATCGGCCTGTCGGTGATCCGCGCGCTTGCCGCAGTCGGTAACGCTCGAGTCCGAGCCCGGCGAGGGGACGCGGGTGGAGATGGACTTTCCCGCGCTCGCCGTGACGCGCTGCCACTGTTCGACGCTCCCAGTGCAGCGCTCCGGCCGGAGGCGAGTGGGAGCGCAGCGGAGACGACGAGATCGTCGTCTCGCTCTCGCCCGTGGCGCTGCTGCCCGGTGTGCTCGGCCGGCTGGCCCGGACTCTGGCCGCCACGGCCCACTTCTCGCTGGACCGCTTCTCCGACGTCTACCTGGTCACCGACACCCTCGCCGCCCACGCCGCCCGAGCGGCCTCCGAGGCCACGCGTCCATGCCCGACTGGCCGCCGCCGAGCGCCGGCTCGAGCTGACCGTGGGCCCGTTCCGGACTGGCGCCAGTGGACCCCTGCAGGCCGCCGCCGGCGAGCCGGTTCCCTCACCGCTCGCCCTGCTCAGCGATGAGGTCACGATCCAGCCCGACGGCGACGGCGAGCTCGTCCACGTGGTCGTCATCGACCACCGCCGCTAGTCCGGCTCGAGACTGCGGTCCTCGCCGGCGAGCCCCCTCAGGCCCCGTCGAGTATCTCCTCGGGGGTGTCGACCAGCTGCAGGCGCTCGGAGACGCCGGTCAGGTCGAGCAGCCGCTGCACCTGCTGGGAGCCGCGCACCAGGCTCAGGCGCCGCCCCTCGTCGCTCAGGCGCTGGTGCGCCTTGACGATGATGCTGAGACCGGTCGAGTCCATGAACTCGAGTTCGCGCAGGTCGATCACGAGCTGTTCGCTGCCCGTGTCCCAGATTCTGCGCAGCTGATCCTCGAGCTCGGGGCTCGTGGCCAAATCAAGCTCTCCGCGCACAACTACGACCGCCGCCCGGCCCTCGGTACGTACCTCTACCCGGAAGTCACTCTGCACGGTGAGCCCGAGCCTACTGATAAGCGGGGGCGATTGTCGCCAATGTGAGCCTGGACACGGTTTGGAACTCCTCGACCTGGAGGCGGTATGAACGGTACAGCGAAGCGCACGGCGTGGGGTTTTAGCCGTTTGGGCGACCTTCAAGCCGTCGACGGGCCCCTGCTCGGCCGGGGCCGTTTGAGCGCTCGGTGCTTGGGTAGCAAGCAGCGGTGACTGAACTGGCATTGCTGGGTACCGGCACGATGGGCTTGCCGATGGCCCGCAACGTAATCAAGGCCGGCGGCTTCTCGCTCCGAGCCTGGAACCGATCGCTCGAGCGGGCGCAACCGCTCGCCGACGAGGGCGCCACCGTCTGCGGCGAGGTCACCGAGGCGGCCCGCGGGTCCGCACTGCTGGTCACGATGCTGAGCGACGGCGACGCCGTGCACGAGGTGGCGGCGCAGGCGCTGCCCGAGCTCGCTGACGGTGCGGTCTGGATCCAGATGAGCACGATCGGCATCGAGGCCTCCGATCGCTGCGCCGCGCTCGCGGCTGCGGCCGAGGTAACGCTGGTCGATGCGCCGGTGCTGGGCACACGGGACCCGGCCGAGCAGGCCAAGCTGGTCGTCCTCGCGTCCGGTCCGCAGGACGCGCGTCAGACGGTCATGCCCGTGTTCGATGCGGTGGGCTCTCGCACCCTATGGGTGGGCGACGCCGGAGCCGGCACCCGGGCCAAGGTCGTCGTCAACGGCTGGGTCGTCGGCGTGGTCGGTGTCCTGGCTGAGGTGATCACTCTGGCCGAGGGCCTCGACGTCGATCCGTAGCTGTTCTTCGAGGCGGTGAGGGCGGCCCGCTTGACCTTCCCTACGCCCAGCTGAAGGGCAAAGCGATGATGGACCACGACTTCACGACGTGTCCTTCCGGCTGGCGCTGGCTCGCAAGGACGGCGATCTGCTCCTCGCCGCGGCCGCCAGATGCGGCCTGCAGCTACCGATCATGGACGCTATCGTCGCCCGTATGCGCACCGTGCAGGCTGAGGGGCACGGCGATGAGGACATGGCCGCCACCTACTGGGCCAGTGCCCCGAAACGCGAGCGCTCATGAGCGAGTCTGAATTCGAGAGCGAGCAGGAGGACGCCGCGGCTGCCGAGGCGGCGGGCATCGGCGGACGGCCGAGCTCCGAGCCACCAGGTATCGATCCGACGAGCTCGATCCGGCCCAGGCGCCGCTGATCGAGGCCGGCGAGGGCGAGTCCGAGGGCTTCGAGCTCGCCGAGGAGGAGCTCATCGAGCACGCCAGCCACGGTGACGAGCACTCCGCCGGGCGGATCACCAGGACGCCTCGATCAGGACGAGGACGCCCGCCAGAACGACGGCGCGCGAAGCCGATCAGGAGCACACGAGCGAAGGGCCTGACGAGCAGCGCTAGGCCGACGCGCCCCGGTCGCGCAGGCCGGCCGTCGCAGCTCGAGCCGTCAGTCACCCGGCAGACATCGCGCAGGCGCTGCAGCGAGCGGCGCAGCAGTCGCGAGACCTGCATCTGCGAGACGCCGACGCGCTCGGCGATCTCGGTCTGCGTGAGGTCCTCGCCGAAGCGCAGGAACAGGATCTGGCGCTCGCGCTCGGGCAGATCCTGGGCGGCAGCGAAGATCGTCGCCTGGTCGTCGACCATGACCAGGCGGTCGTCCTCGTCCCCGATCGCCTCGAGGCGGCTCACTGCGCCGCCGTCGTCACTGGGGCGGGGGGCGTCGAGCGAGACCGTGTCATAGGCCTCGCCGACCTGCAGCCCGTCGAGCACCTCCTCGGTCGCTGCACTCCAGGTACTCGGCCAGCTCGAGCACGGTGGGCGCCGCGACCGAGCCGGCCGCTGATCTCGCGCCGGGCCTCGGCGATCTTGCGGGCCCGCTCCTGGGCGCTGCGGTCGACGTGCAGGGCCCAGCCGGTATCGCGGAAGTAGCGCTTGAGCTCACCGACGATCGTCGGCACCGCGAACGAGGTGAAGGCGAAGCCCCGCTCGGGGTCAAAGCGCTCGACGGCTTTGACGAGGCCCGAGGCTGGCCACCTGGACGAGATCGTCATAGGGCTCGTTGGACGCCGCATAGCGCCGGGCGAGCTTCCGGGCCAGGGGCAGAAAGCGCTCGATCAGCGTGTCGCGCGCTCGCCGATCGCGGCGCTTCCTGCCACCGCTTGAATAACTCAGCTGATCGCGCATGGACCAGCCAATGGTTCGGTGCCAGATGTCACCGCCATAAGCTCGACCTCCTCAATCGCAGACGCTGCTCGTTCTATCACAGCCGGTCCGGCCTCGACCGCGAGCGGAGGGAATTTGTCCGGGTTTCAGGCCGCCCGGCGCGGGGCGAAGCGCTGCACCGCGGCGGAGCCGCGGTCGTCGTCGAGCAGATCGAGGACGGCCTTCTCCAGGCGCAGGCGCGCGGCGGTCGTCGGGACCGTCGAGCTCGCCCATCCGGTCCACCGCCCCGCCGATCGTCCAGCCCGACAGATACCGGTCGAACACGCGCGGGTCGATATACGAGCGCCGGGCCACGGCGGGCGTGTTCCCGAGGACCTCGGAGACGCCGCGTACGGCGCCGTTGATGGCTCGCTTGCGCGCCGTGGCGCTCTTGGCCTCACGGCCGTCGGCGGCCAGCGAGACGGCGGCCAGAACGGTGGCGTTCCAGGTCCGGAAGTCCTTGGCGGTGACCTCCTCGCCCATGCGCTCGCTTGAGGTACTCGTTGATCTGGTCCGAGCGCACGTTTTGCCACCGCCGCCCCTGGCGGTAGGCCAGCAGCTGCTCGCCGCCGACGCGCCGGCGCTTGAGGGCCGCGACGACGTCGCGCGTGAGCGGATCCTGCACCGCCTGCACCCGGCGTACGCCGCTCTTGCCCAGGTAGTCGAATATGACCTCGCCGTTGGCGAGCGTGACGTTGCTCTTGGTGACAGTGGCCAGGCCGACGCCGCCCTCCTCGTCGGCGTACTGCTCGCTGCCGATGCGGAACATGCCCACGTCGAGCAGGCGGACGGCGCAGGCCAGTACCCGCTGCTGATCGAGTTCGTCCCCGTCCAGCTCGGCCAGGATCCGCTTGCGCAAGCCGCGGCAGCGCCGCGGGCGAAATCGATCATGTGGTCGAACTTCTTCGGTCCCGCTGCTCACGCCAGCGCGGGTGGTAGAGGTACTGCTTGCGCCCGGCGGCGTCGACGCCGGTGGCCTGCAGGTGCCCGAGCGGGTCGGCGCAGATCCAGACGTCCTCCCAGGCGGGCGGGATGGCCAGCTCCTTGAGGCGCAGCATCTCCTCGGGGTCCTTGATCGGGTCGCCCTTCGCGTCCGCGTAGGAGAAGCCACGTCCCCGGCGCACGCGGCGTCAACCCATCACGCGAGCAGTCCGACCGGCGCAGGCGGGCTCGGCGGGCGGGGTTGGGGGCGGCCTTCAGGGCGGCAGGGGTGGCCGCCATCAAACCATCCGCCGGACGCGGTCGACCACGCGCCCGGCTCGACCGCGGAGCTTCTCGGCCCGGGCGGCCGAAAGACGCCCGAGATTCCCGGCCCGGGCGGCTGAGAGGCGGCCCAGATTCCCGGCCCGGGCGGCGGACAGTCGACCGAGCTCAGCCGCCACCTGACTGGGGCGCGGACCGCGGCCGGGTTGCCCTGCGCCGCCCGCATCGGCGGCGCGGCGCGGCGCATTGCGATCAGTTCTGCGGGACGAGCTGGAGTCCCGGCCGGCGTCGGCAGGTCTTGCGGCGTGAAGGGGTCAACCGCGTCTCTTGTCTGGAGGGTAGGACACGGCGCTTGGAATACTGCGTCGATGCCCAACTTCTCGTCCGAGCTGGCCCGCGAGCTCGCCCCCTCCCTGCTCGAGCGCTTCGAGCGTTACGTGCGGATCGACACCCAGTCCCAGCGCCTCCGGACGGGTTCACCCAGTACCCCCGGTCAACTCGAGCTGGCCCGCGTACTGGTCGACGACCTCAACGAGGCCGGCTGTGAGGACGTGGAGCTGGACGAGAACGGCTACGTCACGGCCACGGTCTCGGCAACGCCGGGCCCGAGCACGTGATCGGCCTGATCGCGCACATGGACACCTCGCCCGACGCCCCCGGGGCCGGGGTCGAGCCGATCGTTCACCGCTCCTACGCGGGCGGCGTAATCGAGCTGCCGCGCGGCAACACGCGACTTGACCCGGCCGTCGATGCCCGAGCTGGACACCAAGCACGGACACGACATCGTCACCTCCAGCGGCGACACTCTGCTCGGCGCCGACGACAAGGCGGGGGTGGCGGAGATCGTCACCGCCGTCGCCCACCTCGTCGCCCACCCCGAGTTACCGCGCCCGACCCTGCGGATCTGCTTTACCCCTGATGAGGAGATCGGCCACGGTGCGACCCTGTTCGATATTCCCGGATTCGGCGCTGAGTGCGCCTACACCCTCGATGGCTCCGAGGTGGGCGAGCTCCAGAACGAGACCTTCTCGGCGATCGAAGTCACCCTCCGGATCCACGGGGTCGAGGTCCACCCTGGCCAGGCCACCGGCAAGCTGGTCAACGCACTGCGACTCGTCGGGCGGGTACTGGCCGACTTGCCCACCGAGGGCCTGTCCCCAGAGTCCACGTCAGGTCGGGATGGCTTCATTCATCCCTACGAGCTCGTCGGGAGCGCCGGGCTGGCCGAGATGCGCGCGATCGTCCGTGACTTCGATGACGAGAAGCTCGACCAGCATGTCGAGCTGCTGGAGCGGATCGTCGATGACGTGATGGCGACCGAGCCCGCCGCGCGGGCCGAGATCGAGACCCACGTCCAGTACCGCAACATGCGGCCCTACGTCGACGCAACTCCCTACATCCTCGACGCCGCCGAGGAGGCGATCCGGGCGGAGGGAATCGAGCCCACGCGCACCGCCATCCGCGGCGGCACCGACGGCTCCCGCCTGAGCGAGATGGGGCTGCCGACGCCCAACCTGTTCACCGGCGGCCACGAGTACCACTCGACACGTGAGTGGGCGTCGCTGCAGGACATGGCCTCGGCGTCGGCCACGGTCATCCGTCTGGCGGAGGTCTGGACGCGCGTGGGCGAAGTAGTCTCCGCGCGATGAGTCCCACCGGACCCTCCTCGCTGGCGTCGGTCGACGGCGAGATCACGCTGGCCAGCCAGGCCCTCATACCCGCCGCCGACGACGGCCTGATTCGCGGCGACGGTGCCTTTGAGGTGGTCAGGGTCTACAACGGCCAGCTGTATGCCTTCGAGCAGCACATGGCCCGACTGGAGCGCTCGGGGTCAAACCTCCGCCTGCCCGTCGACCTCGAGGCGGTGCGCGCCGATGCCTACCGCCTTCTGGCCGAGGCCGGAGCCGGCCCCGATCACGATCTCCTGCGGATTGTCATCACGCGCGGGGGGCGGCGCCTGTTGATGACCGAAGGACTGCCGACCACGCCCGACCACTTACGGCTGGGAACGGTGACCTACTCGCCGACCCGGATCCTCGACGGCGTCAAGTCTCTCTCCTATGCGGCCAATATGCTGGCCGGCCGCCTGGCTCGGGAGCAGGGCTTCGACGAGGCGCTGCTCGTCACTCCGCACGGACGCGTGCTTGAGGCCCCGACCAGCTCGATCTTCTGGGTCGAGGGAGAGCAGCTCCTCACTCCCCCGCTCGATGAGCACATCCTGGCCTCGATCACGCGGGGCCTGGTCATGGAGGTCGCCGGCGCCCAGGAGCAGACCTGTCCGATCGAGCGCCTGCGAGCCGCCGACGCGGTGTTTCTCGCCTCGACCACGCGCGAGGTGCAGCCGGTGATCGGGGTGGACGAGGTCAACTACGCGCCCGACCACCCCGTCACGGCCCGCGCCGCCGTCGAGGTCGAAGCGCAGATCCGCTCCCAGCTCGCTGGCTGAGCGTCCCCGGAGTCATCGCTCGTGAAGGTCCTGACGGTGATCGGCAACCGCCCGCAGTTCATCAAGGCGGCCGCCGTCTCACCGACCCTGCGGGCCGAGCACCAGGAGCTCCTGGTGCACACGGGGCAACACTTCGACGATCAGCTCTCGGCGGTCTTCTTCGCCGAGCTGGGCTTGCCCGCGCCTGACGAGCAGCTCGGGGTCTCCCTCGGCACGACGACTTCGCAGACGGCGCGCATGCTCACGGCGTTGGAGCCGGTGGTGGAGCGATCGGCGCCTGATGTCGTCCTCGTCTACGGAGATACGAGCTCGACCCTGGCTGGCGCCCTGGCCGCCGCTCAGGCCCACGTCCCGGTGGCCCACGTCGAGGCCGGCATGCGCTCGTTTGACCGCTCGATGCCCGAGGAGCTAAACCGGGTGCTGGTCGACCACGCCAGCGACCTGCTCCTGTGCTCGACCGAGGTGGCGATGGCCAACCTGCACCACGAAGCCGCCTCCGGTCGCAGCGAGCTGGTCGGCGATGTCATGGTCGACATGGCGATGGCCGCTCAGCCACGAGCCCGGGAACGCGACGATCTGGTTGCCGCCCGCGGACTGACCCCCGGTCAGTACGTACTCGCCACCGCCCACCGGGCCGGCAATGTCGACGACCCGGCTCGGCTCCGCGCGCTGGTGGCGCTGCTGACATCGATGCCACTGCCCGTGCTGCTGCCGCTTCATCCGCGAACCGAGGCTCGTCTGAGGACGGCCGGGGTGCTCGAGACACTGCGCGACGCCGCCGGGGTGTCGCTGATCGAGCCCGTCGGCTACTTCGAGATGACCGCTCTGCTGTGCCAGGCCCAGGCGGTGCTCACCGACTCCGGCGGACTCCAGAAGGAGGCCTATCTGGCCGGGGTGCGGTGCGTGACCATGCGCCCCTCTACCGAGTGGACCGAGACTGTCGAGACAGGCTGGAACGTTCTCGTCGACCTCGACGCGGAGGCCGCCCGGACGGCGCTCGAGGAGGAGGTCCCGGCCGTCCACCCGGCTCTCTACGGCGACGGTCACGCCGGCCCGCGTGTGGTGGAGGCACTTAGACTGCTGCAGCCATGAGCTCGGAACCATTCCGCATCGGCGTCGCCGGACTGGGCTACTGGGGCCCGAATCTGGCCCGCAACTTCGCCTCCATCCCGGGATGCGAGGTCAGTTGGTGCTGCGACGAATCGCCCGCCGCGCGAGAGCGCGCCGCGGCGGCCCATCCGGCCGCCCGCGTCACCGCCGATATCGATGATCTACTCGATGATCCGGCGCTGGATGCCGTCGTGCTGGCCACGCCGGTTCCCACCCACGCCGAGCTGGCCGTACGGGTGCTGGAGGCCGGCAAGCACTGCTTTGTCGAAAAGCCGCTGGCCCAGTCGGTGTCCGACGCCGAGCGGGCCGTGGCGGCGGCCGAGGAGTGCGGCCGTGTGCTCATGGTCGGGCACCTGCTCGAGTACCACCCCGGCGTGCAGAAGCTCAAGGATCTGACCGACAGCGGCGAGCTCGGGGATATCTACTACATCTACGGCAACCGTCTGAACCTCGGCAAGCTCCGTGCCGACGAGAACGCCCTCTGGAGCCTGGGCGCCCATGACGTCTCCGTGGTTCTGTTCCTGGCCGGGGAGGAGCCGATCGAGGTCGTCGCCCACGGTGAGGCCTACGTCCGCCCAGGGGTCGAGGACGTCGTGTTCTGCTTCATGCGCTTCCCGTCGGGAATGTCCGCTCACCTGCATCTGAGCTGGCTCGATCCTCATAAGGAGCGGCGCTTCACGGTCGTCGGCTCACAGCGGATGGCGACCTTCGATGACATGGACCTCGAGCGCAAGCTGACCGTCTACGACAAGGGCTTTGACGAGGACTCCCGCACCTATGGCGAGTACATCACGCGCAGCGGTGACATCTTCTCTCCCCGCATCGCCAACGTTGAGCCGCTCCGAGTGGAGTGCGAGCACTTCGTCCGCTGCGCTCGCGAGGGGCTGCTGCCGCGCTCCGACGGCGTCAGTGGCCTGCGCGTCGTGCGCGTGCTCGAGGCGCTCCAGAGCTCGCTCGAGGCCTCCCGGCGCCAGGCGGCGGTCCGTGATCGCTGACGGGGCCTTCGTCGACCCCGAGGCCGTGCTCGCCGACGACGTCGTCGTCGCCCCCGGCGCGGTCGTGCACGCCGGTGCCATTGTCGGCGCCGGTTCGACGATCGGCTCGGGCGCGATCATCAACGCCGACGTCTCGGTAGGCTCGGGTTGCCTGATTGAGGAGGGGGCCGTGCTGGGCAAGCGGCCTCGCCTGCGCCCGGGCTCGAGCGCGGCGGGATCGGCTTTGCAGCACCTGGTAATGGGCGACGGGGTCACGGTCTGCGTGGGCGCGGTCCTGTACGCGTCGGCGCGGGTCGCGAACGAGGTGATCGTCGGCGATCAGGCCTGCGTGCGCGAGCGCTCCGTGGTCGGCGCGGGCTCGGTCATCGGCCGTGGCTCAACTGTCGACTTCGACTGTGTTGTCGGCGAGCGAGTCTCGATCCAGACCGGCGTGTACGTGACGGCGCGGTCGGTGGTCGAAGACGAGGTCTTCGTCGGGCCCGGGGTGTGCACCACCAACGACGACACGATGGGACGCCACGAGCGGGGCGCCGGACTGACCGGCGCCACGCTGCGCCGCGGCTGCCGGGTGGGCGGCGGGGCCGTGCTCGTCCCCGGTGTCGTGATCGGCGAGGAGGCCTACGTCGCGGCGGGCGCGGTTGTCACCCGCGACGTCGAGGCGCGCGCCGTGGTCATGGGGGTGCCGGCCCGGGTCGTGCGGTCGGTGCCCGACGGGGACTTGCGGCAGCACTGGCGCTGACGGCCGGACCAGCTCGGTCCGGGACAAGATGTCCCAGGGTTGATTCGGAGCACCGCTTCGGGGTACCGAAATACAACAATGAGCATCTCCGAGACCGAACCCAAGGGCGAGCAGCGTCGCCACGATTATCGCCCCGGCGGAACCACCGCGGGCACGTCGCTGTTTGCCACGTTGAAGCGTACGGTGACCGAGTTCAGCGAGGACAACCTGAGCGATTGGGCCGCCGCGCTGACCTACTACGGGCTGCTGGCCTTGTTTCCCGCCCTGATCGCGCTCGTCGCTCTGATCGGCCTGGTCGGCGATCCTGCCTCGACGACCAAGACGATTACGCAGATCGTCACCAAGATCGGGCCGAGCTCGGCGGCCCAGACGTTCGCCGGGCCGATCCAGTCGATCACCTCGCACAAGTGCACGGCCGGCATCGTCGGGATCATCGGCCTCATTACCGCCCTCTGGTCGGCCTCAAGCTATGTGGGCGCCTTTATGCGCGCCGCCAACGTGATCTATGAGACGCCGGAAGGCCGGCCGATCTGGAAGCTGCGTCCGCTGCAGATGCTCGTCACCCTGGTGATGCTGGTGCTGCTCGTGATCGTGGCCCTGGCCCTGGTTCTCACCGGCCCGGTCGTCACCGCCGTGGCCGGGCCGCTCGGCATCGGCAGCGCGGCGGTCAGCGTTTGGGACATCGCCAAGTGGCCTGTTCTTCTGCTGTTTGTCGTCGTGATGTTCAGCGTCCTGTTCTACGCCACCCCCAACGTCAGGCTCGCCGGGTTCAAATGGGTCACGCCCGGAGCGCTGTTCGCGCTGGTCGTGTGGCTGCTGGCCTCGGTGGCGTTTGCCTTCTACGCGGCGAACTTCGGTTCCTATAACAAGACCTACGGCGCGCTCGGCGGCGTCATCATATTCCTGGTCTGGCTGTGGATCACCAACACCGCGCTGCTGCTCGGCATGGAGCTCAACGCCGAGCGCGAACGCAGCCGCGAGCTTGAAGCCGGCGTCCCGGGCGCCGAGCGCGAGCTGCAGCTGGACGCCCGCACCGCGCCCAAGGAACAGAAAACCTCCTGACCGACCGCGGCCCTGCGCCGCTGGGAGCGCGGAAGGTTCGTCTCTTAGGTGCGCTATATGACGCTTAGGGACGGACCTTCCCCCGTCCCGGCCCCCCGGACCTCCGCACGGCACCCGGCGTGCATCTAGCCGCCCGGGCCGGCCTCCCACTCACCGCGCGTCATCGCGTGCACGATCATCGGCCGCTCAAACCAGGTTGCTCGCTCACCCGGGGTCATCCCCAGACGCTTGGCCACGTGCAGCGATCGCTCGTTGGTGCGCTCGATCAGCGAGATGATCCGCGTCATGCCGAGCGCGTTGAAACCCCAGTCCAGGCAGGCGCGGGCGGCCTCGGTGGCGAATCCGTGTCCCCACGCCTCGCGCCGCAGCGTCCACCCGAGCTCCGGCGCATCAAACTGCTCGACGAACATGATCCCGCTGCGGCCGACGAGCTGGCCGGTGTCGCGCGCCACCAGCCCCAGCCGGCCGTAGCCCCGCTCGGCCCAGCTGGCGTCGACGTCTCGCAGCCAGCTTGCCATCGCGGCCTCATCGAAGGGCCCGAGAAAGCGCACAAGCTCGGGGTCGGCCTGGATCGCGACCAGCTCGCTTAGGTCATCGGCCGTCAGCCGGCGCATGATCAGCCGGTCGGTCTCGGGAATCACCGCTGAGCGTTGCCGCCGGCTAGTAGCCGGGGGCGGCGCTGGCGCTGATGACGCTCTCGTTGGCGCCCGACATCCAGATGACCTGCTCGCGCCCGGGGCCGGTGCCGACCAGAGCGATCGGGACGCCGACGAACTCGGCCACGAACCGCAGGTACTCCCGAGCCGCATCGGGGAGATCTGACTCGGACTGGCACTCGCTGAGATCACCGTCGAAGCCGCGAAGCTCCTGGTATTCGCCCGAGGCGTGATGGAGCACGGTCTGGTGATAGGGGAAGTAGTCGAACTCGGCGCCCTCGGCTCCGCGGTAGCGGGTGCAGACGCACAGCCGATCCAGGCCGGACAGGACGTCGAGCTTGGTGATGGCCAGCGCGGTGAGTGAGTTGAGCCGCGCCGCGTAGCGCAGCGCCACCAGGTCGAGCCAGCCCACCCGGCGCGGACGCCCGGTGGTGGTGCCGTACTCGCCCCCCTTCTCGCGGATCGCATCGGCCAGCTCGCCGTCGAGCTCGGTCGGGAACGGCCCGGCGCCGACGCGGGTCACGTAGGCCTTGGCCACGCCCCACACCTCGTCGATGTCCTTGGGGCCGACACCGGCCCCGATGCAGGCCGCGCCCGCCACCGGATTGGAGGAGGTGACAAACGGATACGTGCCGTGGTCGATGTCCAGCAGCGCGCCCTGGGCGCCCTCGAAGACGACCATCTCGTCGTCATCGAGCCGCTGCAGGACGAGGCGCGACGTGTCGGCGATGAAGGGTTCGAGCACGTGCCCATAGGTCAGGTATTCATCGGTCATGGCCTGGAGATCGAGCGCCGGATCCTTGGCGAACGGGCGCAGGCTGAGGCGCTTGGGCTCGAGCGCGGCGAGGATCTTCTTCTTGAGGATCTTCTCGTCCAGTAGGTCCTGGACCCGGATGCCAAGCCGCGCCGCCTTATCGGCGTAGCAGGGGCCGATGCCGCGCCGCGTCGTGCCGATCTGAAGCTTGCCCAGCTTGGCTTCGCCCGCGTGGTCGAGCATCATGTGGTAGGGCATGATCAGGTGCGCGTTGGCGGAGATGCGCAGCGCGCGCGTGTCGACGCGCCGGCGACGGAGCTCGTCCAGCTCGTCGGTCAGCACCTTCGGGTCGATGACCACGCCGTTGCCGATCACGCACAGTTTCCCGGGGTGCAGGATCCCCGACGGCATCAGGTGCAGCTTCCAGGTCTCGCCGTTGCGGACGATCGTGTGGCCGGCGTTGTTGCCGCCCTGGAAGCGGACCACCGCATCGGCCCGCTCGGCGAGCATGTCGGTGACCTTTCCCTTACCTTCGTCGCCCCACTGGGCGCCCACGATGACTATGCCTGGCATGACCCGTTCAGTCTAGGGCGGGTCCCGGGCGTCCGCGGGCTCCCAGCGGCGCGCTCCCGTGCCGCGCGGTCCGGCTGATCCACGCCTTGACACCCAGTGACGCTAGGTATAGGCTCGCTAGGTATGAGAGCGGAATCACTGAAGGGCCACCTGGACGCACTCATCCTCGCCGTCGTCGCCGAGGGACCGCGACATGGCTATGCCGTGATCGAGGAGCTCAAGCGGCGCAGCGGCGGCTCGCTGGACCTGCCGGAGGGAACGGTCTATCCAGCGCTGCACCGCCTCGAGGAGGCGGGCCTGCTCAGCAGCGCGTGGAGCAAGGACAGCGGCCGGCGGCGCCGCGTGTATCAGCTGACCCGTCGCGGTCAGCGCGAACTGGGCATGCGGCGGACCGAGTGGCGTGACTTCTCCCGGGCCGTGGAGGCGGTGCTGGCAGCAGGATGACTCGAGCGCGCACCAATAAGGCGAAGCGGGACGCTGAGCCGGGGGCTGGCTCGAGCTTCCCCGGCGAGCTCCACCGCGAGCTGACCGCGGTCGGCATCACCGGCCGCCAGCGAGCCCGCATCCTCGATGAGATCTCCGACCACCTTCAGTGTGACCCGGGCGCCGACCTCGGAGAGCCGCGCCTGATCGCTCACCGCTTCGCCGACGAGCTGGGCACGGCCCGCGCGCGACGCGCCGGGCTGATCAGCTTCGGCGCGCTGGCCGTGGCCGGGATCCTGTTCGCGGTCGCGTTCGTCAGCGCACCCCAGCAGGTGCTTCGGAGCCATCCCCCGGAACACAAACTGGACGCTGCGGGTGGGCAACTGGGTGGCTGCGATCGCGCCCCAGGTCGCCTTTGCCGCCGGGGTCCTGGCCCTGCTGCGCGCCCTGCGCCGGCGCCGCACGCCGGTCATGGCGCGAGCCGAGACACGGATGCTTGTGCGCCGCGCCGTCGTCGGCGTCGTCATGGGCATGGCCAGCATGGCTGGGCTGGCCGCGCTCGCGCTCGAGCTCAACCCCTACTTATCCAGCGCCTGGGTGACGGTGACGCTCGTCTGCACGGCGATCGGCGCGGTAGCGCTGACCGCGACGGCTCCGGCCCTGATCGCCGCCCACCGCCTCCCCTCGGCCGCTGAGGGACCGCCTGGCGACCTGTACGACGATGTGGGCGCCTGGTTACCGCGGAGTCTGGACGGCCGGCCGTGGCGAGTGGCGCTGGTCCTGGCGGGGGCGATCTTCGTTGTCATGTCCGCGACCGGCTGGGCAGCCTCCGACGGCTACGACGGTATGGCCCGTGGTGTCGCCGACGCCCTCCTGTGCCTGGTGCTGTTCGCGACCCTGGGCCGCTACCTCGGGCTCTGGGCCCCGGCGAGCGCCCAGTCCCAAAGCGACTGAGCGCGCGGCCACCCGGCGTCAGCCCGGCGGCTGGTCTAACGTGCGCGCCGTGAGGACGCCGCGTCTGCTGTTCGGTCTCTCCCCGCTGGCCGTTGTCGCGGCCATGGCCCTGGCTGCCTGCGGTGGCTCGAGCTCGACCACGAGCTCGTCAGCCGCGAGCAGCAGCGCGCCGGCGGCCAGCCTCGTCGAGCCCCAGCGCCACCTCCGCATCGCCCAGCGCGAGCGCGACCGACTCGGCCTCGACCACGACCGGTACCGCACCCACGGCGAGCGCGGCGGCGATCAGCGGCTGTCCCACATCGACGCTCCACCTGTCCTTCGTCTCCGGGCAGGGAGCGGCCGGGACGGCCTACATGACCTATGCGCTGACCAACGTCGGGCGCCACAGCTGCACGCTGTTCGGCTATCCCGGCGTGTCGATCCTCAACGCCGCGGGTCAGATCGTTCAGCACCCGGCCCAGCGCGGCGGCATCCAGGCCCCGACACGCGTCCGCCTGGTCACGCTGGCCAGCGGCCGACAGGCCCGCTTCATCGTCACCAGCAGCGACGTGATTCCCAGCCCCGGCTGCCCGCACGCCTTCACGGGAACGACGCTGCAGGTGTTTCCGCCCAACCAGCGTCAGGCGCTGAGCGTCCCCCGCGCCGGGCAGTTCTGCAACCTCCACGTCGGGCCCGTGCAGGGTCCGTACTGATCAGGCGGTGCGCAGGTCCATGCGGTGGTCATGACCGAGCAGCGGTAGCTCGTCGCACATCTCGGTCATGCGCGAGACCGTGCGCGCGTTGAGCTGTTCGCACAGCTTCTCGCGGTCGAAGATGTTGGTCGTGATGACCATCGAGCGCTCTTCCTCATAGCGGCCGTTGACGATCAGGTAGAGCTCCTCCAGCACCCACTCGCTGGTCCGCTCGGCGCCGACGTCGTCGATGTGGAGCAGGTCAACCGAGACCAGGCGGTTGAGGAGATCGATGTAGGAGCGGCCCGTGTCGTAGGTATCGCGGATCTCATTGAGCAGACGGGGCAGCGAATAGATGGCCACCGAGCGGCCGGCCTTCAGCGCGGCCTGCGAGACCAGCATGGCCAGCGTCGTCTTGCCCGTCCCGGGTGGTCCCATGAACCACAGTCCGCGGCCCGCGTCGAGCTGATCGTCGATCGTGCCCGCGTAGCGGCGGGCGGCGGCCACGATGGTCGGCTCGATGTCGGTCACCGGCGGCCGGTCGAAGGCCACGTCGCGGTAGCGGCGCGGGATCACCGCCGACAGGCTGCGGGCCTTGGCGCGAGCGATGCGCTGGGGCCGGCAGCGGCAATCAAAGGCGGTGTTGCTCTGCGCGTCGTACTGAAAGCCCGTGCCGTCGCACAGGCCGAAGGGGCATTCGTCACTCACTGGGCGAACCGCTCGCCGGCGTAGTTCATGAACTTCGGATACTCCTTCTGGAAGGTCAGGACGACCTCGCCCACCGGGCCGTTGCGGTGCTTGGCGATGATGATGTCGGCCTCGCCCGCTCGCTCGGAGTCCCGTCTCGTAGTACTCCTCGCGGTAAATGAACATGACCAGGTCGGAGTCCTGCTCGATCTGGCCGGATTCACGGAGGTCGGACAGGATTGGCTTCTTCTCGCCGCCACGCTGCTCGACCGCGCGGCTGAGCTGGGACAGTGCGATCACCGGCACCCCGAGCTCGCGGGCCAGGCCCTTGAGACCGCGGCTGATCTGGCCGACCTGCTCCACGCGGCTTTCGACGCGGCCCTCGTGGCGCATCAGCTGCAGGTAGTCGATGATGATGAGGCCCAGACCGTTGGGCAATTTGCCGTGGAGGCGGCGCGACTTGGCCCTCACCTCGAGTACGCCCGTGTCCGAGGAGTCGTCCACGAACAGCGGTGCCTCGGACAGCCGCTGGCACGCCTCGAGGATCTTCGGCCAGCGCGATTCGGCCACCTTCCCGCGACGGAGGTCCTCGCCCTTGATCCGGGCCTGGGAGGCCACGAAGCGCTGGGCCAGTTCGGACTCGGACATCTCGAGGCTGAACAGGGCGACCGCATGGCCGGCCAGGACCGCGTTCTCGGCGATGTTCGCCACCAGCGCCGACTTGCCCATCGAGGGACGCGCAGCCAGCACGATCAGGTTGCCGGCCTGAAAGCCGCCCGTCTTCTCGTCTAAGTCCTTGAAGCCCGACGGAGTGCCGGTCAGCGCTGTCTTGGAGACCGACAGACGGTGGAGCTTCTCGGTCTCCTCATCCAGGATGTCCGCGATCGAGCGGATCTTCTTCTGGCGGTCGTCGTGGGCGACCTCGAGGACCGAGCGCTCGGCCTTCTCGACCAGATTCCCGGGCTGGGGCCTCCCGGGAGAGGACGCTGGCCTGGATCTCGTAGGAGGTGGTCAGCAGCGACCGCATCTGCGCGTTGTCGCGCACGATCCGCCCGTACTCGCGCGAGTGCCCGGCGGCGGGTACCCAGCCGGCCAGCTCGTCAATGATCTCCGGGCCGCCGATCTCGTCCAGCTTGCCGTTCTCGCGCAGCCTCTCGGAGACGGTCAGATGGTCGATCTTGCGATCGGTCTCGTACAGCTGGACCATGGCCGCGAACACGGCGCCGTACTGCTCGCGATAGAAGTGCTCGGGCCGAAGCTGCTCCTCAACCAGCAACGACTGCAGGTGGCGCTCGTCGAGCAGCACCGCTCCCAGCACCGACTTCTCGGCCTCGAGGTTGTGAGGCGGGACGGCGATGTTCTGGACGGCGCTCATGGGTCACCGAATATAGGTTCGCGACAGGCGGCTGCGCAGAACTCATCCCGCACACTGCGGGTCTTTCTCTACGGCTGGCGACTAGGAGGCGACGACCATGGTCTTGACCGCCGCCGTCACGTCGTCGGCGACCTCAACCACCACCATGTAGGTCCCGACGTTGCGAATCGGGTCCTCCAGGTGAACTTTGCGGCGGTCGATGCGGATTCCGCGGGCGTCGCGGATGGCATCGGCGATGTCCTGCGGTGTCACCGAGCCGAACAGGCGGCCATCCTCGCCGGCCTGCTGGGAGATCGTCAACACGGTACGACCGAGCACCGCCGCGTTCTCGCGGGCCTTCGCCTCCGCCTCGTGCAGCGCCCGCTCGGCGTCCTCCTGACGCTTCTGGGCCACGCGGATCGAGGACGACGTGGCCGGTTCGGCCAGCTTGCGCGGCACCAGGTAGTTGCGCAGGTAGCCGGCGGACACGTCGACGACCGTCCCCCGCTCACCGAGCTTGTCTACGTCCTCGAGCAGAATCGCCTGCGGCATCGGCGCGCCTGCCTAGCGGTCGCGATCGCGGTCGCGGTCTCGGCCCCGGTGATCGCCGCCGCTGCCCTCGGCAACGTACGGAAGCAGGGCGAGCTCGCGTGCACGCTTGACCGCACGTGCGACCTGACTCTGGTGACGGCGGCAGGCACCGGTGATGCGACGCGAACGGATCTTGCCCCGCTCGGAGACGAACCGGCGGAGCATGCCGAGGTCCTTGTAGTCGACCTGCTCAACCTTGTCGCGGCAATACGGGCACGACTTACGACGGGTCGAAGTCGGCCCGCCCTTCCTGTCGCGCCGGCGAACCGGGCGTCTGCGTTGCTTTGCCATCGTCGTTCAGCCTAGCTGGTTGCTTGAGAAAGCGATCTGTAGCCGTCAGAAGGGAATGTCCTCGTCGGCGCCCGCATTCACCGGAGTGCGATCGAAATCGCCGGTGTCGATCGGGACATCGCTCTCGCTGGCGCGCGCGCTGCTCGAGAACCCGTTCCCGTTTCCAGCGTCATCCCGCCCACCGAGGAACTGCACGGACTCAGCGATGATATCCACCGCCTGGCGCTTCTGGCCCTCCGGATTGGTCCACTCGCGCCAGCGCAGACGGCCGTCGATGGCCACCGGGCGGCCCTTGGTCAAAAACCGGCCGCAGTTCTCGCCCTGCGCGCCCCACACGGTGACGTCGAAGTAGTTGGGCTGATCTTCCCACTGCCCGGTCTGGTTGTTCTTGCGCCGACCGTTGCAGGCCACGCGCAGCGAGCACACTGAGGTGCCGCTCGGAAGCGCGCCCATCTCCGGATCCCGAGTCAGGTTTCCGGTGATGATCACGCGGTTGATGTTGCTGCCTGCCATTGGTCATGGCTCCTTTCCAGGAAACGTTGAAAGCTCTCTCCGAGTCTATGGCCGGTCCAGACGGCTGCCCCCCTGCTCCCCGGAAAATGCGCGTAAACGTTGCCCTTTTGGCACCGGGCGGCACGTTCGTAACCGTTTCGTTTCCGCTTGCCCCGGTGCTCGCCTCGGCAGGCTGGGGATCACGGCTTGGGCCGAGCTGGGGCACGGCTTGAGTCGAGCCGGGGCACGGCTTGGGCCGAGCCGGGGCGCGGCTTGAGTGCAGCTAGGACTCGGTGGGCGCGGCCGCGGCCGTGGCCAGCGGCGGCGCGGAGTCGGGCGGGGGCGGCGTTCCGGGGAGGTTCTTGATGATCCGGAAGCGCAGCACGCCGTCGTCGATGCGGAGCGTGTGTGACAGGGTCTCCAGCAGCGTCGTCGGACCGGTGAACTGGACCAGGTGATACTCGCCCTCGCGCTGATGGCGGATCTCGTAGGCCAGCGTCCGCGTGTGCCAGTCGTCGTTGCGCTCCACGGTGCCGCCGCCTGTGCTGATCAGGTTCTCGACATCGGACAGGACCTTGGCGCGTCGTTCCTCGTCGGCCGTGGCCGAGAGAACGAGCATCAGGTCGTAGACGGTTGGAGTGCTGGCCATGATCAAAAAACGCCCGGGCGAGACGACGGTCCGGGGCGGCGGTCGACTATAGCGGCTGGCAAGATGGCGAGATGGCCTCCCGCAAGCCATCGCCGGCCGATGCGCCGGCGCTCGAGGTGCTCGAGTTCGGCGACCAGCCCGCCTGGGAGGCGTGGTTGCGCGAGCACCACGCCGACGCCGCCGGGGTCTGGCTGAGAATCGCCAAGAAGTCAGCCTCGGTGACCACCGTCGCCTACCCGGAGGTGCTCGAGACCGCGATCTGCCACGGCTGGATCGACGGCCAGCGCAAGCCGCTCGATGAGACGTACTTCCTGCAGCGCTTCACCCCCCGCGGGCCGCGCAGCAAATGGTCGCAGGTCAACCGCGAGAAGGCGCTGGCCATGATCGAGGCCGGCCGCATGCACTCCGCCGGGCAGGCGCAGGTCGACGCCGCGCAAGCCGACGGGCGCTGGGAGGCCGCCTACGAGCCCCAGAGCCGGGCGACCGTGCCCGATGACTTCCAGCGGGCGCTGGACCAGAACCCCAAGGCCCGGGAGTTCTTCGCCACGCTGACCGGCAGCCGGCGCTACTCCTTCCTCTACCGCCTTCACAACGTTCGCTCGCCGGCGCGCCGGGCGCAGCGCATCGCCGACTACATCGTCCGTCTGAGCGAGGGCCGGACGCTGGACTGACCGCGGCCCCTACGTGCGGTCCGAGCGTTCCTTGGCCCTGATGTCGGCGAGCTGATCGTCGATCCAGTCACCCGGATCCCGGGCCGTGACGATCGAGATCAGGCCCTCGTGGCGGCGCCGGCGCTCCTCGATCGGCATCGTCAGCGCGGCGTGGATCGAGTCGGCCAGCTCCTGGAGGTCGAACGGGTTGACCGACAGCGCGAATTCGCCCAGCTCCTCATGGGCGCCGGTGTTCTCAGACAGGACCGAGACGCCGGCTCGCTCGTTGACCATCGGACCCTCCTTGGCGACCAGGTTCATGCCGTCGAACATGGCGTTGACCATCAGCACGTCGTAGTGCTTGTAGGCGGCCACGGCCTCCTCGAGGTCGTCGCGGAGCTTGAGCTGGATCGGCATCCAGTCCGGCGAGCCGTGGCGGTGGTTGACGACGGCCACCACGGCCTCGATCCGCTCCAGGTACTCGGCGTACTCGGGCACGTCGGTCCGGGACGGCATCAGCTGGGCGATGAAGGTCACCTTCTCCCGGAACTCGGGATGCTGCTCGAGGAAGATGTCAAAGGCGCCGAAGCCGCGCAGAACGTTCTTGCTCAGGTCAGCGCGGTCGACGCGCAGGATCAGGTGGTCGCGGCGGCGGCGCAGCAGCTCGCCCTCGAACTCGTGCACGCGGGGCCGGCGGGCCGTGCTCTGGATGGCGCTGGAGTCGATCGGCAGCGGATAGGCCCGCACCCACACCTCCCGGTCCTCGCACCTGACCACGCCGGAGTCGAAGTCGACCTCGAGCCCCATCAGGTCCTCGCAGCACTGCAGGAAGTTGTGCCGGTAGTGGCGGGTGTGGAAGCCGACGATGTCGTTGGACAGGATCCCCTCGTAGATCTCCTTGCGGATCACCGAGGGCAGCACCCGCCAGGAGTCCGACTGGCTCCAGGGGATGTGGATGAAGTGGTGCAGGAAGGCGTCGGGGCGCACGCGGCGGATCAGGCCCGGCAGCGTGTAGAGGTGGTAGTCATGGACCATGACCACCGGCTTCTCGACGTCCTCGATCTCCTCGAGCACGGCCCGGGCCAGGTCCTCGTTGACGACGTTGTAGCCGAACTCGAAGGCCTCGGTCTCATGGCGGCGGATGTCCGGCGCGTTGCTCAGATCCCACAGGTAATGCTGGATGAACCACAGCATCGGGTTGGCGATGATGTTGTAGAAGCCCTCGTAGGCATCGGGATCGGACGCGACCAGCTTGACGCGGTACTCGTCGCCGTCGGGCGTGTGAACCGGGAACGGGCGGCCGTCGGCCCGCTCGGCGGCGGCGATGTCCTCGTCGGTCATCGCCGAGGCCACCCAGGTCACGGGCCGGTGGGAGGCCAGCCCGATCAGGGCCGTGACCAGCCCTCCGGTCCCGCGCTTGATCTCTCCTCCGGGCTGGAAGGTGACCGGGCCGCGGTTGGAGACGAGGACGAGCGGGGTGTCAGCCGACATTCCCCTTCACTAAATCATGCTTACGGCCTCAGGCGATCAACTGCTCGAACAAGACCAGCCAGTCGCGCAGCAGCCGCGGGGTGAGAAAGCGCCGCCGGGCGCTCTCCTTGCCCGCCCGTCCCAGCCGCTTGCCGAGCGCCGGGTCAGACAGGATCTCCAGCGCCCGCTCGGCGCACTGCTCGACGCTGGCGACCAGAAAGCCGGTCTCGCCGTCGGCGATCTGGAGCGGAATGCCGCCCACCGCGCCGCCGATGAACGGCCGCGCCTTCCAGATGGCCTCGGTCACGGTCAGCCCGAAGCCTTCCCGGGTCGACTTCTGGATCACGACGTCGCAGTGAGACTGGAAGGCGTTGACCTCGATCGCGCCGACGTTGTTGAGGTTGTTGAGGATGTGGATGTCGGGGTCGCCGTCGGCGTGGGCGACGGTGGCGTTGAAGAAGTCCCAGCCCTCGGGGTCGTCGGTGGCCATCGAGCCGACCAGGGCCAGCTGCACCTCGGGCATCTGCTCCTTGACCAGCCGGTAGGCGTCGATCACGCCCAGCGGGTCCTTCCAGGGGTCAAAGCGCGAGACCTGGCACAGCAGCGGACGGTCGACGTCGATCCCGAACTGCTCGCAGATGTAGACGCGCGTCCTCGGGCGCGAAGGCCATGTTCTTCGGCGCCAGCGGGTCGATCGCCGGCGGCACGATGTGGGCGCGGCCGTCGATCCCGGCCGGCACGTACTCCGGCATGTGGAAGACGGCCGCCTCGTAGGGGTCGAAGTACCGCGAGAGCTGGCTCAGCGTGTCCGGGTTGGGAGTCGAGAGGTCGATGTGGCAGCGCCACACCCAGTGGCGGGCGCGCTCGGGCGACCAGCGAGGCCAGCGCCGCGGGCTGGGGGTCGTGGACGATGCACACGTCCCAGTCGCCGCTGAGCTCGCGCGGCGTTGATCTCGTTGAAGCGCCGCCAGGTGTCCCACTGCTCGGCGGCTCAGATCGTCGGGGCTGCCCTGGAGCGCGTTGTGCATCAGCTTGGTGGCGTTGAAGAACTCCTCGCGGCCGTAGATGACCTGCCACTCGCACTCGAGACCGACGTCGATCATCAGCGGCACGAGCGTGTAGAGGATCTCCGAGACGCCGCCGCCGAACGCGGTCGCCGACACGTGCAGGATCCGTTTGCCGGCCAGGCGCGCGGCGCGCTCGCGGATCTCGTCGACGAGCGGGCGACCGACGATGCTCGCGTAGTCGGAGAGGTGCTTCTGGGCGACGGAGACGGGCTGGAGCATGGCCGGGGTGGCGTACGGTGACGCACGATATCCGGAGCTTCAGCTGTTCGCTTCCGCAGCCGGTCCGATGCCCGCGTCAACCGCGTCCACCAGGGCCTGTGGAGGGCCGGGTTGGCGGCCGAGATCGACGACATCTGGAACTCGTGTCCGGACCCGAGCAGCCGGCGGTCATCGAGTGGCGCCCCCAGCCGTCGCTGATCACGCCCGCCCGCCTCGCGCAGGCACAGCCACGGCGCGGCCAGGTCATAGGGGGAGTTGTTGAGGACCTGGCCGCCGCCGATCCGCTCGAACTCGGCGCGCATCCCCGGGACCTCGTCGACCATCCGCGACCCGACCTCGACACCGCGTCCAGCTGGCCGGTGACGATGCGGGTCATCGAGAAGGCCTGGCTGCCCGAGCTCGAAGGTGCCCGCCACCCGACCGACGAGCCGTCGATCAGGTCACCGAGCACCTCGACCGTGGGCCGCGCCGGGCGGCCCCGGAACCCGTAGCTCCAGAACATGCGCGTCAGATCGCGGTTGGGGCTGAGCCGCGGTGCGCCGGAGGACATCTCGACGCCCTGATCGCGCCCGGCCAGGAACCACTGCCCGGACTTGATCTCCACCACGCAGCCGGTCGAGATCGCGCCCATCGTCGGCTCGCCGTCGCCGAGCGGGGCCAGGGCGACGGCCACGCACGCCGACTCCAGACCGGCCATGGCCGGTCGCGTGCCGTCGATCGGGTCGACCACGAGCACCTCGCTCGCCTCCGCGGAAGCCACCAGCCCGCGGTCCTCGGAGTAGTAGGCGAGCTCGGGCGCGCGCTCGGCCAGGAACTCCTCCAGCGCCGCCTCGGCCACGGCGTCCACGGCGAAGGTGATGTCGCCGCCGGCCCCGTCGCCGCTGTGGGCGCGGCCGGCGAATGCCCCCAGCTCGGGCAGGACGCGCTCGCGCAGGCGTAGGGCAAGATCGAGGACAAGCTTGCGGCGTGCTTCGGGGGTCACGGACCACGCACAGGTAACCTAGCACCGCGGCACGCGCCGGCAGGATCATACCGTAGACCGACGCCTCGTCCAAGGAGAACCGCATGAGCCAGACCGACGACCTGATCGCCAACAACGAGCAGTACGCCTCCGCATTCGACAAGGCCGACCTGCCCCTGCCGCCGGCCCGCAAGGTCGCCGTGGTCGCCTGCATGGACGCGCGGCTTCACATCCACGGCCTGCTCGGCCTCGACGACGGCGACGCGCACGTGATCCGCAACGCGGGCGGCGTCGTGACCGACGACGCGATCCGCAGCCTGGCCATCTCCCAGCGCCTGCTCGGTACCGAGGAGATCATCCTCATCCACCACACCGGCTGCGGAATGCTCACCTTCACCGACGACGAGTTCAAGGCCGACATCGAGAAGGACACCGGCATTCGTCCCGAGTGGGCGGCGGAGGCGTTCCCCGACCTCGAGGGCGACGTGCGCCAGTCGATCGCCCGGGTCAAGGCCTCGCCGTTCATCCCCAACAAGGACTCGGTCCGCGGCTTTGTCTACGAGGTCGAGACCGGGAGGCTGCGCGAGGTGAGCTAGACCCCGAAGGAACCCGGAGAGCCAACCGGGGCGCAAACGGAGAAGGCCCGACCCGGCGTCGATTACGGTTCACTGCTGCGATGAGCGAGCACGACGTGATCGTGATCGGCGCCGGCCCGGCCGGGGAGGTGTGCGCGAGCCAGCTGGCCGGCGGGGACTCGACGTGGCGCTGGTCGAGCGCGAGCTGGTCGGTGGCGAGTGCGCGTTCTGGGCCTGCATGCCGGCCAAGGCGCTGCTGCGCCCGGCCGAGCTGCTGGCCGAGGTGCGGCGCGTGCCCGGCGCCCGCGAGGCGGTGACCGGCGAACTCGATGCCCAGGTCGTGCTCGACCGCCGAGACGAGGTCATCCACGACTTCGATGACTCGAGCAAGGAGCACTGGATCGAGGCCCGGCGCATCCACCTGCTCCGCGGCCAGGCCCGGCTCGACGGCGAGCGCGAGGTCGTCGTCGAGGACGAGCGGCTGACGGCGCGACGGGCCGTCGTGGTGGCGGTGGGCAGCGGCGCGGCGATGCCGCCGATCCCCGGGCTGGCCGAGATCGAGCTCTGGACCAGCCGTGAGGGGACGACGGCCAAGGCGGTCCCTGGCCGGCTGCTCGTGCTCGGCGGCGGCGTCGTCGGCTGCGAGCTGGCCCAGGCGTGGGCGACCCTCGGCGCCGAGGTCATCCTGGTCGAGGCCGAAGGGCGACTGCTGCCCGGCGAGGAGCCCTTCGCCGGCGACCAGGTTGCCGACAGCCTGACCGAGCTGGGGGTCGAGATCCGCCACGAGGCCACCGTTCGCTCCGTCGCTCGCGAGGAGCGCGGGATCGTGCTCACGCTGGCCGGAGGAGGCGAGCTGGTCGGGTGACGAGCTGCTGGTCGCGGTCGGCCGCGAGCCCCACACCATCGATCTCGGCCTGGAGACGGTCGGGCTCGAGCCCGGGAAGACGATCGAGGTTGACGACCGCATGCGCGTCGGCGGCCGCGACTGGCTCTACGCGGTCGGCGACGTCAACGGCCGGGCCCTCCTCACCCACGCCGCCAAGTACCAGGCCCGGGTGGCGAGCGGCCAACATCATGAACCGGGAGCTGCGAGCGCCAGAGCGACGGTCCGGGATCGCCGCGGGTCGTGTTCACCGAGCCCCAGGTGGCCGCCGTCGGCCTGACGCTGGAGGCGGCGCTCGACGCCGGGATCCGCGCCCAGGCCGTCGACGCCGAGATCGGGCGCACGCCGGGGGCGAGCTTTGTCGGCAAGGGCGCCCGATCGGGGGCGAGGCTCGTGGTTGACCGCGACCGCGATCTGATCGTCGGGGCCACGTTCACCGGACCCGAGGTCGCCGACTGGCTTCAGGCGGCGACGATCGCGATCGTCGGCCGAGGTCCCGCTCGAGCGCCTCATGCACGCGATTCCGGCCTTTCCGACCCGGAGCGAGGTCTGGCTGGCGCTGATCGACGGCTGGGCCGGCCTGGAGCTGAGCGCCTCAGGCGCCGGGGAGCTCGAGCCTGAACTCGGTGGCCCCCGGAGCGGAGTTGACCGACAGCGCGCCCGACATTCGCTCGGCCAGCTCGCGGGCGATGGCCAGCCCGAGCCCCGAGCCCTGGGCATCGTCGGCGGTGTAGAAGGGCTCGAAGATCCGCTGCGCGACCGACCGATCGATGCCCTCGCCCGTTGTCGCGCACGGCCAGGCGGACGCTGCCGTTCTCGCGGCCGGCGGTGACCATGATCTGCGTCCCCGGGGGATTGTGGGTCAGCGCGTTGTCGATCAGGATGCGCATGATCTGAGCCACCCGCACCGGGATCGCACTGCGCCTCGATGCGCCGCGCGGGCAGCCGCAGCTCCAGCCGCGAGTCGTGCTGGGCCAGGGTCGGCTCGAATTCACCCGACACCGAGCGGGTGAGCTCGCCGAGGTCGACCTCCTCGGGATTGAGGTCCAGCGACCCGGCTTCCAGGCGAGACAGATCGAGAAGATCGACCGACAGCTTGCCCAGCCGGCGTACCTGATCGCCGACCTGATCGAGGAACCGGCGTCGCGTCTCGGCGTCCAGGTCCTCGTCCTCGAGCAGCTCGAGGAAGCCGCCGAGCGAGAACACGGGCGTGCGGAGCTCGTGGGAGGCGGTGGCGATGAACTTCTTGCGGGCCAGCTCGAGCTGCTCGAGCTGGTGCTGCATCTCGTTGAAGGTGCTGGCCAGCTGCCCGAGCTCATCGGAGGAGTCGACCCGGATCGGGTGGCCGAACTCGCCGGCGGCCACCCGCTTGGCGGCCCGCTTCGAGCCGACGCACGCGCTGAGACAGCCAGCGCGCGACCAGGTAGCCGGCGATCAGCGCCACCGCGAGCGCGATCCCACCCGCCACGAGGATCTCGTGGCGCACGGTGGTCACGGCGCGGACGATGTCCGAGACCGGGGCCGAGTACACGATCACCGCCGCCACCCGGCCGCCGTAGCGGATCGGCAGCGCCGCCTCCGCCGTGGTCGCCGGACCGGGTGCGTTCGGTGCCGGTGACGAGCTGGCCGCGTGGCGATCGCCCGGCGTGCCGACCGGGAAGCGCAGCGCGCCGCTGGCGACGCGGATTGCTCGAGTCGGCGACCACGGCCGAGCTGGGGCGAGCCCTGGGCCTCGTTGACCGACAGCAGGGTGACCCGGTCGCCGGAGGCGCCGGCGATCCGGACGACGAGCTCGCGGACGGCCGGCAGCGAGGTCGAGCTTCCCACGGTGCGGCGCAGGGGGCCGCCGTGGGCGCCGATCGATGCGGCCAGCTCCTGCAGCTTGGCCCCCATCAGCCGCGACTGGAGTCCCGGGGGCCACGTACAGGTACAGGGCCCCGATCGCCGCCACGCGTGATGGCGAAGAAGATCAGGGCCAGCCGGTTGCGCAGCGACAGCCGCACGCGACAACCCTCAGGGCTCGGTGTCGCGGAATCGGTAGCCGACGCCGCGGACCGTGAACAGGTACTCGGGATCCTTGGGGTCGCGCTCGACCTTCTCGCGCAGATGGCGGATGTGGACGTCGATCGTGCGGGGGTCGCGATAGGCCGAGTCACCCCAGATCCGGGCCAGCAGCATGTCGCGCGTGAACACCCGGCCGGGCGCCCGGGCCAGCGCGGCCAGGATCTCGAACTCGACGTAGGTGAGCTGGGCGTCGTCGCCGCGGACGCGCACGGTGCGCTTGGGGAAGTCGATCCGGAGCTGGCCGATCTCCAGCGGCGCCTCGTCGGGGGCGGTCTCGGCCGGCCGGCTCATCTCCGCCCGGCGCAGCGCGGCCTTGATCCGGCTCGAGAACTCGCGCAGCGAGAACGGCTTGGTGATGTAGTCATCGGCGCCGAGCTCGAGTCCGACGACCTTGTCGATCTCCTCGGACTTGGCGGTCAGCATGATGATCGGCACCGAGCTCTGGCTGCGCAGTCGCCGGCATACCTCGAGCCCGTCGATCTGCGGCAGCATCAGGTCGAGCACGACGAGATCGAAGGGCTGCTCCTCGAAGCGGTCGAGCGCCTGGCGGCCGTCGGTCGCCTGCACGACCTCGTAGCCCTCCTTACGCAACGGGTAGGAGAGCAGCGTCTGGATCGACTGCTCATCGTCGACGAGCAGGATGCGCGCTGATCGGTCGGCCACTCTCTGTCTGCCGCCAAGAGTAATGGCCCCGGCGGCTCGGGCGTCCCGAGCCGTGTGGGCCGGACCCCGCTATAAAGTCGCTTGATGCTTGACGGTCGCATCTACCGGACCGGTCTGGTGGTCGTGGCGCTGGCCGTGCTGGTCGCTCGGTTTCTCCTTCTCAGACCAGCCGTCGGCGCTGCCGTCGACGCTGGCCCCGGACGCCTTCAACGGCCAGAACGTGTTCGGCACCATGTCCCGGCTGTCGAAGCTGTACCCGACTCGGGCGCCCGGGTCGGCCGCCGACTACGACCTCGCCACCTCGATGGCCAGCGCGTTCAAGCACGACGGCTACACGGTCACCACCGACACCTTCTCCGGCCAGACCGCCGCGGGCCCGCGCACGCTCGAGAACGTGGTCGCCACGCGTCCGGGCATCCAGAGCGGCAGCATCGTCATCGTCGCCGCCCGCGACGCCCGGGGATCGCCCGCCACGGCGGCCTGTCCGGGACCGCGACCGAGCTCGAGCTGGCCCGCGATCTGGCCGGCGAGACGCTGCACCGGACGATCGTGCTGGCCTCCACCAGCGGCTCCGAGGGCGACCGCCGGCGCGCTGCGCCTGGCCTCCACGCTGACGGGCCCGGTCGACGCCGTGATCGTGCTCGGCGATCTGGCCAGCGCCCATGCTCCGCCAGCCGATCGTGATCCCGTGGTCGCAGCGCCCAGGCCGTCGCCCCGCCGCTGCTGCGCAACACGGTGGCCGCGCCAGTTGAGCCAGCAGGCGGCGATGACGACCACCGGCACCGAGCGTGTTCGGCCAGTTCGCGCACCTCGCCTTCCCGCTCAGCGTCTCCGCGCAGGCCCCGTTCGGCGGCCCAGGGGATCCCGGCCGTGCTGCTCTCGCTGTCCGGCGAGCGCGGCCCGGCGCCGAATGCCCCGCTGGCCGGCCCCGATCAGCTCAACTCGGTCGGGCGCTCGGTGCTGGCCACGATCTCGGCCCTCGACAGCGGCCCGCGGATTCCCGCGCCCAGCGCCTACCTGATCTTCAGCGGCAAGCTGGTGCCGCGGCTGGGCCATCTCGCTGTTGATCCTCGCCCTGATCGTGCCCGTGGCGATGACCACGATCGACGGCCTGGCCCGGGCCCGGCGGCACGGGCACACGGTGTGGCGGTGGCTGGTGGTCGTGCTGGCCGCGGCGGTGCCCGTTCTTCCTCGCCGCCGCTGTTCCTGCTCGCCGCGCGTGTCGTCGGGGCGATCTCCGTCGCGCCGCCGGGCCCGCTGCCGGCGGCGGCCGTCGTTCCGCACGCCGGAGCGGTCGCTGATCCTGATCGTGGCCGCGCTGGTCGCGCTCGGGTCGTTCGCCGTCCTTCGCCCCACCGCGCTGCGCTTCGCCGCCGGCCGGGGGCCGCGTCAACGGATCCTCACCGAGCATCACGAGGGGATCGTGGCCGCGGTCCTGCTCGTCATGTGCGTGGTCACGGTGGCCATCTGGCTGGCCAACCCGTTCGCCGCCGCTGCTCGCCGTCCCGGCGCTGCACCTGTGGCTGGGCGCGTCAGCCCCGACCTGCGCCTGCATGTGCCGGTTCGCGCTGGGCCTGCTGGGGCTCGGGCTGGTCCCGCTCGCGGCGCTGGTCGTCTACTACGCGGTGGCCCTCGGCTACGGGCCGCTGGAGCTGGTCTGGAGCGCGGTCCTGCTGCTGGCCGGGCACGCGGTCGGCCTGGTCGCCGTGCTCGAGTGGAGCGTGTTCCTCGGGCTGCGCGCTGGTCGTCGCCGGGCGTGCTCCTGCTCGGCCTCGCGCCAGCCGCGTCCCGAGCAGGCGCCGGTCACCGTGCGCGGTCCGGTCAGCTACGCCGGGCCCGGGTCGCTGGGGGGCACCGAGTCAGCGCTCCGGCGCTGATCAGCGCCCCGTCTGCCGCGCGCACCGGCCCGGCCGTTCGCGCTTGGACCGCCCAGCCGCTTGCGCTCCCAGCGCCCGCGCGTACGATCTGCTCCGTGCGGCGCCTGATCCGCGACATCTCGTCGGTCCTGATCCTGTCCGGGCTGTTCCTGGTGCTCGACGCCGGGCGTGACGCTCGTCTGGCAGGAGCCGGTCACGGCGGCCATCGGGCTGGTCGTCCGCGGCCAGGTCGACCGCAGTACCTGAGCTACCGCACCGCGCCGCTGTCGGTCGTCGACCGCGCGGCGCTGGCCGGGCTGCGCTCCCGCAACGAACGGATCGCCTACCTGGCCCGGCGCGAGCAGCGCCAGATCAAGACCGGCGACGCGGTCGGCCACATCGACATCCCCAAGATCGGCGCCAGCTACACGATCGTCCAGGGGACCGACGAGCTGAGCCTCGAGAAGGGGCCGGGCCACTACCCGGGCACGGCGCTGCCGGGCATGGGCCAGACGGTGGCCATCGCCGGGCACCGGACCACCTACCTGGCGCCGTTCCGGCGCATCAACGAGCTCAGGCCCGGGCAACCGGATCGTGCTCACGATGCCCTACGGGCGCTTCACCTACGTGCGTCCAGTACCACCGGATCGTGCTTCCCACCGCGCTGTGGGTGACCCACAACGTGGGCTATGACCGGCTCGTGCTGTCGGCCTGCAACCCGCTCTACTCCGCGGCGCAGCGGATCATCGTGTTCGCCCGGCTGGGCTCGGTCAAGCCGCTCGGCCCGGCCTGAGCGCGCTCGCCTCGCGGGCCGCTTTCGGTCTGCGACGATTGTCGAATGTCGCAGCCGTCCGATCGAGGTTTAGCGTCCAGGTGCCGACACTGAGGCCAGGTTGATCCGGCAGACCGTGCCCATAGGGAAGGAAAGGGCGTCTTGCGCCTGAACCAGATTCAAGAGCAGATCGGACGTGGCGAATATCGGGTCGACACCCAGGCGGTGGCCGACGCGATCCTCCGCCGGCTGCTCGGGCACTCAGTTGACCGCCGCCGGTCCGGCAAGCGCGCTCAGGAGCGAGTGCTCGTAGCCGGCTAGCCGGCGTCGGCGCCCGCGAGCACGCAGCCCCGGCGCGCCCGCCAGCACCCGGCCGACGCCGGTGAGCGTTCAGGTCCGGCGTGATCGCCGCTTCCAGCGGCCGTCGCCGGCAGGGTCACGCAGAGCTCGAAGTCCTCGCCGGCCGTGGCCGCCAGCTCACGCGGCGTCCTGGCCCAGCTCGCGCGCCGATCTCGGCCACCCCGGCGGCGAGCGGCAGGCGGTCGAGGTCGAGCTCGATCCGCACGCCGCTGGCCAGGGCGAGGTGGCGGGCGTCGGTGGCCAGCCCGTCGGAGATGTCGATCATCGCCGTCGCGCCGTGCGCGGCCAGCGCCTGCCGCCCGCGATCCGCGGCTCGGGCCGGGCGTAGCGTCGGCGCAGCTGCGGCCCGCGACCGGGTCAGGCAGCTCGGCCCCGGTCGCTCGCCCCTCGAGCAGGGCCAGGCCGGCGCCGGCGCCGCCCAGCTCACCGGTGACGGCGACCAGATCTCCGGGCCGCGCGCCGTCGCGCCCGACCAGCGCGCGCCGGGTCATCGGCCCAGCCGACCACGGTCACCGAGACCATCAGCTGGCCGGCGGCGGTGATGTCGCCGCCGGCGATCGAGCATCCCGTAGCGCTTGGCCACGTCCTGAGCCGCTCGGACCAGCGGACGCGGCCTCCGGGAGCTCGATCCCCGGAGCGAGCGCCAGTGACAGATAGGCCTCGCCAGGGTCGGCCGCCATCGCGGCCAGGTCCGACAGCGCCGCCGCCAGCGCCCGGTGCCCGATCTCCTCGGCCGAGAGCTGCTCGCGGCGAAAGTGCACGCCGTCGACCATCGTGTCCAGCCGAGGTGACCGCGTAGCCGCGGGCGCGCACCACGGCGGCGTCGTCACCCAGCCAGCGCACGCGTCCGCGGTCCGGCCGGACCCAGGACCTGCCCCAGTGCCTCGATCAGCTCGAGTTCCCGCACCGCCGCGGGGCGCCGCGTCAGCGGTGGCGGTAGACGATCCGGGCGCGATCCAGGTCGTAGGGGAGAGCTCGACCCGCACGCGGTCCCCGGGCAGGATCCGGATGCGGAAGCGGCGCATCTTGCCGGCCACGTGACCGAGGACGACGCGGTCCATGTTGTCGAGCTTCACGCGGAACATCGCGTTCGGCAGAGCCTCGACAACCTCGCCTTCGAGTTCGACCTTTTCTTCTTTGGGCATACGCAGATGGACCTGTCCTGGACACGCGAAGTCCGCGTGGCCGGCTGACAAAGCTACCAGCCGTCGGCAGCGATGCCGCGCCCGGCGCCGGGCTGGCGAGCCTGCGCCGGCGCGACCGTCGGGTCAGGGCTTCTTGCCGCCTCCGTGGCCGTTGCCGTTGCCGCCATTGAGGCCGCCGGCCCCGTTGCCGCCGCCCGCCGCCGCCGGGCTTGCCGGTCCCGCCCCGTTGCCGCCGCCGGCGCCCGGTGCGGGTTGGGGCGGCTGGGCGAACAGGGTGGGGTTGTTGTACGGGTTCGGTGCCGTGGCCGACGCCGCCGCTGAGTGGCTGGTCCTGGGCAGGGTGCTGCTGGCTCCCCGGTGCTCGAGTGGGGCCCGAAGTAGGCGGTGCCGCTGAACGGCGTGGTCGGGGTGGGGAAGTTGCCGCAGTAGCCGCCCGAGGCCGTCGACATGTAGTCGTGCCAGATCGGCGCCGCCAGCGTGCCGCCGAAGCCGTTGGCCATCGGGATGTTGCCCTGCGGATAGCCGACCCAGACCGCGGTCGACATCCGCGGCGTGTAGCCGACGAACCAGGCGTTCTCGTAGTTCTCCGCCGTGCCGGTCTTGCCGGCCGCCGGGCAGCCGTAGTTGGCCGCGGTGCCGGTGCCGCTGGTGATCACGCCCTTGAGGACGGTGGTGGCCGCGTAGGCCTCGCCGTCGGTGAAGACCGCGCTTGTGCGGCGGATCGCCGAAGTTGCGCACGCTGCCGTCGGGGAACACGACCTTGTTGATGATCGTCGCCGGGACGTGGCTGCCGCCGTTGGCCAGCGTCGAGTAGGCGTCGGCCATCTCCAGCGGCGTGACGCCGATGCGCAGGCCGCCGATCGCCTCGGCGGGCAGGCCGTCGAGATGGGTGGTGATCCCCATCGCGTAGGCCGTGGAGCGCACCTTGTCGGGGCCAAGGTCGGCGTCGAGCTGGGCGAACACGGTGTTGTCCGAGAGGACGGTCGCCTTGGTGATGCTGATGTTGCCCTGGTAGGAGTCCTCGGCGGTGTGGACCGAGTAGGTCGGGTAGCCGGGCAGCCAGCCGGCGGCCAGCTGGTGCGAGTTGTAGTAGGTCTGGTTGGGATCGCCGTGGTAGTCGTGGATCAGGGTCATCAGCACGAACACCTTGAACGACGACCCGGGCTGGCGGTGGGCCTGGGTCGCGTAGTCGAACTTGGTCTGGTTGTAGTTCCCCGAGGAGGCGATGGCCAGGATGTGGCCGTTGTTCGGGGTTCACCGAGGCCAGCCCGGCGCCCGGCTGGCCCGGACCGCCCTCGTGGGCGAGGATCGCCTGTTCGGCCAGCGCCTGCTTGCGCAGGTCGATCGTCGAGTAGATCTTCAGGCCCGCCGTGGGTCAGCGTCGGGCAGTTGTTGGGCGTGTCGCGGGCACAGGTCGCGGGCCACCGACTGCTCGATGTAGTCGAACACGTACGGCTCACGGCGGAGCGAGCAGCCCGTGTCGGGGTGGACCTGCAGCGGCTCGCGGTTGGCCGGGTTGGCCTGGGCCTGGGTGATGTAGTTGGCCTGGACCATCGACTGCAGGACCTCCTCGCGCCGGTGGCGGGCCGCCGCCGAGATCGAGGAACGGGTTGTACTGCGACGGAGCCTGGGGGAGGCCGGCCAGCAGGGCGGCCTGGGCCAGGTCGAGCTTGCTGCACCGGCTTGTTGAAGAACATCCTGCGAGGCCGCGCCGACGCCGTAGGCGGTCTGGCCGCCGACGGTGCCGTAGGGAACGTCGTTGAGGTAGCTGGTCAGGATCCAGTTCTTGTGGTGCATCGCCCTCGAGCTGCTCGGCCAGCTTGGCCTGGATGATCTTGTACTTGAGGTTGTGCGTGGCCCGGATGCGGGCGGGCAGGTAGACGTTGTCGACCAGCTGCATGGTCAGCGTCGAGGCGCCCTGGAGACTGGTGCCGCCGTGCAGCGCGTCCCGGATCGCGGCGCGCAGGATGCCCTGGTAGTCGAGCGCGCCGTGCTGATAGAAGCGGCGGTCCTCGATCGCGATCGTCGCCTCCTTGAGCCGGTGCGGGATGCCCGCCGCGGGCACCGGGTTGCGGACCGTCGGCGACCAGATGTAGCCCAGCGAGCTGCCGTCGGCGGCGAACACCTGCGACGGCGAACCGGCGATCTGGGCGTCGCAGCGAGCTGAGGTTCGGGGCCGATTGGGCCACGTTGACGACCCAGCCGGCGACGGCCAGCGCGCCGATCACCGCCGCGCAGACGACCAGCACCCCGGTCAGGGCGAAGAACCGCTTGAGGGCGGATCCGCGGTTGCGCCGGCGGCGGCGCTGTCGATCGCGTCGGCTCATGAGAGTAGGTTGGGTGCCTGCTGACTGCGGTCGCTCGGGCGCGGGCAGATGGCCGCCGAACGGAGCAGCCAGTGTAGCTCGCAGGGCTGTTTCGTTCCGCCGGCATCGGCTCCTGCCGCGCGCCGGCCGAGGTCGGTCCGCGATGCCACGAATCGATGCAGCTCGTCATCCACCCGCCTTCGCCGCGCCCTGCTCCTAGACGCCATGGGGACCCTGGTACGCCTGGAGCCACCCGGTCCGCGCCTGCGCCGCGAGCTCGCGGTCCGGTTCGGGCTGACGCTGTCGCCGGCCGAGGCCGAGCGGGCGATGGCGGCCGAGATCGCCTACTACCGCGGCCACATGCAGGACGGCGCCGACGCCGCCGCGGTGAGCGTCCTGCGCCTGGCCGCGGCCGAGGCGCTGCGCGCAGGGCTTGCCCGATGACCGGCGGCTGCCCGACGTCTCGAGTGCCGAGCTGGCCGAGGCGCTCGCTGGCCACCCTGCACTTCACCGCCTTACCCCGACGCGTTCCCGCACTGGTCTGCGGCGCGTGCGCGAGGCCTGCGCGCTGGTCGTGGTCAGCAACTGGGACGCTCGCTGCCCGAGGTGCTCGACCGCGTCGGCGTGGGCGCCTACCTGGACGGGGTGATCACCTCGGCGGCCGCCGGGGCGGCCAAGCCCGATCCGGCCATCTTCGCTCCGCACTGGCGCTGGCCGGAGTGCCGGCCCGGCAGGCGCTCCACGTCGGTGACGCCTTGGCGCAGGACGTGGCCGGCGCCCAGGCGGCCGGCATGCGAGCGGTCTGGCTCGACCGCACGGCTGCCGGCGTCGCCCACGAGCCCGCCAACGCCCCGACCGCCACCATCTCCAGTCTGTCTGAGCTGTCCGCCTCGCCTGAACCGGCCCGTCCGTACCCTTGGCAGCGATGCCCGGCTACCTCCGTACCCGGCGCCCGAGCCCAATCCGGCGCCCGAGCGCGATCCGGCGTTCGCCACCGCGGCACCCCCAGCGCCCGCCCCGCCCCCGGATCCCGCGTCGGCCGCCGCCCGGCGCGCCGAGGCCCGCGAACGTGATGTTCCCCCGTGGCCGCTGTGGACCGTGCCGGCGGCGATCGTGCTCGGTCTCGGCCTGGGCACCGTGGCCACGATCCTGGTCGAGCTGGTCGGCGCGGCGGGCGGCTCGAGCCTCAGCCATCCGTCGCCGGCGGTCAGCATCGCCGGCGACATCGTCTTTGACCTGAGCTTCGTGGCCGCGGCGCTGTATTTCGCCTCACCCCGGCCGCCGGGGCGTCCTGGCCGCCTTCGGCTTTCGGCCGGTGGCGCCGTGCGCCGGGCGGTGGCCGCCTTCGTCCTCGCCGTCGATCGGCTACTACGTGCTGACGGCGATCTACGGGGCGATCTTCCGATCTCCACGGCAAGGACAAGCTTCCCGAGCGAGCTCGGCGTCACGCACAGCACGGCCGCGCTGGTCGGCGCCGCCGTGTTCGTGTGCGCCGTCGCCCCGATCTGCGAGGAGTTCTTCTTCCGCGGTTTCGTCTTCGGCGCGCTGCGGCGCCTGCGCATCCGGGTCGCCGGCCGCGACCTCGGGGCGTGGGTGGCGGCCATGGTCACCGGCGTGCTGTTCGGCGCCGTGCACCTCAGCTCGGCGCCGGTCCAGTACCTGATCCCCCTCGGGCTTCCTGGGCTTCGTGCTCTGCATCGTGCGCTGGCGGACGGGCTCCCTGTACCCGTGCATCGCCCTGCACAGCGCCAATAACGCCCTCGCCCTGGGCGTCAACCAGCTGGGCTGGAACGCGGCCGAGATCGTCGGGCCTGATCCTCGGCGCCTGGCTGGTGGTGGCCGCGATCACCGGCCCGCTGGGCGCCCGCGCGCCACGCTTGGTCTGAGAATCTGGGTGTCCGGGTCGGGGCGGCTGATTTACTTCTCCGCCATGCATCTCCGGATCGCCTCTCTCGCCACGCTCCTCGCCGCCGCTGGGCTGGCCGCATCGAGCGCCGCCGGTACCGCCCTGGCCGCCGGGACGCCCGGCACTGCCGGCGCGCCCAGCACCACCGGCACACCGGTGGCCCCCGTGTCCACGACACCGGGCAATGCCCCAGCCCCGGCCCCCGCCCAGGGCGCCGTACACCTCTATGTGCGCAGATGCGTTCGTCCTGCATGGCAACGCGGTCACCGTCCCCGGCCGCGCGGTTGAGCGTCCAGGGCGTGGTCACGCCCTACGTGGCCGGGCAGTGGGTCACCGTGCGCTCCTTCCTCGGTAAGCGACTGGTCAAGTCCGACCGGCTTCGCGTCAAGCCGTCCAACAACGGGCGTCTCGGGCTCTTCACCGAAGAAGTGGCCAGCCCGGCCGCCGGCATCCTCCGTGTCCGCGTCCGTCACGCCCGCACGGCCCAGATGCTCGGCTTCTTCAAGCAGCGCGCGGTGGCCATCCTCGGCGCCGGCGCCGGTTTCGGCTCCCGGGGCGCGTTCGTGGCCCTCATCCAGCAGCGCCTGAACGCGGTGCACGTCTGGGTGCCCGAGACCGGCGTCTATGACCAGCACACCGGCCTGGCGCTCGACGCCTACCACCGGCTGCTCGGCTGGGGCGTTTCCCAGAACCTCGACCGAGCCACGATCAGCGCTCTGCTCGACGGCCGCGGCACATTCCGCGTCCGCTATCCGCACGACGGCAAGCACATCGAGGGCAACCTGGGCCGCCAGCTCCTGGCCGAGATCTACGGCTGCCAAGGTCTACCGGATCTACCCGATCAGCTCCGGCAAGCCGTCGACGCCGACGGTCCTCGGCCACTTCCGCGTCTACCGGCGCACGCCGGGCTACCTGCCCGACGGGATGTACTACTCGAGCTTCTTCTACACCGGCTACGCCATCCACGGCTACAACCCGGCTCCCGACTACGCCGCCAGTCACGGCTGCATGCGGGTGCCGATCTCCGACGCGATCTCGATCTACGACTGGCTGGCCTTCGGCGACGTCGTCGACGTCTACCGCTAGTGGGAGACCCATCCGTCGTCACCGACGCCCGCCAGCGTCTGCTCGAGGAGCTGCGCGCTCACGCGCTGGTCATCGGCGAGGTGGTCCTGACCAGCGGCGCCACGGCTCAGTACCTCGTCGACGCCAAGCGCGCCATCCTGCGCCGGGCCGGATTCACCGCGCTGGGCGAGCTGGTGGCCGCACAGGCCGCTGACTGGGGGGCGACGGCAGTCGGCGGCATGACCATGGGAGCGGACCCGATCGCCTGTGCGGCCCTGGCCGGCGGCGCCGACGTGAAGGCGTTCTTCGTCCGCAAGGAGGTCAAGACCCATGGTCTGGCCCGGCGGATCGAGGGGCCACTGCTCGAGTCCGGGGACCGCTGCATGCTGGTCGAGGACGTCGTCACCACCGGCGGCTCCACGATGAAGGCCCTGCAGGCGCTCCGCGACGAGGGGCGCGAGGTGTGCGGCGTGCTGGCCATCTGCGACCGGCTGGCCGGCGGGGCACAGGCGATCGAGCAGGCGGCGGGCGCTCCATTCGTGGCCCTGACGACGATCGACGAGGTCTATCCGGAGCGCCCGGACCGGAAGCTCCGTCCCTAACCCACACACAGCGCATGAAAGGGACGGACCTTGCCCAGCGCCCGCAGCGCGGGCCCGCGGCGGCGGGCGCTCAGTGCGCCTGGGGCAGCGACCGGCAGTGGGCCGCGGTCTGGTGCATGGCCTGGATCAGCCAGCCGTGCGAGGTGGGGGTGAAGAGCACGATCGGATTGCCGTGGGCGATCGCCTGGCCGTACTTGAAGCCGACCCGCGCGACGTTGAGGTTCAGCGTGTAGGCGAGCATCGTCTGGTATTCGAGCCGGGTCAGTGGCTCCCCGCAGCTGCTCACCGCCGTGATGCCGCCGACGGCATTGATGGCCGGCGTCAGACGGCGGATCTCGGTCGTGCGCTGGCGCTGGTCCTTGAGGTCTCGGTGCTCCTCGCGGGCGTGGGTGATGGCGGTGGGGACGAGACCGGCCACGAGCACCGCGGCCACGGCGATCCCCGACCAACCCGGGAGCCGCGGCAGGGGTGGGCGATCGGCGAGCAGCCGGCCGATACCGAGGCCGGCCAGGACGACGAGGACGCCCGCGGCCTCCCACATGTAGCGGGCCAGCGCCGGCCAGCCGTGCAGGGCAAAGGCGATCTCGATGATCACCCACAGCACGACCCCGGCGGCGAGCACCAGCGTCGTGCTGTCGCGCATCGACAACTGCTGCCAGCGCTGGCGAAACTCGCGGCGGCGCAGATGCAGTCCAGCCGCGACCACGGCCAGCAGCGCGGCCAATTGGACAGGCAGCTCGTTGATGCTCAAAAAGCGCCCGACGGTCCCGAACACCTTGTCGCTGGTCAGCCGCCGGCCCGAGCCCATCGCGTTGGACGCGGCCACGAATGGGCTGCGCGACGTCAGGGCGGGAATCCCGAACCACAGCAGCACGACGACCACCCACCCGCCGATCAGCAGGCCACGGAACTCGGGGCGACGGCGCCATTGCCAGAGCGAGTACAGACCCAGAAACGGCCACACCTCGGGCCGGCCCAGCGCGGCCAGCACCCCGAGCACGAAGGCGACCCGCGGTCGCCCGTGGACGTGGCAATCGATCGCCCCCAGGCAGAGGGCGACGATCATCGGGTCCGACTGCGAGCTGAGGACGTAGTGGAAGTAGTTCGAGAAGCCGAGCAGCATCGCTGCTGTCACCACGGCGGCCGCGATCCGTCCCCAGCGCCGCTCCCGCGGGGCATCGGTCAGGCGGTAGACGATCCGCCCCGCGAACACCGCTCCGCTGAGCGAGACGGCGGTCGCGGTCACCATCCACAGGCCGAGCTCGTAGTGGCCGGCCAGCGCGTAGAGGACCGTGAACAGATAGGGCAGGGGCTTCCAGGACGGGGCGGCGTTGGTGTCCAGCGACAGCGTCGTCGTCTGATGGCCCCAGACCAGCCAGCCGTAGGGATCAAAGCCCGGCCGCGTGCCCGCCCACTCGACGAGCACCGCCGAGAGCACGACCACGCCCACCGCCACCGCCCACCAGGGGTGGCGGCGCATGAACAGGCGAAGCGTCCACGTCTCAGACGCGGCGCGGGAACCCGAGGCCTCGGCGGACGAGTCGACGCCCGTGACGGCTGCCAGAGTGCGGCTTGACACTGGAGATGATCGCCGCGACCGGGAGCGGGTGGCACCGCGCGACGACGCGCCGACCGTAGCACGGCATACCACGCCGGGCGCGTCGCCGAGAAGCGTTACCCTGTCGAGCACGAATTGCTGCCCCAGCAGGAATTGATGCCCCCGGCAGGAATCGAACCTGCATCCCGCGCTTAGGAGGCGCGTGCTCTATCCGTTGAGCTACGAGGGCTGCGGAGGCAGCGCAAACCGCCAGCGTACCCATGTGTCCACCCCTTACCTCAGTTCGTTGAGGCTGCATTAATGTTCAGTGACATGGCAGGCCGCATGTGGTTCTCTCTGCCCATGGAGGATGCTGAGGTGCGACGCCGCGCGTCGCCGACCCCATGAGCGTGGGCGCCAGCTCCGAGCTCATTGCTGAGTCGGAAGCCACCGTAGACAGCGTCTCGCTCGTACCCGGCGACGTCACCGCCCGTTCGCCGCTGGCCCTGTTCTGGCGTCGGTTCCGGGCCGACCGCGTGGCCATGGTCTCGGCCATCTTCATCCTCCTTTTGATCCTGGTCGCGATCTTCGCTCCGGTGGTCACCAACATCCTCGGGCTGCCCAGCCCGTACGCGAACAATTCGAACGCGCTCGACGCCTTCGGCAGCCCCAGCGGACCCAGCGCCGCGCACCCCTTCGGCGTCGACCAGCTCGGTCGCGATGTCGCCTCTCGGGTCATCTACGGCACCCGGGTCTCGCTCGAGGTGGGGATCTTCGGGACCGCCATCGCGCTCTTCATCGGCACCGTGCTGGGCCTGATCGCGGGCTTCTACCGGGGCTGGGTCGATACGGCCATTTCGCGCGTTGTCGACGTGTTCCTGGCCTTTCCGGTCCTCGTCCTCGGCCTCGGCATCGGCGCCGCCTGCGGTGTGCGCGGGTGCCTCGGTGGGTTCATCCAGCCGGGCCTGGGCACGGTGATCTTCATCATCGCCCTGAGCTCGTTCACCTACATCGAGCGGATCGCCCGCGGTCAGGTGCTCTCGCTGCGCGAGAAGGAGTTCGTCGAGGCGTCTCGCTCGCTGGGGGCCTCCAACCGGCGGATCATCTTCAGGGAGGTATTGCCGAACCTGGTCGCTCCGCTGATCGTCTACGCCAGCCTGCTGATCCCGACCAACATTCTGTTCGAGGCCGGCCTCTCGTTCCTCGGCGTCGGTATCCGCCCCCCGACGGCCAGCTGGGGCCAGATGATCTCCGACGCCTCGCCGATCTTCAACACCGCATGGTGGTACATGGTCTTTCCCGGAGTGGCTCTGCTACTCACAGTCCTCGCGTTCAACCTGCTCGGTGACGGGTTGTTGGACGCGCTCAATCCGCGTGGGGAGTCGCGATGAGCCACGTGCTCAAACCCCGCGCTCGTACAAATCAACAGGAGGAAAGCTATGAGGGCTAGTCCACGCAGCCTGGTCGCGTTTGCGGCCACCGGGCTGCTGGCCGCTGGCGTCGCGGCGTGCGGCTCCAGCAGCTCCAACTCGTCTGGGGGAGGATCGAGTTCGGGCTCCAGCGGCACGCCATCAATCCCGCTCAAGGCGGGGGAGAACCCGGCCGGTCAGACGTTGACCGGCGGGAAGAAGGGCGGCAACCTGACCGTCTACTCGAGCGAGGATTTCGAGCATCTGGATCCGGGTGAGTCCTACTTCACCCAGGATTACGGGGTCGATTACGCCACGCAGCGGCCGCTGTTCAGCTACAAGCCGAACACGTCCACGACGCTCAGCCCCGATCTGGCCACGGAGATCCCCACGACCTCCAACGGCGGGATCACCGACGGCGGCAAGACGGTTACGGTTCACATCCGGACGGGGGTGTTCTTCAGCCCACCGGTCAACCGCGAGGTGACCTCGGCTGACGTTGCCTATGCAATCGAACGGGCGGCGAATCCCAATGTCGCCAACGCGTACTTCCCGGCCTACTTCGGCGCTGGGGCGCCGGCTCCGCTGGAGGGTGCGCAGAGCGCCAGCTACAAGGGCGGCCCGATCCCGGGCATCAAGACCCCGAACAAGACCACGATCGTGTTCCACACGATCAAGCCGTCGGGCGCGTTCCTGGTCTCGGCCCTGTCGCTGCCCATCTCGATGCCGGTGCCCCAGAGCTTCGCCGGCCCGATGGACAAGCAGTCGCCCACGACCTACGGCAGCAAGTACCTGGTCGCCACGGGTCCCTACATGATCAAGTCCAACCCGAAGACCGGGCTGTTCCAGGGCATCGGGTATCAGACCGGCAAGTCACTGACCCTGGTCCGCAACCCGCGCTGGAACCCGAAGACGGACTTCCGGCCCGCCTATCTGAACGGCGTCACCTTCAACATCGGCGGCGACGCCACGGTGATCGGCCAGCAGGTCCTGAAGGGCACCAGCGCGGTCCAGTTCGACACGCCGGCGCAGTCGGTCGTCAAGCTGGCCTATCAGCAGTATCCGTCCCAGATCACCTTCACTCCAGGCTCCGGGGACCACTACGTGGCCCTCGACAACGCCGCGGGTCCGTTCAAGAACGTGAACCTGCGCCGGGCCGCCTGGGCGAACCTGAACCGGGCGGGAATCATCAAGCTGAAGGGTGGTTCGCTCACCTCTGAGCCGGCCACGCACTTCATCTATCCCGGCGTCGAGGGCTTCACCCAGTCCGGCGGCTACCCGGGTCCGCAGACCGACTTCAACAAGAGCATGTCGGGCAACCTGTCCGTGGCTGAGAAGTACATGAAGGCGGCCGGCTACAAGAGCGGCAAGTACACGGGTAACCAGACCGTGCAGATCGTCGGTGCCAACAACGGCAATGACCCGGCGATCATCCAGCTGCTCAACACCGACCTGACCCAGCTGGGCTTCAAGACGCATGTGAGCCTGGTCGATCAGTCGGTGATGTACGCCAAATACTGCGGCGTGCCCAAGCAGAACATCGACGCCTGCCCGACGGTGGGCTGGGTGCGTGACTTCGCCGATCCGCTGACGGTGCTCTACGTGCCGTTCTACGGTCCGGCCATCACGCCGACCAACAACTCCAACTGGGGTCAGGTCAACAACCCGCAGATCAACGCCGCGATGAACAAGGCGGCTCTGATCACCGACCCGGCGGCGCGCGCTCAGGCGTGGGCCAACGTCGACAAGATGCTGGTGGACCAGGCTGTCGCGATCCCCGAGGATTTCGACAACCAGCCGAACGTCGAGAGTAAGAACGTTCGGGGAATCAACCAGCTCTGGAACACGGGCACCTGGGACCTCGCCTTCACGTCGCTGAAGTAGAGCTCCTCACGCTGATGGGCCCCGCCGGGAGACCGGTGGGGCCCATCAGTTTCGTTTCTCACCCCGACTCAAAATGACCGCCTACATCATCCGTCGCATCCTGTGGGGAATCGTGCTGATCATCCTCGTTAGCGCGCTCACCTTCCTGCTCTTCAACGTCCTCCCCGGCGCCAATCCGGCACAGCTGCGCGCGGGACGCAACGCCAGTCCGCAGATCATCCACTACATCAGTCACGAGCTGGGGCTGGACAAGCCCGTCTACACCCAGTTCTTCGACTACATGAAGAACGTGCTCCTGCACTTCAACCTCGGCACCAGCTACTACACCGGCGCCTCGGTGCTCAGCCTGATCACCAACCGGCTGCCGGCCACGCTGTCGCTGACGATCGGCGCGGCCATCGTGTGGCTGCTGGCCGGGATCCCGATCGGGATCATCTCCGCCATCAAGCGCGGCACCCTGCTCGACCGCTCGGCCATGACCGTCGCCTTGATCTTCGTCTCCATGCCCGTGTTCTGGTTCGGCCTCGTGGCGCTGTTTCTGTTCGCCAAGGACATCGGCCGCTTTCACGTCTTTCTCGGCGCGGCCACGTACACCGGCCTGACCGCCGATCCCGGCCGCTGGTTCGGCTCGCTGATCATGCCCTGGGTTGTGCTCGCGGGCACCTCGGCGGCGATCTACTCCCGGCTGCTGCGAGGCAGCCTGATCGAGGCCATGGGCGAGGACTACATACGCACCGCCCGCGCCAAGGGCCTCACCGAACGGCGGGTCATCTGGCGCCACGGCGTGCGCTCTGCCATCACACCGGTCGTGACCATCTTCGGCCTTGACGTCGGCATCCTTCTCGGCGGCGCGGTCATCACCGAGACGGTGTTCGATATCCCGGGGATCGGACGGCTGAACTACGATGCCATCGTCCATTCCGACTTTCCGATCGTGCAGGGGACCGTGTTGCTCGCGGCCCTGTTCATCGTCGTCGCCAACATCATCGTCGACATCTCCTACGCCTATCTCGATCCGCGCGTGCGGTACTCGTGATCATGGCTGCCAGGACCACTGAGTCATGAGCGAGCCGCTGCTCAGCGTCGAGGACCTGCACGTCTACTTCCGAACCGATGACGGCGTCGTCAAGGCCGTCGACGGAATCTCCTACGAGGTGCAGGAGGGCAAGACGCTGGGCATTGTCGGCGAGTCCGGCTCGGGCAAGACGGTGTCCTCGCTGACCGCGCTCGGTCTGACCCGGAGCCGCGGGTCCCAGATCCAGGGCAAGATCATGTTCGGCGGCCACGATCTGGTCGCGATGAGCACCGACGACCTGCGCAAGATTCGCGGTAACGACGTGGCCATGATCTTCCAGGACCCGCTGTCCTCGCTGCACCCGTTCTACAAGGTGGGGTGGCAGCTGGTCGAGGCGATGCAGGCCCATCGCTCGATCTCGCGCAAGGCGGCGCGGAGCCGAGCGGCGGAGTTACTGCAACTGGTCGGGATCCCCGATCCCAAGCGGCGATTGGATGCCTATCCGCACGAGTTCTCCGGCGGCATGCGCCAGCGGGCGATGATCGCCATGGCCCTCGCCAACGACCCCAAGCTGCTGATCGCCGACGAGCCGACGACAGCCCTGGACGTGACCGTCCAGGCCCAGATCCTCACCCTGCTCAATGATCTCCAGAGCCGCCTGGGCATGTCGATCATCATCATCACCCACGATCTCGGCGTGGTGGCCGAGATCGCCGATGACATCGCGGTCATGTACGCGGGCCGGATCGTGGAGCGGGGCACCTCGCGGGAAATTTTCCACCGGCCTCAGCATCCGTACACGTGGGGGCTGTTGAAGTCGATCCCCCGGCTCGACAGCCCGCGCGACGAGGAGCTGGTGCCGATCTCCGGCCGCCCGCCCAGCCTCATCAATCCACCCTCCGGTTGCCATTTTCACCCTCGCTGTCCGTACGTGCAGGACTCCCATAAGGAGATCGATCCGCGCCTGGAGCCCGTCGCCTCGGGTGAGGCGCACGCGGCGGCCTGCCTGCTCGAGGCCCCGGTGCGCGAGCGGATCTGGAGCGGTCTGCGTGAGGGACGCGATATTGAGGCGCTGCAGCGAATTGCCGCCTCGAGCAACGGCGGGTCCACGCCCGCCGCGGCCGATCAACAGGCCGCCTCGGCGACCGCCACCTCACCCCCGTCGGTCGGTCCCCCGGAGGAGCAGACATGAGCGAGAACTTGATCGAGGTCCGTGACCTCGTCAAGCACTTCCCGATCCGGCGCGGGATCCTCTTCCAGCGCCAGATCGGCGCCGTCAAGGCAGTCGACGGGGTCTCGTTCGACGTGATCAAGGGCGAGACGCTCGGCATCGTCGGCGAGACCGGCTGCGGCAAGAGCACCACCGCCCGCCTGCTGTGCCGGCTCATGGACCCCACCTCGGGCACGGTCGAGTTCGACGGCCGCGACGTCTTCGCGCAGAAGGGCGATGACCTCAAGGCACTGCACCGCGAGATGCAGATGGTGTTTCAGGACCCCTACTCGTCGCTGAACCCCCGCAAGAGCGTGGGCTCGATCATCGCCGACCCGTTCGTGATCCACGGGATGTACACCGGCAAGGACGAGCGCAAACGCCGGGTTCAGGCGCTGATGGACCGGGTCGGCCTCAATCCCGAGCACTACAACCGCTACCCGCACGAGTTCTCCGGGGGCCAGCGCCAGCGCATCGGTGTCGCGCGGGCCGTGGCGCTGGAGCCGAAGCTGCTCATCGCCGACGAGCCCGTCTCCGCGCTCGACGTCTCCATTCAGGCCCAGGTGCTGAACCTCCTGCGCGAGCTGCAGCGCGACCTCGGATTGACGCTGGTGTTCATCGCCCACGACCTGTCGGTGGTTCGTCACATGTGCGACCGGGTGGCGGTCATGTACCTGGGCAAGGTGGTCGAGATGTCCCCCTCCGACGAGCTCTACCACGAGCCTCGCCATCCCTACACCGGCGCGTTGCTCTCAGCCGTGCCGGTCGCCGATCCCGACGGCTCCACGCGCGAACGCCAGCTGCTCACCGGCGACGTTCCCAGCCCGGCCAACCCGCCCAGCGCCTGCCGCTTTCACACCCGCTGCCCGAAGGCTCAGGAGATCTGTTCCACTGAGGAGCCTGTGCTGGAGCGCAAGGGTGCCACCGGCGTGGCCGCCTGTCATTTCCCGCTCACCGATGAGGAGATCCGGGTCCGGCTCCCCGCCGCCCTGACCCGCAACGGGGGTCAGCCCTCGGCGGTCTCCTCGGCGTCGTCCGACGCCTCGGTCGACGCGACGTCGGCTGACGCCTCGTCCTCGCCCGGGTCCTCGGCCTCGTCTTCGTCCTCGACGTAGAGGGACTCGGCGGCCAGCTCGTCGCCCTGGCGGTCCCAGAGCTTGACCTCGAGGTAATCGGAGCGGTAGTTGTCGGGGGCCAGCAGCGTGAAGCGCTCCTGCACCAGTTCACATTGATCGACGGCCAGGTTGGCCAGTTCGCCGGTGACCAGCGCCCCGCCGGGCATCAGCGGTGTCCCCCACACGAGGGTCATGTCAGCCGTCTTGCCCTGTTCCCCACGCCAGGTGGCGACGACATCGTCGTTGAGGTCGAGCTTCCAGTCGGGGTTCTGCTCGGCCAGCTCGGCGGTGAAATCGACCCGAGCCTCGAACTCCCCCGGAGAGCCTGAGCCCTCCGTGAAGGACACGAAGCCGAACAGCTCCAAGCCGGTCGACGTGCGGGCCACGGCGGGCACGTACGTGCGCCCGGCGTAGGTCCGATCCGGGAACCAGGCGATGTCACCCGGCTGGCCCAGATCCTCACCGTCAGAATCGATCTCTGAGGTGGCGGCCAGGAAGTAGCTGCGCAGCGTCTCGGCCCAGCGCCCGTAGGGCAGCGCCTCCTGGGGCGGTTCGGCGGCGAAGCTGATCACGAAACGGTCGGTCGGCGGCATCGTCCGCGGAGGGTACGGGCTTTGGCTGGGGTAGGAGCTGCGGGTGCTGCGGCTAGAACGCGCCGCGCCGGCTGAGCACGGCGGGGATCGTCTTGAGCAGGATCGACATGTCCAGGATCACCGACCACCGGTCGAGATACAGGAAGTCCAGCCGGACGAGCTCGTCGAAGTCGAGCTCGGAGCGCCCGGATACCTGCCACAGGCCGGTGATGCCGGGCAGCACCAGGTAGCGCTTCTTGTGCCACTCCTCGAGGCGCTCGAAGTCGCGCATGGGCAACGGACGCGGCCCCACGAGCGACATCTCGCCCCGGATCACGTTGACCAGCTGGGGCAGCTCGTCGAGGGAGAAGCGCCGCAGCGTGCGGCCGATCGGAGTCAGCCGGGGATCCTCACGGATCTTGAACAGGGCGCCACTTGACTCGTTGAGGTCCTCGAGGTCGGATTGGCTCTGCTCGGCGTCGGCCAGCATCGTGCGGAACTTGAAGCAGTGGAAGGGGCGGCCGCCCATGCCCGGCCGGATCGAGCGGTAGATGGCCGGGCCGTGGGAGCTGAGCCGGACGGCGGCGGCGATCGCGAGCAGGATCGGCGAGAGCAAGAGCAGCAGCAGCCCGGAGACGATCAGATCGAAGCTCCGCTTGGCGGCGAAGGGGAGGCCCTCGAACACCGGAGGGCGCAGGGCGAACAGGGGAATTGTCTCCCCGGGCACGAACTCGGCGCGGTCGAACAGGATCTCCATCGTCGACGGGGCCACGCTCACGCTGATGCCGCGCAGGTGACATCGCTCGACGAGGTCGAGGGCCTGGTCCTCGGGGAAGTTGGGGTCGGCGATCACCACCTCCTCGATCCGTTCGGCGGTGAGGATCTCGGACAGGTCCTCGAGCTGGCCGAGCGAGCGGAGCCCATTGTCGGCCTTCGGAGTCAGGGAGATGAACCCGACGAGGTCAATCGGCCGCTCGGAATTCTCGGCCAGCGCATGGGCGACGGTATCCAGATGGCGACCGGAGCCAACCAGCATCGAGCGCCGGCGGTAGCCGGCTCGCTCCAGCAGCGCACCGGTCACGCGCGTGTACAGCGAACGCAGGCCGGTTATGTAGGCGATGCCGAAGAACAGCGAGCCGTAGAACACGTAGTAGCTCGAGAAGCGCTCGCCATTGGCCAGGGCGAACACGAGCGAGATGACCGTCGCCTGGAACAGCGCGGTGGCGATCTTGGGTAGCCCGGAGCGATTGGCGCGCTCGGAGTAGAGGTCGGCCCGCGCGAACAGGAGCACGGTGATCAGGAAGGCGAACGTGACCGACGGCCGGATGTAGTGCCAGGCGGCATGCAGGCCAAATTGGTCGCGGAGGCCCAGTTTGATCAGCATCGCCGTGTACAGCGCGCCGACCACCCCGATGAAGTCCAGCGTCAGCAGCACGCACACCCGACTGACCCGGCGCAGCGTCTCGCGGCGCAGCAGGAACATGAGCAGCGGCGGGGTCCGGCGACGCATATCGCGCTCGGGAAGAGCCAGGCGGCCGCCTCCGTAGGCACGGCTCACGCGCTGTTGGATGGCCTCGTCGTGGTCGATCATCGAGCGGTCAGGGGCCGGTCCGACACTCCCCCACCCCCAGATAACGGTAGCTGCCGCCAGAAGTTACGGCTTTGTGAGCGCCCGAGGCGGCGCCGGAGGTTACGGTTCTGTGAGCGCGCTGAGCGTCAGCGCGCGGAGCCGACCAGGGCCTCGCGGCCCGAATTCTCGATCGTGCGGCGAAGGCCCTCGGAGAGCATGACCTCGGGCTCCCAACCCAGGACCTCGCGGGCGAGGCTGATGTCAGGCTGGCGGACCTGAGGGTCGTCGGTCGGCAGCGCCTCATAGACGATCTCGGACTTCGAGCCCGTGGCCTTGATGACCTCCTGAGCCAGTTCGAGCAGGGTGAACTCGTTCGGGTTGCCGACGTTCACGGGGTCGTGGTAGCCCGATTCGGCCAGGGCGAGCATGCCCCGGATCAGATCCTCGACGTAGCAGAAGGACCGGGTCTGGGACCCGTCGCCGAACACCGTTATCGGCCGGTCCTGGAGCGCCTGGCGCAGAAAGGTCGGGATCGCGCGGCCATCGTGGGGGCGCATCCGCGGACCGTAGGTGTTGAAGATGCGGATGATGGCCGTATCCACGCCCTGCTGGCGGTGATAGGCCATCGTCAGGGCCTCGGCATAGCGCTTGGCCTCGTCGTAGACACCGCGCGGCCCGATCGGGTTGACATGACCCCAATACGTCTCGGGCTGGGGGTGCACCTTCGGATCGCCGTAAACCTCGCTGGTCGAGGCGGTCAGAAAACGGGCGCGATGACGCTTGGCCACGCCAAGCGTGTGGTGCGTGCCGTACGACCCGACCTTCAGGGTGTGCAGCGGCAGGCGCAAGTAATCGATTGGCGACGCCGGCGAGGCGAGGTGAAAGACGAAGTCGACCGGTTCCTCGACGTAGTACGGCTCGATGATGTCGATGCTCCGGTGCTCGAACCGCTCCGAGCGGATGTGGGCAATGTTGGTCAGATTGCCCGTCTCGAGATTGTCGATGCAGATCACCCGATCCCCGCGGGCCAGGAGCCGCTCGCAGAGATGGGAACCGAGAAAACCGGCTCCGCCGGTGACTATGCAGGTGGCCACGGCGCTGGAATGTAGCTACAAGCGGATCGAGCCGTCTGCGCCAAGCGTCCAGCCCGGATTGTGGGCCACCTCCCACACGTAGCCCTCGGGATCGGCAAATGCGCCCGAGGTGCCGCCCCAGTCCATCTTGGCCGCGGCCCGCACGACCGTCCCGCCGGCGCGCTGCGCCTCGTCCAGAACCGTCTGCACCTGCTCCGGGCTGGACACGTTGTGAGCGAGCTCGATCCCAGGGGCGCCATGGCCACCGAGCTGCGTCCACAGCCCGAACACCATGCTCCCGGCCTGAAAGAAGCAGACCTCGTCGTCGGGCTGCTGTGCGCCCGAGAACCCGAGCGCTTCGTAGAAGGACCGCTCACGGGCCAGGTCGCCGACGCCCAGTGTGACCAAAGATATGCGAGGCTGCATACCACCAGCATGCCAGCGGCGCCGTCAGGCGTCCAGGTGCTGGCGACGGACGACGTGCTCTTCGCCACGGCGGATCGTCACCCGCTCGCGGTCGAGATGTTCGAGCACGGCCTGGGCGAACTTGCGCGAGGTCCCCAGCGCGTCGCGCAGCTGAGCCAGCGTCACCGCCCCGTCGTGCTCGCGGGCCAGTTGCAGGACCCGGTGCTGGACGGCGGCCAGCGCGTCGACGTGGAAGTGCAGGCTGCGCGAGATTCGAGCCACCCGCCCGGCCTCGCGCAACGCGGCCAGGTCTTCGGCGTCCAGCTCGCTGTCGGGGGGAGGTTCAAAGCCGGCTGCTCGGAGGCGGGCCTCGAGCGCGAGCGCGGAGGCGGGCAGCGGGGCGGGGGGCGGCGGAGCCTGGTAGTTGGGGTCCGGCTCGGGCGCGGGGTCCGATTCTGGTTCGGGCTCGGGCTCGCCGCGAGCCAGGCGTGTCAACCGGGCCATAAGGTCGCGCCCGGGTCCATGGCGGCGTGGATGGGCATCGAGCACGCGGCCCCCGCCGAGCGTGTCGGGCGGGGCGATGTGGCGGACCACGAGCCGGTCGCCGCCGGTCGCGATCAGGGGCCGCTGCAGCCGCAGCTGCCAGAACGGGCCCCCCAGCCACGCCATTGCCGCCGGAGTCTCCCGGGTGCCGTGATGGATGTGGACCCGGGTGCCTGTCTCCGGGCTCAGGGTGGCCGGGGGCGAAGGTCAGCTCGACGTCGAGCAGGAATGTCTCCTGCAGCTGGCTCGTGGCCTCGGTCAGCAGATCGCCGCGAGCGACCTGATCGTGACTCAGTCCGGCCAGATTCACCGCCACGCGCTGGCCGGCCAGGGCCCGCTCCACGGCGTGATCGTGGACCTGGACTTCCCTCGCGCGCCCGCGCAGGCCGCCAGGCAGCACCTGGAGGCGGTCGCTGCGGGCGATCTGGCCCGACCACAGGGTCCCGGTCACGACCGTGCCCGCGCCCCGGACCGAGAACACGCGGTCGACGTGGAGGCGCGTCTCGCCGGGGGCGCGACTCCTCCCCGGCAATGACCCGGCCACCCGGTCAAGCGCCGCGCGCAACTCGTCCAGGCCGTGCCCGGTGCGGACGGACACGGGCACCAGCTCGACGCCGGGCAGCAGCTCGCCCGCCTCCAGCGCCGCCCGCTCAGGATCGGCCACGTCGCTCTTGGTCACCGCCACCACTCCGGACTCGATGCCCAGGGCCTGCAGCACGGCCGCGTGCTCCCGGGTCTGGGGCATCACCCCGTCGTCGGCGGCGACGACCATCAGATACAGATCGATCCCCGTTGCCCCGGCCACCATCGTGCGCACGTAGCGCTCGTGGCCGGGCACATCGACCACCGAGATGTTGCGGCCCGAGGGGAGCTCGAGGCTCGCGTAGCCGAGTTCGATCGAGACGCCCCGGGCCTTCTCCTGCGGCAGCCGATCGGGGTCGATGCCGGTCAGCGCGTGGACCAGCGCCGACTTGCCGTGGTCGATGTGGCCGGCCGTGCCCAGCGTCAGCGGGCCGTCGCTCATTGCTCGGGTCAGCGCGGCGCGCACCGCTCGAGCCACTGCGTCGAGCTCGCTGTCGTCCAGGGTCCGGGGATCGAACACGAGCCGGCCGTCATGGATCCGGGCGATGACCGGAGGCTGGGCCTGGCGCAGCGCCGCCGCCACCGCCTCCGGGTCAAACCCGATGCGCAGCGTGACCGCCGGCCCCTCGAGCTCGGTTAGGGCCAATGCACCCCCGCCGGGTCGCGACACCGTCCGCACGAGCTCGGCCTCGGGGCCGATCGCGTCGCACAGGCGCCGGGCGCGCGCCGCCAGCGAGGCCTCGTCCTGGGTCAGCATCCGCAGTACAGGGATCTCCCGGACCGCCCGGGCCGGATCCCGGTACGCCATCAGGGTGGCCTCCAGGGCGGCCAGGGAAAGCTTGTCGATGCGCAGCGCGCGGGCCAGCGGGTGCTGACGGGCGGCGGTCACGGCCGCCGCGGAGCCCAGCAGCAGCCCCGCCTGGGGCCCGCCGAGGAGCTTGTCTCCCGAGCACGTGACCAGCGCCGCCCCCGCTTGCACCGAGCGGCGCAGAGCCGGCTCCTCGGCCAGCGGCGGCACGCGGTCCCGCCCGGCCAGCGCTCCCGAGCCGACGTCGTCGATGACCGGGGGGCCCAGCTCGCAGAGCTCCTCGATCGTGACGTCGTGGACGAAGCCGAGCGTGCGGAAGTTCGACTGGTGAACGCGCAGGATCGCCCCCACGGGCGTGGGCGAATCGGCGAGAGCGCGCTCGTAATCGGCCCGGTGGGTGCGGTTGGTGGTGCCGACCTCGACCATCGCCGAGCGCGACTGGGCGATCACCTCGGGGATGCGAAAGCCCCCACCGATCTCCACCTGCTGGCCGCGCGAGACGACGATCGCCCGGCCCGGCCCGCCCAGCGCCGCCGCGGCCAGGAGCACGGCGCCGGCGCCGTTGTTGACGACGATCGCGGCCTCGGCGCCGGTCAGCTCGCACAGCAGCTCCTCGACGTGGTCGTGGCGGGAACCGCGATCGCCGGTGTCGAGGTCGAACTCGAGGTTGCTGTAGCCCGTCGCCACCGCTGCCACGGCGTCGCGCGCGACCTCGCTGAGCGGGGCGCGACCGAGATTGGTGTGCATGAGCACTCCGGTGGCGTTGATGACCCGCTGCAGGGACGGTGAGGCCAGGTCGACCAGGAATGCTCGGGCCCGCTCGGTCAGGGTGGCGGACGTCTCGCCGTCGGCCAGCAGCTGGAGGCGGCGCTCGGCGATCGCCCGGCGGGCGGCGGCGACGGTGAGCGCGTGCGGGCCGTCCAGCTGTCCGGCGAGCTCGTTCACCGAGGGGAGAGACCTCAGCTCGGACTCACGCCGTCCGTCCACTGTCCCTCCTCCTTCTTCCAGATCGGGACCTGGACCTTGAGCTGGTCGATGATCTCTCGCCCGCCGGCGAAGGCCTGCGCCCGATGGGGGGCGGAGACGGCAATGGCCACCGAAGGCTCGGACAGGGGCACGGTCCCCACCCGGTGCTCGACGGCGGCCGCGCACAGCCCGTGACGCTCGACGGCCGCGCCGACGACCTCAGCCAGCTTGTCCTTGGCCATCTCGATATAGGCCTCGTATTCGAGCTCGGGCACCTCCCGGGTCACGCCCAGGAAGGTGAGCACGGCGCCCGCACGCGGGTCGCGCACCCGTTCCAGGAGCGGATCCAGCCGCAGCGGCGCCTCGGTGATGGCGACATGGACGACACCCACCGCGCCGCCGGACACGGGCGGGATCAGCGCCAGCTCATCTCCGGTGCGCAGGACGTCGTCCTCGGCCGCGTACTCCCGGTTGATGGCCATCACCACCGGAACGCCCTCGGTCAGCGCGCTGACGTGGCGCAGCGCGTCGCGCACGAGCGCGCCGTCGGGGAGCTCGAGCTCCAGTTGCTCGGCGCCGGCGCGTTCGCGCAGCGCGGCGAACAGACGAACTCTGACCTGCATCTCGCGCTGAACGTTAGTCCGGATCGCCGCGCTTCTCGGCGGTTGATCGGCTGAGTCTCCGGGGGCCGGGCTGATCGCCGGCTCCCGGAACTCCAGCCCCGCTCGGTAATGTGCCGGGCCATGGCTACCGCTGACGAGCACCGCACGATCGCCCCGATCGTCGGCCCCGACGATCTCCGCCACTTCACGGACTCCGGGATCGAGATCCAGGCGGTCTACGACCAGAGCGACCTGCCCGAGGATCTCGAGCAGCGCCTCGGCGAACCCGGCCAGTACCCATACACGCGCGGGGCGCACCGCGAGATGTACCGCAAGCAGCTGTGGACGATGCGCCAGTACGCGGGCTACGCCAGCGCCAAGGAGTCAAACGAGCGTTACCGCTACCTGCTCTCCAAGGGCTCGACCGGGCTCTCGATGGCCTTCGACCTGCCCACCCAGCTCGGCCTGGACTCCGATGATCCCCGCTGTCTGGGGGAGGTCGGGCGCACCGGCGTGGCGATCGACACGATCGACGACATGCGCACCGCGTTTGACCAGATCCCGCTCGATCAGGTCTCGACTTCGATGACCATCAACGCTCCGGCCAGCGTGCTGCTGCTGCTCTACGAGCTGGTCGGCGATGAGCAGGGCGTGCCCTCCGACCAACTCAGGGGCACGACCCAGAACGACATCCTCAAGGAATACATAGCCCGCGGTAACTACATCTACCCGCCCGAGGGCGCGATCAGATCTGACCACCGATCTGTTCGCCTACTGCAACGAGCGCGTGCCCAAGTGGAACACGGTCTCGATCAGCGGCTACCACTTCCGCGAGAAGGGCTGCTCGGCCGTTCAGGAGGTCGCTTTCACGCTCGCCAACGGCATCGCCTACGTGCAGGCGGCGATCGACGCCGGGCTCGAGGTCGACCGGTTCGGACCGCGGCTGGCCTTCTTCTTCAACGGCCACAACAACGTCTTTCAGGAGGTGGCCAAGTTCCGCGCCGCCCGGCGCATGTGGGCCGAGATCATGCGCGAGCGCTTTGGCGCCCAGGACGAGCGCTCCTGGAAGCTGCGCTTCCACACCCAGACCGGTGGCGTGACGCTGACCGCCCAGCAGCCCCAGAACAACATCGTCCGCGTCGCCCTGCAGGGCTTTGCCGCCGTCTGCGGCGGCACCCAGTCACTGCACACCAACGGCTTTGACGAGGCACTGGCGCTGCCTACCGAGCGGGCGGCCAAGATCGCCCTGCGCACCCAGCAGATCATCGGCTATGAGTCCGGAGCCGCCGACACCGTGGATCCGTTTGCCGGCTCCTACTTTGTCGAGGCGCTGACCGATGAGATCGAGACCCGGGCCCAGGAGCTGATCGCCAAGATCGACGAGCTCGGCGGCTCGGTGCAGGCGATCGAGTTCATGACCGGAGAAATCGAGGAGTCGGCCTTTGGCTACCACGAGCGCTACCGCATCGGGCAGGACATCGTGGTCGGCGTCAACAAGTTCGTCGAGGAGTCACTCGAGGTGACCGACATTCTCCGCGTCGACCCCGAGTCCGAGCACGCTCAGCTCGAGCGTCTGAAGAAGTTCAAGGCCGATCGCGACGACGAGCTCGTGGCCAAGCGCCTGGAGGAGATCCGCGAGTGCGCTCGCGGAAGCGACAACCTGCTTCCCGTGTTGCGTCAGGCACTGAAGGACCGCTGCTCGATGGGCGAGGCGTGCGGCGCCATGCGCGACGTGTTCGGCGATTACCACCCGTCCTTCTGAGCGGCGTTTAGATGATCCTGCCCGCGGTCGCCTTTTCGGACTTCATCCTGGCCATCCACATCCTGGCTGTCGTGGTCGCCTTCGGCGCCACCTTCGCCTACCCGGTGTTGTTCACCGCGGCGATTAAGGCCGAGCCTGAGGTTGCGCCGTGGTGGTTTCGGACGATGGGCCTGATCAGCCGCCGGATCATCAACCCGGGACTCGCGGTCGTGCTCGTGGCCGGCATCTACCTGGCCACCGACGAGCACCAGTGGTCATCGTTCTACGTCGGCTGGGGCATCATCGCGGTGATCGTGCTCGGCGCGCTGGAGGGCGCGATCCAGGTCCCGCGCAGCCGCCGCCTGGCCGACGTCGCCGAGCGCGACCTGGCTGCCGCCGCCGTCCCCGCCGGAGGCACCCGCGCCAGCGCCCAGTGGAGCCCGGAGTTCCTGTCGGACTTCCGGGTCCTGCGGACGGTCGGGATCATCCAGGCTCTGATCGTGGTCGTCACGGTCTTCCTGATGGCCACCCACGCCGGCAGCTGACGACCGGCCGTCCGAGCGCGCGACGGTTCGCGCCGCGCGCTCGGACTCAGTGCCGCGCTGGGGCTCGGCCGGTCGTCCCGGCTCGCGCCTGGAGCGGGCCGCCGTCAGGGGCGCCGGGCGAAATCGTTCAAGAACGACGCGTTGGCGCTGCCCGACGCGCAGATCGCGTACACGTTGAACGTTTGAGTCCCGCCGTTGGTGTTGTTGACCCAGGCCCCCCAGGCGTCGGGCTCGGGGTCGGTGGGGTTCTGCCGCGTGGGCCACGATGAGTTGATGCTCTGGTTGCCGACCTTGGTGCTGCTCGTCCACACGCCTCCTCCGACCGGGAACTGGCCGCCGGGGCAGTTGGCCTCAGCGAACGTCAGCGTGTTGTTGGGACTGCTGATCGGTCCGCTGCGGATGATGTTGACCCCGGTCAGGGCCCCGGCCGTGTCCGCACTGCCGGCATGCGTGGCGCTGTCGGCGACCGAGGCATGGCCGGCGTTGAACGCGGCTACGGCTGCGTTGGCGAGCTTGGCCCTGGGGACGACGAGATGCTTGGACAGCTTGCGGATGGTGATGACGCCGTTGCGAAGCTTGCGGTTCGTGACCGCTCCGTTGCGGAGCTTGTCCGTGCCGACCGACTTGTTACGCAGCTCCCGGTTGCCGACGCTGTTGGCGTCCAGCAGGACGCCGGCATAGGCGGTCCCGCCCAGGGAGACGATCAACGCGATGATTGAAATGACCAGCGCCGCGCTGGGTCTATGAGAACCAGACCAGGTCATTGGACTCCTCCTCGTGTATGTATTTACGTCCCGGCCGGAGGGGTCCGAGGTGACCATCCGTAGCCGAGCGACTCCGACGACCGAAGCCGACCTAGTGTCGACCCGGCGCCCCTACCTGAGGGCAACTATTCGCCCCGGTTGCTCAGTCGTCAAGGGGTGGGCAAGAAGGTCCGTGCGCGATGATGAGCTTTGGCCAGGGATTGCCGCCTGGGCCGAAAAGCAGCCCGTGTGGAAGCGCTTCCGGGTGACCGGGTGAGACTTATGACGCCCAGTCTGCACAGTCTCCGTCAGCCGCCTCGAGTCCGGCAGGAGTCCCCGCCTGCGAGCGCGAAACTGAGGACCATGACGATGCACTATGCAAGCCGGACCCTGGTCAAATCCACCCCCGAGCTGTGGGCGGAATGCAGCGATGGCGAGTCGCTGAGCCGCCATCTCGGGGCCTTTGGCGAGATCCGCATCACCAAGCTCGAGCCGGAAACCGCCGTTGCCTGGGAGGGCGAAGATGTACGCGGCACGGTGACCCTCGAGCCCTCGGGGTGGGGAACGCGAGTGGTCCTGACGGCCACCGCCGAAGGTCAGGAGGGGGACGAGGCGCCCGAGGCGGCGGCCGAGCCCGAGCCCGAGCTGCAGCCCGAGCCCGAGCCCGAGCTGCAGGCCGAGTCCGAGCCGACGCCCGAGCCCGAGCCGAGGCGGCCGGGTTTGATCGCCCGCCTGTTCGGCTTCAGGCGCCGCTGGTCCGTTGCGCCGTCCCGTGTCGGGGAAGAGGATCCGCTGGCTGAGCTCGCCGCTGAGACCGCGGCTGAGCCCGAACCGGGGGCCCTCGTCCCCCCCGAGGGCGCGCCGAGCGCACGCGACCTCCGCCGGGCACCGGAGCCAGAAGTTGACCCGGCGCCGGCCCCCGAGCTCGAGGCCCTGGTCGGCGCGCTCGAGAGCCTGGGCAGCGCGCACCGGCGGCCGTTCTCGCGTTCCTGACCGCTTCCGCCGGAGAAAGCGGCCGCCCCGGGGGCCCTATAACCTCCCGCGGATGCGTGAAAAGGCTCCTGAGAACTATGAAGAGAAGCTCGCTCAGCTCCAGGAGCTGCGCGACGAGGCGATCCATCACGGCTCGCAGGCGGCGGTCGAGAAGCAGCACGCCAAGGGCAAGCTGACCGCCCGCGAGCGGGTCGAGAAGCTCCTCGATCCGGGCTCTTTCCAGGAGCTCGACACGTTCGTGCGCCATCGTACGACGGACTTCGACATGCAGAAGAACCGGCCCTGGGGCGACGCCGTCGTTACCGGCCACGGCACGATCGACGGGCGCCGGGTATGCGTCTTCAGCCAGGACTTCACCGTGTTCGGCGGCAGCCTGGGCGAGGTCATGGCCGAGAAGATGTGCAAGGTCATGGACCTGGCGGCCAAGATCGGCTGTCCGGTGATCGGCATCAACGACTCCGGCGGTGCCCGCATCCAGGAGGGCGTCGTCTCGCTGGGGGCCTACGGCGACGTGTTCGTGCGCAACGTCAAGTGCAGCGGCGTGATCCCCCAGATCAGCCTGATCATGGGGCCGTGCGCGGGCGGCGCCGTGTACTCGCCGGCCATGACCGACTTCATCTTCATGGTCAAGGAGACCTCGCACATGTTCATCACCGGGCCCGATGTGGTCAAGACGGTGACCGGCGAGGAGCCGACCTTTGAGGAGCTGGGCGGGGCGATGAGCCACTCGACCAAGTCCGGCGTGGCTCACTTCGCGGCCGACGACGAGGAGAGCTGCATCGAGGACACCCGGTACCTGTTTTCGTTCCTGCCCCAGAACAACCTCGAGATTCCGCCCCGGGTGATTCCGACCGATGATCCGCTGCGCGCGGATCCGGAACTGGACACGATCGTCCCCGACAGTCCCAACAAGCCCTACGACATGCGCGACATCGTGCGGCGGATCGTGGACGACGGCGAGTTCTTCGAGGTCCACGAGCACTACGCCCGGAACATCGTCTGCGGCTTCGCCCGCCTGGACGGGTTCGCGGTCGGCGTGGTCGGTAACCAGCCCTCGCAGCTCGCCGGCGTGCTCGACATAGATTCCTCATGCAAAGCAGCGCGTTTTGTGCGTACCTGCGACGCCTTCAACATCCCGATCGTGACCTTCTGCGACGTCCCCGGATTCCTGCCCGGAACCGCGCAGGAGTGGGGTGGAATCATCCGCCACGGCGCCAAGCTGCTCTACGCCTACACCGAGGCGACGGTGCCCAAGATCACCATCATCACCCGCAAGGCCTATGGCGGCGCCTACGACGTCATGGCCTCCAAGCACATGCTCGCGGACTTCAACTTCGCGTGGCCCAGCGCGGAGGTGGCGGTCATGGGCCCGGAGGGGGCGGTCAACATCATCTACCGCCGTGACATCGCCAACTCACCCACTCCGGACACGCGTCGTCAGAAGCTGATCGAGGACTACAAGGCCCATTTCGCCAACCCGTACGTGGCCGCAGAGCGGGGCTACATCGACGATGTGATCATCCCCCACGAGACCCGCCCCAAGGTGATCACCGCCCTGCACACGCTGCAGACCAAGCGCGAGGTCGGGCCCCGGCGCAAGCACGGGAACATCCCCCTGTAGGGGGCCCCTCCCGCACACGCTCTAGCTCAGCTAGAGCCTTATGGTCTGGGCGTCGATGGCACCTTCTCGCCAGGCGCGATAGGCAGCGGCGGCCACGGCCAGATCCTGGATGGCGAGCCCGGTGGAGTCAAACAGGGTGGTCTCGGTCGGGCCAGTGCGACCGGCCGCCTGCCCGCTGAGGACCGCGCCCAACTCGCCGACGTCGGATCGCTGCACGAGGCCGGCCCCGATCGCTCCGGTCAGCTCGCCGCCGTGTGAGGCCTGCTCCCACTCGTCGCAGAAGAGCTGGCATGCGGCCACCGCCTCGGGCGTCGCCTCCGCCTTGCCCGGACCGTCGGCGCCCAGCATGTTGAGGTGCTGACCGGGACGCAGGTGGGCGCCGTCGATCACCGGTGTCGTCCCCGGCGTGACACAGCAGACCACGTCGGCGTCAAGCGCCTCGGCAACGGTCCCGAGCGACCAGCCGAGCTCGTCGGCCACGGCCCGTGCGGCGTCGGTGACGGGATCGGCGCAGGTCCCGGGGCCGAAGCCGGCCTCGGTCAGGCAGCGCGCAGCCCAGGCGCCGTGCAACCCGCATCCGATGAGTCCGACCGAGCGTGACCCGGGGGTGGCGAGAGCGACGCTGGCCACCGCGGCGACGGCGCCGGTCCGCAGCGCTGTGACAGCTCGCGCGTCGAGGACCATGAGCGGCATCCCGGTCTCGGCATCCGAGAGGCAGATGACACCGTTGACGGTGGGGAGCCCGCGTTCCGGATTGCCCGGGAAGGAGGTGATCCACTTGAGTAGGGCAAGGCCGTCCCCTCGAGCCGGCATGGCCCGGAAATCGCCGTGCGGGGGACTCGGCAGATAGACCTTGGGCGGCATCACCCAGTCCCCGGCGCGGAAGCGCAGAAAGGCCTCGCGGACGTCGGTGATGGCGGCCGCGGGGGAGACCGCCGCGAGAACGGCATCGTGGTCGAGAACGGGTAGTGACGGCACCGGCCGCGCACTGTACCCTCGAGCGGCAATGAACCGGCGTCCCCAGCTTCACCTGATCGCACCTGACGCCGAGCCCGAGGAGGCAGCCGCAATTGTGGCCGCCCTCGAAAGGTTCATGCGCGACACCACGCCGCCGCCGGCGCCGGCCCCCGAGCGGCGAAATGCGTGGCAGGAGGCGGCGCTTCAGGAGGGGGTCCTGAGGCTTTCAGGCCCACTCCCACCCTGGCTCTAAAGCCGGTCAGTTTCTTGCCTTCGCGCGCCGCAGCCCGCAAAAGTCCCCGGAACCTCCTCATTTCTCCGCTGCCGTCGCCTGCTCCAGGGCCATCATCCGGCCAGAAATCTGACCGATCCCGCTGCCAAGCCTGTAGAACATTCGTCCACCCGCTGTTTAGGTATTGACAGAGGGGTCACCGACTGTCACCTTTCCGAGGCAATTTGGGCCGCGCAAGGGCGCGTGGACCCGAAACAGGGGCTTGATGTCTGGGGCCTAAGCAGGTCGCAGGGCCAGCCGGCGAGTCGCCGGACGGCGATGCCATGACATGAACAACTTTCGAATGCCCGCATACGCCGGAGCGGCCATCTCCGGTGCCACGAGAGCGCCGACCTTCGGCATGCTCGGATCGCGCCGTAACCGCTTCTGGTTCGGTGTCATCGGGCTGCTCGCCCTCTGCCTGCCCTACGCGGCGCTGGCGACCGCCTCGGTGAAGGCAGCGCTCGGTCCACCCAACGTCGTAACGCCGTTGCCCAATGTGGTTCTTCCGGCCGTTCGCTTCCCGGTGCTCGCCGTACCGAAGGCGACCCGGACCGCTGCCGCTCAGCGTGGCGCCGGGGTGCGGGGCGCCAGCGGACCCAACCCCCCCGGCGGATCGAATACCTCAGCAGGAGCCGCGAGCCGCTCAGCGTCGACGACCCAACGCGCAGTCCAGGCGGCCGGGACTCGCCGCCTCGTGCATCCGGGTGGCTCGCGTGGCACGGCCCGCCAGCCGATCCCCGTTCAGCGAAGCTCTTACTCGCTGGTTCCCGCCCCCGCTGGGAGCGCCGGCCCAGGGCCTGCCGCCGGCGTGATCGGCGGCCTGGCCCACGCGCTCGCCAACGCCCCGACGGTGATCAACACCCAGCCTCCTCCGCCGCTTCCGTCCGTGCCCGCTCCAGTCGTCGTGCCGGCCCCGAGCGCGAGCACGAGCGTGCCCACGACCACGTCCGCGCCGACGGTGAGCGTCACCGGCGGGGCGGGAACGGTCGTCACCACCCCCGCCACCCCGAGCTCCACCAGCCACCTCCGCCGCGGCCACCTCGTCGCGGCCGCCCCGGAGTCGGTGGCCACCGCCTCGACGCCGAGCGCCGATGCCTCGTCCCCGGGCCCGTCGCCCGCGGCCCCCGTCTCGTCCCCGGACCCGTCGCCCGCGGCTCCCGCCACGACCCCCGCTCCCGCGCCGGCCGCGGCCTCCACCCCGGACCCGACGCCGGCGGCGGATGCCAACAGCACCCCGCCGGCCGGCGCCACGGCCAGCGACACCGCCGCGACCGACAGCAGCACGCCGGCGATCAGCGCACCGCCCGCGGCCGCAGACCAGATTCAGAGCAGCAACGCTCCGAGCAGCGCCACCGCCGACAGCTCGTCGAGCTCCGGGGTCGACCCCCAGGCCGCCGCTGTCCCCGCCGCGTCCTCGGCCTCGGACTCCTCAGGCTCGGGCGCGGACTCGCCCGCCGCGACCCCCGACAGCCAACCCGCAAGTACTCCGTCCACGGGCTCGAGCGATTCGGCCGCCGGTGCGAACTCGACCGGAGGCGCCTCGTCCTCGGCGACCGTCACTCCGCAGCCGGCCATCGCCGGCGACAGCAGTAACACGGTCTCGCCGAGCAGCGCGCTGTCCGGCGCGTCCGGCGGGTCGAGGATTGCCTACGCCGGCGCCGCCGGGGTGCAGACGACCGAGGTCGGCGCGACCACGGCCACGGAGTCGGTGATCGCGGCTCCGGTCGCGACGGTCGCCCTCAGCGCCCCGGCCATCGAGCTCGCCGCCGCCAGCGCCGGGACGACGATTGCCACGGCTGGCCTGCCCGCCGTCGTCGCCACCACCCAGTCCGCCGGTGTCGGGGCGACCACGATCGACGGCGGCGGCGCCAACTCCAGTCTGCTGGCCGCCGAGAGCGTTGCCGCGTCCCCCGGCTCCACCGCGGGCAGTGGCGCGGACGGGCCCAGCACGGGCTCCGCGGTCGTGCCGGGCGCCGCCGGTGCAACGCCGTCTTCGGGCTCCGGGGACCCGCTCCAGGCCACGGAACCAGCTCCCCCGTCGGCCGACGGCACCGTGTCATCGGCTACCTCTCAAGTCTTCAGCAATACGGCCTCGGGAACGCTGGGCGCGCGCGGCCCCCCCGCCGTCTATGGACCCGTTCTGATCCATGCCGCCCAGGGCGGATCGATCAGCGCGGGTAACGCCACCCTGACCTTCGCTCCGGGCAGCCTGCCGCATGACGCCGAGGTCAGCGTGACCGTCTCGTCGGTCTCAGTGGCCGGACTCGGAACGATGTCCTCGGCCTACGACCTGACCGCGGTCGACACCGTGACCGGTGCCCTCATCGAGCAGTTCGCGATCGCTCCCCAGCTGACCATCGCGGTCGCCCCGGGCACCACCTCACCCAGCATCTACTACCTTCCTCCGGCCGGCGCGCCCGTCGCCATTGCCTCGGCCTATGACCCGACCACCGGCACGGTGAGCGCCGGGCTGCCGCACTTCTCCACCTACACGGCGGCCACCACGATCTCGGATCTGATCGGCTTCATTCAGAGTTCGCTGGCCAGTGCGCTGAGCGGGACGACGACGATCACCGCGCCCAACGACCTCACGATCGGCGGGGTTATCGAGCTGGGCGCTCCCTCCCTGACCTTCTCCAACCTCAGCGTCACCGGCAGCGGCGCCAACGCGCTGTACACCGGCACGGTCACGATCAGCTCGGCCGGCGGAGGTATCGACACCGGCAGTACCGGACCCGTCAATGCGACCTTCGGCACCGTCACGGGCACCTACACCCTGGCCGGCCAGGCGGCCAGCGCCGGAACGCTGACCGTCGCCCTCAGCGCTCCGAGCATCAGCATCCGTGGCTTCGTCTCCCTCGGCGCGTCGAGCCTCAAGGTCACCTACGCCGACGACGGCACGACGAAGCAGACGATGCTCGGCGCGACCGGCGTCAGCGCCACGCTCACCGCCGGGACCGGTGGCCCGACGGCATCGCTGAGCAACGCAAGCCTCGGTCTCCTTGCGCGCACCCCGGACGCGGGGGGGAGCCCGACCTTCGCCGTGCTCGCCACCGGAGACGTCGCTCTGTCCGGCGCCGGCTCACTCACTCTCACCGGCACCGGCTGGCAGGCCGCCTACGACGCCCTCGGTGATCTCTCGGCCGCGCCGGTGACGATCGACACCGGGGCCGGGACGGTCGTTCTCAACCTGGCCCAGCCGACCGGGGTGAGCGGTACCTGGACGTCGCTGAGTGGCTCCGCGGCCCTCACGCTCGGCACCGTCGGAAGCCTCAACGGCGTGTTCGCGCTCAAGGTCTCCGGCTCGACCTTCAATGTCACGGCCTCCGGAGTGAGCGCCCAGATCGCTGCCGGATCGGCCGCGGTGACGGTGACCGGCGCTTCGGGCATGTTCAGCGCGGGAACGACCGGCGCCCAGGGCTTGGTGAACGGAGCGGCTCGATTGGTTGGGGTCCCCGGCCTGACGCTCACCGCCGCGCTGGCGGTCTCGTTCGACACGACCGCGGCGACGCCGTCATTCGCGATCACCGGCACTGGTGCGCTGGAGCTTCCCGCCTTCCTCGACCTCAGCGGCTCGCTGAGCTTCTCGCGCTCCGGCTCGGCGATCGCCGTCTCGATCACGGGAACATCGGTTTCGGCCGCCGCCCAGATCAACGCCGATGGCACCTTTGCCGCCGCGGGCACTGTCACCGGCTCGCTGCCCGCCGTGCTGGCCCCATTGAGTCTCAGCGACACCAGCGGCTCGCCCGTCACGCTCAGCCTCGACATCAACACGAGCACCACTGACGTCACCTTCACGACCCCGGCGGCCACCGCCCACGCCTTGACCGTCACGGCGACGACCACAGGCACGCCGAAGCTGACGACCCCGCTTGGTGACCTTGCCGGCAGCTTCACCTTCACGCGTGACCTGGCCAGCCAGCTGACCACGATCGACGTCACGGGCGCGACCCTGTTCCTGGGCCAGCGCGGCGCCACCTCGGCTGACGATGTCGGTCTGCAGCTCGGCGGCAGCGGCGGCTTCGCCCACCTCGTGCTCGAGCCCAACGGCACCTTTGCCCTGCGCGCCGAGGGGACGGCCACGGTCCTCAACGTCTCCGACCTGACCTTCACCGGCACGTTCCGCGGGGAGTTGAACACGACGGGCTCTGATGTGACCCTGCCCGACGCGGGGTCCACGACGGCGCCGGTCGCGGCCGGGACCGCCGCGCTCACCGGGACCGGGGTGACGCTGGCCGTGGGCGGGTTCTCGCTGACCGGCAATTTCGCCGTGGCCAAGAGCCCGGGGACGGGACCGGCGGGTGCCACCGAACTGCTCATCGGCGCCACCGGCCTGACGGTCGCCATCGGACCTAGCTCCGGGACGCAGCTCACGGTGAGCGGAGCCGGACTGGGTCTCGTCGTCGAGCCTGATCACTCCTACACGCTCCAGGCCAGCGGGCTCGGAGCGCTCACCGGCTTGTCCGGCGTCACGCTCACGGGCCTGATCGGGGTTCAGCGCAACACCCAGACGTCCGACATCGCCCGTCAGATCCAGGTTGGCGGCGACGCCTATACGGTCAACGTCCCGCGGGCCAGTAACAGCACGACTCCGTACTCGCACTTCAGCGGCCAGGGCATCGCGATCGCCCTGCTCGGTCAGCAGTTGAGCGGCGACCTGATCGTCACCCCGTCGGCCAACGGCGTCTCACTTGCGCTGACCAACGTCGCCGCCCAGCTCGGTTCCGGCCTGGCCTCGATCACCGGCGGCTCGGCGACCCTCGCCGCTGACACCACCAACGGATTTCACGGCAGCTTCGGCGCCTCGGCGCTCAGCCTCGCGGTCCCGGGCATCACGGCCGCCGGTGCGGTGACCGGCGACATCCTGCTCCCCACTTCCGGAACCGGCGGCCACTTCACGATGGCCATCTCGGGCGCCGCCCCCACTCCGGTGCTGACCGTCGGCACGGCCAGCCTGAGCGGCACCTTCACCCTGGCCGCAGGCAATGGAGGCGTGACCATCACCGGCTCATCGGTGGCGCTCAGCTTCGGCACCTATGTGCAGATCTCGGGCGCCTCGGGTTCCCTTCAGCTGAGCTCGGCCGGCGTCGCCGCAGATATCAGTGCCAGCGCCACGGTCGCCCTTCCCGGGTTCGCACCGAGCGGAGCCCTGACGGCCAAGATCCAGGTCAATACGACCCGCTCGCCGGTCACGGTGGGCGCGGAAACGACCGCGATTCCCGCCGGCCCCTACATCCAGGCCGCCGTGACCGTGCCCAAGACGACGGTCTTCAACGCCAGCTCGACGTCGATGGGCTCGCTGGCCGGAAACTTCCTCTTTCAGCAGCAGTCGGTGAGCGGCGCGACGACGACGCTGGTGGGCATGAACGCCGTGTCGGTGTGGCTGCCGGCCGACGCCCCCGCAAGTCCCACGATCTCCGGCGGCCAGGGTCTGCTCGTCATCTCCACCGACAGCGCACACCCGGGCTTTGCCGGATATGTGTCGGGCACGGCGTCGGTGGGTGGCACGGGCTACGCGGCCAGCGGCAACGTCATCCTGCAGATCAACACCACCGGCGGCCCCGTCAACGCCACCGTCACCCTGGGAGGCCAGCAGCTCACCGTCGACTACGGTGCCGGTCAGGGGAACCTGTTCAGCATCTCGGTCTCCGACCTGACGATCCAAATCGGCCAGAACATCTGGCTCTCGGGCAGCGTCAGCCTGACCAGTGGCGTCAATGCCGGCAGCCCTTCATTGAGCGGCAGTACCTTCGCGGGCAGCGGCCTGACCGTCTTCTTCGGGAACGGCCCCGGTCTGCTGGCCAACGGAGACGCCAACCCGCTGGCCGTCGGTCTGCTCATCACCAATGCCAACGTGGTCCTTTTCACCGACGGCAACGGGAAGTACGCGCTGGATGCCTCGGGCACCGTCGCCCTGGTCGGGACCAACGGTGTGAGCGCATCGGGCACGGGCCGCGTGCGCGTCAACGAGTTTCAAAGCACTTTCAACGAGACCGTCGCGCTGCCCGGCTCGGGCACGTCGCTGCCGCTCGTCTTCCAGTCCAGCTCGGACGTGGCCACGGCCACCGCACCCTCGGTCTCCGTCGGGGGCCTCGGGCTAAACCTCAACGTCTTCGGTCAGACACTGACCGGTGACCTCTCGCTCTCCGATACCGCGGGCGCGATCACGGTCGCGATCGCCAACGCGTCGGTCTCGCTGTCAGACGGCAATGGCAACGTCAGCTCGCGGGGGCCCCCGCTGGCCACCCTGACCAATGGATCCGGCCAGCTGAAGATCTCGTCCACGGGCGTAGTCGGAGGCCTCAGCGGTACGGTCGCGATCACCATCCCCGGTGCGTCGGTGAGCGGCACCTTCACGCTTGCCCTCAACACCACCGGACAGGCTGACTCGGTGACGGTCAACAGCGTGTCCACGCCCGTCCCGGCCGGCAACTTCTTCTCGCTCAACGCGAGCCAGGCGACTATCACGGTGGGGGCGCAGAGCCTCACCGGCAACCTCACCCTCCAGCGCACGACCACCGCGGGGCTCACCACCACGACGCTCGCCGTCACGGGCGCCACGTTCCTCCTCGGGGATGGCACCACCACGTTCCTCTCGCTGGACGCCATCGCCGGGTCGTTGACCGTGACCGGCGCCGGGGTGGCGGGTTCGCTCAGCGCCCACCTCGCCTCCAGCCCCCTCCCCGGCCTGACTGCCAACACGCTCTCGGTGGCGGTCAACACGACTCCGGACGCGTCCGGGGACCTCCCCGCCGGGCCGTACCTGCGGGCCGAGCTGACCGGCGCCACGCTGACCGTCGGCACCCAGACCCTGAGCGGTGACTTCGGCTTCCAGCGCTCGACAGACGCCAGCAGCGCCCCGATCGTCATCGCCGCGGTGAACAACCTCAACGCGAGCCTTGGCGGCGGTATCGCCACCCTCAGCCAGGGCACCGGCGCCGTGCTCCTCAGCTCGGCCGGAATCGCCGGGACGGCCAGCGGGACGCTGTCGCTCCATGTCCCCGGCGTCACGCTGGACGGGACGCTCACGGTCCAGTTCAACCGGACCGGAGGTTCGGTTGACAAGGTCTTCACGCTCGGGGGCACCCCGATCACGCTGTCGCTGCCCGCGGGCAACTACATCAGTGTCGCCGGAACGGGGGTCACCCTCACCGCGCTCGATCAGGCGATCAGCGGCGACGTCACCCTGACTACGGCCAGCGGCGTCACCACCCTGACGCTGGCCAACGGGACCCTGTCGCTCGGCGGGGGTCTGGTCACGGTCAGCGGCGCCGCCGGCAGCCTGACCGTCGACGCGACCGGTGTGAGCACCGGTCTCACCGGCCTGACGGCCACCGTCGCCACGAGCCTTCCGGGGATCGCCTTCGGCACCGGCCTCACCGTCGGCCTCGATACCCATCCCGGCTCGGCTCGGTTGGTGGTCGAGGGGACCGGGACCACCCTCACCGTGGCCGGTCAGACACTGAGCGGCGACTTCGTGCTGCAGCGCGGGACCGATGCCACGGGCGCCTCTGCGCTCAAGATCGCCTTCACCAACTCGAGCGCCGAGGGCGCGCTGCTCAGCCTCGGCGGCGGCGCCGTCACCGTGGCCGATGGGTCGGGCCAGCTGCTGATCACCGCCGCGGGCATGGCCGGCGCGCTGTCGATCTCCGGCGTCAGCGTCGTGCTGCCCTCCGGCGTGACGCTCGGCACCGGGACGTACTCGATGGCCGTCAGCACCCTCCCCACCGCGGTCACCGAGCCGTTCACGATCAACTCGAGCACGCAGACGCTCACCCTCCCGGCCGGCCCGTATGTCAGCGTGACCGTCGGGAACGTGGATCTCACCCTGCCCGGCGGGACCCTGCACGGTGACTTCACCTTCGAGCGCCAGGGCAGCGGCGCAAGCGCGCAGACGGTTATCGCCGCCGCCAACGTGGGCGTCATCACCGGCGGCGCGACGCTGAGCGACGGCTCGGGGGCGTTCGTCATCGCCGCCACCGGCGTGGCCGGCATCCTCCAGGCCACGGTCACCGTGGGCAACTCCTCGGTCTCCGGCGGCGGTCACGCCGTGCTGCGCGCCAACACGATCAACGACCCCGTGACCAAGGGCGCCGTCGATGCCACTGTCAACGTGGGCGGCCAACCGATCGAGGTCCAGTTCGGGCAGGCCGAGACGCCATTCTTCAACCTCTCGATCGACGGGCTGACCTTCAACGTCGGCAACTTCGTCACCATCCAGGGCAACGTCTCGCTGGGCAGCTACACCCTGGCCGACAGCACAGCCGCCCAGTCCTTCGCCGGCAACGGTCTCAGCGTCTTCTTGGGTCAGGGTCCGGGAACGCTGGCCAGCGGGGCTCCCAACCCGCTGGCCACGGGGATCCTCATCAGCGGGGCCCAGGTCGGGCTGATCCAGATCGGCTCGACCTACGCGTTCGTCGCCACGGGCACCGCGACCGTGCTCGGCGCGACCGGGCTCACGCTGACCGGGACGGTCAGCGTGGCCTTCAACAACACCGGCAAGGTGCTCAATGAGACGCTGACCATCCCCGGCTCGGCCGGCCCCGGCGTGGCGGTCGACTTCACCGGTCCCAACCCCGGCGCGGTCCAGCTCATCGGTGGCCAGCTCGGGGTTCTCGGTCAGAACCTGAGCGGCAACTTCGCCTTCAGCACCGACAGCACCGGAATTGCCATCGCCGCCACCGGCGTGTCTCTCTCCCTGGGCTCGGGTGCGGTCGCGATCACCGGGGCCAGCGGCAGCCTGCACATCGGCGCCGGAAGTCTGGCCGGTGTCATCGCCGGCACGGTCACCGCGTCGGTTCCCGGGGTAACGCTGGGCGGGACCTACACCCTGGCCATCAACACGGGGCCGGCCCCCGTATCGGATTCGGTCGTGCTCGGCGGGCAGACGGTCGCCCTCGACCTGCCCGCGGGCCCGTTCCTGCGCGTGACCGGCAGCCAGACGACGCTGACCATCCTTAGCCAGACGCTGACCGGCGACTTCTCGATCCAGAGCGCCCAGCTGGCCGATGGAACCACCGCCACCACCATCGTCGCCGCCAACGTGTCGCTGAGCTTCGGCGGCTCCGGCGCCACCGCCTCGCTTACCGGCGGCCAGGGCGCGCTGCTTGTCACCGGGGGCGGAGTCGCCGGCGCGTTGAGCGCAAACGTCACTCTCACGCTGCCCACCGCCGTCTCGCTCGTCGGAGACTTCGCGCTCCAGATCAACACGACCACGAGCGCGGTCAGCCAGAGCTTCACGGTCGGCACGACAACGGTCGCGCTCACGGTCCCCGCTGGGCCCTACCTGCGCCTCGAGGCCACCGGCGCCACGCTGACGGTGGCCGGCCAGATTCTGAGCGGAGACTTCGCGGTTGCGAAGGTCACCTCGCAGAATGCCGGCACCATCCTCGAGCTCGGGGTGGCCAACGGCTCCGTCGCGCTTGGCGGTAGCTCGGGACCGCTCTCGATCACGGGCGTCACCGGCGCGTTGTTCGTCGATGCGGGACAGGTCGCCGGCACCCTGGCCGCCACGGTCGCCCTCCACGTTCCCGGGCTCGTCGTGGCCGGCACGCTCGGCCTCCAGATCAACACCGGCGGCGCGGTGACCGACAGCTTCACCGTCGGGGGCACCCAGGTCGACCTCACTCTCCTGCAGGGCCCGTTCGTGCAGGTGACAGGGACCGGCGTCACGCTGACGGTGCTCGGTCAGAAGCTGACCGGCGACATCGCCATCAGCCGCCAGATCGTGGCCGGCAGCCCGCAGCTGCAGATCCGGACTCAGAAGCTGACCGGAGCCTTCGGGGGCACGGCGGGCACGCCGGTCCTGACCGCGACCGAAACGGCCGCGACATCCACCTTCGTCATTTCCAGCGCCGGCCTCGCGGGTTCGATCGGGATGGGCATCGTCCTCGCGCCGGTACCCGGCGTCGCGCTCTCGGGGACGTTCTCGCTGGACGTCAACACGACGGGCGCCGCTACTGGAGGCCTACCGGCCGGACCCTACCTGCGCCTCGACGCCACGGCCGCGACGCTCACGATCCTCGGCCAGCAGCTGACCGGCAATCTCGCGCTCGTGGCCACCACGAACGACGCCGGCGCCTCGGTGCTGACCGTCGGCATCAGCAACGGCGCGCTCAATCTGCTGGGCGGGGCCGTCTCGGCGTCCGGGATCTCAGGCCTGATGCAGCTCAGCGGCGGAGCGATCGCCGGGACGCTGACTGCCTCGCTCTCGCTGGACTCGTCACTGGGCGTATCGCTCACCGGCACCTACACCCTGGCCGTAAACACCGGTTCGACGGCGCTCGCCACCAGTCTCACCGTCGGCGGCCAGGCGCTGACGCTCGACCTCCCGGCGGGGCCGTATCTAAGCCTGGAGGCGATCGGGGCCAGCCTGCGCGCGCTCGGCCAGACGATCAGCGGCGACTTCACCCTCACCCAGGTCGCCACCGGCCCCGGCGACGACGGCATCCCGGGCAACGCCGACGATCCCAAGGCGGTGGCCATCGCCATCGCCAACGGCTCCCTCGGGCTCGGCGACGGCAAGGTCAACTTCCTCACCCTGACCGGGATCAGCGGCGACCTCCTGCTCATCAACACCCCGGCCAAGACGACGGCCCCGACCCACCCTGCCGTCGTGGGCATCGCCGGGCAACTCACCGCCGCCGTCTCGCTGCAGAACCTCCCCGGCGTCTCGCTCGGCGGCACGTTCGGCCTCGTCGTCAACTCGACCAACCAGACGATCTCGGCCCTGATCCCGCAGCCCGGCTCGCCGACGCCATTCGCTCTCTCGTTGGCCACGGGCCACTACCTGCAGGTCAGCGGTACGGGCGTGACGATCACGGCCGGCGGCCAGACGCTGAGCGGGAACTTCAGCTTCACGGCCGGGACGGGCGTGCTGACGCTCACCTTCGACCACGTCGCGCTCGGCGTCGGGGACGGCACCACGAACTTCATCTCGGTCACCAACGGCAGCGGCAACCTCAGCCTGATCAGCAACACGACTCCGGGGGCCAGGGACGGCGGGGTCTACGGCACGTTCACGGGCGATGTGGCCAGCACCGTTCCCGGGCTGGCCTTCACCAGCACCTTGACGATCGAGCTCAACACGACGCCGGCGACGCACGGTGGGCTCGCCGGCGCCACGTTTGACCTCACGGCCACCAATCCGACGCTGACCGTGGCCGGCCAGTCGGTCTCCGCGGCTTCGGTGACCCTCACCGTTGCCACCGTGGGCACCGGCTCCGCCGCCCACAAGGTGATCAGCGCCTCACTGACCGACCTGAGCCTGCAATTCGGCAGCATCGTCAACCTTCCGGCCAGCGATCACGCGACCGGCGCGCTGATCATCGACGGGCACGGCGTCGCCGGCCAGTTCACGGCCAGCCTGGCCGGTGGGGAGTTCAACGTCCCCGGCGTTACGAGCTTCACCGCCACCGGGATCACGGTGAACATCAACACCGGCGGCCAGGCCGTCAACCAGACGGTCGGCTCGGTCACCATCGATGTGCCCGCCGGGCCCGTCGTCCAGATCGTCGCCACCGGCGCCCAGCTCCAGGTCGGCGGCAGCTTCTCGCTGGGCGGCAACTTCGCCTTTGACCAGTCCAGTCAGCCCGGCTTTGCCTCCACCGCCTACGGCTCGCCGACGGTCCCGACCGCGTCCAGCGTGACCGCGATCGCGTCCGCCGATGTCAACGGCGACGGCTTCCCGGATCTGTTCCTGGCCGTCACCGGTGCCCCCTCGCAACTGTGGCTCAACCGGGGCAAGGACGCCTCTGGCAACTGGCTGGGGCTTTGTCGCCGCCGGCTCGACCCTGTTGCCGTCGATCACCGGCACCGTCGCCGCTCCGATCACCTCCGTGGCCCTGTCCGATGTCAACCACGACGGGCTGCCCGATCTGATCGTCGCCACCGGCGGCGCCACCGGGACGACCAGCGTCTATCTCAACCAGGGTCGGCCGTCCACGACGCTGACCTCCGCGTGGCTCACGACCAGCCCGACGCTGACCGTGGCCTCGACCGCGGGCTTTGATCCGCAGGGCCACCTCCTGGTCGGCGGGGTCGGCGGCGACACGATCGACTACAGCGGCCTCGGCTCCGACGGTCAGAGCTTCACCGGCCTGACCTTCGCCACCGGCTCGGTCGCCGAGGTGCTCGGAGCGACGGTCACGCCGACGGCCTGGCAGGGCTTTGCCACCAGCGCGGCCGGGTCGGTCTCCACCGCGGGAGCCACCGCCGTCGCCGTCGGCGATCTCAACGGAGATGGCAACCCCGACCTGGTCGTCACCGGAACCACGAACCATCTCTACACCGGAAACGGCAACGGCGCCTTCACGCTCTCCTCGGTCAACCTCGGTACCGCGGGCACCGCTGTCACCCTCGCCGACGTCAACGGCGATCACCTGACCGACGTGATCATCGGCGGCACGGCGACGACCACGAAGCTCTACCTCAATCAGGCCAAGCCGCAGACCACGTTGTCGACTGCGCTCGCCCCCGGCACGACGACGATGACCGTCGCCTCGACCACCGGCTTCCCGACGGCGGGCACCTTGCTCGTCGGCGGAGTGGCGATCAGCTACACGGGCCTGGGCACGGACGGCACGAGCTTCACCGGCCTGAGCGCGTTCACCACCAACATCGCCTCCGGCGCGCTCGTCGCCTCCACGAAGCCCAGCTTCGCCAGCGCCAGCGCGATCGGCACCGAGACCCCCACCGTGACCGGCCTCGCCGCGGTCGACGTCAACGGCGACGGCTTGCCGGACCTAGTTGTGGCCAGCAGCACCGGAGCCAGCTATGTCTACATGAACCTGGGCTACGGCACCGGCACCACGTGGCTGAACTACGCCGCCGCGCAGACCCTGACGACGGCCTCGGGCGCGGCGTCCACGGCGGTCGCGCTGGCCACCGGGGATGTCAACGGGGACGGCTTCACCGATCTCGTGCTCGGCTCGACCGCCGCCGCCCCGCTCCTGTTCCTCAACCGGGGCGCGGCCGCGACTTCGACCAGCCAGTTCAAGGCCGGGGCGCCCACCGGTACAGGGACCGTGACGCCGACCGCGATCCTGCTCACGAGCTTCACCGGCTCCAGCCAGCCCGACCTGTTCGTGGCCCAGAACGCCACCTCCGGCGCGCTGCTCTACCAGGGCCAGCCGGCTCCCCTGACCCGGATCGGCTTCACCGACGTCACCGCTTCGGTGACCGGTAACTCCTCGGCTGACTCGGGCCACGCGACCGATCCGCTCACCCTCACCGCCCAGGGGGCTCTGGTCATCATCAACGGCGGCTTCGCCGGTGTCTTCTCCGGATCGGTCAACGCGACGACCACCGGGGGCGGCTTCAACGCCAACGCGACCGCCTCGGTCCGCGTCAACGACACGGCCGGTGCGGTCGACGAGACGGTCACCGTGGCCGGGGTGACCCTGCCGATCACCTTCTCCTCGTCAGAGACGAAGAGCAGCTCGGGAAGCCCATTCGTCGACGTCGCCGGCTCGGGGACGCTCAGCTTGGGCAACTTCCTCGAGGTCGAGGGAAGCTTCCAGACTTCTTCCGGGACGCACAGCGTAAGCGGGACGATCATCGTCTTCCTCGGTCAGGGGCCGGCCTTCATCAACGGCGGCGCCATCAATCCGACCGCGCACGGCATCTACCTCACCCTGCAGAACAGCTACCAGGTCTACAACCCGAGTTCAGGCAAGTACGCGATCTCGGCCGGCGGGACGATCCAGGTCGTCGGCGTGCCTGGCCTCACGCTGTCGGGCACGGCCAGCTTCTCTTTCAACAACACGGGCGCCTCGAGCGCGGCCACGTTCGGGATCGCCGACGGCACGGCGACGATCTACGACACGAACCTCACGCTGGCCTTCGGCGGCGTGTCGTTGACGGGGGCGATCGGGTTCGATTACGCCGCCGCCAGCGGTTCCGTTCCCGCGCACCTCGAGATCCTGCTCGGCACGAGTGTCCCCTCGGGTAGCGCGCTGACCCTCAGCCTGGGTAGCGGGAGCGCGGCCGCGTCGGTTTCGATCGACTCCGGACAGCTCGTCTTCGGCGCCGACGGCGTCTACGGAGAGCTCAGTACCCACCTGACCTTGGCCACCACCGGCCTGTTCAACTCCGGGATCGCCGCCACCCTGGCCCTCAACACGACATCCGCCGCCCAGACCGTGGGCTCGGACTCGCTGGCCGCCGGTCTGTTCCGCGGCCACCGCCACCGGGGTCAGCCTGACCATCGGCTCCCAGATCCTCCAGGGCGACTTCTCCTTCCAGCAGGTCACGATCCCGCTCAGCCCCCAGGCCGCCCCGGGTGCGACGCCCCAGAAGCTCGTCGAGGTCGCCGTTGCCAACGGGCACATGACGATCGGGCCGACCGGCAGCCAGCTCAGCGTGTCCCAGGTCAGCGGCGTCCTGCTCATCAGCGGCGCAGGGATCGCCGGCACGCTGACGGCGACCGTTGACAACACCGGGCTGGGGGCGCTGCTCAGCGGAACCTTCTCGCTCGCCGTCAACAGCACCGCCACCGCGGTCAACCAGCAGTTCAGCGTCGGCGGCTCGAGCGTCAGCATCAACGTTCCCGCCGGTCCGTATCTGCTCGTCCAGGGGACGGGAGTGCAGCTGACCATCGGCGGCCAGACCCTGAGCGGCAACTTCACCTTCCAGCGGGCGACCCACGGCGGCAACCCGGTGGTGGCCGTGACCGTCTCGAACCTCTCGCTCGTGCTCGGCAACGCCAGCACTCCCGTACTGACGCTGGCCGGCGGCGCCGGCAGCCTCGCCTACGGCACGCTGGGCAGCGGCTCGGCGGGACTCGTCGGGGCCCTGACCGCGCAGGTCACCGCCTCGATCCCGGGCGTGACCCTGGGCGGCACCCTCGGCCTGGAGATCAACACCTCCAACGGGGCCGTCACCAACCAGTCCATGATCGTGGGCGGGCAAACGGTCAACTTCAACGAGCCCGCCAGCTACCTGGCCGTAACCGGCAACCCGCTCAGTCTCACCTTCCTGGGCCAGACGCTGACCGGCAGCTTCGCCTTCTCCCAGAGCCAGGCCAACGGTGCCTCGGTCGTATCCATCACCATCAGTAACGCGACCGTGTCGCTGACCGGGCTGGGCGCTCCGATCAACATCAACTCGGGCTCGCTGCTCATCACCAACGGAGGGGTCGCCGGTGATCTGAGCGTGGGCACCGGCGGCACGAGCGCCTCCGGCCTGACCCTCGGCGCGGTGTCCCTGAACGGCGCCTTCAGCCTGGCCATCAACACGACCTCGGCAGCCGCAGGTGCTCGGGGATGGGACCACCGTGCCCGCCGGCCCGTACTTCGCGCTCTCGGGCTCGGGCATCACGCTGACCATCGCCAACGCGGTCACCCTGACCGGTTCCTTCGCGGTCCAGCAGATCACCAGTTCGACCGGCCAGACCCAGATCGCGCTCGCCGCCACGGGCGTCGGCGTCAGCTTCGGCGGCAGTATCGGCAACGTCCTCACGGGCGGCCAGGGTCTGCTGGTGATCCTGCCCACGGGCATCGCCGGCCAGCTCTCGGGCACGGTCAACCTCGACAACCTGATCCCCGGGGTGACGCTCGGCGGGACATTCGGCTTCGCGGTCAACCAGACCGGCGCCCCGGTCAAGGAGTCGCTGTCGGCCGGCGGCCAGTCGGTCTCCCTCGATCTGCCCAGCCGGCCCCTACACGGCGATCTCCGGCACCGGAGTGACGCTGACCGTCCTCGGACAGACCCTGACCGGCGACTTCTCCTTCGCTCACACCAGCACCACCGACACGCTCACCGCCTCCAACGTCTCCTTCGCGCTCGGCAACGGGGCGACCAACTTCGTCACCCTGAGCCACGGCGAGGGCAACTTCACCATCACCGGGGCCGGCGGCAGCGCCACCACCGGCAACGGCCTGGAGGGCTCGCTCAGCGGGCAGATCGCCGTCACCGTTCCCGGCGTCGATCTGACCGCCGGTCTGAGCGTGGCCATCGACACCACCCTCGGCGCCGCCAGCTACGTCCAGGTCAGCGGCACGGGCGTGACGCTGAGCGTGCTGGGCCAGTCGGTGACCGGCAACGTCACCTTCAGCCGGGATGCCTCGCGCACCGTCCACCTGGGCTTCGATCACCTTGCCATCACCCTCGGCTCGGCGAGCGCCGGCCTGACCATCACCCAGGGGATCGGAGACCTCACGGTTGCCGCCAGTGGGGTGACCGGCCACGTTTCCGCGCTGGTCGCCTTCAATGGCCTGCCCAGCGAGGTCAGCTTCGGCCAGAACATCGCCATCGATGTTGCTTTCGCGCCCGGCTCGCTTCTGGCCCAGCTCGGCACCAACCAGTCTCCGTTCACGGCCACTCTGTTCGGCCAGACCCTCACCGGAGCGTTCTCCTTCCAGGCGGTCACCGACGCCGGTCCCGACGGGCGGCTGAACACCTCCGACGACCGCAGGGTGGTCAAGATCGCGGCCACGAGCGTCGGCCTGTTCCTGGGCACGGGCAGCACCGGCGTCACGCTCACGGGGGGCTCGGCGCTGCTGCTCATCACGCCCGACGGAACCGCCGGCCAGCTCTCCGGCGGCGTCACCGTCAACCTCGGCAGCGCGGCCACCGTCGCCGTCAATACGGTCACGATCACCTTCAATACGCTCGCCTCCGCGGGCACGCCGGAGGCGGTCAACGAGGTCTTCACGGTCGGCGGTGCGACCCAGACGCTGAGCCTGCCGGCCGGGCACTTCCTCACCGTCGCCGCGCAGGGCGCCCGGATCACCGTCGGCGGCCAGACCTTGTCCGGTGACCTCACCGTCACCAGGACTGGGACCACGGGCAGTTACACGACGGTCGTCACGCTGGCCAACGGCGGCCTGCGTATCGGCACCAGCCAGCGTGCCTTCGTGGTCGTCTCGGGCGCCGCCGGCACGCTGACCGTCGCTTCGGCCGGGATCTACGGCTCGCTGACCGCCGACGTCGCCGTGACGATTCCCGGCGTCACCGTCGGCGGGACCTTCTCGGTGGCCATCAACACGACCGGCGCCACCCAGGGCCAGCTCGCCCCCGGCTACGTGGTCAGCGGACACAACATCACGCTGCAGATCGCCGGCCAGACGCTGACCGGAGATGTCACCGTCGGGCGCGACACCGTCCGCGACATCTCCTACCTCACGGTCTCGAACCTCAGCCTGGCGCTCGGCAACGGCAGCACCACATTCCTCACCGCCACGATCACCTCGGGCACGGTCGAGCTCACCAACACCGGCGTTGCCGGGGAGTTGACCGCAACGCTCGCCCCCAGCGCCGCCCTGGCCGCCTACCTGACCTTCTCGGGCCCGGTCACGGTCGCCTTCAACACCACCCCAGGCTCGCTCAACCCGGTGACCGATGTCGGCGGCACCGGCGGCAGCACCCTGCCCGCCGGGCCCTATCTCCGGATCGAGGCCGGCACGCGCGCCGCTCCGGTCAACCTGACCATCTTCGGACAGAGCCTCACCGCCCACTTCTGGTTTGAGCAGACCACGACCCAGAACGGTCTCAAGGTGGTCAGCATCGGCTTTGACAACACCAGCCTGGTCATCGGCACGAGCGGTTTCACGGCCGTCAACCCGCCGGCCAACTCGACCGGGATCGCCGTGACGGGCGCGTCGGGCGCACTCGAGCTTCTCCCCGGCGGGGTGGCCGGCCGGCTCAGCGGCAGCCCGCACGTCCAGATCCCCGGCTTCTCGGTCTCCGCCACCTCGCTGAACATCGACTTCAACACGACCACCTCGGCCGTCAACGACACGCTGCATTACACGGGGACCAACGGGCCGGCCACCCAGGCCCTGACCCTGGCCGCCGGCCCGTACGTGCGCGTCGAGGCCGACCAGCTGACCGTCTCGCTGGCCGGTAACTCGGTCCGGGGCGACTTCTTCTTCCAGTACGCGACGAGCGCGCCCTCGGCCGGCGGAACCGCCACGCCGACGATGGAGATCGGCGTGGCCAACATCGCCTTCAACGGGTCAAGCTCGGTCGGTCCGATCTCGGGCGCCCGCGGCGCCCTGGTCGTCTTGCCCAAGTCCGGCGGCGGGTTCGGCCTGGCCGGGATCGCGCTGGGCACCGCCTCGGGCTCGGTCGGCAGCGCCGACCTTGGGCTCGAGATCAACACCACCGGCACCAACGTCGACCAGGTCGTGACCGTCGGCGGGGTGGCCATCCCGATCAAGATCGACGCCGGCACCACGTTCGCCGTCGTCGCCCAGGATGTGAACCTCAACCTCGGCGGCCTGCTCGAGATCAAGGGCAACTTCGCGCTCACCAACAACAGCTTCTCGGGCACCGGCCTGTCGCTGTTCGTCGGCAGTGGCCCCTACTCCAACCCCGACGGGACCATCAACGCCAACGCGATCGGCCTGCTCATCAACCAGGCGTCGCTGTCCTTCCGGCTCGCTCCGGGCGCGGGCAAGGCCGACGGGCTGTACGTGCTGTCGGCGACCGGCACGCTCGCCCTCGTCGGCCTCGACGGGCTGACCCTCAGCGCCGACTCAGGTCACCTTCCAGATCAACACCACCGGCAGCCCACTCAGCCCGACCGGTTCCACCACGGACCTGATCCCGGCCTACACGTTCCTGCTCACCGTCAACAACGTCCACTTCACCGTGGGCTCGGTGCTCGACATCCACGGCTCGCTGGCCGTCAGTCGCACGGCGAGCGGAACCCTGACCCTGGCCATCGCCAACGCCGGCATGAGCATCAGCGTGTCCGGGACGACCGGTGTTCAGCATCGGCGGTAGCGCCAGCTTCACGATCGACCCCGGCCACCGGCTTCCACATGACGTCCTTCAGCGTCGGCAGCTTCGCTCTGTTCCGCGTCCTCGAGCAGCACGACACCGAGCTCGGGCCCGGCGGCGGTGTTGTTCCCCACCGCCTCGATCGCCTACCCGCTGGGCGGGGCGACCTTGTCTGACCAGACCCTGGCCTCAAAGCCACTGGATCACATCGACGTCGCCTACAGCGCCGGCGTGGACCCGAGACCAGCCAGACGCAGAAGTTCACCGTGCTGGTCGGCGGCCAGCCCGTCTCCGGCCTGGTCATCGGCACCACCCCGACGCGGGTCGCGGGCCAGGTCAACACTTGGCGCTACACGGTGACCGGCTTCCCGACCAACGCCACCGGCGTGGTCGCATCCAGTTCCTGCCCGGCGCCTTCGGCACCGGCGGCGTCCAGGACATCGGCTCGGTCGCACACCTTCTCCCTCGTCGGCGACCGACAACGCGTCACCCGCGCCGATCGCCGCGCTGGCCAACCCCGCGCCCGGCCAGCCGGTGACCGCGAGCGCGCTCAACACCGCGGGCTACATCGACGTCAGCTACCGCAGCCTCGACGGCGAGCCGATCGACAAGTCCACGCTGAACTCGACTGGCGCCGTTCAAGCTCAGCGGCCCCGGCGTGGCCGGCGTCCTGCTCAACGTCAACGGGACGCCGGTGCTGGTCGGCACGCCGCTGCTGATCGCCGGCACCGACGACAGCGCGACCTCGGTCACCTACCGCTACTACCTGCAGGCGAGCGAGCAACGCGACCGCGGGCCTGTTCGGCCCGGGCATGGTCACCCTCACCTTCCTGCACCGGCAGCTTCCGGCACCGTCGAGGGCCCGGGCCTGACCCCGGTCGTCAACCAGTCCGGCCAGACCCAGACCTTCACCCTCTCGCCGCTCCGCGGCCGGCTCGGCCACGACGGCTCGGACCCTCGTCGCTCGGCCCGATCAGCCTCCAGGGCCCGACGATCTCGATCGCCGACGTCGGCTTCAAGGACGGGATGCTCGACCTGACCATCGCCGTCGGGGCCGACACCGGCCGGGGCTCGAACTTCGGTGGTTCGCTCGGGCGCGCAGAGCTCCAGCGGCGTGAGCGTCAACCTGACCGGGATCCTCGGCACCTTTGACATCCAGGTCGACGCGCTGGGTCTGCTCAGCGGCCACTTCCGCGTCAACCTGCCCGGCAAGTTCAGCCTCCGCGTCGCGCAGCTCACGGCCACGGTTCCCGGGCGTCCTCAACGCTCATCGCCTCGGGCATCGCCGATCGCCTACGACCCGGCCGGCCCGGCCGACCAGAAGCTGGTCGTCGATCAACAGCGCGTCGATCAGCTTCCCGGCCTTCAACCTCACCGGCACGATCCGGCCCTACGACCCCAACGCCGGCCACAGCGTCGTCGCGACCAGCACCGCGCCGGGCCTGATCCCCGGCCTGGTCATCCGCAAGAACGGCTTCACCCTCGGCCAGGCCGAGCTCGACTACGGCGTCGCGTCGCCCGAACGGCGACCCGCTCAGCAACTCCGGCTAGCGGCAACGCCGTCTCCCTGGGCAACATCCTCACCTTCAAGGACATCCGGGTCGGCGTCCAGAACTTCTCGATCAACTTCTCGGGCGGCCACCGCCGTCATTCAACGGCTCGATCTACTTCGCCTCCGGCGGCGCGACCTTCCTGCCCGGCAAGCCGGTCTCGGCCACGATCAGCGCGCTGCCGGGAGCCCTGCAACACCGACGGAACGCCGAACACCGAAGCGCTGCGGCTGACGCTGACCTTCACCCAACGGACAGGTCTCAGGCCTTCCAGTTCCACGTCGCCCAGATGTCGATCACGCTCGGCTCGTTCCTGACCCTGAGCGCCACCGAACTTCAACCTCAACACCGGCGCCGGCGCCAGCGATCCGCTCGTCTCCTTCACCTCGCGTCGGCGCGCAGGTCAAGATCGGCACGCTGGAGATCACGGCCAGGCCCGCAACTTCGCCTTCACCGGGCGACGGCAGCTTCTCGCGCCGGCAGCAACTTCGGCGTCTTCCTCAGCGTCGGCTCGGCCACCGGCAGCTCGTTCCAGTGGCCGAGCTTCCTGCCGGTCCAGATCGACTCGATCGGCATCCAGTGGCCGAACATCAACACCGACCCCGGCCACTTCATCCTGACCCTGTCGGCCAGCGTCACCGGGATCCAGGGCCTCGGCGGCCTCCAGGTCTCCGGCTCGGTCCAGGGCATCCAGATCGATCCCGTCGCTGCTGCTCCAGGGCCAGTTCCCGATCATCGGCATCGACGCCTTCGGGGTCACCGTCAAGGGCGACCTGTTCGGCGGCCAGCTCGACGGCGGCCTGGTCGGCGGCGATCCTCAAGCTCGACAGCGCCTACAACATCATCGACCCCTCGGACACGACGACCCCGGTCGCGCACCGGGTCTTCTATCTCGGCCTCCAGGGCGGCTTCTCGATCGGCGGCATGGCCGGGCTTCACGATCCGCGTCGGCCTCAGCCAGCTCGGCCCGCTGGAGGCGTTCATCAACGTCGAGATCCCGGGCGGCATCCTGCTCGATCCCGACACCGGCCTGACCATCAACAACTTCTCCGCCGGGGTCGAGTTCTTCAAGACGCTGCCGTCGATCACCGATCCGTTCGCGCTGCGCAACCCCGAGTTCGGCCTGCCCACGCAGCTGACCGCCGACCAGTGGCTGACCAGCTGCAGCAGCAGGTCGCCGCGCAGGCCCGCGCCACCGGCGGCCACGGCCAACTTCTTCGCCGCCTTCACGCGCCCCGATGACGATCATCGGCTCGGCCGAGATCTACTCGATCTACACCTCGCAGGCGCTGTTCAACGGTCAGGTCACGATCATGATCTCCACCGACGGCAAGTTCATGATCGAGGGCAAGCTCAACTTCGCCAACAACAACATCTCGATCAGCGGCAAGCTGTACGCCGACCTCTCCCAGGTCAGCAGCGGCCAGCGTCGTCGTCCTGTTCCTGGCCGACATCCCCGACCAGGTCCAGCTGCTGACCCTCTACGGCAAGCTGCAGATGGGCTTTGAGAACTCCTCGGGTCAGCCGGTCACCTTCGACGTCGCCGCGCCGGCCCGTCTCGCCGCAGCCGCGGCGACGACCGCGCCGACCGCGCAGCTCACCGATCCCGGCGGCCGGCGGCGGCACGGTCGACGTCAACGTGGCCGACACGGCACGGCGGCCGGCACGAGCACCACCGCCCCCGGCCTCGAGACCGATTCCTCCACGCCGACCAGCACTACATCGACATCACCTACACCCCGGCCACGGGCGCCAACCTCGACTACGCCTCGATCTTCGCCTCGAGCACGAAGATCCAGTCGGCGGCACCGGCATCACCGGCACGGTCACCCTGTCGGGTCCGATCCCGGTGGAGACGATCACCACTGGCCGCGGGCGCGATCACCGTCCCGCTGGTGCTCGACAGCACCCACCACCAGGTATGGCGCTACGGCCCCACGACGGAGACGGTGGAAACGTTCCACCCGGGCGACGCCCACTACGGAAAGGCCGACGAGATGCTCGCCGCGGCGGCCGGCAGCCACTGGGCTTCACCCACTTCGGACTCCAGCTCGTCTCCTCGACGGTCAACGGCCAGGTCGATCTACACGGTCACCGACCTGGCCAAGGTCGTCGTGCTCGATGCAGCGTCGTTCGCGGGCGGAATCAGCGACACGGATCTGCTGTACCACGCGATCGACATGACCGGGACGCGGACCTTCCGCTATCTGCTCGGCACGGCCAGCTTCGTGCCCGGCACCGTGACGGTGCAGATCGCCGCTCAGGCGATCAAGAACGCCGACGTGACCGACGCGTCGGGCAACACCACGACCGGCGCCTCGAACCCGACCGCCATCAACGCGTCGTTCACCGTCCAGGGTCCCGACCGCGGTCATCCTCAACCCGGGCCAGGGCGGCACGATCGACGTCAACGTCCTCAACGACCGCAACTGGATCGACGTCGTCTTCACCGAACCGACCGACACCAGCTACTCGATCAACCCCAACTCGATCACCAGCGGTGGCGCCAAGTTCGTGCTCGGCGGCTCAGGACTGGGAACGCTGGCCCTCAACCTGACCCAGGCTCCGGTACAGGTCGCCACCACCACCGGCGCCGTGCGGACCGTGACCTACCGCTTCTGGCTCACCGGCGCCGCTGCCCCCACCGGCACGGTGACGCTGACCTTCCTCCCCAACAGCTGGTCCTACTACGTGCCCAATGCGGCGACGATCGGCTCGGTCACGGTCGCCGTGCCCAGCACGACCGGAGCCCCGAGCACCACGCAGGTCCTGTCCACCGTCAACCCGACCGTCCAGATCACGATCCCCGAGAACGGCACGGGCGGAATTCCGACCGGCTACGCGCTCGACCCGGGATCCCTGAACCTGGCGGCGATCACCATCACCGCCTCCAACGGTTGGACCGTTACCGTGGATTCGAGCCGCGTGCCGGTCCAGATCGGGACCAGCAACGTCTTCGCCATCCCCGTCAACGTCCTGCTGCCGACCGGTGCGAGCACGAGCACCCTGTCGGTCAGCTTCACCAACCAGGCGGTGTCGTTCTTCGGCTCACCGGCGGGCGCCACCTCAGTCCGGCGACGTCGTTTCGCATCCCGTCGCTGACTTCCCGGCCGGCCAGACCTACCTGGATGTCCAGGTCAGCGCCGGCAGCGGCGGCACGCTTGACAGCGTGCCGGGCATGAACCTGTTCACGCTGGGCGGCGCCGGGCTGGGAACGATCGCCTTCGCTTCGGGCTCCAATCCGATCTCGCTGGGCAACAACATCTACCGCTATCTGCTTACCGGCAGCTTCGTCCCGGGCGCGGTCACGGTGACCTTCGACGGTGGCGCGATCACCTCAACCTCGGCCCGCGGCCCGCCGAACGCCACCGAACCTCGACACGACCCAGAGCTTCACCGTCAACGGCGCCACCGCCGACCTCTCGCAGACCGTCACCGACCCCACGACGAGCTCGAGCAAGGTGGTCTCCCTGGCGGGCGACTCGATCGGTGCCGGTGTCATCAACGGTCAGGGCTACATCGAGATCACCTTCTCGCCCACCGTTGGCAACACCATCGACCCGGCCACGATCACCGGCAACGAGATCCAGATCAGCGGCCCGGGCGCAGCCCCCGTCACGCTGACCGGGACCGCGACTCGCGAGGGCACGAGCAACACGTGGCGCTACGGCTTCAGCGGCCAGCTCGCCCTCGGGACCTATACCGTCACCTTCCTGGCCGGGGCCTTCGCCGACACCGCCGGAATCGTCAATCAGGCCTTCACCGAGACGTTCAGCGTCTCCTCGCCCACCAGCCACGCTGGCCTCGCCGTCATCCGGCAGCGTCCAGAACCAGGTCACCCTCAACGGGCGCATCTGGGTCGACGTCACCTACCCGGCGATCGGCGGCCAGTCGATCGACCCCAGCTCGATCACCGGCAACCAGTTCACCCTCACCGACACCGCGGGCGACAAGCTCGTGCTCGTCGGCACCCCGGTCCAGCTCGGGCGGCGACCAACCCGGCCAGCAACGTCTACCGCTACTTCTTCTCGGGCTACACCGGACAGCGCGGCGGCTTCACCCTCACCTTCGCGGCCGGCACGTGGCGGCAACTCCTGACCGGGACCGCATCTGCCACCGGCGACATTCCGACCTCGTCGCAGTACACGGTCACCAGCTCGGGCACCTGGGTCGACGTGACCCTGACCCCACCGCTCGGGCAGACCGTCGACGCCACGACCGTGACGGCGGCCACGATGACCCTGAGCGGCGCCGGCCTGGGAACGATCGCGCCCGTCACCGGGGCCAGCAACTACCCGATCGTCCAGATCGATGCCAACACCTTCCGCTTCTTCTACACCGGCGCGTTCGCGGCCGGCCAGGTCACCGCGACCTTCGCCGCCGGGCAGTGGGCCGACAGCGCCGGCAACCAGGGCACGGCCTCGGCGGCCTCGTTCACGGTCATCGCTCCGGCCCAGAGCTTCTACATCGAGCTCTCGGGCGGGATCATCCTCAACGCCGCCGGCTTCACGAGCTCGCCGCTGATGCAGCTCTCGGCCGACGTCAAGCTGGAGATCGATTCCCGCAACAAGATCTTCAAGCTCAGCTTCAACGGCCAGCTGAGCATCTACAAGCTCGGCACCGTGGGCGCCACGGCGGGCTTCTTCGAGCTCGACCTGAGCAACCAGCTGGCCAGCGGCCCGCAGATTTGGGGCGTCGCCACCCTGGCCACGAACTTCTCCGCCCTGCAGCCCTACGGGATCTTCCTCTACGGCAGCGGGACGCTGCAGATCAACCTCACCCAGCAGGAGCACGACGACACGCTGACCCTGCCCGGGTCTGGGCCCCAACGGCTCCAGCGCCACGCAGACCTTCAACCTCCAGCCGCTGTCCTTCCTGGTCCAGGTCGCCGGCGCCGCCTCGATCACCCCGCCCGGGACCTCGACGCCGCTCGTCTCCCTGACGGCGGCTTCCTGCTCAGCCTCAACCCGGGCGGCATGACGATCTACGTCGACCGCCTCGCTCTCCTACGGAGCCGGCTCGTCCAAGCTCACCTATGGCCAGGGCACGGGGCTGCTGGTCATCCAGACCGGCCTGACCCCGGGACGAACCCCGGCATCGCCGGCTTCCTGACCGTCGGCGCGGGCGCCGATCTGGGCATCCCGGGCGTGGGGAGCCTGTTCAGCATCAGCGGCACCGTCTCGGTGATGTTCAACACCACCCTGCAGGACCAGGTCTTCCAGATCCCCGACGCCTTCCTGCCCCTGCTGCAAGCCCGGAGATCCGACCTCGATCACGATCTACGCCTCCGCGCCCGGGCTGACCGGCGGACGCAACCCGCTGGCCCCGCCCGGCGGCGAGGTCTACGTCTCGGCCCAGATCAACGCCCAGATCACGATCGGCGGCGCAATCACCCTCAACGGCTTCGTGCAGATCCAGGCCGCCGCGGCGACGCACCGGCGTGCAGCTGTCGATCACCGGCGCGGTCAGCACCCAGATCTCGTTCCTCGGGGCGCTGGCCGGGCAGCTCAACCTGACCGTCTTTTTGGGCCACGAACTCCGGGCGTCGTCGGCCGGGTGTTCCTGGCCCTGACCGTCGACCAGATCCCGGGCGTGAACCTGAGCGGCGACTTCCTGCTCGAGCTCAACACGTTCACCGCGCCGAAGACGATCCAGACCTTCGCCACCACGACCGACAGCCAGGGCAACTTCGGCGGCTTTGCCCGCGACAGCTGCCGGCAACCTGCATGGTCGTCAACACCACGATCAACACGACCAGGGCTTCCTCCTGCAGCTGCACGGAACCCTGATCGCGTGGCCAGCCTGGTCACCATCAACGCGTGACGTCCAGTTCACTCTCTCCCTGGGCGGTTCGAACCCCGGGATCAGCTTGATCGTCAACGGCTCCATGGACCTCGGTCCGCTGGGGAGCATCGCCATCGTCAACAGCGGCTTCCTCGATCGACAGCCGGGGCCTGCTGGCCAACTTCTCAGTCGACGTGAGCGCTCTGGGCGGCAACGTCGGACTCGGCTTCGCCAGTGCATCGGCGACCGTCCAGCTCAACACCACCGGCGCGGCCCAGCAGTCTCGGGACCACCAACCCGGTCACGATCCAGCCGGGCTTCATGCTGGCCATCTCGGCCACGATCAGCTTTGGGACGTTCGCCAGCGCCTCGGGCTCGGCGATGATCACGATCGGCCCGGGCGGCTTCCAGATCGCCTTCCAGCTCCAGTTCGTGCTCGGCCCGCTGAACTTCTCGGCCGACGGCGGCGCGGTCGATCTACCCGCACGGCCTGGCCCTCAGCCTCAACGTTCATGCCACCGCCGACGCGGCGGTGTTCACGATCGACGCCAGCGGCACGCTGCAGATCAACACCAGCGCGACCAGACACGCAGCTCGGCATCGCCCCGCACTCGTTCTACCTCAACCTCACCGGCAAGGTCGAGCTGCTCAAGGTCATCAACTTCAACGCCAGGCTGACCATCCGGGTCGCCGGCGGGGCATGGTCGCTGACCGCCAACGCGAGCATGAGCTTCTTCGGCATCGCCACCCTGTGCGGGCTCGCTGTCGCTCGACAGCTCGGGCAACTTCAGCCTCGACCTCAACGGCGGCATGACGATCGGCTCCACCAGCTTCGGGCTGTCGGGCAACTTCTGGTTCCACGTCAGCTCGCAGCACTACATGTTCGGGCAGCGCCAACGCGCTACAAGTTCGAGCTCGGCGGCGGAGCGAGCGTCGGCGTCCACGCCTTCGGCATCTCGCTGGCCAGCGTCGGCCTCAGCTTCGACTTCAAGGCGGACTCGGGCACCTCAACCGATGGCCACGTTCCCATCGTCCTGACGCGTCCATATCTCGGTCAGCTTCCTGTTCTTCTCCATCGACGCCGACGCCAAGCTTCACGATCGGCTACCTGCAGCTGCCGCCGCCGGTCTGGCTGGCCGGCACCCAGAGCGACCCCCACGCGTGGAACAACAACGCCGGGCCGACCGACCTCTACCTCAACGTCGGCTCGCGCGCGAGCCAGCGCAACATCGGTGGTCACGGGCACCAATGACTGCTACCTGATCAAGCAGATCGGCGGCTCGGCCGGTGACGCGACCATCGCAGGTCGACGCGTTCGGCCGCACGAGCGTCTTCCAGCACGTGCGCTCGGTCACCGCCGACTGGTCGACTCAGTCGGCCACCTGCCCGGCCAACACGGTGTGCCCGGAAGCGCTCAACATCGACAAGAGCGTCCAGGTGCCGTCTGACCGTGACCGGCAGCCCCGGCAACGACGTCTTCACCGACGCCGGTCGCGGCGCATTCACCATCGCCGGCGGTCCGCGGCGCCAACAGCATCATCGTCTCGGGCGCCGGCTCGGGCACCGTCTACGGCAGCGACGCCAGCCAGGGCGGCTCGGGCCAGAACATCATCCAGCACGTCGGTACGGGCGCGGCGACGATCTACGGCGGCGGCGGCCCCGACTTCATCTTCGGTGGCGACACGTCAGACGTCATCCACGGCGGCAACGGCAACGAGACGATCACCGGCCCCGCCGGCACGATCACCCTGGGCACCGGGGCCAACAAGGTCTACCTGACTCGCGGCCAGGGCTCGAGCAGCATCACCGGCGGCACCGGCATCGACGTCCTCTTCATCACCGATCCGGTCTCCGGGGACACGATCTCCGGCTCCGGGACGGCGTCGAACTTCTCGATCACCGCCGGCCCGACACCTACAACGGTCATCGGTCGACGGCGATCGTCTTCACCGGCGTCATCGGCACCGACACCTTCTCCGCCTTCAACGTCACCAACACGGTGCTGCAGATCAGCTCCCCAGGCTCGCTCGTCTTCTCGGGCTCGACGTTCGGCGCCACCGGCGGCGACGCCGGCGGCCAGAATGCCTGGTGCACCTCCACGAGCGGCTGCTCGGCCCTGTCGGTCGACCGCCGGCGGCGTCCTGAGCCTGACCGGATCACACGCCAGCTCGACGGGCGGCACCACCTACCTGCACTCCAACGGTGACCTGACGCTGACCGCGAGCAGCGCGGCCTCGGCGCTGGGCACGACCTTGACCGCCCCCGGAGCCATCACCATCCAGTACGGCTCGGCCCGCTCTTCGGTCACCGCCACCGGAGGTCCGGTGACCGTTACCGCCGGAGGCTCGATCACGATCGCCGGCTCGTCGCTGACCGCCACGGGCAGCACCCTCACGCTGAGCGCCCCGGGGGCGATCACGCTCCTCGCCGTGCCGAGTAGCGACGGCCAGAGCCAGGTCGGCTCGGCCCTCAACGGCCGTCAGATCTCGATCACCAATACGGGTTCGGCGCCGATCGCCATCACCGGCTCGTCGCTGACCTCCAGCGGCTCCTCGGTGACGCTGAGTGATCCGTCGTCCTCCCTAACCCTGACCTCGACCACGATCCAGGCGGCCAACGGGCTCACCCTCACGGCGGGCGGCCCGATCACGATCAAGGCGGGCACCGCGGGCTCGTCCCTGACCGCCTCAGCCGGGACGCTCTCGCTGAGCACCGCCGCCTATATCAGCGTGGCCGGGTCGAGCCTGACCAGTTCGACCGGGACGCTGTCGATCGTCGCCAACGGCGGCGGCGTCTCGCTCGGTAGCGCGGCGCTGTCGGGTGCGACGGTGACCGTCACCGCCAGCACGAACATCGTCGTGCAGGGCGGCTCGGCCACCGTGGCCGGCGGCGGCACCATGACCTTCACCGCCGCCGCCCAGCTGAGCATCAACTCGGACACGGTCCACGGCGGTGCGGTCATCCTGCTTGCCAACGGCGGTCCGCTCAGCCTCACGGCCTCGGCGCTAACCGTGAGCACGCTCGCCGCCACTGCCTACTCACAGCTGACCCTGGTGACCACGAGCGTGAACGCCAGCGGTTCGGTCACCCTCACGGCCAACGGAACCGGCGTGGGCGCCTCCACCCCGGCACTGATGCTGACCGGCAGCGTGGTCGGCGGCAATTCGATCACCGCCACCGCGACCGGAGCGCTCCTCGTCGAGGGCGGCAGCGACGTGTGAGGGCGCGAGCTCGGCCGGACTGACGGCCAGCACCAGCGCGACCGTGCAGCAGTCCACGATCGGCTCGAGCGCCGGGAGCGTCTCAGTGCAGGCTTCGGGTGGCCCCCTGACCCTGACCATCGCCACCATCCAGGCGTACACGGACGCGACCGGACGCTCGCTGACCGACGACGTGATCGTGCAGAGCGCCTCGAACGTGTCGGGAAGATCCTCGGTCACTCTCACCGCCGCTCATGCCCTCTCCGTGCTCAACTCCGGTGTTGCCTCGGACGGCGGCTCGGTCTCCCTGACCGCCAACGGCGGCGCCCTCACGCTGACCACCGCCACGGTCTCCGCGCATACCGACGTGACCGGGCACGCCTCGGCCGACATCCTGATCCAGACCGCCTCCAACGTCGCCGGTACCAGGGCGGTCTCGCTCACCGCCGACGGCGCCATCACGATCACCGATTCGTCCGTCAGTCTCCGACGGCTCGGTGACGATGCACGCCAACGGCGGCGACACTCACCGTCGATCCGTCCACCGTCTCGGCGCACACCGACGACGCGCGGGCACGGCGTCAGGGCATCGTGATCGTCGACCCAGTCCAGCGTCACCGGCGCTGCAGTCGGTCAGCCTCATTGCCGGCCGGGCCCTGTCGGTGCTCAACGCCACCGTCGTCCTCCAGCCAGGGTTCGGTCTCCCTGACCGCCAACGGCGGCGACATCACCCTGACGACGCGACAGTCACGGCCGCCACCACGGCCTCGGGCACAGCCGCGCGTGACGTGCTCGCCTCCGCGGCGTCGCAGATCTCGGGCTCCGGCGTTTCCCTGACCGCCGCGCGGGACGCGACGCTCTCCCAGGTCATACGCCGTCGCCACCAGACCGACGCCGCGATCCAGGCCGGGCGCAACCTGCTGGTCGACGCGACGACCGCGCTCAGTGCCCACAACCACGACATCCTGCGCGGCGGCTGGGACAACAGCGCGGGTCGCACGCTGCAGCTGCTGGGCAGTTTCACCGCCCCGCTGATCGAGATCTACGCCGGTAACGGCGGCATACTCGATCCTGCTCTCACCGGTCGCCCTGCTCGGCTACACCCGTTCGTGACGCGGGGCCGGGAGCCGACGCCATCACGCTGCATCTGCCGACGATCGACCTGGCCCACAAGTTCGACCCCGCCGGCTGCACCGACGGCACGACAACTGCCCGGGCGCGCTGGTCAACGGCACCGCCGAGCAGACCGCGCTGGCCGGCATGCACCAGACGATCCTCGAGGGCTCGAGCCTGCTGCCGCTGCGCAACATGGTCGACGTCGACGGCGGCGGCGGCAGTGACAGCTACACGGTCAACATGTCCGGGACCACCACCGACCCGGCCGGCACCGACTACGTCGTCAACGTCCACGACACCGGTCCGCCGCAGCGATTTCAACTCGCTGACCATCAACGGCATGGCCGCGACCGCCAACGACTTCCTGCTGCGCCAGAACTTCGTCGCTCTGCTGCACCGCTCGGGACGGCGAGCTTCGCCCCCGACTACGAGCGGGTCAACTACGACACCACGATCAACCTGCTCTACGTCGTCGGCGGCACCGCGGCCGACCAGTGGTACGTGGATGACAACAGCGCGATCACCGTGCTCGACGGCGTGGCCGGCAACGACACCTTCCAGTTCGGTCAGCTCTACGGCACCGGCAACCGCTATGCCTCCACGACGCCGGACTGCAGATGTCGCACCCCGGAGACCAGTACAGTACATCAGCGCCTGCCCTTACCGGGACCTGCCGCGCACGACACCTCCGGTCCCTCCGCTCAGCCGCGGCGTCAGCTCCACGCGACCACCCGCGCCTACGCCGGGACCGGCAACGCGACGATGACCGTTTACAGCAACAAGGCGAACCTGAAGCTGTTTGGCCAGGGCGGCAACAACACGTTCATCGTCCAGGCATTCCTGATCATCAACACCACGCAGGTCGCCACCTCCAACACCCAGATCACCACCGGCAACGGCAACAACCATGTCGAGTACAACATCAACGCTCCGGTCAGCATCGATGGCGGCACCGGCTTCAACACGCTGGTGGTGATCGGCACCCAGGCCGACGACACGTTCTTGATCACCAAGGACGGGATCATGGGCGCCGGCCTCAACGTTCAGTACACGAACATCTCCAAGGTCGAGGTCGACGGTCTCGGCGGCAACGACATCTTCGATGTCCTCTCCACCGATCCGGGCGTGGTCACGATCCTCGAGGGCGGTGCCGGCAGTGACACCTTCAACGTCGGCGGCGACGTCACCACCCCCGTGATCGCGCTCAACCCCAACGGGACCAGCGGCATCATCAATCATGGCGTCTCGAGCGCCGACCCCAATTACAACGGCATCTTCGCCCCGGGCGTGTCGGTCAGCGTCGCCGGGCCGACGGCCGGTCAGGTGATCGTCACCCAGACGGCCGGCGGGACCACCGTGGTCCAGGATGGCCCGACCGGGACCAACCAGAGCTCCTACTCGGTGGCGCTCGGGGTGGCCCGTCCCACCGACGGCACCGTCTGGTACATGAGCATCGCCGCCGCGCCGGATCCGCGTGCGGACTCGGCGCACTGCGCACCGGCGGCCAGCCCGTGCGGCACCTCCATCCAGCTCTCGGCGGATGGAAGCCACTGGTCCTCATCTCTGGTTCTGGTCTTCGATTCCGCGGCTGCGGCCGGGAGCGCGACCGACTGGGCGCGGACGCAGACCGTCTTCGTCCGGGCGGCCTCGACGTCGGTCGTCGCCGGTGACCAGATCATCGAGGTGATGAGCTCCGTCCTGAGCACGAGCCCGGTCACCTCCGGGATCCTTGGCTTCGCCGCGATCCCGATCTCCAACGTCGAGGTCCACGTGATCGATGCGGACCTGCCGGGGCTGATCGTCTCCACCCCGGCTTCCGGCCTGGATGTGATCGAGGGCTCGCCGAGCGCGGTGGCGTGCACGAGCAGCGTGCCCGCCGACGCCGTCGACTGCTACACGGTCGTGCTCACCAAGGCGCCCGCCGCGGGTGAGACGGTCACGGTCACATTGCACTCCGATGATCCGCGGCTCGTCCTGCCGTCGCCGCTCACCTTCGATGCCAGCAACTGGAACACCCCGCAGCCGATTCACCTGACCGCCCTGCGCGACGGGGTCGTCGAGGGTCAGCGGTTGTCGACCGTCACCACCACGGTGACGAGCTCGATGACCACCGGCGGCGTCTACTCGAACGGCGTGGTCGATAACCCGGCCGTCAAGCTCAACGTGCTCGACGGTGACTCGGGCGGCGTGCTGATGCTGCAGCAGCCCACCGGCCAGACGATCGTCGGTCCCGGGCGTCCCGGCTTCTACACCCTGCAGCTGACCAGCCCGCCGACCGCGCCGGTCACGATCACCCTCCTTTCGGACGGCAAGACGATCGTCTCCTCGGCCGATCGCGCGCTTCCACGCGGGCAACGGCAGCACCATCCGCCCGAGCGTGGTCTTCGACTCCACCAACTGGAATGTCCCGATCACGATCCAGGTGGATCCGAACCCGAGCGCCAACCTCGATGTCGGTAGCCAGCCGGTCCAGGATACCACGGCCAGCCCCATTCGCTGAGCTCGATCTACGGTCCGCTCCTGATCGACGGCGACTGAGATCACTCCGCGCAGCCTCGTCCAGGGCGTGCGCCTGCCCTCCGAGATCGACGGAGCGCTGCCCGCCGGCCAGTCGATCGCCAGCGACCCGAACAAGGTCGACACGCTCAACGTGTTCGCCGACGGCAGCGCGCCCGGCTACGTCGGCCACCTCGGCGCGATCACCGCCGACGAGTTCAATGCCCTGAGCGCCTTCTACGCCCCCCAGTTCGCCGCCGGCCTCACCCAGGCCGCAATTCGGGGAAATCGACGGCCTGGGCATGGGCGGGTCACTCACCATCTCGCGCGGCCTGCCCGCTCCCCGGCAATACGCCGGCGGCATCACCTACCACGACGTCGACGTCATCAACGTGATGCTTGGATCGCAGCTCGAACAGCGTCGCCACTGAGGGCCTGTTTACGGTCAGCTCGACCGTGGATCAGACGATCACCGTCGTCCAGGGCGGCGGCGGTTACAAGAAGATCGTCGCCACCGGCGGCGGCGGTTACTCCTCGCCGCTGATCCTGCTCGGCAACACGACCCAGGACGGCAGTTTCTACGACTCGCACCACCGCCAACCTGACCGGCGCGGCACGCGAGTTCCTCAACCCGGGCGTCAGAGCGTGATCGACGCCAGCCTCGACCCGTTCGGCGTGATCATCTACGGCGGCATCGGCAACTCCACGATCTACGGCGGTGGAGGCGGCGACCAGATCTTCGGCGGCTCCGGCCAGGACGCGATTTTTGCCGGTACCGGCAACGACCTGATCCACGCCAATGACGGGATCAACCTCGATCTGTCGCACCCGCTGCACCAGATCATCGCCCAGGGTCTGCCCGCTCTGTTGGTCGTCAACTACGGCTGCCGGGCGGGCTTGCCGACCAGCGATCCCGCTCTACTCGGTCATGGATCAGATCTACCTCGGCATCGGCCGCGACATCGTGCTCCTCAGCCACGGCTGGCCGATCAGCTGATCAACTCGATCAACGGCGACGCGCATTCGTGACCGGCGCCTACACGACCAACGTGGTCGCCAACGGGCTGAGCATGGTCTTCGGCAGCTACAACGGCACCGCGATCGTCCTCGCCGGCACGGGAACGCAGACGTCGATCTCCGTCACACCTCCCAGCCCAACCTGGTGATCAAGAACGGCTACGTCTACTTCTCCCAGCCCGACGGCTGGCTCACCCACCTGTCCAAGGTCGGCAGCACGAGTCCGGGCACGGGCGGAAACGACCTGATCAAGCTGGGCGACGGCAACGACATCGTCGTCGGCGGAACGGTACCGACACCATCATCGGCGGCAACGGCAACAAGATCGTCCTCGGCGACAACGGCCAGATCACCTGGATCAGCGGCGTGCTCAGCCAGGTCATCAGCCAGGACTACGGCGGTCTCGCTGGGCAACACCTACGCCAATCAGATCACCCTCGGCGACGGCAACAACATCGTCTTCGGCGGCTCGGGGGACAACACGATCGTGCTCGGTGCCGGTAACGACATCGTGGCGGCAGCCAACGGCCAGCTCGACTTCATCGATGGCGTTCCGCCCCGGCTGCAGAGCACCTTGCAACGCATATGGCGGCGCGAACACGGTCACCACCGGGACGGGCAACGGCGTGGTCATCGAGGGCCCCGCTGCCGGGCACGTCTCCGGTCGGCGCGGCTACGCGGTCGCTCCCGGCTTGGCTCGGCCACCTACGACCCGGAGCCGGCACCTGGTCGATCGACCCGCTCGACGCCGCCGCCGGTTCGGCGACCTCCGCCCGCCGGCTCCGGTGGTCGGGCTCGGCACGCGGTCACCCCGACGGTCATCCCGGGGCGGCGGGTCACCCGCGACCGGCGGCCTGAGCTCGGCAGCGGCGCAACGCCGGTGCTCACGCCGGCCCCGGGGTCGTGCCGAGTCACAACGCCGATAGCCCAAGGCCAAGCCCAAGCCCAAGCCCAAGCCGAAGCACAAGGCCAAGCCGAAGCACAAGCCGAAGCCGAAGCACAAGGCCAAGGCCAAGCCGAAGCACAAGGCCAAGGCCAAGCCGAAGCACAAGGCCAAGCCAAGCACAAGACCAAGCCCAAGCAGCCGGCGCCGCCGTGACCTGTCCCAACACGACTTCCACCCATGTCATCGACCATCAGCGCATCGGGGCCACGTGCCCGATAACCCCTCCGGAGGATTCATGAGTCGCACCCGCTGTCATCCGTGCCGTCTTCGCTACGGCGGTTCTCATCGGGCCGGTGCTCGCGCTTGCCGCCCGCGGCGTCAGCGGCGGCCTCCCGGCCGTCATGGCCAGGGAGGTCGTAAGCCCGGCAATCCATCTGCTGCCGATGCATCGACGACTTCCGACGTGGGAGTGACAAGCCGGGGTGCGGCGGGTGCGTCGGTAAGACAGGCCCGCGCGGGCTACCGCGGCTTGTCGCGGGTGTGCGCGGTCGCCACCGGCGCTGACCGGCGCGGTGCGGCGCGCGGTGGGCCCGGTGGGCCCGGTGGGTCCGCAGGGTCCGCAGGGTATCCAGGGACCCAAGGGTGTGAAGGGTGATACCGGCGCGCAGGGTACTCAGGGTCCAGGGTGCTCGGGGCCACGACCGTCGTCGTCTCCGGCAACATGGTCACCGATCACGACCACCGGTCCCGCCCTGACCGGGATCAATCGTCCCGCGTCGGTGGCGACGGTGCCTGACAGGCCGGCCGGAGGCGTTACGGCGGCGGCGGCCTGGTCAACATCACCGGACCGACCTCGGGCACAGTGACGTGGTGACGATCTCGCATCGGTTATCCGGGCTCGCTGTCAGGCCCGGTCAGTGTCACCCGCTCGCCTCCGGCCGGCAACGGCGGTCAGATCTCGACCCAGCCGGCAGACTGCGTATGAGGCCCAGGCGGTGATCGACGAATCTACACTCGGGCGACACGATCACGGTGCAGTCCTACGTGACCTGCGGGCCGTAGTTGCCGGTCGTCCCGAGGCGACACCACCGGCCGCCTCCTTATGCGGGGCGGCCGGTGGGCGCTGATCGGCTCGCCTGACCCCGGGGAGCGCTCCCAGCGGCCCCGGCGCATGGCGCCGACGCACGGTCTAACGCCGCTCCGCTACCCTCGAAGCGCGTTGGGGCGTCTGGGCATCATCTTTTTACGCTGGTTCGTGCTGGCCGTTGCCGCCGGCGCGGTCGTCGCGCCGGCCGCCCGCGCCGACGACTTCCTGCCGCATCCTTCCGGCGCCCAGTGGACGTATACTGGTGCGATAACAAGTACAACCCGAACGGGACGACCGAGGCGGTTTCGGTCGACACCACAGATCCGGCGACGTGTGGCTGGCAGCTGCAATGGAGTGGCGACATCCAGGTCCCGCTCGGTTCCGGCGGTGGATCGGCTCGCCGGTGATCGATCAGCCCGACAACGGCACGATCTGCTTTCAGGATCAGAGCTATGGCCTGGTCAACACCAACTGGTCGGGCTCCTCACCGCCGATCGACGAGCCGCCGCTGTGCCCGCTCGAGCACGAGCTCCGGCGTCAGTGCCCCAACAGCCTGGGCAGCGTCATGTACAACGTCATCTGGGGCACCCGCTCGCCGACGATCTCCGAGCCCCTGCTGCAGGGCACGAGCTGGAACTCGACCGGCGGAGGCGACGGCAGCGTCACCAGCTCCAACCAGTACATCGGCCTGCAGACGGTGGTCGTGCCGGCGTACCCCAACGGGGTCATGGCCTCGGTCGTCCGCTCCCAGATCGCGCTCGCCGGCACGCCCGGAGACGACTACGGCAGCGGGACGCGGACGATCTGGTGGGTGGCCGGGGTCGGCCCGGTCAAGGTCGTCTTCGATCACGTCGACGGCAGCGTCACCGACGCGGAGCTGACCGCCACCAATCTGACGCCCCGAGCCGCCTCGCGCTCGGACGTCGACTACTTCCCGCTGCGATCCGGGCTCAAGGGCACCTACAAGTGGACCAACCCCAAGCACCTGGCCCGGCCCGAGATCGAGAAGGTCACGATCCCGCCGCGGTCAGCCAGTCGGCCCGGATCACCGTCAAGAGCGTCTCGGGTCCCCTGCGCGCCGCCGGCGACTACGTCTTCTCGCTGCGGCTGGACGGGCTGCGCAACACCTACGCGTCCAACGCCGCCGTATCGCTGGCCAAGCTGCCCCAAGCTCGGCCACGGCCGCCACTTCTTCACCCCGATCGATCTGATGATCTACGGGTTCAACCCGGTGCTGCCGGCCTATGCGGTGCCCGGGACGACCTGGCTCAGCGGCAACGCCCGGGACGCATCGGTCTACGGCGTCACGGGTCACACCAAGGTGATCGGGCTGCGTTGGGTGACCGTGCCCGCCGGGCGCTTCTACGCCCTCGAGGTCCAGAGCGTGCTCGCCCAGCGCGGCCATCCCTTCGGCAGCGGCCTGCGGACGATGTGGTTCGCGCCCGGCCGCGGGCTGGTCAAGCTCGTCTTCCGCCATCGCGACGGCAGTGTCTCGACCGTCCAGTTGCTCAAGCACTGAGACCGCCTCCGGCGGCACCAACGCGCCTTCGTTCCGCGCGCGGGTATAAGCACGACGTGAACTCTCGGCGGCTGACAGGACGGGTGTTGCTCGGTTGCGGCCTCGCGCTGGCGCTCGCGGCAGCGCCGGCGGCCTCGACGCGCGCGCACGAGCCTGCGCCGGTGCCCTCGGCCCACCCGCTGCTGATCACCCGCGCTGACCTCGGCCCCGGATGGAGCGTGAGCGACCCGCCCCGGCGCATGTCCCGGCGATCAGCTGCCACACGCTTCCCGCCGCCCTTGCACTCCGAGCGCCGGCAGGCCGCCTCACGCCACCTTCGGCCAGGCCATGCAGGGCCGTTCGTGCAGCAGACCGCCTACCGCTGGGCCACCGCGGCGACGCCGCCGGCGTCTGGCGGCAGGTCGCGCGGTCGGCATGCTCGGCTGCCTGGCCCAGAGCCTGACTCGCGGGGGCTCGAGCTCAGTGAGATTCACCGTCACCGGCCGCCACCGGCTGTCCGCGCCGACGCTGAGGGTCCCGATCCGGGCCTATCGCGTGACCGCCACGGCACAGTCGGCGGTCAGCACTTCCCCGCCTACCTCGACGAGCTCGTGCTCAACACTCGCAGGCGCGCTCAGCGAGATGAGTTTCGCCACCTACGAGCAGGCGCCGCCGGCCGCGAGCTCGAGGCCCGGGTCGCGCGCCTCGTAGCGCGCCGCGGGGCCGCCGCGACGCACGGGCCCCGCCCGCGCCGGTAGCGTGCGGCTCGTCGGGGCCGTATCGGCGTCATCCTCCTGCGCTGCCTGGGCCTGCGGCGCTCTGCGCCGCGGCGGCGGCGCCGGTCGCCGCCGCCGACGACTTCCTGCCCCATCCGGCCGACGCTCAGTGGCAGTACTTCTGGACCGATTCGACCTACAACCCCAAGGGCACGACGGAGACCGTCACCGTCGATACCAAGGACAAGGCGACATGTGGATGGCAGCTGGCCTGGACGGGAACGATCTCGGTGCCGACCGGTGGCTCCGACCAACGGCGCCCGACCTACTCCGCTCAGCCCGACGACGGCACGATCTGCTTTCAGGACCAGAGCTACGGGCTGGTCAACACCAACTGGTCGGGCTCCCCGCCGCCATCGGATGAGCCGAGCCTATGCGCATCCGCGGCCGGAGTTCGTGTGCCAACAGCTTCGGCAGCGTCCTGTACGACGTCATCTGGGGCAGCCGTTCGCCGGTGATCTCCGAGCCGCTGCTGCAGGGCACGAGCTGGCAGTCGCAGCGGGGGTGCCGACGGCAGCGTCACCAGCACCAACGCATACCTCGGTCTGCGCCGGGTGAACGTGCCCGCCTTCCCCCACGGTGTGACCGCCGCGGTGTCCGCTCCGCAGATCGCCGCCGCCGGCACGCCCGGTGACGATTACGGCAGCGGCATCCGGACGACCTGGTGGGTCTACGGAGTGGGCCCGGTCAAGGTCGAGTTCGATCACGTCGACGGCAGCGTCACCAACGCGGCCATGACCACGACCAACCGGACTTCGCTGCGCCCGCGGCCCGACCAGGACTACTTTCCGCTCCGCGTCGGCGTCGGGGGGCACCTACCAGTGGGTCAACCACAAGCACCTGCGCACCCCGGAGATCGAGCGGGTCCGCGTCGCGGCCGCGGTCAGCCGCTCGGCCCGGGTCACGCGTCAAGAGCGTCTCGGGCCCGCTGCGCGCCGCCGGCGACTACGTGTTCTCGCTGCGCCTGGACGGGCTGCGCAACACCTACGGCTCGACCGCGGCCTCGACCCTGGTCAAGTTCCCCAAGCTCGGTCACCGCCGGCATTTCTTCACTCCGCTCGACCTCATGACCTTCGGCTTCAACCCGGTGCTTCCCGCCTACCCGATCTCCGGCACGATCCTGCGTAGCGGCAACGCGCGCGACCGCCAGGTGTTCGGGGTCACGGGTGAGACCCGGGTGATCGGAGTCCGCTCGGTTCGCGTTCCCGCCGGCCGCTTCCGCGCGCTCGAGGTCCGCACCGTCCTGACCCAGAAGGGCTTTCCGTTCGGCAGCGGCGTGCGCACGATGTGGTTCGCCGCCGGTCGCGGGCTGGTCAAGCTCGTCTTCGCCCACCGCGACGGCAGCACGTCGATCGTGACGCCTGCTCAAGCGGTGACCGGACTGCCGTCCGTCGGCTCCCGGCTGCGCACCACGCTCCTGGCCGGCCTCGCGCTGATGATCGCGATCGGGCTGGCCTCGTGCGGCTCCAGCCAGCCCAGCGCGCGCTCCGCCGTGGCTCACTACATCCGCGCGGTCGACCGGATCGAGCTTGCAGCTCAAAGCGCCCTTGGCCGCCGTGACCCGAGCGGGCTCCCAGCTTGCCGCCGCCCCCCGGCGCACGACCCTGCTGGGCAACCTCGAACGCGTTGGCAGCGAGCAGGCGCTGTCCGCCTCGCTGACCAAGCTCGAGGCTGCCAAGGCCAAGCTCGCCGGTATGGACACTCCCGTGGCCGCCCGCCATCTGCGCTCGCTGCTGCTCTCCCTGACCGCTGCCGAGGCTGACCTCACCCACCAGCTACGACTCCTGGCCGTGTTCCTTCCTCGCTTCAGCGCCGCTCTGTCGCCGCTCGGGTCGTCCATCCTGTCGCTCGAGAAAATGCTCGGCCAGACTCAGGCCTACGGCAGCGCCGCCGTCTCGGCCCTGTATGCGGCCAAGGCGCAGGCGCTGCGCCGCTTTCAGGGCGTGACCGCGACAATCACCGGCCGCCTGCGCCGGCTTGAGCCTCCGCGCGTCTCACTGCCCCAGTACCGCGCCGAGCTCAGCTCGCTGCGGGGCATGGGCACGGCGTCAGGCCGTCTGGCCACCGCCCTGTCCGGCGGGGCGCCGGGCAACGTCAGACCGCTGCTCGTTGCCTTCGACCGGGCGGCCGTCGGCCACCCGTACGCGCTCGGTGCAGCGAGCCCAGACGGCCGCCATCAAGGCCTACGACGGAGCGACGGCCCGGCTGAACACGCTCGCGGGGGACGTGACCCGGGAACGCCTGCGCCTTTCCAACGCGCTTTCTTAGGCCGCTGACCCAGCCCAATGGGACGGGAGAGCAGCCTTTCGGGCGAAAACCGGTGAACCCGGATGCCTTTTGGTAGATTTGTCCGTCCGGCCCCGTGTGGGGCCGAGGCCGACCCCGACCCGGAAGGATCCCCGATGGAGCCGACGTCGATTCAGGCAGGCAGTGCCAAAGCCGCCCGCGCTGGGCTCGCTGGAGCATCCCGAGGTGGTCGAGAACGTCCCCGGCCACGTGATCCCGATCCTCGAGCGCGAGTTCGACGACTTCGACACCGAGTCCACGCGCTTTCTGAAGGGCGAGCTCGAGGAGACCGAGTTCATCAAGTTCCGCCTCAAGCAGGGCGTCTACGGGCAGCGCCAGGCCGACGTGCAGATGGTCCGCGTCAAGCTGCCCATGGGCGGCGTCACGCCCGATCAGCTTGACGCCTTCGCCGACGTGATCGAGAGCTACGTGCCGCTGCGCAAGGGCCACATCACCACGCGCCAGAACATCCAGATGCACCACGTCCCCCTGCCCGACGCGGCCGAGCTGATCCGCGAGCTCGGCGATGCCGGCCTCTCCTCTCGCGAGGGCTGCGGCAACACGATGCGCAACGTGACCGGCGACCCCCGCGCCGGCGTGCTCGAGGACGAGCTGTTCGACATCACCCCCTACGCGGGCGCCTACGTCCGCTACTTCGTGCGCCACCCCACGACGCAGGCCATGCCGCGCAAGGTCAAGACCGCCTTCACGGCCACTGACGCCGACAACGCGATCACCCAGATCCACGACATGGCCTTCATCCCGCGGCTGCGCGACGGCGTGCGCGGCGTCGAGGTCCGGGTCGGCGGCGGCACCTCGATCATGCCCCGGCTGGCGCCCACGCTGTACGAGTTCGTCGAGCTCGACAACGGCGACTACCTCAAGGTCACCGAGGCCTGCATGCGGATCTTCGACCGCCAGGACTTCCTGCGCGTGAACCGGGCCCGGGCCCGGATCAAGGTGCTGATCGACAAGATCGGCATCGACGCCTTCCGCGAGCAGGTCGAGGAGGAGCTCGAGGGCGACTGGGTCGCCGAGCGCGACTTCTCGCTCGACGGGATCCTCTACGAGCTCGACGAGGAGGCCAGCGCCCCCGGGCCGCAGCCCGCCTACGCCAGCGCCAACGGTGACCAGCGCGAGTTCGACCGCTTCCTGGACTCCAACGTGGCGCCGCAGCGCCAGCCGGGCTTCAGCACCGTCGAGGTCAAGGTCATCCGCGGCGATCTCACTCCCGATCAGCTCCGCGGCCTGGGCGAGGTCATGCGCCGCTACACCGGCGGCTCCGCCCGGACCACGGTTCATCAGAACCTTGTCCTGCGCTGGGTCCGCGATGAGTCCGTCTACGAGGTGTGGCAGGCGCTGAACGAGCTGGAGCTCGGCGAGGCCGGCGCGGACGAGATCTCCGACGGGGTCAGCTGCCCGGGCACCGACTCGTGCAAGCTCGGGATCACCAGCTCGATGGGCCTCAACACGGCCATCCAGGAGCGCATCGCCGCGATGAAGATCGATGATCCGCTGACCCGGCGTATCCACATCAAGAACAGCGGCTGCCCCAACGGCTGCGGACAGCACCACATCGCCGATATCGGCTTCTACGGCGCCTCGATCAAGGTCGGAGAGCACACCATTCCGGCCTACATTCCGCACATCGGCGGCGTCTACGAGGGGGGCGAGGTCCGCTACGGCCAGCGGCTCAAGGCGCGCCTGCCCGCCAAGCGCGTGCCTGAGGCCGTTCGAGCGGTGGGTACGCTTCTACGAGTCCGAGCGCGAGGAGGGCGAGACCGTTCCGCGCCTTTGTCGACCGCGTCGGCACGCCGGCCTTCGAGGCTCAGGTGAAGGATCTGACCCTGCCGATCGAATTCAATCTGGAGAACATGAATCACTTCATCGACTGGAACCGCGAGACGCCCTACGCGGTGCAGCGTGGCGAGGGTGAGTGCGCCGTCTGATGAGTGCCACTGTGCCCGATCTCGAGCGAGCCACGGCACAGGAGGTCATCGCCTACGGCGTGGAGAACTTCGCCCCGCGGCTGACCATGGCCTGCTCGTTTCAGAAGGAGGAGTCGGTCCTGGTCCACATGCTGAGCGCAGGCCAACGCCCGAGTTCCGGGCCTTCACGATCGACACCGGGGTCCTGTTCCCGGAGACGCTCGAGACCGCGAAGCGCTTCGAGGACCGCTTCGGCGTCCAGCTTCGAGGTCATCGACGCCCGCAGCCCCGGTCAGCCCTGGACGGCGGAGAACTGCTGCAGCGCGGCCAAGGTGGCAGCGCTCGAGGCGCGGCCTCACCGACGTCGATGCCTGGATCACCGGCATCCGCCGGGAGCAGTCACCGACCCGGGCCGCCGCTCCCAAGCTCGAACGCGACGAGCGGCGCGGCATCTGGAAGCTCAACCCGCTCGCCGACTGGACCGAGAAGGACGTCTGGCGCTACATCTTCGAGCACGATCTGCCCTACCATCCGCTGCACGATCAGGGCTATGCCTCGATCGGTTGCGCGCCGTGCACCCAGCCCGGCGTCCGGCCGCGAAGGACCGCTGGACCGGTCAGGACAAGACCGAGTGCGGCATCCACGTCGTCTGATCCTCGTCCAGCGTGATCTGACCGATGAACCCGTTCCATTACGAGCTCTCGCATCTCGAGGCCCTCGAGGCCGAGTCGATCCACATCTTCCGCGAGGTGGCGGCGGAGTTCGAGCGGCCGGTCCTGCTGTTCAGCGGCGGCAAGGACTCGATCATCCTCCTGCGCCTGGCCGAGAAGGCCTTCCGGCCGGGGAAGTTTCCCGTTCCCGATCATGCACGTCGACACGGGGCACAACTTCCCCGAGGTGATCGAGTTCCGTGATCGGCGTGATCAGCACGCTCGGCGAGCGGCTGATCGTGGCCAACGTTCAGGACTCGATCGACTCCGGCCGCGTCAGCGAGGAGACCGGCCCCCGCGCCTCGCGCAACCGTCTGCAGACGACCACGCTGCTCGACGCGATCGAGGAGCACGGCTTCGACGCCGCCTTCGGCGGCGCTCGCCGCGATGAGGAGCGCGCCCGGGCCAAGGAGCGCGTGTTCTCCTTCCGCGACGACTTCGGCCAGTGGGATCCCAAGCGCCAGCGGCCCGAGCTGTGGTCGATCTACAACGGGCGCATCCGCAAGGGCGAGCACGTGCGCGTGTTCCCGATCTCCAACTGGACCGAGCTCGATGTGTGGCAGTACATCGCCACCGAGGGGCTCGAGGTGCCCTCGATCTACTTCTCGCACCCGCGCCAGGTCTTCGCGCGTGACGGGATGCTCTACGCCGCAGAACGAGTTCATGGAGCTGATGGACGGGGAGGCGCCCGTTCGAGGAGTCGGTCCGCTACCGCACCGTCGGCGACATGACCTGCACCGGCGCGGTGCGCTCGACCGCGACCACGCTCGAGGAGGTCGTCACCGAGATCGCCGCCACCCGGATCACCGAGCGCGGCGAGACCCGGGCTGATGACCGCGTGACCGAGGCGGCCATGGAGGACCGTAAGCGTGAAGGTTATTTCTAGTGTCTCGATGAATTCGACGCTCGCCCTGTCCCGATGAGCTCGAGTCGGTACCTTCTCGATGACCGCCGCCGCCGCCAACAACGGCAACAGCTACGCGATCAAGCGCCGCACGTCGAGCTGCTGCGGATCGCCACCGCCGGCTCGGTCGACGACGGCAAGTCGACGCTGATCGGGCGGCTTCTGCACGACTCCAAGTCGATCCTCGAGGACCAGCTCGAGCACGTCCAGGCCACCTCCGAGCGCCGCGGCGACGGCTACCTGAACCTGGCCCTGCTCACCGACGGCCTGCGCGCCGAGCGCGAGCAGGGGATCACGATCGACGTCGCCTACCGCTACTTCGCCACCCCGCGGCGCAAGTTCATCATCGCCGACACCCCGGGCCACGAGCAGTACACGCGCAACATGGTCACCGGCGCCTCCACCGCCGATCTGTCGATCGTCCTCGTCGACGCCCGCAAGGGAGTCTCCGAGCAGACCCGCCGCCACGCCTTCATCTCCTCGCTGCTGCGGATCCCGCACGTCGTCGTGGCCGTCAACAAGATGGACCTGGTCGGCTATGACCAGGAGGTCTTCTACGACATCCTCGAGGAGATGTCGGACTGGGCGGCGCGGCTGCAGATCCCCGACATGACCTTCATCCCCATCTCGGCCCTGAACGGCGACAACGTCGTCGACCGCTCGATGGCCATGCAGTGGTACGGCGGGCGCCCCGCTGCTCTACCACCTCGAGAACGTGGTCATCGCCCCCGACCGCAACCTCAACGACGTCCGCTTCCCGGTCCAGTGGGTGATCCGCCCGATGAGCGACGAGCATCACGACTACCGCGGCTACGGCGGCCAGATGGCCGGCGGCGTGCTGCGGCCCGGCTCAGAGATCGTCGTCCTGCCCGGCGGCCAGCGCAGCCGGATCGCCTCGATCGACTCCTACGGCCGGCGAGCTCGAGGCCGCCTTCCCGCCCATGTCCGTGGCGCTGCGCCTGGAGGACCGAGATCGACATCTCCCGCGGCGACATGATCGTCGAGGCGGAGGATCAGCCGGTCAGCGCCCGCGAGCTCGAGGCGGTGATCTGCTGGATGAGCGACTCCGCCGCTGCAGCCCCGCGGCCGCTACACGATCAAGCACACCTCGCGCACCGCTCGCGCGATCGTCGAGCAGATCGAGCACCGCGTCGACATCAACACGCTCGAGCACGTCTCCGCCTCTGAGCTGGGCCTGAACGAGATCGGCCGCGTGCACCTGCGCTGCAGCGCTCCGCTGGTCGTCGACCCCTACTCGCGCAACCGCACCACCGGCAGCTTCATCCTCATCGACGAGTCGACCAACGACACCGTCGGCGCGGGGATGGTCGTCAGCGCCACTGCCTGAGCGGCGCTCGCGGCGCAGGTCGGACTGCGAAACGGCACCCTCGGAGGGAGTGAAGGCCTGCCGGATCGCTCGCGGGTCGCTGCCGGGTCGCGTTGGCGCACGACTCTCCAGGCTCGGCTCCGAGCCGGCCGGCGGAGGGCAAATCTGACGCACACCCCACCCGAAGCCGCGAGGTGTGCGCCAGATGGGGCGCTTTCGGGCCAAGCTGACGCACACTCCAGCCGGATCCACGGGGGGTGCGCCAGATTGGCCCCTCGAAACCCGAACGCGCCGCGAAAACGACCTGAGCTATTTTAAGGTGATCGAACGGGGGTTCCAGCGCACTCATGCCCAACGGCGCCCAGGGTCTGCGGTCGGGCCGCCGCCCCGATCGCCCCAGGCGGGCGATCCAATCAGGCCCCGAGCAGCGCCGCCCCGCGCCGCCCCGGTAAAGTGCCCGCCGCATGTTCTCGAAGGTCCTGATCGCCAACCGCGGCGAGATCGCGGTCAGAGTCATACGCGCGTGCGAGGAGCTCGGCATCGCCACCGTGGCCGTGTACTCCGAGCTCGATCGCGACGCGATCCATGTCCAGCGCGCCGACGAGGCCTACCTGCTCGGGCCCGGCCCGGCCAGCGAGAGCTATCTCAACATCGAGAAGATCCTCGACGTCATCGAGCAGTCCGGCGCCGAGGCCGTGCACCCGGGCTACGGCTTCCTGGCCGAGAACGCCGCCTTCGCCAAGGCGCTGGAGGACTCGGGCACCGTGTTCATCGGGCCGCCCTCCTCGGCGATCGAGGCGATGGGCTCAAAGACCCGCGCCCGCGAGCTGATGGCCAAGGCCGGCGTTCCGATCGTCCCCGGCACCACCGAGCCGGTGGAGACGATCGAGGAGGCCCAGAAGATCATCGCCAAGACGATCGGCTATCCGGTGGCCGTCAAGGCGGCCGGCGGCGGCGGCGGCAAGGGCTTCCGCGTCGCTCTGACCGAGGACAAGTTCAAGGACGCCTTCGAGGGCGCCGCCCGCGAGGGGGAGAAGTTCTTTGGCGACGCCACCGTCTACCTCGAGCGCTACCTGCCCGACCCCCGCCACGTCGAGGTCCAGGTGCTGGCCGACAGCCACGGCAACGTGATCCATCTCGGAGAGCGCGACTGCTCGCTGCAGCGCCGTCACCAGAAGCTGATCGAGGAGTCCCCTGCTCCCGCCGTCGACGACAAGCTCCGTGCCAAGATCGGCAAGATCGCCACCGAGGCCGCCGCCGCCGTCAACTACACCGGAGCGGGCACGATCGAGGGCCTGCTCGTGCAGTCTGAGCGCGAGGGTACGAGCGAGAGCGAGTACTTCTTCCTCGAGATGAACACCCGCGTCCAGGTCGAGCACTGCGTGACCGAGATGGTGACCGGGATCGACATCGTCAAGGAGGGCATCCGGGTCGCCGCGGGCGAGAAGCTGTCCATCGCCCAGGAGGACCTCGAGATCCGCGGCCACGCGATCGAGTGCCGGATCAACGCCGAGGATGCGAGCAAGAACTTCGCTCCCGCCCCGGGCAAAATCGGCGCCTACCGCGAGCCCACCGGCCCCGGCGTGCGGGTCGACTCCGGCGTCGGCCCCGGCTCGGAGATCACGCCGATGTATGACCCGATGGTGTCCAAGCTGATCGTCTGGGACGCCGATCGCGAACAGGCCACCCAGCGCATGCTCCGCGCCCTGGGCGAGTACGAGATCGCCGAGCTCAAGACGCTGATCCCGTTCCACCAGGCGATCATGCGCAGCGAGCAGTGGGCCAATGCCGAGACCTGCCGCGATCTGATCGAGGACCGTGACTGGCTCAAGACGCTGGCCTTCCCGGCCGGCGAGCCCAAGGGCGACGACGAGGCGGAGGAGGCCGAGAACGTCGAGCACGGCTACACGGTCGAGGTCTCGGGCAAGCGCTTCGCGGTCAAGGTCATCGGGCCTCCGTTTGCCGGCGCCGTCGCACCTGCCAACGGTGCCGGCCCGGGCGGCGCCCGTCGCCCCCAGCGTCGCGAGCGTTCCGGCGGCTCGGGAGGTGGCGGTGGCGACGCCCTCACATCGCCGATCCAGGGCACCGTCCTGCGGGTCGCCGTGGAGGCCGGTGCCGACGTGGAGGAGGGCGCGCTGATCGCCGTCGTGGAGGCCATGAAGATGGAGAACGAGATCACTGCCCACAAGGCGGGCAAGATCGCCGAGCTCCCGATCGCCGCCGGCGGCTCGGTGGCCACCGGCGACACGATCGCCGTCATCACCGCTGCCGCCGCGGAGGAGTAGGACCCAGCGTCGGGGTGTGGGTCAGGGTCTGGCCCGCGGGAGCAGGTCGCGTTCCTCGAGCAGGGCGACGACGCTGCCCGCCGCCTGCTCGGCGCTGACCTCCGCGGTGAGGATCCGCAGCTCGGGTGATTCGGGCGGCTCGTAGGGCGAATCGATCCCGGTGAAGTTGGTCAGGTCTCCGCGCCGGGCCTTGCGGTAAAGGCCCTTGGTATCGCGCCGTTCGGCCACCGCCAGCGGCGTGTCGACGAAGATCTCGAAGAACTCGTTCTCCCCGAACAGGCTTCGGGCCATGCGGCGCTCGGAGCGAAACGGGGAGATGAAGGACACGAGCACGATCAGGCCGGCGTCGTTCATCAGCCTGGCCACCTCGGCCACGCGGCGGATGTTCTCGACCCGGTCGGCGTCGGTGAAGCCCAGATCGCGGCTCAGGCCGTGACGGACGTTGTCGCCGTCGAGCATGTAGGTGTGCTGACCGCGGGCGTACAGCTCCATCTCGACCCGGTTGGCGATCGTCGACTTGCCGGCGCCCGAGAGACCCGTGAACCACAGCACGCACGGCTTCTGGGCTTTGCGCTCCGCCCGGGCGACCCGATCGACGGTCAGCTTCTGCCAGCTCAGGTTCTCGGCCCGCCGCAGCCCGAAGCGGATCATGCCCGCCCCCACCGGCGCGCCGGTGATCGGGTCGATGAGGACGAAGGCGCCGGTTTCGCGGTTCACGGCGTACGGAGCGAAGTCCACCGGACGGCTCAGCTCGAGGTCGCAGACGCCGATCTCGTCGCGCTCGAGCTTGTTGGCCGCGACGTGCTCGAGCGACTCGACGTTGACCTTGTACTTGAGCGGGGCGACCGTCGCGGTGACCACCTCGGTGCCGATCCGCATCCGGTAGCTGCGGCCGCGCAGCATCGGCTCGTCATGCATCCAGGCGACCGTCGCCTGGAGCTGATCCGAGCGCTCGGTGGAGTCCATGGCGCTTGAGGGGGAGCCCGACGCCGACTCGGACACCGAGGCCGGCTCCGGCGCGGAGGGCTTGACCTCGGCCAGGTAGCGCCTCAGCGTGGGGTGCGTGTCCAGCAACTGCGCGAGCACGGCCCCAGGGGTCTGGGCGGTATCCACGCTCAGCCCCGCACGAAGGCCACGTTGGCCTGATGGATCTTCTGCTGGGGCCCGCCCCGCCGGGATGCCGGGGGCTCGGCTTCCACGGGGTCGGCGGCGAGCTGGTCGAGGTAGGCCAGATCCTCGTCGGCGATCTCCCGGGCCCGCTCGCCGGTGATCGGACCTCCGTGACCTGGCACGACCCACTCGGTGGCCGCCAGCAGCTCACCGAGCCGGGTCACCGTGGCGCGGTACTCGACGAGGCCGCCGCCGGGGCTGAGCATCGGGATCTCGACCGGGGAGAGGTAGTCACCGCAGACCAGGACACCGACCCAGGGCAGCCAGTAGGCCACCCCGTCGCCGGTGTGTCCGCTCGCCTCGTAGAGCTCGATCTCCCGGTCGGTCCCGAGCTCGAGCTTGCCCGGCACCGGGAGCGACTGCAGTGTGCCCAGGGCGAGCGGGGCCGGGCGCGGGACGTAGTGCTCGGCGTCAAATTCCCGCAACCGGCGCTGGGCGGCGCCGGGCTCACGACCGAGCCGCGCCGCGGTGGACTCGGCGCAGCCCAGGGCGGCGCCGGGGAAGGCCAGGCGGCCGAGCAGGTGGTCCCAGTCACCGTGGGTGGCGAGCAGGCCCGAGACGGGGAAGCCGGCCTGCTCGAGGACACCGGGGAGCGCCCCCAGTTCCTCCGGATACACGGGCGAGTCGATCACGAAGCCCTCGTCGCCGGCGCGCACCGCGGTACAGGTCGTCTGCCAGACGTCGGAGACGAATACGAGGACGTCGGATTGAAGCGCGGTCACGCGCATCGGGTGCGGTCCGGGCCGGACTCAGCCCACGCCGAGCAGCTTGGCCGCCTCGCGCAGGCTCGCCACCTCAGCGTCGGGCTTCTTCTGCCCGGGCTCGAGCTGCTGCTTTGAGCGGTTGACCCAGATCACGGGGATCTTCTTCTTCAGGCAGGGCTCGACGTCGTGGTAGTAGCTGGCCGCGACATGGACCCAGCCCTTCTTGGTGCCGATCCGGCGCTCGCATTCGGTGAAGTGGGCGGGGTCGGGCTTGTAGGAGCGCACCTGCTGCGCGGTGACGACGAGGTCGAAGTCGAGCGGAATATGGCGCCGGGTCTGACCGAGCAGCTTGTCGTCGATGTTCGAGATCAGCCCGATGCTGTACTTCTTGGCGATCTTCTGCAGGACGGGGTTGGTCTCCTTGAACGGCTTCCAGCGCTGCACGGAGTCGGGCAGAAAGCCCGAGCGGGAGGGCTCGAGTGGCCAGTCGAGCTGCTTGGCGATCTGAACCGCGGTGCGTCGCAGGACCTCCGCGTAGAGCTCGTAGGAGCCCGACTGGATCTGCTGCTGGACCTCGTGGAAGAGCGGGATCAGCTCGTCGCGTTCGACGCTGAAGCCATCGCGGTCCGCCTCGGCCTTGAACGCATCGTAGACGCCGGTTTCCCAGTCGATCAGGGTGCCGTAAACGTCGAAAGTGACAAATGAAACATTTTTCGGAATCGCCATAAGAGGCGGATGATGCCATGGCGAGTCACCAAGCGGCCCGCCGATAGGAATCAATAGAGTGAGTCGCCGTCATGGATCTGCTCGAGTACCAAGGCAAACAGCTCTTCGCCCGCCACGGCGTGCCCGTGCCCCAGGGCCAACCGGCCCGCACGGTCGATGAAGCGGTGGCCGCCGCCGACGAGATCGGTTACCCCTGCGTCGTCAAGGCCCAGGTTCAGATCGGTGGCCGCGGAAAGCTCGGTGGCATCAAGCTCTGCCAGGACCGGGCCGAGGCCGAGGAGAACGCCCGCGCAATCCTCGGCATGGATATTCGTGGCCTCACGGTCCATGAGGTGTGGATCGAGGGCGCCTCGGAGATCGCCTCCGAGTACTACGCGTCGGTCGTGTTCGACCGTTCGGCCAAGGCTCCCCTGGTCATGCTCTCGACCAAGGGCGGGATGGACATCGAGCAGGTCGCCGACGAGGACCCGGACGCGATTGCTCATCTTCACGTCGATCCGCTGCTCGGTTTTCAGGATTTCCACGGCCGCCGCCTGGCCTTCGAGGCTGGGGTCGACGCCGATGTCGTGCGTCCCGTCGGGGCAATGCTGGGCAAGCTCTACGAGGTCTTCACGCAGGAAGAGGCGACACTGGTCGAGGTCAACCCGCTGATCGTCACCCCGGGCCGCGACGTGAAGGCGCTCGACGCCAAGGTGACCCTGGATGGCAACGCCCTCTACCGCCACGCCGAGAACTCCGAGCTCCGCGACGAATCCGCCGAGGACCCGCAGGAGGTCATGGCCAAGGAGCGGGGCCTGACCTACGTCAAGCTCGACGGCGACATCGGCATCCTCGCCAACGGCGCCGGGCTCTCGATGTCCACGCTCGACGTCGTGGCCGAGGCGGGGGGCACGCCGGCCAACTTCCTCGACGCCGGCGGCGGTTCGCGCGCCGACGCGATCACGGCCGCGGTCGAGGTGATCCTGTCCAACCCCAAGGTCAAGGCCGTGCTGTTCAACATCTTCGGCGGCATCACCCGCTGTGACGAGGTGGCCAAGGGTCTGATCGAGGCCTTCAAGCAGATCAACCCCACCGTTCCCTTCGTCGTCCGCCTGGACGGAACCAACGGCGAGGAGGGCCGGGCGCTGCTCAGCGAGGCGAATCTGCCCAACGTCCACGCCGAGGCCACGATGGACGGCGCGGCGGCCAAGGTCGTCGAGCTGGCCGCGGGAGGCGGCGCCTGATGAGCATCCTCGTCGATACCGAGACCCGGCTGTGCACCTCCGGGATCACCGGCCGCGAGGGCACCTTCCACTCGCTGCGCAACCGCGAGTACGGCACCCAGGTCGTGGCCGGCGTGACCCCCGGCAAGGGCGGCCAGGACGTCGAGGGGATCCCGGTCTTCAACACCTTCCACGACGCCGTCGCCCGCGAGGGCGCCAACACGGCGATGATCTTCGTGCCCCCGCGGTTCGCCGCTGACTCGATCCTCGAGGCCGAGGACGCGGGCATCGAACTGATCATCTGCATCACCGAGGGCATCCCCGCCCACGATGAGCTGCGGGTCTACAACACGCTGAAGAAGAACGGCCGCTCCCGGCTGATCGGCCCCAACTGCCCGGGCATCCTGTCGCCGGGCAAGGCCAGCGTGGGCATCATTCCCGCCCAGTTCTTCCGCGAGGGCAACGTCGGCGTCGTCTCGCGCTCGGGCACCCTCACCTACCAGATCGGCGACGTTCTGGCCAAGAGCGGGTTTGGCAATTCGAGCATCGTCGGCATCGGCGGCGATCCGGTCCCCGGCACCGACTTCATCGACGTGATCGGGATGTTCGAGGACGACCCCGAAACCGAGCTGATCGTCATGTGCGGTGAAATCGGCGGCGACGCCGAGGAGCGGGCGGCCGAGTTCATCGCCGAGCACGTGACCAAGCCGACCGTCGGCTACATCGCCGGCTTCACCGCCCCGCCTGGCAAGACCATGGGTCACGCCGGCGCGATCGTGTCCGGCTCCCACGGCACCGCCGCGGCCAAGGCCGAGGCGCTCGAGAGCCGGGGTGTGCGCGTCGGGCGCACCCCGACGCAGGTGGCCGAGCTGGCCGTCTCGCTGCTCGGCAGCGCCGCCTGAGCGGCACCGAGTTGACTGTCCTGGCGCGGCTCGGTGCCCGCGCCACCGGCCGCCGCGAGGGCCGATAGGCTCGCCGCAGCATGCCCCCCTCCGGCGACGACCCCGAGATCTCGATCCTCGATGCCCGCCTGGCCGAGATCGACCGCCGGCTGCACTCGATCCAGACCGGGCTCGTCGAGCCGCCGGCAACGTCCACGTTGCCGCCCCGGATTGCCGTCCCCGGCGATCATCCGCGTCCCTCAGCGCCAGCCGCGAGCGGGTCGTCCGGGATCGGCCCGCCCGCGAGCGACCGACCGGCCGCCCTTGCCCCCGATGAGGCCCAGGCGGCGGCGGAGATGCTCAGCCGGCTGTGTGAGCTGGTCGCCGCGCAGGAGGGAATGCTGAGCTCGACGCGGCAGCTCCTGGCCGCCGCGCAGCAGAGGGCAGAGTCGGCGCGGAGCCCCGAGGCCGTCTCTCCGCTTGGCGTTCGCGCCGGACCGTTTACGAGCACGGCCGCGCTTCGCTCCTTCCAGGCCGCCCTCGAGGCACTGCCGGGGGTGCGCGTCGTCGAGCTCCGCGAGTTCGAGGGCGCAGACCGCGCGATCCTGGATGTCCACCTTTGAGGCGCCCGGGAGCGTCAACGTCGTAGTCTTCGGGGCGTGGCTGGCACGATCTCCTTCGCTCGCGGCGCTCCCTCGCTCGACATCGTCGATGTCGATGGTCTGCGCGCCGCCGCCGACCAGGCGTTTACGTCAGATCCGGCCGGGCTGACCGCCTACGGGACCTCGGTCGGCTACCTGCCGCTGCGCGAGTGGATCGCCGAGCGCCACGAGGTCGAGCCCGCCTCGGTGCTGGTCACCAACGGCTCGATGCAGGCCGACGCCTTCCTGTTCGACGCGCTGGTGCAGTCCGGCGACGCCGTCATCGTCGAGCGTCCCACCTACGACCGCACGCTCCTGTCGCTGCGCAACCGCGGCGCCGACGTGCGGATGGTCGAGCTCGAGCCCGACGGGATCGACACCGCCGCCCTGGGCCGTCTGCTGGCCGCCGGCACCCAGCCCAAGCTGGCGCACATCATCCCCAACTTCCAGAACCCGGCCGGGTACACGCTCTCGGCTCCCAAGCGGGAACGGCTGCTCGAACTGGCTCGCGAGCATGACTTCACCATTTTCGAGGACGATCCCTACGTCTCGCTGCGCTTTGAGGGCGACTCGCTGCCGACGATGGTGTCGATGGACCCCGAGCGTGTCGTGTACGCCTCGTCGTTCTCCAAGACCGTCTGTCCCGGCATCCGGGTTGGCTACCTGGTCGGGCCGCCGGAGCTGATCGCCCGCATCGCCAAGCTCGCCACCGGCGCCTACATCTCGCCGAACATGGTCGCGCAGGGGATCGTCAACCAGTTCTGCCGCTCGGGCGCGATCGAGGGCTCGGTCGCCACCGTGCGCGACGCCCTGCGCGAACGCGCTCAGACGCTCTGCTCGGCCCTTCAGGAGCATCTGCCCGACGCGCGCTTCGTCGCCCCTCAGGGCGGCTACTTCCTGTGGGTCGACCTTCCCCGGGGCACCGACGTCAATGCTCTGTTCGACGCCGCCAAGGAGCGCGACGTCATCTTCGTCAAGGGCAGCGAGTTCCTGCTTGAGGGAGGTGATTCCTCTTTACGGCTTGCCTACTCTGGAGTAAATTCCGACCAGATCCTGGAAGGCGTCAAGCGCTTGGCCGCGGCCTACGCGCAGATTGGAGCACCTGCCCATGCAGTCTGACGAAGCTCGCGCAGTCGGTGAATTGGTCGGAGAGGCGGCGGCGGGGCTCGCCACGCAGATCCGCGATGTCCACCGCGGCGTGGCCGGGCGCGTGTTCGGATTGCTCGGTAAGCCCGCGGCGCCCGTGCGGATCATGCACGACGGGATCAGCACGGCGGCCTACGGCGGCGCCCGGGCGCTGACGGGGGGCGTGGTCCGGGCCACCGGCTTTGCCTACGGCCTGACCCGCGCCGCCAACGCGCCGTCGCTCGAGGAGAGCATTCCCGGCCGCCTGGCTGTCGGCGCCGTCAACGGCGCCTGGGGTGACCGGCTCGAGCGTCGCCACAACGCTCTGGCCCGGGCGATGACGATCCGCCGCGGGGGACGCGATCTCGTCCTGGAGACCTCCGCCCTGCGCAGCGCCATCCCCGACGCCCGGCCCCGGCTGGCCGTCTTCATGCACGGCCTGTGCGAGACCGATGACGCCTGGCGGCTGCGCTGGCAGCGCCACACTCCCTACGGCGACGTGCTCGAGGCCGACCATGGCTACACCTCGCTCTACGTCCGCTACAACAGCGGCCTGCACATTTCCGCCAACGGCCGTCGCCTGGCCGAGATGATGGCCGAGCTGTGCGCGGCCTGGCCGGTCGAAGTGGCCGAGATCGCCCTCATCGGGCACTCGATGGGCGGGCTGGTGGCGCGGAGCGCTCTGCACTACGCGCCCCAGGGTTCGTGGCGCGAGCAGGTCCGCCACGTGTTCATGCTCGGCACCCCGCACAAGGGGGCTCCGCTCGAGCTGGCCGCCAACAGCGCCTGCCAGGGCCTGTCCCGGCTGCCCGAGACGCGTCCCTTCGCCATGCCCCTGAAGGCCCGCGCGGTCGGGATCAAGGATCTTGGCTACGGCTACGTGGCCGACGAGGACTGGCAGGGCAACGATCCCGAAGCCTTCTGGTACGACAACACGGGCACCGTGATCCCGTTCCTGATGAGCGCCAACCACTACTTCGTCAGCGCCACCCTGACCCGCGACGCCGATGCGCGCCTCGGCCGCTGGGTCGGCGATCTGCTCGTGCTCCGTCCCAGCGCCTGGTCTCACGAGGGCAAAGGCGAGCGCCTGCAGTTCCCGATCGACCGCTACAGCCACGTGGGCGGCGCCAACCACTTCGATCTGCTCAACCACCCCGCGGTCTGCGCCCAGATCAAGACCTGGCTGACCACCGGACGGGAGCTACCGGTCGCCGTCTGAGTTCCTGGCGCCGGCCGGCCGCGTCGCCGTCTGAGTTCCTGGCGCCGGCCGGCCGCGTCGCCGTCCGAGTTGCCGGCGCCGGCCGGCTGCTCAGGCTCCCCGCTCGGTCGTGGGTCGAAAACCGTCCTATATGGACGTTTTTCGACCCCGCGCCTCTCAGCGGCCGTAACGCTCGCGCCCGATGACCAGCTGATCGGGCAGAGCCGTGCGGGGCGGGGGTGAGGGGTCGGCCTGGACTGACACCGTCTCGGCCACGCTGACCGTGATCGTGGCCGGCTTGCCGTCGATGTCGACCTCGACCTGATCGTCGTCGCGGACGCTGATCGTGCCCGTCACGCCCGGCTCGATTCCGGCTCGCTTGAGATAGTGCAACAGATCCTCGGCCTCGTTCTCGAGGCGCAGGATCGTCACCTTGGCCCCCACCTCGCAGTCGGCCAAAGGGACGCCGTCCAGACGCTGGCCAACCTGGATCGGATGGCCGTGCGGGCAGGTCTTGGCATCGCCGACCGAGGCCCGGACGTAGGCCTCAAACCGCGGTGTCATCGCGTGCTCGAGCTGCTCGGCCTCCTCGTGAACATCGTCCCAAGGCACTCCGACGACGTCGGTCAAAAAACGCTCGATCAGCCGGTGACGGCTGACGATCTTGCCGGCGTGCTCCCGCCCCGCCTCAGTGAATTCGATCGCCCGCCCGGGCCCGCGGGCGACGTAGCCGTCGCGCTCCAGGCGCCCCAGCATCTCGTGCACGGTGGGGGCCGAGAGCTGCATGGCCCGGGACAGGTTGGCACCCGTCATGGGCAGCCCGGCCTCGAAGAGCCAGAACAGCGACTCCAGGTATTCCTGTTCGGCGGCGGTGGCTTGTTCGGCGGCCATCGAACGATCGTAGACGGTCGTGAGCTCTCCAAGACCCCGGGCGCAGGTAGCATCGGCTGCCGTGGATCTCCCTCTGAAGCCCCCCGTTCAGCCCCAGCTGGCCCGCTCCAAGAAGGAGCTGCCCCTGGGGGAGCAATGGAGCTATGAACCCAAGTTCGATGGCTTCCGGGCAATTGTCTTCGTCGACGGGGACGAGGTCTTGATCCAGTCCCGCGGCGCCAAGCCGTTGGGGCGCTACTTCCCGGAGCTGGTCTTCCCCGGGGGCCGTTACATCGTCGACGGCGAGATCATCATCGACGCCGACGACGGAGGCCAGGACTTCGGCGCCCTACAGCAGCGGATCCACCCGGCGGCTTCGCGGATCGCCATGCTGGCCGAGGAGACCCCGGCCCGATTCGTGGCCTTCGATGTCCTCGCCGTCGAGGACGAGGACCTCACCGGACGCTCGTTGGCCGAGCGCCGCCAGATCCTCGAGCGGCTGGCCGGGGACGGCATCGGGCTCACCCCGGTGACCCGCGAGCCGGCCGAGACCGCGCCCTGGCTGGCCAACGGCGAGGGCGTGGTGGCCAAGGAGCTCGGCGCGCCCTACCGCCCGGGCTCCCGCCAGGGCATGGTCAAGGTCAAGCGGGTCCGGACGATCGACGCCGTCGTCGTCGGCTACCGGCCGGGCAAGGAGCCCGACACGGTCGGCTCGTTGATCCTCGGCCTGTATGACGAGCAGGGTCAGTTGCACGTGGTTGGCCACTCCTCCGGCCTCAGGGCGGCCGAGAAGCGCGCGCTGGTCGGGACGCTGGAGCCCTACGAGACCGGCGAGCGGGGACACGGCGACCCCAGCCGCTGGCAGAGCGAGAGAGATCTCGAATGGATCAGCCTGCGGCCCGAGCTCGTCGTCGAGGTGACCTTCGACCACGCCAGCGACGGGCGAATCCGCCACGGAACCCGAATTCTCCGCTGGCGCGAGGACAAGCTCCCGGCCGACTGCAAGCTCGCTCAGATGCAGCTCTGATCCGCCGGCTCAGGTCTTGCGAGCCCGGCTGGGGGCCACCCGCCGCGGCTCGTCGGCCTGCTTGCGGTAGTGGGGCGGCCAGGGGGCGTCGCCGAGGCCGTTCTCCTCGTCGATGCGCGACAGCTCGAGTAGTCCGGCCAGGGACCCGGTGCAGGCGTCCATGTCGGCGTGCGGATCGCCGCGCTTCGCGACCAGGGCGGGGACCGTGTCGATCCGCAACTCCTCCTGGACGACGTCGGGGACCTCGTCCCAGTGCAGCGGGGTCGAAACGCGCGCGTCCGGCGTGGGGCGGACGCTGTAGGCGGAGGCCACGGTCCGGTCGCGGGCGTTCTGGTTGTAGTCCACGAACACCCCGTGGCGCTCCTCCTTCCACCACTTGCTGGTGGCGATCTCGGGCGCGCGGCGCTCGATCTCCCGGGCCAGGGCGACCGCCGCCCGCCGCACGGCGATGAAGTCGCGCTCCGGCGTGATGGGGACGTTGATGTGAATCCCGCGCGAGCCACTGGTCTTGGGAAAGCCGGTCAGTCCGTTGTCGGTGAGGACCTGGCCGGCGACCAGCGCCACCTGGCGAACGTCGTCCCAGCTGGCCTCGGGGGTCGGGTCGAGATCGACGCGGAGCTGGTCGGGATGGTCCAGCTCGGGGACCCGCACCGCCCACGGGTTCCAATCGATCACGCCCAGATTGACGCCCCACAGCAGGTGCGCGGCATCGTTGGGTAACAGCTCCCGGGCCGTGCGCCCGCTGGGGAAGGTGACCTCGGCCGTCTGAACCCATTCCGGCGCGGTATCGGGAATGCGCTTCTGGAAGAACGGCTTCTTGTCCGCCCCGTCGACGAATCGCTTGAGCACGGTGGGCCGGTTGCGGAGCTGGTTGGTGACAGGCTCGGCGAGCTCGAGGTAGTAGCGAGCCAGATCGAGCTTGGTGATCCCCAGCTCGCGGAAGAACACCTTGCCCGGGTTGGACAACTTGACCTCGATCCCCGCCGTCTCGATGACCTCGTACTCAGCCATGTTCCTCAGCATGACGGATACTGGCGGCGTGAGGGTGAGCGTCCGTGTTCCCGAGACCGTGCTCGTCGCTCCCGACGCCTTCAAGGGGACACTGAGCGCGGCCGAGGTGGCGGACGCGCTCGGCGCGGGCCTGGCGGCCGGAGGGCGCCCGGTTGATCTCTGCCCGATCGCCGACGGTGGTGAGGGCACGCTCGCCGTGCTAGCTGAGCCGCTCGGCCTAGAGCTGCGAACGAGCGCAACGACCGACCCACTGGGCCGGCCGATAGAGGCGAGGTTTGCCGTCGGGGCCGGCGTGGCGGTGGTCGAGACCGCGGCCGCGAGCGGACTGAACCTGGTCGCCGAAGCAGATCGTGACGCGTTTGCCGCCAGTACCGCGGGCACCGGCGAGCTGATTCTGGCCGCCGTCGCCGCCGGCGCCCGCACCATCTACGTGGGCGTGGGCGGGACCGCCACCACCGACGGCGGCGCGGGAGCGATCCGCGCCATCGAGCGCGGGGGAGGTCTGACGGGAGCAAAGCTGGTCGTCCTCTGCGACGTCCGCACCCACTTCGCCGACGCCGCGCACGTATTCGGGCCCCAGAAGGGGGCCGACGAGGACACCGTGCGCCGCCTCACGGCCCGGCTACACCGCCTGGCCCGCGGCTGGCCCCGCGATCCGCGCGAGACCGTGATGACGGGCGCCGCGGGCGGCCTGGCCGGCGGACTGTGGGCCGTGTTCGGCGCTGAGCTGGTCCCGGGAGCTGCCTTCGTGCTCGACGCGCTGGACTTCAACCGGCGGATGCTCGCCGCCCACGCGGTGATCACCGGCGAGGGGCGCCTCGATGACCAGAGCCTGGTCGGTAAGGCAGTCTCCGAGGTCGCCACCCGCGCCCGCCAGGCCGGAGTGCCCTGCCACGCGGTCGTCGGATCCAACCGGCTGGACCGGTTCGGCGCTCGGATCCTGGACCTGCAGACGGTCACCGAAGCCGGGACGACCCGGCAGTTGAGGGCCGTCGGCCGTCGCCTGGCCGCGGTTATCTAGATCGCGGTCCCGCCGATAGGCCCGCCGCGAGCCGCCCGTAGGTCCCGCTGCGGTCCCGCCATGACCAAGCCGCGAGCCGCTTCGGGTTCGATCTGATGCCTATATGACAACAAATCGAAGCCAAAGCCGAACGACGGACGGTTGGCGGCGGAGGCGCGGGGCGGAGCTGGGACTCGGAGGCGCCGGGTTGCCGAGGCTCGGAGCGTCGGCGGTTCAGCATTTACGCCCGGTCGGCGAGCACCGCCGGGCCGAGGTGGGCGAGGCCACCGAGCTCAGTGGGCGAACGCGGCCCGGTGGTGCGAGATCGCCCGCGGCAGCGGCGCGGTGAGAGCCTGGAGCTCGTTGGTCTGCTCGCCCAGGAAATCGAGCAGCTTGTCGGCCATCTCGATGTTCATGCCCGCGCGCATCACCATCCGCAGGACGCTCAGGTCCTCGCGGTGCGCGGGGAAGGTGTAGGCGGGAACCAGCCAGCCGCGTTGGCGCATCCGGTCTGAGACATCGAAGACGCTGTAGTTCTTGATCTCCGGGTCCAGCCCAAAGGCGAACACCGGGAGCTCGCTGCCGTCGGAGACCAGCCGGTAGGGACCCATGTCGGCTACGCCGGCCGAGATGTGCTTGGCGAGGTACCGCAGCTCTTGCAGCACCGTCGTGTAGCCGCTGCGCCCGAGGCTCATGAACATGAAGTACTGGGCGATCACCTCGCTGCCGGGACGCGAGAAGTTCAGCGAGAAGGTCGGCATGTGGCCACCCAGGTAATTGACGTCGAAGACGAGCTCACGCGGCAACGCCGCCTGATCGCGCCACACCGCCCAGCCCACGCCGGGATACACGAGCCCGTACTTGTGGCCGGAGGCGTTGATCGAGTGCACGCGGGGCAGCTGGAAATCCCACACCAGGTCCTCGTCCAGGAAGGGAGCCACGAATCCCCCCGAGGCGGCATCGACATGGATGGGAACGTCGATCCCCTTGTCGCTGGCCAGCCGGTCCAGGGCCGCGGCGATGTCCGCCACCGGCTCGTAGCTGCCGTCGAAGGTGGAGCCGAGGATCGCCACCACGCCGATCGTGTTCTCATCACAGTGTTCGACCGCGCGCTCGGCGGTGAGGTGGAAGGTGTCTCCCTCCATCGGCACCAGCCGCGGCTCGACGTCCCAGTAGCGGCAGAACTTCTCCCAGCAGACCTGGACGTTGATCCCCATGACCAGGTTCGGCCGCTCCGCGGGCTTGCCCGCCGCCTCACGCTGCGCGCGCCAGCGCCATTTGAGCGCCATTCCGGCCAGCATCGCGGCTTCGCTGGAGCCGGTCGTGGAGCACCCGGTGGCGCTCTCCTGCTCAGGGGCGTTCCACAGATCGGCCAGGATGTTCACGCAGCGAGCCTCGATCTCGGCCGTCACCGGATACTCGTCCTTGTCGATCATGTTCTTGTCGGCCGTTTCGGCCATCAGCCGACCGCCCAGCGACGGCATCCACGTAGTCACGAACGTGGCCAGGTTCAGCCGTGCCTGACCGTCGAGGAGGAGCTCGCTGGAGATGATCTCGTAGGCGTTGCCGACGCCGATTCCGTCCTGCGCGAGGCTGTCGATCGGCATCTCGCCTTCGACGTGCTGGTGGGTGGCCATCACCAGCGGCCGGTTGTGGGCCCGGTTGGATCGACGCGCGTTCAGCGCCATGCCTCATCTCCTGTCCGGTGGGTGGTCACGCCCGAGCTGGCCGGGGTTCCAGGTCACCCGGGGCTCCCCCGCGTGCCATCTCTCACGACATTACGGGACGGCGATCATTCCCCTGCCTGGCGCCCCGATTGTTCACCCCGCGCCGGGCCTCACTCTGGGGGTGGCTGGCAGCCGATGCTCCTCAGGTGAGCGACGAAGGCGGCCCGGTCGCGGTCGGGATGGAATGGCTCGACGCCGTCACGGAGCAGGGCCGAGATGCGCTCGAGATCGAACAGCAGCGCCAGCTTGCCCGGTGGGTCATCCCACTCGCCCGAGTCGTAGCGCTCCGTCCAGGCGGCCAGCGCCGCCAGCGCCTCGAGCTGGACCTCGTCCTCCCACCAGCCGGAGCGGATCGAGAGCCGGTAGCGGTCGCGCAGGGTGGCGACGTCGGTCCACAGGCGCTCGAACCAGAGCCACCGTTCACGCGGATACAGCGAGCGCCAGGTCAACGGCCACCTGATCGCGTCGTCGGGGTCGAGGGCCTCGCCGCCCCACTCATCGTTCGGGCCGGATTGGCCCCAGGCTTCATCGGGATCGAAGTCCTCGGGCCGCCAGTCGTCGGGCTCGAAGTTGGTCATGGCGCGGCCAGCCGGCGCAGACGGCGGTCAGCGAACCACACGCGCAGTTCGATCCGGGCCGGCGGCATCCGCCCGTAGAGGAGCAGCGCGTGGCGCTCGGGCAGTTGCCGTAGCGATTCGGCCGCCGCCAGCGGGCGCCGCCGCACCGAGCTCGTCCGCGTCCCCGGCCCGCCGCCGGTAGTCCGGGCAACATCGCGGGCCTCCTCCTCGCCGATCAGATCAGCGAAATAACGCAGCGTCTCCAGGTCGGCCACACCGGGGAGCAACATCCGGGCCCGGTGACTGTTGACAACGGTCTCGGCCTGACGTCCGTACCGGCTGCGGGCCTGGGCGAGATCATGAAAGATCGAGATCAGCTGGATGTTGTGGCTCGGTGCCGTCGAGGCGACCTCGGCCAGATTGGGCAGCGGCGCCACGTTTCCGGCCTCATCCAGGCAGATGAGCAGCGGATCGGCCAGCCGGCCACCGGCCCGGGTCGCTCGCTCGTAGGCGCGATCGATCACCGCGGAGAGGAGGGCGAGGAAGACCGGGCGCAGGAGCTTGGACGCCTTGGCATCCCCGATCAGGTAAAGCGTCGCCCGCTGGTCGAGCAGGCCGTCGGGCGTGATCTGGGACGTTGCCGCCGAGCGAACCACCCGGCGAAACCGGTAGGCACGAAGCAGGCCCTGGGCGGTGGCCTCAATCGAGGTGCGGGTCCGGTCGGCCTGGGCCTCGAAGGCCCGGAGGGCGTCGTAGGCGGCGTGTACGTCCTCGGCCTCCTCAGCGCCGGCAGCCTCGCCGGTCAACTGGGCGATCGTCTGGTCCAGCTCCCGAGCGCCCTGGCCGTAGATCCAGCGGACGACCGTGTCCATGCTCAACCCCGCTCGAGCGGCGGTGAACATCAGCGGCGCCAGCCGCTGCTCGGCGGCGATGGCCCAGAAATCGCCGCCCTCCACACCCCTGGCATCGAGCTCGGCCGCGGCCGCCAGGCGCCAGGCGGCCTCCAGGGCACCGTCCCAGCGCTGACAGCCCGCCAGCGGTGACCAGGTATGCGATTCCACGCCCGAGAGCCCAAACGGATCGAACACGAACACCGGCCCCAGACTGCGTCGCCGCTCGATCGTCGCCGCGAGCAGGTCAGTCTTAATCGAGGAGGCCACGACCGGGCCTGCCCACTCCAGTAGCGCGGGCACCGCCAGGCCGGCCGACTTTCCCGACTGCGGCGGACCGAAAGCGATCAAAGCGTGTCGTTGCTCGGCTCGTAGCAGCCGGCCCCGGTAGCGCCCGAGCGCCAGGCGAGAGGATCGGCTGGGTGCTGTCGTTACGGGCATGCGCAAACGGCGCAGCTCGGCTCGCGCTGCCCAGCGTGCTCCCCGGGCTCCCCGTCCGAGGAGCCGTGAGGCGAGGCCGGACCGGACGGCGATGACACCCGTGGCCCAGGTTCCCGCGGCCACGATCGCCAGGGCGGCGTAGCAGCCCGCGGGATCTGGCAGCTGGTCCCGCGCCTCACGCGGCCAGGCCAGGGCTGGGTCAGCCAGCCGCGCCGGCAGGCGCACGATTATGCCCGGCATCTGGCCGACTGCGAGGCGTGGCCAACCGTGGCCGAACAGGGCCCCGGCCACGCCCCCCCAAAACCAGACCACCCCTCCGAGTGCCGCCAATCCGGCCATCAGCGCCACGACGACGGCATCGGACAGCGCGCTCGGGGTGCCACGGCCGTTCATCGGCGCCGGGACCGGTGCTCGGAGGCGTGCATGCCGGTGTCGGTGTCGGTCAGCCGGGTTTCGAGGCGCGAGCGGTGATGCTGGACGACAAACGAGCGACCGCCGATTCGCCACAGTGCCTGTCCGGGTCCGAGCAATGAGATCAGCTCCGCCTCGGCCCGGGAGAGGCCGAGCATGCTGCGCGTAAGCGGCACCTGGCTCTCGTCCTGGTGGTAGACGATGCGGGTCGAGGCATCGGCGACGAGACCCTCGGCGATCCGCGCCGCTCGCGAGCCGGCGTCGCCGGCGCCGTGCAGGTCGGCCAGCTTGTGCAGAACGACGAGGTTCATCACGCCGAACTGGCGCGCGAGCTTGAAGTTGGACTGAAACCACTCGCCCAGGCCCGCATGTTGAACGATCTTCCACGACTCGTCGGCGACGTTGATGAGCCGCTCGCGTCCCGGCCGCTGCGCCGTCCGCGCGAGCAGCGCGCTGATCCAGGCCGAGGCACAGGCCATGAGGATGCCGACCGCCGGTGAGTCGCGGACGGCGTGGAGATCGAGCACGAGCAGGCGCGCATCGAGATCGATGCCCGGCGTCGTCGGTCCGTCGAACATTCCCCGCAGCGGGCCCTCGCACAGGTCCTGGAGGGCGAGCGCGGCCCGGCGGGCGTCGGCGGCCAGGCGGTCGGCGGGGGTCTGAAGCGCGGTGGCCATCTCGGGGACGGGCGCGAACAGGACCGCGGCTATGTCGGGCAGCGTCGGCTCGCTTCGCCGCGCCCGGACCACACGCAGCGCCTCACGCAGGGCACCCGCCTCGACCTGGGTGAGCGGGCCGCCGACCGCGGTCACCGTCACGGCGCGCAGCAGGTCGAGCTGGGCATGCTCCTCGGGGCGGGCAGCGAGCGGATTGAGGCGGACGCCGCCGCCCGGTACGAGCGAGACCGGCGTGACGCCCACCGCCTCACACAGCGGCCCGTACTCGCGTTTGACGTCGAGCACGAAGGCTCGGCGGCCGAAGAGCAGCATCCGCCACAGCAGCGTCTTGACGAGCGCGCTCTTGCCCTGTCCGAGCTTGCCCAGCACGATCACATTGGGGTCGTCGAGCGTCCCCTCGCCATAGAGCAGCCACGGGTCAAAGCAGAAGGCACCGCCGCTCGAATCGCGGCCCACGAACGCTCCCCGTCCACTCAGCCCACCGGCGGCGATGAACGGGTAGAGCGCCTGGGCGTGGCGGGTGGTGGCCCGGTGCCCGGGGCGTTGCGAGGCGCGCAGCGTCATCGCAGGCCGCGGCAGAGCGGAAGCGTGAACGTGAACGCGTCGGCCTGCTGTCCGTAAAGCCGGTGGAGTTCCAGCCGGGCCCGAGCGGCGTGATCCTGGACCTCGGCGCATGACCGGCGCAGGTCGGCGTCGTCGCGCCCCGAGACGGTGATGAACCCGCTGAGGCGCACCTCGCCGTGGCCGGCGGCCAGCTCGGCTTCGCGCCGCACCGTCGCCGCTCGCGCCTGGCGCTGGCGCGCGGTCTCCGATTGCCCGAAGCGGTGGCGCAGTTCGCGGTCGGCCTGGTCGCGAGTGATCGCCGCCTCGATCTCGCGGGTCGAGCGCTGGACGGCCAGTGGCTCGAACGTCACGGCCACGGCCCGAACGGCGCCGGAGCGCCCCAGCAGGGCGTCCATGAACATCGGCGAGACCTCAATCCGGGGCCACCCGGAGATCCAGAAGGTGGCATGCACCGCGCCGTCGCTCTGGTAGTGATCCCAGCGCTCGCGGCGGCCGTGTGGCCACGCGTCGGCCTCCCGGAGTCCGTCGCGAGCGGGGTCGATCGCATCGTGCGCGGCGAGCTCGCCGCGCACGTACGGGTCAAAGGCCGTGCGCAGCGTGCGGGCGAGCTGACCGGCGCTGAGCGCACCCAGGACATCGACCTCGGCCTCGACCAGGCCGCGCGACACTCTCTCGGTGGCTTCGACCAGCTGTTCGTCCAGCCCGCGACCGCCCCGACTTGACCAGCCGCGGGAGCGATGAGCGTCAACCTGGACGGCGAGCAGGATCTCGTGTTCCTGGGTGACCTCTGTGCTGGCTCCGATCAGCTCCAGGTAGGACTCGACGATCGGCGCACCACGCGGCGGCAAGCCCGGGTCACGTTCTGAGTGAAGCCATCGCACGAGTTCGTCGCCCTGAGCCGGCGCCGTGCGCTCGATCCACTGCAGGCGGCGGACGGGTGTGCCGGCAGCGCCCGAGAGGACGAGCCCCCAACGGGCCAAGCGGCGCTCTTGCGCGTCGGGATCGAGCAGCGAGAAGGCGAGGACCCGGCAGGCCAGGACGGCCGTGAGCCGGCGCCCGGCCTGTTCGCTCAGTACCCCGAGGGTGTGCTGGCGGTAGGGGACCTCGGTGATCCGGACGCCACGCAGCTCAGCTGGCGTGGCCGGTACCGAGGGCGAGCGTGCCGGTGGCGACCATCGCGTCCGGCTCGACACCACGGTGCCCACCGTCGGAGCGGAGCTGCGAAAGCGCCCGCGTCCGGTCAGCCGGCGGCCCACAAACGCGGCCACCACCGGAACCCACTCCGGGACGGAGCGGCCGGCCAGCGGGGCAAAGCTGACCGCGCAAGCGAGGCCGATCGTGATCATGGCGCCGAGGGCCCCGCCGCCCGAGGGAAAGCGGTCGAGCAGCAGGATCGCGCTCAGGGTCCCGAAGGTCAGTGTCAGGGCTTGGCCGCACCGCAGCGGGCCGAGCAGGCCGCGGTGCTCCAGCGGCCCGAAGGCATAGGTGAGGCGCTGCTCGCTCATCCGGCCTCAGGCGCCTCGTCGGAAGGCGGCCACGGGTCGAGCGATGCCTCCCGAGAATGCGCGGGCGCGGGCGGCTCCGGGGGCGGGGGCGGCACGGGTTCCGGAGGCGCCGGATCCGGATCAGCGGGGGGCTCGGGCGCGCCGATATGACCATCAGGGATCCCGTCGGGTCCGAGTTCGAGCGAGCGCCAGGAGAAGTTTGGGCGCTGCCAGGCTGCGTCCATGCCGGGCACGCGCTCGCGGCGGTCATCGGCCTCGCGCGGCGGCTGGTCTCCGGGGGCCCGCTCGCGGCTTGACCCCCGTTCCCCATCCGGCTCCGGGCTCGACCCCCGTTCCCCATTCGGCTCGCGACGAGGCTCTCGGTCGGCTCCGTCTTTCCCGGGATCGTCCGTGCCGGCCCCCGGCGACGGGGCATCGAGCCCGGCCACGGCCGACCGGGCGGCACTGTGCTGAGCGGCATCGGGACGAGGTTTGGGTCCCTCCGCGTCGGCGAGACCGTCCGGGGCCGACCCGGCCCGCTCGTAGGCGCTCTCAGCTCCCGCCGAGGCTGGAGTCAGCCCCCGCTTGCCCGCCCCGCTCACGCCCTCGACTCCCGCGGCGAGCTCGTGCAGGGGCAGGAGCCGCAGCAGCGCCCACGGCGTGAACGCGGCCAGCAGGACCAGGGTGGTCCCCGCCAGCATCTGGGTCACGCTGGGCAGTGTGGTGTGACTGAGCGCGGCGGCGCCCAGGGCCAGAACGGCGACGATCGCGAACTTGGACAGGATCAGCGCCAGCAGCAGCTCGACGGCGCGTACGGCCCAGATGCGGCGGGCCGGCCAAACGAGGGCGGCGAAGAACAAGGGCAACATGAGGACGATCACGTACACCGCCGCCGCGCGGATCAGCAACTCGATCCACAGTGTCATCGTCGCCGCCACCGCCAGCGCTCCGGCGAACAAGACCGGGAAGCTGGACACCGTGCCGAGTCCGAGCCCGAGCGTGGTCACGTGGACAAATCCGGCCGTCGTGAACCCCGAGGCCGAGGAGACCAGTCCGGACAGCTCGTCGGACGCCGCCAGCAGAAGTTGAGTCAGCGGAGCGGCAATGCTGACCGCGAGCGCGCCGAGGGGCAGGTAGCCGAACGCCGAACGGACGAGCAGGCTCAGATCGGACCGAAGCAGAGCCTGAATCGTCGCGGCGAACAGGAACGGCAGCGTCAGCAGCGCCGAGATCCCGGCCATACGCCAGTAGGAGCTCGAAAACCACGTGGACTGAAGCTCGGGTCTGGTCGTCGCCGAGATCACGGCGGCGGTTTCGTGCAGGACGAGCCGAGCGCCGCCGGCCACCCACACGGCCATGGCCGCGAACACCGCCGCGCCCGTGATCGCCTTGGCCTTGACGCCCCCCGCGCCGGTCAGGGTCTTGACGGCTCCGGCAATGTGACCGCTGAGGAGCTTGTGGTCGGCCTTTAGGATCGTGTCCGCGTGCCGGGCAACGGAGCACGCCTTGCCGGCCACGCCGCTGACCCATCCGGCCACCGTACAGATCGGCTTGGTGGGGTCGAACGCCTTCGCGGTCGGCGGAGCCGCCAGCACGCCCAGGCAAGCGACCACCGCGACCGGGAGGAGAACACGGGCGCGCGCCGGCCTCACCGCGCCGTCGTCCCCAGGTGCTGGAAGAAGTTGATCAGGCCGGGGGCGGCGCCGACGACGAGCGCGGCCGCGGCCGAGATGAGCGCCGCCATCCTGCCCCGCGCGGCGTAGTGATGGTTCTGCGTGTGCGACGCGACCGCCCACAACCCCGCGCCGACGAAGGTGCCGAGCAGTGCCACGACCAGGGCCCATGCCTCGGCCCCGTTGACGAGTTGCTGCAGAACGTTGCTGCCCGGCAGCCCGCGCAGGTTTGGGTGCGCTGTCACCGCTGTGAGTCGCTGCCAGACCGAGTAGGAGGCCACCCTCACGCTCCAATCTAATTGAGCCAACTGAACTGATTGCAACCTAGCAAGTTCAAACCAACTCTGTTAGATTGAAACGTAAGGAATTAGACTCAATTAGACTCAGGAGGGGACGCGATGAGACAGATGGACCCACGGCCCGGACCGGCGATGACGGTGGAAGAGCTGTACGCGATCCACGCCGTGCGGCTGCGCCGCATCGTCCGCTCGTCGGTCCGCGCGCCCGAAGCGGTGATCGAGGACGCGTGCCAGGCGGCATGGAGCCGCCTCGTCGCGCACGCCGCCTCCGTCCGGCCCGAGGCCACCCTGTCGTGGCTGGTGACAACCGCCAGTCGGGAGGCGATCAAGCTCTGGCGGCGGGCAGAGCGGGACGTCTCGCTCGAAGCACTGACGGAGGACGATGGCGCGCTCCCCCAGGGCAGGGGCGTGGATGAGCTCGTCACTCTGCGCGAGCGGCTCGGGGCGGTGCGGGCCTTACCGTTACGTCAGCAACGACTCGTGTGGCTGGCCGGCCTGGGCTTCAGCTATGTCGAGATGGCCGAGCAGACACGGCAGACGAGGCGCACGGTCGAGCGCCAGCTGCTGCGGGCCAAGCACGTCCTGGAGGCGGCTGCCTGACGCGAAGGTGCTCGCCACACCCGCCAGCGGTCGCCGTAGCGCCGGGGCGGTCGCCGTAACGCCGGGGCCTGGCCCTAACGCCGGGGCCTCGCCCTAACGCCGCTGCGCGCGTCCCCGCTTGCGCCGTCGCCGCTCGGCGGGGCTCTTCTTGCGGGGCTTGGGGGGCGATTTGGAGCCGCTGCGACCGCGACCTTCGATGTCGGAATAGGCACCGCCACCGCTTCCCGCCTTGACCGGGGCGTGCTTACGGGCGTCGTGCCAGATGTAGAAGGAGATCCCGGCGATCATGACCAGCGCGGCGACGGCGATGCCGATCGCCGTCCCGCCGCTGATCGAGCCGCTGCCGGAGGCGTTCGTGGTCGTGGCTGCGACCGGGTTGGTGGCCGTCGGGGTGGACGAGCTGACCGGTGGAGCGGGGAAGTTCGACAGCGGACTCGACCCGGTGGGGGAGACGGCCGCCGACGATGTCGAGGAGGCCGACGCGGACGCCGAGGACTTCTTGGCCCCCGCGGCCATCGCGACCCCGGGGGCCAGAAGACCGAGCGAGATCGACACCAGGGCAGCGGCGGCCCCGCTCCGGCGCCGCGACAACGAGAACCTTCCGCTCACCGCTCCGACGCGAGCGGGCTCACCGCTCCGACGCGAGCGGCTGCTCCATCGCCGGGGTGTTCGGCGGGTTGCGGTAGGGCTCCTCGTTCTCCTGGTGCTCCTCGTGGTAGACGCTCTCGGCGTTGACGGCCCAGATGTCGTGATTGGAGCCCAGCAGGATGTTGTCGACGGCCCGCATCGCGGTCAGCATCGAGTGATCGGAGTTGTTGTACCGATGCAGACCGTTGCGGCCGACCTGAGTCAGGTTGCCGATCGTCTCCAGCCAGCCGCGGATCGTGGCCACGCGCTCTCCGTAGAGCTCGTCGTAGATCGGATAGGCCTTGTGCACGCGCTCCACGAACCCGAATCGGACCTTGCTGGCCTCGGCCAGGTGGAGCTTCTCGATCTCCTGCCCCGCCATCTCGACCAGCGCGTCATCGGACATGTTCCAGAGGTCGTCGCCCTCGAAGCAGAAGTACTCCATCCCGATCGACGAAGCGGTCTCGCCCTCGGGGACCATCCACGGGCTCCAGGACTTGAAGTTCTGGATGCGGAGCACGCGGACGCCGGGCTGGTGGATGTAGATCCAGTTGTCGTCGAATGGATCGTCGACGTCGATGACCAACAGCACGGTCAAGAACTCGCGGTAGCGCAGCCCGCGGGCGGCGTCCCGGACCTCCAGAGGAGCCTCGGGTTCGGTGATCCCAACCGTGCTGCGCAGCGGCAGCGAGGAGATCACGTGCGAGGGATACAGCGTCTCGCCTCCGGCGATGACCTCGGTCACCTTGCCGTTCTCGGTGACGAGCTTGGTGACCGGCGCGTTGAGACGGACCTCGCCGCCCTGCGCGTTGATGTCGGCGGTCATCTGCTCCCACATCTGCCCGGGGCCGAACCTCGGGTAGTTGAACTCCGAGATCAGCGACTTGATCTTGTCGCCCTGGTTGCCGAAGAAGGCGGCCTTGGCGGCGCTGAAGAACGACAGGCCCTTGATTCGCTGGGCGGCCCACTCGGCCCGGATCTCGGTGGCCGAGACGCCCCACAGCTTCTCCGTATAGGTCTTGAAGAAGTGGTTATAGAGCCGCTTGCCAAAGCGGTTGGAGACCCACTCCTCGAATGACTCCTCGCGCCCCTTGGGCTTGAGAGCCGCCCACGCGTAGGAGATCAGGCAGCGCGTCAGCTCGACCGGGCCGAGCTTCTTGATCACGTCCACCCCCTGCAGCGGATACTCGAGGAACTTGTCGTTCCAGTAGATCCGGCTCTTGCGCGGGCGCTTGAGGAACTCCTCCTTCATGATCTCGTGCCAGAGGTCGTCGACCTCCTTGACCTTGGTGAAGAACCGGTGGCCGCCGAGGTCAAAGCGGTAGCCGTCGCGGACCTGGGTCCGCGCGATGCCGCCGACGTGCTCGGTTGACTCGAGGATGATCACCGGCTTGCCCTGCTTGGCCAAGAGATAGCCGGCGGTCAGCCCGGCCGGGCCCGCGCCCAGGACGACGACGGGGTGTTCAGGCGTGATCTCGGAGCCTCGGGGGGCGGCGTCTTGGGGCTGAGGGGTCACTTGGAGTCCTTAGAGCTTTCGGTAGAGGAGCGCGCTGTTGGCGACGCAGCAGGAACCTCGGTAGTTGTGCGGAGCCCACGCGACCGCCTTCAGGCTCGGATTGGAGGCCAGAAGCGCCCCCCACTGGGCTGAGCGCCGCCGGACGAGACGTGTCCACGGTGCCTCCCAGTTCTGCGCTCCCTCGGTAAGAGGACGCACGAACAGGACCTGCTGATTGGGCCTGAGGGTAGCAATGAGACTGTTTAGCGTTGTGTTCGGATTGGCGGCCTGGAGTCGCTTGAGGGCGTCGACCCAGTTCATCGACTGCGGATCGGGCACCAGCGTGCCCTGGCTCGTGTTGGCAAAGCGCAAGCCTGCCGGGAGGTAGTACCAGGCCAGTGGGACCTCCTCGGGCTGGCCGAGGATGACCAGGTCTCCGCGGTGCAGCAGCGGGGCCATCTCGCCCGCGATGTCGCGCATGTCCGATTTGTTGTGGGGGGTGAACTCGGACGGATTGGCCCAGAAGATGATGATCAGCAACAGCGCCAGCAACCCGACGCCCTTCGCGCGGGCCATGCCCGCCGCGGCGACCACGAGCATCGCCCCGACCAGCGGCGCGAAGTAGCGGTAGGCCCAGGCGGGGGAGAAGTGAGAGACGATCCAGCCGAAGGCCAGGGTTCCGAACGGGATCAGGATCAGGGACCAGATGACCAGCGAGGACCGGGTCCGCCAGCGGCCCTTGTAGAGCAACCCGGCCACCCCGATCGCCCCGGCCAGGAACAGGGCCACGGTGGCCCGGTCGCCGCCCAGCAGGTTGCGCGAGATCTGAACCGGGGCGCCGAAGTTCGGCGCGCTGTCCCACGGCGAGCCCGTGTGGCTCGTCTGGTAGAGCAGGGTGGGCAGCCAGGGCAGATACAGAACGGCAGCGATCCCGAAGGACAGCGCCCCGTCGATGAGCAGCGCTCGGCGGTCATCGCTGGCTCGCCATACGAATACGAAGGCCAGGGCCGCCCCGATGCCGAAGAAGATCCCCCACGCGTGCGTGTAGAGCATCAGCGTCTGGCAGACCGTGAACAGGATCAGGTAACGCCGTCTTCGGTACACGAAACCGTGGATGAAGCCCGCCGTGGCCAGCAGTCCCAGCAGCGCCATCAGGGAATACATCCGAGTTTCCTCGGAGTAGGCGGTGATGAACGGGTTGAGCGCGAACAGGATCATCGCGATCACTCCCGCCCAGCGCCCGAACAGGCTCCAGGCCAGCCACGCTCCGACGGGGATCGTGAGCAGGCCGAAGACCAGCGACAGCACGTGAGTCGAGGCCTCGGTCGAGCCAAACACGCTCATCCACGAGTGCAGGAGCATGTAGTAGAGCGGCGGTGACCCGTCGTGCCGGAGCACGTGCGGGATATCGAACAGGGGGTGGGTCGAGATCCCCACCGACAGGCCCTCGTCCATCCAGAACTGGCCGTTGAGATACCGGCTGCGCAGGGTGCCCGAGATGACCATGACCACCAGCAGCACGACTCCGCCCAGCAGCCAGAAGGGATAGCGAGCCAGGCGGTCGGGGATGGGGAGGTCGAACTCGCGCTCGCGGCCGTCGTCGCGGCCCTCCCGGGACCGGAGACGGGGTGAGTCGGGAGCGGTTACCGCGGCCATGCGCTCAAACCCCAGGTACCCGCATCACGAGCCGGCGCAGTGGGTGAAGAGCCGGAACGTGCGCTCGGTGCCGACATACTTATAGGGCGTCGTCGTCGACCACTGGTGAAGGATCGGGAGCAGCGTCCCGTTGGTGTGGGCAGCGGTCTGCAGGACCGCGTTGGGGGCGGGCCCCGGCGGTGCGCCGGCGGCCGGCGGCCCCTCTACGCGCAGCGTGTGCACGCCCAGTGTCCACGCCACGAGCGGGACCTGGAAGCCCTCGGTCATGATCGTCCCGCAGCGCAGCAGCTTGGCCGCGCCGCCGTAACGGGCGATGATCCGCCCCGCGTCCTGGCGCAGATGGGCCTGGTAGACGAGCGCCTTGTGGGTCTTCTGGATGCTGATGAAGTTCGTGCCCACCCAGTTGGGGGCAAAGCAGAACAGCAGGGCGGCGAGCCCCACGCCCGCCCAGGCGCCGACCCGCGTCCGCCGCGGCGGCGCGGTCGAGCCCGTCTGGCGCCCGGCCCGCGCCCGCGAGAGCAGGTTGCCGATCTCCTGGGCCCCCCAGCCCCAGCCGACGGCACCGCACACCTCGACCAGGGCCGAACCGATGACCAGGTAGCGGTTGTTGCCCGAAAAGCCGACCTGGGTCATGATCGCGATGACCACGAACCAGACGACGCCCAGGACGCCCATGCCGGCGGCGGCCACCATGGCCCGGGTCTGCGTCGAATGCAGCTCGGGGCGGCCGGGCTCGCGCCAGCGCCGCCAGACGATGAAGCCGACGACGCCGATCAGCGCCGCGGCCACGACCTTGATGCGCAGGAGAATCGTCGGCCAGGCGGCGTCGACCAGCTCCGAGCAGAACGGGCAGTGGGCGAAGGCGAGGCTGTTGGACCGTGGCTTCTGGGCCCGGCTCACGCCGCGCAGGAAGTGGCCCGAGCCCCAGTATTCGGGCAGGAACCAGAGAATCGGGATGAGCACGAACAGGCCGATGACGAGCTTGCGGGCGCCGGGGTCCTTCCAGAACAGCCACAGCCCGAACGGACCCCAGACGAGCCAGATCTCGGGCCGGTCCAGCGCGGCCACGAACCCCAGCGCGAAGGCCTGGCGGAGGTGACCGTCAAGAGCGCGCTCGAGCCCGATGAGGATGGCCGCGGTGGCCAGTCCCTCGGAGTAGCCGAGCGCGTTGTCGGAGATGTAGCCCCCGGACAGGGCCAGGCCCAGCGCGGCGATCACGCCGGCCAGCACGGCCGGTCCGATCAGGGTCGGACGGTCGAGCTCGCCTTCGGCGCGCGTGAAGTAGCTGCCGATCATCCGCGTCAAGCGGAACGAGAGGCGGAAGACCATGACCACGGCGGCAAACGCCCCCGCCCGTGCGATGACCAGCCACATGTCGGGCTCGGCCTGGCCGAAGGGCGCGAACAGCGTGGTGAAGATAACCGGGAGCGGCTTCCAGGTCGGGCCCCCGGTCGTCTGCAGGTTCAGGTGGACGATCTCGCGGCCCCAGATGATCCACGACCAGGGGTCATAGCTTGGTGTGGAGGGGATCAGCAGTGAGATGATGCCGATCAGCAGGGCAACCGCGGCCAGTGTCAGGTAGAAGCGACGCGACGACATCAGCGGGCGGCCGGCCGAGCCGGCGGAGATGCTGCCCGTGCGTGCCGAGCCCGCGGTGGCGGGTGCGACCTGCGCCGTGGAGGCCGAGAGCAGGTTGGCCGGCGGGCGCAGGGGGCTCAACCCTTCACGCCCTTGGCCACGCAGGTCTCGACCTTCTGCAGCAGCCCGTCCGGGGCCTGGTTGGGGTAGAGCAGGGCCGACCCGATCACCTCGGCGCTCTCCACCTGGCCGGAGATCTGGGCCTCCTGGGCGGCGCCCGGGGTGGGCATGAACTGGACCGTGGGACCGCTCGGCTTGGTGCCGACCTGCATCCACACGCGGCCAAACGGGGTCACGGGGACGTTCTCGGCCTGCAGGCAGGCGAGGTGCGTGGTGCGCGGATCGTCGATTGCCTTGCGGCTGTTGGTCTGAGCGCCAGCGGACCCCACCTCGGGCTTGGACGCGATTCCGCACGCCGACAAGGAGATCGCCGCGAGCAGGCAGACCAGGACCAGCTTCGCGGGGGACATGCCGCCAGAGGGTAGAGGATGATTCCCACCATGCCCGCCTTTGCCGCCCTCACCGGTCCGCTGCCCAAGCTCGGTGTGGTCGTCCTGGCGGCGCTGGCCGCAGCCGCCCTGCTGACCGGCGATCGCCGCCGGCGGGCGCTGGCCGTCGCTGGTGCCCTCGTCCTCTCGCCGGTGCTGCTACTGACCGCGATCTGGAACTCCCCCCAGCTCGGTGTCGTTCATCGTCATCCGCCGTACGCGGTGATCGCGGCCGTGGTCGCCATCGTGGTGCTGTGCCTGGCCGCTCGCTGGCTGATGCCGCGCTTTTACCTGATCGCCCCGCTGGCCGTGCTCGCGCTGCCCTTCCGCGTGCCGATCCAGGCCGGCGGCGCCACGTCGAACCTGCTCGTGCCGCTGTATCTGGTCGTCGCTGTGGGCGCGGTGGCCTGGCTGTGGTCAACGGCGCGCGGCGCAGAAGCCGGATTCCAGAGCCCCGAGAGCGATGGGTCGGCCGGCTGGGCGGTGTGGGTGGAGCGGCTGCTGGCCCTGGTCATCGTCCTGTACGGACTGCAGGCGATCTACTCGTCGGATTTCGAGCGGGCACTGCAGAACATGGTCTTCTTCTACGCGCCGTTCACGCTGCTCTACGTCCTCCTGCGCAGTGTGCGCTGGACGCCGCAGATGATCCGCCGGTGCCTGCTGGTGCTCGTCGGGTTGGCCCTGATCTTCGCCGTCATCGCCTACGCCGAGTACGCGACCAAGACGATCATCCTCAACCCCAAGCTCGTCGTCACCAACGATTACCACACGTACTTCACGGTCAACTCGGTGTTCTTCGATCCCGACATCTTCGGACGCTTCTTGGCCCTGGTCATGATCCTGCTCGCCGTCCTGCTCCTGTATCCGCGGCCGGCGCGCGAACAGGCGGCGGTCGTGGTCGTCCTGGCCGCGCTGTGGGTGGCGCTCGTGCTGACGCTCTCGCGCTCGAGCCTCGGGGCGCTGCTGGTCGGTCTTGCCGTGCTCGCCGCCCTGCGCTGGAGGCCGACGCGTGCGCTCTACATCGCCGTGGCCGTGCTCGTGGTCGGAGCGATCGCCGTCGCCGCCACACCGCGCACGTTCGGACTCAACCAGGGCATCAACGGCGCCTCCAGTGGCCGCGGCGGGCTGGTCAGCGGCGGCGTCTCGCTGTTCGCTGATCGCCCTCTATGGGGCTACGGGTCGGGATCGTTTGAAACCGAATACCGCCGCCATCACCGGGCCACGGCGACCTCGCTGTCGGCCTCGCACACGATCCCGGTCACGGTGGCCGCCGAGCAGGGTTTGATCGGGGAGCTGGCCTACATCGGACTGGTCCTGGCGGCGATCGTCTGCCTGGTCCGGCGGGCGCGCGGCGACCCGGTACGAAGCGCGCTGGCGGCCGCGTTCGTGGCCCTGGTCTTTCACACCATGCTCTACGCCGACTTCCTTGAGGATCCCATGACCTGGGCGCTGCTGGCCATCGGGGTCTCTCTGGCCGTGGCCGGGGGGACAGCCACCAGCGGAGGCGGCGGGCGGGAACGCCGGAGCCGCCCGGCTCAGCCCGCGGCCCTGGGCGGTGCGCTCTCCTGAGAGCTGACCGCGTCGGGGGCGGTCGCGTCGGCGCTCTCGGCGAGGCGCAGGAGAAAATCGTGCAGCTGCGCGCGCTCGTGCTCTGACAGCGGCGCCAGCAATTCCTTCCGGGCGAGCTCGGCCTGACGGCGTCCGGAGGCGAGCGTCCGCCGGCCGGCCGCGGTCACGTAGAGGGCGTGGGCACGCCGGTCCGAGGGATTGGCGCGGCGCTCGACCAGCCCGAGCTTCTCGAGCTCGTCAATCGTGCCCACCATCGAGCTCGGATCCATGCCGATGGAGCGCCCCAGCTGCTGCTGGCTGATCGGGCTCTCCGCGTCGAGCACGTTGAGGGCGCCCCACATGCGGGGGGTGAGGCCGAGGCTCTGCAGGCGCTCGCTGAAGCGACGGGACGCGAACCAGCTACAAATGATCGGTCCCGCAAACGACCACGAACCGAGGCGTCGGACGATGACCGCAATCACCCGCTGGGTCCTGGCCCACAAACGTACCGTGGCCGCATTCTGGATCCTGGTCACCGTCGTGGGGATCGCCACCGTCTCGCAGTCGACCAAGTCGTTCAGTAATGAGTTCACCGTGCCCGGCCGCGAGGGCTTCCAGACCAACGTGGCCATCGCTCGCCTCTACCACCAGGGTGGTCGTAACGCGCCCATCCTGCCCGTGGTTACGCTCCCCGCAGGGACGACGGTCACCTCCCCCGAGGTTCACGCCGACCTCGAGCGGGTGACGTCGCGCCTCGAGCAGGCGCTGCCCGGCGCCCGTATCGCGTCCTACGCGTCAACCGGGAGTCGGGCCTTCGTGTCGGCCGACGGGCGCACGACGTTTCTCATCGCCCATCCACTACCCGACAAGAACGAGTCCTTCGGAGCCAACACGCAGGCCGCCAAACGGGCCGTCGCCGCGCTGGCCGGGGTGACCGTGGCCGGAGCGCCGGTCCACGTGACGGGTATCGACGTCCTCCAGCACCAGACCGGCGGCAGCGGCGGTCCCGGTGTCCTGGTCGAGTCGGTGCTCGGCGGTCTTGGCGCCCTCGTCGTCCTCGCCTTCGTCTTCGCCTCGCTGCTCGCCTTCATCCCGCTGCTCATGGCCGTCGTCTCGATCATGACCACATTCCTGGTCCTCTGGGGGTTGACGACGGTCACCAGCGTGTCCTTCATCGTGGAGTTCCTGGTCGCGCTGATCGGGCTCGGCGTGGCCATCGACTACTCGCTACTCGTGGTGGTTCGCTGGCGTGAGGAGCGCGCCCACGGGCACGAGGGGGACGAGGCCGTCGTCCGGGCGATGGCCACCGCCGGCCGCGCGGTCGTGTTCAGCGGGACCACGGTGGCCATCGGCCTGCTGGCCATGATCGTGTTGCCCCTGCCCTTCCTGCGCTCGATTGGCTACGCCGGGATGCTCATACCGCTCATCAGCGTGATCGTCGCGACCACACTCCTGCCGATCGTCCTGGTCAAGGCCGGCACGCGACTCGACTGGCCCCACGTGCGCAGCGACGATAAGGCGAGCCGCTCCTGGACACGCTGGGCGCACCTGGTCATCCGCCGGCGCTGGTTCGCTGCGCTCGGGGCGGCGGCGGTGCTCATCGCGCTGCTCGTAGCAGCCACCGGGCTTCAGCCCGGGCAGGCCAACGTCAACACGCTGAGCCGAGGCGGGGACGCGCGCGCCGGTCTGCTGGCCCTCGAGCGGGCCGGCATTGGGCCGGGGGCCCTCGGCCCGATCGAGATCCTCACCCCGCAGGGCCAGGCCACCCGGGTGGCCGGCTCGGTGGCCGGGGTGGCGGGCGTGCACGGCGCGGTGGCTCCGCAGGGCCCGGCCTGGCGCCGCGCCGGCACGGCCATCGTCGAGGCGTTCCCGATCGCCGATGCGTCCTCGACGGTCGGTCTGGACACGATCGACCGCGCCCGTCGTGAGGCACACGCCGTCGGTACCGGCGTGCGGATGGGAGGCATCGGGGCCGAGAACGAGGACTTCGTCTCGGCCATCTATGGCAGCTTCCCGCTCATGATCGCCCTCATCGCGGTGCTTACCTTCCTGCTCTTGGCTCGAGCTTTCCGCTCGTTGCTCCTTCCGCTCAAAGCCGTGCTGCTCAACGTGATCAGCGTCGCCGCCGCCTGGGGGGTGATCACGCTCGTCTGGCAGCAGGGCCACGGATCGAACGCCATTTTCGGGATTGCCGCCACCCACTCGGTGAGCGCCTGGATCCCGCTCATGGTCTTCGCCTTCTTGTTCGGGCTATCGATGGACTACGAGGTCTTCATCCTCTCCCGCATGCGTGAGGAGTACGACCGGACCGGCTCGACCGACACCGCCGTGGTGCGGGGTATCGGCCGCACGGGCCGCCTGGTGACGAGCGCGGCCCTGATCCTGTTTCTGGCCTTCGTCTCGATGGCCTCGGGTCCTGAGACCGACATCAAGGTCTTCGCCACCGGCCTGGCGGCCGGGATCATGCTCGACGCGACCGTGATCCGAGCACTGCTCGTGCCGGCTGTCGTCTCGCTGTTCGGGCGCTGGAACTGGTGGCTGCCCGAGCGGTCCGCCCGGCTGCTACGCGTCGAGCCTTCGCTGCCGGCGCGCGCGGCGGCCGAGGCGTCAACATAGGCTTCGTGACGCTGCACCCACTTGCTCTGCAGTTCGCCGGCGTCGCCGAGGCGTACGAGCGGGGCCGGCCCGAGTACGACCCGGGCGTGGTGGGGGCCATGGCGGCCGAGCTCGGTCTCACTCCGGGCGGCCCGATCCTCGATCTGGCCGCGGGCACGGGCAAGCTGACCCGGGCGCTGGTCCGGGCCGGCTACGACGTGATCGCCGTCGAGCCGCAGGCCTCGCTGCGCGAGATCCTGGCCGAGCACGTCGGGACCGAGCGCGTCCGGGATGGCCTGGCCGAGCAGATCCCGCTCCCCGACGCCTCCGTCGAAATCGTCACCGTGGCCGACGGCTTTCACTGGTTTGACCGGCCCCGCGCGCTGGATGAGATCCGGCGCGTGCTGGCGCCCGGAGGCGGCCTGGCCCTGTTCAACACCCGTCCCGACTGGCGCGCCGCCAGCTGGTGTGACGAGTTCGTCCGCCTCGTCGTCGAGAACCGCGTCGAGCATCCTCACTTCGACGGACGCCCGTGGCACGAGTACGTCCGCGAGGCGGAGGGCTGGAGCGAGCCGTGGGAGGTTCGGGTGACCACATACCCTCCCGCCGACACCGGCCGGCTGGTCGATCAGCTGGCCTCGATGAGCTGGATCGCGGCAATGGCACCCGAACAGCGTGCCGAGGTCCTGGGTCGCGCGCGCGAGATTCTCGAGTCCGGCCACACGCCCGAGCGGCTCCCGCTCACGGTCGAGATTGGCCTGGCCGCGCTGCCGGGCGCGGACGGTCCGCGACGGGGCGGCCTGCCCCCGCCCGGTCCGCCGCCGGCTGCCAAGTCCTAGGCCGGGGTCGTGTAGGCGCCGCTGATTCCGCCGTCGACGAGGAACGCAGTGGCGTTCACGTAGCTCGATTCGTCGCTGGCCAGGAACAGCACGGCGTTGGCGATCTCCTCGGCCCGGCCGAACCGGCCCATCGGCACATGGGCCATGCGGCGTGAGGCCTGCACGGGGTCGGAGGCGTAGAGCTCACGCAGCAGCGGCGTATCGATCGGCCCCGGGCAGAGGGCGTTGACCCGTATCCCGCGGTTGGCGAACTCAACACCCAGCTCGCGCGATAACGCCAGCACGCCTCCCTTGGAGGCCGTGTAGGCGATCTGGGAGGTGGCCGAGCCCATCACGGCCACGAACGAGGCCGTGTTGATTATCGACCCCCGCGTGGGCATCGCATTTTCGAGTAGATGGGGGAGGCCGTGCTTGCAGCAGAAGAACACGCTGCGCAGATTGGTGGCCTGGACACGCTCCCACACGTCGACGTCGGTCTCGAGCACGGAGGCGTCCTCAGACGGGGAGATGCCGGCGTTGTTGAACAGCACGTCGATCCGGCCGAGCTCGTCGCGCACGCTCGTGTACAGACCTGACACCTGCTCCTCGTCGGTCAGGTCGGCGACCAGCGAGAGCTCGCCGACCTCGTGAGCGAGGACGTCGACGCCAACCACACGTGCCCCCTCGCGGGCGAACACGGCCGCCGTCGCGCCGCCGATCCCGCCGGCGGCGCCGGTGATCACGCAGACCTTGCCCTCGAGCCTCATCCAGAGGTCGCGTAGTAGATCGACTTGACCTCGGTGTAGGCATCGAGCGCGTGGGGACCGAGCTCGCGCCCGTAGCCGGACTGCTTGAAACCCCCGAACGGGGTGGCCACGCGCACTGATGTGTTGGAGTTGATCGACAGGACACCGGCCTCGATGGCGCGGGCCACGCGCAGCGCGCGGGCGCCGTTGCGGGACCAGATCGAGCCCGAGAGGCCGTAGATCGTGTCGTTGGCCAAGCGGATCGCCTCCTCCTCATCCTGAAATGGAATGACCACCGCCACCGGTCCAAAGATCTCCTCCACGGCCGCGCGGGCCTCCGGCTTGACCGGGCACAGGACCGTGGGCGCAAACCAGAATCCGGGACCGTCGGGGGCGTCACCCCGGAAGGCCACCGTCTCACCATCGTTCAGATACGAGGCCACGCTCTCGCGCTGGCCGGCGGAGATCAGCGGTCCCATCTCGGTGCGCTCGTCGAGCGGGTCGCCGACCCGGATCGCCGTCACCGCGCGCTCGAGGTGGCTCATGAACTCATCGAGCGCTCCGGTCTGGACGAGGATCCGCGACCGGGCGCAGCAGTCCTGTCCGGCGTTGCCGAACACCGCGCTTGGCGCGGCGGCGGCCGCCGCCTCGAGGTCGGCATCCGCGAACACGATGTTGGGCGACTTGCCACCCAGCTCGAGGGTCACGCGCTTGATCGTCGCCGCCGCGCCCGCGGCGATCGAGCGCCCGACCTCGGTCGAGCCGGTGAAGGCGATCTTGGCCACGTCGGGATGCTCGACCAGACGCTGACCGCAGATTGACCCAGGGCCAACGACCACGTTGACCACGCCCTCGGGCAGCCCCGCCTCGACGGCGATCTGCTCAAAGCGCAGCGCACTGAGCGGAGTCAGCTCGGCCGGCTTGAGCACGACCGTGTTGCCGGCCGCCAGCGCCGGTCCGAGCTTCCAGCCGGCGATCACGAGGGGGAAGTTCCAGGGCACGATCAGCCCGACGACGCCCAGCGGCTCGCGCACCGTCCACGCCTGACCACCGCTGACCGGAATCGAGTCGCCCAGCAGGCGTTCGGGAGCCGCGGCGTAGTAGCCCAGCGTCTCGGCCACCATGTCCATCTCGCCCCGGGCGTCGCCAATCGGCTTACCCGCGTCACGGGCCTCGATCCGGGCCAGCTCCTCACGGTGGTCGGCCACGGCGTCGGCCACGCGGCGCAGTACCCGGGCCCGGTCGCGGGGCTCGAGCGCGCGCCAGCCCGGGTACGCCGCCTTGGCCCGGGCCACCGCCCGGTCGACGTCAGCGCCGTCGGCGCGCGGCAGTTCCTCGAGCACCGCCCCGGTGGCGGGCTCGATGACCTCGAGCGTGCCTGCGCTCACCGCCGCGCCCTACGCACGTCAGGCAAGCCCAGGCTCTGCTTCGGGGTTTTTGATCGTCACCCCGTCGTCGGCGAACTCGATCGTCCGCACCGGTCCGGTGAACGTGCGCTTGGCCGAGACCAGGTACCAGATCGTCACCGCCGCCATCAACCCGATGGTGACGATGGGCGCGTAGTTGACCAGGTTCCAGGTGAAGCCGGTCTTGAAGTACACGCCGCCCGGATTGTTGACCGGCAGGCAGAAGATGATCACGCACAGGCCAACCCAGGTGAAGGCGATCGGATTGATCCACCGGTACTTGCGGCCCAGGTTCCAGGGTCCGGGGACGAACTTGTCCTTCATGCGCCAGCGCAGGAAGACCGGAATCGTGTAGGCGATGTAGAGCCCGATGACCGCGATCGATGTCACCGCAAAGAAGGCCACCGGTATGCCGGCGGCGTTGGGGAAGTAGGCCGGGATCGTGATGATCAGGGCGAACATGCAAACGAACAGGACGGCGTAGGTGGGGGTGCCGTTGCTGCCGACGCGCCGCCATAGCCTATGGCCGGGAATGGCTCCGTCGCGCGAGAACGCGAAGGTCATGCGTGAGGCGCTGGTCACGCAGGCCATGCCGCAGAACAGCTGGCCGATGGTCGAGATGAGGATGACGGCCTTCGCCGCCGCCGACGTGAGCGCGCCGGTGATGATGGCCAGGGCCGGGAAGCCGGCGCTGCCGATTGCGCTGATCTGCTTCTGCTGCACCGCGAAGGTCAGGGCCAGCAGCAGGATCCAGCCGATAATCGCCGAGTAGGCAACCGATCGCCAGACTCCGCGCGCGGCCGATACCGAGGCACCGTGGGTCTCTTCGGAGACGTGGGCCGAGGCGTCGTAACCGGTGATCGTGTACATGGTGAGCAGGAAGCCCAATGGCAACACGTACCACCAGTACATGCTGTGTTGGAACTGGCCGAAGGCCCGGCCGGTGAAGACGTAGGACAAGCTTGAGTGGTGGCTGGGCACCGCGACAAGGAGGATCACGATGATGGCCACGCCGGCCACGTGCCACCACACCGAGACGCCGTTGAAGATCGACACCAGGTGGCCGGAGAAGACGTTGATCAGCCCGTGGATGAGAAGAATGAGCGCGAACAGGGCAAAGACGACGTGGGCGTTGTAGTGCGCGTTGGTGGAGGTGAAGTTGAAGACGAAGTTGACGTTGTAGAGCCCGAGCAGGAACTGCAGGAAGCTGGCCGCCGCAAAGTCGACAGAGGCCACGACGGCGACAAGGCCGATCAGGTTGAACCAGCCGGTGAACCAGCCCCACCCGGCGCCGCCGAGGCGTGAGGCCCAGAAGTAGATCCCCCCGGCGGTCGGGAATGCCGAGGCGAGCTCGGACATCGACACGGCCACGCACAGGATGAACAGGCTGATCACCGGCCAGCCGATCGAGATCGCGATCGGTCCGCCGTTGTTGAAGGCCTGCCCGTAGCTGGTGAAGCAGCCCGCCAGCACGGAGATGATCGAAAACGAGATGGCGAAGTTGGAGAAGCTGCTCCAGCCTCGCTTCAGCTCCTGCTTGTAGCCGAGCTCGGCAAGCCGTTCCTCGTCCGTGGTCAACGACTGAGTCGCCATACGGTGGTCCCTCCTGAAAAAGGTCTGGGCATCGGGCCTTCTGCTGCCGGAAACATATTTGGGCCGTTATGGACAAGTCAAGTGACATTTGGACTAATCGGACTGCCGGCCGGCCACATGGTGCTGCGCGGAGGCGCCCTCACGCCGGGGCATCAGACTGTCGGCCGGCCACGCGGTGCTGCGCGGAGGCGCCCTCGCGCCGGGCAACGACCCGGGGGTGCCCTCAGGGCCTGGGCAGGAGCCCGGCGAGGATGTGCTCGGTGCCGCGTAGGTGCTCAACCATCTGACGCGCCGCCGCCGCCTCGTCGTGGCGGCGGACGGCGTCGAGCAGGCGCCGGTGCTGGAGGTTGGAGGAGGCCAGGACCTCGGGCGGATGAGGGATGAGCGAGATCAGGTCACTCATCGCGCCCTGGGTCTCGGTCATGGCCGTGACCAGCCGCGCGCTGCCCGTGGCCTCGGCCAGTCCGACGTGGAGGTGGATGTCGGCCCGGCGCTGGGCCGGGTAGTCGTGCAGGAGCCCGTCGATCTCGACCACGAACCGCTCGAGCGAGTCCAGCAGCGCCGGCCGCGCCCGCTCCGCGGCCAGCACGGCCACGCCGACCTCGATCGCCATGCGCTCGTCACAGACCTCGCGCCAGTGGGCCAGGACCTCAGGAGAAGGCGGCGGGGTCGGCGGAGGTGAGTCGGCCACGAACGTGCCCGCCGCCGCGACCGCGGACGGCATGGAGGTGGCCGCTCTGGCCGAGGGCAACCAGCGCCTGGCGCAGTGTCGAGCGGGCGATGCCGAGCATCGAGCACAACTCCCGCTCGGCGGGGAGCCGCGCGCCGGCCGGAAGCAGGCCGAGTTTGATGGCGGTGCCCAGCCGCTCCACGGTCTCCTCAAACGCCGTCTGCGAGCGCACGGGCGCGAACACGGCATCCAGCGAGCTGGCCGGCTCGGGCGCGGGCGCGGGGAGGACAGCGGCAGCCTCGCTGACCGACGCCGGACGGCCGCGTGCCGACCGTTCCGACGCCTCGCCGCCGGCCATTCGGCCCGACGACGCGCCCCGGCTCACAGTCGCTCGAATCCCCGGAAGCGCTCCCAGTCGGTGACGGCCGACTCGAACGCGGCCAGCTCGACATCGGCCGCGTGGACGTAGTGGTCGACCACCTCGTCGCCGAACGCGGTCCGGGCCACGGCGCTGGCGTTGAACAGATCGCGCGCCTCGCGCAGGGTGGTGGGAAGGCGGGGCTTGTCGACGGCCAGGTAGGCGTTACCGACGTAGGCCGGCTCGAGCTCGAGCTCGTTCTCGACCCCGTGCAGACCGGCGGCGACCATTGCGCTCAGCGCCATGTACGGATTCAGGTCTGAGCCCCCGGCGCGATTCTCGAAGCGCTTGGCCGGGCCATGGCCGACCACGCGCAGCGCGCAGGTCCGGTTGTCGTCGGCCCAGGCCACCGCGGTTGGCGCGAACGATCCCGCCACGTAGCGCTTGTAGGAGTTGATGTTCGGCGCTTGCAGGAGCGTGAGCTCACGCAGGCAGGCCAGCTGCCCGGCCAGGAATGACGCTGAACAGCGCGTCGTCCCGCGCGAACAGCATCCCCTCGGCGTCGGCGAGCGAGAAGTGGATGTGGCAGGAGCTGCCCTCGCGCTCGTTGAACTTGGCCATGAAGCTGATCGACATGCCCTCCTGGGCGGCGATCTCCTTGGCCCCGTTCTTGTAGATCGAGTGCTCGTCGGCGGTCTGCAGCGCTTCGGCGAAGCGAAAGTTGATCTCGTGCTGGCCGAGGTTGCACTCGCCCTTGGAGTTCTCGACCTCGAGCCCGGCCGCGGCCATGTCGTTGCGGATGCGGCGGATCAGGGGCTCGACGCGCGCGGTGCCCAGCAGCGAGTAATCGACGTTGTAGAGATTGGCCGGCTCGAGGTCCCGGTAGCCCTTGCGCCACGCCGTCTCGTAGGTGTCACGAAACACGATCAGCTCGAGCTCGGTGCTGGCGTTGGCGCTCCAGCCGCGCGCGGACAGCCGCTCGAGTTGGCCGCGCAGGATCTGGCGCGGAGAGGCCGCAACGTCGCGGCCGTCCTCCCAGACCAGATCGCACAGGCACATGGCGGTGCCCTCCTGCCAGGGCACCAGGCGCAGCGTGCTCAGGTCGGGCCGCATCGAGAAGTCGCCGTAGCCACGCTCCCAGGAGGCCATCTCGTAGCCGTCGACGGGGGTCATGTCGACGTCGACCGCGAGCAGGTAGTTGCAGCCCTCGGCTCCGTTCGTCGGCCACCTCGGCCAGGAAGTGGCGGGCCGTCAGCCGCTTGCCCTGGAGCCGGCCCTGCATGTCGGTCAGCGCCACCAGGACGGTGTCGATATCCTCCATCCTCGACCAGGCTGCGCAGCTCTTCGAGGTTCATCTCTTCTCCATCGGCAGGCCTCTCCCCAGCATCACGCGGGCGAAGGTATTACAACCGCGCCTTAAACGCTAGGGTCGGCACGCGATGGCCGATCTGGCGGAGATCGTGGGGCTGGTCGAGCGGGCCCTGGGTCCGGTGAACGCCGAGCCGGTCCGCCTGACCGGCGGAATCACGAACCGTAACTACCGGCTGCGCTTCGGCGGGCGCGACTGCGTGCTGCGCCTGATCCGGCCGCAGACGGACCTGCTCGGGATCGATCGCGCCTCCGAGCGGGCGGCCGCCGACGCCGCGGCCGCGCTCGGGATCGCCCCCGCCGTGCTCGACGCCGGTCCCGGCTATCTGGTCACCGAATACATCGACTGCGCCGCCGATTTCCAGTGCCCAGTTGCGCGAGGATCCGGTCCCGGTCGCCCGCGCGCTGCGCGCCTTTCACGACTCGGGGTTGCCGCTGGCCAATCGCTTCTGGGTCCCCGAGCTGCTGGACGTATACGCGAGGATCGTCATCGGCCGCGGCCATGACGCTCCCCGACGACTACGGTCTGGCCCGCGAGGTGGCCGGCCGGATCGGCCGCGCTGCTCCCCGCGGATGATTTGCGGCCGTGCCATAACGACCTCCTGGCCGCCAATGTCCTGAGCCCGTCCGGGGATCGCGGCGCGGGTGACGCTCGTCGACTGGGAGTATGCGGGCATGGGTCACCGGTTGTTCGATCTCGGCAACCTGGCCGTGAACAGCGACTTTGATGGCGCGGCCCGCGAGCGGCTGCTCGCGGCGTACCTCGGTCAGCCGCCGAGTCCGGCGCGGCTTGCCGCCCTGTCCCTGATGCAGGTCATGTCCGACGCGCGCGAGGCGGCCTGGGGCGTCGTGCAGGCCGTGATCTCTGAGCTCGAGTTCGACTTCGCCGCCTACGCGAGTCGCCACTTCACGCGGCTGCGCGCAGCCGCCGCGGATCCCAGCTTTGAGGAGTGGCTTCGTGGCGCGAGCGCGTGAGGTCCCCGCCCGCGCGCGGGTGGTCATCATCGGCGGTGGGGTCGGCGGCGCGTCGATCGCTTACCACCTCGCCCAGCGCGGCGAGCGCGACGTGGTTCTGGTCGATCGCAACGAGCTGACCAGCGGCTCGACGTTTCACTCCGCCGGTCTCGTCGGTCAGCTGCGCGGCAGCGTCTCCCTGACTCGGATGATGATGGATTCGGTCGCCCTCTACCGCGAGCTGGATTGCGGCTGGGTCGAGTGCGGGGGCATCCGCCTGGCCTGCAGCGAGGAGCGCGAGCAGGAGGTCCATGCGGCAGGTTGCATGGTCGCGAGACCTTCGGGCTGCCGCTGGAGCTCATCGGTCCCGACGAGGCGGCCGAGCTGTTTCCGCTCATGAGCACCGAGGGCGTGCGCTGCGCGTCATACCTACCCACCGACGGGTATCTCGATCCGTCGCTGCTCACCTACGCGCTGATCGAGGGCGCGCGCCAGGGCGGTTGCCAGGTGTTCACGCACACTCGCGTGCAGGACATCCTCGTCCGCGACGGCCACGTGCGGGGCGTGCGCACCCAGTGGGGAGAGATCGAGGCCGAGGTCGTGGTCAACGCGGGCGGCATGTTCGCGGCCGAGATCGGGCGCCTGGCCGGCACCCGCGTGCCCGTGGTTCCGTTCGCCCACGAGTACCTCGTCACCCAGCCCTTCCGCGATCGCGGGGTGGGTGAAGACATCGTCCATCTGCCGACCCTGCGCGATCCCGACCTGCTCATCTACTACCGCGAGGAGGGCGCCGGCCTGGTCATGGGCGGCTATGAACGCCGCAGCCGGCCCGTGGTCGCTGGACGACCATCTCGTCGATCGGATCCCGCCGGACTTCAACGGCCGGTTGCTCGAGGAGGACTGGCCGCGCTTTGAGGAGATCGCCGCCAACTCGTCACGACGCGTCCCGGCCATGGAGGAGGTCAGGGTCACACGGCTGATCAACGGCCCGGAGGCGTTCACGCCCGATAACGAGTTCTGTCTCGGCGAGACCGAGGTCCGCGGTCTGTTCGTGGCCGCCGGCTTCTGCGCCCATGGCCTGGCCGGGGCCGGCGGGATGGGCAAGCTGATGGCCGAGTGGATCCTCACCGGGGACCCCGGCCTGGATGTGTGGGCGATGGACGTCCGGCGCTTCGGGGCGCAGTACCGCTCTCCTCGTTACACGCTCGCCCGGGCGCAAGGAGGTGTATGAGACCTACTACGACATCAAGTACCCGGGGCACGAGCGCCAGGCCGGACGCCCGCTGCGCCTGTCCAGCGCGTACGGCTGGCACCGCGAGCACCGGGCCGCCTTCGGCGAGAAGTCGGGCTGGGAGCGGGTCAACTGGTATGAGGAGAACGCTGCCGCCGGCGATGAGAGCCTGCGGCCCCGAGGCTGGGCGGGGATGCACTGGTCGCCGGCGATCGGCGCCGAGGCGTTGGCCACGCGAGACCGGGCCGGGCTGTTCGACGAGTCATCGTTCGCCAAGCTGGAGGTGAGCGGACCCGGGCGCGGCCGAGCTGCTCGAGCGGCTGTGCGACAACCGGGTCGCCCGCGAGGTCGGTCGCATCACCTACACCCAGATGCTCAACCGGCGCGGCGGCATCGAGTGTGACTTCACCGTCACCCGCGTGCAGGAGGAGCTGTTCTCGATCGTCACCGGAACGGCCTTCGGCCAGCACGATGCCGGTTGGATCCGCCAGCATCTGCCCGACGACGGCTCGGTGCGGCTCACCGACGTCACCTCGCGTTGGGCCTGCTTCGCGCTCTGGGGACCGCGGGCGGCGGATATCCTCGCGCCCCTGACCCCGGACCCACTCGACTTCGGCTACATGACGATGCGCGAGCTGGCCGTCGGCGACGTGCCGGTCCGGGCGCTGCGGGTGACGTTCGTCGGCGAGCGTGGCTGGGAGCTCTACTGCCCGACCGAGTACGGGGCCGCGCTGTGGGCGACGCTGTGGGAGGCAGGCCAGCCCCACGGCCTCGTCGCCGGCGGCTACCGGGCGATCGACGCGCTCCGGCTGGAGAAGGGCTACCGGGTCTGGGCGGCCGACATCACTCCGGACGACTCTCCGCTTGAGGCCGAGCTCGGCTTCAGCGTCCGCCGGGACAAGGACTTCATCGGCTCCGATGCGCTGAGCCCGCCACGACGGCGACTGCGCTGCGTGGTGCTCGAGGATCCCCGGTCGGTCGCCCTCGGCAACGAGCCGGTCCGGATTGGCGACGAGGTGAGCGGCCGGGTGACCAGCGGCGGCTACGGCTACGCGGTCGGGCACTCGATCGCCTATGCCTACCTGCCGGCCGAGGTGCCCGACGGCCAGGCCGTCGAAGTCGACATCTTCGGACGCTGGGTCGGTGGGGAGGTGACCCCCGAACCGCTGTATGACCCAGCCGGTGAGCGCTTGCGCGGGTCGAGGTGATGGCGAGTGGGGATGCGCCTGCTCGCGTTGCCGAGGTGGATGACAAGTGCTCACTTTGCGGGTGACAAGCGGCCGGCATCCGGGTACGATGCGGCCTTCGTGACTTGGGGATTTATTTGGTTGATGCTCGCCCTGAAGTTGCCCCTGGCGGCCTTGATCTACATCGTCTGGTGGGCAATCAAGCAGGAGCCAGAGGATTCCGCCTCCGACGATGACGGCGGGATCAAGCGCCAGCACCGGCCGCACCCGCCCAAGCCGTTCCCGCGCCGCCCGCGCCGCGGCCCGCACGGTGACCCGGCGCCCGACGCCGCCCGCCCGCGTGCGCACGACGCGAGCTCGCGCGCGCACGCTCGGCCACTGAAGTTCGCCGGCGTTTCGCTGGCCACTCTACGTCGAAAAGGCCACCGCTGCGGCGGCTTTTTCTAGCAGAGTCGTCGATCCGACCGGCGACGGGCCTGACTTCCGCCCGCGCTGGCACACTCCCAGCCATGACCAGCCCCACCGCCTCCGTCCTCTCCGACGGGACCATCATCCAGTTCGTGCAGGAGGGCCGGATCGGGATCGACCCTGGGACCCCGGGCTCGTCCAGCCGGCCAGCGTCGACCTGCGCCTCGGCGACTCCTTCCGCGTCTTTCACAACCACCGGGCGTCGGCGATCGACCTCCGCCAGCCACCGGAGAACCTGACCGAGGAGGTCGTCGTCCCTGAGGGCGAGTCGTTCGTCATCCACCCGGGAGAATTCTGCCTCGGGCGCACGCTCGAGTGGGTCGAGCTGTCCGATGACATCGTGGCCCGGATCGAGGGCAAGTCGTCGCTCGGCCGCCTCGGCCTGATCGTCCATGCCACGGCTGGTTTCTGCGACCCGGGCTGGAAGGGCACACTGACCCTGGAGCTGAACAACCTGACGCGGGTTCCGATCAAGCTCTACCCGGGGCTGGAGATCGCTCAGTTGTCGTTCATGATGCTCGACCGCCCGGCCCTGCGGCCCTACGGCAGCCCCGAGCTCGGCAGCCATTACCAGGGGCAGCGCGCGGCCACCGCCAGCCGCTACCGATCGGCATCGGCGAGCGAGCGAAATCGGATAGCGTCCCGACCGATGCTGAGCCTGCTGTTCGCCGCCACCGAGCCCTCGAAGGTCCCGTTCTACATCGTCGGCGCGGTCCTGGTCGTGTGGGCAGTCGCCCTGGCCGGGATCGGCCTGACCCAGCCCGAGTTCCCCGGCAACGAGCGCGGTGCCCGCGGCGTGATGACGATCAGCGTCGTGCTCGTCGCGATCACGATCCTGGCCGCGATTCTCACCGACCCGTAGGCGCGCCGCCGGCTTGGTCCCGCCTCGGGCGTACCGGCCGGACTCCTGGGGTATTAGCATCCAAAGCGGGTCGCCTGCCCAGCGCGACGGGCGACGGAGCCCGCCCATATCAGTGCGCGAAGGAGTGCCATGACGACCGAGACCCAGCAGACTTCCGATGATGATGGCGTAGCCACCTCCGGCGACACCCTCACGGTCACCGACAACCGGACGGGCAAGCAGTACGAGATCCCGATCGAGGACAACACGATCCGGGCGACCGAGCTGCGCAAGATCAAGACCCATGAGGACGACTTCGGCCTCATGACCTATGACCCCGCCTACATGGCCACGGCCTCGTGCCGCTCGGCCATCACCTTCATCGACGGCGAGAAGGGCGTGCTCGAGTACCGCGGCTATCCGATCGAGCAGCTGGCCGAGAAATCCAGCTACCTCGAGGTCGCCTACCTGCTCATCAACGGCGAGCTCCCGACCACCAAGCAACTCGAGGATTGGGATCAGGAGATCACGATCCACACGTTCGTGCACGAGAACGTGAAGGAGTTCATGCAGGGCTTCCGCTACGACGCCCACCCGATGGGGATGCTGCTGGCCTCGGTTGGTGCTCTGTCGACCTTCTATCCCGAGGCGGCGTCGATCAAGGACGCCGACACGCGCCACCTGCAGATCATCCGCCTGCTGGCCAAGATGCCGACGCTGGCCGCCTTCTCCTACCGCCACAACCGCGGGATGCCCTACGTCTATCCCGACAACGACCTCACCTACCCGGGCAACTTCCTGTCCATGATCTACAAGGTGGCCGAGCTCAAGTACGAGCCCGATCCGCGGCTTGAGCATGCCCTCGATGTGCTGTTCATCCTCCACGCCGATCACGAGCAGAACTGCTCCACGAGTGCTGTGCGCAGCGTCGGCTCCTCTCAGGTCGATCCCTACTCGGCCGTCGCCGCCGGCGTGGCCGCCCTCTACGGACCGCTGCACGGCGGCGCCAACGAGGCCGTGCTGCGAATGCTGCGCCGGATCGAGAAGAAGGAGAACATCCGCGACTTCATGCAGGGCGTCAAGGACGGCGACGAGAAGCTGATGGGCTTCGGTCACCGCGTGTACAAGAACTTCGACCCCCGGGCCAAGATCATCAAGAAGGCGGTCGAGGAGGTGTTCGAGGTCACGGGCAAGAACCCGTTGCTCGAGATCGCCTCCGAGGTGGAGAAGATCGCCCTCGAGGACGACTACTTCGTGTCCCGAAAGCTGTATCCGAACGTTGACTTCTACTCGGGCCTGATCTACGAGGCGCTCGGGATGCCGGTGGAGATGTTCCCGGTGCTGTTCGCGATCGGTCGCACGAGCGGCTGGATCGCCCAGTGGCTGGAGATGATCGACGATCCGGAGCAGAAGATCGCCCGTCCCCGCCAGATCTACACGGGCGAGCGGGGACTGGACTACGTCCCCATCGACCAGCGCTCCTAGTCACGCGGGTCGGGCGCCGAGTGCTGCCCGGCTCGACCAGCGCTCCTAGTCACGCGGGTCCGTCCGGGCGCCGAGCGCTGCCCGGCCGGCGGCGGGGCGGAAACGGCCTTCCCGAGCGGTGTGACGGGTTGCACAGTACGAACACGTGTTCCCCCGTACCGTGGTGTGCGTGGCTCTCCACCTTCTCAACGATCAGCGTGTCGTCGACATCCGGCCAATCCGGCCCGAGGACGGAACGCGGCTGCAGACCTACCACCTGGGTCTGTCCGACGAGTCGCGCTACCGCCGCTTTTTGGGCGTCAAGCCCCGCTTGAGCGACGCCGACGCGCGGTACCTGGCCGATGTCGATGGCTCAAATCACTTCGCGCTCGTCGCCACCTGCCCGGCGACCGGTGACATCGTCGGCGTGGCCCGGTTCATCCGCCTCGCTGAGCAGCCCGACACGGCGGAGTTCGCCGTCGGCGTCGATGACGCGTTTCACCGCCAGGGCCTGGCCGGCGAGCTGATGACGCGCCTGGCCGCGGCGGCTCGCGAGCGTGGGATCACGCACTTTCGGGCCACGATGCTGGCCGACAACAAAGCCATCCGCAAGGTCATGACCCGCCTCGCGGTCGGTCCGGTCGACGTGCTCCAGCGCGGACAGGTGCTTGAGCTCGAGATCGAGCTCGCGCCCCAGAGCCACGCCGCCGCCGCCTGACCGAGACCCGCTCACGCCTGACATGATCGGCGCGTGAGGGCGCGCTGGAAGCTGACCGTCCGCTTCGGACCGCGCGTGGAGCGGACCACGTTCGCCGATCTGCCCGACGCCCTGGAGCGGCTTGAGGAGCGCGCCCGCGAGCTCGCCGGGGAGGCTCCGGGTCGGGTCCTGGACACGAAGATCAAGCGCTTCGAGCCCGAAGAGCAGGTCGTGGCCCGGCTCGAGCTGGCCGGTCCCGAGCGCCTTGTCCCCAGTAACCGGGCCGGTCTGGACGTGCACGGTGACGGGTCGGTTGTCGCCTACCGCGGGCGGGTGCGTCGTGAGCTGATCAGCCCCGCCAAGGGGGAAACGCCCTACACCGCCCTGCGTCGTGCGCTGGCCTGACCGGCGGGCCCTGCCGATTTGCGGCCTACAGAACCAGCGTGGCGCCGTAGCGGCGCAACCACGTGCTCTGCGCCTTGTAATCCGGGTATCGGCTGGCCAGCAGCGACCAGAACCGCGGGGAGTGATCCATGATCTCCAGGTGGCAGACCTCATGCCAGATCACGTAGTCCAGGACCGGCTCGGGGCCGAGCAGGAGCCGCCAATTGAAGCTCATCGTTCCCGAGAGCGAGCAGCTTCCCCAGCGGGTCTTCTGACCCCGGATGGTGAGACGCTCATAGCTGGTTCCGGCCTGCGCGCAGGCGGACTTCAGACGAGGAGCGATCTCAGCCTGGGCAGCGCGCCGGTACCAGCGCTCGAGCGCTGGCGCGCGCTCCTCGGCGACCGGGGTCAGGAGGATGTCTCCGCGCCGGTGGACACGGGTCCGTCCGGGTTCGGCGCGGAGCTCGAGGATCTGGCCCAGATACGGAACGGAGTCTCCGCGCGCGGCCACCGTCGCCTGGGCGTGCTCGACCTCGCGCATCCGGCGCTCGATCCAGGGGCGGAGCTCCCGCACGGCCGCCGCCGCCGCTCGTTCCGACGCCCGGCGGGGGAGCACCACCTCGACGCCGCGGTCGGGCGCGACCGTGACGCGGACACGGCGCGCACGCTCCGAGCGCCGAATCCGGTAGCTGATCTCGTTGGCGTAGTCCATCGCTCCGTCAGAGTACGGTCAGCCTCCGACATGCCGTCCTTCCCGCCATTGGAAGCGCCGCTGACCGGCGACCGGGTCGGCCTTCGGTTCGAGGCCGAGCGCGACATTCCCGAGGTTCTGATCGCGCATCAGGAGGACCCCGAGCTGTTCATCCGCCTGGGGCTCGAACGGCCACCGAGCGGCGCCGAGCTCGGTCGCCGGATCGAGGAGGCCGAGGATCGCCGGCGCGACGGCTCAGGCGTGCGGTTCACGATCGTGCTCCCCGGCGATGACGCCTGCCAGGGTCAGATCGATGTCCACCGCGTCGACTGGGATCACCTTCGGGTTGAGGCCGGGATCTGGGTGGCGCCGGGTGAGCGCGGACGGGGCCTGGCCTCGGCGGCACTGCCGGTCCTGGCCCGGTGGCTTTTTGGCACCTGTGGCCTGCAGCGCCTGGAGCTGCTCACCGAGCCTGACAATGTGCGGATGATCAGCGCCGCTCGGCGAGCCGGATTCATTGAGGAGGGCGTGCTCCGCGCCTACGTGCGCGAGCGCGGCCAGCGCCTCGACGTCACGGTGCTGTCGCTGCTACCGGTCGATCTGGAGGCATCGTGAAGGAGTGGCGGGTCAGGCTGCCGCCGGGAGTTCGCACTCCGTATCAAGTGTTCGTCAACGGCGTGCCCCAGGAGCTCGGCCGTGACTACCGGGTCTCGAGCGGCGAGCTCGTGTTCACGCGGGAGCTCGTCCACCAGAAGCTTGGCCTCCGTGCCTGGCTACTGGGCTTCTGGGGAATCGGGACCTACAAGCGCAATGATGAGATCGACATCCGCTACCAGCAGGACGGGCGGCCGACGGTCGCCCAGGGGCTGGAGATAACGCCGCCGTCACGACCCTAGAGGGGTGGTCGGCCGCGCGCGGGGCTCAGGGCGGCGGTCCGCGCCTCGCGCGGGGTCAGGCGCCGGTCTGCGCTACGTCGCGCGGTCAGGCGGCGGTCCGGACCACGTCGCGCGCCACCCACGGGCGCAGAAGCTTCAGCGCCGACAGGATGGCCCGCGTGGCCGGGGAGCGGTTCAGGGTGTAGAAGTGGATGCCAGGGGCGCCGCGGGCCAGCAGCTCGGCGCACTGCAGCGTCGCGTAGGAGACGCCGAGCTCGAGCACCGCGTCACCGTTGCCGCCCCGCAGCTCGAGCTGGGAGAGAAGCTCGGCCGGCAGGCTGGCCCCGCACATGCCGGTGATCGTCTTGATCTGAGCCGCGTTGGTGATGGGCATGATCCCGGGGACGATCGGGACCTCGATGCCGGCGGCCCGCGCCTCGTCGACGAAACGGAAGTAGAGCTCGTTATCGAAGAACAGGTTGGTGATCAGAAACGACGCCCCGGCCTCGACCTTGGACTTGAGAAAGGCGATGTCACTGGCCATGTCCGTGGCCTCGGTGTGGACCTCGGGGAAGCAGGCCGCGCCGACCGCGAATTGGTGCCGGCCGCGGATGAACTCGACCAACTCGGTCGAGTAGCGCAGGCCCTCGGGATGCGGGGTCCACTCGGTCTCGCCGCGCGGTGGATCGCCGCGGAGCGCCAGGACGTTCTCCACGCCGGCCGCCTCGATCTCGGTCAGCACCTTCTCGAGATCGGCCCGGGAGGCGCCGACACAGGTCAGGTGGGCCATGGCCTCGATCCCGAGCTCCTGCTTGATCCACTTGGTCAGCTTGACGGTGCGGTCGCGGGTCGAGCCGCCCGCCCCGTAGGTGACCGATACGAAGTGGGGCTCGAACTGCCGCAGTGACTCGAGCGCCGCCCCCAGCACGCGCTCGCCGTCATCGGTCTTGGGGGGAAAGAACTCGAACGAGAAGACCGGCTCTTCGGCCTGGGCGAGGATCTCATCTATGCGCATGAAGGAACGGTACCAACGTTGACACTTCTGTGTCAACGTTGGTCAGAGCGGGGCTCCCGGCGGGGGTTCGGGAAGAAAGTGTCGATTTTCGACGCAAATTCGACAGGACGTCACGACTGACCGCGGGCGCGTGGCCGTCAGACTGACCGCGGGCACGTGGCCGTCAGACTGACCGCGGGCGCGTGCCCTCGGAGGCCCAGGACGTCAGGCCGCGCGCCAGCGCTCGGTCCCGTTGTCATCCTCGCGTCGCGCCTGACCCTGCAGCTCGAGGTGGTGCAGGTAACACAGGGTCTGGGTCAGCAGCCAGTTGCCGTTGTGAAAGCCGATCGGCTCCCCGTAGATGGAGGGGGCGATGTCGAGCGCAGTCTGGGGCTCGGTGCCGAGGGCGTCGAGCGTGGCTTGGATTCGCTCGGCGACCAGCTTGCGGTTGCCCTCGATGTGCCCGTGCACGTCGACGAAGGGCTTACCGTGCCCTGACAGGGCCAGGCGGGCGTCGAGCCGGTCGACTCGGTCCAGGGAGGACAGGAATTCCGCCACCGGGTCATGGCTGTAGCCGAAATCGAAGAACAGGGAGATCCGGCCCAGCACGTGGTCGCCGGAGATCAGCAGACGGCGTTCGGCCTGAAACAGGCAGACGTGGGAGGGAGTGTGGCCGGGGGTTTCGTGCACCGACCAACTGCCCAGGTCGGTGTCGATCGTCACCCCCGGAACGAGCTCGCGGTCGGGCTTGACCACGCGCGCCACTCCGCTCGGTAGGTCCTTGACCCGCTCCATGTAAGCGGCGATCCCTGCCTCCGAGACGCCGCTCTGGCGCGCCACCTCGAGGCGGCGGGCGCGGGCCTGCTCGGGACCCTCCTTGAGCATCAGGTCGTACTTGGGGTGGATCAGGAACTCACAGCCCGCGCGGTCGAGAATCGGACCGGCCTGACCCCAGTGGTCGCTGTGAGCATGCGTGCAGGCCAGCAGCCGGACCAGCTCGGGGCGGATGTTGACCTGGTCCATGGCCCGCTCCAGCTGGGCCATCGAGCCCGGCTCGTACATTCCGGTGTCGATCATGCACCACGCCATCGCCGGCCGCGATCGCCCAGGCGTTGCCGTGGGGCACCCCGGGGAAGGGGAGCGGCAGCCGCAGCCGCCACAGGCCTGGGATGACCCGTTCTCCGCGACCAAGCTCTTTCGTGCGCGCCATCCGGCCAGACCTTATTCGCCCCCTCCCGGTGACGCTGGCGCTGATGGCAGACGCCACATCGGCGAGCTGCGAAGGGAAAAATTCTTTTGCCCGAGGCTCGCGGGGGCAGCCATCGCGGCTTCGGCTTCGATCCGATGCCTATATGACACTAGATCGAACACGGTCCCACCGCGGCGGTGACGGGCACGCGGCCGCCGCACACCGACCCGGCCGTGCCTCCGGCGATGCCGCCGCTCGGCGCGCGTAAACTGCCAGCACTTCATGGCCAGCTCGGCCGAAATCGCCAAGCGCTACTTCGCCGCGCTCTCCGCCCATGATCTCGATGCGGCCGTCGCCTGCTGGGCACCGGGATCGATCGATCGGTTCGTGGGCGCCCGGGAGCTGGTCGCGCCGGACGGAATCCGGACCTACTTCGGGGAGCTGTTCGCGGCCTTTCCCGACTTTCGCTTTGAGATCCTGGATGTCACCAGTTCACGGGGGCGGACGGCCGTGCGCTGGCGGGTGCGGGCCACCTTCGCCGGCCCCGGCCGGTTTCAGGACCTCCTCCCCAATGGGGCCCGGATCGACATTGAGGGGTGCGATGTTGTCACCGTCGAAGACGACCTCATTCGCCACAACGACGCGTATGTGGACAGCGGCGACATCGCGCGCCAGCTCGGCTTTCTGCCTCCGGCCAGCTCTCCGACCGAGGCGCGGCTCACGCGCCTGGCCAACGCCCGGACCAGGATGAGCGACCGCATCCACGGCGTCGAGCCCGAGCGGATCGCCGACGGCGTCTGGCTGCTGCGGGGCGGGTTTCCGGCCCGGATCATGAACGTCTATTTCATCGAGGATGACGGCGGCGTGACCATGTTTGACGCCGGGATCGCCGCCATGAGCACGGCCGTCGTTGCCGCCGGGGCTCGATTCGGAGGGATCAAGCGGGTCGTGCTCGGGCACGCGGATTGTGACCACCGGGGCGCCGCCCCCGCCGTGGATGCACCGGTCTACTGCCATCCGGCCGAGCGGGACGCCGCCGAGTCAGACGCGCCCATGCGCGACTACTGGGACCTGAACAAGCTCAGCCCGCACGCTCGGCTGGCCTTCCCGCGCTTGTTCTTGGCCTGGGACGGTGGCGCGGTCACGGTCGCCGGCACCCTCCAGGAGGGCGATGACGTGGCCGGCTTTAGGGTCATCGACCTGCCCGGGCATGCGCCGGGGCTGGTCGGCCTGTACCGCGAATCAGACCGGCTGGCGCTCGTCTCCGACTGCTTTTACACACTCGATGTGCAGACAGGCCGCAAGGGCCCCGCGCGTGTTCCGCACGCTGCCTTCGACCTCGACGTCGAGATGGGGCGTGCCTCGATCCGCCGGCTGGCCGAACTCGAGCCTGCCGTGGTGTGGGCCGGGCACGCCGACCCGGTGACCGGTCCCGTGGCGGCGACGTTGCGGCGCGCGGCTGACGCGCCCCTCTGACGGTGGGTCGCCGCAACCGTCAGCGTCCCAAGCTCTCAGCGCCGGTTACCGAGTACCGCGACGCCGAGGGCAACGTTCTGCGCCTGCGCGGCGCGCTCACCGCGGCCTCCCGCCGCCTGTACACCGAGACCATGGGCGGTGGCCTGAACCGCGAGGACGCCTGGCAGCGCGCGGGCGAGCTGCTGTTCGAGCGCCTGGTCGTGTCGTGGGAGATCGCTGGGCTGGAGACGACCAAGCAGAAGGAGCTCCTGGGCCGGTACCGGATGGCCAGCGCAGCCGAGCGGGATTTCGTGCGCAACGCGCTGCGTGAGCACCTGGCCGAGAACTTCCCCGAGCTGCAGGCGCCGTGAGGTTCGATCACGACGCCTTCGCCGCCCTGCTCTGCGACTGGTGCCTGGACGTCCAGCCCGGGGCGCGCGTGCTCGTTGAGTCCACGACCCTCGCCGAGCCGCTGGCCGTCGCCCTGCACGCGGCGATCCTCGACCGGGACGCCTGGCCCCACGTTCGCCTGACGCCGCCCGGGCTGGGCGGCGACTTCTACCGCCACGCCCGCCAGCGCCACCGCCAAGAGCCGCCGCCCATTGAACTGTTCCTGCTGGGCGGTCTCGACCGGCGCCTGCGGATCGACGCACCGGCCAACACCAGCGAGCTGGCCGACATCGATCCGGCCCTGATCGCCGCGCTATCGGTCGCCCGCCAGGACGTCCAGCGGGCGGCCGCGAAGGTCCCATGGTGCCTGACCCTGATGCCCACGCCGGCCCTGGCCCAGGCCGCGGGCATGCCCACGCAGGCCTACGCGGAGTTCGTCACCAGAGCCCTATTCCTGGACCGGCCCGACCCGGCCGCCGCCTGGCAGGAGCTCAGCGAGCGCCAGGCGAAGATGATCGACCGCCTGTCCTCGGCGCGAACGATCCGGATCGAGGCCGACGGAACTGATCTCAGTCTCGAGGTCACCGGCCGCACGTGGCTGAACTCCGACGGCCGGCGCAACATGCCCAGCGGAGAGGTGTTCACCGGACCGCTCGAGCGGTCCGCCAACGGGACGGTTCGGTTCACGGTGCCGACCGGTCCGCCGGGGGTCACCGTCACGGGCGTGCAACTCACCTTCAGGGATGGCGAGGTCATCGCCGCGTGCGCCGAACAGGGTGACGACTACCTACAGGCGGCTCTGGCCACCGACGGCGGCGCCCGCCGCTTGGGCGAGCTGGGCATCGGCACCAACACCGGAATCGACCGGCCGACCGGCCACATCCTGCTCGACGAGAAGATGGCCGGAACGGTTCACCTTGCGCTCGGACGCTCGTATCCGGAGAGCGGTGGCGAGAACCTCTCCGCACTGCATTGGGATCTGATCTGTGACCTGCGCGCCGGCGGTCGCCTGAGCGCCGACGGCGAGGCCGTTTTCGAGCCTCGCGCCACCGCGTAACCGATCGCTGACATGTAAAGGCTGCGGCGTGAAGTAGCGTGAGGCCCGTTATGCGCCGCACCAAGATCGTCGCCACCATCGGGCCGGCATCCCGCGACCCCGACACGTTGACCCGCATGATCGAGGCCGGGCTCGACGTCGCCCGCCTGAATTTCTCTCACGGCACCCGCGAGATGCACGCCGAGAACGCTGAGCGCGTGCGCGCTGCCGCCCAGCGCGTCGGGCGACAGGTGGCCATCCTTCAGGACCTACCCGGTCCGAAGCTGCGAATCGGCGCGCTCGAGAACGACCTGGCCGAATTGAAGCCCGGCGAAACACTCACTCTGGTCTGTGGGTCGACGGAGATCGGCAACGACCGACGCATGTCGGTCACCTGGAAGGGGCTGTGCGAAGCGGTCGATCCCGAGGACGTGATCTACCTCGCCGACGGCGCGATCCGGCTCCGCGTTCGCGACGTGCGCGCGGAGACCGCTGAGATCGAGACCGCGGTTGAGATCGGTGGCTCGGTGGCCACCCGCCAGGGTCTGAACATCCCCGGCTCGACCCGTGGTCTGGCCGCGGTGCCCGAGGAGGACCTCGACATGCTGCGGTTCGGCGAGTCCATCGGTGTCGACGTGGTCGCCCTGTCATTCGTGCGCACGGCCGAGGACGTCGAGTTCGTCCGCGGCCATACCCGGCTGCCGCTGATCGCCAAGATCGAGAAGCCGCAGGCCGTCGACGAGGCCGAAGCGATCATCCGCGCCGCCGACACGGTGATGGTGGCCCGGGGTGACCTCGGCATCGAGCTGCCGATCGAGACCGTGCCCATGGTCCAGAAGGATCTTCTGCGGATCGCCGGCCAGCTCGCGCGACCCTCGATCACGGCCACGCAGATGCTCGATTCGATGGTCTCGTCCTCGCGTCCCACGCGGGCCGAGGTGGCCGACGTGGCCAACGCGATCCTCGATGGGACCGATGCGGTGATGCTGTCCCAGGAGACCGCGGTCGGCAACTACCCGGTGGAGGCGGTGGCGATGATGGCCGCGGTCGCCGAGCGCACCGAGCAGGACCTTCCCTACCAGCGCTGGAACGAGCACCGGGTCCGGCGCGACGCCCGTGATCCGGCCTACACGATCGCCCACAGTGCGTGCGCGGCCGCCCACGAGCTCGGCCTGGCCGCGCTCGTGGTGCCGACGCTCTCGGGTCGCTCGGCGCGACTCATCTCCGCGCACCGACCGCAGGTCCCGATCTACTGCCTTTCGCCGGGTCGCGAGACGGTGCGACGCTGCAGCTTCATGTGGGGTGTTCAGGCCGCGTCCATGCGCCGCCACGAGGTGACCGAGGCCCTGATCGCCGACAGCGCGCGACGGGTCGTCGAGCTGGGCTGGGTCAAGCCTGGGGAGCGGGTCGGCATCACGGCCGGCCTGCCCAGCGGCAAGCCGGGCACGACGAGCCTGTTCCAGGTCCAGGAGGTTTAGACAACGATTTTTTACCGCGGCGGCGCTTTAGCGGTGTAGGTTTCGCTCTCCAGCCAGCGACCGAAGGGGTGACAGATGGGCGCGCAGGAAAACCTGGAGATCACCAAGCAAGGCTATGCCGCCTTCACGGCCGGGGATGTGGAGGAGGCGATGGCCAACCTGGCCGATGACATCGAGTGGGTGACGCCGGGGCGCAGCGCCGTCAGCGGGACCGCGCGGGGCAAGCAGGAGGTCGGCGCCAACTGGGCTCAGTTGGCCGCCAAGGGATTCAAGACCTCGCCTCAGCACTGGTTCGCCGACGATGAACGGGTCGTCGTGCTGACCCAGGTCTCACTCGGCGACGAAAGCTGGGACGCGGCCGACGTGCTCACGTTCGAGAACGGGAAGGTGATCCGGTTTCAGACCGCCGGCGACACGGCCAAGCTCGAGCGGGAGTTGCCGGCCGGCTGAGCGCTGCGCCCGGCTTGATTCAGACCGTGGCGCGACTGTAGAAGTCGGCCTCGGCCTGTCCCAGTTCGGTCGCCGGCGGATCGCCGTAGAACCACTCGCGGGCGATGCGGTGGAAGTTCCCCCGCGCGTGCAGCTGGGAGAGCACGGCCAAGGTCAGAACCTCCATCCGCCGGCCGAAGATGTGGTCCGGCGGGGCGGACTCCTGGCGCAGATAGCCGAAGTACTCCGAGCGCGGGTCGCTCATGTCGATCAGCACTTGGGTGGCGTACTCAGGGGAGAGCTCGATCTCACGGTCGGCGGTGTACCACGAGGTCGCGGCCCGGAAATGGGCCAGCACCCGGTCGGGGTTGAACTTGTCCGGGTCGCGGAAGAACCCGACCTCGGTGCCCAGGCGCATGATCGTCTCGGTGTCGCCCTCGATGATGGCCCGGGCCACACTGATCTCGAGGTCGACCGCTCCGGGCGGCATGCGCTTGAAGAGGCCGAAGTCGACGAAGGCCATACGCCCGTCCTCGAGCAGCATCGAGTTACCGGGATGGGGATCACCGGAGAACTGGCCGTGGCGGTACAGACAGCTGAAGTAGAAGCGGAAGATGATCTCCGCGATGCGGTCGCGGTCCGCCTGGGGATAGCTCTTGAGCTCCTCGAAGCCGACCCCGTGCACGTACTCCGAGACCATGATCCGCTCGTGCGAGAGCGAGGTCACGACCTCGGGAATGACGATGAAGGGATGGCCGCGAAAGATCCGGGCCAGCGAGCGCTGGTTCTGCGCCTCGAGTTCGTAATCGAGCTCCTCCTCGATCCGGTCGCGGATCTCCTGGCCGATCGCCTTGGGGTCCATGCCGGGGGCGATGCGCTTGGCCAGCCGCAGGATCAGCCCGAGGTTCTGCATGTCTGAGCGCACGGCGGCAGCGACGCCCGGATACTGGACCTTGACCGCCACCTCGCGACCGTCGGTGAGCCGGGCGCGGTAGACCTGACCGATCGAGGCGGCGGCGATTGGCTCCTCATCGAACTCGTCAAAGACGTCGCGCAGGCGCTCGCCGAGATCCTCCTCGATCACCTTGCGCATCTCCTTGAAGGTGACCGTCGGCGCCGCGTCGCGAAGCGCGGCGAGCTTGCTCTGAAACTCCTCTCGATACTCCTCGGGAACCATCCCCACGTCCAGAAACGAGAGCACCTGGCCCGACCTTCATGGCCGCGCCCTTCATCGAACCCAGTGCGGCCACGATCTGCTCGGCGGCCTCGATGTGGCGGCGCTCGAGGGCAGCCTCGCGGCCCGGCTTGTCACGGGTCACGTTGGCCGCGCGGGTGCCCGCCTGGCGGATGGCCTGTCCTGCCGCCAGGCCACCGATCCTGGCCGTGCGGCTGACGCGTGAGGTCGGCATCTTGTCCTTCTTGGGTGGCCTGGGCATCAGTGGCCTTAGTGTCCCCTGGAAGCCACTAGCTGGGCCCGCTGCACCTGGGATCCGGGGACGATGTCGTCAGTCGCCGTCGGGCCAACGCACCCAGGCCTTGTGCCCGCCGTCGTAGTCGTCGCCGAGCAGGATCAGCGTCGCCTCATCGCCCATCGCCTGGCACGGCTCCTGGCCTTCGGGATCGACGCCGCGCCAGATCCGCACGAAGCGGTTGGACTCGAGCTCGCTGCGCCACCGTGGTCGGATCGGTGTGACCGGGGTGGATCCGCGTCTGCGCGGGCAGTGTCAGCAGCTTGTCCATGATCGACTCTTCAGGTCGGCGTAGGTGGTGTGTCCGGGTGCGCGTACGCCGCCCACCGAGCCTCGGAACAGGGTGTCGCCGGTGAACACGTCAGTCGAATCGACCAGCAGCGAGAGCATTCCCGCCGTGTGGCCCGGAGTATGGATGGGCTCGATCCGCAGGGCCCCGCTCTCGATGATCTGTCCCGCCTCCATCATGCCCGGTGCTGTCGGCGACCATCTCGCGCTCGAGCGGGATGAATCAGGACGGCAGCATCGGGGTGGGCCTCTGGACCGTGGCTCGAGCTCGGCAATGTGGTCGTGGTGGTGGTGGGTGAGCAGCACGTGGGTCAGCTCCAGCTGGCCGCGGCGCAGGTACTCGAGCAGCGGCGCGACCGGGCCGCCGGCGTCGATCATCACGGCGTGCCCGCCGGGCTCATCCGCCACCAGGTAGGTGTTCGACAGCCAGTGCTCGCTCATCGAGCGCTCCGTGATCATCCCCGAGAGGGTATCCATTGGACCGCGCCGGGCCGCCCGCCGTTTGCCCTCGGGACTTACTCGGTAGCCTCTAAAAGAGCGATGAGCCTGATCCACACCTGTTATCGGATTCTTGAGGTCGACCGGTCGGTGGACTTCTACAACGCCCTCGGGCTTTGAGGAGAAGGGCCGGCTCCCGATCCGCGAGGAGGCGATCAACGTCTTCATGGGCCTGCCCGAGGACGGTGACGAGCCGCGCCTCGAGCTCACCCACAACTTCGATCAGACCGAGCCCTACGAGATCGGCACCGGCTACGGCCACATCGCCATCACCACGCGCCGACCTCGACCAGCACGCTGGCCCGGCTGGCCGAGCAGGGCATCGAGCCCGAGAAGCCGCCCTATTCGGTGCGCGAGGGCGGGAGCCGGCTGTGCTTCGTGCGCGATCCCGACGGCTACCGGATCGAGCTCATCGAGCGGGGCTAGGCGGGCATGGTCGACAACGCCACCATGGGCCGAATCCTCGAGCGCTTCGCGCAGGGCGTGGCCGCCCATGATCGCGAGAACCCCGATCACAACAGCTGGGGCATCGGCATGGCCCACTTCGACATCGAGCGGCTCGGGCTCGAGGAGGGCGAGCAGATCCTGCCCGGCATCGTGCTCCAGGTCGACGGCGGCGTGAGCGGGAACTTCCGCGTGCTCTGCGACGGCGAGCACGACACCGAGGAGGAGCAGGAGGAGGCCGAGATGGTCGACGCGGTGGCCTCCGAGGAGTTCGCCGAGCCGATCTACACCGACGGCACCGGCGCCGATTCGCCCCCCGCTCTAGTCGTCCTCGACGAGCGGCCGGGTCAGACGACGGGCGGAGTCGATCCCGCCCGCTCGGCCACGCGCTCGCGCCAGCCAGCGTACGGTCGGCGCACGCACGTTCCGGCGCGCGGCGGCCCGCAGCACGGCTCCGGCGATCGCATCCAGCTCCGGCTCGCGCCCGGCGGCGATGTCGCGCTGCATCGAGGAGCCGAGCTCCGGGTGAGCTGACTCCAGCTCGGCCAGCGTCCGCTCGGCGCGCCAGCTCGGCGCCCTCGGCCACGGCGACGGCGACCGTCTCGTTGACCGCGCCCTCGAGCGCCGAGCGCCAGCGCGGGTCCTTCGGATGAAGCCCAGCGGCCGGTCGCTGGCGCTGGTCGTCAGAGCCAGCGCGTTGAGGCGGGCGAGCTTGGCCCACAGGACCTGGGCCTCGCTGGCGCCGGTGCGAACCTCGAGCCCCGCCTCACCCAGGCGCCGGCCAGGGCCGCGATCCGGTCCTCCTCGCCGGCCAGGTCGATGCGCGCCCCGGGGCTGGTCTGGACGACCTCGGCCGGGCGCCGGGCGGTCGGACTCGATCCGGATCACGCCGGCCACGACCGGTCCGGTGCCAAAGCGCTCGCGCAGCGACCGCCATGTGCTCGACCCCGTTCAGGAGCGGGACGACCAGGCCGGGCGTGGTCCGGATGCGTCGCAGCACGTCGGCCAGGCCCGAGGCCTTGGTGGCCACCAGCAGCACGTCGGTGGGTTCGCTCAGCTCGCTCACCGCCCGCGGCCGGGCGATGAAGTCGTCGTCGAGCGCGACGCTGCGAACCCACAGCCCGCCGGTCGCGATCAGCTCCGCCGTCGCCTCGCGGGCGACGACTGTCACCTCGCGACCCGACCGGGCCAGCGCGCCGGCCACGAACCCGCCCACGCCTCCGGGCCCGACTACGGCGATCGGGTCATGGCGCCAAGGCTGCCACAGATCACCGCGCTTGCGCTCGGACCACGCCCGCCGTACTATGCTCGCGGCTGGCATGCCGCCGCTGACCGCCGACCGGGCTCGCGCCGGGCACCTATTCGATCGTCGCCCGCGACCCGGACACCGGCGAGCTCGGCGTCGCGGTGCAGTCGCACTGGTTCAGCGTCGGCCCGATCGTCCCCTGGGCCAAGGCCGGCGTCGGGGCCGTGGCCACCCAGGCCAACGTCGAGGTCGCCTACGGTCCCCGGGGGCTCGAGCTGCTCGAGCGTGGCGCCGATGCGCCGGCGGCGCTGCGCCAACTGCTCGACGAGGATCCTCGGGCCGCGTCGCGCCAGGTCGCGATCGTCGACGCCCCGGCGGGGTGGCGGCCTACACCGGCGAGAGCTGCATGCCGTTCGCCGGCGACTGCCAGGGTCGACGGCGTCTCCTGCCAGGCCAACATCATGGCCGCCGACACTGTGTGGCCGGCCATGCTCGCCGCCTACGAGAGGCACCAGGGTTCGCTGACCGAGCGCCTGCTCGCCGCGCTCGATGCCGCCGAGCTCGAGGGCGGCGACATCCGCGGGCGCCAGTCGGCGGCGCTGTTCGTCGTGCCCGCGGCCGGGCAGCCGTGGGACACGGTGATCAGCCTGCGGGTCGAGGACCACCCCGATCCGCTCGACGAGCTGGCCCGGCTGGTGCGTCTCAACGAGGCCTACACGCTGGCCGGTCGCGGCGATGAGCGCGTGGCCGAGGGGCGCCACGAGGAGGCGGCCACGCTCTACCTGGAGGCCAGCCGGCTCGCTCCCGAGTCCCATGAGCTGCAGTTCTGGGCCGGGCTGGGGCGCCGCCCAGATGGGCGACCTCGAGGCCGGTCTGCGCCACATCCGGGCCGCCGTCGGCGCCCAGCCGGGCTGGCGCGAGCTCCTCGACCGCCTGCCCGCCCGACGTGGCCCCGGCCGCCGCGGCTCTCCGCGCCGGCTGACGGCGCTTGACCGTGAGCTAGTCGATCAGCACTCCGGGATTGAGCGCCCCAGCCGGGTCGAGCGCGCGCCTTGGCCCCGCGCAGCGCGGCGGCGAACGGGTCGGGACGCTGGCGGTCATACCAGGGGCGATGGTCGCGGCCGACCGCGTGATGATGGGTGATCGTCCCGCCCGCGGCCAGGATCGCGTCGGACGCGGCCTGCTTGATCTGGGCCCATTGCTCCACCTCCTCACCGCGCCGCGCCGGGGCCAGGACCGTGAAGTAGGGCGCGGCACCGTCCGGATAGACGTGGGTCAGGCGGCAGGTGACGCGTCCCCGCTCCGCAGGCCGCCCGCGACGGCCGACTCGGTGGCCTCGGTCACGCTCGCGGTGGAAGTCGGGGAAGCGCTCCCAAGTCATGGCCGACTCGAAGGTCTCCGACAGCACGCCCATGGCCACGAAGGTGTCGCGCAGGTAGGGCGCGCGCAGGAAGGCCTGGCGCCAGCTGCCCACGGCACTCGGCACGGCTCGCCGGCCTGCGCCGGCTCGGCTGTCCGCGCGAGCGCGGCGACCACGTCCCCCCGTGGGCGGCGCAGATCTCCAGCGCCTGCTCCAGCAGCGGCTCGGTGTCGCGCGCGGGAGACTCGAAACCCAGCACGAGCAGCGCGTGGCTGCCCGTCCCCGGCGCCGGTCAGGGCGGCCTCGGCGGGGTCGATCAGCCGGCACCCGGCTGGGTTGAGGCCCGACTGGACCAGCCGCCCGCACGGCCTCGGCCCCGGCGGCGAAGCTCGGGAAGCGGACGCCGGCCGAGCTGCGAAAGCGCGGGCCGGGGCCGGACGCGCACCCAGGCTTCGGTGATGATCCCCAGCGTCCCCTCGGAGCCGAGCAGCATCCGGTCGGGCGAGACCCCGGCGCCCGAGCCGGGCAGCCGCCGGGAGTCCCAGATCCCGGCCGGGGTGACGGCCCGCACCGACTCGACGAGATCGTCGATGTGGGTGTAGAGGGTGGCGAAGTGCCCGCCCGCACGGGTGGCGATCCACCCGCCCAGGGTCGAGAACTCGAAACGACTGCGGGAAATGGCGCAGCGTCAGGCCGTGCTCGCGCAGCTGGTCCTCCAGCCCGGGCCCGGTGGCGCCGGCCTGGATGCGGGCCGACAGCGAGACCGGATCGACCTCGAGCACCCGGTCGAGCCTCCGCATGTCGATCGTCACCGACGCCGGCGAACCGCGCCGGATCCACGCGCGGCTCGACGCCGCCGACCACGCTCGTGCCGCCGCCGTAGGGGATCACGGCCGCCCCGGCCGCGAGCGCCCAGCGTCAGCACGGCCTCGACCTCGGCCTCGTGCCGGGCGGGCGACCAGGTCGGGGACGTGATCGAAGCGGCCCCGAAACGCCCTGACGATGTCCGAGTACGAGCGGCCGTAGGCATGCAGGACCCGCTCGTGGCGCTCGTCGGAGAGGATCGAGCTCGAGCTCGTCGGGTGCCCGCAGGCGCGGGCCGGGCAACGCAAGCGCCTCGAGCGGCACCGGGGCCTCGGGCTCGGTGGAGCCAAAGCCGAGGTGCTGGGCGAGGAAGGCCGCGGCGGCCCGCAGCTCCTCGAGCGAGGGTTGCTCGTCCTCGTAGCCCCAGCCCCAGTGCTTCAGTCTCCGGCTCACGCGGCCGCGAGCCTACCTCCAATGCGGTCGCCCACCCCAATGCGGCGGATACCGTATGGCCGTGGCCCCGCCACCCGCCATCTTGGCCCGTGGGCCCGTGGGATCCCGTCGCGCGTGCGTGCCTCCTGGCGCTCGGATCCCTTCGAGCCGGCGGCGAGCGCGACCGAGGCCGCCGATGAGGCCCTGGACGCCCTGCGCCGCCGCGGTTCACCCAGCCACGACGGGCTGGCCGCCCGCCTGCACGACTTCACCGCCGCCGACGATGGGCTGGAGCTCGAGCTGCAGCCGGCCCGCTGGGCGCTGCGACTGGTCTCCGACTCCGCCGCGCAGACGCTGTCGGCCCTGTGCGTGGTCCGCGACGCCGACGGCTGCTGGCTGGCCGGCCGCCGAGCCGCGTGGCTGGCCTCCTGGGCGGGACGCTGGGCGCTGGGCGCCGGGGGCGCCGTCGAGGTGGACGAGAACCCGGCCGACACCCTGGCCCGCGAGCTCGAGGAGGAGTGGTCGGTGGTGCCGCGAGCGGCTGAGCGTCGAAGCGCTGGTCGGCAATCCGGAGGGGATGGTGCTGCTCGTCGGTCAGGCCTGGCTGGCCCCCGGGGCCGAGGTCACGCCCGATCCCGAGCACGACCAGTTCGCCTGGTGGCCCGCCGACGTCGACGGCCTGGCCGGCCGAGGCCGACGCGCCGCTGCGGCTGCTGGGGCGGATGCTCTCGCGCCGGCGCCGGATGAGGTTCGTCACCTTCCGCCGGCTGGAGGCGGTCTCGTTCTTCCACTCGGCGGTCTATCTCGGCCCTGCTGGTCTGTGCGCTTCGTGCTCGGCAACCCGCAGCCCGAGACCTTCATCCTCGGGCTCGCCCATGGCCTGCTGTGGATCGGCATGTCGCTGGTCTGCATCGCCGCCGCCCGCTGCGGGTGATCCCCTACTGGCTGGCGGTGACGGTCGCCGTGCTCGGCGGGCTCGGACCCTTCGCGGGTTCGATCGGATTCCTGATCGCCGACCGCCGCGACGGCAAGCCACCGCCCAGCCGAGCTCGGCAAGGCCTCGGCCGGGCGCTGGGAAGCCCAGGACAGGCGTTAGAGTGAAAGGCCGGCATGGCGGTTGACACAGGCACGATCGAAGTCGTGATGCCCGCGATGGGGGACTCCGTCTCCGAAGGAACCGTCCTCGAGTGGCACAAGCAGGTCGGGGACACGATCGCCGCCGACGAGACGCTGGTCGAGATCTCCACCGACAAGGTCGACGCCGAGGTCCCTTCGCCGGCCAGCGGCACGATCACCAAGATTCACGCCGCCGAGGGCGACACGGTCGCCGTCGGCGCCCTGCTGGCCGAGATCTCGGCCGGCCGACGGCAACGGCAGCGGCGCCGGCGCGCCAGCCACCGCGGCGCAGCCCCAAGGCAACGGCGCCTCAGCGTCAAGCCAGCCGAGGAGACGCCCGTCTCAGGCGAGTCGCCGCCGGCCACCGCCGCCGAGGCGGCCGCCGGCCAGAGCACCGAGGCCGAGGGCATGGCCGCCCAGGACACCGCCGAGGGCAAGACGTCGACATCGTCACCCCGACCGGCGGCGAGTCGGTCACCGAGGGCACGATCCTCGAGTGGTCGGTCAAGGTCGGCGACGAGGTCTCCGACGGCGACACCGTGGTCGAGATCTCCACCGACAAGGTCGACATGGAGCTGCCCGCCCCGGCCAACGGCACGATCACCGAGATCCTGGCCGCAGGAGGGGGACACGGTCACCGTCGGGCAGGTCATCGCACGGATGACACGCCTCAGCCGCCAGGGCTCGGCCTCGCCGGCGGCCGCAGGCGCTCCGACTGCCCGCAGGCCCCGGCCGCCGCCCCGGCCGCGCCAGCCGACGGCACCGCCGCCGCCGGCGGCCGACGTCGATGCGTCTCCCGTCGCTCGCCGGGTGGCCGCCGCCGAGGGCGTCGACCTCAGCCAGGTGACCGGCAGCGCCCGCGGCGGGCGCATCACCAAGGCCGACGTGCTGGCCGCCGGCAACGGCGCGCAGCCGCCAGCGCCCGGCGCCTCGGCTGCGGCCGCCGCCAGCGGCCGTCCGGCGCGCAGCTCATCAAGGGCGGCGGCGCGGCGCTGGCCCGGTACATGGATCAGAGCCGCTCGATCCCCACCGCCACCTCGTTCCGCACCCTCACCGTGACCGTCCTTGACGAGCGCCGCAAGCAGCTCAAGAACGGCGGGCAGCAAGGTGTCCTTCACGCACCTGATCGCCTACGCCATCGCTCGCGTGGTCACCGAGGACATGCCGGTGATGGCCAACCACTTCGAGGAGATCGACGGCAAGCCCCATCGCCACGACGACGGGGCGGTCAACCTCGGCCTGGCCGTCGACGTCGAGAAGAAGGACGGCACGCGCACGCTGATGGTGCCGGTCATCCGCGACGCCGGCCGGCTGAGCTTCAAGGACTTCCTGGACGCCTACAACGCGCTGGTCGACAAGGCGCGGACCAACTCGCTGACCGCCGATGACCTCAGTCGGCGGCCAACATCTCGCTCACCAATCCGGGCGGGATCGGCACCGTCGCCTCGGTGCCGCGGCTGATGGTCGGCCAGGGCACGATCGTGGCCACCGGCTCGATCGCCTACCCGGTCGGTCTGGAGCGGATCGGCGCCATCATCGGCGCCGAGAAGGTCATGACCATGACCTCGACCTACGACCACCGCATCATCCAGGGCGCCGAGTCGGGTCGCTTCCTGCAGCGCATCGAGGCCCTGCTCCAGGGCGACGAGCGGCTTCTACGAGACGGTCTTCGCCGACCTCGGCGTCGACCTGCCCGAGCTGCCCCCGCCGCCGGCCCCGGCCGCCGCCGCCGGGCTGGCCGCCGCCGCGCCGGCCACGCCGTCCGCCGACGGCGCCCCGGCCCCGATCGACGAGGAGCTTCTCCAGGCCGTCCAGGCCGCCACCTCGCTGCTCAAGGCCCACCGCACCCACGGCCACCTGGCCGCCCAGCTCGATCCGCTCGGGCGCGAGTCCGAGGGCGATCCGGCGCTCGACCCGGCGCCGCTCGGGCCTGACGCCGGAGCTGATGGCCCGGATCCCGGCTCACATCCTGCGCATGTACGTGCCCGGCGCCACGCTGGCCGACGCGCTGCCCCATCTGCGCGAGACCTACTGCGGGACGATCGCCTACGAGATCGAGCACATCGCCTCCCACCGCCAGCGCCTGTGGCTGCGCGAGGCGATCGAGTCCGGCCAGTTCCGCTCGCCTCTCACCCATGACGAGCAGCGGGCGCTGCTCAAGCGGCTGACCGAGGTCGACGCCTTCGAGCGCTTCATGCACAAGGCCTACCTGGGCCAGAAGCAGTTCTCGGTCGAGGGCCTCGACATGACGGTGCCGATGATCGACGAGCTCACCCAGCTGTCGGCCAGCCGCGGCGCCCGCGAGGTCGTCATCGGCATGGCCCACCGCGGCCGGCTCAACGTTCTGGCCCACAACCTCGGCCGGCCCGTACGAGACGATCTTCGCGGAGTTCGAGGGCTCCTCGACGCTCGAGCCGATCACCACCCTGCCCCAGGGCGGGACCGGCGACGTCAAGTACCACCACGGCGCCCAGGGCTCCTACCAGCTGCCCGGCGGCGAGAGCATCATCGTGCGCCTGGAGTCCAACCCCTCGCACCTGGAGTTCGTCGCTCCGGTGGCCGCCGGCGCCACCCGCGCCGCGCAGACCACGCGCCAGGGTCCGCACGCCCACCAGGACACCAACGCCGCGATCCCGGTCATCCTGCACGGTGACGCCGCCTTCCCCGGCCAGGGCGTGGTGGCCGAGACGCTCAACCTGCAGGCGCTGGACGGCTACACCGTCGGGCGGCACGATCCACCTCATCCAGAACAACCAGGTCGGCTTCACCACCGACTCCGACGACGCCCGCTCGACGACCTGGGCCTCGGATCTGGCCAAGGGCTATGACGTGCCCGATCATCCACGTCAACGCCGACGACGTCGCCGCCTGCATCAGCGCCGTCCGCCTGGCCTTCGCCTTCCGCCAGGAGTTCGGCCACGACGTGCTGATCGACCTGATCGGCTACCGCCGCTTCGGCCACAACGAGGCCGACGAGCCGGCCTACACGCAGCCCGAGATGTACCAGGTGATCAAGAAGCACCCGTCGGTGCGCGAGCTGTTCGTCCGCCAGCTGATCGACGCAGGGTGTCGTCTCCGAGCAGGAGTCGACCGAGATGACCGATGCCGTCTGGGCCGAGCTCTCCGATCAGCACGCCGCGCTCAAGGACCGGATCGCCGCCGCCAAGGACCTCGAGCACGCCACCGGCGAGTACCAGCTCGACCGCACGCCCTCGCCCGAGGTCAGGACGGCCGTCGCCGAGGATCGCCTCCAGGTTCTGGGCGAGGAGCTGCTGGCCGTGCCCGAGGGCTTCAACGTCCATCCCAAGCTGGCCAAGCAGCTCGAGCAGCGCCGCGAGGCGATGGAGGACCCGACCAAGCCGGCCATCGTCTGGGCCCACGCCGAGGCGCTCGCCTTCGCCTCCCTGCTCACCGAGGGCATCCCGATCCGCCTCACCGGCCAGGACACCGAGCGGGGCACCTTCAGCCAGCGCCATCTCGTCCTGCACGACCCCAAGACCGGCCAGGAGCACTGCGCCATGCAGCACCTGCCCGGGCGCGCTGGCGCCGATGGAGCTCCACAACAGCCCGCTGTCGGAGATGGCCTGCGTCGGCTTCGAGTACGGCTACTCGCAGGAGGGCCCCGAGACGCTGGTCCTGTGGGAGGCCCAGTTCGGCGACTTCGTCAACGGCGCCCAGGTCATCATCGACCAGTTCATCGTCTCCGGCCTGGCCAAGTGGGGCCAGACCTCGCGACTGACCCTGCTGCTCCCGCACGCCTACGAGGGCTCCGGCCCCGAGCACTCCTCGGCCCGTCTGGAGCGCTTCCTGCAGCTGGCCGCCGAGGGCAACATCCGCGTGGCCTACCCGACCACGCCCGCGCAGTACTTCCACCTTCTGCGCCGCCAGGCCCGGATCGCCAAGCAGCGCCCACTGGTCGTCATGACGCCCAAGAGCCTGCTCCGGCTGCCGCTGGCCGCCAGCCGCCTGGACGAGCTGACCGAGGGTCGCTTCCAGCCCGTCCTGCCCGACGCGGCCGTCGATCCCGAGCAGGTGACGCGGCTGGTGCTCTGCACCGGCAAGGTCTACTACGACCTGATCGGCCACGAGAGCCGGGAGCAGAACCCCGGCGTCGCCATCGGGCGGGTCGAGCTGCTCTACCCGTTCCCGCAGGCCGAGCTGCTGGACCTCGTCTCCTCCTATCCCAAGCTCCAGGAGGTCGTCTGGGTCCAGGAGGAGCCACGCAACATGGGTGCCCGGGCGTTCATGTCCCCGCGGCTGCTCCAGGTTCTGCCCGAAGAGCTCCAGTTCGGCTACATCGGCCGCCCCGAGCGGGCCGCCTCCGGCGAGGGCTATCCGATCGCCCACGCCACCGAGCAGAACCGGATCGTCTCCACGGCGCTGGACCTCAGCCACCCGGTCTCGCAGTACCCGCGCAAGCTCCCCGGCGAGCGCTGACGCCCCGTTTGTCAAGGCGCGCCGGGGCCTGGCGGCCGAAGGCCACGCCGGGCCCTCGGTTCTGACTACTCTTGTCGTATCCGACTTCGCAGAGACGGTTCCCGTCGCGACAACTCCAGGCGCCACTTCGTGCCCGCCCTCGGGGTCAATGACATGGCCATTGACCTCGGCACGGCGAACACCCTCGTGTATGTGGGCGGGCGCGGCATCGTCGTCTCCGAGCCCTCCGTGGTCGCCTCCGACGTGGCCACCGGCGAGGTCCACGCCGTCGGCGCCGACGCCGAGCGCATGATCGGCCGCACGCCGGCCACGATCTCCGCCACGCGTCCCCTGCGCCACGGCGTGATCGCCGATTTCGAGGTCACCGAGGAGATGCTGCGCTACTTCATCCGCCGCGTGCTCGATCGCCGGATGGCCCATCCGCGCCTGATCGTCTGCGCCCCCTCGGGCGTGACCGAGGTCGAGAAGCGGGCCGTCGAGGAGGCCTCCCTGGCCGCCGGCGCCCGCCGCGTGCACCTGATCGAGGAGCCGATCGCGGCCGCCATCGGAGCCGGGATCGCGATCGAGGAGCCGATCGGCCGGATGGTCGTCGACGTCGGCGGCGGGACGAGTGAGATGGCGATCATCTCCCTCGGCGGGATCGTGATCTCGCGCTCGGTCCGGGTCGGGGGCTACGAGATGGACGAGGCCATCTCGCACTACATCCGCTCCGCCTACCAGCTGGCCATCGGCTCGCGCACGGCCGAGCGGATCAAGATCGAGCTCGGCTCCGCGGTCCCCATCCCCGAGGAGCAGGTGCTGGAGGTCCGCGGCCGCCACCTGGTCACCGGGCTGCCCACGGCGATCCAGCTGCGCAGCGAGGAGGTCCGCGCTGCGATCTCGCTGCCCCTGCGTGAGATCCTCCGCGCGATCCGCGACACGCTCGAGCAGTGCCCGCCCGAGCTCGCCTCCGACATCGCCCGCGACGGAATCCTGCTCGCCGGCGGTGGCACGCTCATTCGTGGCTTCGATCAGCTCGTCGCCGAGGAGACGGGCATGCCGGTCATCAACGCCGAGTCCCCGCTGACCTGCGTGGCCGTCGGCTCAGGCCAGGCGCTGGCTCATCTCGACCAGCTCTCCGTCGACCCGCCACCCCCGTCGCATGGCGACCACGCCCGACTGGCGTACGGCCCAGTCCTGAGCGCCGCACGCGGCTGAGCAGCGGGCCCACGCTGGTCAGGGCGCAGGCGGCGAGCAGAACCAGAAACGGCTCCACCGGCTCGCGAAAGCGCGGTGTCTCCATGTTGACGAGGACGCTGCTCAGCCACATGAGCACCGGGATCCCCCACAGCCAAAATGGCGCCTTCCGCGCGCGCCGTGTGAACACGCCGGCCAGCGCCAGCAGGGCCAGGATCCAGAACGCCACCACTCCGGTGTGGGCCGTGCCGATGCTCAGTCCCATCGCCTGCGCGGAGGCGTGCCAGGCGTAGCTGCCCTCGAGCTCGAACATGCGCAGCGTGTTGTGGAAGGCTGCCGCCACCGGGGACAGGGGGTGGTCGCCGATGTAGTTGAGGGCCTGGGACTGGAGCCGATCTGACAGCTCGGGTTCGGTGTAGCGCGGGCCGGTGCGCTTGTAGATCGCGTCCTGGGGAATGTGGCTGAAGATCCGCCACTTGTAGGGGACGGGGGAGAAGGCGGCCGAGGCCGGGTTGTAGGTGCCGACCAGCGTGATGCCGGTCTCGTCGGAGACGGGGACGAAGCGGTGCAGCTCGACCGCGTTGCGGATCGTCCACGGGGCGATGGCCAGGGCGGTGGTCGCAGCGAGCAGGGCCATGGCGCGGACGGCGGGACCGCGCGGCGGACGCAGCCCGCGCCACGGTCGCGCGGCGCTGGCGGCGGCTACGCCCAGCGGCAGCAGCATCAGGATTGCGTTCTCGTGCGTGAGCGCGGCCAGACCGGTGAGCAGCCCCGTGGCGGCGATCCACCGGTACGGGTGGTCGGAGCGCCGCGCCCGGAGCGCGGTCCAGGTCGCGGCCATTTCGAACACGATGAGCAGGTTCTCGGCCACGAGGATCCCCGACAGCTCGACCAGCACCGGGTAGACGGCGGCCAGGATCAGCGCCACGAGACCCACCGCGGCCCCGAATGCTTCGAGCGCGACGAGTCCGATCAAGCCGACCGCGACCGTGCCGACGATTGCCTGCTCGAGCCGTTCGGAGCGCAGGGCGGATTTGCCGCCCGCCTCGTGGCCGGTGAAAAGATCGGAGGCGGCCAGCAGATACGGGAAGGCGGGCGGAAAATAGGCCGTCGGCCCACGCGAGCCACCGGCGCCGCTCCGAGGGCCACTCCCGGTGTGGTAATCGCCGTGGTTGGCGATCATGCTCGCCATCCGGTTATAGGTGCCGGCGTCGTTGACGGCGTGATACGGAGTCGTCTCTATGTAGGCGACGCGGACCGCCAGGGCGAGCAACAGCACCCCGGTGATGAGCAGCACTCGAGGGACGCGCGAGACGGTCACGGGCCGCGAGAGCTTAGTGAGCCCGGCGGCGCTAGTGAATGCCGACGATCCCGGCGCAGACCCAGTTCGAGGCACCGCTGCCGCCGTTCCAGATGCGCGAGGCGACGGCGTCCTGCTCGGACTTGGAGGCCAGGTAGGCGGCCGGTCCCGACCCTCCGAACAGCCGCCAGGTGGCGGGCATGATCTGGTAGTAACCCGAGGCGCCGGCGCTGTTGGGCGGCACGTTCTGGCCGCCGGACTCGCAGAGCACGATCGAGTAGGGAATCGCCCATCCGCCCGAGGGGGCAGCGGACACCGGGGCCGACGGCGCACCGGCCGGGCTCGAGGGCGTCGACGGTGCCGACGGGGTGGCCGCGGCGGCCCGCGCGGCGGCGGCCTGTGCGGCGGCGGCGCGGCGGGCGGCGGCCTCCTGGGCGGCACGAACGCTGGCGATCTGCGAGCGCAGGCCGTTGGACCGGGCCTGGCTGGCCGACAGGGCGACCTGCTGGGCGCCCCGCGCTCGGGCCAGGGCCGACTCGCGCGAGGCCAGAAGCGCGTTCATGCCCTGCAGGGCCTGCTGGCGCGTGGCGGCGGCCGCGGTCATCTGGCGAGCCTGGGCCTCGGTGGCGGCCAGCTGGTTGGCGGCCTGGGTGGCCTGCGCTTTGGCGATCTTGGTCACGAAGATCATCGACTGCTGCTGATGCTCGGCGCGGGTCAGGAAGTTGATCTGCTCGAGCAGGGTGTTGAAGCCGTTGGCGTTCAGGACCACCGAGACGAGATCGGGCCGGTCGCCCTCGTAGCTTCCTCGCAACTGGAAGGAGAGGAGCATGCGCGCCCGGGCCAGCCGCGCGCGAAGCAACTGCAGGTGCGCGCGTTCACGGCGCAGAGCCGCGGCCGCGCGGACCATCTGCGCGCGGTCGTTGGCGAGATCCTGGCGGACCGCCGCCTCGCGGCTCTGGACGAGCGAGATCTGCCCGGACAGCGAACTGATCAGCCCCGACAGAGAGGCGACGCTCGAGCTGAGGTGCTGCTGGCGCGCCTGCTCGGCACCGAGCTGCGAGTTCAGCGTTCCCAGATCCGCGCTCGCCGCCAGGGCCGGCTGCTGACGGCCAATGGCCGTCAGCACCAGCACGCCTACGGCAACCGTAGCGGCGAGCATGCGTAGGACAGCTTGGCGGCGTTGTGCGCTCATATTCCAGGTTTGGCGGCATCCGCCTGCGGGGTTAGCTGTCGGGCTCGCGCGAGTTGCGCTACACCACCATCAGGTGGCGATTCGCCCCGGAGAAACACGTGGGTCCCTCGCTTGCCCGATATTTACGGGCAATTCGGCGGTCGGCGGACCTTAGCAAGAACTTACGCCGGGCCGGTGAGACGACGTCCCTATGCTCCCGACCGTGCCCCCGGTCAGCCTGGACACCCTGCGCGCGCAGCAGATCCTGGAGCGCGTCCGGCAGGTCCCGGAGGGCTTTGTGCGCACCTACGGCGACGTGTCCCCCGGCGCACCGCGCCTGGCCGGCGCCGTGCTCAGCGCGTGCGCGGATCCGACCGTTCCCTGGCACCGGATCGTCCGTGCCGACGGCTCGCTCTCACAGGGAGCGCGGCAGCGCCGGCGACTCGAGCGCGAGGGGGTGCCGTTTCGCGGTCAGCGCGTGAACATGGCCGTCGCCCATCTGCCCGACGCGGCCGTGCTCGTTGAGGAGACGGTCTGATGTGGATCCAGCGCGAGATCCGGCTGGCGCCCCGGTCGCGGGGTTTCCACCTCATCACGGAGGAGGTGCTGGGCGCGCTGCCCGAGCTGCGCGAGCTCCGGGTCGGGATGTTGCACCTGCTCATCCGCCACACCTCGGCTTCGCTGGCCCTCAACGAGAACGCCTCCCCGGACGTCCGCCGCGACTTCGAGAGCTGGTTCAACCAGGCCGTGCCCGAGCGCGCCCCCTACTGGACTCACACGCTGGAGGGCGACGACGACATGCCTGCCCACATCAAGGCCTCACTGCTGGGCCCCGAGCTGACCTTGCCGATCACCGGCGGGCGGCCCGTGCTCGGGACCTGGCAGGGCATCTATCTCGGCGAGCATCGCGACCACGGCGGCCAGCGCTCGCTGGTGGCCACGGCCTGGGGCGAGGCGTAAACCTCGAAACCAGGAGCCGTCTCCACGTGGGCCCGGCGCCTGCCCGGGCTAGCGGCCTTTCCACTCCGCGGGACGCTTCTCGGCGAACGCCGTCGCGCCCTCCCGGGCGTCCTCCGAGGCCAGCACCGGCCCCGAGATCTCGGCCTGCCGAGTGAAGAACTCCCCCTCCGGCCAGTCGATGGCCTCGGTCAGGATCCGCTTGCTCGCCGCCAGCGCCAGGGGCCCGTTCTGGGCGATCGCCGCGGCCAGCTCGACCGCCGTGGTCAACGCCTCCCCCGGCTCGGCCAGGCGGTTGACCAGCCCGAGCTCGGCCGCGCGCTCGGCGGCCATCGGATCGCCGGTCAGAGCCAGCTCCATGGCGATGTTGCGCGGGAGCACCCGCGGCAGGCGCAGGAGCCCGCCGGCGGCGGCGACGAGCCCACGCTTGACCTCGGGGATGCCGAGCCGGGCGCCCCGCGCGGCGACGATCAGGTCACAGGCCAGGGCCACCTCCAGCCCGCCGGCGACGGCAAAGCCCTCCACGGCAGCGATCAGTGGCTTGGCGACCGAGCGCTCGGCGATGCCGGCAAAGCCACGCCCGGGCACGTGCGGAGACTCTCCGGCCACGAACGCCTTCAGGTCCATGCCGGCGCAGAAGCCCTTGCCGGCGCCGGTGATGACCCCGATCGACAGCGCGTCATCGGCATCGAGCGTGTCCAGGGCCGCGGCCAGGCCCGCGGCCAGCGCGGCGTTGACGGCGTTGCGCTGATCGGGACGGTTCAGGGTTATGACCAGGACCCGGTCCCGGCGGTCGATCAGAACCGCGTCTTCGCTCATGCCGCGAACAGCCGCAATTCGGGCTCGCGCTCGCCTCGCAGCACGGCCAGGTCGACCTCGACGCACTCGATCCCGCGCGCGACGGCAAGAACGCGGGCCTGCGGCTTGACCAGCTGGGCTGCGAGCACACCGCGGCAGTCCGTAAAGGCGGGATCGAGCTTGATCCGCTCGAGGTATCGCGTCAGTTGCTCGACCGCGTCGATACCGGCGATCCGCTTGATCTCGACCGCCACCCAGCCGACCCCATCCTCGTCCTTGCACATCAGGTCCACGGGCCCGATGTCGGTCGGCCACTCGCGGCGGACCAGGGTCAGGCCCTCCCCGCACCAATGCGGCTGCTCGGCCAGCAGCTCCTGCAGGTGGGCCTCGACGCCGTCCTTGGCCAGGGCGACATCGGCCTCCGGGGAGCCCATCTCATGCGTGACATCCGAGAGCACGTCGGCGAGCTCGATCTCGAGCCGCTCCTCTGCGGCGCCCGAGCCCTTGCGGACGATCAGCGTGTGGTCGTCCTCCTCGACGATCGTTGGTGGCGTCATCCAGTTCAGCGGCTTCACACTCTGGCTGCCGTGGTCGGAGAAGACCATGAACGTCCCGTCGGCCTTGAGCATGAGCAGGCGCGTGGCCTCCCCGAGGTGGGTGCTCAGGCGGCCGGAGTAGTTGACCGAGCAGCGGGCGACGATCAGACGCATGACGCGACAGCGTAATGACGTCACCGGCGGGCGGCGGTCCTACACTCGGGTCATCGTGCGCAGCCAGCTCAGACCCCTATTCGATCGCATCGTGATCAAGGAACTGGACCCCGACCGGGTCCGCCGCTCGGGGCTGCTGGTCCCGCCGGGCTCAGACGAGCCGCCGCCGCAGCAGGGCATCGTGCTCGCCGTCGGCCCCGGTCTTGACTGGTGGGATCACGTTGGCGTGCGGATGCCGGTCAAGGTCGGAGACCATGTGGTCTTCCCGGCCTCGGCGGGCGCCTGGGTCGAGGTCGAGGAGGAGCGCCTCCTCGTCTGCCGCGTCGGCGAGCTGCTCGGCGTACTCGAGCACGCCAGCCAGTGCCCGGCCTGCGGTGGGCGGCCCCTGGCCGCCAACGAGTCCTGCCCGGTGTGCGGGCGCGAGGGCTCGGTCGCGTCCCCCTGACCACCAGTCCCTGACCACCAGTCCGCGAGCGTTCGAGCGTCCGCGCCTAGGCGGCGGCGCTGCGCTCGGACAACCCGCGCGGGGTGGCCGCCTCGACGCGTGCCAGCAGCTCGCTGACCTCGGGGTCCGGGTTCAGCGACAGGGCCCGGCGGCAGGCGTCCTCGCACTCGGCCAGGCGGTCGGTCCGGGCCAGCGCGTGAGCGTAGGTGGACCAGGCCGCGCCGGCCTGCGGTTCGATCACCGTCGCCGCCTGCGCGGCTGAGACCTCGGCGCCGACGTCGCCGGCCAGGTGGTAGGCGAGGGCCAGGTCGAGCAGCCCCTCGACCGACGGGCCGATCAGCCGGGCGCGCTCCAGAGCGCTGATCGCAGCCTGGCGATCCATCAGCCGCACGCGCAGGCGCCCGAGCCGCTCCCAGGCCGAGGCGTCGGCCGGGGCCCGCTCGGCGGCGCGCTGAGCGGCATCGGCGGCCAGATCGATCGCGCCCATGTCCTCGTAGATGCGGGAGGCAAAGCGCTCGGGGGTCGGCCGGTCGGTGTCGGCCCGAGCCCAGTCGCGCACCGTGCGAGCGGCGGCGGGAAGGTTGCCCGACTGCCAGAAGGCGACGGTGAGCAGACGCAGCACGACTGGGTTCTCGGGCTCGGCGTCGCGCGCGTAGACGAGCCGCTGGGCAGCCAGTGCCGCATCGCCCTCGGCCAGCGCATGCTGGGCGGCAGTCATGAACCGCTGCACTCGGTTGGCGGCCGGGTCGGGCTTGGAGAAGTCCACGAACTGCAGCGAGCCCGCGGGCACCGTGCGGACGCCGACCGAGAACATGACGCGCGCCCACTGCTGCACATCCTCCTCGTCACCTGAGAAGTAGATCCCGCTCACCGTGCCGACACCCCACTCGGGGTAGGAGATACAACGGGCGTAGCGGTGCACGACGGAGTGGTCGGGAACGCGGGACCCGAACGGGTCGTGGCGGGCCTGATCCTCGGCCGCGGCACGCTGGCGCTGCTCTTCCTCATAGGCGCGGCGGCCGGCTTCGGCCCGGGCCTTCCGGGTCGCCGCGGCCGACACCTTGACCGCGTTGCGAGTGACCCGCCCGCCCCGGAACGACTCGGCCAGGCGCTCGAGCTCATCGGCGGCCTCGTTGATGGCCTGGAGATGACGCTGATGCTCATGGCGGCGCCCGGCCGGTGCGATGTCTGGATGCCAGCGCTTGGCCATCCGCCGCCGCGCCAGCTGCACGCCTCGCTGATCGAACGGAGGCTCGAGCTCCAGTAGGAGCAGCGCTGATTCGACGTCCAGGATCCGCGGCATGACCATTGAAGGCTAGCGAGCACCGGCTCCGGAGGCGACCGTTTTGAGCCTCCGTGGACGAACCGAGCGCAGACCTCCGCGAGCGCCCAAAGGCAACAAATCTGTGCCAATTCCAGCCGTGACTGAGGCCGTGGCTTACCGTCGCTGCCATGACGCTGGGAGCCTCCGCCAGCCGCCCGCCCCGAGCGCTCGGCCTGGCCACGGCGGCTCTCGGCGCAGTGCTGGCGGCCACCCTCGGCGCAGCGGTGCTGGGCGTGCTGCTCGCCGCCCGGAACCCGGTGGGCGGTTGTGGAGTCGGTCCCGGCGGTTCCGGCTCGCCGGCGTCGATCTCGCTCAGCGCGTCTGCCCAGCGGGTCGGCGCCAGCGAGTACGGCGGACCCGGCGATCCATCCAGCGGCACCGTCGGCGCTTCCGGGGCCAGCCTGACCGCACATCCCGACAGCTACGCCGAGCTCGGGGGGACCAGCTTTCAGACCGCGACGGCGATGGGTGGTCTGGCCTACCTGACGCCGCTGCGCGTTGCCTGGGATGGACGCGCGGTGATCGCCTACAAGCGCGACATCGGGCTCGGGGGTGGCCCCGTGGCCGGGCTGCCCCGGGTGATCGATCTCTGGTGGCGGCTGGCCGGGGCGCTCCGGATCCCGTACGAGCGCGGGCGGTGGTCAGGCCCTGTCACCGTCTCGCGTCCCCCGGCCGGCGGCGCGGGCAACGTCCTCGGTCAGTCGGCGGCCGCGCCGGCCAGTCCTGGGGCGGCCTCGGCCGGCGCCGCTGCGGTGCCCTGCGCGTCGCTGGCCGCAGCTGCCGTCCCGCTCGCGTCCGGCCCGCGGGCGCAGCTTCTCGCCGACGGCCAGGCGGCGGCTCCGGCCGGGGCGCCGCCCGCCGTACGCGGCCTGATCGCCGCCGGCAATCAGATCGCCGGACGCCCGTATGTGTATGGCGCGGCCCACGGCCTTCCGCTCGACCAGGCCGCCCCCGCCTACGACTGCTCGAGCAGCGTCGCCCACCTGCTCTATGGGGCAGGGCGGCTGCCGGTCAACGCCGATCCCACGTCCGGGACGCTGGAAACCTTCGGCCGTCCCGGGCCGGGACGGTGGGTGACGATCTACGCCAGCGCGGCGCACGTGTTCATGTACGTGGCCGGCCTGCGCTGGGACACGTGGAATGCGGCCGGGGCGCAGGACGGGAGTCGCGGAATCGGCTGGCACCCGCTGATTCGCAGCGCGGCCGGATTTGTCGCCCGGCACCCGGTGGGCCTGTGAGGCTCGCCGTCGTCATCGGCCTGGTCCTCGTCTTGGCCGGGTGCTCGCCACTCGCTTCGTCATCGCCGCCGACCACAGCCGCCTCAGCGGTGGCTCAGGCCGAGCGCAGTCACGAGTACCCGGCCGCGGGCCACACGGCCTCCGGCCACCCGGCGCAGGCAAACGCCCGCCGGCCGTCCCGCGACCCGAGCGCCGCCGTCCGTGCCTTCGCCACCGCCTACATCAACTGGACCGCGACCACCGTCACCGCCCAGCTGCGCGCGCTGGCGGCGCTCAGCGTCGGCCAGGCCCGGGCCGCCATGTCCCTGGCGGCCAGCGAGACGGCCCACGATTACGAACTGCACCGCGGCGGCGTGGCCAACGCCGGTAGCGTCGAGGCGGTGGCGCCGGTGACCGGGAGCCAGAACCAGTACGCGGTCGTGACCCGCGAGCTGACCAGCGCCACCGCCGATGACGCCTACCGCGGGCTTCGCCCGGCCTGGCACGTCACTCTGGCCACGGTCGTCCGGGTCGGCGCCGGCGGATGGGCGATCAGCGGCTGGCAACCCGAGAACTGATCCAGGCGTCAATGGGCGATCACGTTCAGCACCACGGCGATGGCGAAGCAGACCAGCGCACCCAGGCGCAACAGGTAGCCGGTCAGCGGACTCTGGTGGTGATTGACCATCCCGGCGATGGCGAAACTCATGCAGACCAGGGCGCCGCTGGCGAACACCACCGAGAGGACGCGCAGAGCAGTGCTGGTGCTCGTGCTCATCCGGGCCCAGATCCACTCACGACGCACCTGTGAGTCGTCGCTTACCCCGGGATACGTAACCTGCACGGCCACTGACGCGCATGGTCGCGCAGGGCGCACCGGCAAACAACGCCACGACCTCGGTTAAGGGAAGACATCGCCATGAACGCTGACGAGAACGAGTTCCTGTTCACCTCGGAATCGGTGACCGAAGGTCATCCCGACAAGATCGCCGATCAGATTTCCGACGGGGTCCTGGACGCGGTCCTGCGCGACGACCCCACCGGGCGAGTGGCCTGCGAGACCCTGGTCAACACGGGCCTGGTCGTCGTCTCCGGGGAAATCACCACCACGACCTACGTCGACATCCAGGACATCGCCCGCAGCACGATCGCGCGCATCGGCTACACCGATGCCGCGTTCGGCTTCGATTGCAAGACGTGCGCGGTCATCAACGCGATCGACAAGCAGTCGCCCGACATCGCCCAGGGCGTCGACAGTGCCTATGAGCGCCGCAGCGATCCCAGCGACAATGACGAACTCGACGTGGCCGGCGCCGGGGACCAGGGCATGATGTTCGGCTACGCGACCCGGGAGACCGCGGAGCTGATGCCGCTTCCCATCTCGCTGGCCCATCGCCTGGCCAAGCGCCTGAGCTGAGGTGCGCAAGGACGGGACGCTGCCCTACCTGCGGCCGGACGGTAAGACCCAGGTCAGCGTGCGCTACGTCGACGGCCAGCCGGTATCAGTCGAGAAGCTGCTCATCTCCTCCCAGCACGCCGAGGGGGCCGAGGACCAGATCAAGGCCGATCTGTGGGAGCACGTCGTCGGTCAGGTCCTGCCCGAGGACATGTACGACGCCAGGGAGCTGCAACGGAGCTTTCTGGTCAACCCGACCGGCCGGTTCGTGATCGGCGGCCCGATGGGTGACTGCGGGCTTACCGGGCGCAAGATCATCGTCGACACCTACGGCGGCATGGCTCGCCACGGCGGCGGAGCATTCAGCGGCAAGGATCCGTCCAAGGTCGATCGCTCGGCCGCCTACGCCGCTCGCTACGTGGCCAAGAACGTGGTTGCCGCCGGCCTGGCCGATCGGGCCGAGGTCCAGGTCGCCTACGCGATCGGCGTCGCTCATCCCGTGTCGGTGATGGTCGAGACCTTCGGAACCGAGAAGGTCAGCCGCTCGCGGATCCTCGAGCTCATCTCCGAGCACTTCGATCTCCGGCCGGGCGCGTTCCGCGAGTACCTGCGCCTGCACCGCCCGATCTACCAGCAGACCGCCGCCTACGGTCACTTCGGGCGCGAGGAGCCGGACTTCACCTGGGAGCAGACTGACAAGGCTGACGCACTGCGGGCGGCCGCCGGGCTGTAGGCGCACCAGCCTCCTATCCTGAGCGGGGCGTGTCCGCTCAGTACATCTACACCACCCACAAGCTCTCGCGCCGGTACCCGCCCGACAAGGAGGTCATCAGCGACATCTCGCTGTCCTTCATGCCCGGGGCGAAGATCGGCGTGCTCGGCTACAACGGGGCCGGCAAGTCGACCCTGCTCAACATCATGGCCGGGCTCGACACCGAGTTCCAGGGACAGGCGCAGCTCGCGCCCAAGGCGACGGTCGGCCTGCTCCCCCAGGAGCCCGAGCTCGATCCCAACAAGGACGTCAGAGGCAATGTCGAGGACGGCGCGGCCGAGGTCCGGGCACTGCTCGATCGTTTCAACGAGCTGTCGATGAACTACTCCGACGAGACGGCCGACGAGTTCTCGCGCGTTCAGGAGCAGATCGACGCCGTCGACGGGTGGAACCTCGATACGACGCTGGAATACGCGATGGATGCGCTGCGGTGCCCACCGGCCGACGCCGACGTGTCCAAGCTGTCGGGCGGCGAGCGCCGCCGGGTGGCGCTGTGTCGCCTGCTTCTACGCCAGCCCGACCTGCTGCTCCTGGACGAGCCGACCAACCACCTCGACGCCGAGTCCGTGGCCTGGCTCGAGCAGCACCTGCGTGACTACCGGGGCACGATCGTCGCCATCACCCACGATCGCTACTTCCTGGACAACGTGGCCGGCTGGATCCTCGAGCTCGATCGCGGCCGGGGCATCCCGTATCAGGGCAACTACTCGGGTTGGCTGGAGCAGAAGCAGATCCGCCTCGCCCAGGAGGAGCGCCAGGAGTCCAGCCGCCAACGGACGATCCAGCAGGAGCTCGAGTGGGTGCGGATGAACGCCTCGGCGCGTCGCGGTAAGCCCAAGGCGCGGCTGAACGCCTACGAGGCGCTGCTGGCCCAGGACCGCAATGTCAAGCTCGACCAGGTCCAGATCCACATCCCCGCCGGCCCGCGGCTGGGCGGCGTGGTCGTCGAAGCCGACGGCGTGCGCAAGGCCTACGGCGACCGGCTGTTGGTCGACGACCTGACCTTCAAGCTTCCGCCCGGCGGGATCGTCGGCGTGATCGGCGCCAACGGCGCCGGCAAGACGACGCTGTTGCGCATGATCACGGGGGATGAGCAGCCCGACGCCGGCACGCTGAAGGTCGGCGAGACGGTCAAGCTGGCCTACGTCGATCAGTCACGAGACGCGCTGGACCCCGACAAGACCGTCTGGGAGGAGATTTCCGGCGGCCTGGACGAGATCCCCCTTGGCGACCGGACCGTGGCCAGCCGCGCCTACGTGGCCGGCTTCAACTTCAAGGGCACCGACCAGCAGAAGAAGGTGGCCAAGCTCTCTGGCGGTGAGCGCAACCGCCTGCACCTGGCCAAGCTCCTGCGTTCCGGTGGCAACCTGCTCCTCCTCGACGAGCCGACCAATGATCTCGATACCGACACTCTGCGCGCGCTCGAGGAAGCCCTCCTGTCCTTCGCGGGCTGCGCGGTGGTCGTGTCCCACGATCGCTGGTTCCTGGATCGGATCGCGACCCACGTTCTCGCCTTCGAGGGCGACAGCCAGGTGCGCTGGTTCGAGGGCAACTTCGAGGCCTACGAGAGCTTCCGCCACGAGCAGTTGGGTGCCGATGCCGACCGGCCCCATCGGATCACCTACAAGAAGCTCGTCCGTAATTAGTGCCCCGATCGGGGTAGGCTCCGGCCCATGACCTCCGTCCTCATCACCGGCTGCTCGTCGGGCATCGGCCATGCCACCGCCGAGCTGCTCCAGGCCCGCGGTTATGACGTCTACGCCACCGCTCGCCAGACCGAGGCGATCGCCGACCTCGCGCAGCGCGGTTGTCACACACTGGCCCTCGATGTGACCGCCGAGGACTCGATGAGCGCCGCCGTGGCCGAGGTCGAGAAGTCCGCGGGCGGCATCGACGTGTTGATCAACAACGCCGGCTACAGCCAATCCGGAGCGGTCGAATCGATTCCGGTCGACGACGTCCGGGCCCAGTTTGAGACCAACGTCTTCGGTCTGATCCGGATGTGCCAGCTCGTCCTGCCCGGGATGCGGGAACGCGGGCAGGGCAAGATCGTCAACATCGGCTCGATGGGCGGGCGGGTCACCTTCCCCGGTGGCGGCGTCTACCACGCCACCAAATACGCGCTGGAAGCGCTCAGCGACGCCCTGCGCTTCGAGGTCCGGGGCTTTGGCGTCGACGTGATCCTGATCGAACCCGGCCTGATCACGACCGGCTTCGGGGAGGTGGCCTCGCGCTCGGTGGACCGCGCCGGCCAGGACCCGACCGACCCCTACGCCGACTTCAACCGGCAGGTGGCGAAGATCACCGCCGAGGCCTACGAGGGCCCGATGGTCAAGCTGGGCGGAGGTCCTGAGAAGGTGGCCGAGACGATCGTCAAGGCCCTGGGTACCCGGCGCCCGAAGGCCCGCTATCCGGTCACCCCGAGCGCCCACCTGATGATGGGTCAGCGGCGCATCACCCCGGACCGAGTCTGGGACCTGATGATGCGAGCGCAGTTCCCGACGCCGAAGTAGGTCCGGTGGAGCACACGCGCTCCATCGTCACCGGCTTCACCGCCCAGGCCGAGAGCTTCAGCACCAGTCAGGTGGCCACCGACGGCGGGCTGCTCGACGCGATTCTGGCCGCGGCCGAGCCCCGTCCTGATGAGCGCTGGCTGGAGGCCGCCTGTGGTCCGGGAGTCATCGCGCGCCGCCTGGCCCCGTACGTAACCGCGATCGACGGCTACGACCTCACCCCGGCGATGATCGAAGTCGCCCGCCGAGACGCGGCCGCCGCCGGCGTGACCAACGCCAGCTTCGCCGTCGGGGACGCCACCGCGCTACCCGTCGCCGGAGACAGCTTCGACGGCGCCGTATCGCGCTTCTCGCTGCACCATATTCCACTGCCCGGGCGCTTGCTGGGAGAGCTCGGCCGGGTGGTCAAGCCGGGCGGCCGGATCGTGATCGCCGACACGGTGGCCGATGCCGATCCCGCCGCCGCGGCCTGGTCTCAGGAGATAGAACGGTTGCGCGACCCGACCCACTGGGCCTCGCTCAGCCTGGCTCAGATGCATGGCGCGGCCAGGAGAGCCGGTCTGGCGATTGAGCACGAAAGCGTGATCGCGCTGAGCCTGGACTTCGATGACTGGCTGGTGCGAGGCGGGGTGGAGTCAGGCGCCCACGCCCTCATTGAGCGCGCCCTCGAGGACCCGCCGCCGCACGCCGCGGCCTTTGTCGTCACCGACGCTGGTGGCCGCCGCACCCTCAACCTGCAGATGTGGCTGGCCCGCCTGCGCGTCTGACTCAGCTCAGGGCAGCTTCGATCAGCGGGCGCAACTGGTCGGCGTTGGCGGCCACTCCGTCGGCATCGGTGAGCTCATCCATCCCATGAGGACCAGTGGCCACGGCCAGGCACCGGACCCCGTCGGCCCGCGCGCAGACGATGTCGCGCGGGGTGTCGCCGATCACGATCGTGTCCTCGCGTGGGTGTGCGACCCCCGCGATTCCGGCTCGCTTGCGGGCGATGTGGGGAAGGTCGGTGCGATCCTCGGAATCAGAACCGAAACCGCCCTCGCCGTGGCGGAAGTGGTGGCCCAGTCCGGCGCGGGTCAGCTTCAGCCTGGCGACGGGCTCGAAGTTCCCGGTGACCAGCGACAGGGTCACGTTCGGCTCACCCTCGAGCCAGTTCAGCAGTTCGGGTATTCCGGGCAGCACCCTGTCGGCCAGTGAGGGTGGGCAGAGCTGTGCGTAGATGCGGCAGCATGCCTCGCGCACGTCGTGGCGATGGCGGTCGATCTGCTCGGCCGAGACCCCGGCCTCGAGCAGCAGCAGCCGGGCGATCTCGTTGTCCGTGCGCCCCGCCGGATCGAGCCCGCGCCAGCTCGCGTCGACATCGACGTGATGCACTTCGTGCAGCGCCGCGCACAGAGCGCGGCTGTGCTCAGCGGCCGCGCCTGTGACCAGCGTGCCATCGACGTCGAACAGCAGCAGCAAGTCCGGCTCAGCGCTCGAACGACATGCCCGGCTCAAGCCGACGGGCGAAGGCGGCGATCAATCGGGCCGCAGCCGCGATATCGCCCATGGAGACGAGCTCGACCGGCGAGTGCATGTAGCGGATCGGCACCGACACCAGCCCGGTAGGGATGCCGCCGCGGGCGATATTGACCGCATCGGCGTCGGTTCCGGTCGTCCGCCCCAGCGATTCGACCGTGAACTCAAAGCCCTCCTGCTCGGCGGTTTCGTACAGCAGTTCGGTCACGACCGGATGAAGCACCGTGCCGCGGGCCACGACCGGGCCGGAGCCCAGTGGATGCTTGGTGATCGGCCCCAGGTCGATGCCGGGCTGGTCAGTGGCAAAGGTCACGTCAACGACGATGGCCAGATCCGGGTACAGCGAGAAGGCACTCGTCCGTGCGCCCCCGAAGCTCGTCTCCTCCTGGACCACTGCCATGGCGACGACGTCCCCGGGAGCGCCGCCGTCCTCGGCCACCAGACGGGCCGCCTCGGCGGCCACGAAGCAGCCGATGCGATTGTCGAGTGAGCGCGAGGCCAACCGGTCGCCGGGTAGCTCGACCGGCTGGACATCGATCACGCCGACGTCGCCGATGCGGATCATGCTCCGCGCCTCGTCGCCGTCCTTGGCGCCGATATCGATATGCAGATCCTTGACCTGCGGAACCTTCTCGCGATCGGAGCCGCGCAGCAGATGGATCGGCTTGCGGCCGATCACGCCGAGGACCTCCCCCGAACGGGCGGCGATCCGGATCCGCTGTCCGACCAAAACCACCGGATCCCAGCCGCCGACTTCGCCGAAGCGCAGATACCCCTCGTCATCGATGTGCGAGACGTGGATGCCGATCTCGTCGATGTGCCCGATCACGGCCAGTGTCGGTCCATCCGCCGTGCCCGGCACGCGGGCCAAGGAAGAGCCGACGTTGTCGGCACGAACCTCGGCCGCCCAGGGCTCGCAGCCCTCGCGCCAGACGCGCGCGGTCTGAGCCTCGTGACCGCTCGGGCCAGCGGTCGTGATCAGCCTGCGGAACATCTCGGGGATGGGCATGACGGGGAACCTTAGTGGGACGCGGAATCGGCGGTGATCAGCGCAGGAGCTGGCGCAGCACGAACTGCAGAATCCCGCCGTGGCGGTAGTAGCGCTGCTCCTTCGGCGTGTCGATGCGCACCGTGACCTCGAACTCCTGATCGCCGGCCTTGACGGTCAGCTGGCGCGGGATCTCGTCGACGTCGGCGATTCCGGCGATGGTGAACTCCTCCTCGCCGGTGAGCCCCAGCGACTCCACCGAATCACCGTCGGCGAACTGGAGCGGCAGCACGCCCATCCCGACCAGGTTGGAGCGATGGATGCGCTCGAAGCTCTGGGCGATCACCGCCCGCACGCCGAGCAGCTTGGTTCCCTTGGCCGCCCAATCGCGCGACGAGCCCGAGCCGTACTCCTTGCCGGCGAGCACGATCAGTGGAATGTGCTGCTCGATGTAGCGCATGGCCGCGTCGTAGATCGACATCTCGTCTCCGGAGCCGTCGGCGAGGTAGCGCGTCACGCCCCCCTCGGTCCCCGGGGCGAGCTGGTTGCGCAGGCGCACGTTGGCGAACGTGCCCCGCATCATCACCTCGTGGTTGCCGCGGCGCGAGCCGTAGGAGTTGAAGTCCCGGGCCTCGACGCCGTGCTCGTTGAGGTACTTGGCCGCCGGGCCGTCCCGGCGGATCGAGCCGGCCGGGGAGATGTGGTCGGTGGTCACGCTGTCGCCGAGGATGGCCAGCACGCGTGCCTTCTCGATGTCCTCGAGCGCTTCCGGCTCGCGCGGCAGGTCCTCGAAGAAGGGCGGCTTGCGAACGTAGGTCGAGCGCTCGTCCCAAGCAAAGCTCTGTCCGGTCGGAACATCGAGTGAGTTCCACCGCTCGTCGCCGTCGAACACCTCGCCGTAGCTCTTGCGGAACATGTCCGACTGCACGGCCTCCTCGATCGTCTCGGCCACTTCCTGCTCCGCCGGCCACAGGTCCTTGAGAAACACGGGCTCGCCGTTCTTGTCCTCGCCCAAGGGCTCGTCGTAGAGGTCGATGTCCATCGTCCCGGCCAGCGCGTAGGCCACACACAGCGGGGGGGAGGCGAGGTAGTTCATCTTCACGTCGGGATTGATCCGGCCCTCGAAGTTCCGGTTACCGGACAGCACCGAGACGACGGCCAGATCCTCGGCCCCGACCACGTCGGAGATCTCCTCCGGTAGCGGCCCGCTGTTGCCGATGCAGGTGGTGCACCCGTAGCCGACGAGGTTGAAGCCGAGCTCGTTCAGGTATTCGGTCAGCCCCGCACGGTCGAGATACTCCGTCACGACCTTGGACCCGGGGGCGAGCGATGTCTTGACCCACGGCTTGACTTTGAGGCCCTTCTGGACCGCGTTGCGGGCCAGGATTCCGGCGCCGAGCATGACCGAGGGGTTGGAGGTGTTGGTGCAGCTGGTGATGGCGGCGATGACCACGTGACCGTGATCGAGCTCGGTCTCGGTCCCGTCGGCCAGCGTGACCGGCGTCTCAGCGCTCTGCCGCTCCGCGACCTGGGCTCCGCCGGTCTCGCCGTGGGGCTCATAGCCCTCGCCGTTGGCGTGATGAGTCGAGACCGGGTCCGAGGCCGGGAAGGAGTCCTCGATCGCCTCATCCTCGCCGTTGTCATCCCCGTCGGGCAGCAGGCCCTCGAGGGCCATCCGGAACTCGGCCTTGGCCTCGGTCAGCGAGACCCGGTCCTGGGGACGCTTGGGCCCGGCGATGCTGGGCACGACGTCCCCCAGGTCGAGCTCGATCTTGTCGCTGAAGGTTGGTTCCTCGGAGTGCTCGTCGTGCCAGAGTCCCTGCTCCTTGGCGTAGGCCTCGACGAGGTCGATCAGCTCCTTCGGCCGCCCGGAGAACTCCAGGTAGCGGAGCGTCTCGGCGTCGATCGGGAAGATCGCGCACGTGGATCCGAACTCCGGGGACATGTTGCCGATCGTGGCCCGGTCGGCCAGGGGCAGCTGGGCCAGCCCGGGGCCGTAGAACTCGACGAACTTGCCCACCACGCCGCGCTCGCGCAGCCTCTCGGTCACGGTCAGCACAAGGTCGGTCGCTGTCGCCCCCTCGTGCAGCGCGCCGACCAGGTTGAAGCCCAGCACCTGGGGGATCAGCATCGACATCGGCTGGCCGAGCATGGCCGCCTCGGCCTCGATCCCGCCCACGCCCCAGCCGAGCACGCCGAGGCCGTTGATCATCGTCGTGTGTGAGTCGGTGCCGACCAGCGTGTCGGGGTAAGCCAGGGGTGCGTGGGGTCGGGTTTCGTCGACGAACACGACCCTTCCCAGGTACTCGAGGTTGACCTGATGCACGATGCCCGTGTCGGGGGGAACGACGCTGAAGTTCTCAAACGCGCCCTGCCCCCAACGCAGGAACGCGTAGCGCTCCTGGTTGCGCTCGAACTCGAGGTCCGCGTTGCGCTGGAACGCGGACGGGTTGCCGAACGCATCGACCTGCACCGAGTGGTCGATGACGAGCTCGGCCGGTACCAGCGGGTTGATCTTGTTCTCATCGCCGTCGAGCTCCCGCATGGCGTCACGCATTGCCGCCAGATCGACGATCGCCGGCACGCCTGTGAAGTCCTGCATGATCACGCGCGCCGGGGTGAAGGCGATCTCCTGGCTCGGCTCGTCCTTGGCCTTCCAGGTGGCCAGGGCCTCGATGTCCTGCGCCCGGATGGAGTCGCCGTCCTCGTTGCGCAGCAGGTTCTCGAGCAGAACCTTGAGTGAGAAGGGGAGCCGGGCCACGTCGTACTTGGATTGCAGCGCGTCGAGGCGATAGATCTCGTAGGTCTTCTCGCCGACTTTCAGTTCGGCTCGGGCGTCAAAGCTGTTGGTGGACATGTGTCTCTCAAACTCCCGGTTTCAGGATGGCTTGCTCGTACTCTAGATCTGTGCTTGACCCAGGTGCGGGTCCCTCCGGCCGGCCCGGGTCCCCGAGGGCACCGTCCCGCGTCCTACAACTCTCTTAGAAGTGTCTTGCAGCGGGCTTCGTCGTCTCGCCGATCCTCGGGCCATGCCCAATCCGAGGAGCCCGAGATGACGATGATCACTCGTACCCTGGCCGGCGTCGTTGCGGTGGCGGTCGGCGCCGTGGCCGCCGCCGGCACCTACACCGAGATCCGGCGTGCGCCGGACCAGTCTTAGCGTTCTCTCACTTCCACACCGGATTCTGCAGCGATGAGTTCTGACTCCGCCAGCTACGACGCGCCCCTGCGCACCGTCCGCCGGACCCGGCGCGTCGCGGTCCCGGGGCTATCCCGGCTCTGCGCTCACCCGGAGCTGCCGGCCCTGATGCTCGTGGCCGGCGTCCTCAATTTATGGGGCCTGAGCATCAACGGCTGGGCCAACACCTACTACTCGGCCGCCGTGCGCTCAATGACGACGAGCTGGCACGACTTCCTATTCGCGTCGCTCGATCGCAGCGGCCTGATGACGGTCGACAAGCCGCCACTCGCTCTCTGGGTACAGGCGCTGTCGGCCCGGATCTTCGGCTTCCATCCCCTCAGCGTGCTCGTCCCTCAGGCCCTGATGGGGGTGGTCGCCACCGCGCTCGTCTACGACTTGACGCGCCGCTGCTTTGGGCGGGTCGCCGGTGTCGCCGCCGGGCTGGCTCTGGCCACGACTCCGGTGGTGGTGGCCGTCTCGCGTCACAACAACCCCGACGAGCTGCTCGTGCTGTGCTGCACGGCGGCCCTGTGGCTGGCCTACCGTGCCCTGGAGACCGGACGCACTCGGTGGCTGGTGTGGTGCGGCGTCGCCATTGGCCTCGGGTTCGAGACCAAGATGGGCGTGGCGCTGATGGTCGTGCCCGGGATCGTCGCCGCCTACCTGTGGGTGGCGCCCAAGGGTCGCTTGACCGCGGTGCGTCAACTGCTGGCCGGCGGCGTCTCGCTGGCCGTCGTCGGTCTCGCCTGGCCCGTCCTCGTGACCCTCACGCCGGCCGCGGACCGACCCTGGATCTCAGGCACTGCCGACAACAGCATCTGGTCGCTGATCTTCTCCTACAACGGGGTCGGCCGGATCGCCGGCCAGTCCGGTGGTCCGGGTGCGATCGGCGGTGGCCCGGGCGGAGGGACGATGTTCGGCGGGTCGACGGGCATCTTCCGGCTTCTGCAGACCGGCCTCGGCGATCAGGCCGGCTGGCTGCTCGGCTTCGCGGTCGTCGCCGGCCTCGGTGTCGTGTTCAGCTCACGCCTGCGCCGCAACAATCCCCATACCGGATGGGTTATTGCCGTCGGTGGAGCGTTTCTGGTCACCGCGGTCGTCTTCAGCATGGCTCAGGGAATCTTCCACCCGTACTACGTCTCGTTCCTGGCTCCGTTCACGGCGGCGCTCGTCGGCGCCGGCGTCGGCACTGCGCTGAGGCCCGAGCGCGATGCGCGCATCATCGCTGCGGCCGCGATCGCGGCCGGCGTGATCACCGAGCTCGTCGTGCTCGGCACGCTGAGCGGACAGCTGTCATGGGCCAAGCCGCTGGTCATCGTGGCCGGCATCGTCGGCGTCCTCGCGCTCGCGCTGCGTCTCTCCTCGCGCCTGCGCCTGGCCGCCCTCGGGGCGGCGATGGCGCTGCTGCTGGCCGCCCCCGCGACCTGGGCGGCAGAGACGATCGGACACGCCACCAGCAGCACGTTCCCCACCGGTGGCCCCGCCAGCGCGGCCGGCGGGTTCGGCGGCCCGGGCGGAGGACGCGGCAGCTTCCGCCGTCACGGCTTTTTCCCCGGCGGGGGATTCGGCGGCGGCGCGGGGGCACCCGGCGGCCCGGCGGCCGGTGGGTTCGCGCCCCCGAGCGGCGGGTTCGCGCCGCCGGGCGCCGCACTCGGCTCGGTCCGGAGTCGCTTCGGGGCTGGTCTCGCCCGCGGCTTCGGGCGCGCCGGCGGATTGGCCGGTGGTGGGCCCGGAGGGTTCGGTGGCGACACTGCCTCTCTGAACGCGGCCGTTCGCTATGCGCGCGCCCACGGTGGCGGCACGATCGGAGTGGCCAGCCAGAGCAGCGCCGCGGCGGCCATCCTCGATCAGAACGCCAACTTCGCCGGCCTCGGCGGGTTCTCGGGCCGCGAGAGCTCGGTCACCGTGGCCTGGCTGGCCATGGAAGTCCGAGACGGTCATCTGCGCTGGGTCATCTCGAGCTCCGGCTCGGCCCGTCAGGGCGCAGGCCTGCCCGGCGACACCCGCCAGGGGAGCCAGAAGGCGCTCACCGCCGTGGCCAAGGCTTGCCGCGCGGTCACGCTCAGCGGTTCGACCAGCAACAATTCGACCATGTACGACTGCCAGGGCCGCGCGGCGGCGATCCTGGCCGCGGGCAAGAGCACGTGAGCACTGTTCGCCGCGGCGCAGTGGGCGGACGCCGTCCGTTGGTGCTCGGACTGCTGTCCGGGGCGCTCGTCGCGCTGGCCGCGGCGCCCGCCGCACTGGCCGACACCACCCAGAGCTCTAACTGGGCCGGCTACGCGGTCCACCGCTCGGGTACGCGCTTTCAGAAGGTGATCGGTACCTGGCGCCAGCCGACGGCGACCTGCGACGGGTCCGGGCCCACCTACTCCTCGATGTGGGTCGGCCTGGGCGGCTTCAGCCTCAACTCTCAGGCGCTCGAGCAGATCGGCAGCGAGGTCGACTGCAGCCCCACGGGCCGGGTCGTCTCAGACGCCTGGTACGAGCTGGTGCCGGCGCCGTCGCGGTCGATTCGCATGCGCGTGAATCCGGGTGACCGGCTGTCGGCCTCGGTGATCATCAAAGGCCACCAGACAAAGCTCACGCTGCGCGACCTGACGCGCCGGGTGTCCTTCACCCGCAGCGTGCACGTCAAGACGATCGATGTCTCATCGGCGGAGTGGATTGTCGAAGCGCCCTCGCAGTGCACGTCAGCCAGCTCCTGTCAGACGCTGAATCTGGCCAACTTCGGAACCGCGGCCTTCACCTCGGCCAAGGCGACCAATTTCGCCGGACACACCGGCAGCATCTCCGACCGCCGCTGGGGCGTGACCCGGATCACCCTGAACACCGGGCAGCGCCACTTCATCGGAGGCACGTCGGCGAGCGCCCAGGCGGACCCGTCGGGGCTGACCGCCGGCGGCAGCGCGTTCTCGGTCACCTACCAGGGCGCGCCGAGCTCGACCACGCCGAACAGCATCCGGCAGGCCCGCCGGGTGTCGGCAATCGGGCGGCTGCGCCCGGGCGGCGCCCGCCGCTCGCCCTGACCGGCCGCTGCCGCTGGACGCTGACCTTCGCCGTACGGCGCTGACGCTCGCTCGCGCCCGCCGCGGCCGCGCGGCTCATATGTCCGTCTTACGACCGTCCTACGGTCCTCTACGGGCGCCCGTCGATCCTGTTCGGCATGACTACGAGCGCTACCCCCCACCTGTTCTGGATCACGAGCCGCGCGGCCGGGATTGTCGCCCTGGTGCTGGCCAGCCTGGCCGTCTCCCTCGGTCTGCTGATGAGCACCAAGCTGCTGCGCAAGCGCGGTCCGGACCTGCTCGCCTTCCACGAGGTCCTGTCCATGTCCACGCTGGTGGCCATCGCAGTCCACGGCCTGACGCTGCTCGGTGACCAGTACATGCATCCCTCCCTGGTCGACATCGCCGTGCCGTTCGCCAGCGGCTACCGGACCTTCTGGACCTCGCTGGGCATCATCGGCGGGTGGGGGCTGGCGCTGCTCGGTCTCTCCTTCTATGTCCGTCGCCACATCGGCGCGGCCCGGTGGCGCAAGTTGCACCGTCTCACGGCGGTGATGTGGCTGGCCGGCCTGGCCCACGCGCTGGGCGAGGGCACCGACGCCGGCCAGATCTGGTTCTTGGCCATGATGGCCATCGTCGTCATCCCCGCGCTGCTGCTGTTGGCGACTCGCTGGCTCGGGGTCAACCGGGGACCCCGTCCGACGTCGCGCCCGCGCGACCGGGATCTGCTCGACGTGCGCGGAGTCCGGGTTGGGACTGTGCCAGTCGCCGCGGGCGGGCCGGACCAGTCACCAAGCCCGACTTCAGCCGGAGCCCAGGCGAGCCACTCTCGTAGAAAAGGCCAGCGCAGCGGCCACCTTTCCTACGAGAGTCGTCGGGCCGGCGGCTCGATCGCCGTCAGGCCGACCGAAACCGTGAACCCCTGAGACAGCGGACCGCGGACGCGAAGGGTGACTCCGCGCGCCCGGCTAGAGCCCGGGCGGATGCCGGACGACGAACCCGGAGAACTCGCCGCCGCCCTGGGCCCAGCGGGTCCCCCCGTAGGACAGGGCGACGGTGTCAAAGCGCCACCCGGCGACCTGCATCCAGACGTGCCCGGCGTTGGCGTAGATGGTGATCCAGCGGCCCGGGCCGGGGTCGCCGTAGCTCTCGAAGTCCCCGGAGACCATGGGTGAGCTCAGCAGCCCGGCCGCGGCCAGGGCGTAGCTGACCGAGCCCGAGCAGTCATAACCGCTGGCGTGGAAGGAGCCGTGGCCGCCGCCCCAGATGTAGGGGAGGGTGGCGATCGCGTTGCCGGCTGCGATCACCTGGGCAACCGCCGCCGGGGCGCCCGCGGGCGGCTGGACCATGCCCCCGGTGTTGACGGCCACTCCGCCCACGCCGACGTTACCGGTGGCCGCGGCCCGGGCGGCCTGCGCGGCGGCGCGCTTCTCAAGCTTCTCGAGTTGGCCGCGCAGCGCCTGATAACGCGCCCCGAGGCGGCCGCGGGCGCCGATCTGGTGAAGGCGCTCGGCCATCAAAGCCGACTGCAGGGCGGCGGCCTGGTTGCGGCGGGCGAGGATCGCGTCGGCGAGCGCGCGGTCCCGGTTCTCGAGGCTGGACAGGCGCGTGGCCTCCCGGACGACCTCGACCTTGGCGGTTCGGGTCAGCCCGACGATCTGCGCGTCCTGACGGCCCACCTTGGCCATGAAGCTGACCTGCTCGAGCAGGGTGTTGAACCCGTGCGATTGCAGGATGACCGTCATCAGGTCGGGTTGGGCGCCCTCGTAGCTGGCCCGCAGGTTGGCGGCTAGCGCCGTCGTGGCCAGATGAAGTCGGTTCTCGAGTGCGACCAGGTGGTCGCGAGCGGCGATCAGCTGGGCCTGGACGACCTTGAGCTCGGCGACGCGGCGGTCGAGATCGGCCTGCACGGCGGACAGCTGCGCCTCGGCCTGGTGCAGGCCGGCGGTGGTGTGGGCGATCTGCGCCGAGTCGGCGGCGATCTGCGATTGCAGCGAAGCGGCGGTGGACCGGGTGGCAGTGATCTGGCTCTGCAGGTCGCCGGCGCTGGTGCCGGTCAGCCCGGCGCCGAGTACGCCGGCAGCCACGGCGGCGACGGCCAGCGCGCGCATCGACCCGCGACGAGCGCGCGAGCCAGCGAACAGAGGACGATTACGAATTCTGGGCATGTCGAGGCACAGACCACTTGCGCGCGGCGGTCGCGCGAGTCGATAGAGGGGCAGGCCGCTGCCAGAGGGGGTTGAGCGACGGCCTCAGAGGTACGACGCTGCGGCAATGTAACACGGCTCGTCGGCGCCGCAGGTCCAACTCCTCGATTGCAATAGATCCTGCAAACCGCCACTTTGGGCGAGGAAGTTTGAGCGGCCGACGGGCGCGGGACTGCGCCGGCTGGGTGCGCCTTTGCAATACTCGGCGCGTGTCCAGATCACGCACACTGGTGGCGCTGTTGATGGTTCTCGGCCTGCTGGCCGCCGTGGGGCCGGCCGTGGCCTTGGCTGCCGGCGGCTCGGCGGGCGACAATCAGTACGTGGATCCGCTGGCCGGCGTCCACGCGCACGGCGGCGGAAGCTCGAGCTCCTCGTCGGGGTCCTCTTCAGGATCCTCGGCCACATCGTCGAGCGGCTCCGCGAGCAGTCCAGCCGTCGCCGCGGCCTCCACGGCGACGACGCCGACCGCCACCAGCGCGGCCACCTCCACCGACCCGAGCGGGAAATCCAAGACGCTGCCCTTCACTGGCTTCGGTGACTGGCAGGCCGCCGGCCTCGGCGCGCTGCTGCTCGCCGGTGGCGTGGCGCTCCGTCGGCGCGCGCTGTCCTAGTCGATCGCCCGACTGTCCTACCGCTCCGTCGCGTTCTAGCCGCTCCGCCGGTCCCTTTCCCGCAACCTTCTCCCCCCGGGAGTTGTTCTTCTGATGCTGATGCCTGTCTCCGCTGCCCCGCCCCGCTCCACCCTGGCCCGAGTGCTGCTCGCCGCCGGGCTGTCCGCCATCGCCCTGATCACGGTTCTCGCCCTGAGCGGTTCGGCCCACGCCGCGGCGAGGCACAAGCCCAAGGCCAGAATCCCCCACGTCCCGAACGGATTTGTCGGCATGGACATCGACGGGCCCCTGTTCGATCCGACCTCCCCGCTGGATGTCGGCAACCAGATGACCAGCATGGTCGGTGACGGCGTGGAAACCGTGCGCCTGGCCTTCAACTGGGCCGCCGCCCAGCCGTTCGCGAGCGCCGCCGATGTCCCGGCTGACCGTCAAGGAGAATTCGTGCCCGGGCCCGACGGCCGGCCGATCACTTACACCGTCACCGACCAGGTCGTCGCCAACGCTGCCGCCCACGGGCTGACGGTCCTGCCCACGCTGCTCTACGCCCCGTCCTGGGACTCGCAGTCCAACTCGGGTGGAATCCCGATTCCTCAGCAGGACCAGCCGTACGCGGAGTTCGCCGCCGCGATGGTGCAGCGGTACGGCCCCAAGGGAACCTTCTGGGCCGAGAACCCGCAGATCCCGAAGGTGCCCGTGCGGATGTGGCAGATCTGGAACGAGCCCAACCTCCCCGCCTACTGGCCCCAGCCCTTCGCCAAGCGCTATGTCGGCCTCCTGCACGCCGCGCACGATGCGATCAAGCAGGCCGACCCAAAGGCCAAAGTCGTCCTCGGCGCGATGACCAACTTCGCCTGGCGCGCGCTGGGTGACGTCTACAAGATTTCGGGTGCCCGCAAGCTGTTCGACATCGTGGCCGTCAACGGCTTTTCCGCCACCCCCCAGGACGTGATCGTCTACTGGCAGCTCACGCGCCGGGCCATGGCTCATTTCAAGGACGGCCACAAACCGCTGCTGCCGACGGAGATCAGCTGGCCGTCGGCCAAGGGGCAGAGCCCGCAGAAGCAGGACTTTGCCACCACCGAGAAGCGCCAGGCTCAGAACGTGGCCGGGATCCTGCCGCTGGTCGCCAAGTACCGCACGCGACTGCGGCTGGCCGGCTTCTACTACTACACGTGGATCGACGCCGAGCACCGGGGCGGTCCGGTGTTCTCCTTCGCCGGGCTTCAGCGCCTTACCAGCGGCGGACAGGTCCGCGTCAAGCCGGCGCTGAAGGCGTTCCGAACCGGCGCGTTGGCGATCGAAGGCTGCCGGGCCAAGGGCGGCACGGCTACGGTCTGCCGTCACTGAGCGGGGCCTTCAGCAGGGGCCCGCGCTGCCTGCTGACGTCGCCGCGTGAACCGCCGCGGTAAATGCTGCCGTACTACTCGAATCGGGGCCGGCCGGGCCGGTGAGTCCGTACCACTGCTGGCTGTCGGATGGATCTTGCTGGGGCGAATACCAGGTGTAGATGACCGCCGCCGCCAGCCCGCAGCGCATGTGGTCAAACTCGGCCAGAGTGCGGACGATGTAGCCGGGCCGCCGCGGCGCCGGCACGTAATCAAGGGCTCCCGGGAGATGAGTCGTCCAGCCGAACTCGGTCGCGTAGAGCGGAACCGAGTTCATGTGCAGCAGGCCCAGCACACCGCGGCCCTCCCGAACCCGGTCCAGCGCCACCCGGGGCGTCCCGTACGGATGGACGCCGACGCCGTCGAGGTGTCCGCGCAGGCTGGGCAGCGCGGCGACCATCGCGGGCAGGAAGGTGGACAGCTTCGTCAGGCCGCCGATGATCACCCGGGCGGATGGATCGACGGTCTGGATCGCCGTCCGGGCGGCGGCATACAGGCCCGCGTACACGGCGGCATTGGGCTGCGGCGTCCAGAACTCGGCATTGTCGGGCTCGTTCCAGATCTCCAACGTGTCCACCGGCAGCTGCGGCAGCTGGGGATGCAGCTTCCAGAAACTTCCATGCGCGCCGTAGCGGGCGGCAAAGGCCTCGGCGTAGGCCGCGTAGTCGGCCGCCGAGCGAGGCGGGGAGTGATCCTGGCCGGCGATCGACTGCGCCCACGGCGCGCTGTAGTCGAGCACCGGGAGCCAGCGCAGGCCGGCTGTGGCCAGGGCGGTGGCGATCTGATCGTCAAAGGTCCACACGAAGTTGTGGCGGCCGCCGACCGGCGCGGTCGGCTCGCTGGCTTCCCAGAAGGCGTCGCTGCGCGCCACGGTCGCGCCCGTTGCTCGCAGGGCCGAGAGCCGAACGGCGATCGTCGCCGCCGGCGGCCCCTGGCCATTGAAGAGAAGGTTGACGTTGGCTCCGAACTCCTCGCGGGCCGGAGCCGGCCGAGCGGGCAGCGGCGTGGTGGCGGGTGGGGGCAGCGGGGCCGTCGTCGACACAGACGAGGTCGAGCTCGTCGATATCGGAGGACTGACGGCCGTGCGCGCGTGATGGGCAGGCGGCGAGGGGCCCGAGCTCAGGACCACGACGAGCACCACGATCGCGATCCCGACCACCGCACCAAGGCCGGCCGCTGCCCATCGGCGTTTGCTCACGCGGCCACCGGAACGAAGGTGGGAGCCGTGGGCCTGACGGACAGAATTCCGGTCACAGGGAGTTGGCGGTCCGTCGTGGCCGCCGCCGCCGCGAGGCGGCGAAGCGCGGCACATTATGACGGTGTTGAGCTGGCCTTGCGCGGCCCGCGGGCCCCCGCCGGCCGAGTCGCCCGCGTAGACTGGCGCCGGTGGGGAAGCGGATTTTGACCGACACGCAGGCGCCGGCGCGCGTGGCCTTGATCCACGATTTTCTGCTCGACGTTCGCGGGGCCGAACGGGTCTTTCTGGAGCTCTGCGAGATGTGGCCGGAGGCCGACATCTACACCGCGGTTTACGACGAGGACGGGACCGAGGGACGGTTCGCGGCCCGCACGGTCAAGACCTCGTTTCTGCAGCGACTGCGTCCGTCGGCGCGCACCTTCCGCGCGCTGCTGCCCCTGTACCCGGCGGCGATCGAGTCCTTCGATCTGAGCGGCTACGACCTCGTCGTCTCGAGCTCCTCGGCCTGGGCGCACGCGGTCCTCTGCGAGGAGGACACCGTTCACGTCAGCTACTGCCACAACCCGTTCCGCTACGCCTGGAACGACCGCGAGGAGACTCTGGCCCGGCGCGATCCGGTGAGTCGGATGTTCCTGCGCGGCGCCTTCCGCCGCTGGCGCCAGTGGGACTGGATCGCCGCGCAACGCACCAACCGCTACGTGGCCAACTCCCGCATCACCCAGGCACGGATCCGGGCCTATTTCGGGCGCGAGGCGTCGATCGTCCATCCGCCCGTCAACACAGAACGCTTCTCACCCGGGGCAGTGGGTGACCACTACCTGATCGTCTCCGAGCTGATGGCGCACAAGCAGATCGACGTCGCCATCGCCGCCTTCAACCGCCTCCGCCTCCCGCTGGTCATCATCGGCGACGGACCCCATGCGCGGCGCCTGCAGCGACTGGCGGGTCCGACGGTCAAACTCGTGGGCCGGCGCAGCGATCTGGAGGTGGCTCAGTTGATCCAGAGCGCGCGTGCGCTGATCGTGACCTCAGTGGAGGAGTTCGGGATCGCCGCGGTTGAATCTCAGGCCGCCGGCCGGCCGGTGATCGCTCGGGCGGCCGGTGGCGTGCTGGAGACGGTGATCGATGGGATTACGGGCTCCCTCTGGACCGGCGGTCCTGAGGAGCTTGCGCAGGCCGTGCTCGAGTTCGACGAGGAGGCCGTCGACCCCGAGGTGCTGGTCAGCCAGGCCAGGCGCTTTGGCCGCCAGGCCTTCCGCGATGGCCTGCGGGCGGAGATCGAGGCGGCGCGGGCCAGCGACGTCCGTCCCGGTCGGGGCGGGCGCCAGCCGCTGCCCTCCACCCGCCTGGTCCTGCGCGCCGCCCGGGATCCGCACCGGTAGGTGCGCGCCGGCGTCCTCACCGCCGCGCGGGCACTCGCGCTGGCGGGCCCTACTGCGCTGGCCTTCTTCGCCGGCGGCTATTTCGACGAGGCCCGCGCCTGGGCCGGGGTCGGAGCCTGGGTCGGAGTGTTGCTGGCCGCGGTGGGGGGTGCGCGACTGCCGCGCACCCGTACCGCCGCTCTTGGCCGTAGGTGGCCTGGCCCTGCTCGCCGTCTGGACGCTGCTCTCGATTCTCTGGGCCCCGGTCGCCGGCGGCGCCTACCACGCCGGTCAGATCGTCTTTCTCTACCTTGGCGCCCTGCTCGGAAGCGCGATGCTCTTTCGCGACCGGTCGGTGCGGCTGCTCGAACCCGTACTCGCGGCCGGGACATTGATCGTGATCGGCTATGGGCTGTCCGAGCGCTTGCTGCCCGGGTTGCTGCAGTTCAGCGCCTCGTTGAGCGCCGAGGGCCGGCTCGAGCAGCCGCTGACCTACTGGAACGCAATGGGTGAGCTGGCTGCGATCGGGCTGGTCCTGTGCGTGCGGATGGCCGGGGACGCCACCCGGGCTCGCCTCCTGCGCAGCGTAGCCGCGGCAGCAGTGGCTCCTCTCGGTCTGGCCCTCTACATCAGCTTCTCCCGCGGCGCCCTGTTTGCCTGCTTGGCCGGCCTGGTGGCCCTGGTCGTCCTGGCCGGCCGGCGCGAGCAGCTCACGGCGGTGCTGCGCGGGGCGCTGGTCGGCGCCCTGGCCGCGGCGTCGTCCGCCTCCTTCCAGGGCGTAACGACGCTGATCGGCACAGTGTCCAAGCGAGAGAGCGAGGGCGCCATCGCCCTGGTTCTGCTGGCCCTCATAACCGTGCTGGGCGGCGTCGCCCAGGCGATCAGCTCGCGCCGGGAGCGCACCGGCGAGCTCGGCCTGCCCCGGCGGGCCCCGCTGGCTGCCGCCGGTGTCATTGCCGCCGGGCTGGCCCTGGCCATCGTCCTCGGCGCCCATGAGAACTCAAAGAGCGTGCAGTCATTATCCAACGGAGCCACGCGCCTGGCCTCCCTGCAGTCCAACCGCTATGACTACTGGCGCGTGGCGCTGCGGGCCTTCGGCGACTCTCCGCTGCACGGAGTGGGGGCCGGCGGTTGGAGTGTCGATTGGTTGCGCTGGCGTCACGTCGGTGAGGTGGCCCAGGACGCCCACTCGCTACCCCTCCAGACGCTGGCCGAGCTCGGCCTGGTCGGGATTGCCCTGCTGGGCGCCTTCCTGACCGGTGTGGCCGCCGCGGCGGCCCGCGCGCTGCGCGCCGCCGGTCCAGTGGTGGTCGGTCCGATCGCCGTCACGGTGGTCTACATCGTCCACTCACCGCTGGACTGGGACTGGCAGATGCCCGCGCTGACGCTGGTGGCGATGGTCGCTGCCGGGGCCGTGCTGGCCCAGAGCGACCCGATCGGACCTCGGACCCGGCCGGTTCAGTCGCCGTAGCCAAACGCGGTCAGGGTCGGCCCCATGATCTCGGTCATGGTCTGCTGCTCCTCCCGACTCAGATTCTGGCGCCACAGGCCCGGCTGGGCCGCGCGCAGGGGCATGCCGCGGCCCTTGGCCTCGGCCGGATAGGAATCGAAGTCGTTCCAGCGCAGCGCGTCGTCGCGCTCACTCGGCGCCCGCCCCAGAGACAGCCAGTCATCCACTTCGGCCAGGCGAGGCGCCGGCTCACGACGGACGTCCTCGTAACGGAGCAAGAGCCGGCGCTGCGCCGGGTGCGCGTCGAAGGCGCGCATGACCGCCGCGGTGCGCGCCACCCAGAGCCGGGACTCGTGCGCGACGAGCTCGAGCCGCTGCTTGGTGGCCGAACTGAGCTCGGTCCCCGTCGAGCGCTCCAGCCACCCGCCGGCCGCCTGGGCGTCGACCATCGAGTCGACGATGTCGCGGCCGTCACGGAGCAGGAAGATCATTCGCGAGTCGGGGAACAGCGCGAGCACCTCTTCGGCGCCACCGGAACCGTTCGGTTCCTTGACGACCAGCAGCGGGCGGCTGAGGCCGAAGGCGGCCGAGAGCTCGTCGGCCTGGGCACCCAGCCGGGCCAGGACGAGCCGCCGGAGGGCGGGCCTCCAGGTCTCGGCGTAGCGGTCGCTGAAGAAGTAGCTCGGCGACGAATGCCGAAACGAGTTCAGGCTCACCAGAGCCAGGCCGTCCTCGGCGGCCCGGTCCGAAAACAGCGGCGGGGCCAGGTGCTGGGGGATGTAGGGCTCGTTTATGGGGACCGCCCGCGCTCGCCCCGCGTCCGGGGCCGCGCGCTGGACGACGCCCAACGCGTCGGCCTCGTCTGGGATGAGCGGATGCACAAGCAGGTCGAGCAGCCAGGTGCTGCCCGAGCGCGGGGAGCCAAAGATCCACACCAGCCGCGACTCCAGCCGCACGGAATCGGAGTCAGAAAGACGGCCCCTGCGTCTGGCTAGCCGCACCGCCGCCTACAGCTCTTCAGCAATCCGGGGAGCCTCCCGCCGGAACAGCCAGACGGCGAGCACGCAGATGGCGATGGTTACGGCCACGGCAAAGGCGAGGTGGTTGCTGCCCCCGCCGGCCACCGAGCCCGGGTAGGGCGCATGGGGATCGATGATCCACACCCGAGCCAGCTCGAGAATCGGAGTGAACGGGTTGAGCGAGATCAGCTGGCCGAGCGTGGGGGAGCGCCGAACGGCCACCTCGAGCGGGAACAGGATCGGCGTGGCGTAGAAGAGCGCCGTGGTGAAGACGCTCCAGATGATCCCGAGATCCCGAAACCGTGGATACAGCGACGAGACGATCATCGAGACGGCCAGCGTGATCACGAACATCATGATCAGGATCACCGGCAACAGGAGCCACGTCCACATGGGCGAAACCCCCAGGACGATGATGAACACGAACACCACGATCAGGTTGAGCAGCAGATTGAACAGCGCCGTCATGACCACGGCCGTGGGGATCGCCAGCCGCGGGAACTGCGTCTTGCGGACGATGCCCTCGTGGCCGACGATCGAGGCGACGGCCATCGTCGAGGCCTCCTGAAAGAAGCCGAAGAGGACGATGTTGAAGAGCAGGAAGGCGGGATAGTGGGGAACCTGGTTTCCCAGTTTGATCACGTGGGTGAAGACCTCAACCAGGACCGCGAACAGCAACAGCGGGCGTCCGACCGACCACAGGTAGCCGAGCGCGGTTCCGAAGTACGTGCGCTTGAACTCGGTCGTGGCCAGGAGCATCGTGAGCTCCCAGAACCGGGCCCAGCCACCGCTCAGGGCGGAGGGGCCGCGAACGTCGCGCAGCTCGGGAGGGGCGGTCTGATCGCTCACGCTGGGTCCGCTCGCTTCACGCGTCGCGGCGCTCATGCTGCGCGTGCCCCGGGCTCGACCGTGGCCTGGACGTTGGCACTCAGGAAGATCATGCCCGGCATCGGGTCACTGCCCTTGACCAGAAAGTCGATAACGCGTAGATCGCGCAGCGCATCATCACCGCGGTCGCGGCTGCGGGCGATCGAGCAGATGACCGAATAGCGCCCGGGCACCAGAGGCTGTTCGACGTCGGCGGCAAGATGAACGCGCTCGCCGGCGGCGACCGGGATCGGATTGCCATCGTCTCGCTCGAGTGACTCGCCGAAGCCGAGAACCGAGACTCCGTCGACGTTGAGCAGCTCGAAGCCGAGCGTCGGTGCCGGGAGCTCCCGACGCGCTTGCATGATCAGGTGGAAGCGAAAGCCATGTCCAGCCTGGAGGTCGTCGACGCGCTGGCCGTCGGGCTGCTCGACCCAGACGTCGTCGAGCTCCACGTCGGGGCCCGCGCCATCGGCGCCGCCGGGATCGTGACTGCCGGCGAAGTTGAGGCGGTAGTAGCGGAGGCTGGCTTCTTCGGGGTCGCCGAGGTAGCGTTGTTCGCCGTCGTGGATGAGCATGGCGCGGTCGCAGAAGGCTTGGACGGTGGCCATGTCGTGGGTGACGAGGATGAGGGTCTTGCCGGCGTCGCGTTTGTCTCGGAACACGTCGGTGCATTTCTGGGCGAAGGCGGCGTCGCCGACGGCGAGGACTTCGTCGACGAGCATGATGTCGGCGTCGGCTTGCACCATGACTGAGAAGGCGAGGCGGACCATCATGCCTGAGGAGTAGTTCTTGAGTTTGAGGTCGACGAAGTCGCGTAGTTCGGCGAAGTCCAGGACGGAGTCGAGTCGGCGGCGGGCTTCGCGGCGGCCGAGGCCCATCATGACGCCGTTGAGTTCGACGTTTTCGCGGGCGGTCAGCTCGGGGTTGAAGCCGACGCCGAGTTCGATGAAGGGGGCGAGCCGTCCGGCGATTTGGATGCGGCCGCGGTCGGCGCGGTAGATGCTGGCCAGGACCTTGAGCAGTGTGCTTTTGCCCGAGCCGTTGCGACCCACGATCCCGAAGAACTCGCCTTGGTGGACCTCGAAGTTGATGCCGCGCAGGGCGCACAGTTCGCGGTAGCGAACCTGCCGCCGCGGATGCGCCACCCGGCTGGCCAGGCCGACCGGCCGCCGATCGGGCACCTGGAAGGTCTTGTGCAGGTCAGACACCGTGATCACCGGCGGCCCGACGCGCACCCGCTCCCGCTGGGCCGCGCGCTCGGCCACCAGGCCGTCGTCTTCGAGGCCGAAAGCCGCCCGCTGCAGGGAGTGCTGGAGATTGAGCATGGCGGGGTGATGCTAGGGCTTTTTCAGACCCTGGCCCGCCAGGCTCGCAGGCGTTTCTGAGAGTAGGTCTGAGGCGGCGGGATGGCGGCTGGCACCAGCCGAGGTGAAACCAGTCCTCGCCGTGTGACCGTCGCGGCGAGGCGCCGCCAGAGCAGACCCCGGACCAGGCCCAGCTCGCTGCCCAGGGTCTCGGTCTGGCCGAGCAGCGCCCGCGCGGGGCGCAGCGCGAGGCGGAGCAGGCCAACTAGAGAGCTCTCGGCGGCGAGAAACCGTTCCAGCTCGCGCCGCTTGGTTGGATCGAGACGATCACCGCCGCGCACCAGCGCGACCTGAGCTTGGGCCGCGCGGGGCAGATAGCCGTAGAAGTAGTCCGCCCGGGACGCGGTGACAGCGTCTCGCAACCGCGCTCGCAGGCTGCCGGCCCGGTGGCTCGTCTCGCCCCGGACCCCATGAGTGACGTCCCCGAACACGGCTCCGGGGTGCTGGACGTAGTCGTACAGCGGCCGGTCGACGTAAGCCACACGGCCCGCGGTCAGGGCCATGACGGCGATCCAGGTGTCGTGAAACTGAAAGCCCGGGGTATCGGGAAAGGGGAGGACGAGCTCCAGCAGCTCGCGGCCAAACATGGTCGCCGCACCCGTGATGGTGTTGGCCACCAGCGCCGAGGTCAGGCTCGTGTAGTTGTTGCTGCGCCCTTGCCAGAGCGTGTCGCGCAATAGCCTGCCCTCGGCATCGACGAGGCGCTGATCGGAGTAGACAAGGATCGCATCGCCGATCTGCCCGCGTAGCGTCGACAGCTTGTCCGGATGCCACTCATCGTCTTGATCACACAACGCAATCAGCGGCACCGACGGTGGCGCCATCCGCAGCGCTCGCTCGAAGTTGCGGTAGAAGCCCTGGCGCCGCTCCGCCCGGGAGATCTCAAAGCGTGGATCGCCGCCGACCACGGCCTCGATCTCGGCGAAGGACTGCGGGCTCGAGCAGTCATCACTGATCAGGCAGATCCAGTCCTGGTCGTCCTGCTCGCGCAGGGAGCTGATCTGGCGCTGCAAGAGCCGTCGCTCGGGCTCGAACGTGGCCAGGCAGACGGCGATCGTGGCCGGCCCGGGAGCGCCGGCGCTGGCCGAGCTCTCCTCGGCGCCGGCTCCGGAAGCGCCCTCCTCGACGACGTCGATCACCCCCAGCTCAGCGCGCGAGACCTCCCCGCTGGCCAGCCGTGCGGCCAGCCCCAGCCGGATCGGCCCGGGCGCCTCTGCCCGCGCGGGAACAATCGCCCAGAAGCCGCTGCGCAGCGCCGCGGGGGGATGGTCGCCGGTTGCGAGGCGATCGGGACGGGGCATTCCCGAGGCCGACACCGGATGCTCGGTGCCGTCGACCAGGATGCTCAGTGCGGTGACCGGCTGATCGGTGTCAAAGCAGGTGCCGATGCAGAACACCGCTGTCGCGGTGCCGCCGGGCAGGCTGGCCGGCAACTCGCGCTCCAGCTCGACGACGAGACTCAAGCCCGGCCCGCAGCCTCGATCAAGGTCTGCACCTTGCCGGTCATGCTGATGTTGCCCGCTCCAGGCTTGGTCCCGAAGACGAAGAAGTCGAGCAGGCGCAGGACGTGGATGGCCATCGCGCCTTCCTCCCGGTTGCGCGAGATCCAGCACTCCATCGCGTAGCGCGCCGGCACCAGCGGGTTGTCGATCTCGGCCACGATCCGGACCTGCTCCCCGGCGGCAACGCGGCGCGGATCGCCGTTGGCGTCCTGGATCAGCTTGCTGAACGCGAACACCCAATGCCCGTCGACGTTCAGGCAGTGAAAATTGAACACCGGAGCCTCCATGTCCTGACGCGCCTCGGCCAGGAGGTTGAAGCGGAAGATGCTCCCCTGCTCGACATTCTCGACGCGTCGGCCGCTCTCGTCCTCGAGCCACACGTCGAGCAGCTTGACGTTGACATCGGGTACCGAGACCGCGGGCGCGCCGACCTCCGTCTGAGCCCCGGCGAAGTTGAGGCGGTAGTAGCGGAGGCTGGCTTCTTCGGGGTCGCCGAGGTAGCGTTGTTCGCCGTCGTGGATGAGCATGGCGCGGTCGCAGAAGGCTTGGACGGTGGCCATGTCGTGGGTGACGAGGATGAGGGTCTTGCCGGCGTCGCGTTTGTCTCGGAACACGTCGGTGCATTTCTGGGCGAAGGCGGCGTCGCCGACGGCGAGGACTTCGTCGACGAGCATGATGTCGGCGTCGGCTTGCACCATGACTGAGAAGGCGAGGCGGACCATCATGCCTGAGGAGTAGTTCTTGAGTTTGAGGTCGACGAAGTCGCGTAGTTCGGCGAAGTCCAGGACGGAGTCGAGTCGGCGGCGGGCTTCGCGGCGGCCGAGGCCCATCATGACGCCGTTGAGTTCGACGTTTTCGCGGGCGGTCAGCTCGGGGTTGAAGCCGACGCCGAGTTCGATGAAGGGGGCGAGCCGTCCGGCGATTTGGATGCGGCCGCGGTCGGCGCGGTAGATGCTGGCCAGGACCTTGAGCAGTGTGCTTTTGCCCGAGCCGTTGCGACCCACGATCCCGAAGAACTCGCCTTGGTGGACCTCGAAGTTGATGCCGCGCAGGGCGCACAGCTCGCGGTAGCGAACCTGCCGCCGCGGATGCGCCACCCGCTCCTTGAGCGTGTCCACCCGCTGCTCGGGGATGCGGAAGGTCTTGTGCAGATCCTGGGCGGCAATCAGGACCGGAGCATCCTGCAGCCGGCGGCGCCGCTCGGGGTTAGGAGCCATCGAATCCCCCGGCGGTCGCCCGGCGCGAAAGGCAACGAGCTTCTACAGTGTGCGGGCGGCCGGAATGCATCTGGCCAACGTTATCCAGCCGCTCGCCGCCGTCCTCTTCGCGTCCATGTCCACGTATCTTGAACCGGGCTGGATCGAGCGCTTCGCCGAACTGTGGGAGCGCCTCGGACCTGAGACCAGGGAAGCGCTCGTCGGCCTCCTGAGAGACGATTGGTCGTTCGCCGGCAAGCGGGTGATGGACTTTGGCTGCGGCGCGGGGCGGACGCTCAGGCATTTCCGCGACGAGGCGCAGACGGCCGAGTTCTGGGGCGTGGACATCGACGCCGAGAGCATCGACCTCCTGCGCGACACGGTTTGCCCACCATTCCATGTCCTGCGCTCCGATTATCAGCCGCCCCTGGATCTGGAGAGCAATTCCTTTGATCTGATCTGGTCGATCTCGGTCTTCACTCACTTGACCGACAACTCGATTCCCTGGTTGCTCGAGCTGCACCGCCTGCTCAAACCGGGCGGCCTGTTGATCGCCACCTACATGGGTCGTTGGACCTCCGAGCTCCTGGCCGGTGAGCCCTGGGACGAGGATCGGATCGGCATGAACGTGCTTCGCCACAACCATCCGGCCAGTGACGGCGCCCCGCTGACCTTGATCTCGGACTGGTGGCTGCGCGAGCACTGGGGCCGGGCCTTCGACGTCACGCACATCGCGCCCAACGTCCATAACCAGAGCTGGGCGGTTCTGGCCAAGCGCGATGTCACGCTCAGCGTCGAGGACATCGAGCGGCCCAGCGACGATCCACGCGAGTACCTCGCCTTGCGACACAACTTGCACCAAGCGCAGCGGGAGGTCGAGTCGGCTCAGCGAGCCGGACGCGAGGCCGTCGAGGCTGAGCGCCAGCGCGCCGAACAGGAGCGGACAGCCGCGGTGCAGGCCGAGCGGGCGATCTATGAAGAGTCGGCGAGCTGGCAGCTCACCCGACCGCTGCGAGCCGGGGCCCGGCTGGCCCGGGACTACCGGGAGCGCCGCCGGAAGGGATAGCTGCCGCTCAGGCGGCGACCGAGCACGGTCGGCACCCGGCGCACGCGCTCGCCGTCGTCGGCGTCGAAGGACCGGGTGAGATCGGTGCGCCGTCGCTGGTAGGCAGCCAGGCTGCGCAAGGGCGCGGTGAGCTTCCAGGTCAGGCTGTCGGTCATCACGGCCAGCTCACGCTGGTACTCCGCCGTGCGCGCGTCGATCTTCATCTGGGTCGAGTAAGCCACGGCCCGGGTCACGGCCGCTTCCGCCTCGCCCCGGCGGGCGCGCTGCTTCCAGCTGCCGCCGGCGACGCCGACGCCGGGCATTCGGCCGTCCCACTTCTCGGCCACGGCGATATGCGCCTCAGACCAGTGGCCGAGGTCCGAGGCCAGCTCCAGGGAATGGTTGTGGATCACCTTGAAGTCGGCGGTCACCACCTTGCGCCCGGCTTCGCGAACCTGCAGGCAGAAGTCGAAGTCGTAGCCGTGCAGGAGCTGACCGAGGCTCTCGTCAAAGCGGATGTTGCGGACCACCCAGGGAGAGAGGCCCAGGACAAAGCCATCCACGGTGTCCACCTCGCCCAGTTCGGCGTACGGGGGACGGTCGTTCTCGTTCCAGGTCAGGGACGGAAAATCGCCTCCCCCGAGCTCGGTGTAGCGATGGATGAACGAGGCCCAGGTCACCGAGCCCTCCCACCAGGCGATCGTGCGCACGCCGAGGGATCCGACACATCCCACCACTCCGACCTCGGGGTCGCGGAGGGCGTCTCTCAGCTTGGCGCAGAAATCGGGGTCCTGGATCTCGGAATCCTGGTGCAGCAGGACGAGCGCCTCAAGGCCCTCGATCTGCGCCGCCTCGTCGAGCAGGGAGTTGTAGTTGCGGAAGATCGATGCGCGCTCGCTGCGCTGGAGGATCTGTGTGTCCGGTTCGGCGGCGAGACGGATGCCTCGCTCGGCGCAATCGCGAAACACCTCGGGCCGGGTGACGGCCGATCCGAAGGCGATCATCTGTCGGGTCGCGCGAGGTCGGGGAGTGGCCGCCGGAGTTCAAACACGGGGGCGAGTGTAGAACCGAAAGTCCGGACCAGCCCGCTCCTATCCGGCGGCGCAGATCGACACTGGTCCCGCGGCGCTGACCTGCGCGTGCCAGGGCACGGAACCGAGGTCGGGCCGGATGGCCAGGGTCGCCGTGGCCCCGGCGGCGACCGTTCCCAGCGGCGCGAACTGGGCCGCGAAGCGACGCAGGCTGACCGTGGCCACGGTCCGCGGGCTGCGCACCACGAGCCCGGCGGACGGGACGGTCACCTGGATGAGATTGACAGCACCTGACGGCGTGTAGGGGTCGGGAGCGAAGTTCACGCAGCCGCCCCGGGTCGTGCTCGTCGCGCTTGAGACCGCGTCCAGGGCGGGTGGTGCGCCCGGGGTCGCTCGCGAGCTGGCCGCCGCGCCTCGCAGCGCCAGGCCCTGGATGTGAACGAATTGGGAATCGGCGGCCTCCCGGGCGGGTTCGGGCTCTGCCTCCAGGCCGGTCACTGACAACGGCGGGGAGCCGAGGTCCCGCTCGGCCGCAAACCAGGCCCGGGCGGTGATCACCTGGAACACGAAGCCGTTGGAGACGTAGCTCGGCGCGACGATGTCGCGGTCCATGTTCATGGCCTCGAGCTCGGCGGTCGTGTACTGGGCCTGGGTGCGCAGCAGCTGGGCGCCCTCGCGGAGCGGATTCCAGTTGGAGACGATCGCGGCGACGGCGAGCACGGTGACCACTGCGGCGGCGACAGGGGCTGCGGACGCGCGCACGCGGACCAGCTCCACGACCAGCAGGAGCACGAACACGGCCCCGATGAACAGGTATCGGCTCTCGTCGCCGGTGGCCGTTAGGACCAGGGGGCCCACGGTCACATAGGCCCGCCCGATTCCGGTCAGCGTCCAGAAGACGATCAGGATCACGATCAGTGTCACGACTCGAGGCGGGATCCGTCCCCAGCTGCGCAGGCGCCAGGCGAGGCCGGCCACGCCGGCCAGCAGCAGCGGCGTGCCCCAGGACAAGAAGTCGTTGCCCGAGCCATTGAGGGGGTTGTCCTGGGCCAGACCGGTGAGCGAGCTCAGCGTTCCGGCGGCCGAGTCAAACACGAACCTGGGCACGAGCAACAGCGACTGCGAATCGAAGCTGGTCTGCTGGTAGAGCAGCCACCACAATGCGTATCCGGCCACGGGGAGTCCGACGATCCACAGGTCACGGCGCGGTCGCAGCCACAGAACCTCGACGATCAGGCCGGCGGCGACGGCCAGCCCCGGGCTGGCGCTGGCCAGCGCCAGGGCAAGCAGCAGGCATGCGCTGACATCTCCCCACCGGCTGCGCCGGTCGAGCGCCAGCAGGGCCCCGACCCCGCCCACCATGGTCAGGATCCACGCGGTCTGAAACGGCCACAGCATGTTCTGCCAGCCCGGGCCGAAGAACAGCAGCGAGGCCGCAGCCAGCAATGCGTACAGCTCGCCCACCCGCCGCCGCGCATAGACGAAGATCAACGCGGCCAGGATCAGCTCGGTGGCGATCAGCAGGCCGCGGTAGGGCCAGTAATGGCGGAGCCCGACAACCGCGAAGAGGATTTTGTAGAGGGCGACCGGCACGAGCGAGAAGTGCTCGTTGTGCGGGGTCAGGAACGTATCCAGACCGCCCCCGCGGCGGGTCAGGATCCACTGCCAGTCATCGGCCCAGAAGAAGGTCCCCCGCGTCTCATGGACCAGCACGGCGGCTCCGGCGGCGAGCAGCGCCGCGAGGGCCGGGGCCGCCCACCAGCGCGGGAGGCTGACCGCAGCCAGCCGCGGCGCCGGACGCAGTCTCAGAGCGCGCATGCGAGGACCGGAGCCGAGGATGAGATCTCCAGATGCCAGGGTGCCGGGACGTCATCGGCAGTGATGTGCAGGCGGGCGGTTGCTCGCGGAGCAAGCGTGCCCACGGGTGAGAAGCCGGCCGAGAACCGACGCAGGCTGATCGTGGCCGGCTGCTGTCCGGCGCGGAGCAGGACGCCCCGTGAAGGCAGCGTGAGCAGGAGGGAGGAACCGTTGGGCAGACTCCCTACGGCCGGTGACCACCGCAGGCAGGCCTGCCGCCGCGACACCGGCCCGGACACCGCTCCGTCGAGTCCCGGCGGACGGCCGGGCAGGGCCGCCACCGGTAGCGACGACGGGATGAGAGTCGGGCTGTGAATGCGAATCAGCTGGGCGTCGGCCGCGGCGGTCACGCCCGGGGGGCCAGAGGCGATCTGGGCCGGTGTGGCCGCCGAGGAACCGAGCTCCCGCTCGGCGGCGAAGTAGCCCCCGGCGGTCAGGTGGGCGAACAGCGTAAAGCCATTCGAGGCGAAGCTGGGCGGCACGATGTCCCGCGTCATATTCAGTGTGCCCAGCTCGGCGTTGGTGATCTGGGCCTGACTGCGCAACAGCGCGCCGCCCTCACGCAGCACGTCGAAGTTAGAGATCACGGCGGCGGCGGTGAGCACGGAGGCGATCAACAGCGGGACGGCTCTGATCCGGAGTCCTCGGCAGAGCTCGACGGCGAGCAGCACGATCCAGACCGCGCCCACATACAGGTAGCGGCCCTGGTCACCGTCAAAGCTGAGGACCACCCCGCCCACCCGGACGTTGGCCCGGGCCAGGCCGGTGATCACCCAGAAGGCCAGAGTGATCACGCTGAGCGTCACCGCGCGGGGCGGAACTTGACCCCAGCGCCGGATTCGCAGCGCCGCCAGCCCCACGGCCAGGACAACCAGAGCAGGACCGATCTGAAGGTAATTGCCGGTGTCGCTAGCGACGTTGACCTGGGCCAGGCCAGGCAGGCTGCTCAGCACACCGGCGGCCGAGTCGAACACGAACCGTGGCACGAGCGGAATTGAGCTGGACAGGACCGAGGCCTGTTGGTAGGCCAACCACCAGATTGCGTAGAGCCCGAGCGGGACCAGAGGGATCCACAGCTCCCGGCGCGGCCGGCGCCAAGCCACCTCGACGATCATGCCCGCGGCTACCGCCAACCCAGGACCGGCACTGGCCAGGGACACCGCGAGCAGGACGCAGGCGGCCACGCGGGCGCGCCGTCCGGCGCCGTCGAGGGCAATGAGAGCGGCGATCCCCGCGGCGACGGAAATCACCCATGCGGCCTGGAACGGCCACAGGATGTCTTGCCAACCCGGGCCGAAGAACATGATCGCGGCGGCCGGAAGCAGTGCGGCCCAAGGTCCCACGCGGGGGCGCGCGTAGAGGTAGATCAGCGTCACGCAGGCCACCTGAGTGAGCAGGAGATAGGCGCGGTACGGCCAGTAGTGAGCCATCCCAGCCGTGGCAAAGAGCAGCTTGTAAACCAGAACCGGAACCAGCGAAAGGTGCGCGTTGTGCGGTGTGAGAAGCGTGCTGAGCTGATCGCCGCGGCGACCGAGGATCCACGCCCACTCGTCCTGGAAGAAGGTGGTTCCCCTCGTCTCGTAGGCAATCACCCCGCCGCCCGCGATCAACAGCAGCGCGAGCGCGATCCACGGCCAATGCTCGGCGCGGCGCCCTGCGGCCACGACCGCTCGGCCGCGCGGGCGGCCAGACCATTCAGCGGCGCTTGAAGACATAGACGGAGAGGGCAAGGAAACCGGGCAACGTGACCGTGCGCACCGGTTCGAACTGGCTCGAGATGGCCCTCAGGTAGGAGGAAAGGGGCGCGAACACGGTACCGAACAATGCTCCGGTCGTGCCGGCGCCGAATACGGGTCCGAGCACCGCGGCGGGCTTCACCGGACCGGTACCCAGGAGCGTGGAGACGGGGGCGAGACCGGGCGCGATAACGAACAGCTTGCCGTCGCCGGCCGCCCGCTGCGACTGGGCGACCAGCGTGCTGGTGGGCGTCGCGGCGAGCAGAGCGTAAGGCTGCGCGCGCAGAACAGCGGCCAGTGACGGGGACCCGATTCGTAGCAGCGGACGCCCGGAGTCTCCCGCGAAGGCGAAGGCCGCGTCGAGGGCCGCATAGGGGCCGGGAGTGGGGGCCTGGATCACCGCCACGGGATCGTGGCGTACGCCGTGATGGAGGACGAAGGCGGCGGCTGCGGCGTAGTCGGGGCGCTGGTTGACGGGCGTCAAGAGCTTGACCGCCGCGATGCCAAACCCCAGCAGGGCTAAACCGACGGTCAGCACCCGCGCCGAGCGTCGGGGGGACGCCAGGATGTAGCCCAGGGTCAGGGCGAAGCCGGGCCAGGAGCTGATCAGGTTGCGCGCGTCCCAGGCACTGGTGCCCAGAGCGCTGTAGAGACCCAGCCCGAGCGGGGTGGCGGCGGCAAGAAGCATGACCAGGACCGGTCCCCCGGCGATGGTTTCGGCACCTTGCCGCCCGCCTCGGCGCCGGGCCAGAAAGCCACCGGCAAGACCTCCGAGCACGCCGCACGCAATCAGCGCGACGGCTAGCGTCCCGGGCTCGGAGCTGAGACGCAGGTAGGGGTGGCCAACCGCCCAAAGCGACATATCGTGTCCGACGGCGTGCCAACCGAATGGATCGACGATCTCGAACACCTTCGTGCCGAAGGATCTTCCGTTGTTGATGAGGGCTGGTACCCAGGGCGCGAAGCCGAACGCGGCAGCGAGGTTGGCGAGCAGCAGGCGCCGCTTGTGCGAGCGTTGCGTGGACAGGGCCCAGAGCAGCTGCGCGCCGAGCGCGAAGATCGCCGTGTAGTGGCTGTATACGGCCGCGCACTCAAACACCGCATAGCCAAGCCACCAACGCAACCGGTTAGAGGTCAGCGCCTCAAGCAGGGCCAGGGAGGAGGCCAACACCAGGCACATCACCAGGGCGTACGCACGCGCCTCGGTCGAGTAGAAGATCAGGAAAGGACTCAGGGCCACCAACGCGGCGCCGATCAGGGCCGGCAAGCGCCCCACGGCCCGGCGGCCGAGCAGGTAGGTCAGCGGGATGGTGGCCGTGCCGGCGGCGCAGGCGACCAGGCGAAACGTCTCCGGGGAGCTACCGGCACGGGTAGACAGCCAGGTGAGTAGGAAATACAGGGGAGGAGTCAAGTCCACGGAATGGCCGTTCAGAGTCCTCACGATCGTGGCCACGCCGTGGCCGTGCACGATCGAATAAGTGCTGAGCTCGTCGCCGAACAGAGAGTTGCCGACCAAACGCAGCCTCAGCGCGAGCCCAAGTAGGGTGAGCGCAGCGACGATCGCGGTCTCCCCGCGGGAGATCGTGGTCTCCCCGCCGCCGCGCGCCGCGTGCTGAGAAGGTTCGAGGGTGCTCACCGGCGAGCGAAGCTATCGCGCTCCGAGGCGGGCGGCATCGATCACCGGGGGCGGCGGCGCCCAGCCCGCAGCTAACATCGCCCGCCGCCATGCTTGCCTTCGGCTGCTCGATCATCATGCCCGACGCCTTCGAGCGCTGCGCCCGGCCGGGAATCGACCGGGCGCGAGAAGCCGATTCGGTCGTCCTGGCTCGCGCCGCCACGGGCTCAGTGGCTCGCAGCATCAATCTGCTCCTGGACGGCGCCGCTGAGCTCGAGGACCTGGAAGCGCTGGTTTTGATGCATCAGGACGCTGAGATTCTCGTCCCCGACCTGGGCGCACGTGTCCGTCGGGTTCTGGCCGATCCCGCCGTGGCCATCGCGGGCCCGGTCGGGATCAGGGGGGCACGCGGCCTCGCCTGGTGGGACGGTGAGGTCGTCCACAACTCGGCCCCGTATCGCTACGGGGAATCCGGAGGCGGGGATCTCACCTGGCGCGCCAATCCCGAGCAGGAGGAGGGGGAGGTGGACACGCTGTACGGAGTCCTGCTCGTCCTCTCGCCGTGGGCCGTGCGCAACCTGCGCTGTGACGAGTCGATCGGTCTGCTGCACGGCTACGACGTCGACCTCTGCCGGCAGGCGCGCGCCGCGGGACGCAAGGTGATGGGCGCGGACCTGCCGGTGGCCCATCACCACTCGCTGGATCTGGTCTCGCAGATCGAGATCTGGGTGGCCGCGCACATGCGCGCCGCGGAGCTGTGGGACGACGCGGTGCAGCCCGGCCCCGCGGCTGACGACGAGGCATGGAGACCGCGGGCCCGCCGCGCCGAGGCCAGCGCCGCGGCCGCCCGTCTGCTGGCCGCCTCAAAGCTCCTGCAGGCCGACGCCACTTCCCAGTACCACGTGCGCGAGCTGGAGTTCGTGCGCAGCACCCGGAGCTGGCGGATGACCGAGTCCCTGAGGCGGGGCAACGCGCTGCGGCGCGCGATCCGGGGCAGACTCCGGCGCGCGACCCGGGCCGGGCTCCGGCGCGCGTGACTGCGCTTCGCGCGAGCGGTTAGCGGTCGCCGGCCAGCATGCGCGTGATCTCCTCCTTGGAGACCGATGCGTCGCCGGGGGCGATTCCCGCCCGCTGGCGGAGACGGGACAGACGGTCGGCGAGCGCGAACGCGCTGGATCGCAGCAGCCGCCGGAACAGTTGCTCCTGGCGGTAGATGCGCTGTCGCGCCGCCGTCACCTCCATCATCTGATGATGCACGGCGGCCAGGTGGAAGGTCCGGTTTGCCTCCAGGCGAGCGATGATCGGGTTGCGGTCCAGCGGCTTGAGCATCGTCTCGAGTCGATCGGCGTACTCGGCGCGAGAGTCCCAGACGACGCCCAGGCCGAAGAATGAGGGCAGGATGGCCAACCGCAGGTTCTCGTCGCCGGCCACGAAATCCTCGACGGCGGTGAGGACTCCGTTGCGGGGGCCGCCTTCGCTGGCCGCGGGCCACTTGTAGGGCAGGCCGCCCGGGCGCGGTGCGGACAGACCGGGGAACAGGCCGCCCCCTTCGACGGTGGGCTGGCGATACTCATCCGGAACCTGCTCGGGGGCGAAGTAGTCATCGCGGCGCGCGTGCGGCCAGCCGACGTCGTGGAACATGAGCAGGGGGAGCACCTGTGTGCCGCTCGCCGCCACCACCAGGCGGATCTCCTCGGTCACCGTGTAGTAGTTGTGATCCCCGTCGATGACATAGGCGTCCGCGCGCTCCATCTCGCGTAGCGCCTCGTGGCTGGTGGCCTGGAACAGCTTGAGGGCGTCGCGCTCCCGGTCGAGCTCGACGAGCTCCTGCTGCGGCGAGGGGTCGATCGCCCACACCTGCGCGCCCGACGTCTGCGCCCAGTCCAGCAGCAACCGGGTCAGGTCACCGGCGTAGGCGCCCACCTCGACGACCGACCCGGCTCCGGTCGTATCCAGGCAGGCCACCATCGCCTCGGCGTTGTTGATCAGCGACGCCCCCCACTGGCCGGGGTCGCTGGCGAAGTCGCAGGCGGGGTGCAGAGTCCACGGCAGCTCACCCTTGCGGAGAGCCTCAACGGTGGCCTCGGTGCCGAGGTTGAGCTGGACGCGCTCCATGGGCGGCGAGGGAGTGTAGACGGCGAGTGGGGTCAGCCCGGGTCAGCCCCGGTACACGTAGACGGTGATCGGCGCCAGCCCCGTAAACGTCCGCGACGTCTGCGGGTGAAAGCGCGCCGGGAGCTCACCCAGGAAGCTCGCCAGTAGTCCCAGCTGGCCGCTGTTGTCGTGCACGTGACGACGCCGCGTCGCCTCCAGGGCGCTGATCGGCACCGCCGTCGGGATGACGATGAACAGGTGCCCGCGGCCGGCGACCGCCGCCGCTTCACGGGCGACCTGCTCTCCGGTCTGGCGGGGCAGGGTGGTGTAGGGCGGCGCGGCCAGGACGGCCTTCAGCGGCGGCAGGCCGAGCCGGAAGTCAGGATGAAGGCGAGCCGTGCCGGCCAGCCCGAGGGCGGCCTCGGTGGCCGTAGGCGGGCCCGGGGTGGGCGCCACGACATCCACCAGCGGCCCGGCACGCGGATCGACGCGATCGATGTAGGCGATGGCGTCGGCGGTGTCGGGGCGGTGGTAGGTCTGCGGCACCATGGCCAGTCCGCCGGCCGCGAACGCGATGAGCACGGCGACGGTGGCCGGAAGGCGCCACGGCAGGCGGGGATAGGTGAGCAGTGCCGCCAGCGCGACGGCAAAGGCGGGCCACGAGGAGATCACGTTCCGCGCGCCCCACACGCTCTCGCGCACCGCGCTGTAGAGCGCATCCAGCACGGGCGCCGACAGGGCCAGGACGATGACCAGGATCAGCCCCGGGCTGACGGGCGGCGCGCCTCCCTGGCGCCTGCGTCGCACGAAGGTGACGAGCGCGAGCAGGCCACCGCCGATCACGGCCACGGCGGCCAGAACCGCGGCCCAGGAGCCGGGGACCTCGGCCAGCGTGAGATACGGATGGCCGAGCGCCCAGTGACCCAGATCGACGTGGATCGAGTGCAACGAGAACGGCTCCAGCTCCTGGTAGAGGCTCGTGCCCTTGGAATGGGTCGTCCTGATCAGCACGGGCAGCTCCGGCAGGTACCCGATCGCCGCTCCCGCCGTAGCCAGGAGGACCTGGCGCCGGGCGCGAGGCGCGGTGGCGAGGGCCCAGACGACCTGAGCGGCCAGCGGGAAGATGGCGGTGAAGTGGGTGTATGCGGCGGCGCAGGCGAAGACGGCATAGGCCAGCCACCAGGGCCAGCTCCCCGAGCCCAGCGCCTTCAGGAGCGACAGCGTCGACAGGAGCACGAGCATTACGAGCAGCGCGTAGGGGCGAGCCTCAGTCGAGTAGTAGATGAGAAACGGCGACAGAGCCGTGATCGCCGCCGCCAGCAGCCCGGCCGCCGTTCCCACCAGGCGCCGGCCCAGGGCATAGGTGAGGGGAATGATCGCGGTGCCGGCCAGCAGGGAGACGAGCTTGAGCGACGCGGCGGAGAGCCCGAACAGTTTCGTGCTCACCCAGGCGAGCATGAAGAACAGGGGCGGGTTGAGCTCGGTCGAGTGGTTATTAAGCAGGTGCATCATCGCCCCGAGGCTGTGTCCGCTGACGATGAAGTAGGCCGACAGCTCATCGCCGAACAGGGAATCGCCGAAGGATGGAAGGCGCAGAGCCAAGCCGGCCACGGTGATAAGGCCCAGCAGCCATAGCTGCGGGGCGCGGACTAGAAACGGCCTCCTCCGGGCTGGCGCGGCGACGGTCGACAAGCCGGCCAAGGCTATCGGCCCGCGGGGCCCGAGCCGGCGGCTGATGACCATCTAGGGTTGGCGCCGATCGTGAGCGTTGTCACCGACCAGGATCTCCGCGTGCGTCTGGACGTGCCGCTGCCGCAGCAGATTGCCGTGGGCGAGGGAACGGCCCTGTTCGTCTGCGGGACGTGCTTTCACCGACAGCTGCGCCTTCTGGGCCTGAGCCTCGCGATCGAGGGCGCCCGGACTCCGGTCAGCGCCCACAGCATGCCGCGCCTGGACCTGTTCCGCTCGCTGCATCCGACCCTCGACGCGTTTGCCACCGGGGGTATCGAAGTCGATCCGGCTTCCTCCGAGGACCCCCGCCTGCACAGCTATCTGAGTGGCTTCTGGGGATTGGCGACGATCCCGCCCGGAACCGCGGGGAAGTTCGAGTTGGTACTGGAGGCGGAGCTGAGCGACGGCAACCGGGTCACTGCCCCCCTCGCGCAGCTCGCCGTGGTCGAGCTGAGCCCGGCGGAGCCCGTGGCCGCGCCGGGTCCGGAGGACGAGCCGCTGGTGGCCATCTGCATGGCCACGTACGAGCCGCCGACGGCGCTCTTCCGGCAGCAGATCGAGTCGATTCGCGCCCAGACCCATCGCAACTGGGTCTGCGTGATCAGCGACGACTGCTCGGGCCCGACCCGGTTTTCCGAGCTCGAGGCTGAGGTCGGAGATGACCCGCGCTTCATCGTCGATCGCTCGTCGCGGCGGCTGGGCTTTTACCGCAACTTCGAGCGGGCGCTGAGTCTGGCTCCGGCCAACGCGCAGTACATCGCGCTGGCCGACCAGGATGATCGCTGGTTTGCCGACAAGCTCGCGACCCTGGTGGCCGAGATCGGTGATGCCGAGCTCATCTACAGCGATGCCCGGGTCATCGACGAGGAGGGCAAGCTGGTCGCTGATTCCTACTGGGTTGCGCGCCGCAACAACCATGCGGACCTGCTCTCGCTGCTGGTGGCCAACTCGGTCACGGGCGCGGCCTCGCTGATACCCCGCAGGCTGCTGGCGCACGCGCTGCCCTTCCCTCCGGCCCAGTTCGCCCACTTTCACGACCACTGGCTCGGCCTGGTGGCGCTGGCGTTGGGCCGGATCGCCTTTGTCGACCGTCCTCTGTACGACTACGTCCAGCACGGCGATGCGGCTCTGGGCCACGCCGCCGCCAACCGCATGACCGGGCTGCGCGACCGTGTGCGGTCGCTACGGGCCAATCCCCGCGAGCGGGTGCGCATGTGGCGGCTGCACTACTTCGTGGACGTGGCTCGCCTTCAGCTCCTGGCCGCGATTCTCGTTCTGCGGCTGGGGGGGGAGATGAGCGCGGACAAGGCCCGGACACTGAGCCGGTTCAGGGACGCCGATCACTCGGTCTCGGCGCTGGCCGGCCTGTGGCGGCGCGGCGCCCGTGAACTGGTCGGCACTCCGGAGACGCTGGGGGCCGAATGGATGCTGGCCTACGCCTTCACCTGGCGTCGGCTGCTCCGCGCCAGTGCGCGGGAGCGACCGGTCCGGGGGCTTCGCCTGGATGCCGTGCCGCCCCCCGACCTGGTCATGCACCCCGGCCGCCAAGTCGTCGAGCCGGCGGTGGTGCGTGAGATCGCGGACAAGATTGCCCCCCTGGAGCTGGCCGTAGCCGAGAACGCGCCGGCCCGCATCAACGTGCTGATCCCCACCGTCGATCTCACCCATTTCTTTGGTGGTTACATCGGCAAGTTCAACCTCGCTCGCCGCCTGGCCGAGAGCGGCCGCCGGGTCCGCATCGTGACCGTCGATCCGGTCGGGCCGCTGCCCGCCGACTGGCGTGCTCAGATCGAGCGCTACCGGGGCCTGTCGGGGCTGTTTGACCGGGTGGACTTTGCCTTCGGGCGCGAGGCGAACGGGCTCGAGATCAGCCGTGAGGACACCTTCATCGCCACCACATGGTGGACGGCCCACATCGCGCGCCAGGCGCTCGCCACCTCCGGCCGCCAGCGTTTCCTCTATCTGATCCAGGAATACGAGCCGTTCACGTTCCCGATGGGCACCTACGCGGCGCTGGCCCGGGAGTCATACGAATTTCCCCACGCCGCGCTGTTCTCGACCGACCTGTTGCGCGACTACTTTCGCCGCCACGCGATCGGCGTCTACGCCACCGGCGCCGAGGCCGGCGATGTCCTCTCGGCGTCCTTTCAGAACGCGATCACCCCGGTCACTCCGCCGACCGCTGCCGAGCTCGCCGCCCGGCCGACCCGGCGACTGCTGTTTTACGCCCGCCCCGAGCCGCACGCGGCGCGCAACATGTTCGAACTCGGGGTTCTGGCCCTCTCGCAGGCCGTTGCCTCGGGCGCTTTCGCGGGCTGGGAGTTGCGGGGGATCGGAACCGTGGGTGGGACTCGCGATCTCACTCTGCCGGGCGGGACTCGCCTGGTGATGATTCCTCGGGCCCAGCAGCGCTCCTACGGCGAGCTGCTGCGCGAGCACGATCTCGGGTTGGCCCTGATGTACACGCCCCATCCGAGCCTGGTGCCGATCGAGATGGCCTCGGCCGGCATGCTGACCGTGACCAACAGCTTCGAGAACAAGACGCAGGAGGCCCTGCGCGAAATCTCGGGCAATCTGCTGGCCCCGGCACCCGCTATCGGCAGCGTGGCCGACGCCCTCATCGGCGCCGCCTCGGCAATCGAGGATCATGAGCTCCGTGCCCGCGAAGCGGCGGTCCGCTGGAGCCGTGACTGGGATCAGTCCTTCTCCGCCGAGCTGATCGCCCGGATCCTGGCCCTACTCGATGGCTGACATCCAGTCCACCTCGTCTGCGAGCGTCGACCTGGACCACCGACCTAGTCCGGCGGTCGCGCCACCACCTGGCAATCCGCGCTTCGCCCTGTTCGACTCCCTGCGGGGGATAGCGGTGCTCTGCATCATCGTCTACCACGTGACGAGCATCACCGGGGCGATGAACGAGCGTGGGCTCGGAGATCTGTATTCGGTCCTCGGCAACCAGGCCCTGATCTTCTTCTTCGTCATCTCCGGCTTCCTGCTCTACCGGCCCTACGCCGCTGCCCACGCCGGCGGTCGCCGCCGCCCGAGCACCCGGCGCTATGCGCGGCGCCGGATACTGCGCATCGTTCCGGCCTACTGGACGGCCCTGACCGTGCTCGCCATCGTCGTCGGGCTGGTTGGCGTGTTCAGCTCGGACTGGTGGCGCTACTACTTCTTCCTTCAGGCCTACTCAAACCGGACTCTGGGCGGCGGCATTCCTCCGGCCTGGAGCCTCACCGTCGAGGTCAGCTTCTACATCCTGTTGCCGATTTGGGCGCTCCTGATCCGGTCGTTCGGGGGCCGCCTCGGTTCCCGCCACTGGATGCGGGCCGAGCTCGTCGGTCTGGCCGCGGTAGCCGCGCTGGGGGTGGCCGTGCAGGTCGCCGCCTCGCGACTGGCGGTCTCGAGCCTGCTCACCACGACGCTGCTCGGCGAATGCGTCTGGCTGGCCCTCGGCATGACGCTGGCCGTGATCAGCGTCGAGGACCAGCACCGCCCCGTCTCCCGCCGTCCCGTCGCCTTCGCCGTCAGCCACCCCAGTCTGTGCTGGCTCGGGGCTCTGGCCTGCCTGCTCGGCGCGACGGCGGTCCTTCACCCCGGGGGGCTGTTCAACATCATCCTCTCGCTCCACGAGCGCCAGCCCTACCTGCGGACGTTTGCCGGCCTGCTCCTGACCGCCGGTCTGAGTGTCTTCCTGGTCGCTCCGGCCGCCTTCGGCGAGGCCGCCGGGGGCTTGCCGCGGCGCGTGCTGGCCTGGCGCCCGCTGGCCGGTCTGGGGCTCATCTCCTACGGCGTCTACCTCTACCACCTGACGCTCGGCGAGCTGATCGGGGAAAGCACGGACCCGGCCCATTTCTCGGCCACCGGACTCGGCCTGGCCTCCCGCATCCACCACGCCGCCACCCCGATCCTATTCGTCCTCACCCTGGTCGTGACCGTGATCGCGGCCACGATCAGCTACCGCTGGATAGAGCTGCCCTTCCTCCGTCTCAAGGAGGCGCCGGCGGCGTGACCGCAGACGGACGCGGTCAGCGCGTGTCGATTGGGTCCAGGGCCGCCAGGTGGCGAAACGCCCTGGCCTGCTGGCGCGGCTCGCGGAAGTAGGACGAATACAGCCACAGCCACGCGTTGAGGTTCAGCGGCTCGCTTCGCGTCACCTGGGTCAGGGTCCGCTGCGCCTGGCCCAAATGGCCCTCGGCGATGGCGAGTCGGGCCCGCAGGACCGTGACCGCTCGATCGGGATTCAGAAATCCTGCAGACCTCAGTTCGGATCCCGCGCGCGTGAGCTGGCGCTGGCCGGCCACTGAGCCCTTGACCACTGTCGGCGTGGCCGCCGCCACCTCGTGAGCCTGGCGGGCGCCGACCACAAACCAGGCCGCCACGATCGCGGCCAGGACAGCGGTGATCAACCGCGTGGGTTGCATCACCAGATGATGGTCGATCCGCTCATGCGGTGCACAGCGTGAGCGACGACGGGGCGGGGCTGAGCTTCACATGCCAGGCCTGCGCGACGGCGTCATGGGGAATGATCAGCTCCTGGGGCCGTCCTGGCGACAGCGTCCCCAACGGCGCCCCAGCCGAGAATTGGCCCACGGAAACCGCAGTACTCGACGCCGCCGAGAGAATCAGGCCCGTCCCCGGCACCGCGTAGGTCGCCGGGCGCGCAGAGGCAGCCACGACGTGCCGGCATGCCGCGGACACCGGCCGTGTGGCCGGCGTGCGCAGACCGAGCCCCAGGGCGGTCACGAGCATCGCATCAGCTTGGGTGCGCAGCTGAAGTGGTTGCCGGCGTAGCTGATCGACGCTGAAGGCGGGCGAACCGTTGCGCCGCGCCGCGCTCAGATAGGGTCCGACCGTCAAAGGCACGAGCGGGGGTCGGCCCACGTGAGTCATGAAGTTCGGGCTCTCGCTGGGCGCGGCGACCTCGATTGCCGTCAACTGCGCGCGCATCGCCGTGGCGAAGGAACGGTAGAAGTCCATGCCGTCACGCAGCCGGGCCACGTTGCCCAACAGGGAGAAGGCAACCGCCGCGAAGAGCAGAACGAGCCCCGCGCGTCTGATGATGGGACGCCCGTAGGCCTCGGCGGCCAGGAGCATGAACACCGTCGCTGCGAAGTACGTGTAGCGGACCGTGCTCGGGTCGCGGCCCTGGCCGGTCCCCGTGGCGAGCTCGAGCCAATAGACGATCAACACCGCCACCAGGGCCCACAGCATTGGCCCGGCGCGCCGGTTGCGCAGCCGCCAGAGCAGGCCTCCGAGCGCGACCACGGCCAGGATCGCGCCGTAGCTCGATGAGGTGGTGAACACGCCGCCGAAGATGTCGGTCGGCGAGAAGTCGTAGTTGATGCCGGCCAGGGCGCCCATCGTGGACGCGCTCTGCTGGGCGATCTCGTTCGGGGTCAGCAGCAGGTTGGCCAGGTTCACCGGCTGGACGTTGCCGTGGCTCGGGATATACGCCAGGCGGACCCACAGCAGCCATGCGGCGTAGAGCGCCAGCGGTACCAGAGCCACCCACACCCGTTTGCGCTGACCGGGCGCGACCAGCAGGTAGACCAGCGCGCCCGCGGCCAGCGCGGTGCCGGTCGTGAACGAGGCCACGGAGGCGATCAGCAGGGCGCAGGCCAACACGTCGGAGCGCCGCTCGGCCCGCTGCAGCAAGAGCAGGCCCGCGATCCCGGTGGCCAGAGCGAGCACGTTGCCGGTGCCCGAGGGGACGAAATCAAGCTCCCAGCCGGATCCGAAGAAGAGCAGCAGCACGGTCGGCGCCAGCGCCGCCGTCGCCCCCAGACGCTCGCGGAGAAAGGTGAAGAAGCTCAGGCCGAGGGCGATTACGGCCAGCGATTGGACGATCTTCGCGACCACGTAGGTGCCCGATCCCGGGAACACGTTGAAGCTGATCGCATAGAGCAGGCGACGAGCGAGTTCGAGATGCTCGTTGAACGGCGCGATCAGCCCACTGAGGTGCAGGCCGGTGCTCTGCTGGAGGATTGTGACCTCGTCGATGAACGCGGTTCCGCCGCGCGTCAGCCAGAACTCCGTGGCCGCGAACAGCGCGAACGCGCCCCCCAGCGCGATCGCGACTCTCCCCCCGGGCACGGTCCTGCGACTCCGCTGCAAGACGCCAGTGCCCACGGTTCGACAATATCGGGAATGTGCCCGACCAGCCGACCCAGTCGCGGGGCGCGCAGCCGCCGGTAACGGTTGTCGTGCCGTGCTGGAACGGGCGCCGGTGGCTGCCCGGACTGCTGCAATCGCTGCAGACCCAAAACGTGCCTCCGACCGAGGTGATCGTCGTCGACAACGGCTCGACCGACGGATCGGTGGAGTACGTGCGGGCCAAGCTGCCCCGTGCGCGGGTGATCGAGATGGGCGGCAACACCGGCTTCGCCCACGCGGTCAACGTGGGCATCCAGGCCGCCAACTCCGGTTTCGTGGCCCTGCTCAATACGGACGTCGTCCTCAGCCCGGACTGGCTGGCGCGGATGGCTGGCGTCCTCGGGGAGGACCCGAAGGCCGGCTCGGTGGCCTGCAAGATGCGCCAATTTGGGGCTGAGCGGCTGATTTACGACGCCGGCGACATCCTGCGCCGCGACGGCGCCTGCGAACAGCGCGGGCGCTTTGGGCGCGATATCGGTCAGTACGACCAGCCCGGCGAGGTGTTCGGGGCGTGCGCCGGAGCTGCGCTTTACCGGCGTGACGCGGTGCTCGAGGTCGGCGCCTTCGACGAGCGCTACTTCGCCTACCTGGAGGACGTCGATCTGGCCCTCAAGCTCCGCCTGGCCGGATGGGGCTGTCGTTACGAGCCGGCGCTGGCCATGCACCTCGGGGAGGGCTCGTCGCATCAGCTCCCCGACGCCCACCACTTCCTGGTCGAGCGCAACACGCTGCTGCTGGTCGGGAAGTGGTTCCCTGTGCGCTGGCTGCCGATGGTGGCCTATCGGCAGGCCTCCTGGCTGGTGGACGCCTGGCGCAACCGCCGCCTCGAGGCCCAGGTGCGGGGGCTTCGGGCGGGTCTCGGCCTCGCGTTACGCGCCGCCGGGGAGCGGCGCAGCCGGGGCGCGAGCCGGGTCTCGGTGGAGGTTGCCGTCCCGGCGCGGCCCTTTCGTGGCCCGCAGGCCGGCGGCCATCGTGACCAGATCGCGGCCACATTAAACGCCGACGATGCGGAGACGGGACGGTTGGTCAGCGGCGTGGGGGGTAGGGTGACCGGGACGTGAGCACGGAAGCCACCCCCGTCCCGCGATTCGGACTGCCGCTCTCCCCCCCGGCCCCACGGGTCGTGAGCGAATGGCTGTCGACCCGGGACCACCGCGATTGGCCGGCCCCGCCCGAGGGAGACGGGCGCCCCGTGATGCTGATCCCGGGCTTCCTGGCCGGTGACAAGAGCCTGACCCGCATGGCCGTTTGGCTCCGCACCGGCGGCTACAAGCTGGCCCGCAGCGGAATTGCCTGGAATACGCGCTGTATGGAGGCCACGGTGGAGCAGCTGGAGCGCCGTTTGGAGGTCGCGGTCTCCGACGCGGGGCAGAAGGCTCTGATCGTCGGCCAGAGCCGCGGGGGGAGCATCGGCCGCGCGCTGGCCGTGCTGCGCCCCGACCTGGTCGACACGCTGGTCACGCTGGGCTCACCGCTGCGCGACCAACTGGCGGTCAAGCCCCGAGTCTGGCCGTCGATCGCCACCGTCGGAGTGCTGGGCACATTGGGCGTTCCCGGGATGTTCGGGCTCGGCTGCGTGCGTGGTGATTGCTGCGCGCGCACGCGTGAGGCCGTCGCCGGGCCGTTCCCGGCCGGCGTGGGCTTCTTCTCCTTCTTCTCGCGCAGCGACGAGGTGGTGCGCTGGGAGGCCTGTCTTGACCCGGCCGCCATCCAGGTCGAGGTGGACGCCAGTCACGTCGGGATGGGGGCGGCGCGTGAGGTGTGGGTGGCTCTCACCGACGCCTTCGCCGTAGCCTGAGCGCCTGAGCGGCGGTTAGCCCTGGAAGGTGTAGAGCTGGGGCTGGTGCACGCCGGGGAAGCGCTGCGAGGAGACGAGGTGAAAGCGCGGCGGCAGCGCGCTCATGAACGCGGCCAGCAGGGCCAGGATGTTGCTGTGCGCAGTCGAGGTCACGTGCTGGTCGCGGGTCCGCAGAAGTGTGGGGACGGGGATCGGTCCGGGCACGACGAGGAAGAGCCGGCCGTTCCCGGCCAGGGCCGCGGCATGCCGGGCCACCACCTGCCCGGGCTCGGGCAGCACGGTGGTGTACGGGGGAGCCCGGAGGATGTCGGCCACGGGCGCGGTGCCCAGGCGCAGGACCGGATGACGGGAAGCTCCGCCCTGCAGCTGGAGGGCCACCTCGAGCTCTGACGGCGGCCCCGGGCTGACGTCGGGCCAGTTGACCACCGGGGAGCCACGGGCCCCGGTCCGATCGATCACCGAGGCCACATCTCGGTAGTCGGGCCGGTGATAGCTGAGCTGGCGCATGCGCAGGTCGGTGACCAGCAGGGCGGCAGCGACGAGGATGAAGGCCGGCCAGCTGACCGACCGGCGCGCCCGCGTGAGCACCGCGCCGACCAGGGTGGCGAAGGCGGGCATCGAGGCGATCAGGTCACGCGAGTTCCACACGCTCGGGCGCACGGCGCTGTAGAGCGCGGTGGCCACGGGGACGGCCCCGGCCAGGGCGACCAACAGGGCGGTCCCGGCGCGAGGCCCGAGCTCGTGCTGGCGGCTCAGCGCGAAGCCGGGACGCGGCGACCGGCGATCCGAGGCCGGCGCCAGGCGCCAGGCCACCCCGGCCCCAACGACCCCGACAGCGGCCAGGAGGGCCCAGCCGTAGCCCGGGAACTGCGCCACGGGGAGCTGCGGATCGCCGACCCAGAGTTGGGCCAGATCGACACGGATAGCGTGCGGGGTGAGCGGCTCCAGCGCTCCGTAGAGCCGGGTGCCGATCGAGTTGGAGGTCCGGATCAGATTGGGCACCCAGGGCAGGAAGCCGATCGCCGCCAACAGGTTGGCCAGCGCCACGCGCCGGGCTGCGCTCGGATGGGTGACCAGGCACCAGACGAAGCCGACCAGGAGCACGAAGACGGCGGTGAAATGCGTGTACATGGCCGCGCAGGACGCGACCGCGTACAGGGCCCAGTAGCCGACGCGGTCGGTCTCGATCGCTTTCAGCAGGGCCACGGTCGAGACCAGCGTCAAGGCCAGCATCAGCGAATACGGGCGCGCCTCGCTGGAATAGAAGACCAGAAACGGGCTGAGGGAAACCAGGGCCGCACCGGCCAGGCCGGCCCGGTCGTCAACGGTCAGCCGGCCCAGGAGGAAGGTGAGCGGGATGACTGCCACCCCCGTGACCAGGCAGATCAGCCGCAGCGCCTGGACCGAGGTTCCAAACAGGCGCTCATCGATCCAGGCGAGGAGGAAATACAGCGGCGGGTTGAGCTCCGGCGAGTGGCCGCTGAGGAGAAAGAGCACCCGCCCGAGGCCGTGGCCGGAGACGTCATAGAAGGCGCCGACCTCATCGGCGTAGAGCGAGTCCCCGAAGAAGCCGAGCCGGAAGGCCGTTCCGACGATCAGGCACAGCACCAATCCAGCCAGGATCAGCTGCCCGCCAGACCTCGCCTCCCACTGACGGCGCCGCGCCACGGCGGCACCATAGCGCCGGCTCGGTGGCGCCGGTCCCTAACGTCGGCTCAGACGGCGGCGGCCTTGGTCGCTCGGGCCAGCTTGACCCGCGAGTTCTTGTCCAGCGCCACCTTGCGCAGGCGGACGGCGTGGGGCGTGACCTCGACGCACTCGTCGGCGCGCAGGAACTCGAGCGCCTGGTCGAGCGACAGCTCGCGCTTGGGCACCAGGCGGACGAGCTCGTCAGAGGTCGACTTGCGCATGTTGGTCAGGTGCTTCTCCTTGACGGCATTGACGTCGAGGTCCTCAGAGCGCGAGTTCTCGCCGACGATCATCCCCTCGTAGACCTCGTCGCCGGGCTCCACGAACAGCGTGCCGCGCTCCTGGAGGTTGAACAGCGCGAAGGCGGCCACGGTGCCGCGGCGGTCGGCGACGAGGCTGCCCGTGGGCCGGGTGCGCAGCTCGCCGTGCCACGGCTCCCAGCGGTCGAACACGTGGTGGACGAGGCCGGTGCCGCGGGTCTCGGTCAAGAACTCGGTGCGGAAGCCGATCAGCCCCCGCGCCGGAACCAGGTACTCCATCCGCACCCAGCCGGTGCCGTGGTTGACCATCTGCTCCAGGCGGCCCTTGCGCAGGGCCAGCAGCTGGGTGATCACGCCGACGTACTCCTCGGGCGCGTCGACGCTCATCCGCTCGACCGGCTCGTGCGTGCGCCCGTCGATCTCGCGCGTGACGACCTGGGGCTTGCCGACCGTGAGCTCGAAGCCCTCGCGGCGCATCAGCTCGACGAGGATGGCCAGGGCCAGCTCGCCGCGTCCCTGGACCTCCCACACGTCGGGGCGCTCGGTCTCGGTGATACGCAGCGAGACGTTGCCGATCAGCTCGCGCTCGAGCCGCGCCTTGACCTGGCTGGCGGTCAGGTACGTCCCGTCCTGGCCGGCCAGCGGTGAGGAGTTGATCCCGATCGTCACCGACAGCGAGGGCTCATCGACGGTGATCACCGGCAGCGGCCGCGGATCATCGGCGTCGGCGAGCGTGTCGCCGATCGTGATCTCGGGGATCCCGGCCACCGAGATGATCTCGCCCGGCCGAGGCCTCGTCGGCATCGACGCGGTCCAGCGCCTCGGTCACGTACAGCTCGGAGACCCTGACCCGCTGGACCGTGCCGTCGTCGCGGCACCAGCCCACGCGTCTCCCCGCGGCGGATCGTGCCGTTGCGGACGCGGCAGATGGCCAGCCGGCCGACGTAGGGCGAGGCGTCGAGATTGGTGACGTGGGCCTGCAGCGGGTGGCCGGGCTCGTACTCGGGCGCCGGAACGTGCTCGACGAGCAGGTCGAGCAGCGGCTTGAGGCTCGTCCCGGCCTTCGCCCTCCTGCAGCGAGGCCTGGCCGGCCTTGGCGTTGGTGTAGACGATCGGGAACTCGATCTGCGACTCGTCGGCGTCGAGATCGAGGAACAGCTCGTAGACCTCGTCGACGACCTCGTCGATCCGCGCGTCGGGACGGTCGACCTTGTTGATGACCAGGATCACCGGCAGCCGGCGCTCGAGCGCCTTGCGCAGCACGAACCGGGTCTGGGGCAGCGGGCCCCTCGCTGGCGTCGACCAGCAGCAGCACCCCGTCGACCATGGTCAGGCCTCGCTCGACCTCGCCCCCGAAGTCGGCGTGACCGGGGGTGTCGACGATGTTGAGCTTCACATCGCCGTAGCGGATGGCCGTGTTCTTGGCCAGGATCGTGATCCCCTTCTCGCGCTCGAGATCCATCGAGTCCATCACGCGCTCGTTGACGGCCTGGTTCTCGCGGAAGGCGCCCGACTGCCACAGCAGGGCGTCGACCAGCGTCGTCTTGCCGTGGTCGACGTGGGCGATGATCGCGATATTGCGGATGTCGGAGCGGATGGCCATGTCGGCTGACCAGGTTAGAAGGCCCGCGCGCCGGCGCCGCGTTTCACAAATCTTTCTCATCTCCGCCGGCTCGAATATCTAGGATCCGGAGCCAATGCGCGACCTGCGCGATCCGCTGGAGGCCGAGCGGCTGGCCACCGTCGCCCCGGAGGCCTTCCACACGCGGCGCGATTTCCTCAAGCGCACCGCGGTCACCGCGGGCCTGGCCGCCTCGATGGGTCTGGTCCTCGACCCGACACGCTCATCGCCGAGGCGGCGCGCCGCCAGCGCGCAGGTCCAGCTCCCCTCGCCCCGCAACCTCCCCATCGACACCTTCGTCGTGCTGATGATGGAGAACCGCTCCTTCGACCACTACCTGGGCTGGCTGCCCGGCGCCGACGGCCGCCAGGCCGGGCTGCGAGTTCACCGACCCGGCCGGGCACAAGTTCGCCACCCACCGCCTGCAGACCGACTTCCAGGGCTGCGCCTTCCTCGACCCCGACCACTCCTGGGCAGGGCGGGCGGACCGAGCTCGACGGCGGCCGCATGGACGGCTTCCTGAAGGCCGCCTCGGACATCTTCTCGATCGGCTACTACACCCAGGACGACCTGCCCTTCACGCCCCACGTGGCCCAGGCCTTCACCGCCTTTGACCGCTTCTTCTGCTCGCTGCTGTCCTCCACCTACCCCAACCGCGAGTACATGCACGCCGCGCAGTCCTACGGCAAGATCGACAACTCGACGCCATCGGGCAACGGCTTCCCCGACACCACGATCTTCGCCGCGCTGAGCAAGGCCGGGGTCTCCAACCAGTACTACTACACCGACATCCCGGTCTCGGCGCTGTGGGGCAGCGCCGGTCTGAAGCGCTCGAGCCAGGTCCAGACCTTCTACGAGCAGGCCGCCGCGGGCACGCTGCCCGCGCTGTCGTTCGTCGATCCGTCGTTCAACGGCGAGGACCAGGGCACCTCGGGTGACGAGCATCCCCACGGCGACGTCCGCGTCGGGCAGGCGTTCGTCGCCGACGTCGTGCACGCCTTCATGGAGTCCCCGCAGTACAAGCGCGGCGCGCTGTTCATCGTCTACGACGAGTGGGGCGGCTTCTTTGATCACGTCGTCCCGCCGCGCGTGCCCGACCTGCGCACCAGCCGCGACCTCAACCAGGACTTCGGCCAGATGGGCTTCCGGATTCCGGCCGTCGTCGGTCTCGCCCTACGCCCGGCGCGGCCACGTCGACCACTCGATCTACGGCTTCGAGTCGATCCTCAAGATGATCCGCTACCGCTACGGGCTGCCGCCGCTCACCCCCCGCGACCTGTACGCCAACAACATCGCCGCCGCCTTTGACTTCGAGCATCCCGCACTTCACGCCCCCGGCGTTGCCCACGCCGGCGCACGTCATCGCCTCGGCCTGCAGCGGGTCACTGCCCGGTCGACAGCGGCGGCGCCGGAGTCGGTGTGGGCACCGTGCTCGGTTCGCCGCCCCCGGTCAGACTGCCGCTCGCCTGCCGGTGCTCGCCCAGGAGCGGGCCGCCGAGCGCCGGGCGGCCGAAGCGGCCCAAGCCGCACGATCTCCAGAACCTGGTCACCAGCGGCTACCTCGAGCGCCTGGGCTTCGACTACAAGCCGGCCACCGCGGCGACCATGTTCCGCCATCCGTCGATCCTCGGCCAAGCGCCCGTGAGCCGCCGGTCGGGCTCGGGCTGTGGCGCTCGGGCGCCGCGGTCATCGCTGGCTGCCTGGCCGCGGTCGCCAGCGCCGACAGCTTCACACCGGTGACGATGAGCATCGGCGTCACCCCGATCGCGCGTCTCGGCGCGCCGCTCCGGGTCAAGGTCGCCGTCAACGCCGATCCCGGGCGTGCTCGACACCGCCGACGGCCCGCTGCGGGTCGAGGTCAAGCTGGCCCCCGAGTGCGGCGGCGACTTTCAGACCACCGCCGGCGTGACGCTGGTCAACGCGCCCCTGAAGCCGCAGCCGACCGTCGGCCGGGCCTACGCGGGGAGCGCGTCGCGGCTCGGGCCGGCCGGTCGCCTACGGCACCCAGACCGTCTGCACGTACCTCGAGGACACCGGCTCGGGCGGGTGTACGCCAACGACGAATCGGTCACGTACCGTGTCACGCCGGCCTGCACGGCGGCCGGCCGCGCGCTATGACCGCGCGACTTCGCTCCCTGCGGCGCCGCCCAGCGCTCGCTGCGCCGACGCCCACACCCGGGCGGCCGCGCAGGCGCGACCGTCGCCTGGTCGCCCGGCGCCGGCGCACTCTGGCCGGCGACCGCCGCGCGGGCGTGGCGGCGTGCGGCACGCGGTGTGCCGCTGTGAGACGCGGCTTCGGCGCTGGCCGTCGGCCTGGCGGCTGCTGGCCGCCGGTCTTCTCGGGACCAGCGGCGCCGCCGCCGCCGCGCCCGCCGATCCGCCACGTCTTCGTGATCGTGCTCGAGAACGAGTCCGGCTCGACCACGTTCGCGCCCAACTCGCCGGCCCCCTATCTGTCCCAGACGCTGCGCGCCCAGGGCGCCTACGTGCCCAACTACTACGGCATCGGGCACGAGAGCAACGACAACTACATCGCGATGATCAGCGGCCAGGCGCCCAACCCCAGAACCAGGCCGACTGCCAGACCTTCGACGACTTGACGCCCGGCACGATCGGGCGCCAACGGCCAGGCCCAGGGCAGCGGCTGCGTCTATCCCGCCTCGGTCCCGACGATCGCCTCGCAGCTCACCGCGGCCGGCTACACCTGGCGCGACTACAACGAGGACATGGGCGCCGACCCCACGCGCGAGCCGAGCGTGTGCGCCCATCCCGGCCTCAACTCCAGCGACAACACCCAGAAGGCCGACGGCGAGCCGACCAGTACGCCACCCGCCACAACCCGTTCGTCTACTTCCACTCGATCATCGACGACACCACCCTGTGTGACACCCATGTCGTCAGCCTGACTGCGCTGACCCAGGACCTCGCGTCCCCCGGCGGCGGCGCCAACTACTCGTTCATCACCCCCGACCTGTGCAACGACGGCCACGACGCGCCGTGCGCCAACGGCCAGCCCGGCGGCCTCGACTCGGCCGACGCGTTCCTCCAGACCTGGGTGCCGCAGATCACCGGCACCCCGGCTTCCGCCAGGACGGGCTGCTGATGGTCATCTTCGACGAGGCGGCGACCAGCGACACGACCTCGTGCTGCGGCGAGATCCCCGGCCCCGGAAGCCCGAGCCCCGGCATCAACGGCCCCGGCGGCGGCAAGACCGGCGCCGTGCTGCTCTCGCCCTGCATCGCGCCCGGCACGGTGACCAACACCGCCTACAACCACTACTCGATGCTGGGCAGCGTCGAGGACATCTTCGGCCTCTCGCACCTCGGCTACGCGGCCCTGCCCGGCGAGACGACGTTCGGCTCCGACCTCTACAACCGCCCGTGCGGCGCGGCCGCCACCCGAAGGCCCGCGCCCACGGCCCCGGCTCTGCTGTCGAGCCGCTCGCCCCGCGCGCGGATCCCGGTGAGCTGGAGCGCCACCACCACCGGCGGCACCGCGCTCGCCTCCTACCGCGTCCAGGTGCGCGAACCTGAGCGCGCAGCCGCCCGGCCTGGCGGACGCTGCGCCGGCGCGACGCCAGCAGCACCGGCCTGACCTTCCGCGCCGCGCTCGGCCACACCTACACCTTCAGGGTCAGCGCGACCAACCTGGCCGGACAGTCCGAGCGCCCCGGTCACCGCGACCGACGCTCGTGCCCAGCGGCGGCGCGTCCCGGCGCGCGGTCACTACAGCCGCGGGCTGGCGGGTGCACCGCGTGCGCGGCGCCTGGCAGGGCCGGGCGATCCTCGAGCACGATGCCGCGGCGCGAGCTTCGACCTGCGCTACGTCGGCGGTGCGCTGGCCATGATCGGCGAGCGCACGCCGCGAGCGGGCGGCGTGGCCCGGGTCACCTTCGACGGTCGCACGCGCACGATCCACCTGCATCGCGCCGCGCCGGCGCACTCGGCGGGTCATCTTCCGGGCCTCGGTGCGAGCGCTCGCGCGTCCACCACGTCATCCGTGCGCGTCCTCCGCGGCACGGTCGCCGTCGAGGGGTACGCGATCACCGCCCGCCGGCGCTAGTCTAGCGCTCGTCCGCTCGTCCGGCGGTCGGCGCTCGTCGGCTCGGTCGGCGACTCGCCGGGGCTCGGCCACGCGCTCGGACGCGGCGTTGCCACCCATTGCGCTCTCGACTGGTCCCGGACCCCAGCTCGCCCTGGTGGGCGGACTCCAGGTCAGCCTCGGCCTGCTCGTGCGGCGGCCTGGGCCACCTTCTCAGCCTTCCGGTGCGTCGGACAGCGCCTGGATCATCGGCTTCATGAGGTCGATCGGCATCGGGAACACGATCGTCGAGTTCTGCGTGCCGCCGATCTCGCGCAGGGTCTGCAGGTAGCGCAGCTGCAGGGTGACCGGGTTGCGTCCGATCACATCGGCCGCGTCGCCGAGCTTGGCCGCGGCCTGGAACTCGCCCTCGGCGTTGATGATCTTGGCCCGCCGCTCGCGCTCGGCCTCGGCCTGGCGCGCGATCGCGTGCTGCATGCGCTCGGGGATCTCGACGTCCTTGATCTCGACGTTGGTGACCTTGATCCCCCACGGCTCGGTCTGGGTGTCGATCACCTGCTGCAGCGACGCATTGAGGTGCTCGCGCTCGGACAGCAGGGTGTCCAGGTCGACGTTGCCGAGGGTCGAGCGCAGCGTCGTCTGGGCGATCTGGAGCGTGGCGGCGCCGAAGTCCTCGACCTCGGTCACGGCCCGCCGCGGATCGATCACCCGGTAGTAGGCGACCGCGGTCACCCGCGCCGGGATGTTGTCGCGGGTGATGATCTCCTGCGGCGGAACGGCCAGGGTGACCGTGCGCAGGCTGATCCGGACCATGCGGTCGATCGACGGGACCAGCAGCTGCAGCCCCGGGCCCCGCTGCTCCATCAGCCGGCCGAGGCGGAACACCACGCCGCGCTCGTACTCGCGCAGCACCCGGACCGAGCTGGCCAGGGCGGTCAGCCCGATCAGCAGCAGAACGCCGACGACGATGATGATGGCGGTGATCACAGCAAGCTCCCATTCCTCGGCTCGACGCACGCACAGGGTCAGGCCGGTCAGCCGCTCGACCACGACCGGGTCACCGGCGTGCAGCTCGGCGCCGGCTCGTCATCCGGCCCGAGCGACTCGCGGGCCCGCCAGAGCGCCCCGTCCAGGGCCACGTTGCCGGTCTCACCGGTCCAGGTCGCGGACCACGCCGATGTGGCCGATCAGTCCCTCGGCCCCGCCCCTGACGCGGCGCCCGCGCACCCGCAGGCCCTGCTTGACGGTCAGTGCGGTCACCGCGCCGCCAGCCCCGGCCAGCGCAGCTCCGGCCAGCAGCGCGACCAGGACTCCCGCCGCCCAGTCCGCTGATGGCCAGCACCGCGCCGACGGCCATGGCCAGCACGCCGAGTCCGCCGGCGATGCCGTGAGCGGGGAAATGGGCCTCGGCCACGGCGACGACGGCTCCGATCACCAGCAGCGCTATCCCGAGTTCAGTCACCGCTTAATCGTACGCCTGGTTTACCTCCGGGCAGCGATCGTGCGGTAGCGTCGTGTCGTCGGTGATCACGGTGAAGTTTGGCCGCGGCCATCGGCGAGCAGACAACATCTGATCTCTTTGCTCTCGTCCCGAGGTGACCCTATGAACAACGAGGAAATCCACCAGCTCGCCCAGCGCCTGCGGATCGACTCCATCCGGGCCGCCGCCGCAGCCTCCTCCGGTCACCCGACGTCGTCGATGTCGGCCGCCGACCTGATGGCCGTGCTGATGGCGCGCTACCTGCATTACGACTACGACGCGCCGGAGAACCCCAACAACGACCACCTGATCTTCTCCAAGGGCCACGCCTCGCCGCTGGTCTACGCCATGTTCCGCGCCGCCGGCGCGATCAGTGACGAGGACCTGCTCAGCTTCCGCCAGTTCGGCTCCAAGCTCGAGGGCCATCCCACGCCGGTCCTGCCCTGGGTCGACGTCGCCACCGGCTCGCTCGGTCAGGGCATGCCCATCGCCAGCGGGGTCGCGCTCTGCGCCCGCGAGCTCGACCGCCTGCCCTACCACGTATGGACCCTGTGCGGTGACTCCGAGATGGCCGAGGGATCGATCTGGGAGGCCGTCGAGCACGCCGGTCGTGAGCGCCTGGACAACCTCACCGTGATCGTCGACGTCAACCGCCTCGGTCAGCGCGGCGAGACCATGCACGGCTGGGACCTGGCGGCCTACAGCCGCCGGGCCGAGGCCAGCGGCTGGAACGCGATCGAGGTCGACGGGCACGACATCGAGGCCGTCGACCGGGCCTTCCGGACCGCGGTCGAGACCAAGGGGCGCCCGTCGATGATCGTCGCGCGCACCATCAAGGGCTACGGCGCCAGTGAGACCGCCGATGTCGAGGGCAAGCACGGCCAGCCGCTCAAGGATCCCGAGAAGGCGATCAAGGAGCTCGGCGACGTCCCGTACATCAAGGTCGACGTGGCCAAGCCCGAGACCGACGGCAAGCCGCACGTATTCGACTCCGACCCCTCGGTGAAGCTCCCCACCTTCGCACGCGACGATGATCCCGTGCCCACGCGCAAGGCGTTCGGGCTCGGGGTGGCCGCGGTCATGCAGCGACGTGGGGACGTGACCGCGATCGACGGCGAGGTGGGTAACTCCACCCACCTCGAGGAGGCCAACAAGGTCGCCCCGGACCGGAGCTTTGAGGCCTACATTGCCGAACAGCAGATGATCGCCACGGCAGTTGGGTTTCAGGTCCGTGGCTGGACGCCGTTTGCGGCCACGTTTGCCGCCTTCATGTCCCGTGCCTACGACTTCATTCGCATGGCGGTGATCTCCGAGGCCAAGCTGTGCCTGAACGGATCTCACGCCGGCGTCTCGATCGGCGAGGACGGACCGTCGCAGATGGCGCTCGAGGACCTGGCCGAGTTCCGCGCGCTGGGCAGCTCGGTGGTCCTCTACCCCTCAGACCCCAACCAGACGGTGAAGCTCGTCGAGGCGATGGCCGACTACGACGGCATCTCCTACCTGCGCTCCACGCGCGCCGCGCTGCCCACCCTGTACGACCCCGACGAGCAGTTCTCGATCGGCGGGGCCCGGGTCGTCCGCGAGTCAGACGATGACCAGGTCGCGCTGATCGGGGCGGGCATCACCCTCCACGAGGCGCTCAAGGCCGCTGACACCCTGGCCGAGGACGGGATCAACGCACGCGTCATCGATCTCTACTCGGTCAAGCCCGTCGATGAGGCTACGCTCACCGCGGCCTCTCAGGCCACCGGCGGGCGCTTGGTCGTAGTCGAGGACCACTGGCCCGAGGGCGGTATGGGTGACGCCGTGCTGAGCGCGTTCGCCGACGCCGACGAGCGCCCGCGCGTCGTCAAGCTCGCCGTTACCCACCTGCCTGGTTCGGGCAAGCCGGCCGAGCTGCTGGCCGACACCGGGATCGACGCCGACCACATCGCGCAGGCCGGGCGGCGCCTGGCCGAGATGGGACCGCAGATCGGCGGCCGCGCGGCCGCCGCCAGCGCTTCGTGATCCTGGTGTGCGGCGCCACCGGTCACACCGGTGGCGCCGTGCTCCGCCAGCTCCGCGGTGAACAGCGCGACGTGCGGGCCATGACCCGTAGCGAGGACTCGGCGCACCGCTTGCGCGACCAGGGTGTACCTGCCGTGGTCGCCGACCTGGGCGACCCCGCTTCGCTGCCGCCGGCGGTCGAGGGGATCGACGCGGTATATGTGGCCAATCCGTGCAGTGCGGCCGTGGCCGAGCATGAGGGCAACCTCGCCTTCGCCGCCGCAGGCGCCGGGGTGGGGCACATCGTCAAGCTGTCGGTGATCGGCGCCGCCGAGGATGCGCCGCTCACCTTCGGACGCCTGCACGGCGCGGCCGAGGATGCGGTCAAGGCGGCTGGTGTCCCCTGGACGATGCTCCGTCCCAACGGGTTCATGCAGAACACGCTGAGCTGGGCCGGTCAGATCGCCGGCGGCGTGGTTCGCGGACCGGTCATGCACGCCCGCTGGGCGATCGTCGACGTCCGCGATATCGCCGCGGTGGCCGTCAAGGTGTTCGAGTCCCCGGTCGAGCACGCCGGACGTGAATACCTGCTCACCGGACCGGAGCCGTCCTCGCCCCACGAGCAGGTGGAGGTCCTGGCTGACCTGCTCGAGCGCCCCCTGGACACGGTCGAGGTTCCGATCGACGCCGTCCAGCAACAGATGCGGGCCGCTGGCGTGCCCGACGAGACCGTCGACTGGCTGGGCGAGCTGTGGCGCATGTATTCCGATGGTGGGGCGGCGCAGGTGACTCCGGATGTCGAACGGGTCACCGGTCGCGCGCCCTACACGTTTCGCCAGTTCGCCGAGGACCACCGCACGCTCTGGCTGCAGCCCTGACGCCCGCGCGGCGTCCTCTCCCTCGAAGCGGAGCCGTCCCGCTCACTCGGATAGAAAATTCGCTCCCTGGGCTCGCATTCTCTATTCGAGTGCCAGGGGATGATCGACCGCGGCCTGCACCGCCACCTTCAGCGCTGCCCTGTGCTCGGCCCGCAGGCGCCGGCGCAGGCGCCACGGCGCGCCGGAGAAGGCCAGGTTGGCCACGGTGACAAACCCGTACTCGTCGCAGCGCAGGGCCAGGAGCAGGTGCGCGATGCGGTCACTGGCCGGCAGATCGGTGCCCGTGGCCTTCACGCAGTAACAGAACAGCCGCCGGCCGCCGGGAGCGACGAGCACCGCCCCGGCCTCGGCCACCAGCCAGACTCCGAGTTTGCTGCGCTCCACGATCAGCCCGGTAGCGGCGTGCAGCCGACGCGCCTCGTCGTTGACCAGGTCGCCGAGCAGCAGCAAGGCTCGGCGCTCGGCCGCCGGACCGGCCAGGCGGTGGGACCCCAGCACGCCGGCCCCCCGGTTGGCATACAGCTCGGGGATTGCCCAGGCGTGGGCGAGCAGGATCAGCCCGACGATGGCCGGGATCACGCCGAGGAACATGAAGAACAACCCGGTGACGGTGATCGGCACTACGTGGGCGAGCATCGAGCGCGTCCAGCGCTGGCCGGCCCTGACCAGCGCCGCCTCGTCGGCCCGCGGCCGCCAGGGCACGTTGGCGTGCTCCGGCAGGCCCTCGAGCCCCGGCCGGCCGTCCCTGATCGCCGCCGTGCTCACGGTCGCGGCGGCTCAGCCCCCGGCGATCGGGCGCCGCAGGATCACGACCGGGGCGTCGGTGGGGAGCTCTGTGACCTGCTCGGCGCGGCCGTCGGAAAGTGAGACGAGGCCGAAATAGCCGTTATCGAGCTGGGCGCGGAAGGCGACCGCCGCGGCCTCGAATGCCGCTTGATCGTCGGCGCTCCACTCCGCGAGCGTCGTGTGCCCGGTCTGGTCAAGGCGGATCAGCTTTGGCATTGAGCCCTCCTGTCGTGCGGAGCGTGTAGAGCAATGGTAAGCCTTGGGTCGGGTTTGGTTGGGAGGTTCGGCGTCACCCTGCCTCGCCGTGGCGGGGCAGAGGTCGACGTCACCCTGGCTCGGCGTCGCGGAAGGCGGTCCGTGCCAATCCGCTGCCCTCGGCCGCTGGCTCGAGGAATCCGTAGGTCCCGTCCTGCAGCAGCTCGCGTCCGGCCCGGGCGAGCGCGGCCAGGGCCACATGCGAGAACGCTCCGCCCACCGACAACCGGGAGACACCGGCGGCGGCCAGTTCGGGCACCGGCGCCATCCCCGGGCGGATGAGCACGTTCACCGGCCGATCGACGGCCTCGACCACGCGGCGAATGTCCTCCAGGTCGATGATTCCGGGCGCATAGAGGACATCGGCCCCGGCCTCCTGATAGGCCTGCAGGCGAGCGATCGTGTCGTCAAGATCGGGATTGCCGCGGATGTGGTTCTCCGCCCGCGCCGTGAGCACCAGACCGGTGCCCTGGTGCGCGGCCGCGGCCGCGGCGGCGACACGCTCGACCGCCGTCTCGAGCGGGTACAGCGCCGGCGCCGGCTCGCCACCGTAGTCCTCGACCGAGCAGCCCGCCAGCCCGACCGCGACGGCTGCCGTCACCGTGTCGGCCACTCCATGAGGATCCGCGCCGAAACCGTCCTCGAGATCGGCGGACACCGGCACACCGACGGCGGCCACGATCTCCGCGGCGTGCGCGATCGCCTCCTCCCGGTTGACGCTTCCGTCGGGGCGCCCGAGGGTCCCGGCGAAACCACTGCTCGTGGTGGCCAGGGCTTGAAAGCCGAGTGAGGCCAGCAGCTTGGCGGTACCCGCGTCCCAGGGGTTGGGCATCAGCAGCGGGCGTCCGGGCACATGCAGGGCCCGGAAGGTGGCCGTGCGGTCAGCGGCGAGGCCCATCACAGGACCGTATCGCGACTGCGACACGTCGCTTGATTTCCTGGTTTAGTGGTGATCGTGGCGTGGAGAGCGGCTGTGGCCAGAACCCGGCGAGGAGCGCTTGCGCTGGCGGCCGGACTGGTCCTGTTCCTCATCGCCATCGCCGCCACCGCGGGTCGCGCTGACGCGGCCACCTTCAGCGCCCACGGCAGTGCCCGGCAGGTGTACATGACCGGGCTGGCCGGCGGACAGCGCATGTCGCTGTTCAATCGCCGTGGGCACCGGATCGCGATCAAGCGGGCGGACGCGCAGGGCGGCCTGCTCTTCCGCGGCGTCAAGCCCGGCGCCGGGTATCGCGTGCGGCCCTCGGCGGGGGGGACGAAGTCGGGCCCGCTGACCGTGTTCTCGGACCGTTCCGCCCCGCCGAGCACGAGCTTCTACGGCCAGACGATCCCGTCCAACGGCTACAGCTATCTGACCACCCGCGACGGCATCAAGCTGGCCATCGACGTGCATCCGCCGTCGAGCCCGGCCGGGGAGCCGGGCGTGCCCGCCGGGGTTGCCCTTCCGCCCACGCCCTCGCTGCCGACGATCGGCACACCGATCGGGCCGATCGGTGGCAACGTGCCCACCACCCCGGCCAGCGGCCCGCCATGGCCGACGCTGATCGAATACTCGGGCTATGGCTACGCGGATCCCAGCGGCCCGCAGAACGGCATCGCCGTCATCGCCAACCTGATGGGCTTCGCCGTCGTCGACGTCAACATGCGCGGCACGGGCTGCTCGGGCGGTGCCTATGACTTCTTTGAACCGCTGCAGAACCTCGACGGCTACGACGTGGTCGAGACGATCGCCCACCAGCCCTGGGTCCTCGGTCACAAGGTGGGGATGATGGGCATCTCCTACGGCGCGATCAGCCAGCTCTTCACCGCGCAGACCCAGCCTCCGGACCTCGAGGCGATCTCGCCGCTGTCGGTGATCGACAACACTCAGACCACTCTGTATCCGGGCGGCATCCTCAATACCGGCTTCGCGGTCGCGTGGGCCAAGGAGCGCATCCACGACGCCCTTCCCGCCTCGGCCAACGGCGGTCAGTCCTACGCCTACCAGCGCATTCAGCAGGGCGATCAGACCTGCGCCGCCAACCAGGTCCTGCACGGCGAGGCGGTCAACCTGCTGGCCAAGATCCGGGCCAACAACCACTACAAGCCGTCGGTGGCCGACCCTCTGTCGCCGATCACGTTCGTCAAGAAGATCAAGACGCCCGTATTCATGGCTTGCCAGTGGACCGATGAGCAGACCGGCGGTCATTGCCCGGATCTGGCCGAGCATTTCACCGGGACCTCACGAAAGTGGTTCACCTTCACCAACGGTGCTCACATCGACTCGCTGGACCCGCAGACGTTCAACCGCTGGTACGACTTCCTCGAGCTCTATGTGGCTCATCAGGCACCGATCTTCAATTCAGCCGCGATCCGGGCGGCGGCGCCGGTCATCTACCAGTCGGCGATGGGCATCAATGGCGTGACGCTTCCCCCCGATCCGATTCAGCAGCAGCCGACCTACGCCGGCGCGCTGGCGGCGTTTAACCGACTGGGTTCAATCCGGGTCCTGTTTGACAGCGGCGCGGGCGGAAACTCGCCCGGCCAGCCCTACCCCGGCTTTGAGCAGTCCTTCTCACGCTTCCCGATCCCCGGGACCAAGGCTCAGACCTGGTACCTGGCGGCCAAGGGGGCGCTGGGCGGCGCGCCCGCCAAACGCGCAGGGGCCAACGCGTTCACCTGGAACGCCCACGCCCTGCCGCCCACCGACTTCACCGGCGATACGGCGGGAGGGTCGGGCGGCCTATGGACCGCGACGCCCACCTACGACTGGGCCCAGAACCCGAAGGGGACAGCGGTGTCGTATCTGACCAGCCCCCTGCACGCGGCGACGACCGTGATCGGCGCCGGTGCCGCCCGCCTGTGGGTACGCTCCGCGGCTCGCAACGTCGATCTGCAGGTCACGATCAGTGAGGTGCGTCCCGACGGCAAGGAGACGTTCGTTCAAAACGGCTGGCTCCGGGCCAATGAGCGCAAGTTGGATCGGCGCAAGAGCACCCTGCTCGAGCCCGTCCTGAGCCTACGCAAGAAGGATGTCGCGGCGATGCCGCGCAAGCGGTTTGTGGCCCTGACGATCCCCCTCTATTACCAGGGCCACGCGTACCGGGCCGGCTCCCGGATCCGGATCACCATCAGCGCGCCGAACGGGACCCAGCCGATTTGGTCCTTTGCCCAGGCCAGCCCGAAGGGCAAGACGAACGTGGCCATCGCCTTCGGGCGGAAAATGCCCTCGCGGCTGATCCTTCCCGTCGTACCCGGCGTCGACGTCAGCACCGGCCTACCGCCGTGCCCGGGCCTGCGCGGTGAGCCGTGCCGGCCCTATCAGCCGCTCGCCAACCGCGGCGCCAAGCCCTAGCCGGGCGTCTGACGCTCGATTCCGGCTCCCCGGACCCCCGCCTGAAGCTCGCCCAGCCCGAAGGCCTCGACGGGTCCGAGCGCACCGGCCCGCTGACCCCCTTGGTCGCCGCCGTGATGGCCGCCCACGCGAGCATCTGGAAACCAAACGTATAGCTGTTGACGCCGTCGAGCCTGACCGCGGTCAGCTCCCGACCGTCGGCCGCATAGGCGGTGGCGAGCACCGTCGAGCTGGTGCGGCTCCGCGTGGTCTCGTCGGGGCCACCGGTGGAGCCCTTCACCATCCGCGCGACCACGGCCTCGAGCCCGGCGCGCGCCGGTGGCAGCCTGGTGGCGCCGGCGACCGCCGCCGATATCCAGGGCATGTAGCGCACGAACGCGCCGGGCCTCCCGAGCAGGACGTCAACCTCTTGCAGCTGCGGGTGGCGGGCCGGCAGCGTGAAGTGCTCAGAACTCCCGACGCTGATCGCGAGCTGTTCTGACCCTCCGAGATCGAACTTCCTTACCCGGACGCCCGTGCGCTCGGTTCTCAGCTGGCCGTCTCGGAAGGCGAAGGAGGGCTGGAGGAAGGCGCCGATGACGCTGGCCTGTGTCCCTCCGCTGCTGCCCGCCGTGCCCTGGCCGAAGTACCCGATCTGAAGACGTGTCGCCTGTTCTCCCGCTTCGGTGAGGGCAAGGGCGCCGGCCAGGTTGCCGGGCACCCAGTCGTAGCCGAACGCGGTCAACAGCGACGCACCGGTGCCATGTGCCTGCGGGCCGTAGTGCTCGAACACCCGGCGAATGAACGCCGGCTCGCCGGTGGAATCGATGTAGACCGCGCCGGCGTCGATCGCAGCTTCGATCGCCGGCGCGCCCCAACGCAAAAAGGGGCCGACGGTCGAGACCAGCACGTCTCGGTCCTGGATCAGCGCCCGCACCGTTTCGGGACGCGCGACATCGGCGACCCGTGTGTCCAGCCCTCCAAGCTCGTCGGCGAGCCGCGCCAGGCGCTCCGCGGACCGCGCGGCGAGGACAGGCTTGGCCCCGCTGGCCACGAGCGCTCGCGCGGTTCCCTCACCCGTGTACCCGGTGGCTCCGAAGACGACGATCTGACCGGGCATCAGATCCACCGTCCCGGCTCGCAAACCGACGCCAAAAGGACCTCGTATGACTCCAAAACCCACCTGCCTCCGGTTTGACTGCAATGTTTACGGTGCTTACATTACTTGGGTGAAGTGGACGCTGTCAACATGAGTGTCGTGTCGACGACAAAAGCGCCCTACCACCACGGAAATCTCCGCGCGGCCCTTGTCCGCGCCGCGATCGAGCTGCTCGAGGAGAGTGGCGAGAGCGCGCTCTCGCTGCGCGCGGTCGCGCGTCGCGCCGGGGTCTCGCCGGCCGCTCCCTACCGGCATTACGCCGACCGTGAAGCGCTCCTGTCCGCGGTCGCGGCGGTCGGCTATCGCGACCTTGCCGAACGGTTGGCGGCGGCCCACCCAGCACCGTCGACGCCCGAGCAACTCGCGACCGTCGCCATCGCCTACGTGCGGTTCGCACTCGAGCGCCCCGCGCTGTTCCGGATCATGTTCGGAGAGCCGTGCGATCGCGACAACGACGAGCGGGTCGCCGCCACGGCCGCCGTATCGCACTACGTACGCGCAATCGTGCAGCGAAGCTTCCCGCAAGCCGACGCGGACGCATTGGCGACCGCGGTCTGGGCGCTCGTCCACGGCCTCGCCTTTCTGTACCTGGACGGCAAGCTCGACGCCTCGAGCCCATCGGTCGTGGCCGAGCGGATCAGGGCCGCCATCTACGCGCTTCTGACCGTGACCCCCGTCGGCCCGGCGAACGACTGAGCGCACCGATCCCCGGAGCCGGGTCGTCCCGCGCACCGCCGTCGTGTTCGCCGCGCCGGCTGCCAAAGAGAACGGGTATCCTTTGAGTCAGGAGGGCACCACCGGCGAGGTTCGGCTTTACACGAGTTCCGGTCAGCGCCACTTGACTTCCTCATTTCGCTCAAGCCGTACGCATGCGAGGACGACATAGTGGCGCCTCCCATTTCTCCATCATCATCTGTCCTCGGAACCGACGGTGCGGTCACTGACCGGGCGCCTTCCGACATGATCGCCATCGAGCATCAGCAGCTCGATCGAGTTGTGCGAACGCTCGTCTTCGCTCTGCCGCCGGCTGCTCTCGTCCTGGGAGGATGGCTTGCCTGGGGCGGAGCGCTCCACTGGTCAGACCTGCTCATCATGGCCGTTACTTATGTTTTGACGGGGCTCGGGGTCACGGTCGGCTATCACCGTCTGTTCACCCACCGCAGCTTTAAGACGACTCGGGCCGTCCGGGTGACGCTGGCCGTGCTGGGCTCGATGGCGGTTGAAGGGCCGGTGCTCGAATGGGTCGCCACGCACCGCAAGCACCATCAATTCACCGACGTGCCCGGGGACCCGCACAGCCCCCATCTGGACAACGCGCCCGGCTGGCGCGGAGCTCTCCGCGGACTCGCCCACGCCCATGTGGGCTGGATGTTCCGCGGCCAGGACATGGCCAACCCCCGTCGCTATGCCAAGGACCTGCTTGGCGACAGGGACCTGCCGTTCATCAGCCGGATGTTTCCCCTCTGGGTCGGGGTCGGCCTGGCCATTCCCTTCGGGCTGGGCGTGGCTCTGACCGGCTCGTTGGCCGGAGGCCTCACCGGACTGCTTTGGGGGGGTGCGGTCCGCATTCTGCTGCTGCATCACGTCACCTTCAGCATCAACTCGCTGTGTCATTACTTCGGTCGCCGGCCGTTCAGCACGCCAGATGAATCCCGCAATCTGGCCTGGTTGGCCCCACTGGCTTTCGGGGAGGCCTGGCACAACAACCACCACGCTTTCCCGACCTCCGCCCGCCATGGTCTTGGCCGCTGGCAGCTTGACCCCGGCGGATGGCTGATCACCCGCCTGGAGCGTGCGCATCTGGCCTGGGACGTCGTTCGGATCAGTCCGTCTCGCCAAGTGGAAAAGCACGGAGCGGTCGAGGCTCCGCTCGGAGCGCCCCGCCTGTAGACCTGCGGCGAACTCTCGTCAATCGGGCCCCTCGAGCCCGTACCATCATCTACCGACGGCCGGCAGCATGAAGACCTCGTTACTGTCGCCGCTCACATCCTGGCGACAGAAGCGCGATGGCCTCGGGCGAACATCCGGAAGCACACGACGAGCACGCCGATGAAGGGCGTCGCAGTGGGGCGGAGGCGAAGGTTGAGGCACGCCAGGCCTGGCACGCGCTGCTGGCGCTCGAGAGCCCCGCGACGCTCGACTTCGACGACCCGGGGTTGGAGTGGAGGCGTCTGTTCTCCGAGATCTTCGGCACTTTTCTGCTCGTGCTTGCCGGAGCGGGGGCGGTGGTCGTCGACGCCGTGTCGGGGGGTATCGGCCGCTCGGCGGCGGTCGTGGCGCCCGCGCTCACCGTGACGGCTGTGATCCTGTTCATGGGCGGCGTGTCCGGAGCGCATCTGAATCCGGTCGTCTCGATTGCCTTCGCGCTGCGCCGCGACTTTCCCTGGCGTCGATGTTTCGGGTACGTGGTCGCCCAGCTTGTCGGTGCCGCGCTGGCATGCGCGTTCTTGCTCGCGGTGTTCGGCGATAAAGGGCAGCTCGGCGCGACGCTTCCGGGCGCGGGTATTCACGACTGGCAGGCGATGCTGATCGAACTTGTGCTGACAGTCGGGCTCGTCAGCACCATCCTCGGCACGTCCTCGACGGCACAAAACGTTGGTGCCCTGTCGGCGCTCGGCGTCGGTGGCTACATCGCTCTCGCCGGGTTGTGGTCAAGTCCCGTGAGCGGAGCGTCCATGAACCCCGCGCGCTCGTTTGGCCCGGATCTGATGCGTGGAGACTTCACGAGCTACTGGGTGTACGTAGTCGGCCCGCTCCTCGGCGCCGTCGTCGCGGTCGCCTTGGCCTACGTCTTACGTGGTCCGGGTGGCGACCCGGGCGGACGCCGAGGAGGCACCGGCACGCTCGGCGTTCGTGCACGCCGGCGACGATAGGAAGCTCGCCTGCCGGGACGGTCTGGGACCACGCTGCTCCCGGTTCATCGCGGCGCGCCGTGGTACTGCTCGTCGGTGACGTGCTCGCCCCACGACACGGCCTGTCCGCGCTCGTCGTTCTGTTGCATGGCGATATGGACCAGGAACCGGTCGGCGGCAGCGCCGTGCCAGTGGTTCTCGCCGGGTTCGAAGAACACGCGGTCGCCGGGACGGATGGTCTCGATCGGGCCGCCCTCGCGCTGGCAGAGGCCGACGCCCTCAGTGACGAAGATCGTCTGGCCGCGGGGATGGGTGTGCCAGGCGGTGCGCGCGCCGGGCGTGAAGTGGACGCTGGCGGCGGCGAACGTCGAGGTGCCGGCGGGGGCAGCCACGGCATCGATGTAGACATCGCCGGTGAACCAGTCCTCCGGGCCCTTCTGGGTCTCGATGATGCTGCGGGTGATTTGCACGGTGCTCTCCTCGCTGGTTGACGGTTAGGTCGCGGCGGCGATCGTGGTCACCGTAACGAGCGGCGGCCGCCTTAGCTCGCGCCCGTTCCAACCAGCGTGGCGTGATCCGGTATCGGAGATGGACGCCCTGCGTGGCAGGACCCAGCCTGGCCATAGAATGGCCCCATGATGAGCTTCAACGCAGACGAGCAGCGCGCGCTCGCGCACGACCAGGACCTCTCTCCGATTCCGCAGAACATCGAGGCCTACGCGCACATCGAAGGGCTGGTCGGTGAGGAGAACGAGCTGCTGAAGACACCCGAGCACGACCGCAAGGAGGAGCACCGCAAGCGGCTCGACGCGATCACCGACGAGCTCGATCGGGCCTGGGAGGCGCTGCGCCGGCGCGCCGAACGACGCGCCAAGCCAGGTACCTGAGGCGTAGCCGGGCCTCAGCTCCGACGGCAATCCCGGACGCCGGGGTTGCATGCACCTGGGCGGCCGGAGATGATTGATCACGGGTGCCCCAAGAAGGAGAGTCAAGCTCTGAACCTCGGGTCCGTGGCGGAACTTTGTGAATGGAGCTAGCGAGACTCGAACTCGCGACCTCCTGGGTGCGATCCAGGTCTCTTTGTCCCGCCGTGTCCCGTCGTGTCCACAAAATACCTGCACAAAGGCATATTGCTTTGGTCACGAGAGGACGCCAGGGGACGCGAGGAGACAAACTGATGCACCCAAATGCACCCCCGAGCCGGGGGGCCTGACACCTCAGGCCCGACGTGAGCAGGTTTGGCGGGAAGCGCGACTGCCTGCGAAGGGCGGTCGACACCTGCTTTTGCTAGCGCGGGTCTCGCTAGGCGGACGCGACTACCACATCATGGTTCGTGGCGTCCGCTGAAGTCATCGTGACGATTTTCTGGGTCAGGGGGAGGGTGGCGTCCCCCGTTTCGGGTGACGCCATGCTGGCGCCGCCATGGGACTGTGAGCGCTATGCGTGCGATCACGGCGGTGCCAGGCCAGCGCGGGAGCGTCGGTGTCGAGGAGGTCCCCGAGCCGGCCGAGTCAGACGGCGCGATGCTGGTCCGTGGCCTCGGGATGGGCGTGTGCGGCACCGACCGTGAGATCGCCGGGGGTGGATATGGTGAGCCGCCGCCTGGCGAGAGCGAGCTGATCATCGGCCACGAGGGTCTTGGCGAGGTGCTCGAGGCACCGTCCGGCTCGGGCTTTCGTCCCGGGGATCTGGTGGTCGGGATCGTGCGCCGTCCCGATCCGGTTCCGTGCCCTGCGTGCGCCGCCGATGAATGGGACATGTGCCGCAATAACCGTTTCGCTGAGCGCGGGATCGTCCGCCGGCACGGATACGGAAGCGAGAAATGGCGTGTCGAACCGGAGTTCGCACTGGCGATTCCCTCGGCGTTGGGCGAGCTGGGGGTGCTGCTTGAGCCGACCTCGGTGCTGGCGAAGGCATGGGACCAGGTCGACCGGATCTCGCAGCGGGCGTTCTTCCTCCGGGGCCGGGCGCTGGTCACCGGCGCGGGGCCAATCGGGCTGCTGGCCTGCCTGTTGGGCGTGCAGCGGGGCTATGAGGTGCACGTCGTCGATTTGGCTACCGAGGGTCCTAAGCTCGACTTGGTCGAAGCGCTCGGCGCGCACTATCACCCGGGAGACGCCGCGGATCTCGACGCCGAGGTGGACGTCGTGATCGAGTGCACCGGACTCGGGGCGGTCGGACGTCGAGCCGCCCAGAAACTCGTAGCCGGCGGGATTGTGTGTCTAACCGGGATCATGAACGTGGAGCCGCAGTTCGACGTGGACGCGACAACGCTGAATCGCAACATGGTGCTGCGCAATGCGGTGTTATTCGGCACCGTGAATGCGGGCCGGCGGCACTGGGAGCAGGCCGTGGACGCGCTCGCCACCGCCGACCCGGGCTGGTTGCAGGGCATGATCACGCGACGGGTGCCGCTCACTCGCTGGAGTGACGCGCTGGAGCGCCAGCCGGACGACATCAAGGTCGTCGTTGACCTCACGGCATGACGGCTCCGAGGACGGTTCCGTGGTCCGGGTCGCCCGGGCTGCTCAGCGAGGGGCCCCGGTGGGATGAGGAGCGCCAGGAGCTGCTGTGGGTCGACATCCTCGGCCGACAAATCCACCGGGGGACACTCGCCGCCGATGGCAGCCTCGGCCACCTGCTCACGATCTCCCTTGACCGAGACGTCGGCGCCGTTGCCCCCGCTCTGGCCAGCGGATACGTCGTGGCGGCCGGGCCCGGATTCCTGTTTCTCGACGAGGACGGGTCGGTGCGGGAGATGGCTCAGCCTGAGGACGGCCGGACCGACGTGCGGATGAACGACGCAGCGTGCGACCCGCAGGGGCGGTTCTGGGCCGGGACGATGGCCTACGACGAGTCGCCCGGAGCCGGGACGCTGTATCGCCTCGAGCTCGACGCCAGCTGCACCACCGTGCTGACAGGACTGACGATCGCCAACGGCATCGGGTGGAGTCCCGACGGCAGCACGATGTACCTCAACGACAGCGGCACCGGCTGCCTTGAGACGTTCCGTTTCGATAGCGGCAGCGGGGCGATCACCAACCGGCGCACGTTGGTGCGCAGCGAGCAGCCCGGCGTCGTGCCCGACGGACTCACCGTGGACGCGGAAGGCGGGATTTGGGTGGCGTGGTGGGGCGGCGGCGCCGTCAACCGCTACGCCTCCGACGGATCCCTCCTAATCAGCGTTCGGCTGCCGGTCGAGCGCCCCACCTCGTGCGCCTTCGGCGGCCCTGAGCTGGAGACGCTGTTCGTGACCACCGCGCGCGAGGGACTTGACGAGGACGCCCTCGCCCGGCAACCCGACTGCGGACGAGTGTTCGCGATCTCAGGATTAGGGGTGCGCGGGCTCCCGTGCCAGCCCTACCTCGGACCAATCCCGAAAACCGCGCCCACGCCATGAGCGCCGACAGGCTGGCGCAATGAAGCACACGTCGGTCGACATCTACCTGGTGATCGACACCTTCCTGCTCTTGCTGATCGGGATCGGACCAAAGATCGCCCTCGTGCCGTTTGTCGAGATCACCGCACCGCTCGACGGCGCGACCAAGGCCCGGATCGTCCGCAAGATGCTCACCACCGCCACCGTCGTCGCCCTGATCCTCCTCGGCCTCGGCGAGTTCCTATCCCGGCTGCTTCACTTCTCGACCGGGTCGCTATCGATCGCCGGGGGGATCATCCTCATCATCATCGCGATCACCATGGTCCTCGGAAGCGCCGACGCCGGCGACAGCGAGGCCGTCAAGGGACGCGATCCGATGCGCATCGCCGTGTTCCCGCTCGCGGTCCCGTACCTCTTGAACCCCGCCGGGATCGTTGCCCTCGTGACGCTCTCAGCCGAGGCGGACTCGGTGGCCGTGTTTGCGATGGTCCTCGGCGTCCTCGCTCTGGTGCTCGCCATCGACGTGGGTGTATTCCGCCTGGCCAACCGGGCCAGCGACCATCTGGACGAAAGCCGGATGCTCATCACCGAGAAGATCTTCGGCATCCTCTTGGCGGCCCTCGCCGTCCAACTCGTGCTCGACGGCTTCGACAGTCTCGGCCTCATACATCTACCCGGTCACTGACCGGCCGATCCCCGACCACCCGGCCGTCACGGCAGCAGCACGCTGCCCTAATGTCCGGGCCGTCTCGGCGGCGGCTGGGGCTGAATCGTCACCCCATTCGGATGACGTGTGGCTCTCGAACGGCGTCTACCGTTGGCGAACAGCAAGCTCTGCTTGTCGGGGCCGTTCCGGAGCGCCGGGACACCGCTGCGATTCTGCATCCAAGTCACCCCAGGCGCGGACAGCCAGTCCTGCCTCGGCACTCATGTGAAAGGGGCCGTGACCCATGACGTTTCTCTGGATCATTCTCGGCATCGTATATGTAGCGTGCTGGATCTACTTCGGACTGAGTACGTTCCGCAAAGGCCATTACTGGCTGTTCTGGATCGGTTTCTTCTTCCCGATCCTGTGGATCATCGGCGCGGTAATCGGGCCGACGCCACGCGCCGCCGCTCGCACAGCCTAGCCGCGACCGTATGCACGCACGCGGCAGCCGATCCGCCACGTGAGGGGCGGATCAGCTTCATCGCCGGCGTCCAGCTCGATCCCGCGTTTGCCGGGAGTCGTAATTCACGGCGAATCGATCAGGTGCCCGAGCCGGGCGCTAGGCCTGGGTCGTTTCTCGTGGAGGCTTTGGTGCCAGGGCGAGGCATGGGCTGCCGATCCCGTGCGGCGCGGATGAGCATCGGCCCGCGATGACCAGTGCAGACGCCGGGGTGAACTCCGGAGGGGACGCGACGACGCGTGAGGCCAGCGGGGCTGGGATCGTGCTCGTGACCCTGGCTGCCGGCCAGTTCTTGATGACGCTCGACAGCTCGGTGATGAACGTGTCGATCGCCACGGTCGCTAAGGACGTCGGCACCGACGTGACCGGGATCCAGACCGCGATCACGCTCTACACCCTGGTGATGGCGTCGTTGATGATCACAGGCGGCAAGCTCGGTCAGATCCTCGGCCGCAAACGCGCCTTCTCCATCGGATGTGTCATCTACGGCTGCGGATCGATGACGACCGCCCTCTCGCCGAGTTTGGGCGTGTTGATCGTGGGATGGTCGTTTCTGGAAGGGGTGGGCGCTGCGCTGATTCTCCCCGCGATCGTCGCCCTCGTCGCGTCCAACTTCGCACCCGCGGGACGGCCGCGCGCGTACGGGCTGGTCGCCTCGGCGGGCGCGATCGCTGTCGCGGCGGGGCCGCTCATCGGCGGGCTGTTCACGACCTATCTGTCCTGGCGGTGGGTGTTCGTCGGCGAGGTCCTGGTCGTGATTGCGATCCTTGCCCTCGCCCGCCGGATGGCGAACGCGACGCCCGAGACGCGAGTGAAGCTCGACCTGGTGGGTACCGCGCTGTCGGCGCTCGGCCTGGCGTTGATCGTGTTCGGGATCCTTCGCTCGGGGGCGTGGGGGTTCATCCAGCCCAAGCCGGGCGCGCCGGAGTGGCTCGGCCTGTCGCCGGCGATCTGGCTGATGCTTGGAGGCGGAGTCGTCCTGGCGCTGTTTATCGGCTGGGAGAACCGTCGGCTCGCTCACGGCGCCGAACCGCTCGTGAATCCCGCGATCTTCAACAACTCGACGCTTCGCGGCGGCCTGACCTCGTTCTTCTTTCAGTATCTCCTGCAGGCCGGGCTGTTCTTCGCGGTCCCCCTGTTCCTGTCGGTTGCGCTCGGGCTGTCCGCGATCGAGACGGGTGTGCGGCTGCTGCCGCTCTCGATCACCCTCCTGTTGGCTGCCGCCGGCATCCCGAAGGTCTTCCCCCACGCATCGCCGCGCCGGGTTGTCCGGCTTGGCTTTCTTGCCCTGCTCGCCGGAATCGTCGTCATGGTCGGCGCGCTCGACGCGGGCGCCGGGCCCGAGATCGTCACCTGGCCGATGCTGCTCGCGGGCCTCGGCGTTGGCGCGTTGGCCTCGCAGCTGGGGAGCGTCACGGTCTCATCCGTACCCGACGAGCAGAGCGGCGAGGTGGGCGGCCTGCAGAACACGGTCACGAACCTCGGCGCGTCGATCGGCACTGCGCTCGCCGGTGCCGTGCTGATCGCGACCCTCTCCACCTCGGTCATGACCGGCATCCAGAACAACCCCGCGGTGCCGGCCGAGGTCAAGTCCCAAGCCAAGGTCCAACTCGCCGGTGGGGTCCCGTTCGTTTCCGACGCCGACCTGAAGACAGCGCTCAACAAGGCCGGGGTATCCACGCAAGCGGCGAACGCGATCGTGGACGAGAACGCGACCGCGCGGATCGATGGGCTGCGGACATCTCTGTCGGTGATGGCGATCATCGCCTTGATCGCCGTCTTCTTCAGTCTGCGCATCCCGGCCGAGCAGCCCGCCTCGACGCGCGAAGCGATGATCGTGCCCCCCGCGGGACTTGCGCGGCCGCTCGCCCCGGCCGAGTCGACGAAGGCGCGCGCCTGCCCGAAACCCGGCCGACGGATCGTCATCCCATCTGGATGATGTCGAGCAGCCCAACACCGGAGAGGCTCCCCGTCGAACCGTTCCCCGTTCGGTCCACCGGGCAGATCAACAAGGTTGTGTTCGACATCATCCCGCACCTGACCGTGGAGGCCCGCCAACCGATCCAGCATGAGCAACACGTGGCGCTCCCGGACGGGATCGGTGCATAGATGGGTGTGGTTTCCGAGGGCGAATCGGCGGAGACTCCGCCGAAAGTGCCGCGGACGGCACGTCTGCTGCTGCGTAGTCGCTGACTGCGCGAGGGCCGCCGCGATCATCGCTGCGTTCACGGTGCTGGTCACGGTCGTGGGCGGAGTCCTCGAGCGGGTGCTCGACCATCAGGAGTACCCGACAATCGGCAGGGGCAGCGAGAGAACCCGCTTCCTTGCAGGAACTTCGTGTGAATGGAGCTAGCGAGACTCGAACTCGCGACCTCCTGGGTGCGATCCAGGCGCTCTCCCAACTGAGCTATAGCCCCGTACGGCGGCGTAGACCGCCTCGGCGTGGCCGTAGTTTAGCCCCGCCCCGGGTTCACCTCGCGCCGGGCGGGGTGCCCCGGGCGGACGAATAGGCGACCCGCAGAACGCGGCGGCACGGACGAATGGGCGAGCCGTAAGGCTGGTGAGGTTTGCCTAATCCGCCGATACGCTCCTGAACCCTTTCGGTCAATGAGCTTTCGCGCGCGCCTAACCACGTTCTTTCTCCTCATCGTGGTCGTTCCCATGGCGGCCATGGGCTTTCTGGTTTTTCGGCTCATCAGCGACAGCCAGCAGGCCAAGGCGGAGGCGCGTGTCAACGGCATCGCCAGTGCGGCGGCCAGCCTTTACGACGCAGGCGAGCCGGTCCGCGAGCCTCGACGCCCGCACGGTGGCCCGTGCCTCAGCGCATACGCCGGCGGCCAGCTCCGGCCCGAGCGGCCGCTCTGCAGGCGCAGGTGGGGATCGAGCGGATCACCGTGTCCGTGGGCGGGCGGACGCTGGCCGACGTCGGCGCCCGGGACGCGCTCGCCCCCGGGGTCGCCACGTCAGGGCCAGCCGGGCGCCCGCGCGCGCGTCGATCACCCTGTCCGAGCTGAGCGCGTCGCAGTTCGCCAGCCAGCTCACCGGGCGCGGCTTCGGCGTGGTTGTCCGCCAGGGCAACCGGACCCTGGCCACGACGCTGCCCGCGGCTGCGGGGCCGCGACCTACCTCGGTCCGGACAGGTCGGCCTCGACGGGCGCACGCTACCAGACCGCGACACTCAACTTCAGTGGCTTTGGGGCCAGTCCGGTTCAGGTCACCGTCCTCTCCGACAACAGCGTCGACCGACGGCTCGCGTGGCGACCGACCGGGTCGTGGCCGCGATCTTCATCCTCGCCTTCCTGGCTCTGGCCGTCGGCTTCTCGCTGCATGGCCTCACGTGCCCTCCACATCAGCTGGCCGACTTCCTGGCCGCCGCTCGCCGGCTGGGCCGCGGCGACTTCTCCTCGCCGATCCCCACCCACGGCAACGACGAGTTCGCCGCGCTCGGGGACCGAGTTCAACAACATGTCGGCAGCAGCTCGCCGCCCGGCTGAGGAGCTCGAGCGTGAGCAGCAGCGTGTGCGCCGTTCGATCCGCTACGATCGGCGACGCGTTCGCCGCCAACCTCGACCGGGACGCGCTGCTCGAGCTGGCGCTGCGCACCGCCATGGATGCCGTCGCGGCAGACCGCGGACGGGTTTCAGTGCCCGCGAGCGAGGCCGCCGAGCTCGACCGAGTTGATGCGCCGTGGCCGGCTGACCGGTCTCGAGACGTCGATCATCGAGTCCGAGCAGAGCGCGCTCGGTGGCGACGGTATCGGCCAGGCGTGGACCAAGGAGCTGGCCATCGCCACCGTCGCCCTGGGCGAGATCGAGTCCGGCGGCGCCACCCACGGACTGATCACGGTCGCGCGGCCGGGCAGCAGCTTCAACGAGGATGACCTCGAGCTCTTGCGCTCGCTGGCGGCGCGGGCAACGCTTGGCCCTGGCCAACGTCAACCTGCATCATGACGTGCAGCGCCAGGCCGTCACCGATGATCTCACCGGCCTCGCCACGCACGGCCGTTTCCAGCAGCTGCTGGGCGCCGGAGATGGAGCAGGTCCGCCGCTATCAATACCCGGTCGGGCTGGTCATGATCGACATCGACGATTTCAAGTCCATCAACGACGTCTACGGCCATCAGCAGGGGGATGTCGTGCTGCGCAGCGTGGCCGAGGTGCTGCGCGAGAACTCGCGCGACGTCGACGTCGCCGCGCGGTACGGCGGTGAGGAGATGGCGCTGATCCTGCCCCACACCGATCTCGAGGGCACCTACGTGATCGCCGAGCGCGCACGCGAGGCGATCGAGGCGCTTCGGGATACCGCTCCTGGAGGGTGCGGGGGCGCTCCAGATCACGGCCAGCCTGGGCGTGGCAGCCTCGATCGACGGCCACAAGGACGAGCTCGATCACCGCGGCCGACAACGCTCTTTACGTGGCCAAGCGGGAGGGCAAGAACCGAACTGTTAAGGCGGAGGCGCAGACCGCGAACGTGCTCGGCGGTCGCTAGGCTTTGCCGCTATGGGTCTACTTGACGACGCGATTCGCGAGCATCTAGACCTCAAGCGCCGGCGCGGCGCGGATCCCGGCCGAAGTCGAGCGCGCAGAGCGTGAGGCTCTGGGCCCGGTGAGGCGAGCTCAGGCGCCCGAAGAGGGCGATGTGGACTGAGCACTCGGAGCTCGGCTGCAGCCGGCTGCACGGTGTGGCCTTTGACCACGAGGAGCACGGGGACGACGACGAGCTGGAGCCTTCGACAAGGAGTTCGCCCCGACCTCGAGGACGAGGCGTTGCATGCCCGAGCTTGACCGCGAGCCCAACCTCGAGACGCCACCTGGGGCCGACCCTCAGCCAGGAGACCGCTGTCCACCGCCCTGACTTCCTCGACGACGAGGACTTCGAATGAGCCCGAGTACGAGCCCGACCGATGCCAGCTGCTCCCCCGGCCGGCCGACACCCCGCGCCGAGTGAGCGCCGGCCGAGGGTTCGACGCCGAGCCCGCGCCCGGTCAGGCGGCACGAAGGCGACGGCGAGGAGCTGCTCGAGGAGACACCCGAATTCCTGCAGGACACGCCTGACCACGACCGCCTGTGGTTCGAGCAGCGTCCGCCGAAGGACTTCGACTTCGACGGCTGAGCCGTGAAACCGGGCAACCCTGACCCGGTTTTTGATCATTGACGCCGGGCATATGCTGAGTTCCTGATACCGCACAGAGCTGGTGCGGATTGCGCCGAGAAGGGGCCGACCGCTGATGTTCTTCCGCCAGGTGCTCTATCGCGATCTCGGATGCGCCTCCTACGTGGTCGGCGGAGGACGGCGAGGCCGTCGTCGTCGACCCCCGCTGGGACATCGACGTCTATCTCGAGATTGCCGCGACCGAGGACCTGCGCATCACCCACGTGCTCGACAGCCACGACCACGCCGACCACGTGTCAGGGCGGCGAGCGGCTGGGGGCGGCCACCGGCGCGACGATCCACCGCCCGAGCCGACGAGTCGGTGGACGAGGAGCCGACCCTCTCGCATCGGCGAAGGTTCGAGTGCGCGCGCCTCGGCAGCGCCCGGCCATCGTCCCGAGCACCGCGTGTTCGCCGTCGCCGACCTGACCCGCAGCCCCGAGCCCTGGCTGCTGCTAACCGGTGATTCGCTGCTCGTGGGCGATATCGCGCGCCCCGATCTGGCCTACGAGCCGGCTGAGGGCGCCCGAGCGCTGCACGCGACCCTGACGCGGCCTGATCGAGTCTCGGCGACCACGTCGAGGTCTGGCCGGCACACGTCGGCGGCTCGCTGTGCGGCGGCGCCGGTCTGAGCGCGAAGACGAGCTCGACGATCGGCTTCGAGCGCCGCCACAATCCGCTGCTCGGTGCCGACCGAGCGCGGTTCGTGGACGGCGCTGACCGACAGCCTGCCCACCGCGTCCACCGAACGTCGATCGCATCGTCGAGCTCAACCGCCGCACGAGACGAGCCCCCGGCGATCGGTTCCGGCGCTCAGCGAGCCCGACGCTCGGCGAGCTCCTGGCCCGCGGCATCACCGTCCTTGACTGCTCGTCCGCCGCAGGACTTCGACCTCGCCCACCTGGCCGGCTCGGTCAACCTGCCCGATCGCTTCGGCCGGCGTCGGGACCCGGGCCGGCTGGACGCTGTCCCCCGACGATCGAGCTCCTGCTCGTGGCTGGTCGACGAGGCACGGCGCGCGACGACGATGGCAGCGGCGCTGCAGGCCGTCGGGTTCTCGCGAGCTGGCGGGTTTCAGCGTCGCCGACGAGTTCGCCTGGACGGAGGCGGGGCTGCCCGTGGCCGCAGCCGACGCCTGGGACCTGGATCGGCTGGCCGCCGGGCTGCGCGCCGACGACGGTCGACCTGATCGATGTGCGCGAGCTCGATGAGTGGGCTCTCGGGCCATGTGCCGCGGCTCGATCAACACTGCCCCTTCACCGGCTGCGCGACGTCGCGTGCCCAGGGCTCCCGACGATGGACGGACCACGGCCGTGGCCTGCGCGGCCGGGGCGCGAGCCGCCTTTGCCGCCAGCCTGCTGCGGCGCTCCGGCCGGCGCGATGTGGTCCGCATCGCCGGACGGCGGCGTTCCCGACCTGGGCGCGCGGGGCTCGAGCTCGAGGTCGGACTTGAGGCTCGACCCGCGACCGTGGCCCGTGCCCGGCCGTGACGCGCTACATCCGGAAGACGCCGTAGCGCACGTCGGCCAGCGGCGCGTTGGCCGCCGCCGACAGGCGCGAGCCCGAGCACGTCCCGCGTGTCACGCGGGTCGATCACGCCGTCGTCCCAGAGCCGGGCGGTCGCGTAGTACGGCTGCCCCTGGCGCTCGTACTGCTCGCGAAGCTCGGCGCCCGTCTCCGGCTGCCCGACCTCGGTCATCACCGTCGCCGCCTGCTCGCCGCCCATGACCGAGATCCGCGCGCCCGGCCACATCCAGAGCAGCCGGGGCGAATATGCCCGCCCGCCATCCCGTAGTTGCCGGCCCCGAACGAGCCGCCGACGATCACGGTCAGCTTCGGCACGCGGGCCGTCGAGACCGCCGTGACCAGCTTGGCGCCGTTCTTGGCGATCCCGCCCGCCTCGTAGTCGCGACCGACCATGAAGCCGGTGATGTTCTGCAGGAACACCAGCGGGATCCGGCGCTGATCGCAGAGCTCGATGAAGTGCGCGCCCTTCAGCGCCGACTCGGAGAACAGGATCCCGTTGTTGGCCAGGATCCCCACCGGGTGGCCGTGGATGTGGGCAAAGCCGGTGACGAGCGTGGCTCCGTAGAGCTCCTTGAACTCGTGCCAACGCGAGCCGTCGACGATCCGGGCGATGATCTCGCGGGCGTCGTACGGGCGGCGGATGTCGCTCGGGACCGCGCCCGAGCAGCGTGGCCGGGTCGACCGCCGGCGCCTCGTGCGGCGATCCGCTCCCACGGCGCCGGCGCCCGCGGCGCCAGGGTGGCGACGATGTCGCGCACGATCTGCAGAGCGTGTGCGTCGTCCTCGGCCAGGTGGTCGGTCACGCCCGACGTCCGGGAGTGAAGCTCGCCGCCGCCCGAGCTCCTCGGCGCGTGACCTCCTCGCCGGTGGCCGCTTTGACCAGCGGCGGACCGCCGAGGAAGATCGTGCCCTGGTTGCGGACGATCACGGTCTCGTCGCTCATCGCCGGTACGTACGCGCCGCCCGCAGTGCACGACCCCATCACGGCGGCGATCTGCGGGATCTGCGCGGCCGACATCGTGGCCTGGTTGAAGAAGATGCGCCCGAAGTGCTCGCGGTCGGGGAACACCTCGTCCTGGCGGGGGAGAAAGGCGCCGCCGGAGTCGACCAGGTAGATGCACGGCAGCCGGTTCTGCAGGGCGATCTCCTGGGCGCGCAGATGCTTCTTGACCGTCATCGGGTAGTAGGTGCCGCCCTTGACGGTCGCGTCATTGGCGACGATCACGCACTCGCGTCCGCTCACCCGGCCGATGCCGGTGATGATTCCGGCGCCCGGCGCCTCATCGTTGTAGAGGCCGTGGGCGGCCAGCGGCGAGAGCTCCAGGAACGGCGCTGCCGGGTCGAGCAGCCGGTCCACGCGCTCGCGGGGCAGCAGCTTGCCCCGGCTCGATGTGCCGCTCGCCGCGCGCGCTCGCCGCCGCCCGCGCTCGACGCGCTCGAAGCTCGAGCGTTCAGATCCTCGATCAGCGCCTCGTGCGCGCGCTCAGGTTGGCCGGAACTCCTCGGAGCCCGGGCTGGCGGTACGTGCGCAGGACGGTCATCGGACCGTTGGCCTCCACCCGGGCCAGCGGCTGGTCGACGACGACCTTGTCGCCGACGGCGACGCTCAGCTCGGCCACCAGTCCGTCCATCGGGGCGGTCATGGCCAGCTCCATCTTCATCGACTCGAGCACGACCAGGGTGTCTCCGGCCTCGCACCGACTCGCCGACGCGGGCCGGCACGAGCAGCACCTGCCCCGGCATCGGCGCGCGCAGATCCCCGTCGGCCGTGCGGCCGGCGTCGGCCTCGTCGGCATCCCGCGGCGCACGGGCCACGCCCAGCCGCCGCAGCCGACCCAGAGTCACGTCGCCGTCCTGCGCGTAGCGTCCATCTCCCGGCGCTCGCCAGCGATCGTCAGCGCGAAGGCGTCCGGCGCCGGCTCCGCTGGGTCGCTTGCCTCTCGTCGGCGGCCGAGCGGACCTCGAGCGCGGTCCCGCCGGCCGACCGCCAGCCGCCACCATGAACCCGCTCGGCGGCCGCCCAAGCCGCCAGCCGTCGGTTCGGGCAAACGGGTCATCGCCGGCTCGCTCGGCCCGCAGCTGCAGCGAGATCAGCGCCGCCGCCCGGGCGACGTTCTCGGGCGCCGGCCCCGGCGGTGACCTCGATGCGCTCGATCAGCCCGGTGTCCAGCTCGCCCGCGCTGGACCGCCTGGGTGCCGATCAGCGCGCGCAGGAACCCGGTGGTGGTGGTGACGCCCAGGATCGACGTATGGGCCGAGCGCGCGGTCGAGCTCGGCCAGCGCCGTCTGCCGGTCGGCCCCGTGGACGATCACCTTGGCCAGCAGCGAGTCATAGGACGTGTCGACGACGCTGCCCGGCCTCGATCGCATCATCGACGCGCGCCCCGCGCGGGCGCCGGTAGCCGAGCACGCGCCCGGCGGCGGGCAGGAAGTCCCGGCCGGCGTCCTCGGCGTTGATCCGGGCCTCGATCGCGTGGCCGGTGAGTCGCACCTCTGCCTGCTGTCGATGCAGCGGCTCGCCGGCCGCGACCCGCAGCTGCGCTCGACTAGGTCGAGTCCGGTGACGAACTCGGTGACCGGATGCTCGACCTGCAGGCGGGCGTTCATCTCCAGGAAGTAGTGCTCGGCCGGGTTCTCGTAGCGGCGATGAACTCGACCGTTCCCGCGTCGACGTATCCGCCGGCCCGGGCCAGGGCCACCGCCTCCTCGCCCAGCTGCGGCGCGCAGCCGTCGGTCGACGACGGGCGAGGGCGACTCCTCGATCACCTTCTGGTGGCGGCGCTGCAGCGAGCACTCGCGCTCGCCGAGATGCAGGACCGTGCCGTGCGCGTCGGCCAGCACCTGCACCTCGATGTGCCGCGCACGGGGCAGGAAGCGCTCGATGAACACGCGGTCGTCGCCGAACCCGGCCTGGGCCTCGCGGCGGGCCGACTCGAGCGCCGCCTCGAGCTCCTCCGGGCGCTCGACGACGCGCATCCCCCGGCCGCCGCCCCCCGCGGCGGCCTTGACCAGCAGTGGGTAGCGGCCAGCTCCGCGGCGCTGCGGCCTCGTCCTCGCTGTAGGTCGGGACGACGGGAACTCCGGCCCGCTCTGCGACCGCCTTGGCCCGCAGCTTGTCGCCCATCAGTTCACTGGCCGTCGGGCGGCGGTCCGACGAACGACACGCCGGCCTCGTCGCACGCCCGGGCCAGCTCCGGGTTCTCGGACAGAAAGCCGTAGCCGGGGTGCAGCGCCTCGGCGCCGGTCCGCTGCGCAGGCGGCGATCAGCTCGGCGATCTCCAGATACGAGGAGATCGGGACGGCCTCGCCCGCCTCGCGCACGTGCGGAGCGTCCCGGTCGGCGGGCGTGAATACGGCCACCGCGCGATGCCCAGACGGTCCAGCGTTCGGATCACCCGGCGGGCGATCTCGCCGCGGTTGGCCACCAGCACGCTGCGAGAACATCAGCGGTGCCAGTCGACGGGGCCGGCCACGAGGGTGTGGCTGCCGAGCTCGCGGCCCAGCTGGCGCTGGACGGCCCGCGAGCAAGCGATCAGCGCGGGCAGATCGACTCCGGTCTGCACGCCGATCTCGTGCAGCATCGAGACCACGTCCTCGGTGGCGACATTTCCGGTCGCGCCCGGGGGACCGGGCAGCCACCGAGCTCGCCGAAGCTCGACTCGAAGGAGTCGACGCCGGTCTCGACAGCGGCGTAGACGTTGGCCAGGCCCTGGCCGCGCGTGTTGTGAAAATGGGCGGTCAGCTCGACGTCCGGGCAAGCTGTTTCTGGGCGGCGGCGAAGAACTCGCGCGACCTGGCGGGGATTGGCCATCCCGGTGGTGTCGCCGAAGCCGATCTCCTCCGCCCCGGCATCGGCCAGACGGCGGGCAATCGCGAACACGCGCTCCGGGTCGACGTGTCCCTCGTAGGGACAGCCGAACGACGACGCTGATGACGCCCTCGCACCGCAGACCGTGCGCTCGGGCCCGGGGAGGACGCGCTCCAGCGCGGTCAGCGACTCCTCCACCGACCGGTTGACGTTCTTGCGATTGTGGGTCTCGGTGGCCGACAAGAAGACGTTGATCTCGTCAAAGCGATCGCGGACCGCGAGCGCGTTCTCCAGGCCACGCTGGTTGGGGATCAGCACGCTGCGGCTGACGCCGGGCGGGATGTCGATCGCGTTCAGCACCTCGACGCGCGTCGGCCAGCTGGGGGATGACATCGGCGCGCACGAAGCTCGTGATCTCGAGCCGCTTGAGCCCGGTGCGGGCCAGGGCGTTGATGAGCTCGACCTTGACGTCGGTCGGGATCGTCTCCGGCTCGTTCTGAAATCCGTCGCGCGGCCCGACCTCGCGGATACGGGCCTCGCGGACCGGGAGTCCGGTCACGCTCACGCCCCGAGGGCTCGGGCGATCACCATCTGCTGGACCTCGTCGGTGCCCTCGCCGATGGTGAGGATCTTGGCGTCGCGGTAGAAGCGGCACACGGGGTACTCCTCGATGTAGCCGTAGCCACCGTGGATCTGCACGGCCTCCTCGGTGGCGCGGACCGCCAGCCGGCCGGTCTTGAGCTTGGCCTGGGCGGCGGTGAGCGAGAAGTCCTGCCCCTCGTCCTTCAGCCACGCTGCCTTGTAGGTGAGCAGCCGCGCGGCCTCGATCTCGGTGGCCATATCGGCCAGCTTGGCCTGGATGGTCTGGAACTTGGCGATCGGCCGTCCGAACGCCTGGCGCTCCTGCGCATAGGCCAGCGCCTGGTCGAGCGCGCCCTGGGCCAGCCCGACGCCCATCGCGGCGACGCCGATCCGCCCGATATCGAGGACGCGCAGGAACTGCCGGAAGCCGTCGCCCTGACGGCCGAGCAGGTTCTCGGCCGGGACACGGCAATCGGTGAACGTCAGCGGCCGGGTGTCGGACGCGTTCCAGCCCATCTTGCGGTACGGCTCGCCCTGCTCATAGCCGGGCGTGCCCTGGGCGACGATGAAGTTCGAGATCTCGGGACCTCCGGGGCGTCACCGGTCCGCGCGGTGAGGCAGACCACGCCCGAGATGTCCGTCCCGGCGTTGGTGATGAACTGCTTGGCGCCGTTGATGACCCAGCTGCCGTTGTCCGCGGCGGGCGCGCGTCCGCGTGTTCCCGGCGTCGGAGCCGGCCTCGGGCTCGGTGAGGCCGAAGGCGCCGAGGATCTCGCCGGAGCACAGCTGCGGAAGCCATTCCGCCTTCTGCTCCTCGGTGCCGAACAGGTAGATCGGCTGGGTGCCCAGCGAGGTGTGGGCACACAGTGTGATGGCCACGCTCGAGTCGACGCGGGCCAGCTCCTCGACGGCGATCGCGTACTGGAGGGTCGTTCCGCCGGCGCCGCCCACCTCCTCGGGAAAGGGAATGCCCATCCAGCCGAGCTCGGCCATCTTGGCCACGATCTCGTACGGAAAGGACTTCGTGCGGTCGAGCTCGCCCGCCGCCGGAGCCACCTCGGCCTGGGCAAATTCCCGGACCGTGCGCTGCAGGAGCTGAGTCTCATCGTCGAGGGCGAAGAACATGCGTACGATCCTACTTTCTGGCGTCCTCGCTCCGAACGCATCGTTCGGACAACGTTTGACAACCGGTTTATAACTCTTATCCGGTATGCCTGATCGTCCCACCCGCCCCGCCCTCCAGGAGCGCTACGACCGTCGTCGGCAGGCGATGGTCTCCGCCGCCGCCTCGGTCTTCGCCCGCCAGGGCTACGACCAGACCACGATGCAGGATCTGGCCCGGCAGCTGGGACTGGCCACCGGTGCGCTTTACCACTACTTCGGCAGCAAGGAGCAGCTGCTGATGGCCATCTGCGACGCAGCTGACCGAGCCGATCCTGGCCCGCGCGCGCGAGGTGAGCGCTCAGCGATGAGCCCGCCGCCGACCGGCTCAGCACGCTCGTCCGGATGTGGGTGGCCCATGTGATCGAGTACCGCGACCACATGCTCGTCTTCCAGCAGGAGCGCCACGTGATCGAGTCCGACGAGCAGTGGCGCCGGGTTCGGGCTAGCCGCAAGTCCTTCGAGCGGATCGTCGGCCGCCTCCTGGATGAGGCCCGACCCGAGGCAACTCGCTCTCGGGACCGCCGCATCGCGATCGGCGCCCTGCTCGGCATGGTCAACCACACCGCCAACTGGTGTCGACCCGGCGGGCGCCTCGGGGCCGACGAGATCGCCGACGGCTACCTCAGTCTGCTCCTCGACGGTTCTGATCAATCGCCATCCGAGCGCTTCAGTCGTCGATCGCCAAGCCCTCGCCGCGCCCCGGCTGGCTCTTCCCCGCCGTAAACTCGACCGCCTGAAGGGGCCATAGCTCAGTTGGGAGAGCGCCTGCTTTGCAAGCAGGAGGTCGCCGGTTCGATCCCGGCTGGCTCCACTTCACGGAATCCCCGCAAAATCTGGTGGTTTACGCGACGTCCTCGGACAGGGAATCTGACCGAGTTCACACAGGAGGGGGTAGCGGGGGCATTAGGTCGACAGCCCGGACCGCACGACCCGATTGGTCTAAGAGAACGCAGAGCTGCTGAGAGACCCGGTTTCGCGATTGCGCGGGACTGAGTGACGTCGGGCTTGGGCGGCGGTTGAGCCGGCCCAGCGGATGCTCGCATTCCGCGCTTTGCGGGGCGCAGATCGTGGTTGGCAATGTGCCCGTCGGCACGGGAAAGCAGAACCGCGGGCAGGCGACCCGCGCGATCGTGCGTTGAACGGTCCAACTCGCGCCGATCTGTCGCAACGGTTCGGTCCCGTCTTTGGGAGGGCAGCGCCACGCCGTTGAGGTTGCGATCGCTGGGATCCCCCTGGAAGCGCTCCCCCGAACCGGGGCTCAAGATGGCGGTCCGGGAAGGCTGAGGAGCTGCACTACTGAGACGACAAGCAGCACGCCGGCCACGCACGCCAGCCCGTAACGCGCCGCGCGGACCGGGAAACGGCTGCCGATGCCAACGAGGAAAAGGACGGCGGCCAGGAAGACGGTGAGGCGCACGTACTTGTCCGCCGTTCCCGCAGCTGCCTCGCCTGCTTGAAAATGTGCGTCGGCCTCTGTGCTCAGCGCCAGTCCCGCGGCCTGTTGGGGAATTCGGTACTGAGGCATGTATGACGGGTCCGGCGGCGCGTTGGGGTTCTTCAGGGGGTGCAGCGCGAGCCACGCGTCGACCGCCGGACGGTACCCCGGGCGCATCCGCTTGAGATCCAAACGGAAGAGCTTCGTGTTGTTTGCCGCGTAGGCGGTTTCGGCGGCGTTGAACGACACCGAGTCCAGGGTGCGGATCTGATTGGCTTGGATGAGGGCGAGGCTGGCTTTGGTCCGCGCCGAGCCGGCCTTCGCCAGTGAAAGCGACGATTCGGTGCCCCATTTGGCGGCCGAGTAACCAGACCACGCTGCCAGCAGGGCGACGACGGACAGCAGTACCGCTTCGATAATCGCGATCCAGCGGTCACGCTGAGCGTGCTCGGCCGGCGCGTGCTCTTCTGCCGTGTGCTCGCGATGCTCGGCGATCTCCTTCCCAATCTCACTTGCCGAAAGGCCCTCAGGCACAGAGATCCTCCCGTCCAGTGGCTAGCGGCTTGACGGGCAGGAGTTGCTCGGCCGAGGCACGCGACCTGTCCACACCTAGCCGACAGTCGCAGCGGCACCGCGCAGTCGCATCACCCCAACCGGATGATTAGGCCTTGTAGCCGCTCGTTCAGAGCGCAGCTTCGTGAAGCAATCGCCTGGCAGTCACGAGATCGGGACGGTCTACGCGTTCGCGTGCGAGGAAGAAGGCAGGTCTGGCCTCGCTCCCCGGTTGTGAGTCCCGAGTATCGCCAAACTCGCGTTCGTCGGTGGCGTTCGGCGCGGGGCGGAACGCGAGCGCCCTCCGTATCCGCGCAAAGCGGGCATACAGAGCGAGTGGGGCGAAGAAGCGTCGCCGGAGGAAAGGCGGGTCGCGACACGGCCAGCATCGCGGTCGCAAGTTGCCCGAAGCGGGACGCCGAGCGTTCATGCGCTCTCGCGGAGTCAGGCCACAAGGCCGACGATTCCGCTGATGATCAAGTAGCTCCCGGCGACGACGGATAGGAGCAGCAGTCCCTTTCCGCGATGCTCGTTGATGAACGAGTTCACGCTTCGCACCTTTTCCTCGGTTCTCTGTGGAGCGAAGATGTAGCCGAGGAGCGGCAGTTCGATCGGCGCCAACATGACGATGTTGAACAGAACGATCAGGAGCAGCCCGTGAGTGGTGCTCACGTTCTGGTGCGCGATATACCCGAGCCCGGCCAAATACAGCAACCCCGGGAGATGCATTACCACCCCGAGCGTCGCGAGACGCCCGACGGATCCGCTGCTCAGGATCTGAGAGGACCAGCTTTGCTTGTCGCCGCTCCGAGCGTTCTTCTGTGCCTTGCGCCGGGCGAGTCGGTCAGCGGCTCGCTGCCTCATGGCGGCCGAGCGTTCGGAATGCAACCAGGCCGCACTGGCCAGGATCAGGACACCAATGCTGATGTCGAAGATCGCGATAGTCGCACCCTTGTGCCGCGCGCCCAAGGACGTTGCGTTCAGTCCTGCCACGACGGCCAGCCCCACCAGTACAGACGTGACGAAGCTCCCGATCACATAGGCGCTCAGCAGTCGCGACAGGACGGGGCCGTCTGAGGATGACCAACACGACCGCCATCGCCGTTGGGCTTGCGATCGCCGACAGGACGGCAAGTGGGATCAGTTGGAAGGGCACGATCAGGTGATGCGGTCGCCAATCCTCACACAGGGCCAATACGTCGGCGACAACTGTTCAGCAGGTTGTCGCTTTGAATCGAAACTCAGCACCGGGTGTTCGAGTCATCCAGATGGGGTGATGAACTCGGTGACGCTCGGAACTAGGGTGACGACACTTCAGGAGGGATGACCATGGGTCTATTGCGAAATCGCGCGCGATGCTCCGGGCGGCCGGCGCTTCCAGATGCAGGAGAAGCTGGCTTCGATCGGCGACGACTCCTGGATCGAGGACGACCGAGGCGATCGCGTCTACAAGGTCGACGGCAAGGCGCTCCGGGTCAGGAATACCTTCATCCTCAAGGACCGTGAGGGCAACGAGGTGGCCAAGATCCAAGAAAAGAAGCTCCGCGTGCGCGGCACGATGGAGATCGAGCGCGATGGCCACACGCTGGCAACCATCCACAAGGCACTGGTCGGGATCCGTGACCGCTTTGACGTCGACGTAGAGGATGGCGAAGACCTCAGCGCCCGCGGGAACGTGGTGGACCACGAGTACGAGATCAAGCGCGACGGTGACGTGATCGCGACCGTGTCGAAGAAGTGGCTGCGCGTCCGCGAGACATATGGCATCGAGGTCCGGGAGGGCGAGGACGAACCGCTGCTCCTAGCGCTGACGGTCGCGATCGACAAGCTGAGCGACGGCTGAGGCTCACCTTCGCCGAGCGCGCCGCGTTGCCGGGCGGACGCCGATGGCAGCGAGATATGCGCTGACGAAGCACGGGCGCGGCGCGGGTCGGCTCCTACTACGTGTCTGGGTATCTGAGACTCAGCTCGTCGCGGGGTGATCTCGACCATGGTTGTTGCCGTGACAGTGCTTCCACTTGCGACCGCTGCCGCACGTGCAGGGGTCGTTGCGACCTCGTCGCTGATCTGCCGCGGCGTACCTGTCCATGATCTGCGCGGGCCCGCGGTCCTCCGCAAGTAGCTTGGTCATCGTCCTCATCGGCTCCTCGACGTGGTGGAAGAACAGCTTGAACGACGGGCAGAGGTAGTTGAGGCCCGGCTCGCCGGCGGGCGTGGTTGTGAAGCGGTCCTTTGGACATCCGCCGTGACAGGCGAACCGTACGTCGCACTCCCTGCAGTAGCGCGGGAGCGTGTCGCGCTTGTCCCGGCCGAACTGTTGCTGGCGCTCGGAGGTGACCAGGTCAACCAGGTGCCGGTCGCCGATGTTGCCGAGCAGGTATCGAGGCTCCACGAAATGGTCACAGGAGTAGACGTCGCCGGTGTGCTCGAGAGCGAGCGCGAGGCCGCAGGTCTCGCAATGAACGCACATGCCCGGTGGCTCGCCGGCCCAGTTGGCCAGCGTGGTGTCAAACATCTGCACGTACACGCGCGCGACGTCGTGGCGGACCCACTCCTCGAAGACGTCGATCAGGAAGTGTCCGTATCCGTCCGGCGACACCGAGCGGTCGGTGACCATGTCGCCGTCCTGGATGTACAGCGGCCGGTCGCGCCAGGATGACCAGGGTACGCTGCCGTCGGCGCCCTCCTGGGCGACGCGCTCGATCACCGGGATGAATTGCATGAAGCGGGCGTCGCACTGGTCGCGCAGGAAGCGGTAGACCTCGCGGCCGTGCCGCTCATTGGCAGCGTGGACGGTCGTTAGGACGTTGTAGTCGACATCGGCGCCTCGAAGGTGCTCAAGACCGCCCATGACCTGATCGAAGCTGCCGCGGCCGCCCTTGGTCACCCGGAAGGTGTCGTGGATCTCGCGGGGCCCGTCGATCGAGATCCCCACCAGGAATTCGTGCGCCTTGAAGAATGCCGCCCACTCCGCGTCGAGCTTGGTGCCGTTGGTCTGGATCGTGTACTCGGCGCGCTGCCCTCGCTGCAGGTAGCGGTCAACGAGCTCGACCGAGCGCCTGAAGAAGTCGACTCCCATCAGGGTAGGCTCGCCTCCCTGCCACGCGACCTGCACAATTGGCACCTGTGCGTGCGCCTCGATCAGCTGGCGTATGTAGGTCTCGAGCAATTCGTCGGCCATCCGGAATCGACTGCCCGGATAGAGGAGCTCCTTCGAGAGAAAGAAGCAGTAGGAACAGTCGAGGTTGCAGATCGCGCCCGTCGGCTTCGCGAGCAGATGAAACGCCGGCGATGAGTCCACGGCCGCGGACGCCATCAGCCCACGGTCCGGTACGGCCACGATGCTTCGGGAGTCCCCACCTTGCGTCGCGCGACCAGAGAATCGGAAGTTGCTGCTGCCCGCATAGTCGCCCTCAACGGCCGTTCCGCTTCGCCCACGCGCGGTGACGTGGCGGCAAACACTCGCCCATACAACGGACTACGTCAATACGCCGGCGCGTGGCGATCGTGAACCACGTAAGCGGTGATCAGCGCCAACGGGAAGAAGAACAGGCTGAAGATGAAGTAGCCGATGAAGCTATGTCCCTTGCGGCGGGCGACGCGAGCCGGCCAGAACGCCAGGGCGATCCAGATCACGACAAAGGCAATGGCCAGAAGCGCCCAGCCAACACCTGATACCGCGTAGACAGTCACCATACGGCTGATCCTCTCGACGGAGTCTTGCCTGGCTGAGTCTCTCAGCGGTTGGGCCCCGTTCATCACCCGAAACGGGTGATGCTCTCGGAGCCGCGCTAGCCACCCGCACTTGGGTGCCGGGCGTTGGTTCTGATGTAGGAGCCGCTTCGGCCTAGTGGATCCCGATGTTCAGGTCCGGTCTAGGGATGTCCGCCACGGCAAACTTATGGGGCCGTCGCTGGATGCGGGACCGGCGCCGATGCGGGGGCTGCCGGGCGTGTCATCGCGAGCGTCACGACGTAAGCCACGATGACGCCGAGGATGATCAGTGGCTCGGCCTTCGGTCCAGCGTGCGAGGTCAGCAGCGTCGCGAGCACCACCGCTGAGAGCGGCAGTCGGAGCACGGCGACGATCGCGACGCCCATGCCGACCGGCACGGCTGCCGATAGGGGGAAGCCCGGAAGATGCGAGCACATGATCCCGGCGGCGGCCCCCAGGAACAGCGCCGGGAACGTCGGACCGCCGCGGTAGCTGCCCAGCGATAGCCCGTACGCCAGGCCCTTGAACACCATCAGCCACAACAGCGCGGCCAGCGACCAGGTGCCGGCGTGACCGATGAGCCCCGAGAACACGGCGCTCCGTCGCCGGCCCCATTTCCGGCGGTGTCGTTTCATCCTTATCGGGTGAGGAGCGCGGGATGAGGGCGGTTTAGCCTGCAGGCCAGCGCAGGGCGCCTGTGCGTCGTTGAATCCTCTCGTGACGGACCTGAATGGAGAGTCGGGATGGCTGAGACACCGACGGACGTGCTCGCCGCGGGCTATCAGGACATCGAGGAGGCGACGAGGGACTTCGAGTCGCTCGTCGCGCTCGTCAGGGACAAGCAGGTGTCGATCGAGGGGGTGATCCTGGTCACGCACGCCCATGATGGGACCGTCGCGGTGCGGCAGACGGGCGACAGCCTTGGGCGCAAGGGGTTGGGGTGGGGCGGCGGTGTGGGGCTCGCGGTCGGCCTGTTCGCGCCGCCGTTGCTGGCGTCGGTCGCCGTCGGGGCGGTCGCGGGCGGGGTGATCGGCAAGTTTGTGGACCACCGCGTCGAGCACGAGATCCACGACCAGATTGGCCAGAACCTGCCGCCGGGATCGGCGGGAATCATCGCGGTCTTCGATGACGAGCAACGCCTCGCTGTCGAGCAGGCGCTCCAGGGTGCGCAGATCCGCTCAGTTGTCCAGGGTGACAAGAAGGGCACCGCCGCTCTGAAGGAGTCGCTGGCTGAGGCGATGGGGAAGTTCAGCCCGGATCGCACCGTGCTGCCGATCCCCGATCCGAACTTCGGTGGGACGGTCGGGCGCACGCTCGACGCCTCCGTCGCCGACTGGACGATCAACATGATGCCGTCGGCGCCGGAGGGCGCACCGAACGTTCTGCTCGTGTTGATTGACGACTCCGGGTTCGGGAACCCATCGACGTTCGGCGGGCCGGTGTCGACCCCGAACATGACGCGAGTCGCCGACGAGGGTCTCAGCTACAACCGCTTCCACGTCACCGCCCTGTGCTCGCCCTCCCGGGCCGCCCTTTTGACTGGCCGCAACCACCACACTGTGGGGTTCGGGTCGATCGGTGAGCTGCCCGGCCCGTTCCCGGGGTACACGGCCTCCGTTCCGAAAGACTGCGCTCCGTTCGTCCGGGCGCTCCAGGGCAACGGGTACAGCACCGCCGGTTTCGGCAAGTGGCATCTGACTCCCGATCACCTCCAGGGCGCGGCAGGGCCGTTTGACCGCTGGCCGAACGCGTGGGGATTCGATCACTTCTGGGGCTTTCTCGGTGGCGAGGCGGGTCAGTACGACCCCGTGATCACGCAGGACAACACGACGCTCGGCGTCCCCCAGGGCCAGGACGGGAGGGAGTACTACCTGCCCGATGACCTGACCGATCAGGCGGCGAAGTGGCTGCACTCGGTCCGGGCGCAGGACCAGGCGAAGCCGTGGTTCATCTACTACTCCACGGGGTGCGCGCACGCGCCGCATCACGTGGCGACGGAGTGGAGCGAGAAGTACCACGGCAAGTTCGACCAGGGCTGGGACGCCCTGCGCGAGGAGACCTTCGAACGCCAGAAGAAGCTCGGCGTGATCCCCGACGACGCGGTGCTCACCCCGAGGCCGGACGCCTTCCCGGCGTGGGACTCACTCTCGGAGGGCGAGAAAAAGCTCTACGCCCGCCAGATGGAGGTCTATGCCGGCTTCCAGGAGAACTGCGACTGGAACGTCGGGCGGCTGCTCGACACGGTCGAGGAGATGGGCGAGCGCGAGAACACGCTCGTGATCTACATCTTCGGTGATAACGGCGCGAGCATGGAGGGCACGATCACCGGTTCGTTCAATGAGCTGACGATGCAGAACGGGATCGCTCTGACCCCGGAGCAGCAGCTCTCGCTGATCGACGGATACGGCGGGCTGGACGCATGGGGCACCGACGCGTTCGCCCCGCACTACGCGAGCGCCTGGGCGTGGGCGGGCAACGCTCCGTTCCAATGGGGCAAGCAGGTCGCCTCGCACCTGGGCGGCACGCGCAACGGCATGGTCCTCTCCTGGCCGCAGCGGATCAACGATGCCGGCGGATTGCGTTCCCAGTTCACCCACTGCATCGACGTCGGGCCGACGATCCTCGAAGCGGCTGGCATCCCGGAACCCAAGGTTGTCGACGGGATCGCCCAGAAGCCGATGGAGGGCACGAGCTTCCTGTACAGCTTCGACGACGCGCGCGCGGCCGAGCAGCACACCGTGCAGTACTTCGAGATCTACGGCAACCGGGCGATCTACAAGGACGGCTGGTGGGCCGCCTGCATGCTCGACCGCATCCCGTGGGACGCGTCGCCGCCGTCGATCGGGAGATTCGCTCCAGGGACCTATGACCCTGAGCAGGACACATGGGAGCTGTATTACCTGCCCGATGACTTCACCCAAGCCCACGACCTCGCCGCCGAGCACCCGGAGAAGCTCGCCGAGCTCAAGGAGCTCTTCTGGGAGGAGGCCGAGAAGCACAACGTCCTGCCGCTACTGGCGGGGTTCTCGGTCTTCTTCGGGATCCTGCCGCCCATGCCGACGACCACCACGCACACGTTCTACGGCGATGTCGAGAACATCGCCTCCGGGATGATCCCCCGCGTCTACGGGCACTCGTACGCGATCGAGGCCGAGCTCTCAGTGCCCGAGCATGGAGCCGAGGGCGTGATCGTCGCTGAGGCGGATGAGATGGGCGGCTTCTCGCTCTGGGTCGACGACAAGGGACTCCTGCACCACAGCTACTCGATGATGGGCGTCGAGCGGTACCAACAGGTCTCGACGGAACCAATCCCGACCGGCGAGGTCACCCTCCGCATGCAGTTCGACGCCGACAGGCAGGAGCGCTCGGCCGGCGGAACGGTTTCCCTGTACGCCAACGGCGAGCAAGTCGGAGAAGGGCGGCTTGAGAAGACGGTGTTCTTCCGCTTCTCCGGTTACAGCGGCATGGACGTGGGCCGAGACAACGGTCTGGTCGTCGACCGCGCGTACGCGGATAAGGCTCCGTACGCGTTCACCGGCACCGTGAAGAAGGTCGTCTTCGACCTCAAGCCGGCGGCCCGGCACGAGGACGAGACGGCCCTGCACGAGGCCGCGGCCCACGGTGCGGCGGCGCACGGCATCAGCGCCTAGCCGGCCGAGTCAGGTGCTTCAGACGATGACGAGCCCGATCCGGAGATAGGCGAGTCGAAAGTGACCGAGCCGCAAACCCAGTCCAACGAGGTTCAGCGCCGGGAGGCTCAGGTGGTCGCGGACGACTTGGTAGAGCGCCCCGGGAAGGTCCCGCTGACGGCACGGTTGATGCTCCACGACTCGCTGACCGCGCGCAGAGCGGCGGGGATCATCGCCGGGTTCACGGTGGTGGTCACGGTGGCGGGCGGGTTCCTGGAGAGGGTTCTCGACCATCGGGAGTATCCGACGATCGGCCGGGGTCTGTGGTTCGCGCTTCAAACCGTTACCACCGTGGGGTATGGGGACGTCACGCCGAAGGCGGCCGTCGGCCGGTTCATCGCCACGGTCGTGATGTTGTCCGGGATCGGTTTCCTCGCGGTGATTACCGCCTCGGTCACCGCCTCGTTGGTCGAGAGCAGCCGGCGACGGTTCAGCGCGCAATCCCAAGCGGACGATGTACGGCAGTTCGCCGAGATCGCTGATCGGTTAGCAAGGATCGAGGCGGTACTCGAGCAGCAAGGACATGGGAGGTCACCGGATGCCGCCCGCTGAGGAGCCGAGCTCGATCACCGACAAAATGAGCGATGCGCCATCGGAGTCGGCCCCGCCGGCGCGGGACGACGTGCCGGCTCCGCGGAGCCGCGTCAGACGGGTCTTCGCCCGGTCACGTGAGCTGTGGCTCGTTGTCTATCGCGACCCCGAGCACGTCGCCGAGCGACTTACCCTTTACACGGGCGGTCGACTGGGTGAGCCGGCGCGGGAATGGGCTGAGTCAGTGCGCAGCGCTCGCCCCGACACCCACGTGGTGAAGATCGCCGAGGAGCTGCGTACGCAATCGGCACATGTCGCGCGGATCGATGGTGCGATCTCAGGAACTCCATTCTTCATTGCGCTCGTGCCCGGTTACCTCACGTATCTGCAGCAGGAGATGCGGATGACGCTGCGCACCGCCGCGCTCTACGGTCGCGACCCGCAGGACCTTCGCACCTCGGCGGAGATGCTCGCGTTGCGCGGGGTGCACCCCGACGTCGCGGCCGCGGAGGCCGCGCTGATTTCGGTCCGGGACACGGGAGTCCCCGATCGTCCAGAACAGCGGCGATCGTGGCGCATCTGGGTTCACAGCGTGTACCTGCTGCTGATCTTCGGCGGCTTCATGTCCCCGTCGGTCGCCAAAGAGGACACAGGTACGCGTGGCAAGGTCAGAGCGGCGTTCGGTATCGCACTCGGGGTGGGGATCTGGGTGACGACCTGGGTGCTGCCCCTCACCTTCATGATCGTCATGGCCTGGGGGTGTGAGACCCACGCCCGTCAGCTGGGGCGCAGAACGCTCCTCTACTACGACGGAGAGGCCGCAAGCGTCCTCGACGCGATCAAGGCCGCCGATCAGCGCCGCGACCACGGTCACGACAAACGGGCCATCCTCCGCGGCGCCGCCCTGTTCCTCTCCGTCGCCATCCCGATCGGCTTCGTTGGCTACGCCCAGCACATTCGCCACACCGTCGGGTTCAACTGGCTCGGCGCTCTCGGGGCGCTGGTCGCGCTCTCGCTGGTGATCGCAATCGCAGTCATCTCCAGCCGCAAGTAGGCGGCGCGGTAACTTGACCCGATTGCGGGCAACGGGCGCGACTGTCGGTCATGGCGCTCCGGAGCCTTCCGCTGGCACCTCAGAGGATCGACGTCCGGCCTCGTTGTCGGCCCGCGTCCGCGCGCTAGTGCGGGCGATCGAGGAGAACGACGAGGCCAAGGTCGAGGAGGCGATCCTCCGGCTAAGCCGCTCACGCCGCGTGTTCGCGCCACTGGCTTTTGCGATCAGCGCGTTCGTGATGTTGTTCACCGGGCTTCGGCTGCTCGTGTCCAACTGGCGGCTCACGCTGGTGCAGATCGTTCCGGCGATGTGGATCTGGCTGGCGATGTTCGACCTCAAGGCCCACGTCCTTCACGGCAAGTCGTTCACCGTGCTGCGCGGCCCCGTCCTCATTCCAATCGGCCTGATCATCGTCACGCTCACCGTGGCGAGCTACTTCCTCAACGCCGTGTTCGCTTTCGCGATCTCGCAAACGGGTCCCGTGGAGATCCGCCCAGCCGTTACGCGGGCTCGCCGGCATTGGGTGCCGATAGTGACTTCCGGCGCCGCCACAGGCACGCTGCTGGCGTTCTCTACCACTGTGGTGACCCGCTGGGGGCGACCCTGGTTCACCCTTTCGCTGGGCATCATCGTCGGCATCATGATGGTCAGCTACGTCGCGGTGCCCGCGCGGCTGATCGGGGCCGCCAAGCGCAAGCAGTCAACGCGCGACAAGCTGTCAACCAGTGTGATCGGAGGGGCTTTGAGCGCGACGGTCTGCACGCCGCCCTACATCCTCGGACGACTGGGAATCCTAATGCTCGGATCCAGCCTGTGGTTCATCCCCGGGATCTTCGTGTTTGCCCTAGGAGTCACCCTGCAAGCCGGAGCAACCGGGGCAGTCAGGGCAATAAAGATGAGCGCGACCCTCGCGACTTCCGGTCAGCGCGGTGGGCCATCCGCCGCGCTCGAGAAGCGCTCGTCGGCGTGACCGCGCAGGCCTGAGAGCGAACGTACTGCCAAGCCTCCTGTTCGGGGAGGGGATAAGCGCTTCGGAATTCGATATTGCCCCCCGAGGCACGCGTGCCAAGCACGGCGGCGAGCGACCGTGCACATCCTCGTCGAACGCACGAGACGGCCTTCGCCCTAGCTCACCGCACCGGCGGAGACTGGGCGACTTCGGCAGCGGCTGCTACGTTCGTCGGGGCGAGAAGTCGGGCGGCGAACTCAGTCAGGATCGGGGCCAGCCTGGAGAGTCGTTCGGTGCCGTGGTCAGTGATTTCGCGGACGACGATTTCTTCGCTGGCGGCGACCACAGCGGTCCGCGCGAGCGAGTTGTCTTCGCGGCCGGGGATGCGCAGCAGCTCGGCGAATTGGTCGTTCACGGCTCGCCGGTGCTGCTGGCTGGGGACTCCCGCGGCCCGGATCTCGACGAGGAACGCGCGGGCGGCTAGCGGATAGCGGGCGAGTTGCGCCAGATAGGTGTCGTAGATGCGGGTGAGGTGCTCGTGGAGCGTGGCTTACCTCGGCGGCGAGGGGGTGAGACGCGCCTACTCGATCTGCGCGCCGGCTACGAGGGCGATGCTGCGGATCGCGGTCAAACACCTCCCAGGCGGCGCGTTCTCAACCTTCGTCGCCGAGCAGCTGAAGGCGGGGGACGTGCTAGCCCTCAATCACAAGCACTACGTTGCGATCGTCGTCGGCAGCGGCATCACGCCGATCCTCTCGATGCTGCAGACGACCCTCGAGCTCGAGGCCGAGAGCAGGTTCACGGTCATCTACGGAAACCGGACCAGAGAGTCGACGATGTTCGGCGACCAGCTCGACGAGCTCGAATCTCGCTACTCAGACCGACTCGAGATTTTACACGTCCTCTCACGCGATCCCCACCATCCGCCCGAGCTGTGCGGGCGAATTGACCGCATAAAACTCGAACGCTGGCTGGCTTCGGGCTTGCCACCAGACGCAGTTGACGAGTGGTTTCTATGTGGCCCGCGCGAGTTGACGACCCTCGTTCGCGAGACCCTGATGGCACACGCCATCGCGCCCGAGCACATCCACCTCGAGCTGTTCTGCGGCTACGCCGACGCCAACAAGCGCACCAAGGAACGTGAGCCAGCGACGGTGACGTTCACGCTTTCCGCCCGCCAGGAGACGGTCGGCCTCCCCGACGTGATTTGGTCGCTGCCTCACGACGAGGCGAGGGCCGGCGAACGAGCACCCGCTCGCGATGGCGCTCCTCCCGCAGATCCCGCAGCCGTCCGGCGAGGAGATGGTTAGTCCGGATCACGCCAAGAACGTGAGACTCGTTCTCGCGGGCCACCACAGCGGCGCATGTCAGTCGCTGTTCGGCGAACCGGTAGGCCACATGACGCAGGGTGTCGTCGTGGTATACGACAGCGCTGCCCTGGTACCCCGCCGGGTGACCGGCAGAGCTGTCCATTACGTCGCCGACCAGCATCAACTCGAGAGGGTCGACTGAATACTCGCGGGTCAGATGTAGTCCGCGGCGGGCGATCTTCTCGGTCAGCACCGAGCGCTTCAGGAACAGGGTCGATAGCGCGTAGGCGGCCGTGGCCGAGATCACGAGCGGCAGGACCTGACCCCAGGCATGGGTGAGCTCGAGGGGGAAGACGACGCCGGTGAGCGGAGAGCGCATCACCCCGCCCAGCACGGCGGCCAGGCCGACCAGCGCCCAGAACCCGGGGGCGACGGCGGGAAACACGTGGGCCTCCAGTGCGCCCAGTGAGGCGCCGATCATGAACACCGGCGCCAGCACACCGCCCGAGGTTCCCGAGCCCAGTGAGAGCGACCAGATGGCCGTCTTGACGAGCAGGACGCCCAGCACGAGCGAGAGCCCGGCCCGGCCGGTGAGAAGCTTGTCGATCACGTCGTAGCCGACCCCGAGGGCCTGGGGCTCAATCAGTCCTCCGGCGCCGATGATCAACCCGCCGATCGCCGGCCACCACATCCAGTGGACGGGCAGGCGCCGGAACCCGTCCTCGGCCAGGTAGACCAGGCCGGTCGCCGCCACGGCGAGCAGACCGCCCAGCAGCCCGGCCACGACGCACAGCAACTCGACTTCCGGAGTCACATGGGCGGTGCTCATCGCCACCCCGAACAGCGCCCCATGTCCGAGGACGAGCCCTCGGATGATCGTGCTCGTGGCCACCGCAGTGACCACAGGGACGAAGCTCCGCGGCCGCCACTCGAACAGCAGCAGCTCGACGGCGAGCAGAATCGAAGCCAACGGCGCGTTGAAGGTCGCTGCCATCCCGCCGGCCGCACCGGCCACCAGGAGCGTCTTGCGCTCATCCGCGGTCATGTGGAACAGCTGAGCCAGGATCGACCCCGCAGCCCCGCCGGTCATGATGATCGGCCCCTCGGCCCCGAACGGCCCGCCGGTCCCGATGCTGATCGCGGCCGAGATCGGCTTGAGGATGGCCACCCGAGGTTGCACGCGGCTGCCGCCGATCAGGATCGCCTCGATCGCCTCCGGCATCCCGTGACCACGGATCTTCTCTGACCCGTACCGGGCCATCACGCCCACAATCAGTCCGCCAACCACCGGCGCGAGCAGGATCAGGAACGGGCTGGTGTGCGCCGCGCCCGGCGCAACTAACCGGGTCCCCACTCGCCCGTAGAACACGAGGTTGGTGATCAGGCCGATCAGGCGGAGCAGAGCGACGGCCAGTCCCGGCGCTGATCGCGCCCACCAACACCGCCAACAGGGCGATGAGGAGCATCCGGGGTTCCACCTCGAAGTCACCGAGGTGATCAAGCCGCGAGCGCGCGGACACGACTACCGGGCGTCCACGCCGACGTCGGCACCGTGGATGGCGTCGGCGGCGGAGGCCCACAGGGCCTCCATCGCCGGTCCGAGCCGTTCCAACTCAGCGAGGTGCACGGCCGTTAGCTCCTCGAGCTTCTCCCCCCCGCGTTCGGTGAGCTGGAGGCGGACGAGCGTGGGATGCTCGCGGTCACGATGCCGCGTGACCAATCCGGCCGACTGAGCGCGATCGATCAACCCCACGACGCTGTGGTGTTGCAGGACGAGCGAACGCGCGACGTCGGAGACGGTCGGGCCGGGACACTCACCGTGTCCGCGGACCGCCAGCAGCAGTTGGTGCTGCGCCGCGGTGAGGCCGTGGTGTCGGGCCTGCTCCTCGCTCCAATGCAAAAACCTGCGCAGCCCGGTGCGGAGTTCCAGGAGGCGTTCGTATTGGGCCGGGGACGCGTGCATCTAGGTATCGTAGCGCGATATCGTGCCACGATAGTCAAGCACTGCCGTTTTCCCGGCCCAGGTTGTCGGTCAAGTAGCCTAGGCCCGCGGCCGTGGATGACCTAGCGCTGTTCTTTCATTTGCTGGGAGCGCTCCTGTTCGTCGCGGGCATCATCTTCACTGGTGCTGCGTTCGAGGTCGCCCGCCGACGTGAGCGACCCTCAGAGATCGCCCTCCTGCTTGGGCTAACCCGAATCGGCGTCATCCTCGTCGGCGTCGGCGCGTTGCTGCTGCTCGCCTTCGGCGTCTGGCTCGTCAACCTCGAACACCGCAGCTTTGGCGCCGGCTGGATCAGCGCGTCGACCGTGTTGTACATCGTTGCCCTAGGGCTTGGCACGATCGGTGGCCAGCGGCCAAAGCAAGCACGCCACCTGGCGACCCAGCTTGCTGCGCAGGACGCCCCGGCGACCCAGCCGCTTAGGGCGCTGCTCAACGATCCGGGCTCGCTCGCCGCCAATTACTGCTCGGGAACTCTCGTACTCGTGATCCTCGTGCTGATGGTCTTCAAACCGTGATTCAGAGCCATCAAAAAGCCCGAGCGATCGCCCGCCTCCTTCTCACCGACCCTCGCAGCTACCCACCTGAGCGACTGGTGCGGCACGCTCGCTGGTGGCTCAACCAACCCTCGTTCGGGCTCTGACTCGTGACGTCCCGCTCGTAGTGCGGCGGGGCGTCCGGCGGCGGTTTGCGCCCCACCAACTGCGGCACGCACACGCCGTCGAGATGGCACACGAAGGCGTCCCGCTGGTTGTAATCCAGCGCCAGCCTGGACACGCCAGCCTCGGCATCACCAGCGTCTACCTACAGGGCATCGACAGCAGCAAGATCATCAGCACCGTCCATGGACGGCCCTCACGCGCCGATCGGAGGGCCGACGTACTCGACGTTGTGTCGTGACATCACTGCGTCGAGGGCACCGGGAGCAGCTCCTTCCCCGTTGGGAAGATGCGCGGTGCCTGTACGGACGCCGGCGTCCACGAACATGCGCTCCAGGCCTCCGGGGGTGAAGATCGTGAGCATCCGCGCCCCCTGGTCGCCCTGTACCCAGAAGGTATGGGGCACGCCGCGCGGTAGGTAGGCAAACCCACCGGCGGTGAGCGTCTCGTCCTCATCGCCGCAAACTACGCGGACGCTGCCGTCAAGGATCTGCAGCAGCTCGTCCTCGCCGTGGTGCACGTGGAGTGGCGGCCCGAACTCGGGTGGCATCAGAAACTCGGCGACACTCACGCGAGCGCCCTCGGCGGCGTCGACCGGAAGCTTAACGGTGACGCACGCTCCCATCTGCAGAACGTGGTCGCCTTTGCCCGGCTGGTGGATGATCGGATGGGTGGCTGTGGGAGGGTTGGTGTAGGTCATGGCCTGGAGAATTCTGGCTCGAGCGCGTCTCCGGTATCCCAACTTCTAGGGGTTTTGCCGCCAGGCTCCCGGCCTTACACTCGTACCGATGGTGAGCGTGCGGGCTCGGGAGCGATGCAGGCATCGGATCGCTGCTCTGACGGAGCGGCCCGCGGATTCATACGCGCAACGCCTTGAGATCGTCGAGGTGCTGCGGCCGGTTGTGGGGTTTGATCGGTGGTGCTGGCCTGTGTGCGACCCTGCTTCCGGGCTCGGGACGACGGGGATAGGCGAGCACGACTACTGGCCGATGCTGCCACGCCTTCTGCTGTTGGACCAGCGGCCGAACGAATCGGGCGCCCTAGCGACGCTCAATGGCCCGCGCGCGCGACCCGCACGCGATCGAGGCCTGCGGTTCCTCGATGTTCTCGGCGCGGTCGGCATTGGCGATGAGCTGCGCGTCCCGTTGCGCGACAAGCATGGATTATGGGGATGCCTCGATCTGATGCGCTCCTCCGACGAGCAGCCGTTCACGGAGCAGGACGTAGCTTTCCTCGACGGCCTGGCGCCGTTGCTCGCCACCGCCACCAGACGCAGCGCGGCCGCAGCAGCCACCGGCAGAAGCGAATCGCCAGCGCTTCCATCGGCGGGGGTGGTCGTGTTGGACTCAGATCTCGCGGTCCGCGCCTCGACGCCCGGCGCTCGCACCTGGCTCGCACAGCTTCTCCCACCGGGCCTACCCTTCGCCGCGATCGCCGCGATGGCCCCCATCTATAACGTGGCCAGCCGGGTTCTCGCGATCGCCAGCACCTCCCCCGCGCCCAGCACACGAGCGCGAGATCTGCCCGCGCGCGCCCGGGTGCGCGCCGCCAATGGTGCTTGGGCGATCATCGAGGCCGACCGGCTCGACCCGCTGGAGCGCACCGTGGCGGTGACTATCCGGCCAGCCGCCGCTCAGGACGTCCTCGACCTGCGCCTCATTGCCCATGACCTCACCGCCCGCCAGCGCGAGCTGGTCAACGCACTGCTCGACGGCAGCGACACAAAGGCGGTCTCTGAGCGGTTGTTCCTCTCCCCGCACACCGTCAACGACCACCTCAAGGCGATCTTCGACAAGGTCGGTGTACGCACTCGTAAAGAACTGATCGCCGCGCTCGCAGCCCAATAGAACCAACCTCACCTCCGTCCCCCAGGCACCGACCTACGTCGGGGCCGCTCGCGTGAGCTGAACGACGCCACCTCTCACGGCGCGCCGATCTGGGACCCGCTATGCGCCGGTCGCGTTCCTCGATGCTCGACTGAACGCGGTCCCGCGTTGCGCGGAAAACGAGGGAGCGCCCGGGAGGGCCGCTTCGATCGACCACCGGCTCGTGCGCGTGAGCTCCTCCCAGCGCTCGTCCGAGATGAGCACCTGAGCGCACGCAGATCGGCTATTCGAGGCCAGGTTCGCCGGCAGCCAGGAAGTACGCTCGGTCCTTCGTGGTGCTCCGCGCGGGGCGCGAGTTCTGTGTAGCCGCCAGGTAAGCCGGTCGGGGCGAACGTGAGGTCGGTGCGCTCGGTGATCAACGTCGACCGCCAGCTCGGCCACGACGCCCGACTCACTGAGCACCTATGGCCACGTGATGGACGAGTTCGAGGACATGCCGCGGCTCGACGCGCAGACGGCGATTGCCGAGGCGAGAGCGGGCCTGGGCGGCGCGGCCTCGTCCACCAGCTGACGCAGCCGGGGCGCACCTTCGACGGCTGCCCTGCTCCCCGCCGCCCGGACGCACGCCCTGCTGAGGGGGCACCAGGGGTGCATCAGATTGTCTCGCGCCGTCCTACCGTGTCCTCCCGTGTCCAACAGAACAATGAGATTTGCAGGTCTTTTCGGGGCACCACGGGACACGAGTGGGCAATATGATCTGTGGCCGGGTTGAGCTCAGCCGGCGAGTGTGGTGGCTTCGGCGGCGTTGGGGGGGCGGTCCTTGGCGGCGGCGTTGGGGTCGAGCTCGCGGGCCGCCTTGATGGCCGCGCGTCCGAGGGCGTTGGCGTATGTGGGAAAGGAGAAGGGGACGAGCGCGAGTTGGTCGACGGTCATTTTGGCTGCCATCGCGATCGCCGCCAGCTGGGCGAGTTCGACGGCGCGTTCTCCGACAATGTGGCAGCCGAGGATGGTGTGTAGCTGGCGGTCGGCGATGAGTTTGCAAAAGCCGGTGGGGCGTCCGTCGATGATCGGTCGTGGCAGGGAGTCGAACTGCTGGGTCGCGACGACGACCTCGCGGGTCTTGCGGGCCGCCGTCTCGGCGAGTCCAACGGAGGCGTATTCGGGGTCGGTGAAGCTGCCGAGGGGACTGACCTCGGCTGGCAGGGCGGTTGTGCTGCCGAGGACCGCGTTGGTGGCGGCGAGGTATGCCTCGCGGGCTGCTTCATGGACGACCATCACGTGCCCGGTGACGTCGCCGGCGGCGAAGATGTGCGGCGCGGTGGTGCGAAGCTGGGCGTCCACCTGAACGTAGCCGCGTGGGTTGGTCTGGACGCCGGCGGCGGGCAGGTTGAGCTCGGCGGTGTTGGCGACCCAGCCGGCCGCGACGACGGTGATCGTTGCCTCGATGTGGTGGGGAGTGCCGTCGTGTGCGTAGGTCAGCCTGACTCCGGCGGGGCAGGGTTCGAGGCGGTGGATCTTCCCGGCGTTCTCGAGCACTTGGATCCCGGATGTGGCTAGCGCTCCGCCGACCGCGGCGGCGACGTCTTCGTCCTCGCTCATGAGGATCCGGGGCGCGGCCTCGAACAGCGTGACGTGTGAGCCGAAGGCGTTGAAGATCGAGGCGAGCTGCACCCCGGTGGCGCCGGCGCCGATGACAAGCATCGAGGGAGGGGCAAAGGAGAGGGTCCAGGCGTCGCTGTGGGTGCAGGCCAGCTCGAATCCGGGGAGGTCGAGTCGGCGCGACATGCCCCCGGTGCAGATGATGATCTTCGAGGCATGGAGGAGTGGGGCGTGCTCGGATTCGATCACGTGAGGTTCGGTGAACCCGGCGGCGCCGGCGTGCTCGTGAAGCGTGACTCCGGACTGTTGGAGCTCTTCGCGCAGCAACGACTGCGTGCGGACGTCGCCGGTCACCTCGCGGACGCGATCGAGCAGCCTCGCGTAGTCGAGCTTGAGTTCGCCAGTGGTGATGCCATAGCGCGGGAGCTGCCAGGCTTCGCGCATTAGGCGAGCAGCGTGCGCGAGGGTGCGGACGGGAACGGGTCCGTCATTGGCGGCCATGCCGCCGAACTGATCGCGTGTGACCAGCGCGGTTCGGGCCCCGAGTCGCGCCGCGCGAAGCGCCGCCACCACCCCTGCGGGCCCGGCGCCGATCACCACGAGATCATGCTTCGTGGCATCCGCTGAAGTCATCGTGACGATTTTCTGGGTCAGGGGGGAGGGTGGCGTCCCCCGTTTCGGGTGACGCAGTGTCATCGGCGCCGTGTGAGGGTGAGGACGATGCGTGCGATCACGGCGGTGCCAGGCCAGCGCGGGAGCGTCGGTGTCGAGGAGGTCCCCGAGCCGGCCGAGTCAGACGGCGCGATGCTGGTCACGCGGGCGCCTGATGGGCGTGTGCGGCACGGACCGTGAGATCGCCGGAGGTGGATATGGTGAGCCGCCGCCTGGCGAGAGCGAGCTGATCATCGGCCACCGCGCGCGAGGGACTCGACGAGGACGCCCTCGTCCGGCAACCCGACTCTGGACGAGTCTTCGCGATCTCAGGATTAGGTGTACGCGGGCTCCCGTGCCAGCGCTACCGCGGACCAATCCCGAAACCGCGCCCACGCCATGAGCGCCGACAGGCTGGCGCAATGAAGCACACGTCCGTCGACATCTACCTGGTGATCGGCTAGCGGTTGGCTACGGTTCCGCGCGTGGAATTGCACGAGCGAATCGCCGATCGGAGGGGCGAGTTCTTGATCTTCGCGGTGACCCCTCCGAGGCTGAGCACCGGACCGGAGCAGACCAGGCAGATCGCTGAGGTCACGCTTGAGCGCCTCCGGCCGGTGGGGATCGATGGCCTCGTTCTTTACGACATTGATGACGAGAGCGACCGTAACCCCGACGAACGGCCGTTCCCGTTTCTGCCGACGATGGACCCGGCCCAGTACCTTGCTCGTGATCTTGTGGGCTTGGACGTACCAGCGATCGTGTATCGCGCGGTCAGCAAGCACGCCGAGGACAGCCTGCGGTCATGGCTGCGCGATCAAGACCCAGCCCAGGCCCTGTCGGTCTTCGTCGGAACCTCGTCCCGCGAGAAAGCGGTTGCGACGTCGCTTTCGCGGGCCTACGAGCTCCGGACTGAAGTCCGGCCGGACCTGCCGCTCGGCGGAGTCGCGATCCCTGAGCGGCACGCCCGCGGGGGCGATGAGCACTTCCGGCTCATCGCCAAACAGGCTGCAGGCTGCTCCTTCTTCGTCACGCAGGTCGTCTACGACGTCAACGCGGCGAAGGACTTGGTGTCTGACTACCGCTATGAGTGCGCTGCCCAGAACCTGGAGCCGGTGCCGATCGTCTTCACATTCTCAGTCTGCGGCTCGATGAAGACATTGGACTTTCTGCGGTGGCTAGGTGTCGACGTGCCACGTTGGATCGCCAACGATCTGCGCCATGCTGACGACACCCTGGACGCGTCCTACGATCAAGCGGTCGCGACCGCGGTCGAGCTGATCGCCTTCTGCCGACGCGTTGGCGTTCCCTTCGGCCTGAACGTCGAGAGCGTCTCGATACGCCGAGTCGAGATCGAGGCCTCGGTGCGGCTCGCTGCCCGGTTAAGGGCCGAGCTTTGTCGCTAGACCATGTGGCTGGTCGGCCGTTCGGTCGAGACGTGAGGACCGGCACCGCTTCGTCGCCGACCCGGCCGCGAGGACGAAGTCTCGGTTGCGCCCGGCGTGAGGCGCCGGCGTGGTGCTGGGTATAAGTTGCCTGATGCCGCCCGAGGAGCGCAGCTACTACCGAGCCATGGCGGCTCGACCTAATCGCTTTCGCCGTGGTGCCGAGCGGCACCACAACCGCCTTCACACGGCTGCTTGGGGTGCACTCTGGCCCGTGGGAGCAACGGCTCTACCATGCAGCTTCTCGTCATCGCCGTTCAGCTTTCGGATTCGGGCAGCTGTTTCTCCGCGGCATGGAGTCGAAGCTCGCGATCTTGGGCACGCTCGCTCGGGTCGAGCTCCTCTGACCATCCCCACGAAATCTCAGAGTCGGTGCGGTGACGCCGTAGATCGCGTCCGGTGCGTTCGAGCACGTCGATCGTGGCCAGCGAGAGCGCGCGAGCCCCGCCCATGCTGCCGCCGAGTGCCAGCGCATCTTCAGACCAGGCGTAGTAAGCGCCGAGCGTCCGAATGCGCGTCAGCTCTTCGTCTGTGATCGACGACACCCGCCCGGCGAGATCATCTTCACCGTGACTTCGCAGCATCTCGGCCAGCGTGCCGCGCTCGACTCGGATCTGAGCCATCTGAGGAACCTACCTCTGTCGGCTCCGGCTCCGTCACCGGAGCAGCAGCGCGTGTCTCGGACTGCCGCTCCGACTGGCCTCGGGGACCGGAACAGATGTGGTCAGTGAGGCGCGGGCAATCTTGATAGGGCTGGCCCTTTCATTGGCCAAGCTCATCACAGCGTGGCTCAGGCTGGTACATTCGCCACCGTTCGCCGCGGGAGCGGAGCGAAGTCGGGGCATCTCTCGTCGGTCGCGAACTGGGTTGTTCGCCCCGCGCGCAAACGCGGAAGTTGATCCCGGGAGGCAAGATGAACGACGGACAACTGGGTCTGGGACGCCGGGTCGCTGCCGTGGTGATCAACATCGCAGTGCTGATCGTGCTGCTCATCGTGCTCGGTCTGCTCTTCGGCCAAGCGCACAGCAGCCACGGGTCGGCGAGCGTCAAACTCACTGGAGTCAGCGCGGTGATTTGGATCGTGCTCGCCCTCGCCTACCTACTCATCCCAAAGCTGACCACCGGGCAGACGCCGGGGCGGCGGCTGGTCGGCGGGCGACCCAGCAAGTAGAACGGTCCCGGGAGATCCTGAAGTCGGCCTATCGAGGCAACCGCACGGCGGCTGGACACACGGGACGCGGAGCTTGTTTGAGGTCTGCGTCGGCTGGGCGGGGCAGAATGGCGGCAATGAAGATCACCCTGCCCAGCCGGCTCAGCGACGACCGGGTGAGTCTGCGCCCGATGGTGCCGACCGATGCGAAGCCCTACGCAGCGGCCTTCGGTGAGGACCCCGACCTCGGGCGGCTGCTCGGGGTTGAGCAGGATCCCGATGAGCAAGCTGTCCGCGAGCGGATCGAGACCGAAGCTCAGCCCGTCGAGGATCGTGTGTTCTTTACGCTCGCGATCGCCGATCCGGTCACCGACGCATTCTGGGGAGAGGTGATCGTGCATTCACTGCACGAACGCCACCGCCGCGGTGAACTCGGCTTCTGGGTGATCCCGCGACAGCGCCAGCACGGCGTTGGGTCAGGAGCCGTAGCGCTGACCGTGTCCTGGCTCTTCGATGAGCTCGACTTGCTGCGGGTGGAGATGACGACGACACCCGAGAACCCCGCGGTGCCCGCTCTCGCGCGCCGGCTCGGTTTCACTCAGGAAGGCATCCTGCGCGCGCGCAACGTCGAGCGCGGCCGGCGGGTCGACCTTCTGTGGTTCGGATTGCTTGCGGAGGAATGGCCCGGCACTTGACGGTCGGCGCCTACAGCAAGCTCCTGCGTTCACGGGGCGTTCCCAGGCTGGCGGCATCGTTTCTGGCTCTCGGAGTCGCCAACACGATGATGCCGGTGGCGTTCGTGCTGTTCGCGCGGTCTGCCACCGGGTCATTCGCGACCGCGAGCTTGGTGCTCGCGGCGTCCACCGCGGGCGGCTTGCTGTTCGGTCCGGCCCGCGGTCGCCTTGTTGATCGCGTTGGTGCCCGCAGTGCCGTCCTCCGTCTCGCCGTCCCCGACATCGCGACGGATCTTGCCTTTATCGCCGGCGGTCATGCTCGCGTTGGTTCAGCGTTGCTGGTCGGGCTGGCGTTCGTCGCCGGCGCCGTCAGCGCCCCCGCCAGTGCGGCGTTGCGCAGCGCTTGGTCGCAGCTGCTGAAGGACAGTGAAGGCCGTCAGGCCGGTTTCGCGGTGATGACGATGATGCAGGAGACGACCTACATCGCCGGCCCTCTGGTGGCCGGGGCGGTGATCGCCCTGTGGTCTACGACGGCCGCGGTCGCGACCACGGCGGTGCTGAGCTTCGTCGGCGCGGTGACGTTCGGGACGGCGCAGCCAGCAGCCAAACGCGAGCCCAAACCCGCGGCGGCGCGACGTCTCCACGCCCTGGCCGGGGGTGGCATCCGGACCGTCATCGCAACGTCGGCCGCCTTCGGGGTCACGTTCGGCATCCTCGACGTCGCATTCCCGGCCTTCGCTCGCGCCCACGGCTCGGGTGCTGCCGCCGGCGTTCTCCTCTCGGCCTTTGCGGTCGGCAGCTGGATCGGCGGATTCCTGTACGGACTCCGGCCCCGAGCTAGGTCAGCCGGCCAGCAGTATCCGGGTCTCTGCCTGCTCGCCGGCCTCGGCCTTGCCCCGCTGATCCTCACGCCGGACCTTCCGGCGATGATCGCGCTCGCCGCCCTCGCGGGGCTGTGCTTCGCGCCGATCACCACATGCCAGATGGCCGTCATCGACGAGGTCGCCGAGCCTGAACACAGGGCCGAAGCGTTCACATGGCTGGGCACCCTGTACGGCACAGGGCTCGCGCTCGGCGCCGCCGTCTCCGGTCAACTCATCACCAGCATCGGCTCCCGCGCGGCTCTCACCGCGGCGTGTGCCATGACCCTCCTCGCCTGGCTCGTCACAAGCGCGCGTGCGGCGACACTCCGGCAGGCGCCGGGGGTGTCGCCGAGCGCCAGCGGCGGATAGACAGCTGGTATCCAGCACCGTCAAGGCGAATAGGTCCACCAGCGGGTGGGCCCGACGATGCGATCAGTGTGGGCGGTGAGCTCAGCCCGGACGAGCAGGAAGTCGTGGTCGGTGTGCATGGCCGGCACCACCCGCGCCGACGGTGAGCGCAGGGCACCGGATCCGTACACCTGCTGGCTCCCGGGGTCCTGGTGGGCGGAGCGATCCGTGCGGATCCACAAACCGTGGGGGGCACAAGGGGCCAGACGGTTCAAGTCACCGCCGAAGACGACGGTACGCGCGGTCGCCCGACGGGCAAGGATCCCCCGGAGCTCGGCGCACTGGGGGTCGTTCGCGGCCACCTCCTCGAGCTCGCCGGAGGCAAGGTGGGCGGTGCACACGTCGACGCCGACTCGCGTGCTGACGCATAGCCACTGGCGCCGCTCGGGCCCGGCTTGGGCCCCGAAGGCGTGGCTGTCGGTGTTCGTCATGGCTGCCCTGGTGAGCACCGCGTCACCGAAGAGCCCGCGGCCGCCCGGTTTGATGCAGGGCAGGGGCTTGCCGTTGTAGATGACCCTCGAGAAGCGCAGGCTGTAGCCGGTCTGTCGGGCGATCAGCGCGGCGTCATTGCCGCACGCCTCGTTGACGGTGACGGCGTCGGGGCGGTCGTCACGGATCCGGCCGACCGCCTCCTCAACCCCTGCCGGGTATCGCACCCTGCTGTAGCACCCGGCGAAACCGGACAGGCACAGGTTCATCTGCATCAACGTGTACGTCGAGCCCGCGGGCGTCACCACCGCGGGCATTTTCGAGGCCGAGCTGCACCCGGTCACAACGAGGACGAGCGCGCACCCGATCGCCGCCAGAAGTGAAGGCGCGAGATCCCACACCCCTTTACAGCTGCCGGTTCACGGTTGGTCGCGGAGGCTGCCGATACTCAGCGATCCATCGCCAGATCCTGAGGCCGGCGCCGGCGCGCCGCCGCTGTCAGTGCCGTCCTCGGCGCCGACGCCCTCGCTGGAGCCGTCGGCCCCGTTCAACCCTTCCAGCAGGTCGGCTGGAGGGATGAAGAACAAGCCGCCGGTCACCGCGGTGGAGAAGTCCAGGATCCGGTCCGTGTTACCGGGCGGGTCGCCGATGAACATGTTCCTCAGCATGCGCTCGATCAGTTCCGAGCTGCGCGCGTAGGCGATGTAGTAGGTGCCGAACTCCGCTCGGCCGACGCGGCCGAACGGCATGTTGAAGCGCATGATCTTCTGCTCCTCGCCGTCGGGGCCCGTGATCACGTTGAGCGCCAGATGCGAGTTGGCGGGCTTGACGTCGTCGGGCAACTCGAGGTCGGCCAGCTGCGGGCAAGGAACTCGCCCACGCGTTCCTGGTATCGCTGAAAGGTCGGCGAGGAGCTCCAACCTCGTCTCCCTCTGGGTCTCGGACAGTAACTCGACGAGTTCATCCACCGGACCGACAAGGCCGTAGACGTCACCGATTATGAGCGTGCTCACGGTGTGCTCTCAGCTCGGCGGCGCGGCGTCGTTGAGTCGCGCCACCTCGTCGGCGGTCAGCTCCAGCTCTGCCGCAGCGACGTTCTCGTCGAGATGGTCGACCGAGCTCGTACCCGGGATCGGCAGCATCACGGGGCTGCGTGCGAGCAGCCAGGCGAGTGCCACCTGTCCGGGGCTTGCGTCGTGCGCGGCGGCGATCTCCGCCACGGCGCCACCCGGCTCGGCCAGCTTGCCGGCGGCCAGGGGGAACCACGGGATGAAGCCGATGCCATGTTCCTGGCAATAGTCGAGGACATCTTCGGACTGCCGGTTGGAGAGGTTGTAGAGGTTCTGCACGGTCGTGACCGCGAATACCTTCTGGGCCGCTTCGATCTCCTCGACGGAGACCTCCGAGAGGCCGAGGTGACGCACCTTGCCCTCGTCCTGGAGCTGCTTCATGAGCCCGAACTGCTCGTCGCGGGGGACCTTCGGGTCGATGCGGTGCAGCTGCCAGAGGTCGATCGTCTCCAGGCCGAGCCGGCGGAGGCTCATCAGGCAGCACTGGCGCAGATACTCCGGTCGCCCGACCGCGGCCCAGATGTCGGGGCCGTGGCGGGTGAAGCCCCCTTTCGTCGCGACGTGAATGCCGTCGAGCGGGTGCAACGCCTCGTGGATCAGGTTCTCGGAGTCCTCCGGTCCGTACGAATCCGCGGTGTCGATGAAATCGATGCCGAGCTCGGGAAGTCGCTTGAGGACCGCGACGGCGGCGTCGTGGTCCTTGGGCGGACCCCATATGCCGGCGCCGGTGATGCGCATGGCGCCGAAGCCGAGCCGGGTGACCTCGAGGTCACCGCCGATCTTGAACGTGCCCGAGGAAGCAGCTGTCGCGCTCATCGCATGTACGTCCTTTCTCGCGTGGTCGAGACGGTAGAAGAGACCCTGTCACGAACCGGGCCATCAGGCGTCCCCGACACGGATGATCCTCTGGCCGAGGGCGCACCGGTCGCCAAGACCGGCCTCTGAACGCGGCGCCACCGCTGTTCACCCTCATCGGATGACGTAGACCCGGGGTGGATGGCTCATCGTCCGAACCAATGGGCCGCGTTTTTGTCCTATCCCTGACCGCCGCGCTGAACCCGACCCTGTTGGCCGCGGTCACCCTGATGCTGACGCTTCTCAGTCCAAAGCGACTGCTGTCGGGGTATCTGGCCGGGGCGCTGGTCACCAGCATTACAGCCGGACTCATCCTGGTCTTCGCGCTTCCCGGATCGAACAGTTCGAGCACGGCCAAGCGCTCCGTCAATCCGATCCTCGACGTCGCACTAGGGGCCGTCGTCTTGCTCATCGCGTTCATCGTGGGAACCGGCCGCGACAAGCGCCGCCGCGCGCGGCGCGTCCGCAAGCGTGAGGAGAACAAGGACAAGCCGCCGCCGCGCTGGAAGCGCCAGCTGAGCAAGGGCTCAGCCCGGGACACGTTCCTGGTCGGCGTGTTGCTGAGCTTCCCAGGCGCGTCCTACATCGCCGCCATGGATCTACTCAGCAAGCAGGGCACCGGGACCGTAACCACGGTGCTGGTGGTCATCGGCTTCAACCTCATCATGCTCATCTTGCTCGAATTACCTCTGATCGGGTACGCGACCCGACCCGAGCAGACCGCAACCGCCGTGGCCAGCTTCAACGGCTTCCTCAGCCGCGATGGCGGCCGAGTGGCTCTGATCGTCGCCACGGCAATCGGCATCCTCCTGATCGGGCGCGGGATCATCAACTGGTGAGGCGGGACCCCCGGGCATCGCCATGAGCTGGCGTCGCGTCTTCCGGGTGCGCCTCTACCTGAGGGATTCCCTATGGGCCATCCCACTGGCCGGCGCCGTGCTGGGCGTGGTGCTGGGCAGCGTCGACACGATCGTCGAGAAGAGCGTGCACGTGCCGCTGGCCCTTCAGTACTCCTCAACCACGGCGAGCGCGGTCCTGGCGGCGATCGTCGGCGCAACGGCCGCGCTGACCGGCTCCGGGTTCATCCGATCGGGGTGACGCATCCCTCCCGCCGCGGCCCACAATGTCTCACGGCATGAGAGAGGTCCCATGGCCCATCCGGAGTGTCGTGGCCGGCGCCGCTGGCACGGCGACGATGACCCTCGCCTATGCCGCGGAGCGCCGTCTGCGGCCCAGGCTGCACAAGCCTCTCGACTACGACGACAGCCTGGTTCCGGGACAGATCGTCGCCCACATCGCACACCTCGGAGCCGTCACCGACAGCGAGGAGAACGAGCTCGGGCTTGCCCTGCGCTGGGGCTATGGCTCGGTGTTCGGAATCTGGCATGGGCTGCTGCGGAGAAGGGTCGGGGAGCCATGGGCGAGCTTCGCTTTCGGCGCCACCCTGATGACGGCCACGCTGACGATGTTCCCGCTGCTCGGGCGCACGCCGCCACCGTGGCGCTGGCCGGCCAGCATGGTCGCCACCGCCTTCGGGACCCACGCGGCCTACGTGGGGGCCGTGACAGCAGTGGACGATCAGGTCCGGCGTGCGTCGCGCGTGGCTCGGGCGAGGCTCGGGTAGGTCCCTCACGATCCGCAGCTTCCCGCAACGCGGTCCGGGTTGCGCAACTACGCCGCTAGCTACTGCTCGGGTGGCTCTCCGCCGGATTGCTCGTCATGGTGATGGCGTCCGAACAGGCGTCCGATTCTGTGCACCTCGTGCTCGGCCGCCGCCATCGGAGCCATCATCGCTACGAGTTCCTGCATCGTGTCGGTGAGCCGATCCACCGATGCCCGCAACGGATCAACCGAGGTGGCCAAGGTCTCGATGACCGCCACGTGGCGCTCGACGGACGCGGTGGCGTTCTCGATCGCCCGCACGGTGCCGAGGATGTCCGCCTCGATGTCGCGGGTCTCGTGTAGCGGCTCGACGATGTCGTGCTCGGCAACACCGAGTACGGACCGGATCTGGTCAATGAAAAAGTCGATCATCAGAGTTGACTACCTCGTGTCGTTCGGCTCCTCAGCGCGGCGCCCGCGCCGGGAGCGGTGGTGTCTCCGAGGTCCGTGGCCGGCCGTGACGGCCGAGCGGTTTCCTCGACAAGGTTGCGCTGGACGAGGGTGAACAGCAGGCCGATCGACGGCAGCACGAGCACGACGGCGACGCCGAAGACGATCAGGACGGTGGTGAGGGTCGCGCTCGGCGCCGCGGCTTGGGCGATCGTGAGCTTCTGCGGCAGCAGGTAGGGATTCTGCGCGACGGCCCAGCCCGCAGATCACGGCGGCCACGGCGCCGACGGCGAGCGGGCGTGGCGCCGCGCGCGATGCCGCGGCGCGAGCAGCACGAGCACCGCGACACCGCACAGCGAAGGAGAGGATCACCAGCGGCAGCGCCGTCGCCGGTGAGGCCGTCGTAGATGAACCGCGCGTCGTCGTGCAGCAGGACGAGACCGGCGACCGCGAGCGCCGCCCGCGACGACCGCCGGCGACGAGCGCGCGGGCGACGAAGTACCGCTCGAGGTCGGGGGCGTCCGGCGCGGCGCGCGTCGCTGACCAGGAACACCGCCGAGAGGTACGCGCTGGTGGCGATGAACAGCGCCCCGATCAGGATCGAGAGGGGATTGAGCCAGCTCGTCACCGCGTCGCCGGCCGCGTTGCCGACCGGCACCCGCCCCCCGGCGATCGCGCCGACGACCGTGCCCATGAAGAACGGCGTCAGCAGCGACGCCAGCCCCGAAGAGCGCTCGGCGACCGCCCGGCCGCCGCGAGCGCCGCGCGGTCTTGTGGAAGGCGAATCCCGCGCCGCGCAGGACGATGCCGAGCGCGGCCAGGCTGAGCGGGATGAACAGCGTCGAGAAGATCGCCTCGAACGCGGCCGAGAAGCCGGTCCAGAGCACCACGAGCACGAAGATCAGCCAGACGTGATTGGCCTCCCATACGGGTCCGATCGCCCAGTCGATCAGCTCGCGCGCGCGGCGACCGCGGTCGTCGTCCGCCGGCCAGCAGGCTCCACAGGCCCGCGCCGAAGTCGGCTCCGCCGAAGACGGCGTAGATCGTCGCGCCGATCCAGAGGACGACCGCCACGGCGTCGGCTCTGCTCATCCCGTGCCTTCGTGGCCAGGTCCTCGGGCGGCAGTCGAGGCCGGCCCGTACGGGCCCGTCGCCCTCATCGCTCGGCCTCGGTGCGCCAGCGCCGCGCCATCGCCCGCAGCGTGATGACCAGCGCCGCGCCCAGCACCACGTAGAGCACCAGGATCGCCCCGAAGGTGACCCAGACCCCGCTGGCCTTCGTGACTGCGTCCGTCGTGCGCAGGACGTTGTAGACGACCCACGGCTGGCGGCCGACCTCGGTGACGATCCAGCCGCACTCGAGCGCCACGACCGCGGCCACGCCCGACACGGCCGTGGCGCGCAGGAACCAACGCGACTGCGGGAAGTCGCGCTTGCGCCACCAGCCGATACCGAACCAGAGCCCGAGCGCGATCAGCACCGTGCAGATCCCGACCATGGTGTCGAACGCCCAGTGGAGCATCGTGTCGTCCGGCGGTCGGTCGTTGGCCGGCACCGAGTCGAGGCCGGTGACCTTGCGTGCTCGTGCTCCAGCCGACCAGGAACGAGTCGAAGCCGGGGATCCCGATCCCGCCCTTGACCCCGCTCGAGGTGCAGCGGCCGTAGATGTACTCGGTCACGTCGGTCGAGGTCTTCTGCACGCATTCCATCCCGGCGAACTTCACCGGCTGGTCCTTGGCGATCGCGCGCGCGGCCGTGTCGCCGACCGCGAACTGGATCGGCGTCGCGATGCAGGCGACGGTCAGCGGGATGAGCAGCCCGAGGCGGTGGATGTGATCGCGCCGGCCGCGCAGCATTCCCGACCGCGTAGACCGACGCGACGATGAACCCGGTGACCAGGTACGCGGCCAGGATCATGTGCGGCACCTCGTAGCGGCACCGCCCCGTTGAAGATCACCTTGAGCGGCTGCGACCGAGGTGACGTGGCCGTTGGTCGGCGAGAAGCCCCCCGGCTGGTTCATCCACGAGTTCACGGCGACGACCGAGAAGGCCCCACCGAGGCCGGTGATGACGATCGGCACGCCCGGCCCAGAAGTGCGCCCACGGCGACAGGCGCTGCCAGCCGAAGATGTAGATGGCGACGAAGATCGCCTCGAGGAAGAAGCAGATCCCCTCGATCGCGAACAGCACGCCGAAGACCTCGCCGAAGCGCCCGGTGAACGCGGGCCAGAGCAGCCCGAACTCGAACGAGAGAACCGTCCCCGTCACGGCGCCGACAGCGAACGTCACCGCCACCACCTTCGACCAGCGCCGCGCGAGCACGCAGCGCGTCCTCGTCGCCGTGCCGCAGGCCGCGGTAGTTGGCGATCAGCATCAGCGCCGGGAACGCCACGCCGAGCGAGGCCAGGATGATGTGGAAGCCCAGCGTGAACGCCATCTGGCTCCGCGCCGCCTCCAGGTCCGAGGCGAACGTCAGCATCGTCGGCCCGCGAGACGGACGCCGGGGGTTCCCACTCGCCGTCGCCCGAATTCAGTGCCCATCCTTGTTGATCAAAGCCGACCTCAAAGCCGCCCTCATCATCCCGACGGGATGAGGGCAGAGCCAGCCACCCTGGGGTTACCGGTCGGTCGCGGCGACGTTCACCCGATCGGGGTGATGCTCCGTCGGACACCACCTCCTAGCGTCCCGCCACCCAGGGCAAAACCAGGCTCATGGCGCCAGGGACACGCTAGCGAGGAGATCAATATGGCAGTCGTAGTCGACGCTCAGCCGGAACGCACTTCGAAGCCGGCGAGCCAGGCCCAGGCGGCCGACGTGTTCGTCGCCTTTGGCATCACCGGGGATCTGGCCAAGGTCATGACGTTCCGCTCGCTCTACCGCCTCGAGCGCCGCGAGCTGCTGCACTGCCCGATCGTGGGCGTATCCGTCGATGACTGGTCAGTCGACCATCTGCGCGATCACGCTCGTGAATGCATCGCCGGCACGGGCGAGCCGGTTGATGACAAGGTCTTCGGTCGCCTGGCGGCGCGGCTCTCCTACGTCCAGGGCGACTTTGGTGACGCCGCCACCTACGGGCGTGTGCGCGAAGCGATCGGGAGCGCCGAGCGGCCTGTGTTCTACCTGGAGATCCCGCCCTTCCTGTTCGGAACGGTTATCAAGGGCCTGTCGGAGGCCGGGTTGACCGAGCGCGCCCGCGTGGTGGTCGAGAAGCCGTTCGGCCACGACCTTGCCTCGGCCCGCGCCCTCGCCGCCGACATCCATCAGTACATCGATGAGTCTCAGCTGTACCGGATCGATCACTACCTGGGGAAGATGGGGCTCGACGAGCTCCTCTACCTGCGCTTTGCCAACAGCATGCTCGAGCCGGTCTGGAATCGCCAGCACGTGGCGAGTGTCCAGATCACGATGGCCGAGGCCTTCGGAGTCGAGGACCGCGGCCACTTCTACGATCGCGTCGGTGCCCTGCAGGACGTGGTCGTCAACCATCTCATGCAGGTGGTGGCGATGGCGGCCATGGAGGCCCCTGCCGGAGCCGATGCGGCCACCCTCAAGGACGCCAAGTTCGCCGTCTTTCGCTCGATGGCCGACGCCGATGCACGGCACTACGTGCGCGGCCAATATGACGGTTACGGAGATATTGATGGCGTCGCCGCCGGGTCGAGCACAGAGACCTACGCCGCGCTGCGCCTGGAGATCGACAACTGGCGGTGGGCCGGCGTGCCCTTCCTCATCCGGACCGGCAAGCGTCTGCCCGTGACGCAGACGGAGCTCCGGCTCGTCTTCCGCCGGCCACCCACGCTGCGCTTCCTGTCCTCGACAGGACGTCCGCCCGCCGACGGGCAGCTGGTGGTCAAACTCGACCCGACCACCGGAGTGCGGTTGGAGATCGACGCGCATCGCGCCGACAGGGGCGGCCCGCAGGCCATCACTCTCGACATGGAGTTCGCCGAGGAGGGCGGGGAGGGGCCGACGCCGTACGAGGTCCTGCTCGGCGCCGCGATGGCCGGGGATAGTGCGCCCTTCACCCGCCAGGACAGTGTGGAGGAGTGCTGGCGCATCATGGCCCCCCTGCTCGAGGCCCCGCCGCCGGTGCATGCCTACGCCCCGGGATCCTGGGGGCCGGCCGAGGCCGATGGCCTGGTCGCCGGCACGCGGACGCTGGCACGAGCCGTGGGTGGCGTCATGACCGCGGTCACCGGCCAGCCCAAGCGCCCGCGGCGCAACGGCAAACCAAGGGACGTCGGGACCGCGAAGCCCGGAGTGCGCCCGGAACAAAGCGCGGCCGCACCGTCGCCGTTCCCGCCCATCGCCAACTACGCATTCCTGTCGGACTGCCACACTGGCGCGCTGCTCGCGCCCGATGGCTCGATCGACTGGCTGTGCGTGCCGCGCTTCGATGCCCCGAGCGTGTTCGGTTCGCTGCTTGATCGAGAGGCCGGCCTGTTCCGCCTCGGGCCGTTCGGAGTCATGGTCCCGTCCGACCGCCACTACGTGCCCGGCACCAACGTCATGGTCACCACATGGAAGAGCCCGGGAGGGTGGATCGAGGTTCGAGATGCGCTGACTCTCGGTCCGACCACGCGGGAGGACCAGGTCACCCCGCACACCCGGCCGCCGGCCGATGAGGACGCCGACCACATGCTCGTCCGGACCGTACGGTGCCTGGAGGGCGAGGTCGAGATCGAGCTCATCTGCGAGCCGGCGTTCGACTACGGGCGGGTGCCGGCCGAGTGGACGCTGGTCGATGGCTCCCGCCATACCGGTGACGCCACCGGGGCCGGCCAGACGATCCGTCTGCAGACCGACCTGGAGCTTGGGATCGAGGCCAACCGCGTCCGTGCCCGCCACACCCTCGTCGCCGGCGAGGAGGCGTTTGCGGTCCTCGGCTGGGGAGCGGAGCTGTGGGTCGCCGACCACGTTGACGACGCCCGCCAGCGCCTCGACGCCACCGTCGCCTTCTGGCGGCGCTGGCTGAACCGCGCCCGGCCGTTTGCCGATCACCGCTGGCGCGAAGCCATCCAACGTTCGGCGCTCACCATCAAGGGCCTGACCTACATGCCCACGGGGGCGACGGTGGCAGCGCTGACCACCTCGCTGCCGGAAACCCCCGGCGGGGAGCGCAACTGGGACTACCGCTACACCTGGATGCGCGACACGACGTTCACGCTCCAGGCACTGCATCTCCTCGGTCTGGACTGGGAGGCGGACGAGTTCATGCAGTTCGTGGCTGATCTCGAGCCCAATAGCGACGGCGGTCTGCAGATCATGTACGGGATCGACGGGCGCCGGGACCTGGCCGAGAGCTTCCGCGAGGACCTCTCGGGTTATGCCGGCGCTCATCCGGTGCGGATCGGTAACGGCGCCTTCGACCAGCGCCAGAACGACGTGTTCGGCGCGGTGCTCGACTCAATCCTCAAGCACTGCATGCACAGCCAGCGGCTGCCGCGGCGGCTGTGGCCGATCGTGCAGGCCCAGGCGGAGTGCGCCACCAACGTCTGGCGTCAGCCCGACCAGGGAATCTGGGAGGCGCGCGGCAAGCCGCAGCACTACGTCTCCTCAAAACTCATGTGCTGGGTGGCCATGGACCGGGCCGCCTCGCTGGCACAGATCCGCGACGATCCCGGCCTGGAGGCGAAGTGGCGGGCCACCGCCGAGGAGATCCACGCCGACATCCTCGCTCACGGCGTGAAAGACGGGGTGCTGCGCCAGCACTACGACACCGATGCCCTGGACGCCTCGACGCTCCTGGCGGCGATGTTCGGCTTCCTGCCCGGCGGGGACGAGCGTATGCACTCATCGGTTCTGGCCATCGCCGATGAGCTGACCGAGAACGGCTACGTCCTGCGCTACCGGACTGATGAGACCGACGACGGACTCTCCGGCAAGGAAGGGACGTTTTTGATCTGCTCGTTCTGGCTCGTGTCGGCACTGTCGATCGTCGGCGAGGCCCAGCGCGCGCACGACCTCATGGAACGGCTGCTTCGAGTTGGCTCACCGCTCGGTCTTTATGCCGAGGAGTTCGATGCCGCGACCGACCGCCACCTCGGCAACTTCCCCCAGGCGTTCTCCCACCTGGCCCTAATCGAGGCGGCAGCGCGGATCATTCTCGCCGAGCAGCTGGCCCTGGAGGGCTTCGGGGCTCCGGGCTCGGGAGCTCTCGCCGCCGCCATACCCCCGCGGAAATTCGAGGCCGCGCCATGACCCACCCTTGCGCGTGGGCGACCACCTGCTTGAGCGGTTGGGGGGTCAGCACAGACTCGGCTCGCCCGGTCTTGAGCGGCCGCACGTAGGTGTCGCACGCCCACATCCACGCACCTCACGAGCTGAGCGAGCGCCCCGAGACCTCCTCCGAGCATTCGGAAGAGACGAACGAGGTCCGGGAACGCTGGCTCGAGCTCGGCGCGGTGATCCTGCTGTCCCTGGCCACGCTGGCCACGGCGTGGAGCGGCTACCAGGCTGCGCTCGGCCACCGTCTTCTTTGCCGCGGTCCTGTTCCTGGCCGCGGTCTCTCTGCGCGTGCAGTGGGAGCGGCTCCGTGTACTCGTGCTCGGCTTCGGCTCAGTGGTGTTTCTGGGCGCGCTCGTTTACGTGCTGACGATGCCGACGGCGTCGTAGGCGCGCTCGCCTGAGGCATTGAACGAGCTAGGCCGGCGCGGCCAGGCTCTCGCTCACCTCGGAGTCATCGGCTTCGTCCCAGTCGATGTGGGCAGCTTCCGATCGATGGTCCAGGAGCTGGGGACCGCGCGAGTCCGAGAAGTAGTCCCATCCCCAATCGACGAAGGCCTCGATCCGGTTGCGGACCCCGCTCATCAGGGCGGCATGGACGCCCAGCCAGGCGGCGAAGGCAATCGAGCCATGGAGCTCATGACGGTGCTTGCCGACTTCGGCCACCGCCGCGCCCCGGCCGATCATGGCCATGATGCCCTTGTCCCTGTAGTCAAACGGCGTGGCGGGCTTGCCAGCCTGTCCGGCCAGGATGTTGGCCGCCGCCCAGGCGCCGCTCTGCTGCGCGACGGAGCCAAGCTGGGGAAGGAATGTGCCGTCCGGCCCCGAGATGTTGGCGATGTCGCCGACCACATAAACGCCGGGCCAGCCGTCGACAGTGAGGTCGTCGCGCACGTCGATCCTTCCGCCCCGGCCTGTGGGAAGACCACTCGCGCCGGCGGGGGCGGCCGCCATCAGGCCGCCCGCCCAGGCCACACAGTGCGACTGAATCGCGCTTCCATCCGAGAGCAGGACATGGTCGGCCGCCACCTTCTTGACGCCGGTTCCGAAGATCAACTCGACCCCCCGCTCCCTGAGGACCTTGCTCGCGTACTCGTGAGCTCGGTCCGAGAACCCGTTCAACATCACGCCGCCCAGGTCCACGACCTTGACGGTGGCCCGATCGACGGCCAGATCACGGTACTCGTCGGGCATCGTGGAGTGGATCAGATCGGCCATGGAGCCGGCCAGCTCAGTCCCGGTCGCGCCCGCGCCCACGATCACGAAGTTCAGAGCTCCGCGGTCAATCAGCGTGTGGTCGCTGTCGGCGTCCTCGAACAGGGCGAGCATCCGGGTCCGCAGCTGCTCAGCGTCAGTCAACGAATAGAGCGGAAAGGCGTGCTCCGCGGCGCCCGGAGTGTTGAAGAAGTTGGCCCGGGCTCCCGCGGCCAGCACGAGGACATCCCCCGCGATCGTCTCGCCCTCACGCGTGCGCACCGCATGCTTGGCGGCATCGATCTCGATGACCTCCCCCAGCTTCACGTCCACGTTGGAATACTCGTGAAAGGCCTTGCGCAGTGAGGAGGCGATGCTCGTGGCCGCGACCTGCGAGGTCGCCACCTGGTAGAGCAGAGGTTGAAACTGGTGGTAATTGTGCTGGTCGACGAGGGTGACGCGCACCGAGTCCTTGCCGGCCAGCGCACGGGCGCAACCGAGGCCGGCAAAACCTCCACCGACGATCACGACGTGCGTCGACGAGTGTCCGTTTGACGACTGCTCGGTGCTCGTTGTCATTCGTATCTCCCGATGATTCGCATAGCGCGGTTGACGGGAGGCTGCCGACCCCACGAGGTAGGGGCAAGGGTGCCCACCGGCCAATCAGCGGCGGTCGGCACGGTCCTGGCCCGCCGTGTATGAACAGGCCTGGCGCGGTTTCTCAACGCGACGCTCTGGAACCGAGGTCACCGACTACGTGCACCGTCCGTCATCCCATCCGGATGATGCTGCCGGGCCCGAAGTCGGTGAAGCTGGGCGCACGCCCCCGGGGAACCGGGGGGTGTGTTACGACCGATGGAGGCAGGCATGGACGAGACTGAAGTGGACGAGCTAGGGCCCGTCGACTACTTGGTGGTCGAGTTTCCGGCCGACAAAGCTGACTTCTCGGGTGAGATGGCGGCCGAGCTGTCGGCCCTGATCAATCGCGGAACCGTCCGCGTGCTCGACCTGATCCTGCTCAAAAAGGAGCTCGATGGATCGGTGGAGGGTTTTGAGACCCACGACTTCGGCGATGTTGACCTCGGCGGGCTGCGCGAGCTGGAGACCGAGCTCGCGATGCTGCTTGCCGAGGAGGACGTGGAGGCGATCGGAGCCGCCCTTGAGCCTGGGACGGTCGCGGCCGTCCTGGTGTACGAGAACAGCTGGGCAGCGCCGTTCGGGTCCGCCGTGCGCCGGTCAGGGGGTCAGCTGGTGGCCAGCGGTCGCATTCCCATTCAGGCGTTGGCGGCCGTGATTGAGGCCGATGAGACCACGACAAGAGAAGGAGTTGGAAATGCTTCGTAGAGGCGTGGGTAGGCGCGGCGTAATCGGACGGCGACCCGTCGCTCGGACGGCGGCCGTCGTGGGTACCGCGGCCGTCGTGTCGCGAGGTGTGCGCCGGCGCGGAGACCGGCGCGATGACCGACGGGACCGACGGTAGACGTCTGGTTGCACCCATTGGCGGCGGGTCCCGGCCCGGCGCCATGAGGATCGGGACACATCACCTCAAACAGGTGACGATTACGGCGATGAGTTCCGCGCGGGCCGCCGGTCTTTAAGGTGTACTGGCGTCGACACGCAGCGGCCGACGAGCCACGCTGCCGCCGCAGTCGACGTGACGAACGCCGAAGGAGGTAACCATGCCCGACCACACGATCGGAACGCGCGAGGAATGGCAGGCGGCCCGCGACGAACTTGCCAAGCTCGAGGCCCAGCACGCCCAGCTGACCGAGGAGGTGACCGAGCGGAGGCGTCAGCTTCCGTGGGTGGCAGTGGAGAAGGAGTACGAGTTCGACACTCAGGCCGGTAAGAAGACGCTCGCCGACCTGTTTGACGGCCGCTCGCAGCTGCTCGCCTACAACATCATGTTCGGTCCCGACTACGAGGTCGGGGCGTGTCCCGGATGTTCGAACCTGGGGGACGAGCTTGACGCCACGAGGGTGCATCTGAACCACCGCGACGTGACGCTGATCTGCTTCTCGCGCGCGCCGATCGATCGCCTCAACGCCTACAGGGAGCGGATGGGCTGGCAGTTCCCGTACGTCTCGACCTACGAAACCGATTTCCCCTTCGACTACGGGCTCGCGGCCACGCCCGAACAGGCGCAGGCGATCCCCGAGGTCGTCGAGATGACCAACAACCCGCCGGAATGGCTCCAGGAGTGGGGACGCCAGGTCGGTGCCAAGCTCGAGGACGGGCTGCGCGAGGTGCCGAGCTTCATCGCCTTCACGCGCGAGAACGGGACGCTGTACCACACCTACACGGTGACTGCGCCCGATCGGTTCGTGGCGCCGTACCACTCGTTCCTGCTCGAGCGAACCCCGAAACCGGGGCGCAGCGAACCCCGCTCGTGGCGCAAGGACGAGTACCCGGACTGATGGTCAGGCCAGCGTCGGGATCGTGCCGTGGTCAGTCTTCATCCAGAGCGAGCTCGGCGAGACGCTCGATGCCCGCGTGAGAGCGGGCCACGGCGAGAAACCGCCGGGCGTGGCAAAAGACGGCGTCCGGAACCCCGGTGACCGCGGCTAGGTCATCGAGCTCCAGTCCCGCCCACGCCTCGGGCAGGTAGCGGCGGTTGGCAAACGAGCCGAGTTCACGCGGCACGGACTCGAGGCCGAAGCCCTGGCGCTTGGGGTAAATCACGAACAGCGCCTCGGGCGCGTCAGGCACGAGCACCTGCTTCCAGGGGGCGTTTACGGGCAGCTCGATCACGCGGGGGTCCGGCGCCGCGGCGATCGCCTCGCGCACGATCCGCCGGGCACGGCCGCCGGCCGCCGCCGAGGCGATCTCACGGCTGAGGATCTCCCTCGCCAGTTCGACGGCGGCGTCAAAACGCTGGCGTTCTTCCTGGTCGGATAGCTCCTCGTCCCAGCGGGCATTGAAGCCGCCGATGATGGCGTTGGCCGTCATGGGGCGTACACCGTCGATCAGCGACTGTGTGACCTGTTGCCCGGTGTCGTTGGCGTCGACGGGCTGGACGAGCGTCTCCTCAACCGCGTCGGCCACGTCCTGGTCGCCGCCGCACGCCCGCGCGCCGAACTCTCGCCAGACCAGTCCGAAGGACGCGTAGCGCACGCCGTTCTCGCGTGTGCGCGTGAAGTCGCGCTGGTGGTGGTCGAAGTCGCCCGTGGACGGGTCATCCCGAAAACCTACGTCCACTCGCAAATCGGTGCGCGCGACGGTCTCGGGATTCCGCGTTCGCACGACCTCGACCGGCTCTCCGAGCAGGCCGAGCGCCGCGATCGCGAACACCTCGTCGGCGTGGAATGACCCGTCGTGGGTAGCGATCAGCATCGGGGGGACTTTAGGCGCGCCGCTCAGACTTCGTGCTCGGCCCCGCGGCTAACCCGTCACGCTCGACCGCGCTGCCGGGACTTAGGGCTCGACTCCTCCGGCCGTCGCGACCGGCGTCGGCTCGCGCTCCGGGACGCGGTCACGCTCGGCAAAGAACTCGGCTCCCTCGATGCTGATGTGGGGCAGCGAGCGGTCCATCCACTTGGGAATCCACCAGTTGACCTTGCCCATCATGATCATCAGTGCCGGAACCAGGAGGCACCGCACGACCGTGGCGTCGAGGATGACCGCCACCGCGAGTCCGATGCCGAACTGTTTGATCGTCGGATCTCCGTTGAGCACGAAGCTGCCGAACACGAAGACCATGATCGCGGCGGCCGCCGTGATCACCCGGGCGCTCGTGACCAGTCCCGCCACGACCGAACCCTTGTTGTCCTCGCCGGCGTGGACGTGCTCCTCGATCTGGCTGACCAGGAAGACCTCGTAGTCCATCGACAGGCCGAACAGGATCGCGAACATGAACAGCGGCACGTAGGAGACGATCGGAACCGGGCCATCGAGGCCGATCACCCCGCTCAACCACCCGTACTGGAAGATGGCCGTCAGTACGCCGTAGGAGGCGCCGATCGAGAGCAGGTTCATCACCGCCGCCTGGGGTGGGATCACCAGCGTGCGGAAGGCGAGGACCAGGAGCACGAAGCTCAGGGCGATCACGACCACGATCTGCAGCGGCAGCTTGCTCGAGATCTTCGAGGCCAGGTCGTCGTAGCCGGCAGTGCTGCCGCCCACGTGCGCCGTCATGTCCGTGCCCTTCTCGGCACTGGGAATGACGGTCGAGCGCAACCTGTCGACGAGATCGGTGGTGGCGCTCACCGCGGGCCCGTTCTTGGAGATGGCGTTGAAGTATGCGGTCGTCCCGGGCTGGTCGATCTGTATCGGGGTGATGGCAGCGACCCCGGCGGTTGACGAGACGTCCTTCTGCAGCGTTTGCAGGCGCGGGTCGCTGGCCCGGGGTCGCTCTGGGCGCTGCTCGAACTGGAACTCGAACTGGAACTCGAACTGAGCTCCCAGACCCTGAGGGCGCCTTCGCCGGTGACTTCAGGGTGACGGCGATCAGCAGTGGCCCGTTGACGCCCGGTCCGAAATTCTTGGCGATCAGGTCATAGGCGCGGCGGGCCGTGGTCGACGTCGAGAGGGCCGCCGTGTCCTGCTGACCGAGGGTCAGCGACAGCAGCGGGATCGTCAGCGGAATCAGGATGGCCAGAGCCGCAATCCCAGCCACCACGGGATACCTGGCGATCTCCCCGGCCCATCTCGCCCACAGTCCGCGCCGGGCCTGCGCGTCGGTGGGGGGCGTGCGCACGCGCAGCGCGTTGATCCCGTGGCCGGTGAGCGCGAGCAGGGCGGGGAGCAGGGTGAGGGCCGCGAGCACCGCCACGACCACGGCGATCGCCGCCATCAAGCCCATCGTCGTCACCAGCGGAATGCCGGCCACGGCCAGCGACACGAGCGCGATCGTCACCGTGCAGCCGGCGAAGAAGACCGCGCCTCCGGACGTGGCGGCGGCCCGGGCGATCGATTCCTCCAAGGGCAGGCCGTCCTGGAGACCGCGCAGGTGGCGGGTGACGATGAACAGGGCGTAGTCGATGCCGACGCCCAACCCGATCATGGTGGCCAGCGTCGGCGCCACCGTGGGCACCGTGACCACGTGCCCCAGGATTCGGATGATGGCCAGCGTGAGGGCGAGCGCAACGATCGCGTTCAGGATCGGCAGCAGCATCGCGACGATCGTCCCGAAGGTCAGCGTCAGGATGACCATCGCGGCGATGATTCCGATCAGCTCGCTGGATTCCGTGGACGGTTTGGAGACCTTCTGACCCAGCTGGCCGCCGGTCTCGACCTGCAGCCCGGCCGCCTTGGCCGGGTTGGCGCCGTCGATGATCTTCTGGGCATCCTTGACCGACAGCGAGCCGGGAGGCTCTGACAGCGTCACCGACAGGTAACCGGTCGCCTTGTCCTTACTCAGCGCGGAGGCGCCCTGCGAGGTCAGCGGGTTGACGACCGAGGCGACGTTCGGCTCCTTGGCCACATCCGCGGCGGCCTGGTTAACCGCGCTCGAGTACTTCGAATCCGTGAGCTGACCGCTCGACGCGTGCAGGACGATCGGGCTCGTCCCGTTTGCCTGATCGGGAAATGACTTCGCCAGGGCGTCGGTGGCGTGCTGACTGTCGGTGCCCGGCAACGACAGATTGTCGTTTGTGTTGTCACCCATCCGATGTGACACGCCGACGACAACGATCGCCACCACGAGCCACACGACGAGCACGACAACGCGCCGGCGCACGCAGAAGCCAGCCACGCGATACAGCATCCCCGTCACTGTCGATTTCCTTCTGTCCCGAACAACCGCTTCCCCCTGTGCCGCCCTACCCGGCACGCCAACACGCGGTACCGCCTGAGACCCACGCTACCACCCGCGTCCAGTGATGGAACTGCCGACCGCCCCCGTCACGGGCCGGCCTCGGATCTGCGCGGCGGTCTCGACCGGGCCAGAGTCCCGACCCGACATCACCTCATCGGGAGGACGACGAGCCACCCCTCAGCCGGTGGTGTGGGCACATGAAGTGGGAGCTGGCCATCATTGCCGCGACGGTGCTCGCGGTGGCCGGGGTGTCACACCAGCTGACCGGAACGTCGGTCACCCCGCCGATGGTCTTTGCCGCCATCGGCATCCTCATGGGACCGCTTGTCGTCGACGAGGTGACCAGCGCCCCGACCGGAGCGGGGGTGAAGGCGCTGGCCGAGGCAACGCTGGCCATCGTCTTGTTCGCCGACGCTTCGCGGATCAGGCCCCGGGCTCTGAGACGCGAGTATGCGGTTCCTCTGCGCCTGCTCGGGGTCGGCCTCCCGCTGACGATCGGCGCTGGCGCCGTCCTGGCGGCAGTTCTCTTCAGTCAGCTCGACGCCACCGAGGCTCTTGTGCTGGCCATACTCCTGGCGCCGACCGACGCCGCTCTCGGCGAGGCGGTGGTCACCGAGCCCCGGCTTCCGGCGCGGATCCGTCAGGGACTCAACGTCGAGAGCGGCCTCAACGACGGGATCTGCGTACCCCTGCTGCTCATCGCCCTCGCGGCGGCTGACGTCGGGAGCCATGTGGAGGGCAGCCAGGCACGCGATCCGCATCGTGGTCGAACAGATCGGCTACGGCGTCCTGGGAGGAGTGGGGGCCGGCCTGGCGGCCGCCGCGATCGTGGCCGCTGGTTCTCCGCGCGAGCTGATCGGCGGCTCATGGCTCCAGGTCATCCCGGTAGCCGGTGCCGGGCTCGCCTACGGAATCGCGGTTGCGCTGGGCGGCTCGGGATTCATCGCCGCGTTCGTGGCCGGAGCCCTGTTCGGAGGGCTCGTGAGTGAACAATCAGAGCAGGCCTCGCGGCTGAACGAGGAGCTCGGGGGACTGCTCGGCGGGGTCACGTTCCTGATCTTCGGCGCCGTGCTGCTCGGTCCGGCCCTCGAGCATCTGAGCTGGCAGATTGTCCTCTACGCCGTCCTCAGCCTGTCCGTTATCCGCATGCTCCCGGTGGCGGTGGCAATGATCGGCAGCGGCGCTCAGCGCACCCACTGTCGGCTTCCTCGGCTGGTTCGGACCCCGGGGCCTCGCGTCAATCGTGTTCGCGGTGATCGTCGTTGAGGAGGCTCATTTGCCGGGCACGGAGACGATTCTCACCACGACCTACGTCGACGATTGGGCTGTCTGTCCTGCTGCATGGGCTCAGCGCCGCACCCCTTGCCCGCGCTACGCGCGTTGGTATGAGTAATACCCGCGGTTCGGCGTCCCGGTCATGGAGAGTGTTGCCACGCCAGAGCACCGCACACGGGCGAGCCTCAGCTCGGGTGGCCGCTGACGCATCCTCGCCTTGCTGACAAGTGCGGATGGCCCGCGCCCCGACCGCTTGCCGCCGTCCACCCACCCACGGCCTAACTGCACTTCGGGTGAGCGGAATTGATAAAAGCCTGGCCCGCAGTCTTGACGGCGGTGATCTGATTGGGAAGCTTCTGTAGGGCGGCCGCCCGCGTCCCGGCACTCAGTAACTCCTTTCCCGAGGTCGCCAGCGCCTCAGCGAGGTCTTGAGCGCCGTGGCCTGAGGGGCGAAGGCCGTCTTGACCGCCGACACGGCGGCCTGGCCCGTGCTGACCACGCTGGATATGTTCGACGCCAGTGCGCTCGGGCTCCCGCTGTCCTTGAGCTTCCCCAGCGCGTCCTTGAACTTCGGTCACCTCTGAGCAGTACGCAGGCTTCGCGGGGCTGCTGCTGCCACACGCGGTGATCAGCGCCGCTGTGACCAGCAGCAGCCCGGCCACGGCCGAGATGCGCAGAATCGCGGTGGATATCGGTGACCTGCTCATGCGACGAGTGTCTGGCCGCGAGCCACCCGTAGCGTCGTCCGAATCGGGTGATACCCGGGGTTCGGACGACGATCGGCGGAGCTCTTTTAGTGGCGGAAGCTCTGCGCTCTTCGGGACGGCGCCTGGGCAGCGGTCCCTCGAGCGACTCGAGGGCCTCGGTCTGCTGACGCAGGCTGTCCAGGAACAGATCGGCCATATCGGTGGTCAGCCCGGCCCGCACGACGACGCGGAGCACCGAGAGGTCGGTGCGGTTTTCGGGGAACGTGTAGGCGGGGACCAGCCAACCGTTCTCGCGCAGGCGGGCCGAAACGTCGAACACTGTGTAGTTGGCTGATCTCCGGAGCGACGGTGAAGGCCACCACGGGCAACTCGCTGCCGTCGGTGATCAGCCTGTACGGGCCGATCGCGGCGATCTCCTCGGCGATGTGGCCGGCGATGCGGTTGGCCGCTCGCTGTACTCCGGCATAGCCCTCCCGGCCCAGGGCCAGGAACATGAAGTACTGGGCCAGCACCTCGCTGCCCGGACGGGAGAAGTTCAGCGCGAAGGTGGGCATGGACCCGCCCAGATAATTGACGTCGAACACGAGGTCCCGGGGCAGCGCGGCGGCGTCGCGCCAGATCGCCCATCCGACCCCCGGGTAAACGAGCCCGTACTTGTGACCCGAGGCGTTGATGGAGTGAACGCGATCGAGCGCGAAGTCCCACCTCAGCTCGGGCTGGGAGAAGGGGGCCACGAACCCGCCCGAAGCTGCGTCGACGTGAACGGGCACGTCGGGGCCGCCACCGGCGGCCAGCTCAGTCGAGGGCTGAGCAGATATCCGCCACCGGCTCATAGCTGCCGTCGAAGGTCGAGCCGAGAATCGCCACGACGCCGATGGTGTTCTCGTCGCAATGGGCCACCGCTTCATCGGCGGTGAGGTGGTAGCGGTCGCCTTCCATCGGCACCAGCCGCGGCTCGACATCCCAATAGCGGCAGAACTTGTCCCAGCACACCTGGACGTTGACGCCCATGACCAGGTTCGGCCGGTCGGTCGGCTTGCCCTCCGCCCGTCGCCGGTTTCGCCACAGCCATTTCAAGGCCAGGCCACCGAGCATCGCCGCCTCGCTGGAACCGGTCGTTGAACAGCCGGTCACGTCGCCGTCGCCGGGCGCATGCCAGAGGCGGCCGATCATGTTCACGCAGCGGCGCTCGAACTCCGCCGTCTGCGGATACTCGTCCTTGTCGATCATGTTCTTGTCGGCCGTCTCGGCCATCAGCTTGGCGCCGTCGGGCGGCATCCATGTCGTGACGAACGTGGCCAGATTCAACCGCGCGCTGCCGTCCAGCAGCAGCTCGTTGCTCATCAGGTCGTAGGCCACCTTCGTGCCCGTGCCGCGCTCCGGGAGCTCGTGCCTGGGAAGACCCAGCAGCTCCTCCTCGCGAACGAGGTCGGGCTCGTAGGCACCGGTTCCCGTGGGTTGGCCGTCGGCCTTGGTGGTGGTACTCATGACTCTCTCCGTCTCCGAGGGGATCGATCCAGCCAGTGCGAGGCGCGACCAGGGAAGCGCCGAAGCTTCCTTCGGGCTGAAGAATCACCCCGGCTTGCTCGCTCGGCGTCACCCGATCGGGATGACGATCTCCAACGGCGAGGACCGTAGGTTCGGGTGCGATGTCGGTTAGGACGCCGAGGCGTGGCTGAGCAAACTCCTGCGCCGCCCGGAGGCGCGAGCTCCGAGCCGGACGCGGATCCGACCGCGACGCTCCTGAGCCGGGGCTTCCTCGTGCTGCTCGCGATCGCGGCCGTAGTAGGGGTCGCGGTGTCACTTGCCGCGTGGTGCTTCGTCGAGCTCGTTTACCAGATCCAGCAGGAGCTCTATCACCACCTTCCCAGTGCGGTCGGCTACGCGCATGGCCCACCGGTGTGGTGGTCTGCGCCGATCCTCGCGATCGCCGGAACGATCACCGCGCTGGCCATCACGAGACTGCCCGGCCAGGGCGGGCACGTGCCCGCGGAGGGGCTCAAGGTCGGTTCCCAGGTCTTGCCGATCCAGCTGCCGGGAATCATCCTGGCCGGCCTGGCCTCGATCGGGATGGGCGCGGTGGTCGGACCGGAGGCCCCGCTGATCGCCCTCGGTGCCGGGCTGGGGGTGTCGATCGTCAAGCTCGCCCGCCGTCAGGCGCCGTCAGAGCTGCTGCTGGTCGTCGGCGCCGCGGGGAGTTTCGCCGCCCTTTCGTTCGTCTTCTCCTCACCGATCATCGCCGCCGTCATCCTCATTGAGGCCAGCGGCCTGGGCCGGTCGCGGCTGCCGATCATCCTGCTTCCCGGCCTGGTCGGTGCCGGCATCGGGGCGCTCGTGTCGCTCGGGATGGGGTCGTTCACCGGCTTGAGCTCCAGCGCCTACGCGCTGGGCGCCCTGCCTCTGCCCACCGCTCACCACCCGACGGCCGGGAATTTCGGCTGGACCGTCGCGCTTGGGCTCGCTGTTGCCGTAGTCGCCCATCTGATCCGGGCGGGCGGCCTGGAGACCTACCGCGTGGTCAAACCGCGTCCGCTCGTCCTGGTGCCGCTGGCGGGTTTGGCCGTCGCTGGGCTGGCCATCGCCTTCTCGGAGATCACTGGACGCGGTGTGAATGAGGTTCTGTTCTCGGGCCAGGACGCTCTTCCCGGTCTCGCGTCCGGGGCTGGGACGTGGACTCAGGCGGCGCTGGTCTGGCTGATCGTGTTCAAGGGTCTGGGATACGCGATCTCGCTCGGCGCTTTTCGCGGCGGCCCGACCTTCCCGGCCATCTTCCTGGGGGCGGCCGGAGGGATCATGGCCTCGCATCTGCCCGGCTTTCAAGTCACCGCCGCAGTCGCGGTCGGGATCGGAGCCGGGACCGTGGCCATTCTGCGTCTGCCCCTGGCGGCGATCGTCATCGCCACGCTGCTGACGGCCAAGACGGGCTTGGACGTCGAGCCGCTGACCATCATCGGCGTCGTCGTCGCCTACCTGGCGACACTCCAGCTCTCCGCCCTGCAGACGGCCCGAGCGGCTCGTACCCCTGCACCGGACGCGGCCTCGCCGAGCGCCGAGGTCGCCGCGCCGGCGGGCGTACGATGACCTCGGCCTGTAGGCGCCCCATTACCCGATCCGCGCAGTTTGCCGCCGGGAGATCGGCGCCGGCGCGGATCCGTCCGATTGCGACCGATGGAGCAGACGATGGTGACAAGAGGCAGAAGAGGGGTCGCGGAGTTCATCGAGCCGTTCCGGGTCAAGCCCGGTTCGAATGTCACTCTCGGCAAGGACTTCGATCCTGCCTTCAAGGCGGGGGTCAAGAAGAAGAAGGAGGGCGTTGCGCTGCTTGCGGAAGAAGTGCGAATGCTGACCGAATACCAGGAGCGGCTCGCCGCCCAAGACAGATGGGGCGTTGTGGTTGTGCTGCAGGCACTGGACGCCGCGGGCAAGGACGGGACGATCCGGCATGTGATGAGCGGCGTGAACCCTCAGGGCACCGTGGTCCAAAGCTCAAGGTCCCGTCGGTGGAAGAGCTCGCCCACGACTTTCTGTGGCGGTACGCCAAGCGCCTGCCTCGGCGCGGGGAGATAGGGATCTTCAACCGCTCTCATTACGAGGAGGTACTCGTAGTGCGCGTGCACCCCGAGCTCCTCGATCATCAGAAGCTCCAAGGAAGAGCAGCGCATCCGGTTCCTGCGCCGCCTCGATCTACCCGATCACAACTGGAAGTTCTCGTCCGCGGACGTAGCCGAGCGCCGGCATTGGGATGATTACCAGAAGGCGTTCTCAGAGATGCTGTCGCACACCAGCACCGAATGGGCGCCCTGGTATGTGATCCCGGCTGATCGAAAGTGGTTTTGCCGGATCGGCGCCGGAGCCGTGCTCGCGAACGCTCTGATGGACATCGATCCTCGATTCCCGACCGTCAGCAGCCAACAGCGCGAGGCACAGGTAGGCAAAACTGATGCTCGACTTTCTTCGATCAGATCCGGTCCGTTCTCGGCGGCGCCGAGCGCGATGTCGTCGAGCCACTGCGCGAGACACGGGACATCGAAGCGAACATCCTCGGTGCCGTGCGCGCGATCGAGAACGCCACCACATCGGTCGAGCACCATGTCGCGGTGATCGAGACTCTGGCCACGTCAGTCGATCCATTGCGGGCATCGGTGGACCGCCTGACCGACACGATGCAAGAGCTCGTAGCGATGATGGCCCCGATGGCGGCGGCCGAGCACGAGATGCACCGGGTCGGGCGCATGTTCGGACGCCGCCGTCACCCGGAGCAGCCTGAGGAAGGGCAATCCCAGCCATAGCGGCTGCATCACCCCGATCGGGGATTCACCAGTTGATGATCCCGCGACCAATCAGGAGCGCGCCGACGACCGTGGCGACGATCAGGGCCACTCGGCCACCGTCGCGGCTCAGGAAGCTGTTGAAGCTCGCCACCATGGCTGTGGTCCGTTCCGGCCGGGTCGCGTAGCCGATCAGGGGCAGCTCGAGGAGGATCAGCATGACCAGGTTGAAGGCGATCACGGCCAACACGGTGGCGGCGGTCCCGAGGCCCTGTCTGCTGAGCAGATCCATGCCGGCGATGTACGAGGCGCCGGGGAAGCTGAGCAGCACCCCGACGAGAAATGTGTCTCGGGCCGAGCCCTTGCTCAGCTGGCGCTTCCACCGGGGCGGCGGCTTGTTCTTGTTGGCCTCGCGCCTACGGGCGCTGAGTGCCCGGCGCCGTTTGTCTCGACCCGTCCCGACCACGAAGGCGACCAGCAGGATGAGCGCGCCGAGGGCCACGTTGAGGATCGGATCGACCGTGTGCTTGGACGTGCTCGAACTGCTCGAGCCGTTGAGGGTGAAGACCAGGATCAAGCCGGCCGTCAGGCTCGTGATCATCGCACCAGCCAGGTAGCCGGACAGCAACCGCTTCGGTTTGAGCAGGGTCAGCATCACCGTGACCGCAGCCAGCAGGGTCGGGTTCAGCGCAGCCGTCAGAGAAAGGGTGAAGACGCGACCCACAGGCGCCGACTGTGTCCGAGCCGAGGCTCCACAGCCTCATCCGATGGGGGTGACCGGGCGCCCGAGACGTCATATCCGACCGGGGTCACCCGCCGTCCCCAGACGTCACAGGCCCGTCTTGGCGACCACCTGGCCGGATCTGACCGCCGCCGTCAGTTGCTGGTAGTCACGCTCGTTCTGCTCGGCGTAGGCAGTGGAGAACTCGAGGATCGCCCGGTCAAAGCTGTTCCCCCCGCCGAGGTAGGCAGCGATCGCGATCCGGTCCCCGCTGCGGGCGTGGGCGCGCGCCAGGGTCCAGCCGCACAAGCGGCCGTAGATGTCCATTCCTTTCGGCACCATCTGGTCGACGTCGGCTGAGCCCTTCCAGTCGCGCAGTTGGCGCACGTAGAAATCACGCGCCTGGCCGTCGAGACCGCGTTCGACGTGCAGCCAGCCGAGGAGGATGTCGCTGCTGGCCTGCATCAAGCGCTGCCCGACGACCACGCGCTCGCCGTGATTTGCGAATTCGCTTGGTCCCAGGAATGGCTCGAAGACGGACGCCTCCGCCTCCTTCATCTGTAGGAAGAGCGGATCGTGCTCGTCGCGTCCGAGCAGAAGCGCGATCCAGGCTCGCGTCCCCACGCTGCCGACACCGACCACCTTGCGGGCCATGTCGACCAGTTGGAATTCTTCGGCCAGGATACGGCGGTCGAACTCGAGCGTGCCCCGGTACTCGCGCAGAAGCGTCCTCAGCTCGGCATAGATCTCGTCGCGCGAGTGATCGTCCCCGAGATCCTCGATGGGGACGATCAGCGGTGATTGGTCGGCGATCCGCAACTGGCCGTCAACGACTCGCGTGAGCTTGGAAAAGGCGGACATGCTGTCGCGGGTACGAGCCTTGGCCAGCGCCTTGTCGGTTCGCTTGGCCTGCTTGCCTTTCAGCTCGGCTCCGAACTCCTTGCGCAGCCCTTCGACGTCAGCGTGCGCGTACCAGACGTCGAGATTGCCCATGGCGGCAAAATCACGCATCGCGCTGCGGTAGGACTCGACTGTGCTGAGGACGACCCGCTCCTGGTCCTTGACCGCGAAGTCGTTGTTCCGGGCGCCGATCAGCATGCTCGTCGCGAGCCGCTTGACATCCCATTCCCACGGCCCGGGCAGCGTCTCGTCGAAGTCGTTGAGGTCGAACACGAGCTGTCGTTCCGGCGAGGCGAACACGCCGAAGTTCGAAAGATGGGCGTCACCGCAGCACTGCACCGTCAAGCCCGAGCGTGGGGTGGGGGCGAGGTCGCCAGCCATGATCATGGCCGCACCGCGGTAGAAGGTGAACGGAGACACGAGCATGCGCCCGTAGCGGATCGGCACCAGTTCCGGCACACGTGTGCTCGCCTGCTGCTCGAGCACCTCGAGCGGGTCGGCGCGGTCGGGGGGCGGCGCAAAGACCGCGTGACTGCTCCTCGGTGTCCTGGCCCGCGCGGCCTTACCACGCGCGACCCGCTCGGCCACCGACTGATGCGCTACCGGGTCGGCGCCCGCTGGGGTCGCCGGCCCCTTCGCGCCGCTGCTTTCCGTCACCTTCGCCAGAGATGCCATAACTGTGCCTCCTCGCCGGCAGTTCCTTGTCGGCGATGCTCGCACAGCCCCGCGGTCCCGACGATGGTGTGAGCACCACTCTCGCGCGTGTGGGCCCGGCGCAACAGAGGCTCGGTGGGGCTGATCACCCGCATCGGGTGACGCGGCGCGATGACCGGTCGGCCACGATGACTCGGCGGTCGGGCCGATACGCGAGCCCGGGAGCCAAACATGGACATCGAACTCGCCATACCTGTCAGCTCCCGCGACGGCGCGTTCGGCCGGCTCGAGGACGTCGTGATCGATCCGAGGACGCTCCGGCTGACGCACCTCGTCGTCCAGCCTGAGGACCACAGCCACCGCGCCCGTCTCGTCGGGATCGACGGCGTGCGCCGCGACCAGCGACCAGGCGCGCTGGTGCTCGATTGCACCGGTGACGAACTCGAGCGCTCGGCGGCGATCCAGGAGACCGCGTACCTGCGCATGGGTGAGCTGCCGTCCGCCGGCCCGGACTGGAGCGTGGGGATCCAGGAGATGTACTCGATGCCCGAGTACGGCACGCTCGGTCCGGAGATCATGGGGGCGGGCACGACGATGGAATTCGACCAGCACATCGTGGTCGGCTTCCACCGCATCCCCCGCGACGAGGTGGAGATCCGGCGTTCGAGCGCGGTGACTTCACATGATGGCCACCATCTCGGTCATGTGCTCGGATTTGCGATCGACGATCAGGCGCTGATTACCGAGTTGATCCTCGAACACGGCCACATGTGGACCAAGCGGATGGTCGCCATCCCGGGGGCGGCAATCGAACGCTGTGAGATGGATGAGCTCACGCTGAACATGACCAGTGACCAGGTGGGAGGGCTCAAGTCACTCCCCGGTCACCGCCGCTTCGGCTAGTGCCAATCACAGCTCGGTTCGCTCGCCGGGCATGAGGATCCGCACCTCGCTGCTCGGCGCGCGGTCCTTCACCGCGCGGGCAAACTGTCTGGCGGGCGCCGCTGGGTCCAGCCCTCGCTGCGCTCCCCAGGCACGGAGGGTTCCCCAGTGAATCGGGACGGTCAGCCGCGGCGCTATCCGCTCCACCGCCTCGGCGGCGCGCGCTGGGTCGAGGTGTCCCGCGGACACGCTCGGCCCCCAGCCCCAGATCGGCAGGACGGCGAGGTCCACGCGTCCGCGCAGCTCCGACATGCCACCGAAGAGGTCGGTGTCACCGGCGAAATAGATGTTTGGCGGGCCGTGGAGGAGGTAGCCAAGGGAACCCGTGTAGTGCGACAGTGGGTGACGCCGCCCGTTATGGGCAGCGTGTAGTGCCTCTATCCGAACCCCGCGGATGGTGACCCGGCCACCCTCCTCCATCTCGATCACCTCCCGCGCGCCGCTGCGTCGCACCAGGTCCGCAGCGGCGCGGGGAACGATGACCGGGCATTCACCCGCCAGCTGTCTCAAGGAATCGCGGTCGAGGTGATCGCGGTGGGCGTGAGAGACGAGAATCGCGTCGAGCGGTTGGAGATCACCGAGGGCTGGGAGCGGCACCCGTCGCCGGACATGAAGGATGCCCTTGCCCAGGAGAGGGTCGGTGAGAAGACGGACTCCGGCGAGCTCGACCAGGACCGTCGCGTGTCCGACATAGGTGAGCGCGGTCGGGCCGCGGCCCACTACGAGCGCGCCCTCACGGGCTCAGCTCGGACAGCGCCGGGGCGGTCGCCAGCGTCGCCGACGTCGGCGGGTCCTGGAGCAAACGGCGCCAGCCGGTCAGGACCGCGTGGACATGTGCGGCGCCGACGATCTCTTCCGAAGGCATCGGCAGCTCGGCGGGGTAGAGCAGGAAGGGCTGCGTCTGCGGACCGCCGAGTCCGCCATGAAACGAGATCAGCTCCTCGAACGCGCAACCCTGCTCGAGATCGGGATCGTAGAAGCTGCCCACCATGATGTCGGCGACATGCTCGAAACCGTCTGTGCGCAGCAGGTGGTCGCGAGCGTTGGGGGAGAAGACGGCCAGCGGATCGGCCCCATCGACCCGTCCCTCAGCCAGGTAATGGACGCCATAGGCGTTCAGGGCCAGCGGGCCGTGTTCGGCTGATCGCACGAGCAGGAAGCCGATGTCGGGATGCTCACCGAGGGCGCTGAGCAGCCCGGGGTGGCGCTGGACGATCTCCTCCACGGTGAGCCGCCGCTTTTCTTCCATCAGGTAGACCAGGCCCAGGTTGCCGGAGCCGAGCACGATCGCCCGTGGCCTCTCGAGCGAGGGCGCCTCGGGCTCGGTCCCGCTGGGGCTGCCGGTGGCCTCGTGAAGGGCCTGGGCGACGGCGCTGTCGTGTTCGTCACCGGCACTGAGTCCCGACACCGAGCCCCCGTCCAGCGAGCGCTGAACAAGCTCATCCAGCCCGTAGCCGTTGCGCTGCTTGAACGTGGCCCCCTGCGTCTGGCCGTGGTCGGAGAGAACGACGAGTTTGTATGGGCGTGGCGCGAGCCGACGGGCACGCTCGATTCGCCCAAACTGTTGATCGAGCTTGCGCAGCGCCTCGAGCGTGTCGACTCGCTCTAGGCCTGAGTGATGCGCTACCTCGTCGTAGCTGGAAAAGGTGGCGTATATGGCTGGACGGCCGCGCATCATGTCGCTGAGGACGCCGAACACGATCAGGTCGCGGACGATTACGCACAACGCGCCGCGCAGGAACGGGTACCGGCCGCCGCGGTGGCCGCGGGGCACGACCTTGCGGCGCTGCTGGCGCAATGCGGCCGAGTACTCGAGGGCCACCTCCCACGCGAACAGGACGAGCTCGCGCGTGACGTTGAAGCCGTTGGCCAGGAAAGCGCGGTAGCCGGCGTTGGTGCGCTTTTCGGCGTCCATCCGGCTGACAGTGAGGATCACCTCGTCGGCCTCGCCCGAGAGCAGGTTCCCGCGGCTGGCGCCACCGTTGGTCAGGAGACCCTGACCTGTGCTGTGCCGGCGCTCGATCTCCGCGCAGTCTGCCGGGGCCGAGCAGCTCATCAACCTGCCGGTCTCCTTTTCGACCCACCGGAAGGCGGGGATGTTGGCGTTTGAACCGAGCAGGATGCCGGCCTGGCTGGCCCCCGTCTGTGAGGACAAGTCGGTCTCCCACTCGCGCAGATGATGGCTGCCATCTTTGAGCCATCGTGCGAGCACCGGCGCGTTCCCGTCGCGGATTGCCCTCCGCAGGACCGGAGCGGCCAGTCCGTCGATCTCCAGGAACACCAAGTCCCGGGACATCGGTGACCGTCTGGGCACCCTGCCGCCGGGCCACCCGCTCGATCACGCGCAGCGAGTAGACATCGTCGTCGTTCACCCCCAGGATCACCTGGAGGATCATGCTCACCGCCGCTATCACGAGTGCCGCGAGGAGTGCCGAGCCAAACGAGTCCACGTGGAAGTCTTCGCTGGCGATGCCTGAGACGAGCAGGAGGCTCCCGACGTCAACGGCGAGTACGGCCAGGAATCCGACCACGAGGGTGAAGGGAAGGCGCAGGGCGGCGACCATGGGTGGGAGGACCGCGTTCATGACGCCGATCAGGGCGGCGGCCTCGAGCGCTCCAAGGAAGCTCCGAACATGGACACCGGCGAGCAGCCAGCCGGACGCCCATACCGCCACGGCTCCGACCAGTAGCGACAGCGTCAGTCGCAGCGGCCGGAATTGCGGCGGCTGCGGACTCCACACCGGCCGCTGTCCGTATGGGACCGCCTCCACCTGATCGGTCATCTGACCTTCCTCCCGTCTGCGCTGCTGGTCGGACTCAGGGCCTCGCCGGCGGCCGAACCATGGCCGTCCTCAAGGTCGTAGCCCAGGGCCAGCGCGAGCCTCGGAGCCGAGGCGACGAGGCCGGCCAGACCGATGGTCGGTCCGACCGAGACAAGAACGCCGACAATTTCACCCGGGCTGGCTCCGGCGGCGCTGGCCTGATCTACGACCTCGCGCAGCGAGGGTGTCGCCGCCCCTACCGCCAGGAGCGCCGCCAAGCGCACCAGCGGCCCGTTCTTGGTCCCGAGCTCGTCTGATGACCCCGGCCCACGCCTCCAGTTAGGACCATCCCCAGCGCTCTCTCATCGTTGAAGGCCAGGCGCCGCAGGAGATCTTCGGCAGGGTCCACGACTGCTCATGGTCCGCCTCACACGTGGACCACGCCTCCCCTCATCCGGATGAGGATCGCGGCCACGGGGAAGGCGAGTATCCCGGCAGGCCATGCCTGGACCCGTATCCGACCCGGCGCTCGAGGACCGCAATCGAAATTGGCTCCAGCGAGCGGCGTGGGAGGTTGGGCAGTTGGATCGCGCCGTCTACGCGGCGGTGGCCCAGACGCCCACGCCGAGCCTCGACCGCGCGCTCAGCCGACTGAGCCGGGCGGCCAACTACTCCCGTCTCTCGATCGCGTCGGCGGCGGTGCTCACCGTGGCCGGAGGGGAACGCGGGCGGGAGGCGGCCAAGATGGGCCTGAGCTCGGTGGCCGCCACCTCCACGGTTCTCAATCTGGGGATCAAGCCGATCGTCCGTCGCCGGCGGCCGGATCGAAGCGCCCAGGACGTCCCCCGCGCGCGCCGGGTGAAGATGCCGTCGTCAACCGCGTTTCCGTCCGGCCACTCCGCGGCGGCGTTCGCGTTCGCCACCGGGGTCGGACACGTGCTACCCGAGGCGGGCTTTCCCCTTCGGGTGCTGGCCTCGCTGGTGGCCTACTCGCGGGTCCACACCGGCGTCCACTATCCGGGCGACGTGATCGCGGGGGCAATGATCGGGGCCACGGTGGCGCAGGCGTGCACGTACACCCTGGAACACCGTTGGGGGGGTGGGTGGCCCCGCTGAGGTAGTAGTCGCATCCTGCCTTAACGCTGGCCCACCACCTTGCCCGGCCCTTGCGCCAGGGAGAACCTTGGCTAGGTGACCAGCGCGACCACACTGGACGACGGGCCTGTGAACGTCGTACCCCTCGAGCGGCCACGCGTTAAGCCCGACCGGCTGCAGCGTGGGCCACGCGCCGTCAGGCCGAGGGAGTTTGTTCAGCGGGTCCGGCTGATCGACACCCTGGAGCATGAATCGGCGCGTCCCCTGGTCCTCCTGACGGCCCCGGCGGGCTACGGCAAGACGATCGTGCTCCGCCAATGGGAGGCCGCGAGCGAGCGACCGTTCGCGTGGGCGAACCTCACTGGAGATGGCCACGACCCCACGACCCTCGAGCGCTCGGTGGCTCTGGCCATGGGTAGAGCCGGCGTCGGCCTTCAACGCCGCCGCGGAGGACGCGTCGTCGTACTCGACGACGCCCACCTGATCGAGCCCAGTGTGCTCGAGACCGTCGTCCCGCACGTTCTGGGATGGCTTCCCGAGGACTCGCAGTTGGTGCTGGCGTCGCGCTCTGAACTCCCCGTGCGACTCGGACGCATGCGCGCCGACCGACTCGTCCTCGAGGTCGGCGTGCAGGAACTGTCGCTGTCGCCTGACGAAGGCGCAGAACTGCTCGCTGAGACGGGCCTGGACCTCGATCTCGGGGGCGTCGACGCTCTGCTTCGGCGTACGGGCGGCTGGCCGGTGGCCCTCGAGCTGGCCGCTCTCTCCTGGCGCCGGCTGGCTCCCGCGGCGGACCGCGCCGCGGTGATCAGCGGCGACGATCATCTCCTCTGCCGAATATTTCCGGAGCGAGATTCTCGACGGCCTGTCGCCGGAGAGGGTTGCGCTTTCTCACCCTCAGCTCGGCGCTCGAGCGCCTCTCGGGTCCGCTCTGCGATGCGGTTCTGAAGCGGAAGGGGTCGGGCGGGATGCTCGCGGAGCTGGCGCGGGCCGGGGTCCCGCTCGCGCCGGTGGACGCCAGCTATGAGTGGTACCGGCTCGACACCCTGTTCAGAGAGATGCTGCAGACCGAGCTGCGCCGCACCGAGCCCGAGCTCCCGGCCGTGCTGCACTCGCGAGCCAGCGATTGGTACGAGCGTCAAGGGGACGTGGACTGCGCCATCGACCATGCCCGCAGCTCGAAGGACCTGCGGCGGATGGCGGCCCTGTTGTGGGCAGAGCTCCCTGGTTACCTCAGCGAAGGACGAAACGGAACGGTCCAGCACTGGCTCGAGGACCGACCCACTGACTCGCGCGTCCCGCAGCTGGCCCTCGCGGCCGCCCACAGCCATCTGGTGGCGGGGCACGGCGCCGAGGCCGAGCAGTGCGCCCGGTCGGCCAGCGCCGGTCTGGCCACGGAAACTGAGGACTCAACCCGGGCCGAGCGGGCGGGAATCCTGATCGTCGAGGCCTGGATGGCACGGTCGGGGATAAGGGCAATGGATGAGGCCGCGGAACGGGGCTCTGAGCTGCTGTCCGAAGATAGTCCCTGGCGCGCGACCTGCTGCTTCTTGCGAGGGAGCGCAGCGCTGTTGCTGGGGTCAGTATCCGAGGCCGAGGGTCGGCTTCAAGAGGGCGCCGCTCGGGGCGCGACGGTCGCGCTCGATGCGGCCGCGCTGTGCCTCGCTCAGCTCGCCGTCGTCGCTGCGGAGCAAGACCAGCCCGAGGCCGCGTCTGACTACGCGTGCCGCGCGCGAGCCATCCTCACCGAGCACAACCTCACGGGCTATCCGACCTGCGCGCTGGTGTCTGCCGTATGGGCCGTCGAAGCCATTCGCGGGCGTCGTGTGGATGAGGCCAAAGCCGCCGCATCGCAGTGCCTGAAACAGCTCGAGGCGCTTGATGATTCGTTGTGCTGGTACGGCGCTGAAGCGCGGATCCTGCTGGCGCACGTGTCGCTCTCGCTCGGGGATATTGCCAGCGCCCGGACGCGCCTTGCCGATGCCTCGCGCCTGGCTCGCCGAACACCCGACGTGGCGCTCTTCTCGCACTGGTTTGACGCGGCGTGGAACCAATTCGACATCTACGCCGAGACCGCGTTGGCCGGGGTGGCCGCGCTCACCACTGCCGAGCTTCGGGTGCTCCGGTTCCTGCCCACGCACTACTCCTTCCACGAGATCGCCGAGCGCCTCCACGTGTCGGCCAACACCGTCAAGACGCACGTGCATGCGGTCTATCGCAAGCTCGACGCGTCCTCGCGCTCGGAGGCCGTCGCCCACGCCATCCAGGCCGGGCTGCTCGGAACCTGATCAGTACCCGTCCCAGCCCTCGATCTCGATGTCGTATCCGATCGCCAAAGCCAGTCGCGGGGCGGCCGCGACCACCCGCGCCGAACCAACGACGGCGGCGACCGTGGCCAGAACTGCGATGACCTCTTCATCCTCGACCCCCGCCTGGTCCCCGAGCTCCACCGCCCAGCGCAATGAGGTGGTTGACGCGTTGGCAGCGAGCAACGCCGCCAGTACGACCAATGCCCGCGTCGCCGGGGGCAGGCCGGCCGGGTGTGGTGTACGAGCCGGTCGCGCTCGCAGAGGCGAGACGGCCAGGACGGACCGCAGCAGGGTCTCGTCGCCAGCCGCCAACCCGCGAAGGAGTTGCTCGCGTGCGGTGGCGTCTGAGTTGTTCACGACCGGTGAACCGTGCCAGCGCCGAACCATGTTTTCCTCGCCCCGATCGGGTGAGCTCCCGGCGCCTGTGACCCTCCCGTTGCGATGGGGTGTAGGTACGCCGTCGGCAGTGGTGCGCCCGCCCTTGTTGGCCCTACCCGCGCAAACCACGATTTCTGCAGGCAATTAAGAGGAGGAGGGGTGAACCCAAGCATCGCGCGGCGTATTGCGTCCGCCGGCCATCGAGGGCAGCGCACGCGGTTCGGCGAGTCCGTCTTCGCACACGTAGGGCGCGTCGCCGCCGCAGTTCCGGTTGAAGCCCGAGCGGTGGCCTGGCTGCACGATTTCCTCGAGCTGGTTCCCCGCGCCCAGGCGCGGCTGCTCGGTCGCGGCCTGACCCCGGCCCAGGCGCGGGCACTGGCTCTCCTGACCAGGGGACCAGGTGAGCCCTATGAGGCCTTCGTCCAGAGAATCGTCGACGCCAACGGGAGCGCCGGCCGGATCGCCCGCATGGTCAAGCTGGCCGACCTCGAGGACCACCTTTCCCACACGTGCATTCCTCCGGATGCCCCGCCCTATGCCTGGGCGCGCGCCTGTGTCCTCGATCGCGTCGGAATCGCATCCTTGGCAGCCGGGTCGGGATGACCGCCCGCCGCCGGGGCTACGCGATCGTGGCTCTTGTCTTGATTGGGGGATCGATCGTGCTGGCGGTTGTCGTGGCCGTCCTGTCCTTCCCGGATGGAATCACGGTGCTCGCGTGCTTGTTGCTCAGTTTCGCGTGTCTGTGGTTCGGCCTGGTTCGCCGCGGTCTGGAGCGCACGCTCGGGCTCTCGGCTGCTGCCCTGCTCCTCATCGGCGCGGTCGTGCTGGTCGTCGTCGAGGGGCGCGTGCTCGAGGACGCGCTGATCGTCGCCGCGCTCCTGCTCGGCCTCGCCGCGGCGCAGCGAGCGTTCGCCACACGTGTGCACCTTCCCCCGGCTGGGCGCCCCGCCCACCCGGTGCTGTTCTATAACCCGAAATCGGGCGGAGGTAAGGCCGAGCGCTTCAAGGTCGCCGAGGAGGCTCGCGCCCGAGGGGTCGAGCCAATCGAGTTGCGTGCCGGAGATGACCTGGCCAGCATCGTTCACACGGCGATCGGTAACGGCGCCGATGCGCTGGGCATGGCCGGCGGCGATGGTTCCCAGGCCGTTGTGGCCGCGATCGCCGCTGAGCACGGGCTCCCGTATGTGTGCGTTCCGGCCGGGACCCGCAACCATTTCGCGCTTGATCTCGGCGTCGACCGCGACGACGTGGTCGGGGCGCTGGACGCGTTCGTCGACGGGGGCGAGCGAATCGTCGATCTCGCTGAGGTGAACACGCGGGTGTTCGTGAACAACGTGTCGCTCGGGGTGTACGCCGAAGCCGTTGCGAAGTCGTCCTACCGTAACGCCAAGCTGCGCACGCTCCTGGACACGGTGCCGACTGTGCTTGGGCCAGAGAGCACCCCCCTCGGTCTCAACTGGGTAACTCCCGATGGCCGGCGTCATGAGACCAGCGCGGTCGTCCTCGTCTCCAATGATCCGTACCGTCTGGGCCACGCCGTGGGCTCCGGAACCCGTCCGCGGCTCGACACCGGGCAGCTCGGCATCGCGGTGATCGGGTCCCACGAGGATCGGGGAGAACCCGGCCGGCGAATCGAGGAATGGGCCGCGAATTCGTTCGACGTGCAATCGGAGCGGCAGGTCGCGGCCGGGATCGACGGGGAGGCCGTCCTTCTCGACCCGCCGTTGCGGTTCAGAACCCGCCCGCACGCGCTCCGCGTCCTGATCGCGCCCCAGCATCCCGGTGCTTCGCCATCGGCGCGAATGCCGACCGGACCTTGGGCGGGGATCCGGGGACTCGCCCGCGCGGCCACCGCCGGCACCCTCCAGGACTAACGATGCCGCTGCCCGGTCGCGACCGGCTTCGGCGTGAGCCCGAGGACGTGGCCGGTCAACCGCAGTTTCGCTATCCGGCGGTGCTGGCGCTGATGCTCATCGCGGTCGTGTTCCTGATCGCAGTTCCGAGCGGGAACTGACGCTGGCGGTGGGTATCACGATCGAGGGAGTGGCCATGGTGATCGCCGTGGCGACCTCGCGCGAGCGCGAATCCGTCCGCCGCCGGCGGGCCCTTGTCCTCGGGCTGGCGATGGTCGTCGCCTTTCTCCTCGTCGCGTTCGGGGCCGCTCCGCGATGGCTGACCGCCTGTCATCGCCCTGGCCATCACCGCCGGCGTCCCGATCGTGCTTGTCCGCGGGTTGCTGCGGCTGCTCCGGGCGTCCGGCGTCACCTTCAACGCGGTGGCCGGCTCGCTGGCCATCTACCTTTCGACCGGCCTGATGTTCGCCTGGCTCGTCGGTTTTCTGGCCCAGGTCAGCGGTCCTCCCTATTTTGCCCAGCGCGCCACCACATCGGCGGGCGACAAGATCTACTTCAGCTTCACCACCCTCACCACGACGGGGTTTGGCGACCTGACCCCGGCGACCGCGGCCGGGCACGCCCTCGCGGTGATCGAGATGCTCATCGGCCAGCTCTATCTGGTCACCGTGATCGGGTTGCTGATCGGAAACTTCGCCGCCCGCGGACGGCAGCCCTAGCCGTCGCTGACCTGTTCGCGCCGCTTGATCCAAAAGGCTGACGTGCCCGCGCTCGATCGTGGTGTGGGCAGGGGCCCGATCGACCGGCCTGCTTGCTTGTCAGGCCCGCCGATCCGATCGATGCTCGCTGCGTGAGTGAAACGGTGTCCAACGGCGCCCCGCGCCCGGATGACTCCGGCCCGGCCTCCGCGGGGCGAGTCCCGCGCCGACGGACTCCACTCCGGCCGCTTCCCCTCCGACCGTCCGCTTCCGGCCCCGGCGTCCGCGACCGGCGCCTCGCCGGCACCGCATTCTCATCACCACGCTGTTCGTACTGGCCACGATCATCGGCATCGTCGCCGTCCACGCGGTGTGGCTGAACCGCCAGGCGCTCAACACCGACAACTGGACGGCGACGAGCTCGCAGCTGCTGGCCAACAAGCAGATCCAGACCGCGGTGGCTGCGTACTCGGTCAACCAGCTGTTCAGTTCCGGAGTTCCGCAGGCGCGGCTGAAGGCCGCGCTGCCGACGGTGCTCCAACCCCTTGCCGGTCCCGATCAGCGCCGGCGCGGAGCAGCTCGCCGACCAGGCCGCACCGCGGCTGCTGGCCACATCACAGGTTCAGACGGCGTGGCGAGAGGCAAACCGAGCCGCTCACCGCACGCTGGTGAAGATCATCGATGGCGGCAACTCGCTCGCGTCCACCAACGGTGGGGTGGTCACGCTCAACCTGCACGCGATCGTGAATCAGCTCGCTGGCGCCCTGGGAATTCAGCAACAGGTCGCCGCCGCCACCGCCAAGCTCAAGGCCAACGCGGGAACGGTCAAGGCCGGCGCCGCCCAGGCCGGGAGTCACGCTGCCACCCGCAGATGGCCAGCTCGTGATCATGCGCTCCCGCCAGCTCAAGACCGTGCAGGACGTCGCCGTCGGCCATCAAGGGTGCGGCGCTGATCCTGCCGCTGCTCGCCTTTGCGCTATTCGCGCTCGCCGTGTGGCTCTCCAGGGGCCGCCGGCGGCAGGCTCTGCGCCGGACGGGCTGGTGCTTTGTGGCATCGGCCTGTTCGCCCTCCTCGATCGCCGGCTGGCCGGCAATGACGTCGTCAACGCTCTGGTCAACAACCCGGACAACCGTCCGGCCGCGCATCAGGTCGTGGGATATCGCGACCACGCTGCTCTACGACATCGCCGTCGCCATGGTCGCCTATGGCCTGGTCTTCGTCGTCGCCGCCTGGCTGGCCGGTCACACGCGCCCGGCGACGGCGCTGCGGCGCGTGCTCGCTCCGACCCTGCGCGACCGCCCGGCGACCGCCTACGTCGCCGTGTACATCGCGCTGCTGCTGGTCATCGTGTGGGGTCCGACGCCGGCGACGCGGCAGCTCCCCTACATCGCGGGCTTTATCGTCCTGCTCGGCCTTGGGGTTCATGCGCTTCGCCGTCAGACCGCGATCGAATTTCCGCCCGGCACCGCTGGCCGCGTCAGGCGGGTGGCCGCGCCGACGGTCGGTGGTGGCCCGGCGGAGCCGCAACCGACCACGGCGGCACGGCATAACAGTGACCGCGTAAGCGACCTTGAGAGACTGTCGAATCTGCACGACCACGGCGCGCTGACCGATGAGGAGTTCGCGGCCGAGAAGGCGGGCCTTTTGCATAGCTCCTGAGCACAGGCCATGCGTAGAATTCCTCCACTTACCGGGTTATCGGCATAGGTAATGCCTAGGCACGGGCGAGGCGTAAAGTGAGCTGCGTGGGCGTGCGCGTGACGATCGCTGAAGACAGCTATCTCGTACGGGAGGCGTTGCGCCAATTGCTCTCCGACTGCGCCCGAGCTGGAGGTCGTCGCAGTGTGCGAAGACACCTTCGGCTTGATGGAGTCGATCGAGCACGACCCCCCGGACGTGGTGCTGAGCGATATCCGGATGCCGCCCTTTCATGCGCGCGAAGGTCTGGACGTGTCAAACCGCCTGCGCCAGACGCATCCTGAGATCGGCGTCGTGATCCTCAGCCAGCACGCCGACCCCGCGTATGCCGCTCGAGCTGTTCGAGGCCGGCTCGGAGGGGCGCGCGTATCTGCTCAAGGAGCGGATCGGCGATCTCGGCGAGCTCGTCTCGGCCATCGAAGCCGTCGCCGCGGGACGGTCGGCGATCGACGGGCGAATGATCGACCTGCTCATGGCCGAGCGGGCCCGCTCGGCCGCTTCGCCGCTCGATGAGCTCACCGCCGCGAGAGCGCGAGGTGCTCGACCGAGGTGGCGACCGGCAAGAGCAATGCCGCCATCGCCGCCTCCCTGTTTCTGACCAAGCGCGCGGTCGAGAAGCACATCAATGCGATCTTCATGAAGCTCAACCTCCGTGAGTCAGAGGACACGAGCCGGCGCGTCAAGGCGGCACTGATCTACCTCGCCGACGCCGACCCGACCCAGTCCGCACTCGGCTGAATCACGGCTGGCGCGACCCCAGCTGGCCTCCGGGCGGCCCTGAAGCCGCCGTCCGCCTCACCCGTTTCGGTTGATGCGCCCGGGCGCCGGCGGATCGATCCTTCGCCGCACGCATTCGTTCCGCAAGCCGCGAAGGAGACCACATGGCTGTTGTAGGAGCTGAAACGCATCAGACGCTGACCGGTGTTGCTACCGGCGACGTCAGCCTGTTGGAGGAGCGCTTGGGTTGCGTGAGGCCCAGCTCGAAGCGAGCGACCTGGATGCGCGGACCTTCGCCCTGGTGAAGATCGCCGCCCTGATCGCCCTCGATGCACCGCCGGCGTCCTACGCCTGGCAGGTGGGCGAACGCGCTCAATGACGGCGCGAGCCCGGAGGACATTCTCGCCGTGCTCCGGGCGGTTGCGCCCCAGGTCGGCGGCCCCCGGGTGGTTGCGGCCGCGCCGGAGATCATGGTCGCGCTTGGGCTGTCCCTGCCCGAGGATGCGGTCTGAGATGTTCATGCGACGTCGCCCGCTCCTTCGGGCCGCGGCTGTCGGGGGTGGCGCCTACGTCATGGGCGCGCGCCGGGCTGAGGAGCGACAGCGGCAGGAAAGTCAGGAGCGGCGGATCGACGAGCTCGAGAACCAGACGGCGCCTACCCAGGCAGGCACCTCGCCAAGGCCCAGCGGCCGGGAGCTCCGGCGTGACTTCGGACACCATCGAACGGCTCGAGCAGCTCGGCAAGCTCCACGAGCAGGGTGTTCTCACCGATGACGAGTTCGCCAGCCAGAAGCAGCGGCTGCTGGCGGGTTGAGCCGCGGGTGTGGTGGGACCCCGGGCGTGGTGGGAGCTAGCGTCTCTCGGCGCGGCGGCCCTGCGCCCAGGGCGCCGGGTGGCCGGGCGGGCGCTGGCCCAGGGCCAGAGGACGCTGTCGGAACCAGCGCGGCGGATGACTCTGACCACGCTTGATGCGGCGCTCGCCGCCGCCGATGAGCTGCTGACCTCGTCGCTGGCCCAGGAGGCCGTGGCGCGGATCGCCGCCAGCCCGCTCATGGACGACGCATCTCACCGCCTCACGCAGACGATCGGCAGTCCGGAGGCGGGACGGGTGGTGGCCGGCACGATCGACAGCCCTGACATGGAGCGCCTCATCGGCCGCGTGATCGACAGCCCGATGATCGATCTGGTCATCACGAAGGTGATGGACAGCCGGCTCCCGGACCTGCTCGTCACTCGTCTGCTCGAGACTGAGGCGATCTGGGTCCTGATTGACGAAATCGCGCAGAGCCCCGCGGTGACCGAGGCCATCAGTCGCCAGAGCGTAGGCTTCGCCAACCAGATGGCCGGCGTCGCGCGCGAGCGCTCCCGCACGGCTGATGCCCGGCTCGAGCGCTTTGCCGCCCGCCTCACCCGGCGAGCCCCGCGCATCGATGCCGAGGGCGCGCCGGGGGCCTGATGGCCGACCCTGATCTCCCCGGAGCCGAGGGCCAGATCCACCTCGAACCCGGCCCGGCATCGTCCAACGGAGCTGGGCCCAGTTCGGGCGCAGCAGTCGAGTACGCCGGGCTCGTCACGCGCGCGATCGCGATCGTCGCCGACGCGCTGCTGATCGATGCCGCGGCGCTGCTCGTGACCGGTGCCGTCCTCCTCCTCGGGTCGGTGCTGCGCATCTCTCACCAGCACGATCTGGCCGTGGTGATCGCGGGCGTGCTGTTCTTTGTCTGGGTGGCGGCCTACTTCGTCACCTTCTGGACGACCACGGGCCAGACTCCGGGCAGTCGCGTCATGCAGATCAAGGTCGCTCGTCCGGACGGGAAGCGCATCGGACCGCGTCGAGCCCTCGTTCGGCTGGCCTGGATGGTGCTGTCGCTGCCGCTCTTCTGGGGCTACTGGCCCGTTCTGTGGACCGCACGACGGCGGGCTGTCTTTGATTTCATGGCCGGCACGGTCGTCGAGACCGCCCGTCCCCTCGTGCCGGTGGTGAACCGGCCGGGCGCACGGCGACCCCCGGTCTACGAAAGCGGGATCGAGCCTCCCACCACCGTTCCCTGACCAGGAGCGGTCCGGATCTGCATCGTGCCTCCGACGGCGGCCAGCCGGTCGCGGAGGTTACGCAGCCCGGTTCCGTACGACGTTGCCGGAGCGTCAAACCCCGGGCCGTCGTCTTGGACCTCGAAGTGCAGGGCATCTTCCTGCCAGACGCGGATCGTGACCCCCGTGCTCTGCGGGGCATGCTTGGTGGCGTTCTGCAGCGCCTCTGAGCAGGAGAAGTAGACCGTCGTCTCGATCTCGGGCGAATACCGGCTCAGGTGCTCGGCGTGGACCACCGTCGGCAATGTGGCCACGCGAGCAACAGTGCGCAGTGCGTCCCGCAGGCCGGTCCGGGCCAGCAGGGGCGGGTAGATGCCATGGGCGAGCAGACGAACCTCGTCGATCGTGTCGTCAACCTCAGACTCCAGAGCATGGAGCGCGTCGGCGCCCGCCGGATCCTCGACGCTCGAGCGTGGAGGCCGCCAATCCGAGCTTGAGGCGCAGGGCTACGAGACGTTGCTGGGCGCCGTCGTGAAGGTCTCGTTCGATCTTCTGACGGGCGTCATGTTCGGCGGCGAGCCGGCTCGCCCGGGTCTCAGCCAGGTCCTGAAGCGAGTGATGAAGCTCGTCGGTGAGGCTCAGGTTCTCGAGCGCAGCCAGAGCGTAGGAGCCGGCGCTGATCACCACGGGCTCGATGCTCGGACAGTGACGGATCGTGGAGGACGGCGATTCGCCAGCGGCCGCTCGTGATCCTGGTCACGGTCTGGGCGCCCGCCGCCCGGGCCAGCTCCACCGGCGCGCCGCGCTCATCAACCCAGGCCGCCGAGTCGCCGGGGAAGGAGTGGAGGATCTGCAGCGATGGGTCATCAAGAACGCCGGCGAGGGCCAGGCGGACATGTTCGGGGCTCTGACTTCCGGTCAGGCTCTCCGTCATCCGCTCGAGGACATTCGCCATGCGGATTCGCTGGTATAACCGGCCCGAGCCGCAGGCCACCGCGACGGCGGGAAGTGAGAGGACGAAGATCCAGCTCAGGTCGGTCAGAAGATCCGAGCTGGGCGTCGCCGCCCGCAGCGGGTAGTAGACCGCGAATGCGAGCGTCTGCAGAATGGCGAAGGCCGCAATCGGCGCGTACAGCTGCCCCAGGAGCACTCCGGCCCTCTGCGGCCGCGCTCGAGCACAGAATGCGCGATGGCAGCGAAGAGCAGCACCACCAAAGATCTCGCAGGGGAACGATCACGTCGCGAACCACGGTCGGATCGGAATGTCCGAGCGAGAACGCGTTGCGAGGGCACCCCGCAGAGCACGTCGACCACAGCGACGGATGCGGGAAGGGGGCGACGAGGACCATGGGGAGGAAGAGAAGCGCCACAAGCGCGGCCCCGGACCAGAACAGGCGCCGCGCGGCGCGACCTTCGAGCCGGCCAGAGGGATAGCTGAGCAACAGGTAAGCGATGGCCAGAACCACGAACCACTGGCTCGTGTGACCGACGCTGTAGGCGAGAGACCCCGGTGACGCGCTGAGGGACGAGAGCGACCAGAAGACCCCTGCGATGATCGCGGCGCGCGCAAACTGAAGCTCGCGGCCGCGCGCGATGTCCAACAAAGCGAGTCCGAACATTGCCCCAGCGCCGAGGACGAATATCGGCAGCGCCGCGTGGTGACTGCGTGGCGGGGTGTTCAACAGCGCTATCCCGACACCCACAACGGTGACCAGGCACACCGTCAGCGCGATGGAAAGCTCGCTGGCGGGCACAACTGACCCCCGCGGCACACGGCCGGTGAACTCAGCGGTTCCGCTCAATGGTGAGATCCCCCCGAGGCCAACGCATTCGCGGCCATTCCCATGTCTCCGGTGTCGACCTTGCCGTCCCGTCCCTGGGAAATCACGGCGGTTCCTTCCCACTGCCGCCGTACGGTGCAAATTCTCAACCGGCCCTTGGCCGGTGGTCGCCCGCGCCGCTGCGCTGCCCGTAATCCCTTGACGTTCGGTGACCGCCCAAGAGGTCCCTGCAAATACGGTATCACCGCGCAGTTCGGGGTTCCAGGCGTTCACATTTCAGCCACACCCCGCCGACGCTCATTCGATTCGGGTGATGCCGCCCAGGCGCGCCGGCGGCATCGTTGGGATCCCTTCAACGGCATCACGAAAGGAGCCTCGTCGATGGCGACATTGGTGGCAATCGGCTATTCGGATCAGACGACAGCAGAACAGGCCCGGCAGACCGTGCAGGGTCTCGAAGCGGACCTGATCATCCAGGCTGACCAGGTGGCGGCGATCTCGCGCGACCTTGACGGCAAGTACCACGTGACCACGACCCACGGAGGCGCCTCGGCAGGTGGGGGCGCGGCCTGGGGTGGATTCTGGGGTTTGCTGTTCGGCCTGCTGTTCTTCGTTCCCGTCGCGGGCCTCGCGCTCGGTGCGGGCATGGGCGCGCTGTTCGGCCACCTCGGCAAGGAGGGCATCGACCAGCAGTTCCAAAAGCAGGTCCGCGACCACCTCAAGCCGGGAACGTCGGCGCTGTTCATGGTTATCGAGAAGGCCACGCCCGATAAGGCGATTGCCGCGCTCGAGCAGTACGGCGGCACGGTCATCAAGACCTCGCTGTCCGATGAAGACACAGCAAAACTGCAGGAGGCGCTAACGCCCAAGGAGACGATCAGCGCCGCTCAGTAGAGCCAACCTTCTCCAGTCCTTGGGGTAACGGCTGCCGACGGCATGCCGTCGGCAGCCGGTCCGGGAGACCGCGTAATGCCCACATCGTCACTCACCGGCGTCAACGATCTCCCGCAGCTGTTTGCGAGCGCATTTGCCCACTCCAAGAACGCGATGGTTCTGGTCGACGACCGGCGCCGTCTCGTCGACGTCAACGGGGCCTACATCAAGTTGCTCGGCTACGAGCGTCGGGCCATCATCGGGCGGCCGATCTACCGGCACGTTGTCGGCGGCCCGCTTCTCTCTCCCGCGGCTTGGAAGAGCGCGCTGAAGGCGGGCCAGTACAGCGGCGAGGGCGAGCTGCTGTGCGCAGACGGCAGCCATGCTTCGGTCCAATGGGCGGCGACCAGCGAGATCGTGACCGGACGCCGGCTGACGCTGGTCGTCGCGCTCAGCACCTCGCGTTGGGGATCACACTTCCGACGCCCGGTCGGGCAAGCGCGGGAGACCGCGGGGTTGTCGGTGCGGGAGCGGGAGATCGTCGGTCTGGTCGCGCTCGGTCTTACCGGCCCTGAGATCGCTGACCAGCTGCAGATCGCCCACCACACGGTCCGTACTCATGTCCGCAATGCGATGACAAAAACGGACGCCCGGTCGCGGGCTCACCTCGTCGCCAAGTCCCTGGGCGAGGGTCTGATGTTCCAGGAGGTTGGGCGGTCCGGTGCGGGACGGAGCTCAACGGGTCCGTCGGCCGTGCCAGAGGTCGAGCAGAGTGCGGGGACACAGGTCCTGCTTGACGACCATCTGGACCTCTCCACCATGGGTGGCGAAGCCGAGCGCTGAATCGATCGGCTCCACCGACATCAGGACGACGACCAGGTCACGTCGGGCCTCGGCGAGAATCCTCGCCACTTCGACGCCGTCGGCATTGCAATCGCGGAGACGCACGTCGATCAGGACGAGGTCCGGCCGCAGCGACCAGACCTCGGCGATCGCCTCTGAGCCCTCCGATGCCTCCCCGACATGGACGAGGCCTGGCGTGGCCTTTACCAGATCGCGAAGGGCGTCCCGGAACACGCGTTGATTCGCCGCGCAGAACACGCGCACCGGCTCGCGCCCGACATGGTTCACTGATTCTGGCTGTCGAGCGTCGGCCACGCCGCGCACAGGAACGCCGCCACATGGGCGTCAATCGCGCATTCGTCGTTTCGGTCGATTTCTGCAATGGCAGTCTGGACCGCCATCACGAGGACCTCACGCTCATTCGGGCTGCCGTCGCGGGGATATCTCATGGTCCGATTGTCCCGGCGCCCCCGCCATCCGTCGATACTGCAGTTGGGGGATTTCACCGAGAATCACCCGATGCGGATGACGCCGCCGCGTGCACGGTTGGGGACGCTGCCCGAGCAAAATGCCGACGCGCGTCTGCTCACACAACGGCGCGATCGCCGCGCGAGTGCGCGGGCTGCGCGCGCGATCGCGGTCAGCGTTGCTGGTGGTCGCGCGCGGCTCCCGACGCGACGACGATCAATGCGCCCGGCCGATGATCGAGAAACGCTTTGGCGAGCCGCTTGGCCGAGGGCGTGGGGGCACCGTCGACATAGAAGGCGGCGGGCGCTTCCATGCGGTAATCGTCCGGAGGCTCCATGCCCAGGGACTCGAAGGGATCCGGCGGAGGCAGCTTGAAGTTCATACAGAGGTTTCGCAATTCCTTGGGGACTTCGCCTTGCTACCCGGACTCGTCGTCCCGTATTCGTCGCGATGAGCGGGCGCAGCTCGGGGAGGATCACGTGACTCGGGAGCGCTGGATGGCCCTCCTGTTTGCGACCGGATCGCTCTGTTTCTTGATCGGTCCCTTCCCGGGTTTCGCCTCACTCGTCGGCGATCGCGCCGACGCCATCACCTTCTTTGTCGGCTCGATCCTGTTCACCGCGGGTGGCGCGCTTCAGGTCTGGGTGGCCAGGCCCGAGCGCCATGTCTCCGACGCGGGGCGGGCGGCTTGGTGGGCCGCCGTCATCCAGAGCGGCGGAACGCTGTGCTTCAACGTCACGACCTTCCGCGCGCTGCAGACCGCGCTGTCGAACTCGGAGTACAACAAGCTCGTGTGGCGCCCGGACGCGCTCGGGTCGGTCTGCTTCCTCGTCTCGGGAGTGATCGCCTACCGCGCCTCCTCTCGCCGGGGGTGGCTACCCATACGGGAGGGGCGGGGATGGTGGGAGGCGGCGGTCAATCTGGTCGGGTGCGTCCTGTTCGGCATCTCCGCCGTCGCCGGACACGTCGTCCCGAGCACGGGCTCGATGCTCAACCAGGCGGCCTCGAACTGGAACACGGCCCTCGGCGCCGCCTGCTTTTTGGCCTGTGCGGCGTACACATTGTTCACCGGTCGGACCTCGAAGTCGCCCCGTCTGCAGCGGTTGCGGCGGCTCGCCCGTCGCGTCGAGCGCGACGCCGACGAGCTCGCGGATCGCAGACCGCGAGCCGCCTCGGGGTGATCAGGCGCCGACCGCGACCGATACGGTTGGGGTCTTGGGCTGGAACTGATGAAGCTCGGCCTCGTGGCCGGGACCAACGACGCCCCAGCTCGACTCCGGAACCTCGTTCCAGACGCCGGCCACGTCACCGAGGGGTTCGGAGGCGATCAATCGTGCGTTCTCTGACACTTCCTGGAACAGCTCCCGCTCCGGGTAGAGCTTGCGCAGGGTCGGAATATCCGTGGTGTAGAACAGCGTCCGCGACTTGCGCTCGCTCGAGTAGCGCACGGCCCAGATGCTCTCCCCGTCCGTGGTCGCGACGGTGCCCTGGAACGGGTGGGGCACGCCATGACGTCCGGCGACGTCTTCCACGAACCCGATCGCCTGCTCGATCGCGGCCGGCGGGTCGTCCTCCAGCCCGAACGTAAGAGCCAGGTAGAAGAGGATCTCGGTATCGGCCTGACCCTTGATCTCGGGGAACAGCGACGGATCGATGGCCAGGACGAGGTCGCGCTTGACGGTCGCGAGCTCGTTCACGTAGCCGTTGTGCATGAACAGCCAGTGACCGTAGCGGAAGGGATGGCAATTGGACTGCTGCACGGCGCTGCCGATCGCGGCGCGGATATGGGTGAAGAACAACGGGGAGCTGATGTGACCGGCCAGCTCACGCAGATTCTCGTCATTCCAGGCCGGCTCGGTGCTGCGAAACACGCCCGGCGTCTCGGGGGCGCCATACCAACCGACGCCGAACCCGTCGCCGTTGGTCGGTTCGGCGCCGAGTCGGGAGTGAAGGCTCTGATCGACGAGCGAGTTGGGTCCCCCGTAAAGCGCTTCCTTTATGAGAATCGGTGCTCCGGAGTAGGCGAGCCAGCGGCACATGACGGTTCCTTTTCTTGCTGGGTGGGTGGATCGGCCCATCTTTCGAGGCCGTCGCCGGCGCAGTCGCCATCCGGTTGGCCGCGATCGACGAAGCGATGAGCGAGATGCTCCATCAGGTGGCTCAGGCTGCCGTCGGCAGCCGCGACGTCGCGCTGACGATCGGCTCCGTTGGCAGCCATGAGGCGCGCGACCCCGTCGAGCGCGTCTTGACATCCCAGTGCGATTGCGTGTGGGCGGCACTCCTCAAGCAGGACGTCCAGCACGGCCTGCACCGGAACCAGGCTATGGGCGGTCGGATCGATCAGGTGCGCATTGACGCCGTCGCGGGCGGCCAGGAACCGATTCTCGGCCAAGATCTCCTGAGCCACAGGCGGCAGCCGGGACGGCTCCTCGAGCTCGAGGCGGGCCAGCGATTGGATCAGGGCAGCGAGGGCGGCGACGTCGTCCACGGTTGACTGGGCATCCATCACGCGTACCTCGACCGTTCCCAGGCGCGGCTGCAGGCGTACGTCCCACCACAAGAAGCTGGGATCGGCTATCGCCCCCGAGCCGATGAGCCCATCGAGGGCAGCCACGTAATCGGCGTAGCTGTTGAAGAATCGAGGCAGTCCGGTACGCGGGAAGGCCTGAAAGATCAGCGTGCGCATCGAGGCGAACCCGGTGTCGCGACCCTGCGAGAACGGGGAGTTGGCGGCCAGGGCAAGCAACACCGGGACATGACGGCGTAGAGCGTTGAGCAGCCTGACTGCGTCCTCCGGGGCAGGCACTCCGATGTGCACGTGGAGGGCCATCGTCGGCTCGCGCCGGGCGAGCTGGCGGAGGGAGCCATCGAGCATCTGGTAGCGGCGAGCGCTCGAGATCTCGGTTTCCCGCCAGACCGTCAGTGGATGCGTCCCGGCCGCAGCTGCCGCCAGTCCCATCTCTCTCAGCTCGCGACTGAATTGCTTGCGGAGCGAGTCCATCTCGCTTGCTGCCGCGCCGACCTCGCGGTGGGTGCCGGTCATCAGCTCCACGACGCCGGCGTGGGTCTCGGGTGATGCGTGGAGGGCGAGGGCACCGGACAGCTGCCGGAGTACGCGGTCACTCGACTGCGCCAGCGACCAGTCCAGCGGGTCGAGGAGCATGACCTCCTCCTCGATTCCCAACGTATACGGATCCCCTGTCCCACGGCTCCACCGGGACCAGAGCGGATCAGGGTCACTACGCGGCTTGCCGACCCGGTCGCTGTCGGAGCGCGTGAATGTGGAAGCAGGAATGGGCAAGGCTCAGGCGCGGCTGGCCGGCCCGCGGGGCGGCGGGTACGCGCCCGGGCGGGCGCGAGCATCAGCTGCCGACGACGGCTCCGTCGCGCCGCGCGCCTGGCTCGGGACGCGATGGTGTCGGCCGAATATGTGCCCGTAGCGGTGATCGAAGGCCAACCGCGCGTCGTGGGTGGCGAGCCGAAGCCCGTGCCAGGTCCGGTTTGCGATCGGACGGGCGGAAGTCGCGACCACCGTAAAGGCGACGAGGGCTGCGAAGTTGGGGACCTCAGCCGACGACGGTCCGCCGATGCCGCGGGCCAGGCTGCCCATCCCCGCGCTTCCGAGCAGAGCATCACCGAACTCGGGAACGGGGGGCCCGCTAAGCACCTTTGTCGCGCTGCGCTTGGCTGCGTCGGCCAGTAGCCACAAAGCGATCACGGAGACCAGGACTGAGTCGTCTGGGCCCACGCCGAACAGTCGCTGCACCGTCAGATACCGCGCGCGGTTGAGCAACTTCCCCATCACTCGGATGTCGGAAAGCAGCAGTCTCAGGCCGTCGTAATCCTCGAGCCGATCCCCGTGGAGCACGCCCAGCCCCTGTTGTGTCGCCACGCTCATACCTGCGTCCAGTGTCGAGTGCCGCCCGCTGACGGGCAAGGTGGTCGGCACCCCGGCTGCGGGCGCGTGCGCTACACCATCGCTGGATCGGCTGGGGACCCGGACCCAGTCTTCGAACCCGGCCCTGAGCCCGGCCAGGTTCTCATCCCGATCGGATGATGCGTGCCGACCGGTACGCCTCGACGATGGCGCGGAAATGTCACCGAGACCCATGTGTCGCCCGGCTAGCCGGCGACCGCAACGAGAGGAGCTCTCATGAAGGGCTTGGGCCGGGCAGCGTTCGTCGCCACGCTGCTCTTCATCGCCGGGGTGCTGAACATCATCTACGGCATCGCCGCTATCGGCAACGCGCATTTCTTTAACGGTACGCAGTACGTTTTCGCCAGCGTTCACACCTGGGGCTGGATCACAGTCATCGTCGGCATCATCCAGCTCGCTGCCGGTGCCTCGCTGATGGGAGGGGGATTGTTTGGCCGCTTTATCGGGATCTTCGCCGCCAGTGTCGGCGCGCTGGAATCGCTTTTGTCGATTGGCGGAACGCACCCGTGGTGGTCTCTGGCCATCTTCGCCATGTGCATCTGGATCCTCAACGGGCTTATCAGCTTCGGCCCGAGCTCTGAGGATGCCTACGATCCCGAGGCGGTGGCATCGACTGACCGCCCCGGGTTCGATGCCGAATCACGGGCGACCATGCATCGGTAAGCGGGCCCGGTTGTTGCGCGCGGCCGAGGGTCGACCCGGGGGGGACCTGGGTCGGCCTCGGTCGCGTGGCGCCTGGGGATCAGCTGAACGGCGGCGGTGCCGACGTGGCGCTGAACGGCGGTCGGTCGGCGTAGGCCTCCTGCGGCGAGGTGGTGGGTTGTGACACGCTCGCCCCGTGTCCGGCCGCCACCTCATCGACGAGGTAGCGGATCCGGTGGCCCAGCGAGCGCGTGCCGACCATCAGGATCGCGCACGGCTCATCGCCGGCCCCAATCGTGATGTGGGCCGTGTCGGGCGGGCAGTGCAGGTAGTCCCACGCGCGCATACGCCGCTCCTGTCCCTCCACCACGGCAACGCATTCTCCGGATAGGACGAGGAACCCCTCCTGTTCATTCTCGGCGTGGTAGAAGCCGGGCTTCTCGCCTGGGAGCAGAACGTGCACGCCGACTCCCAGCCGGGGCGACGGGGCCTCGGGCGACTCGAATTGGCACCAAGTGCCCCCTCCGGGCACGGTCTCCCAGCCGATCTCGGCCAGGTTGAGGATGAACCAGCCGTCCTCGGCCGGGACCTTGCCGCTCGCCGTGTCCTCGACACGCGCCTGCTTCACCTGAGGTCTCCCTTACTCAAACCGACAACGCATAGCTGGTGGCAGTATCGCGCCATCAGCCCTTCACCACGAGCGGCTTGGGGGTGAGCTGATAACGCGAGAAATGCGGGAGCAGGTCGGCGGCGCTGCGCGGAGCTCGCGGCAGGGTGAGGTTCAGCGACCGGGCCAGCATCTCCAGCGTCAAGGTCACGGGCTCGTCGCGCTCGGCCAGCGTGACCGAGCCGTGGCGCTTGGCCAACCGCGCGCCGTCGGCGCCGAGGACGAGCGCGACATGGGCATAGCGCGGCGTGCGGAGGTTCAGCAGGCGAGTGAGCAGAATCTGGCGGGGGGTCGAGTCGGCGAGGTCAGCGCCGCGCACCACCTCGTGGATGCCCTGCGCTGCGTCATCGACCACCACGGCCAGCTGGTAGGCGGGGACACCGTCGGCACGGCGGACCACGAAGTCGTCGACCATCGCGGAACGGGGTCCGAGCAGCAGGTCGTCGAAGCCGATGCGTTCTGCCTCGGCCCGCAACCGGAGGGCAAACGGCCGTCCCTCAGCCTCGCGACGGCGGCGCTCGGCCATGGTGAGCTCACGGCAGGTCCCGGGATAAGCGCCGTCGGGAAGGTCGCCGTGGGGTGCCGAGGCCGCCTCGCGGATCTCGGCCCGCGTGCAAAAGCACGGATACAGGCGGCCGGCGCCGTCCAGATGGTCAAGCGCGGCTTGATACAGGGATCGGCGCTCGGACTGCCGTACAGGCGGCGCGTCCCAATCCAGCCCCAGCGCGGCGAGGTCCTCGAGCTGAGAGCGTTCGAACTCCGGGCGTGACCGCAGCGGGTCTAGATCCTCGACGCGAACCAGGAAGCGCGCGTTTTGCGAGCGGGCGAACAGCCAGGCCACGAGCGCCGTCCGGAGACTGCCGAGATGAAGCGGACCGGTGGGGGAGGGGGCAAAGCGACCGTCGGCGGAGGTCGCCGGGGCGGCCGAGTGCTGATCGGCTGAGGGACTGCTCACGGATCTCCCCGCTTGGGCCACTATCGGTAACTGATCAGCGGTGGGTTGGTGCGCTCGAGGTGGCCGTGCTCGTTGAACGAGACCAGGGTCACGCCGCGGTGACCGACGACAAGCTTGGTGATGCCGGTATTGACGCTCACCCGATTGAAGGCCAGCAGCGACTGATCGGGAAACTGGAACGCCGCTGAGCAAAGCGCGGCTACGACCCCGCCGGAGGTGAAGACGAGCCCAGTGGAGCCAGACGGAAGCTCGGCCGCGAGCTCGGACAGCGCCGTGGTGATGCGCTCGGCGAACGTGGGCCAGGATTCTCGGGCCGACGTGGCCGGCCCGGCCTCGATCCAGGCCGCCAGCGCGTCATCGAGCAGGTCCTGAAACTCAGCCGAGGAGATGGGTTCGCCGTCGGGCTGTTGGTGGGTGCGAACCTCGGTGCTCGAGTGATGGGCGAGGACATCGTCCATGTCGTACTCGTTCCAGCGGCTGTCGATGTGCACCTCGCGCTCGAGCAATGACGCGGTCGGCTGAGCCGTCTCGACCTGACGGCGCAGCGAGCCGCTGACGATCAGTTCCACGGTCCGTTCCCGGTTGGCCAGATCCTGGGCGACGAGCAGCGATTGCATTTGCCCGGCGTCGGACAGGACGTCGTAGTCCGGGCCTCCGAACGAGGCCTGGCCGTGGCGGACTAGCTGAATGGTGGGCACGCCCTGAGCTTATGGCCAGTTTGGGTCTTGAGGGGGTGGCCGCAGATGCCGATCATGGAGATTGTGATGTTTCGCACGCTCCTGACCTACGTCCTCCTGCGCCGGTTGCGTATTCGCTCGCCTCAGCTCTTCGACGGCCCCCGGGCCTTGGCCGCCATCAATGCCTGCATCGAGCAGGATCTGGCCGAGCTCAACGCGATCACGCCTCGGTCCGAGTTCTCGCCGCCCGGGTTCAGCGAACTGGCCCATTAAGGCGCGAGGAGGCCGACGCCCGTTGGCCGGCCCCGTGCGGTGCGCGTGTCGGCCGCCTCAGGTCCGGCGGTAGCGCTCGTAGATGACTCGCGAGCCGAACGTGCGCGTCTCCACGAGCTCGAGCGAGATCGGCGAATCGAGCTCCGGAAAGAAGGGCGTGCCGCCGCCGGCGATGACCGGATTGACGAACAGCCGGTACTCGTCGATCAGCCCGCGCCGCGTCAGCTCAGCGGCCAGGCCGGCGCCGCCGACGGCGATCTCGCCCTCCCCCTTTCCGCGCAGACGCTCGACCTCGGCCTCCGGGTCGCCGCGGAGCAGCCGGGTGTTGCCGACCACCTCGTTCAGCCTGGTCGAGAAGACGATCTTGGGAAGCGCCTTCCAGACCCTCGCGAAATCGCGCTCGACGTCGGTGGCGGCCGGGTTCTGGTCGGCCGTCTCCCAGAAGACCATCGTCTCGTACAGCCGCCGCCCCAGCAGGTGGACGCCGATCTGCCGCATCTGGTCGTTGTGAAAGCGGTGAAGCTCCTCGTCCGGGGCGGCCCAGCCAAAGCTTCCGTCGCGACCGACGATGTACCCGTCCAGCGACACTCCCATCGAAAAAATCACCTTACGCACAGTCGTCTCCTCGTCGCACAGATTTCTCCCCTCCGTGACTGCCGTGGGCCTCGAAACTCATCGCCCGGACGAGGTCTGACAAGGTCACGCAAGCGTGCGGAGGCTGATTCCCGATGACCCGCTGGTGAGATGGCTGTTCTGGCTGATCGTGGCCTTCTCGATCGCCGCGCCACTGGTCGTGGCCCTAGTCGTGGCCCTGGAGAGCTGAGGCTCTGACGGACGTCAAGCGGATCAGGACCCTGGCCGTCACACTCCCGCTGCCTGCGGGATGCCGTGCAGCGACCAGAGATCGGGCAGGTTGATGACGATCTCCTCCGGCGTGCTGCGCGCCAGCACGACCACCGCCTCCTCATCCGCAGAGGGATTCTCCTCGCGGTGCGGCACCCAGGCGGGGACATAGACGAAGTCGCCCGGGCCGGCGTCGACGTGCACCTCGCGATCCTCGGCGAGGAACACGAAGCGCGGGTGCCCGGAGACGATGTAGATGCCGCTATCGGCCTCGCCGTGATGGTGGTCGCCGGAACGTTGGCCGGGGGCCATGGTGTTGCCGCCCATCCACAGGTGGCGAGATCCGGTCAGCGAACCGGAGATGGCGGCGAACCGCTGCATGCCCGAGGTCTGCGGGGTGTTCGTGCTCCGGTCGGTGGGGCGCGAGACGGTGAGTGGCCGGCGCCAGTCGGGCGGTGCGGCCGGGCGGGACTCCTCGAACGTGGTCATGAGCCAAGCGTAATGCGCACCCGTCGGCCTCCGGGCTTTCCGCTGGAATTGCTCGGTGACCCGCGGCTAGGCCGCTTCACGGCCGGCCGGTTGGCCGGCTTCGGGTCCGCAGTCACGCAGATCGGTGGCCAGTCGGCGCGCCGTCTCCTCCTCCCAGCGCCCGGAGGCGACGAGATCCCGGCACAGGTGAAAGACATCCTGCAGCGCGGCTTGCGCTTCGGAGTCGGTGGACAGTTCCGTGCTGAAGAGCAGCGTGTCGGCGTCCTGGCGAATTCGATCCTGCTCGTCGCTCTGGAGCTTGGTCGGGCCGAGTTCGTCCAGCGTGTGCATGACACGGCCATAGGCCTGGGTGCGCTCGGCGTTCATCGACGATCCTGGGGGGAGAGGCGTGTATCCATCCCCCTCAGGATAGGAACGGCTTCACTCAGGTGCGAACAGCCGTGGGTCGGCTGTCGTGATGCCGTGAACGCCGAGCCCGCGCAGGGCGTCGATTGACTGGCGTTCGTTCACGGTCCACGTGTAGAGACGCCCTCCGCGCTCACACACCTCGCGCAGCAGCTTCGAATCGACCAGCCGGTGCTGGGCCATCACCGCGTCCCAGCGGTGATCGGCCAATCCGGCCAGCACCTGCGCGCGCCAGTCGTACCAGCGCCGGCTGAAGCGAGCGAGCCGGCCGCCGACCGAGATACCCGTCCTCACCTCGGGGTCGAGCTCACGCAGGCGATCGATGACGGCCGGCACCTGAGAGGAGATGAGCGTCCGCTCGAGCAGCGCCGCATCGCGCAGCGCCCGCAGCAGATCGGCTTCGACCCCGACGTGCTTGAGGTCGACGTTCAGCTCGACGCCGGTGAACCGGGGAGCGCTCAGGTGCGCCAGCGCCTCATCCAACGCGATGTTTGCGCGCCGCCGTGCGTCAAGCTGGGTGTGGGCCAGGACGAGCTCGCCGCGGCACCGCCGGACGTCGAATTCGATCATGTCGATCCCGACGGCGAGGGCGGCGTCGAACGAGGCCAGCGTGTTGCCCGGCGCGAGCGCGCTGGCGCCGCCGTGGCCTATGCGCTGGAAGGGACTGATCATTCTCTAGAAAGCTGTCACGTCCGCAGGACGGGGGGCAACGACAGGTTTTGTCTAGGTCTTGTTAAGGGGCTGTTGGCCGGCCGCCGCCTTCGACGGACGGGGTTAAGATTCCGGTATGAGCCTTGACGAACCCACTCGCCAGCCGGCCGGAGATCGCTGCGAGGAGTGCGGCGCCAAGCTCACTCCGGCCGAGCTCGAGGCCGTGCTCGAGTCGGGCGGACCGACGCTGTGCGCGATCCACCTCGCCGAGGACGAGCCTGGTCTCGTGGCCAGCGAAGCCGAGCTCGACGAGCTCTAGTTCCCGAAGGCGCCGCGCCGCGCGAGCGGATGGCTCGACCGGTCAGCCGACCCGCGGTTCGCGCTCGGATAGGCCACTCGCTGAATCGTTGGACAGTGGGCCAACGCCGCCATCCGCCCCGGTCGGCAAGATTCTGAGATCCAAGCCTCGGCCAGGAGGAAGCCGAATTGAGCCCAGAACGCACCCAGGCCTACCGTCGCGTGATCGACACCCTCGCGGAGCTCGGCCCGAGCAAGCTCCGCGGGGAAGAGCAGGAGCGGATCCGGTTCGCCGCTGACACGCTCATCTTCAGCTCTAATCTGGCCGAGGACAGCGCTGCCTGCGACGCGCTCGAGGACGCCGGAAAGCTGTGTGCGGCGCTCGTCGAGAGTGGTCGCTGGGAGAGCGTCACCGCGGCTCGGCTGGCCAACGACCTCAGCGAGTGCGGACCCGAACCCACCGTCGAGTCCGAACCGGAGCTGAGCCCGGCCTGAGCGGATCGGCGGTCATCCGGATGTCACGATGAGCCGCACCGTTGACCTGCGGCGGACGCCATCCTCACCTGAGCCTCAGCGGACGACGATCTGAACCGGCCGGCTGTTCACGGTGCTGCCGGCCAGGTGGCCGGGCAGCAGCGTCTCGTCGTTCGGATACACGTAGCTGAGACGGACCTTGCCCGTCACCGTGAAGCGCTGTCGCACGTCGAAATAGCCCTCCCGGTTGGCGATCGGCACGGTGCGGATCGTCCGAAACGGGCCGCGGCTGTGAGCCTGGAGTTCAATCGTCACCACTGGCCGGGCTGCCTCCAGGTTCAGCGCCGAGGCCGGGCGGGCATCGCCCCACACCTCCAGCGGCTGTCCCCGGCGCGCCCGGGTGTGAGGCAGATAGAGAGGTAAGCGGAAGGCGTAGAAGGTGGCCTTGGGCTGGTCGCCGAACGTCAGCAGCCCGCTGGCGAAGCCCGACTTGGTGCCGCGGCCGGGGGGGTCATCGAGCAGGTACTGGGCAAAGCTGGCCACGCGCGGATTGCGCCAGCTCAGATACTCCGACCAGTTCAGGTAGTAGGCCGCGCGGGCGGGAGACACGTAGGGCGCGGACTGCGGCGGGCGCGTGATGTATCCGAACTCGTCTGAATAGATCGGGTAGCGGCGACGGGAGCCGTAGACGCGGCCGACGCCATCGAGTGTGCGCTGCAGCCCGCCCAGTTGCGCGAAGGTCGCGTAGTTGGGGTCCTCGTGCCGGGTCCCCACCGGTGATCTGCCGCCCGTATAGGGGTGGTCGGCGACTCCGCCGGCGTTGAACAGCCCGGGGTTCCGGGCCCGAAAACGGGCAACGCCACCGGCCGTCGTCGGGCAGCCGAGCGCGGCGGCAGTACGGCCGCGCAGCGGCCGGTAGCGGTCGTCGACGCAGTACAGGGCGCGAATGAACTTCAGCGGTTTCATCTGACCGTAGTCGCCGGGCAGGCCCTGGGGATACCTCCGTGACGGACGGTGCACGAGACCCTGCGCGGCAAAGCCTCCGATCACGATCCGGTCGTGGCCGTGACCGGTCTGATGCAGCGCGGTCCAACCGGCGGCGACCAGGTTGCGATACATGCGGGGCCCATCCGGGATGGTCGAGCCGGCGACCGCCTCGGGGCCGAGATCCTCGCCGAAGTTGGGCTCGTTCCAGATCGCCCAAAAGCGCACCGCCGGAAGCGGCGTGCTCTGTCCGCGCGGGATGAACGAACCGTCGTAGCGCGTGCCGACCGCCTGCACGAAGCGCCGGAACCGGGTTGGATCGGGCTTCCAGGCGAAGTTCGGATTGACACCCTGGCGGGGCAGCCCCGGTCCTTCGGCCCAGCGGGGCGCGCCGCCGGTCACGGTGACCTCGACGCCCAGGCCGTAGGCCTGCGCCCCGCGCACGACGGCGTCATACGGAGACCAGTTGGCGCTCGGGTAGGCGTCGGGATCGGCGCCGTCGAACTTCGGGGCCCGCTTGGCCTGCCAGTCCGGCGCAATCGACGCCCAGCTGACGAGGATTCTTACCGTCTGCGCTCCGAGCGCTCGAAAACTCGCCAGGTACCGATCCGGATCGCTGAAGATCCGACCGTCTTCGATGATCGCCATCTGGGTCCGCGCCGCGCGCGCCGGTGCCGGGCGGCCGAAGACGACCGCGCCGGCCAGAGCCAGGCTGATCAGCATGGTCGCGGTCCAGCGCAGGCTCATTGCGGGCTAGAACAGCGAGACGGGGACCGAGTTGCGGGTTTGCCGGCTCGTGACCCTGGACGCGCGAGGAGGTGCGGCTCTAGATCAGCTGTACTCGTAGAAGCCGCGGCCGGCCTTGCGGCCGTGGTGGCCCGAGACGACCATCCGCTTGAGCAGTGGAGGCGGCGCGTACTCGGGGCGCTTGAATTCCTCATACAGCGAGTCGCAGACCGCGTAGAGCACGTCGAGGCCGATGAAGTCACACAGCGTCAGGGGCCCCATCGGATGCCCGCAGCCCAGGCGCATGCCCTGATCGATGTCCTCGCGGGAGGCGAAGCCATCCTCGTACATGCGCACGGCCGCCATCAGGTAGGGGACCAGGAGCATGTTGACGATGAAGCCCGAGCGATCCTTGGTCCGAATCGCCTGCTTGCCGATCTGGGCCGCGAACGCCTGCGCTCGCCCGAGCGTCTCATCGGCCGTGTCAAGCGCCGTCACCACCTCGACCAGCTTCATGACCGGCACCGGAGAGAAGAAGTGCAGGCCGAGCACGCGCTCGGGGTGATGAGTCCATGCGGCCAGCTCGGCGATCGGTATCGAGGACGTGTTCGAGGCCAGGAAGGTCGCGTCGGGCAAGAGCTCATCCAGACGCGCGAACAGCTTCCCCTTGACCCGCGCGTCTTCGGTCACCGCCTCGATCACGGCCTCGACGGGGGCCAGCTCATCGATGTCGGTCGTGTAGCTGATCCGGCCGATCAATTCGCCTGCGGCCTCGTCGGTCAGCTTCCCGCGCGCGAGGGCCCGTCCGACCGATGTCTCGAGGGCCCGGCGCGAACGGTCGAGGGGGGCCTGATCGGGCTCGTGGACGATCGCGCGCACGCCTGCAGCCGCGGCTGACTCGGCGATCCCCGAGCCCATGAATCCGGCTCCGACGACGCCGATCTCGGTGAACGGGGCCATGCCGTCAGTCTTGCACGCCGGCGGAGTCGAACCTGACTACCGGATCGGGGCTGTCGGCGGTGCTAGCAGCCGCCCAGCGCGCGTAGGCGCCGGCGGTAGACCTGCATGTCACGGTGCATGAAGTCACTGTGGGTCTGGGTGCGAAGGCTGGGGACATCCTCGTGGTGATAGGGACTGGACAGGCTCTCGTTGTGGCCGATCACGTTGCGCGTCTGGATGTGGAAGCGGCACTGCAGCCAGTGCACGAGATGCAGGCTGGAGCTCATCTGGCGGGGGTTGTCGAGCACCTGCGCGTCGGAGTAGCCGACGTGCTCGATGCCGATCGCGGTCCAGTTCAGACCCACCGTATGGCGAGCGATCGTCCCCACCGAGACGAGTTGGTGGATGGTTCCGTTGGTGTCGATCACGAAGTGCGCCGAGGTGGCGGGCAGCTCGTGAAGCTCGGAGTCGGGCACGTCGTTCACGAAGGTGTTGAACGTCGCGGCGTAGCTGGCCTCGGTGTAGTGGATCACGATCACGTGAGGGTGAACCAGGCGCCAGGTCGGCCGCATGAAGCTGTGGTAATGCCGTCGCACGTAGGCCACCGTCTGGGCCTTGCGCGTGGGCCCGAACGGGATCGGATCCCAGGTGATGTGCGGGGCGCGGACGGCGGCCGTGCGCGCCCGCCGGGCCGCTTGGCGCAGGCTGACGTAGTGCGCCCGCGTTCTCCTCGTGCGGGGCGCAGACGGCGTCTGCGTCGCGGTCGTGAGCGAGGCCACGTGGGCCTGCGTCGCGGTTGCCTGAGCAGCGGTCTTCGCCGTCCTCGCCGTCGTTCGGGAACCGGCCGCGCCACAGCCGGTGCAGCCGAGCGCGATCATCAGCGAGACCAGGATCGGGCGACGTCTCACCGCTGCAGCGTCGCACATGCGCACCGCCCGCTCGTTCCTCAGGCCGTTTTGAAGCGCAGGCGGGCCCCCGTCTGCAGACCGCCGGCGGTAAACGTCGCCGTCGCCCCGTTGAGGGCGAAGGTCAGACGTTGGCCGTCCTCGGTTTCCACCTCCAGGCGCCGCCCCTCGGCGGTGACCGAGTGAACCGTGCCGGCCACGGTGGAGCCCAGGTATTCGACCAGCACCTCGCCTCCGATCTCGGGCATCACACGGAGGGGCACAGAGTCAGTGATAGCGCAAGCAGACGGCCACCGGACGCGGGGCCCGGTGGCCGCTGTCCCTCGTGCGCTGAGACCCGAGCGCCGAGCTTGGAGAAGCGAGCTAGCCGGAGCGCGCCTTGACGGCCGCTGCGGCCACCGCGAACTTCGTGAGGATGGGCATGCAAGTCATTCTTGACGGCGCCGGGAACCCCGCGTGATCGGCGGTGAACGGCGATTTCCCTCGCCGCGCCAACATACTCCGGGCTGGTTGACCGGTCAAGTGGGCCGCTGAGCCGCTAGTTTCACCGTTTCGCGCCTGCTGCGCCGGCACGAGCACGCTCGGCGCGAACCTGAGTGAAACCGTGAAAGCGAGACCCGTGATGGGCACCCCAGCCAAGCAATATCTGTTCACCTCGGAGTCGGTCACCGAAGGCCACCCCGACAAGGTCGCCGATCAGATCTCCGACGGCGTGCTCGACGCCGTCCTGGCCCAGGATCCCAACGGCCGCGTGGCCTGCGAGACGCTGGTCAACACCGGTCTGGTCGTCGTCTCGGGAGAGATCTCGACCTCCGCCGTCTTCGACGTTCAGGAGATCGCCCGCGAGACGATCCGGCGCATCGGTTACGACGACGCCGATCTCGGCTTCAGTGCCGACTCGTGCGCGGTCCTCAACACGGTCGACAAGCAGTCAGCCGACATCGCCCAGGGGGTCGATGAGGCCTACGAGTCTCGGGCCGCCGGGGCCGGTGACGAACTCGACCTGGCTGGAGCCGGTGACCAGGGCATGATGTTCGGCTACGCCACTCGGGAGACACCGGAGCTGATGCCGCTGCCGATCGCCCTCGCTCATCGCCTGGCCCGGCGCCTGGCCGAGATCCGCAAGGACGGGACGCTCGACTACCTGCGCCCCGACGGCAAGACCCAGGTGACCGTCCGCTACATCGATGGCACCCCGGTGGCGATCGAGAAGCTGCTCATCTCCACCCAGCACGCGGAGGACACCGAGTTTCGCCTGCGCGAGGATCTGTTCGAGCACGTCGTGGCGCCCGTGCTGCCCGCCGAGCTCTACGACGCGACGGCGCTCCAGGCCGGCTTTCTGGTCAACCCGACCGGCCGGTTTGTGATCGGCGGTCCCGTCGGCGACTGCGGGTTGACGGGGCGCAAGATCATCGTCGACACCTACGGTGGCATGGCCCGCCACGGTGGTGGTGCGTTCAGCGGCAAGGATCCATCGAAGGTCGATCGCTCAGCGGCCTACGCGGCCCGCTGGGTGGCCAAGAACGTCGTCGCTGCGGGCCTCGCCCTGCGCTGCGAGGTTCAGGTCGCCTACGCGATCGGCGTCGCGCGGCCGGTGTCGGTGATGGTTGAGACGTTCGGCACCGAGGCCGACGGCATCTCGGCCGAGCGGATCGAGAGCCTTGTGAGCGAGCACTTCGACCTGCGCCCCGCCGCGTTCCGGCAGCGGCTGGATCTGCACCGCCCGATCTACCAGCAGACCGCCGCCTATGGCCACTTCGGTCGCGAGGAGGACGACTTCACCTGGGAGCGCACCGACGTCGCCGCCGAACTGCGCGCGGCCGCGGGCCTGGGCGAACTCGAGTCGGCGGCAGTATGAGCATCACGGTCGTCGGTTCGCTGGCCTTTGACACGGTCGAGACGCCCTTCGGCGTGCGTGAGCGCATGCTCGGAGGTGCCGCCACGCATTTCGCGCTTGCCGCCTCCTTCTTTGATCACGTTCGGATCGTCGGACCAGTCGGGGCTGACTTCGGCGAGGACGAGATGGCGGTCCTGGCCACTCGGGGCTCGTCGGTCGAGGATGTCGAGCGGGTAGCGGGGGGCAAGACGTTCTTCTGGAGGGGCAAGTACGGCTGGGATCTCAACAGCCGCGAGACGCTCGATACCCAGCTCAACGTGTTCGAGCACTTCGAGCCCAAGCTGTCTGACGCCTCTCGCGATTGCGATGTTCTGTTTCTGGCCAACATCCAGCCCGGCCTTCAGCTCCAGGTTCGCGAACAGTGCGAGGCCGCCCGGTTTGTCGCCCTGGACTCGATGAACCTGTGGATCGACATTGCTCGTGACGAGCTGATGGAGGTCATCTCGCGCGTCGACTGTCTGATCCTCAATGATGAGGAGCTCCGCCAGCTGACCAACAAGCCCAACCTGATCTCTGCCGCCCGCGAGGTGCTGGAATATGGGCCGTCGATCATCGTCGCCAAGCAGGGTGAATACGGCTCGGCGCTGATCACCGCGGATGAGTTCTTCGCCCTCCCGGCCTACCCGCTCGAGACCGTGGTTGACCCGACCGGCGCTGGTGACACCTTCGCCGGTGGCTTTGTCGGCTACGTCGCCCGCCAGCTCGACTCCGGCCTGACGAGCGAGGTCCTCTGCAACGCGATGGCCTACGGAACGGCGCTGGCCTCGTTCAACGTGGAGGGCTTCGGGACCGACCGGGTGCTCGAAGTGAGCACACGCGAGATCAGTCAGCGCGTCGAGGACCTGTGGAATTTCGCTCACTTCGAGCACCTGGCCGTGGAGCTCGTCTCCGCCTGACCTCCAGGTCAGGGCTGACCGTCAGGCAGCCGGCCGTCTAGCAGCGGGCCCCGGCATCAGTCCCCGGGGGGGCGCGGGGGGCGTTGCAGGAGGGCCCCGATGATCCCGGTCGCGAACAGGAGCACGATGACCAGCGCCATCGCGTCGACTCCGTTGAAGCCGTGGTGATCGATGTCCAGCGCCGTGGCCGCCGCGATCGCACACGTGAACACGAGCGCGACGACCAGGATGATGATCCGGGTCATCAGTTACCAGGCCAAGCCGCGAGGCGTGCCACTGCGGTGCCGTCGCGCCAGCGCGCGGATGGTCAGCAGGCCGAACACGAAACCACCGACGTGGGCGAAGTACGCGACCCCGCCACCGCCTCCGGTCGGATTGGTCAGGCCCGCGGCGGCGAAGACGGCCTGCTCGGCGAACCAGACCCCGAGCACCACCACGGCGGGGAGCCGCAGGAAGAAGATGATGATCAGGAAGACCAGGGTCAGGACCCGGGCTCTCGGATACAGCACGATGTAGCCACCCAGCACGCCGGCGATCGCTCCTGAGGCGCCGACCGTCGGCGCCACCGAGTTCGGATCCACGACGGTCTGCAGGGCGAGGGCGGCGATCCCGCCGAGCAGGTAGAAGGCGATGAACTTCAACGGGCCCATCGCGTCCTCGACGTTGTTGCCGAAGACCCACAGGAACAGCATGTTCCCGCCCAGGTGCAGGAGCGAGGCGTGCATGAACATGCTGGTCAGCGCGGTCTCCCAGGTCGGCAGGCCGTTGACCACGCCGGCCCGGGTGGTGCAGGCAAGTTGCGTGGCCGACACGACTCCGCAGTGAACGCCCGGGTGGCTGAGCGCGTAGGGGATCGCTCCGTAACGAACGAGCTCGGTGGGGTCGGGCCCGCTGATCAGCGATCCGCCATGGCTCACGGCCAGCAGGTACACGATCACATTGGCCGCGATCAGGCCGATCGTGACCCACGGCAGGCGGTCGGTCGGGATGTTGTCCTTGAGCGGGATCAAACCGCGGCGGAGCTTACGGTGCCGGGAGGGTGGCTCCAGCCACCGGTCTCAGGCCGGTGGATTCCGAACCGGGATTCAGGCCAGGCCGACGGGCGCGCCCGTCGCCGTGATCTGCCACGGCTGGGCCTGGTCGGCGGTGAGCGCAAACGTCCAGCGCTCGGTGAAACTGCTCGACCGTGAACGGCTGCCGGCCAGAACCGCCGTGGTGTCGCGGTCCTCCAGGTAGCGCCGCCCGGTGATGTCGACCTCGACGGTCATCGTCGGCGGCTCGGCCCCGGCGTCGAGCCCCACGATCCGGATCCGCTTGATCGACGGGCCACGCACGACGACCCGGACGTGGCCGCTGGTGTCGTTGGCGTAGAGCAGCTCGCGCCGGGCGGCGGGGGTGGCCACTCCGGCCAGGAGCGCGTCGTTGCCGTCCACGGCCAGCGCCCAGGCATCGATCGCCCGCCGGACGGCGACCTCGAGCACATCGGGGGCGAAGCGGCCGTCGGCCAGGCTGAGGTCATTGGCCGCGCCGCGGGCGTCGCCGGTGAACTGGAGGTCCGCGACCTCGGCCACCTGCGTTCCTTCAGGCACGGCATCGGCAACCGCGCCCTCGATCAGCGACTGGTCACGCAGGCTCTGCTCGTCACCCCAGGCCGTGGCCACGATCTGATCATCGAGCGCGTGCTTGCCTTCCGCGCCCTGCTCGATCGAGGCCAGCACCCAATGTCCGGGCGCTCGCCTCTGCAGCGTCCAGAACTCCCGGACGTGATTGATCTCTCCGAGCGATCCGGTGCGCTTGATGCGCCGACCGTAGTTGTCGACGACGTAGTCCTTGATGCGGGCGTCGATGCGGACGACGATCCGGTCGGTGTCCGGATCGCCGGTGCGGTGAAGGCCGACGTACTCCACTACCGGGTTGCCGATCGGCTCGACATGGTTGCGCCAGCCGCGGCGGGAGAAATCGTCCAGCCTGCGCTCCCACTCGGCGAGCAGATCAGCGCCGACCAGGCCCCCCAGGCGTACGCGGTCGTCGGCGTCCCAGGCGTGCTGGATATCCAAGAACAACCTGGTCGCATTGGCGCGAACCGCGTCGGGCTCGAAATCGGGATCCTCATCGGCGGCCTCGGCGGCGGCGAGCTCGACCCGGCGCTCCCGAGACGAGGTGCGCCGCTTGCTGCCGGCCCGCTTGGCGTTGCGCTCAGCCGCCGTGGCCTGCATCTTCGGAACCATGCGGGTGAAGAAGAAGTAGGCCAGGGCCAGGGCGATCAGGACCAGCGCGCCGAGGCCATGCCCGAGCAGCGCGATGTGGATCAGCAGGTCGATGATGATGTAGATCGCGAAGCCACTGCCGTGACCGCCGCCTCCGCCACCGCCGCCGCTGAAGCCCGCTGAGCCGCCGCCGGCAGCGGCCAGCGCGGCCGGGGCGGCGAGCAGTCCGAGCGCCAGCACGCCCACGGTGATGAGAACGGCGCGGCGCTTGAGGCCGGCGGGGGGCCGCTTGGGGCTGCCGGGAGGCTTGGGGTGGGCGGGGCGAGAGGTCATGGTCGGGCGCTTGGTGTTGGTAACGGGGCGAGAGTTCATGCTCAGGCGGAGAGGGCTTGCGCAAGCGGGCCGGTGCCCGGCTCATCTTGCACGATGTGCTGGTCGGCGTGGTAGCTGCTGCGGACCAGCGGGCCGGCGGCCACATGGGCGAAGCCCAGCTTGTAGGCCTCCTCTTCCAAAGCCTTGAACTCGTCCGGATGCCAGTAGCGCACAATCGGCAGATGGCGCTCGGTCGGCCGCAGGTACTGGCCGACGGTCAGGACCTGAACGTCGTTGTCGCGCAACTCGCCCAGCGCCTGCACCATCTCCTCAAACGATTCCCCGAGCCCGACCATGAGTCCGGATTTGGTGGTCACCTCGTCGCCGCCGTACTCCTTGGCGTTGCGAAGCACTCGCTTCGAGCGCTCCCAGGTCGAGCCGCGCCGGGCGACCGGATAGAGCCGGGGGACCACCTCGACGTTGTGATTGAAGACATCGGGACGCTCGGCGATGACCTTGGCCAGGGGCATCTCCGCACCCCGGAAATCGGGTGTCAGCACCTCGATCTTGGTTCTGGGGGACTGGCGCCTGATCTGCCTGATGACGCCGACGAAGGCGCTAGCGCCGTAGTCGGGAAGATCGTCGCGGTCGACGCTGGTGATGACCGCGTGCCGCAGCCCCATCTTGGCCACGCTGCGCGCCACCCGGGCCGGCTCGAGCGGATCGTCCCAGGTCGGCTTGCCCGTCTTGACGTTGCAGAACCCGCAGCGCCGCGTGCAGGTGTCGCCGAGGATCATGAAGGTGGCCGTCCCGCGCTGCCAGCACTCGCCGATGTTCGGGCAGGCTGCCTCCTGACAGACCGTGTGCAGCTGCTCGCTCTCGATCAGCTGCTGCAGCTCCCGGTAGCGCGTGCCACCGGGCGCCGGCACCTTGAACCACGGCGGCTTCCGAGCCTTGTGGGGTACGACCTCAGGGCCGAGAACCTTGAGGACGTCGGCGATCCCGCCGGGGTTTGACCGGGACCGGGTTGAATGTTGCCGTTCGTCCACAGAATTAAGCCTACTCCGGCACAGTTGTCACCCACGCCTGACGCCGTCTTCGACAGCATCCATGGGGTGCCCCGTGAGCGTCGCAATCCCGACCGTCCCCGGCCCCAGCCTGAGAGCATCGAAACAAGTGGTGGGTCGAAAACCGGAAACTATTTCCGGAAATCGACCCACCTGGCGATCGCCGAGGCCGCGGCCCGCCAGCACACGGTCGTAGGTCTGCCTGACCTGCGCGATGCCGGCCTGTCGGATCACGTCATCCATAAACGCGTGGGGGTCGGGCAGCTGCACCGCGTCCACCAGGGCGTCTACTCGCTGGTCCCTCCCCAGCTCCTCACCCTTCGGGGCAGATTCATGGCCGCAGTCCTAGCCTGCGGCCGGGGCGCCGTTCTTTCGCATCGGTCCGCGGCTGCGCTCCACGGTCTCCGGGCAACGTCCCGGGCGCGGATCGAGGTGACCGTTCCCGGCCGCAATCGCCGCCGGCACGAGGGCATCGAGGTTCACCGCTCAACCACCCTGACCGGCGCCGACGTCACGATCGTCGACGGAATTCCCGTGACCACGATCGCCCGCACCGTGGCCGATCTGACTGATGTCCTGCCCGGGCGGGCGGTCGAGCGCGTGCTGGAGCAGGGGGCGGTCATGGAGGTGCTCGACGGCCGGGCCCTGGAAGATCAGGTAACGCGGCACCGGCGGGGCGCCTGCCTGGGCCAGCTGCTCGATCGAGGTCGGATCGATGCGCCGACCGAGTCTGACCTAGAGGAGCGATTCCTCCTGCTCTGCCGGGCAGCCGGGTTTCCCGAGCCCGAACGCCAGGTCTATCTCGACCCCCACGATGGCGGCCCGATGGTGCGGGCCGACTTCCTATGGCGCGAGAAGCGGCTGATCATCGAGACCGACAGCGCAAGGTTCCACGGGACGCGCAGCTCGTTTGAGTCGGATCGGCGCCGCGATCAGCGGCTGATCCTGGCCGGCTGGCGTGTCATCCGCATCACCTGGCGGCAGATCACCGAGCGCCCGGACGAGGTGGTGGCCCTCCTGCGAAGGCTGCTGGCGGACAACTAAAGGCGATCACGCGACTGCGGGCGCGGGGTCCGCTCCAGTCGCGACAGGCGCCGGGTTCGCTCCAACTGCGGCCTCGAGGCGATCGAGCGAGACGATCCGCTGCCGGAGCCCGAGCGCCCGCGCGACGTTGTACGCAGCCCGCTTGCGGAAGCAGCGCATCTCTCCGGCTGTACGACCGGTCTCTTTGATCAGCGAGGTCATCGAGACCCCGTCGAGGCCGCAGGGGACGATCCAGCCGAACGGCTGCAGATCATTCTCTACGTTGACGGCAAAGCCATGGGTGGTCACGCCGCGAGCCACGTGCACGCCGAGCGACGCGATCTTGCGGTCCTCGACCCAGACGCCGGTGTAGTCGGGCCCATCCTCGACCCGGGCGCGGGCATTGCCGATGCCCTCCTCGCCCAGCGCGCAGACCAGCGCCCGCTCCAGCGTGCGGACGTACTCGACCACGTCGGTGACCTCGACGATCGGATAGCCGACGAGCTGCCCCGGCCCGTGGTAGGTGACCTTCCCACCGCGGTCGGTCTCGACGATGTCGAGACCCTGCATGCGATACCAGTCCTCACCCATCGGCAGCTCACCCGGGCTCGAGCGCCGCCCGCGCGTGTACACGGGCCAGTGCTCGAGCAGCAACATCACATCGGGGACGGCGCCGGCCTGACGCGCCGCCCGCACCCTTTCCTGTAGGGCCAGGGCCTCGCGGTACTCGACCGTCCCGAGCTGACACACCCAGAGCTCGTTCATGCCTTAAGAGGCTAGGCCCTCCAGGTTGCGCTTCACCGTGGCCAGGAACTGGGCCGAGAGGGCGCCGTCCAGCGCGCGATGATCCCAGCTCAGACCGAGGATGGTCATGGGGCGGATGGCGATCGAATCATTGCCGTCGGCGTCTGTCACCACCACCGGTCGTTTCACCACGGCCTCGAAGTCGAGGATCCCGACCTGAGGTTGATTGATGATCGGCGTGGCCATGATCGACCCATACTGGCCGGGGTTGGTGATCGTGAACGTTCCGCCCTGGACATCGTCGGCAGTCAGCTGACGCGACCGCGCGCGGCGAGCGACATCCCGAATCCGCGCCGCCAGACCCTCCTCGGAGAGCTCGTGCGCGCCGTGGATGACGGGGACGATCAGACCATCGTCGCCGAGCGACACGGCAATCCCGAGGTTGACCTCGTTCACGCGCGTGTACTGCTCGCCCTCGAGCCATGCGTTCAGGGCCGGATGCTCGCGCAGGGCAGCGATTGTGGCCCGCGCGACAAAGGCCAGGGCGGTCACGCCGAGGCGCTTGCGAGTCGCCTCGACCCGGCTCATGTCGACCTCGATCCAGGTCGTGCACGTGGCGGCGGTGTCCAGTGAGCGCTTCATGTGCTGGCCGATCTGCCGGCGCATGCGCGACAGGCCCTCGCCGCTCGAGGTCACGGCCGGGGCCGGCCCGGGTGCGGGCGCAGTGGAGCCAGCCGCCCGAGCCGTTGCCGGCCCAGCCGATGCCGCCCGAGCGCTGGGCGCCGGAGCCGGTTCCGGATCGGGCCGGTACGGGCTCTCGATATGCAGGGGCGGATCGGCGATCTCCGCCGCGTCGACGGCGGTGCCCTGGCCGTTGACCAGAGCAAGCACGTCCTGCTTGCGCACGCGCCCGTCACGGCCGGTGCCGGCGACCGTACTCAGGTCGATTCCGTGCTCGGCAGCGACCCGTTGCACGACCGGGGAGTAGCGCCGACCGGCGCCGTTCTGAGCTCGCGGCGCCGGGGCTCGGGCCGGAGCCGGCGGCTCAGGCGTGCCACCTGGTGGGGTCGCCTCCGGAGCCGCGGGGGCGGGAGAACCGTCCGAACCCTCGGGGCCGCCCGAACCGCCCCCGCCGGTATCGATCCGGGCCAGCACGACGCCGACCTCGACAGTCTGCTCGACCTCGACCAGGATCTCGGACACAACGCCGCTGACCGGCGCCGGGACCTCGGTATCGATCTTGTCGGTGGAGATCTCGCACACGGTCTGCTCGGCCGTGACCGGATCGCCGACGCCGACGCGCCAGGAGACCACGGTCCCCTCGGCCACCGACACCCCCATCTGGGGCATCGTCACGTCGACCAGACTCGACTCAGTACGCAAGGAGCTCACGGCACGCCTCCTTGACTCGATCGACACCGGGCAGCACAGCCGCCTCCAGCGGGGGTGAGAACGGTATCGGGACGTCGGGGGAGGCGACCCGGACCACCGGGCCATCCAGATCCTCGAAGCCCTTCTCGGCGATCAGCGCCGCCACCTGGGCGCCGGCAGCACAGGTCATGTTGGCCTCATCGACGACCACGACCTTCGAGCAGCGGGCGACCGAAGCCAGGATCGCCTCCTCATCCAGCGGCACCAACGACCGCAGGTCGAGCACCTCGATGCAAGCGCCGTCGATATCCTCCGTAGCCGCCAACGCGACATCGACCATGGCGCCGTAACAGATGACGACCAGGTCGGACCCGGGCCGGGCCACGCGCGCGGTGAACGGCGTCTCGTACACGCCGTCGGGCACCTCGCCCTTGACGCGCCGGTAGAGGTGCTTGTGCTCCATGAAGCAGACCGGGTTGGGGTCGTGGATGGCGGCGTGGAGCAGGCCCTTGGCGTCCTCCGCCGTGGACGGCGCCACGACCTTGATGCCGGGGGAATGCATGAACAGCGCCTCGGGGTTCTGGGAGTGAAAGGGACCCCCGGAGAACCCGCCGCCCGACGGCAGCCTGACGACGATCGGCACGGCCAGACCCTGGCGGTAGTGCATCTTGCCGGCCACGTTGACGAGCTGATCAAAGCCACAGGAAATGAAGTCGGCGAACTGCATCTCGCACACCGGCCGCATCCCGACCACGGCGGCGCCGACGGCGCAGCCGATGATCGCCGACTCGGCCAGGGGGGTGTCCATCACGCGGTCGCCACCGAACTCGGCGGCAAAGCCGTCGGTGACCTTGAAGGCACCGCCGAAGACGCCGATGTCCTCGCCCATCACGAGCACGCGTTCGTCGGCGCGCAACTCGTCACGCAACGCCGAGGAGATGGCCTGAAGGTAGGTCATGGTCGCCATCAGCGATCACCTCCGGCCTGGGCGAAGCCGCTCCACGGCGCCTGGCCGTCGCCCAGCGGCTCGGCCTCGGTCTCGCAGAACACCCCGTCGAGGACTCCCTCGGGAGCTGGCATCGGGCCACTCAGGGCCTCCGTGGCAGCGGCATCGATTTCGGCTGTGACCTCGGCGCGCAGCGCGTCGACATCCACGCCCAGCGCCCGCAGGCGCTTCTCCTGCCGGTCGACGGGATCGCGGAGCTTCCACTCCTCGACCTGCTCCTTGGGGACGTATTTCATGTCGTCGTGGGCGGCGTGACCGTGCATGCGCATCGTCACCGCCTCGATCAGCGTCGGACCACCGCCGGCGACGGCACGCTCCCGCGCCTCGCGCGTTGCGTCGAACATGGCTTCGACGTCGTTGCCATCGACGGTCACGCCGGTAAAGCCATAGGCATCGGCGCGCTTGACCGGATCCACCGCGAACTGCTTGTCGAGCGGCGTCGAGTAGGCGTACTGATTGTTCTCGAGTACGAACACGACGGGGAGCTTCTGGACGCCGGCCCAGTTCATCGCCTCGTGAAAGTCACCACGTGAAGTCGAGCCGTCGCCAAACCAGGTCAGCGCGCAGCGAGCCTCGCCGCGGAGCTTGAAGGCCATCGCCATGCCCGTGGCGACGAGCATCATGTCGGGCAGCATCGAGACCATCCCGACGCAGCCCAGCCGGCGGTCGCCGAAATGCACGTTGCCGTCCCGGCCCGCGGTGATGCCCCCCGCGCGGCCCATGTACTGAGACAGGATGCGCGTCGGCGTGACGCCGCGAATCAGGTGGGCGGCCAGGTCCCGGTGCAGGATGCACAGCCGGTCTTCGGCGGCCATGGCAAAGGCCGCGCCAGCCGACACCGCCTCCTGCCCGAAGCCGTCGTAGAAAGACCCGGGCACCTTGCCCTGGCGGTACAGACTCATGGCCCGCTCCTCGATGCCGCGCATCAAGAGCATCGCCCTGTGCAGCCAGATCCGATCAGCCAGCTGTAGGTGCTGGTGCTCGCCCACCTCCTCCGAGGTCGGCGTAGCGATGTCAGTCGCCATCTCGATTTTCTTCCCTTCCTCTGTGTGAACCGGCGCGGGATCTCCGTCCGGCCCGTCATTTAGGGGCGTGACGGGATCTCCGCCGTCGCCCCCGAATCGGGGCGCCCGAGCTTACTCCTCGCCGCGGTCCGCAGCACCGGTTTAACCTCTGGGCCATGGACGGTGCCTGGCTCGCTCGCATGCGCTGGCGGCGCCGTGGAGCGTGGCTGTGGCCGACCTTCATCGTGGTCACGGCGCTCGACGCGCTGATCATCCATGCCCTGCCCTTCCTCGGCGACTCTCAGTCGCTGGCCGGTGGGATCATCGCCGCGCTGTTCATCAATCTGCTGCTCGTAGTGCTGCTGTCGCGGCCGCTGGGCGGCCTGCTGCGCCGCCGGCGTACCGACATGCCGGGCGCCGTGGCCCGAAACTACGGAGGCACCGCGGCCGTGCTCGTCGTGCCGGTCCTCCTGGTGCTGGCCGGCCTGCTTCACCGCCCCGCCATCCAGGACCAGCAGCGGATGATGAACGAGGCCATCACCCGGGCCATTGCCTTCATCGGCGACCGCGCTCCCGACGCCTTCCGCGTCAATGTCACCGACACCAGCACCTACACGATCCAGCCGGGCTCGGTCTACCGCACGTGCGTGCCCAACGTGGCTCGAACGCGCACCTACTGCGTGATCGTCAACACCCACAGACCGCTGGCCCGCAGCGTCGTGTTCGGGGGTTACGAGTCAAACGCCCTGTTCTCGGAGGGCGCGAACTGACCGCCGTCCGGACCCGGGGTGGGCATCACGCCCGACCCGGCCCAACAAGCCTCCCGGCCCGCCCTAGACCGGATCGAGCTCGACCGGCAGCCTGAACAGCGAAGCGAAGCGCAGGGCCAGGAAGGGGTCACCGGTGAGCTCGAAGCGGCCGCTCGACAGCAGCTCGGGCCAGCTGGCCGCCCCGGCGGCGAGCAGGATCAGGTCATCGGAGGCGATCGTGGCCCTGGCGCCGGGCTCGGACGGGGCGCCGGGCCGCACCGAACAGCGGGCGTCGGTGACGGTCAGCTCGAAGCGCTCGGCGGCCTGGCTGCGCGGATCGCGGACGGCGAGCTCGAACACGGCCTCGAGTCCGTCCGCGGACCGGGGATCAAAACGTCTGCGGATGGCCGCCGGTAGCGCCCGCACGATCAGCCGGTGTCCAGCCGGGTGCCGGTCCAGCGCGGCCAGAGAGCGGCCCGCGGTTTGCCTGATCCGGCTCACGACAGCAGATGCTCCATCGCCTCGGTCGGATCTGAGAACAGCATCAGAGCATCATCGGTGGCGACCATACGCCCGTAGTGTGTCGACATCTCGTGCTGGATGGAGTACGCGTCGATCTCGTAGCCGACCTCCGCCGAGACCTCCCGGTAGGGGATCACGAGTCGGTCGTGGGCCCGGATGTCCCAGAAGGCGGGCTGCTCGCGCACCTGCACGCCGTCGCGCCGGCCCATGAACGCCGCCACCGCATCTCCCTCCGCGCTCTTGGCCATCACGATCCCGACGTAGTCAAAGCTCGCACCGCTCGCGGCAGTCGGAGAAGAGGGCGGTTGGGGGCGGCCGTCAGGGCGCGACCGACAACGTGCGGACGTGCGCTGTGGATCGGCGACCGCGCGCCGCTCGGGCGTGTGGTCGACCAGCCCGCACAGCTCGGGCAGGCCCGCCTCATCGAGCATCGCCCCGGCATAGGCCTTGACCCGAGCGGTGGCGCGCTCGACATCGACGCCGAGGCCCTCGGCCAGCGGCGCCAGCGCCGTCGCCGCCGCCAGCGCTTCGGGCAGCCAGACGCGCACCCAACCCGACAGGACGTCGCGGTTGTGCCGGCCGCTCTCGGGATCGTCGAGCAGGAAGCGGGCCAGAGCCACCGTCCATGCCCGCGTCCACTCCCATTCCTGGATCTCCACCCCGGCCAGGACCGGGGTGACGACATCGCCGTGGGCGGCGGCGGCCCGGGTACCCAGTTCGCGACGGACCAGCGTGGCCAGGACGGGCTCGAAGCACAGGTTGGCCGCGAACAGGACCTCGGCCCAGTCGGGGGTGGCGGCCAGCCGCTCGAGATAGCGGCGAGCGGGCTGCCAGGCCGGCTCGCTCATGAACGCCGCGTGCGCGCGTTCGATCGGGAAGTGGGAACCGAGGTGCTGCTCGAGGTCCATCGCGTACAGCACCACGGCCTGGGCGGAGCGCTGCTTCATCGCTGCCTCGAGGCACACGCAGGTGGCCACGGTGTCCGACAGGCAATCACGCGCCGCCGTGGCCAGCGCGAACCAAAGACCGTGTTCGAGGTAGGCCGGCACCTGCAGCTGGGCGCTCAGGAACTCCACCCAGACCGGATCGAGCTCGGACAGCAGCCCCTGCTCGGCGGCCGAGCGCAGCGCTCCCTCGATCTGGTGTTCGAAGGCCGTGCCGGCCTGGTAGTAGGTTCGCTCCCACTGCTGGCCGGGATCGCGGAAGGCGAACCAGTCGCTGCTTCCAAGCGCTGTCGAAGCGTCGTTCCAGGTTCCTCGGCCGTCGGCGAAGTGCAGCGGCCAGCCGCGGGTGAGATGGCGGTGGACCGACGGCTGGGTGTCGATCGTGACGTCCTCGTAGAGGGTCGCGCGCCGGCCGGCGGGGATGAACCAGGCAAAGTCACGCTCCGATGCCGACGCCCTCTCGGGCGCGTGCACCCCCTCGGGGTCTGAGGCCCGCGCCGAGGCCGTGAAGCGGTCGGAGAAGATCCGCGCGGGATCGACGCCGCGACCGAGCAGCAATTCCTGCACGGCATCGAGCATGGGCGGCGGGCCGCACATGTAGACGTCCGGGGCCTCTAGCTCCTCCTCGATGGCCTCGTGGACAAAGCGACCGGTCACCGGGACAAAACGGAAATCATCAAGGCGGTCGCCGAGCGCGGCAATCTCGTCGAGTCCGAACAGGTCGCGCTCCTCGCGCGCGCCGAAGAAGAAGCGCACCGGACGTGAGCAGCCCTCCTCGGCCAGCTGGCGCAGCACGGCCAGGACGGGCGCCATCCCCGATCCGCCGGCCACCATCAGGATCGGGGCCTCCGAGCGGCGGAGGTGAAAGGCGCCGTAGGGGCCGGTGTAGCCGAGCTCCACGCCCGGCTTTATCTGCTCGCCGAGCAGACCCGAGAAGCGGCCGCCCGGGTAGCGCTTGATCATCAGCTCCACCGCTCCCTGTCCGGGCAGGTTGGCGATCGAGAACGAGCGCCGCTCCCCTCCGGAGCCGGGCACGTGCAGGTCCAGGTACTGACCCGGAAGCCAGTCCAGATCGTCGCCGACCGACAGCCGCAGGCCGACGATCTCGGGGGTCAGCTCGCGGACCTCACTAACCGTGGCCACACCATCGCGGATCGCGTTCTCCAGCCGGTAGTTGTCGGGATCGAAATGGAGCAGCTCGACGACCAGGTCTGACTCCGGCAGGGCGCGACACATGAGCGCGTAGCCGCCCGCCCGCTCGGTGTCGGAGAGTGCGAAGTTGGAATAGCGCCTGAGCTCGACCTCCCCCGCCTGCACGAAGCACTTGCAAGCTGAACACTGGCCCTCCCGGCAGCCATGAGCCAACGAGTAGCCATGACGAAAGGCGGCGTCGAGGACGGTCTCCTGAGAGCCGCACTCGATCTCCTCGCCGAGCGGCTCGAAGCGCACGCGCACGGTTACAACACCATGTGAGCCAGGTCGAGTGGAACCGCACCACTGCCCGAGGGCGAATCGCTCCAGTCCCCGCTCGGCAACCCGAGCTCGCGGGCCACGCGGATGTTCGGGCTCTGCAGCTTCAGGTCGTGGGCGCGAATGTCAGACAGCGTCCACTGCCGGGGACCATCGCCGTCCCGGTGCAGGTGCGGCTGCCCGATCAGCGTCTCCCCGTCGGCACGCACGAAGCCGAGGTCCTGGATGACCTCGGAGGCCTCCCAGCCGTGATAGCGGTCGAGGTAGTTGCGGTCACCCATGTAGCGGCCCGGGTTGGACTCATCCAGCCACCGGCATTCCGGCGAGCAGTAGAAGCGCGTCCGCTGGCCGACGACGCCATGTCGTCGATCGGACTCCGACACGCACAGGCCCTGGCAGGTCCAGCAGAACGGCGGCGCCATGTTGATGAAGTCCAGGGGGAGGAAGCCGGCCGCGGGATCCGTACCTCGCCGGAAGGCCTCCCAGAACGCGCCGTACTGCGCGTACCAGCCGGGGTAATGACGCTCGAACCACTCGAAATCGCGTTCGTCGAGCGGATCAAACCGCCAGAACGAAAGGGGCCAGGCGGCGAAGGCGAGGATCGCGTGGCGGTGATGGATGCCGTTGACGATCCGCTCCCGCGCGCGTTGAAACATGTCGGGCGGGATGTCCAGCCCGAGCTTTCCGAGCTTCATGATGTAGGCGCGGTGCCAGTCGTCGCGCACCCAGCGATCCCATTTGTCCAGGAAGCACTCGGGGTCGGAGCGGTCGCGCGAGAAGTACTCGATGACGACGGCCGAGAAGATGTCGATAAAGGCGTGGTTGATCCAGAATGCCTGCTGCAGATCGCGCTCGATCAGCGGTGCGTTGTGGTCGTCCTGGAGCACGGTCAGCAGCGTCGCGTAGCCGTTGGAGATGTGACGGGCCTCGTCGGATTGGACGCTCAGATACGTGGTGGGGAGCATGAAGTCGCCATTGCGCGCCGCCACATCCGGCGTGGCCACGAAGACCACGTTGGTGAACGCCGTCTCGGCGACGACCTGAAGCGTGAACGCGCACTGGATCGGGTCGCCGACGATGAAGTGACTGAGCATGTTCAGTCCCGGATTGGTCAGTACCGAGCCGCTGAACGCCTTGGGCCCGAGATGCCAGCCGGCCGGGTCGGGGACGTTCTTGGCGTACCACCGGGCGAGGGCCATCTGCAGCCCGGTGTGGCGGATCTCGTCCACGAACTGCACGTGGTAGCCGTTGCGCAACTCGTTGTTGGGCACCGCACTCATGAGCATCGACATGCAGCGTCCGGCCGCCACCTCGGCGTAGTTGGTGATGACGATGAACGGCTTGAGGATCTCCAGCCAGCGCTCATTCGCCCTGGTCGGCATGCCGGCGCGGACCGCCGCGTCGTGGCCGCCATAGACGCGATCGTCCTTCTCGAGCTCCATCGGCAGGTACTCGCGCATGATGTGGCGCATCGGATCCTTGGCCCGGTTCGGGAACCGGTAACGCGTCGGGTAACGAACGACCGGCTGGTGGTAGTCCGGCTCCCAACCGAGCTGAGAGATCCGCTCGTGGGTCTCGGTGATGCTGCGGCGACGGGCGGGGGCGGTGGACATGCCCGGGAACCTACGCCTGTGCCCAAGTATTGATCTTCGCTTGCAGGCAACGTCTTTTCTAGATCGTTTTGTCAAGATGTGACAATGGAGGTCAACGAGTGGCGTGGCGAAGCCATCCCGCCGGAGGCCGTGGCGGCGGTTCGCGCCCAGCTCCCCGACGTCGTCGACGGCATCGTCGAGGCGGTGCGGGGCGGCAGCCCGGTCTACGGAGACGTACTCGCCGGCCCCGAGGGGATGGCCATCCGGATGGGCATCGAGCAGGCCCACCACGCTTTCCTGGCCGCGATCGAGAGCGGCCGCCGGCCGGCGGGGGAGACCGACGAGCTGTGGCGACGCCTGGGCGAGGCCGAGTTCCAGTCGGGGCGCAGCCTCGATGACCTGCGGGCCGCCTTCCGGATCGGGACCCGTGCCGCCTGGCGGGGCGCCGCCGACCTCGCTCTCAGTGCCGGCGTCTCGGCCCCGGTGGCGATCGCCACGGCAGAGGCGATCTTCGTCTACGCCGACGAGTTGGCCGCCGATGTCGTCGAGGGCTACCTGCGCATCCAGTCCGACCAGGCGGGCGAGCTCGAGCGCCGCCGCCGCCGCGTGACCTCGCTCCTGCTCGACGCCGACGGCCATGACCCCGACGCCCTGGCCCACGCCGCCGAGCTGGCGCGCTGGCCGCTGCCGCGAACGCTCGCCGTGGTGGCCCTCCAGTCAGATAGCCCGCTCGGGCTCGTCCGGCGCCTGGACGCCGATGCCCTGGCCGGGGCTGACGCAGCCGGAGCCTGGCTGGTGATACCCGACCCGGAGGGTCCCGGGCGTCCGGCGGCGCTGGAGCGCGCGGTGGGCAACGAGACCGCTGCCCTGGGACCGACCGTGGAGCCCGCCGACGCGCCCCGCTCCCTGCGCTGGGCTCGGGTGGCGCTGGGTTTGGCCGGCTCCGGAGCCCTGCCTTCCGGGCGGTTGCTGCGCACCGAGCAACACCTGGCCGACCTCGTTCTGCTCCAGGACGAGGAACTAGCCCGCGCCCTTGCCCGCCGTGCGCTGGCGCCGCTGGCCGAGCTCCCGACGGCCGAGCGCGAGCGCCTGCTGCAGACGCTCGCCGCGTGGCTGGATCATCAGCGCCACACGCCGCAGATCGCGGCGCTGCTGCATGTCCACCCGCAGACCGTCCGCTACCGGATGGCCAAACTGCAGGACCTGCTCGGAGACGCCCTGGACACGCCCGCCGGCCGCTTCGAACTCGGCCTGGCGCTACGGGTCAGGGCGTCTCTGGGCGCAGGTGATTACTCGGCGACCGGCGGCGGGTAAACGTCGCGGACGTACTCGTCGACCTTGCTCTCCGGCAGGCGACGGGAGATCGCCCAGTAATAGATGATGAGGTTGAACCCCGCTGAGGCGATGATTCCGCCCCACAGGCCGATGGCATTGGTGCCGCCCTGATCGAGGACGTTCTTGAAGATCCCGATGCCGCCGATGATCCCGCCCGGGCCGAAGTCGCTCAGGTAGGAGACCACGCCCATGCCGATCAGCCATACGATGATCCAGGGCGCAGCCGCCCAGTCCATCGCCACCGCCTTCGGGTTCAGCTTGGCCCGGTAGTTGATCCCGATCAGCGCATAACCGATCAGCATCGCGACCATCAGCGTCGTGTACGTCTGCCAACCGGAGAACAGGATGACCCAGCCGGCGCCCACGAAGGCGAGCGGCCCGAGTACCGAACCGGCCGGCAGCCGGAAGGGGCGCGTCAGGTGGGGCTTCTGCTTGCGCAGTGCCCCAAGGGCAAGCGGAGCACCGGCGTACATCAGCACCGACGCGCTGGTGACGATTCCGACCAGCTTGCTCCAGCTCGGGAACGGCAGCAGGAACAGGATGCCGATGATGGTGGCGATGATGACCCCGAAGACCGGCACCCGCGCGGCGTTGACCCGCTCGAAGGCCGTCGGGACGTAGCCGTTGCGACTGAGCCCGAACGACAGGCGAGCGGAGGAGGTCTCATACATCAGGCCAGTTCCGCCCGGGGAGACCACCGCGTCGATCCGCAGCAGCGTGGCCAGCCAGGAGATCCCGACGATGCTGGCCAGCGTGAAGAACGGTCCGGCATTGAGCGCCACGACCGTCGGGTTGGTGTTGGTCGGACCGAGGTTGGTCCAGCCGTGCTGGGAGATGAGCAGGCTCGTCGGCATCGCGGCGATGAACGCGACCTGGATGAGGATGTAGAGGGCGGCGCCGATGAGAATCGAGAGGATCACCGCCCGTGGCAGGTCGCGGCCCGGGTTGGCCGATTCTCCCCCGAGCTGCACCGCCTGCTCGAAGCCGAGCAGCGAGAAGATGATGCCCGCCGGGAGTGTGAGCAGGATGCTCTTTACGGCCGAGCCGTGGACGAAGAAGCCGCCCGCGAGGTGGCCAAAATTAGCGCTGTGGAAGTGCCCGATGAGCAGGATCAGGACGGTGACGACGGGGATCGCCACCTTCCACGTCGTCAGCGCGTTGTTGATGCGCGCGAACCAGCGGATGCCGACGAGGTTGATGATCACGAACAGGAGCATCAGGATGCCCGCGGCCAGGTAACCCCAGCCGTGCAGCGTCCCCCCCGAGCCCGCGTGCTGGACGTAGAAGTCCTTGGCCCAGTGGGCGGTCGAGAGGTACTGGACTGCCGCTAGCACCTCGATTGGGGCCACGCTGGCCGCCTGGAGGTAGGAGGCCCACCCGAACGTCGCCCCAGCGAAGCTCCCGAACGCGTAGTGGGGGAAGCGGCTCGTTCCGCCGCTGACCGGGAACAGCCCACCGAGCTCGGCGTGCACGAGCGCGAGCAGGATGATGATGAGTGAACCCAGGACCCAGCCGAAAATCGCCGACGGGCCGGCCAGGACGACCGCCCCCAGGGCGCCGAACAACCAGCCTGAGCCGATGATCGACGTCTCTGATGCCCAGAGAAGTCCGAGAAACCCAACCCCGCGGTCAAGACCCTCGGCATCGAGTTGAGCTTCGGGCGCCGGGGGCCTTTCCGGTGCGGTCGTGTCCGCCATGCTACCTCCGTGGAAGGTGTTATTGCCCGTAACTCCGTGGCGCGAGTACAGGCTGGTTAAGCGGGACATTAACCCTTCCGGCGGCGTTTCAGCAATCCCCCCTTCATGGGGTTTCTAACGCTGCCGCTTACTGGTGACCGGCGATCGCGTGCGGCCGGTAGAGCTCCTCCAGTCGCTGCATCTCCTCGGCGCTCAGGGCAAGCTGTTGCGCGGCCAGCGCGTCCTCGAGGTGCGAGAGCTTGGTCGCGCCGATGATCGGGGCGGTCACGCCCGGGCGATGAAGCAGCCAGGCGAGGGCCACCGCGGCAGTTGGAACGCCCCGCTCAGAGGCCACCTCGTCCGCGCGCTCGACGACGTCGAAGTCGACCTCCGGCGTGTAGAGCGAGTCCCCGAAGGCGTCGGTCTGGGCGCGCTTGGTCTGCTTCTCGCCGGCGCGAGTCCGGTTGCCGGCCAGCATGCCGCGGGCCAGGGGGCTCCACGGGATGACACCGACGCCCTGATCGATGCACTGCGGGATCATCTCCCGCTCCTCCTCGCGGTAGATCAGGTTGTAGTGGTTCTGCATCGAGACAAACCGCGTCGGCGCGACGCGCTGAGCCTTTGCGAACTGCCACGCGTACATGCTGCTCGCGCCGATGTAGCGAGCCTTGCCCGCCTTGACCACGTCGTGGAGGGCCTCCATCGTCTCCTCGATCGGCGTGTTCGGATCCCAGCGATGGATCTGGTACAGATCGACGTAGTCGTGCCCGAGCCGCTCCAGGGACGCGTCGATCGAGGCCATTATGTGCTTTCGCGAGAGTCCATATCCGTTCTGACCCGGCATCGTGGGCATGAACACCTTGGTGGCGAGCACGTACTCCTCGCGCATCCCGAACTGCGACTTCAGCAGCTTGCCGGTGATGAGCTCACTCTGGCCGCCGTTGTAGGTGTCGGCGGTGTCATAGAAGTTGATCCCGCCCTCGGCGGCGGCGCGGACGATCGGCTCGGCGTCTGACTCAGAGAGGGCCCAGGGCCGGCTCTCGTGCGGTCCGAAGCTCATCATGCCCAGACACAGTCGGCTGACCCGAAGTCCAGTCGCACCCAGATTGACGTATTCCATATCGACCTCTTTTTGCTCGCGGGCGTGGCGCGATCGAGCCTAGCCCGGCGGCCCAGTCCGCGGGTGAGCTCACTCGCGAGAAGCGAGCGCGTCGACCTCGGCCGGGTCCAGGGGCAGGCAGGTCTCGCAGAAGTCCTTGCCGAACGCGGTCAGCACGAGGCTGCGCTGAACCGTCTTGGTGCGGGATGCCGACCTGAGCGCCTCGAGCACCTCGGGCTGAGCCTCCACCACTTGGTAGGCGACCGCGTCCTCGATCGGCTCGCGCGAGAACCAGACCAGTCCCAGGCGCTCCAGGTTGTTCAGATAGGCGCTTACGCGCTCGGGATGGGCGACGCCGGCCTCGGGTCCGATCATGTTCAGCCCGAAGGCGATCAGCTCTGAGCCGATTCCGATCATGTGGCTGGCCCGGACATCAACTGACGGCTGCGCGCCGTCGGTGGCCAGCAGGCGCAGGATCCGAGCCTCGTCGGGAGCGAGCTCGGTGAGGATCCGCGCGTAGGCGGGATGGGTCTCGTTGTGGTTGCCGTCGAGCTCCGCGGCAGCCTGCAGCAGGTCTGCGCCCTTGATGCGTAGGGCCACGTTCTCGGACACCTCGCCGTTGCCCCGGTCGTGGCCGTCGGTGCTCGAGCTGACGGCGGGCGGCGCCCCGAGCTGGCGGACGCGTTCGTCGAGTTCGGTGATCCCGAGCAGGTCGCGGGCAAACTCCCGCAGCTCAAAGCCGAGCTCCCCCACCACCGCGACGGCCAGTACAGGGTCAGCCGCGGCGCGCGTAACGCGGATCGCGCCCTGGGCGGAGCCGACTAGCCCTCGTGTTGTTGCCCGCCACCACATGCCGGCGGCCAGCCGAGCCAGGGCCGGCGCGGTTTGCAGGAGCTCGCGGCCGGAATCGCGACTGTCGGTCATCCGAAGATCGCCAGGTGGATCAGCCCGCCGGCCAGACCGAGCACTGCGCCGTGCAGGAGCAATAGCCACTCGTCTTCCTTGGTGGCGGTGCGCAGCAGGTCGGCGAATTCCGCGTGGGGCATGGCTCGAATCCGATCGGTGATCAGCTTACGCATTGCCGCGCTCTGCGTCTGGCTGAACTTCGGGTCCGACAGGGGCTCCATCATGTGCTCGACCGGCTCAGAGGCAAAGGCCTGGCGGATCGAGTCGTACTCGCGAGCACCGAGCGCGAGCCTTACGGCGGGCCGCAGCGGGCCGGTGGCGCGGTCGATGGCCGGCCGCATCGCGTGCTCGATCAGCGTCCGGGTGCGGTCGGACTGGGGGCCGTGCAGGAGCTCTGAGCCGAACTCGGAGACAGTGAGGATCTCGTCGGCGACGATCCGGGCGTAGACCTCGGCCACGTCGTGCTGGCGGCGGATGAACAGCCCCTGGACGCGGAACGGTCCCCACCGTTGAAGCTCGGCGGGCTCGTAGATCATCCACAGCGCGACCCAGTTCGTCGCCCATCCCACGGCGACGCCCAGGATGGGTAGCAGCCACCAGAAGGTCACGAAGTGCGTGATCAGCGCGACCGGGATGCCGAGCAGGAAGCCGAATACGAAGCCGAAGTTCTGGATGAACTTCAGCTCGCGCTTGCCCATGTCCAGGAACACGCGATTGGCCAGCTCGGGATCGAAGCGCTTGATGACCATCAGCTTCACGTCGACGAGCTGGTCGATGTTCTCCCCGATGGCCACCGTCAATCCGCTCACGATCTCCGGCAGCTGATCCTGGACGCGGCGGCGGACCATCTCGCGGATCTGCTCGGGCAGTTCGGGCCACAGCTCCGGCTGCTCGCGCTCCATGATGCGCTCGACGATCACGTCGATGTCCTCGCGCGTGGAGTCGACGATCTGGCGAGCGATCTGCTCGGGATCGAGCTCGGAAAAGATCTCTCGTGGGGTTCCGATCTTCGAGATGCCGCTGTCGACGGCCAGGCTGCCCATCTTGGCCGCCCGCGAGGGCACGATGCCCTGCCATCCGATGCCGCCGATCATGACGCCGGGGATCTGACGCACTCGGTAGGGGAGGATGCGCGAGACGGCGTTGAGCCAGGGCGCACGGACGCCCTTGAAATGGACGGGGTAGAACAGCATCAGCACGCCGGTCCAGTTGGTGACATAGCCGATCACGCCGGTCACCACGGGAACGGTCAGCAAGGCGAGCGTGCTCTGGCTCAAGGTGGCGCAACGGTATCCGACCCGGTTGCCCACTAAGGCCGGTTGCCACCGGGACGATCGCCCCCTCGCCGGGTGTCCGCTCGTGCTTCTCAGCCCGGCGCCGGTAGGCTGCCGGCGGCATGACCTATGTCGCTCTGATCACCGGTGCCTCCAGCGGGATCGGCGAGGCCACCGCGCGGCGGCTCGCGCGCGAGCCCGACGTGGAGCTGATCCTGGTCGCCCGAAGGACTGAGAGGCTCGAGGCGCTGGCGGGCGAGCTGGGCGGCGGCGACCGCGTTGCGACGCTGGGTCTCGATCTGCTTGACGACGGCGCTCCCGCGCGCGTGAAGGAGTACATCGAGGCGCGTGGTGGTCGTCTGCACCTGCTCGTCAACAACGCCGGCGCGTCATGGCGGGGAAGCTTTGCCGACACCGGATGGGCCAACGTCGAGCGTCACATGAAGCTGAACTTCGAGGCCCCGGTTCGGCTCACCGAGGCGCTCCTGCCGCTGCTGCGGGCGACCGCGGCCGCGGAGGAATCGGTCGCCGGCCGGCGGGTGGCGATAGTCAACGTGGCCAGCACCGCGGGACGCGTCGCGCGTCCCAATTCGGGCGCCTACTCGGCCAGCAAGTTCGCGCTGGCGGGTTGGACCGACGCTCTGCATCTTGAAGAGGCCCCGCGCGGTGTTCACGTCGGACTCGTGCTTCCGGGCTTCATCCAAACCGAGGGCTTCCCGGCCTCCGAGCTGCTGGCCAACGCGCTCACGCGCAGGATCGTCGCCCAACCCGAGACGGCGGCCGAGGCGATCTTCGACGCCGGACCGGGAGGCAAGGCGGAGCGCTACGTCCCGCGCTACTACTTCGTGGCCTCGGCCCTGCGCCTGCTCGCTCCTCGTCTGACCCGTCGCGCGACCGGGGGAGGAGCGTTCTCGACCGCCACCAAGGACCGTTGACTGCCGCTACCCGCCAGTAGCTACGGAGCCGTAACTTAGTACCCTGGCTCGGACCGACCCCGACCAGGAGAGCTCCCCGAGATGGAACCAAGCGCCCGTCGCGTCGCAGTCCTCGGTGGCACCCGAATCCCGTTTGCGCGCCAGAACGGCCCGTACGCGCAGGCTTCCAATCAGGACATGCTGACGGCGACGCTCAACGCGCTCGCCGCGCGCTTCAACCTTGAGGGTGAGGTCATAGGCGAAGTGGCCGCCGGGGCCGTGCTCAAGCACAGCCGTGATTTCAACTTGACCCGGGAGACGGTGCTGGGGTCGACTCTCGCCCCCGAGACGCCCGCCTACGACGTGCAGCAGGCCTGCGGCACGGGTCTCGAGGCCACCGTGCTGGTGGCCAACAAGATCGCGATGGGCCAGATCGACTGCGCCATCGCCGGTGGCGTGGACACGACCTCGGACGCCCCGCTCGCCGTCGGCGAGGACCTGCGCCAGGTTCTGCTGTCGCTCAACCGGGCCAAGTCAAACGCCGCCCGCCTGCGCGCCCTGGCCCGGCTGCGCCCGCAGCAGCTGATGCCGGAAATTCCCCGCAACGCCGAGCCCCGCACCGGCCTGTCGATGGGTGAGCACACCGCGCTCATGGCCACCGAGTGGGGCATCGGCCGTGAGGAACAGGACGAGCTGGCGGTGGCCAGCCACCGTCACCTCGCTGCCGCCTACGACACCGGGTGGATGGACGATCTCGTGACCCCGTTTCTGGGTCTCGAGCGCGACCAGAACCTGCGTCCTGATTCGAGCGTCGAGAAGCTGGCCAAGCTCAAGCCGGTGTTCGGCGGCCCCGACGGGACCATGACGGCCGGTAACTCGACCCCGCTCAGCGACGGCGCCTCGGCCGTGCTCCTGGCCAGCGAGGAGTGGGCCGACGCCCACGACATTCCCGTCCAGGCGTTCATCACCACCGCGCAGACTGCGGGGGTGGACTACGTGCACAAGGGCGAGGGGCTCCTGATGGCCCCGGCCTATGCGATGCCGAAGATGCTCGAGCGAGCCGGTCTCGGACTGCAGGACTTCGACCTCTACGAGGTCCACGAGGCGTTCGCCGCCCAGGTGCTGTGCACGCTGAAGGCGTGGGAGGACCCGGTGTTCTGCCGCGAGAGGCTGGGGCTCGAGGCGCCGCTGGGCGTGATCGACCGTGACAAGCTGAACGTGCACGGCGGCTCGCTCGGCGCCGGGCATCCGTTCGGAGCCACCGGCGGGCGGATCGTGGCCTCACTGGCCAAGGCTCTGTCCGAGACCGGTCCCGGCTCGCCCCGCCGCGGTGTCATCTCGATCTGCGCCGCCGGCGGCCTTGGAATCACCGCGATCATGGAGGCGCGCTAATGGCCGACCGCTACGCGCAGCTCGTAAACACTCCCATCGGGCGCATCGTCACCAAGCAGATCGGGCTGCCCAACCCGCCCCGTTTGGAGCGCTACGAGCCCGGCCAGCCGGTCATCGACGGTCCCGTGCTGTTCGGGGCCGCTGACAACTCCCGCCTGGCGGAGGCGGTGACGTCGGTGCTCGCCTCGGTGGGGGCCGAAACGTTCACCCCCATGGACGAGACTCTGCGCACCGCCGCCGCCGACGCCCAGCTCGAGGCGGCCGTCTGGAATCCGGAGGCGCCGGGCGAGCAGCTCTTCAAGGCGCTGATCTTTGACGCCACCGGAATCCGCTCGAGCGGTCAGCTCCATGAGGCGTGGGCCTTCCTGCACCCCAGCATCCGCAAGGTCATGACCAGTGGTCGCGTGATCATCCTCGGCACGCCGCCGGAGGACTGTGACGCGCCGCCGGCGGCGATCGCCCAGCGGGCCCTCGAGGGCCTGGCGCGGGCGATCGGCAAGGAGGTCAAGAAGGGTGCGACCTCGCAGCTGATCTACGTCCGCCCCGGAGGCGAGACCCAGGTCGAGTCGACGCTGCGCTTTTTCCTGTCCCCCAAATCGGCCTTTGTCTCCGGACAGGTGGTCCGGGTTGGCGGCGCCGTCGCCGACGACACCGAGACGGTTGACTGGGAACGCCCGCTGGCCGGAAAGGTGGCTCTGGTCACCGGCGCCGCGCGCGGTATCGGAGCGTCCGTGGCCGAGGTGCTGGCCCGCGATGGCGCCCACGTGGTCGGCCTCGACGTGCCGGCCATGAGTCCGGAGCTCACCGACGGGATGGCCGCAATCGGCGGTTCGGTTCTGGCCGCGGACATAACCAGTGATCAGGCGCCCGCCGAGATCGCCTCGCACCTGCTCGAGTTCCATGGCGGCGTCGACATCGTCGTCCACAACGCCGGCGTGACTCGCGACAAGACGCTCGGACGGATGAGCGAGGAGCTGTGGGAGATGGTCATCGCGATCAATCTGACCGCCCCGCAGCGCATCGATCAGGAACTATTCGAGCGCGGCGCGGTCCGGCCCAACGGCCGGATCGTCTGCGTGTCCTCGATCAGCGGCATTGCCGGAAACGCCGGCCAGACCAACTACTCGACCTCCAAGGCGGGCGTGATCGGGATCGTCGGGGAGTTCGCCGGGACGCTGGCCGGACGCGGGGTCACGATCAACGCCGTTGCTCCGGGCTTCATCGAGACCAAGATGACCGCGGCCATGCCGATCGCCCTGCGTGAGGCCGGACGCCGCATGAACAGCCTCTCCCAGGGCGGCCTGCCCGTCGATGTGGCCGAGACGATTGCCTGGTATGCGAGCCCCAAATCGGCCGGCGTGACCGGCAACGTGGTCCGGGTTTGCGGCCAGAGCCTGATCGGAGCGTGAGCACGATGGGTGCCGAGGAACTGGGCCACAGCCCGAGCATGCTGCCCCTGTTCGCGCGCGCGGGCCTGGCCATGCTCCCGGGCGCATCGCGGCTGCCCTTCGTCGGGGGCGGCGGAGGCGAGCTGCCCGGTCGCGTTCTCAGCCTGAGCGACATCCAGACCGATCGCGATCGCCTGACCGCGTATGACCGAGTGTGCGGCTTCACGCTCTCCGACGTTCTGCCGCCCACCTACCCCCACATGCTCGCTTTCCCGCTGCAGCTATCGCTGATGACCGGCGGCGACTTTCCCTACCCGGCCATCGGCCTGGTCCACATCGCCAACCGGATCACACAGCACCGGGCGATCGGCGCCGACGAGCTGATCTCGCTCCGCGTCTGGGCAGCCGACGCCCAGCCCCATCCGAGCGGAACGCAGTTCGCGCTGCGCAGCGAGGCCCGGGTGGAGGAGGAGCTGGTCTGGGAGGAGGAGTCGGTAAATCTCCGGCGCGGTCACAAGGACCCCGAGGCGCACGGGCCGAGCATCTCGCCGCCCGACAGCACCGTCCTTCCCGCTACCGCGACCTGGCGATTGGCCGGGGACCTGGGGCGCCGCTATGGCGCGGTGTCGGGGGACCTGAATCCGATCCACGTCCACCCGCTATCGGCCCGGCTGTTCGGATTCCCGACCGCGATCGCGCACGGCATGTGGACACTGGCGCGCTGCCTGGCCGCCGTCGCTACCGAGCTGCCGGAGGCGTTCACCGTCTCGGCGGCCTTCAAGCGCCCGATCCTGCTCCCGGCCACGGTCACCTTCGCCGAGACCCGCGAGGGCAACGAGTTGCGCTTCGGCGTGCGCGACGCCAAGGCGGACACGCCGCACCTGGACGGGGCGGTCTCGCTCTAGTCCTGCCGGCCCGGGTCTACTCGGTGCCGTCGAAGTTGTCGAACAACTGGCTCAGCCGCACGAGCACAGCCGCCGTGGTGCGCAGTTCGTCGTCACTGAAGCCGACCAGAGCTTCCTGCCAGCGGGCCTCGAAGCGCTCGCGCCGGGCCGCGACCAGCTCGCCTCCCCGCTGCGTCAGGGAGATCAGCACCACACGCTTGTCTCGCTCGGACCGTGTGCGGGCGACTAGTCCGTGTTGCTCGAGGTGATCGAGCATCTCGGTCGCGGTCCCGGGGGACAGGTCGGCGAGGGCGGCGAGCTGGCTGGCCGGCAGTTCGGGCTGTTGGGCGAGGCTGAAGAGCAGGCTGTACTGCGCGTAGCTCAGACCGCCGGGCCGCTGCGTCTCGCGTCCCCGCAGGCGGCGCACCGAGATCATCGCCGCCTTGAAGGCGTGTCCGACCGCGGTCTGGGGATCATCGGCTGTCTGCGCCCCAGCGGCGACATCGTCAGCCGGGGGGTGTTCTCGAGCGTGCTCATGCCGCCACCACCTCGGACAGCGTCTCCGGGTCGGGCTCGCCCACGGTATCGGCGGCAAAACGGGCGGCGCGCTCAGCCCGCATCAGGACCACGCAGGGGATGATGGCCAGCGCGGTGATCCCGGTCGCCCACCAGAACGCCGTGCCATAGCCGGCTGCAGCCTCGGGAAGAGTGTGGGCACCGATCAGCGCGCGCTGGAGCACGACGGCCAGCACGGCGGTGCCGATCGAACCGCCGACGCGCTGGAGGACGTTGAGCTGCGGGGTGGCGTCAGAGAGCTCATCACGGTGCAGCGAGGCGAACGCGGCCGACATCGCCGGCATGAAGGCAAAGCCGATGCCCACCCCGCGGACGACCATGGCCATGCACAGCGCAAAGACCGACGTGTGAGCTCCGATCAGCCCGAACGGCACGGTGCCCAGAGCGCAGACGATGACCCCGAACAGGGCCAGCGGGCCGCCTCCGTAACGGTCGGTGAGCTTGCCCGACAGCGGCATGACCAGGGCGGCTCCGAGTCCCTGGGGAGCGGTCAGCAGGCCGGTGACGAGCACGCTCTCGTGACGGATCGTCTGCCAGTAGTAGGGGAGCAGGATCATCCCGCCGAACAGCGCCGCGCCGACGCAGAACATGGTGATCGATGCCGCCGAGAAGGTGGGTCGCTTGTAGAGGCGGAGGTTGAGCAACGGTCGCGGGACGCGCAGGGCGTGGCGCGCGAACGCGGCCACCAGGAGCAGCCCAGCCACGATCGGAACCACGACCTTGGTGGCGGTGAAGCTGCCCGTCTCGCCCACCTGAGCCAGGCCGTAGGTGAGCAGCGGCAGGCCGGTGGCCATCAGGGCGAAGCCCAGGTAGTCGAGCGGCTCCGTGCGCTGACGGGCGACGGTGGGCAGGATGCGCAGGGCGGCGACCACGGCCAACACGCCGATCGGCAGGTTTACGTAGAAGATCCAGCGCCAGCTCGCGTTGTCGAGGATCAGGCCGCCCAGGGTGGGGCCGAGGATCGGGGCCAGCATGGCCGGCACGGCAACGACACTCATGACCCGGCCCATTCGCTTGGGCCCGGCGGCCTGGGCCATCATCAGCTGACCGATGGGGAGGATCATGCCGCCGCCCGCCCCCTGGAGCACGCGGAAGATGACCAGTTCGGTGCTCGAGGTGGCGAGCCCGCAAAGCGCCGAGCCGAGCGTGAACAGGACCAGCGAGACGATGTAGACCTGCTTGGCGCCAAACCGCCGTGCCGCCCAGCCGGTGACCGGAATCACCGCCGCCAGGGAGAGCATGTATCCGGTCGTCACCCACTGGATGCCGGCGATCGATGTGTGCAGATCACGGCTCAGCGTGTCGAGCGCGACGTTGACGATCGTCGTGTCCAGGATGGACATGATCGAGCCGATGATCACGACCGCGCTCACGCGCCAGACGAAGGCGTCGATGCGGTCGTCGTTCGTCGCCGCGCTCACGGGAAGGTGCCTCCTGAGGTCCTGAGGAGCCGAATCATTCGGTGCCGAATCATATCATCGGCGCGCGTCCGACAATGCGAAGCGCGGTGGGCCGTCTATCGTCTCGCTGCGTGACGACGTTCGCGCAGCTTGGCCTCTCCGACGACATCCTCGCCGCCGTGCGGGACGTCGGCTACGACACCCCGAGTCCAATTCAGGAGCAGGCCATCCCGCCGCTGCTCGAGGGACACGACATGATCGGCCAGGCCCAGACCGGTTCGGGCAAGACGGCCGCTTTCGGCCTGCCCATGCTCCAGTACGTCGATCCCGACGAGGATGACGTCCAGGGCCTGGTGCTCACGCCGACGCGCGAGCTCTGCATCCAGGTCACGCAGGCTCTGCGCGCCTACGGCAAGGCCAAGGGCATCGACGTCGTGGCCGTATTCGGAGGCGCTCCGATCCGCAGCCAGCAGGCCCAGTTGCGGGCCGGCGGCCAGGTCGTGGTCGGCACCGTGGGACGGGTCAAGGATCTGATCTCGCGCCACTCCCTGATGCTGCACGCCTGCCGCTTCGTCGTTCTCGATGAAGCCGACGAGATGCTGGATCTCGGTTTCTTGGAGGATGTCGAGAAGATCCTCAGCTTGACGCCGTCCAGCCGCCAGACCGCTCTGTTCTCGGCCACCATGCCGCCTGAGATCCGCCGCCTGGCCGACCAGTACCTGTATGACCCGGCGACGATCAAGGTCAAGGCCGAGACGCTGACGGTGGACACCGTCGAGCAGTTCGCGCTCGAGGTCTCCGGACGGGACAAGAACGATGCGCTGGTAAACGTGCTGGAGGCCGAGCACCCCGACCAAGCGCTTGTCTTCGTGCGGACCAAGATCCGCTGTGACCAGCTCTTCCGCCTCCTGCGCGATCGGGGCATGAACGTCAAGGCCCTGCACGGCGACATGACCCAGGGCGCTCGCGACGGGGTCATGATCTCCTTCAAGGACGGGCGCCTGCCGCTGCTGATCGCCACCGATGTCGCCTCCCGCGGGCTGGACATCTCGGGGATCTCGCACGTCATCAACTTCGACGTCCCCACCTCCCCGGATGTCTACGTGCACCGCATCGGGCGCACCGGCCGCGTCGGTCGCAGCGGCCGGGCCATCACCTTCTACGAGCCGCGCCAGCAGCGCGAGATCCAGGCCATCGAGAACCACGCCGGGGTCAAGCTCGCGCCGTGGGTCAAGGGCGCCCACGTGGCGCCGATGCCGGTCAAGACGCCGCCCAAGCGGCACTCCAAGCCGCACGTCTCGGTTGTCAACGGCGACGTCCCTTCGGCCAAGCTGATCGTGTCCGGCGGTCGCGCCGCCGGGCTCGAGCCCTCAGACATCGTTCACGCCATCACCTCGGCGGCCAAGTTGGACGGCGAGGCGGTGCGCAACGTCCGTGTGCTGGAGCGTTTCGCCTTCGTCGAGGTGCCTGAGTCCGACGCCGAGCGCGTGATCGAGACCACGGGCGGGACCAGCGTGCGCGGCCACGAGCTGACGCTCGAACTGGCCAAGGTCTGAATCCCGGGCCGCGCTCAGCGGGTCTGAAGTGGGCAGTTCCGAGCGGGCGTCAGCCTCGCCAAGCGGGTGTCAGTTCCGTGTCAACGCCCCTCGCGGGCCCCGCGACTTCGGCTCCTGCGGGCTGTTAGGAGACAGTAGGTCCGGGTTCAAACCAACCACGGGAGGAATCCCTTGCGTAGAAAACTGCTGCCCAAACGCCGTCCGTCAGCCGCCATGCTGGTCGCGCTCAGCGCCCTGTTCGTGTCCATGGGCGGGGTCGGCTACGCCGCGTCCACGCTGCCCAACAACAGCGTCGGGACCGCGCAGCTGCAGCACAGCTCGGTCGTCCACTCCAAGCTGCGTTTCAACTCCGTCTCGTTCCAGGACATCCAGCAGCGGGCCATCGGCCTCAAGCGGGCTGACCTCAACCAGCTCCAGCAGCGCGTGGCCAGCACGTGCGGCGCCGGAAACGCGATCGGTGCGATCGCCAACAACGGCACCGTGACCTGCAACGCCGCCCGTCCGGCCGAGTTCGGGGCCACGGGCACGAAGGCGGTCACCGCCCTCACCTCGGTAGTCAGTAAGGCGCTGCCCACTGGATCCAGTTACCTGGCCATGGCCAACCCGAGCGCCACCGGGCCGGGTGGCTCTAACGTCACGTGCACGCTGACCCTGGGTGCGAACAAGCAGTCGGCCACGGTCCGTCTGCCGGCCACCGGCGCCACGTCCTCGGAGTCGATTCCGCTGCAGGTCGCGGGCCCGGCGGGGACCGCCGACGTTTCCTGCTCGAGCACAGGTTCCTCGAGTGTGACCTCGGCCATCAACGCGATCGCGACTTCGGCCAACAACTGACCGCGCGGCGCGTGAGCGCCTAGTGTCAACCGCCGGCGGTGGGCTTCGGTCTGCCGCCGCCGCCATCAGCCGCCGGTGAGCTCGGTCTCACCGGCGGCTGTGGCGCTCCCGGCTGAGCCAAGCGAGTCCCGGGTAGGGTCGGAGAATGAGCACAGCCAATATGAACACCACACTCGGCACGATCGGCCTCGAGTTCTTCGATGACGACGCCCCCAAGACGGTTGAGAACTTCCGCAAACTGGCCTCTGACGGCTTCTACGACGGAATCATCTTCCACCGCGTGATTCCCGACTTCATGATCCAGAGCGGGTGCCCGCAGGGCACCGGCACCGGAGGCCCCGGCTACACGTTCGAGGACGAGTTCAACCAGCACAAGGTTGTTCGGGGCGCGCTGGCCATGGCCAACGCGGGACCGAACACGAACGGATCGCAGTTCTTCATCGTCACGGTTGACAGCGCACCGTGGCTCGACGGCCGCCACACCGTGTTCGGTCAGGTGACGGCGGGAATGGACGCGGTGGACGCCATCGAGGCGCTCCCCACCGGCGCGCAGGATCGCCCGCTGGACCCAGCGTCGATCGAGTCGATCGAACTCGATCCCGCCTAGCCGCGACCGGGACGCAACCCCGCAGCCGCCCGGCTACCGGGGTCCAGGCGCGCAGCCGCCCGGCATACCCAGGTTCTGGGCCCTCGTGTCCCGGTAGCCTTGACACAGATCCCCAGCCGCAGGAGGAGATATGGCCAGCGTTCAGGAGCACGAGACAGAAACCAACGGCGCCACCGCGCACACGATTCCGGTCGAGAATCCCGCCACCGGTGAGCTGATCACCACGATTCCGGTGCTGGGTCCCGACGACCTGGCGGCGATGGCCGCCCGGGCACGCGAGGCCCAGCCGGGCTGGGAGGCCCTTGGCTACGACGGCCGCGGGCGGATCATGCGCCGCGCTCAGAAGTGGATGCTGGACAACGCCGAGCGGGTCCTCGACTCGGTCGTGGCCGAGACCGGCAAGACCCACGAGGATGCTCAGATCTCAGACTTCGGCTACACCGTCTCGGCGCTCGGCTTCTGGGCCAAGGAGGCCGAGAAGTACCTGGCCGACGAGCGGGTGCCGTCCTGGAACAACCCCGTCGCGGCCGGCAAGAAGCTGATCATCCGCTACGCGCCGGTCGGCGTCGTCGGCGTGATCGGCCCGTGGAATTATCCGATTGCCAACTCCTTCGGCGACTGCATCCCCGCCCTGATGGCCGGCAACGCTGTGATCCTCAAGCCGAGCGAGGTGACGCCCCTGAGCTCGTTGCTGATGGCCGACATGTTGCGCGAGTGCGGCCTGCCGGAGAACGTCTTCCAGGTCGCCACGGGGGATGGCCAGACCGGCGCCGCGCTGATCGCCAACGTCGATTGCGTGATGTTCACCGGCTCGAGCCGGACCGGTAAGGCGGTCATGAAGGCCGCGGCCGACGCGCTCGTGCCCTGTTACCTCGAGCTGGGCGGTAAGGATCCGATGATCGTCTGCGCCGACGCCAACGTCGAGCGGGCCGCCAACGCCGCCGCCTTCTACTCGATGAACAACGCCGGCCAGGTCTGCATCTCCGTCGAGCGCTGCTACGTCGAGGAGCCCGTCTACGAGGAGTTCGTGAACAAGGTGACCGAGAACGTGCGCGGTCTGCGTCAGGGGGTGCCCACCGGAGTGGGCACCGTTGATGTCGGTGCGGTCATCTTCCCGCCCCAGCTCGACGTCGTCGAGGATCACGTCAAGGACGCGGTGGCCAAGGGAGCCAAGGTCCTCACCGGCGGCCACGCCGCCTCCGGTCCGGGGCGCTTCTATGAGCCGACCGTGCTCGTCGACGTCGATCACTCGATGAAGTGCATGACCGACGAGACCTTTGGCCCGACGCTCCCGATCATGAAGGTCGCCGACGTCGAGGAGGGCGTGCGGCTGGCCAACGACTCCGACTACGGCCTCCAGGCCAGCGTCTGGACCAAGGACGTCAACAAGGGCGAGGCTCTGGCCCGCCGCATCCAGGCCGGGGTCGTGTGCGTCAACGATGCCCAGATCAACTACACGGCCCTGAACCTCCCCATGGGGGGCTGGAAGAGCTCCGGTCTCGGTACCCGTCACGGCGCGGCCGGCATCCGCAAGTACACCAAGGTCCAGTCCTTGCTGGTCACCAAGCGGGCGCTCAAGCGCGAGCCGTTCATGTTCCCCTACAAGGCCCGGACGACCCGGCTTCTCGGCCGCTTCTACAAGCTCATGTACGGCCGCGGCACCCGCGACTGATCAGCCTGGCTGGAGCCCCAGTAGCCGCTCGAGCTCGGCCACCGTCCGCGCCGCTTCCAGGTGCCGGACGGTGGCCATGCCAAGCTCCGCGGCCGGCTCGAGGTTGAAGGGCAGGTCGTCGACGAACACGCACTGCGGCGGCGCCAGGCCGATCCGCTCGGCGCCGAGCTCGTAGATGGCCGGGGTGGGCTTGCGGATCCCCTCCTCGCCGGAGATGACCACGCCGTCGAACAGCTCGGCCAGGAGCGCGCGGTCATAGCGGCGGGTCCCCCACGAATTGGAGACCAGCCCCGTGCGCACGCCGGCCCCACGCGCACGCCGAACGACCTCGAGCATCGCCGGCTCGGGCGCGGAACCCGCGAACAGCCGATCTATCAACCCCTCGGGTGGGACGTCGAGCAGGGCGGCAAAGCGCGGCTCGAAGTCCTCCTCGGACAGCGCTCCGGTCTCCAGTCCGACGAGCAGCTCGCGGCTGGCCGGGTCACGGCGGAAGCGCTCGCCGATCGTCTCGGGCGAAAGCCCCTCCGATTCGCAGAAGACGCGGAAGGTGTCAAACACGCTCGTGGTCATCACCCCGCCCCAGTCGACGAGGAGACCGCCGTAGGCGGCTCTAGAAGCCATCGCGGGTGACGTTCAGGGCCCGCTCCGCGAGCTCGACCACGCCATCCCCAAACGTCTTCAGATACGGATCATCGGTCGAGCCGCTGATAGCACGCTTGTAGTTTCCTTCCATGAAGGCCACGGCCTTCCAAAGCGCCAGCGTGACGTACCAGTCCAGGGCCTGCACCGACCGACCTGAGCGCTGCTCGTAGCGCTCGACAAGCTCCTGACGGGTCGGGAAGCCGGGCTGCGTGGTCACGCTCTGGAGGTTGAATTTGCTGTTCTGCGGGTCATCGGCCTGGGTCCAGTGGATCATCATGTAGCCCACGTCGGCCAGGGGGTCGCCGATGGTGGCCATCTCCCAGTCCAGGATCGCCACCAGCCGCGCCGGGGCCTCGTTGGCCAGCATCGTGTTGCCGAGCCGGTAGTCGCCGTGGACGATCGTCGCCGGTGGTGACTGGGGCAGGTTCGCCGCCAGCCAGCGGCCCGTCTCCTCAAAGGCTGGAACCTCGCGCGTTTTGTTGTGCTCCCACAGTCCGGAGAAGCGGCGGAGCTGGCGCTCGAGATAGCCGGTCGGCTTGCCGAAGCCGTCGAGCCCGATCTGGGTGAAGTCGACGGCGTGCAGCTCGACGAGCGAATCGATCAGCTCGTCCGCGATGCGTGCGCGCTGCTCGGGGGTGTCGAGAACGGGCGGGATCGTGTCGGTGACGACAAAGCCGCGGACCAGCTCCATGACGTAGAAGGGTGCGCCGATCACGCTCGGGTCCTGACACACGGCCAGTACGCCAGGGGTCCGCACTGGAGTCGGCTCGAGCGCGCGCAGCAAGCGGGCCTCGCGCAGGACGTCGTGGGCACTGGGCGGCAGCGGGCCCCGGGGCGGGCGTCGTAAGACCACGTTGGTCGACAGCGCGTAGGTCACGTTCGAGTGTCCGTCCCCAACGGGCGTCGCGCTGAGATCGTCGGGGGCCTCGAGACCGGAGTCCGACAGGAACTCTCGCAATGGGGCGAGGACCAGCAGGGGCTCGCGCTGGTTCTCGGCCCCCTCGGAGTGGGTCTCGACGATGTCGTCAGGCGCGATCGCAGCCGGCACGCGCGTCAGCCTACCGGCGCCCGCCCGAGGGAGGCGGGGAGGCGGGTGGTGAGGCCCCCAAGAAGCTGCGGCGGCCGCCTGGGGGCAGGCGGCCGCCGCTCAGGCTCCGGCCGGAGGCGGTGGCCGGAGGGATCCATCCGGGACTGCCGACCGGGCAGGCTCGGGACGGAAGCCTTGTTCTCAGATCAGACGGGGAGCGGAGTGTGGGTGGCGAGCTCGCGATCGAAGCGCCAGCCGGTCAGCTGCGACCGCTCGCCGGCCACTCCCAGCACCGTTGCGCCGGTTCGGCTCTCGATCGTCGCCATCAGCCCGGCCAGCCGGTCACGCAGCGCCGTGCCGGCGCTCGAGTCCTCGCCCATCCGCTCGGTGTCGTCCTCGATCAACACCGTGACGCGGTCGGGGCGAAAGGCCGCGATCTCGTCCAGCAGCTCCGGGTCCTCGTCTGTCCTCGTGAAGATTGCCAGTAGATCACTCATGACCGGGAGTCTGTGCCGGTCGCGTAAAGCGAGCCTGAAGGCCGGTGAACAGTTCTGCAGGGCACTAGCCTTAATCGGTACATGCCCGAGTTGCCCGAGATCGAGATCACCGCCCGTCTGCTTGACCGTGCGCTGACTGGCCAGCGGGTTGAGTCGGCGCTGGCCCCGGGCGTCAACGCGCTCAAGACCTACGATCCGCCGCTGTCGGCGATCGAGGGTCTGGCCATCACCGGGGTCCGCCGCCGCGGCAAGCTGTTCGAGATCGGGTTCGAGGGCGATCTCGTGATGCTGATCCACCTGATGTCGGCCGGCCGGCTGCAGCTGTTCGACACGCGTGCCTCTCTGCGCGATCGCACCTCCCGGCTCCTGCTCCGCCTCGAGGATGGTCGCGAGTTGCGCCTGCGCGAGTTCGGTACCAAGCAGGCCGCCTGGATCAAGCTCCTGCGCCCTGACGCGCTCGCGGGGGAGGAGACCCTGGCCACCTACGGACCCGAGGCCTGGCCGGACCCCCCCGTGCTGAAGCCGCTGCTGGACGCTGCCCGGCCCCTACACGGGATGCTGCGCGATCAACGCGTCCTGGCCGGAATCGGCCGCTCGTGGGTGGACGAGATTCTTCACACGGCCAAGCTCTCCCCGTTCAAGCGCGGGTCTGAGCTCACCGACGAGGAAGCCGAGCGCCTGCGCAGGGCCATCGTCGACCGCCTCGGAGAGGCGATCGCGCATTACGAGCAGACCGTGGCCCTGCCGGTCCCAGACAAGCTGCCGATGCCATTGGCCGTCCATCGCCACAACGGTGAGCCGTGTCCCCGCTGCGGCGACACGCTGGAGGCGGTCTTCTACGAGGACTACGTCATGTGCTACTGCCCGACGTGTCAGACGGACGGAAAGCTGCTCAAGGATCGCCGGCTTTCGCGCCTGCTGAAGTAGCCCCGGTCAATCGCCGTCAAGCAACGCCGCCAGCGTCGACCCGCCGACCACCGATTCCGGCCGCTCGGCGGTCACCTCCGATCCCGGGCGCGCGTACTCGTCACGCCGCTTGATCAAGAGCCAGCCCGAGCCCGTGCGCTGCAGGGCGTAGCCGCCGGTCAACTTCTCGCCGTGGAGGAAGAACATGGCGTGACCGCGCTCGAGCGCCTCGGGCCAGGCCACCCGGCCGCGACGCTCGTATGAACCCCGGTCCCAGATCAGGGCCGCGCCCCGATCGGTATGGCCCTCGAGGTCATTCTCCCCGAACTCGTGGTCCTCGCCCTGCTTGGCGAACCGCTTGACCGCCGGATCCAGGGAAGGGCCCTTGGGCAGCACCCAACTCCGCATCACGCCGTCGACCTCGAGCCACAGCTCGTAGTGGTGGCCATCGTCCTGGGCCTCGCGGACCACAAATGCGCCGGCCGGGACTCCGCGGATCGCGAACTGCTCGTGTCCCTCGAACTTGACCGGCGGCCGCGCGAGCTCCCTGGCCTCCGGACGCGCCAGGAGCCACCCTGCGAGCCGGTCGAGATCTGAGTGGTCTCCCTCGGCATGGATTTCCAGCGTGCTGGCGTCGGACACCATCACCCAGCCCCGGATGTGCAGGGCCAGCGCCTGATCGCGGGTGGCCGCCCAAAGCGACGGGTCCCGTACGTCGCCCGAGAACCGCATCCGCTCCGCCGAGTCACTGCCCACCTCCCGAATTATCGCCCCGACGCCCGGTTAGGATGGGCGTGCTGGAGCGTCGAGCTTCGCCCCCCACAAGCAATTGCCATGGCCCGACCGCTACCTGAGCCCTTGACACCGGGTCCCGTGGAGTTCGTCGAACTTGGCGCGCTGTCGCTACGAGATTGGGTCAGTGTCACCGCGCGAGCCCGCGAGCCGTTCGGTCCGGCGAGCGCCGGGCTGACGTTTCGACCTAAGGAGCATCACATCGGAGCCCGCCACCCCGATGGTCACCTCGTGGCCGTAGTCGGGGCCACGGTCGCGACCGCCGCGGTACAGGGGTACGGGTCCTTCGAGGTGGTGGGCATTGGCGGCCTGATCATCCGCGAGGAGATGCGTGGCCACGGTCTCGCCGGTCCCCTGATGGACCGCCTCAGGGCTTTGATGGACAATCTGGGTCCCGATCGCGCGATGCTCTTCTGCGACCCCGAACTGGTGTCGCTCTACGCGCGCCGGGGCTACCGCGCGATCTCCGCGCCGGTGCACGCGGACCAGCCTGGCGGGCGGATTTCCGTCCCGATGGCGGCCATGTGGCGACCACTGCGTCCCGCCGAGTGGCCGGCCGGTGTGGTCGAGTTGCACGGTCTCCCGTTCTGATCCGGAGCTACGCTAACGATGATGGCCCTCAGCCCCGGAGACACCGCGCCCGACTTCACGCTCCCCGATCAGGAGGGCCATGAGGTCTCGCTGTCCGGACTCCGCGGTCAGAACGTCGTCCTCTACTTCTATCCCAAGGCCGACACTCCCGGGTGCACGACGCAGGCCTGTGGCGTGCGAGACCATCAGGCCGATTACGTGAGCGCCGATGCGGTCGTCCTGGGGGTCTCGCCGGATCAGGTCAAGGCGGTCAACAAGTTCGACCAGAAGTACGGGCTCGGCTTTCCGCTGCTGGCCGACTCTGACCATGCCGTGGCCGAGGCCTACGGCGTGTGGGTGAAGAAGTCCATGTACGGCCGCAAGTACATGGGCAACGAGCGCACCTCGTTCGTAATCGACCCCGACGGGAAGATCAAGGACATCCTGCGCAAGGTCAAGCCGGCCGAGCACGACAAGCTCGTGCTGGCGGCGCTCGGCGCGGACTAGCGTCGGCCGGCCGGACAGCGCTCAGACAGCCCTGACTGGACGTCTGTTCGATGCTGGCCGCGGCGGGCTAAACCAACCGAACGCAGTGGCCGATCGGGTGGCAACGGGCCGGGGTCGGCGCCCGGGGTAAATCGACTGCCGTGCGCGGCGCCTACGCGCGGGCGAGAAGGAGTCTCATGCACCGCAAGTCGGTTATCAGCGCAATCAGCGTCGTAGCGCTCGCACTGGCGCCAGGCGTCGCGCTCGCTCACCACGGCCCCAGCCACGCCGCGCACACGGCCAAGAACCACGCCGCCACCCACGGCAAGGGCCATGCCGGGACCCACGGCAAGCGCCACAACAAGCATCACGCGGCGCGCACGCACAAGCTACACACGCACGTCGAGCACTTCCGGCCCACGACCGCGCCGGGCAGCGGGACCGCCAGCACGACGACCAGCAGCACGCCCGCCGACGACAACGCGGGCACCGTGACCTCGTTTGACGGCACGACGCTGCTCGTCACCCTGAACGATGGCTCGACGGCCTCCGGCAAGGTGACCTCCAACACTTCCATCAGCTGCCCGAGCAGCCCAAGCTCCCAGACGTCATCTTCGGACGCCACCGACGGCGGCGCCACCGGCGAGGATGACCAGGACAGCCAGGGTGATCGAGTCAGAACCGTCGGATCAGAGCGACAGCACGAGTCCGTGCTCGGGCGAGCGCCTTGACTCCCGGGGCGGCCGTTCACGAGGCCAACCTGAAAGTCTCAAGCGCAGGCAAGACCTGGCTCGAGATCAAGCTCGGTTAGGTCTGGCGCGAGCCGCTCGGGCTACTGCAGGCCCTCGCGCGCCTCGCGCACGAGGGTGACAGCCTCAGGGAAGATGACTGCCATCACCGAGCGCAGCTGCTCGGCCTGCTGCTCGGTGGTGCCCTGGATGTTGGCGCGGTTCATGGCTGCCACGGTCAGGTCCACGGCAAGCTTGATTGCGTTGTCTGCCCAGGCCAGACGCTGAGCGCCCTGCATCTGCTCGGCAAATTCTCCCAACCGACGCTGCAGGTCGTCCGGGTCGCCGAACATTCCGCCGAATCCGCTTCCTTCCATGTCTCCAATGGTAGCCACCCGCAGTCCTGACCGGCGGGCTCTACCATTCGCGGCCGGATGACCACTGAAGAGCAGCTCAGCTACGAGGCCCGGGTCCGCGACCGCCAGTCCAAGGTGGCTCTGGCGGCGGGAATTTTGCTCGTCCTGGCCTTCGCCCTCCAGGCCTTCGGACCGCACGCCAAGGTCTCCGAGTTCACGGTCGAGTTGCTCAACGACAGCCACCGCTCGGTTCTGAACATTCTCGGCGCCGTGCTCAACGGTGCGGGCTATCTGGCCTTGGCCTGGACGGTCAGCTTCCTGCAGCGCTGCTCTCACGCGCGAAACCCCGAGCGCGCCAAGCGCTGGGTCGGAACCACGGCCTGGGTCGGCGCGGGCCTCGTGGCCCTGGCCAGTCTGATCCTGGCCATCGTGGTGGCGGTCAAGGAGCACCAGTTCGCCACCTCCGGGGCGCAGACTTACGCCCAGGCCAACGCTCTCATGAGCACTCCGCTGCTGACCGTGCTCCAGGTCGCGGCCCTGCTGGGGAACTTCGTGCTCGCCCTCCCGCTCGTGCTGATGTCGCTCAATGCCCTTCAGACCGGACTCCTGACCAAGTTCCTGGGCTACCTCGGTGTGTTCGCCGGCTTCCTGATCGCGTTTCCGATCTTCCAGATCCCGATCGTCCAGGGCTACTGGCTGGCCGCCGTCGCCTACCTTCTCTCGGGCCGCTGGCCGAGCGGCGTGCCTCCGGCCTGGAGCACCGGTCGGGCGCAACCATGGCCCTCGTCGGCAGAGACGCGCGCGCGACGCGCGGCCGGAGCGGGGGCCAAGCCAGGCGCTAAGCCGGTCCCCCGGCCGGCTCCCGTCGCCGAGCCTGCGCCCGCCGGCGGTCCGGTCCCGGGACGGACCCGGGCCAGCACTCCCAAGCGCAAGCGCAAGCGCCGCAACTAGCCAGCTCGGGGCCAGCGAGCGGTCGCCGTTCGTCGTCGTCCACCTACCGCTGGTCGCCGCTGAACAACCGTTCGGCGATCCATGCTTGTCACTACGCCCGGGCGGGGCGGAGCCTGTCCGCGTCTCATCACACCATCAAAAGGAGAGACATGGAAGCCAGTCGTATACCCGCGCGCGAAGCTGACGTCGCCCCGGCGGCCGAGGACCCGACGGCGGGCCGCATGGCCGGATGGACTCCGGCCGACCCGGGCCCGCTCGGGCTGGCCGCATTCGCCGGAACCACCTTCGTGCTCAGCATGGTCAACGCCGGCCTGGTCGGGACTCATCGCTTGCCAGGAGGCGGCCTGTTGCCCATGATCGCTGCCCTGGCGCTCGCCTATGGGGGCGTCGCTCAGTTACTAGCCGGGCTCTGGGAGTTCCGCACCGGGAACACGTTCGGAGCGGTGGCGTTCTGCTCGTTCGGCGCGTTCTGGATCTCGTTCTTCTTCATCGTGCAATCGGTGACCAAGAACGCCCCGACAGAGGTATTCAGCGGGCTCGGCCTGTACCTGTGGATGTGGGGCATTTTCACGGCCTACATGTTCATCGCCTCGCTGCGGACGACGGGCGCGATCGCACTGGTTTTCTTGCTGCTGACGATCACGTTCATCATTCTCGGCATCGGAAACTCGTCCCTGGCCGGCGGCACCGAGCGCGATCAATGGCACGATCAAGCTCGGCGGTTACTTCGGGATCGCCACGGCGATCGCGGCGTGGTACGCATCGTTCGCGGCGGTGATCAACGCGACGTTCGGCCGGGTCCTTGGCGCCGGTCTTCCCGCTGACCAGGCGCTAGGAGGACCCCTCCCGCATCGGTGCCCAGTGGGGTACAACTAGCAGTAGACACAGCCACACATCGTGGTCAGCACGGGCGCCGGCGCCACATAGCGTCGGCGCCCGCAGGCTGCAGTCAGCTCACGGAAGGAGAGGGAAGGCATGGCAGACACGGCATCGCCCCCGGCAGGTGGCGGCAATCTCGAGCAGCAGCTCGAGGAGATGCTCGGGATCGAGTCCTTCGATCCCCCCGCGGAGTTTCGCGAGCACGCACTGCTCAATGATCCCGCCGTCTACGAGGAAGCGGAGAAGGACTGGAAGGGCTGGTGGACCAAGCAGGCCAAGAACCTCCACTGGTTCAAGGAGCCCACACAGGACCTCGACGACTCCAACCCGCCGTTCTACAAGTGGTTTGCCGACGGCAAGATCAACGCGTCCTACAACTGCCTGGACCGTCATGTCGAGGCCGGCAACGGAGAGCGCGTCGCCTACCACTGGCACGGTGAATCAGGTGAGCAGCGCGCCGTCACGTACGCCGATCTGCACCGCGACACGCAACGGCTGGCCAATGCCCTGAAGGACCTCGGCATCGAGAAGGGCGATGTCGTCGGGATCTATCTCCCGATGATTCCCGAGGTCGTGGTCTCGATGATGGCCTGCGCCCGCATCGGCGCCGTGCACAACGTCGTCTTCGGTGGCTTCTCTCCGGACTCGGTCAAGGAGCGGATGGAGTTCTCCGAGGCCAAGGCGCTGATCACGGTCGACGGCGCGCGGCGCAAGGGCAAGACCGCTCCGATCAAGCAGCAGGTCGACGCCGTGATGGGTGATGTCAAGACGCTTGAGCACATCGTCGTGGTCAAGTCGACGGACGCCGAATGTGAGATGCAGGACGGGCGTGACGTCTGGTACCACGAGGTCTGCGAGGCCGCTGACCCTGAGTGCCCGGCGGAGGAGCTCGATGCCGAACATCCTCTGTTCGTCCTCTACACCTCGGGTTCGACGGCGAAGCCCAAGGGCGTGCTCCACACGACCGGCGGCTATCTGACCGGCGTCAGCACGACCCATCGCTATGTCTTTGACGTCAAGCCCGAGGAGGACACCTACTGGTGCGCGGCCGATGTCGGCTGGGTCACCGGGCATTCCTACATCGTGTACGGGCCCCTGGCCAATGGCGTCACCTCGGTCATGTGGGAGGGCGCTCCCGATTACCCGCACAAGGGAATCTGGTGGGAACTGGTCGAGAAATACAAGGCCACGATCCTCTACTGCGCTCCGACCGCGATCCGGGCCTTCATGAAGTGGGGGACCGAGCACATCGACAAGTTCGATCTCAGTTCATTGCGGTTGCTGGGGACGGTCGGCGAGCCCATCAACCCGAAGGCCTGGCTCTGGTACTACAAGGTGATCGGCGGGGAGCACTGCCCGATCGTCGACACCTGGTGGCAGACCGAGACCGGGGCGATCATGATCACGCCGTTGCCGGGGATCGTGTCGACCAAGCCCGGCTCGGCCACCCGCCCGTTCCCGGGGGTGAAGGCCGAGGTCGTTGATGAGCGCGAGGGCAAGCCGGTGGAGTCGGGCCAAGGCCTGTTGGTGCTGACCCGGCCGTGGCCATCGATGCTGCGCACTCTCTACAAGGAGGACGACCGCTTCGTCGAGACCTATTTCTCGAAGTTCGGCAAGGAGACTTACCTCGTCGGCGACGCCGCTCGCAAGGACGAGGACGGCTACTTCTGGGTCATAGGCCGCATCGACGACGTGGTCAACGTCTCCGGGCATCGCCTTTCGACGGCGGAGGTCGAGTCGGCGATCGTCTCCCATGGCAAGGTCGCCGAGTCGGCCGTGATCGGGCAGGCCGACGAGGACACCGGGCAGTCGATCTGCGCCTTCGTGACCCTGGAGGGCGATCTCGAGGGCACCGACGTCCTCGTCGAGGAGATTCGCGCCAAGGTGGCCGATCGAATCGGCAAGTTCGCTCGACCCAAGCGAATCGTCTGGGCTGATGATCTGCCCAAGACGCGCTCGGGCAAGATCATGCGGCGGCTGCTGCGCGACATCGCCGAAGGACGCGCGCTGGGCGACGTGACGACGCTGCGCGATCCCGATGTGATGGCTCAGCTCGAGAGCAAGATCAAGGAAGAGCAGGCCGCCGAGACTTGATAGGTCTCTGACCGAACCCGGGGCGGCGGCTCAGACGTTGAGCCGCCGTCCAAGGTCGGCCGCCTGTCGCCGGGCCACCGGAATCGTCTGCCCGTCGACCAGGGTCAGCTCGGCCGTGCCGCCGAGCAGCGGGCGCAACTCGGTCGCGCAGCGGAGGTTGGCCACGTACTGACGGTGCACGCGCACGAAGCCGAATGGCTCCCACCGGCGTTCGATCTCCGACAAGGTGGCGCGCAGTAGGTAGCGCCCGTCCTCGGTCACGATGCGCACGAAATCGCCGTAGGACTGCACGTAGAGAATCTTGCTCCGGGCCAGCAGCCGAGTGGAGCCGCCGTGCAGCGTGGCCACGGCGATCATCTCGTCCTCGCCGGGACCCTTCGCGGCGGCGGGCTCGGGGGCGGCGGGATGAGCATCGATCGCGGCCAGGACGCGCTTGATCGCCTCCTCGGCCCGTTTGCGCGCCACGGGCTTGCGCAGGTAATCGAGCGCATGCAGTTCAAAGGCCTCAACCGCGGCCTCGTCGTGGGCGCTGACGAACACCAACTGTGGTGGGGTGGCGAAGCGACGCAGCACACGGGCCAGATCGAGGCCGTCGAGGTCGGGCATGCGGACGTCGAGGAAGATGGCGTCAAACGGCTGGTTGCTGAGGCGGGCCAGCGCATCCCGGCCGTCGGAGGCACACTCGACCTCGCGCACAGAGGGCGAGGCGCGGAGCAACCGGGCCAGATCCTCGAGCTGACTCTGCTCGTCATCGACGGCGAGCAGCGTGAGGCGGTCGGGGGTCAAACGACGGCCTGGATCGCGGTCGCTGGAACCTCGGGCTCGCTGCCGGCGAGATTGGGAACCGTCATGATCACCGACGTCCCGTGCCCGGGCTCGGATTCGATGGCGAGGGCGTAGCGCTCGCCAAACGTCGCCCGCAGCCGGGCATCCACGTTGGAGAGGCCGATGCCGCCGCCGGCTCCGGCCAGCACGCCGGGGATCCGTTCCGGGTCGATGCCGCTGCCGTCGTCGGTCACGCGCAGCTCCACGTCGCCGCCCACGACGCGCGCGCTGATCGTGATGCGTCCGGTTCCGGCGCGGCTCTCGATGCCGTGGCGCACCGCGTTTTCAACCAGCGGCTGGACCGACAGTGAGGGCACCACCGCCGAGCGGGTGTCGGGGGGGATCTCGAGCGTCAGCGCGAGGTTGCGAAACCGGGCCTGCTCCAGGCGCAGGTAGCGCTCGACGTGGGCCATCTCCTCGGCCAGCGTGACGTATGAGCGGCCGTCGCGGAACAGGTAGCGGGTGAACTCGGCGAAGTCGATCAGAAGCTCGCGGGCCTCCTCGGGCCGGGCATGGATGTCGCCGGCCACCGCGGCCAGCGCGTTGTAGATGAAGTGAGGAGAAATCTGGGCCCGCAGGGCGCGCAGCTCGGCCTGGGCCAATCGCTCCTCCTGCTCACGTACAACCGAGAGCTCGATCTGGGCCGAGACCAGACTCGCCGCCTCGCCCACGACACGTAGCTCATCGGCGCTGGGACGACCCGTCGCCCTGTAGAAGGCGATCAGGGTTCCGGCACGTTTGCCCTGCACGCTGAGCGGCGCCAGCACGGCCGAGCGCAGCGGGCAGCTCGGATCGGAGGAAACGAGCCTGGGGACAACGTGCATCCGGTCATCGGGAGTCCGGGCCAGCAACCGGGAAAGAAGATCGCCCGGGCGGACCTGCTCGCGCCCCTCGCCCTCGATGGCCAGCACGGTGCGCGTGTCGGCGAGGGCCACCGCAGCGGCTCCGGTGAGCGCCCGCAGGTGGGAGACCGCGCCCTCGGCAGAGCGTGAGTGAAGCCCGCCGCGCAGGTGCGGCAGCGTCGAGGTAGCGGCGTGCAGTGCCGATTGCATCCCCTCCGCCTCAGGCGTGCGGGCCTGAGTCGGCGCACGAAACCTACGCCATGCGGTGACCATGACCACTGCCACTGCGATCCCGATCAATACGCCGAGTACCGGGCTCATATCTCGTTGCAAAGCCTACTGCTCGCCTCACCCGGCAACCAGGACTGACCGGTTTCTGGCTCATAGAGCCATGCCTGCCACCACAGAGGGCCAGCCGACGCTGGCGATCGGGCCGGCATAAAACCGCACCGGCTTACGACCGATCGGTCATCATTGCCAGATGAGCTCAACACACTCCATCTCCTCCTACGAAGAGGCGTGCGCTGACCACCGCTGGGAGGTCCCCGAGCGCTACAACCTCGCCGCTGACATCTGCGACCGGCATCCGCGCGAGAAGCTGGCCATGATCCACGAGGACTTCCACGGCGATGTCCGCAACGTCGAGTGGGGTGAGCTACAGGACGACGCCAACCGCTTCGCCAACGTGCTCGCCGCCCATGGGGTGCAGAAAGGCGACCGGGTGGCGATGCTGTTGCCGCCAACTTCGGAGACGGCGGCCGCCTTCTTCGGCACCTGGAAGGTGGGCGCGATTCTGCTCTCGATGTCGGTTCTGTACGGCGACGAGGGGATCCGCCACCGCCTCACCGACAGCCAGGCCAAGGTGCTGGTCACAAACGAGGCCAACGCCGACCGGATGGAGCGGTCACTGGTCGAGCATGTGCTGATCCTCGATGACGCGCTGCTCAGCAAGGGCTCAACCGAGTATCAGACGCTCGACACGGCGGCCGACGATCCGGCTCAGCTCTACTACTCATCCGGCACGACCGGGCTGGCCAAGGGCATTCTCCACGCCCATCGCTACATGCTCGCCCACGAGGAGTTCGTCTACTGCCACGACATCCAGGAGGGCGAGCTGTTTCACGGGATGGGCGAGTGGGCGTGGGCGGCCGGGATCGCGCCGCTGCTCGGGCCGTGGCGCTACGGGGCGGTCCAGGCCGTTTATCAGCGTGAGGGCGGCTTCGATCCGCACAAGCAGCTGAGCTTTCTCTCCCGCCACGGGGTGACCAACGTGTTCGGGACGCCGACGGCGATCCGTTCGATGATGGCGATCGAGGACGCCGGCACCCGCTACCCGCAGAAGTTCCGCATCGTCTGCTCAGCCGGGGAGCCGCTGAATCCGGAGGCGATCCGCTGGTTTCGCGACCAGTACGGGGTCACGGTGCTCGATTACTACGGGCTGACCGAGTCCTATCCGCTGTGCGCGAACTTCCCCTTCATGGAGGTTCGCGAGGGCTCGATGGGCCGTCCGATGCCGGGGTGGGAAGTGACCATCCTCGACGAGGACGAGCGGCCGGTGGCGCAGGGAGAACGGGGAGAGATCTGCCTGCGGGCGCGATCCAACCCGCATTACCCGCTCGGCTATTGGAACCGCCCCGCCGAGGACACGGACGAGGTCTTCGGCGGCGACTGGTTCCACACCAAGGATGCCGCCTCCACCGATGAGGACGGTTACTTCTGGTACGAGGGCCGGGCCGACGACGTGATCATCTCGGCCGGGTACCGGATCGGACCCTTCGAGGTCGAGTCAGCCTGTCTGGAGCATCCGGCCGTGGCCGAGGCGGCCGCGGTGGGCGTACCTGACCAGCGGCGCGGAACGGTGGTCAAGGCCTTTGTCATCGTCGCCTCGGGTCACGAGGCCGAATGACGCGCTGGCCGATGAGATCAAGGCGTTTGTCCGCGACCATCTGTCCGCCTACGCCTATCCGCGCCAGATCGAGTTCGTCACCGAACTGCCCAAGACGCTGACCGGCAAGATCAGGCGGATTGAGTTACGTCAGCGCGAGGCGCGCGCAGCGTCTCAGGATTGACCGCGGCGTTCGCGCCCGGCTTGGGCGTGAACTTGACGGTGGTGTCGCCACCGATGCGCTTGGCGGCGTAGAGGGCGGCGTCGGCGGCGTTGATCAGATCGTCGGCCGTTCCCATCACGGTGGGCGCGGCGTCGTCGGAGTGCTCGAGCGCGGCCACGCCGGCCGAGACCGTCACGCGGTTACCGCCCCGGGTCTCCGCGGCGCCGACCGCCTCGCGCACCCGCTCGGCGACCACGTAGGCCGCCGTTTGCGTCGCACTCGGGGAGCACCACGGCCAGCTCGTCTCCGCCGATCCGGGCGACGTGAGCCTCGAGGCGCAGCGCACCCCGGATCCGGGTCGCAACCTCGGCCAGGACGATATCCCCGCCCGCCTGGCCCTCGGCATCGTTGATGTTCTTGAACTGATCGAGGTCGAGCAGGATCAGCGCCAGCGGGCGATGGTGGCGCCGCGCGCGGCTCATCTCCTCGGCCAGTTCGCGACGGAAGGCTCGCTGATTGGCCAGGCCGGTCAGCGGGTCGGTTCTGGTCTCGCTGACCAGTTGGTCCTGCGCGTGCTGGCCGTGGAGACGGCCAGGCCAGCCAAGTCGGCGAAATGCTGCAGGAGCTGGAGCTGGGTCGCGGGCAGCTCGCCGCGCGCTCACGCCCTCGACGACCAGCGCTCCCCACTTCTCGTCACCGGCCATGACGATCGCTCGCACGCGCCCGGCCGTGGTTTTCACGTCGGCCTCGGCCAGGGGCTCGAGCCGCGCGCTGGCGCCGCCGATCAGCGATGAAGCTCGGATGGCCACGAGCTCGAGCGTCTTGCCGAGCGCTTGCCCGTGCGCGATCGCCGTGGTGATGTCGCCAAGCGCGTTGCGTTCGGCGACGAGGGCGTCGGTCCTGGCCTCGACGTCGTGCAGGCGGGAAGCGGCTCGGTTGCGCTCGACGATGACCGCAGCCAGCCCGGCGGCCGCGAGGACGAGGATGACCACGAAGTTGTGCGTGACCTGGGCGACGAGCGCAAGAGCCAGGGCTCCGCCGAGGATCACCGCCCACGATTTTGGCGCCACGTGTCACACGCTGGACTTATCGGCAAATCCGGGCGCATCTTGATGCCCGCGAACCCAGACGTCAGCGCTGATCAGGTCCCGGCGCGGGAACGGCTCAGCGCTTGGAGTACGGTTGGCTCATACCTTGGAGTGCTCGGGGCGCCACGCCCCGTCCTCCGAGCGCTGGAAATCCTGAAACAGGCCGGGGACCTCGGCGGTCATGATCTCGCGCCACTTGATCGAAGACGAGGCGCAGCTCCTCCTCGGCTCCGGGTGACGTGCGCATCTCGATGACGTGACGCAGCGTGCGCAGGTTGGCCGTCCACACGATGTCCGTGCTGAGCCCGATCGGGGCCAGCCGGCGCAGGGCGGAGGTGACCTCCTTCTTGACCGAGAACGGCACGCCCTCGTCGTCGAGGCCGAGTGCCTCTGCCGCCGAGACCTGGAACTCCTCGAGCTGCTCGACCAGGCTGATGACCTGGTCACGCACCGGCTCCAGCGCGGGCGGGACCCGGAAGCCGATGTCGGTCAACCGGACGTAGCGCAGGCTCTCCTGGCTGAAGGCCGAGCCGGCGCGATGGCGCACGAGCTCATGCGTGAACACGCGCGAGACGTGACGGAAGGCAAAGCTGAAGTTGGCGTGCTCGAGAACGCTGCCATGCAGGCTGGCGAGCAGATTGCCCAGGTACTCGTGCTGATCCCGTCGCACGCGCGAGACGTTCTTGTTCAGCCCCGGCTCCCAGCTGCGGTAACAGACGCGCCCGCAGAACTCGACCAGCAGCTGGGCGGCGTTGGGATCGCCGTCGGCCTCGCGCTCGCGGAGCTCGAGCCACGAGGTTCCGCCGACATCGTCGAGGTAGGCACGCATCGCCGCCAGGTCCACCGAGGGCCGGGCGATGAGGTGCACGGAAGGGGTGGTCTCGCGCATAGGGCTAGATGTTGTCGGCTCGACGGCATCGGGCGTCGACTCGAGAGATTCTGGTCGCAGTCACGGCATCGGATACTGGACTACGGCCCGGACGGCTCCGCCGAGCTGCCAAGAGGGCTGTGTATGCTGCCCTGATACGCATGCGTACCACCGTTGCCGAACACGTTGACGTCCTGATCGTAGGCGCGGGTCTGTCGGGCATCGGCGCCGCCTGCCATCTCGAACGCCGCTGCCCCGGACCGCAGCTACGCGATCCTCGAGGCGCGCGATGTCGATCGGCGGGACCTGGGACCTGTTTCGCTATCCGGGGATCCGCTCGGACTCCGACATGCACACCCTCGGGCTACTCCTTCCGGCCCTGGAAGGATTCACAGGTCATCGCCGATGGCCCCTCGATCCTCCGCTATGTACGGGACACCGCCGACGCCTACGGGGTCACTGATCGCATCCGCTTCAACCACCGCGGTCGCTGAGCGCCGACTGGAGCAGTGATGAGGCGCGCTGGCTCGTGACCGCCGAGCGCACCGACACCGAGGAGACCGTCGAGCTGAGCGCGTCCTTCGTGGTCATGTGCAGCGGCTACTACCGCTACGACCACGGCTATGTCCCCGAGTTCCCGGGGCGCGAGGACTTCACCGGTCAGTTCGTCCATCCCCAGCACTGGCCCGAGGACCTCGACTACGCGGGCAAGCGCGTCGTCGTCATCGGCAGCGGCGCGACCGCCGTCACGCTCGTCCCGGCGATGGCCGAAAGTGCCGCTCACGTGACCATGCTCCAGCGCTCGCCGAGCTATGTGATCAGTCTGCCCGCCGAGGACCGCGTGGCCAGCGTCCTGCGTCGCCGCCTGCCGTCGATGCTCGCCTACCAGGCCGTGCGGGCCAAGAACGTGGCTCTGATGACGCTCAGCTATCAGCTCAGCCGTCGCTACCCGCAGGCCGCCAAGGCCGTGATCCGCAAGGGCGTCACCCAGCAGCTGCCGGCCGACTTCGACATCGACAAGCACTTCAAGCCCCTCTACGACCCGTGGGACCAGCGCCTGTGTGTCTGTCCCGACGGCGACCTGTTCCGCGCGTTGCGCAGCGGCAAGGCCTCATTGGTCACCGATCGGATCCAGACCTTCACCGAGCGGGGGATCCGGCTCGACAGCGGCGAGGAGCTCGAGGCCGACGTGGTCGTGTCGGCGACCGGGTTGCAGCTGCTCGCCCTGGGGGGAACCGAGCTGACCGTCGACGGCACCGCGATCGACCTCCACGAGCACTTGACCTACAAGGGCCTGATGCTCGACGGCGTCCCGAACCTCGCGCTCTGCGTCGGCTACACGAACGCGAGCTGGACGCTCAAGTGCGATCTGACCTGCGAGTACGTATGCCGGCTGCTGAACCACATGGACGCCCGCGGCTACGAGCAGGCGGTGCCGGTCCTCGACCGTGACGAGTGTCACGCACAGCCACTGCTGAACCTCGACTCGGGCTACATCCTGCGCTCGCTGCCGAGTTTCCCCAGCAGGGCTCCGAGACCCCGTGGCGCCTGCGCCAGAACTACGCCCTCGACGCCGTCGCCCTGCGCATGGGCAAGCTCGAGGACGGCGTGCTGCGCCTGGCTGGGCGCGGCGCCCGACCGGCTGCGGGTGCCTCGGCCGCTGGCCCGGCCTCGGCTTCTGCCTCGACCGCTGCGGCCGGCGAGCCGATCCCGGCCTAGCCGGGGTCGAAAAGCCCCCTATTTGGACGCTTTTTGACCCCCCCGGAACGCGGGGAGCGCCGCGGGCTACCGGGGCACTCGGCTAGCCAGCGCTGTCGGGATTCCCGGTCGACTGCGAGCCCTCGCCGGACTCGCCGCCCGAGGACCCACCTTCTCCACCGCGCGAGCCGCCCTGGCCGCCGCCGCCTTGGCCGCCGCCCTGGCCGGGCTGCTCCTCGGCGTTCTGGTCAGAGACGGATCCGGGGAGGTCCTGCTTGGGCTTCTCGTCGCCGCGTCGGCTCTGTTCGTCTTGCATGCCTGACCGCTACCCGGGCCGAGCCGAGGTCAACCAGTCACGGCAAGGCTTGGCGTCTGGTGAGGGTCCGCGGGTCGGCGCTCACAGCTCGGCGATCCGCCGGGTCAGAAAGCGGCGCTCCGGCTCTGAGGTGGCGAGCTCCAGCGCTCGCTGGAAAGCCGAGCGAGCGGCATCGGTCCTGCCCAGGCGGCTGAGCAACTCACCCCGCGTGGAATGCAGGTACTGGTAGTCGTCGAGATCGAGTTGCTCGACGAGGGCGAGGGCCTGCTCTGGCCTGCCGCTCTCGGCGACCGCCACCGCCCGGTTGAGGTCGACCACCGGCGAGCCGGTCAGCGCCGCCAGCCGCGCGTAGAGCTCGGAGATCTCCGTCCAGTCAATCGGCGACTCGGTCTGCAGTGACGCGATCGCCGCCTGCAGTACGTAGGGGCCACGTCCGCGCAGCGCGATCGCCTGATCCAGCTGTCCGCGCCCGGCGGCGATCTTGTTGCTATCCCAGAGCGACCGGTCCTGGTCGGCTAGGAGCACCAGGTCCTCGCCGGCGAACCTCGCCTCGCGCCGCGCGTGGTGGATCAGCATCAGGGCCAGCAGGCCATGGACCTCCGGCTCATCGGGCATCAGCGTCTCGAGCACTCGCCCGAGGTGAATTGCCTCGGCGGCGAGGTCCACGCGGCCGCCGTAGCCCTCGTTGAAGATCAGGTAGATCACCGCCAGCACCGCCTCCAGGCGGTCGGGCAACAGGTGGTCGGCCGGAACCGAGAACGGAATCCCGGCGGCCTTGATCTTGGCCTTGGCTCGCGACAGACGCCGCTTCATGGTCGCCTCGGAGACGAGGAACGCCCGAGCGATCTCCTCGGTCGTCAGGCCGCCCAGGGCACGTAGCGTGAGCGCGACCTGGGCCTCGGTGGATAGGGCCGGGTGACAGCAGGTGAAGATCAGCTCCAGCCGCTCGTCGTCGATTCCATCGTGCTCCATCTCGTCCTCGCTGGCCTCCGGCACGACGAGCAGGCGGGTCTTCTCGGCCAGGCTGCGCTCTCGCCGGATGCGGTCGATCGCCCGGTTGCGTGCTGTCGTGACCAGCCAGGCCCGCGGGTTGTCGGGGATACCGTCCCGGGGCCAACGCTCGGCGGCGATCGTGAAGGCATCCTGAACGGCTTCCTCGGCCAGGTCGAAATCACCGAGGAAGCCGATCAGATGAGCGAGGACACGACCCCACTCATCGCGGAAGACCTGCTCGATCAGCTTGGCTGCTCCACGAGCGGACGCACCTCGACCGAGCCGCCGAGGCGCGCCGCCGGGATCCGGGCGGCGAGCTCGATGGCCTCATCCAGGTCGCCGGCCTCGAACACGTAGTAGCCCCCGAAGATCTCCTTCGTATCGGCGAAGGGACCATCGGTGGTCAGCGCGCGGCCGTCCTGGACCCGGACCGTCGTCGCCGTCTCGATCGGCTGCAACTGGGCGCCACCGGCGCACCGCGAGTCGTCGGAGAGGGCGAAGTACTCGCCGTACACGGCCTGGCGCTCGGCTTCCGGAAGGGCCTCGTGAGAGCCGGGCTTCTCGTAGATCAAAAGTGCGTACTTCATCGTCGACCTCCTAGGCAGGGAGTGAGTTGTCGGCTCTACGACGAACGGAGAGTGACGGAGGGGACACCCAAGCGACGAAATTGTTTTCTGCCGAGCGGCCAGTCCAGACGAGGCGTGCTGTCGATAACCGTCGATTTTCGACGCTTTCTTCCATACCCCCCCAGGCTCTCAAGGATCTTGTGACCGTGTGGGTGACGCCCCGCCCGCGACGCCGCATGCAGCCCGGGCTCCAACGCGGTCTGAGCCTCGCTGCGGCTAGTGCAGGCCAAGCGCGCGCCCGGCATGCGCGGCGAGATTGAACAGCGGCGAGGGGAAGATGCCAAAGAACACGCTGGCCACGCCGAACACGACCGCGACCACGGTGACCTCCAGGAACGGGCCGCCGCGCGGGCCCTCGGAGGACCCCGGCGGATCGGAGAAGCCGAGCACGTCGGCCTCGGGCGAGCCACCGGCGATGGGGGCCAGGCGAGCCGAGCCGGGACCGTGGCGAGAGACGGCCGGCGCGCCGCCCATCCACATCGCGGCGATCACGCGCAGGTAGTACCCGAGCGAGATCATCGAGCCGATCACCAGCACGATGGCCAGCCAGGTGTAGCCGCCGTTGACGAGGGCGTGGATGAGCTGGAATTTCCCGATGAACCCGACGGTGCCGGGAATGCCGGCCAGGGCGAGCATGGCCACCGTCATCGGCCAGGCCAGCCACGGGCGGCGGGCGCCGAGCCCGGCGATCCCGGCCAGGTCGTCCCCGTCGGCGCGTTCGCTCTGCGCGCCGGAGATGACCGCAAAGGCGGCCAGGTTCATGAACAGGTAGACGCCCAGGTAGAGAACGGTGGCGTCGACGCCGAGCTTGGTGGCCACGACCACGCCGGACAGCATGTAGCCGGCCTGGGCGACGCTCGAGTAACCCAGCAGCCGTTTCAGCGAGGTCTGGCCGAGCGCGCCGACGTTGCCGACGATGATCGTGATCGCGGCGATCGTGGCCAGCGCCGGCGCCCACGTGTCCCGGGTGCCGACGACGGCGACGTCGAAGAAACGCAGCATGATCCCGAGCGCAGCCGCCTTTGTGGCCGTGGCCATGAAGGCGGTGATCGGCGTGGGAGCACCCTCATAGACGTCTGGGGTCCACTGGTGGAAGGGGGCTATGGAGGCCTTGAAGGCAAAGCCGACGATGACGAGGGCCAGACCGGTCAGCAGCAACGGATCACTGACCAGGCCGCCGGCGATCTTGCCACTCGAGATGGCGTGAGCGATCCCGGCAAACCCGGTCGAGCCCGTCGCCCCGTAGATCAGCGCGAGGCCGTAGACGAGAGTCGCTGAACCGACCGAGCCGATGACCAGGTACTTCAGCCCGGATTCGAGTGAGCCCTCGCGCCGGAACTCCGACGCGCACAGGATGTAGAGCGGGATCGAGAGCAGCTCAAAGCCCAGGAACAGGGTGATCAGGTCCTGCGCGGAGACGAGCACGGCCATGCCGAGCACGCTGAACAGCAAGAGCGCGTGGTACTCGCCCTGCCCGGAGCTGATCGGTGCCCGGTCGCGCAGCGAGAGAATCACGCAGGCCAGCGCCGCGACCAGGAAGATCATGTCCAGGGTCAGGGCCAGGCCGTCGATCCGGAGCGCGCCGGAGATGATCGACGCGGGGTGGCTGTAGCGCCAGATCGCCAGTCCCAGCGCCGCGCCGAGGGTGACCACAGTGAGGATCGGAACCACGGTCATGCGGATGATCGCGGGGCGCAGCAGCCCGACCAGGAGCACGAGCAGGGCGCCGACGGTGAGCGCGAGCAGGGGCGAGAACGAGGCCCAGTCGATGTGCGGTCCCTTGATGTGACCAGCGGCGGCGATGATGAGCGGCGAAACGGTCACGGGTTCCGGACCAGTTGGGCGGTCGTGGACACGTGCTGGGCCTGCTGAGCCCGCGCGCCGGCGATGGCCGAGCGCGCCGAGGTCTCCGACCGGCTGAGCCCGAACTGGGGATAGAAGGCGAGGACGAGGATCACGAGCAGGATCGGAACGAGCACGATCCCGTCCCTGAGGCTGATGTCCTCAGCGATCTTGACTCCGGGTCCGACCCGGTTGTGCATGGCGCCGATGAACAGCCGCAGGGCGTAGGCGGCGGCCCCGACGACGCCCAGGGAGGCGATCAGGGCCATGGCCAGCTTGGCCTTGAACAGCCCGAGCAGAATCAGGAACTCCCCGGCGAAGTTGGCCGAGCCGGGCATGGCCAGATTGGCCAGGGTGAAGATCAAGAACACGCTGGCCAGCACCGGGGCGCGGAAGGCCATCCCGCCCATGTCGGCGAGCTTCTCCGAGCCCCCGGCACGCAGGGCCAGGGCGGCGACGATGAAGAACAGCGGCGCGGTGACGAGTGCGTGGTTGACCATCTGCAGAAGCGCGCCCTGGGCGCCCTGGGGCTGCAGCGAGAAGATGCCCAGCGTGATGAAGCCGAGCTGGGCCACACTCGAGTAGGCGACGACCAGCCGGGCGTCGGGGGTGGTCATCGCCACCAGCGTGGCCCACAGGACCGACAGCAGGGCGATGACCAGCATCAGCGTCTGGAAGTGCGCCGAGGCGTAGGGAAAGAGCGGCAGCACGATGCGCAAGAAGCCGTACGCGGCGACCTTGGACAAAACCGCCGAGAACACGGCCACGGCCGGGATCGGCATCGCCTTGTAGCCGTCGGGCAGCCAGCCGTGGAAGGGGACGAGCGGCATCTTGACCACGAACGCGGCGGCGAAGCCCAAAAAGATCCAGTCCTGGGAGGTGTGCGACAGCGGGAGCGCGCGCAGCGAGGAGATCACGAACGTGATCGGCGTGTGGTGCTCGCTGGAGACCAGCGCCCCGGTGGCGATCGCCGCCACCAGCATCAGGAACGACCCGACCAGGGTGTAGACGACCAGTCGCGTGGTGGCCCGTACGCGGTCGGGACCAGTGCCCCAGATTCCGCTCAGGAAATAGAACGGGATCAGCATCAGGTCGAAGAAGGCCACGAACAGGGCCAGGTCCTGAGCGCAGAAGGCGCCGAGCACGGCGGACTCGGCCAGCCCGAACTGGAAGAAGAAGTTGCGCGATCGGTCCCACTCGCGCAGGCAGGACCACAGCAGCGCGGCGCTGAAGATGACCGTCGTCAGCAGCACGAGGATCACGTTCAGGCCGTCGAGCCCGAGCTTGTAATGGATCCCCAGGGCCGAGATCCAGACCCGGTCGGTGCTGAACTGGAGACCGGGGACGCCGGTCTTGAAGCGAGCCACGAACGAGATGGCGATGCCGAGCGTGATCAGGCTGCCCACGAACACGGCCCGCGGGCCGATCCGCGGGGGCAGCGCCGCTCCGATCAGGGCGATGACCAGGGGAAGCCAGATGAGGATCGAGAGCGTCATCAGGTGGAGATCAGAAAGTAGAGGGCCATCCCGAAGATCCCGATCAGCATGGCCGCCGCGTAGTAGCGCAAGAAGCCGGTCTGCAGACGCCGGACCGTGGCCGACAGCGCGCGGACCACGCCCAGCGTACCTCCGGTCACGCCGCCGGCGATCACCCGGCGCTCGAGCACAGACTCGGTGAAGCCGCCCAGCCACTGCGTGGGCCGGACGACGGTGAAGGCGATCAGCTCGTCGAAGTACCACTTGTTGTAGAGGAAGGTGTGCAGGGCGCCGAAGCGGGCCTGCAGCCGGGCCGAGGTCCCGGGCGCGGCCACCCAGATCCGGTAGGCGATGGCGATACCGGCCACGGCGATCACCGCGCCGATGATCAAGCCGATCCAGGCCGAACTGGTCGACGGGTCGAGCCGGGCGAGATGGGAATCGGCGAAGGTCGGCTCCAGGAAGCGGTTGATGCTCGAGTCGACCCCCGGGATCTGGAGCACACCGCCCACCACGGCCAGCACGGCGAGGATGCTCATCGGGGCCTTCATCGTCAGGTCGCGCTCGGCGATGTGGTGCTCGGGGCCCGGGAAGCCGACGTCGGCGTCCTCGAGCTCACCGGTCCCGGGATTGAAGCCGGACTCGGGATGGAAGAGGTGGCCGTGCTCGAGCTCGACGGCCTCCTCGACGGGCTCGCCGAAGAAGGCGCGAAAGATCATCCGGAACGTGTAGACGCCGGTCAGCAGGGCGCCGACATAGCCGAGGATGCCGAGGATCTCAAAGCCGCCGCCGCGGTGATCGAGGAAGGCGATGATGTCGTCCTTTGACAGCCAGCCCGAGAACGGGGGCATCCCCGACAGGGCGAGACCGCCGATGACAAAGCAGATGAAGGTGAACGGCATGGCTCGCCTGAAGCCGCCCATCCGGTCCAGGGATTGCTCGCCACCCATGGCGCTGATCACCGAACCAGCGGCCATGAAGAGCAGGGCCTTGAAGAAGCCGTGCGTCATCAGGTGAAACAGACCGGCCGAATAGGCGCCGACCGAGACGGCCATGATCATGTAGCCGATCTGGGACATCGTCGAGTAGGCGATCACGCGCTTGAGGTCGGGCTGGACGATGGCGATCGTGGCGGCGATTATCAGCGTCGCGCAGCCGACGATCGCGCCCACGTCGGCCGCCGTCGGAGCCTGTTCGAACAGCGGATGCATGCGCGCGATCAGGTACACGCCGGCGGTGACCATGGTGGCGGCGTGGATCAGGGCCGAGACCGGGGTCGGGCCCTCCATTGCGTCGGGGAGCCAGGTGTGGAGCGGGACCTGCGCGGACTTGGCGAACGCGCCGACCAGCAACAGCAGGCAGCCGGCAACCAGGTCGGTTGAGTTGTGGCTGAACACATGCGGGACGGCGTGAAACGTCTTGACGAAGTCCAGCGTGCCGGTGTGGCGGAAGATGAAGAAGGTTCCGAAGACCAGGCCGACGTCGCCGAGGACGTTGATGACGAACGCCTTGAGCCCGGCCCGGGTCGCAGTCGTGCGGCGATACCAGAAGGAGATGAGCAGGTAGGACGCGGCGCCGACGAACGCCCACCCGACGATCAGGAGCAAGAAGTTGCCGGCCAGGACCAGCAGCAGCATCGAGAAGACGAAGAAGTTCAGGTAGGAGAAGAAGCGAACGTAGCCGCGGTCTGACTTCAGGTAGCCGATCGAGTAGATGTGGATCAGCGCCGAGACCCCGGAGACGATCAGCGCCATCAGCACCGACAGCGGATCGACGAGGATCGTGAGCTTGGCGTCGACCCCCGTGGTGGCGACGTAGTTCCACAGGCTCGAGGTCAACTCGCGGCCGGATTCCGGACGGCCGAGCAGGGTCACGAGCGCGCCCACCGCGCAGGCGAAGGAGAGGACGATGGCCAGGCTGCCGATCACGCCCGCCGTGACGCCCCGGTACCTCCCGAAGCCGAGCGCGGTCACCACGCACCCGAGCAGCGGGAAGAGCAGGATCAGCCAGCCGAACGTCGTGGGGCTCATCCGCGCAGCTCGTTCATGTCATCGACATTGACGGCCAGGTGGCGGCGGTAGATGGCCACGATCAGCCCCAGGCCGACGGTCACCTCGCAGGCGGCGACGACCATCACGATCAGGGCGAAGATCTGCCCCGCCTGGTTGCCCCACATACGCGAGAACGCGACCAGCGCCAGGTTGGCGGCGTTCAACATCAGCTCCAGGCAGAGGAGGATGACGAGCGGGTTGGGCCGCTCGAGCACGCCGACGATGCCGATGCAGAAGATCAGCGCCGAGACGACCAGATACCAGCCGATCGGCATTACCAGCCGCCCTCCGAGGTGGTGGTCGTCGCGGCCTTCTCCGGGTCCTCGATGGTGGGATCGGTGGCGAAGCCGGAGCGCACCCCGGTGGACTCGGCCATCGTGCCCGTGTTGATGGGCCGGATCGTCGGCACCTCGGGTTCGGACTCGTCATCGTCTTCCAGGCCACGCCGGCGGCGAGCCAGGACGACGGCGCCGATGGCGGCCACCATCAGCAGCAGGCTGGCCACCTCGAACGGGAACAGGTAGCTGGTCAAAAACAGGCGACCGATCTCCTTCGGCGTGCCGAAGCCCAGGATGTAGGGGGCGCCCTTTCCCGAGATGGCCTTCAGCCCGGTGCCGAGCAGCGCTATGCAGAGCTCCACGGCCAGGGCCAGGGCAAACAGCGGCCCGAGGATCTTCAGTCCTCCGCCGACGTTGGTGAGCGGCTCGTCGGCGCCGCCGATGTAGGCGACGACGAACACGTACAGGACCATGACCGCGCCGGCGTAGACGACGACCTGCGCGGCGGCCACGAACTCCGCCCGCAGGAGCAGGAACAGCGCAGCCAGGCAGATCAGATGGCCGACCAGAGCCAGCACGTTGTAGAACGGATTGCGCAACATGACCACGCCGATGGCCCCGGCCAGGGCCCCGATCGCGGCAATGAAGAACAGGACGGCGGACATCTTGACTGCTACTCGCCCTCGCGCCGCAAGGGCGTGCGCTCGATCGGCTCGGCGAGCAGCATCTCCTTGGTGAAGATGAGGTCTGAGCGGGTGTAGTCCGACATCTCGTAGTCGTGGCCCATGGTGATGGCGTCAAACGGGCAGGCGACCTCGCAGTAGCCGCAGAAGATGCAGCGCGACAAATTGATCTCGTAGACGGCCGCGTATCGCTCGCCGGCGGAGATGCGATTCTCGGGCGTGTTCTCGGCCGCGACGACACGGATGCAGTCGGCGGGGCAGGCGGCGGCGCACAGCGAGCAGCCGACGCATTTCTCGAGCCCGGTGTCCTCGAAGCGGTGCAGTTTGTGGCGGCCGCGGAAGCGCGGGTAGACGGGTGTCTTCTGCTCCGGGTACTGGATCGTGGTCGGGCCCTCGACGACGCGAGCGAAGGTCGTCTTCAGGCCGCGCAGGGTCTCGCCAAACACGCGGTAGGCGCCGCGCGCGCTGCCCTGGCCGGGGGCGCGAACGACCTCGATGACGTCAGCGCCGGGTTCGTAGGGAGGGGTCATGGGGTGCGGTTCCTCCTCTCAGGTGGCCACGATGATGGCGGTCACGAGCAGGTTCAGGGTGGCGAGCGGAAGCAATATCTTCCAGCCGAAGGACATGAGCTGGTCATAGCGCAGGCGGGGGAGGGTGGCGCGGACCCAGATGAACAGGGTGAGGACCAGGAAGATCTTGACCAGGACCACGATCGGATCAACCCAGCCTGGCGGGTGGATGCCGAAGGGCATCAGCCAGCCGCCCAAGAACAGGGTCACGGCCATGCCCGAGACGACGATCATGTTCGTGTACTCCGCGAACAGGTAGGCCACGAACGCGGTCCCGCCGTACTCGGTGAAGTAGCCGCCGACGAGCTCGGCGTCGGCCTCGACGAGGTCGAACGGGGCCCGGTTGGTCTCCGCAAACGACGCGGTCATGAAGATCAGGAAGCCGACGAACTGCGGGACCACGTACCACATGCCTGCTTGGGCGTGGACGATTCCGGTCAGCGACAGAGTCCCGGCGCTGATCAGCAACCCGACCAGAGCCAGTCCCTGTGACACCTCGTAGGAGATGAGCTGAGCCGCCCCGCGCATCGCACCCAGAAACGAGTACTTGGAGCCCGAGGCCCAGCCGCCGAGCATGATCCCGTAGAAGGAGATACCGCTGAAGGCGAACACGAACAGGATCCCGACCGAGACGTCGATCCCGTACAGCCCGACCTTCTGCCCGAGCACGTCCTGAACGTCGCCGAACGGCACCAGGGCCAGCGAGGTGACCGCGGTGAGAATGGCGATCATGGGCGCGATCCGGAACAGGTAGCCGACCGAGGTCGTGGGCCGGAAGGGCTCCTTGGTGGCGAACTTGACGATCTCGGCCAGCGGCTGCATCAGTCCGAAGGGCCCGACCCGGTTGGGGCCGTAGCGGTTCTGGAAGCGGCCCAGCAACTTGCGCTCGTAGACGATCAGTATCGGCAGCAGGGCGAAGATGACGGCGAAGATGACCAGCGCCTTGATGATCTGGACCCACCACGGCTCGAAGTAGTTGACGGCGGCGAAGGTCATGCCTTGTGGACCTCGATCAGGGGCTCGGTGAGCGCGTTGGCGGACTGGGCGCCCTCGATGCCGTCGGCCAGGAAGGCCGATCCGGCCGGGACGGCCGAGCGCACGAACGCCTTGGCATTGATGCGGGTCCCGTTCTGGCTCACGGTCACCTCGTCGCCGTGGGCGATCCCGAGCCAGTCGGCGTCTGAGGGCGCGAGCTCGATCTGCTGGTCGGGGATCAGGAACTTCAGGGCCGGGGAAATCTCGCATTCGGGTGCGGCCCAGATCGGGCGGTAGGTGCCCAGCCGCAGCTCGCCCTGGTTGGGGAGGACCGGGCCGGCGGCGGCAAAGCTCTCCTCGGTGGCCGCACCATCGGCGGCCTGATCGGTCGCGGCGGCGGCCGCCGACTCGCGCTCGGGCCAGCGGATACCGCGGCCGCCGATCTCGTCCACGGTCAGGCCTTCATAGAAGGGCACGGCGGCGACCAGTTCGGCGAACACATCGGTCGAGTGCCGGGCGTCGATGTCCACGCCCGCGCGCGAGGCCAGCGCGGCCACCACGGCCCATCCGGATCGCACCTCATCGGGATGGGCGATCGCGATCCGCTGGCGCTGGAGGCGACCGTCGGGGTGGACGACGGTGCCCTCCTTCTCGGCGTAGGACTCGGCGGGGAAGATCACGCTGGCGTGCTTGCGCAGGCCCTCGGTCAGAACCGAGGCGTGGGCGACGACGAGCGCGGCGCTGTGCAGTGCGGCCTCCCACAACGCGCGGTCGGGCTGGTCGCGGATCGGATCGGTTCCGAACAGGTAGAGAGCGGTCAGCTCGCCGTCGGCGGCGGCCTGGGCGATGGCCGCCGCGTCACGTCCAGACGCCTCACCCGCCAGCGGCGCCAATCCGGGACCGCAGTCAGGCCGGACGCCGGCCTCGCGGAGACCCCGGCCGTTGGCGCCGCAGGGAATCTCGAGCAGGCCGGCGCCGTCGCGCCCGTCCAGACGCAGCAGCGCGGCCACCCGGGCCAGGGCGGCCGCCGCCTCGGAGCCGATCCGCTCGCTCCAGACGATGACGACGTCCTCGCCGCCGTCGCGGAGCAGGCTGGCCAGGTCAGAGATGGCGTCACTGCGGCCGGGACGGTCATCCCCGGCCAGCGCCGTGGCCAGCTCGGTCAGCAACCCAGCCTCGCCACCGGGGGCATAGCGGTGAAGCTGGGCCGCGTTTGGATCCAGGGCGCTCGGACGCGCGCTGGCGATGGCCAGCTTGACGCCGTTGCGCCGCACGCCCTTGCGGATCCGCAGATCCAGGATCGGCGCGTCGTCAACGGGCTCGACGCCGACGAGCAGCACGGTGTGGGCAAACTCGAGGTCGGGGACGCTGGCCTGCAGCCCGGGGGCCGACAGGGCGCGCATGATGGCGACGCTGACGCCGGTGCCACTTCGGGAATCGATGTCGTTGGAGTCCAGGCCCTCGCGCATCAGGCGTTGCAGGAGAAAGCCCTCCTCGTTGGTGACCTGACCGCCGACCAGAGCGCCGACCCGGCCCTTGTGGCGGGCCAGTCCGGCCGCCGTCGACAAGGCGCGCTCCCAGGAGACCTCGCGCAGCTCATCGCCATCGCGCACCAGCGGCTTGGTGATGCGCTCGTCGACGTGAATCGACTGGTACGCGAAGCGGCCCTTGTCACACAGCCAGCCGTCGTCGACGCCGGCGTTGTCGCGGGCCAGCACGCGCATCACACGGTCGTCACGGACGGTGAAGGTGACGTTGCACTGGGCCGGGCACAACGTGCACACGCCGCCCGCGCCCTCGATGTCCCAGGGGCGCGCGCGGAAGCGATACGGCTGGGAGGTCAGCGCACCGACCGGGCAGAGCTCAACGATGTTGCCGCTGAACGGGGCCACGTAGGGATGGCCGTCGTAGGTGGACACGAACGTGTCCGCGCCGCGCTCGGCGAAGATCAGCTGATAGTCCTCGGCCACCTCCTGGGAGAAGCGGACGCAGCGGTAGCAGAGGATGCAGCGCTCGCGGTCGATGGCCACCAGGGGTGAGAGGGCCAGCGGCTTCTCGAAGTGGCGCTTGGGCTCGATCATCCGCGACCGGCCAAGCCCCCAGCCGAAGGTGATGTCCTGCAGCGGGCACTCACCGCCCTTGTCGCAGACCGGGCAATCCAGCGGATGGTTGATGAGCAGGAACTCGACCACGGCGTTCTGGGCGTGGCGAACGCGATCGGTCTGGGTGTGGACGACCATCCCGTCCTTGACCGGAGTCGAGCAGGAGGTCTGAAGCTTCGGAATGCCCTCGATCTCGACCAGGCACATGCGGCAGGCGCCGACCGGGTTACCGAGCTTGGGCTCGTAACAGAAGTAAGGGATCTCGACGTCGCCCTGCTTGGCGGCGTCGACGAGCATGGCGCCCTCGACCGCCTCGACTTCGCGGCCGTCAATGGTCAGCTGGATGTTTTTCTGCTCGGGACGGGGCATGTGCGCTGCCTGAAACTAGTAGGGCGGTGGGGTCTCGCTGCTAGTGAACCGGGAGCGGGCCGGCGAGGTCATCGGCGACACCGAGCGCCACCACGTCCTCGAGCGGCGCGGCCTCGGCGCGCTCGCGCGCGGCCTCGATCTCGGCCTCGAGCTCGGGTCGGAACTTCTCGACCATCGAGCCGATCGGCATGGCCATGGCATCACCGAGGACGCACAGGCAGTTGCCGATGATCTGCTCCTGGATGGAGGCCATGATGTCGAGATCCATCGGCGTGGCCTCGCCGGTGTAGATCCGCTGGAGCATCTTGTGCGTCCAGTTGGTGCCCTCGCGGCAGGGCACGCACTTGCCGCAGGACTCGTGGGCGTAGAACTTGGCCAGCTTGAGCGCGGTGTCGAGCACGCGGCGCGACTCGTCGGCGACGATGATCGCCCCCGAGCCGAGCATCGAGCCCGCCTTGGCCATGCTGTCGAAGTCGTAGGGGACATCGAGGTCGTCCTTGGTCAGGACCGGGGAGGACGAGCCGCCCGGGAACCAGAACTTGACGTCCTTGCCGCTGGGCGGCCCGCCGGCCAAGCCGTAGATGATCTCCCGCGACGGGATCCCGAGCTCGATCTCGTAGTTGCCCGGACGCTTGACGTCGCCCGAGATGGACACGAGCTTGGTCCCGGTCGACGTCTCAGTACCGATCTTGGCGTACTCGGCCCCGCCCATCCTGAGGATGGCCGGAACGGTGGCCAGCGTCTCGACGTTGTTGATCAGCGTCGGTCCGTGGTAGAGGCCCTCGATGGCGGGGAACGGGGGCTTGAGGCGCGGGTTGCCGCGCTTGCCCTCCAGCGAATCCAGTAGCCCGGTCTCCTCACCGCAGATGTAGGCGCCGGCGCCGCGGTGCAGGACCAGTGGCAGGTCCACCCCGCTGTCCATGACGTTCTCGCCGACGTAGCCGGCCCGCTGCGCCTCGGCGATGGCGGCCTCGAGGATCTCGGCCTGGAGCTCATACTCGCCGCGGATGTAGAGGAAGGCCCGGGCGATCTCGCCGGCATAGGCGGCGATCACGATCCCCTCGATGAGCATGTGCGGGGACTTCTGCATCAGCTCGCGGTCCTTGAACGTGCCCGGCTCGGACTCGTCGGCGTTGCAGACCAGATACTTCTCCATGTCCCCGTGGGGGAGGAACGAGACCTTACGGCCCATCTGGAAGCCGGCGCCGCCGCGGCCCCGGATGCCCGAGTCCATGATCTCGGTCAGGACATCCTCGCGGGGCATGGACAGCGCCTTGCGCAGCGACTGGTAGCCACCGCGGCGCTCGTAGACCTCGAGCGTGTTCAGCCCGGGCTCGTCGATGTTGTCGAACAGGATGGTTCGCATCAGGCGTCGTCATTCTCTTCGGAGGGGTACTCGAGCGGAGCGGCCGGACCGGGCCGATCGCTCTCGGCGTCGGCCGGGGTCAGGCCGGCGGTGTCGGCCCGCGGCCTGTCGGCGGGAGCGCTGAACTCGCCGGCCCGCTCGCCACCGGAGCTCGTCTCGGCCCCCGGGTCCACGGTGCGGCGGTAGCGGATCTGCTTCTCGGGCAGGACCGGACGGCCGGCCCGCAGGTCATCGACGATCTGCTCGGCATCGGCGAGCTCCAGCGGTCCGACGTACTCCCCGTTGACTGAGGCCATCGGCGCGATGTCGCAGGCGCCCAGGCACTCGAACGAGCGCACGTGAATGGTTTCGTCGGTCCCCGCGGCGCCGACCATGGCGTCAAACAGCTCGTCGGCGCCGAGCAGCGAGCACGAGATGTTCGTGCACACGAAGACGTCGCTGTGGGGCGGGCGCGGTGCCGTTTCGAGCATGTCGTAGAAGGTCGCCACCGAGGTCAGATAGGCCGGGGTGAGCTGCATCACCGTCGCCACCTGATCGATCGCCTCGGGCGAGCAGTATCCGTGCACGGCCTGCGCGGCGTGCAGGGCCGGGATCGCGGCCGAGCGGCGGTCCGGGTACTTGGCCATCGCGGCCTCGATCTCCACGCGGAGCTCGGCCGGGACCGGCGTCGTCGCCGCATCGGGGATGACCGCGGGATCCTTGGTCAGGTCGACCGCGTCATCCCATCCGGGCACACGTGAGCCGTGGCCGAAGCGCGGGACTGCGGGGCGCCGCGCCCCCAGCGGAGTCATCGGTCGATGCCGCCCAGGATCGGGTCGAGCATGGCCAGCGTCGCGATCAGATCCGCGATGTAGGAGTCCTTGACCATCGGAGCCAGCGCCTGCAGGTTGACGAAGCTGGGATCGCGCATGTGCACACGGGCCGGCTTGGCCGAGCCGTCGGCCAGCACATAACAGCCGAGTTCGCCGCGCGGGCTCTCGAGCGGGTAATAGGCCTCGCCCGGCGGGACCCGAAAGCCCTCGGTGACGAGCTTGAAGTGGTGAATCAGGGCCTCCATCGAGGTGGCCAGCTCGTGCCGCGGCGGCAGCGCCACCTTGCGGTCGGGGGTGATGAACGGTCCCTCGGGCAGACCCTCGAGGGCCTGGCTGATGATCTTCACCGACTCGTAGAACTCGGCCAGACGCACCCGGAAGCGGTCGTAGTTGTCGCCGACGGTCCCCACCGGGATCTTGAAGTCGAAGTGGTCATAGCTCGAGTACGGGGCCGCCTTGCGCAGATCCCATGGATTGCCGGTCGCGCGCAGCAGTGGGCCGGTGACACCAAGGCTCAGCAGGGTGGCCTCGTCGACGATGCACGTGCCGCGCAGGCGCTCGAGCACGATCTGGTTCTTCTCGAGCAGATCCGCGTACTGGTCGACGCGGGTCGGCATCTCCTCGCAGAACTTGCGGACCTTGGCCGCGAACCCGGGCGGGATGTCCTCAAACACGCCGCCGACCTGGAAATAGCGGGTGTGCATGCGCTGGCCGGAGGACATCTCGAACAGGTCGAGGATCGTCTCGCGCTCGCGGAACGCGTACCAGAACATCGAGATCGCGCCCAGGTCGAGCATGCTCGTGCCCAGCCACACCAGGTGCGACATGAGCCGGTTGAGCTCCAGGTGGATGATGCGCAGGTACTGGGCGCGGGGCGGAACCTCGATGCCGAGCAGATTCTCGACCGCCCCGCAGAAGGCCATGGCGTTGAAGTAGTAGCTGACGTAGTCCATCCGCTCGACGACCGGGATGACCTTCCAGTAGGCCTTGTCCTCAGCCGTCTTCTCGATGCCGGTATGGACGTAGCCGATGATCGGCTTGATGTCGCGGACGACCTCGCCCTCGAGCGTGGCGATCAGCCGCAGTACCCCGTGCGTCGCCGGGTGGTGAGGGCCGATGTTGAGCGTCAGCAGCTCACGGGACTCCTCGTGCGGCTCGGAGGCCAGCGTGATCGATTCCTCACGCTTGCGGTAGTCCGTGCTTGCTCCGCTGGTCATCCGGACCCGCGTTCTGAGTGGGCTGCTCGGCATCCCAAGGGGCTTGTGGCCCGCTCAGCGTCCAGCATCGCCGGAACGGGCCACGCCCTTTTCATCCGGCTGCTTAACCGTTCGCACTTCGTGCTCACTGCCATTTGCCGTAGGAGTTCTCTTCGTTGTAGGTGAACAGAACCGGCTCGCCGCCGACGGGGAAGTCACGGCGCTGGGGAAAGCCCTCGTAGTCCTCGGGCATAAGGATCCGGCGCAGGTCATCGTGGCCGTCGAATATGACCCCGAACATGTCGAATACCTCGCGCTCGGGGTGATTGGCGCCCGGGGAAGAGGCTCGATCGCGCTGGGGACGTTGGGGGCGTCGACGGGTACGCGCGTCCGCACAGTAATTCGATCGACTTCCTTCATATCCAGGAGCTCGTAGATCACTCCCAGCCGGGGCTCCGCGGGGTAGTAGTCGACTCCGTGCAGGCTGGCCAGGAACGTGTAGCCCTTGGCGTGCAGCGCGGTCAGGACCTCGACGACCGCGCTCGGATCGACGTCGATCGTCGCCCGGTCACGCTCGTACACGGTCCCGACGCACCGACTCGGCGTTGGCGTCCCGGAGTTCGTGGGCGGTCAGCTCGAGGCCGGTGGCGTCAGGCACCGGCGGTGTCCCCCACGGGCACGGGGCGTGCTCGGCCGCTGACCTCCGGCCCGCTCGGCATCCCGCCTCGCTTGACCGGGCCGGGCCAGCGTCGTCCTGCTGCCTCGCCCATCACGCCCCGCCCGTGTCGTCCGGCTGAAAGACGTTGATCGCGCCTCCGGCGTCACCGGTCTCCGGAAGCACCTCCTCGGTACCAACCGCGTCGTAGCGCTCGCGCCAGCCGGCCGGCTCGTGGCCCTGGACCTTGTCGCGCAGGCGCAGGATCCCGTGAGCCAGGGCCTCTGGCCGCGGCGGACAGCCGGGCACGTGGACATCGATGGGCATGAACTTGTCCGACGGAACCAGGGCGTAGTTGTTGAACACGCCCATCGATGAGCAGCACGCGCCCATCGAGATGGCCCACTTCGGATCGAGCATCTGGTCATAGAGCCGGCGAACGACCGGAGCCATCTTGGTTGAGACGCGGCCCGAGAGGATGATCAGGTCGGCCTGCCGCGGGGAGGCCCGCAAGGCCTCAAAGCCGAAGCGCGCGATGTCGACGCGCGAGGCGACGATCGACATCATCTCGATCGCGCAGCAGGCCAGGCCGAAGGTGAGCGGGAAGAACGAGTTGCCGCGGGCCCACGAGACCGCCTTGTCGAGCGTCGTCGTCAGAACCTGCTCCTCGATGTACTTGTCCAGGTCCTCGCCCTCGAGCGCGTTATCGAGCATGTGCTTGCGCACGAAGCTGGCGCGAGCGGAACTCATGGCTGCGCCGGGGGCGCCGCTCAGGGGTTCGCGTTTTATTTCCATTCCAGGGCTCCTCGGCGCCACACGTAGACGAAGGCCACCATCAGCAGGACGACGAAGACGACCGTCTCGCTGAGCGCGAATGCCCCAAACGCCCGCAGCTCAAGCGCGATCGGGTAGATGAAGATGACCTCGATGTCGAACAGGATGAACAGCATCGCGATCAGGTAGAAGCTGATCCCGAAGCGGAAGCCGCGCTGTAATCTCCGACGGCAGGCCGCACTCGTACGGCGCGTCCTTGCTGCGGTTCGGGCGCCGGGCGCCGAAGAACATGTTCAGGACTCCGAACAGGCCCCCGATGAGACCGCCGAGCACCAGGAAGACGATCGCCGGCAGATAATCGCGAAGCACAACAGGGTCTTATATCACCGCGGGGCCCTTGCTTGTAACAAGTTGTTACTTAGTGCGAAATGCGTCTTGCCGCCGCCCGCGGCCAAGCGCGTAGGGTGGCGCTCATGAAGGTCGTGCATCTCGTGGTCGGTGTGCTCTCGATCGTGCTCATCTCCGGCGCCGGTCTGTGGGGAGCATGGTGCTGGTACCGGGTCCGCAACAGCCGCGTGTTCTGGACGCTGCTGCGCGCGGGGCAGGCCGTCATCGTGGTCGAGGTCGCGCTGGGCGGCGTGCTGCTGCTCATCGGCTACAAGGAGCCGAGCCTGCACCTGATCTACGGCCTGCTGCCGCTGGCCGTCTCCTTCATCGGCGAGCAGCTGCGGATCGCCGCCGCCCAGTCGGTGCTCGACAAGCGGGGCTTGCAGTCCTCGCCGAGGTCGGCCAGCTCCCCGACGAGGAGCAGCGCGCGATCGTGATCTCGATCGTGCAGCGCGAGCTTGGCGTGATGGCCCTGGCGGCGATCGTCATGGCCGTGCTGCTCGCCCGGGCGGCCGGGACCGCGGGTTAGTGGTGCCGGGTCAGTCGTCGAGGCCGTGGTAGCCGCCGGCGAACCACAGCAGCGGCTCGCCTCCGCCGAGGCCCATGTCACCCACCTCGCCGATGGCGATCGTGTGGTCGCCGCCGGCGATCAGCTCGCGCAGATCACAGACGGCCCAGGCCAGGCTGCCCTCGATGACCGGCACCCCGTTCTCGAACCGGTGGGGCACGCCGTCGAGCTTCTCTGACTCGGGCAGCTTGGAGGCGAATACGCCGGCCAGGCGCTCCTGGTCGGCGGTGAGCACGTTGACGGCGAAGCGACCGGCCTCTCGCACTATCGGCAGCGTTCGAGCCTGATTCTCAAAGCAGACCAGGACCAGCAGCGGCTCCAGGGACAGGGAGCAGAGGGCGTTGGCGGTCATCCCGCCGGCGTCCGGAGGGGCCGGCGCTGGTGATCACGGCCACGCCGGTGGCGAAGCGCCCGAACACCTCGCGGAACAGCTCGGGACGGTGCGGGGACGTCATGTCGGCTTTATAGCGCCACGAAGATGGTGACCCCGACGCCGGCACCTCTGGTTGCCGCCGTAGGAGGACGAACGCGTTATGAAGGTGGCGAACGTCTTAAGACCGGCGTCGGGGTTGAGCCTGGTTTCGCCGCCCTGACGGCGGATCCTCCCCGGGCTGCAGGATTTCGTGCAAGACCTGCGCGCGACGCCCATGGCCTGACGAACATCGACGCCCATCGCCTGACGGTCAGCGACGCCCGGCTCCTGACCGTCACGACGCTCAACGCCTGACCGTCAGCGTTCCGTAGGCACCGAGCGCCTGATCGGACAGGAGCGTCGAGGACATCAGGTACTTGCCCGGCCGCCAGCGAGGCGATGCAGCTCGGTGGTCTGGCCCGGGGGGATGGGCTCAGTCGAGGCCAGCGGCCGGCCGCCGGTGGAGATCACGAGGTTGTGGCTGAGCCGGCCGTAGTTGTGCACGTAGATCGACACGGTGCCCATCAGGACGCTGGCGCTCTGTGGGGCCACGTGGTACTCGGTCAGGGCGACCTGGAACACCCGGTCTGAGCCGACCCGGGTCGTGCTCCCGCATCCCGCGGCGAGAAGGGTGAGGGCCACCGCGGCCGCCACCCACGCGGGGGCCGATGGCAGGAGGAAGGGGGTCCTCATCGGCGATCCGATTATGATCCCGCCGGATGAATCGGTCCTTCAGGGTCCTTCTCCTGTCGAGTGCATCGATCGCGGTCGCGGCCCTCGCGGCGGCGTGCGGCACCGAGCACATCGACGTGCCCCGCACGCACGCCCACGCATGCTGGGGCGGTCGTGTTCAGCCAGCGCTGCGCGGGCTGCCACACGCTGGACTACGCGGGCACGCACGGCTCGGCCCCCAACGTCCGTACCGCTCAGGCCACCAGCGGGCCGAACTTCAACCAGCGCTGCGAGCGCCCCATCTCGCGAGTGCTGTACGCGATCGAGAACGGCGGCTTCTCCGGCGCCTACATGCCACAGAACATCGTCGTCGGCCAGGACGCGGTCAACGTGGCCAAGTTCGTGGCCACCTACGCCGGCCGTCAGGCGCCGCATCAGGCGGGGATCAAGCCCTGCGACCAGCTCCCGATCGGCACGCTGCCGCCCGGATCGGGTACGACGCAGGTTGTCGTCGGCCTCGAGCTCCACCGACCAGCTCCACCACGACCAGCTCGTCCAGCACCGCCGCGCCCAAGGCCGGCAAGAAGAGCCAGAAGAAGAAGTCCGCGCACGCGTAGCGGAGCCCGCGCGTGCTCGATATCAGGCTGATCCGAAGCGATCCCGATGCCGTTCGGGCTGCCCTGGGGCGCCGCGGGCCGGGTGCGGCCGAGGCCATCGACCGCCTGCTCGAGCTCGACGAGCGCTGGCGGGCCATCACCACGCAGCTCGAGGAGCTCCGGGCCGAGCAGAACAAGGCCAGCCGGGCGCTCAAGGGGGCTCCGAGCGACGCCCAGCGGGCCGAGCTGGCCGAACTGGCCGCGCGCGGCCGAGCGCTGCAGCGACCAGGAGACCGCCCTGCGCGCCGAGCGCGACGCCGCGCTGGCCGCGCTGCCCAACCTGCCCGCCGAGGACGCGCCATCCGAGGACACGGTCCTGCGCGAGGTCGGCTCGGGCGCGAAGACCGGCCGCGACCACCTCGAGCTGGCCGGCGAGATGATCGACATGGAGCGTGGCGCGCGGCTGTCGGGCTCCCGGTTCGCCTATCTCCGCGGCCCGCTCGTCATGCTCGAGCTGGCGCTGGTCCGCTACGCGATGGAGACAGCTGCTGACCGAGGGCTTCGAGCCCGTGATCCCGCCGGTGCTGGTCCGTGAGCAGGCTCTGTACGGCACGGGCATGCTGCCCGACACCGAGCAGCAGATCTACCGTCTGCCCGAGGACGACCTGTACCTGGCCGGCACCTCCGAGGTTGCGCTGGCCTCCCTACACCGGGACGAGATCCTGGCCGAAGCCGATCTTCCCCTGCGCTACGCCGGGTTCTCCAGCTGCTTTCGCCGCGAGGCCGGGGCGGCCGGAAAGGACACGCGGGGCATTTTCCGCGTCCACCAGTTCGACAAGGTCGAGATGTTCTCGTTCGTCGTCCCCGATCAGGCCCGCGAGCGAGCATGAGCGGCATCCTGGCCATCGAGGAGTCGATCATGCAGGAGCTCGACATCCCGTACCGGGTGGTGGCCATCGCCGTCGACGATCTCGGCGCCTCGGCGGCCAAGAAGTACGACGTCGAGGCGTGGCTGCCCGGCCAGGGCCGCTACCGCGAGCTCACCTCGTGTTCGAACACGACCGACTACCAGGCCCGCCGGCTCGATATCCGCTACCGGCCCGAGGGCGGACGACCGGTCATCTTGGCCACGCTGAACGGAACCGCTGTCGCCGTCGGCCGGACGATCATCGCGCTGCTCGAGAACGGCCAGCGGCCGGACGGCTCGGTCGTTCTTCCCGAGTGTCGCCTCACGCAGTTCGGCGCGCCGCGGGAACTCGGTCGGCGGCCTAGCTGGGGGTGACGGCCCGCAGGCGGCGGGGGCCGCTGTCCTCGAGCACGACCAGCGCCGCGCGCGGCGGACCGCAGGTGGCGATCCGGGCCCGCATGCGGACACCGAACGTGTTCCAGGGGCGGACCGTGCTCCGCGCCGTCTCCGGATCCTGACCGTCGGCGGCTTGCGCGATCGCCTCGGCGAAAGCGGTCCGTCCCTGGGCCTCGGCGTCCGCGGGCACGAGCAGTTCGGCCACCGGCTTGTTGATGGCCACCTCCTCGGTCATGTCGAGGAACTGCTGAGCCTCGGCCGACATGGCCTGGACGAGCATGGCGAGAATCGACGACCAGGAAGGCGTCGGCGGACTCGGGCACGGCATCCTCGCGCGCCTCGAGCAAGAGCCCGAGCCCGCAGGAGGAGCAGACGCGTCCGTTGGGCGGAGGCGGACCACCGCTCGGCGAGGGGGCGGCACAGTGACCACAGAACCAGACCCATGGGACATCATGGGCTAGGCCGCCCTCGACGAGTTTGAGTGAAGGTCTGCGCTATCAACTGGCTCCTTGACGTTAGGCGTCCCCTGGTCGCCTGGTCAGCCTCCCTAAGCGCCGGAAGTGTATTTCACCGATTCAGCGGACGCAAGAGATAATCGGCTTCAGACCTAGCCATCTGGAGCGTCTTGGATCAAATGTCCGCTGAACCCCCACAGCGGTCCTCGACCAAACGTCCACCCGTCGATCAACCGTCCGCGCCGGGCCCGGCGCGGGCCCAGACGGATGTACGGAGAGGGGGGGATTCGAACCCCCGAACGAGGTCAACCCCCGTTACGCGATTTCCAATCGCGCCCGTTCAGCCGCTCCGGCACCTCTCCTGGAGCAGGGCAAGCCTAGCGCCGCGCGGCTCTGAGACCGGCTCGACGGGCGGCTCGCCGGGCCGCCGAGACCGGCTCGCCATGCGGCGCGCTGGCTGCCGCTAGACCTGCCAGACGCCCGACCGCAGCAGCGGGACCTCGCCGCCCGTCCGGGGTGTAGCCGGTCACGGCGACGTCGTCCCCACCGATCATGAAATCGACGTGCACGCCGCTCTGTTGATGCGCTGAACGTCGGTCGCGTCGTTGACCGCGAGTTCGTAGCCCGCACCGATGGCGATGTGGCTGGCCGCGTTCTCGTCGTCAGAGTGTGTCGTAGAAGACCATATTCAGGGGCCGATCCGGCCCTCGCGGTCGACCAGGGCGACCTCGCCGAGTCGGGCGGCACCGTCATCACGCTCGCTGACCGCGCGCAGCACATCCGCGCCCTGCTCGGCCTCGATCGAGACCGCTCGCCCTTGGGCAAACGCAGACCTTGAATCCTGTGACCGTGGTGCCGGAGGTGAACAGTGGCTTGGTGGCCGTGACCGTGCCATCGACGCGGTCGGGATCAGGCGTCGTGAACACCTCCTCGGTGGGCAGGTTGGGCGCGTGCTCGATCCCGTCGACGGTGGTGAAGTGGGCCGCGCACCAGTGCGAGCTGGGCAGCAGGCCGATGGTCAGGTCGGTTCCCGGACCGTTGAACTGCAGCCGGTCGAGCCGGAGCTCATCGAGCTTGCCGGCCGACTCGCGCAGAGTGGCCAGCCGCGGCTTGCCAGGCGGCGATCGGATCGGGTTCGTCGAGCCGGCAGACGTGGCCGACCAGCGGCCCACAGACGATCGAGTGCCTGTGGCCGGATCGAGGTCCGGGTGGACGAGGCTGGCCCACGGCCTCGGTCGGGCACGGCACCGCGGTCCAGTTGGTGGTTCCGGCGTCGACGACCTGCATCGATTCGGCCAGGGCGGGTAGCATGTCGCGGCCCAGCAGCGCCGGCCGGATCCCGTCCAGCGCATCGGGGCGCCACCGGGCCGGTGAGGGCCACCCGCGCGCATCGGTGCTCGCCCAGCGCCAGGGCGCGCTCGCCGAGCCACGGCGGCACGAAGCCGAGCGTCTCGGGGTCGGCGTGCCGGGCCCGGGCGCGCTTGAAGTGAACGTCGAACACGCTCAGGTCGACGAACAACGCGCCCCGCGCGTAGGCCTCCTCGGCGATGGCGCGGGCCAGTTCCTCCTTCCCGGGCTCGGAGGCGATGGCCATGATCTGGCCCGGCTGTAGATTGGCCCCGAAGCGAACGGCCAGCTGCGCCAGCGCCTGGACGTACTCCTGCTGTGACCCGCTCGGTCTCGATCATCTTGTGCGCCCCTCGTTCCTCGTGTCCTGAGTTACGAATCGAAGTGATCAGTATCCCTGGATTGAGCACCCCTGTGGGATCGAGTTCGACGTTTCACCGCTGCTAGCGTCGGCTATCGCCCAGCTCACCGATCTCGCCCGCCCAGCCACGGCTGGTGGTCGCGCCCCACGCCGTGGTGGTGGCTGATCGAGCCGCCGGCGGCCTGGATCGCCGTCATCGCGGCGGCTTTGGCCGCCCGCCACTGGGCGATGGCGTCCTCGCGCTGAGCGCAGGCGACGGTGAAGTACAGCGAGGCGCCGGATGGGTAGACGTGGGAGACGTGGCAGAGCACCACCGGCGGCGTGCCCGGCTCGGTCAGCGACTCCCGCAGGGCGTCGCTCACGGCCGCGATACAGCTCGGGCAGGGCAGACCAGAAGCGCGGCCGTCTCGAGCGTCTCGACCAGCGCGCCGGCATCGAGGAGCGCGTCGCGCAGGTAGGGCCCGTGAAAGCGCCCCGCGAGCCAATCCGGGCCGGCTCCGGGCACGCGGGTGGCGCCCGGCGCGGCGCAGCACGGCCTCCGTGGCGCGCGTCCGGCCTCGACCTCCTCCGCGTCGCCCTCGAAGCCGACGATGGCCAGGCTGCCGGCTGTCCCCGGCGTGACCCGAGCTGGTCCGGGCGGGCCAGCCCGAGGGCGGTCTCGGCCTCGTCGGAGAGGCGCAGCACGGTCGGCCGGGGGCCGTCCTGGACAAGGCGGCGCAGGCTGGCCATGCCCGGCGGCAAAGCTGGCGAACCGCCAGCCGTCGTAGCGGCGGACGGCCGGGACCGGGCGGACCTGGACGGTCGAGCTCGGTGATCACGCCCAGCGCGCCCTCGCTGCCCAGGATCAGCTGGCGCAGGTCGGGCCCGGCCGCGGACTGCGGAGCGCGGCCCAGCTCGAGGGTTCCCGGACGGGGTGGCCACGCGTCAGCCCCATCACGAGCTCGTCGAAGCGTCCGTAGCCCGGCCGAGGCCTGGCCGCTGGAGCGAGCGGCGGCGAAGCCGCCCAGCGTGGCGTACTCGAAGGACTGCGGGAAGTGGCCGATCGTGTACCCCCGGGCGCTCAGCAGCGCCTCGGCCTCGGGGCCGCGCAAGCCCGGCCCGAGGCGGGCCAGGCGCGACTCCTCGTCGAGCTCGAGCAAGCCGGTCCAGGCGTCGCAGATCGAGCGCGACCACGCCGGCGAAACCGTCGGCCTTCGGGGTCAGGCCGCCGACGACCGACGTGCCGCCACCGAACGGGACCACCGCCACGCGATCGGCCGCGCAGCGCTCGAGCACGGCCAGCACTTCCTCGTGGGAGGCAGGCATGAGTACCAGGTCGGGCGCCGGCAACCGGGATCCGGACCGCAGCGCCAGCAGGTCAAAGGTCGATTTGCCCAGCGCGTGGCGCAGGCGCGCCTCGTGATCGGCGTGGGCGTGGGGCTCGCCGACCAGCGCGGTCAGCGCGTCGGCGAGCGCCGGCGCCAGGCGGGACGGCTCGAGCCTTACCCGATCAAGCGCGGCCGGGGCCGGGTTCTCGCGCGTGACCCCGAGCCCGTCCCGCAGCAACGTCGTGATCGCTTCGGGGAGCGGGCTCGCCTGCGCCGGGGTCACCCCAGCCTGACCACGAGAGCTCGGTGCGAGGGCCAGCCATCCGCGGACCGTATCCGCTCGACGAGCGCGGTCAGGTCAGGGCCGGCTGCGCCAGTTCGGGCACACCGAGCGCGATCAGCCGCAGGCGCTTCTCGGTCTGAGCGGCGATCTCGCTCGGGCCTCCCCCTGCGGGCCCCTCGACCTGCGAGCGCGCTGGCCGGGGACTCGAGCATCGCGTCGATGGCGGCGATCATCGTGTCCACGAACAGTCCGGCCAGCATCTGCAGATCGGCCGTGGTCCACTCGCGCAGCACCGGGAACCGGGCCAGGTCGGTGGCCAGCTCGGAGGCGAACAGCCGGATCTCGTTGCGGATCGTGTGCCGCAGGACGACGTTGGATGAGGAGCGGGCGTCGGCGATGAAGGCGAAATGGCGGCGGTGCTCGCGCACGTGGGAGACGAGGATCTCCACCGAGCGCGCGATCATCCGCTCGGTGGCGCGCCTCCCTCGCGGGCCTCGCGCAGCATCGCCCGCAGCGTCCGGACTGACTCCTCGACCAGGACCAGCGCGAGCTCGTCCATGCTGTCGAAGTGGCGGTAGAAGGCGGCCGGGACCACGCCCAGCGGCGCGGGCCACGCGGCGCAGGCTGAGCTGGTCGAAGCTGATCCCGTCGGCGAGCTGGTCCAGCGCGGCGTCGAGCAGCGCCTGGCGGGTCTGCTGACGGCGCTCTGACTGCGAGCGGCGGACCGGAGCCGTCGGCGAGCGCGAGCTGCCGCTCGCGGCCCGGGCTTGACGCGGGCGCGAACTCTGTGTACGTCTGTTCACGCGACATCGTGTGCACCTGGTCACAGACCGATTCTAACGCTTGACGTAACCGGCGAGCAGGCGTCAGCATACTTAGTGAACAGCCGTACACTAACTGAGAGGAAGAGATGACCGCTCGTTCCTGTCCCACCCGCTCCGCGCCGGCTCGGCGCCCGGCTGCTGCGCTCGACCGCTGGTCGACCTGCTGCTGGGCCCCCACGGGGTCGACCGCTACCTGGAGCTGGTCCGGCCGGCCGTGACGGTGTGTGACGCCCGGGCCGAGGTCATCGCGTCCGCCGCCAGACCCCGCGCAGCGCGACTCTCGACGCTGCGGCCCAACTCCGCCTGGGCGGGCTTCGGGCCGGCCAGTTCGTCCGCGCCGGCTTCGAGATCGACGGCGTGCGGCGCACCCGGACCTATTCGCCGGCCGGGTCCGAGCACGACGGCCGCGACGACCTCGAGCTGACCGTGACCACGCCATCCCGAGGGCTGGTCTCGCCGCCACGTGACGCGAGGCGCTCGGGCCCGGTGCCGTCGTGCATCTGGGCCCGGCCCTGGGCGAATTCGTCCTGCCCGCGCACCGCGCCCCGAGCGCCTGGTTCTGATCAGCGGGGGCAGCGGCATCACGCCCGTCATGGCCATGCTCCGCACCCTCTGTGACGAGGGCCATGACGGGGAGATCGTCTTCCTGCACTATGCCCGCGGGCGCCAGGACTGGCTGTACGAGGCCGAGGTGCGCGAGCTGGCTCGCCGGCATCGCAACCTCGAGGTCGTCTACCGCATCGACGCGGGGCGCGGATGCGCGGCCCTCGCCTGACGTCGGCCCTGGGCGGCTCTGCTCGGAGCGACCCGCGATGCGTGGGCGCGCCGTATGCGGGCCGCCGTCGCTGCTTGACGCCGCCGCGCACGGCCTGGAGCGAGCTGGGGGCCGACCGGCGAGCGGCTGCTGTCCGAGACCTTCACGCCTCCGGCGCTCGGCCCCCGTCGGCGAGGCGGCCGCGGGGGCGCTGCGCTTCCTGCGCAGCGAGCTGAGGCGCCGATCGCCGGCCGGGACGCTGCTCGAACAGGCCGAGGCGGCCGGACTGTCCCCGCCTTTGGCTGCCGGATGGGGATCTGCCACACCTGCACCTGCCGCAAGGCGGCGGGCCCGTGCGCAACCTGCGCACCGGTGAGGTCTCCACCGAAGAGGACGAAGACATTCAGCTCTGCGTGTCGGTTCCCGCCGGGGACGTCGCGCTCGAGCTCTGACCACGCACCGGAGGAACTCGCACATGGACACCCACACCACGACCCCAATTGACTGACGAGCAGATCGTCGCCCTCGGTGACGAGCTCGACGAGCTCCGCGGCCGCCTGATCATGGACCTCGGCGAGCGCGACGCCGAGTACATCCGCCGCATCATCAAGATCCAGCGCGCCCTCGAGGTGACCGGCCGCGGGCTCCTGTTCGCCGGCTTCCTGCCCCCGGCCTGGGTCGGCGGAACCGCCGCCCTGGCCCTGTCCAAGATCCTGGACAACATGGAGATCGGCCACAACGTGATGCACGGCCAGTACGACTGGATGAAGGATCCGGCCCTGGACTCCAAGCGCTTTGAGTGGGACACCGCCTGCCCTGGCGATCAATGGCGCCACTCCCACAACTACATGCACCACACCCACACCAACGTGCTCGGCAAGGACCGCGACATCGGCTACGGGATCCTGCGCATGTCAGAGGAACAGCCCTGGCGCACCCGGGACCTCGGCAACCCGGTCTACGCCGCGCTGCTGGCGGCCTTCTTCCAGTGGGGCGTGGCTCTGCACGACCTCGAGGTGGAGCGGATCGAGGCGGGCGAGATCGAACTGGAGCGACAAGCGGGAGATCCTCGAGGCCATCTGGCGCAAGGCGCGACGCCAGGTTCTCAAGGACTACGTCCTCTTCCCGGCTCTGGCCGGCCCCGGCGCGCCCGTTCGTGCTGGCCGGCAACCTGACCGCCAACCTGACCCGCAACCTGTGGTCATTCATGATCATCTTCTGCGGGCACTTCCCCGCCGGGGTGGAGGAGTTCTCCGAGGAGGAGGTCGAGGACGAGACGCGCGGAGGTTGGTACCTGCGCCAGATGCTCGGCTCGGCGAACCTGACCGGCAGCAAGCTGTTCCACATCCTCAGCGGCAACCTGTCCCACCAGATCGAGCACCACCTGTTCCCGGACATCCCCGCACATCGCTACGCGGAGATCGCCACCGAGGTCCGGGCCATCTGCGAGCGCTACGGCCTGCCCTACAACACCGGCCCGCTGGGCAAGCAGTTCGGCAGCGTGGTCAAGAAGATCTGCCGCCTGGCCCTGCCCGGGCGCGGGCGCCGCGCCGGCCGGCGACGCCGGTGTCGACGGAGTCCTGAGGCCCGGTACCGCCGTCGCAACCAGCACGGCGACGCCCGAGTCGCGGGCCGCCTGAATTAGCCGCGCGGGCCCGACCGGCCCGGGGGGTAGTGGATTCCAGTAGCGAAAACCGCAACTGGAATCCCTTACCCCTCACTCGGCGTAGGCTTTCCGCGAACCGCCAATCCCCCGGGAGAGAGATATGCGCGAAGGCCTGATGATGGACGACTACCCCCTGTCGCTGACCTCGATCGTCGAGCGGGTGGAGCGGCTGAGCGCTGAGCGCGAGGTCGTCTTCCGCCGCCCGGACGGTTCTGTCGGCCACACCACCTACGGCGAGTGCGCGCAGCCGGGCCCGGCGCCTGGCCACGGCTCTCCGGAAGCTCGGCGTCGGAGAACGGGGACGCCGTGGGCACCCTGCTCTGGAATCAGCCCGAGCACCTGGAGCTGTACTTCGCGCTGCCCTCGATGGGGGCGGTCCTTCACACGATCAATCCGCGCCTGCATCCCGACGAGCTGAGCTTCATCGCCGACGACGCCGAGGACAAGGTGATCGTCGTCGACGAGTCCCTGCTCGAGGTGTTCGAGAGCTTCCAGGAAGGGCGCAGTTTCGAGAACGTCATCGTCGTCTCCCGCTCGGGCCCCGCGCCCGAGGGCACCTTGGACTACGAGGCAGCTGATCGCCGAGGCCGAGCCGATGGAGTGGCCGGCGGTGGACGAGCGCTCAGGCGGCGGCCATGTGTTACACGTCGGGCACCACGGGGCGGCCCAAGGGCGTCGTCTACTCGCACCGGTCGCTGGTCCTGCACTCGCTGGTGGGCGCGCTTCCCGACGTCAACTCGCTCTCGCGCGAGGACATCCTGCTGCCCGTGGTGCCGATGTTCCACGCCAACGCCTGGGGCCTCATCTTCACCGCCGCGCTGACCGGATCCGGCCTCGTGCTGCCCGGGCCCAAGCTCGACGCGGTCAGCGTGCTCGACCTGCTGGCCGGCCGAGCGGCGTCACCCTCACGGCCGGGGTGCCGACGGTGTGGATGACTGTGCTCGAGGCGCTCGACGCCGAGCCCGACCGCTGGGAGCTGGGCGCAGCTGCGCCAGCTGCTGGTCGGGGGCTCAGCGGCGCCGCGCAGCATGATGGCCGGCTTTGACCGCCACGGCCTGACCATCGTCCACGCCTGGGGCATGACCGAGACCTCGCCTCTGGGCAGCGTGTGCCGCCTGCCGCGCGAACTGTCGGGATGCCTCCGAGGAGGAGCAGCTCGACTACCGCACCCGCCAGGGCACCCCGTCCCCGTTTGTGGAGATCCGGGCCCGCAATGACGACGGCGAGCTCATCCCCTGGGATGATGAGTCGATGGGCGAGCTCGAGGTCCGCGGACCGTGGGTGGCGGCCGGCTACCACCGTGGTCAGGGGAGCGAGAAGTTCACCGAGGACGGCTGGTTTCAGACCGGAGACGTGGTCACGATCGATCCCGCGCGGGAACCTCAAGATCTGCGATCGGTCCAAGGATCTGGTCAAGTCCGGCGGCGAGTGGATCTCCTCGGTCGATCTCGAGAACCTGCTCATGGCCCACCCGGCGGTGGCCGAGGCGGCGGTCATCGCCATCCCCGACGATCGCTGGGGCGAGCGGCCGCTGGCCGCGATCGTGCTGCGCGAGGGACAGGAGGCGGGCCCCGATGAGCTGCGCGAGCACCTGTCAGCGCACTACGCCAAGTGGCAGCTGCCCGAGCGCTACGAGTTCGTCGAGGAGATCCCGCGCACCGCCACGGGCAAGTTCAAGAAGACCGCGCTGCGCGAGCAGTTCGTCGGCGCCAAGGTGTGAGCCCGGCGCGCGCCGCGCTCAGCGGCGCCCGCGTCGACCAGCGCACGCACCTCAGTCTGGCGCCAGTCGCTGCTTCTGGACCTTGCCCAGCTCGTTGCGCGGCAGCTCGTCCAGGAAATGACGCGCGCGCGGCCGCTTGTGGGGGGCCAGCTGGTCGGCGACGTGGTCGACCAGCTCGCCGCGTCGCTCGGCGTGCGGCGCCGGGGCGCAGCACGACCCAGGCGCACCCGCTCGCCCAGGTCCGCATCGGCCTCGCCGGTGACCGCGGCGTCGTCGACGGCTGGATGCTCGCGCAGCGCGGCCTCGATCTCGCCGGCGCCGATCTTGTAGCCCCCGCTCTTGATCAGATCGGTGGCTCGACGACCGACGATCCGGATGTAGCCGCGCTCGTCGCGCGTGGCCATGTCGCCGGTTCCGAACCATCCGTCGCGCATCGCCTCGGCGGTGGCCTCGCGGACGCCCGAGGTAGCCCAGGAACAGGTTCGGCCCGCGGACCTCGATCTCGCCCATCGTCTCGTCGTCGGAGACATCGAGCGCACGCGCCGTCGTCGTCGACCAGGCGCACGCTCGACGCCGGACACGGGCTCGCCGACCGTCCCCGGTCCGGGCTCGCCGTCGGCGCGGACCGCGGTGTTCATGAGCGTCTCGGTCATCCCGTAGCGCTCGAGCACGCCGCGGCCGGTGAGGCGTCCGCAGCCGCTCATGCTCGGCCACCGGCAGGGGCGCCGACCCGGAGATGAGCAGCCGGGCTCCGGCCAGCGCCTCGGCCAGCTCAGCGGTCGGCCTCGGCCGCTTCGGCCAGCCGCCGGTACATGGTCGGGAACGCCGAACACCATCGTCGCTCCGCTCGGTCAGCGCCGCCGCCGATCGCCTCGGGAGAGAAGCGCCCGACGTGCACGGCGCGTGCCGCCGCGCCGGATCGGGCCGAGGATGCCCACGACCAGGCCGTGGACGTGGAATAGCGGCAGGCCGTGGACGACCGTGTCGGCCTCGGTCCAGTCCCAGGCGTCGGCCAGTGCATCGAGGTTGGAGGCCAGCGCGCGGCGGGGCAGAACGGCGCCCTTGGGGGCTCCGGTCGTGCCCGACGTGTAGACGATCAGCGCCGGCGCCTCCGGATCCGCGTGCGGGGTCCAGGGCCGCGCCGGGGCTTTCGCGCGTCCAGGTCAGAGCCACGCTCAGCGTGGGCCGGGTCCCGAAGGCGGCGGGGCCGGTGCCCCGGGGGCGAGCAGCAGCAGCTCGGGCTCGGCATCGCTGACGATGTGCGCGAGCTCTCGCTCGCCCGAGCGCGGGTTGATGGGCATCACCGGGACGCCGGCGCGCAGCGCGCCGATCACCGCCACGCAGGTCTCCAGGCGGGCTTCGGCCAGCACCGCCACCCGGCGCGCGCCCGCGGACCGCCTCCGCGACTGCGGCGCTCGGCCCGGTCCAGCTCGGGGTAGGACGAGCTCCCGGCCTGGAAAGGCCAGTCGCCGGCCGCGCCGGCGGGTTCGTCGAGCGCCGGGAACAGGGCCGCGCCTACCAGTTCACGGGTTCCAGCGGAAGGTCACCGTCGCGCCCCGGGGCAACGAGTAGGTGAAGTTCCGACCGCGCCAGGCCACGGCGAAGCGCGATGGTCGACTTCGAGTTGTTGTAGACGACGAGCATGCGGCTGCCGTCGGGGTTGCGGAAGGCGACGTCGTCCAGCCCCGAGGTGGCCCAGGACCCCGACGGCTGGGGGCGGTAGGCTGACGAAGTTGTTGGAGCTGATCCGCCACGCGCCGGACTGCAGGAAGGCACCGATCTGACCGAGTTCGTAGTAATCGGGGTTGAACGTCACCCGGTGGGTGCTCTCGTTGATGGTGACCAGCCCGCGGCAGCCGTGGCAGCCCGAGTTGGGGGCTTCCACGGGGCCGCCCGCGGGATCGGTGGCGATGTTCCACAGCGTGACCTCGCTAGCCCAGTTGCGCATGGCGCCGATCGCGATTTCGGGCACGGCGTAATGGCCGAGGTTGGGCGCGCACTCGGTGACGATCTGATCGAGGCTCGGCCGCCTGGCGCGTGCAGGTTGCTCATCACCGTCGGGATCCCGCCGTAGCAATGCCAGGCGATCCCGACCGAGGCTGCTGCGGGCCGGGCTGGCGGCCAGCGAATCGGCGTAGTTCTCGAGCTGCCAGCTGGTGTCCGAGCCGTAGACCTTGGGACTGAGATGGGCGGCGGCGAGGGCGGGAGCCAGGTTCTGGGACAAGCCACTGGGCCTCGTTGGGCTCCGGGAAGTACATGGCCGGGAACGCCGAGGCCGCGCGCGGCTCATTCTCGGGCGCGACGGCGTCGATCGGGACGCCATGGGCCGCGTAGGACTGGAGCACCTTGACGAAGTAGTTGGCCAACGGTGCATAGCTCGATGCGAGCAGGGTGCCCTGATGGTTTAGATCGTCGAGCCGATCGTTGGCCTTCATCCACGCCGGCGGGCTCCACGGGACGGCAAAGGTCTCGGTGCTGGGGGCCACCGCGAGCATCTGACGCAGGAAAGCAAAGATGTAGCCGTCGTCGTGCCGGGTGGAGAAGTGGCTGAGGCTGGGATCTGATCTGCCCGGCGGGCAGATCGTCATAGGTGTAGGGCTGACCGGCGACCGAGAAGTCCGAGCCGCCCATCGGGATCAGCGTGAACCCCAGGTGGATGCCGTCCTTGGTGAACAGATCATTCATCAGCGCCGTCCGCGAGCCCGGACCGAGCTGGTTCTGGATCAGCCACGCCGAGGTGTCGGTCATGGCTGCGCCAACGCCCTTGACCCGCTGATAGCGGACCGCGTCGTTGACGGTGATGACGGGGAGGTGGCGAGGACGACCCGAGGCGAATTGGGCGTCGCTCAGGGGGGTCATTCGCTCCGATAGGCCGGGGGTGGTCTCGATGACCTCGGCGTAGGCGCCGAGGCCGACGCCCAGAAGCCAGCGTCCCGACCGGCCCCACCCACGCGCTCTCGTGCCAGGACTCATAGAGGCGACTGCCCGGGCCGAGCCAGAGCAGGAACTGGTGGCCGTTCGCCGCCCACGGCCGCGCTCGGCGCCGCGGCCGCGCCCCAGCCCCGGTTGCTGGGAGCGTGCCAGCGCCCGTCGAAGTAGGCCTCGAACAGGTCTGTTGCCGCGCCCGCGCCAGAACACGTACTGATGCGAGTTGACCGGGTCCACGGCCACCGCCGGGGCCGAGGTCAGCCGGCTCCTGGCACCCCAGCCATTGCTCTGGCGTTAGATCGAGCGGCCGGCTCCACGACTTGGCGTGAAAAGATTCGAGCAGATCCCCGCCGGGCGCGGACCAGAACACGTACTGACGGCCGTCAGCGCTGATCGCCCGCGGCCGGCGCCGAGTTCGTCTTCCACCCTCGGCTGGCCGGCGCGTGCCAGCGTCCGTTGTTCCAGGCCTCATGGATCCGTCCGTCGGTTCCGCGCCAGAACAGGTAGCGATGCTTGCCGTTCAGGGACACTGCCAGGGCGGGCGTCGAGACCGTGACACCCCGTACACCCCAGTGGCCGGCGGCAGTGAGGTCGGTCGGCCGGCTCCAGCGGCGGTTGAAGGTCGCCTCCAGGATGTGGCCGTCGCGGCCGGCGAAGACGACGAACTGCTGCCCGGCGGCGGTGACGGCGGCGCTCGGGGCCGAGCTGGCGCGCCAGCCGCGGCTCACGGGCCCGTGCCAGCTGCCGTTGTCGCGGGCCTCCTCGATCCGGCCCCCGGTCGTGCGCCAGAAGGCGTACTGATCGTCATTCAGCGGATTGACGGCGATCGCGGCCGACGCCGGAGGCGGTGGCGCGGGCGGGCGCTTGCGCTTCTTCTTGACCGGCTTGGCCGCCGCCGTTGCCTTCGCGGCGCTCGCCCGCGCCGGTGATGTGAGTGCACGGGCGGGCAGACTCAGGAGCGCTGAGCCCAGGGCGAGGATGAGCGTGAGCCGGCGAAAGTGGTTCATGCGCAAATCGGACTTCGTTTGACCGCTCGGCCCCGGTACAGACACTGGTGTGCAGAAACACCGGAGCGACGCAGTCGATGCGCCGGTTTCCTGCCCGCGAGCAGCGGCCGATGCTACTCACCACTCGCCGAACGCGTGCCAGGCCGGGCCCTAAGCTGACGCCCAGCCGACTAACCCCCGTTCTTTCAGCTGTCGGCGCTATCGACCACGATTTGGCCCCGTCCCCGAGCTTTGGCCGCGTACATGGCGCGGTCGGCGCCAGCGATGACGGTCTCGACGCCGGGGGTCTCCGCGCTGTAGAGCGCTATCCCGCAGCTGAAGCTCAGCTCGGCCTCATCCAGGTCGCCCACGGCGAGCAGCAGCTCCTGGGCCACGACGAACGCCGCCTGTGAGTCGGCGTGGGGGAGGACCACCGCGAATTCGTCGCCACCCATTCGGGCCAGGAAGTCGGTCACGCGCAGCCGGTTGCGCAGAGCTCGCGCGGTCCGCACGAGCAGCGCGTCACCGGCCTGATGGCCGGCACGGTCGTTGACCTCCTTGAAGCCGTCGAGATCGAGGATCAGCACGGCTCCGGACTGCTGGTAGCGGCGGGCAAGGGCCAGGGAATCGTGCAGCTTGGCGATCAACGCGCGGCGGTTGGCGATCTCGGTGAGGTCATCGTGGGTGGCGATGTGGTCGAGCTCGTCCTCCCGTGAGCGGAGAGCGGTTATGTCCTGAAACTGCCCCAGCCAGCTCAGTGGTCGCCCGGCGTCGTCGCGCACGAACACGAGGTTGGCGATCACCCACAGCGTCCGTCCGTCCGGGGTCAAGAAGCGCTTCTCGGTCTGCCAGCTGGCCAGCTCACCGCGGAGGATCCGCCACGCCGCGTCGACGTCGGACTGGCGGTCGTCGGGATGGGTGAATTCCTGGTCGCGCCGGCCCAGCAGCTCCTCCCGAGAGCGCTGCAGAAGGCGACACAGGGCATCGTTGACGCGCACGTAGCGGCCCTGGGTATCGAACAGAGCCATCCCGATCGGCGCCAGCTCGAAGGCGACATCCAGGTAGCGCTGGGACTCGCTGAGCAGGTCGACGCCGCCTATCGCCCGCGCACTGCAGAGCAGCGGTCCGCTGCCGCTCTCGGCGATCAGGTCGAACGCCATCGTGATCGGGACTCCGTCCGAGAGCCTGACTTCGAGCCGCAGCGTCCGCCGCTGCTCGGCCGCATCCGCCAGACAGCTTGGCTCGTCGTCGAGCTCCGCACACCAATCGGAGAGGACCCGGCCTTCAGGGCGGTCCTGGAGCCTGAACAGGGCGCGCCACTGCTCGTTGGCGTCGGTGATGCGGCCGTCGCGGTCGATTCGGGCAAAGGCAACCGGCAGGGCCTCCAGCCCGATTCCAGCGGTCGATGGCATGGCGGAGGAGCCTACGAGGCGGCCGCGAACTTGGCCAGCTCCAACCGTCCGAGAGTGCGGCGGTGCACCTCATCCGGACCGTCGGCCAAGCGCAGCGTGCGCTGCCAGGCGTACATCCGGGCCAGCGGGAAGTCGGGGCCGACACCGCCCCCGCCGTGGACCTGGATGGCGCGGTCCACGACCCGGGCGGCCATGTTCGGCACGGCGATCTTGATGGCGGCGATGGCGCCTCGAGCCACCTTGTTGTCAAAGCGATCGAGCAGCCAGGCGGCGTGCAGGGTGAGCAGCCGGGCCTGGTCGATCTCGATCCGTGAGTCCGCGACCCACTCACGGATCACGCCCTGCTCGGCGAGCGCGCGACCGAACGCGGTGCGCTCATGCGCCCGGCGGCACATCAGCTCCAGCGCCCGCTCGGCGGCGCCGATCGAGCGCATGCAGTGGTGCATGCGCCCCGGTCCAAGCCGGGCCTGGGCGATGGCAAATCCACCCCCCTGCTGACCGAGAAGGTTGCTGCGGGGGACGCGGACGTCATTGAAGTGGACCTCGCAGTGGCCCTCCTGGTCGTTGAAGCCGAACACGAGCAGATCGCGGACGACCTCGACGCCGGGCGCGTTCATCGGCACCAGCACCATGCTCTGCTGGCGGTGCGGCGCGGCACTCGGGTCGGTCTTGCCCATCACGATCGACACCCGGCAGCGGTCGCTGCCCGCGCCCGAGATCCACCACTTGCGCCCGTTGATGACGTAGTCGTCACCGTCGGTGTCGATCCGGGTCTCGATGTTGGTGGCGTCAGAGCTCGCCACCCCGGGCTCGGTCATGGCAAAGCAGGAGCGAATCTCGCCCTCGAGCAGCGGATGCAGCCACTCTTCCTTCTGCTCCGGGGTGCCGAACATGGTCAGGATCTCCATGTTCCCGGTGTCCGGCGCCGAGCAGTTGACGGTCTCGGGAGCGATCATGCTACGGCCGGTCACCTCGGCCAACGGCGCATAGTCGAGGTTGCTCAAGCCGCCTCCCCACTCCGTCTCATGGGGCAGGAACAGGTTCCACAGGCCCCGGCCGCGCGCTTGCACCTTGAGCTCCTCCATGACCGCGGGGTGATGGTGGGGATCCCCGGACTCGGCGATCTGCCGCTCGTAGACGGCTTCGGCGGGATACACCCGCTCGTCCATGAACGCCACCAGCTCCCGACGGAGCTCCTCCGCCCTCGGGCTGAGCTCGAAATCCACGCCTCACCTCACTCCAGGTTGCCTATCGTGGGCGTGAGTCTGGCACCGCGTCGATCATCGGGCCCGCTCGCGCGCGCCGGGGTGCCCCGGCTGCAAGGATCTGGGCATGGGTGACTGGCCAAGCCTCCGTGTGGCCGACTGGACCGAGACGCGTGATGCGCTGCATCTGTTCACGCAGATCGTGGGCAAGGTCAAGCTGGTCAAGACGCCGCTGGTCAATCACTGGTGGAACGTGACCCTCCATGTCGGGACCCGTGGTCTGACCACCGGGCCCATCCCGGATCAGGGCCGCATCTTCGCGCTGGAGTTCGACTTCGTCTCCGGAGCGCTGCGAGTCGAGGTCCAGGGCGGCGAACGCCGGGAGGTGAGCCTGCGCCCGATGTCGGTGGCCGAGTTCTACGCCGAGACCATGCGCGCCCTCGCCGAGCTCCGGATCCGGGCCGACGTTTACCCCGTCCCGGTGGAGCTCGAGCAAGCCATTCCCTTCGACCAGGACACCCGCTGGCGGGAGTACGAGCCCGATGCGGCGCTCCTGTTCTGGCGCCAGCTGGTCCAGGCCCACCGGGTCCTGAGCGAATTCCGCGCCGGGTTCGTGGGCAAGGCGAGCCCGGTGCACTTCTTCTGGGGCTCGTTCGACCTCGCCGCGACGCGTTTCTCGGGTCGTCCCGCGCCCCGTCACCCGGGCGGGGTGCCGAACTGTCCGGACTGGGTCATGGTCGAGAGCTACTCACGCGAGCTGGCCAGCTGCGGGTTCTGGGCCGGCGGCGGCGAGGAGGGCGCCTTTTACGCCTACGCCTACCCGGAGCCCGACGGCTTCGCGGCGTCGGTGATCCGTCCCCCCGAGGAGGCCTACTACTCGACCGCGCTGGGGCAATTCCTGCTCCCCTACGAGGCGGTTCGCGAGTCCCCGGATCCCGATGCCACCTTGCTGGAGTTCCTGCACGACACCTATGACTCGGCCGCGCGGCACGCCAACTGGGACCCGACGCTGGCTATCGCCCCGCGGCGCCCGGGCTAGCGAGCCGCGGAGCCGGCCGGGCCAAGCGGCGGCGGGCCGATCAGCGAAGCCGCGGCTCAGGCGATCGTGAACGGGATGAGCGCACCGAGGCATCCGACCGCTAGGCAGACTGCGATCGCCGGTCGAGTACCCCGGTCCAGCCCCCCCAGGAGCAACCCTGCGAACAGGGGTGCGGTCTCTCGCGCGTAGCCCCAGTCGCTCCCAAACGGGAGCACGAGGACGAGGAGTCCGAACAGCAGCGCGGCCACCGCGGCGGCGGTGATCCCGTCACGGATGAGGCGGAAGGCGGCCGCGATGCCCGCGGCGATGGTGGCCAAATAAGCGAGATCCCAGACATCTGACAGCGATGCGCCGCCCCGAATCGCGCTGCCGGCCTGGTCGAGCAGGCTGACCAGCGGCCACTGAAAGGCCGAGGCGGGCGGTAGCGTGCCAGGGGCGTGGCGTGAGTAGATATAGGCCTGCCAGGCCAGGAAGGCGGCCCCCGGGAGCGCGAGAACGGGCAGCACGGCTCGCGCCGACTGCGAAAGAGCGCCGGGCTCGTGGCGGCGCGCCCACCACTGCACGAGCGCCTCGATGGCAATCGCCCCCACGGCCAGGAGCATCGGCTCGCGGGTGAGCACGGCGAGCGATAACAGGCTTGCCGCGAGCCAGCGTTGCTCGCGTTCCCACGCCATCAACCCGCCGAGCATGAAGGTCATGGCGAGGGGCCCGGCCAGATCACCCAGCACCCCGAACTGCAGGCCGGGGAGAAGCCCTACCGCCAGCGCCCACCAAGGCGACCAGCCGCGGCGCCGGGCATAGCTTCCAAAGGCGGCCGTGAGCCCGAGCACGGCCCCCACGTTGACGGCGAGCAGCGTCCACGGAATCGCGGCGTCGCGCCCGAGGGCCAGCGCGTAGGCGAGCGCCGGATACAGGATCCGGTCCAGGCGGTAGCCGGGAATGGTGGCGAGGGTGCGGCCATGGATAAGCAGCGGATCTTGAGCCAGCGCCCAGAAGTACTGGCCGTCATAGCCCGTCCGCGGAGCTATCACGGCCCCGGCCGGAGGATGCAGGATGTTGACGAAGTAGCGGCCGAAGTGGACAAACACGGTCGGATCGGCAGGCCTGGCGCTGAAACCCGAGCCGATGATCAAGACCAGCACCATGGCCACGACCAGAACCGGGCCGAATGCCTCCGTGCGCGCCAGCAGCGACCGCGTGCGGGCAAGGCCATCGATGCCCAACTGCCACTTCGGCGCGACCGAAGGTCGGTCGACGGCAACCGAGCCCGCGGTGCTCGCAGCGGCAATCTGGCCGGGCTCGGCGGCGTCCAGTACGTCCAACACACTCTCGGATCGACTTCTCGCCACCACGCCCAAACTCGACCAAGGTCTACGCCGAGCTAGCGGTTGCTCGCACCGGAGTCAGGGTTCTAACCGAGATCGGGTAGGTGACCGTTCCGGCAGCACCAAATATTGACAAACGTCACTTCAATCGGTATGTGTATATCGATGGCGGTCGATCTGGAGCTGACTCCCAAGACCAAGCGGGCCGCGGGTGATCCCTGCTGCGAGCCGGTGGTGTATCCCGACGTCGAGCGCGAGCAGGCCGTGAGAATGGCGCGCGTCGCCAAGGCTCTCGGCGATCCCGTCCGGCTGCAGCTCGTCGACGTGTTGCGCAAGCACGCGGGGAAGGTGTGCGTGTGCGAGCTGGTGCCGCTGTTTGACCTGTCCCAACCGACGGTCTCCCACCATCTCAAGGTGCTGCGCGACGCCGGCATCGTCGGTTCCGAGCGACGGGGCCTGTGGGCTTATTACTTCGTGATCCCCGACGCGCTGAAGGAGCTGTCCGGATGGCTGAGCTAAGCAAAGACTGTTGCCCGCCAACGGCCCAGGCAACGTGCTGCCAACCCGACCAGAAGGCCGAGTGCTGCGGCGAGCAGCACGAAGCCGGCTGCGGCTGTTCAGCCGGCAGTCCGACGGTGACCATCGCCCCGGCCGAGGTACAGGAGGCCGTGCGTGACAAGTACGCCGCGGCCGCCACGGCGGCTGGGACGGGAGGTCTGACTCCAGCCGGTGTCTTCGGCGCAACGTTGTACGCGGAAGCCGACGAGGCTCCCCAAGGTGCGCTGCGCGGGTCATTGGGTTGCGGCGTTCCGACCGCGGTCGCTGATCTGCACGAGGGTGAGGTGGTGCTGGACCTCGGCTCAGGCGCCGGCGCCGACGTGTTGATCTCGGCCCGCCGCGTCGGAGCGACCGGCCGGGCGATCGGAATCGACATGACCGACGAGATGCTCGAGCTCGCCCGCCGCAACGCCAGCGAGGCGGGCGTGGAGAACGTCGAGTTCCGCAAGGGCTATCTCGAGCAGCTTCCGCTCCCGGATGACAGCGTTGACGTCGTGATCTCCAACTGCGTGATCAACCTCTCGGCAGACAAGCCGAAGGTGCTGCACGAGGCCGCGCGCGTCCTGCGTCCGGGCGGTAGGTTCGCCGTCTCCGATGTGATCGCAGATCCCGGCATGGACGAAGCCACTCGAGCGGACATGGCCGCTTGGACCGGTTGTATCGCCGGCGCCCTCACCGAGCGGGAGTTCCGTGACACTCTGCAAGCCGCTGGACTTGTCGACGTCGAGTTTCGTGAGACGCATCGGGTGCACGAGTCTGCCGGTGCGGTGATCATCCGCGCCCGCAAACCGCGCAGCTGACCGGCGCGCTCGACCGGCGCGCTCGGGCCGGCGCCGAGGCTCTAACCGGGCGGAGAAGCTGCCGTCGGCTGTGGCCGGCGTGCGGGCAGCGTCTTCTGCCTGCTGGCGCTCCGGGGTGATGCGGACGACGTTCCAGGCCAGGCCGACCCGTCCCAGCGCTGAGATGATCAGCCCGGAAGGGTCGAGTTCCCACGGTCGCAGACCGTGGTGGGCGGACCGGGGAAAGGCGTGGTGGTTGTGATGCCAGGACTCGCCGAGCGAGAACAGGGCCAGCCAGGCGACATTGGTGGACTGGTCGTTGGTGTCAAAACGTCGACGCCCGAAGAAATGACAGACCGAGTTGACCGACCACGTGATGTGGTGAACGAGGAAGATCCGCACGAGGCCGCCCCAGATGAGGCCGCGCAGCGCCCCGCCGAGGGTGAAGTCATCCAGGCAGAAACCGGCCAGCGTCGGGAGGAGCAATGACACCAGGGCGAGCAACGGGAACCGGCGGCCGATCCGCCGCATCCGCGGATCCTCGTAGAGATCGGGCGCATACCGCTTCCAGTCGGCCTGGCCCTGGGTTTCCAGCAGCCAGCCCGTGTGGGCGTGCCAGAGACCGCTCAGCCCGCTGCCATGCCCGACATGCGGGCTATGCGGGTCGCCCTCGCGGTCGGTGTGGGCGTGGTGCTTGCGGTGATCGGCGACCCAGTCCATGACCGAGCCCTGCACCGACAGCGATCCGAGAACGGCGAACACGCGCTCGAGCCAGGGGTAGGTCGCAAACGCGCGGTGCGTCAGCAGGCGGTGAAAACCGACCGTGATGCCGACCGCGGTGAGCAGGTACATGACGGCGAGAATCGCCAGGTCGACGCCGTCGACGGCGCGGTTCCACAGCAGGCCGATAGCGGCCAGCACTCCCAGGAAGGGAAGGACGACGCCGATCAGGTTGGCTGTGCGCTCGGTGCGGGTCACTCATTGCAACCTGGCACACCGGACCCGGCCTCACAGCCGATTCTGACGAGCAAACCCCCCGGCTGTCGGGTTCTGGGCCAGACTCGCTAGGTGCGGCCGCCGGATTGCCTGATCGTGGACAGCGTGAACACCACGACCACAAGAGCGCAACTCCACCCTTGAGGCGGTCGGCCCGGCCCAGACGCGATGCGGGGCTGCCGTCGCCTCGGTCGGCGCGAGTCTGCCCGAGACGGTGGTCCTCAACGCCGAGATCGGCGCCCGGCTGGGCGTCGAGGCCGACTGGATCGAGCGCCGCACGGGCATCCGTGCCCGGCACGTGGCCGCCCCTGAGGAGCGGCTGACGACGCACGCCACCGCGGCCGCGCGCGATGCCCTGGACCGCGCCGGCGTCGAATCCCCGTCGATGTCGACCTCGTTCTCGTCGCCACCACCACGTCTGATGAGGTCCTGCCCAACGCGGCGCCGCTCGTCGCCTACGCCCTCGGCGCCTCCCGCGCCGGAGCGTTCGACGTCGGCGCGGCCTGCACGGGCTTCCTGTCGGCGCTGGCGGTCGGATCGGCGCAGATCGAGTCGGGGCGCGCTGCCTGCGTGCTCGTGATCGGCGCGGATTTCATGTCCCGGATCACCGATCCCGACGACCGCGCGACGGCGGCGGTGTTCGCTGACGGCGCCGGCGCCGTGCTGCTCGTCGCGACTGACGAGCCGAGCCGCATCGGACCGGTCGTCCTGGGCGCCGATGGGAAGGGCGCCGAGAACATCGTCGTCGGGCGCACCGAGGCCCTGATCCGGATGCGAGGCCACGAGACCTTCCGCGAGGCGGTAGCCCACCTGAGCGAGAGCACGCTCGCGGCCGCCGAGGCATCCGAGGTCGCGCTCGACGAGATCGATCTGTTCGTCTATCACCAGGCCAACGGCCGGATCCTGAGCGCCGTCGGCGAGCGTCTCGGGCTGTCCCCGGAGCGAGTCGTCGACTGCATCGGCGAATACGGGAACACCTCGGCCGCCACGCTACCCCTGGCCCTTGCCTTCAGTGAGCACCGCGGATTGCTGGAGACCGGCGATCGGGTGCTGCTGGGCGCGTTCGGCGCCGGCTTCACCTGGGGCGCGGTCGTAGCGCGATGGGGCATCAGCATGAGCCGACGAGTCATGATCACCGGCGTCGGCGCAGTCACCCCGCTCGGTGTCGGCGCGCGCGCCCTGCACGACCGGCTGGCTGGCGGGAGACAGTCCGGGATCGAGGACGGTCTCGGCGCGTGCTCGGACTTCGATCCGACCAGCGTGATGAGCGTCAAAGAGCGCGCGCCGCAGCGACCGCTTCGGCCAGCTCGCGTCGCCGCCGCCGCCGAGGCGGTTGCCGATGCCGGCTGGGAGGCCGACGAGCCGCCGTACGACCCGGCGTCCGCCGGCTGCGTGATCGGCTCCGGGATCGGCGGCATGAGCACGTTCGAGGGCTCGTGCGAGACGCTGCGCACCCGCGGGCCCGAGCGTGTCTCGCCCCTGACGATCCCGCTGCTGATGGGCAACGCGGCCACAGGCCTGCTCTCGATGCGCCATGGTTTGCGCGGACCCGCCTTCGGCGTGATGTCGGCCTGCGCGTCGGGCGCCCACGCGATCGGCACGGCGGTCCGGATGATCTCCTGCCGGCGATGCCGATGCCGTGGTCGCCGGCGGCGCCGAGGCCACCCTCACGCCGCTGGCCGCGGCCGCCTTCGCGGCCATGGACGCGACGTCGGTCGCGGGCATCTCGCGCCCGTTCGACGCCCGCCGCGACGGATTTGTGATGGGTGAGGGCGCCGGCGTGCTCGTGTTCGAGTCCGAGGAGCTGGCGCGCTCACGCGGCGCACGGATCCTCGGTGAGGTGCTCGGCTACGCGCGCGACCTCCGATGCCCACCATCTGACCGCACCCGACCCGACGGGCGAGTCGGCCGCGCGCGCGGTCTCGCGCGCCCTGAATGACGCCGGCCTGACCGCGGCGGATCTCGACTACGTCAATGCTCACGGGACATCAACGCCGCTCAACGACCGCTCCGAGACCCAGGCCTTGAAGGTCGCGCTCGGCGCCGACGCGAGCCGGATCCCCGTCTCGTCGACGAAATCGGCCATCGGCCACCTGCTCGGCGCGGCCGGCGCGGTCGAGGCGATCTCCACCGTGCTCGCGCTCGGAGAGCGCGTCGCCCCGCCCACACTCGGGATACGAGCAGCCCGAGGAGGGCTTGGATCTCGACTATGTCCCCGACGGCCCGCGTGCCCTGCCGGCCCGCGACGAATGGCGACGGGCCGAAGCCGGCGGTGGCGATCTCGAACTCGTTCGGCTTCGGCGGCCACAACGCGGTCCTGTGCCTGGCGGGAGCAGCATGAGTCTGGCCCTCGCCGCCCGGGAGGACGCCACTCTGTCGCCGCTTGAGCGGCTCGAGGTGCTCTGCGACCGGGACTCGCTCCAGGTCATCCGCTCCGATGTCCACTCCCGCCATATGGCCGATCGCGCCCGCGCGGGCGACGGCGTCGTCGGCGGCAGCGGGCTGATCGACGGCCGCCCCGTCTTCTGTTACGCGCAGGACTCCAGCTATGCGGGTGGATCGCTGGGCGAGGCCCACGCCGACACGATCGTCCGGGTCCTCGAGCTCGCCGGTCGCGCGCGCGCGCCCGTGGTCGGGTTCGTGTCCTCTGGTGGCGCCCGCATGCAGGAGGGCGTGGCCGCGCTGGGCGGCTACGGCCGCATCTTCCGCCAGAGCGTCGCGCTGTCGGGGCGGGTGCCGCAGATCTCGATCATCACCGGTCTGTCGGCCGGCGGCGGCGCCTACTCGCCCGCGCTCGGCGATTGGGTGGTCATGACCGAGGAGTCGAGCATGTTCCTCACCGGTCCGGGGATTGTGCGCGAGGCGCTGGGCGAAGATGTCAGCGCTGAGGACCTCGGAGGAACGCGTGTGCACCAGCGCAACGGCGTGTGTCACTTCGTCGCACCGACCGACGTCGACGCCGCTCACCTGGCGCGCGAGCTCCTCAGCTACCTGCCGTCTCATCGCAGCACGCCGCTCGCCGTCGTCCCGCCGCGACCCAGCCTCGGCCGAGATCCCGGGGCGTGCGTGCCGCCGCAGGCGCGCCGCGTGTACGACGTGCGCGACGTGATCCGCTGCCTCGCCGACGCGGGCGAGCTGCTCGAGGTCGCGGCCGGCTGGGCGCGCAACCTCGTCACCGCGTTCGCACGCATCGAGGGGCGCGTGGTCGGGGTCATCGCCAATCAGCCGCGATACCTCGGGGGCGTGCTCGACGCCGCCAGCTCACAGAAGGGCGCGCGCTTCGTGCACAAGTGCAACGCCTTCGGGATCCCGCTGCTGGTGCTCGTCGACACCCCGGGCTTCATGCCGGGAACTCGCCAGGAGTCGGCGGGCGTGATCCGGTTCGGGGCCGGACTTGTCCAGGCCTTCGCCGAAGCCACGGTGCCCCGGGTCACGGTCATCCTGCGCAAGGCATTCGGTGGTGCCTTCATCACCATGAACTCCAAGGACCTCGGCGCCGACTACGTGTTCGCCTGGCCGCAGGCCGAGATCGGCGTCATGGGCGCCCGGCCGGCGGTGGGCATCATCCACCGCCGCGAGCTGAGGGACGCAGCTGATCCTGATGACGCCCGTACGCGCCTGGCCCGCGAATATGCCGACGCCCAGCTGCGGCCGGAGACGGCCGCACGCAACGGCTACGTCGATGAGCTGATCGCGCCCGCCGAGACACGCGCCCGAGTCGCGTGGGCACTCCAATCGTTGAAGGACGCAGCATGAGCTCTTCCGAGGGCGCGGTTCTGCTAACGGGCGCGACCGGCTTCGTCGGCATGGAGCTCATGGCGCGCTACCTGGAGCGCACCGAGCGGCCGATCGTCGCGCTCGTGCGGGCCACCGACGATGCCGCCGCCCGCGGCCCGCGTCGACGCTGTCCTGGCCAACCTGTTCGGCGCCCGCGGCCGGCGCTATGAGAGACGGGTGGACGCGGTCGCCGCGGATCTCCTTGGCACCGCAGCTGGGGCTCGCCCCGGCGCGCTCCGAGATGCTGGCCGAGCGGGTGAGCACGATCGTTCACTCGGCGGCGTCGATCTCGTTCACGCTCCCGCTGGCCGAGGCTCGCGCGATCAACCTCGAGGGCACGCGGCGGATGCTCGACTTCGCCCAGCTCGCCACGGCGCGGGGCGGCCTCGAGCGCTACGGCCACGTCTCGACCGCGTACGTCTCCGGCACCCACGACGGCGCCTTCGCCGAGTGCGATCTCGAGGTCGGGCAACGGTTTCACAACTCCTACGAGCAGTCGAAGTTCGAGGCCGAGCGCCTCGTCCGCGCCTGCGAGGAGCTGCCGTTCACGATCCTGCGCCCGAGCATCGTCGTCGGCGACCGGCGCAGCGGCTGGACGGCGGCCTTCAATGTCCTCTACTGGCCCCTACGCGCGTTCTCGCGCGGCCTGTTCACGGCCGTGCCGGGCATCCCCTCGGCACCGGTCGACGTGGTCTCGATCGACTACGTCGCGGACGCGATCTACGCCCTGTGCGGCGACCGCGGCCGCATCGGCGAGACCTACAACCTGACCGCAGGCGCGAATGCGAGCACGATCGGCGAGATCGCCGGACTGGCCAGCCGTTACTTCCGGCGCCCGCTGCCCAAGGTCCTCTCCCCCACCGAGTTCGCCGCCCTCGGATCCGGCGTGAGCACGAGTCAGCGCTCGGCGCTCGAGGGCAGCCAGGCGTACTTCCCGTACTTTGCCCTCGGCACGGTGTTTGACGAGGCCGGGGCACGCGCGCAACTCGACCCCGCCGGCATTCGCGTCTCGCCGCTCGGCGACTATCTCGAGCGGCTCCTGGACTTTGCCACGCGCAGTCGCTGGGGCAAGCGGCCGATCGGCCGGGCCGAAGCACTGCTGGCTTGAGGGTTACGATCGGGAGGTCTGAGCTCCCGTGGCGTGACCCCTGAGAGCGCGGGGGTGAATTTCGAGGCGCTTGAGTTGTTCGTCGAGGTGCTCTCGCACACGGAGACGGTGTCGACGGGTGACGACTTCTACAGCCGGCTCTGCGAGGCCGTGTGCCGGCTGGCCCGCATGCGCCGCGCGGTCATCTTCCGCTACGACACCGCGCGGCGTCGCGTGCGGGCGGCCGGCGCGCACGGTCTCGACCTCGATCAGTTTGCCGGCGCCCACGTGACCGTTGAGTCAGCGCCGATCGCGGCCCGGGCGCTGCGCGAGGACAGTGTCATCGAGGTGGCCGGCGACCTCGCGGCCAGGTCCCGGACGAGTTCGCAACGCTCGTCGCTGAACCGGTGCGGCTGGTCTGCGCCCCCATGGTGGCCGCTGGTCGTGCGATCGGGGTGATCCTCGCCGATCGCCTGCTCTCCGCACCGCCGCTGGACGACTCCGAGCGCCACCTGCTGTGGACCCTCGGCAAGGCCGCGGCGCTGGCCTCGGTAGCCCGCGATCGTCGCCACCCAGGCCGAGCGGGCCTCGCAGCTCGAACAGCGCATCAACCTCGCCCGTGAGATCCACGAGGGGTCGTCCAGCGTCTTGTTCGGCGTCTCCATGGCTCTGGATGGCGAAGGTGACCTGCCCGCCTTCGCACGCGCACGGCTGCGCCAGTGAGACCCAGGCCGCCCTAGGGCGAGTTGCGCAGCGCTCTGAAGCGACCGCTCGGGCGGGCACCGCGCGCCACGGGCACGACCTTCCTGGCCGAGGTCGAGCGCCTGGCCCGCGTGCATCCGGACCTCGGCGTCAGGCTCGAGGCGGGCGGTGAGGGCGATGTGCCGGCGGCCCTCGAGCCGCTCGCGCAATCGGTGCTCGCGGAGGCGGTGCGCAACGCGCATAAGCACTCAAGTCCGACTCGGGTCAGCGTCCGCGTTGCCCGGGTCGACGGCACGTTCGTCCTCGAGGTGGCCAACGACGGCGTGAAGGGCACGCCGCCGCCCCGCGGGCATGGGGCTTGCGGCTCGCCGCGCTCGAGGCGCTGCAGAGCGGTGGCGTGATCGAGTTCGGCGAGCGCGACCAGGACACGTGGCAGGTCCGTCTGGTCGTACCGATCGATGGCTGAGCAGACCCGCAGCCCCGAGCGAGTCAGCGTGCTCGTCGTCGACGATCACGAGGTTGTGCATTGGGGCTTTCGCCTCATGCTCACCCAGCAGCCCTGGGTGGAGCGGTGTCTGAGCGCGAAGACCGGACGCGAGGCGCTCGCGCTGGCGGCGCGCTACGGCCCGCATGTGGCGCTCATCGATCTCTTCATCGGGGAGGAGTCAGGCGCAGAGATCTGCGAGCGGCATGCGCGCCGCCCAGCCCCAGACGCGGGTGCTGCTCCTCTCGGGCGCGGGCGACATCTCCCCCACGGCCGCGCGGGCCGCCGGCGCCTCCGGGTTCGCGCACAAGGACTGGCCCGCACGCCGAATCGCCGACGCCGTTCACGCCACCGGGCTCGGCAAGACGACGTTCGAACCGCTCCAACGCCTCAGGGAGCGCTCGGCCTGTCCGATCGCGAGCGCGAGGTGCTCGACCTGATCGCCTCCGGCGCCACGAATCCCGAGATCGCCAAGCGCCTGCACCTCTCGACCCACACCGTCAAGGGCCACACGAGCGCCGTGTATCGCAAGCTCGGCGTGCGCAACCGCACCGAGGCCGTGCAACGTGCCCAGCGGCTCGGGCTGGCCGGCTAGGCGCGCAGGTCCAGTCGCCAGTCGCTGCAGGTCATGAAGTGCCCCTTCGGGAACTCGAACTCGCACGCCTCGAGGAGTTCGAAACCGAGCTTGCGGCAGATCGAGTTCGACGGCGCATTGTCGACATTCGGGAAGGCGTGCATGAAGCGGTGCCTGGCGTCGCGCTTGGCTAGCTCGATCGCCTGCGCGGGCGCCGCCACCGCGATGCCGCGGCCTGGAACTCCGGCACGACCATCCAGCCGACCTCGTAGACCTCCTCGTCGCGCCACTCCTTCGTCCAGAAGCCGACCGAGCCGACACCGGCGCCGCTCGCGACCTCGACGATCTTGAACATTCGATCGCCGCCCTCGAGACGCTCGTAGCGGCCCTGATGCTCGCGCAGCCTGTCCGGACTCTCGGGGCCGCCGAGGTGCTCGGTCATGCGGGGTCGCCCATCAGCCGCTCGAGCAGCGGCAGGTCGTCCTGCCCCACGGCTCGAGGGTCACCGTCGCACTCACTCCGCGCAGCCTGGGAAATCGACATGACGGCCGCGAAAACATTTCCGCTGATGTGCGTCACGTCCGGTATTTAGGAGTACTGTGGCTTCAGGTGCCGGTCCTGCGGGACAGAATTCGCATCTCACGCTCGAATGCCACCAACGGCGCGGTTTGCGCCACGCGGCGGGAGGCGAGGGAAGCTGTTTTGCCTGCGGGGCCGGGGGGCCACCTCTGACTACTCGCCGGCTCCGGGACGCCCTGAGACCTCCCGCCTAAAGAGCCAGATCAGGACCTGGGCCCCTCAGCTCGGGGCCGGGCCTGCGTGAGTGGGTTCGTCCAGGGGTAGGACGGGTCTGGACCTCATGCACGAAATCGACATCGTCTGGCGCTTGGGCTTGGCGCTTCTGCTCTCGTCCGCGATCGGCCTCGAGCGCGAAATGCGCCAGAAGACGGCGGGACTGCGCACCTACACCCTGGTCGGTGTCGGCTCGGCGGTGTTCATGCTCGTCAGCATCTTTGGGTTCAGCGACGTGGTTGGCCAGCCGCATGTTTCGCTGGATCCGTCGCGAGTGGCTGCGCAGATCGTCTCGGGCATCGGCTTTATAGGCGGCGGCATCATCTTCGTGAGGCGCGACACCGTGCGTGGCCTCACGACCGCTGCCGGGGCTTGGGTCACGGCCGCGGTTGGAATGGCCTGCGGCGGTGATCTACCCATCATCGCGGTCGCAACCACACTGGTTTACTTCCTCGTCGCATACGCCTACCCGAAGTTGGTTGACCGCCTTCCTCGCTCACGCGACGCACCATCTGACCTGCGGCTTGTCTACCTGGACGGTCACGGGATCCTTCGCGAAGCCCTGGCCGAGTGCGCCCGACGCGGATTCTCGATCTCTGATCTGTCGATCAAGCACACCGGAGCAGTCGGCACCAACGGAAATCACTCAGACGTAGTGACTGTCGAGCTCGAAGTTCGGGGACGCGGGCCCCTTACCGAGCTCGCCACCGAGCTCAACGAAATGAACGGGATCGTCGATGTTCACGCCGGCGACGCAAACGAGGTCAGTTACTGAGTCACGCTAGGCGTGGGCGTCTGACAGCGGGGACAAACGGCGGCGCCTGCAGGTCATTTCATCTGTTTAGGGTGATGCCCCGCGCGGAGCGTCCGCCAGCATCGGTAATTGTTCGCGTCACGTCCGAACGGGGGCCCGGTGCTGATTCTGGTTTTGGTTGTCGTCGTTGCGTTTGCCTTCGATTTCACGAATGGGTTTCACGACACGGCGAACGCGGTCGCGACCGCGATTGCGACGGGGGCGTTGAGGCCGCGTGCGGCGGTGTTGATGTCGGCGTTGTTGAACTTCGTGGGGGCGTTTATCTCGATCAGCGTTGCGGCTACGATCGCGAAGGGGATCGTGAACCCCAGCGTGTTGGCTGGTGGTGGGGGTCTCGTGTTGGTGCTGGCCGCGTTGATCGGGGCGATTTTGTGGAATCTGATCACGTGGTATCTGACGATTCCTTCGAGTTCGAGTCACGCGTTGATCGGTGGGGTGATTGGAGCGACGATCGTGGCGAGCGGCTCGGGCGCGGTCAACGTTCACAAGCTCGTGCAGTCGGTGATCCTTCCCGCGGTCCTGTCGCCGGTGATCTGCGGTGCTGTTGCGTTGCTGGGAACGTTCGCGGCATATCGGTTGATCCGGATGCTTCGCGGCGGTGAGGCAGTGAAGGGGTATCGGCTTGGGCAGCTCGGCTCCGCGTCATTGGTGTCGCTGGCCCATGGCACGAATGATGCGCAGAAGACGATGGGTGTTATCTCGCTCGCATTGATCGCACACGGCGATATCAGCGCCACGCATTTCTATGTCCCGTTCTGGGTCAAGCTCGGTTGCGCGCTCGCGATCGCATTGGGGACCGCATCCGGGGGGTGGCGGATCATCAACACGATGGGCAATCGGCTCACTGAGCTCGAGTCGCCCCAGGGGTTCGCGGCGGAGTCCTCCAGCGCCGCAGTGATCCTGGCCTCCTCTTACTACGGGTATCCGCTGTCAACCACCCAGGTCGTCTCCGGTGGTGTCATGGGCGCTGGGCTCGGCAGGCGCCTGGCGACCGTGCACTGGGAGGTGGTGGGCCAAATGGTCACCGCGTGGCTCTTCACCATCCCATCGGCAGCATTGCTGGGAGCCGGCGCCTGGGAGATCTCAGACCTGTTCAGCAATAGCGCCGCCGGTGCGATCGTGACCGCGCTTATTGCCGCCGCCGGTGCGGTGATGCTGGTCAACCTCGCCCGATACAGCAAGGTCACGCCCGACGAACTCGACCGTACCTCCCACGTTCCCGAGGCCGACGCGCCTCGACTTGCCCACGCCGCGCCAGCACATGCCTGAGCAGCTGAGATGAGCACCGTCGCTAGCTCACTGATCAACTGGAACCAGCTCTGGAAGATCGTGCTCGCCGCGCTCAGCGGCGGCACGGGCGTTGTGATCGTGTTCGGCGTCTTGCTGCTCTGCATCTCACGCGGTAAATCGGCAACGCGACCGGCCACTGCCTACGGGTTTTACACGCTCGGCGGGTTCTGCCTCGTCGCTGTGGTCAGCGTCGCGGCTGTCGGCGTCTACGCGATGACCCAGAAACCCGCCTCCGAAAAAGGTAATCCCAAAGCAGCAACGGCCACACTCACGCCAGGCAGCGCCGCATCAATTGCGGCGATGCGGCGGGAACCGGGATAGGTCAACGGAGAGAGGGGATTCGAACCCCCGATGGACTGAAAGCACATACCCGTTTTGGAGACCGGCGCAACTGAACGGGCGCTCAGGCGGCGCGGCGCGGGGGATTGCCCGCTCTCTTGTCGTGATCGGAGATTTCAGCTCCGTGCTGCGCGTGGTCTCCCGGCCGCCCCGACCAGGCGGCAGACGATGTCGACAGCGTCGCGAGGTGCGCATCCCTGTTCGCGCACGAGCGATCGCCAGGTCGTGAATGCGAGTCCATGGCCTACCACGGCGCGCACTCTTTGCGCACTCCGACCGCGTTGGGGCCGACCGATCATGAGCGTCAGACGCGCCGCATCCATGTAGTCGAGAAACTGCGAGAACTGGCGCTGTACCGCCTCCACCACGTCCAGGTCGCGCAGCAGGTTCGTAAGCATTGCCTCCGTTTCTCCGTAGTAGGCATAGAGCTCGGTGAGCGCTGTGCGCAACCGCTCTTCCGGATCGCTCACGGCCGCCCAGGCATCCAGATCGGGCAGCGGATGTTGCGACATCCAATGGCCAGAGCAGGCCACGAACAGGGAGGCCTCGTCGGGAAAGTGGCGGTACAGCGTTGAGCGGCGAACGCCGGCGTGCTTGGCGACTGCGCTGAGCGAGGTGCGCGAGGGCCCCAGGGTGCCGTGGAGCTGCATGGCGCTCTCCGTGATGCGCTGGCGCGTGCGCTCCTGCAGCTCAGCACGGGCTTTCATTCGGTAGGGACGCTTTTCATCGGTCATGTGCGTTCTGTGAAAGTTTGACAGATACAGCCGACGCCAGTACCTTTCCCGCGACATCTTTGTCCAATGAAAAGAGGGACCGTGAGCACGATCGCAGCGAAGGTCGTAGGCGCCACCGAAGGCAAGGCAGGCTTTCTGGGCAGCATCGGGGTGCGCTTCATGATCGACGGGGCCGACGCTGGCAGTCGCTTCTCGCTCGTCGAGCACCCCATGTCGCCACACGCGCTCGCGGCTCCTCTACATCGCCACCACAACGAGGACGAGTACAGCTTTGTCATCGAGGGCCGCATGGGCGCGCTACTTGGTGACGAGCACCTCGAAGCGGGGCCAGGGGATCTCGTTCATAAGCCGCGTGGACAGTGGCACACGTTCTGGAACGCCGGCGACGAGCCGTGCAGAATCCTCGAGATCATCTCCCCGGCAGGTTTCGAACGCTTCTTCGCCGAGCTCGTCGACCTCGGTGGCGTCGCCCAGGCCGGCCCGGAGCAGCTCGGGGAGCTCTGCGAGCGCTTCGCGCTCGAGATGGACCCCGACAGCGTGCCCGATCTCATTCAACGCTTCCAGGTCCGCTTTCCAGCCGAGCCACTCGCCTAGCAAGCGCGCAGAGGCCAGGCCCCCGGGCACGGCCCCCATTGGAACTGGACACATCGGACGTGTCCAGCGACAGCGGCCCGGCTACTAGAGGGCCAGCCTCGGCGACTCGCAGCGATGGAAGTCGCAGACATAGGGCCGTCCGTCGGTGTCAGCGTGGAAGTGGACGTGTTCCTGGGGCGGCGCGGACATGAGGCGTACCGCGTGCCTGATGGAGGTTACGAATCGAGTGGTCATGTAACTGCTCGTTTCATTGGTCGGATGGGAGAGAGGTAGCCTCGTATGCGACTTGCATACAAGCTGTCCACTACTATATCGGCCGGTGTCGTTCGACCTTGAGCTGCGAGTCGGCAGCCCCACGCCCTCGGCGGCCAAGGCTGCATACGACCACGTCAAGGAGCGCCTGCTGGACGGGCGCTACGCGGGCGGGACGCTCCTAAGTGAGAACGAATTGGCCCGCCAGCTGGGAATCAGCCGCACCCCCGTCCGTCAGGCATTCGTGCAGTTGGAGGCCGAGGACCTTCTCGAGCTGTATCCGCGGCGTGGAGCGCTCGTGCGCCCGATTTCCGCATCCGAGGCCGACGACGTGCTGGAAGCGCGGCTGCTGATCGAGATCCATTGCGTGCGTCGCGTCGTGAGCTATGGAGCCGAGCTTGCGAGCACCCTCGAACGGTGCCTGGCCGAACAGGAAGGCTTACTCGACGAGGGCCGTGCCGGGTTCACGGTCGCCGATCGCGCCTTTCATCGCACGATCGTGGCTGCGAACGACAACGCGATCTTGACGCGCAACTACGACGCCTTGCGCGACCGCCTCCAGCGGATGGCGAGGACCGCGGTCGCGCGCGACCCGGCTCAAATGGCGCGGTTCGTGGCCGAGCATCGCGAGATCGCCGCCGCCATCGTCCGAGGTGAGAGCACGGCCGCGGAGCTCTTAGAGGCGCACCTGCGACGGGCCCATGAGCTCGCCCGGCGCGCTCGCCCCTGACGCGTCCGCGCTTTGAGTGGACCCGGACGACGGCGGAGGAGGGCCTCCGGCGCCCCTGTCAAGCTTGCCGCCGTGGCCCGACCGCTTCCGTTTGACCCGATCCGGGAAGCCGGCCGTCAGTGGCGACGGCGGTGGGGTCCGGCGCCGGTGGCGCCGATGGAGGCGGTCACTTCGATAATGCGCGTGCAGCAGATTCTGCTCGCCCGCTGCAACCGGGCTTTGGAGCCGTTTGGTCTCACCTTCGCCCGCTACGAGGCGCTGATGCTGCTGAGCTTCACGCGCGAGGGCGCTCTGCCCCTGGGCAAGATCGGCGCCCGGCTCCAGGTCCACCCCGCGAGCGTGACGAACCTGATCGACGGCCTCGAGCAGCTCGGCTATGTCCGGCGCGAGCCTCATCCGACCGACCGGCGGACGACCCTGGCCTCGATCACTTCCGAGGGTCAGGCCCAGGCGCTGCAAGCCACCGCGGCGATGCACGAGATCCGGTTTGGCATTGACGGCCTGGGCCGGTCCGAGCTTGAGGAGCTGACCGCACTGCTGCGCAGGGTGCGCGTGGCCGAGCACGACTTCACGGACGACCCAAAATAGTTTACCCTCAAACTATCTGAAGAGCTACTACATGCGTAGGGATCAACGGGAGAGACCATGACCGTCACCGACGATATGCCGGTCAGCTATGACGAGTGGCGCAAGGCTTACGGGCTGACACCGGAGCGTGACGCGCCGTTTACGACCCTGTCGGGGGAGGACGTCCGTCCGCTGTATACAGAGCGTGATCTTCCTGATCAGGCCTCGATCGGTCTTCCGGGCTTGTATCCGTTCACGCGTGGGGTGTATCCGTCGATGTACCGCGGTCGGCTGTGGACGATGCGACAGTTCGCGGGCTTCGGGACGGCCGAGGAGACCAACAACCGCTTTCACTATCTCCTCGATCATGGGCAGACCGGGCTGTCGACCGCCTTCGACATGCCGTCGTTGATGGGTCACGACTCCGATCACCCGCGCTCGTTGGGGGAGGTGGGCCGCGAGGGGGTGGCCGTCGACACTGTCGATGACATGGAGACGTTGTTTGCCGGGATCCCCCTTGACCAGGTCACGGTATCGATGACGATCAACGCTCCAGCGGCGATCATCCTGGCCTTTTATGTCGTGGCGGCCGAGCGTCAGGGGATCGGGTCTGAGCGACTGGGCGGCACGATCCAGACCGACATCCTGAAGGAGTACATCGCGCAGAAGGAGTGGTGCTTCCCGGTCGATCCGGCGATGCGGCTGGTCACCGACATGGTGCAGTGGTGCACCGAGCACATGCCGCGTTGGCATCCGATCAGCGTTTCCGGCTATCACATCCGTGAGGCGGGTTCAACGGCCGCCCAGGAGCTCGCCTTCACGCTCAAGGATGGACTGACCTACGTCGAGCATGCGGTCGCTCGCGGCCTGGATGTGGATGATTTCGCGCCGCGGCTGTCGTTCTTCTTCAACGCCCAGATCGACTTCTTTGAGGAGATCGCCAAGTACCGCGCCGCGCGGCGGATCTGGGCGCGGGAGCTGCGCGAGACGTTCGGTGCGCGCCAGCCCGAGTCATGGCGGATGCGCTTTCACACCCAGACGGCGGGAGTGTCGCTGACCGCCCAGCAGCCGCTCAACAACATCGTGCGGACGGCGATCGAGGCGCTGGCCGGAGTGCTCGGCGGCACCCAGTCGCTGCACACCAACTCCTATGACGAGGCGCTGGCGTTGCCGACCGAGGACGCGGTCCGGATCGCCTTGCGCACCCAGCAGATCATCGCCGATGAGACCGGGGTGACCAACACGATCGACCCACTCGGGGGCGCCTATTTCGTCGAGGCGCTGACCGACGAGCTGGAAGCCAAGGCCTATGAGTACTTCGCCAAGATCGACGAGCTCGGCGGGATGGTGCAGGCGGTCAAGCAGGGCTACCCCCAGCGCGAGATCGCTGATGCCGCGTTTGAGCTGCAGATGGAGATCGACTCCGGCCGGCGAACCGTGGTCGGTCTCAATCGCTACACCGAGGGCGACGAGCAGGCGACCGAAATCCTGCGCATCGACCCCAAGCTCGAGCAAAAGCAGATCGACCGGGTCAAGGCCGTGCGCGCGGGCCGCGACCAGGCCGCCGTCACCGCGGTGCTGGAGAACATCAAGACCGCCGGCGCCGGCGATCAGAACCTGATGCCGTTGTTCATGGACGCCGGGCGCGCCGGTGTGTCCGAAGGCGAGATCGTCTCAGCACTCCAGGAAGTCTGGGGCGACTACCGCGAAATGCCCGCCTTCTAAGAGCACCACCACCCGTCGCGCTGTGCGGCGCGATGACGCCCGACGTGAAACGGAGAGGGGGGGATTCGAACCCCCGATGGACTGAAAGCCCATACCGGTTTTCGAGACCGGCGCATTCAACCGCTCTGCCACCTCTCCGGGGTGGAGCCCGGAACAAGTTAGCGAAGGCGGTGCGATCCAAGCCTCTGTCGAACGCGGGTAAAGGTTCTCGCCCAGCGGCCGATGTTTGGGAAGTAGAGCAATGAGCATCGACTCTCTCCCCGCACTCGGCACCACGCCAGCACACCCCGGCTACGAGCTGGCCACCGCCGCCACGAGCAACGTCGAATCGGGCCTGCTCGTCCCCTGGGAGCCACGGGTACTGGTCCTCGATGATGACGCGGGCAGCCGGCGCGCCATTCAGGGCGGGCTTGAGGAGCTCGGTCTGCGGGTGGACGTGGCGCCCGACCAGCCCGCAGCGCTCGACCTTTCCGCTCATTGGCCCTACGCGGCCGTGTTCATGGACTGCCGGCGGCCGGCGGTCGAGGGCTCGCGCACCGTCCGCGAGCTGCGCAGCCGCGACGGTGCCAGCCAGCACGCGCTGATCGTCGGCGTGACCTCCCATCCACGTTCCATCTGCCTGGCCGTGGGGATGGACGATCACATCGCCAAGCCGGTTCACGCCGACGAGCTGGACGTCGATTGCTCACGTCTCGGACTGCTCGCGCCTTCTGTCGAGGAGTCCGCGGGGAACCCCGGGCGCAGCGTCTCGCCCGAGATCACGATCTCAGAATCCAACTCCGGTCGCGTCGAGAACGTTCGGCGCTTCCTGCGCCGCGCGCGCCGCCAGCTGCCCGAGCTCTGGCGGGCCATCAACGCTGAGGATCGCCCCGCCCTGGCCCGGGTGGCCGGCGAATGTCGCCACCGCGGCGAGGTCGCCGGGGCCGTGCGCGTGGCCGAATTGTTCGAGCAGCTACTCGCCGCGTCGGACCGCCGCCGCTTCACGGTCGCGGCCGAGATCGAGCACGAGGTCCGCGAGGCGCTGGTCGAGACCGCGGCCGGGATCGCGGCCCAGCCGGCCGCCTAGCCCGGCGCTCCCGGGTCGCCCGATCCAGTGACCTGAGCCACGCGGGCTTATTCGTAAGTCAGCGCCGGGAGGCGAAGAAGGCGCGGAGCAGGTTGGCGCACTCCTCGGCCAGCAGGCCGGACTCGACCTGCGGACGGTGGTTCAGCCGCGGCTCGGCGAGAACATCAAGCACGCTGCCGCCGGCGCCGGCCTTGGGATCGGTCGTCCCGAACACCACCCGAGGTATCCGGGCCAGGACGATGGCCCCCGCGCACATCGCGCACGGCTCGAGGGTGACGTAGAGCACGCTTTCCAGCACCCGCCAGCTGCCGAGCGTTCGCGCCGCCTCACGGATGGCGATCATCTCCGCGTGGGCGGTGGGGTCGGCGCGGAGCTCGCGCTCGTTGTGCCCGGTCCCGATCACCTCCCCGTCACGGACCACCACGGCGCCCACGGGAATGTCCTCGTGAGCCAGAGCGCGCTCGGCCTCGCGCAGGGCCAGGCGCATGAAGTACTCGTCCCGGGGAAAAAAACGTGAGTTCAAGGTGATGGGGCCGGGTAGATGTCGGTACCGTTGCCGGTGGGGCAACTCTGGCAACTTCGATGATGTCTTAACCCCTCGCCGGTGCGCCTAGACCCCCTCCGGCACAAACGCACTCATGGCACCGCCAAGAAACCCGAACCGACGCCTGCGACCCGCCGCCCTGGCCGTGGCGATCACGATCGGCGGCTCGCTGTTCGGACCGGCCTCGAGCATGGCCGCGCCCGGGTACGTTGCGCATGAGCTGCTGGTTGGGTACCGGCCGGGTCCGGTGACCAAGGCCACGACTGATTTCCTGGCTCAAATCGGGGCGAGCACACGTCGCTCCGGGTCGGCGCCCCGCTCACAGGTTCTGCACCTGCGCACCGGGGAGAGCGTGCTGGCGGCGGCCCGCCGGCTGCGCCGCCGTCCGGGCGTGGCCTTCGCCGAGCCCAACTACATCGCCCACCAGGCCGGGGCCTTCTATCCCGACGATCGCGGGAAGTCCGGGGCTCCATACGGCTGGGAGAAGTTGCAGTGGAATCTGCTCCCGGGAACCGGTGTCGACGCGCCCGACGCATGGGGCAACCTGCTCGCCGTCGGCCGTCCCGGGGGGCGGGGCGTCAGAGTGGCCATCCTTGATACCGGGGTCGCCTACCGTGACTGGGGCCACTTCCGTCGCTCGCCCGATCTCGGCAACACCCGGTTCGTCGCTCCCTACGACTTCGTGGCCAACAACCGCTACCCGCTGGACCGCAACGGCCATGGGACGTTCGTGGCCAGCGTGGTCGGTGAATCCACCAACAACGGCTTCGGGCTCACCGGGCTGGCCTACGGGGCGTCGATCATGCCCGTCCGGATTCTCGACGCCAGTGGCCTCGGAGACGAGAACACGATTGCGCGCGGTATCCGCTACGCGGCGAAGCGCGGCGCCCAGGTCATCAACCTGAGCCTGGAGTTCTTGCCCAACGAGGTCAGCTCCTCCAACCAGATTCCCGAGATCGTCAGCGCGATCAACTACGCCCACCAGCACGGCGCGGTCGTGGTCGGCGCGGCCGGCAATGACCAGGACACGCGCGTTGCCTATCCCGCCCGCGAGCGCAACGTGATCTCCGTCGGCGCGACAACCAAGGACCGGTGCCTGGCTGGCTATTCGAACGGCGGCCCGGGCCTTGATCTCGTGGCCCCGGGCGGCGGGACCGACGCGCTCATCGACACCGACCCCGACTGTTTCCCGGACCGCTCGCTGCCCTCCATCTACCAGATGACCCTGGTCAACCCACCTCATTGGAGCCGCTTCGGCTACCCCGGTTACTACATCGGCACCTCGATGTCGGCACCGGAGGTGTCGGCGACCTGTGCGCTGGTCATCGCCAGCCATGTGCTGGGCCCCCATCCGACTCCGGCCCAGGTCCTGACCCGGCTCGAGCAGACCGCTGTCCCGCTGGGTGGAACGCACCCCAATCGCAATTACGGCTACGGGCTGCTCGATGCCGGCGCGGCGACCGCGCCGCCCCCGCCCGCGCCGGCCCCGCCCCCGACCTAGGTCAGACCAGCCGGGTGATGGCGATGATCATTCCGGCCAGCACGAACACGACTATCAGGGCCTGGGTCCAGAAGAACAATCGCGGCATGCCCTGAACTTAGCGATCGGGCGTCCAGAGCTGCGCGTGGTCGAGATCCTCGAGCAGATTCACGGTGCGTGGGGCGTGTCCCTCGTCGAGCCGGATCGCGCCACCCGGCCAGTAGGGATGCGGCGGCCGAGTCCGATCGAGCAGCAGGCGCTCGTAGATCCACGAGCCGGTATTCAGAACCTGAGGACCACCATCGGCGTGCCACTCTCCTGGGCGGTCGCCGGCGACGGGACCGAGCCGGTGAACATGCCCGAAGATCACGGTCTCGGCCTCTATCCCCAGCCGCTTGAGGACCGTGCGCAGCGCCGGCAAGGCGGCATGGCGCATCTGAAGATCGACCGCGGCGGCGGTCACGGGCGATAGGCCGGCCCGCATCAGCAGTCGCGGGAGCGCGGGATTGAGTGCCCGGACGGCCATGCGGGCGGCACGCGACATCGGGCTTTTCGGGTCATCACGACGCTGACGGGCCCGGATCCGACGGTGCTCGTAGTCCCACGCGGTGACACGGATGCCGGCCCGGTCGGCGTAAGACCGGCGGGGAAGACCGATCGGGGCGTGGGGAGTGAGGTGGCGGTCGAGGTAGTGGCCGTGGGTGGCGTACAGACCATCGGCCAGCCACACTCCCGGGTAGTGGATGCGCACCCGGGCCGGAGCCAGCCAGGAGACGATCCGGATGAGCGCCGGCGTCGCGTCGGGCGGCACCGTGTCGGCCACCCCCAGCGCGTGGCCGCGGGCGCGAGCCCAGCCCCGGATCAGCGGACGATCGTGGTTGCCGGGGACCAGGATGATCTCGTGGCCGGAGTCCATGTGCGCGGCGAGCGCACGCAGCACTCTCTCGGTCGCTGCCATCGAGGTCTCCGGATTGCGCCGGACCAGTTCGGCGATATCGCCGAGCAGGACCAGCCGATCAATCTGACCGACCGCTTCGGTCAGGCGCTGCAGCGGATCCGGACGGCGCAGAACGTCGCGGCCACCGCGGTTACCGAGGTGAAGATCAGAGATGACAAGGGTCCGCACGGCCGCCCGACGATAGACGGCCGAGGTGAGCCCGAGCCGGCGTCGCGGCCACGGTCAACTAAAGCGGCGTGCCGGCGGCGCCGGCGCCGGCGTTCGCGTCCCTAGGCGGTGAGCAGGCTCGACTCGAAGTGCAGCGCGACGCCGCGCGCCACGACCAGCACGGGGGCGGTCACATCGTCGATCGCTCCCAATGAGCGGGAGCTGATCATCACCCGACCCTCCGGCGCCTCCGGGCGCGAGCCGACGACGAGGAGGTCGACGCCGTGCACGCGATCGACAACCGTGCCCGAAACCCGCGCCGCAAGTGAGAAGGCGGTCTCAATCGCGGCCTCGTCGGCCGATCCGGGCAGGACCCCGATGGTCGCGATCTCGCCGTAGCGGCTGTGGTAGCCGGCCGGAGCGATGGCCACGGCCGCGGGCCCGCGCTCGAGCAGCGTCTGCGCCGAGCGGCCGACGGCCACATGCCCGGGGCGCGTGCGGTAGTCAGAGCCGAAGGCGACGATGTCGGCCTGTTCGTGCTCGGCCAGCCACGCCAGGCCCTGACCGGTCGAGGGGCTGATGACGACGCGGCGCTCAACCTCCGGCCGTCCGAGCCACTCGGCGCCGCGGCCCAGCAGAGCCTCAGCCTCGCCGTGAGCAAGCTCCTCGTGGTCGGGGCGCGACTGGGCGGCATGACGTACGTAGGCCAGGGTCAGCTCGGCGCCCGCCTCGGCCAGAACGTGGCCCATCATCAGCGCGTCGTGGTCATCCTGTGTGTCGTCGTAGGAGATGATCGCGTGAGTTGCCATCTGCCTACCTCCTGGGTTCGAAAAGGTCGGTAAAGCCCGCTCTCCACCACGGAAGTTCGGCCGAGGATCCCAATTTCCTGATATCAGCGCTAATGAAGTTGATCATCGGTGAGATAAGATTTGCTAATGCTGAGCCTGGGCCGACTGCGAGTTCTGGTGGAGGTCGTCAACCGAGGATCGTTCTCGGCCGCGGCGGAGGCGCTCGCCTACACGCAATCGGCCATCTCGCAGTCGGTCGCGCGGCTCGAGGCCGAGACCGGGGCCACCCTCGTGGTGCGCGATCGCCGTGGGGTTCGGCCCACGGCCGCCGGCTCCATCCTGGTCTCGCACGCGGAGGCGATCTTCGCTCAGGTTGAGGCCGCTGAAACCGATCTGGCGGCGGTCCTGGGAGTGCGGCGGGGGCGCCTGCGGGTGGCGTCGTTTCCTTCCGCCGGCGCAACCCTGATGCCGCTCGCCGTGGCCCGCTTCCGCCGGGATCATCCCGACGTCGCCCTGACTCTGGCCGAGGGCGAGCCGGAGGAGATCGGACCTCGGTTGCGGGCCGGTGAGTTTGACCTCGCCCTGTTGTTTCACTTCTCCGGGGTCCGTGAGCGCCCGGGAGCCGGGCTGCGCAACGTGACCCTGCTCGAGGACCCGATGCAGGTCGCGCTGCCCGCGGCCCACCCGCTGGTCAGCAAGCGGGCCTTGACCCTGACGGACCTGCGCGATCAGCAATGGGTGCAGACCTCGGCCGCGAGTACGTGTGCGCGCCATGTCGTCCGCACCTGCCTGGCGGCCGGCTTTGAACCTGACGTGGCCTTCGAGAGCGATGACTACGACACGGTCCAGGGACTGGTCGCGGCCGGCGTGGGTGTCGCCCTCATCCCTCGCCTGGCCCTGACGCGCGTCCATTCCGGCGTGGTCGTGCGAGAGCTCGCCCGGCCCAGTCCCGTCCGGCGCGTGACCGCGGCCACGATGACCGCCCCGGGGGTGAATCCGGCGGCCCGGGAGATGATCGCCGTCCTGCGCGAGGTCGCCCGCGCAACCCAGCCGGCCTGACTTCGCGCCGCTTCGCTGGCCTGCTCGGTCAGTGTCCCGCCGACAGCGCGCGCTCGAGCTCCTGGGCCTGGTGGCCCATGACCAGTGGCCGGATGGCTCGTTCCAGGGGACGGGCGAGGCGGGGGATCGGCCCGGGATCGACCCCGAGGGAATAGGTCACCCGTGTGCGATTCGGACCCAGCGCTTCCAGGTCCCAGGTGCCCTCCATGTCATCGAGGTCCTCGGAGGCGATCTGGTGAAAACGGATCTGGCGGGGCTCCTCGTACTCCACCTGGATCCGCACCCGGACCTTGCGCAGCTTGGCGTCGTTGACGGTGTCACAGACGATCGCCCGGCCCGACGCGTCGCGTTCGCAGACCGTGACCGATTGCAGGGTGCGCTGCCACTCGGGGGCGTGCTCGATATCGGCCACCACTGCCCAGCAGCGATCGATCGGAAAGTCAAGGTCCGCGCAGCACGAGCCGCGGATCATGCTCATCGGCGGTTGATGCCGGCGTACAGGTGGCTGGTGGAGCTGTCGCTGGCGACGGCGGTGACGGCCAGGCGACCGGGGTGGGAACCGCCGCCGGGCCCGTCGTTCACCGCGCGAGGACCGAGCACCACCGCGACGGCGGTCTGCGGGCTGCGCAGGGTGAGCCTGAGCCTTCCGCCCGAGAGCTGCGCGCGGAAGCGCAGGTGACGGTTGGCCTTGATGACCGAGATCGACCGGGTGGAGCGCAGCCTCAGTTCGCTGGGGACTGCGATGATCAGCTCGCGCACCGCGGGGGAGCGGTGCCCAGCGGTGACGGTGAAGGCGAGGGTCGGACGCCGGGCGCTCAGTCCGGTCACGGAAACGTGGAGCAGACGAGTGATGTTGCCGATTGTCCACGTGAACTTCTCTCGGGCCCGCGCGCCGTCGTTGTCGCTGGCGCCGATGATCACGTGGTAGACGCCGAGTCGCCGGGGGGTCCCGGTTATCCGCGCTCTGGACCGGTCAAAGTGCAGGCCCCGGGGGAGGCCGCGGACGGTGAGGGCCAGACCAGCATGGGGGACATCGCCGTATCCGACCCGCAGGGGGGAGATGGTCGCGCGGCGCGCCGTGCGCTGAGCGGGGATGGGGATCAGGCGCAGCGCGCTCGCGCACAGCCGTGGGATCAGGGTCCCGGCGTTCGGACTGCCGAGTCCGCTGGCCATGTCGTAGCCGGGGCGGGCACTGAACTGGCCGGAGTTGGTGCCCGTGAAGTCGTTGTTGCCGCTCAGCACGTCGTTGAAGGCGCCCCCGTAGTTTGCTCCCGCGGCCCGGTACAGGGCGGGGAGCGCCATGCCCACCGAGCCTCCGGCGCAGCTGCGCGAAGCATCCGCGAGGGCTATCACCGAAGCCCAGACCGGACTGGCGGCGCTGGTGCCACCGATCGCCTGCCAGCCTCGCGGATCAACCGGGTCTGAGCCGGCGCCGTTGAAGTAGATCTCATAGCCGGTGGCAGGGTCGGCATCCGCAGACACATCCGGGACCTCGCGGCACCACGCCGCCGGGTCGTCCGCAGGTCGCGCCGTTGGGCGTTCCGGCGCGGACGTCCAGAAACGCGTCCGCGGTCAGCTGCGACGGCGGGCATCGTCCACAGGCTCGAGACTCCGCCGCCGCCTGCGCCCGGCTGGAGCAGGGCGTCCGGAGTGCCGCCGTTGTTCCAGACGCGCTCGGTCGGCCGGGGTCCCGAGATAGCCAAGGGTCGTCCCGCCCGACGCCGGTCACGAAGGGCTGGCTGCCGGGATCGTCGACGGACGCCTCGGACGTCCCACTCGACGCCTCGCAGTCCTCGGCGCCGCTGTCGCCGGCGGCGGCCACGATCGTCTGGCCCTGGATCGGCGGCCTGCTCAAACAGCGTGTTCTCGGCCCGCGCGCTGGGGGCGCCGAGCGCGGACTCGCACTCGCCCCAGGAGACGCTCACCACCTGGGCGCGATCCTGGTTGATGATCGCGCTGAACAGGTCGTAGGGCCCAGACCCCGGGGCGCCCGACGAGGAGTTCGGGCCCTCGTAGACGAGCACGTGGGCGCCCGGGCACGTAGCCGAGCACGTTCTCGATGTCGAGCGCGGCCTCGCCGCTGCCCACGCCGGAACCGGCGCCGCCGTCGACGCGCGACGTAGCTGATCGGCACGCTGATCCCGTAGCAGGACTGGAAGGCGGCCAGGTCGGACGGCGTCAACGGGCTCGAGCTCGTAGATGGCGATCGTGACCCCGGCCCCCAGATCTCGGCTGCGGTAGACGCCCGACAGCCCGTAAGCCGAGGCGATCTGATCCGCGGTGTAGGCGCCCGCCGAGCTGGCGGCGTTGCGGGCGGCTGCGCAGGGCTGCGGGCCGCCGGTGGCGACGTGAGGCGGTCGAGCCAGGGGCGCCGACGGCCGTGAGACCGGGCCAGCAGGGGGTGGGGACCCGGTGCCGGCCGCAGTCCTAAGACCGCCTGCAACGCCGGTGAGAGGAGCTCGCAGTCAGGCGCCGGAGCATGGATCAGCGGACGGCGGCTTGAACCCCCGGCCGGCACGGCTCGGATCGAGAGATGGTTCGCGCTCAGTCGCCCCCGGGGTCAGCCCGCGCGCGCGGAGCGCGAGCCGCACGCGCGCGATCGTGCGCTGGGGTCGCGCCGAAGCGGCGCGCGAACTGGCCCGGGGTCAGGTAGTGGTGGTAGACCGCCGAGCCGGGGTCAGAGACGGCCCGCGCGTAGGCGCTGAGCGCGGCGCTGTTGCGAGGCGCGAGCACGACGGTCACATGCTGGGAACGTCGTGGTGGCCGCCGCCGCGGCCGGAACCAGCAGCAGCGCCAGCACCCCGGCCGCCGTGACCCGCCGCGGCTATCCGGGAACCCGTCGCCATCGGCTTGCAGGCTAATGGAGGTCCACGCGCCTGCAACGCCGACAGGAACGCCTCGGAGTAGGACGGGAACTGGGCGACGGTGTCAATCAGCACCTCGTAGGGCACCTCGGCTCGGATGGCCAGCACGGCCTGGTGGATCCACTCGCTGGCCAGCGGCGAGACTGCCCACGCCCCCACCATTACGCGGCGGTCGCGGTCGAGGATCACTCCGAGCTCGCCCCGCGGATCCTGCTCGTAGGTGGAGGGCCGGGCGATCGAGCTGCCCAGGGTGACCGCTGGCGCTGGCGACGTCGAGTCCCTGCTGCGAGCCTGCTCGGCGGTCAGCCCGACGGCGGCGACCTCGGGGTCGGTGAAGATCACGCGCGGGATGGCGCGGTAGTCGGCCGTGCACGGGCCGGCCCGCGCATGTCGGCCATGGCCACCCGGGCCTGGTACTTGGCCAGATGGGTGAACAGCATCACGCCGGTGCAGTCGCCCGCCGCCCAGACGCCGTCGGCCACCCGGCAGTGCTCGTCGATCGGGATGCCGTGCGCGCCCGGGCTCGACGCCGACCGTCTCGAGGCCCATCCCGCGCTGCGGGGTCGTCGCCCGACGGCCACGATCAGCTGCTCGCCGTGCAGCTCCGAGCCGTCCTCGAGGGTGACGACGCGCTCGTCGCCGTCGCGGCGAACGGCGACTCGCCTGGGCGCCGAGGCGGACGTCGATCCCGGCCTCGCGCAGCGCTGTCGGTGAGCAGCTCGCAGACCCGCACGTCCTCGCGCGGCACGAGCCGCGGAGCGCCCTGGACGAGCGTCACCTCGCTGCCGAAGCGGCGCAGGAACTGGGCCAGCTCGATGCCGACCGGGCCGCCGCCGAGGATCACCGCGCTGGCCGGGATCTCGTGGAGCGCTGTGGCCTCGCGGTTGGTCCAGTAGCCGGCCTCGGCGAGCCCCTCGATCGGGGGGATGACCGGATCAGAGCCGGTGGTGATGAGGATCTGCTCGGCGCTGAAGCGCGGTGCCTCGACCTCAGGCGCCCGGGTCCGGTCAGCCGGCCGTCGCCCTTGACGACGCGTCACGCCCTTGTCCTCGTAGCCCTTCACCCGGGCCGAATCGTCGCCGGCCGAGGTCATGTAGTCGCGGTAGCGGGCGAGCTCGGGCCAGTCCAGCGCCGGCCGGCATCGGTACCCGCCGCGCGCTCGGACTCGCCGCGCACCTCGGTCGGGCGCAGCAGCGTCTTGGTGGGGATGCAGGCCCAGTTCGAGCACTCGCCGCCGATCAGCTCACGCTCGATCAGCAGCACGCGGCGTCCCTCGGCCGGCCAGCGCGTTGGCGGCGTGTTCGCCGGCCGGGCCGGCTCCCAGGATCGCCACGTCGAAGCTGGTCGGCCATCGCCAGCAGCCTAGACGGTGGTCGTGCGGCCGCGTGGGCCAAGATCTAGCGTCGGCGTGCGCCGCGACCCGGCGCGCCGCCGCTCGCGCAGTCGGCCACTCGCTGTCGATCACCGAGAAGTAGGCCGAGTCGCGCGGGCCGCCGTCGCCGAGCACCATGTGCTTGCGCAGGATGCCCTCGAAGCTCGCCCCGAGCGCGGTCAGCGCGCCGCGCGAGCGCTCGTTGCGCGCGTCGGTCTTGAACTCGACCCGGCGCAGCCGGCGTGCTCGAACGCGTGCGCGAGCAGCAGCAGCTTCGTCTCGACGTTGATGCCGGTCGACCACGACGACCGGCGCAGCCAGGTCCAGCCGATCTCCACGCGCAGGTGCTCGAAGCGCAGCTCGAGAAAGCGCGTCGAGCCGACCACCTCGCCGCTGCGGGCGTCGCGGATCGCGAACGGCACCTCGCGCTCCGGCCTCGGCGGCGGCGAGCGTGGCCTGCAGCCACACGCGCAGCGCCTCCGGGGAGGTCATGTCGACCGGCATCCAGGCGAACATCTCGGCGTCCTGCGGCCGCGGCCACAAGCCCGGCTCGTGCTCGGCCGCCAGCGGCTCGACGATGGCCAGGCGACCAACCAGTTGCAGCCCGCGAGGTCAGCCGCCGTGGGGTCGGGGAGGGCAGGCTGGTCACGGTCGCGACGATAACGACCAGGCAGGCGCGCAGGCGATGGGCGTCGCCTCCAGGCGCTCGCCGCCTCGCACTCGGCGGCCAGCACCCGCGCGCCGGGCGCCGGGAACGCTGGGGGCGCAGCAGCGCCGCGCTGACCAGCGAGCGCCAGCACGACGAGTCCGGCGCCGACCGCGAAGGCCAGCTGGTAGCCGCCGGTCAGGGCGGCGCGGCGCGTGGACCCGCCGGCGATCAGGCTCGAGGTCCGTGAGGCGGCCAGCGTGGCCAGCACGGCCAGGCCGAGCGCCCCGCCGATCTGGACCGTGGTGTTGACCAGTCCCGAGGCCAGGCCGGCGTCCTCGGGCGTGGCGCCGGACATGGCCAGCGTCATCAGCGAGGGGAAGGAGATCCCGATGCCCGTGCCGAGCAACACCAGGGTCGGCAGCACATCCCGGACATAGCTGCCGTGCACCGGGACACGCGTGAACAGGCGCGAGGCCGGCGGCGATCAGGGTCAAGCCGGGGAACAGCATCGTCCGCGGGCCGAAGCGGGTCATGAGCTTCTCGGAGTAGCGCAGTGACAGCGTGCCCATGATCAGCGTGGTGGGCAGGAAGGCGAGACCGATCTGCAGGGCGTCGAAGCCGAGCACTCGCTGCAGGTACAGCGAGCCGAGGAAGAACATCGAGAACATCCCGGCCACCACCAGCGCCTGGACCAGGTTGGCCCCGGTCACCGTGCGCGAGCGGAAGATCCGCAGCGGGATCAGCGGGATGGGCGGCCCGGGCCTCGCGGACCACGAACGCCGGCCAGCAGCGCGACGGCGACCGCGGCCCAGACCAGGGTGGTCGAGTCGCGCCCCAGCCGCGCTGGGCGGCCGGCCCGACGATCGTGTAGACGGCGAGCATCAGCGAGCTGGTGATGAGCAGCGGCGCCGGTCGCGTCGGCGCCGGCCGCCAGTCCCGGCGCCGCGGTCGGGCGGCAGCAGGCGCTGGGCGGCGACGCGCGGTGACGACGCCGATGGGCAGGTTGACGAAGAAGATCCAGTGCCAGTCGATGGCCTGGGTCAGGGCGCCGCCGACGAGCAGCCCGATCGTGCCCCCGCCGGAGGCCACGAACCCGTAGACGCCGATCGCCTTGGCCTGCTCGCGCGGCTCGGGGAACATGGTCACGATCATCCCCAGCGTGACCGCGGCGGTCATGGCGCCGCCGATGCCCTGGATGAAGCGAGCGGCGACGAGCAGCGCCGAGCTCGAGGCCAGCCCGCAGACCAGTGAAGCCGTGGTGAACACCATCAGTCCGACCAGAAACACCCCGCGCCGCGAGAGCAGGTCGCCGAGCCGTCCGGCCAGCAGCATCAGGCCGCCGAAGGCGATCAGGTAGGCGTTCATCACCCAGGCCAGAGCTGGAGGCGCTGAAGCGCAGATCGTGCTGGATCGAGGGCAGCGCGACGTTGACCACGGTCGTGTCGAGCACGATCATCAGCGTCCCAACGCACAGGACGATCAACGCCATCCAGCGGGCGCCGTCGGTGAGCGGCTCGATTTCATTTCAGATCTCCAGATCGCGGGTTCAGAGATACAGACGGGTGCGCTGGGCGTAACTCATCGCCGGCGTGGGGCTAGGATCGCCAGCGATGCCCAAGCTCCGGGGCCGATGAGTCCGTTCGAGGTCCTGGCCATCTTCGCGGCCGGAATCGTGGCCGGGACGATCAACACCGTGGTGGGCAGCGGCACGCTGTTCACCTTCCCGGTGCTGCTCGGCTTCGGCTACTCCGCCGGTGGTGGCCAACGTCTCCAATACGGTCGGACTGGTCCCCGGCTCGGCGGCGGGCGCGTTCGGCTACCGGCGCGAGCTGGCCGGTCAGCGCCGGCGCGTCCTGGCCCTGGCCGTGGCCTCGGTCACCGGCGGGATCGTCGGCGCGGTCCTCCTGCTCAGCCTGCCCGCCTCGGCCTTCAAGGCGATCGTGCCGGTGTTCATCGCCATCGCTCTGGTCCTGATCGTGCTCAGCCCCGCCTGTCGGGCTGGCTGGCCGCGCGCCGACCGCAGGGCCGCCAGGTGCCGGGCCGCTGGCCACGCTGGGCGTGTTCGCGGGCGGCATCTACGGCGGCTACTTCGGCGCCGCCCAGGGCATCCTCGTGCTGGCCATCCTCACCCTGTCGCTCGACGACGACCTTCAGCGGCTGAACGCGGTCAAGGTCGTTCTCACCGGGCTGGTCAACCTGGTCTCGGGCCTCGTGTTCGTGTTCGCCGCCCATGTCGCCTGGGCGCCGGCGGCCCTGATCGCCGCCGGCTCGACTGCTGGGCGGGGTGCTCGGAGCACGGGTCGGGCGCCGGCTGCCGCCCGGGGTGCTGCGCGCCGTGATCGTGGTCGTCGGCGTGGTGGCGATCGTCCGGCTGGTGGCCTGAACGCCCCGCCGGCCTCGGCTCAGCGTGCCGCGCTGGGTCAGTGCGAGAAGGTGCCCACGAGCCGGCCTGCTCGATCACGTGGTCCTCGATCTTGTCCAGCAGCGCCCGGCGATCCAGGCCCGGCTCGAGGGCCACGTCATCGTCGAGGGCGTAGACCCAGAAGTAGTAGTGGTGGCTGCCGTGCCCGGGGGGCGGCGCCGGGCCCATGTAGCCGGGATCGCCCATCGAGTGCACACCCTGGGTCACGTTGTCGGCGCCCTCGGGCAGGCCGGTGGCGTCGCCCGGCGATCCGTAGGCCACCCAGTGGGTGAAGCCGTCGACCAGCGGGGCGTCGGGGTCGTGGACCACGACCGCGAAGGCCTTGGTGCCCTCGGGCACGCCGGTCCACTCGAGCGCCGGTGAGACGTCCTCGCCGTCGCCGGTGTGCTTGTCGGGGATCCGCTCGTGGTGCTTGAACGCGGGGCTGGTCAGCTTGAGATCTTGGACATTCAGTTCTTGAGCCATGGCCTGGCCGTACCCAGCTGCCGCGTCGGCCGAATCCGAGTGTGGCCGGCGGCTAGTGATAGCGACTCCGCGCCGGGCGGCGCCGTGTCGGGCTCGCGCCCCGGGCGGCTGACGCGGCGGCCGGTGACGCGGGCTCGAGCGGCGGGATCGGCATGCCGACCGGCTCGTCCGCGCTCGACCCGGACCGCGCTCGCCGTGGTGGTGGATGTCGAGCGGCTCGCCGTCGAGCAGCGAGTAGCGCGCCTCGTCGCGGTCGACCTCGACCTCGAGGCTGCGGCCACGGAACATGATCCGGAACGCGAGTCGAGTCAGCGCGCCCGGCAGCCGGGGCGCGAAGCTGAGACGGCCGCCGTGGTCGCGCAGGCCGCCGAAGCCGCACACCGCGGCGAGCCACGTACCGGCCACCGAGGCGATGTGGATCCCGTCGGCGGTGTTGTGCTCGAGGTCGCCGAGGTCCATCAGCGCCGCCTCGGCGAAGTAGTCATAGGCCAGGTCGAGATGGCCGACCTCGGCCGCGACGACCGACTGGATGCAGGCCGACAGTGAGGAGTCGCGCACCGTCAGCGGCTCGTAGTAGTCGAAGTTGCGCCTCTTCTCCTCGGGGGTGAACGCGTCTCCGCATGCGAACAGGGCCAGGACCAGGTCGGCCTGCTTGACGACCTGCTTGCGGTACAGATCGAAGTAGGGGAAGTGCAGCATCAGCGGGTACTGCTCCGGGCTGGTGGCCTCGAAGTCCCAGCGCTGATGGGAGGTGAAGCCCTCGGCCTGGGGATGGACGCCGAGCGTCTCGTCATAGACGACGACCATGGCCCGGGCCGCGTCGCGCCAGCTCGCCACCTCCTCATCGTCGACGCCCAGGCTCTTGGCCGTGTCGGGATGGCGTTCGGCCACGTCGGCGGCGGCAGCGCAGATTCCGCTGGGCCATCAGGTTGGTGAAGACGTTGTTGTCGGCCACCGCGCTGTACTCGTCCGGGCCCGGTCACGCCGTCGATGCGGAAGTGGCCCGAGGGGTCGTGGTGACCCAGCGAGCGCCACAGCCGGGCCGTCTCGACCAGCAGCTCCAGACCGCACTCTCGCGCTCGAACTCCTCGTCACCGCGTCGCGGCCAGGTAGCGGCGACCGCATCGGCGATGTCGGCGTTGATGTGAAAGGCGGCGGTGCCGGCCGGCCAGTAGCTCGAGCACTCCTGGCCGCCGATCGTCCGCCACGGGAAAGCCGCGCCGCGCAGACCGAGCGTCCTGGCGCGCGCGCGGGCGAGGTCGAGCGTTGACTGTCGCCAGCGCAGGGCGTCGGCGGCGGCCGTGGGCGCGGTGTAGGTGAGGACCGGCAGCACGAACATCTCGGTGTCCCAGAATGTGTGCCCGTCGTAGCCGGGGCCGGTCAGCCCCTTGGCCGCGATCGCCCGCTGCTCACCCCGGGCGCCGGCCTGCAGGGTGTGAAAGAGCGCGAAGCGGACCGCCTGCTGAAGCTCGGCGTCGCCCTCGAGCTCGACGTCGGAGCGGGCCCAGAAATCGTCGAGGTAGGCGCGCTGATCGGCACAGCATGCCCTCCCAGCCGACGATGGCGCGCCCCCGCGCCGCGCGGCCGCCACCTGGTCGCGCAGGGCCGGCGCCGAGCGCTGACGCCGACCATCCGTAGCCGAGCAGCTTGACCAGCCGCAGCGGGCGCGCCGGGGCGAGGTCGGCGCGTGACCTGGAAGCGGGCCACGTCCGGCGCAGGCCTCGATCGAGGTTTCGATGCCGTCGGGACCGTCGACGAAGTGGTCCATGCCGGCGGCCATCCGCAGGCCCGAGGTCTTGGTGCGGTGGACGAGGATCGCCCGGTTCTCGTGGCAGTCGATAGCATCTCCGAGACCGAGCGGCGCCGCCAGCGCCGCCGCCGCGCGCGGATCGTCGCTGGCCCCGGGCGAGGCCTCGTTGGCGACCAGCTGGGACTGGATCACGACCGGGAAGTCCGCCATCGACCGCCTCGACCATGTACTCGATCGCGGCCACCGCGCGCTGGGTGAACGACACCAGCCGGGTGGTGGTCACCCGGACGCGGCGGCCGGTCGGGGAGACCCATTCCACCTCGCGGCGCAGCGTCCCGGCCCGCAAGTCGAGGCAGCGCTCGTGGCGAGACCAGCGTCCCGTAGCGCAGATCGAACGGCTCGTCCTCGACGAGCAGGCGGATGATCTTGCCGTTGGTGACGTTGACCACGGTCTGGCCGTCCTCGGGGTAGCCGTAGCCGGCCTCGGCGTAGGGCAGCGGCCGGACCTCGAAGAAGCCGCCCAGGTAGGTGCCGGGCAGGCCGTAGGGCTCGCCCTCGTCGAGGTTGCCCCGCAGCCCGACGTGACCGTTGGAGAGCGCGAACACCGACTCGGTCTCGGCCAGCGTGTCCAGGTGCAGCTCGGTCTCGCGGATCCCCCACGGCTCGACCGGGAAGGCGGGACGCTGGATCACGAGTCTGGCAGCAGTTCGGCGAGGTCCTTGACGACCACGTCCGCGCCGTGCTCGCGCAGGGCGTCGGCCTGACCGACGCGATCGACGCCGACCACGTAGCCGAACTTGCCCGCCGCGCCCGGCCTGCACGCCGGCCAGCGCGTCCTCGAACACCGCGGCACTCGTCGCGGCTCACGCCGAGCGCCTTGGCGCCGGCCAGGAACGTGTCGGGGGCGGGCTTGCCCTTCAGGTGCTGCTCGTCGGCGACGATGCCGTCGATGCGCGCCTCGAACAGATCCTCGATCCCGGCGGCGATCAGCACGTCGCGGCAGTTGGCGCTCGAGGAGACGACCGCGCGGCGCAGCCCGGCGTCGCGGGCCGCCTTGACGAAGCGGACCGAGCCCGTCGTAGGCCTCGACGCCGTCGCGCTTGATCAGCTTCAGGACGAGGTCGTTCTTGCGGTTGCCGATCCCGCAGATCGTCTCCTTGTCGGGGGAGTCGTCCGGGCTGCCCTCGGGCAGTTCGATCCCCCGCGACTTCAGGAAGTTGCGCACGCCGTCGTAGCGGGGCAGGCCGTCGACGTACTCGTCGTAGTCGGCGTGCTTGTCGAAGGGCTTGAAGGTCGTCGCCGTCGCGCTTCTTGCAGGTACTCGTCGAAGGTCTGCTTCCAGGCTTCGGCATGGACCTTGGCCGTCTGGGTGAGCACGCCGTCGAGATCGAACAGGCAGGCGTTGATGGCATCGGGGAGGCCGAGCACGGCAAGGAGACCGCTACCCGGGATCAGCTCGCGGCGATCAGGGCCGCGGCCAGCAGGCAGACGATGTGGAAGCTCTGATCGACCATCAGACGCAGGCTGGGGGCGGGGTCGGGAGCGTGCTTGACGCTCGCTCATCCAGACGCGCGACGAAGTGCCCGTCGTCGACCAGGACGTGCGGGACTGGCGATCAGCGCGGCCACGCCGATGCGCCCGATGCATGCTGCGATCCGCAGCCACCCAGACCAGCGCCGGCAGGAAGGCCAGCGTGTAGGTGGCGGCGTGGCGCACGAGCGCGCGGCGGCCCTCGGGATCGCCCAGCCCCGCACCTTGGTCACGGCCTGCCACTCGGTCTGGAAGCAGCAGGTCGCCGGTCAGATGGCAGACCAGGAACGCGGCCAGCAGGGCGGGCCAGGTCATGGAGCGGTGATCGCCGCCGCCGAGCCGGACGCCGGTGCCGCTGATCCGGGAGCGGGCACTGGCGCCACCGGCTCGAGCGCCGGCGACCCGAGCGCACGAGCTCGGGCCAACCAGGGCCGGGCGCTCAGCACGGCAAGGGTCTGAGCTGCTTCGTCGGCCAGGAGGCGGCTTTCGTCACCTGGGCCTAGGAACTCGGCCAGCTGAAGTTGGGCTCGAGCCTGGTGAAATGTTGCGCCCAGTTCCCGGAAGCGGTCGATTGAGCGCTTGAACCACTGCCTCGCCGGGTCGCTCTGGCCCTGGTGCTCGGCCAGGCGGCCACGGGCTCGGGCGGCCTCAGCCTCGAGCATCGGGATGAGCTGCACCGGTCGTAGGGCATCAACGCGGGTCAACAGCTGCCCCACAGCCTCGGGCTGCCCGGCCGAAAGCGGTCTCCACGGCTTCGCCGAACTCCAGCGGGATGTGGGAGGCACTGGATTCCAGCAGCTCCAGGCAGGCCTCCATGGCGGCGGAAGGGCGCCGGTGGCGTCCCCCAGCTCGCGCTGCATCAACGCTTGGGACGCGCGGGCGATCCGGTCCTGTTCCACCCATCCGGTGTTCACCGGCGAGCAGTCAGCCAGATCCTTCATCGCCTTCCCGGTCTCCGCGGGCCGCGAGGACGAAGGGCATGACAGCAGAGGCCCTGGAAACCGACCATTGATCCTCCGCTGTCCGCAGCTTCCGAGCGTCAGCCAAGACATCATCCCAGCGACCGTGGATCAGCGACGGCAGCAGCCCCTGAGCGACCATCCAGCGCTCGCCGCGTCGGTCTCCCCGCCGCCGAGCCAGCTCGAGGCCGCGGTCCAGCAGCTCCTGGGCCTCGGTGAAGCGCGGCCTCTCCCATCAGATTTTCGGCCAGGTTGTAATAGGCCGCGGATCGCCTCCGCGCCGAGGTCCTCCTCAACCGCGAGATCGATCACGTAGCGCAACAGCGCGCTTGACTCCGCCGGACGCGCCGCCTCGGCCAGGACTTCGCCTTGGTCGTCAGGGCGCTGACCAGCAGGGCGTTCAGGCGCCGGCCCTCGAGCGATGGGCAGCGCTGCGTCGGCCAGTCGCACCGCCTCGGCGTGATCACCACCGACGAAGGCAACCCGAGACCAGCTGACGGCGACCTCGGCGAACGCCTCCTCGTCACCGGCCCCATCCAGACCGGCGTAGGCGCGGCGCAGGCGGCTGTCGGCCTCCTCGATCCGGCCCGATTCGAGCAGCACCACCCCCATCAGCTCTCCACCCGAGCCAGCTCACGACCGGCACCGGCCCCTCCAGCACGTCGGAAGCCGACTGCAGTAGCCCGCAACGCATCGGCGTTCTCGCCGCTCGAGAAGGCGGCGCTGCCCGCCTCGCGCAGCAGATCGCCGCGCCGGCGTGGATCGCGGGAGAGCTCGGCGGCATGTTCGAAGTGCCTCCGGGCCTCGGGGCCGAGCGCCAGGGAGATCGCTCGTGCCGGCCGGCGTCCTCGAGCGTCAGGCAGGCCGAGTCGCGGATCGCGCCGGCATCCTCGGCCTCCGGGTCGGCCTCCACCGCGTCGAGATAGTGGCTGGCCAGGACCTCGGCGATATCCCCGGCCTCCTCGCCCCAGGTCTGCTCGAGGTACCGGGCCACGGCCAGGTGCTTGGCCTTGCGGTCCCGGCGCGACAGCGTGCCCAGCGCGACGGTGCGCAGCAGCCCCTGCAGGAAGAGTACTGACCGCGCTCGGCCGAGCGCACGTCGTCGATGTAGGCCAGCACCTGCTTGTCCACCAGCCCGTCGAGCAGCCGGCTCGACCTCGGGCTCGGAGCGCGCCCGACACGGCGACCAGGGCGTCCGGGCGTGAAGGACTGGCCGATGACCGCGGCGTCCTGGACAAGGCTGCGCTCGGCGCCGTCGAGATCGTCCAGGCGGGCGGCGACCAGCGCCTGGAGCGTCTCCGGGACCTCGAGATCGCCACCTCGCCGGTGAGCACGTAGCGGTTGCCCTCCTGGGCCAGCAGGCCACGGTCGAGCAGCATCCGCACCGTCTCCACCGCGTACAGCGGCACGCCCTCGGCGCGGGCGCGGATCCGACGAGCCAGCTTGTCGGGCAGGCCCGGGACCAGGCCGTCGAGCAGCTCGGTCATCGCCCGGTCGTCGAGCGCTCCAGTGAGATCGCCGTCCGGCCACTCCGGCCGGGCGTGGCGCAGCTCGGGCCGGCCGAGGGCGAGGATGAAGATCGGATGGTCGGCTGACCATTCGAGCAGATAGTCGATGAAGTCGAGCAGCCCGCTGTCGGCCCACTGCAGGTCCTCGAACACCAGCACCACGGGCTCGGTGTCGGCGATCCGCTCGAAGAACAGCCGCCAGCCGCTGAACAGGTCGGCGCGGTCGGTCGCGGTGCGCTGCTCCAGACCCGAGCAGGTGGGCCAGCCGGGGCTCGACCAGGCGCCGCTCCCGCTCGTCGGTGATGAACTCCTCCACCGTGGCCCGCAGCTTGGCCCGTGACGAGCGCCGGGTCCTCCTCCTCCACGATCCCCGCACGCGAGCGGACCATCTCGGCCAGCGCCCAGTAGGCCACCCCTTCGCCGTAGGCCAGACACCGTCCCTGGTGCCAGCGGACGAGCTTCTCGACGCCGTCCGACGTACTTGAAGTACTCCCACAGCAGCCGGGACTTGCCCGACGCCGGCCTCGCCGATCACGGCGACCAGACGGGCGGCCCGCGGGTCGGCGCTGTCCTCGGCGGCGTCGATGATCGTCTGGAGCTCGCGTTCGCGGCCCACGAACGGTGCCTCGAGTCCGGCGCTGCGTCGGGCGCCGCCGGCGCCGGCCACGACCCGCAGCGCGGTCCAGGCGCGCACCGGCTGCTCGCGACCCTTGACCTGATGCTCGCCGGCGTCCTCATAGGCGATCGCCGCCTCTGACGCACGGCGGGTCACGTCATCGACCAGCACCGTTCCCGGGCGCGGCGATCGACTGCAGACGGCTGGCGGTGTTGACCGTGTCACCCAGCACCATCCCCTCGCCCTCGGCCCCGACCTCGACCGCGGCGTTACCGGTCAGCACGCCCGCCCGGACCCGCAGCTCGGGCATCCCCACCTCCTCACCCAGCAGTGCCACCGCCTGCGTCAACGCCAACGCCGCCCGGACCGCGCGCTCGGCGTCATCCTCCCGCGCCACCGGGGTGCCCCACACCGCCATCACCGCATCGCCGATGAACTTCTCCACCGTCCCGCCATAGCGCTCGATCAACGCTCCGGCAGCGATCGAAATACTGACTGAGCAGATCCCGCACCTCCTCCGGGTCACGATGCTCAGACAAGGTCGTGAACCCGACCAGATCCGCGAACAACACCGACACCAAACGCCGCTCGGACTGGGGCGGCGCGGGCATGCTGCTTGAGGCATCGCCGGAGGCCGGAGCGGGGGACAGCGGCGTCCCGCACTCAAGGCAGAACTTGGCGCCGGGCGACCGCGGGCTGCCCGCACACCGGGCAGCTCTTCTGGGTGCCGGCCCCGCAATGGATGCAGAATTTGCCCGCTGGGGTCAACTCGCCACAGGACGGGCAGCGGATTTCGGCGGTGGCGCTCATGCTCTGACCCCGAACTCCTGGTCAACCCGCTCCAGCCAGCGCGAGGCCTCCAGGCTGGCGAAGATCTCCCGGGCTTCAGCTAGCGGTTCGGGCTCGCCGCGGCGGCGGGCGCGCTCGAGCAGCGCCTGGGCCAGTCGCGGCCGCGCCCCGACCTCGCGCAGCAGGGCTTCCGCCTGAGCCTCGGCCCGTCGCGCGTGGTCGCGATCCCCGGCCTGATGAGCGGCCTCGGCCTCGAGCCGAGCCCGGGTGGCGCGCACCAGCCGGTGGCGCTGGGCCGGGCGCACCGCGGCCAGAGACGCCGCTCGCCGGCTCATGGCGTCGGTGTCTCCGCTGGCGATCGCGGCTGAGACGCTGATCGTGTAGGCCTCATCGATGTACTCGGCGGGCAGTGCCGGCCAGCTCAGCAGCTCGTCAATCACGCGCTGCACCTCGCGCCGGGTCGCCGCGCTCGAAGGCCACCCGAGCCAGGACCAGCGCGGCGCCGCCGCGGACGTCCACCGACTCCGAGTCCTGCACCTGGTCGGCCAGGGCAAGGCACCGGGCCAGCATCTCGTCATCGCCCCGGGCCGCGCCACCGTCACCAGGTACGCCGCGGTGCCGATCGCGTCGACGTTGATCTCGCCGGCCAGCACATCTGGGCAGCCCCGACGCCTCATCCCAGCGGCCGAGGGTGACCAGCGGCGCCACTGCTGACCGAGCAGCACCCGCTCGAAGTAGCGGTCGCCCCGCTCCCGCGCGACGTGCAGCCCAGCGTCGAGCTCATCCAGGGCCTCGGCCAGCTGGCCGGCCTCGATCGAGATCGCGGCCAGGTTGAAGCGCGCGCGCAACGCGACCTGGGGTAGGTCGTGCCGCTCGGCCAGGTCAGGGCGTGGCGCAATACGCCCTGGCCCTCCTCGTAGCGGTGGGACAGGATCAGGTAGACGCGCGCGGCTGATCAACGCCGGTGTCAGCGACGCCCACGCCTGCTCCTCCTCGAGCACCGCTAGCGCTTCCTCGATCAGCGCGGCCCCGTCGTCCAGGTCGCCGGCGGCGACCTGGACGCTGGCCAGTTCGGCCAGCGCCTCGGCACGGACGATCGGATCGGTCGCGGACTCGTCAGCGGCTCGGAAGCGTTCGAGCAGGCTCCGGGCCTCCTCCAGACGCCCGCCGAAGCGCAGGATGCTGGCCAGGACCGTGGCCGCCCGTCCGCCGGGGTGGGTCCCGCTGGATCGCGCAGCTCGATCGCCTGACGCAGCCGCTCCTCCGCCGACGCGTGTCCCCGCTGTCGCGCAGGGCTTGCCCGGCCGAGCTCGAGCAGCTCCGCCCGCTGAGCATCGTCTTCGGCCAGCTCCGCCGCCTGCTCGAAGTAGCGCTGGGCCTCGGGGCCCAGGAGCAGCGAGGCGGCTGCCCGCCCGGCCTCGGTCAGCGTCTCGCGCGCGGAGGCGCGCAGCGCGAGGACGTCCTCGGCTTCGGGATCGGCGCGGATCGCCTCCAGGTAGTGGGACGGCCAGCACCTCGGCGATGTCCCGGGCCTCGCCCGGCCAGGTCCGAGCGCAGGTGCTCGGCGGCGGCGAGGTGCCGCGCCTTGCGGGCCCGGCGCGAGAGCGTGCCGTAGGCGACCGTGCGCAGCAGCGCCTGCAGGAATGGTACTGGCCGCGCTCGCGGCGAGCGCGGGTCGTCGTCGCGGCCCAGGACCTGCTTGGCCACCAGCCCGTCGAGCAGCGCTCGCGCACCTCGGGCTCGGGCCGCCCGCTCAGCGCCGCCGCGCGCCGCGGCCGTGAACGACTGACCCAGAACCGAGGCGTCCTGGAGCAGCGAGCGTTCCGCCGGCCGACAGACCGTCCAGGCGCGACGGCGACCAGCGCCTGCAGCGTCTCGGGCACGTCGAGGTCGGACGACGTCGCCGGTGACCACGTAGCGGCTCCCTCCTGGACCAGCAGCCCGCGGTCGAGCAGCATCCGGATCGTCTCCACGGCGTACAGCGGGATGCCCTCCGCGCGCCGGCCGATCTCCCGCATCAGCTCGGCGGGCAGTCCCGGGGCCAGCCCTTCGCAGGACCTCCGCGACGCTGTCGGCGGCCAGCGGTTCAAGGCATCACGTGCCCCAGGCCGGCCGGCGCCGGCGCAGCTCCGGACGGCCCAGGGCGAGGACGAAGATCGGGTGGTCCGCCGACCACTCGAGCAGGTAGTCGATGAAGTCCAGCAGGCCGCTGTCGGCCCACTGGAGGTCCTCGAAGGCGAGGATCACCGGCTCCGTAGCCGGCCATCCGCTCAAAGAACAGCCGCCAGCCGCTGAACAGGTCCGCGCGCTCGGCGTCGGGCCGCTCCTCCAGACCGCAGCAGGTGGGCCAGCCGGGGCTCGACCAGCCGGCGCTCGCGCTCGTCGGAGACGAATTGCTCGATCGCCGCCCGCAGCTTCTCGCGCGCGTCTGCGGTCGAGTCCTCCTCCGAGATGCCCGCTCGGGCGCGGACCATCTCGGCCAGCGCCCAGTAGCGCGACCCCCTCGCCGTAGGACAGACAGCGGCCCTGGTGCCAGCAGCGCGACCTCCTCGATCCCGTCCACGTACTTGAAGAACTCCCACAGCAGGCGGGACTTGCCCGGGCCCGCCTCGCCGACCACGGCGACCAGCCGCGGCCCGGCGCTCGCCGGCACTGCGTCGGCAGCGTCGATCACGTCTGGCAGCTCGCGTTCGCGGCCGACGAACGGCGCCTCCAGTCCGGCGCTGCGCCGGGCGCCGCCCGCGCCGGCCACCACCCGCAGCGCGGTCCAGGCCCGGACCGGCTGCTCGCGACCCTTGACCTCGTGGACGCCGGCGTCCTCGTAGGCGATCGCGGCCTCAGACGCCCGGCGGGTGACGTCATCGACCAGCACCGTGCCCGGGGCGGCGATCGACTGCAGCCGAGAGGCGGTGTTGACGGTGTCGCCGAGCACCATGCCCTCGCCCTCGACGCCGACCTCGACCGCGGCGCTCCCGGTCAGCACGCCGGCCCGGACCCGCAGCTCGGCCATCCCGACCTCGTCGCCCAGCGCGGTCACCGCCTGGGTCAGCGACAGCGCGGCCCGCACGGCCCGCTCGGCGTCGTCCTCACGGGCCACCGGGGTGCCCCACACGGCCATCACGGCGTCGCCGATGAACTTCTCCACCGTGCCGCCGTAGCGCTCGATCAGCGTCCGGCAGCGCTCGAAGTACTCAGACAGAAGCTCCCGGACCTCCTCCGGGTCGCGATGCTCAGACAGCGGCGTGAAGCCGACCAGATCGGCGAACAGGACCGACACCAGCCGCCGCTCGGAGACCATGGCCGGCGCGTGGCCCCGGGGCGTCCGGCGCGGTGCCGCCGACCAGCGGCGTCCCGCACGCCGGGCAGAAGCGGGCCGCCGGGCGAGAATCTGCTCGCCGCATGCCGGGCAGGACTGGTGCACCGCGGTGCGCCGCACTGGATGCAGAACCGTCTTGCCCGACGGAGTCTGCCCCGCCGCAGGACCGCGCAGCCGATCATCCGCGCTGCGCTCATACTCCGGCCCCGGCCGGGCCGCCTGCGCCCGCTGCAGCCACGGCGTGGCCTCGAGCCGCCGTGAAGATCTCGCTGCGCCTCGGCCCGCAGCGGCGCGGCGTCATCGCGGCGGTCTCGCTCGTCGAGCAGCTCGGCGTGCTCGACCAGCACCTGAGCCAGCACGAACGGCGCCTCGATCGCGCGCAGCTCGCGGCCGGCTGCGGCCAGCCGCTCGTCGGCGGCCTGTCGTGTCGCCCCGGCGCTGGGCCAGCAGGCCGGCAAAGCGCGCCGCGCCGGCGCGCAGCAGCGGCGAGCGCAGCGCGGGCGGCAGCTCGGCGACGATGGTCGATCAGGCGCTGGACCGCGGCCTCGTCGTCGAGCGCCAGCGCGGCCAGCCCAGCCTCGATGTAGGCCTCGCGCCGGTCCTCGTTGGCCACGTCGGCCCCGGACGTGGCGATCGGCAGCGCGGCCTCAGAGCGCCTCGGCGGGCGGCCGAGGGCGTTGAGCGCGATCGCCCGCGCGACCGGCGGCGCCGCGGCGCGAACTCGGTGTTGGTGCTGCGCCGCGGCGGCGACGGCGGTTCCAGGGTCTCGTCCAGTGACCTCCAGCTCGCCCGCGCGCGGCCTGAATCCGGGCGAGCGCGGCAGGGAGGCCAGCGCGGGCGAGCTCGCTGCGGGCGTCGAGTCCCCCGAGCAGGCTCAGCGCCTCCGTCCCATTCGCCCAGACCCGACGTCGGCGGTGGCGATCATCAGCTGAGCAGCTCCTCCCACGACCGGTCGCCGCGGGCCTGGGCCAGCGCCAGACCGGGCTCGGCCTGCTCGCGCGCCTCGGCGAACTGATCGACGCTGGAGCGGACCGTCGGCGAGGTTGTTGTAGGCGCGCAGCGCCTCGACGGTGAGGTCGTGGGCGAGCGCCAGCTTCAGCGCCCGCTCGCGCAGCGCCGTCGCCTCCTCGATCCGGCCGGAGCGCTCGACGGACGTTGGCGATCGTGTTGAAGGCGCGGACCACCGTCTCCCACTCGCTGCAGCGGCTCGCGCGATGGCCAGCGCTGCGTCGGCGACGCGCAGCGCCTCCTCGAACGCCGTTCTGGAAGGTCAGGTGATGCGAGAGCGCGGCCAGGGCGGCCGCCTGCTCGGCGCTGCCCTCGGGAAGCCGCGGCGACGGCGTCGGCGTTCCAGCTCGATCGCCTCGTCGAGCCGGTCCTCGGAATAGAGCGGCCTCGCCGATCGCGACCAGGCTCGCGCGCGGCCGAGGCTGATCGCCGAGCGGCTCGAACAGCTCGACCGCCTGCTGCAGCCGCTCGTGCGCCGAGGTCGTATTCGGCGTTGAGCAGCGCGGCCCGTCCGGCCTGGTCGAGCAGCCGTGCCCGGATCAGGTCGTCCTCGGCCAGCTCGGCGGCGCGGTCGAAGGCTCGCTGGGCCTCGGCTCCGAGGGCCAGCGACAGCGCCCGCTGGCCGGCCTCGGCCAGCGTCTCGCAGGCGGCGGCGCGGATCCGTGGCGCGTCGGCGGCGTCGGGATCGGCCGCCGCGGCGTCGAGGAAGTGGGCGGCCAGGACCTCGGCCAGCTCGGGCGCTCGCTCACCCCATGCCTCCTGGAGATGACGGGCGGCGGCCAGGTGGCGGTTCTTGCGGTCCTTGCGCGCCAGGGTGCCGTAGGCCGTCGTGCGCAGCAGCGCCTGGAGGAAGTGGTACTGGCCGCGCTCGGCCGACAGCCGGTCGTCGTTGAAGCCGAGCACCTGCTTGGCGACCAGCCCGTCGAGGATCCGGATGACGCTCTCGGTGCTGCGCTCCGACAGCGCGGCGACGCCGGCGGGCGTGAACGACTGGCCGAACACCGAGGCGTCCTGGAGCACCGCCCGCTCGCCGGCGGTCAGTCCGTCCAGCCGCGCGGCCGCCAGCGCGTGCAGCGTCTCGGGCACGTCGAGCTCGCCGACGTCGCCGGTCACCCGGTAGCGGCTGCCCTCCTGGGTCAGCAGTCCGCGGTCGAGCAGCATCCGCACCGTCTCGACCGCGTACAGCGGCACGCCCTCGGCGCGGGCCAGGACCCGAGCGGCCAGCTCCTCGGGCAGGCCCGGGCACCAGGCCCTCGAGCAGCTCGCGCATCGCCGCGTCGGGCAGCGGCCCCAGCGTGATCGCGCTCTCGCGCCACGCCGGCCGCGAGTCGAGCAGCTCAGGGCGCCCCAGCGCGAGCACGAACAGCGGGCGCTCGGCCGACCACTCGAGCAGGTAGTCGATGAACTCCAGCAGGCCGCTGTCGGCCCACTGCAGATCCTCGAACACCAGCACCACCGGGGCCTGCTCGGACATCCGCTCGAAGAACAGCCGCCAGCCGCTGAACAGGTCGGCGCGGTCGGAGGCGGTGCGCTGCTCGAGGCCGAGCAGGTGGGCCAGCCGCGGCTCGACCAGCCGCCGCTCGCGCTCGTCGGGCACGTAGCAGCTCGATCGCCGTCGCGCAGCTTGGCGCGCGCGGAGTCGGGCCTCTCCTCCTCGGTGATCCCGGCGCGCGCGCGGACCATCTCGGCCAGCGCCCAGTAGGCGACGCCGTCGCCGTAGGACAGGCAGCGGCCCTGGTGCCAGCGCACCACCGCTCGACGCCGTCGATGTACTTGAAGAACTCCCACAGCAGCCGCGACTTGCCCGAGCCCGCCTCGCCGACGACCGTGACCAGCCGCGCCTGGCGCTGCTCGGCGCTCGCCTCGAAGGCCTCGATCACGCTGGGCCAGCTCGCGCTCGCGGCCCACGAACGGCGCCTCCAGGCCGGCGCTGCGCCGCGCGCCGCCCGCGCCGGCGACGACCCGCAGCGCGGTCCACGCGCGCACCGGCTGCTCGCGCCCCTTGACCTGGTGCTCGCCGGCGTCCTCGTAGGCGATCGCCGCCTCCGACGCGCGCCGGGTGACGTCGTCGACCAGCACCGTGCCGGGCGCGGCGATCGACTGCAGCCGCGACGCGGTGTTGACGGTGTCGCCGAGCACCATCCCCTCGCCCTCAGCGCCGACCTCGACCGCGGCGTTGCCGGTCAGCACGCCCGCGCGCACCCGCAGCTCGGGCATCCCGACCTCCTCGCCCAGCAGCGCCACCGCCTGGGTCAGCGACAGCGCGGCCCGGACCGCGCGCTCGGCGTCGTCCTCGCGCGCGACCGGCGTGCCCCACACCGCCATCACCGCGTCGCCGATGAACTTCTCCACCGTGCCGCCGTAGCGCTCGATCAGCGTCCGGCAGCGATCGAAGTACTCGGCTCAGCAGCTCCCGGACCTCCTCGGGATCGCGGTGCTCGGACAGCGTCGTGAACCCGACCAGATCGGCGAACAGCACCGACACCAGACGCCGCTCCGAGACCGTGAGCCGCAGCTGCCGCGGCGGCGTCGGGCGGCTGACCCGGCGGCCAGCGCCGACGCCGCACTCGCCGCAGAAGCGGTCGCCCGGCTCGTTCTCGGCGCCGCAGCATGCCACACGTGACCGCCAGCGCGGCTCCGCACTGCGAGCAGAACCGTCGCCCGGCCCGGTTCTCCGTTCCGCACGCCGAGCAGGTAGCCACCGCGCGGCATTCTAACCTGCTGACAGAACCATAATCTGGCCGGAAAATGGGGGCCAACCGGGATGACGTGGATATCGGGCCGGTGCTCGCCGCAGTCGCGACCTGCGGCTGCTGTTCGGCGGTCTGGTCATCTCCGCCACGGGCAGCTGGGCCTACAACGTCGCGCTGCTGGCCTTCGTCTTCCAGCGCACCCACTCGCTGGGCTGGGTCGGGGCGGCGGGCCTGGTCCGGATGGTTCCCCAGCTCCTGCTGAGCGTCTACGGCGGCGTGCTCGCCGAGCGCACGGAGCGCATCCGGCTGATGGTCGGCGCCGACCTGCTCTGCGCGCTGTGGCAGGTCGGTCTCGCGATCGTCGCCGCGACCGGCGGGCCGCCGGCCCTGGCGCTGGTGTTCGCCGGGCTGACGTCGGCCTCGAGCGTCGTCTACCCGCCGGCCGCCGCGGCGACGATTCCCTCGCTCGTCGACGAGGACGACCTCGCCGCCGCCAACGCGCTGAACGGCACGATCGAGCAGCTGGTGGTGATCGTCGGGCCGGCGATCGGCGCCGTGCTGCTGCTGCGTCGGCTCGCCGGCGGCGGTGTTCGGCCTCAACGCCGCCAGCTTCGCTGGTCTCGGCGGTGCTCGTCTCCCGGATCAGCGCCCGCAGCCGGCCGGTCGACGTCACCGAGGGCGGGAGCGCCGGGCCGTTGCGGCAGATGCTGGTCGGCGTGCGGACGATCGCCGCCCTGCCGGCGGCGCGAACGCTGGTCGCCTACAGCGTGCTGGTCAGCTTCGTGTACGGGACCGACACGGTCCTGTTCGTCGGCGTCTCCGCGCACCGGCTGGGGACCGGCTCGGAGGGCTTCGGCTACCTGCTCGCCGGCCTCGGCGCGGGCGGCGTGCTGGCCGCGGGGGCCGTCGACCGGCTGGCCGGCTCGCGCCGGCTGGGGATGATCATCCTGGCCGGAGCGGTCGGCTACTGCCTGCCGACGGCGCTGCTGGTCGTGATCCACTCGCCGGCGCTGGCCTTCGTCGTCCAGGTGTTCCGCGGCGCCGCCACGCTGGTCGTCGACGTCCTCGCCGTCACCGCGCTGCAGCGCGCGGTCGCCTCCGACCAGCTGGCCCGCGTGTTCGGGGTGTTCTTTGCCTTCGTGCTCGGCGCGATCGCGCTCGGCACCGTTCTCACGCCGGTCGCTCGTCAGCGCCGGCGGGCTCGACGCCGGGCTGTGGACGATGGCTGTGGCCCCCGCCGTGCGTCGCCGTGGCCGGATATCCGGCCCTGCGGGCCGTCGATCGAGAGACCGGCCCAGCGAGCGGCCGAACTCCAGCCGCGCGTGGCCGTGCTCGAGGGGCTGGACATCTTCGCCTGCTGCCCGTCGCCCGATCCTGGAGCGCCTGGCGACGATCGCCACCGAGACCTCGTTCGCGCCCGGGGAGACGATCATCCGCGAGGGCGACACCGCCGATGCCCTGTACGTCCTGACCAGCGGTGAGGTCGAGGTCAGCGCCCGGGGTGAGGCCGGCGGTACGTCGCGCCCGATCCGGACCATGACCGCCCCGGCCTACTTCGGGGAGATCGGCGTGCTCGAGCGCATTCCGCGCACGGCAACCGTCACCGCCGACGACGACGTACGCGCGCTGAGGATCGACGGTGAGGCCTTCCGCGACGCCCTCACCGCCTCGCCGGCGTCGAGCTCGCTGATGGAGAACGCCCGCAGCCGGCTGAGCCTGACCCACCCGGTAAGAGCCGCCTCCGCCGGGGCCTGGGCCGGGATTGGGCCGAAAGAGCACGGGTAAATTGACCCTTGAGGATTTGGTGATAAGAACGATTGACGCGCCTCAAAATGCGCTCCCAGTCGACGAAAGGAGCAGCTTCCAGAATGAGTGACAGTCAGGTACCCCCCACGACAACCGACGCCGGCATTCCCGTCGCCAGCGATGAGCATTCGCTGACCGTAGGCCCCGACGGTCCGATCCTGCTTCAGGATCAGTACCTCATCGAGCAAATGGCGAACTTCAACCGGGAGCGGATCCCCGAGCGCCAGCCGCACGCCAAGGGCGCCGGTGCCTTTGGCCACTTCGAGACGACCGCCGACGTCAGCGCCTACACGCGAGCCGGGCTGTTCCAGCCCGGGGTCAGGACCGAGATGCTGGCCCGCTTCAGCACCGTGGCGGGCGAGAGCGGCAGTCCGGACACGTGGCGCGATCCGCGCGGCTTCTCGCTGAAGTTCTACACCGAGCAGGGCAACTACGACATGGTCGGCAACAACACGCCCGTGTTCTTCATGCGGGACCCGATGAAGTTCCAGCACTTCATCCGCAGCCAGAAGCGCCGCGCCGACAGCGGGCTGCGCGATCACGACATGCAGTGGGACTTCTGGACGCTGTCGCCCGAGTCCGCCCACCAGGTGACCTGGCTGATGGGCGATCGCGGCATCCCGCGCACCTGGCGCCACATGAACGGCTACTCGAGCCACACCTACAGCTGGGTCAACGCGGCCGGCGACAAGTATCTGGGTCAAGTACCACTTCAAGACCGACCAGGGCATCGAGTTCCTCACCCAGGAGGAGGCCGACCGCGATCGCCGGCGAGGATGGCGACTACCACCGGCGCGACCTGTTCGAGTCGATCCAGAGCGGCGAATACCCAAGCTGGACGCTGTACGTGCAGGTCATGCCCTTCGAGGAGGCCAAGACCTACCGCTTCAACCCGTTTGACCTGACCAAGGTGTGGCCGCACGGCGACTACCCCCTGATCGAGGTCGGCCGGATGACTCTGGACCGCAACGTGACCGACTTCCACACCGAGATGGAGCAGGCCGCGTTCGAGCCCAACAACCTCGTGCCCGGCATCGGCCTCAGCCCCGACAAGATGCTGCTGGCCCGCGGGTTCTCCTACGCCGACGCCCACCGCGCCCGGCTTGGGGTCAACTACAAGCAGATTCCGGTCAATTCACCCCACGCGCCCGTCCACAGCTACAGCAAGGACGGCGTCGGGCGCACGGTGAACGTCACCGATCCCGTGTACGCGCCCAACTCCTACGGCGGTCCCAAGGCGGACCCGTCGCGGACCGACGGCGCTGGGCTATGGGCCACCGATGGTGAGATGGTTCGCCAGGCCTACACGCTGCACGCCGAGGACGACGACTGGGGTCAGGCCGGCACCATGGTCCGGGAGGTCATGGACGACGAGGCGCGCGAGCGACTGGCCTCCAACATCATCGGCCATGCCACCGACGGGGTCACGCCCGCCGTTCAGGAGCGCGTGATCGAGTACTGGAACAATGTCGACAAGGACCTCGGCGCCAAGGTCGCGGCCGGCATCCGGAGTGCCGCGGCCGCGAGCTCCAACGGGCGGGCCGCGTCGGCGCCGAGCGGCGAGCCGGTTGGGTCCAGCGCCGGCACCGGCCGGTAGTCAGCCTCAGTCCTCCAGCAGCCGTCGCAGGGCGTCAAGGGCGTCCGCGGCGGCTGCCCGCCGTCGCGGGCCGGCCGAGTTCAGGCGGCCTTGCAGCTGGCTGAATTGATCCTCGCCGGCACCGGCGCGACGAGCGTCCTCGACGAGGGCGAGCACGGCGGCGGCATGCGCGGCGATCCGTCCCAGGACCTCCATGTCGGCTAGCCCGACGCGCTCCGAGGCGCCCTGATCAAGAACGTTGAGCACGCCGATCGAACGCTCGCCGTGCAGCAGTGGGTACACGCTGATCGCGGTCGGTATGTAGCCCGTGTCCTCGGCCACGTCGCGGGCGAAGCGCGGATCGCGTCGCACGTCGGAGACGGCGATCGGCTCCTCGGAGGCCAGCGCCCATCCGGCGAGGCCGGTCCGGGCCGAGATCCGCTGGCCGACCAGGGTGCCGGCTCCCTTACCGGCCACGGCCTCGAAGACCAGCTCCTGCGTGGCCGGGTCAGAGCGCATGATCGAGCACGCTCGGGCGCCGAACACGGCCCGGGTGAGTTCGGCGATCGACTGCAGCAGGAACCGGCGTCCCGCCTCGTCACCGAGGCCGCCGCTGCCGGCGCCGGCGCCGGTCATACCGTGCTCCCGACGCCGGCCTGGCTCATACCGCGCTCCGAACGTTGCTGCTCGCGCACCGCAGAGCGGTCTTGACCTCGAAGGGACGCAGCCCGGGGTGCTTGGCCAGTACGAGCGCCGCCAGCCCGGCCATGTACGGAGTGGCGAACGAGTTGCCCGTCGCGCGGATCGTCCCGCCGTCGAGCCACGCGAGCTCGAGGTCGACCCCGGGGGCGGCGAACTCGACCGGCGGGTCAGGGTTGGCGTAGTACTCGAGATGGTCGTGCCCGGCATGGCTGCCGACGGAGAGAACGGCCGGAAACCGCCACGGAAACGACTCCACCGGCATGTTGTGCGCGGAGGCGACTACGAGCGACCCGCGGAAGTAGGCCCGGTCTGAGAGCTCATGAAGCTCCGGGACAAACCGGCTCTTGGTCGTCGACAGGCTCAGGTTGATGACCTCGAAGTGCTGGTCGATCGCCCACCGCAGCCCGTGCAGGAGCATCCGCCCGGTCCCGGTCAGCTCGCCGCCCAGGACCCGCACGGAGTGCAGTTGGCAGTCCGGGGCCAGCCTCCGGATGATGGCCGCGCAGGCCGTTCCGTGGCCGTAGGCGTCGCCCTCGTCGTCGGCGGCCACGGTCAGTTCTCCGGCCTCGGTTTCCGCGACGACGACCGCCTCGGACACACCCCCGACCTGTGGATGGTCGGCCTGGACTCCACTGTCGACGATGCACACGCGCACACCGGCGCCGGTGGAGCCACTCAGCGCCCATTCGCGGGCATCGCCCAGCGGCCAGGCGGACGGTTGGACCTGATCCCGGGCCGTCTCCCGGTCCAGCGACCAGGCCGGAAGTTCCTGGTCTGACGGCCCTGAGGACACGGGCGGATCATATTCGGGCCCTGCCCCGGCGATGGCCGGAAGTGTGGGCTTGGTCACCTACGGAAGATTTCCTGCGCGTCGTCCGTCTCCCTGACATACGCACCACTTCGGCGGGGCGGCACAACTACCAGAGGAGCTCCCATGGGCGAGTCCGACGAGCAGCGCACGCAGGAAGAGTCAGCCGAGGTCGAGGGCCACCTGGCCGGGCCCGAGGGCAATCGGATCGGTCGCCAGGAGGACTCCCCGGGCAACCGGATCGGTTTTCAGGAGGACTCCCCCGGCAACCGGATCGGTCGCCAGGAGGAAGAGGGGCAGGGCGACTTCGAGGGGCACATGAAGAACCACCACATGAAGAATCGGCCGGCCAAGAAGACGTGACGAGGGATGGGGCGGGGGCGCTGCGGCGTCCTTCCTCGCCTTACCTGCGGCGGCGCTGGCATCAGCGCCGCCGCTTGTCGTCGTGGCCACGGTGAGCGAGGCGCCGAGCGTCGGCGCCGGCGCCGGCGATCAGCCTCCGGCCTGGGATCTGAGCTCAGTGATGCCCGGCGGGCCCTCGGGCGCGGTCGATCTCAGCCGGCAGGCGGTCGCGGCCGCGAACACGTTTGCCGGTCAGCACGGAGGTCGGATCGCCGCTTACGGGACGACCGATCTGCGCGAGGCGCTCGAGCAGCTCGAGGCCATTCACGGGGCGATGACGCTGGCCGACGCGTACGCCACGCTGCGCTTCGATGCCGACACCGGTCCCCCGGAGCACGGAGCGCTGCTGAGCGAGATCGAGGCCCAGGCGGCTCGAGTCCAGACGCTGGTCAATTTCTTTGAGCTGGAGTGGCTCGAGGTGGAGCCCGAGCGAGCGGCGGAGCTGCTGGCGCAGCCGGAGCTCGAGCGCTTTGCTCACCTGCTGACCGTTCGCCGGCGGTTGGCACCTCATCGCCTGTCCGATCCGGAAGAGCGGTTGCTGACCGAGAAGGGGCTCACGGGCCGAGAAGCTTGGCGGCGACTGCTGGACGAACAGCTGGCTGCGCTGACCGCGGAGTGGGAGGGCGAGTCTCGGCCGCTGACCGAGATCCAGGCCCGGCTGTCATCTTCAGACCGGGCGCAGCGGCGGGCCGCGGAGGGCTCGATCACGGCCGCGTTGGTGCCCGGTTTGCGGATTCGGGCGAGTGTTTTGAACGTGCTGCTGGCAGACCATGCGGTCGATGACCGACTGCGCCGTTATCCCCACTGGCTGGCCGAGCGCAACCTCGAGAACGAGGCCGGCGACGCGTCGGTGGACGCGCTGGTGGCCGCGGTGGTGGCTCGCTACGACATCCCGCGCCGGTGGTCGAGGCTGAAGGCCCGCGCCCTCGGTGTCGAGCAGCTGCACAGCTATGACCGCCCGGCCGCGGTCGGAGCACCGCCCGAGCGCTTTGAGTGGGATGAGGCCCGCGTGCTCGTGCTCGCTGCCTACCGCAGCTTCTCGCCCGAGCTGGCTGAGCGCGCGACGCAGTTTTTCACTGGTGGCTGGATCGATGCCGCGATGCGTCCCGGCAAGCAGGTCGGCGCGTACTGCGCACACACCGGACCGGCCGGGCACCCCTACCTGCTGATGAATTTCGCCGGTCTGCGCCAGGACGTTCTGACCCTCGCCCACGAGCTCGGTCATGGCCTGCACTATCTGCTCGCCGCCCCCCGGGGCCTGCTGCAGATGGACACGCCGGCCACGGTGGCCGAGACGGCATCGGTGTTCGGAGAAACGCTCACCTTTGCCCACCTGTTGGCCCAGGCCACAGAACCCGAGGCACGTTTCGGACTGCTCGCCTACCAGCTCGATGAAGCGGTGGCGACGGTCTTTCAGCAGATCGCCATCCACCGCTTCGAGGACCGGGTCCACCGCGAGCGGCGTGAGTGCGGCGAGCTGTCGGCCGGACGCTTCAGCGAGCACTGGCAGTCCGTCAACGAGGAGCTGTTCGGCGACTCAGTTGTGTTCACGCCCGGGCAGGAGACACGCTGGTCTTACATCGAGCACGTCTTCAACATCCCGGGCTACGTCTATGCCTATGCCTACGGCCAGCTCCTCGCCCTTTCCATCTACGCGCGCTACCTCGACCAGGGCGAGTCGTTTGTGCCTCGCTATCTGGATCTGCTCAGCGCCGGCGGGTCTCGCTCGCCGCAGGAGCTGGCCGCGATCGTCGGCGCCGATCTGGGTGATCCGACGTTCTGGGATACGGGGCTGGCGCTGATCGATGAGCAGTTGCGTGAGGCCGAGCTGGCGCTGGTGGCGATGGAGCCATGACGATCCTCGAGTTCCCGTCCGACGCCGGCGTCGAGCCCCCAACCGGCGCCGGCGCGCTGGCCGCCCAGGTGATCGAGGGGGCCGCAGCCCTGTGCGAGAGCCTGGCTCGGGGCGCGGGCCGGGAGTGGGACGAGGCTCGGGGGATGGCCGTGCAGGCCGTGCGTCTTCGTGAGCGCGCGGCGGCGGCCGGACCCGCCAACGCGGCCGCCTTTCAGCGCGCGCGCGAACTGCTACAGCTCCCGCCCGATCCGGCCCGGACCGGGCGCGACGCAGCACTGCGCGCCGACCTCGTCGCGGCCGCCGACACGCTGCTGGAGATCGCGAACCTGGGTGCTGATTGCGCCGCGCTGGCCGCGGCGGTCGCTGTACGAGGTCCAGCAGCCGGCAGTGCTGACGCGACCGGGGCCGCCGAGCTGGCCGCGGCGGCGGCGCGCGCCGTGGCCGCTCTGGTCGCGATCAACCTCGCTCTGGTTCCAGACGACGAACGCCGACGCCGGGTGCGGGCGATCGTGGCCGCCGCCGAACACGAGTGCGAACGCGCCCGGATCGGCGTCGCGGGCTAGTTGTCGCCAACCCGATCGCGCACGGCGCCCAGCAGGAGAGGCGAGGGCTCGAGTCCGGCCTCTTTGATCGTCCGTTCGGGGTCGATGCGGAAACGCTCGCGGAAGTCGGCACTGTCCAGCAGCTGCTCGATCACGTCGAGGTCGCCGACGGTGCCGGGGATCTGGGCCGCGGCCTCGATCCAGGCCGCCGGCGGCGCAGCCGTCAGCCGCAGCGCCGCGACGAGTTCGAGTTCGGGCTTGAGAGGGTCATCCATGTACGACGTAGACGTGTCAGCCGCGGGCGATCTTCCCTCATGACTCGAACTCGATCCGCAGCTCGGCCAGGGCCCGCGAGATGCGGCTGGCGATCGTCCCGGCCGGAAGGTCCATGTCGGCGGCAATCGTCCGGTAACTCTCGTCGCGGACGAAGAAGCGCTCCAGGATCTCGCTGTGGTGGCGGGGCAGCCGCTCGAGCGCGGCGCGCACGGTCAACGCTTCGTCCACGCGCCGACAGCGGTTCGGCGAAGGCCTGCTCCTCCAGGGTCTCGCCGCTGGGGACCTCGCGGCCACCGTACCGGAGCGCATCGAGGGCCACGTTGCGCGTTATCGAGGCGATCCAGGCCCGCAGCGCGCTCTCGTCGCGGACCGTGCTCAGAGACAGATACACGCGCGTGAGCACGTCTTGGAAAGCGTCCTCGGCGTCGTGCTCGGTGAGGCGAAACGCCCCGCGCAGGATGCCGTTGATGAGCGGCGCATAACGCTCCACCAGCGTTCGCCAGGCGGTGGCATCTCCGGTTCGGCACCGAGCGAGCAACTCGGCGTCTCGCTCCGCCTGTCCTGCCAACCTCGTCGTTAGACCCTCGATCCGATCCGTCCTCGCCTGGCCTCAGCCCAGCCTCAAACGAACCCTACTGCCACGGTGCTCGCTGCGCCAGAGGGGTTTAGTTCGACAGATCGGTTACGACGCGGGCGCTGTCTAGTCCTGCTCGGCGGGTGCCAGACGCTCGATGGCCTGGTTGAGGCGCTCGATCCATTCGAGCAGCTCCTCGCGGCTGGGCTTGTTGTCCACCGCGAGGCGGACGGCGGCGATCTCCCGGGCCAGGTACTCGGTCTCGGCCAGGGAGCGGAAGTTCATCTCCCGGTCGCGCTCGACATCCTCTTTGTCGCGGTCGGCCTGGCGGTTCTGGGCCAGGAGGATGAGCGGGGCGGCATAGGCGGCCTGGAGCGAGAAGCCGAGGTTGAGGAGGATGAACGGGTACGGGTCCCACCGCAGGGAGACGGCGGCCACGTTGAGGATGATCCAGATGATGACGACGAGGGTCTGGGCGACCAGATAGCGCCCGGTGCCCAAGAAGCGGGCGAGGCTCTCCGCGAACCGCCCAAAGGCGTCGGGGTCATAGACGGGGCCGCCCGGGGTTCCGCGCGGGGTACTCAGGTCGCTGCGTGCCATTAGTTCGGACTTGGCCTTTCGTCCCGGGCCATCAGGGGGTCTCCGACATGGTCAGGCGCCAGTTGGGCGGCAGCACGCGGTCGAGCACGTCATCAATCGTGATGGCACCGACCAGGCGCCCGCTGTCATCGGTAACGGCGAGGGTGACGACGTCGTAGGCCGCCAGTTGCACCGCCACCTCGCGGTCGCTGGTGCTCTCGTTGACCGGCTCGACGTCCTCATCCAGGCAGCGCGCCAGTGGCTTGCTCGGCGCCTCGCGGAGGAGGCGCTGAAAGCCGACGTTGCCCAGGTAACGACCGGTCGGAGTCTCCAGCGGTGGCCGGCAGATGAACACGCCGGCGGCCAGCGGGACTGGCAGGGATGGGTCGCGGATACGCGCCAGGGCCTCGGCGACGGTCGCGTTGGGGGCCAGGATCACCGGTTCGGGCGTCATCAATCCGCCGGCCGTGTCGGGCCGGTAGGTGAGCAGGCGTCGGACCGGGTCGGCCTCGTCGGGGTCCATCGCGTGCAGCAACTCGGCCTGACGTGAGGCGGAGAACTCGCCCAACAGGTCAGCCGCGTCGTCGGCCTCCATCTCCTCGAGCACGCGGACCAGCCGCTCTTGGTCCAGTCCCTCGACGAGCTTGACCTGGTCGTCCTCGGAGAGCTCCTCGAGCAGGTCGGCGAAGCGGTCGTCCTCGAGCTCGGCGGCCAGCACTCGGCGTCGGCTGAGGGGGAGGTGGCGAATGGCTTCGGCCATCTCCGCGGGGTGCAGACCACCCAGCTCGGCGGCCTGACGGTCGACGGGCCGCTCGGAGGCGAACAGCTCTCCCGCCTCACTCCAGTCGATTATCTCGGGGGCGCGGCGCAGTCCCGGGAGACGGCGTCCGGCCAAGGCGACGGTGGAGACCTCCCACCCGAACGGCTCGGGAGCGGGTATCAGCCCGATGTCGACCACCCGCTGTCCCTTGAGGCGCTTGCCCAGCAGCTGGCCCGACAGCAACCGCTCCCCGTCGCGCAGTTCGAACTGGCGCAGGTTGACCGAGCCGCGCCGCAGCCTTGCGCCATCGGTCCCGATCTCGCCGATGCGCGTGATGCCGACGAATACCCGCCGGCGCTGGACGGCCACGACGACGCCGTTCACCCGGGGCGGCTTGGAGCCGAGATCGACGACGGCGTCGACGATGCGCCCGATCTCGCCGCCATCGGCGCTGAGCAGGGGCAACCGCGTCAATCCAGAGACATAGATGACCTGCCGCTCCATGTCCAGGATGCTACGCGGGCGTCGGCGTCACCGGAAGCGCTGCGTGAGCGCGGTCAGTCGTCGCCATGGTGCACGGCCTCGATGTTGTTGCCGTCAGGATCGAGGAGGAACGCCCCGTAGTAGCCATCGGAATACTCGGGCCGGAAGCCGGGCGCACCGTTGTCGGTGCCACCGGCGGCGAGTCCCGCGGCGTGGAAGGCATCGACCTGCTGGCGACGCTCGGCGGCAAAGGCGATGTGGACCGGGGCGCCGGTCGGGTAATTGAGGGAGATGGCGAAGTCGTCGGCACCGTCGGTGCCAAACGCGAGATCGGGGTCGCCCTCCTGCCACGGTCCGAAGTCGCGAAAGCCGAGCGTGGCGAGCACGCGCCGGTAGAACTCGGCGCTGAGCGCGAGGTCACTCACGCCGATCGTTACGTGATCGATGACGACGTTGCGGATGGGCATCTAAGCGCTTTCCTACCCCGTCCGGCCCCGCCCGACCCGGCATGGCAATTACGGGAGTAAGGTCGGCCGGTGTTTCATCCCGGCCAGCGACTCCTCCTCGCCCTGGGGCTGAGCTTGCTGTTGGCTGCCTGCGGATCGAGCGCCACGACTTCCGGCAGCGCCGAGGAGGCGGGGGCGAGGGCCACAATCGCGCGGGCCTTCCGCGCGCTGGCCTCGGGAGATGGCGCGACCGTCTGCTCATTGACGACCGCCGCGGGCCGCCGGACCCTGGCCGCGTCGCTACCCCACGCCAGCTGCCCGAAGGTCGTCGCCGTGGCCAGCCGCCGTCTCACGAAAGCCCAGCGTGCGGCTCTGGCCAGCGTCGTCATCCATCACGTCCGGGTCAACGGCGGTCAGGCCACGGTCACCGGTTCTGACGTCAGCTCCCGGCGCGGCTCGCTGAAGGGCTTCATCGACTCTCACTCCGAGCCCACGCGGCTGTCCAAGCAGGCCGACGGCAGCTGGAAGATCTCCGGCTGATCCGACCCGGCCGCTCTCGAGGGAACTCTCCCCGCCGCTCGGCCGGGGCGGCGACGGCGCGGAACTCGTCCTACTAGGCTGCGCCCCGGATTGAAGATCGTCTACACCCACACCGACGAGGCTCCGGCCCTGGCCACAAAGTCGCTGCTCCCCGTCGTGCAGGCGTTCGCGGGCGTGGCCGGCGTCGAGGTGGAGCTACGCGACATCTCGCTCTCGGGTCGAATCCTGGCCCAGTTCGGTGACCGTCTGGACGAGGAGCATCGGGTCGCCGACGCGCTGGCCGAGCTCGGAGACCTGGCCACGACTCCCGAGGCCAACATCATCAAGCTGCCCAACATCAGCGCGTCGGTGCCGCAGCTGAAGGCCGCCATCTCCGAGCTCCAGGAGGCGGGCTACGACATCCCCGGCTATCCGGATGAGCCGGGCGATGATGAGCAGCGCGAGATCCGCGCCCGCTACGACCGTGTCAAGGGCAGTGCCGTCAACCCCGTGCTGCGCGAGGGCAACTCTGACCGCCGCGCCCCGGCCTCGGTCAAGGCCTACGCCCGCTCGCACCCGCACTCGATGGGCGACTGGTCTCCGCAGTCCAAGTCCCACGTCGCCACCATGAGCGACGGGGATTTCCGCTCCACCGAGCGCTCGATGACCGTCGAACACGACGGCGAGGTCCGCATCGAGCTCGCCGACAAGGACGGCCGGGTGATCGTGCTCAAGGCCTCGACGCCGGTGCTGGCCGGGGAGGTGCTCGACGCTGCGGTCATGCGGCGCGAGGCGCTGGATCGCTTTCTGGCCGACGCAGGTCACCGAGGCCAAGGAGCAGGGCGTTCTGTTCTCAGTGCACCTGAAGGCGACGATGATGAAGGTCTCTGACCCGATCATCTTCGGCCATGCCGTACGCGCCTACTTCCCGAGCCGTGTTCGCCGAGCATGAGGAGGCGCTCAAGGGAGCCGGGATCAACGCCAACGACGGCCTGGCCGCGCTGCTCAGCGGCCTGGACCAGCTGCCCGACGCGGAGCGGTCCGCCGTGCAGGCCGCGATCGAGGCCGCCTATGAGAGCGGGCCGGCGCTGGCCATGGTCGACTCCGACCGCGGGCATCACCAACCTGCACGTTCCCAGCGACGTGATCATCGACGCCTCGATTCCGGCCGCGATTCGCACCTCGGGCCAGATGTGGAATTCCGCGGGTGAGCAGCAGGACGCCAAGTTCGTGATCCCCGACCACTCCTACGCACCCGCTGTACGCCGAGGCCATCGACGACTGCCGCGAGCATGGCGCCTTTGACCCGGCCACGATGGGAACCACCCCGAACGTCGGCCTGATGGCCCAGAAGGCCGAGGAGTACGGCTCGCACGACAAGACGTTCGAGATCCCCGACGGCGGGCACGGTGCGGGTGATCGACGAAGAAGGCAGCACGCTGCTCGAGCACGAGGTCGCCGCCCGGCGACATCTGGCGCATGTGTCAGACCAAGGATGCCGCCATCCAGGACTGGGTGCGGCTGGCCGTCGAGCGCGCACGGGCCACCGGATACGCCGGCGGTGTTCTGGCTCGATGAGACGCGGCCGCATGACCAGCAGCTGCTGGCCAAGGTACGCCCCGCGCTTGACGAGCTCGACACCGACGGGCTCGAGATCGAGATCCTCGATGTCGCCCAGGCCACCCGCTTCACGCTCGAGCGCGCCCGCCGCGGGCGAGGACACGATCTCGGTGACCGGAAACGTCCTGCGTGACTACCTCACCGATCTGTTCCCGATCCTCGAGCTCGGGACCAGCGCCAAGATGCTCTCGATCGTGCCGCTGATGGAGCGGCGGCGGCTTGTTCGAGACCGGCGCCGGGGGTTCGGCCCCCAAGCACGTCCAGCAGTTCACGCGCGAGAACCACCTGCGCTGGGACAGCCTGGGCGAATTCCTGGCCCTGGCCGTCTCGCTCGAGATGCTGGCCGACAAGGACGAGCAACCCCCGTGCCCGGCTGCTCGGCCAGACGCTCGACCGCGCCACCGGGCGGCTCCTGGAGGAGGACCGCTCGCCCTCGCGCAAGGTGGGGGAGCTCGACAACCGCGGCAGCCACTTCTACCTGGCCCTGTACTGGGCGCAGGAGCTGGCCGGACAGGACGAGGATCCGGAGCTGGCCGAGCGCTTCGCCGCCCTGGCCCAGCGGCTGGCCGACGAGGAGGAGAAGATCGTCGCCGAGCTGGCCGAGATCCAGGGCTCGCCGGTCGACATCGGCGGCTACTACCGGCCCGACCCCGACCGGTGGTCAGGCGGCCATGCGTCCGAGCGCGACCTTCAACGACGCGCTCGACTCGCTGTAGAGCTCGCGCTATCGAGACTGGGCCGCGTCCGGGGAGGCCGCCCAGAAGTCATCCAGCTTGGTTGCGTCCGGAGCCGCCACCGCGCGCGAGACGGCCCACATCTCGACCGGCTCATCGCCCTCGTTGCGATGCGACCGAGGCGTCGCGGGGGCGACGCGCACGGCCGCGGGGGCAGTGACCCGGTGGACGTCCTCGCCCAGACGCATGGTCAGCGTGCCCCGGCTGACCAGATAGAGCTCCTCCACCTCGTCGTGAAAGTGGCCTGTGCCCTGCTCGAAGTCAGAGTGAGGCGGGACGCGGATGACAGTGATGGCCAGCTGCTCGCAACCGAGCGCGTCGGTGAGGCGCCTGAATTCCCCGGGAACATCGGTGCCGTCGTAGGGGTTTTCGACCTCGTCGGGCTTGACGATCGCGTAGGCGCGGGGGGAGGGGGTATCGGGGCTCATCTCCGATCCCTACCCGAAAGGAGCCGATCAGTGTCGGGGTATCAGGGCCGCTCGGCGGCCAGCCGGTCCGCCGGGTGGCGCGCCTGGACGCGCAGGAACGCCTGGACGACCTCGGGGTCGAACTGCGCGCCCGCGCACCGCCCGAGCTCGGCCAGAGCGACCTCCATGCTCATCGCCTGGCGATAGGGCCGATCACTGGTCATCGCGTGAAAGGAGTCGCAGACGGTGATGATCCGGGCGGCCAGCGGGATCTGCTCGCCGGCCAGCCGTCGGGATAGCCACTGACCGTCCCAGCGCTCGTGTGAGGAGCGAACCATCGGGCCCGACATCGGCCAGCGCCCGGCCGGAGGCGATGATCCGCTCGCCGGCCACGGTGTGCTGGCGCATCAGGGCCCACTCACTGCTCGGTCAGCGGCCCGCGCTTGTTGAGGATCGCCTCGGGGATGGCCATCTTGCCGATGTCGTGCAGCTCGGCCGCGATGCCTGATCCGCGCGGCCTGACCGACGGGACAGCCCAGCTCGTAGGCGGTCTGCTCGGCCAGGACGCCGACGTCGTCGACGTGGTCACCGAGCCCGGGGTCGCGCTGGGCGAGCGCCGAGAGCAGCGCGCGCTTGACCTCCTGGGCGGCGCCGTCGCGACGGGTCTGGCGCTTGTGCGCGTACATGCGCTGGTCGGCCAGCCGCAGCGCCTCCTCGACGTCGTCGGTCTCGTCGGGCAGGCCGACGCTGCCCTGCGAGGCCGAGATCGAGAAGCCGTCACCCTGGTCGGTGAGCACGGCGCTGGCCGCCCGCAGCAGCGCCTCGCCCTCATCGCCGCCGGGAAGCAGCGCGCAGAACTCGTCGCCACCCATCCGGTACACGCTGGCCGGCCCCTTCAGGACCGTGCCCAGCGCCGTGGCCAGACGCTGCAGCAGTGCGTCCCCGGCGGCGTGACCGAAGCTGTCGTTGTAGCTCTTGAAACCGTCGAGATCGAACAGGGCCAGGATCATCGGCTCGCGGATTCGGTCTGATCGAGGCGCCGCTTCAGCGCCACGGCCAGCGCCCGGCGGTTGCCGAGGCCGGTCAGCGGATCGGTGAGGGCCTCGGTCTGGGAGTGCTCGAGCATCGTCTGATGGGCGCGGAAGGTCAGGGCCAGGCGCACGAGCACGGCGATCAGCGCGCCGCAGGCCAGGCACGACCGCGGGGAAGGTGATCTCGGTGAACGTGCCGGCGACCAGGATGCCGAGACTGACCAGGGAGAACACGATCGGGACGGTGATCATCGGACGCCGACGCGCGCGCGGCATGCTCGCCCGCGCGGCTCGATCCACGCCGCCGCGGCCACGCAGACGCTGATCGTCCACCAGCCCGGGTCATACGGGCCGCCGGACTGCCACGTGCCCGCGGCCGACTTGATCAGGTAGACGCTGTCCGCGGCCCAGAAGCAGACGATGCCGAAGGCGAGAATCGCGAAGCGGCGGTCAAGGCCGGCGGCCGCCGACGGCGAGCAGACCGCAGATCAGACCCGAGCATGAGCAGGTCAGCAGACCGGATAGGCCAGGTTGGTGATGACGGCCAGGTCGAGTCCTTGCACCGACCTAGGACGGGGCTCGAAGACGACCGCCGCGCTGATCGCGCCCGCGGTCAGCCCGGCGGTGATGCCGTCCACCCACAGGGTGGGCGAGAGCTCGCGGACCCGGGCGCGGGCCAGGGCCAGCAGGCCCAGAAAGACCAGCGGCGGAAGGGCCAGGTAGCCGGCGTCGGCGGGCGAGGGCACCGGCGGCGAGGCATCGCTCCAGAGCACGGCGGTGAAGTAGGTCTCGCCAAACACCCAGGCGATGACCCCAAGTCCGAGCAGCAACCAGGCGGTGCGCTCCTCACGGCGGACCGCGGCTCGCAGCAGGCAGAGGCCGGCGCCGGCGGCCATCACGACCAGGTGCAGCCATTTCTCGGGACCGACGGGAATCCAGCGTCAGCCCGAGGGCGTGGAGCTCGCAGGCCGCGACCCAGCCACCCAGAACGAGCAGCGCAAGACGCACAGCGCGAGGCACAACTGCTTAATCGGCAGCCGGGCCGGAATCTGAAAAACCCGGGCGGGTGTGCAGCTAGTGGCCGGCGGCCAGTCCGGCGCAGGGCGGCCCGAGACACTGCGCGTCAGCATCAGATTGACGACCGGCCCGATGCCCGGCAGCTTGCCGTCGAAGTCGATCGTGTAGTCCAGCTGCGAGCCATCGCCGCGGCGCGAGAAGCGCATCACGCCCTCGTGGTCCTTGAGCACCCCGCCCGCGTGATCCGGTAGCGGATCAGCTCGTTGGGGACGACCTCGGTATTTGTCTCCACGAAGCTGGGCAGCGGCCCGACCCGCAGCTCCGCGCGCCGATCCGACGCCGTTGCGAGTCCCGTCCGTGCCCTCGTTCAGCCGCTGGACCTTGGCCCCGAACAGCGCTCTCGAGATTTTCGTGCTCGCTCAGGTACGCGAACAGCTCCTCAACGGGCTGGGGAAAGTCCTGACTGACGTGGACGCGCTGCACGGGCGCCAGCATCGCAGGTTCGAGTCCGAGCCGGGCCGCGGCTTCCGGCAGAGCGCCCAGTACGCTGGCGGTGCTGATCGACTGCGAGGTGTAGCGGATGGCTGAGAAACCGACCCTTTACGTGTGTCACGGTGACACGGGCGGACCCAAGGTGCACCCGTGCCGCCGCGTGCAGGAGGCGATGCAACCGGCCGGCATCGATTACGACAAGGTCATCGCCGCCCACGGCAGCCCGATCCCGTTTCTGCGCAAGGGCTCGCGTGACGAACTCGAGGCCGCCACCGGGGCCAGGAAGCTGCCCGCGCTCAAGCTCCCCGACGGTCGCGTCATCACCCACTCGCGGGCCATCCTGGCCTGGGTGAGGAGCAGGGCCAAGCCGGCCCCCCAGCGGCCGGCAGCGACGTGGCTGCGGCCTTAGCCCGATCGGACGGGCTGGTGTTAACTTGGCGCTCATGATTGAGAGCTCCGCTCCAGCGCTGAGTCGGCCCCGCGTCCGTCGACGCCCGCTCGCCGAGTGCAGCGACCCTGGCCGGACCACGGACTGGATTTGGTTCGCCGTAGCCGTCGCTGTCGTTGTGGTCGGGCTGCTGTTCGTGCTCATCACCGGGATGCGGCCCGCCTACGACGCCTACGGATGGCTGGTCTGGGGCCATCAGGCGCTGCACCTCAGCCTGAACACGAACGCGGCCCCGTCCTGGAAGCCGCTGTCCTTTTTGTTCACCTTTCCCTACGCGCTTGCTGGGGCGGACCGCGCTGTGGCTGTGGATGGTGACCGCCGTGTCCGCGGCCGTTGGCCGCGGGCGTGTTCGGCGGCCGGATCGCCTACCGGCTCACCGCCGATTGCTCACCCTCGGTGGCCGCTTTCGTTGCCGCGCTCATTGCCGGCCTCGGCGTGCTCGGGATCGAGGGCTACGGCCACTTCGTGCTCATCGCCGACTCGGATCCGATGATCGTCGCGCTGTGCCTGGCCGCCATCGACTTCCATCTCCGAGGGCGACCTCGGGTGGCCTGGGTGATGCTCGCGCTGGCCGCGCTCGGCCGGCCCGAGGCCTGGATCGCGCTGGTCTCTACGCGGCCTGGAGCTGGCGTTCGGTGCCCGGCATGCGCCTCGAGGTCGTCATCGGACTCCTCGCGGTCGTCGTCCTGTGGTTCGGGATCCCGATCCTCACCTCACACAACTGGTTCGCCGCCGGCGACGTCGCCTCGAGCTCCGGTCGACCCGGTCCCCGGCAACAAGCTTCACCGGCGTGCATCAACCGCTTCCTCGGTCTCTACGAGTTCCCGATGCAGCTCGCCGTACTCGTTGCGTGGCCATCGCCGCATCCGCGCCGCGATTTTCGACTGGCTGATCCTGGCCGGTCTCGCTGTGCTCTGGGTGGCGGTGGAGATCGCCTTTGCCTCCACGGCTTGCCGAGCCAGTCCCCGCTACATGTTCGAGCCCGCCGCCCTGCTGGTCGTGCTGGCCGGCGCGGCGTGGGCCGGCTGCTGGCCCTGGCTCCGGGGTGGCGCTCGTCCGCTGGCTGGGTGGCGGCGGTCATCGGTTTGTCGCGGTGATGGTCCCGCACGCCCAGCATCGCCTCCGGCTGTTACACAACGGGATCGTCCTCGGACGCCAATGGGCGCTTCAGATCCATCGTCTGCAGAGGGTCATCGCCAAGGCGGGCGGGACGCAGGACTCACCGCCTGCGGCCAGGCTGTCACGACCGTCTCGTTTCAGAGCATCCTGGCCTGGGAGCTCGGGGAGAACGTCTCGTCAGTCGGCTGGAGTCCGCCCATACTGGACCTCTCGGGGGCGGCCGATCGTGGTCTTCAGCCCGATCGGCGCCGGCTGGGTCGTCACCCCGGTCCACACCGCCCCGCACATGGTCAAGCGCTGCGCCCATCTGAATCTGAAGACCTCGTTCAACGCCAAGACTCCCGGCGCGCGGGTCCTCAAGCACAAGCCCGGCGGGTGAGCGCCGGCGCGCCGCCGCGGCCGGCGGTCAGACGTTTGTCTCCGAGCCCATCGACGGCGAGGCCTCGGTCTCCGCGGCTACGCCAGCCGCCGTCGCGCTCGGTCGCGCAGCAGCCGCAGACGAGAACATCAGCCAGACCACCCCGACCGCGACCAGCAGCACCTGCACCCAGGTGTCGGCGCCGGCCAGCGCGCGGCCGAACCAGTAGTACTCGAGGGAATTCATAGCCGCCCAGGCGAGCGCGGCGGCGGCGCTGACGGGTAGAAAGCGGGCGAACGGCATGCCGCTCCGCCGGCGAGCAGCCCGCTCACGTTGCGCACCCCGCTGATGAAGCGTCCGAAGAACAACCAATCCCGACCGTGGGCGGCGAACTCGCGACGCAGGCTTCTGGACGCGCTCCGGGCCCTGTCGCAACCGTCCGCCGACCCAGACCAGGATCGGCTCTCGCCCGCCAGCGGCCGATCACGAAGCCGACGCTCGTGCCGGCCACCGCGGCGACGGCGCCGACCGCGATCACGCCGGCGATCGGCAGCCCGTGGCTGGTGCTCGCGTACACGGCGGCGGCGATCAGCACCGTCGTCCCGGGCAGCGGGGCGCCCCGGCCTGCAGCGCGACGGCGACGAACACCACGCCGAGTCCGTAGTCGTTGAGCAGGTGGTGGATCTCGTGTCCGCTCACAGACGGCGGACCTCGGCAGCCTGAGGCTTACCCGTAGATGATCGTCTCGTACGCGGTCCAGGCGAAGAACAGCGCCACGAGGCTCCAGGTTATGGGCCAGCTGAGCGTGCGCACGAACTCTGTGCGCCAGCGGCCGAAGCTGAGCACGAAGCCGAAGATCGCCGCCAGCATGACGGCGTAGAGGATGATGGCCACCAGCGGCGTCGGGGCCAGGCCCACGATCGGCGCGACCACGAGGCCGAGCAGGATCCAGGCCGCGATCGTCAGCACGTCGACGGCCAGGTTGGTCCGCTCGCGGCCCACGATGGTCATGAAGGCGGCCGCGCCGACCAGCGCCGCGACCAGGAACACGCCGATCGGCCAGTGGGAACCGAAGCCAAACAGCGCGCTCATCAGCGCTCCTCCGGCCCACAGCAGCAGCGGGCCGAACACGGCGACCGCGACGTAGCAGGCGAACATGTCGACCGGCGAGTCCCACGGGTTCCCGAACACCGGCCGGCGGGGGACGATTGCCTCGCGCAGGGCCGCCGGGGAAAGCGCGGATCGAAGTGACCGGGGGTTGTCGGGTTCAGTCGCCAAGTGGGTGTCTGCCTCCTGCGGACAATGGTACCGTCAGCAAGCGGTGTTGATGCTCATTGACACCAGGCGCGACCCACCGCCTTCGCCCGAGCCAGGCCGTCCCCGGCGTTGGCATTTTCATGGCTGGCGCTGGCTCGTGCCGCTGTGTCTCGGCGTGTTCCTGATGTTCCTCTCCAGTGTTTTTCCGCCGTTTCCGGCCTACATCCTGATCCTGGGGGCGTGCGTTCTGATCGTGCGTGGCCTGGGCCGGATCGTTCGCAGCACCCCCGGGCTGCGCGACTACCACCAGTAGCGCGTCGGCAGCCGGGCCGTGACCGGTAGTGCATCTGCCGTCAGGCCGTGACCGCGGTGTCGGTGCTCGTCTGGCTCGAAGTCGGACGCTTCGCCCACGTGGCCAGGGCCGAGTCGCGCAGCCGCTGGATGAGGCTCGAGCCGGTTGACAGCCCGGCGGCGCGGTGCGTGTTCTCCGCGGCGGCCAGGAGGTCCTGCTGGCGGCTCTGGGCCATGACGTAGGTGAGTTGCGAGTTCATCAGGTGCCTCCTGTGACTGTGCGTTGCGCCCTGCGCGCTTGCTGTGGGAGACAAGGTATGGGCGACCCGACGCGTCGACCACGTCATTTGACACTGAGGCCAGGACGCGGGATACCCTGACCTCAACATGGCGTCAGGGGTCCAGGGTCGGAGTCCGTTTCTCGAGTCCCTGACGCCGGGGGACCGCGATGAGTTGCTGGCCGCCGGCCATGAACGGCGCTGGGACCGGGGAGCGTTGCTGGTCCGCGCCGGCGACCCGGCCGACAGCGCGATCATCATCCGTGCCGGGTTGGTCAAGATCCACAAGGCGTCTGCCGACGGGGAGGACGTCGTCCTGGGCATCTCCGGTCCTGGGGACCTGATGGGGGAGATCGTCGCCGTTCGCACCGCAGTGCGCTCGGCCAGCGCCACGGCGCTCGAGGCGGTCACCGGGACCGTCATCGCCGTGCCTGCGCTGCGGGCCTTCCTGGCCGCGCACGTTCAGGCGTCGCTGGCCCTGCTCGACCTGACTCTCGGACGGCTCTACGGCTCGGATGCCCGGCGGCTCGAGTTCGCGACCGCCGGCGCCCTGGCCCGGGTAGCCAGCCGGCTGATCGAGCTGGCCGAACGGTTCGGCTCACGACGCGGAGACGGCGCCCTCGAGGTCGGCCTGCCGATCAATCAGGAGGAGCTCGCCTCCTGGAGTGCGTCCTCGCGCGAATCGACGGCGCGGGCGCTGCGGACGCTGCGCGAGCTGGGCCTGATCGAGACGAGCCGGCTGCGGCTGGTGGTCCTCGACCTGGGCCGGCTGCGTGCGCACGCTCCCCAGCTCTAATCGCCCAACCCGGCTCTCCCGCAGGCCGGCCCGGCTTGGGTCCGTAGGATTGACTCTTCCAGACGCGTTTACTCTTTTCGCGCAGGTAGAGACACGATGATCGAGCCCGTCGAGCTGACCTACGAGCTGGAGTTCCTCCCGCCGGGACGGACCCCCTTGCGGCGCTGGCGCTGGTCGCTCTGGCACGGCGCCCTACTGCTGGCCGCGGGCTGGCGCGTCAGCGCAACACACGCTCAGGGCGCGATGCGCGTTCATGCGCTGCGCTACGTCCACCGCCTGCACGGCCTGCATCCGCTCCGTGTCGAGCAGGCCGCGGACACCGACTCTCGGTGGGCCGGGGGGCCGATCGCGGTCGAGTGGGGCGATCTCCGGGTCGTGCTCAGGCCCCGGGCGCTGGTCGGCGCTGCGGTCTGACCTCCGGCTCCGCTCGGGACTGAACTTACGCCGTCGGAACGGGCTCGCGCCGCGCCCAACCCTGGCGCAGCATCTTCAGGATCAGCTCCGGCGGTTGCGCGCCCGTGACCCCGACCTTGCGGTCGACGATGAAGGTCGGCACCCCCGAGATGCCGAGCTTCGCGGCCGTGTCCTCATCGGCGCGGACCTCCTCGGCGAAGCGCTCTGAAGCCAACAGCTCCTGAACCTCGCCGGCCGGCAGCCCGACCTCGGTGCTCAGGGCCAGGAGGGTCTCCGGATCGCTGACCAGGACTCCCTCGGTGAAGTAGGCCTTCATCAGGCGCTCTTTCATCTGCTCCTGCCGGCTGTGCTGGGCGGCAAGGTGCACGAGCCGATGAGCGTCGAACGTATTGGCGCCGCGGGCCAGATCGAAGCGGAAGCGCAGGCCCTCCTGCTCGGCCATTTCCGTGAGCCCTCGCTGCGACTCCCGAGCCTGCTCAATCGGGATCCCGTACTTGCGGGCTAGATGCCCGGCGAGTTCGCCCTCTCGCTCGGCGGGCGCGTCTCGATCGAGCTCGAAGCTGCGCCAGTTGACGGTCAGCTCATCCGCGTGCTCAAAATCCTCAAGCGCCCTCTCCATGCGGCGTTTGCCGATGTAGCACCACGGACACGCGATGTCCGACCAGATCTCGAGTTCCATCGGGGAAGCTCCTTGCTTGACGTCACAACCGAGGCTAGCGCCCGAGGACGTGCCGATCGACCCCGATCAGCGGGGGGAGCTCCGGGCGGATCGACTCGTGATCAGTGGCCGTGAGCGCGGGTCAAGTCCGGGTGCCGACGGTGAGCAGATACTCGAACTCAAACCGCGCCTCATCGGCCGTCCCCCGATTTTGCTGGAGGCTGAAATCGAGCAGTGCCTGGCGCAGCTGATCCTCGGTGCCATTACGCCGGGCGTTGGCCAGGGCGGCCAGCGTCGGCCCGTAGTGGGTCGCAAAATGCTCGGCCAGCTCCTCGGGCTGCTCAAACGCCGTGACCTCGAGCACGTCTCTGGTCATGGTGCCGAGCGTGACCCGGTCGGCCAGCAGCTCGCGAACGTGGTCCTCGGAGCCCCACAACGGAGGCGGCCGGGTCCCGGGCGGCGGTGGTGGGGCAAACGGGCTCATGCTGCGAAATAGACCGCCGACCAGACCCTCGGGCGTCCAGCTGAGCAGACCGATCGTTCCGCCCGGACGGCAGACGCGACACAGTTCGTCTGCGACCTGGGCGTGATGCGGCGCGAACATCGCGCCGATGCACGACATGACGACGTCGAAGGACTGCTCGGCAAAGGGCAGGTGCTCGGCGTCGGCGGGCGTCCATTCAATCGCCAGGTGCTCGTTGCCGACCTGTTCGCGGCCGACTTCGAGCAACTCAGGAGTCAGATCGGAGGCGACCACCTCAGCGCCGGTTCGGGCGGCGCGGATCGCCGCGTTGCCGGTACCCGCAGCGACGTCAAGGACGTACTGGCCCCGGTGTATTTCGCAGGCTGAAACCAGCCGCTCCCCCAGCGGAAGCAGGAACGTCTGGACCATCGTCGGGTAACTGCCCGAGGCCCACATCTTGCGGTGGCGTGCCTTGAGCTCGCTGTCGGCTGAGGCGGCGCCGGCGGCGACGGCGCCGCTGGCGTGTGATGCATCCATGGAGTCCCCCCGGATCCTTGTTTGCCCGAGCAACGGTAGCCCGACCGGCGGCCCGCGGCAAGCGCGCGCGTGACCTAGCGGGAGTAGCGGGAGTGCTGGCCAGGCGCCGGGTCAGTGGGCGGTGCCGGCCAGCGCCGGGTCAGCAGCAGCGCAGGGGGAGGTCTTCTCGGCTCCCCGGAGAGCGCGAGCCAGCAACTGCTCGAGCGTCGCGCGCTCATCGACGTCGAGCGCCTGGAGGACCTCGTCCTCGATCTCCTCCTGGACCTTGGCGGCGCGGTGCAGCAACTGACGCCCGCTGTCGGTGATGAAGACTCGGTGGCGGCGGCGGTCTTCGGAGTCACGGCGCCTGACCAGGTGCCCGTCCTCTTCAAGTTCGTTGAGGAGCAACACGACATTCTTGGCGTCGATACAGAGCGCATCGACGAGTTCCTGTTGTGGAGCGCCGTCGTGATCGCCCAGGTAGCTGAGCGCCATCAGCAGGCGCAGCTCGATCCCCAGGCGCTCGGGGCTGCTGCGGCGCATCACCTGTTTGGCCAAACGCGGGAGCAAAACCATCGTCCCGGCGCCGGTTGGTGTGGTTGTGAGTCCCATGAGGCTCGAGATTATAGCCGAAACTCCGCCATATTTCGAGTTCTAGGGATAATCCCGATTCTGTAATTCATACCCGTAGCGTAAATGATCCGTGCTATGGTGGTTCTCCTCCTGCCACCCAGAAGGACGACCATGAGCTCGACCGCTACGAAGACAGTTTCTGAACCCAACCGCTGGGCCGTCCTGGCCCTGCTCGGCGTCGCCCAGCTGATGGTCGTGCTGGACGCGACGATCGTCAACATCGCCCTGCCCTCGGCGCAGCGCGCGCTGCATTTCTCGGCCGACAACCGGCAGTGGGTCGTCACCGCCTACGCCCTGGCCTTCGGCAGTCTGCTGCTGGTGGGCGGCAAGCTCGGCGACCTGTTCGGGCGCAAGTGGACTCTGATCGGCGGACTCGTCGGCTTCTCGGTCGCCTCCGCCATCGGCGGGACTGGCCGCAGTCATTCGGCATGCTCGTCGCCGCCCGGGCGCTTCAGGGCGCCTTCGGCGCCCTGCTCGCCCCGTCCGCGCTCGGCCTTTTGACCGTGACCTTCCAGGGCTCGCCGGATCGCGCCAAGGCGTTCGGCATCTTCAGCGCCATCGCCGCCGGCGGCGCCTCGCTCGGTCTGCTGCTCGGGGGCGCCCTGACCCAGGCGATCTCGTGGCGCTGGAGCCTCTACGTCAATCTCGCTATCGCGGTGCCGACGGCGATCGTCGCCGCTGCGGCTTGCTGCGCAGCACAGCGCCAGACGGAGCGGCCGCGCATCGACCTGCCCGGCGTCGCCGCGGCCTCCGGCGGGCCTGTTCGCCCTCGTCTATGGCTTCTCGAGCGCCGAGACCACCTCGTGGTCAGACCCGATCACGATCGTCGCGCTCGCCGCCAGCGCCGTCCTCCTGAGCGGCTTCGTCGCTCATCGAGCGGCGGGTCGAGCACCCGCTGCTGCCGCTGCACATCGTGCTGGGACCGGGCGCGGGGAGGCGCGTACGCGACCATCGCCCTGGCCGGGTCGGCCATCTTCGCCGTCTTCCTGTTCCTGACCTACTACATGCAGCAGAACCTCGGCTTCTCCCCGCTGAAGACCGGCGTCGCCTTCCTGCCTATGACGGCCATGATCGTCCTCACCGCCACCACGGTGCAGACGCGGGTTCTGCATCGCACTGGCGCCAAGCCGCTGGTCATGAGCCGGCATGGCGCTCGGAGTGGTGGCGATGATTCTGTTCTCGCGCCTCACCGCCCAGGCCGCCTACGTCACCCACGTCCTGCCGGGACTGATGCTCAGCGGTCTGGCTATGGGCCTGATCTTCGCCCCCGCGTTCTCGACGGCCACGCTCGGCGTCCGCAGCAGCGACGCCGGAATCGCCTCCGCGATGGTGAACACCTCACAACAGGTCGGGGGCTCGGTCGGCACCGCGCTTCTGAGCACGATCTTCGCCAGCGCGCCCGCCAGCTTCGCATCGGTCCACCAGCACATGCCGCAGGCCTGGCCAGCGCGGCATCGATCCATGGCTACAGCACGGCCTTCGAGTGGGCCGCGGCGTCTGTTCGGAGTCGGCCTGCTCGTCGCGCTGCTCGATTCTCCCCACCGACGGCGCGGCGCGCGCCCGCACCGCCCAGGCCGAGGCCGGCGCCGAGCTCGCGCTGAGCCTGGAGGGCGCATGACCCAATGCCTAACGGCGATGTCAGCACGACGCCGCGGCCGCACGAACCCGAGGAGACCTACTGATGTCCTCAGCAAACCACCATTCAACCCACCGGCGCCGCCCCGTTCGCGGCGTCCTCGATCGGTCGCGGCGCTGGCCGGCCGAAGCCCCGCGAGCGGCGGACGTCAACGCGTCGACGCCGCACCCGCAAGCGACGAGGCTGTGGCCGTCACCGCAGCCCCGGCGAGCGACGAGGCCTGGCCGTCAACGCAGCCTCGCACGGCGGGCAGCCGCGCCCGCTTCGTCGCTGGTCGGTCGCCGAGCTGATTGCCAGGCGGTCGCCCGGCCTCCCGGCGGCAGTCTCGCTCACTGAGGCCCAGCCGCAGGGCAGCGCATCGAGATGTCCACCGTCAGCGCCAGACTCCCTCCCCGGCGCGCGGCACCCGCCGCGGCCCGGGGTGGGCGGCGTCGGATGGCCATTCCTCGCCACCGGAGCGCCGAGCGCTGCTCAGACGGCTGCTCACCGTGCTCGTGCTCGCGGCCTGCGTGCTCACGGTCCTGCTCGCGGTACCCGATCTGCGGCCCGTGCTGCGCGACGTCGGGCGACATGAATCCGGCCCTGGTCGTCGCCGCGATCGCGCTCGAACTTGCCTCGTGCCTGAGTTTCGTCGTCATCTTCAGGATGTTCTTCCCCAGGCACCGCCGAGCGCGCGGCGCGGGAACTGGCCTGGTCGCAGATGGGATCGGGGGCGCTGCTGCCGGGCGGCGGGGTCGGATCCCTGGCGGTCGGCGGCTGGCTGCTGCACCTGGTCGGGATGCCGACCCGGGAGATCGTGCGCCGGTCCAGCGGGCTGTTCTTTCTGACCAGCGCGATCAACGTGCTCACCCTCGGGGCGGCCGGCGGCTGCTGCTGCTCGGGTTCGGCAGCCGGGCCCCACGACCTGCTTCATGCGGGTCTGCCCGTGCTCGCCGCGGTCTCCGCCGTCATCGTCGTTCTTCCCTTGCCCCGCCTGACCCGTCGCGTCTCGGCCGTCACCCGCGGGCCGCCTGGCTGGATGACATCGGCGTCGGGATCCCCGCGGCCCGGCGCGCGCTGAGCCACCCGAGCTGGCGACTTCTGGGCGGGGCCGGCTACCTGCTGTTGGACATCAGCGTCCTCTGGACGGCGTTCGCGGCGGTCGGCCCGGCGCCCCCGGTGGCCCCGCTCGTGGTCGCCTACCTCGTCGGCTACCTGGCCAACGCGACCCCGATTCCCGGTGGCGTGGGCGTGCTCGACGCCGGCCTTGTCGGAGCGCTCGCCCTATACGGACTACCGATCACCCACGCCGCCGCGGCGGTACTCGTCTACCACGCGATCGCCTTCTGGCTCCCGACCCTGGGGGGGACGATCGCCTACGCGAGTTTGCGCCCGCGCCTTGTCCCGGACGTGGATGGCCGCGACCTCGCTGACCCCCGTCGCGAGCCGGCCCGGACCAACGCGAACCCGGCCATCGCGCCGCGGCTTGAGCACGGGACCGGGCGCGGTCAGTTCACATCCGCGCCCTTGACCATCGCGTCGACAGCTTCGAGTACCTCAGACACTCGGGCGCAGACGCGAACCTGAGCTCGGGCCTGGCTTTCGAAGCTGAGCGCCTGTCCGCCGAGCACGAACGCCGCGGAAGGCCACTGCCGACGTACCTCGTCCACCGAGTGCAACACGCGGCCCGCCTGTCCGGGCATCGTCGAGCTCAGACAGATGACCTCCACCTCGTGGTGGCGCGCGGCGAAGCCGAGTGCGTGCGGCGGTACATCCGCGCCCAGCATCAGAACGTCGTAGCCACCGCCACGGAGAAGATTGCTCACCATGCGCAGGGCGACCACGTGCAACTCGCCCAACGGTGTGGCCAGCAGGATCCGGTGGCCGCCGCGGGACTCCGCTACGCGCTGCGCCTCCCGCTGGAGGGCCAGCACCCGGAGCGAGATCTCGGTGGCGAGGTGCTCCTCGGCGACCGAGATCTTGCCTCGCTCCCAAAGCTTGCCGACGAGCCACAGTGCCGGAGCGATCAGCTCCTCATCGATTTCAGCCGTGGTCAGGCTGGCATCCATCGCCTCCCGGATGGCGATTTCGGCCGCGATCTCATCGGCCGACAACAGCGCCGCGGCGTACGCGCCCGCCAGCTCGGCGATCTTCCCGCGGCGCGATCCAAACAGGTCATTCTCTGGATGGTCGTCCATCTACTAGCGACGTCTACCCACTCTGCAGACAAACCCGCCGAGTCCCGGATAAGCTGGCCACGTGGAGGCAGCCCGCGCCAAGGAACTCCTGGATCGCGAGAGAGCGAGGCTCGAAGACGCGCTGGCCAGGCTCCACGGCGACGGCCCGCTTGAGAGCACGGATCGCGAGGAGCCGGGCGAGAGAGACAGCGAAGACCTCTACCAGGACGAGTTCGACGAGGGTCGAGCCAAGGACCTCCAGGACCAGCTGCTGGCGGTGCAGCGCGCCGAGGAGCGGCTCGCGGCGGGGCAGTACGGACTCTCCATCGACAGTGGTGAGCCGATTCCCGACAAGCGGCTCGAGGCCGTGCCGACGGCCGAGCGGACCATAGAAGAGCAAGAACGGTTCGAGCGGGGCTAGCGCACCACCGCCGCCCGGCGGGGACTGATCGTCGCGCCGATGAGAAACCCGCGACCAGGCGGTCTAGTGGCTCATGAGCGGATTTACGATGCCCTGATGGCCGTCCTCTGCGTTCACGGACCGTTGCGCAAGCTCGCCGGCCGCGCCGAGCATCAGCTCGAGGGCGCGACCGTGATCGAACTGCTCCGCGAGCTCGAGGCCGGCCAGCGCGACGTCTGTGGGTGGATCCTCGATGAACGAGGCCGGATCCGCCGCCATATCAATGTGTTCGTAAACGGCGAGCCGGCGACGGCGGCGACGGCGGTTCGTGCCCGGGACCGGGTCGAGGTCCTGCCCGCCATAACAGGAGGTTGAGAGTGACCGAGCTGGTGGTTGGGACGAAGAAGGGGCTGTTTCTGCTCGACGGCGACCCCGAGGGTGGCTTTGAGCTCCACACGCGCGCCTTTGCCGGTGAGCCGGTCGACTTCGCCACGCGGGATGCTCGCACCGGGCGGCTGTTCGCGACCGTGACCTCGCCCTTCTACGGTCCCAAGATCTTCTACACCGACGGCGATCCGGCCGGCGAGTGGGTGCAGGCTGACGGCATTGCCCTGCCCGAGGGCGGTGATCAAGCGCTTGAGCGGATCTGGGTCATCGTTGCCGGGGAGTCCGACGGCACCCTGTACGCGGGCGGAGACCCCGGCGTCCTGTTCGAGAGCCATGACGGCGGGACGAGCTGGGCGATCAACGCGGGGCTGTGGGAGCAGCCCTCGCGCCCGCACTGGCAGCCAGGTGGCGGCGGCCTCTGCCTGCACTCGATATGCACCTGGCCCGGCGAACCGGACAAGCTCGCCGTTGCGGTCTCGGCGGCCGGCATCTGGCTGACCGACGACGGCGGGCGGACCTGGCGGCGCGGCAACCAGGGGCTCAACCCGCGGTACCTGCCCGAGGCGGCGCTTGCCGATGAGAACGCCGGGCGCTGCGTTCACCACGTCGAGCGTGCGCCCACGCAACCGGACCGAATGTTCATGCAGTTCCACGGCGGTGTCTACCGCTCCGATGACGCGGGCCAGAGCTGGTCCGACATCGGTGGCGGTGGGCTCCCGTCCGATTTCGGCTTCCCGCTCATGGTCGACCCAGCCGATCCGGACAGCGCCTACGTGATCCCATTGGTCGCCGACGTGGACCGTGTCACCCCCGACGGCCGCGTCCGCGTCTATGAGACCCGGGACGGGGGCTCGAGCTGGGCCCCCCGTGGCGACGGTCTGCCCGCTGAGCACGCGTACCTGACCGTGCTGCGCCAGGCCTTTAGCCGCGCCTCCGCCGGCGAGCGGTTGCAGCTCTACTTCGGCGCGACCTCCGGTGATGTGTTCGGCTCGGGCGACGCCGGTGCCAACTGGTCGACGCTCGCTACGCGCTTGCCCCCGGTGTACTCGGTCGTGGCCGTCTAGGCGGATCTGATCGAGCCGCACGATCTCTACGGTCTCCCGCTCGAGCGCTTCGTCGCCGAGCGCACGGCGTTGGCGAAGGCGCTGCGCAAGGACGGGCAGCGGGAGTCGGCGGACGAGCTCGCCTCGCTGCGCAAGCCCTCGGTCGCGGCGTGGGCGGTCAACCAGCTGGTCCGGACTCGAGCCCGCGAGCTCCAGGCCCTGTTCTCCGCCGGTGATGCGCTGCAGAGCGCGCAGTCGGACCTCCTGGCCGGAAGCGGAGATGCGCGCGCGCTGCGGGAGGCGGTCACCAACGAGCGCGAAGCGGTCGAGGCGCTGGTGGACCTGGCTCGCGGACTGCTCAGTTCTGGTGGGCATGAGCTCACGCCGACCACGCTCGAGCGCGTCTCGCAGTCGCTGCACGCGGCGGCGCTCGATGAGGACGCGCGGGCTGAGGTCGAGGCCGGCTGCCTCACGCGGGAGCTACACCACGTCGGACTCGGTCAGGGCGGCGTCGCCGGTCAGCCGGCGCCCGCGGCCCACACCAAGGCGCGTGCCGGAGCGAAGTCCGCCAAGGCCAAGCGGGCCGTGCGCGAGGAGACCAAGCGCGAGCGGGCCGAGCGTGAGCGGAGCGAGCGCGAGCGGGCCCAAGCGATCAAGGCCGCCCGCCGGGCAGAAGCCGACGCGCGTCGCGCCGCCGAGCGCACAGAGCGCGAAGTGCAGGCCGCACAAGCCCGTCGGGATGACGCGGCGGAGTCGTTGCGCAAAGCCGAGGATGCGTTGGTCGAGGCCCGCGAGGCCGCTGAGCGAGCCAGGGGCGAGCACGATCGCGTCGATCAGGCTTTGCAGGACCTCTAGGCCGTGCCTGCGGCAGGATTCTGGGCGCGCAGCGCGAGCTTGGCCGCCCGGGGCAGGCGCTTGATGCGCGCCTCCTCGCGGCGGGCGGCCGTGCGGGTGGGCATCTCGATCGCCAGCTCGAGCTCGACCGGCAGCCGGCTCGCCGTGTAGCGACTGGCGGTCCCTGCGCGATGGCGTGCTATCCGCCGCTCGAGATCGACCGTCCAACCGGTGTAAAGCGACCCGTCACGGCAGCGCAGGAGATAGACCCAGGCCTCTGGCATCTCATCCAGCTTCGCCGCTGGCAACACAGGCCCTCTACTGCGCCGAAGGTGACGACGGGCGCGGCACGGTAGGTTCAAGAACGGTGGAGCCGGAACTCGAACGCGACGAGACCGCCAACGCGCTCATTAGCTTCTTGAAATCGGAGGGCGCCGCCAGTCTCACTCATGCCGGCGAGCGGACCCTGCTCGATCACCTGGTCGGCGTCTACGAGATCGTCCGGCGCTGGAACCAGCCGCTCGTGGTTCAGCACGCCGCACTGATCCACAGTGTGTACGGCACCGACGTCTATCACCAGCAATTGTTGGCGGTCTCCCGGCGAGCCGAAGTGGCCGAGATTGCGGGCGAGTCCGCCGAGCGCCTCGCCTATCTCTTGTGTCGCACGCCTCGAGATCCGCTGTTGGCCGGCACGTACCGGTGGGCGAGAACCGCCGGCCCAGAGCCCCTGGGTGCGGACGATCCGGGGAGTCAATCCGCCACTCGAGCTCAGCTGGACCGGCTCGTGCTGCTGCACATGGCAAACCTGGCTGAGCAAGCCCGGTCGCCCGACGGTTCCCCGAGCCGGTGGCTGGTGAGAATCCGCGCACTTGCGGAGCTCCTGATCGACAGTGATGCGGTGACCCTGCCGCCGTTCCTCGCCGGGCTGGCCTCGTTCTCGGAGCCCGACGAGCTGTTCACCCTGCGCGCGTACCACGCCGGGCTCGGGACAGCGGATGCGCCTGAGGTGATGGGGAACCGCCTGGCCCTGGCCGCCGCGGCGTGTCCGGTAGTGGCCGAGCCCTGCATCTGGCTGGCCCACGTCTCACGCGTGCGTGGGAGTGGGGAGGAGGCGCGGGCGTGGGCCCGGCGCGGCCACCTGCGTCTGCTCGAGCTCGGCACAGCCTGGGATAAGCGTCTGACCTTTGACGAGTGGCTCGAGCTCGCCGAGTCATTACAGCGGGCGACCGTTCAGGACTCGGGGGCGCCGGGCACCGGGATTTCGGAGCCTCGAACACTGTTGGCAACCGTCGTGGGCGGCGAGCTCGACCCGGGCATCCAGGCCGGTTCGAAAGCGCCCGCCGGGTCCCCGGACGCGGGAAGGGCGCGCTTTCACCGCTACGTGGAAGCGTTCGCGCAACCGGGTGGCCCGATCCGCCGGCCCGTCTATCCCGACCTAGACAGCCAGCCGTGGTTCAACCCGTCTCAGTTTCCCGTTGCCCGTTACCTGGAGGACAAATACGACGTGATCCGGGACGAGATTCTCGCGCTGGAGTCATCGCGGTTTCACCGCGAGAGTGAGCGGATCAAGCGGTCTGGCGAGTGGGACGTGCTGTTCCTGTACGAGCGCGGCCGTCGGCACGATGAGGTCTGCGAGCGGTGTCCGGCCACGACCCGCGCCATCGAGTCCCACCCGACCATGCGGACCGCTGCCGGATTGATCTACGTGTCGCGCATGAGACCCGGGACGCATATCGAGGCCCACCGCGGTCCCACCAACCTGCGGGTGCGCTGTCATCTCGGGATCACCGTCCCTGACGGTGACTGTGCGATCCGCGTCGGTGATCGAATCGAGCGTTGGCAGCAAGGCCGATGCCTCGTGTTCGACGACCACTTCGAGCACGAGGCTTGGAATCACACCGATGAGGACCGTGTCGTCCTCATCGTCGACCTGTGGCACCCGGGCCTGTCAGGGACGGAAGTGCGCTTACTCGAGGGTCTGCACACGTACACCTACTCGTACGCCCGGCAGTTGAACCGGTACTGGTCGTCCAATGCCGCGACTCGGACGGCGAACGGTGCGAGTGCCCAGAGCCGAGGCTAGAAGAGGTCGCCTCCGTCTCCGCCGCCGCCCCAGTCGCCTCCGCCATCGCCGCCGTCTCCCCAGCCTCCGCCGTCTCCGTCGCCGTCTCCGTCTCCATCCCCGTCGCCGTCTCCGTCCCCTCCGAACAGGCCGCCGACCGCCTCGGCGCCGAAGCCGAGGCCGGCGCCGAGGGCGGAACCCATCAGCAGGCCTGACAGCAGGCCACCGCCGCCGAACCCGTTGTAGTAGCCACCCGCCCACGGTCCGTAGTGGCGTGGAGCATTCCAGTACTCGGTTTGCCGGCCGTTGACCGACACCTGACGGCCGTGCGGTTCGAAACCTTCCTTGATGCGCAGCGCGTCCGCCGCACAGGCGGGCACCGGGCGCGGGGAGCCATTGGGGGGTGCCCAATCGACCTCCTCGGTCGATGGTCCGTGCCGGGGATCGAAGAAGCACGGGGGCGTCCGCTGCGGCGGGGGGCGCCCATCGAGCAGAGCCTTGGTGTAGGCCATTGCGTAGCGCCCCTCTTCAAGCGTTTCACTCACCGGCGCCAGATCCTCCGGACGCTGGGCACGGTCAAAGATCTCGCTCGCCCGCTGGTAGGCCTGAAGCGCCTGCTCGTAGCGCTGCTTGACGTCGTCTGAGACTCCTGGCATCTGGATGTCCACGTCTAGGGAGCGAATCTCGTCGCCGAGTCCGACCAGGTCATCCTGGGCTGAGGAGCGAACCTCATCCCACTCCCGTTCGCGCCGCGTCTTGTGTCCAAAGAAGGGCACGCGCCAACACTACCCTCCCTCTCCAGAATCTCCCAGCCCGCCGGTATCGTCCCCCGTGCTCATGCAGGACGAGGTCCTCGATTACGCGCAGCGGTGGGACGTGCGTACTTGGCCGGGGTCGCCGAGCGGCGGGTTGGCGGGAGCGACCGGCACGCCTGCGGCGCTCGCTGACCGACGCGGATGAGGACCCGATCCGAGTGCTGGAGGATCTGTCTGCCGATGCCGATCCGGGTCTGGTCGCCTCGGCGATGTACAACTCTTCACCCGCGGCGGCGGTGACCGAAGAGGTCGTGGCCGGGTGGGCGCTTGAGCTGCTCGGGCTTCCCGCCACCGCAGCCGTCGGGTTTGTCACCGGGGCGCGGATGGCCAATTTCAGCTGCCTGGCCGCCGCCCGCGGAGCGTTGCTGCGCGATCTGGGATGGAACGCAGAGGAACAGGGCTTGTTCGGCGCGCCGCCGATTCAGGTCCTGGTCGGCGCCGAGGTTCACGTCACCGTCCTGCGGGCGCTTCGCTTCCTGGGCTTGGGACAGTCCCGCGTCACCGAAGTGCCCATTGACGCCAACGGCGCGATGGATCCCAAGGCGCTCGGCGAAGCCCTGCGGAGCACCGATCGGCCACCGCTCGTCTGTGCCCAGGCCGGCAACGTGAACACCGGGGCCTGTGATCCGCTGGCACCAATCGCCGAGGCCGCCGCCGAGCACGGCGCGTGGCTGCACGTCGACGGCGCGTTCGGCTTGTGGGCGGCGGCCTCGCCGCGTTTTGAGCCGCTGGTGGCAGGACGCGAGAGGGCCCAGTCGTGGGCGGTGGACGCCCACAAGTGGCTGAACACGCCCTATGACTGTGCGCTGTGCGATCGTCAACCGGCCCGACGCTCTGTCGGACGCCATGGGACTCACCGCGGCCTACCTGGCCCGGACCGGGCAGCGCGAGCCGGCGCAGTTCGTGCCCGAGGCCTCTCGGCGGGCGCGGGCGATCCCTCTTTACGCCGCCTTGCGCATGCTGGGCCGCCAGGGCGTGGCCGAACTCGTCGAGCGTTGCTGTGATCACGCCCGTCTGATGGCCACCCTGCTCCGCGCCGGCGGTTCGAGGTACTCAATGAAGTCGTTCTCAATCAGGTTCTGGTCGCGGGCTCAGCCGAGCAACTCGCCCGCGTGCAAGCCGACGGAACCTGCTGGCTCGGCGGCACGACCTGGCGCCGACAGCACGCGCTTCGAGTCTCGATATCGAACTGGTCGACGACCGAGGACGACATTCGGCGCACCGCGGACGCGATCCTCGCCGCCGCCTGACCCGGCGTCAGCCTGCTCGCGCGGCGAGTAGAGTGGGAGGCGGTACACCGGCCTGAGTGCATCGCTCTTGCATTCTCCCTGTGGTTCACCTCCAACTCGAGCGACGAGGAGTGCAGCGATTTGCCCAAGCAAAGCCAGAAGCCCAGTCCAGCGCGTGAAGCACCGGGGCCGGGCCGTTCAACATCCGGGGCCGCCTTCAACGACCTTCGCAACGAGGTCGCACGTCGTAACGAGCTGGCCCATAAGGAAGCGCGCAAGCGTCGCCAGGCGCGCGAGCGCGAGCAGCTCTTGCGGCGTGGCCAGCCGGACTTCTAAGTCCGGGTAGTCGCGACGGACCTAGGCGCGAGTCGGAGTTGTCCGGCTCGCATCCGGACCAGCCCGAGCAGGTCACGGGTGGCGACGAACGGATCAGCGACCGCGCTTCCATCGGACAGCGAAAGTGCGACGACCGGCCGCTGGCTCAGCTCTCCGATCAGCGTCACTCCGCTAGGCACGGCTGCGGAATCGAGCGCGGCGAGACGTTCGATCGCGAGCCGGTCATCGGCCGTCGCAAAGCGAATGATCACCGGGTCCGAGGAGTTGGTGCGGGTGAGTGAGTTCCTAACGACGTTGTTCATCGCGTCAGCTCCGGAAGTTCTGAGGTCTTCATGCGGCATGATTCGATGATGAGCTAAGGCGCCGCGGCTGACATCGGGAGAATGGTGCGTAGTTCACAGCTCGACCCCTTACCGCGGGGGCGCTGAGTAAGGCCTCGCCGGGGGCGCTACGAGAGCGTCGCGAGCCCGCGCTCGAGCGCGCGCGAGATGAGCGTGAAGTGCTCTGTCTGGATCGTCAGCGGCGGGGAGACGGCGACCGCGCCGGCCAGCGGGCGGACGAGCACTCCCTCCTCGCGCGCCGCCATGACGACACGGGTGACGGCATCGGGATGTTGGGCGAGTATCTCCTCGGTCAGCGCGACCGCCGCCAGAAGCCCCACGCCACCGCGTACCTCGGACACGGCGTGATGATCGGCAAGCGGCTTGAGTGCGTCCAGGAGCTGGCCCTCCAACTGGCCACCGCGTTCGATCAAGCGATCACGCCCCAGCAGCGCGATGTTGGCCAGGGCGGCCGCGCAGCACGTCGCATGCGCGGCATAGGTCGGGCCGTGGCGGAGTACCGGGCCGCCCGGTTCACCCCAGAACGGTTCGGCGATCTGCTCGGACACGACCACACCGCCGAGCGGCAGGTAGCCACTCGTGACCCCTTTTGCGAACACGATCATTGCCGGCTCGACCCGCCACCGCTCGATTCCATACCAGGTCCCCAAGCGACCGAACCCGCAGATGACGGAATCGATCACGAGTAACACCCCGGTCCGCTCACACAGCGAGGCGAGCCCCTCGATATAGCCCGGCAGCGGCGGATAGACGCCACCGGCGCCGATCACCGGCTCGACGAACACGGCGGCCACGCGCTCCGCGCCGGCGCTCTCGATCGCCGCCTCCATCGACTCCAGCGAATCATGGGGCACCTGTACGGTCTCGACCTGGGGGCCGAAGCCCTCGCGGTTGGCCGAGATGCCGGCCAGGGCAGTGCCGAAGCCGTGCGTGCCGTGGTAACCGGCGGTGCGGCTGATCAGCAGCGTTCGCTCCGGTTGTCCCACCTCGTACCAGTAGCGACGGGCGAGCTTGGCGGCCGTATCGATCGCATCGCCTCCGCCCGACCCGAGGAACACCCGTGACGGCATCGGCGCCAGATCGGCCAGCGTCCCAGCGAGTTCGAGCGCCGGGGGGTTCGCAAAATCACCGAACGCGGAGTAGGCCTCGAGCCGGGACATCTGGGTCGCCACCGCGGCCGCGATCTCCGGGCGACCGTGACCGACATTGGCGTACCACAGGCTGGCCGTGGCGTCGAGGTAGCGCCGCCCATCGCTGTCCCACACCCAAACGTCGTCGCCGCGTTCGATCACCAGCTCGCCCCGGCGGACCGAACCCATGTCGGCGAATGGGTGCCACAGCCGCGTTTCCTCGCCAGTCGCCATGGCATTGCACCCTACCCCTGGCTCGCTCGCCTCATCGGCCAAGCCCGCGGCCGACCGCACTCCACCCGGCTCACTAATCCGTCGAGGCGGGCGAGGCCGGCCACCTCGCCCGGCCAACCTGCGTCTATCGCGTTACCGCGGCCTGTGGCGCTGTGCTCGTGGTGCCGGGTGTGCTGTCAGCGTCACCCTGCAGATCGGACTCGATCTCCTCCAGGCTGCGACCCTTGGTCTCAGTCACGAAGAACATCACGAACAGTCCGGCGAGGATGCCGAGACCCGCGTAACCCAGGAACACCGTTCCGGCGCCGAGGCTTTTCAGCAGCGGTGGGAAGGTCTGGGAAACCAGGAAGTTTGCCCCCCAGTTACCAAACACCGCCACGCCCATCGCCGTGCCACGGACGCTCAACGGCAACACCTCGGGAATCATCACCCACACCACTGGACCCCAGGTGGCTGCAAACGAGGCGATGAACGTGCCCAGGCAGACGAGCGTTATGACTGCCGCGGGATCACCGGGGTGATGCGGTGTCGCGAGCACCGAAAGCGATATGCCCAGGACAAGGAGACTGCCGACCATGCCCGCCACACCGGCGAGCAGCATCGGCTTGCGTCCCACCCTGTCGATGATCCGGATGGCAATCACCGTCATGGCCACGTTGACCACGCCGATGATCAGGTTCGCATAGATCGCGCTCGTCTTTGCGAAGCCGACATTAGTCAGGGTCGTGGGGGCGTAGTAGATGATCGTGTTGATCCCGACCAGCTGCTGGAATACGGCCAGTCCGGTCGCGACAAGCAGGGCCGGACGTACCCACTTCGCGCGCCACAGCGCGCCCAGACCGGACCCGCCCTCCTCTTCCTGTTCAACCTCCTGGATCTCCCCGATGCGCTCCTGCGGGGGTTCATCTCCAGGCAGGTCCTCTAGGACCTCCCGTGCCGCCTCCTCTTCACCGGTGTGGACCAGATATCGAGGCGTCTCGGGCATGAGAAGCATCCCCACCAGAAGGATCAGCGACGGGACCGCAGCCAGTCCGAGCATCAGTCGCCAATTCTCCGAGGAGGCGAGGATCGCGTTGACAATGAAGGCGGCCAGGATGCCACCCACGATCATCAGCTGATTCAGTCCCGCAATCGCTCCGCGGACCTCGGTTGGCGCGATCTCTGACAGGTACAGCGGCACCACCAGCGCGGCCGATCCAACTGCAAGTCCGATGATGAAACGCGCCGCGATGAGCACCCACACGGTCGGCGAGGCCGCCGCCAGCAGGGCACCTACGGTGAATATGACCGCCGCGATGATGATCAGCAGCCTGCGGCCGAGCCGATCCGATAGCCGGCCGGCAAACGCAGCGCCGATCATGGCGCCGAGCAGCAGACTGGCGACGATCGCCCCCTGCAAAAACGGGGACAACTTGAAGGCATTGGGGATGAACAACAAGGCGCCTGAAATCACGCCTGTGTCGTAACCAAACAGCACGCCTCCCAACGCCCCGAAGAAATAGATCGTGCGTCCAGTGGGCCTCAGCGCCTGCATGGTTCCTCCCTCGCTCAGCGTAACCTTGTGCCCTGTGTCTCAAGGCTTTCCCCGCCGGCTTTTTTGGAAACACACGCCGCGAGTGTCACCCGGCTCGTCTGTATAGGTGAAGACCGCCGGGTCGCCTGCTGAGCTCGGGTCAGACGAGCCTAATCTTGACGCTGATCACGCGCCCGACGTGGTGGCCCTTCGTCGTCGAAACGCGGACCACGATGATGTACCTGCCCGGCTTCACGCGGCGGTTGAGTCCGATATGAAGAGTCCGGCGGCCGTGGCGCTTGACGGTCAGCCGCGCGGTGGCGACTCGATGCTTGCCCTTCACCGTCAGGATCGCGGCGGCGATGCGGCGCGGCTGGCTGGCCGAGACCTTCACCGGCACGTACCGCGGGCTGCGACCGGTGACGATGACGTGCTTGTAGACCGTCACCGTCGCGCCACCGGTCCGCGTCGTCGTGGGCTGCGATGCCGTGGGCGGGAGCAGCGGCGGGGCTTTGGTCAGGTTGGCTACCGCCGTCACCGCCATCGCGCCGCCTTCTCCGCCGACCGCCGCGTGACTGGCGTCATAGGCGTCCTCGGCTCGCCAGTTCTCGGTGGCCAGCGCACCACCGGCGGGGTGCAGATAGAAGTTCTTCCCGTCGGTCGAGTTGAAGATCTCACCGCCGCTGCCTGCGGCCACCTCGGTGCCGTCCCGTGAGCTGACGTCGTAGAGCCCCACGGACGGGTTGCTGTCGTTCGGGAACGTGGCGTGGTTCTCGGTCACGCCACCGTCGGTGGAGAACTGCAGACAGAGCTCGCCGCAACCGCCTCCCCCGGGGTGGTGATCCACAGCCCAGAGACGATTGGGGTTGGCCGGATCCTGAGCGAGTCGCGGACTGCCCTGGAAATTGTTGATCATCTCGGACTTCTTGACCCCGCTGGCGAACCCGTTGGAGGTCGCGTACAACGAACCGAAGTCCTGGCTGATCATGAACCCGTCGAGCGGGTTGGCAGGCAGGAAGGTCGCGTCGGTCAGGTTCTGCGAGGAGCTATCGCTCTGCGCCCGGCAGGTCCCACTCGCGTTCTTGTTGATTTCGGTGAAGGCTGGGGTCGGTGTGTTTGCGGCGTTTGTCTTGGCCAGGGTTGAGTTGTTGCCGAGCAGGTAGGCGGTCGAGCTGCTGGCCCAGACGACCGCGTTGAGCTCGGTCGCCGTTCCGAAGGTGGCGTCAGCGAGGCAATCAGACCAGGCTTGCGGGGGCGGCACCGGCGTCCAGCTGAGCCCGCCGTTGTACGTCTGCCAGACGTCCCCGTTGCTGGCCACCGCGTATCCGTACAGCCCCGAGGTCCCGGGACCTCCGGGCACGCTCGTCGGCTGAAAGGCCAGGTCGGTGATGTTCTCGCCCGCCGGCAAACCGGCGCCGGCGACAAAGCTGCTGCCGTTGAAGTATTCGATCTTGCCGTTGGTGGTCGCATACCAGAAGCGGGTCGGTGACTGGTAGACGATGGAGCTGATCGTGTCGGTCGTGCCGCTATGGACCGGCGTCCAGATCGACGCCGCGTGAGCCGTGGCGGCCGGTACCAGCAACGCCAGGGCAAGCAACAAGCCAAGCCTACGGACCGTCATAGAACGCCCCCTCCGGAATCAAATCGGCCCGTGTTGGTCCCGGACTCGAGACCCACCCTACAGTTACTGGCGCAGCAAATGCGAGGGGATGGACCAAAAAACGGTCTGGATCACGGGTAGACGCGACGCTTGACCGCCTTGGCGATCGGCCGGGGAAGCACCTCGAGAGCTCGAAGCGCGTGCGGCAGGGCACGCAGTCGCAGCCCGCTGTACACGCTCGGGATCACGACATCGATGAGATGCGGCCCTGGTTCGGCGACGGCACGCTCGAGCTCATCGCTCAGCTTCTCGCCTGAGTCGACGCGAACTGCCGGTACACCCATGCCTTTGGCCAGCGCGACGAAGTCGAGGTCGGGTCCGGCTAGGTCGAGCTGAGACATCGCCTTCGCCCCGGGGCGCTGTGCATCGACACGCTCAAGCTCGATATTGAGGATCGCGTAGGAACGATTGTTGAAGATGATGACCGTGACGTCGAGCTGCTCGCGGGCCATCGTCCACAGCGACTGGATCGTGTACATCGCCGAGCCGTCGCCTTCCAGTGCGAACACCGGCCGCCCTGGACAGGCCACCGCGGCGCCGACCGCGACCGGGAGGCCCTGGCCGATCGCGCCCCCGGTGAGCGTCAACACGTCGTGCCGCGGCGCCCCGGCCGTGTGCGGAGAGAGAGTTACGCCCGAGGTCTGGGCCTCATCCGAGATGATTGCCCCCTCGGGGAGCACGGCGCCGATGGCCTGGCAGACCTTGTCCGCGGTGAGCTCGCCGGTCGGGCGTTGCGGGCGCACGGGATCCTGGACTATCGGTCGCTCGCCGCCGGCGTCCAGCGTGTCGACCAGCGCCTGCAGGCTCCCCAAGGCGTCGTCGGCTGGGCCCGCGAGCTCGTGGACCTCACAGCCGTCTGGCACCAGGTAGCTCTTCTTGCCTGGGTAGGCAAAGAACGACACCGGAGCTTTGGCGTCGACCAGCACGAGGTGCTTGAGCCCCGCCAGCTGCACCGACGCCAGCTCGGCGAAGTAGGCGAGCCGCTCAATCGGTGGGACGCCGGCGCCGCGCTCCAGCCTGGTGGGGAAGACCTCGGCGTAGAGCGTGGTTCCCGTCGCTGCGGCGATCCGGCCGGCGCTCACCAGGCCCGGCTCGCGCAGCGCCCGTCCGCCCAGGAGAATCGCCGTATCGCCACGACCACGTAGCGCCTTTGCCACCCGGTCGACCACGTCGGCGGACGCGACCGGGGCCGTCTCGACGGGGCGGGCGGGAGCGGGCTCGGCCCCGTCTCCCCACGACACGTCGGCGGGCAAAATCAGCGTCGCGACCTGGCCCGGGGGGCCGACCGCCGCGGCGATCGCCGCGGCGGCGTCACCAGGGAGCTCCTCAGTGCTCTTCGACGTTCGCACCCAAGTCGAGACGTTTCGCGCAACCGTCTCGATGTCTGACTGCAGCTGCGCGTCGTATCGCGCGTGGTACGTCGCGTGATCCCCGACGATGTTGACGATTCCGACCTTCCCTTTGCGGGCGTTGTGCAGGTTCGCCAAGCCGTTGCCCAACCCGGGACCGAGGTGCAGCAGCGTCGCGGCGGGCTGGTCGGCCATCCGCGCGTATCCATCGGCAGCGCCTGTCGCGACGCCTTCGAACAGCACCAGCACCGCCCGCATATCCGGCGCGGAGTCCAGAGCAGCGACGAAATGCATTTCCGAGGTGCCCGGGTTCGCGAAGCACGTCGTCACGCCTCCGTTCACCAGTGTCCCCATCAACGCCTGAGCCCCGTTTGGCATCAGCTCCCGCTCCTTTGCCTCATGTCATCACCATTCGTCGCGCCTAGGTTTCCGCTAACTCGGGCCGCTGGGCCGGCCGGGAGCCTACGGCACGGACTATCTCCACCGGGTGGGGGGTGAGGTCGACTGCGCCGAGCGCACGAACTCAGGGGAGCGTCGGCTGCCTGTCAGCGATACCGTGCCCGCATGCTTGACACGCGGGAGGTGGACGTGGTGGTGGTCGGTGCCGGGCTGGCCGGGCTGGTCACCATGCTGGAGCTGCTCGAACGCTGCGACGCGCGGATCCTGCTCGTGGATCGGTGCGCGCCGCATGAGGTCGGGGGCCTCGCCCGCGAGGCGTTCGGCGGGATGTTCATGGTCGACACGCGCGAGCAGAGGTTCTCGCGGATCAGCGACAGTCGTCGAGCTCGCGCTCGAGGACTGGGAGCGCGTGGCCGAGTTCGAGGACGACGACTACTGGCCGCGGCGCTGGGCGCAGGAGTACGTGGCGCGCGCGAGGGACGAGGTGGGCGGATGGCTCAAGTCCCACGGCGTCCGTTTCTTCCCGGTCGTCAACTGGGCCGAGCGCGGCGTGTACGGCGACGGCAACTCCGTTCCCCGCTTTCACCTGACGTGGGGCTGCGGCCAGGCGCTGGTCGATGCGGTGTGGGGCGCGATCCAGCGACCACCCGCGCCGCTCGCGGCTCGAGGTGCGGTTTGGCACCCGGGTCACCGAGCTGCTGCAGGAGGACGGCGCGCGTCCGCGGTTGCCGGATGGTCGCCGAGGACGGAGGCGACGAGACCGCGGTCAGCGCCGGCCAGGTCGTGATCGCCGCGGGCGGCGTCGGCGGCAACCTGGACATCGTCCGGCGCGAGTGGCCCTCGGAGCTGGGCTCTCCGCCGGCCGAGATCCTGATGGGCTCGCACTACTACGCCGATGGGGCGATGCACGAGGAGGTCAGCCGGATCGGCGGCAACGTCACCCACCTCTCGCGGATGTGGAACTACGCCGATGCCGTTCGCCACCCGCAGCCGCGGCGTCCACTGCACGGGCTGAAGCTGATCCCACCGCGGTCCGGGCTCGTGCTCGATCCCACCGGCCGCCGGTACGGCCCGGTGTCGCTGATCCCAACCTTTGACGCCTACTACGCGCTGCAGCGGATGTGCGAGGACGAGCGCGGCTACTACTGGATGATCTGCAACTGGAAGATCGCGCGCCGGGAGCTCGACGTCTCGGGCTCGCAGCACAACCCGAACATCCGCGAGAAGCGGCTGGTTCGCTTCCTGCTCTCGATCCTGCTCGGCAAGCCGACGCTGGTCAAGCATTTCGTCGACCACTGTCCGGACTTCGTGACCGGCCGCTCCCTGGAGGAGCTCGGACAGCGGATGAAGGAGGTCACCGACGACAGAGCGCTCGACACCGGAGCTGATGGAGCGCGAGGTCAACAGCTACGACGCCACGATCGCGCGTGGCAAGCCGCTGTTCAACGACGACCAGTTGCGCCGCATCGCCCAGCTTCGCAACTGGCGCGGGAGACCGTCTGCGGACCTGCAACTTCCAGCCGATCGTCGACGACCGCGCGATGCCGCTGATCGCGATCCGGATGACGGTGATGGCACGCAAGAGCCTGGGCGGCATCCAGACGGATCTGCAATCCCGGGCGCTGCGTCCCGACGGAGTCCCGATCGAGGGCCTGTATGCGGTCGGAGAGGCGGCCGGCTTCGGCGGGCGGCGGCATGCACGGCAAGCGCTCTCTCGAGGGAACCTTCCTGGGCGGGCTGTGTGTTCTCCGGCCGCATCGCCGCCCACGCGATCGCCGACTCCCAGCGGTCCCCGCGCAGCGCGAGCGCAAGCCCGGCGTCGGGCGATTAGCCGTTTTTACTGCTGCCTCACCCTCTGGCCTCGAAGACGAGGCGGTAGTGGTCGAGCAGCTCGCGCTCGAAGCAGACCTGGTTGGCGCTCACCCCGGAGGTGAAGGCCAGGCGAAAGTCGGCGCTGGCCAGCCAGCGCGGGAGCAGCTGGAGCTTGAGCAGCGTCTTTCTGAAGCTCGACGCTCCGATCCGGGCGTTCCACCGGTTGATCGTCTCGATGTAGTCCAGGCGACCGCTCATGCTCGAGACCAGCCGGAACTGCGACCCGGCGCACCGAACGACCTGCTCCTGACCGAGCGGCAGCCAGGAGCCGGGGAACTGGCGGCCCAGCAGCGCGATGTACCACGCGTCGGAGCCTCGCGGTGGGACCGCACGGAGCACGTCCAGGTCGATTTGCGCCTCGGGGATCATGTTGTGGCCGAAGACCATCGTCTGCAGGTAGAAGCGTCCCCCGGGCTCCAGCACGCTCGCGACACGGGCGAACAGGTCACGGTAGATGTCCTCCTGACGTCCCGCGCGGTAGTCGTCCGGTGAGCAGAAATGCTCGAAGGCGCCGAGGCTCGCCACGGCGTCGAACACGCCGAAGCGATCGCGGTCGATCCCACGCGCGTCCTCGAGGTAGACCTCGAGCCCGTGCTTCCGGCAGGCCGCCCGCTGCGCCGAGGAGAGCGTCACCCCGACGCCGGCCCCGCCGCGAGCCCGCGCGTAGGCGAGCAACGGGCCCCAGCCGCAGCCGAGGTCAAGCAGGCGCCGCCCGGGCCCGATTCCGACTTGCTCGGCCACGTAGTCGTGCTTGCGTCGCTGTGCCTCTTCGAGGCCGAGCGAGAAGTCCCCGTCAAACTTCGCGCCGCTGAAATCGGCCAGCTCGCCGAGGCTGAGCCGAATGATCCGATCGGTCAGCGAGTAGGTGAAGTCGACGTCGGAACGGTCCGCCATCCTCCTCCAACATACGCCCGCGGTTTCGTCGGCCTCCCCGAAACCACCGCCGCTTCATCGTGTTCTATGTCCTCGTGCCCTGTTCCGCAACCCTCGCGAGGCTCATGAAACGCTATCTGCCACTCGTCCTGTCCGTGCTTGCCCTGGCCGTCCCAGCGACCGCGGGCGCCACCACGTTCGGCGCCGAGGTCACCAGCGACTTCCTCGATCAGGCGTACGGCGTGTGGTCGCAGCCCCAGGTGATCAGCAACCTGACCGCGTTGCACAAGGCCGGCGGCACTGTGGGCCGCGCTGATTCCAACTGGGCGCGCACTGAGCCAAAGGCTCCGCTACGCGGCCGCCATCACTATGCCTGGGCTTATGACGACATGATCATGTCGGACATGGCCTCCGCGCACCTGCGCTGGGAGCCGACGCTCGCCTTCGCGCCCCGCTGGGCTGAAGGGCGCCGCTCCAACCGCATCCACACCAGCACCGGGCGGTTCACCGCCTTCCTGCCGCCGGCGAGCAACGCGACGTTCACCGCGTACGCGACCGCGTTCATGAAGCGCTACGGCCCACACGGGGCCTTCTGGAAGGCCAACCCCAAGCTCCGCTATCTGCCCGTGACCACCGTCGAGGTGTGGAACGAGCCGGACAACCTGTTCGACTGGGGCCAGCACATCAACCTCGCAAACTACGCCCGGATGTATGAGGCCGTCCGCACCGCGGTCCACCGGGTCGATCGCCACGCCCGGGTGATGACGGGCGGCCTGGCGTGGACCGAGTCGTCGCTGCCGCGCCTGCTCAAGGCGTTCCGGGGCAAGCCGATGGATGCCCTCGCGATCCACCCGTACGGCGCGAACCCGGGACAGTCGGTAAAGGTGGCCCGTGACGGGCTCGCCATCATGCGCCGGTACGGCCGTGGTCGCACGCCGGTCTCGGCCAATGAGTACGGCTGGACTTCGGTCCGCCACACCTGGGGGTCGACGAACCCGAGGAACGTCAAGAGCTACGCCTACTCGGCGCTGGTCGGCCTGGCCAAGCTGCGCCTGTCAGAGATCGAGCCGTTCTCGTGGAGCTATGCCTCCTGGGGGCTGAGCACCGGGTCCTTCGCCAAGGCCGTCGCGAAGATCACCCACCACCACTGAGCAGACCCCTGGCGCGCCGAGCCGGCCACATGCGCGGCCGCTCGGCGTACCGAGGGTAAGCCTCGGCACGGGCGAGGCCCGCTCGGAGCATTCCAGCGCGAGAGCAGTGAGAACCCGGCGCGATCACTTCGAGTCGGCGGCGCGGCGACGGTCGTAGAGGCGCACGGCCCAGAGGTAGCTCACGATTGTGATTCCCAGGCTCCACGCAATGGCGGCGATCGCGTGACTGCCCGTGTGAGTGCCCGCGAGCAGCCCGCGCACGGTCTGAGTCACCGGGGTATAAGGCTGGTACTCAGCGAACTGACGCAGTCCGCCCGGCATCGTGCCCGTCGGGACGAATCCGCTGCTTAGCAACGGCAGGAGGGTGAGGAACATGGGCGTGTTGCTGGCGGTCTCGACGCTCTTTGCGGCCAGGCCGAGCGCGGCGGACAGACACACGAGCGCTAACGCGAACACGAGCAGCACCCCGGCCGCGGCCATCCAGGCCAGCGGGCCGGCCGTAGAGCGGTATCCGATCGCGAGGGCGATACTGAGCACGATTGCGAGGCCGATGATGGTCTGGATTAGGCTGCCGACCACGTGACCGGTCAGCACGGCGCCGCGGGCAATCGCCATCGTGCGAAACCGGTCGATGATGCCTTCGGTCATGTCCATGGCGACCGACAGGGAGGTCCCCAATGCGGCTGACGCCACGGTCATGATCAGGATGCCCGGCACCACGTAGGTGAGGTAGGCGGTCCGGTCGCTGTGAGGATTGGTGCCGAGGCCGGCGCCAAGCTGGCCGCCAAAGACGTAGACGAACAGCAACAGGAACACGATCGGCATCCCGACGAGCATCAGGGTGACCGACGGGTAGCGGAGCTGGTGTTTGAGGTTGCGGCGCAGCATCGTCGCCGAGTCGGTCACGGCGTAGGCGAAAGCGGTCATCGTTGAAGCGCCTCCTCGGCCATGGGCTCGACGGTCGAGTGGCCCGTGACTGCGAAGAACACGTCGTCGAGGTCGGGGGTGTGGATCGACAGGTCCTCGACCTCGACACGGGCGACATCCAACCGTTCGAGTAGGCCGCGCAGTGAGGCGAGCGTCCCGTCCCCGGGCACTTGCAGGGCAAGCTGCTCGTCCTCGGGCGAGGGAACGTCGAGCAGCTCTGCGGCCGCGCGCAGCGCATTGAAATCTGCGAACCGGAGCTCGACGTGGCCGCCGGGGATGCGGCTCTTGAGCTCGGCAGGGGTGCCCTCGGCGACGATCTGCCCGTGGTCGAGCACGGCGATCCGGTCGGCCAAACGGTCGGCTTCGTCGAGGTATTGAGTCGTGAGGAAGATCGTGACGCCGTCGGCAACCAGCTCGCCGATGATCTGCCACATGGTGCGGCGGCTGCGGGGATCCAGTCCGGTGGTCGGCTCGTCCAAGAAGACCACGCGCGGATCGCCGACCAGCGTCATCGCCAGATCGAGGCGGCGGCGCATTCCCCCCGAATAAGTCGACAGCGGCTTGTCCGCTGCATCGGCGAGCTCGAACCGCTCGAGCAGCTCTGTCAACCGTCGCCGCCCCTGGTCGCGGCCGAGGCGACGAAGGTCGGCCATCAGCCGCAGGTTCTCGGCGCCGGTGAGCAGGTTGTCCACCGCGGAGAACTGGCCGGTGACCCCGATCGTCGCCCGCACCGCGTGCGACTCGGTTGTCAGATCGTGCCCGGCGATCTGGATTTCTCCAGCGTCGGCCGGAACCAGAGTCGACAAGATGCGCACCATCGTGGTTTTGCCCGCGCCATTGGGCCCGAGCAGCGAGAAGATCGTGCCCTTGGGGACGGTCAGGTCCACCTGGTCGAGCACCCGGTGCGTGCCAAACGATTTGTCGACTCCGCGGGCAAGGATCGCGGCTGTGGGCGAAGTAGCGGTCATCCTTGCTCGTCCGTCGCGCCTGGTTGCAACGAAGCGGACGGGAGCCGACCGGTGTCGACTAGCGCCTGACGGTGCTCGTTCCATTCCTGCTCGAGCTGGGGCAGTCGCTCGACGAGAAAATCGGCGAACGCGGCAAACGTCAGCAGCACCGCTCGCCGCTCGAGGGGGGCGTCGGCGAGGACGTCCAGGCCCTCGCGGGCGAGCTCGGCCTGCTCCCGATACTCCGAGACATCGAAGCCCCACGCACGTCGGGAGGTTCGATCGATAGAGACGCGGTCCATCCGCTCGCCGGCGGCGCGTGAGCGGCGGACCAATCCAAGGTTCTCCAACGCGCTGACCGCGCCAGCTATCGCGCTGCGGCTGGCGAGGAGTGCCTCGGCCAACTCACCGATGCTCTGTTCCGGAGGCCAGCACACCATTAAGTAGCCCAGCAGCCGGCCCACCATCGGCGCCATCCCGTAGCGACGTGAATACAGACGGCCCGCGTGATCGGAGAACGTGATCTCAGAGTCAGATGGCATCGTTCACGAGCATACCAAGGATCACGCAGATAACACAAATATGTGTGATATCAGTCACCTCGCGCGGGGCGCTGCGGGACGTGTCGATGTTCGTCGCGCCGGGGCAGCTCGCCGCACTGGTCGGGCCATCCGGGGCGGGCAAGACGACGATCTCATAGCTGGTTCCGAGCTCTACGACGTCGAGCGCGGGGCCGTCAAGATCGACGGTCACGACGTGCGCGGGTTGACCTCGGCGACGATCGCGGGCGCGGTCGGCTATCGACGATCCCAACGCCGATGTGATCTTCGTGATCGATGCCGGCACGATCGTCGAGCGTGGAACCCATGATGAGCTACTCGCCGAGGGTGGTCTTTACGCGCGTCTCTATCAAGAGCAGTTTGGCGACGGGGTGGTCGAGGCCCATTGCAGCGACGGGGTAATCCTCTCCAACGGCCGGCCCTGCCGGCCATCGAGCCAGCGCGCGAGAACGGACGCGGAGATCGCGGCACGCGATCCGGCGGACTCCGGGAGCATCGCCGAGCTCCCCGTGGAGTTGCGCACGGCGCTCACGGTGTGACCAGGCGTTCACCGTGCCGAGCGGGTCACACACCGGCGTGACCGGCTGATAGGTTCCGCCGATCACCACCTACCGGGGCCAGCACGACAAATCTCGCGTCGATAAGGCGCTGCAGACGGTCGCCCGGACACGGGTTGGCGGGTGGTTCTTCATCAACGTGTTCCCGGTCATCGACCGCTGGCTGATCCCGCGGACAGGGGGGCGTCTGAAGGTTGCCGTGGGCCAGCCGATCCTGCTCCTTCATACGCGGGGCGCGAAGTCCGGTGAGCCCCGGACGACGCCGCTCCTCTACACGCCTTTGGACGCAGGTTTCATCGTCGTGGCGTCCAAAGCCGGAGCCGCCCATCACCCGGCCTGGTATCACAACATCCGCGTCCATCCGGATGCCGTCGCGGTTGAGCTACAGGGGCGTCGCGTCGCGGTACGCCCACGCGTGGTGGAGGAACCGGAACGCACCGAGCTCTGGCGTCGCGTCAACGACAACTACAACGGCTACGAGACCTACGCGCAGCGCGCGGGCGGTCGCATCATCCCGCTCATCGTCCTAGAACCCGTCTGAGCGACCTTTTTGGGACTGCGACTTCGGGTTCGATCCGATGCGCATATGACACCAAATCGAACACGGTCCCGACTGCCGTTATCTGGAGCGGGGCATACCGCGTGAATTGCACGCCGCCAAACGCGTGCGTGCGGAGCGGTGGGGCGAGCATCGCGAACGTCGCCGGCGCGCTTAGCTGACGCGCTCCCGCGGCCAGAGCCGTACCGGCCACAGGCATAACGGGGCACGCTCCCGCTCGCGGGCGGGCCGACGAGGACGCGCTGGGCGCCGCGGCGGCCGGTGATCGCGGATACGGGTAGACGAGGGCTCTGCGTCAGGAAGTGGGAGGCCTCCGATCGGCGACGGCGGCGTAGGCCGCCCATCCCCGGGGCCCGGTCCGTCATCGTCACCGTCGGGTGGTCCGGGGTCGAAACCCCACCCGTCAAAGAGCACAAACCACGACGGTACGAGAAGCAGGATCCCCCACCCCAGGCCGACCAAAATCAGCGTTCCCACGACTTTTTCACCCACCGGTGCGACCACGGCGGCCAGCTCTGGAAGCACGATCGCGGTGAGGATTCCGGCGAACCGTAGCCAGAACCTAGGGCGGCGACACAGCGAGCGATCGAACACGGCACCAAGCAAGGCTCCGATGGGGATCGTCTCGACCGAGAGCGCAACCACCACGACGGTCATCCCGCGAAGCTACCACCGTCCCCGATGCGACGCCACTGTCTGACCACGGCTGTCCCGGTCGCGCGAATCGACGTGCGGTATTGACTGCAAGTGGCGCCCTGACCTAGGCTGGGCTACAGAGCAGGACGGACGTTCGTCGACTAGGAGATACCGATGGCGGAAGCCTCGAAGGACACCAACCCTGACGAACTTAGGTCGGATCTCGATGTGTTGATCGAGATGGCCAAGGATGTCGAGCACGACGAGCGGGTGATTCGTCAGCACGCGGAGTCACTCAAGGCCAAGCTCGACAGGTTCATCCACAAGCGGGGGGCCCACTCCGGCGGAGCCTCGGCCAGCTAGACCGGCGGTCGCGCGAGAGAGCCCGCTCAGCTTCACAGAGGCTGCGCTGTCCGGCGGATGAGGATCTCGAGGCATTGGCCACGATCTGCGAATTGGACGCGCGCGGAGTGGGTAGCCGCTACGTGATGGCGAACTCGCCGCTAAATGGTCTCGCGGAACGGCTTGAGTCGGTCCAAGCGCTCGACGGTCCGGCGCAGCTTGCCGCAGGCAGAGTCAGACGGCTGATTCCGAACGGGGCCGCAAAGGACGCGCTGAGCGGCGCGTGGCTCGGCCATGCTCTGCATCCGATCATGACCGACATCCCGATCGGCGTGTGGACGAGCGCGGTGCTGTTGGACTGGACGGGCGGAACAGAGAGTCGCTCGGCCGCGGACCGGCTTGTCCTGGCCGGTGTGCTCGCGGCGGGGGCGACGGTCGCCACCGGCTGGTCAGACTGGGCAGACGCGGAGGAGGGTAATGCCGCCGTGCGTCGTTCGGGCCTCGTCCACGCCGCTGTCAACGGGACCGCCACGACGCTGATGCTCGCCTCCTATCTCGCGCGCAAGCGAGGCGAACGAGGGCGCGGCCGGCTGCTGTCGCTCGCCGGCTCGGCTGCGCTCGGCGCCGGCGGGTGGCTGGGTGGTCATCTGAGCTACACGCTCGGCGCTGGGGTCGCGGCCAGCCCGCCAGCGGCGGGGATGCAGGACGCCGACGCCCAACAGGGGAAGGTCCCGCTGCCAACCTCCCCCCGCGGGTAGTCGTTTCTGGTCGTTCGGCCTAGGTCCCAAAAACGCCGATCTGCTGGGACAGCTACAAGCTCGGCTGGGACAGGCCGAAACCTGGCTCAGAGACGCCCTAGCCCGGGCCCTGCTCCAGAGCGCGGCCTAGCACCTCGTCTCAACCAGGCCGGTGACCACGTCGTAGACATACCCGGACACGTCGACCCGGGGAGAGATCTCGGGGGCGGAGCGCAGGCGCTCGACATCGCGTATCACGGTCTCCGTGGGGTCGATCACAGCCTGCTCAAGGAGGGTCGCCTCGTCGGCCCCGATTCGCTGGGCATAGCGGTGACGGAATGCGTCGTCGGCGAGCGCACCGGATCCGCATTGGGTGTGGTGGATCACGGCGACCTCGAATAGTGGGCCGTCTGGGAGGACGTTCTCGGCGATCTGGCTGATGAAGGCGATGTCGTTGATCACCTCCGGCGTGATCCGCCCACCGACGTTCCGCACGATCATCGCGTCACCGAGGCCGAGGCCGAGGAAGTGAGCGGGATCGACACGGGGGTCCAGGCAGGTGATCACGAATAGGCGCAGGCGGGGGAAGACGACAGCGCCCTGGTGGCCGCCGGCGGCGGCGAAGGCGCGGTTGCGCTCGAGCGCGGAATCGAGGTTCGTCGTGGTCATGGTTGTGCTCCTTTCCAGGCGAGGGTTAGGTGGCTCACGCGCGCGACGCGTCCGGTGTCGGAACTGCGGCCGGTCCACCCTCGCCCAGCCCAATCCGGGTGTACAACCAGCGCAGAGGTTTCGGGGCCCACCAGTTCCATGAACCGAGCAGTTCCATGAGCGAGGGCACCAGTAGTGCGCGGATGACCGAGGCGTCGATCAGTACCGCGAGCGCCGCGCCCAGTCCGAGTTCTTTGATGAACACCAGCTTCGACGTGGCGAACGCTCCGATCGCGACTGCGAACAGCACCGCCGCGGCCGTGACGATACGACCAGCTCGCTCGAGGCCGATGGCGACGGCTTCAGAGTCCGAAGCGCCACGGTCGCGGGCCTCCTTGATCCGCGAAAGTAGAAAAACTCCGTAATCGGTCGCGAGGCCGAAGGCGACTGCCGCCAGGAAGATCGGCTGCGTTGCGTCCAGCGCGCCCTGGCTGCTGTACGACAACGGCTCCTGGAGGCGGCCGTCCTGGAAGATCAGGACGAGGATCCCGAGCACCGCGCTCAGGCTGAGGATGTTCATCACTACCGCCTTCAACGGCAGTACGACCGAACCGGTGAACAGGAACAAGACGATCAGCGTCGACGCGATGATCACGGCCAGTACCGCGGGGATATGGATGGCGAGACTGTGCTCAAGATCGATGAAGGCGGCGGTCTGGCCGGCGACGCCGATATAGATCGGCGCACGGCTGGCGCGGATGCTGCGCACGAGCTGTTTGGTGGCGGCGCTCAGCGGCCGCCGGACCGGCGCGACGGCAAGCAACGCGTTGCTCGGGCCGGCCGGCTGGGCGGGGGCGATTGCAGACACATCGGGGAGGCGTGTGATCCGCGCGGCCACGGCCGCAACCTGCGGCGACTTGGCCGGTGCACCGACGACGACCTCGACCGGCGAGGTCCTGTTGGGCGGGAAGTCTCGTGCGAGCGTGTCATCCACCTGGCGTGCGCTGGCGCTGTGCGGGAGGACACTCGCGGTGACGCTGACGAACTTGATCCCCGTGAACGGAATCCCGAGCGCGATCAGGAACGCCACGCTGAGGACGGCAACGCGTCCCGGCCGACGCATCACGAACCGCGACAGCCGGTACCAGGCTCCGCTCTGCGCCGGGCGTGCGTCGCGGTCCGCCGCTCGCTGCAGCCACTGCCGGCGCGAGCGAGTTGACGCGCGGCCCGAGAACGGTCAGCAGGGCCGGCAGCACGACCAGCGCCAGCATCGCTGCGACCAGGGCGACCAGGGCGCCGGCGATGCCCATCGAGTACAGGAACCGTTGCGGGAAGATCACCAGCGACGCGAGAGCCGCGGCGACGGTGACCGAGCTGAACAGGATCGTGCGCCCGGAGGTCACGAGCGTACGACGCAGAGTCTCGAGACCAAAGCCCGAGTTCGCCGCCTCCTCGCGGTAGCGCGAGACCATGAACAGGCTGTAGTCGATGGCGAGCCCGAGGCCTAATCCGGTCACGAAGTTGAGCGCGAACACGGATAGGTCCGCGAAGCCGGCCACGATTCGTAGGGCAAAGAACGTGATCACGATCGCGACGCCGCCGATCAGAGGCGGCAGCAAGGCCGCGACGAGCGAGCGGAAGAAAAGCAGCGAAAGCAGGAAGATGAACGGGAACGCGAGCAGCTCGGCTTGCGCGAGGTCATGGCCGACCTGCGTGTTTGCCTGCGCGTCTGCGATCTGCTCACCGCCGAGCCGCACGTCCCGCTGCCCAGCGAACCGATCCTCGATCCGCTGTGCGGCGTCCTCCAGCTGCCTGTCGGAGCGCCGCTTGAAATACGCCACGACGTAGGTCGAGCGCCCGTCGCGCGAGACCATCGCCGGGTCGTGGGTCTCGTAGAAGCTGACGGCGCTCGCGATGTCAGGCTCGCGCCCGAAGCTGGCCGGCGACCTGCTCGACGCGTTGTCGCACTGCGGGGCTGCGGACGCCGCCAGCGCTCACGATCGCCAAGATCCCGGGATCGATCTTGCGGTGCGTCGCCGCCTCGAAGCGCTTGCGTGGCCTGGACCGACTGCGTTGCTGGGTCGTTGGCCCCGTACGGGCTCATGTGCTTCGCCACGCCGAAGCCGAATGCACCGGCTACCGCCGCTGCCAGCACCGCGACGAGCAAGCACCCGGCGGCCGTTGGCGTAAATGAACCTGGCGAGCTTGGTCATGGCGTCCCTCCGTCAGAGAGCTGGCTTGCGTGACGCAAGCCACCCTAGTAACAGCACCTGACTTTTGTCAAGCAAGTCGGCTACGATTTATCTGTGCTCCAGCGCGACTATCCGGATCAGGTCTGTTCGATTGCCCGCGCGCTTGAGATCGTGGGCGAGCGCTGGACCTTGCTGATCCTGCGTGACGCCGTTGTCGGTCTGACGCGGTTTGAGGAGTTCCAGGAAAGCCTCGGGATCGCCTCCAACGTGCTCACCAACCGGCTCAAGCTGCTGTGCGACGAGGGCGTACTCGAGCGACTCCCCGATGAGCAGAGGCCCGGCCGGCCCAAATACGTCCTCACCGAAAAGGGGGCCGAGCTCGGCCCGATTCTGCTCGTAATGATGAAATGGGGTGACCGCCACTACCCGACGCCTGGCGGCCCTCCCCGACTTACTCTCCACGTCGGCTGCGGGGGCAACATCGGCGGGGACTTCCGCTGTGATCGCTGCGGTAAGCCATTCGCGCCCGGCGACATCGAGTTTCGCCTCGGACCGGGCGTACCGCCGAGCGCGCGAGCAGCTGAACGTTGACGCCGCCTAGATGCGCCGGTTAGCGACCTAGTCGTAGTGCAGCGAGGGAAAGTTCGGCTCGCTGCCGCGGCCCTCCGGCGTCAGATCCAGCACATTCCAGATCGGCCAGATCGAATCGACGTGTCGGGCCTCGAGCCCCTCGTCTCGCGGCGCGTACATGAGCTCTGAGGCCCACGTGTGTCGGAAATGGTCGCCGTCGCGAACGAACACGTTCAGTACCGGCATCTGTTCGCCTTGTGGGGTTTCGGCGTGGTAGTCGCGGTTGTAGGCGCTGCTTCGCGAGGACAGCAGCCGCAGGTGGTCCCAGCCGCGTTCGGCCGCGAAGTTGCGAATCCGGTCTGGATCGGACTTCGCGACCACGGCGAGGTTCAGCAGCCGGCTTAGATGACAGGCGGCGCCGTCGAGCGAGTCGAGGATCGAGGTGCATGACGCACACGGGGTCTCGGACAGCGGAAGCCGCGCTGTCTCGCCTCCCTCAGGTCCTGGCCGGGAGTCGCCCGAATACCGCGGGAACATGAAGCTGTAGATGACAAGCGTGTCCTTGCCCGTCTCGAACAGCTCGCTAAACCGCACTTGGCGGCCGTCGGACGCCTCCTCGAAGCGGTAATCGTCGGGAACGCGACCGCCTGGCGGCAGCGCGCGCCGTTGCGCCGCGACCGTTTCAATCGCCCGCCGCAGCTCGGCCTCGGCTTCCAGGAGACGGTTGCGCTCGCGGCGATACTCCTCGGACTCGCCAGGAAAACGGATGCCGGGGTCAATGGGGGCCATCTAGTGCTCCTTGTGTGCTCGGTAGGTGCCCAGTCTTTCGCGTTCAGGCCGCGATTGGCAGCTTCCTCGCTCGTCGAGCGGCTCAAGTTCCGCTCGATGGGTGGCGCATCCGGGCCGGTTGACGACCGCGTCACGATATGTGTTGTCAACCGATGGGGCAGTTGTGACGCGGTGCGCGGTGAAGGCAAGGTGGCGAGAGTGGCGTCGGGTCATACCGTGGGTCGTGCCCGGATTGCTGGTGCTGGTGTTGGCGATCGTCTCGCTTCGTGGCCCGGGCGGCTCACGGCCGCTTCCACCGGCCCGTTCCCTCGCCGCGATAACACTCTCGAGCCGGGCAGCATCGTTCAATCCGCGGATCGTTGAGACGGCGATCGGGCCAAGCGTCCAGACGTCTCTGTTCGGGATCGCCGCTGTCGCCGGCCGGTACGTCTGGATCGGCGACCAGGGCTGTATCGGCCCGGGGCTATGCGCTCTGATCCGACTTGACACAAGCGGGCGCTCCCGGCCGCTCGAGGTGCGCCTGCGTCGCGGGCGGATCCCGTACGGGCTCGCGGTCGGCCCTGACGGAGACGTCTGGTTCGCCGAGGAAGGACCACGGCCGGCGATTGGCCGGGTCACTCCCGGCGGCCACCTCACGCACTTCACCCGCGGTCTGCGTCATGCCAGCCTGCCGTTCAACATCACCACCGGGCCTGACGGGGCGATGTGGTTTACCGACCAGGGTCCACGACCGGCAATCGGGCGAATCACAATGCGTGGTCAAATCAGCGAGTTCTCCCGCGGACTCGGGAGGAGTAGCAAGCCATTCGGGATCGCCACCGGTTCGGGCGGGGCGGTGTGGTTCACCGATCGCGGTGGCAGCGCCGGCGGGCGCTCCGCGGTCGGCCGAATCACCCCGTCTGGTCGTATCCGCGAGTTCTCCGCCGGGCTGCCCGCATGGAGCGATCCTCTGGGCGCGGCGGTCGGTCCCGGGGGGGACGTGTGGTTTGCCGCCGCTGGACCCGCGCCGGCGATCGGACAGATCAACCCGAGCGGTCGGATCACCGAATTCTCGGCCGGATTGAGAGCCGGCAGCCAGCCCGTATCGATCACGGCCGGCCCGGATGGCGCGCTGTGGTTTGCCGATGAGGGTCAGACGCCGGCCATCGGGAAGCTGAGCATCGGTAGAGCCAGGCCAATCATGCGTGAATACTCGGCCGGCCTGCTGTCCGGAAGCCTGCCGGCGCAGATCACCGCCGGGCCGGGCGGCCGGCTTTGGTTTACCGACGAAGGATCCACCTCCGCGCTCGGCCTCGTCGTCACCAGCGGCCAGCGCGGCCTTCTCCTGCCGCTGGCGAGGTGGCATCTGGTCGCGTAATGCGGCCGGTTGCGCAGCCGTCGGGGTGCCGCTGCGTCCGGTCACTGCGCGGGCTGGGTTAGCCTGAGCCTCGTGCGAGGGACATGGTGACTGCGGTGCAACGTGATGAGGTCGAGCCGGAGACGTGGGCGATCGTCGCTGGACGTCCTGAGCCGGTTCCCGGTGCCACGCTGAACACGCCGGTCGTGGCCGCCTCGACCTACGTGCTCGGTGATCAGCGCATCTACAGTCGCAACGAAGCCACCGAAGGCTGGGAATCCTTCGAGGCGATGCTCGGAGGGCTTGAGGGTGGAGATGCGGTGGCCTTCTCGTCAGGGATGGCGGCCTGCGCCGCGGTGCTCAACGGCCTCCCGAGCGGTGCCCACGTACTACTGGGCGATGACTGCTACCAGGGTGTTGCCGGGATCGCCGAAGCCGGAGCCCGGGCCCATCAGTGGCACGTTGAGCGTCTGTCGCTGACCGATCAACGCTGGGTGCAAGGCGCTTCCGAGGCGGATCTTCTCTGGCTGGAGTCACCGTCGAACCCCCTGCTCGACGTCGCTGACCTCGCCGCGATCTGCTCGGCACCACGCGGGCCGCGCACGCGGGTGGTAATCGACAACACCTTCGCCACACCACTGCTTCAACGTCCACTCGAGCTCGGGGCCGACATCGTCATCCACTCGGCGACCAAGCTGATCGGCGGGCACTCAGACCTACTGCTCGGCGCCGCGGTCACCACCGACGCCGAGCAGCTGCGCCAGCTGCGCGCTGCCCGGAGCCTGAACGGAGCGACCCCGGGAATGCTCGAGTGCTTTCTCGCCCTGCGCGGCTCGCGGACGCTGGCCCTGCGGCTGCACCATGCTCAGGCATCGGCGAAGCAGCTCGCGGCCCGGCTGGCCGACCATCCCGCCGTCGGCCGGGTGCGCTATCCGGGGTTCGGGACGATCGTGAGCTTCGAGCTCGCTGACGCCGCCGCCGCCGATCGCGCCTGCCGCGCCACCCGGATCATCCGCCACGCGACGAGCCTCGGCGGGGTCGAGACCAGCATGGAGCGACGCAGCGTTCACCCCGGCCAGGAGCACATACCGCCGGGTCTGATCCGCCTCAGCACCGGCTGCGAGAACTCCGAGGATCTGTGGCGCGACCTCGATCGTGCACTCGACGCTTCATGACCGCGCCGCCCGGTGTCTTGTCAGCCCTTCTCCTGCGCTCGCCGCTCGCGCTGGTTGCGGAACCCCTCCTGGCGTAGCTCTTCACGGACGCGGCGGGTGGCGTTCGAGCGCCGTGCGTCGCCCCCGCGCAAGCCGGTCGTCATCGGGCCGGCGATCGGGCTGAACAGCCGTTGGACGTCGGCGGCTGCGCATTCGGGGCAAGGGGGCTGCTCAGAGAAGCCGACCAGGGCCTCGAATTCGGTTCCGCAGGCGACGCAGCGAAAGTCATAGCGCGGCATGAACGACAGGATACGACCGCCCCAACACGCTGGTCCAGGAGGCAACCTTCAGGATTGTCGGTCATCCGATCCAGATCATGTGGCTGTGATTTTTGACCCAGGCACTGACGGGTGTGCGATCCTGCCGGTTCGTTCACCACTGAGGTTGAAGGGGGTAACAATGGGGGAGATCTGGCATCCCATCCTGGCCCGGAGGGTCGGGTCGCTGGTTGTCGCCATGCTTGCCGTATTGGGCGTTGGTTCCGTAGCCGCACAGGCGGCGTCACCCGTAACGCAGGAGACCGTCCCGATCCAGTCAGTGCTTGGCGGTTCCGTCGTCGACCCGTGCAACCAGCAGGAGATCACCTGGACGGGCAACGTCCACCTCGTGGGCGCAATGACCACCGACGCCGCCGGGGGGGCAGTGTTCCGCGGTCACGTCAACTTCGAGGACGTGCACGGGACCGATCCCACCGGCACCAACTACACGATCGCCCTGGCCAGCAATGACACTGTCGTGTTCGCCCCCTCAAGCCCGAATCTCCCCACGCCGAACGTCGAGACGCACACCATCCGGCTCGACATAATCAGCCACGGGTCGACGGCCAACTTCTACGAGGACGAGGTCGCCCACTACACCGTCACCCCAGACGGCACCATCGCGGTGGCGTTCGACAAGGTCGACACGGGTTGCTCCTCGTGAGCGGATGACCAAGGCGACCTAGGCCACTGGCGTCGTGGTCCAGCGTGACTTGGCGGCCTCGTAAAAGTCTGGCCAACTCGACGGCGGCTCCTCTGGCCGGCGAACGAGCACTGACTCTCCGAGCGGCAGAGCTCTCAGCCGGTCGCCGAGGTCGCCATCGCGCAACTGTGCAGCCATCGTGCGCCTCGCGGCGGCCATCACAGCCCCGCGCCGCCTCCCGTTCATCGGGTTGGGACCCATGACCTCCAGGTCGTCGGCGGTCGGCTGTATGAGCATGACCTCGGTTCCCGCGTCGCGGAGCCGCCTGGCCTCCGAGCCGAGCCGGCGGCCGATCATGGCGCGGGCGCGGACGGCGAGGCGGGCGGGTAGTCCGCGCGGCGCGATGTCGTCAAGCGAGGACATTGGGTTGAGGGCAACGACCAGGTCGAGGCTCTCATCGCGCAGGATGTCGAGGTTGGATGCTGAGCGGATCCCGCCGTCCACGTAACGGCGGCCGTCGATCTCCACCGTCCGGTAGAACCCCGGGATCGCGCAGGAGGCGGCGACGGCGTCGGGCAGCGTGGCTTTCGGTGCTCCCTCGCGCCCGAAGGCCACTCGATGCCCGTCGTCGTAATCGACGGCGATCGCCCAGTAGTTTGGATGCGGAGCCCACCGGTCGCGACAGACGCGCCGGATGGTGTCCTTGAGTGGCTCGGTCGAGACCAGGCCCTCAGGGAGCCATCCCGAAACGACTGACATCGGCGAATACCGGGTGGGGTGGGCCAGCGACGCCGCCGCCAATCGCCACGAGCCGGGGCCGAATGCAAACCCCTTTCGGTCCAATCGGTAGCGCGAACCGCCGGAGCGGTCGACCGAATCCGCCGACTCGCCACGGGGTCCGGACAGTCCGTCGAGACGCTCCCCGGCCTGATGGGCCACCATCAGCCATGGCGGGACCCCGCAGGCCAGGAGCGCCCCGATCACCGACCCCGCCGACGTCCCGACTACGTAATCCGCGCTCCCTGGATCCCAGCCGGTCTCGCCTGCGATTGCGTCCAAAGTCCCCATTAGCCAGGCGGCACCCACAGTGCCGCCACCGCCCAGCACCAGCCCGATCCTCTGTCCTCGTTCGGTCGTCACACCCTCAAGTAGAGCATGTTCTCGGCACCCAAGCGGGCAGACGTCATCGCCTCACAGTGACGGTGCCATGGTACGTTGCGCCCGATGCACGCGGGGACCATCGATGAGGTGATAGCGCTGATGCAGGGGCTTGAGCAGAGCCTGCCTGCGAGCGACGGAGTGCGCTGGTTTAACCGGCTGTATCTCGATGTGACCGTCGCCGTGCGGGACTACTGTCGCACCGGGCCGCTCGAGGCGCCACCGTTCCTGCAGCAGCTCGACGTCCTGTTCGCGAACAAGTTCTTCGATGCCTACGATGCGGCCGCCGGCGGCGGCCAGGTCCCGGGGTGCTGGGCACCGCTGTTCGAGGCGCGACACGATCCACGGATCGCTCCGCTCCAGTTCGCGCTTGCCGGGATGAACGCCCACATCGGTCACGACTTGGCGATCGGCGTCGTGGAGACCTGCCAAGAGCTGAACGTCGTGCCGACCGCCGACTGTCCCCAGCACGTCGACTACGACGCGGTCAATTCGATCCTGGGCAAGACCGAGGCGCAGACCAAGCAATGGTTACTCACCGGCGCGGTCAAGGAGATCGACCACGAGGTTGCCCCCGCCGACGACGCGGCGGCTATCTGGAGCATCGAGGCCGCTCGCGATGCCGCCTGGATCCGAGCCGAGGTCCTCTGGAACCTTCGAGATCACAAGCTTCTGACCGACGCCTACCTAGCCGCGCTGGACGCCACCGTCGGGATGGAGGGCCGGGCCCTGTTACTTGCACGCGCCGTCTGAGCTGATCTGAGTTCAGCCAGGAGAGCCGAGAACTACGCGGTCTGCCGCCTCGTAACATTCGCCTTGCCGATGCAGTCCGGGATCACCGGCGAAGCGCTCGGCGACCCGGACCACCTCCTCGCCGAGCTGCCGCAGCTGCTGTTCGATGAGCTCGTCCTGCACCGCACCGGAGTCGGCGAAAACGCGTGCCGCCTGCGGCACCGGGACCACATAGGGAACTGCCCAGCCCCGCAGCGACCGCACGGAGAACTCCATCGTGTTGACGACCTGAAGCCCCTACGTGCCCCCGGCGGCGCTGATCAGGCCGATTACCTCGTCGTGCAGGTATGCAGGCTCACGCGAGCCGAGCATGCAGCCAATCGATCGCCTTCTTAAGACCGACAACCTCCAAACTGGCCATCCCCAAAGACTCCCATTTTCGGGATCCCGTTCGCAAGCACCCGGGGAAACCGGCCGCGGACGTGCTCGCCCGCGAGGTGAGAAGACCGCGGCCGGACCCTGATCAGTGCGACAGGCTGCAGAACAGGTCGCCGAGCGTGCCTCCGCCCTGCGTAGCGGTGATCGTCAGGTGGACCTTGTTGAGGTCGACCACGAGGCCGAGCAGGTTGAGGTTGAGTGGGCCAAGCGTGAGATCGAGCACTGGGCAGGTGACTGCCGCGGCAGACGCGACGGCGGGATGCACCTGCACGGTGAAGCCCAGCGGCTGAAGCGGCCGGTGACGCAGCGACGCGTTCATCGTGCGTGCCACGGCGACTCGCGCTGCTGCGGCCTTGGCATGAGCCAACTTACAGAACAGCGAGCCGAGCACACCGCCGCGCGACTGACCGGTGACCGTGAGATGCACCTCATCAAGATGGACGTTGAGCCCGAGCAGCACGAGGTTGAGCTGCTTGAGATCGAGATTGAGGATCTGGCAGGAGCCGCCCGACTTCGCGCTGAGTGCGACTGGGGCCCTCAGCACCGTGGTGTGCCCCGCCTGATCGGTGAGCTTTGCGGAGACGATTCCACGAGCGACGCTCGTGCGGTGGGCGACGACGAACCGATTGATCTGGACGACGACGTGGACCTGCGACTTCGTTGTGCTGGCAGCCGCTGGGGCCGCTGCGGCCAAGCCGCCGGCGGCCAGTGCCGCGGTTAGCGATACCAAAATGGTGATGAGGCGCGTGCGCATCGGGTTCCTCCCTGGACGAGTGAGACAGGCGAGCCGCATCCTCCCAGAGGACGGGTGGGCGCGCGCCAGCTGCCACTGTCTTGCCTCCGGCTCAGGCGGCCTCGACACGTGATTGCCGCCGCCGCGAGGTGCTCAGCCAAGGCGCCAGAAGTCGTCGGTCAGGCCGAGCTGATTGAGGATCGCTTGGTTCTGCTCCCTGGTATGAGGCTGCCAGTCGGCTGCGAGCCGATCGCTCCACCAGGCGTGGGCAAGTTCGCTCAGCTTCGCGACCGCGATCGTCGCTCCCGGTTCGCGTCCGCCAAGCCAGCGGTCGATGTGCTCTTCCGACCGGAAGAGATTCATCGTGCTTCAGGTGAAGACGATGTCGTCCCACCAGTGCGCGGCGGGGACGAGGCAATGGAACAGGAGGCGTTCGTCATCGGGCCGCTGGTCGCGTACGTGAAAGGCGATCGCCTCACCACAGTCCAGGCAGGAGGTCTCGATACGGCCATCCTCCCCCAGTGCTGCGCAAATCCCGAGCGCGTCCCACGCGCAGTTGCCGTACCACCACCGCCCGGCGGTGTGAACGCGGTACGCGGTCGGGACGGCTGAGAACGGGTTGGCCATCCGAATTTCGTTGCTGGCCGGCTCGAGCACAAGCGCATGCGCGCGATCAAGCTCGCGCCAATCCGCCTCGACCTCGGCCGCCGACCGGTCGGCCGCCCCCGCTACCTCCTCGGACGACGGAGCGCGGCCCAGTTCGACAAACATCCGGTAGGTCACGTGGCGAACTTCAAGCAGCCCGGCGTCCATCAGCCGATTCTTTCACCCGCTGGGGCACCCCGTTCATTCCGCGAGCCGCAACAGCCCGCTGATCGGCGACGAGCACGCGGCCCTCGTGCGCTCCTACGCCGGGCTGCTCGCCGCCGTCCACCAAGTCTGAGGTACGCCACCTGGAAGGCGAGGACTCCAGTAGCTTCCGACGACGTGCCCGAGCCCGCCTTTCGTTTCGTCTGTCCGCCTTCGACCTTGGATGGCGCGCCGGCTGGTTGGGCTCGCGAGATGCTTCGCGATGGCGAGATAGCGCTTCTGGGTGACAAGGGCCTCGCCGCCGTCAATGCGGTCGCTCACGAGTTGGGACAGACGAGCATCCTGCTCGTCCGCAGTGAGGCCGACCCCGCGCAGCAGGACGCGACTGTGATCGCCTACGCCCGGTCGGTGCCGATCGTGTGGGTAGCGGATGCGTTCAGCGAGAATGCGCGCAGGTGGGCCCGCGAGCGGGGCCCTATGACACTCCTCGTGGAGACCGACGGCCCCCTGCCTGTCGATGAGCGCAAGCGGATCGACCGGTTCGTCGCACACCTGGGACGTCAGTCCGAATAGGCGCCGGTCCGTGATGCGCGGACGCCCGCATCAGCGCGACGACGAGGAGTCCCGGGCGCACAATCCCGCCGCGCTAGCTAGGCGTCGTGGGGTGCCGGCGTGGTGAGGCGGAAGATGCGCCACCGGCTGTCCACGCCCTTGAGACTGTGCTCCCCGTGGTCCTCGAACGAGAATCCGGCCCCGGCGCAGAGATCCTTCACCGTCGATGAGGCGAGGGTCTCTCCCCCCGACGCCAGCGCCTCGACGCGTGCGGCGATGTTGACGCCGATTCCGCTCACGTTCCGCCCCCGTCTTGCTGGCAGAGCCCGGGGTGCCGATCAATACCGGCCCTTCATTGCCGATCACCTGGTGGGAGATCTCTACGCCGCCGGCGTCCGCGTACCGGATTGGCGATATCTCGACGCCCACGACGCGGACTCTATCCGCGGCCTGCGACGATCCAACCGACTGGGGGGAAGCTTCGTGGCGCAGCTGCCTGTCGGTCCGCGACCATCCTGCGCTGGAAGAGATCCGGCGTCCCGGGCGCGGCAGAATGGCCCGGGGATGCCCGGCGATTGGTTGCTGATTGACGGATCGAGCCTGATATTTCGCGCCTACTACGGGGCGCTGGCCAGCGCGCGCGCCTCACGGAGCGACGGGAACGCGATCGGCAGTTTCCTGGACAGGCTGGCGCGTCTGGTCGCCGATCGCCGGCCCCGCCGGCTGGTGATCGCCGAGGACTCGGCGTGGCGGCCCCAATGGCGAGTGGACCTGATCCCGGGTTATAAGGCCCACCGCGTCTCTGAGCCGGTGCCGCCCGGGCTAGTGCCCCATCTTCCGGTGATCGCCCAGCTGCTTGAACACATCGGGATCGATGTTGTTGGTGTCGCCGATTACGAGGCGGAGGACGTGATCGCCACGCTGACCAGGCTCGCCTCCGGGACCGTTGAGATCGCCAGCGGTGACCGGGATCTGTTCGCGCTGGTGGAGGATCCGCGCGTGCGCGTCCTGTATCCGGAACGGTCAGGACTGGCGGTGATCGATGAGACCGAGATCACACGCCGCTACTCGATCCCAGGCCGTCGATACGCGGACTTCGCGATCCTGCGCGGGGACCCCTCCGACGGACTTCCCGGGCTGAGGGGGGTCGGCGCCGTGACCGCGGCGGCGATGATCCGCCGCCACGGAGACATCGAGGGCTTGCTGCGCGACCGGCAGCTGCGGCCGGCAGACCGCACGTACCTCGAGGCCGCGATCACCGTCGTGCGGCCCGTCGACGATCTCCCGGTGGCGCTTCCGGCCGGCCGACGAGACGTCTACCCGATCAACGATCCCGATCTCTGGGCGCTGGCGGCACACCACCACGTAGAAGACTCGGTGGGCCGGCTGCTCAGCGCGCTCGATGCTCCTCGTGACGCTGGTCGCGATGGTGCGTAGAGCCGACCCGCCGAGATCGGCGGGCCGGCACTGCACCTCACATGCGGATAAGCCTGTCAGCGGTGGTGGTGGATCTTCTTGAGCGCCGCCGCAAACGGGCCGTCGTTGAGACCGAACTCGGGAAAGGTCCAGCTGAAGGGCAGGATCTGAGCGAGCCTGAGCTTGGAGAGGCCAATCAGCGCCGCGTACACGTACGGCTTGACGTTCTTGGCCTTTGTCCAGTTGTAATCGCGATGGGAGGTGCTCCAGCCGAACTCATTGGCGATGATCGGCGTGGACCCGCGTCCATAGGCGCGCATCTCGGCAATCGAAAACTTGGCCAGTGCGACCGTTCCCTTGGGCGTGGCCGCATAGGGGTGGATGGCCAGCACATCGATCGGCTTGCGCGCGAACGCCTTGAGCAGCCGCGGCAGCGAGCTGCGCGTGAAGGCCAGGCCACCGGTCATCACCCTCGTACTGCGGCTGGCGTGCCGCACGGCCGAGCGGACCGACTCGTACATGGCGGCGTAGGAGTGCAGGTTCACCCCGGGGCCCCAGTTGTAGGAATTGTCGGGCTCGTTCCAGACCTCGACCGTGTTCACAGGCAGGTACGGGAGCTTGCGATTCTTGGCCCAGAAGGCCCCATGGGCGCCGTAGCGCTTGATGAAGGCGGAGGCGTAGTAGGCCATGGTGCCGAAATTCCCCGGGGGTAGCGGGACCACGAACCTGTGGCCGCGCGGCCCGACGACGTCGCGCCGGTGCGCCTCGGCCCATTTGGGGGCGAATTGCAGGGTCGGCTCCCAGCGGAGATGGGCCTGGGCCATCTCGGTGACGATCTGGTCGTCATAGGCCCACTTGAAGGTGGTGTGGCCGTGCTTGGGGGCGTGAGGCTCCGCGCCCGCCCAGTTGGAGTCCGCGCGGGCGATCCGGCCGCCGGCGGAATACAGGGCATGTAGCGATTGCATCACCCGCGCCGGGGACCAAGCGCCATCGGTCTGGTTCTCAAAATCGCTGCCGACCGCAGCGCCAAAGGTGGCCGCGCTAGCGGTCGCGGGGATGGCCAGGGCAACGAGCAACACGACGAATGACAAGCAGCGTTTTTTCATTAGGCTCACCGGGGGGGTTGGCTTAACAGGGCGCGGGATCGGCTTCGAGGAGCCTGGGGGACACCGCGGCGGCACGGGCTCAGACACACGGTCACTTTCGCCCGCTTTCAGACTTAACCCGGTCTCAGGGTAAACGTTGCGGCCTGGCCGGGCGCAACTTCGCTTTGCGCCGCCGGTCAGGGTTCCGACACACGGATCCCATTACGAGGCGCTGCCCCGGTCAGCATCGAACGCTGCGGCAATGAGCTCAGTGAACGGCACGTCGCTGCCGATGGGGAACGCCAGGCGGGCGGTCGGGGTGGTCACGGCGACCGTGGTGCCCGTGTCGGGGTAACTCACGATGTCGGGGAAATTCATCTCAGATATGAAGAGGAGTCGGCACGGCTCCGACGACGCGTTGCGCAGCCGGTGTGCGCCCTCAGGACCGCGCGGGAACGAGACGACCTGGCCTGGCTGCAGCTCACGAAGCCCGTCCGGCATACGCAGCTCCGGTGTGCCGCTGAGCACAATCAGCAGCTCCTCGTTGGCGTGATGAAAGTGATAAGGGCTGCTGAGCGTGCCTGGCGTAAGCTCGGCGACGCTCGCACCGAGACGCTGCGAACCAGCGGCCGCGGCCAGCCTGGCGATTCGGTTGCTGCCTCTCTGCCCGTCCCACTCGGGTTCGAACACGTTGCTCATGCGCTGGCACCATAATGCCGCCGGCGGCTGGCGAGGCCCGAACTGCAGCGGGGGCACCGGCTTGGGGCCAGCGGCCCGCAACCGGAACGGTCAGCGGGCGGCGGACGCGTTTACTCCCGCGTTGCTCTCACTGCGGGATCGCTCGCTGAAGGAGCGCGAAGAGCGCCTTGAAATGTCGTTCGGCGGCCGCTTCGTTGTACGCGCCCATGTCGGACATCGTGTAGCCGTGCTGCGCGTTCTCGTAGACCTCGGTCGTGTGGCGCACACCGCCGTCGTCCATCGCTTGGTCGAGTGTCGCGATGTTCTCGGGGGTCATGCTCGGGTCGTGGTCGGCGTGCCCCCAGTAGACCTCCCCGACGACACGAGGGGCGAGCAATTGAGGGCTGTCGTCGTCGTCAGTGACCATGCGCCCGGTGTGAAAGCCGCCGAGCGCGGCTACACGATCAGGGTGCGAGGCGCTCCCATAGAGGAGCGCGGCCGGCCCGGTAGAACACGTTCGGAGCGAGAACGACATAGCCCTGAGCGGCGATCCGATCGGCCATCTCCTCGATCCGCGGCCGCAGCCCGATCGCATCGATCATCAGCAGCACGCCAGGATGCGCTCCGTCGTCAGCGGGCTTTGTCAGGTAGCAGTCGGCGACTCCGTCTGGGGTCGACACGTCGATAGTTGATCCGTTCATGACTTCAAGATTCGCACGTCTGGCGAGCGGACCCGCCTCCGCCTTCGTCAGGTGCGGTGACAGCCGAGCCGGGCGCTTGAGAGCTAGGGTCGCCGTACCGCGACGCGCGCGGTGAGCGGAGATACGGCAGGTTGAAAGCCCGGCTACGCATGGAGGATTTCGATGAGCGATGTCTTGTTGGTCGACCGCCCGGATCGGCACGTGCGAGTGCTGACGTTGAACCGCCCAGACCAACTGAATGCGATGAACGGCGAGCTGTGCGAGGCGCTGCACAGGGCGTTGGAGGAGATCCGCGCCGACCGCTCATGCCGCGCCGTGGTCCTGACAGGCGCCGGGCGTGGCTTTTGCGCCGGGGTCGACCTGCGCGGCTATGGCAGCGCGCCCGGCAACGATGGCTCCGATGAGGCGCGGGACGCGCTCGGTCGCCAGGAGCACATGTCGCGCCTGATCCTCCGGTTACGCGAGACGCCGCAGCCGGTGATAGCCGCGGTCAACGGGCCGGCGGCGGGGTTCGGGATGGCGCTCGCGCTGGGCTGCGACATTCGCTTCGCCGCCCGCAGCGCGGTCTTTCGAGTGGCGTTTTTGAACATCGGCGTCTCGAACTGCGACATGGGGACGAGCTGGCTGTTGCCGCGGCTGATCGGTGCCGCGCGCGCCCACGAGCTGATGCTCACGATGCGCAAGCTCGGCGCCGAGGAGGCGGAGCGCATCGGCCTGACCGTCAGCACCGAAGACGACGGCGCGGTGCTCAACCGTGCGCTCGAGGCGGCCGGTCAAATCGCCGCGCTCTCCCCGTGGGGCGTTCGCCTGACCAAACAGGGAATGTGGAGCGCGCTTGAGATCGCCTCCGAACGGGCCGCGGTCGAGTACGAGGACCGACAGCAGATAATGGCCATCCACTCGCCCGCGGTTCCCGAGGCGGTGGCGGCATTCCTCGAGAAGCGCCCGGCCAGCTTCGCTGACTGACCTTCGTCCGTCGGCGAACGCGCGGCCCATGAGCGAAAGATCGGTCACAGATGCGCCTCGCGGCTAGGTCGCCGAAAACGCAGAAAGCTCCGCTGGCGGAGCCCAGGTCGCTGCTCAAAGCTGGACTAGAGTCGCCAGGGCCTGCGTGTAGACAAACGGCGAAAGGGATGTGTATGGATCGTTACGCGGTGGCACATGTCGACGAGATCGAGGAGCTGGACGACGGCCGTGCGCCGATGCGCGCCGTGCGCCACCACTTCGGCATCACGTCGTTCGGGGTCAACGCCTGGATAGCCCGTGAGGCGGGAGCTCGGATCATCAACGAGCACGACGAGGCCGAGCCGGATTCCAACGAGGAGCTGTATCTCGTGCTGCGCGGGCGCGCATCCTTTGAGGTCGACGGTGAACAGTTCGACGCCTCCGCCGGAACGTTCGTCTTTGTGCCCCCCGGCGTCAAACGTACAGCCTTCGGACAGGAGCCAGGCACGACGATCATTGCGGTGGGCGGTGTTCCCGGAAAGCCGTACGAACCTGGCGGCTGGGAGCTTTTTGCGCCCGTGCGGCCACTCTATGAGGCGGGCGATTACCCGGAGGCGGCGGAGCGGGGACGCGAGCTGCTCGCCGGCGATCCGCCGTACGCCGACCTGTTCTACAACGTCGCCTGCTGCGAAAGCCTCGCCGGCCAGAAGGACCAGGCGATCGCGCACCTTCGACGCGCGATCGAACTCTCAGAGCGGACCCGCTCGTTCCTTGAAGGAGATTCCGACCTCGACCCGCTCCGCCAGGACCCCACGTTCAAGGAACTGCTCGCGGGGTGACGTCAGCCCGGTCGCACACCCGGACACCGACCGAGGACCAAGCCAAGGCCCGAAACCTTGCGGTTACGGGCCTTCGGAAGCGCGCCCTGAGAGATTCGAACTCCCGACCTTCGGTTCCGTAGACCGACGCTCTATCCAGCTGAGCTAAGGGCGCTGGACGGCCGATTCTAGCCTCCGGGGCGGCGAGCGGTCAGGCTGGGGGGCGCGGTGGCCTCTTCGGGCCCGGCGAAGCGGGCCACGGTGAAGGCGATCAGCGTCGGCACCTGGAGGGCGAAGACCAGCAGCGAGAGGGTGAGGATGACCAGCGGCGCCGCCGCTGAGGCTGTCGCGCAGGAAGGCGTACAGGATCATCGCCGCGATGAACAGGTAAGCCAGCCCCGCCCACTTGGCGACCTGGAAGAACCGCCACCAGGCGAAGTCCTTGACCCGGGTCAGCGAGAAGAGGTTGTAGGCCACCAGCGCCGCCGACAGGACCAGCAGGATGATCGCCGGCGCGAGCGGGACGTGCTGGGGGATATGGGCCGAGAGGTAGATGCCGCCGGCCACGATCAGGGCCAGCGAGGCCATCCCGACCTGGGTGAAGGGGGGTTCGGAGCGCGACTCCACGGTCAGCCCCGGACCTCAGCTGGCGGACAGCTTGGTCATGATGACAGCGTCGCGATCTGCATCACGCCCAGGACCCCGGCGCAGTAGATGAAGCGCTTCATCAGACCCTCGATGACCTCGGGGTTGGGCCGCTTCTTCTTGAGCTCGAAGAGCACGGCGATGTTGGCCGGCTCGAGTAGGCCCAGCGCGAGAACGGCCATCACGCCGACCACGATGAAGCTGGCCACCACCCACCCGTGCTCGGGGTACGAGGACAGCACCGTGCCGGTCTTCGTCGCCAGCTGCCAGCCGGCGGCCAGCGTGACAGCTCACGACGGTGGGCATGATGACCACCATCTTCGGCATCAGCTTGGTGGTGAACTCGATCCGGGCCGGGATCGACATCGAGCCCATGATCGGCCCGAGGACGAGGCCCAGGAACAGGTCGATGATCGTCCAGGCCGCGCCGCCGGCCACGTGGAAGAAGGTCAGCGGCCACAGCGAGTTGACGGCGATGGCGATGATCAGCAGGACCATCACCACGCCGGATATGGCCAGGCCGACGCGAGGCACGATGTCGAACTCGAGGGGCGCGGGCGGGCCGGCGGGATGCGCAACGGCCGGTCCCGACTCCTCGATCTCCGGCAGTTGCCCCGTTACGTCCACCATCGTGCGCGGCATCCTAACCCGAGGACCGGCGCGCGTCCAGCTAAAGCTCGAGTGTGCGTCCGCACAGGGCCGGCGGCTCACACACACGACCTTAAAGGAGTGTGCTTGACCCGGGGTTTTCCCAACCTATAGCTTCGCCACAACTCGTGGTTCGGCGAGTTCGGAGTCAACAGGAAGGGGCACAGCAATGGTCAAGCATTTGCGATGGAGTCACATCGTGGTAGTGGCGCTAGTCGCCGCCGTGGTAACGCCCGCGGTCGCGCTGGCGGGCAAGAAGGTCGTATCTGGAGACCAAAGTCTTCAGCTCAAGGTCTCGCTCACACCTGCGCGCGCGGGGGCCAAGGGCGCGGTGCTCACGCTTGAGCAGCGGTACTTGAACCCAAAGCATCCGGGACAGCAGCCCCCTTACAACACCAAGACGATCAGCTTCAGCACGCCGAAGGGGCTCGTTATTCATCCCCACGCCCTGCCCCAGTGCAAGGAGAGCGCGGCCATCAAGAGTGGCGGCGGGGTCTGTCCGGCCAGCTCGAAGGTGGGGGCCGGCCGGTTCGTCGTCAATGCCCGACCGTCTGTCTCGAAGCTGATCACGGGCACGATCACCGAGTTCAACGGCATCGATGACGGCGGTTATGCCGGGTTCCCGAAGGGCTCGCCTGAGGTCATTCTCTACATCAAGAGTCTCAACGTCACCAACTTCTTCCACCTGGCCAAGAACAAGGATGGAAGTGAGAAATTGGTCGGCGTGTCAACCAAGCCGAGCAAGCCAGGTCTAGCGCCCGGCAACATCACGATCCAGTATCTGAAGCTGAGTCTGTTCCGCTCGAGCCGGAGCAAGCCCTATCTCACCAACCCGCCGACCTGCCACGGCAGCTGGCCGTTTTCGCTGACCACCACCAACTACTTCGGTCAGCCGTCGGTTACCGCCCGCGCCGCGGCCAAGTGCACTAAGTAGCGGTCGACGGCGCGTCCGCAAGCCCGTGCGCCTGGTGGGTCACGCCACCAGGCGCACGATGGCGACGATCCCGACGATCAGGATCACGGCCCGCAGCGCCGCCGGGGGAAGACGGCGTCCGTAGCGGGCGCCGAGCACCCCTCCCAACAGTGAGCCAGCCGCGATCAGGGCGGCCGGTAGCCAGGCGATGTGGGCGACGCATACGAACAGGACGCCAGCGACGAGATTGACCAATCCGGCCAGCACGACCTTGAGCGCGTTGAGCCGCTGCAAGTTCGTCATCGAGCGAGAAGTTGAGGATGGCCAGCAGCAGGATCCCCTGCGCGGCCCCGAAGTAGCCCCCGTAGACACCGCTGGCGAACACGGCGGCGAGCGCGACCGGGCCCGGGCGCCCGCCCGTCCGGGGTCGGCGATGATCGAGCGCCCGGGACAGCCGAGGCTGGACCATGATCAGAATCAGGGCTACGGCGATGAAGACGGGGACGATCGCCTTGAAAGCTGAGGCCGGGAGGCTGAGCAAGAGCACGCCTCCGGTGATGCCTCCCAGTAACGAGGCGAGCCCCATTGGAACCAGCCGGTCGCGTTGGCGGGACAGCTCCGGCCGGTAACCGACGGCGCCCGAGGCCGAACCCGGGACGAGTCCGACCGTGTTCGAGACGTTGGCCACCACCGGTGCGTAACCGAGGCCGAGCAGGACCGGAAAGGTGATTAGCGTCCCGCTGCCAACGACCGTGTTGATCGTTCCGGCCGCGATTCCGGCCACGAAAATCGCGAGCGCGTGCAGCGCGCTCACGAGGGGGCACCGATCAAGTCGGCAGGCCGTAGATCTGGAGGGTGGAGTCGCCGCGGCGGATGCGCTCCAGCGCCTCCTGCTCAGCGACGACACGAGCCCTGGCCGCGACCGCGACCGCCTCGATTTGCGCCGCGGGCACGACGACCGCCCCGTCAGCGTCTCCGACCACGGCGTCTCCAGGTTGGACATCCACCTCGCCGATACGGATGGGCGCGCCCAGCCGTCCGTCCCCATCAGGGTCCTTGCTCGTCCCGCGGATGCACACGTGGCTGGCAAAGACGGGGAAGTCGAGGGCCGAGATCTCCTCGACGTCACGGACGCCGCCGGCTGATGAGCAGACCACCGAGGTCGCGGGCGAGGGCGGCGTGGGTGAGGATCTCGCCCCAGTAGCCGGCCTCGGTGTGGCCGCGCACGTCGGCCACGATCACGTCGCCGGGTGCCGCCGCGTAGATCGCGCGGTGAAGCGCAAGGTTGTCCGCGGGAGGGCAGTCGACGGTGAACGCCGGGCCGCAGAGCCGAAACCGCGGATGTACCGGCTTGATCGCCGACGGCAGCGCACCGTGTCCGCCGGAGGCCTCGTGGACGGTGGCTGCGCTGAGCCCCGCCAGCGGATGCTCAGCCATCGGAGCGCTGAGCCGCGGCCCCGAGCAGGTTCGCCTCGACGCGCTGAAGGTGGGTCTCCATCGCCGCACAGCGGCAGGGCAGATCCCGCGCGATCAGCGCGTCGACCAGCTCCACGTGGTCCTGGTGGTAGGTGGCGCGACGCTCCGAGAATCACTGCGTCGCTTGAGGCTGCCCCAGATCGCTCCGTGCCGGGCGCTGCTCGATGACCGCGTACATGTCGACCAGCAGGCGATTGCGGCTCGCCGCGACGATCGCGTGGTGCAGGGCGAAGTCCCAGACCTCGAACTCGTCATAGCTCTCCGCCGCGCCGCCGCCCTCCAGGCAGCGGCGCATCTCATCGAAGTCGCGGGCCGTGGCCCAGGCGACGACCACCGGCAGCACCTGGGGCTCGATCAGCCGCCGGGCCACCATCACGTCGGCCGGGCCCACCTCGTGCTGGCCGGCCGCCGCGGCGCCCGGCCGAGTCCGCCGCTGGGTGCTGGGGATCCCGCAGGAAGGTCCCGCGCCCGACCTCCCGCGAGATGCGGCCCTCGGCCTCGAGGATGGCCAGCGCGTGACGGATCATCGTCCGGGTCACGCCGAGGTCGGTGGCTAGCTGGCGCTCGGTCATGAGTCGCGCGCCTGGCCCGGCCTCCGAGGCGTGGTGGTGGGCGAGGATCAGCTCGGCCAGCTCGTGGCCGTAGGCCGGGGTCTTGATCGTCGTCGAACGGATGGCCATGGGTCGATGCTACCGATACTGACAGAAGGGTAGGGCGATGGCCACGTCAACCATTACAACCAATAATAGCGACTAATGCGGCGCTAACGGACGCAAACTTGACGTAATCTCGCCGTAGCGCTAGGTTCGCACCAATCCCACAAATCGAACCAAATGTGGGATGAACGCCGGAGAGAGGAGAGCCTGACCGTGAGACTTGCCACCGCCATCACCCCTGAGGGGATGAGGCTGCACGTGCGTGGGTCGGGTGGATACGTGGACGTCGGCGAGGCCACCGGGTGACGAGCGTCTGTCGGATCTCAACGCCGTTCTGGCGGGTGGGGCGGACGCGCTCGACGCGGTCCGCCAGGCCGTCCGAGCAGGACGGGCGCGAGCTCGCGGAGGCCGAGTTCGGCCCGGCGGTGCCGGCGCCCAACCGCGTGTCCTCTGCTTCGGCGTCAACTACCTCGAGCACGCGCTGGAGGGCGGCCGCCCGCCGACGACGTGGCCCGAGGTGTTCGTTCGCGGCGCCGGCTCGGTGGCTGCGCCCTACGGCGATCTGATCAAGCCCGCGCTGAGCGAGCGCTTCGACTACGAGGGCGAGCTGGCCCTGGTGGTCGGCAAGGGCGGCCGCTACATCCGCGCCGCGGACGCGCTCGATGCGCTGGCCGGCTACACCGTGCTGATGGATGGCTCGGCGCGGGAGTGGCAGCGCGCAGCCAGCCAGTGGACGCCGGGCAAGAACTTCGACGCCACGATGCCGATCGGGCCGGAGGTCGTCACCACCGACGAGATCGACGTCTCCGACGTGCTGCTGACCACGACGCTCAACGGCGAGGTCATGCAGTCGGCCCGGACCTCGCAGATGATCTTCAACATCCCGGCGACGGTCGAGTACGTCTCGTCGTTCACGACCCTGAAGCCCGGCGACGTGATCGCCACCGGAACGCCCGGGCGGCGTCGGATTCGCGCGGCAGCCGCCGGTGTGGCTGCAGCCGGGCGACCTGCTCGAGATCGAGATCGAGGGTCTCGGGAAGCTGGCCAACCGGGTGGTGGCCGAGCAGACCGAGCCGTCAACGGCTGGCCGTGGGTGCCACCCCCGGCCAAGAAAGCCGGGTTCTGAGAGGAGAAGCCATTCGCCGGACCGAGCGCGCGCGGCTCGGCAGCAGCGCACACGGCAGCGCTTACAGGACCAAAGAGGAGAGGGAGATGTCTGGACTCAGATTGCCGGTCCCGCGTACGGGCCGGATGGTGGCCGCGGCGGCGGTCGTGGCGGCGCTGGCCGTGGCCGGCTGCGGCAACGGCTCGGCCAGCGGCGGCGGAAGTGGTGGCGGTAGCGGAGGGCGAGCGGCGCGACGGCCGCCAAGGGGGCGAGCCTGACGGTGGCCGACGTGGCCCCGTTCACGGGCACCGACGCGGCCCTCGGCCCGACCTATCTCGTCTCCTGTGACGCCGCGACCAACGCCATCAACACGGCCGGCGGCGTGCTCGGCCACAAGCTCAACTGCAAGTCGGTGGACACCCGTGGTGACCCGGCCGACGCGGTTCCGGCCGTCCGCCAGATGTACGCGTCCACCTCGAACCTGGCCCTGGTCATCGGCTGCACGTCAGACGAGGCGGCGTCGGTGGTGCCGGTGTTCGGCGCCAACAAGACGATCTCGTTCTGCATGACGGGCCAGTCGGAGTTCGACCACGTCAAGTTCCCCTACTTCTACCGCCTGGTTCCGCCGGACCTGTCGGAGTCCTACGCGATGGTGGCCATGGCCCAGCAGCACCACTACAAGCGGATCGCTCTGGCCTTCGGCAACGACATCGGGTCACAGACGTTCGTCGCGCCGGCCATTGCGGCGATCAAGAAGGCCGGGATGAAGCTGGTCTCCAACCAGACCCTCGACCTGAGCGCGAACACGTTCCGTACCGAGGCGGCGGCGGTGGCGGCGGCCAAGCCGGACGTGATCATGACCGAGGCGCTCGGCCCGACCGAGGCGGCGTTCCTGTCCGAGGTCAAGCAGCTCAACGGCGGCAAGATGATCCCGGTGATCGGAACATCGGCCACGATCTCCCCCGATTGGTACAAGTCGGTGGCGGCCGCGGTCGGCGGCGCTACGCTGGCCCCGAACTTCTCGGCCGACAACCTCGTCGTCGAGACCTCGGGACCGTCGTATCAGCCGTTCGTGACGGCGCTCAACGCCGAGAAGGGGAAGGTCGGTAGCACCGGGTAACTTCTCGACCTACCTGACCGCTCCGGGCGCCGTGCACCTGTACGACGGGATCAACCTGGCCGCACTGGCCATGCTGGCCGCGCACAGCACGAGCTCGACGACGATCGGCCCCTACATCCAGCAGATCGGCAACGGCGTGCCCGGGGCCAAGGTCGTGTATTCCTTCGCCCAGGGAGCAGCGGCGCTCAAGGCGGGCCAGAAGATCCGCTACGAGGGACCCGGAGGCCCGACCAGCTTCGACGCCTACCACGATTCGGCCGGTCTGTTCCAGGTCGACAAGTACACGCCGAACGGAACGGTGAAGGTAGTCGGCAACCTGTCGACGAGCCAGCTGCGGGCTCTCGGCCTCTGAGGACGTGAACGCAGCGTGTGCTGACGACGGCAAGCATCTTTGTCACCTCGATCGGCTTCGGCCTGGTCTCGGCGGCGGTGCTCGCCCTGGCGGCGGTCGGCTTCACGCTGCAGTTCGCAGTCACCAACGTCCTCAATCTCGCCTACGGCGGCGTGATGGTGGTGAGCGCGTATGCCGCCTACGCGCTCAACCACGCCGGAGTCAGCATCTGGATCGCGGCCTTCGCCGCGATCGCCACCGGGGCGGCGCTGTCGGTGTTTCTCAACAACGTCATCTACACGCCGTTTCAGCGCAAGGGCACCTCGCCGATCGCGATGGTGATCGTCGCGCTGGGGATGACGCTGATCCTGGTCTTCGGCACGCAGGCGCTGGCCGGCCCGACCAACGTCTCCTACAGCCTCAGCCAGGGGCAGCTGGTCAAGGTCGGCTCGATCGAGCTCACCGTCGTGCAGCTGGGCATCATCGGGCTGAGCATCGTCGTGATGCTCGGCGTCCACGGCGCTGATTCGCTACACCCGGCTGGGCAAGGCGATGCGGGCGACGGCGGCCAACCGCGACCTGGCCCGCAACTGCGGCATCCGCACCGATCGCGTGGTGATGCTCACCTGGCTGATCACCGGCGCGCTGTGCGGCCTGGCCGGGCTGACCTTCGCGGTCAACTCCGGCACCTTCGGCGCCACCAGCACCGACATCTTCCTGGTGCTGATTCTGGCCGCCGTGTTCCTGGGCGGCCCGGGCCAGCCCTACGGAGCGATGCTGGGCGCCCTGGTCATCGGACTGGCCACCGAGGTGAGCGCCTCGATCGTCATCTCTGACTACAAGGACGTGATCGCCTTCGTGATCCTGCTGGCCATGCTCGCCGTGCGTCCCAACGGCCTGCTCGGGGCTCCCGCCTAGGCGAGAGAACCGCGTTGGTCTACTACATCACCACCCTGCTGGTCTACGCCGGCGTCGACGCGATCGCCTGCCTGGGCCTCAGCCAGCAGTTCGGCATCGGCGGGGTGACGAACTTCGGCTTCATCATCTTCCAGGCCGCCGGCGCCTACACGGCGGCGGTGCTCTCGCTGCCGTCCTCGAGCGCCAACGGCGGCTTTCAGAGCTACATCGGCGGCCTGAACCTCCCCTTCCCGTTCCCGTGGATCGGAGCGGCGATCGTCGGCGGCCTGCTGGCGGTGCCCTTCACGCGATCGTCGGGCGCCGGCTGCGGGGTGACTTCGCCGCCGTCGGCCTGCTCGTCACGGCGGTGATGTTCAACCTGCTGGTCACCAACTACACGCCGCTGGTCAACGGCGCCGCCGGCCTCTCGCTCGTCCCGGCGCCCGCTCGAGAACGCGTTCAACCCGCAGTCGGCCAACTACCAGTGGGGCTACGGCATCGTCGCCGTCCTGCTCGCCCTGCTCGTCTACGGCTTTGTCACCCGGCTCACCAATTCGCCCTACGGGCGCACGCAGCGGGCGATGCGCGACAACGACGTGGTCGCCGACTCGCTGGGCAAGAACCTCCGCTCGCTGCGGACCTCCTCGCTGGTCGTCGGCGGCGCGATCGCCGGCCTGTCGGGCGGCGTCCTGGTCGGCTTCATCAACCTCTGGGATCCGCAGGCCTGGGGCTACGCCGAGACCGTGGTGCTGTTCGCCGCCGTGATCATCGGCGGCCTGGGCAACCATCGCGGGGCGATCCTGGGCGCGATCCTGGTCCCGGTCGCCTTCGAGGAGGCCACCCGCTACATCCCGCCGGTCCCCAACAACCCGAACCTGATTCCGGCCCTGCAGTGGGTCGTCATCGGGCTGCTGATCCTGCTCTTCCTCTGGTTCCGCCCCCAGGGCATCCTGCCCGAACGCCGGCGCAAGATCCTCGGCGCTCGGGCCGATGCCGCTCCCCCCGCCGGCTCCGCCGATGCCGCCGAGGCGGCGGCGCGGCCGCGCCGACCCTGCCGCGAGCAATGGCGCGGTCGCCCAGGCGAGAGCCGCGCGCGGGCCCGACCGACGAGCGCGGCGACCCGGAGCGACGGACGAGGCCGCGATCCTCAGCTGCGAGGGTCTCGTGCGCAGCTTTGAGGGCGTGCGGGCCGTCGACGATGTGACGATGTCCTTCCAGCGCGGCCGCCTGACCGGGATCATCGGTCCCAACGGCGCCGGCAAATCGACCGTCCTGGCCATGCTCGCCGGCACGCTGGCCCCGACCGCGGGAAAGATCTACTACCGCGGTCAGGACGTCACCGCGCCTGCCCGCCTACCGGCGCGCCCAGCGCGGCCTGGTCCGGACGTTCCAGCTGGCCACGGAGTTCAAGCGGCTGACCGTGCTCGAGAACCTGCTCGCCGCGATCCCCGGCCAGCGGGGCGAGAGCTTCCGCGGCGCGGTGCTCGGCAAGCGCTACTGGGGAGCCCAGGAGCGCGAGGCGATCGAACGCGCGACCGCGACACTTGAGCGCTTCGGCCTGCTATCGCTCGCCGATCGCTACGCCGGGGATCTCAGCGGCGGCCAGCGGCGCCTGGTCGAGATCATGCGCGCCCTGATGACCGAGCCCGAGGTCCTGCTGCTCGACGAGCCGATGGCCGGCGTGCATCCCCGCCTGGCCCACCAGATCGGCATGCAGCTCGTCGGTCTGTGCGAGAGCGGCATGACGGTGATCATGGTCGAGCACGAGCTCTCGATCATGGATGAGTTCTGCGACCCGGTGATCGTGCTCGCCGAAGGCCGGCTGCTGGCCGAGGGCACGATGACCGCGCTCCGGGCCAGGCGAAGAGGTCGTGGAGGCCTACCTTGTCGGTTGACACCCAAGGCGCCGCCGCGCTGCTGGAGAAGATGGTCCAGGGCGTCTCGCTGCGCACCGAGGAGCTCGACGGCGGGCTACCAGGGCAGTCCGGTCATCCACGGAGTCTCGATCTCCGTCGACCCGGGCGAGGTGGTCTCGATCGTCGGCCCCAACGGATCGGGCAAGAGCACCCTGCTGAAGAGCCTCGTCGGGCTCGTCGAGATCATGTCGGGCAAGGTGTTGGTCGGCGAGCGCGACGTCACCGGCTGGCCGACCGAGAACGTGGCCCGGATCGGGGTCGGCTACGTGCCCCAGATCGATGACGTGTTCCCCCCGCTGACCGTGCGCGAGAACCTGGAGATGGGCGGCTACCTGCTCAAGTCCCGCGAGGTCTCAGGCCGCCTTGAGCACGTGCTCAAGGTGTTCCCCCAGCTCGGCCGGATGGTCGGTCGCCGGGCCGGAAAGCTCAGTGGCGGTGAGCGCAAGATGCTGGCCATGGGCCGGGCTCTGATGCTCGAGCCGGCGCTGGTCGTGCTCGACGAGCCGACCGCCAACCTGGCCCCGAAGATCGCCACCACCGTGCTGCAGGAGCATGTGCGCAGCCTGGCCGCGACCGGGGCCTCGGTGCTGATCGTCGAGCAGCGGGCCAAGGCGGTGCTGGAGATCTCCGACCGGACCTATGTCCTCGGCGGGGGTCAGCTGCGGATGGAGGGGCGGCCGGCGGAGCTGGCCTCCAGCCCCGAGTTCGTCGAGTCCTTCCTGGGCGGCGGCGGGCGCCAGACCGGTTAGCCCGCGCTGAGCTCATAGACAACGTAGGGACTGTGGACGAGCGGATTCGCCCGGCCTAAGTCCGACCAGGGAAAGCGTCGTGGTGTGGCGCTGGGTCACTCGTGCACTGCAGGCGTCCGACCCGGGCGTTAAGTTGCCTTGTGATCGTCCAAGCGTGGTCGCGGACCACGCGAGTGCAGGGAGATTTGCGGAGCGGTTGGCGTGCGTAACGGTCCTGGCTCGCTGTCGAATACGAGGAACCAGATATGTCCAGAGGAGTGGTAACCGCCATCGCCGCACAGAAGGGAGGGACCGGCAAGACCGCGCTTGCTGGGAGCCTCGCTTCACAATGGGCGTACGCCGGATTTCGGACTCTGGCCGTCGATCTCGATCAGCAGGCGAACCTGACATTCGCCTTCGCCGTCGATCCCACGACGCTGGAGGCCACCGTCGTGGATGTCCTGGCACCGCGTAATGCGGTGCCCGTCGAGGAGGCGGTGCTCCACGATGTGCTCGGAGTGCCGGGGCTTGATTTGGTGCCTTGTGATGAACGAGCCGAGGCGTTGGATACGCAACTGCGCTCCGAGACCATGGGCGTGTTCAAGCTGAAGGACGCGCTGGAGCCGCTTCTGGAGAACTACGACCGCGTGCTGATCGATTGTCCACCGAATGTGGGAGAGCTGGCGGTCTCCGCGCTCCTCGTGGCCGACGAGGTCGTCTGTCCGGTGAAGATGGGGGACAGCAATGCGCTGCGCGGTCTCAGCCGGCTTACCCAGACGCTGGAAAAGTTGAACCGCAGAGGGGCGCAGGTGCGCTTGAAGCGTTTGGTCCGCGTCGAGTGCGATCCCTCCCAGCTGAGCTACCGGCTCAACTGTGAGGCCCTTGAGCGGCTCGCTCGGCGTCTGAAGCTTCGGGTCGCGCGGACGGAGCTGCGGGCACGGGCGGCGTGGCGGACCGCCATCACCCAGGACATACCGCTGATCCTGCTTGATGGAAGCGACCGCGGGACCCGCGAGGCGCAATCGGACCTCCATCATCTCGCCAGGGAGCTCTGGCCGCGCGTGGACTTTCCATACCCGAGCGAAATCAAGACGCAGAGGCGCGCCAGCGCAGCTGCGGACAGGAGGGCCGCCTAATGCCATTGCGACCGGTGTCGGAGCTGGGGCTCGCGGAGGTGACCGACCTTCCCTCTCGGGAGCACGACGAGACCGATGCTCCGGTGGTTCACACGGCCCGCCAATCATCCGAACGCGATTCAGGGCGGGATGCTCGAGTGCCACGGACCGGCGATGCCTCGAAGCGTGCCGGCGGATCAGCGACTGGTGGCAAAAAGGAGGGCCGAAGCACATCTAAGCCGAGCGGCGAGAGGACGACGGAGGGCTCGGCAAGATCTCAGGGAGATACGACCGTGACGCCGGAGAGATCCCGCCGCCGCCCGAGGCCAGCCGTGAGGACGGCGAAACGCTCTGGCGCACCCCAGAGCCCAGCCACAACTTCCGTCGCGAGTCAACCCCGTTCCCCTGGCCGGCCAGCGGGCAGGGGCGCGAACTCACGGCACGGTAGGAGTCGCGAGGCTGGCGCCGATCGCCGGCCGAGCCGGCCGAGCCGGCCGAGTTCGGAGCGAGGGCGGAACGGTGACTCGCGCCAACGCCAGAGTGCATCACGTGACATGAGGTCGCCGCAGAGGAGGAAAGGCTCCCTCGTAGCGAAGATCGGTATCCCGGCATTGAGCGGTGCGATCGGTGTCGCCGGCGGGTTTTACTTAGTGGAAAAGGGCTTCAGCGTCAGCTAACGGAGAGGGCGGGATTCGAACCCGCGAAAGAGCTTTCGCCCCTTACTCGCTTAGCAGGCGAGTGCCTTCAGCCACTCGGCCACCTCTCCGGGTTCGGGCCAGTGTAGACGAGGGCATCTGACAATCGCGGGCTGCGCGGGCGGGGCCGCGGATGGCATTTGGCCGGTGCCGAACGAGCGATCTGGGCGGCCGATGCGTAGCTAGGATCGGGCCGGTACACCCCGGAGGGGTGGCAGAGTGGTCGAATGCACCGGTCTTGAAAACCGGAGTCCGTGTAAGCGGACCGCGGGTTCGAATCCCGCCCCCTCCGCTTCGGAACGCGGGCCGGCCGTGCCCAGCGAAGCGGCCGGGAACGGTCGAGCCGAAGAAGGTTCGTCCCTTAGGCGCGCTCTGTGCACCTAATGGACGAACCTTCGCGCCCCGGGGGGCCGCGTCGACGGGGAGAGGCCCGATTACTCCGGGCGGCGGGGCGCGACGTTCTTCGGCGCGGTGCCGAAGACGTGATCCCAGAACGGCGCGCTCACGCCATAGCCACGCTCGTGGTTCTGGAAGTGGTGGCGCATGTGCAATTCGCGCAGCCGGCGACCGAGGGAGGTCTTCGGCCGGTGGTGGTGCACGTGGTAGTGGAGCATGTCGTAGGCGAGGTAACCGCCCAAAAAGCCGGCGCCGAAGGGCAGAAAAGCGGGGCTGCCGAGCACGAGCGAGAAGCCCCAGATGAACAGCGCGGCCAGGGGAATGCTGACCGACGGGGGCATGACCAGGCGCATCGGATCGTTCGGATGGTCGTGGTGGACGCCGTGGATGATCCAGTGCAGTCGAGCTCCGATCCCGTCCTGGGGCTCGAAGTGAAACACGATCCTGTGCAGCCAGTACTCGGTCAGGGTCCAGAACAGGTAGCCGCCGAGCACCCAGGCCAGGGTCAGCCCAACCCGCTCCGTGGACGACGCCGAGCACGAGCAGGACCACGATCACGGGCACGAACAGAATCGGGGGCACGGCGGGATGAACCCGGGAGAGCCTGTCCAGCAGATCGGAGTCGAACATGCGCGGCGAGGCGCGCAGGGTGTCGCGTGCGGCTCGAGCCCGTCGAGGTCTTCGGCTGGGTGTGTGGCCATAAGGCAGGAATTTTAGCCCTCCCGCGGCGCCAGGTTATACCGGCGCGACGCAGACGGGCTCAGGAAAGGGCGGAGGACTCGCGTTCGGAGGCGACGCCGGACTCGCGGTCGGGGGCGCCGCCGGACTCGCGGTTGGAGCTGACCGCGGACTCGGACGCTACCCCGGCCTCGGTGGCGGGCATGGCGAGCACGATGTGGCGCAGCGACAGGGCGACGAAATCCCGTCTGTTCGACGCGCGCGGAGCCGTTGAGGGTGGTCACCTCGACGTCGGTGAGGGCGAGGAACTCGCGCTCGGAGGCGTTGAGATAATCGGTGAGGCGGCTGCGGTAGCCGTCGACGGGGAGGCGGACCAGGCCCGAGATCCGGTGGCGGTCGGTCTCGACGATGATGCGCTCGTCACGATGCTCCATAAACCGCGACGATAGCGGGGCGGACCGCCGGCGGTGCCATGCTCCGATGCAATGGCCAGCAATAAGCCGCGCTGGTGGTCGGCCCGCCGGGCCCAGAACCTCAAGCCGGCCACCTACCGCTGCCCGATCTGCGGCGCGCACCTGCCCGCACTCAGCGAGCACATGCTGCTCGTTCCCGGAGGGACGCTCCCAGGGCCGGCGCCACGCCCACACGCGCTGCGTCCAGCGCGAACGCGCCGCGGGGCGGCTGCCCACGCGTGAGGAGTGGCAGCGCACGCAGCCCCGCGCCGCCCAGCCTGTGGCAGCGGCTGCGCCGGACGCCGGCGCGAGCGCAGCGGGTAGGGTCCGGCCATGGCGCACGACCTCAAGCTGGGACTGAACGTCGGCTACTGGTCGGGCGGCCCGCCTCCGGGAGCGGCCGAGGCAGTGCTCGAGGCCGACCGGCTGGGGTTTGACTCCGTGTGGACGGCCGAGGCCTACGGGTCGGACGCGCTCATGCCTCTGGCCTGGTGGGGCGCGGCCACCGAGCGGATCAAGCTCGGGACGGCGATCGTGCAGATCTCCGCCCGGACGCCGGCGGCGACCGCGATGGCCGCGATGACGCTCGATCACCTGAGCGGCGGTCGGATGATCCTCGGGCTCGGCGTCTCCGGGCCGCAGGTCGTCGAGGGCTGGTACGGGCAGTCGTTCGCCAAGCCGCTGGCCCGGATGCGCGAATACATCGGCATCCTGCGCGACATCTGGTCCCGCCAGGGGCCGGTGACCAACGCCGGGCCCGCACTATCCGCTCCCGCTGCCCGAGGGCACCGGCGCTCGGCAAGCCGCTGAAGTCAAGCCTGCGGCCGCTGCGCGCGGACATCCCCGATCTACCTGGCCGCCGAGGGGCCCAAGAACATCGCCATGGCAGCCGAGATCTGCGACGGCTGGCTGGCCCTGTTCTACTCGCCCTACCACGACGACTTCTACCGCGAGGCGCTGGCCGACGGCTTCGCCCAGCCCGGCGCCCGGCACGGCGCCGAGGACTTCGAGGTGGCGGCCACCGTGCCGCTGATCGTCACCGATGACATCGAGGCCGCCGCCGACGCGCTGCGGCCCGATGTACGCGCTGTACTTCGGGGGAATGGGCGCCCGGGGCGCCAACTTCCACGCCAACGTGGCCATCCGCATGGGCTACGAGGCCGAGGTGACCAAGATCCAGGAGCTGTACCTCGACGGCAAGAAGGAGGAAGCCGCGGCCGTGATTCCGACCAGGCTCGTCGAGCAACTGACGCTGATCGGGCCGAAGGAGAAGATCCGCGACGATCTCGCGGCCTGGCGCGAGTCGATCGTGACCACGCTGCTGATCGGCGGCGATCCGGCCACTCTGCGCGCAGCGGCCGAGCTGGTCCTGGGCTGACGCCCTAGGCGGTGCCGGTCGGGGCGGAAATGGCCGCGCCGACCATGGGGCCATCGACGGTGAAGGTGGGCTGGTCGGCCGAGGAGCAGCGTGCTGCCGCTTCGCTGCGTGGCGCAAACCAGATACAACCGGGAAGCCATGGTGCAACTAATTCTACTGATTTAGTGCGGAAGCCTCGCGGCGGCGATGATGATCTGATGCGCCTTGAGGCCCAGGCTGAGTCGCTCCCGGCCATCGGACTCATAGGGCGACAGGCCCGAGACCTCGTGCACGCGGGAGAGGCGGTAGCCGACGGTGTGGCGGTGGAGCTTCATCGCCTCGGCGGTCTCTGTCGTCGAGCCATCGTGGGCCAGGAAGGCCCGAAGCGTGGCCAGCCAGGTCGGTGTCATGGCGCTCGTCGTAGTCGGCCAGCGGAGAGATCGTGGTGGCGCGGAGCTGGGCGAGCTCTTCGGGATCGCGCAGCAGCACGCCGATCAGCAGGCGATACGTCTCGTCCTGGCCGCTCTGTCGGATTTCGGGGTCCTGGGCCAGCTCCAGCAGCAGCTCGGCTTCACGAACGGCTTCGTGGAGGTGCCCGGATCGCGGCGCTGCGTCGAGACCGCGACCGTCATTCCCAGCTCCCTCAGGTGCTCGGCGATCGCGGCGCCGTCGTGGCCGGCCGTCGGACGGCGACAGGCCCAGGACCCGGCCGCCCGGGGTCTCGGCCAGGAGCGCGCCGTGCTCGGCGGCCACGGCTCGCGCGGAAAAGTCCGTTCGCGCCATGCGTGCGCTGGGCGCAGATGGCGACCGCCCCGGCGCTCAGCTCGACGCCGAGGCGGCGGGCGCGGGCCAGAAACCCCGGCAGGTTCTCGGCCGGTCCGGCCGCCAGCTCCCCGAGCAGGATGGCGTGGCCATCCTCGGCCGGGGGTTGGTGGGGACCGCGGATCAGGGCGGTCACCGACGCGGCGGCGGCCGTGGCCTCCAGCCACGCCCGTTGCTCGGCATCGGCAGCCCGCGCCTGCGGCTGCGAACCGGCGGCGGCGATGCCGACCACCTGTTCGCCGATTCGAACCGGGACCGCTTCGATGATGATCCCGGGGGCCTGGGCCGCCTCGCCCCCGACGACGGCGGCGGCAAAACTCGAAATGCCGGCAACTGGTCGGCCGCGATCGACCCCGGAGGCGAGACGATCGGCTCTCCCAGGGCGGGGATGGCGACCACCACCGACCCGCCCAGCGCCTTGGCCGCAGTGGCGGCGACGCGGTGCAGATCGTCTCCGGCCAGGGCGCCGGAAACCAGGGTCAGCGGTGTTGGCCGGGGCTGCGGATCCCTCCGCACCCCGGCCGGTTGCCGCCTGTCGGTTGCTCTCAAACGCCCCTGCGCGCTGCATGCGGGCCGCGCACGGGAGGCAGGGCGACCGAGATACCCTCACGCCGACGTCACCGTTGATGGTGCGCCGGCCCCGGAGGCCACCCCGGGAAGCCCACCCGGATATCCCAGCGACGGAATATCCGATGGGTATACCTCGTGCCCGTGCTCCGCCGTATCGCCGATCTCCATGTTCTCCTCCGACATACGGAGAGGAATGAAGATCCCGACCAGCTTGAGCAGGACGAACGTGGCGATTGCTGACCAAGCGATCACGAACGCGCCGGCGAACACCTGCCACTTCAGCAGCGTCCAGTTGCCGAACACGACGCCGGTGGCGGCGATCGAGGCGGTCTTGCCCTGACCCGGATATACGGTCATTCCCGGGTCGGCGAAGATGCCGGTCAGCAGGCCACCCAGCAGGCCGGCGAAGCCGTGCGTGTAAACCACGCCCAGCGTGTCGTCGACCCTGCGGAACGGCCGCATCCGGCTCAGGTAGTTGAGCGCGAAGTAGACCAGTGTGGACGCGATGACGCCCATCATGATCGCGCCCCAGCCGTTGACGTAGCCTGCGGCTGGGGTGATCGCGACCAGGCCGACGATCATGCCGTTGACGCCCGAGATCAGGCCAGGCTTGCGCCCGGTGAGGTAGTCCCAGGCGACCCAGACCATGAACGCGACCGCCGTACAGAGGTTGGTGTTCAGGACGGCGGCGGAGGCCGAGGCGCCTGCGAAGTACGGGTCACCACCGTTGAACCCGTTCCAGCCCAGCCACAGCAGACCGGCCCCGACCGCGACCATGGCCACGTTGTTGGGAGCGTCGATCTCTCTGTCGCGCTGGAGTCTGGGTCCGATCACCGCCGCGGCCACGAAGCCCGAAACGCCCGCCGACAGGTGGATCACGTAACCACCGGAGAAGTCGACCGCGCCGTGCTGGGCGAAGAAGCCGCCACCCCAGATGCAGAACGCATCCACGGTGTAGACGATCGAGGACCACAGGAGCACGAACGGCACCCAGGCCTTGAAGTTGATCCGGCCGAGCACGGAGCCCAGCATGAGGATCGGGGTGATCCCCGCGAACACGAACTGGAAGTAGGCCAGTGTCGCCTGTGGGAAACGGAAGCTCGGCCCAGTTGTCACCAGGGGGACATTGGCTCGGCCCTGCTCTGCTGACGGGCTGAGAATCGAACCTGGCTTGCCGATGAAGTTGCCCAGGAAGCCATGAGCTCGATATCCCATGGAAAGGCGAGCCAAAGCCCATCTTGAAGCCCCAGAGAACCCAGAAGAATGAGCACGGCGGCGAACGCGGCGAAGGTCAGCATCATGGAGTTGATGGACCACCGCTTCTGCATCACGCCGCCGTAGAGCACAACAAGTCCAGGCACGCTCATCAGTCCGACGAGCGTTGCCGCCGTCATCTGCCAAGCGTTATCCCCGGCGCTGAGCCACGATGGATATGCCGACCACATTGAGGTTTAAATCTCCTTTGTCCTGGGGGACGGAACGTTCAGACGCCGCTGATCCCCAGCGGCCGGCCCTTGAGGACCGTTGCGACGAAAGAAGTCTGGCTTTATCCGTTCGGCCAACCCATAGCCTCGCGTCCAGCAAAAAGACAGGGCCACTGGACATAGGGATAAACGGAGCCCGCTATCACCGTTAAACCGGGGTCGAGCGGTCGCGAATGCGGGATCGGCCCTCCCGGGCGCGGACGCGGCTCAGAAGCTGATCGGCGTCTCGCGCGCGACGACCAGCACCGAGCTGCGCGCGGAGTCGAGCCTGGCCCGGGCGGCGCCGCTCAGGGCGACTCGGCCGGGGGCGGCGGTGGGAGACGAGCCCACCACGATCAGATCGGGGCCGGCGCCCTCGTCGATGACGAGCTCCGCGCCGGTGGCGTCGGCCAGCGACGAGGCGGTCTCCTGGGCGGCGCTGTCGTCCTCTGAAGGCGAGACGCTGATCGTGGTGATGGCTCCGTGGCCACCCAAGCGGAGGCCGGCACGAGCAACCGCCACCGCGACCGAGCCGCCCGACAACAGGGCCTGGGCGGCTCCGCCCGGCTCGACGCGGCCGGGCGGGGTCCGGTAGTCGGAGCCGAACACCACCACGGAGGCATGCTCGGCCGCCGCGAGCTTGCCGAGCCCGGCGCCCGTCGAGGGATCGAGAACCACGTGGCGCGCGATATCGGGATCCTCGAGCCAGGTCGTGCCGTGCTCGAGGCGGCGCATCGCGTCGTGTTCGGCAATCTCCTCGCGGGCCGGGTCGTACTCGCGCGAATGACGCACGTAGGCCAGCGCGAGCACGCTCGCCGTCCCGGAGACCAGCATCTGTCCGAGCGCCAGGGCGTCGTCGTCGTTGGTGGTGCCGTCGTAGGAGACGATCAGCCGCGCTGCCATGGCGGCAATCCTCGGCCACCGCGCGCCCCGGAGGCATTGGCCAGCTGGACAAGGTTCGCCGGCGTTTGCCTATCCACCCGGCGGCCGGAGGGTGAGACCGCGCGGTGTGCCACCATCGCGGCCGTGGAGCGAGCACCTTGCATCACCTGCGCCGGCGCCTGATCCGGGCCGCGCTGGCGGTACCCGTCCCCGCGCTCCTGCACTTCCACATCCATCATCACTTCCACGGGCCGCCGTTTGATTACGCGACCCTGGCCGTCGCCGCCGCGGCGAGCTGGATCGGGCTCCCGGGGCCCGGGGAGCCGATCCTGATCGCGGCCGGCATCCTGGCCGCGCGACACAAGCTCGACATCGGCTCCGTGCTGATCGTCGCCTTCCTGGCCGCGGCCGGCGGGCGGCATCGCCGGATGGCTGATCGGCCGTGTGGCCGGTCGCGCGGTGCTGACCGCGCCCGGGCCGCTGTTGTCGGCCCGGCTGTGGGCCGTGCGGCGCGGGGATGAGGCCTTTGAGCGTTACACGGTGCTCGCGATTCTGATCACGCCGTCGGTGGCCGCGGGCATCAATCGCGTGCCGGCCATGACCTACAACATCGTCAATCTCATTACGGCGCTGGTCTGGTCGCTCGGGCTGGGCCTTGGCGCCTACCTCGTCGGTCCGCCGGTGATCGACATCGTCAGTGACCTGGGCTCGGTCACGGAGGCGATCCTGGCCGTCGTAGTGGTCATCGGGGTCGCCGAGGGGCTACGCCGCTGGCTGGGCAAACGGCGCCGGAGGCGCGAGCATCCGGAGTCGGCGGACGTCGACCCTACAAACCCGTCCGAGACCAGTTGACGCTGACCAGCGGTGGCGTTGGCTCCCCGACGTCGACCTGGATCAGCCCGTGGGGGAGGAGGGGGATGTCACGCAGGCTCCGCCGTCCACGGCTTTCCGTTCACGTAGACACGTGAGATGGCCGCGGACGTTGGCGATTTGATCGGCGCTGAGCGGCTGATGCCATTCGTCAAAGAAGTTGCCCAGCGTGTACACCCGCTGCGGTCGGGGACTCGATGTGGATGATCCCGTCCGACGTGTGAGTGTGCAGCCAGTAGATGCACTGTCCGCCCACGGCGACGGGGCCTTGGCTGGTCTGTTGGGCCGTCGAGCCGGGGATCCCGATTCCGGCCGGGAGCGAGTACAGGCGGCCTTTGTCAAACACGGCCAGGTGGGTGTGTATGTGGTAGGCGAGCTGCTCGGTCGGGCCGCAGGTGATCCCGTCGACCCTGCTGGTTTGAGTCGTCGACGCCGAGCCCAGGGACGGTCCCACCTCGAGCGGCACGGCCTCGTAGCTGAGGCCGCCGGTCCCCGTCGCCGCCGCGGTCGTGCTGGCCGACGCCGGCTGCGGGCTGGTCGCGGAGCTTGACGCTGACGAGCCCCCGCACGCGGCCAAAAGAACAGCGGCCAGGGGCGCGAGCAGAAATGAAGCCAGGCGGGGGCGGACGCTGGGCAGGGGCAAAGCCGGGCGGGGGGGCACAGCGAGGTAACGGTAGCTGTCCGCGGCGCCGGCCAGCACTGATACGTTGCCGCCATGAGTGATGCGACGCCGCTCGGCGGCCTGCCCATGACCACGGCGCTCGAGATCCCGGGCTTGGCCATCGGCGGAGAACCTCGGCGTCTGCTACGGGCTGGTGGTCCGCAGCATCGGCGCGATCGGGGGCATGACCGCCTCCTTCAAAGCGCTGCGTCGAGGCGAGGTGGCCGAGTACACGCAGTTGCTCGAGGACTCGCGTCGTCACGCGATCGACCGGATGGTCGACAACGCCCGGCTGCTCGGAGCCGACGCGATCATCGCCGTGCGCTTTGACTCCTCTGAGATTGGCCAGCAGATGACGGAGATCGTGGCCTACGGGACCGCGGTGAGGGCGCGAAGCGCCGGCTGAGGCGCGCTTGCTGCTCAACGACTCAGACCGCGAGCAGCTGTTCACGCGCCTTAAGGCCAGCGCGGCAGCGGGCGCACTCTCGGTCGAGGAGCTCGAGCGACGGGTCGAGGTGGTCGCCCGGGCGCGCACGCGCGAGGAGGCGGTCGGGGCGGTTGCCGACCTGCCCCCCGAGCTCGGCGAGCACGGTGACGGGGCGTCGCGGCCTACCGCCGGCCGGCGCCGCGGTCACGGCCACGCCGACCGTCCCGGCCCCGACTGGCGGGCGACCTCCGAGCGCTTCCGGGACCCTCGCTCAGGTCAGGTAATGCGGGTCTGGGAGGACCCGGCCGGCCAACGTCACTACGTGCCCGAGCAGAGCTAGCGGCGACCGCCGCCACCGAACAGCGACAGGAAGAGCAGGAAGACGTTGAAGACGTCGAGGAAGATGCTGGCGGCGATGCTCGGCGCGCTCGCCATGTTCGAACGACGCAGGCGATTGAAGTCGAAGATCGTGAAGCCGCCGAAGATGACCAGCCCGAGCACGGCGTAGATGATGTTCGCGCCCGGGATGGCGATGAACAGCGCGACCAAGCCGAACACGATCAGCGCCAGCAGCGCCCAGAACAGCGGCCGGGCCCACGCCGACAGGTCACGCCGTGTGGCGTAGCCGTAGGCGCCGAGACCGGCGACGAACAGTGCCGTCGCGCCCGAGGCCTGCCACAGCGGCGCCGGGTCGGTCTTGGCGTAGTAGGCGAGAACCGGCCCGACGAACATGCCCAGCAACAGTCCGACTGCGAACAGCAGGCCGATGGCCAGCTGCTCGCGGCCGCGAGAAGCCGCGGCCTGGACACCGATCAGGCAGGCAAAGCCGCCGATGAAGAACAGAAAGCCGGTCCCACCGGTCAGATTGCGCGCGATGTACGCGCCCAGGGCGGTGCAGCCGACGGTGATAGCGACAAGGCCCATGACCTGGCCGAAAACCGCCCGGGACTCGTCCCGGGAGAGTTCACGGCCCGCGGGGGCGTAGGTGCGTGCGTAGGAGGGCATGTCAGAAATTTTACTCCGGGCGCCCGTGGAAACGGGGATCTCACGCTTCCGTTCGCAATCGCGATACTGGGAACGGTGACCGAAGCCGCCGTCACCCCCCCGATCGGAGCCAAGCCGGAGCGACCCCCCGTCTCGCACTCGGCCTGGATGCGGCTGGCCGCGTGTACCGCCGCGGCGGCATTGCTCCAGCTCGATGGCACCCTGATCACTGTGGCGCTGCCCTCCGTGGCCCACGGACTGGGGGTGAAGGGAAGCTCAACGTCGGCGGTGCTCAGCGCTTACTTCGGGGCCTACGCGCTGTTCCTGATTCCGGCGGTGAGCTCGTCGACCGTTTCGGCACCCGGCGCCTGGCCTTATCCGGGCTGGTCGTGTTTGCGATCGGCGCCGCCGCCGGCGCGCTGGTCACGAGCTTCAACGCGCTGCTCGTCGCTCGCGTCATCCAGGGCGCCGGGGCGGGCCTGGTCAGCCCGGCCGCGCTGGCGGGCGCAGTCAGCGGTTTCCCGCCCGAGCGCCGCGGGACGGCACTGGGGATCTGGGGGGCCAGCGCCGGAACGGCGAATCTGGCCGGGCCGCTGCTCGGCGGCCTGCTCACCGTCGCCTTCGGCTGGCGCGCCGACTGGTGGGCACTCGTGCCGCTGGCGGCGCTGGTCGCGTTCGGCGTCGCGCGCAACGTGCCCAACCTCGTGCATACCGATGGCGGCGGCAAGCGTCCGGTCCTGAACCGAGTCGTGCTGGCCGCGACCCTGATCGCCGCGCTGACCTTCGCGGTCATGATCGGCGCCTTCTACATCGCCGAGCAGTATTTGCAGCGCGTGGCTGGGTTCTCGGCCCTCGGCGCCTCGGCAGCTCTGATCCTGGTCGCCCTGCTGGTCGGAGCGGCCGCCCCGCTGGCCGGGCGCCTGGTCGATCGCCGCGGCGAGCAGCTGCCGACCGTCCTCGGATTCGTCGGCGCCGGCGGTGGCTTGCTGATCCTTGGCCTGCCCGGTGTCACGCTGGACGGGTTGGTCACGTTCTTCCCCTGATCCCGGTCGGTCTGGGCCTGGGCATGCTGTTCGTCCCCACGTCGCGCGCGGCCCTGAACGCCACCCCCGAAGCCATCCACGGCCGCACGTCAGCGGTGCTCTCGGTCGGGCGCCTGCTCGGCGCCGCGGTCGGGGCCGGTCTGGCCGGAATCTGCCTGTCGGGCAGTCTGACCGCCAGCACGGTGCACCACGCGCTGCTGTTCGGGGCGGCGCTGTGCGTGCTGGTCGGGATCCCGGCCGCCAGCCTGCTCGGCCGCGGGCATCGCTCGGGCGTGCCCGCTCCGGCCAGCGACTAACGCCGCGGGCCTGGAGCGCGCGCCGGCGCGCGTGATCAGGACGCCCGGCCGACCTCGCTCGCGGCGCGGGCGGCGCCGGCGCCGTTGCTACCGGTGAGAAGCGCATCCGCCACCGCTCGGGGGTCGTCCCACATTGGAATGTGGCCCGTGCCGGGAAGCGCGATGTTGCGGACGTTGTCGGGCAGCCACGGCGGCCGTTTGACCAGACCGTCGTGCTCTGGCCAGACCATGGTGAGCGGGACCCGGATTCGCTCCAGGCCCTCGAACCGGCCCGCGCGCATGGCGTTGTTGACGGCGACGAAACCCGGCGCCCGCGCCGTAGGCGCGCACCAGGTGCGCAGATTCCGCGGCCGGCACCCGGTTGGGATGCGCGACCGCGCTCTTGAGGAGCAAGCGGCGGCCGGGGCCGGTGGCGGCCACCGGCGCCGCGAGCGCCTGCAGACGGCCGGCGAGCACGTGCCCCAGGCTCGGCTTGGCCACCAACGGCGCGGGCCACAGGCCGGCGGGAGCGATCGCCGTGGCGGTGAGCACCGCGCCACCCAGGGCGAGCTCGAGCGCTACCCAGCCCCCCAACGAGTTGCCGGCCACGTGCGCCCGGTCGATGCCGAGCTCGCGCAGCAGTTCGGCCACCGCCCCAGCCAGGGCGCGTGGCGTCGGCCTGGCGGTGCTCAGCGGCGGCGACTGCCCGAACCCCGGCAGGTCGATCAAGATCAGCTCGCGCTCATCGCGCAGCAGCGGCACGACGGGGGACCAGACCCGCCGATCAGCGCCCAGGGGATGAAGCAGGGCGAGGGCCGGACCCTGCCCCTCTCTGTCAAAGGCGATTCCCACTCAGGCGCCCGCGAGTGCGACCGGTGAGAGGGCGCCGACGGCGGCGCTCAAGTTCGCCACGGCTTCAGGACCCGGCCGAGCAACGCCGGCCTGGGCACGCGCTCTTGGCGATCGAGGCTCTCACCGATCAGCCAGAACATCGGCGGCCACAGCCCCACGAACAGCGCGCGGCGTTCAGCATTGCCGCGTTCGTCCTGGTCGACGGTCTTGGCGCGGATCCACAGGCCGATGCACAGCCCGATCGAGCTCAGCGAGAAAATCTGCATCTGCCACGGGCGAAAGCCGCGGCGGTGAAGGAGAGCGATCAGCAAGATGCGCCGATCCTAGCTTGCCCATGGGACCGTCTCGGTAGGCTCGAGGCTTGCCCCGACGCCCCACCGTGACCCGACGCTGGATGACCGCCGCCACGTGGCCGGCCGGCATCGCGCTCACCTCGTGGGACTACATGTGGCGCTCCACGGTGATGCACCGGCAGGAGCGGCTTGAGGCTGGCGACGCGGGTCATCTTCCCCCCCGTTACCCGGATGGCGTCGACGACACCGAAGTAATCGGAGTGCCCGACGGATACGGGCCCTTATTTCATCGCCGCTACAGCACGCGGATCCGCGAGAGCCGGTCCGGGCCCGACCAGCTCTTCCAGGCGCTCACCGACGACCTCAACCGAGCCGCGCCGACCAAGTTCGCGCGCTTTCAGCGAGTCCGGGGCGACGGGGAGTCGATGCGTCTCGGCGACGAGTTCGTGGTCCGGATGCCCGGTCCCTGGGATGGCCCGGTGCGGATCATCGACCTGCAGCCCCGGTCCTTCCGGCTGGCCACGCTGGCCGGACATCTGGAGGCGGGCCAGATCGAGTTTCGCGTCGATCAGGACGACCTGCTCAGCTTCGAGATCGAATCGTGGGCGCGTAGCGCGACGCCGCTGTCCAACCTCCTCTACCACCGTGTACGCATGGCCAAGGAGATCCAGCTTCACATGTGGATCTCGTTCCTGGAGGGCGTCGTCTCCCTGTCGCGGGGCCGCATGACCGGTGGGATCCGGATCGATACCCACCGCGTGGAAAACGGCTACAGCACGTGAACGTTCCGCGCCGGATGCAGCCGCGGTTGCAGAAGCTGAACGCGCTGCCCGTCAACTACGACCCCGACGCGCTTGACCTCGAGCATCCGCCCGCCGGCTGGACGGTCGACGATCGGCGCCAGCCCCTGCCCGCCGAGCCGCCGGGTTCCCCCGTTCCCGGGGGGAGCTGGGAGATCGGCCCGCCGGTTGATCCGGGGTTACGAGTTCGCTGATCCGTCGATGGTGCGGGCCTACTACGAGGCGCAGGACCCCTATCCCGGCCGCGACATGCTGCTCGAGTTGCGTACGCTCGGCGTGTTCAAGGTTCGCGTCGGCGTGCGCGTGTCCGAGGTGTTCGATGACACGCGGACCGTCAACGGCCGCGAGGCGCGCGTGGCCGGTTGGAGCTATCGCACTCTCCAGGGTCACGTCGAGCAGGGCCAGATGGATTGGGAGGTCTGGAAGTGGCTCGACACCGGCGAAGTCGACTTCCGCGTTCATTCGGTATCGCGCTCAGCATCGATCAGCAACCCGTTCATCGCCGTAGGGTTCTGGCTGCTGAAGGCCCACGAACGCCGTTTGTTCCTCGACAGCACCGCCCAGCGGATGCTCAGTTTCACCGAGCTCGGGTTGAATCCCGAGGGGCGAGGACAACGCATCCGCGAGGCCAGCGGCGGTCTCACCGCCCGCCGGCTGTCACCCGAGGACCCGGCCCACGATGAGTTGGCCCGTCAGGTCGACGCCAGAAACGCCTGAGGTAAGAGATGCCCCGTCCTCTGTTCCAGTTTCCCAACAAGGCGCTGCTCCTGGTCATGGCCTCCCGTGGTGCGGCTCTGGCTTTGGGCGACGAAGCCGGTCGGGGGGCACGCAACCTCTCGAACCTGCTGTTGCTCCACTGGGCTTACCAGGAGGCGGCGGAGGGCGACAGCTGGTTTCGCAACCTGCTCGGATACGGCGGCGTGGCCTACAGCGTCGGAATGCTCGTGAGCAGCTGGTGAACCGTTCCCCCGGTGGGTACGTAGTGTCACTATGAGCCTTCTCTCCACCGCGCGGATGTACCTCAAGCGCACCTCCAAGCTGGACCAGTCGACTGACCTCTACGCCCACCAGGTCAAGCTGCTGGACGGCGGCCAGCTCGACCTGACATCGCTACGGGGCAAGCCGACGCTGATCGTCAACACGGCCAGCAAGTGCGGGTTCACCCCCCAGTTTGAGGGGCTCCAGTCCCTGTACGAGCGCTATGGCGAGAAGGGACTGCAGATGCTCGGCTCGCCGTCGGCTGACTTCAACGACCAGGAGTACGGCTCCGCCGAGGAGATCGGCGAGTTCTGCCAGCGCAACTACGGCGTCACCTTCCCGCTCACGGAGAAGACGTCCGTCCGGGCCGACCCGTCGCCGCTGTGGCAAGACCTCGCCCGTCAGCCCGAGTCGGGGCCCCCGGCGTGGAACTTCACCAAGTACCTCGTCGGTGCCGACGGCAAGCTGATCGCGCGCTGGGCGACCAAGACCAAGCCCGAGGACCCGGCGATCATCTCCGCGATCGAGGCCGCACTACCGGCGTAACTTGACGTGCGGTTGCTGCTGGCCTCCTCGCGTCCGGCGCTCCCGCCTGAGTTTGCGGGCCCCGGGTCGCGGGCGGCGGTGATCGTCAACGCTCAAGATCGAGCGGGCCGGCGTGCTCGTCGCCATGCCGTGAGCGAGGAGATCGAGCACGTCAGCAACGCCGGGCTGGTCCCGTCGGAGCTCGACCTGCGGCGCTTCGACCGTGGGCACGCGGGTCTGGTCGCGGCCCTCCAGGCTGCGGATCTCTTCTGGGTCGCGGGGGGGAACGTGTTTGTGCTCCGTCAGGCGATGCTGCGCAGCGGCTTTGATCTCGCCCTTCACCACCTCGAGCGTCCCCTGACCTATGTCGGCTGGAGCGCCGGTGCCTGCGTGTGTGGGCCGACGCTGCGTGGACTCGAGCTCGTCGACGAGCCCCCGCGCGGGCTGGACCCGATCTGGGCCGGCCTGCGGCTGGTGGAGTTCGCCATCGTGCCCCACTATCGATCCGACCCGCCGCTCGGGCCGGAGATCGACCGGGTGGTGGCCTTCTGGGAGGCTGCGCGGACGCCCTACCGCACGCTACGCGACGGAGAGACGATCACCATCTCCGGTCACGGGCTGTCGGCCTCGCCGGCCAGGCGCGGGGGCGCGCTCCGGTAGCTGGGCGGCGTCCGCGAGAGGCGGATCGGGTTGCGCGTCAGACGGACCGGGTCGCCATCGCGCGAGGGCACGTCGACGATCGGGTCAAGACCCAGCGACCCCGCGAGCGCGAAGGCGCCGGCCACGTCGTTGACCACTCCGGCGGGGACGCGTACCTCGGTCAGGGCGGCAACCCACTCCGACGCGCTGCGCGGCGCGAGCCGGCGCTCGAGCTCTGAGCGCAGCACCTCACGGTGCGCGACCCGCTCACCGTTTGAGGCAAAGCGAACGTCGGTGGCCAGGGCGGGTGCGCCGAGCACCTCGCACAGAGTGGTGAACTGCCGGTCGTTGCCGACCGCGAGGACCAACTGCCCTTCCCGGGTGTCGTACAGCTCGTAGGGGGAGATGCTCGGATGGGCGTTCCCGAGTCGGCTCGGGATCGCCCCGGCGATCGTGTGCGCGGAGCCCTGGTTGACGAGTGCCGCCAGCAGTGCCGAGAGGAGATCGACGTCAACCCGCTGGCCCTCGCCAGTGCGGTCGCGGTGCCGCAGCGCGGCCAGGATGCCCACGGAGGCGAACAGCCCCGCCAACACGTCGACGAGGGCCACACCAACCTTCTGCGGCTCGCCGTCGGGTGAGCCCGTGATGCTCATCAGGCCGCCCAGGGCCTGGACGAGCAGGTCATAGCCGGGAAGCTCGGCGCCTGCGCCGGCGCCGAAGCCGGTGATCGAGCAGTAGACCAGTCCTGGACGTTCGGCCGCCAGCGACTCGTAGCCCAGCCCGAGGCGATCCATCACGCCCGGCCGGAAGTTCTCGACGAGCACATCGGCGCCGCCGGCTAGCTCGCGCGCGCGCCCGAGATCCTCCTCGGCGCTCAGGTCGAGGACGATGCTGTCCTTGTTGCGGTTGACCGATTGGAAATAAGTCGCCTCACCCCGCGCGTCGTACGGAGGACCCCAGGCACGCGTTTCGTCCCCGACGCCGGGACGTTCGACCTTGATCACCGTGGCTCCGAGGTCAGCCAGCATCATGGTCGCGAAGGGGCCGGCGAGAACGCGCGAGAAGTCGAGAATCCGCAGGTCGCCGAGGGCGCTGGGGTCAGACGGGGTAGTCACGCCCTGCATGATTCACCACATGAGCCCTGCCGCGCTGGCCAGGGGGGTCGGGACACCGGCGCGGTGCTCGGTTTCGTGCGATTTACGACGCCCGGACTCCGAGGACCCCGCCCTCGGCGAGGTCGGGTACCTCCTGTCGGAGACTGCCCGCGGTCGCGGTGTGGCGACGCGCGCGATCGGGTTGCTCGTCGCCTGGAGCTTCCGCGAGCTCCGGATGGAGCGGGTGCAGGCGCTCGTCCATCCCGACAATCCCCGTTCTGCTCCGGTGCTCGACCGGCTCGGCTTTCAGAACGAGGGGTTGCTCCGGCACTACCGCGCCGGCGAAGGCGGCCGCGAGGACCGTGTCCTGTACTCCGTGTTGCCCGGCGAACTGATCCGCCCCGACGCGTGCACGGAACCCTGAGCCCGGCTAGGCGCTGCGATCCGAGCAGCGTGGGCACTTCGGCTTTGGGCGCCTCACGGGGACTAGTAGCCCCACGAAGTCTCGGCCCCCGGTCATTCGACGCGCCGGTAACCGAACAACTCGAAGTCCTCGCGGAACAGGTCGTTGATGCGCTGACGCGCGCGGTCACTCATGCGATCGAGATAGCGGTACCCGTATTCGTCGCCGGCCATCTCGGCGTCGGGCGTGTCCACGTTGGCGTTGACGTGGGTCTCGGCGACAATGCCGAACTGGTCGCACAACCGAGCGAAGTCTGCCTCAAAGTTCTCGACCCTGCCGATGAAGTCCACGGCTTGGGCACCGCTGTGGTGCGTCCAGTAGTGGGCCGGATGCAGCGGAAAGCTCGTGTTGCGCCCTGCCTCAAAGATCTGGTGGTCCTCGATCAGCTCCAGCCACGCGTCGAACTGAAAGCCGGCCCGGCACAGCTGGGCAAAGTTCTCCGACAATTGATCCATGACCAGTCGTCTCACCGCCGGGCTGGGAAAATCGCTCATCGGCTGCTGCTTGATGTCTTTCTGGAGCTGACGAAAGCCTGAGTAAACGCGGTCGTAGGGATTGCGCACGAAGGCCGCCGTGCGCAGACCGAGTCGCGACTCGGGCAACGCGCAAAAGTCGGCGTACGTCATGTGCTGGTGAACAACGCGCTTGAGCACTGGATTGAGCTCGTAGAAGACGTCGTATGGGCTCTCGCAATACACACCGAGGCGCGCGCGAGTCGTCTGGGTGGCCGCCTTCCACGGCGCCAGGATGACGAAACGATGACGGTGGGAAATGATCACGGCGTCATCAGGGCTCAGCCATGCCTTTGGCCTCGAGCTCCCGCAACGCATCCGGATGTTTGGTCAGCCCCGGTACGCCCAGCGCGCGTAGTGCCGCCGGCGTCTTTGAGAACTGGATCTCGCGGTAGTCGACGATCTCGAGCAGGTTCCCGAAGGGGTCGCGAAGGCGCAGGGAGCCCTCTGGGCTGACTGACTCGCCGGCGGCGAGCAGGGCTTGCCGCAGGGCCTCGCGGTCCTCGACGACCAAGCCGACGTGGCGTCCCCGATCCGGCACCTCGGGTCCGCCCTCGCTGAGGGCGACGAACTGGTCCCCGAGATCGATCCACGCCATCTGCGCGCGCCGGCCGCGAAGCGTGAACTCAAACCAGCGCTCCCACCAGGCGAGCGCCTCGTCGAGGTCGTGGACCTCCAGGGCGATGTGGTTGATGCCGAGCGCGCGGACGGTCACCGAGGCAGCCGTCCGGCGGGATGGAGGATCCATTTGTTAATGCACGCCATGAGGACTCTTAGACTACGCCGGTCCCCCGGCCTTCACCGGTGAGGCGACGGTCGCGTCAGCCGGTGGTTCTCATCGGCTGAGCCTGGGCCGAGCGGCCGACGGCGGTGGCGACGCCGCCAAAGCGCTCCCGGAGCTCGCGCTTGAGCAGTTTGCCCGAGGCGTTCTTGGGCAGCTCGTCGACGATGTGGACCGCCTTGGGCACCTTGTGGGCGGCCAGTCGCTCGCGGGAGAAGGCGATTAGCTCCTCGGCCTCGACCGGCCCGGAGGCGACGACGACGGCGGTCACGGCCTCGATCCAGCGCTCGTGGGGGAGGCCGACCACGGCCACCTCGGCCACCTGCGGGTGACCGTAGAGAGCGTCCTCGATCTCGCGTGAGGCGACGAGCACGCCGCCGGTGTTGATCACGTCCTTGATTCGGTCGACCACGAACAGGTAACCCTGTTCGTCGATCCGGACCAGGTCGCCGGAGTGAAACCAACCCCCCCGGAACGCCTCCTCGGTCTCTTCGGGCTTGCCCCAGTAACCGGTACAGAGCTGCGGCGAGCGGTAGATGACCTCACCCACGCCACCGGGCGCGACGTCGTTCATGTCCTCGTCGACAACGCGCGTCTGCACGAACATGACCGAGCGTCCGACCGAGTCGGGGCGCTTGGCGTGTTCCTCCGGACGCAGGACGCAGGTCAGTGGACCGGCCTCCGATTGGCCGAAGCAGTTGTAAAAACCGGCGTTGGGGAGTTGCGCCTGGAGACGTTTGAGCACCGGAACGGGCATGATCGAGGCGCCGTAGAAGGCCTTGCGCAGGCCGCTGAGGTCGGCCTCGGCCAGCCGCGGGTGGTTGGCCAACGCGACCCATACCGTCGGCGCGGCGAACAGCGAATCGATTCCATCGCGGGCGATCCGGTCAAACATCACATCGAGGTCGGGGGCTTCGATCACGTGGGTGGTAGCGCCGATCGTCAGGCACGGCATCGTGAAGGCCTGCAACTGCCCGGAGTGATAGAGCGGCAGTGAGGCCAGCTGCACGTCTTGGGCCTGGAGTCCGTAGGCCGCGATCGCCGAGGCGTACTCGTGCACGAACGCGCGATGGGTGAGCATCGCTCCTTTGGCCAGCGCTGTCGTTCCCGAGGTGTAGAGGAGCTGGACCAGATCATCCTCGTGAACGCCGCTCTCCTGGTGGATGGGACCGTTGGGGTCGAGCGCCCAACGCAGCACGTCGTCGTCGGTGTCGCCGCCGTGCAGCGTCCCCGGGCGCTGGTCGCCGAGCCGGTCGCGAACCTCGGCCACGACGCGCTCGAACGCGGTGTCGCAGAACGCGGCCCGGGGCTGAGACTGGGTGAGCAGGTACACGAGCTCGTCGCCGCGAGCGTTGTAGTTGACCGGCACGTGGACCAAGCCGGCCCGAGCGCAGCCGATGAAGAGCAGGATGTAGGCGTCGGAGTTGCGGCCGAACGCGGCCACCCGGTCGCCGGGCTTCAGGTCGCGGGCGAGGAGGGCAGCGGCGACCCGCCCGACCCCGCGATCAAGCTCGGCGTAGGTCCAACTGCGGCCCGCGAAGGTGATCGCCAGCTTGTCGGGCAGGCGCGATGCGCTGCGCTCTATCAACCGCCCGACGGTGCTCGGGTCCCGCGGCACCTCGAACCGAGTGCGCTCCGACATTGCTCGAAACCCTATGCCCGCCCCCGGGGGGCGCGCAAGCGAGCCTCTCAAACGCGCCTGCTTTAGTCAGGAGGTCTGGGGCGAATACCGCGAACTGCCCGCCTTCTAAAAGCACCCACCACCAGCCTCCGCCCGACGTAGTCAGAATGAGTTGATGCCCACCACGCCACGCCGGTTGGGCGAGCGCGAGCCGCTTCCGGGCGACGACCTGATCCCCGATGCGGAGCTCGTCATGGACCGATCCACCTCCCTGCCCAAGCCACCGGCCGAGGTCTGGCCCTGGCTGCTGCAGCTGGGCAAGGGTCGCGCGGGCTGGTACCTGCCCCGCAGCCTCGAGCGCTTCACCCCGCGCCGTAACCGGGCCCTGCGGACCATCGACCCCGAGTACCAGCAGGTCAAGGTCGGCGACCGCGTGGCCGACTACGGACGCGACGGTTGGTTTGAGGCCTCGGTCGTCGATCCCCCGCACGCGCTCGTCTGGCGTTCCAAGCGCGGCAACGATCTACACCTCACCTGGGCTCTGGTGCTGGACCCGGCCGGCGAGGGCGAGAGCCTTCTCAAGGTGCGGCTGCGCATCAACCGCCGCAGCGGTCAGCGCGCGCCGGCGCTGGTCGGCTGGGGCGCCGAGTTGTTTGATCGTTTGACCGTGCTGATCATGATCGCCGGGCTGCGCGAGCGGCTTGGCACCGGCTGAGCTCGGGGCCTCAGAAGGTCCCGCATCGAGTCAACGATCGTCGTCCCGCATCGGGTCAACGATCGTCGCCGGTCAGCTTGGAGCCGAGCTCGTCGATCAGGTCGGCGACCCGACGGGGGACGTCGCGCTTGCGCACGTCCGAGAGCAGGTCTGAAGCGGCGTCGGAGATGATCTTGCCGAAGCTGTCGTCGGTCTTGAAGTAGCCGAGCTCCTCGTCGCTGGGGCGTCCCGATTGCGAGCGCAGACGGGCTTCGGCCTCGCGCGCCGCCCGCCGGGCTTGTTCACTGGCCGCTCGCGCTCGCGCCAGCTGGCGCTCGAGATCGGCCAGGCGGGCGTCGATCCGAGGGTCGGCGGAGGTGGTGCGCGGCGGAGGGGGCGGCGTCGATGCCCGGGCTGAACTCGTTCTCCGCGGCGGCTCGCCGGCCACGGTGTCGCGGGTCCGTTGCACACGGATCAGGGCGTACGCCTCCTGAACGGCCTCAAACCGGCGGGCGGCCTCGGGCGAGCCGCCGTTGTGGTCAGGATGCTCGCGCTGGACGGCGCGGCGATAGGCGGCGCGTAGCTCGGTCTCGCTGACGTCGGGGCGGACGCCGAGAACGGCGTAGGGGTCGCTCGCGGTCACGTCGGGTCAGACGGTCGGGCCGCCGCCGCTGCTGGGGAGGTTCGGATCCTCGGGATCGTTGGGAGCACGGATCCAGTCGACGATATGGCCGCCGGCGATGATGAAGTTCGTGCGCGCGCTGGTACCGGCTCCGCTGCCGCAGTTGGTGCCGCCGGGGCCGGACCGGCCGGTGAGTGTGAACAGGGCATTCACGTAGCGGCCCCGCTGGTCGGCGGAGATGAACTTGGCCCCGCAGGGGAGAGTCTCGTTGGCGATCTCAGCCTGATGCAGGGAGTGGATGTGGATCAGGGCCTGGACTCCGGTCGCTCCCACCCCGTTGATGAGCACGCTGGGAAGTTGGAAGTACCGCGCAGCGGCCTCGATGTGACCGGCGCGAAGCGCGTCTGACCAGGCGCGGATCACGGCCACCGCCCGAGCGCTGGCCGGCTTGTGGGTCGGACCCGGGGTCGGCAGCTCCTGGGGCACCTGTGGCCGCTCGCGGACCGTCGCGGTACTGGACGCGCTGGCGCTGTGGCTGCCCCCGCCCGCACGGCTCGAGCCACCGCAGCCTGCGGCGGCCAGGGCCATCACCGACAGGAGGAAGAGAGGGGCCCTGAGCATCCTCCAGATGATCGCAGGTGCCCTGGCCCGGCCAGCGGTCGCGCGCACCGTCTGAGTGCGTAGTGTCCGCGCCGATGTCATCCGGCACCGCCCCCGAGGATTCGGCGCCGGGCGCGCTGACCCACGCCGTCCGGGCGGCGGCGCGCTTTGATCGCCAACTGATCTCGATCCGGGGCGGGCTCCTGGCGGCGATTCCGGTGGTCGCGGTGCTCGGGGGTGGCATCGCCACCGGCAATCCAGTGCCGGGGGTGACGATGGGAGCGGGAGCGATGCTGGTCGGGATCGCCTGGCGCACGACCGGTGGTCGGCCGCCCCTGGCGCTGATGGCCACCGACGCCGTGCTCATGGCCGCCTCGACCCTCGTCGGCAGCGTCACCGGTTCGGTCGGCTGGCTTCATCTCGTGGTGCTCTGTCTGTGGTCGCTGATGGCCGGCCTGCTGTCCGGCGTCGGCAACCGGGGCGGCATCATCGGGACCCAGGCGATCGTTGCCGTGGTCGTCTTCGGACGATTCAGCGAGCCGCTTCCGCCGGCCCTTGGCCTGGCCGGGTTGGTGCTGGCCGGGGGCATGGCCCAGGTCGTCTTTCTCAGCCTCGTCCGCTGGACCTCTCCGCTGCGCGGCAAGCGCCAGGCGGTGGCGGTCGCCTACAGCGAACTGTCGAACCTCGCCGGCGCGGTCGGGGCCTCGAGCCTGTCCGCGGCTGCGGTCCTTGACGATGCCGACGCCGCGCTGGCCTCGCCGGGTCTGTTCGGCGATCCGGCGGTCATGACCCTGCGCAGCCTCGTCAACGAGGGCCGGCGGCTGCGGATTCAGCTCACCGCCATTCACGCCCTGCAAGCCCAGAGCCGGGCCGACCGCCATCCGCTGCTCGAACGCAGCCTGGCTCTCACTGCCGGCAGCCTTGATCTGGCCGCGCGCGCGATCGAGGGTGATTCACCAGCCGCGCGGGAACTGAGCCAGGCGGCGGCGCAGCTCAGCGAGGTCGCCACCCAGGCCGAACGTCAGGGCGCGGCCGCCGGCGACGCGATTGACCTCGCGATGAGCCGGCGGCTCAGCTCGCTGGCCGGTCAGATTCGCGCCGTCGCCTCGCTGGCCCCGGCCGCCGGCACGGGCGGTGGGTTGCGCAGCCGCCGGCCGCGCCGCCGGAGCAACCGACCCCTCGAGGTCCTGCGCTCCTACGTGGACCAGATACGGGCCGCGGCCAGCCTCGATTCTCCGGCCGGCCGCCACGCCCTGCGCCTGGCCGTGGTCGTTCCCGTCGCCGAGATCGTGTCGCGCGAGCTGCCGCTCTCGCGCGGCTACTGGATGGTGGTCGCCGCCGCCACCGTTCTGCGCCCCGAGTTCAGCGCCACGTTCACGCGCGGCATCGAGCGCGCGCTGGGCACGGGGCTCGGCGTCGCGATCGCCGGGGCGATCGCCGTGGGGCTGCATCCGTCGGGTGGGGCGACCGTGGTCCTCGTGGGCCTCCTCGCGTGGACGGCATACGCGATCTTCCCGGCCAGCTTCGCTCTCGGCTTCGCCTTCATCACCGCCGTTGTCGTCTTCCTGCTCAACACGATCAGTCCCGACACGCTGGCCACCGCCAGTGCGCGACTTGTCGACACGCTGGTCGGCGGAGCCATCGGCCTGGCCGCGTATGTGTTGTGGCCAACCTGGGCCCACGGCACGGCACGGCAGTCGCTGGCCGATCTGGTTGCCGCCCAACGGACCTACATGGCTGAGGTGCTCGGGGCGATCGCTGTCGGTCGCCGGGCCGACGAGCAACAGATGCGCCGTCTCGCGCGCCGGGCCAGGCTGGCGCGAACCAAGGCCGAGTCTGCCGTCGGGCGCTCCCTGACCGAGCCGGAAACGCGGCGCATCGACGCCCGCCAGAGCCAGTCCGTGCTCGGCGGCCTGCGAAGGCTGATCTCCGCCACTCACGTGCTGCGCCTGGACGCTCAGGAGGAAGGCGAACATCCACCGCGGACCAATCTGGAGACGCTGGCCGGCGGCCTGGACCGCCAGCTCGAGCTCGTGCAGCGCAGCCTGGCCGCCGGTTCTCCGGTCCCGGCTGGCCCCTCGCGTCGGCCGGATCTTCGCTCCGAGTACGGGGCCTTTGCCGACACCGCGGGCCATGACGAGGAGTCGGCGGGCCTGGTGGCCGAGCTCGACGAGATGGTCGACGCCGCCAACGGCTTGGCGGACGTCGTCGGGTTGGGCGACTCGGAGGCGCAGACCAGCGACACTCCGGACCCGTGGGCCTCGTCCCGTTGATCCTGATCCTGGCTGCGGCCGCCGCCCACGCGGGTTGGAACCTGCTCGCCAAGCAGGCCGCAGGCGGAATCACGTTCGTCTGGCTGTGCGGCGTCGCCGGCGTGACCATCTACGCCCCGGCGGCGCTGATCCAGCTGCTTATCGCCGCCGGCCGGCTGTCCTGGGCGGGGCTGGGCTTCATGGCCGGCAGCGCCGTCCTTCACGCCGGCTACTTCAACGCGCTGCAGCGCGGCTACAAGCTAGGCGACCTGTCGCTGGTTTACCCCTTGGCGCGCGGGACCGGGCCGCTGCTGTCAGTGGTTGCGGCGATCCTGATCCTCGGTGAAACCGCCAACGGTCTGAGTCTGCTCGGCGCCAGCCTGATCATCCTGGCCATCATCTCTCTGGCCAGTGGCGCGCGCGGCGACCACGCCCGGCCGGCGATCGCCCTGGCCACGCTCACGGGGGCATTCACGGCCGCCTACACGGTCTGGGACGCCCACGCTGTCACCGTCCTGCATCAACCGGTGATCGTCTACTACTGGGGCGCGGAGCTGATCCGCGCCGGGCTGCTGGCCGGGCCGGCCTGGCGCCGCCGGGCCGAGTTGTCCGGCGACGGCCCCCGCCCGACCGATTTGCCCCGCGAAGGTCCCCGCCAGACCGATTTGTCCTCCGACCGCCGCCGCCAGGTGCGCGCCGCGGTCGGTGTCGGCGTGCTCAGCCCGGCCGCCTACATCCTGATTCTGATCGCGTTCACGCTCGCCCCGGTCGTCGTTGTCGCGCCCGCGCGCGAGGTCTCAATCGTCATCGGCGTGCTGATCGGCGCGAGCTCTCTCGGCGAGGGGCACGTGCTCAAGCGAACCATCGCGGCGACGGCGATCCTGGCCGGAATCGTGCTTCTGGCCCTGAGCTGAGCTCGCGGCCCATGCCGTGCGTGACACGACCCGAGGTGTAGCCTTCGCCGGCACAGGAAGGCGATTTGGGGAGGAACAGATGCGGGCGCGGACGATCGGAACATTGGTGGTAGTCGCAGTGGCTACGGGTGGCGTCGCCGCACCTGCCGCGCTGGCGGCACCCCCGACGGTGACCGGCGATGCACTGGTGACGAGCGGCAGTCCGCCCTCGCCGTTCCCGCAGAACAAGCAAAACGAGCCCGCTGTAACCGTGAATCCGAGCAATCCGAGCCAGGCCGTGGCCGGAGTCAACGAGGAGATCGACAACGCGCCCTGCTCGGGCAACGATTGCTCCTTCACCCCCGGCATCGGCGACGACGGCGTCTATTTCTCCATCGACGGCGGCAACAGCTGGTCGCAGCCCACCTACACCGGCCTGTCCGCCCGTTCCGGAACGTCTACCTATCCCGGTCCGATCGGGACCGTGCCCAACTACTACGAGGCCGGCCTGCAGTCCGACGGTGATCCGACGCTGGCCTTCGGTCCCAAGCCGAACGCCGCGGGACACTTCTCATGGAGCAACGGGGCCCGTCTCTACTACGGCGGCCTAGCCTCCAACGTCAACGCCAAGAAGAGCGAGGCGTTCAAGGGCGCCGAGGCGGTCGCGGTCTCCTACACCGACAACCTGACCGCCGCGGCCGCGGGCAGCAACTCGGCCTGGAGCTCGCCGGTCGTGGTCACCAAGCAGAACTCGGCCCTGTTCAGCGACAAGCCCAACATCTGGGCTGACAACGCAGCCTCGAGTCCCTACTTCGGAAACCTCTACCAGTGCAACATCGCCTTCCGTTCCAACGGCGGCTCGGCGGAACCACTGGTCTTCACCCGCTCCACCAACGGCGGGCGTACGTTCTCGGGCTCCCGGCAGCTCAGTGCCGCCACCGGCAACGCCAAGCAGATCGGGCGCCAGGGCTGCGCGATCCGCACCGACAGCAAGGGCACGGTGTATGTGTTCTTCGAGGGCGCGGTCAACAAGCAGTCGGTGCAGGAGATGACCCGCTCCTTTGACGGCGGGCGCACGTTCGACAAGCCGCGCGCCGTGGCCAGCGTGAGCGACGTCGGCGTCTTTGATCCCGTCCAGCAGGACGTCAGCTTCGACGGCGTGACCGGCGCCCGCACGAACTCGTTCCCGAGCGCGGACATCGCCAACGGCGCCCCGACAGGCACCGGCGCCCCCAACACGATTGCCCTCAGCTGGGACGACGCACGGCTCGGTGTCAACAACGAACAGGCGCTCGTGCAGCTCTCCGGCAACGGGGGCGACACCTGGACGACCCCGGTCAATTCCGCTGCCGGAGAGGCTGGTCGGCCCGACTTCCCGGCCGTCGCCCTGGCCCCGAACGGGAGCGAGTTGTACGTCGTCTACGACGCGTTCGCCAACGAATTCGCGTCCAACAATGACAGCCCCCGGATGTTTGCCGGGGTGGTCCGCTCGGCGTCGCTGAGCGGCACCACACTGGGCACCTTCGGCACCCTGCACCGCGGGCTCGCCGGGGACGCCCGCGGCTCGAGTGCCAACGACCTGACCACCGAGTTCCTGGGTGACTACAACTACGCCCAGGCCACCAACAGCTCGGTCACGGCGGTCTGGAACGACGCTCGGAACGCCGCCGACTGCCCGGCCATCGACGCCTACCGTGACTCGCTAGCCGCCGGCACCCCGATCGCCAAGCCGGCGCCGCCGACCGAGTGCCCGGCGACATTCGGCAACACCGACATCTATGGCGGCAACTACCCCTGAGCCGGGGCGGTGGCGGCAGCGCCGTTGGCTCGCTCGCCACCGCATTTCGACGGCGAATAGGTCGAGCGGCTCCGACCCGCGGGGGCGCGCGGGAGAGCTCATCTCGCTACGCTCTCTTTTTTCGTGCGACGGGCGAGGAGATCGATGAACACGTCAGGCCGTTGGTGGCAAACGTCCAGGCCGCGGTCGACCGCGGCCGCTCTGACATTGCTCGCCGCGCTCCTGGTTGCGGCGACGGCGGCCACGATGTCCAGCGTCGCCGCCTCGCCCAAGGCCAAGGCTCACGCCACGGCCCCGATTGCCTTCTCGCACGCCGTGATCGTCGACCAGCAACGTCCCGGCTTTGAGCCCGACGTCAAGGTCGATGGCAACGACAACATCTACTCGAGCGTCCCCTTCGGCTTCTCGACCACGCAGAGCTTCATCTGGTCCTCCCGCGACCGGGGCAACTCCTACCAGCTGACCCCGGGCACGATCGGTCCGACCAAGCCGCCAACGTGCGTCGGCGGCGGTGACACCGACCTGTTCCTGGACTCCCAAAACGCGCTCTACTTCTCAGACCTCCAGGGCCTGACCAACATCTCCAACTCCAAGAGCACCGACGGTGGCGCCACTTGGACCACGAGCTGTACCGGCGCGCCGAATACGCCCGATGACCGCATGTGGTTCGCCGGGACAGGCAGCTCCGCGGGCGGCAACCTCAACCTGTACCAGGACTACGACGCCGTGGACTCCTCGGCCAGCGGTGGCAACCAACTCGTGGAGACGATCTCTCACGACGGGACCAACTTCACCCCCGTCGTCAACTCCGGCGCCGGCGCGGACTGCATCGGGGCGGCGTTCTTCGACTGCGTGACCAGTAACGAGGGCATCTCCGGCAACCAGGTCGCCGACCCGTCGACCGGCAACGTCTTCATCGCCCACACGGCCACCAATGGCTCGAGTGGGACCCCCGGCGTTCAGGTCTCGGAGGGCAAGATCACCCAGGGCACGCCAACGACCGCGACCTGGACCGAGAGCCCCAACCTCGACGCGGCCCTGTGCCCGAACACCTCCTGCGTGGACGCCAATGGAAACCCCGAGGAGCTGGCCGGAGAGAACTTCGCCAGCATCGCCCGCGACTCAGCCGGCTACCTGTACGTCACCTTCACCGCCGGTCCGATCGATCACGCCAGCAGCTCTGATCCGAACTTTGGCTCGCTGACCCAGCCCGAGCAGATCTACGTCGTCCATTCGCTGCACCCCGCGGGGGCCGACCCGGCCGCGGTGACCTGGTCAAAGCCCCAGCGGATCACCGGATCGGGCACCAGCAGCGGGACCAACACCTTCCCCTGGATTACTGCGGGCAGCAATGGGCGGGTTGCCGTGGCCTACTACCACGCGACCGAGACGAGCGAGCCTGGAACCTGCGCCAGTGGCTCGGGTACGTGCACCCTGCATGGAGCCTCGAGCCTGTCGAAGGCCGAGTGGTCAGTTCAGCTCGGCGAGAGCCTCAATGCCAACGCCGCTTTTCCCACCTACACCACGGCCGACGTCACCGAGGCTGCGGTCAAGCACGGGCAGATCTGCACCAACGGAATCGGCTGCGCGACTGGCGGGGATCGCAGTCTGGGCGACTTCCTCCAGGTCGCCCCCGACAAGCAGGGTGCGGCGCTCGTGTCCTACGTGTTTGACACCTCGGCTGACAGCTCGGCCGGCGAGGACACCGGACCGGAGGCGATCAGCCGTCAGATCAGCGGCCCGAGTCTGTTTGCCGCTACGGGTTCGGTGACCCAGAACGGTGGTCCGGGACAGGCCATGGGATCGGTATCCGATCCGACCGGTGACGCCTTCTATTCGGCCAACGGGGCTCGGACTGCGGCCGGCAACAACCTCGACCTGACCGGTGCTTCGCTGGCCAACGGTACGCACAACACGATCGTGGCCACGATCCACGTCAAGAGTCTGTCCAGTCTCGCCGTGCCCAGTTCCGCCGGCGGCCCGGACGGAAGCTGGCTGATCCGCTGGACGCAGGTCCGGCCCGGGACGACCGGGAACGGCGACATCTATTACGTCGGCATGGACAACAACCAGGGCGCGGGCGGCGGCGGCTCGCCCACCTTCTTCGCCGGCGACACGGTCGGTATCCCGCCCGCCAACGCGGGCGAGCACACCAAGTACCTGGCGTATCCCCAGACCCATAGATTGAGTTCCGCACAGGCGTCCTACAACGCCAAGACGGGGACGATCACGCTGCACGTCCCGCGCGCCGACGTCGGCAATCCGGGCGACGGCACGCGGCTGTTTAGCGCCACCGGCTTCACGGCCAGCTCCGCCAGTCCGCAATCGGCGACGACGCTGTTCAACCTGACCGACGCGACCGCGCCCTTCGAGCTCGTAGTCGGAGCGCCGGGGACAGGCGCCTCCAGCGGCTCGGGGGGCGCCGGCGGCTCGGCGGGTTCCACCCGCAACTGCCCGACGGCGTCAGGGCGCCTGTCTGGCCGCAAGCTCGGCGTCCTGTCTCTCGGAATGACGCGGCCCCGGGCCCGGCATCTGCTGCGAAGCTATTCGACTCGTGGCCGGCGCTACATGGACTTCTACTGCCTCCGGGGCGGCCTCGGGATCCGCGGAGGGTACCCGTCACCGGCTCTGCTGCGCCACCTTTCTCGCAGGACCCAACGTGCCGTAAGGGGAAGGTTGGTCCTACTGCTGACCGCCAACCGGCACTACGCGCTGCGCGGCGTGCGGCCCAACACCAAGCTGACCAGGAAGGTCGCCCGCAAGCTGCATGCCGGGCGCCGCTATCACGTGGGTAAGAACTACTGGTATGTAACCCCGAACGGATCCAGCCACGGGGTCCTCAAGGTCGTGCACGGCCGGATTCAGGAGATCGGCGTAGCCGACAAACGAGTCACGTCATCGGTCGGTCAGGACCGGCGGTTCCTGCGCACGTTCGGATTCTGAGTCACAGCGGCTCCCGCGCGCGTTCGGGTATACCCATGCGGGATCTGGAGCTTTAGCATCGTTTGGAGAGGCTGAGCGCTTCAGCATCGGCAGCGCTGTGACACTGGCTGTTGGCGGTGGGAGTATCGAGCCCGCTTGTGACACTGAGTCTGATGGTGTCACGTGTCATATCAACTGAGGCATCAAAACGGGCCAGAGAGGTGGGGGCCGTCGACGTGCGCGTACCCATGGTTTAGCCGAGCGCCGCCGGAACTGGCGCCGCGCGGTGGTGAACCACACTCAGCGCTGCTAACCGGGTTTGGGGGGCCAAACTGCGCGTGGCGGCGTGCGCGACGGGCATCGTGTTGGTGACCGTCACCCCGGCGCGCGCCGCTGCGCGTAAGCAGCGTTTCAGCTACGAGCTGGCGTCCCTCGGGGCGCCAGCCGCGGCCAGCCAGCACTCGATCAGATAGCGCGCGATCGACACGCTCGGCGGGAGCAGGAAGTCCGGGTTGCGACCTTCGACGGCGGCTCTGACCTCGTCGCGCGTGAGCCAGCGGACCTCCTCCAGCTCGCCGTCGCGCGGCTCCGGGACGCCGCCGTCGGAGACGGCGTGAAAGCCCAGCATCAGCGAGGCCGGAAACGGCCACGGCTGCGAGGCGACGAACACCGGGTCTCGGGCGATGATCCCCGATTCCTCCTGGACCTCGCGGACCACGGCCTCCTCGGCCGATTCGCCTGGTGAGACGAAGCCCGCCAGTACCGATAGCCGGCCTGGCGGCCAGCCCGTGCGCCGGCCCAGCAGCAGTCGCCCCTCGTGCTCGACGGTCATGATCACGACCGGGTCGGTGCGGGGGAAGTGATTGGCGCCGCAGCTCGGGCAGTGGCGCGAGTATCCGGCCTCGACGACCATGGTCTGGGCGCCGCAGTTGGCGCAGAACCGGTGGCGTCGGTGCCAGTTGAGCATCCCCACCAGGTATGCGGCCAGGCCGGCTTCCTCGTGGGACAGCAGGCTCCCGGCGTCGCGTAACGAGACGATCCGCCCTGCGCTCAGGTGTTCGGGGTCGGCCGTAGCCGGCAGCGCCTCGAGGTCGAGGGCGAATAGGCCCGTCTGGCGCTGATCGACGCCGAGCAGGATCGGCTCGCCGTCTGAGTCGCGGTCGCGCTGGTTGCGCAGCAGATGGGCCTGCTCGCCGTCTCCGTTGACCGAGATCAGCACTCCGTGGCGGCCGGCGGCGACGGTGCGCGCCGACGGATCCTCGAGCCGGGCACGGACCCAATCGGGGTCCTTACGCTGCGCGCTCGCGCGGTCCAACGTCATGCCCGTGAACGGCCGGCCGGTCGACATGTGTTCCGAAGCGGACATAACCCGTTCAAACAGGCTACGAACCTTTGGCGGTACCGCTGTGAGGCGTATTGTCAGGCCGAGTTGTCCGGACACGCCCTCACGGAAGCGTGGGGCAGGGAGGGGAGAGGTGTGATGAAGGCTCGCGTCCTGTTGGCCATGCTGGCGACCGGTGCCGTCTTGGCGTCTGCAGCCTCGGCGCTGGCGGCGGTTCCACCTCCCACGGCGCCGGGTGCGCCGGGGACCGAGAGCTACTTTGACCTAGCCCGCAAGGACTGCGTCGGCACCGCCCGGAACACGACCTCGAAGGTGTGGTTCACGGTCGCCGACGGAGCGCTTTCTGACGTCTACTGGCCGACAGTCGACGCCACCAACGTCAAGACCCTCCAGTACATGGTCACCGACGGTCGGACCTTCACCGATCTCCAGCAGCGCGACATGCGCTATCGGCTGGTGTCCAGCGCCACGGGCATGTCGTGCACGGTCGTGGCCTCGAATGCTGCCCACGGCTATCGCATAACCACTCGCTACATCGCCGACCCGACCCGCAACGCCGTCCTCATGAATGTCTCCTTCTCGGGTCCTGGGCGCGACCGCCTCTACGTCCGCCTCGACCCATTGGCCGGCGGAACCGGCGGCGGCGGAAGTCAGAACGCGGGGCCGAACTCGGCCGCGTTGGCCAGCGGTCGCGGGCACCCGGTTCTCGTTGCCGACAACACCAACACCATCACCAACGCCAGTAACCGCGACTACGCGGTGAAGACCTTCGAGGCCCTGGAGTCCTCGCGTGGCTTCTCGACGGCCAGCGTCGGTTACGCCGGGTCGGCCAGCGACGGGCTGACCATGCTCGACGCCACCCACAATCTGACCAGCTATGGCTCGGCGCCCCAAGGTCACGTGGCCCTGACCGCGAGGCTGCGGGGGGCGCGCAACCGGAGTCTGAACCTCGCTCTTGGCTTCGGAACCACCCAGGGGAGGGCTCTGGCCGCCGCGGGCAGCGCGGTCAATCAGCGTTTCTCGGCCGCGGACCGAAGCTACGAGGAGGGCTGGCTCCGCTACGACTCACAGCTGCGGCGTCCGTCGCCGCGTCTCGACCCCTCGGCGCAGCGGGAGTACTACGAGTCCGTGAACGTGGTCAAAGCCAGTGAAGACAAGACCTTCCCGGGGGCGATCGCCGCCGGGCTTGCCTCGCCCTGGGGCCAGGCCGTGCCGGCGGGGAACTTCACCGACGGGAAGCCGACCTACTTCGGCTCCTACCGCGAGGTCTTCGCCCGCGATCTCTATGAGGCCTTCACCGGTCTGCTGGTGGCCGGCGATCGCTCCACCGCCCGGGCCGCCACGCGCTTCTTGTTCGACCGCCAGCAGCAAACCGACGGTTCGATGCCGCGCAACTCGCTGGAGAATGGCCAGCCGGCCCCCGACACGGGTGGGCTCCAGCTGGACGAGACCTCCTACCCGATCCTGATGGCCTGGCAGTCCGGTCTGGCCCATGACTCGACCCTCTATCACGCTCACGTGATCCCAGCGGCCGATTTCCTGGTCGCCCACGGTCCCTCCGACGGCGTCGAGCGGTGGGAGGAGCAGTCCGGCTACTCGCCCTCGACGATCGCCGCCGAGATCGCGGGGCTGACCGCGGCCGCGCATATCGCGAGCATCAATGGCGACCCCCATCGGGCCGCCGTCTATCAGGCCACCGCCGACGATTTCGCCCGCAACATCAAGGGCTGGACCGTGACCACCAACGGCCCGTACATCAATCCGCCTGCCGTGCCGAGCTACTTTTTGCGCATCACCAAGGCCGCCGATCCCAATTCCGCGGACATGGTCAACCTCGGCAACGGCAGCATCACCGTCGACCAGCGCTCGCTGATCGACGCCGGCTTCCTCGATCTGGTCCGGCTCGGCGTCCTCTCCGCCTCCGACCCGGTTGTGCGCTCGTCGCTCGCCGTCGTCGACGCCACGATCAGGGTCCAGACGCCGAGGGGACTGGGCTTCTACCGCTACGGCACCAGCCAGACGGGATCCGAGGACGGCTACGGCGACTGCTACGTGCCCGATCCCACCAACTGCCCGCTGAACGGTGAGCCATGGGCAACCACCGACACCGGTTCCGGGCACCTCTGGCCCGTGCTCAGCGGCGAGCGCGGGGAATACGACGTCGCCGCCGGCCGGCCGGCCGCCGCGCGGACGTTGCTGGGCGCGATGCAGAACATGACCTCGGGGCAGGGCCTCGAGCCCGAGCAGGTCTGGGAGGACCCGGCTCTGCCCGCCTCGCGCTACGGAAGCGATCCGACGACGGCCTCGATCGGCTTTGCCCCCGGGCAACCGGCGGGATCGGCCAGCCCGCTGACCTGGGCTCAGGCTCAATACGCGCGCCTGACGCTCGACTATGGGGCCCGGCGCAACCTCGAGACGCCGGCCATCGTCACGCGACGCTACGTAACCAGGGGGATGCCGGGCGCGTTGCCGCTCACGATCACGTCCCCGAGCTCGGGGTCGCGCGTGACCAGCTCGCCGGTCACCGTCACCGGCACGACCGCCCCTGACGCGCGGGTCAACGCCGAGGCCGTCGGAGCCGCCGGGGGGGCCGCCGACGTCGCATCCACAACAGCTGACTCGAGCGGCAATTGGTCGCTTCCGGTTCCGGCGACCTTTGGCTCGACCACGATCACGGTCACGTCGACCCTGGGCCGCAGCACCGGGTACGCCCAGACGGTCGTGACCGATGTCGCTCTACCTCCCGGCGCCACGACGGTGCTCGACACCGCCGACCCGGTCGGCGACGACAACGGCCCGGGCACATACGCCTACCCGACAGCCTCCGATTTCCACCCCGGCGCCTTTGACCTCACGCACATGTTGGTCATTCAGACCGCCACCAGCGTGTACATCCAGGTCACGCTGCGAAACCTGGACTCGACATTCGGCTCGAACTTCGGCGCCCAGCTGCTCGATGTCTACGTTCACAACCCCGCTGCCACCAGCACCTCGACGCAGGCTGCCTTCACATCACGCAACTACGCGATCGCTACCCCGGACGCCTGGAGTCAGCGCCTCGAAGCCCAGGGCTTTTCCCCCGTGGTCTGGAAGGACGCGTCCGGCAACTCGGTCGGTTCGGCCCAGCTGATTGTCGATCAGCCGAGCAAGACGGCCACCCTGGTCATGCCCAAGGCGGCGTTCGGAACGCCGGGTCCGGGCTGGGCGTTCACGGTCACGCTCACGGGCCAGGACGGCTTCAGCTCCGACCAGGCACGAGCCTTCACCCCGACGCCGGGCGCCTTCTCCTTCGGCGTCTGCTCCGGTGGCGAGAGCAGCCCGATCTGCGCGGTCGATCCGAACGCGGTGCCCAAGATCATGGACACGATCCCGCCGTCCGGCATCAGCCAGGCCACCGAGCTCGATCCCACTCACCCGCCGGTCGTGATCCAGGGCCTGACCGTGCCCTGACCTCGCCCCGCCCTGGTTCGCTGACGCCCTGCCAGGCCATCGCCGGCGGCGGCTCCGCGGCCCCCCTTGACGGCCTCGTCATGCTCGGGGTAGACCCTCAGCCGCAAGGAGGACAGCCATGGCGAACTGCACTCACCTCGATCAGATCACGGTCGCGCGTCCCAAACAGTTCGCGGGCTGCGAGGACTGCCTGGCCAGCGGCGGCCGCTGGTCCTACTGCTACGCCGACGACCTCGCCTTCGTGCTCGAGGAGGCGTGATGAGCGAGATCCCCGGTGTCGGGGTGCCGGAGCCGCCCGACCGCAACGGTGCCTTCCCGCGCCTGGATGAGGAACAGCGCGGCCGCCTGCGCGCGATCGGGGAGATGCTGCCCGTCGTCCCCGGCGACATCCTCTTTCGCGAGGGCGATGACACCTACGACTTCTACGTCGTCGAGTCCGGCGGGGTGACCATCGTCCGCGGATACGGGGGCGAGAATCGCGTCATCGCCGTCCATGGGCACCACCGCTTCCTCGGTGAGCTCAACCTTCTCACCGGCTCGCGGGTCACCCTGACCGCGGTTGTCCGCGACCCCGGAGAAGTCATCCGCGTCCCGCTCAAGGCGCTGCGCAAGCTCCTCGGCCAGGACGAGGAGATGTCCAACCTGATCCTGCGCGCGATGCTCGCCCGGCGCTCGATTCTGATCGAGGTCGGGGGCGGCGTGCGCGTCGTCGGCTCCCGCTACTCGCAGGACTCGCGCCGGCTGCGGGAGTTCCTGGGCCGCAACCGGGTTCCCTACGAATGGGTCGACCTGGAGGATGACGAGGAGGCCGACGCACTGCTCGAGGCGGTCGGGGTCGCGCCGGGCGAGACGCCGGTGCTGATCGGCGGGGCCGATGTCCTTCGCAACCCGTCCAACCCCGAGCTGGCGCGGGCGCTGGGCCTGGGCGCGCGGGGAACGCCGCCGCCGCTGTGTGATCTGATCATCATCGGCGGTGGTCCGGCCGGGCTCGCCGCCGCCGTCTACGGCGCGTCCGAGGGACTCGACACGCAGGCCATCGACGCGATCGCCTTCGGCGGTCAGGCCAGCACCTCGTCACGAATCGAGAACTACCTCGGCTTCCCGTCGGGCATCTCAGGCAGCGAACTGGCCGAGCGCGCCAGCCTGCAGGCTCGTAAGTTCGGGGCCCGGCTGACGGTGCCCGCGGCCGCTGTCGGCCTGCGCCGCGAGAACAACCACTTCACGATCGACCTCGACACTGGCGAGTCGGTCCACGGCCGGACGGTGATCGCCGCCACCGGGGCCCAGTACCGCAAGCTCGACATCCCCGAACTGGACCGCTGGGAGGGCATCGGCCTGTTTTACGCCGCCACGGCGATCGAAGCCCAGATGTGTTTCGGTGACCCGGTTCTGATCGTCGGAGGCGGCAACTCGGCCGGGCAGGCGGCGATGTTCCTGTCGCGCCACTCCAGTCGCTGCACGCTCATGATCCGGGGTGACGAGCTGGCCAAGTCGATGTCGCGCTACCTGATCGACGAGATCGAGCGCCGGCCCCAGGTCGAGGTCGTGACGAAGAGCGAGGTCGTGGAGCTCCATGGCGAGCACGGGCTCGACAGCGTGACCGTGCGCGACATCGCCAGCGGCGAGCGCCGGCCGATGGAGGCCAAGGCCCTGTTCGTGTTCATCGGGGCATCGCCCCACACCGAGTGGCTGCGCGGCGCGGTGGCTGTCGACGAGCACGGCTTTCTGCTCACCGGACGCGACGTCGAGGATCAGAACCTGGCCGACTACGGTGCCGACCGGCCGTTCTTTCTGGAGACGAGCCTGCCGGGATTCTTCGCCGTCGGAGACGTGCACTCGGGTTCGGTCAAGCGCGTGGCGTCGGCAGTGGGGGAGGGATCGATGGCGGTGCGCCTCGCCTACCAGCGCCTGGCGGCGTAGCGATCCGCCTCGCGTCCCAGCGGCCAGAGGCGTAGAGTCGGTCCTCCAGGGTCCGGGAACGGGACCGGGCCGCGAGGAAAGGAGTCGGCCATGGCCGACCGCGTGCTCTACATCGGTTGGGATCGACCGGTACCGGGGCGGGAGGAACGAGGTCTCGAGGTGTTCAACGAGGCGCTTGGGCTGTACGGCCGTATGCAGCAGGACGGTCGCATCGAGTCCTTCGATGTGGTGCTGTTTGATCCCAACGGCGGGCAGAACGGCTACATGGAGCTGCGCGGTACCACCGGACAGCTCAGTGCCGTGCGGGCCGACGAGGAGTTCCGCCGGGTCACCATTGATGCGGCCCTGATCGTCGAGAACCTGCGCCTCATCGATGGCTTCTGTAACGAGGGAATCGCACGGGAGATGGCGCTCTACACAGACGCCCTCACCAACGTGGCGCAGCAGGTCTGAGCGCTGCCACTGCGATCGGCGCCCTGCGTGTGCAGAGCGCCGGTCGCGTTGGGGAGTGAGGTTCCGCCGGTTTGCGGGTAACAATGCAGGGCGCGCCCATTCACCGGTCGGCGCGTTCCCCGGACCGTGAACCACGAACAACTCCGCGATCACCTGCAGGCGATCTCCAACCAGTATCTGGCCGGAGACGACGGACTCATGCGCCTGATCAGCAGCGCCTGTTGGCCCCCCGGTGGTCACGACCGCTCCGATCCGGTGGCCTCGCAGTGGGTGCGCCGCTGGCGCCCGGGCACGAGTCACGCCGTCTTCCCGGTCTGCTCATGCCAGGTCGGGCGTTGCAGCCTCTGTAACTGACCGGGCTGCCGTTCGCGCCCGGCCCCGCAGCAGCACCCCGGCACCGGTCCGCCGAGCCCTTGGCTAAAAGAGGCTGCTGATCCCGTTGACGGCCGCGGTCCCGAGCACGATCTCGAGCACGGCGCCGACCGCGCCCATGATCACCCCGACGATGACGATCAGCAGATCCTCGAGGATGACGCCGAGGGCGACCAGCACGACGCCCAGTGCGGGCAGCGTGTCGAGCCCGGTGAACGGTGGGGCGACGAACGCGGCCACCGAACCGAGGATGACCAGCACGCCGAATACGACCTGACTGAGTCGGTGATCGAACAGGCGCCGACCGCGGGGTTTGGAGATCCGCTCCAGGCGGCGGATCAGGCGCATCAGCCCGGACAAGAAGCGCTGCTGCTTGGGACCGGCCAGCTCCAGTCGGAGCCACCGTTGCGGTAGCCACACGGCGCTGCGTCCGGCGATCAGCTGCGCGGCGAGCAGCACGGCGATGATCTCGAACACGTGCGTGGCCCCGCCGGTGGGGAGGGGCAGCGCCGGGACGCCGAGCAGGATTACGAACAGAATCGCGAAGCTCTTGTCCTGAAAGACCTTGATCAGGCCGCCGACCGTCTTCTCACCGTCGCCGCTCAGCCACTGCTCGAGCTCGTCGCTCAGCTTCATCCCCTCATCGTGTCAGGCCGGCTCATTCCGCCCCGCTGCACAATGACGCTCTTCGGGGGAGCTCCGTCCCTCAGGGTCACAGAGCGCACCTAAGGGACGGACCTTCCCGCCGCGGAGACTCAGGTCGCGGTGCGGACCGCCGCCTCGACGACGGGTTGCCGGTCGCCATCGGTCGATATGGCGGTGGCCAGCTCGGCCCGGGAGTGGATGCCGAGCTTCTGGTAGACGTGGCGCAGGTGGTACTCGACGGTCTTCGGGCTCAAGAACAGCGCTGCCGCCGCCTCGCGGGTGGTCCGGCCGTCGGCCAGCAGCAACGCGATCTGGAGCTCCTGGGGAGTCAGTTCGTCAATCGTGCTCGGATCGCGGCGGCGGGCCGTCACCCCGGTGGCGGCCAGTTCGGTTCGGGTCAGCTCCGCCCAGGGCTCAGCATCGAGTCGCTCGAACACGCTCAGCGCCGCCTCGAGCTGCTCGCGGGCGAGTAGGCGGTTGCGCGCGCGCCGCAGGCGGGCCCCGTAGGCCACCCGGGTGCGGGCGGTCTCGAACTCGTCCGGGGTCTGGGCGTGGTAATCCAGCGCGGCGTCGAAGGCGGCGACGATTTCCCGGTCCTCGCTCAGCAGCCCCCGGCAGCGGCAGGCGCGAGCCAGCGACCACGGTTGTCCTTTGACTGCGGCCGCGGACTGGAAGGGGCCGGCAACGTCGGCCGCGTCGCCAGGACGGCCGAGACGGAGGTAGACATCGACCAGCTCAGGAGCCGGCGACAGATCGACGTCGGTGATGCTCAGCGCCGTCAGCAGCCGTTGCTGGTGCTCGAAGTGCCCCAACGCCTCCCCGGCGCGCCCGAGACCGAGCTCGAGTTCACCCAGGGCCGCCGCGGCCCACACCTTGTGCAGACTCATGCCCAGCGCGTCTGACAGCTCGAGCGCGGCGCGCACGCTCTCGCGGCAGCTCACCTCGTGCCCGCGCCGGGCCTCCAACCAGGCCAGCCCCGACAGACCGAAGGTCAGCTCCGTGCGCTGTCCGATCTCCCGGGCCAGGTCGATGGCCTCGTGGTAGTGCGCCTCGGCAATCGCCCATCGGTTGGTTGTGGCCTGGTCGCGCGCGGTCAGGTTCAGGACGAAGGGCAGGATGCCGACGGCGGCCCGCCCGCGCGCGTCGCTCAGGGCGTGCGCGAGCAGGGCGCGTCCCGCCCCGGCTTGACGCAGGAAGATCGGACCCAGGGCCAGCCACGGAAGCAGGGCAACATCATCACGGAGCTCGGCCGAACTCTCGGCGAGCGCCACCGCCTCGTGGAGGACATCCGTGCCGGTCGCGGCGTCGCCGGCGATGATGCGCGCCGTGCCGACGGCAATCGTGACCATGAAGCGGCCCCGCGGCGATGCGTCAGCGGGCAGCGCGGCCTGCGCCCGCTCGGCCGCGCTCAGCATCCGGACGGCCTCACCGGCGTAGAAACAGGCCATGGCCGCCTCGGCCAGCATGACCGCCGCGCGCTCGCCGTCAGCGCGCTCGGCGGCGGTCACGAGGATCTCATAGCCGCGCATCACCGGTCCCTGGCGGGTGGCGATCTGACCGGCGAGGTGGTCGATGTCGATCACCTGCTCAGGATTCTCGGTGCACGTCCGGGCCTGGCCCAACAGATGCGTCGCCCGGTCAGCGCTGCCGGCCAGCCAAGCCGCCGCCGCCGCCGCCCACAGCAGTCGTGCCCGCCGATCGGGCTCTCGGGCCAGCTGCGCGGCCCGCTCGAAGGCCGCTCCGGCCGTGGCGTAGGCGCTGCGGTCGCGGCTGCGCGCGCCAGCCTGCTCGAGCGCGGCCGACGCCGCCTCATCCGGTCCGACGGCGGCCGAGGCCAGATGCCAGGCTCGTCGGTCGACATCACGATCGGGCAGGGCGGCGGCGAGCGCGCGGTGCGCCCGCCGGCGTTCTGCCGCCGGGGCATCGGCGTAGATCGCCGAGCGGGCCAGAGGGTGGCGAAACTCGACCGCGCCCGCGCGGACGGTGACCAGGCCGGCCTGCTCGGCGACCGCGATCCCCTCGAGGTCGATCTTCAGGTGCGCGGCGGCGCGCCCCAGGACCTGAAGGTCACCGGTATCACTGGCGGCGGCCAGGGTCAGCGTGCGCTGGGTCGCGGCGTCGAGCCGGCCGAGGCGGCGCAGAAAGGCGGCGGCGATCCGAGCCGAGACGATGACCGGCGCCCCCTCCGGCGCGAGCGCGAGCTCATCGGCGTCTGAGGCCAGCTCGAGCATGGCCAGCGGGTTCCCGGCGGTGACACCGTGCAGGCGGGTGGCGAGGTCGGGCGCGATCTCGGGCAGCAGCAGCGCCGCCTGATTGCGGGTCAGCCCCTCCAGCGACAGAGTCGGCAACCCGGCGCCGTCCAGGAGCGAGGGCTCACCGGCGCGCACGGCGATCAGGACCGCGACCGGGTCGGCCATGAAGCGCCGCAGCGCAAACAGCAGCGCCTGGGCGCTGGAGCGGTCAAGCCACTGCGCGTCGTCGATCAGCACGGCCAGTGGGGCGGCCTCGGCGTAGGCGGCCAGCAGGCTCAGGGTGGCGGCCCCGACCGCGAACCGTTCCTGGGCCGTTCCGGGGCGCAACGCGAGCGCGCTTTCCAGCGCCAGCGCCTGCGGCTTGGGAATGTGGTCGAGCATCCCCAGCGCCGGACGCAACAGCTCCAGTAGGGACCCGAACGGGATCTGCGCCTCGGACTCGATGCCTCGGGCGCGCACCACCTGCATGCCCGCCGCGTGCTCGGCCGCGGCGTCGAGCAGCGACGTCTTGCCGATCCCCGGCTCCCCAACCAGGGCCAGGATCGCACTCTGGCCCGAGCGCGCCGTGGCCAGGGTATCTCCGATCGCCTGCCGCTCTTGGTCGCGTCCGAGCAGCACCAGGAAACCAGTCTAAGTCCGACCTGACCCGCCCACCAGGTCGGAGGGACCAGAAAGACTAGGTGCCCCCCGGAAGCGAACGGCGGTGTGCGAACCTAGCTTGTGCTCCGGATACCACTACAGGAGGGACCACCGTGAGCACCATTGAGCAGGACGTCCAGGTGGACGGCGACAAGCTCATGCAGTTCGTTTTCCGCGCCGTCGATGAGGTCGGCGCGACCCTCAACTCGGCCCTGGTCGTGATGGGTGACAAGCTCGGGCTATACCGCGCCCTGGCCGGATCCAAGGGCCTGTCGTCGACCGAGCTGGCCGAGCGCACCGGCACCACGGAGCGCTACGTGCGCGAGTGGCTCAACGCCCAGGCCGCCGGCGGCTTTGTCGAATATGACCCCGACAGCGGTCGTTACACCCTGCCTCCTGAGCAGACGGTCGCGTTGACCGATCCGGACAGTCCGGCGTACCTGCCGGGGTTCTTCCAGGTCGCCCTGGGCTCGGTGATCGATTCACCGCGGATCGTCGAGGCGGCGCGCGAGGGTAGCGGCGTCGGCTGGCACGAGCACGTCAACGATGTCCACGAGGGCTGTGAGCGGTTCTTCCGTCCCGGCTATCACGCCCACCTGGTGGCGGAGTGGCTGCCGGCGTTGGACGGCGTGATCGAGAAGCTGCAGCGCGGCGGGAAGGTCGCCGACGTCGGTTGCGGACACGGTGCCTCGACGATCCTGATGGCCCAGGCCTTCCCGAACTCGACCTTCACCGGCTTCGATTACCACGAAGGCGGGATCGCGACCGCGCGCAACCGGGCCGAGGAGGCCGGAGTGTCAGACCGCGTTCGCTTCCAGGCCGAGCCGGCCGCGTCCTACAGCGGCACGGGCTATGACCTCGTGACGATGTTTGACTGCCTGCATGACATGGGCGACCCGGTGGGGGCCGCTCGCCATGTCCGCAGCACCCTGGCCGACGACGGCACATGGATGATCGTCGAACCCAACGCCGGGGATCGGATTGAGGACAATCTCAATCCAGTGGGACGCGCGTACTACGGCTTCTCGACGCTGCTCTGCACCCCCGCCTCGCTGTCTCAGGAGGTTGGACTGGCGCTCGGGGCGCAGGCCGGCGAGGCGCGGATCCGTGACGTGATCCAGACCGGCGGTCTGACCCGCTTCCGGCGTGTCGCCGAGACGCCCTTCAACCTGGTCTACGAAGCGCGCCCGTGACGGTCAGCGACCGTACCTTGGCGACGCCGGTGAGCGGGGGCGAGCTCACCGGCGTCGCTGGTCGTGAGCAGACACGCGCGCGCTATCCCGACGCGACCGGGTTCATCGAACGCGACGGCGTGCGCGTGTTCTGGGAGCGCTACGGAGAGGGGGAGGAGACGGTGCTCCTCCTGCCCACCTGGTCGATTCTTCCCTCGCGCTTTTGGAAGGCCCAGATCCCCTTTTTGGCCCGGCACATGCGAGTGCTCACCTTTGACGGCCGGGGTACCGGTCAGTCGGACGGTCCGGCCGGGGCGGCCGCCTACGCACCCGGGGAGTTCGCCGCCGACGCGCTGGCCGTGCTGGACGCGACGGGAACCGAGCGCGCTGCTCTGGCGGCGGTGTCATGCGGAGCGCTGTGGGCCACGCGGCTGGCCGCCGAGCATCCCGAGCGGGTCGAGCGGATCGCCTACCTGGGACCGGCCGTGGGCCTGGCGTCCAGCCACTCGCAGCGAACGGCCTACGACTTCGAAACGCGCTACGACGAGGACGCGGGCTGGGCCCGGTACAACCGCCATTACTGGCAGCGGGACTACCCGGGGTTCCTCGAGTTCTTCTTCGGTCAGTGCCTGAACGAACCCCACTCGACCAAGCCGATCGAGGATTGCATCGGCTGGGGGCTCGAGACTGCGCCCGAGGTGTTGACCGATGCCACCCGGGGCGTGAGCCTCGACCCAGACGGCACCCTGAAGGCCGATTGCGCGCGAGTGAAATGCCCGGTCCTGGTCGTTCACGGCGACCACGACCTGGTCCGTCCCCTCGCGCAGGGTCAGGCGCTGGCCCGGGCCACCGGTGGCCGGCTGGTCACCCTCCGGGGCGCAGGTCACCTCTCCCTGGTGCGGGACCCGGTGGCCGTGAACCGGATACTGGCCGAGTTCTTCCTCGGCGCGCCGCCGCCAGGCAGCTGGACCCGGGCGCGAGCGCGCAGCCGGCGGGCGCTGTTCATCAGCTCCCCGATTGGCTTGGGGCACGCCCGCCGGGACGTGGCCATCGCTCGTGCGCTTCGCGAGCTCCATCCCGATCTCGAGATCGACTGGCTGGCTCAGGATCCGGTCACCCGTGTCCTCCAGGCCGGCGGTGAACGCATCCACCCCGCGAGCGCGGACCTGGCCAGCGAGTCAGCACACCTCGAGTCAGAGGCCGGCGAGCACCGCCTCCCGGTGTTCGAGGCCTTTCGCCGCATGGACGAGATTCTGGTCGCGAACTTCATGGTCTTCCACGACCTCGTTCGCGAACACGAATACGACCTCTGGATCGGCGACGAAGCGTGGGAGATCGACTACTTCCTGCACGAGAATCCTGAGCTCAAATCGGCCGCCTATGTCTGGCTCACAGACTTCGTCGGCTGGCTGCCGAGCCCGGGGGCAGGTCCCCGCGAGGCGATGCTGACCAGTGACCTCAACGCCGAGATGCTCGAGCACCGCGCTCGCTATCCGCGGGTCCGTGATCGCTCACTGTTCATCGGTGAACCCGATGACATCGTGCCCGAGCGCTTCGGGCCCGGACTGCCTCGGCTGCGCGATTGGACTCAGGAGCACTTCGATTTCGTCGGCTACATCAGCGGCTTTGACGCCGGACAGCTTGGCGACCGGGCCGCGCTGCGGGCCGAGCTCGGCTACCGCCCTGAGGACCGGGTACTGATCGTAACCGTGGGCGGATCGGGGGTGGGTACGGCGTTGCTGCGCAAGGCGCTCGCGGCTGTCCCGCGCGCGCGTGAGCTGGTCCCCGGTTTGCGGCCGGTGCTGATCGCCGGCCCGCGCATCGATCCGGCGACTCTTGGCCCTGACCTCGACGGCGTCGAGGTTCGGACCTATGTGCACGACCTCCACCGCCACCTGGCGGTGTGCGACCTGGCCATCACGCAGGGCGGCCTGGCCACGACAATGGAGCTGACGGCCTCACGGCGGCCGTTTGTCTACTTCCCGCTGCGCGAGCACTTCGAGCAGTGCCGCCACGTCGCTCATCGTCTTGATCGCCATCGCGCCGGACGGCGGCTCGAGTTCGAAGCGACGACACCGGAGCAGCTGGCGACGGTCATCGCCGAGGAGATCAGGCGTGAGGTCGACTACGTCCCGGTGCCCAGCGACGGTGCCCGGCGAGCGGCAGCTCGGATCGGCGAACTGCTCTGATCGCGGTGGCGATGGGGAAGGATCGGAGCGCCGACGGGGTCTGTTTGCGTGTCGGGTAATCCACGAAATGGAGCAGACCATGGTCGTCAAGTTCACCCCCCAGCGCCTCCGGGCGGGCAGTCTTCTCGGTGTGCTGGCCGCTGCGGTGCTGATCGCCGGTTGCGGCAGCAGTAACTCGAGCTCGTCGGCGAGTGCCGCTCCGTCCACGAGTGCGGCGGCCGCTTCTAGCGGCGGCGGCCTGGCCATCAGTACCACCAAGGGCCCGGTCGGCACGTACCTGACCGGAGCGTCCGGACGGGCCATCTACCTGTGGGTGGCGGACACGGGTTCTAAGTCGAACTGCACCGGACAGTGCGCGAAGTTCTGGCCGCCCGTGCTGGCCAAGACGACGCCCACAGTGTCGGGTGCCGCGACCGCCAGCGATCTCGGAACGACCACCCGGGCGGACGGCACCAAGCAGGTCACCTACAAGGGGCACCCGCTGTACTACTTCTTCGAGGATCCAACGGCGGGAACCGACAAGGGTCAGGGCAGCTCCAACTTCGGCGCCAAGTGGTGGTTGGTGGCCCCCTCCGGGACGGCCATCACTGCCAAGGGCTCGTCCAGCTCCTCCGGCGGCGGCTCTGGCTCCAGCTCCGGCTCGGGTGGCTCGGCTTACTGACTCGTAGGGTGTCTCATCGCTCTCGGTCTCCGAGCCTGGCGGTCATGTAGGCATCCAGCATCAGCTGGCCCTCACGCAGAAGCCAATCGTCGCCGCTGGGGGCGATGCGAAACGCCTCGCGCAGCAGTCCGTCGCCAGCGATCACGAGCATCAGAGCCGCCGCCTCGCGGTCCGCGGGATCCACGCTTGGCCAGTGCACGGCCAGGATTCGAGCAATGGAGGCGGCGATCGCGGTTCGGGTCGGGCGCGTGACCTCGCGTACTCGTTCGGTCCTCAGGCCTCCGAACCACAGAGCCAGGAAACCCGGGCGCGCGCGGAACCCGGCGGCCAGCGTCTCCAGGACGACCCCGGCCGGCTCGCTCAGCGGGGCCTGCTCGTCGGATTCGGCGACACCGGCGACGAGGTCCTCGAAGTCGCTCCAGTACCGGAGCGCGAGGGCCTCGACGATCGCCTCCTTGTCGAGGAAGTAGTGATAGACCGAGCCGACCGGCACGCCGGCCTGGGCGGCGATTCGCGCCGCCGTGAAGGCCTGCGCGCCCTCGCGCGTCAAAAGCGCGTCGGCGGCGTCGAGCACGGATTGGAGCCGGGCCCGGCTGCGAGCCTGACGCGGCACGTTGCGCAGCTGCTTGGCGAGATCTGAAGAGAATTGGGCCACGGTCAGGCGAGAAACGTGAATACGAATCCTAGTTCATGTTAGGCTTTGCGCCGTGGACGCGTCAAGGCTTGGGTCCGAGCGCGAGCGAGTGGCCGCGGCCGCGCGCCAGCTGGCCAGTTCCGGTCTCGTGCTGGGCACCGCCGGCAACGTGTCCGAGCGAGCCGGAGAGCTCGTCGCCGTGACGCCGACCGGTGCAGTCCTGGCCGATCTGCAGGCTGCCGACGTCGCTGTGGTCGACCTCGACGGAGCTCAGGTCGAGGGCCCCCTGAAGCCAACCTCGGAGCTCGACCTCCATCTCGGTCTCTACCGCCGTTACGAGGCGGGCGCGGTCGTGCACTGTCACCCGCCGATCGGGACCGCGCTGGCCTGTGTCGTCGACGAGCTGCCCGTGATCCACTACCAGCTGCTCGCCCTGGGGGGCCCGGTGCGGGTGGGTCGCTATGAGACCTTCGGCTCACCCGAGCTCGCGCAGGCCACCCTCGATGCTCTCGAGGGCCGGGTGGCAGCACTCATGTCCAACCATGGGGCGATTGCCTACGGCAGCGACATGACCGGGGCGATGGCCAACGCCGAGCTCCTCGAATGGGGATGCGAGCTGTACTGGCGGGCGGCCGCGATCGGCACCCCGCGCGCCCTCGATGAGGATGCGCGGGCCGCGGTCCTCGACGCCGTCACCGCGCGTGCCTACGGCGCTACCCACGAGGCCCAATGAAGATCATCACGCTCGGAGTTCACGTCGTCGATGTCCTGGCCCGACCGGTGACCGAGATCCCGGACGGGCAGGGAGGAACGCTGATCGACGAGATCCGGCTGACGGCGGCCGGCCCGGCCGGAGGCACGGCGCTCACGCTGGCCAAACTGGGGGCCGAGGTGTCCAGCGCGGGGGCGATCGGCTCCGATGCCCTCGGCGATGTGCTGCTCGACCTGCTCGGGCGCGCCGGCATCGAAACGTCGCTGCTCGTGCGCCGTGACGATGTGCAGACCTCGGCCAGCGTGCTCCCGATCCGCCCTGACGGTTCGCGCCCCGCCCTACACGTCGTGGGAGCGAACGCGACCTACTCCGCCGACGACGCCCCGTGGGGAGAGATCGGCCACGCCACCCATCTTCACCTCGGCGCCCCCGAGTTCATGGGCGGTGAGGCGGCGGCCGAGATCCTTTCCTTCGCGCGCCGGCGCGGCGTCGTCACCTCGGCTGACCTGCTGGCGCCCGGTGACCAGGCGGCGGCGATCCTCGACTGGCTCGCACCGGCCTTTGAGCACCTCGATTATCTGCTGCCCAATGAGGAGCAGATTCTCGGGCTGACCGGGACCGACGATCTCGCGGCCGGGTGCAAGTCGCTGCTGGACCGCGGCGTCGGCTGCGTCGCGGCCACCGCCGGCGCCGAGGGGGCGGTCGTGGTCGACGGGGATGGCGCCGCTCAGGTCCCCGCCTTTGCCGTCGACGTGGTCGACACGACGGGCTGCGGCGACGCGTTCTCGGCCGGCTTCCTGCGCGGGCTGGCGCTGGGCCGCAGCCGTCCCGAGGCCGCGACCCTCGGCTGCGCCTGCGCCGGGCTCGTCGCCACCGGCCTGGGCTCAGACCACGGTGACTTCGACCTTGCCCGCCGTGGACACCTTCATCGCTGACACCCCCCGTCTGCTACCGACCAGGAGGCACTCGCTGTCATGACCGACGAGACGCATCCCGACCAGAGTCCGATCACCCGCAGGCGGTTTGTCGCCGGAACGCTCGTGACGGGTGCCGCGATGGCCGTACCCAGCGCGGCTGCCGCCGACGCGGACGCCGACGCGGACGACCGCAAGCGCAAGGGCAAGCACAAGAAGCACAAGCGCAAGCACCGCGCGGCCAAGACCCATAAGGCCGATGTGGTCGTGGTCGGTGCCGGCTTCGCCGGCATGACCGCGGCCCGGAACCTCGTCGGGGCGGGCAAGTCAGTGATCGTGCTCGAGGCGCGTGATCGCGTCGGCGGCCGGGTCTGGAACCACGATCTGGGAGGCGGACAGGTGTCCGAGCGCGGCGGCACGTTCGTCGGCCCGACCCAGGACCGCCTGATGCTCCTCGCCCAGCACATGGGCGTCGGCACCTTCGACGTCTACGACACCGGCCAGGACGTCTACGTCGCCGACGGCAACCGCACGACGTACAGCGACAGCGGCCCGCTGGGCACGGCTCCGCCCGATCCGACGACGCTGGCCGAAGTGACGGCGAACGTCGCCCTGCTGGACCAGATGGCATCTTCGATCCCGGTGAATGCTCCGTGGCAGGCCTCCAACGCGGCCAGCTATGACGGTCAAACGCTCGAGACGTTCATCGACCAGCACAGCAAGACTCAGCGCTTTAAGGAGTTGGTCGCCGCGGCCACGCGACCGATCTTCGGCTCCGAGCCCCGCGAGCTCTCACTCCTGTTCACGCTGTTCTACATCGCATCCTCAGGCAATGAGAACAACCCCGGCACGTTCGAGCGCAACTTCAACACCCGCGGCGGCGCTCAGCAGTCACGTTTCATCGGTGGCTCGGGACTGATCGGGCTCAGGGTCGCCGCCGCGCTGGCCCACCGGGTCGTGCTCAGCTCGCCCGTGCGCAGGATCGAACAGACCGGCTCGGGCGTCAACGTCGTCTCGGACAAGATGACCGTGCGCGCCAAGCAGGTGATCGTCGCCGTGCCGCCGACGCTGGCCGGGAGGATCGACTACGAGCCGATCCTCCCCTTCGAGCGCGACCAGCTGATGCAGCGCTACGGCCAGGGGACGCTGACCAAGGTCGCCGCGGTCTACAACCGTCCCTTCTGGCGCGATGCGGGTCTGACCGGAACCGCGCTTGACACCGGCGGTCCGGTGAGCGCGACCTTTGATGACTCGCCGCCGAGTGGCTCGCCCGGAGTGGTCTTCGGATTCGTGGGCGGCGACAGGGCCCGCCAGTACAACGCCATGTCGCCTTCGCAGCGCAGCGCGGCGGTGCTATCTCAGTTCGCGACCTTCTTCGGCCCGCAGGCCAAGAACCCGACTGCCTACTTCGACACCAGTTGGAGCGGGGAGCAGTGGACTCGCGGCTGCCCGGTCGGCATCCCCGGCATGGGCACGCTGCTCGCCTACGGCCCCTGGATCCGCCAGCCCGTCGGGCGCATTCACTGGGCGGGGACCGAGACCTCCAACTACTGGAACGGCTACATGGATGGCGCGGTCCGCTCAGGCGAGCGCGCGGCCGTCGAGGTGCTCAGCGTTCTCTGAGTCGCTTTAAACCAGGCTCAGCAACCCAGGTGCTCCGCGGTTTCTGAGTTTCAGCCCGCTGCAGCGATCTAGCGGGTACAACCCCACGGATGCCACCCAAGCTGAAAGCGTGACGCTGCTCGCGGCCGCGACGCCGCACCTACCCGGCGTCCTGCACTCGCTGGAGCCGACGCTCAATCACTACGGCTATCTCGCCGTCGCCGGCCTGGTCCTGATCGAGGACTTCGGGATCCCGGTCCCCGGGGAGACGGTGCTGATCGTGGCCGCGGTCTACGCCGGCAGCGGCCGGCTCTCGATCGTGCTCGTCGCCGTGCTCGGGTTTCTTGGCGCGGTCGTCGGAGACAACATCGGCTTCGCCATCGGCCACTTCGGAGGCCGGCGGATCGTCGAGCGCTGGGGTCGCTACATCCTGCTCACCCCCGAGCGCCTGGACCGGGCGACGGCGTTCTTCGAACGCCACGGCGGCAAGATCATCATCGTCGCTCGCTTCGTCGAGGGGCTTCGGCAGGCCAACGGGATCGTCGCCGGCACGGCGGGCATGCACTGGGCGCGCTTCTTGATCTTCAACGCGATCGGTGCCGCTCTGTGGGTCGCAGTCTGGGCCAGCATCGGCTACTTCTCAGGCAGCCACATCGACGCGGTCTACAACGACGCCACCCGCTACAGCACGTATCTGGCCGTCGCGGTGGGCGTGCTGATCCTGTTCCTCATCGTTCGTCACATCATGCGTCGCCGCCGGCGTCAGGCTGACCCGCCGGTGAGCTGATCCGGCCGCGACCCCGCGATTCTTAGCTCTTTCTCAACTCGAGTTGTCGCGTCGCTTACGTCTCGCCTCCAGACTCAGGGACGATGATTTCCCTGACCCACCCACCGAGCCGGCTCGAGCATCGCTCGGGCAGAGCTTCGCGAACCAGTTCGGTAACCGCCGTCGGACTCCGGCTGCGCCAGTCCGGCGACGGCTGGGGTCTGGTCACCCCCGATGAGGAGCTCGTCTTCCAAGCGCCGGGGATTGACGGCCGCCGCCGCTGTCTGGAATTCGCCCGCGCCCGGGGTGTGCTCGCCCTGTTTGCCTAGGTCACGATGCCGTGTGAGTTCCCGCCGCGGGTGGTGTCCCCAGCGCGGCCGAGATCTCATCCAGGGCCTGGTTCTCGGCGTCACTGATCTGCTTGCCGCCGATGCCCAGAAAGCCGCCCTCCTTGTGTGCGGCGGCCACCGCCTGAGCGACGGTCATGACGAACCGCTTGTAGTCGTCGATCTCCTGGGGTGTGGCGTGTGCCTCGAGGATGGTCATCGCCCCGTGGAGCCGGTCTGCGACGACCTGACCGACACGATCGCCGGCCTCCCGCAGTTGGTTGGGGTCGATCGAGGGCGGCGAGCTCACCAACTCGTCCAGAAACTCGCTCTGCCCGTGCGCAGCGCGGGCCTGCTCATAGGCGCGCCCCAGCGCCAGGCTCTCGCGGAGCGTGCCCCCGCGGTCGGCGCTGATGACGCGCAGCGCCGCGTACATCGGACCGCCGACGAGCGTTGACCACTCCTCGGCGTTGAAGTCGGCCTTCCTGGTCATGTGAGGTCCTCCACGGTCGGAATCGAAGGCTTCGAGGTTCGATTCTCCACCACCGCCGGTCGTTGGCCGAGCGCGGTCGATCCCGCCGTGACGGCTTCGGGTTCGATTTGGTGCCATATGCACACCAGATCGAACCCGCTTGTCGACATGGACGACACGCGGACCGAACTGACGTCCTATCGGGTTAGGTCGCGGTCGCGCAGCGGGGCTGGGCTAGCGCGGCTCGGGGCTCGGCGTCTGCATACCGCGCGCCTGCGACCGGCGGGTGTGGTGGCGCGTACCCCAGAGGTACAGCGCCAGCAGCACGACCGCGACGGCTTCAAAGGCGATGGCGAGCACGATCGCCGTTCGGTACCCGGACTCGCGGAAGCCGAACAGCGGCGTGTACTCACTGATCAGCAGGGCGACGAGGGCCCCGGCCGAGACGGCGATCCCGCCCAAGGCGGCCAGCCTGTCGAGCGCCAACCGCAGGCGCCCGAGCCGGATCAACGGGCCGGCGAGTAGCCACAGCCCCAGCCCCGTTGCGGCGATGAAGTTGAACAGGAACAGGGGACCGATCGTGGGAGCGGTCGAGTAGAAGTTGTACTCGTACTGCTGGTAGTGGACAGCTCCGACCGCCAGCAGAGCCACGGCACCGAGGATCCGTGTGAGGGCGAGGGCAGAAAAATGGATTTGGGTTCGGTCAGCCATGGAGGATCGACCTCCTTCAAGGGTCATGAGAAATAGATCAGCGACGCTTTGTCGGGATCCCTTGACCAACACGACTCCCTCGCGGGCCCGAACCTTCCCCGCTCGGATTGATGGCGCTCGGTCCCGAGCGTAGGATGGTCGGGACCCGCCGTCCAGGACGGTTCCTGGTCTTCGGCGACTACTGCCGAGGGCGGCGAGCGGGGCGACCTGAGCGATGCCAAGCGATCCCGACCCAGCGCTGATACTCGAGCTACCGGCCGGGAGCGCCCTTGAACGGAGCCTTCGCCGCGATCCTCCCGACTGGCTCGATGCGGATGTGGTCATCGCCGGAATCCAGGCCGATCAAGAGGGCCGCATTCCGGCGCCTCTGGCCGGCCAGGTGGTGCTGACCGTCCCCTCGCCGGAGACCCTCCCTCGCGAGGCCGAGGAGATTCGGAGGGTGATCGACGGCGAGCCGGACGAGATCGAACCGGCGATTGTCATCGTCGAGGAGGCTGAATTTCTGCGCGCCGAGGAGGTGGCGCCGGTACTCGAGGCGTCTAGGCGGTCGCCGCGGAGCGTGATCCTGCGCGTGATCGACGCGTCATGAGCCGAACAACAGCAAGCAAGACGGAGGTCACGAGATGATCGTCATGTTCTCTGCCCGTCGCCTCAAGCCGGGGTCCTGGGACCAGTTCCGAAGGGCGTGGGATCCGGGGGAATCTCCTCCCCCAGGGTTTCGGCGGGCCTATCACGCGCGCAACATCCGCGACGAGGACGAGATCATCTCGTTCGGACTATTCGACATGACACAGCAGGATTACCACCGCTGGCGCGAGGAGGCGGACGCCGAAGAGAATCAGCGCGTCGATCATCTCTCAGCCTTCGTCGAGAATGATCACGTCTCCGGGGTCTACGAAGTGATCGACGAAGTCGAGTACTGACCGACGTCAAGCCTCCGAGCATCGGGGGTTGCGCCAGGACCCGCCCGCTAGCGGGACTTGGCGCGCGTCTTGGCGCCTTTCTTGGCCGCGAAACTGCGCTTGGCTTCGTTGCGCTTGCGGGTGCGGGCGGCCTTCTTGCCGGCTTCGCTCCGGCGGGCGTCTTGCGCACGGCGCTCGATGATCGTGGTCACGCCACGCAGCTTCTGCACCGAGTCGTCGACGGCCTTGGCCGCTTTGCCCTTCGGTTTCGATCTCGAGGATGACGCCAACGTCTTGGCCACCTTCTTGCGCAGACCGCTGGCCCTGAGGGTGTCAATCAGGTCACGGTCGTTCTTCTTGGTCTTGGCCATTGATGAGCTCGCTTTCCGCCGTCTCCCGAGCGGGGAGAAGTTTGGTTCCTGCACGGGTGCTACCCCACTCTTATGTTTTTGGACTCGCCTTCTTACCCGCCGCGTCCAGCCTGTTCGGAGCCCGGGACAAACCCGGACGACGAAAGGACTCGCGGATGCTTCATCCGATCAAGAAGGTCGCCGCTGGTGCAGTGGCGCTGGGCGCGCTTGCCCTTGGTGGTGCGGCCATCGCCGACGCGGCCACCTCGAGCACCTCGAGCAGCAGCTCCTCGTCCGCGGCCGGCAGGCCGGCCCGGCCGGCCTTCCGCGGGCCGGCCCACGGCACCGCCGCTCACGAGGATGCCGAGAAGCCGGTCACCGGTGCCGCGGCCGCGAAGGCTCAGGCGGCGGCCGTCAAGAGCGTCGGCAGCGGAACGGCCGGTGCGGTCACCACGGACTTCACCGGCGCCGGCTTTGAGACCACGGTCACGAAGTCAGACGGAAGCAAGGTCGAGGTTCACCTCGACAGTGCCTACAAGGTCATGTCAGGGCCCGGTGGACCGGGCGGCGGCCATGGTGTTCCGCCCTCAGGCCGCCCAGGCCCGCCGCCGGCCGGCGGTTACGGCGCCTGACTCCCATCCGGTCGCGAGGGTCGGCACCGGGCCGGCCCTCGTTACCGGAGCGGCGCGCGGGCGCCCTCTGCGGCCACGTCGGATTCGACCTCGGATTCCAAGTTGGAGTCGAGCTCGGATTCCTTGTCGGGTTGCCCGGCGGGGGTCGCGGCGCTCGCCTGGAGACGTGACCAGATGTCGCCCAGGGCAATCTGGTCGGTGGTCGTCAGGCGGTCCAGGAAGAACCGGCGGACGCCGTCGAGATGGGTGACACGAGCCACCGCCGCCTTGGCCACCCCTGCGTCGGTGAGCTGGGCATAGAGCCCCCGTCCGTCGTCGGTGGCGGCGCAGCGCACCACGTAGCCAAGTCCGACCAGACGATCGACGAGCCGCGTGCAGCCGCTGCGACTGAGCAGCGCCTGCTGGGCGATGTCGGACATCCGCATTCGATGCTCGGGCGCGTCGGCGAGGAACATCAGGACCTCGTAGGCCGAGACCGACAGCCCGTGCTGAGCGTGCATCTCAGCGTCGAGCTGCTGTGTGATCCGAGCGTGAGCCTGGAGCATGCCGCGCCAGGCCGGGAGCTCAAGGTCGTCGAGAAAAGCTATAGCGGTTTCGGGCTTATTGGTCATATAGTTGCATATGAAAGTATAACGAAGTCGGATGGAGGTCATGGTGTCGGCGTGGTCGTGTCCGACGAGTGCCGAGATAGTTGCAACCACAACCACTTGTTGTTATGATTGACGATGCAACTAGATGTCACGTAGCCGGCGAACTGCTACGAGGAGAGGTAATGAGACTCAAAGGCCTGCACCACATCACGATGATCACCGGCGATGCTCAACAAAACGTCGCCTTCTACGCCGATGTGCTCGGCCTGCGGTTGGTCAAGCAGACCGTGAACTTCGACGCGCCCGAGGCCTACCACCTGTACTTCGGCGACGAGCAGGGCTCGCCCGGTTCGATCCTCACCTGGTTTGAGTTCGCCGGCGCCAGCCCCGGCCGGGCCGGCGCGGGGATGATCCACACGATCGAGCTCGGCGTGGCCTCCGAAGCGTCGCTGGACTTCTGGTCACAGCGGCTGGGGGACAAGGGCTACGAGAGCCGGCGCAGCGAAGGCTCGCTGAGCCTCACCGACTACGACGGACTTTCCCTGGCCCTCGTTGTCGCCGGCGATGGCGATCCGCCGCTGCGGGCGGTGCATCCTGAGGTTCCGGCCGAACACTCGATTCTCGGCGTCGAAGGTGTACGCGCCTACATCGCTCGGGGCCTGGAGGCCGACCGCGAGCTGCTTACGAGCACCCTCGCCTTCACCGATCTCGGCGGCGGCGAGTACCGGCTCGATGGCGAGGAGCGCCACTTTCACCTCGGCTATGACGCTTCCAGTGAGCGCGGGATCCCCGGTGCCGGGACCGTGCACCACATCGCCTGGCACTCCTCTGACGAGGACCACGTGGCCTGGCAGCGTCGGGTGGCCGAGGCGGGAATGCACGTCACCCCGGTGATCGATCGCGACTATTTCCTCTCGATCTACTTCCGCGAGCCCCAGGGCATCCTGTTTGAGATCGCCACCACATCGCCCGGCTTTGCCGTCGATGAGGACTCCGACCACCTCGGCGAGGAACTGCGGCTGCCCAAGCAGCACGAGCACCTGCGCCCACAGCTGGAGCGTCTGCTGACTCCGCTGACCAACCCGCGCCCGGCACGCCAGGAGGCCTAGAGCGATGAGTTTGACCTACCGCGAGCGGCCGCCTGGACAAGACCCGGCCGGCCTGCTCATCCTTCACCATGGCCGGGGCGCCGATGAACACGATCTGCTTGGCCTGGGGGACGTCCTCGACCCTCGGCGACGGCTTCTGGTGGTCACGCCTCGAGCGCCTCTGACGGTGCCGGGCTGGCCGGGAAACCACTGGTACATGGTTCCGCGCGTCGGCTATCCCGATCCGGACACGTTCCGTCGCGCCTACGGCGAGCTCGCTGCCTTTCACGACGAGCTGTGGGAGCGCACCGGAGTCGCGCCCGAGCGCACTGTGCTCGGCGGTTTCTCGATGGGGTCAGTGATGAGCTACGCACTCGGCCTCGGCGGTCAGCGCCCGGCGCCGGCCGGGATCCTGGCCTTCTCGGGCTTTATCCCAACCGTCGAGGGCTGGCGGCCCGACCTTCAGTCGCGCCCGGACCTGCCCGTCTTCATCGCCCACGGACGCCAGGATCCGGTCATTGACGTCGCCTTCGCGCGACGCGCCCACGAACTGCTCGCGGCCGCCGGGCTGCCGGTCAGCTACCACGAGTCAGATGTTGGCCACCAGATCGACCCCGCCGATATCCCAGCCGCCACCCAGTGGCTGGCCGCCGCCACCGGCGACCTGAGTCCGGCCCCGGCGGAACCGAAAGCACGGTGATCTGATGCGCAAGATCCAGAGCCAGGGCGTGCATCACATAACGCTGGTCGGCGCCGACCGGGAGACTTCGATCGACTTCTGGGAGGGCCTGCTCGGGATGCCCTTCGTGTTCGAGCAGCCCAACCTCGATAACGCTGCCGAGAGCCACCTGTATTTCGACCCGGGCGACGGGCGCCTGATCACCGTCTTCACCAACGAGGATCGGCGTGCGGACCCGGCCCGTACGCCCACCGATCCGGGCTGCGTGCACCATCTGGCCTTCGCCCTCTCCCAGGCCACGTTCGCGCAGACCGTGGAGCGGCTGGACGAGCGGGGCATCAGCCACAGCGGCGTCAAGGACCGCGGCTTTATGGACTCGATCTACTTCACCGATCCACTGGGTCTCCTGATCGAGCTGGCCTCCTACCGCTTCGAGCCCCCGATTGGTCACGCGCACGCGGATGTGCTGCTCAAGGCCCACCAGATCCGCATCGGCCGAGGCGATTACAACATCGGGCAGGTGCACCTCGCGGACGCGATCGAGGAGCTTGTCGCCGGCTCGCGTGAGTCTCTGTCGCCGGACCGCTCCCCCAAGGACCCCTACGTCCAGGGACGCGTGCCTCCCACCGCCGCCTGAGCGAGGCCCAATCCGCGCCGGGCCGGGAAGGACCGCAGCGTCACCGCGTCTTACTGAGTATGGGACAGGTAAGCCAGGCGCAAGGCATCTCCACCGAGCGACAGCCCAGGGCAAGCAGTCGCACCGACCATCACTTCGTCTCTGCGGTCGTATCCAGCCCGCGCATGGCGACCGCACACCCGGCGTCGGAGGCATGGCCCGCCGCCACTGCCGGGGTCGCGGCTCGCCGCGTGCAGCCGGCGAGCCGCTTGGCGCGATCGACCCGAGTCGCCGGAACTACCAGCGGCCGGAGAGCGGGAGCCCGGGCGGGTCGTATTTCGAGGCGAGCCGGGCAAGCGTCAGCGCCGCGAGCATCAGTCCGAAATCGCGTAGCGCGACGTCGTAGTAGCCCGAGTAGCTGACCAGGTTGACGATGATCCCGCCGAGCCAGGCGGCGACGACGTAGGCGCCGTAGCGTGGTTTGATCGCGACCGCGAGGCCGGCGAGTATTTCGACCACGCCGACGACCTGCATCGTATGGGTGGCGCTGAGGGGACTCAGGTCACGGATCCACGGGGCGAGATACTTCTCCCAGTTGACCATGAGATTCGCGAACTTGTCGGCGCCGAACAGAATCGGTGCCAGCGTGAAGCCGACCCGCAGCAGCATGTAGGCCTGATACGCGGGGTCGGCCTTGAGCCGATCAACGCTACCGGTCAGCGTTCTTGCCGGGGCCGGCGTGGAGACTGTGGTGCTGGACATCTCGTCCTCCTCGAGAGGGCTCAGGATGAGCGGTTGGCCGTCCCTCGGTTTGCGTCTCCACGCGCCGACGTCTTACCGTCGCTGGCTCGTAAGAAAGGCGAGCAGGCTGTCGTGATCCTCGCGGCAGGCCGGGCAGCCTCCGAGGTGGGCGGCCATCCCGGGGACGGCGCTCTGCGCATCGGCCCCCGCGAGTTCGAGCTCGACGTAACGGTCGAGCTGGTCAAAACACTGGTCGCAGGTGACCTCGGGTTCGGCCGGTCCCAGCATGCGTTCGAGGCGCGAATTGTCGATGTGTCCACTCATAGCGTCTCCGGTCCTCCGACCGCGTCGACATCGAGCCCGCGTTGTGACAAGTCAAGGCGGAGCTTGCGTCGTGCGTCGTGAAGGGTCTTGTACAGCGCGCCGCGTGTCGTGTTCAGACGCTCGGCGAGGACGTCGATCGGGACGTCGTTGAGCGTGATCGCGATCAGGATCCGCCGCTGATGCGCAGTCAGGACCCGCTCGATGGCGTCGCGCAACGCGGCGATCACCTCGTTGGCCTCGACGGCCTGAGCGGGGGTCGCGCCCGGGGCAGCGATCACATCCCAGTGTTCGGCCTCGAGTTGGATCTCGCGGCCCTGCCAGGCCCGGCGGCGGAGCTTTACCCCGGCCTCGAGCAGCACGAACTTGTACGCCCATGTCGTGAACCGGGCCTTGCCGCGAAAGTCGTCGAGCTTGGCGAGGATCGCCACCAGCGCGTCATCGGCGCTCTGCCGGGCGAGGTCGTCGAAGTCGCCGCCGTTCAGGTGAGACAAGCTGCTACCGCGGCCATGCACCTCGAAGCGGGCCGCGCGGAGCAGGAGGTCGTGCAGGTCTTTTCGCGCCTCGTCGCGTACTGGGCCGGCCGCGCGCAGCCGGGCCAGCCACACGCGGGATTCCTCATCCAAGGCAGGCCCGAGGGACGATGTGTCCGAGCGGGAGTTCGTCATCCAGTCGATCGCGGCGACGCTAACACTGACAGCTTCGAGTGTCGGCCCAGGGCTCATGCCTATCTGCGTCGCGGAGACGAGCTTTCTTACCGAGTCGAGGGCAGAGGTAAGACACGAGGCCACCCGGTCGCTAACGTCCGCATGGCCACTCACCAGGAGTTCTCAGCGCTTGCCACGAGGAGCGACTCATGAACCCGAAAGCCCAGTCGTTTGTCATCGTCGGCGCCAGCCTGACCGGAGCCAAGGCCGCTGAGGAGCTGCGCCGCCAGGGCTTCGATGGCCGGATCGTCCTGATCGGGGACGAGCCGGAGCTCCCGTATGAGCGCCCGCCGCTGACCAAGGACTATCTACGCGGGGAATCCGAACGAGACAAGACGCGCGTGCACACGCCCAGCTTCTACGACGAGCGAGACATCGAGCTTGTGACCGGCGCCCACGTCACGTCGATCGATCCCGCCGAACGGCGCGTTCACGTCCAGGACAGCGAGGGGTTTGTCTACGAGCGGCTTCTGATCGCCACCGGCGCCGAGCCGCGCCGGCTCCGCCTCCCCGGGGCCGAGCTCGAGGGCGTTCACTACCTGCGGACGCTGGCGGATTGCGACGCCCTGCGCTCGCGCTTGGACGCAGGCGGCAAGGTCGTGGTCATCGGCGCGGGCTGGATCGGGGCCGAATTCGGGGCCTCCGCGCGCCAACTCGGCCTCGACGTAACCGTGATCGAACCGGCTCCGGTGCCGCTGCTCCGCGTCCTCGGGAGCGAGCTCGGTGCCTTTTACCGTGACGTGCACCGCGCCCAGGGCGTGCAGATGCTCATGGACACGGGGGTGGAGGCGTTTGAAGGGCACGGCTCGGTGGCCAGCGTCAGGACCAGCGACGGACAATCGATTCCATGCGACTTCGTCGTAGTCGGGGTGGGGGTCGTCCCCCGTACGGACCTCGCGAGCGCGGCGACGGCGAAGGTGCAGGACGGAATCGTCGTCGATCAGCATCTGCAAACCACTGTTCCTGGCGTGTTTGCCGCCGGCGACGTGGCCAATGCCTGGCATCCGTTCTTCAAGCGCCAGATCCGCGTCGAACACTGGGCGAACGCGCTCAACCAGGGTCCGGCGGCCGCGCAGGCGATGCTGGGCCAGGAGCTGTCCTACGACCGGCTCCCGTACTTCTTCTCCGACCAGTTCGACGTCGGCATGGAATACAGCGGTTACGCCCCCGAGTGGGATGAGATCGTCTACCGGGGAGCGGTCGCCGATGGCGAGTTCGTCGCCTTCTGGCTCAAGGACGGGCGCGTGATCGCCGGCATGAACGTAAACGTCTGGGACGTCAACGAGCACGTTCAGGCCCTGATCCGCTCTCGTCAGCAGATCGAGCCCGCGGCGTTGCGCGACGAGCAAACGCCGATATCCGTGCTGGCGGACAAGCTCAAGGTGGCCGACGCGTGACATGAGCGCTATGGCCGGCCCCGCATTCAATCGTTTGGGCGAGCTGCAAGCGGCCGGCGTCTCGATCTGGCTCGACACCCTGTCACGACAGCTACTCGACAGCGGCGACTTCGAGGAGCTCATTAAGCGACTCGTCGGTGACCGGCGCGACCTCCAACCCGACGATCTTCGCCAAGGCGATCACCGGCTCAGACCACTATGACAAGCAACTGCGCGAGGCCAGCAAAACCGGGACCTCCGACCTCCAGGAGCTGTTTTTTGCGCTCGCGCTCGACGACATCCGTCAGGCGGCCGGCGTATTGCGTGCCACCTACGAGCAAACGGGCGGCCGGGACGGCTTCGTCTCCTTTGAATGCACTCCGGACCTCGCCGATGACACTGCGGCCACGATCGCGCAGGCGCAGGAACTCTGGGCGCGGCTCAGCCTGCCCAACGTGCTGATCAAAGTGCCCGCGACGGCAGCCGGGGTAGGGGCGATCGAGGAACTGACCCACCGGGGCGTCAACGTCAACGTCACGCTTCTGTTCTCGATCGAGCGCTACGAGCAGGTGATCGAGGCGTACCTGAAGGGCCTGGAGCGCAGGCACGCGGATGGGCAGCCTCTGGCCGGGATGGCATCCGTGGCCTCGTTCTTCGTTTCCCGGGTGGACACCAAAGCTGACGCGGTGCTGGCGACCGGGTCCCCGTCGCGTGGACGTGTGGCGATCGCCAACGCCCAGGTCGCGTACGCGCGCTTTTGCGAGCGCTTTTCCGGCCCCCGCTGGCGCGCCCTCGAGCAGGCCGGCGCGAGCGTCCAGCGCCCTCTGTGGGCCAGTACCGGCACCAAGAACCCCGAGTATTCGGACCTGCTCTACGTCGAGAACCTGATCGCCGACGGCGTCATCAACACGATGCCTCTGGCCACGCTGCAAGCATTCGCAGACCACGGCAAGGTCGGACCCCTCCTCAGTATCGAGCCGGTCCCGGCGCAACGGACGCTCGCCGCCGCGACCGCGGAGGGTCTGGACCTGTCAAGCATTACGACCGAGCTCGAGCGCGAAGGCGTCGGCGCCTTCGGTGACTCCTACCGGGAGTTGCTCGACTGCATCCAGGGCAAGCTGGCTGTGCTCGGCGCTACGGCTTGAACACCATGAGCGCCGGCCGCCCCGGGGGGCATATCCTCGGAGGCGATGCCCGATCTGCGTGTCGCGATCATCGGCTACGGCCTGGCCGGCCGGTTCTTCCACGCGCCGCTGATCGCGGCCACCCCGGGTCTCCAGGTCGCGGCCATCGTGACCTCGGACTCCGAGCGCTGCCGCCAAGCCGAGCAGGAGCATCCTGACGCGCGCCGGCTGTCAAATCCTGATGAGATCTGGCAGAGCGCAGGCGCGTTCGATCTGGTCGTAGTGGCCACGCCCAACAACGCGCATGCCCCGCTGGCGACAACGGCGATCGATCACGGGCTAGGTGTGGTCGTCGACAAGCCATTGGCCACCGACGCGAAAGACGCGCTCGAACTGGTCGAGCATGCCGAACGGGCTGGCGTGCTGCTCACGGTCTTCCAGAATCGCCGCTGGGATTCCGATCAGCTGCTGCTCGAGCAGCTCATTGCCGATGACCGTCTCGGAACCGTGATCCGGTACGAATCGCGCTTTGAGCGTTGGCGCCCGGAGGCCAGCCCCGAGGTCTGGCGGGACGCGACGACGCCCGCGGCCGGCGGCGGCCAGCTCCTGGATCTCGGCTCTCACCTCGTCGACCAGGCACTGCACCACTTCGGTCCCGCGCAACACGTGTACGCCGAGATCGACAGCCGTCGCGGCACCGTCGCCGACGATGACGCCTTTCTGGCCATCCGTCACGTCGGCGGTGTCATCAGCCACCTCCACGGTTCGGCGCTGGTCGCGGCGCCGGGGCCACGGCTGCGAGTCCTGGGAACTGAGGGGGCGCTGCTCGTTAACACCCTGGATACCCAGGAGGACCGGCTGCGCGCGGGCCAGAGGCCCGACAACGTCTCTGATTGGGGAGTGGAGCCCGCATCGGCGGCTCCGCGCCTGGTTATCGGAGACCAGAGCACCCCGCTGATGGGCCCGCCCGGAGACTGGCCCTCGTTCTACCGGCTGCTGGAGATCGCACTGACCGGCGATGGCGTGCCGCCGGTTGATCCCCGGGATGCGGTCGCCGTGCTTCGTGTCCTCGACGCCGCTCGGATCAGTGCCGCCGAGGATCGCGTCGTGCCGTTGGCATGACCCTGACACGCCGTATGACGCCTGGCCAACGGCGTCATACGGATCGCGTCAAACGGCCTAGCTGGCGTCGTAGGGCTGCTTGCTGCCGGCCTTGGCGAGGCCGCGACTGACCATGTAGCCGATCGTCAGGATCACCGCGTACAGCCATACCTGGTGGGCCGGGAATACGTCGACGCGATGGATGCCGCCGCTGGTGACCGCGCCGGCGATGAAGATCCCGGCGAGCACGGCGAGGTAGGCGAAGAACTCGGTCGTCTTGAACGCCGCCTTGGTCTCAGTTGAGAGACGGCGGACGGGATTCTCGGCACGATGGTTTGTCGCATTCTCGATGACTTCGGGACGCGAAGTTGTAGCGCTCATATTGAACTCCTGTTTTCACACACAATGGACGACAGGACCTGGTAAACGAGGCGAACTACGCCAGCGAAGCCGTCCCTATCTGGACCTTCCCGAGCGCACGCAAGCTGAAGTCGGTGCGCCCTTCGACGTGATGCCCGCCTCTCGAAGGGGCAAACATAGGTTCGCTCGTCGTTTCCCAGTGGCCGCCTCGAGCGGGGAGTAGACCGACCCGGTCTCGGGTAAGGTCGGCCCGTGACCGAAGCCGATCCACTCGCGGGACTCGAACAGGAGGACGGGCTCTCGCTGCCGGCACGGGTCTCTCACGCGGTCGTGCGAGCGATCAAGGACCTCTACGGGCGCGGTCCCACGCACGCCAAGACCTTTCTTTGCGACGAGTACGTCTTCTGCGTGATGAGTGGCGGTCTGAGCCGGGACGAGGAAACGATGATCCGGGCCGGCCAACACGATGTCGTGCGCGACTATCGCCTGAAGTTCCAGGCCGTCATCGCCCCGGAACTCGTGCGGCGCGTGGAAGACGTCCTAGGACGAAGAGTCATCAACTACCACAGCCAGATCCTGTTTGATCCCGACCGCATGATCGAGATCTTCATGCTTGATCCCGCCGAGCCGCGACGCTCGTCCCTATCGAGCGCCCGTGACGGAGCGGAGAATTCGCACTAGCAGCGGGACGCTGGTCAGCGCCCACACGGATCGATCGTCAGCGGGCCAGGCGTAGGTGGGCCTTCCCTCCTGGATCAGGTCGCCCAAGCCGGGCTGGTCCAGTTCCTGGGCCGACCATTCATAGAGATGCTGTAGTCGTGGCCCGATGACGCCGTAGTCGAGCAGCCGTCCGATGCCGTGCTCGTCGGCGAGGTAGGTCTCGAGGTCGCTTTCCAACGGGTAACGATGGGGGAGAACCCGCTCGAGCGACAGGAAGGCTCCGGCCAGTCCGAGCCGGGGATCGCCGAGTAGGCCCCCCAGGAGTCCGAAACGCCCGAGTGATAAGCGCGGGGCCGCCACAAGCGCGTGCGCGTACAGGACCCGGAGCAGGGCGACATTGAGGAAGAACCGCTCAGGGCGGCTTTCCGCCCAGGCCAGGTCTTTCGCCGCCAGGTAGGCGGCCACGATGCTCCCGTTGTGAGCGCGATACCAGGTGCGCGCCGAGGGACGAGCGATGAACGACATCCAGAGCTCGACCGTCGGTGATGACGCCTCGCCTCCACGGCCGCCGGCGCGAGCTACGGCCTCGCATCCGTCTCGCAGAAGCCGCTCGTTGACCTCTCGCCACCACGGGCTGCCCGGAGGCGTGGCGGTGAGTGGAGCAAGCACACCTCGTTTGGTCTGCCAGCGCATGAACGACAGTTCCGCGCGCCGGAACGGCAGATGCCGTGGCGCGTCGCCGGTCGGTCCTCGATACGTGCGTGTGGCCAGCCCCACCCGTGCGGCCGGATCGTCGCGCACGGCCGCGACTTGCGCTGCTGCCCACTCGGCCGCACTCAGGGTTCCCACGGCGAGTGTCAGTGAACGCCGGCCTGGCCGGCGAAGTGACGATCGATCTCGTTGGCGTAGGAGCGGCCAATCGCGCTATGGGTCTCGGCCAGCCAGCGGCTGAAACTGACTCGACCGAGAGCCGGCTGGTGCGAGACGAGTAGTCCGTCCGACAGCCCTTTGACTTCGTCACTCGTCAGGACGACATCCCTGACCAACAGGCCGAGCGCGGATGCAGCTTGGGTCATGATCGACGCCGGGACGTGAACGATCGGGGGCCGTAAGTGAACGATCGGCGAACGTATGCCGACCGCGTCTCGGATCTCTGTGACCAGTTCCTTGAACGTGAAGGTCTCCGGTCCGGCGGCGTCAACCGTGATGTCCTCCGAGGCCTGTGCGCTCTCTTGACAGATTCGCGCCAGGTCGTCCACGTGCACCGGCTGAATCGGGTACTCGCCGTTTCCGGGGATGGCGAACACCGGGAACCGCCGCAGGATCCAGGCGATGTTGTTGACCAGCACATCGCGCTCACCACCGAACAGCACGGTGGGCCTGACGATCGAGTACGGAAGGCCGGCTTCGGCGAGCGCCTGCTCGACGAGCGCCTTTCCCCGGTAGTACGGAAGGGTGGACTCAAGCGAAGGGTTGGCGATGCTGACGTGGACAATGCGTGCGACGTCAGCGCGGCCTGCGGCGAGGAACAACGCGCGCGAGTTCTCGATCGCGCTGGCAAACGTCGTCTGGCCGTGGTCGAAGCGAACCCAATAGCTGTTGTAGAGCGTGGTCACCCCTTCCATGCTCCGGGCCAGGGCGGCCGGGTCATCGAAGCGGTAGGGGATCGCCTCGATCCGCTCGCGCAAGGGGTGGGGGCGGTCAGGGTGGAAGGTGAGTGTCCTCACTGTCCGGCCTTCGGCCAGCAGCCGCTCGGCGATGCGGGCCCCCGAGTAGCTGAACGCTCCCGTGACGAGGTCGATGCCTGTGTCGGGGCTCATGATCGCTCGATCGCGGCCGACACGACGCGTGGCTGTGAGGACCAAAGCACGGGGGAAGCTTCCCACAGCCCTTTCTAGCGTGCCCCAGGACCGATCGGCCCTTATCGGAGGCGGTCGCGGTCAGCGGGTATCAGCGCCGGGAACGCTCGGCAGCGGCTCGAGCCCTTCCGGGGGTCGGCCGGGTGCCGGGCAGGAGCCCGCGGGCTGGTCGGTCACGGCGGCCAGCGGCGGGGGAGCCGTCCGTCGGGCCGCGGTCAGCAGCGCCGCGAGGACCAGGGCCACGCCGGTCAGCTGCAGCGGGCTCGGGGATTCGCTGAAGATCAGCGCCGCCAGAGCGACCGATCCCACCGGCTGGACGGTGAGCAGAACCGACGTCAGGGCCGCAGGCAGGCGGGGCAGGGAGGCAGTGATCAGCAGCCAGCCCATGACTTGCGAGCTCAGAGCCAGCGTTACCAGCCAACCGGCGCTGGGCCACGCCGGAACGAGCCTTGCATCTCCCACGAGCACGCCGACGAGCACGCACAGGCCGGCGGCCACCGCGGTCGCGTCCAGCAGCGGACCGGCGATCCGGCGTAGGTCGGCTCCGCCCTGGCGCAGCAGGAGGAGGAAGCCCACGTAGGCGACGCCGGCGCCGAGACCGAACAGAGTGCCGCGAGTCGGGTCGTGACCGTAGGCGGCCCGCTCAAGGACGCCGGAGATCAGCAGGACGCCGGTGAGCGAGATGGGCAGGGCGACGAGCACCCGCCGGCTGGGAGCCTCGGACAGCAAGAGCCAGGCCACGATTGGCAGCAGAACGACCTGCACGTTGGCCAGCACGGTCGCCAGCCCGGCTCCCACGTCCCCGATGGAGTGGTGCCAGAGCAGCAGGTCAGCGGCAAAGAACACCCCCGCGGCCAGCCCCGGCCGGCGCTCGGTCCAGGTCCGCCGGCCCAGACGCCGGTTCTCGACCGACGCCAGGACCAGGAGCACGGGAAGCGCGTAGACGCAACGGAAGATCGCCGCGGTCGAGGGCGAGGCGTGACTGAGGCGTACCAGGATGCTCGAGAAAGCGATCGCGACCGCGCCCAGTAGTGCACAGAGCCGCTCTCGTCCCTGGATCCAGCCCAGAAGGACGGGGGTGGCCACCGTGGTGTCCGATGCGGCCGGGGTCGAGTCGGCACTCATCCGTTTCCATCTAGCACGTCGCCGCGCCGCTCAGCCGACACCATCGCCGGTGTCCGCGGCGGTGCCGCAGGCGGCGGTCTACAGGTCCTGGTCGAGGACGAACAGCTCGCTGGCGATGTCGGGGTCGACGCTGTTGCCGCTGATGAAGGCGATCACACGCCGGCCCGTGAGCCGTTCGACGGCCGCCACAAAGTCCGCTTCCATGGTCTGTTGGAACATCTGACGCATGTTGGTCACCGCGTCACCTTGCGAGTTTTGGGCCAGCGTCTTCTCGGCGTGGGTCATCACCTCGTGCATCAGGGTGACGACGACGTTGCCCTTGTAGAACGTTGTTGCGCTCTTGGGTCCGCGCCCGAGGTGTCTGCTGTGAACGCCGACTACGGCGCTCGTTATCGCGGCGTTGAGTTCTCCGCCCCCCAGTGGCGCTGAATCAACGGACACGTGGACCTCCGCTCCGGCGCCGCTCTCTGGGGCAAGCCTGCACGGAGGATGAGAGCGGACCTCTAGAGACCCCAGCGAGCAGGTCCTACCCGCAGTCTAACCGACCTACGGGAACGCGGTGCGCCACATAAAGGGCGGGATTTCTGTGCTTAAAGGGGTGGCGCGGTGACTTGTTGCGCTTTCTGGCTTTGCACGCCGCGATGTGCCATGCTCCTGAAAGCGCCGTCGTGCCCGACTCTTCAAAGGCATCGTTGGCGCGTTATCTAGACGTTGGGCGCTCGCCCGGATCTTAGGTTCTGGCTTGGCTCGGCCGAGCTGTTCTGGGAGAGGGGCCCGAATGGCCAAACTAATCCGTTGCCCGGACTGCCGCGCGGCGTCGTTGGCCGAGTTGATCTGGGCGCTTGGGGACTGCTGTCCCCGGTGCTCACGATCTCTGCCTGCCGACCTTACGCGCCAGTGGCTGGGATCGCGCGGCCGCGGCCAGCGGCCCTATCGGGCTGGGATGGTTGGCGAGCGCTGCAGGCCGTCGAGCCGGACTTATCTGACTGAGGCATGACGCCGGGGGCAGCGTGGGCGAATCCGGGGGGACTCGCTCATGATCCGGGGGCAGCAGCACCGGGTGGCTGGCGGCAGCCGACCGGTGTGTGGGGGCAGCTTGGCCGGCCGGGGGCTCGTTCGCGGGCGCCCGGCCCCCAGGCTCACGGTCTCGCGCCTAGGGCCACCAAGGCAAGGTCCCGCGCATAGCGCCACGGAGGCCCGGGGTGCCCCAGGTCCTTCCAGGGCGCCCCGGTGAGTCAGGGAAGTGGGGGCGCAGTTCCCCGACTCGAGGGGGGATTACCCCCCAGGTACTGATTTTTGCACGCGCCTCAAACGCCGATCCCTGAAGGTCGAGGCGTGCGCTTCGAGCGCCCCGTTCTAGGAGGCCGCCACCGGTCCGATTCCGTCGAGCACGGCCTGAGCCCGTGCCGCGAGCGGCTTGTCGCCCTTGGCCTGGGCGATCGCCAGTGCCTCGGACGCCTCATTCGCCGCCTCAACGGCCCGGCCCCGCGCCGCGAGCACGCGGGCGAGCTCAACCATGGTCGTCGACCGCTCGTGAGGGAAGTCAGTCTTCAGCGCGAATGTGAGGGCGCTGCGCGCCCACCGCTCGGCTGTCTCCAGATCGCCCCGCGCCCTCGCCAGCCTGGCCCTGACCCGGTGTGTCATGGCGAAGTTGATGACGTCCTCGTCGGCGCTGAGCTGTTCGGACAGGTTCGCGGCTGCGACCGCCGTTTCCCGGTCTCCCAGCGCCTCGCTGATCTCGGCCAGCAGCGCCTGTGTCGTTGATCGGTTCGCGCGCTCGCCCTCGGCTGCCATCGGCGCATCGGCGCGCCGAACCGCCGTCAGTGCGGCCTCGAGATTGCCCGCCGCCATGTGGAGGTCGGCCACGAATTGATACATCGTCTCCGCCTGCAACCACTGAAGTCCCGCCATCATCTCGATGCCGCGCTCGGCGTGCGCGAGAGCCTCATCAAACCGTCCGTCGAACTTCGCCAGCCAGGCACGGCCGAAGAACTGGTAGGCCGCCAGCAGTGGACCGGGACTCTCGCGCTCGACGAGCTCTATGTGTGCCGCCATCACGCTGGGCGGCGCGGGTCCCAGGCCCAGCGTTGCTCCCACCGCCGCCAGAGCGCGCGTGCGGAGGCCCTCATCGCCGGCGCGGCGCGCGTGTTCGGCCGCCAAACGCGCCTCCTCACCCGCGGCGGTCGCCTGGCCGGCCAGCCAGTGCACTGTGTACGCCGTCATGTGAGCCTTGGCTAGGCCTCGCTCATCGCCGGCCAGCGTCAGTCGCTCGAGCATCTCGGGAAGCCGGGCTTCGATCGTCGCCGTCGCCTCGCGCGGCCTAGTCATAACCAGCCATTTGAAGCGGACCGGGAGCGCGTCGGGCGCGATGTCGGGGTTCTGCTCGGCCACCGTCAGAAGCTGATCCACCCGCGCGAGCTTGCTCTCCTCGACCAGTTCCTCTGCGAGATCCACGGCAATACGCGCGTAGACGGTGTCCGTGGCCGGGGCGACCGCCAGCCCCCGCTCGAGCAGGCTCAGCGCCGCTGGTCCGTCGCCGCGCGCCCTCGCCCGCCGTCCGGCGGTATGAAGATGGGTCGCCGCGCGGATCGCGAGCGCCGGCTGCACCTCGCGTCCGAGCTCGCGCCGGTAACGGACCCCCTGCTCCAGGTGCCAGCCGGCGATTTCGTCGAGTTCGGGCAGAGTGGCCGCGGCGGTCTCCAGCCACCGCGCAAATCGCTCGTGGAGGGCGGCGCGCATCGCCTTTGGCAGCCCGTCATAGGCGGCGTCCCGTATCAGCAGATGCCGGAACCGGAAGGCCTCGTCGACACCGACTGTCGCGGGATGAGGGCGGATCAGCTCCTTGCGGACCAGTCCCTCCAGCTGCCGCTCTATGCCGGCCGATGACCCATCGTCAGTCAGCGCCCTGACGGCCAGCCGATGAAAGACCTCGCCCTCGACTGCGCCACGCTCGAGGAGCTCGCGCTCTGCTGCTGCGAGGCGTTCCAGCCGGGCCGCCAGCAGAGCCTGGATGGTGGGCGGGACCACCACGGTCCCGCGCTCCTGGGCCAGCGCGACCATTTCCTCCAGGAACAGTGGGTTACCGTCACTGGCGGCGATCACCTGTGCGCGTGCCTCAGCGTCCAGGCCATGGGCGAGCTGGTGCAGCAGCGTCTGAGCCTCTCGCGGTCCCAGAGGCTCCAGCAGCACCGCGGTCGCATTGAGCTTGCCGCCACCCCAGCCGGGCCGATCCTCGAGCAGCTCCGGGCGTGCCGTGCACAGCAGCAGAATCGGGGCGCCACGGGAGAGGTCGATGATGTGATCGATCAGGTCGAGCAGCATCGGTTCGGCCCACTGCAGGTCGTCGATGTAGAGGATCACGGGCGCCTCGGCGGCCACGGCCTCGAGCAGGCGCCGCGCCTCCCAGAACAGCTCGACCGGGGTACCGCTTCCGGCGCCGCTCAGATGCTCGAGCAGCGAGTGGGCGCGGTCAGCCAGCGGCATCAGCGCCTCGACGAGGGGCCAGAAGGTGATTCCCTCGCCGTAGTGCAGGCACCGTCCACGGAGGACTACCGCCGGGTCGTCGGCGCGTTCGAGCAGCTCAGCCACCAGCCGTGACTTACCAACCCCGGCCGTGCCCAGCACCGTGAACAGGTGGCACGCTTCATCGCTCACCGTCCGAGTCCAGGTATCGGTCAGCAGTTGCAGCTCTCGTTCGCGGCCCACAAACGCCGCATCCAGGTGACGGGCAAAGCCAGGGGCGACCGGGTCCAGACCCACGAGCCGATAGGCGAGCACCGGCTCGCTCTTGCCCTTGAGGGCCAACGGGGCAAGGGGCTCGACCTGCACAGCGTCGCGAACCAGCTGCAGCGTGTCCTGGCCGATCAGGATCTCGCCGGGCTCGGCCGCCTGCTCGAGGCGAGCGGCGACATTGACAGCATCGCCGACCGCAAGGTTCTCGCCCTCGCCGGTCAGCACCGGTCCAGTGTTCACGCCAGTCCGGAACCGCAGCGTGACGCCGACTTCTGCGGCCACCGCAGGCAGCCGCTCCCTGATCTCGGCCGCGGCTCTGACCGCCCGCAGGGCGTCGTCTTCGCGGACCTGAGGGATCCCGAACACGGCCATTACCGCATCCCCGATGAACTTCTCGACGGTGCCGCCGTGACGCTCGATCGTGGTGCGGATCGCGGTGAAGTATTCGTTGAGCACGTCCCGCAAGACTTCGGGATCGAGCTCCTCACCCAGGGAGGTCGACCCCGTCACGTCGCAGAACAGGGCGGTCACGACCTTGCGGGTCCGGCGCGGATCCGCCGCCGGCCTCAGAGGGGCGCCGCAGGCCCCGCAAAACCGAAACCCCTCGCGGCTCTCGGTCCCGCAGTGCTCGCACACGACCACGCGTGTCACACCGCAACAGTATGGGGATCTACAAGCGCTACGCGGGCGCCGGCGACCGATCCGGGGTCAGTACTCGTTCTTGATGTTGAAGTAGGAACCGCGAATGGTTCCAGCCAGCTTCGATTTCTGCCGCGCGAACTTGAACCGTGAGGCGAGTTCGGCGGGGATCTCCATGCCTTCGGAGAGCTTGAATCCAACAGCGCGTTTCGTGGGTCCGTCAACGGTGTACATAACGTTGATCGAGAGACCGTCCTCATAGAAGACATAGGCCATTCGGATGTTCTCGACCTGGAACGCCGTGGCCTCGAGAGGGCGAGCCGAGATGACGATGTCGCGCTCTTCCTTGAGGATGTGGTGAACGAAGTCGACGGTCGTCTTGGCCTTGTCGGCCGGCTCGACGGTAAAGACGTGGCCGTACTTGTTCTTGAAGTAGCGGGCTTCGTTCGCCCGCAGACCAGCAAGCGCGGCCGCCACTGGCGACGACTCCAGACCGACGGTCGAAACGGTGTTGAAATCCACGGTGTAGGCCAAGAGTCACTCCCGAACGCCAAGGTGTTTGTTTACGTCGAGCCGTACGCTACCCCAGCCCACAGATACGAGAATGTGGGTGTGGGTTCTCCGCAGACACTGAGTGAAGCTGACCGGCGGATCGTTGCCGTCTGGGCGGCGGACTGCGCGGAGCGGGTACTGGGACTGTTCGAGGCGAAAGCTCCCGGGGACAGCCGGCCCCGTGAGGCGATCGTCAGGACACGCGCGTTTGCCCGGGGCGAGCTTGGCGTCGCAGCTGAGATCCGCCGCCGTTTCGTCGGCGGTGCCGCGGCGCGTGAGGTGAGTGATCCCGCAGCGGCGGCCGCCGCCCGAGCCGCCGGGCAGGCGGCGAGCATCCCTCATATGGGCGCGCACGCCCTGGGTGCCGCTGCCTATGCCGTCAAGGCGGCTGTACTGGCCGCCCCCGACCGGCCGGAGGCGGTCAGCGAGGAGATCCGCTGGCAGCTTGGCCGTATGTCCGTGGCGGCCAGAGTCGCGCTGCGACAGCTACCACCCGTCGGTGAGAATTCATCCGGTCCCCTCGGGCCAGGGCTCCTCGCGTCAGGACTTCTCGGCACGATCATCCGTGATCTCCAGGCCGGTTTGGCGGAGCGCTTGCTCGAGCGGCGTGCGGATCGCGGGGGGTGACGCCCGATGCTCTCGCCATCCCACCAAAGGGTGTGGCCGATGAGTCTGCGGTGGTTCCTCAGTCTCACACTTCAGGGTTGCCACACCGAACGGAGCGCAGATGAGCAAGCTGAGACTCAGCATCACGATGTCGCTGGACGGCTACGTCGCCGGACCCGACCAAAGCGAGGAGAACCCGCTGGGCGTCGGCGGGATGGCGCTGCACGAGTGGGTCTTCCCCCTCGCGGTGTTCCAGGAGATGCACGGAGGGGAGGGAGGGGAGGTCAATGCGAGCTCAACAGTGGTCGACGAGCGCTGGGCAAATATCGGGGCCACCATCATGGGCCGCAATATGTTCGGGCCGGTCCGAGGGCCGTGGCCTGATGAGTCCTGGCGGGGCTGGTGGGGGGAGGATCCTCCCTATCACCACCCGGTGTTCGTGCTCACCCACCACCCGCGCGAGCCACTCGAGATGGAGGGCGGCAACACGTTCCACTTCGTCACCGACGGGATCGAGTCGGCCCTGACGCAGGCTAACGACGCCGCGCGGGGACGCGACGTCTGGCTGGCCGGCGGCGGGTCGGTGGTCAACCAGTACCTGGCCGCCGGACTGGTTGACGAAATAGATATCTCGATCGCGCCCTTGATCCTCGGAGCTGGCGCTCGCCTATTCGAGGGGCTCGACCGTGGGACGCTCAAGCTCAAGCAGGTCCGAGCAGTCGACGCACCGGGCGTCACCCACATCAAGTACGAACTCGGCTGACCCGCCTTCACCGAACGACAGTGCCCGCGCCGAACGAGACGATCTGGTCGAATACAGGCATCCGATCAGATCGACCCGAGGAGTGATGTCGTGGCCACGACCTCCCAGCTAATTACGCGCGTCGACTTCGTCCCCTTGTCCACACGTGACATCGAAACGGCATGTGCTTTCTACGGAACGACCCTGGGGCTCCCGCGTTCGGTCTACGTTCCGGAGCGCAATTACGCGGAGTTCGAGACGGGCAACGTGACGCTCAGCCTCGTCGACGGGGAGAGGATGGGCATCGGTCACCATGTGAACACGATTGCCCTCGCTCTGCACGTCGACGACGTCGAGGCGGCCCGCGCGACCCTCGAGGAGCGCGGGGTTGAATTTCAGGGCGACATCCTCGACACCGGCGTCTGCCACATGGGCTTCTTCGCCGATCCCGACGGCAACGCGCTGATGCTGCACCACCGCTACGCCCCCCGCAGCCCGATCGCGTAGAGGACACGCAGGCCTCGGGGCTAGATCTGGGCGAGTACGACAACGGTTGTGACCATGGCAAGGACCACGCCGCCGACGGTGAATAGGGTGACGGTCGTCGACCCGAGCGGCGCGGGCGCGCCTCGCTCGATCGCCCGCGAAAGCGCGCGCTGGCGGCGCGCTCCGACGACCATCAGCGCGACGGCAAGAAGCGCGTAGCCGCAGCCCAGCACGATGTACACCGCGGGGGCGGCATGCAGTAGGCGCGGAGCCAGTCGGCCCACGCCCAGTGCGCCGGCTGTGGCGACCAAGGCGGTGCGCCACCACGCCAGCCAGGTCCGCTCGGCGGCCATCCCCGCGTTGAATGCGGTGTCGGCGTCCGCGGGCTCTCGGGTGCGCTCGGCCACTCCCGTGATCCTCCCACCTGTTCGTGCGAGCAGGCAAGCCAGCCAGGCGTCCGGACGGATGTGATCTTGCCTGCGACGGCGGGTGGCCCAACGGTCTATTGGACGGGCTCTCGGGAAGGTCTGACGCCCAGCGGCGTCCACTGAGCGAGTGTCAACAACAAAGGGGGACCCCATGTCTCGTAGACCAAACCGCGACGGCACGCGCTGGGGGCGGCGCAGAGCGGCGCTGTTCGTCGGCGGGCTCGCTGGGTTGACGGTCTTTGCTCTGGCCGCGGTCGCGATTGGAAAGTCCTTCACGCTGCGCGTTGAGAAGAACGCGCACGTCACGAACGGGTTTCCCCCGCCCCAGGTCAACAAGCACGAGTCGATTGCCATCGGTCCGAAGGGAGTTGCCGTCTACACGCTCGCCGGCGAGTCGACGAGACATCTTCTCTGCGTCTCTAAGAAGACCGGTCAGATGTGCCTGACGTTCTGGCCGCCGGCGACGGTCAAGTCCGCCAAAGGGCTGGCCATGCAGCGGGGTATCAAGGGCAAACTCGGGACTTTCCATCGCGCCGGATACGGTCTCCAGCTCGAGCTGAGCGGTCATCCGCTCTACTACTTCCTGCCCGACGTCAAGGCGCATAACCCAGCCAAGGCAACCGGTCAACTCGTCCAGAACTCCGGCACCTGGCACGTCGTCACGGGCTGAGCGCCGGGATGAGCCGGAGCGTACGGGCATGGGGGAGCGTCGCCGGCTCTGTCCTTGCGTTGGCGGTCGTGATGTGGCGCCTGGGCACGGGCCCGTTCCTCGACGGGCTGCGCTCAGTCCACGGCGGGGCCCTGGCGGCAGCGGCAGGCATCACGGTGGTGACCACGGTGGCTTATGCCTGGCGGTGGAAGACCGTCGCCCGTGGTCTCGGCGTTGACCTGTCGCTGCCCGCTGCCGTGGCCGCGTACTACCGGTCGCTGTTCCTGAACGTCACACTTCCCGGCGGGGTCATCGGTGACGTCCATCGTGGCGTCAGCCACGGTCGCGACGTGAGCGATGTCGGCCGCGGATTGCGATCCGTCGCGTGGGAACGCTTCGCCGGGCAGGTCGTTCAGGTCCTACTGACGTTAGTCGTCCTGCTCGCGCTGCCCTCGCCCGTGCGCTCGTTCGTGCCGATCGCGGCGATCGCCGTTGTCGTGGCGGCGCTGGGCATCGTGCTCGTGGCGCGGGCGCGCCCCGATGACGCTCGGACTGGGTGGGCGCGACTGCTGAGTGCGGCGGCCGGCGACGTCCGTGACGGGTTGCTCTCCCGCCGGGCGTGGCCGGGCATCGCGCTGGCGTCTGGGGTCGGTCGTCGTTGGCCACGCGGCGATGTTTCTGATCGCGGCGCGGACGGCCGGCACCACGGCGCCGCCCGCGCGGATGCTTCCGATAGCGCTGTTAGTGATCTCGGCCATGGCGCTGCCTAGCGTCGCTGGCCTGGGGCCGCGCGAGGGCGTGGCGGCATGGGTATTCGGCGCGGCTGGCCTGGGTGCGCCAGCGCGGGGTCGCCACCGCCGTCGTCTACGGCGTCATGGTGCTCGTGGCCAGCCTGCCGGGTGCCGGCGTCCTCGTATGCGCCTGGTTTCGTCGTCGACGGCCGTCGCCCTGTGCGGCGCCAGCCTGCGCGCACGGGGGCCACATCAGCTCCCGGTCTGCCGCCGGCGGTGGAGCGCGCTTGCTGGCGTGTCAGCCACGATGTAGCCTCGCCGACGATCTTGGCCAACCCGAAGTGAGCAACGCAAAGTACGCGACGATGCCGGTCAGATCCGAGAGCCGTCTGACAATCGCCAGCAACGTCCCTGAAGTCTGGGCGTATATCTGCGACGTTGAACGCTGGCCGGAGTGGGCGCCAACCGTTCGCGAAGCCTGGGTTGCCGGAGGGGCTCCGCTTCAGCCGGGCTCGAGGGTCGAGCAGCGGGCGAAGTTGATGTTCGGGGCCAGTCGCTACCGGAGCCCAGGACGTGACTGCGGTTGAGGCGCCCCGTCGTTTGGCCTTCGCCGGGCCGATGGGCACTTCCGCAGCGCGGTGGGGAATGGAGTTCGAGTCGCTGGACGGTGGACAGACCGACGCCATGATGTGGGTTGAGGTCGACCTCAAGGGCGTCATGCGCGCGATCCCCGGCCGCGTTCTCGAAGGCAGGATTCGGCGCGTCATGGATATCGAGATGGCGGCGATCAAGGCTGCGGTCGAGTCCGCTACGCCGGGGTCGGATTCCTAGATTGGCCTGGTTCATTGGCGGTCTTGGAGCCGCCTGACCCGGTAGCGAGGAATGCCGTACCGAAGAACAACTCGGTCCAGGCGGGATCGGCCAGCTGATTCTGCATAGCTGCGCGAATCGCCTCCCAAGGACGTCGCGCGATCCACTCGTCAATGGAGCCGAACGGCCGCCCAAGTGCGATTCCGAGACGCGCTAGCCACCGAGGCGCGTTATCGGGAACCTTCAAATCCAGTACGGCCCAGCGACCACCGCGGGAGAGGGCCGCGGCGCCGTGGGCGATGACATCTGCGCATTCAGGCACGTGCGACAGTGCGTACGTGGACAAGATCCCGTCGACGTCGGTTGGGAAGTCAAACTCGGCCGCGTCGGCCTGGACGAGGCTGACGTTGCTCCAGCCCTTGGTCGCGATCTGATGCTGGGCTTGGGCGAGCATCGCGTCGGTCAGGTCGACGCCCAAGATCCGGCCTTTGGGACCGATCGCGTCCTGGATCAGCGAGAAGTTCAGACCCGTGCCGCAGGCGATGTCGACGACAGTGTCGCCCGGACGTAGCCCGAGTGCTTGTACGGCCCGAAGGCGCTGGGCCCGCTGGGGGTAGCCGGGCGCCGGGTAGAGCCGGGAGGTGATGTCGTAGTGCTTCGCCTTCTTGCGGTATGTCTCGATCAGATGCTCTCGGGTCCTGTCGATCTGGCTCATGGTGTGCTCCGAGTCTCTGTTTCTCCGCGACGAAACGATCTTGCGGACCCGTCCTGTCTGCAGCCAGTCTCCGGCAGTCTGTCAGAGCCGCGGACCCACTATGAACCCGCTGTATCGAGGAGGCAAGGCGTAGTGAGGCAGGCATCGGCCGCCGACACCAGTACGCCCCCTTGCCCCGGTTCCGCGGGCCCTTGACACTCAGTTGTGGACGCAGGTCTCAGAACATGCGGCATTTCGATTACCAACCAGGGCCGGTCGGGTCCGCGTTTCCCGCTCAGATCAGCGCGGCCTTCCTCGTGGGACTGTTGGTGGCTGGCGTCGTAGCCGCCTGCGGGTCGGGCACCGCCGGGCAGGCGGCATCGAGTGCGAGCGGGCAGGCGAAGACGAAGGTCGGCAGCGCCACCTCAGCGGCGGCCGGCCTGCTAGCGAGCGTGACCAGCTCGAGCAGCTCCTCGGCATCGACCACCACCGTCACCCAGTCGGCGTCGGGCACCACGGTCACCAAGACGCGAACCGAAAAGGCAGCTGCACCTACGACCAGCATCAGCCACACCAGTGTCAACGTGCATACCTCTACGGCCGCGCCCAAAGCCAGCAATGGGATCCCGTGGTGGGGGTGGGCCCTGATCGGACTCGGAGTGGTGGGCGCGGCGGTGGCGATATTCCTTCTCGGGCGAGACCGCGACCACGGAGCGGGCGGGAACGGCCGGCCTCGGCCCCCCCGACCGCCCCGGCTGTAGAAGAGAAAGCGACCAAGGAGCGACGATGACGGCAAAGGCGGACTTCACAGAGCAGGAATGGCGGACGGTGCTTGAGGGGCCGCCGAGCGCGGGACTGATCGTGGCCACGGCCGGGCACGGGGGGACCATCCGCGAGACCTTCGCGATCGGCAAGGCCTACGCCGAGGCTCGAAAGGACCATGGCGCCAGTGAACTCCTCGACGAGATCGTCTCCGCCAAGCCGGAAATCGATCACACCCGCTTTCGATCCTACGACGAGCTGAAGGAGCACGGGCTCCAGCACCTTCGGGACGCGGTGAGCGTGCTCGAGCGCAAGGCTACGCCGCAGGAGCTCGACGACTACCGCCAGTTTGTCGTCGGGCTGGCCGAGAAGGTCGCCGCGGCCCACCGCGAGGATGGGGTAGCGGTGAGCGCTCCCGAGCAGGCCGCGATCCAGGAGATCTCGAGCAGTCTTGGACGGGACGGCACATGAGCGCGGTCAGCTACCCGCGCCAGACGGCGGGCGTTTCCGCGCCGGGGTTGTTCGGCCGGGTCATGGGACTCGTCGCGCTCACCGTTGGCTTCGCCACACTTGGCGTGTGGCTGGCCCGAGGCTCGGGCGGCGCGGGATGGTTCGTCGCCTGGCTGCTCGCTCTCGGGTGTCTGGTCGGCCTGAACCTTGCGAACGCGCGCGGAAACACCGGCCTCGCCCTCGTGCTTCTGTTCGCCTTCGGGCTGTTGATCGGGGCGAGCGTCTCGACCACGATCAACTACTACTCGGCCACGGACCCGACGGCGGTGCGTCAGGCCTTCGGAGCGACCGCGCTCTCGGTCGCGGTCCTTGGGTCGGGGGGCTACGCCGTCCGCCGCGACCTGTCGTTCCTGTACCGCGGTCTGTTCTGGCTGCTGGTGGCGCTCCTGCTGGCGGGGATCGTTCTGATCTTCGTGCACATCCCGGCCGTCTACACCGCCTGGTCGATCATCGGGCTGCTCATCTTCGGGGCGTACACGGTGCTGGACTTCAACCGTCCTCGATGTGCTCAACATCTTCCTTTTCTTCCTGAACCTATTCGGCCGGTCGTCCTGACGGCGGGAGCCGACCGGCGTCCCCGTTCGGGATGAGGCCCGTCTCGGCGGCATGGTCCAAGCTCAACTCATGGGCACGACCGGGGAGGAAATCGGTGGGCAACAGCAAGGGTGAGCTGCGGGCTCTCTTCGTGGTCATCCTGTTGTGCCTCGACGGGGTGCTGAACGTCATCTACGGCATCGCCGCGATCGGCAACAACGGGGTTTTTCATCACCCCACGCATTACATCCTGGGCTCGCTCAACAGCTGGGGCTGGATTTCAGTCGTGATCGGCGTGCTCGAATTCGTTGCCGCCGGATCGCTGCTCCGGGCACGGGCCTTCGGCCGCTACTTCGGCATGGTGCTGGCCGCGGCCGCTGCCGTCGCCGCGCTGTTGGACATCCAGGCGGAGCCCTACTGGTCGCTGGCGGTGGTCGGCCTGAGCATCTGGATCATCCACGGGCTCGCGATGTTCCATGACCCCGGCAGGCGCGCGGATTCCGACCTCATCCCGGCACCCACCAGCGCCAATCAGCTGCATCCAAGGCAGCCCGTGTAGCGCCGCGGCGGCAGGCCGCCCCGCAAGCGTCGATATGGGCACGGCTGGTTTCGAACCAGCGACCTCTCGCGTGTGAAGCGATTGGCAGCGATGGCTAGGGTTTCGCCGGGGAGGAGTCGCGTGTCACCGGTTTTCGTGCTGGCGGGGGCCGGCTCGGCTTGAGGCCGGCCCCCGGGTGCACATCCGTTACTTCGTGTACCCCTCGAGCTTGTTCGCGGCGATCACGAACGAGTTGGTGTACGTGGGGGTGATGTTGGCCGGCTTGGTGATGTTGCCGGCGTACTTGTCGATCGCGAGCGCCGTCTGCGGTGCGCCTGCGGGCATCATGCCGTCAGCAAGGAACTGGCCCTTGTCGGTAGCGAGCTCGGCTGTGTAGGCGGCCTTGGTCGTCAGACCGTTGCTGGTGTACGACGCGGGCATCGCATCGGCAATCTGGGCGGGCGTGTGGGTGTGGATCCAGTGCATCGTGGCGACGAGCGCGTCGACCACCTTCTGGACGGCGGCCTTGTGAGAGTTGACCCAGTCGGACTGGGCCAGCACACCGGCGGCCGGATACACGCCGCCGAGCCACTGCTTGGAGCCGGCGGTGCTGGCCAGGTTGATCGCCGAGTAGCCCACGCCCTTGGTCTGGACGGCGCCCGCTGTCGGCTGGCTGGTCATGCCGCACACGATCCGGTTGTGCTCCAGGGAGGCCACGAATGTGTCGGCAGCGCCGACCCCGACGCGGTGGAACTGCTGGGTGGTGAGCCCGGCCCGGTGGGCGAGGTAGATGGTGAGGTTGTCGGTGCCAGAGCCGATGTCAGTGACGCCGACGTTCTTACCGTGCCATTGCGCCGGCGAGGTGACGCTGGTGCCCTTGGCGCACATCTCGCGCTCGCCGGGCGCGCCCGAGAGTTGGGCCACGTCGACGACGTTCTTGCCCTTCTGCTGGAAATCGAGCGTGTGCACGTACCAGGCTCCGGCCATGTCAACCTGACCGGACGCCATCGCCAGCTCGGCTCCGACGCCGCCGTTCTGCTCCGTGGAAAGCTGCATGTTGACGCCGTACTTCTTGTAGAGGCCGAGCTGGTCGGCGAGCTTGTATGGCAGGTAGATCTGCTTGTCGATCCCGCCGACCATCATCGTCACCGTCGGCATTTTGCCGGCGTTCTGAGTGTTGGCAGCATTCGAGGCGCTGCCACTGCTGCTGTTGGAGCTCGAGCCGCAGGCGGCGACGCCGGTGGCCATCGCGGTCGCGGTCAGCGCGATCATGAACTTGCGAGTGAACATGGGTAGGTACTCCTCCCTGTGGTGGTGAATGACTGCTTGGGAAAGTGAGGTGCGCCTGAGCCAGGCGCCGGACGCCGGGCTCAGGCCAGCTGTGAGCGCTTAGACGGCGACGGTCTCCGTCGTCGTCGGCGGCCGCCAAGAGAGCAGACGCCGCTCGGCGAGGCCGATCAAACCTTCGGCGGTGAGGGCCACGACGGCGATGATCAACATGGCCGCGAAGACGCCGTCCGGGTTGAAGTTGTTCATCGATGTGGCGATGAGGAGCCCCAGGCCCTGGGTCGCCCCTAGGAACTCGCCCACGATCGCGCCGATGATCGCGAATCCAAAGGCCACATGGAGGCTGGCGATGATCCAGGTCAGCGCCGAAGGCAGCACCACATGTCGGGTGACCTGAAGCCGCGAGGCTCCGAGCACACGCACGTTCGCGATCAGGTTGCGGTCGACCTCGCGCACGCCCTGGTAGGCGTTGAAGAAGACCACGAAGAACACCAGCACCGCCGCCAGGAGCACCTTTGAGCTCGTGCCCAGGCCGAGGGCGACGGTGAACAGCGCTCCCAGCACGATGCGCGGGATTGCGTTCATGATCTTGATGAACGGTGAGAGCACGTCGGCCAGGAAACGGACCTGCCCGAGCAGGACGCCGACGACAACGCCGCTGGTCACGCCTACGATGAACCCGAGCAGGGCCTCCTTAACCGTCACCCAGATCTGCTGCCACAGCGACCCGTACTGCGTCCCGTTGTTGATCCAGTCACGCAGCTGGGTGACGATCCCGCTGGGCTGGCCCCAGAAGAACCTGTCGACGATCTTCTGGTCGGTGAACAGCTGCCAGCCGCCGATGATGATGACGGTCAGCACGAGTCGTCCGCCCCACACCGCCAGTCTGCGTTGCCGGCTCCGCCTCCGGGCGCGAGCGGCGATCGCCGCCTCGTCGGAAGCGGCGACAGTCGTCGCCAGGCTGTTGATCGTTACGGCGCTCATGATCGTGCTCCCTGGTTATCCGTTGCCTTGGCCGTGCGGTCGTAGGCCCGCTGGACCTCGTCGCGGAGCGACTCCCAGATTCGGCGATGCAACTCGACAAATCGAGGCTCGAAACGAATCTCCTGCACCGCCCCGCGCGGCCGCGGCAGGTCGATGTCAAACACGCCCTTGATGGTCCCCGGACCGACCGTCATGACCAGAACCTTGTCCGCGAGCGCAACCGCCTCCTCTAGGTCATGGGTGATGAACACCACCGACGGGCGCGTCTGCTCCCAGAGCCCCAGGAGCTCGTTGGACATGATCGCCTTGGTCTGGACGTCGAGCGCCCCGAACGGCTCGTCCATCAGCAGGATCGACGGCTCGTTGATCAGCGCCGCGGCCAGGCTCACCCGCTTGCGCATCCCCCCGGACAGCTGGTGGGGATGGTGATCCTCGAAACCGGACAGGCCCACGCGCCGCACCCAATCACGGGCGGCGGCCTGCGCCTCCCGGTTTGAGATGCCTCGGAAGAGCGGCCCCATGGCCACGTTGCCGAGCACGGTCTTCCATGGCAGCAGCGCGTCGGCCTGGAACATGAAGCCCATCCCGCCGGCGATACCGTCGACCTCCCGGCCACCGACCCGGATGGTGCCGGCGCTGGGCCGATCAAGACCGGAGATGAGCGACAGCGTGGTCGACTTCCCGCATCCCGTGGGGCCGACGATGGCACAGAACTGCCCGGGTTCGACCACCATGTTGATGTCTCTGAGCGCGGTGAACACCCCTCCTGATGGGGTGACGAACCTCTTCGTCACGCCGCTGAGCTCGATCTTCGCGGCGGTGCGTGCTTCGCCGGGGATGGGCCCGGTAGTGGGACTCGCATCCGCGCCGACGCGGCCGGCCGGGGTGCTCACCATGGTCATCTCTCTCCTCGCTTATACAACAGTCCTGTGCTCGCCTCGATGGCGACCGTTTGTCAAGCTAAAGGCCTCTTCGGCGATCCAGCAAGGCTTCTGCCAGTTACCCGACTAAGCCGCATTTCCAGAGGTTTTGCGCGTTCTGCTCACGGCCGTGGCGCGTAGACTCAGGCCGAGAGGAGAGGTCGTGTAGATGAGACGGAGGCGCCAGCTTTCAACTCGGATCGTCGCCAGCGTGGTCGCGATCCTCGTCGCCAGCACGCTGGTCGGATTCGCGCTGGTTACGCTCCGTCAGCGCACCGAGCTGGAACATGACAGTCAGGAGCGCGCGCTCGCGGTCGCCCAGACGTTCGCGGCGTCCCCATCCATCCGCGCGGCCCTGGTACGACCCACGCCCGCCGGCGGTCGCGAGATCCAGTCGCTCGCACAGCAGGTGCGGCGCTTGACCGGCGCCGCATACGTCGTGGTGATCGATCGACGCGGCGTGCGCTACTCGCATCCCAACCCCGAATTGATCGGCAGGCGCGTCAGCGAGCCGGTGATCGCCCTGGACGGCCGGGACCACCTCGGCGTCGACCACGGGAACCTGGGGAACTCCGCCAACGCGAAGGTACCGATTCGGGCACCGGGCACGGGAACGGTCATCGGCGAGGTGTCCGCAGGGATTCTCGAGCGCCAGGTCTCCGACCAGCTACTGCATGAGCTGCCCTCGCTGCTCTTGTACTTCGCCTGCGCGGTGGCCATCGGTATCGTCGCCTCGCTGACCCTGGCGCGCCGCCTCAAGCGGACCACCTTCGGCCTGGAACTGGACGAGATCGCGGCGCTCGTGCAGGAGCGCGAGGCAACGCTTCACGGCATCCGGGAGGGAGTGATCACGCTGGACAAAAACGACCGCGTGACGCTTGTCAACGACGAGGCGCGACGGCTCATTCCCCTGCCGGATGATTCGGTGGGACGACCGGTGGAGCAGCTTGTCGCCCACCGTCGATTGTCCGACCTGCTGATTGGGCGCGTTGCTGGACGTGATGCGGTCGTGGTGACCGACGAGCACATTCTCGTGGTCAACCGCATGCCGGTAATCCGGGGGGGACGGGAATTGGGCTTTGTGGTCACCTTGCGCGACCGTACCGAGCTGGAAGGGCTGCTGCGCGAACTGGACAGCGTTGACGCCCTCACCGAGGCGCTCCGTGCCCAGCAGCATGAGTTCTCCAACCGGATGCATACCGTGGCCGGCCTGATCGAGCTTGGTGACCGCGATACCGCCGTCCGTTACGCGCTTGACGTCTCCGCGGAGAGCGCCGCTCGCGCCGAGGCGATCCGCGAGCGTGTCGAAGCGCCGGAGATCGCTGCTCTGCTCATCGCCAAGGCCACCGTGGCAGCCGAGCGCGGCGTGGCGTTGCAGCTGTCCGACGACTCGCGGCTGGCGGAGACCTCGGTCAACGCCAACACAATGATCTCCATCATCGGCAACCTGATCGACAATGCCATCGATGCCGCTGCGGGCGGCCGGGAGCCGTCGAACGTCACAGTGCGCCTGACAAGCTGCGAGGAGACCGTGATGATTGAGGTCTCAGACTCAGGTCCCGGGGTACCCGATGAGCTCGGCACACAGATCTTCACCGACGGGTTCACCACCAAGTCGCCCGAGCGGAGAGGGCACCGCGGGATCGGACTGGCACTCGTGCACCGCCTGGTCAGCCGGGCCGGGGGCACCATCACCGTCCGGTGCGGCGGCATCACCACCTTCACCGTGGTGCTCCCCACCACGGAGCGCGGAGGCGTGGAGGTGGGCACGTGATCAGCACGCTCATCGTCGAGGACGACTATCACGTGGCCACCATCCACGCGGCCTACGTCCGCAAGGTCCGCGGTTTTGCCGTCGCCGGCCACGCCTCGACAGCGGCCAGCGCCCGGACGGAGATCCGGCGCTTGGAGCCCGCGCTGGTGCTGCTCGACCTCTACCTGCCGGACGGTCATGGCCTCGACCTGGCGCGCGAGACGCTTGGCGGCCACGGACATCGCCCGGATTTCCTGGTCATTACCGCCGCTCGTGACATGGCGAGCGTCCGGACGGCGATGCAGTTGGGAACCGTGCACTACCTGGTCAAGCCGTTCAGCTTTGCGCAGCTGGAGGAGCGGCTGCTCGCCTTCCGTGACCTGCACGTGCGCTTGGCGCGCATCGACGAGGCCGAGCAACACGAGGTGGACGCTCTCTACAGTCTGCTCCGCGGCCCGGCGCCGTTGCCCAAGGGTCAGTCAGGTCCGACCATGATGCGGATTCGGGAGCTCATCGTGGCGGCGTCGCGCGACGTCTCCGCCACCGAGGTTGCCGAGGAGGTGGGGATCAGCCGCTCCACCGCCCAGCGGTACCTGGCCGAGCTCGCGCGGCAGGGCAAGATCGAGCTCCACCTTCATTACGGCGCCACCGGTCGTCCGGAGCACCGCTACCGGATCGCCTCAGGGGCGCGCTGATCGCTTGTACGCCGCGATGGGCAGCACAATGATGATGGGCACGGCTGGTTTCGAACCAGCGACCTCTCGCGTGTGAAGCGAGGACGCCGGAAGCGCAAAAAGCGCTCTTAGCAGGGAATGTCGCATGTCCGGGCGTTCGGTTCTGGCACTGAAGACGGGGAAACTTGGTCGATTTCGGTCGTCTTCTGGCACCAAACGTTCTCACTGGTAGTTGCCTCGGCTCTCCACCCTCCCTTAGCCCCTGCCATGTCGGCGTGAGGCCCGCCGTGGCTATGTCCATGCCTGTCGGTCATAGCCCGCCCACAGCGTGCTCGGGGGGACCCGCGGTTTGACCGATCAGGCCGACTCTCGGGTGGCGTCGAGCACCGCGCAGAGCTCGTCGTCGGAGAGCCCGAGCAGATCCATCAGGCCGGCGGCGCGTCCGCCGTGCACCGATCCACGCAGCGGCTCGGGATCGGGGGGTCCCGCACGCCGCTCACGGCCGGCACCCCAGAGCCGGAGGTCCGCCGTCCCGCATCCCGGCCCGCGGACCGTTGGCGGCTGACATCGCCCCGGGAAGCTAGATGGTGGATGAGATGGCGCTGACCGCCCCGTCAACGCCGGGCGGACTTGCGACTCGCGCCGCGGTCAGCCCTCGCGCTCGCCGCGGCCGCTCCGAGCGCCAGCCGCTCAGCGTTGAGCGGGCAATGGCGCAGTAGCGGTGGGGGGAGCGAGACGCTCATCGCTTCGGCGGGTGCAGACCCGTTCGTGGTCCCCGTGCCGTTCGTGGCCGTGCTCTGATCGGTGGTGCCAGTCCCGGCGTTCGTGGATGTCCCGGCGTTGGTGTTGGTACTCGCGCCCACAGGCACCTCTGACGGCGCTGGGCCTGTGCCCGACTCGTTCGTTGCCGTGCCGTTGGTGGCCGTCGTGCCCGTGCCGTTGGTGTCGGTGCCCGTGGCATTGGTGTCGGTCGTGTTGGGAGCGGGCCTGGCCAAGATCGTGCCGGGCGACTGGGTGATGCCGGCTCGGCACACCACGAACCGTCCTCGGCCTGACCCGGAGACCTGGCGAAAGAAGACGACGGGAGGCAGACATGCGGGCACTGGGCCGCTCACGACCCGGCCGTGGACGAGTCGGACCGCCGCCCCGCCCGGCACCGTGGGGATCACGAGCGTGCGGCCGGCAGGGATCTGGGCCGGGCGGATTCTCTCCGCCATCCGGCCGGGAGCCACTCGGACCCAATTCACGCTGCGGCCTCGGACCGTGGCCACGCTGACTTGCGCGAGCGCCCGGGGCGGCACCGCCCTGCAGAAACCGGACACAGCCACCGCGCGAGCGCGAATGCCGAGGAACTGCAGGCGCCGGTTGGCCCCCGCGATCCCCTCGATCCGGCGGATCACCACCGACACGGTGCCGTCGGAATGGCGGGTGACGGCGAACGCCGGCGAGGAGCTGGCCGCGGTCAGCAGGATCACGGCGGCGACGCTCCCGCCGACGACTCCGAGGCTGGTGCCGGCCAGCACCGGCCTGCGCAGACGCGAAGGCCGGTGCAGTGGGTCGGGCGCGTCAGACAACGCGGCGCCGTAGGTGCGCTGCACCTCACGCCACAGGTTGTCCTCGAAATCACTCATGGCTGTGGTCCTTTCTCAGGTGACGGCGCGCGCGAGAGAGTCGCTGGCGCATGACGACGGCGGACACTCCGAGAGCGTCCGCGGCCTCCTTCGGGGTCAGGTCGGCGATGTCGACCAGCTCAATCGCCGCCCGCTCACGCTCTGACAGCTGGGCGCAACGCTCCAGCAGTTCCCGGCCCGCGCGCTGGGCGTCGATCCGTCCGGCGAGATCGTCGATCTCCTCAGACGGGAGGAGCCGATCGCCGGCCAGGCGGACGGCCATCGCCACCCCATCGGCGTGCGCCGCGCAGTAACCGGCGTAAACACGTGAGGCGATCCCGAACAGCCACGCGCGCGGCGAGCCGCGGCGGGGATCGAAGCGGGCAAAGCCGGCCGCGGCCCGCACGAACGTCTCCGAGGTCAGGTCGGCGACCGTCTGCGGCTCCGCACACCGGCGCGCGAAATAGGCCGAGATCGGTCCAACGTTGGCTCGGTAGACGTCCTCGAGGCGGTCCAGTGCCGAGGGCCGGCTGCTGCCCGGATCCGCGTTGCGCGTGCGTGCCGATCGGCCGAGCACCGAGATCGCCACGCTGGTTGCCGGTTTCATATATCCCTTAGTTGCGCAGTTCACGCGTGAGCGTGACATCTCACGCTCCGGATCTCATCTCTGCGCCCCGGGATCGACCGCGGGACCGGCGTTCAGCCGCTGGCGCTCCGAAACAGCTGGTTCTCGCCGCCGAACACTTCGCTCACCGAACCATCCGTGAAGATCTGACGGATCGAGTTGGTCAGCAGGTCGGCGCAGGAGAGCACGCGGACGTGTCCGGGGCGCCGGCGGGCGGGGGATGGTGTCGGTGACCACGACCCTGATCGAACTCGGCGGCGGCCAGGTTCTCGCCAGGCGTTGCCGGAGAAGTTGCCGTGGCTGGCGGCGGCATAGATGCGCCGCGCGCCGGCGTCGCGCACGGCCTGGGCGGGCGCAACCAGCGTGCCGGCCCACGTGCGCTATCGCGCGGGATTGCTCGAGAGGTGGTCGGGGTCGAGATCATCTGGATTGGCGCTGACGATGTCGTCGAGCACCCACCCCTCGTAGGCCCGTTTGCTGTTCGACAGGCGGTAGGCATGTGCCTCGGCGTAGGACGCGCGGACATGGCCACGCCGACACGTCGGTGACGCTGAAGATCTACGCGGACATCATGTCCGTGGAGTCAGGGGACCGCGAACGGCTCCGCGCCCCGGTTGACGGCACGTATCTGTCCGCGCCGACCGTGAACTGGCACCGGATGCTGGCACCGGCGCAGATCTCGGGCGACCGACGGTCGTCTCGCCCGGATGGGGATGCCACAAACCGGTCAGACGCAGGAAACCTCGATGATGGGCACGGCTGGTTTCGAACCAGCGACCTCTCGCGTGTGAAGCGAGCGCTCTCCCACTGAGCTACGCGCCCTAGGGCGGGTGATTCTACGCGCGGGAGCGCGTCTTCGGTGATCGGACCGGCCGACGCAGCCGGACCGGACAAGACTGACCGGGGCCGTGCAGCCCGGTCCCCACGGGCCCTGCACGTCCCCTGGCCAACGCCCCTTCTTTCCCTGGAGCCTCAGCGCAATTGCGTGCGTCCCCGGCTCTGTCTAAGAAAGCTATTCATCTGGCAACAGGGGTCGCATCAGGGAAAACCCTGAATCGCCGATGGCTACGAGACTCGCTGCTCCCATACGACCTCGGTCAGGGCGAGCGGATTACCCGCCGTCGCCGACCACAGCCGCGCCGCGATCGAGTCGGCCACCGGCCGTCCGGTCAAGCGCAGGAGGGTTCCCGTCGCGGCCTGGCTCAGTCCCTCGAGCCGAAGCGTGCCTAGCCCGGTGAGCGTGGACAGGACCTGCTCGTCATCTCTGACTGCGAGCAGGAAGGCGATCGCATCCGAAGTCAGTCTCCGCAGCGCAACAGGAGAGCCTGCTGAGAGGCGAGGTCGAGCCAGTGAAAGTCGTCGGCCACGACCAGCACCGGCTCCGCACGGGCCGCGTGCGACAGCAGCGTCATCACGCCCGCGTAGCAAGCCAGGCGTTGCACCTTTGGTTCCGACAGCAGACCGAGGGCGGCCCGCAGCGCAATCGCCTGCGCCTCGGGAAGGTGATCGATCTCGCTCAGGACCGGGCCCGTGGTCAGAGCGGCAAAGGGAAGGTCCGTCTCGGTCTGGACGCCAGTGATCGTCAGCAGCCGAAAGCCGTCGGCCCTCGCGACGGCCGCGTTCAGTAACGCCGTCTTGCCAACGCCGGGCTCGCCGACGATGACGAGAGCCTCCCCTGTGCCCTGCCTGGCGCGGCCGAGAACGGCCTCGAGTTGAGCGATCTCAACCTTCCGTCCCACGATCTCGTCCCATGCTCGGGTCCCCAGGCCGCGCTCCCTTGTCGAGCGGATAAAGATACCTGAGCGGTGGTGGCGCTCCGCGATGCGGAAGCGAGCCAGGTGGTGCCGCGCTCTGCGAGCGGAAGCGAGCCAGGTCGCCGCGTGCCGACCGCCGGAGCGGTCAGCTACAGCCGGACGAGGTCCTGGATGCGCAGTCCGCGCGTCTTGCCGCGCAGATCAACGAACAGCGAGGCGGATTCGGCCAAGGCCGCGTAGTCGGTACCCGGGTGCGCGGTGACCAGCACCACGGCGTCGGCGGACATGACCTCGGAAAGGGAAGAGCTCTGCAAACCGAACTCGGGCAGGGCGGGCACGTAGGGATCGTGGTAGGTGAGCACGGCTCCGAGGTCAGCGAGGACCTCGATGATGCGCAGGGCCGGTGATTCGCGAATGTCACCCACGCCACCCTTGTAGCTGACCCCGAGCAGTCCGACGCGCGAGCCGCGAACCGGTTTGCTGACGTCGTTGAGCGCTCGCTGGATCCGCTCCACGCAGTACAGCGGCATCTGCTGGTTGATCTTTCCGGCCAGCTCGATGAACTCGGTCGACATGTGGAACTCGCGGGCCCGCCAGGCGAGATAGAACGGGTCGACGGGCAGGCAATGGCCGCCCATGCCCGGTCCGGGCTCGAAGCGCATGAAACCGTAGGGCTTGGTGGCCGCCGAGTCGATGACCTCCCAGATGTCGATGTCCATCCGCTCGGCGAGCACGGCCAGCTCGTTGACCAGGGCGATGTTGACCGAGCGGAAGATGTTCTCCAGCAGCTTGGCCATCTCGGCCACCTCGGGCGTCGACACGCGAACGACCTCATCGCACACCCGGCTGTAGAGCTCGGCGGCGCGTTCGGTGCACTCGGGCGTAATCCCGCCGACCAGTTTGGGGGTGTTGCGCATCGTGTAGTCCGTTCGGCCCGGATCCACGCGCTCAGGTGAAAAGGCCACGTTGAGGTTCTCGCCGACCTTCAGGCCGCGCTGCTCGAGCAGCGGCACGAGTTGTTCGCGAGTGGTCCCCGGGTAGGTGGTGGACTCGAGCACGATCAGCTGCCCGGACTGGACGACCTCCCCCAGGGCCCGGCTTGACTCGAGCAGGGGCACCAGGTCCGGCTCTCGGTTCGCGGTGAGCGGGGTGGGCACACACACGAGAACCGCCTCGCAGGCCGAGACCGCGCCCAGGTCCATGGTCGCCTCGATTCGCCCGGCGACCGCCTGCAGCCGCGCCGAGTCGACATCCTCGATGTAGGACTGGCCAGCGGCGACGGCATCGACCTTGGCCGGGTCGATGTCGACGGCGATCACATGCTCGTCGGCCTCAGCGAAGGCAACCGCCAACGGCAGACCCACGTAACCCATCCCAATCACGCCTATGGACATGCCGGCTGACGATACCGGCCGTAGAGGCGGGCACTCCCGCTCAGACGAGACGGCCTACGAGTGGGCAAAGTGACCGTGCACCCTCCGTCGAGATCGGTTTCCAGGGCCGCGATTCACATTTTTGGCTCCGGGCCGGCACTCCCATCGCGCCTGGCGGTTACCCTAGGCTGCTTCCTTCCGGACCTGACCTGGTTCACGGGCCGTCATCGCAATGGGACCGGACCATCGACACCGCGAACGGAACGCTGGCCATGGACCTGCACCCCTCGAGAGGGAATTCAGCCCCGCTAAAGCGGATTGCGGATTCAGGGCGCCGCTACGTCCCCGCCTAGCACGGTCGCCGTTGATCGTAGCGCCGGCAATCCAGGCGCCGCTGCGGCCGAGTTCTTCCGACGCGGCCCACTCTAGACTCGGAGGCTGTGTCCGCCGGTCCTTCGCTCTACCGCCGCCACCGCCCGCGCAGCTTCACCGATGTCGTCGGTCAGGAGCAGATCGTGCGGACCTTGTCCAATGCCGTTCGCCAGGACAAGGTCCATCACGCCTACCTGTTTGTGGGCTCCCGGGGGACGGGCAAGACGAGCACGGCCAAGATCCTGGCCGCCTGCCTGAACTGCGAGCAGGGCCCGACCGTGGAGCCGTGCGGCGTCTGCGATTCCTGCCGCTCGATCGCCAACGCCACCTCGCTGGACGTGATCGAGATGGACGCGGCCTCGAACAACTCGGTCGATGACATCCGCGACCTCCGGGAGAAGGTGACCTATTCGCCGGTCTCGGGCCGGCACAAGGTCTACATCCTGGACGAGGCCCACATGCTCTCCTCGCAGGCCTGGAACGCCTTTCTGAAGACGCTCGAGGAGCCGCCCCCACGAACGATCTTCGTCCTCGCCACGACCGAGGCTCAGAAGGTGCTGCCGACGGTGGTCGACCGCTGCCACCGCTTCGATTTCGGCCGCCCCACGGTCGAGCAGGTCGCGCAGGTGCTGGGCCGGGTGGCGACCAGCGAGCAAATCGATATCGAGCCCGGCGCGGTGGCGCTCATCGCTCGTCACGCCACGGGCAGCTTCCGTGACGCGCTGGGCACCCTCGAGCAGCTCGTCACCTACGCCGGTGATGAGCAGATCAAGGCCGCCGATGTGTTGGCCGTACTTGGAGTCGCCGATGCCGAGCAGCTGTTCGAGGCCGTCGATGCGATTCAGGCTGGCGATCCCGCACAGGCGCTCCGCACCGCCGCTCGCCTCACCGGCAGCGGGCGCGACCCGGGCCAGATCCTGCGTGATCTCGAGGTCCATGGTCGCGAGCTGATGGCCGTCCAGATCCTGCAGGAGGTGCCCGACGAGCTGCGCATCACCCCTGAGCGTGATGCTCGCCTGCTGACCCAGGCCCAGGCTCTGCCCGCGAGCGAGGTCGTACGCCTGCTCGACCTCGTCGCCGGCGCGCTGGAAGCGACCGCCAACGGCGCCCAGTCCCGGATCCAGCTCGAGCTGGTGTTGATCAAGGCCGCCTCGCCCGAGGTCGACCCATCGACCGCGGCGCTGCTGGCCCGGATCGAGCGGCTCGAGGACGCCCTGCGGGGCGGCGGCCAGGCGACACGGAGCGAACGTCCTGAGCCCGTGGTGTCCCGCACCACCCCGGCCACCGAGGCCGCTCGCGCTCAGCCTCCGGCCACCGAGGCCGCCCTGCCTCAGCCCCCGGCCACCGAGGCCGCTCGTGCTCAGTCCGCGACTCCGAACCCCGAGCCGGCTTCTCCACCCCCCACCCCGGCCACCGTGATTCCGGCGCCCGTCGAACCAAAAGCCGCCATGCCCGGAGAAACCGAGCTCGGCACGCTGGTCTCGTCCTGGCCGGCGGTCGTCGAGTTCGTCCGTCAGGAAAACGCGATGCTGGCCGCGACGCTGGAAACGGCCCGGCCGGTGACGCTCAACGATCAGGCGCTGACGCTCGCCTTCCCGGCTGGGGCGGCGTTCTTCAAGCGCAAGGCCGAGCAGGACGACTACCGGCGCGCGGCGGCCGACGCCGTGCGCTCGGTCACGGGCGCCCGGCTCACCCTCCGCTACGAGCTCCGCGACGATGCCCCGGTCACGGTCGAGAACGGAGCCGAGCTCACTGGTGAGGAGCTGGTGCAACGCTTTATGGAGGAGTTCGACGCCGAAGAAGTGCTGGACGACGATCCCGATCAGGAAGAGGCTTAGGCATGCCCCAGCCCAACATGCAGCAGCTGCTCAAGCAGGCCCAGAAGATGCAAGAGGACATGATGAAGGCCCAGGAGTCGCTCAAGGACGAGATGGTCGAGGCCACCGCGGGTGGGGGCATGGTCACCGTGCAGGTGACCGGTGATCAGGTCGTCAAGTCGATCACGATCGACCCCCAGGCTGTCGACCCCGACGACGTAGAGCTGCTCCAGGACATGGTCCTGGCCGCCGTCAACCAGGGGCTGCGCTCGGCCCAGGACCTGGCCGCGTCCAAGATGAGCGGAATCACCGGCGGCCTCGGCGGCGGGCTTGGCCTGCCCGGCATGTAGGCCGGCCCCCGCGGCCTAGTCTCGATCCCGGACCCACTCGTTCCGTGTACGCACCTCCCGTCCAGCGGCTCATCACCGAGCTCTCCAAGTTGCCCGGTGTCGGCGGCCGCACGGCGCAGCGCCTCACCTTCCACCTGCTCCGGGCCAGCGAGGAGGAGGCCGCAGCGCTGGCCGATGCCATCAAGGAGATGAAGCTTCGTATCGGGCTGTGTGAGGTGTGCTTCAACCTCGCCGACGGGCCGCGGTGCCGGATCTGTACCGATGAACGCCGTGACCCAGAGCTGATCTGTGTGGTCGAGGAGCCCTCCGACGTGATCTCGATCGAGCGCACGCACGAGTTCGGGGGCCGCTATCACGTGCTTGGCGGCGCGCTGTCGCCCATCGACGGCGTCGATCCCGAGGACCTGAAGATCACCGAGCTCTACGCCCGGGCCGAGGCTGATCACGTGCGCGAGGTGGTGATCGCCACCAACCCGACCACGACCGGAGAGGCGACGGCGCTGCACATCGCCGACGGGCTGCGCCAGCGACTGCCCGAGCTGTCGGTCACCCGGCTGGCCAGCGGCCTCCCCGTTGGCGCGGACCTCGAGTACGCAGACGAGCTGACGCTGGGCCGGGCCCTGGCCGGTCGCCGGGCGCTCTGAGCTCATAACCTTCGCCGCCGTGTCTCAGACCGTGGTGATGAAGTTCGGTGGCACCTCCGTCGCCGACGCCGAGAGGATTCAGCGTGCCGCTCGCCGGATCGTCGCTCAGCGCGAGTCCGGCAAGCGTGTCGTGGCCGTGCTCTCGGCGCGCGGCCAGACCACCGATGAGCTGATCCTGATGGCCCAGGAGGTCTCGCCCTCTCCGGACCCGCGCGAAATGGACATGCTCCTGTCCACGGGAGAGCGGATCTCCTGTGCCCTGTGCGCGATGGCCATCAACGACCTCGGCCACCGGGCGATCTCGCTGACCGGTTCCCAGGCCGGGATCGTCACCGACACGTCGCACACGAAGGCCCGCATCCTCGACGTCCGCGCCAACCGCATCGCCGAGGCGCTCGATGAGGACCAGATCGTGCTCGTCGCCGGCTTTCAGGGCGTCTCGACGAGTCGCGACGTGACCACGCTCGGTCGGGGGGCTCTGACACGACCGCCGTCGCCGTCGCCGCCGCGCTCAACGCCGAGGTGTGCGAGATCTATACCGACGTGGCCGGTGTGTTCAGCGCCGACCCCCGGATCGTGCCCAACGCGCGCAAGCTGCCCCAGGTCAGCTTCGAGGAGATGCTCGAGATGGCCGCCTCCGGAGCCAAGGTCCTGCAGCTGCGCGCGGTGGAGTACGCCCGGACCCATGGAGTGCGTATTCACTGCCGCTCCAGCTTCGATCCCGGTCCCGGTACCTTTGTGCTCGGAGAGGACGAGACGATGGAACACCCGCTCATCACCGCTGTCACCCACTCGACCGACGAGGCGCGGATCACCTTGATCGGCGTCCCCGACCGGCCGGGCGCGGCGGCCTCGATCTTCACCGCACTGGCTGAGGCCAACTGCAATGTGGACACGATCATCCAGAACGAGCCACGCGAGGAGGGTCGCGAGGCCGAGGTCTCGTTCACGATCGGCACCGACGACCTGCGCGCCGCTCTCGACGCGCTGGAGCCGGTGCAAGCGCAGCTCGGCGTGGGTCACATCGACACCGATTACGAGATGGGCAAGGTCTCGATCGTTGGGGCCGGCATGCGCTCCCATCCGGGCGTGGCGGCCAAGGTGTTCGCGACCCTGGCCGAGGAGGAGATCAACATCGAGATGATCTCCACGTCGCCGATCAAGATCTCCTGCGTGATCCGCGCTGTCGATGTTCCCCGGGCCGTGCAGTCGCTGCACAGCGCCTTTGACCTCGGGCCCGACGCGATCCAGCTCGAGCAGGGGCCACGATGAGGCAGCCGGACGACACGCGCGCCGCCCAACCGGACGACTCGGGCGCCGCCCATTTTGGCGAGGCCGGAGGCCGAGCGGGCGGCGAGCCCGAGGGCGAGGCTGGACGCCGAGCGGGCGGCAGGCGCGTGGCGGTGGTCGGGGCCACGGGCGCGGTGGGGCGCACGATGCTGGCGCTGCTGCACGAGCGCGATTTCCCCGCCGACGAGCTCGTCCTGTTCGCCTCCGCGCGCTCGGCGGGAACCGAGATCGATGGGCGCACCGTGCAACTGCTGGATGACAGCGCCGACCTCGACGGCTTCGACATCGCCCTGTTCTCGGCCGGGGCGGCCACCTCGCGGGAGTGGGCCCCGAAGTTCGCCGCCAGGGGGACGGCGGTGATCGACAACTCGTCCGCCTTCCGGCGCGATCCCGAGGTGCCGCTGGTCGTCTCCGAGGTCAACCCGCATGCGCTGAAGGGGCACCGTGGGCTGATCGCCAACCCCAACTGCTCGACCATGCAGCTGATGGTGGCGCTGGCGCCGATCCACCGCGAGGCGGGTATCGAGCGCCTGATCGTCTCCACCTACCAGTCGGTATCCGGTACCGGGCAGAAGGCCCTGGCCGAGCTCGATGAGCAGGTTCGGGCGTCGCTGGATGGCGATCGGCTCCCCGAGCCGCACGTCTACCCCGATCACATCGGCTTCAACGTGATCGGCGCCGCGGGCTCGTTCGCCGACGGCGACGACCACACCGACGAGGAGCGCAAGATGATGTTCGAGACGCGCAAGATCCTCGAGGATGAGGAGATCGGGATCGCCGTTACCTGCGTGCGGGTTCCGGTGCGCGTCGCTCATTCGGAGTCGGTCAACGTGCAGACGCGCGAGCCGATCAGCCCCGAGCGGGTGCGGGAGCTGCTCAGCCAGGCCCCGGGCGTGGCCCTCGAGGACGTGCCCACGCCGCTGCGCGCCGAGGGACGCGACGAGGTCTTCGTGGGCCGCATCCGGCGCGACCAGTCTCACCCCCGAGCCCTGTCGATGTGGGTGGTCTCCGACAACCTGCGCAAGGGCGCAGCCACCAATGCGGTGCAGATCGCCGAGCTGCTGGTAGCTGGCGGGGCGAGCTCGAGCCTTGCCGCCTGAGGACCTTTACGAGGTGATGCGGGCGGCGCCGTCGACCCGCCGCTTCAAGCCCGACCCCGTCCCGCGCGATGTGCTCGAACGGGTTCTCGACAACGCCCGCTTCGCCCCCAGCGGCGGCAACCGCCAGGGCTGGAGGGTGATCGTCATCACCGACCGGGACACGCGCCGCCGGCTGCGCGAGCTCTACGCCGACCCGTGGGATCGCTACATGGAACAGACCGGCGGCCGGGCCGCGCTCGACGCCGGCGAGCAGAGCGGTCTGTCGCCGGCACGGCTGCGCTCGCTGCAGGCCGCCGACGATTATGCGCACCACTTCGATGAGGTGCCCGCGCACCTGGTCGTGTGTGTGGAGCTCGAGGCGCTGGCCATCACCGACGCCGAACTCGACCGGCCGAGCATCGTGGGGGGTGCGTCGGTCTACCCGTTCGTGCAGAATGTGCTCCTCGGGCTGCGGAACGAGGATCTCGGCGCGTCGTTCACCACGCTGCTGGTGCCGGCCGAGCCCCAGGTCCGCGCCCTGCTCGAGATCCCGGACGGCGTGGCCATCGCCGGTCACATCTCGGTCGGCTACCGCCAGGACCCCTGGCCCAAGCGGCTGTCGCGTCACCCGGTCGGCGACTTCACGTTCGCCGAGCGCTACGGCCAGAGCTGGTAAGCGCGGCCGTTCGATAGCTGGCTCAGGGACCAACAGATCGAACACGGTCTCGCCCGCGACCCCCCGGACCCGCTCCGCGAACGGCTTCGGGTTCGATTTGGTGCCATATAGGCATCAAATCGAACACGCTCCCGAAACCGCAACCGTCCGTATCGGGTTAGGCCGCGGCCGGGGAGCTGACGCGGGGGCAGGCCGCGGCCGGGGAGCTGACGCGGGGGCAGGCCGCGGCCGGGGGGCTAACGCGGGGGTAGGCCGCGGTCGGGGAGCTAGGCGGCAGCGCCCGTGGACGCCACGACCGAGCTTGACCAGTCCATGACCGCGGTCGGCTTGACCACGTGCTTTGACATCCCGAGCTCCTTGGGCTGCAGCCCGAGAGCCAGGCCGACCATCTGCGGGAGATGGAGGACGGGCAGGCCGAGATCACGGCCGGCGACACGCGCGGCGGCGGGCTGCTGGAGGTCGAGGTTCAGGTGGCAGAGCGGACAGGGGACGACCAGGCAGTCGGCGTGGGCGTCGATGGCGTCACCGAGGTGGCGCCCGGCCATCTTCAGCGAGGCTTCCTTGTTCATGGTGATGATCGGGAAGCCGCAGCACTTGTACACGCCCGCGTAATCGATCACGGTGCCGCCCAGGGCCTCGATGACCATGTGCATGTAGCGGTCGCGCGGATGCTCCTCGTCGACGCCGAGACGGTCGACCGGGCGCACGATGTAACAGCCGTAGAACGGGCCCACCTTCAGGTCGGTGAGCGGGCGCGTGACCTTGGCCTTGAGCGCGTCCAACCCCAGCTCCTCGACGAGGTACCAGAGGAAGTTCTTGTTGGTCAGACCCCGTTCGTACGACAGGCCCTCGTCAGTCAGATTGGCATTGATCTGCTGCCGGTACTCGGTGTTGGCGTCGAGGCGCTCCTGACACTCCGACTGCGCGCCCTGGCAGGTCGAGCAGATGTTCATCATCAGCTCACCATCGGTCTGCTGGGCGAGGGCGAAGGTGCGGGCGTTCAGCGTGTCGGCCAGCTCCTGGTTGTGCTCGGCGATCACGCCCGCGCCGCAGCAGGCGGCACGATCGAGCTCGATCAACTCGATGTCGAGCAACGGAGCGACCTTGGCCATCGAGCCGTGCAGCTCGGGGGTGAACCCCCGGCTTACGCAACCGGGCCAGTAGGCGACCTTGGTCATCTAGTTCTCGCTTTCGCTCGAGGAGCCGGAGGATCCCTCTCCGGGCCCCGGGAAGGTGGGCGACTTGTCCGACGGCGAATCGGAGTCGGCGGGGGTGGAGCTGTCGGGCTCGTCCTCGTAGCCGCTGACGTAGAGATTGAGCTCGATGCGCTGCGGGCGTTCCTCGACGGTCGAGTAGATGCGCTTGAGCGAGCTCAAGTCGGCCTTGGGCAGCTTGTGCCCGAACAGGGCGATCTTCGGGTTGACCTTGCCGCGCACGACCCCGGTGACGATCGAGGAGATCGAGGACACGAGCTCCTTGCCGGCGGCGGGGTGAAACTTGCCAAACCACGAATTGCCGCCGTAGCTGCGGGGCAGCAGCTCGGCCTCGTTGAGCAGCCCGTAATCGCGGACCAGGGTTACGAAGGCGTCCTCGTGCCGGTGGCCGTTGTTGTCGTCGACGATCCCCTCGTCCGACCCCGCCTTGCGGCGCAGGCGCATGATCTGGCTCATCGGGTCAACGCCCTTGGGGCAGGCGTCGATGCAGTTGAAGCAGTGCGTGCAGTCGTAGATCCCGTGCTCGTCCTGGGACAGATCGTCGAGGCGCTCGTGATGCTCGGCGTCACGCGGGTCGCCGACGAAGCGGTAGGCCTTGGACAGTGCGGCCGGGCCGATGAACAGCGGGTCGATCTCCATCGACAGGCAGTCCGACACGCACGCCCCGCACTGGATACAGGCCATCGTCTGGGTGACGTCGACCATGTTGTCGTGGGGCACGATGTACTCGCGCTCGGGGACCGGCTCCCTGTTGATCAAGAACGGGGTGACGCGCTGGATCTTCTTCCAGTGCACCGCGTCCATGTCCACGATCAGGTCACGGATGACGGGCATGTTGCCCATCGGCTCGACCGTGATCACGTTGGGGGGAGTCAGGTCACCCTCGGGCTCGGCCTCGGGATTCCAGCCCACGCCCTGGGTGCGGGCGGCGGCTTCGTCGAGGTGGGTGTTGCAGGCCAGGCCCGGCTTGCCGTTCATGCGTACGCCGCACGAACCACAGATCGCCTGCTGACAGGAGCAGCGGATGCCAACCGACCCGTCGACGTCGTCGCGGACCTTGAGGATCGCATCCAGCACGGAGGCGGTTGGCGCAAGGTCGACCTGGTGCTCGTCCCAGTACGCGGCCTCCCCTGACTGCGGGTCAAAGCGGCGGATCTTCAGCGTGTACTCAGGCACCTAGTACGTCCTTTCCTGGGGCTCCCACTTGGTGATCGTCACCGGGCTGTAGCTCACCTTGGGAACGTCCTCGCCATTGACGGAAACGTCGATGTGCTTGAGCCACTCTTCATCCTCGCGCTCCGGGAAGTCGGTGCGGAATTGGGCTCCGCGGGACTCCTTGCGCTCCAGCGCGCCGACCACGGTCGCCTCGGCCACGTCAAGCATGTAGCCGAGCTCGATGGCGCCGATCACGTCCTGGTTGAAGACCGCGCCGCGGTCGTCGATATGGGCCTTGGGGGCCTCCTCCATAAGACGGCGCACGATCTCATGGGCCTTCAGGAGGCCTTCCTGATCGCGGAACACGGCCACGTACTTGTTCATCGTGTCCCCGAGCTCTTCCTTGATGGCCGACACGCGGCGGCCGCCCTCGGGTCGATCGATGATCGCCTTGATGTTGGCCGCGGTCTCATCGACACGGCTGACCGGAGAGCTCGGCATCGGGCGCTGCAACGCCTGCTTGGCAGCGTGTTCTCCGGAGCGGCGACCGAAGATCAGCGTGTCCAGCAGCGAATTAGCGCCGAGACGATTGCCACCGTGGACTGAGACGCAGGCCACCTCGCCCGCCGCGTACAGGCCGGCGATCGTGGTCTGGCCGTCGACGTCGGTCTTGACGCCGCCCATGATGTAGTGCTGGCCGGGGTGGATGTGGATCGGCTCGCGGGTGATGTCGACACCGGCGAAGTCGCGACCGATGTTGACGATCTCCCGCAGCGCCTCGAGCGTTCGGCGGCGCGGGACCTTGGTGATGTCCAGCGCCACAGTGCCGTCGGGGAAGCCGCGGCCCTCGTTGATCTCGGTCTGCTCGGCGCGGGAAACGACGTCCCGGGAGGCCAGCTCGAGCTTGTTGGGGGCGTACTTCTCCATGAAGCGCTCGCCCTCGGCGTTGAACAGCTGAGCTCCCTCTCCCCGAGCGCCCTCGGTGATGAGCAGCCCGTTCCCGGCCAGCGTCGTCGGGTGGTACTGGATCATCTCCATGTCCATCAGACGGGCGCCGATGCGATAGGCCTGGGCGATGCCGTCGCCGGTCACGATCAGGCCGTTGGTGGTCGGCCGGTACGCCTGGCCGGCGCCGCCGGAGGCGAGGATCACCGTCTTGGCATTGAACAGCTGCAGCTCGCCGTCGCGCAGGTTGCGGCAGATGGCGCCGACACAGCGGCCGCTGTCGTCCTGGAGCAGGTCCGTGGTGAACCACTCCTCGAAGCGATCGATCTGCGCCGAGTACTTCATCAGCTGCTCGTAGAGCACGTGCAGGATCGCGTGACCGGTGATATCGGCCACGTAGTAGGTCCGGGCGGCGGAGGCGCCGCCGAAGGCACGCGTTCCCAGGTGTCCGGTCTCGTCGCGGTGGAAGGTGACCCCGGCGTGTTCGAGCCACAGGATCTCGTCCGGAGCCTCGCGGCACATGATCTCGACCGCGTCCTGGTCGGCGAGGTAGTCCGAGCCCTTGATCGTGTCGAAGGCGTGGGACTCCCACGTATCTTCGGGATTCAGGGCGGCGTTGATGCCACCGGCGGCGGCCACCGAGTGGGAGCGCACGGGGTGGACCTTGGAGATGATTCCGACCGTGGCTCCGGTCTGGGCAGCGGCCAACGCCGCCCGCTGGCCGGCCAGGCCAGCGCCGATGATGAGAACGTCATGGGAGGGCACGACGAGCAATATAAATGAGCCGACTGGTCGGGCTCCTTGCGGTCCCCGCCGGCGCCCACGGGGCGGGGGCGCCTCGGGTCAGGGCGGCGCTCCCTCGGCACGGGCCGGGGCACCTCGGGTCAGGGCGGCGCTCCCTCGGCACGGGCCGGGATGGTGAGCTCAGGACGGGGTGGGGGTGGAGGCCAGGGCCGACGACAGGGCGCGTCGCACCTGATCCACTGTGACCACGCCCCGGAGCACGCCGTCGCCGTCGACCGCCATCAGGGCCCCGAGCCGGCCCAGGGACTCCGAGGCCAGCAGGTCGGCGATCGGCCGGTCGGCATCGATCCGCCATCCGGCCGCCTCCTCAGTGACCAGGAGTGAGGCCACCGTGACCCAGTTCTCTGAGCTGTCGACCGACGCCTGGACGCGCTCGCGGCGGACGATCCCAAGAAAGCGCCCGCTTTCGTTGACGACCGGAAACCATTCCCATCCATAGCGCAGGAAGTAGTCGTCCAGGGCCTGGCTGGCCGCCGTCGTCTCGGGAATAGCCACCGGCTGTTGATCCATGATGTCGGCCACGCGCACGCCCTCGATCCGCTCGCTGAACGCCGACTGCACGATCGCCGCCCGCGCCGACTGGTAGAGCAGGTAGGCGAGGGCCATCAGCCAGAGCCAGCTCAGACTGCCCAGCGAGAGCAGGCCCCAGAGTCCGATCCCGGCCAGGATGATCGCGAACCCCTGGCCGAGCTTGGCCGCTGCGCGCGTTCCCCTGGCCTTCTCGCCCGTCACCCGCCACACCACCGAGCGCGCGATGCGGCCGCCATCCAGCGGGAAGGCGGGGACGATGTTGAAGATCAACAGGAGGATGTTCATCGGCACCAGCCAGCTCAGGCAGAGCAGCACCGGCGTGATCGTGATGTCGCTCTCGAGCAGGACGGCGTGATACAGACGATGGGTACCGACAAGGGCAACGTCGATGCCGAGACAGACTAGGATCACGCCCAACGTCGCCAGTGGGCCGGCGACGGCGATTTTGAAGTCCTCCCCAGGTGACTGCGCATCACGGCTCATCTGGGTCAGTCCGCCGAACAGAAACAGATCAATCCGCTTGACACCGATCCCGAGCCGGCGCGCGACGAGTGCGTGCCCCAATTCGTGCACTATGAGTGACGCGAACAGGAGCAGGACGCTGACCACGGTGGTCGTGTAGGCCACGGCATCCGAACTGTGCAAGGTGGCGCGAAACGGCCCCGAGAGCACGAAGATGAGTAGGAAGAGGATGAGAAACCAGCTGGCATCGACCCCGATCCGGAACCCGAAAATGTCCATCAGCTTGATCGAGCGTGAGCGGTTCACCACATGGCAATGGTCGCATAGGGATCGACCGGCTACGCCTGGGGGCTGCGCATGAGCAGCTCCCTCGAGCAGCTGCGCCAGCGCATGGCACAGCTGGCCGACCTGCGGTCGGTCTCGGCCCTGGCCCACTGGGACCAGCAGACCAAGATGCCGCCGCACGGCGCCCCGGCCCGGGCCGAGTCGTTGGCCACGCTGCAGCGCATCTCGCACGAGCTGTTCATTGATGACGAGACCGGCCGTCTGCTCGCGGGTGCCGAGACCGAGACCGCAGGGGAGGAGCCCGACTCGGACACCGCCTGTCTGGTCCGACTCGTCCGGCGCCAGTGGGACAAGGCCCGGCGCGTGCCCACCGACCTCGCGGCCGAGATGGCTCGCGCGGCCTCGATGGGCCAGGAAGCGTGGGTGGCGGCGCGGGAGGCATCAAATTTCCGAGCCTTCGCTCCGTACCTGGAGCGAAATTATGAGCTGGCCCGGCGCTATGTCGAGTGTCAGGCCGGCCACGACGGCTACGAGTGCGCATACGACGTCCTGCTCGACGACTACGAGCCGGAGATGCGGACGCGGACCGTGGCCGCGTTGTTCGGAGAGCTGCGCAATGAGTTGGTGCCGCTGATCGCGCGTCTCACCAGTGAGGCCGGCCAGGTCGATGACAGCATGCTCTACGGGCGTTTTCCGGTTGCTCAGCAGCGCCCCCTGGTCGCTGAGACGGTGTCCATGATGGGCTTTGACTCCACTGAGTGGCGGATCGATGACACCGTGCATCCGTTCGCCATTCGGATTGGCCGGGGCGATGTGCGCATCACGACCCGTTGGGACGAGGGGTACTTCCCGGCCGGGCTGTACGGCGCCATGCATGAATGCGGTCACGGTCTGTATGAGGCGGGCATTCCCCCCGCCTTTGAGCGCAGCCCCCTCGGCGCCGGCGAGTCATTGGGCATGCATGAGTCACAGAGTCGCCTGTGGGAGAACATGGTCGGCCGCGGCCGGCCCTTCTGCTCGGTGCTGGCTCCGCGAGTGGCCGACCACTTCGGGGGCGCGCTGCGCGGCATCGACCCCGAATCGCTTTACCGGGCGGTCAACCGGGTCAAGCCGTCGTACATCCGAGTGGAATCTGACGAGCTCACCTATGCCCTGCACATCGTGCTGCGTTTCGAGCTCGAGCAGGAGCTGATCGAGGGCCGGCTGGCAGTGTCCGATTTGCCTGAGGCCTGGAACGCTCGCTTCCAGGAGTTCTTTGGCATTACGGTCAACGATGACGCCGACGGGGTGTTGCAGGACGTGCACTGGTCAGCGGGATTGATCGGCTACTTCCCCACCTACGCGCTCGGGAACCTGATCGCCGGGCAATTGTGGGAGCGGGTCCACGTCGAGATCCCCGATCTCGACCAGATGATCGCCGCCGGGGAGCTGCAGCCCCTCCGGCAGTGGCTGATCGAGAAGGTTCACCGGCACGGCTCGAAGTTCACCACCACGGAATTGCTCGAGCGTGCCGTGGGCGGACCGATCGCCGTGGGGCCGTTCACTCGCTACCTCAAGCACAAGCTCGGCGAGGTCTACGGGCTCGACTTCGGAGCTTGAGCGCCCCAGCTTGCCGCGCCGCTTGGCGCGTGCCACCGCCCGCTCGGAGTCCCTGGGCGTGGGGCGGAGGAGGCCCTGACCGCTATAGCATCGCGGGCAGGGTCGCTCGTGCCGCTCACTGCCGGCCCGGCGCTGACCCAGCCTCCCGAGAGCGAGAGCACCCGCGCCCGGGCGGTGTGAAAACCGCAATGAGATGACGGCTGCGATGTGCCCAGCGCCTCGGCGCCGTCCAGGAAGGAATGGAAAGTGAGCACCCCCGTAAAGGTTTCAGTCACCGGAGCCGCCGGCCAGATCGGATACGCGATCCTGTTTCGCATCGCCAGTGGTCAGCTGCTCGGCCCCGACACTCAGGTCCATCTCTCGCTGCTTGAGATTCCGCAGGCCGTCAAGGCCGCCGAGGGCACCGCGATGGAGCTGGAGGACTGCGCGTTCCCGCTGCTCGCCGGAGTTGACATCTACGACGACCCCAACCAGGCCTTCGACGGCGTCAACGTCGCGCTGCTCGTTGGCGCTCGCCCGCGTAGCAAGGGCATGGAGCGCAGCGATCTGCTCGAGGCCAACGGTGGCATCTTCAAGCCTCAGGGAGAGGCGCTGAACGCCCATGCCGCTTCCGACCTCAAGGTGCTGGTCGTCGGGAATCCGGCCAACACCAACTGTTTGATCGCGGCCAGCAACGCCCCCGACATTCCTCGCGACCGCTTCACGGCCATGATGCGGCTGGACCACAACCGGGCGATCGCACAGGTGGCGAAAAAGACCGGCGCCGCGGTCAGCGAGGTCACCAACATGACGATCTGGGGCAACCACTCGGCGACCCAGTACCCGGATGTCTTTCACGCCGAGGTAAAGGGCGCCAACGCCGCCGAGGCAATCGGTGACCAGAATTGGATCGAGAACGAGTTCATCCCCACCGTGCAGAAGCGCGGGGCAGCGATCATCGAGGCTCGGGGAGCATCAAGCGCCGCCTCGGCCGCCAACGCTGCGATTGATCACGTGCACGACTGGGTGCTCGGCTCCCGCGAGGGGGACAGGGTCTCGATGGCCGTTGCCTCGGACGGCAGTTACGGCATCGAGGAGGGGATCTTCTCCGGTTACCCGTGCACCTGTTCAGGCGGTGAGTACAAGATCGTCGAGGGCCTCGAGCTCGACGAGTTCTCACGGTCGCGAATCGAGGCCACGGTCAAGGAACTGAATGACGAGCGCTCCGCGGTCGCGGACCTCGGCCTGATCTAGATGTAAGCGCGCCGACCGGCCTTGGCCGCGTCGGATGTATCGGTCACACGCCGCCGCGATCTCCGTTGAGGATCGCGGCGGCGGTCCCGATAATTGCCCCTACCGCTGGTTGCTGGCGGCGGCTACGCGGCCGCCGGGTGCCAGCCCTGACCGTCGCGCTTGACCTGCCCGTCCTCGACGAGCTTGGGCATCACGCGATAGAGGTAATTCGGCTCGATCTTCAATTGCTCGGCAATCTGAGGAATCGTGATTCCCGGCTTTGAGCGAACGAGCTCAAGCGCCTGGTTCGAGCGCGTGTTACCCCCGCGCCGTCCACGCGGACGACCGGGACGACGGCCACTGGAACGGCGTCCACCGTTACCGCTGGGACGGCCTGGGCCGCGACGGTTGCCGGTGAGCGCGGAGCGCGCTGCCTCCAGCCGTGTCACTTCCTGCTTGAGCTCCGCCAGACGACTATCGATGTCTCTGACGGTGCTGTCGACGAACTCTGTCACCTGCTCGCCTTTCGCTTAACGGGTGGCTCTTACGCACGCAACCATACACGTGGTCAGTGTTAATCGGTTAAGCCCGGGCTCGATCTCGGCGTGCGAGCGGCCGGGCGTCAACTCGGCGTCAATGTTGTTTCTCGAGCAGGGACTTCAGCGCAGAGAGTGACTTCTTCGCCTCGCGCTCAGAGGTAGCGCCGACGATCATGCGGCTGGCGATGTTGCCGAGCCGTCCGCCGGGCGGGTGGAACTCGTTTGTGTACTGAAAATGTGTCGATCCATTCTTACCCTCGCTGAGGTGTAGGCCGTGCGGGCGCGAGACCGCGCAGGGCCGACGCCCTCCCATTCGGCGCGCCGGGGTTCTTCGACATCAACCAAATTCCAGTGCACGTGAAAGGTGAGCCCACGGACGGCCAGGCACTGGTCCATGGTGGCGCCCTTGTGCAACGGCGGCCTGAGATGCGTTCTCCAGCGACTTGTGAATCGTCACCCAGTCGCCGAGCTTGGCCGGATCCATGACGGTTTTCCAGACGTCATCGATGCTGGCGGCGATGTCGATTTCAGCGCTAACAGTGCTCATGGCGGGAGGACACTAACGGGCGCGGGCTATTCGGGTCCGGATCATCACCGCGCGGCGAGCGGCTCCGTCTGTTCCCACACGGCCAGAGCGTGCTCGATCGCGGCGTCGAGGCGGTGCAGGCGGACGCCCAACAGCCGCGCCGCCTCGTCATCGCGGGGCAGCAGATCGGTGGCCAGGCTCTCCATCAGGGGCTCGATCAGCTCCGGCTCCTCGCCGGCGATCGCCGCCGCGACCCGGCTGGCGATCGGGGTGACCGTGAGGCGACGAGAATTTGAATGTCGGCCGGCCCAGCAGCATCAGGTCGCGGATACGGAGAATGAGCTCGCCGTAGGTCACCGTGTCCGGACCGGCGATGTCAAGCGAACGTCCCGAGACCGCCACATTGGTCGCGGCTTCGGCCAGCAGTGACAAGACGTCACGCTCATCAATCGGTGCCGTGCGGTTGCCGTGCCAGGCGGGCACGGCAAGCACCGGCAGGCGCTCAACGAGCCGGACGAGAAAGCGAAACGATCGCGACCGGGCACCGATCACGATCGAGGCGCGCAGCGCGACCGAGTCCGGGACGGCGGCCAGTAAGAGCCGTTCCACTTCGAGCCGGCTCGAGAGGTGCGATGAGGTCGGGCCCGATTGCGGGACGGGGCCGCCCAGGTAGACGATCCGTCTCAGCCCTGCGCTGCGGGCCGCGGCGGCGAATCGTTCCGCCCCGGCGCGCTCGCGCTCGGCGAACGGCCCGTCCGCGGAAGCCTCCATGGCGTGGATCAGGTAATAGGCGACGTCGACTCCGTCCAGCGCCTGCGTCAGACCGGCGCCGGTTAGTACGTCACCTTCGATCACCGGCACGTCGGCCGCCACCCGGCGGCGGTCGCGAGTGAGTCCGACCACGTCATGGCCGTCGCGCTGCAGGCGGGGCACGAGCGCGCCACCCACGTAACCCGAGATCCCGGTCACGAGGATCTTCATGGCTGCGCCCACGGAGCCCGAGCGACGAAGCTCGAGTCGAGCTCCTCCGCCCGCGGCGCACCGATCAGTCCCAGAGCGTTGTCCAGCTCGCCGAGCAGGATCTCGAGTACCCGTTGCACACCCTCGGTCCCGCCCACAGCCAAGCCGGAGATCACCGGGCGGCCCAGGAGCACGGCCCGCGCGCCGAGCGCCAGCGCCTTGACGACGTCGGTGCCGCGGCGGATACCGCCGTCGACGAGGACATCCAACCGATCGCCGACGGCCTGCACGACCTCGGGGAGGGCATCGGCTCCGGAGAGAACTCCGTCGAGCTGGCGCCCACCGTGGTTGGAGACGATCACGCCGGCCGCTCCGTGATCGGCGGCCAGGCGGGCGTCGGTGTCGGTGAGAATGCCCTTGACGATGACCGGTAGCGGGCTCTCGCCGGCGAAGCGCTCGATGTCCTCCCAGCGAAGGTCGGGATCCACGAGCGCGCCGAAGGCCTCCGGCGTCATTTCACCCGAGGCGCCAGCAGCGGCAGCACTGGCCACCCGCTCGGCCTCGGAGGAGCGCACACCGGAGCGCAGCTCGCGTTCACGAATCCCGAACAGGGGCAGATCGACGGTGACCACCAGAGCTTCATACCCGCTGGCGGCGGCGCGCCCCACCAGATCGTGGCTGACCCCGCGATCCTTGAACACGTAGAGCTGAAACCAGCGCGACGCGTCGGGAGCGGCTTCGGCCACCGCCTCAGGGGATGAGGTGGCCAGAGTCGAGAGGCACATGATCGTGTCCGTCGCCATCGCGGCACGCGCAGTGGCGAGTTCGCCGTCCCGGTGGGCGAGACGCTGGAACGCGGTCGGGGCGATCACCAGGGGATGCGGCCGGCGGCGTCCGAGCAGCTCCACCGAGAGGTCACGTGTGCCGACGCCGACCAGCATCCGCGGGCGCAACGCGAGGCGGCCCCAGGCGGCGAGATTATCGCGGAGCGTGACCTCGTCTCCGGCGCCGCCGGCGAGGTAACTGTGGGCCCCGACCGGGAGCAATTCCTGGGCCGCCCGCTCGTAGTCGGCGAGGGAGATCAGGGTGTCTTCGCTGGCAGCCATAGTTGTTGCTCGCAAAAGCTACGGAAAATGCGGAGGGTTCCTGGCCGCTGAAGAATCTTCCTCGAATTTGGCGGTTTTCGCGCCGTCACGAAGTTGTTGCGTTTTCCGGAAATCGTCCTGGCATTCATAGCCCCGGTCCGCTTTGATCCTCGGGCCGGACAAGACGGGTCAAATTCAGAGGGGTGCGGAGCGTATATGCCGAACGGTCGGGGAGCGGCGGCGAAAGCCAGCTGCGAAAACTGCTTTTTTCATGCCAACCTGCTGTGCGCACTGGCTGACTCAGAGGGGCCCTGTGCGACCTTCCGGCCCGCGCACCCCGACGGCCTGAGGCCACCGGGCCAGCTTCGCTTCGTCTTCCGTCAGGAACGCCGGATGCAGGTGGCGTGGGCGTTTCCCTCGCCGAGTGAGCAGGTCTCGCTGCACGCGTAGGCCGGTGGTCGCCTCCCGACCGGGGGCGGCTCCTATATGTTTTGGGCCATGTACTGGCCGTTGCTCGGCGGATTCATCGCCTTCGTCCTTCTCGCCCTGATCATGGGCTGGATCATGGACCCCAGCCGGCGCAGCGACGTGGACGAGGACCGGCACTAGCCGGGCCCCGGGTCCGCCGCGAGCGGTCCCGCACTTGTCGCACCCGTCGCACCCGCACCGTCTTTCACCACCGGCGGGTCCGGGTGAGCGGCCGACACACGATCGGCGTGGCGGCCCATCCACTCCGCTCCGGCTGTGTCGGTGGCTCCGTGGGCCAGGATTGAGCAGAAGACCACGAGCGCGGCGAGGTTGAAGATGGTCCGGCCGCCGGGGATCTGATCGCCGAGCACGAGCAGCGAGAAGGTCATCGTGGCCACTCCCTTGGGTCCGAACCAGGCCATGAATGCGCGCGTGGGAAGATCGGTGTCGGTGCGGACCAGCGCCGTGAACACGGCCACCGGGCGCGCGACCAGCAGGGTCACGATCACGATGCCGATTGCCGCCCACCCGGAGCCGAACAGACCCGAGAAGGTCAGTAGCGCCCCGAACACGACGAAAACGCCAAGCTTGACGATCTCGACTAGGTCGGCCGACTGCCGGGCAAAGTGAGCGCGCAGATCGGCGCGCCGGATGCCGAGCGTGATCCCCGCCACGTAGACCGCGATCAGTCCATTGCCGTGCGGGAGAAGCACCGCGGCCCCGTAGGCCGTGCAGGCCACGCCCAGCGCATAGAGGGCCTTCTGGTGCGCGGGGATTCCCGCCCCGAGGCCGAACCGCGACTCGGCCGGCATGACCACTGCCGCCAGGCCGCCGACGATCAGGCCTGCGATCAGGCCGAGGCCCAGGTTCTCGAGCAGGAACTGCCACCACACGAAGTGACCCGCGCCCAGCGCGGCGGCGAGCACGAGAACGGCGGGGAGGGCCAGCCCGTCATTCAGTCCCGACTCGAGGTTCAGCGAATGGCGCACGAGTCGGGGCACCCGGGGGTTGGTGACCACCGAACTGGAGAGGACGGGATCGGTGGGGGAGAGGAGGGCTCCGAGCAGCAGGCTCTGGGTCCATGACAAACCGGTCATGACGCGGGCGGCCACGGCGATTACCGCCGCCGTTATGGGCATGGCCAGGACGAGCTTCCGGAGCGGGAGTCGCCACTGCGTCTGGAGCATTTCGCTCTCGACCTCGAGCCCGTCCCGGAACAGGATCACGATCAGCGCGACGGTGGCCAACTCGCCGACGAAGCCGCTCCCGGCCCGGAAGTGCAGGACGTGCGTGACGCCGTCGCCGAGCACGAAGCCGGCCAGCACGAATATCGCCGTCAGGGTGAGGAAGCTGCGCCGTGTGAGGCCAGAAACGAGGGCGCCGGCGATGAGCAGCGCACCCAGGGCGAGAACCGAGGATTCGAATGCCTGGGAGGTGATGGCAGCGAAAAGCGGAATGTGCGGGTACCCAATACTCATGAGGGAATAGAGTGTCAGGCTTGGTGGTCCCGTCGTGATCGCGCCGACGGACCAGCCCCGGAGAGAGGAAGCGACGTGCGAATAACGGTGCTGGGCAAGTCACCCGCTTGGCAGGATGCGGGCGGGGCCTGCAGCGGCTATCTGATCGAGGCCGACGGCTTTCGCCTGCTTTTGGATTGCGGCAACGGCGTGTTCGCGAAGCTGCGGAAGGTTTGCGATTACGTCGATGTCGACGCAGTCCTGATCACCCACCTGCACGCTGATCACATCCTCGACCTGATTCCGTTCAGCTACGCGCTGGCCTACGCGCCACGACAGCAGCCGGTTCCCGTGGGCGGCTATCCGGGCACCGACTGCCCGGCTTGTCCGCCGCTGCACGTGCCTCCGGGCGCGACCGAAGTGTTCCGTCAAATCGTGTGCTCTTGGGGCAAGGAGGATCTGATCGAGACGGCGTTTGAGATCAGCGAGTACGAGCCCTCGGCCGACCTCGAGGTGGGACCGTTCACGGTTCGTTTCTGCGAGGTGCCGCACTTCATCCCCACCTTTGCCGTCGACGTGACCAGCCACGACACGCGCTTCACCTTCAGCGCTGACTGCAGTCCCAACCAAGAGCTGGTCGAGTTCGCCCGCGACACCCAGTTGCTGCTGATCGAGGCCACCCTTCCGAGGCCCGAGCGGACCGGAATCCGCGGCCACCTGACCCCCGGCGAGGCCGGGGACCATGGCCGTCGCGCCGGAGCTCAGCGGCTGATCCTCACCCACTACTCAGACGAGCTGGACCCCGCCTGGGTTCAGTCCGAGGCCGAGCAAACCTACGGCGACTCAGTCGAACTGGCCCGCGAGGGAGCGGTCTACGAGCTGTCCTCCGAGGTCCCGCGGCCCCCGACCGGCGGCGCCGAGGCTCCGCTGGCGGAGCAGCACCCTGTCGGTACCGGCGGCGCGGCCGCCTAGCGGCACAGCACGCTCCGCAAGCGGTAGCTGACCAAGCGATCGTCCCCTCGAGCCCCTAAAGCCGCGCCAGACCTTGGGTTTTGGCTCGCGAAGAGAGGGGGTATCCGGGTATCCTCACTCTTTATCCGCCCATCAAAAGCACCGAGGGAGACCAATGCCATCCGTGCCCAAGAAGGCCCGCAAGCAGGCCAAGAAGGCCCGCAAGTCGGCCGATAAGGCCAAGGCGGCTGTTCCGTTCTCGGCCGCCGACCTGCAGAACATCACCAAAGCCAATCCGTACATCCAGCGCCTGATCGAGGACGCGGAGCTGCGCGAGAATATTCGTACGGCGATCGACTCGGCCAAGAGCGCCTACGAGCGCCTGATGGGCGGCAAGACGCCGTACCGCACCGTGCTCGAGAACAAGAAGTTCCAGGCTGACGTACGAACGGCTGCGGAGGCGGCGCGCGAGGCCACCCTGTCTTTCACCGAGTCTCCGAAGAAGGCCGCCGCCAAGCGTAAGCGCGGTGGCTTTGGTCGCAAACTGTTGGTCCTCGTCGTCGGCGCCGGGGCCGCACTCACGTTCAGCGAGTCGCTGCGCTCCAAGGTGCTCGACACCCTGTTCGGCGCCGAGGAGGAGTTCCAGTACACGCCGCCGGCCAGCACGCCGGCGCCGCCCCCGACTGCGCCCGTCACGGCCGCTTAGCCGAGCGGACATCCAGTCTGAGCACGAAGGCGCTCCTTTCGAGGGGCGCCTTCGTTCGTTTCGGCGCCGGCCGCGTCTCCGTTTGTTTCGGCGCCGGCCCGGCCTGCCTCCCTTGCCGCGCGGGCCCTACGGCACAACTAGAATCGCCGGCCATGGAGGCAGCGACTCTAGGCTCAGGCTCCGCGGCGAGCGAGCTGCCGGGGGAGAAGGCGGCGCGGATCGTCGAGGCCATGCGGGCCAGCGTCGCCGCCCGCGGTATCGCCGGCTCGACGTTTGATCACGTCGCCCGCGAGGCCGGCGTCTCCCGCGGCCTTCTGCACTACTACTTCCAGACCAAGGAGCGTCTGCTGGTCGAGGTCGTACGTCGCGAGTCGCAGGTTCGCGGAGAGCTACTGGACCAGGCCGTGGCCGGGGCGGCCAACGGAGACGACCTGATCGATGCGCTCGTGCGGAGCTTTGAGGATCTGCTCGCCGATGGGTCAAGCGAGGTGGTCATGTTCTATGAGCTGCTGACGCTGGCCCAGCGCAACACCGACATCGCCACCGAGCTCGAGGAGCTGTCGCGCAACCTCCGCCAGCGCCTCGCGCAGGCGTTGCGCCGCGGGAGCGCCGCCGGCTTGTTCGAGCTTCGCGGCGAGCCCGACGATGTGGCCAGCTTCCTTTTCGTCCTCGCCGATGGCGTGATGATCCGCCGCATGAGTGAGCCCGCCCTCGACGTCCGACGGCTGATGGATCAGGCCGTCGTCGCGGCGCGCGCGCTGCTGGCCTGAGCCACGTGCGCCGGATCGCCGCGCTCGGCGGCCTCGTGGTCGTGATCGTCGTGCTGGTGGTCGTCGCCCAGCTCGTGCTGCCGGGGATCGCCGCGCAGCGATTGCGTGACCGGCTGGCCGGTTCGGGGCAGGTGCATTCGGTCTCCGTCTCGGCGTTTCCGGCCATCGAACTGCTCTGGCATCACGCCGACAGTGTCACGGTGCGGCTGGGCCGGTACCGCGCGAGCACGGCGTCGCTGAGCCGACTCCTGGACGAGGCCAGCGGCGTGGCCGCCGTGAAGGCGAGCGCCGATGAGCTCACCTCGGGCCTGCTCACGCTGCGCGATGCTCGGCTGCGCAAGTCAGGATCGGAGCTGAGCGGTACTGCCCAGGTAACCGAGACCGACCTGCGCGCCGCGCTGCCCGTGCTCAACTCGGTCACCCCGGTGTCGTCGGGCGGCGGGCGGATCACACTGCAGGGCACGGCGACGGTGCTCGGGATCACCGGCACCGTGGACGCCACCGTCGCCCCCCAGAACGGCCAGCTGCTCGTCACCCCGCAGGTCCCGTTCGGCGGCCTGGCCACTATCCGTGTCTTCTCCGATCCCCACATCGCCGTCGAAGGTGTCGCGGCGCAGCGGACCGCTACCGGGTTTGCCGTCAGCGCCAGCGGGCGCCTGCACTAACCGTCAGCGCTGCGCGGTAAGAGACGCCCGGCCGGGAACGTTGCCGGCCGCGATCATGCGGGTCACGCCGGCGCGGTGTCCCTTGAGGTAACGATCAAAGAACGCCGTGGTCACCCGCCCGACGATCGATAGTTGAGGTTGCTCGGTCGTGTAGGGCGGCAGGTGGGGTGCGCCGAGCAGCTTGAGCAGGTACTTCGGACGCGGTGCGGCGGCGAAGAACTGGTAGGTGAATTTGGGCCGGTTGACTGTGTCGGCCGTCCCCTGGGTGGCCAGCAGGGGCGGGCTGGAAGCCGGGAAGTAGAAGCGACCCGCGCCGGGCAGCTCGGCGCCGGAGAGGATCGCCGCCGCTCGGATCCGCGGATCGACGAAGTACCGGTCATAGGCGACAGCGAGCGCGGTCTCGCCGCCGTCGGATTGTCCGCTGACGCCGATCTCATGGGGGGCGATCAGGCCGGCCAGCGGGCCGGTGCGGGCGGCGCTCAGCGCCAGCAGACGGGTGATCACGAAACTCATGTCGCGCGGTTGATTGACCAGGTCGGTCTCGTTCGGTCCGCCAGGCGCGTGCTGGTTCTCGAGCGGGAAGACGGGAGCGGCGACGACGTAGCCGGCCTGCGCCCACGAGCGCAGCAGCCGCCAGTAGTCGGCCGGCGTGACGGCGAAGCCGTGCCCGAACACGATCAGCGGCACCGGTCCCTGCGCATTGACGGGATAGCGGACGACGGTGACCAGCGGGCGTGCCTGGCGCGCGCGGTGCGGGTACTTGATCGTCCGGCTCGAATCGATGAAGTGATAGGTGCGTTCGCCGACGGCGTAGGGCGGAGCGGCCACCCGGCGTTGGGCGTGGCTCGTGGGCTTGGCCGGGCGCTGCACGTGTGCCGTGGGCTTGGCCGGACCCTGCCCGTGCGTCGCGGTCTCGGCCCGCCGCAGCGCGTGCGTCGCGGTTTCGGCCGGCGGCAGCGCGTGCGTCGCGGGGCTGGCCGGCGGCGGAGTCTGGGCCGCCCGGGCCGGCGCTCCGGTTCCGCAGCCGGTCAGTGCGCCGGCCGCCAGAACCGCCGCCGACGCGATCGCCGAGGCGATCCCGGCCCCAGATCTCCGGCTACCGCTAGCGCAGGAAGACGCCGAAGAAGTCACGATCGTCAGGCGTCAGATAGCGCTGCGGGGAGCGATCCATCGTCGAGAGCAGGTTGGCGGCCCCGACGGCGCCCGGTTGGCGATAGTGGATGAAGCTCGTCCAGTAGGTGTTGATGTCCAGCTCCATGGCCCGCACGGCGCCGGCGCGCCTGAGCACCGCGGCCAGCGAGCCAACCGTCATGTCGTTGGCGGCCGCGTAGATCAGATTGCCGTGACGGTCGATGCCGACCCCCGAGCGCCACACGAGGATCGCGTTGCCGAGCGTCGCACCCCACTCCGGCCCGTCGGAGAGGTTGGGGTTCAGGTGTCCGTTGATGACGATCAGGGGCAGGTTCTGGCGCGCGTACAAGACGTTGGCCGGCGCGGTCGAGGAGCCGGTCCACGCGCGGATGTCCATGCCTCCGCTGCGGTAGCGGATGATCGTCGCCAGGCCGTCCTTGAGCGGGGCGTAGGTGTGACCGCCGCTGGCGAACCCACCGCCCGAGTCGACCAGCTTGAAGCCACTGTTGAAGGTGGCCACCAATCGGTTGCGCATCGCCGGCGGGACCTCCTCGGGGCCCCGGGAGGCCATGGTCACGGCCGGCTCCTGCGCGCCGGGATACAGCCATGTCGACGTCCGGGTGTGATCGATCCAGGCCACTCCGGCGACGTTCTGTGGGTAGTTGGGATCGGGCCGGAAGCTCGTGACCAGCACCGGGGGCCGACGGCCGCCGGGCGCGTAGGTGGAATGCCAGACACCCTCGCCGGGCAGCGGGGGGTGGATCACCGGCCGGATGTCTCGGGGGCGATAGAAGTGACGCGCCACGCCGCGGACCGTTCCCACGGCACCGGGCTGGTTGGGCAGCGCCTTCAGCCCCGGCCCACCCTTGGCGGGCGCGTTCATCGAGTAATAGATGTTCTCCACCCGGTTGACCAGACCCCGGGCGCCGTTGTCGCGCAACCACTCCACTGTGCGGATCGACAGGCTCGAGTCCGAGTGGTGGGTGAGCATGCTCGCGTAGGACACGAGTGCGGGTAGGGCGAGGAGCACGGCGGCCAGCAGGACCACCCGGCGCACCCGCAAGGTCATGCGCGGTGGCCGGCCTCCGCGACGTGCCGGCGGGACTGCTCGCTCGCGACGGGGCGACCTGGGCGGTGGCGTTCTGGTCGGGGTCAGCATCGGGCGATCGTGCCAATCGGCGTGGGGGCTTTAGCTTAAGGACGCCTGAGAGCTCGCTCATCAAGCCCGAAGCTGCCAAGCTGAGAAGTCCCTCACCAAGGGTAAGGCAACGCTTGAGGTCCCATGACTAGCTTCGCCCGCCGATGAGCGCACCCCAATCTCCGCCGTCCGCCCGCTGGGCCGGTTCCCGTTCGCCACTGCCCGCGGCCGCGGCGCCGGGTACTTATGTGGCGCGAGCGGACCCGCGCGCCCGTAACCCCGCGGCGTGGCCCGGTGAAGGCGGCATTGGTCACCGCCCGCCCGCGCCAGTGGCTGAAAAATGCCCTCGTGGTGGCCGCGCCCGGAGCCGCCGGTGCCCTCGGTGAGGACGACGTGCCCGTTCGGGTGGCGGTGGCTTTCATCGCCTTCTGCCTGATTTCGGCCGGCATCTACGCGCTCAACGACGTCCGCGACGTGGCCGAGGATCGTCTCCATCCCCGCAAGCGCTTTCGCCCGGTGGCCGCGGGGGAGTTGTCGCGCCGGGATGCCGTGATCCTCGGCGCGGTTTGGCTCCTGATCGGGCTCGCCGCGTCCTTTGCCATTCGCCCCCTGGTGGGCGGGATCGCGCTCGGCTACGTGGCCCTAACCCTCAGCTACACCGCCGTCTGGCGCCACGTGATCCTCCTCGATGTGTTCGTGGTCGCGGCCGGGTTTTTGCTCCGCGCCCTCGCCGGCGGCGCCGCGGCGCCGGTCGCGCTGTCTCGCTGGTTCGTGCTCGTCGTCTCCGCGGCCGCGCTGTTCATCGCCGCCGGCAAACGTCACGCCGAGCTGCTGCGCATCACCCGGCAGGGTTCGGGGGCCGGTCTGGCCGCCGGTCGCCGCGTCCTGCGCGGCTACAGCGAGGGTGGCCTGCGGCTGCTGTTGGCCGGCAGCGGCGGTGTGGCCCTGTTCGCCTACTGGGTGTGGGCCTTCGACGTCCCCGACGTGGACGGTGTTCCGTGGCGCCCGCTGACCGCCATCCCGTTCACGATCTGCCTGCTTCGCTACGGCGCGCGTGTCCGCTCCGGCGGGGGCGAGGCCCCCGAGGAAATGGTGCTGAGCGATCGCATCCTGATCGCCGGCGGCCTTGCCTGGCTGATTCTGTTCGCCCTGAATGTCCACGCCGGCACCTGAGCTCGTCCGCGATCGGCCGCTGCCCGCGGCCGAGTCGACGCTCGAGCCTGCCGCTCTGACGGGCTGGGGCGGGGGGCCGCGCGTACCGGCCACGGTGCTGCGCGCGCCGACGCTCGACGCCCTGCGCGAGGCAGTGACGCAGCCGTCGCCGGAGGGCAGGATCGCGCGCGGCATGGGCCGCAGCTATGGCGACGCCGCTTTGCGCCGCGGCGGTCTCGTGCTCGATGCGACCGCCCTGCGCGAGTTCGAGCTCGACGCCGAGGCCGGCATCCTCACCGCCCAGGCCGGCGCGACCCTGGCCCAGCTGCTGGCCGCCCTGCAGCCGGCCGGCTGGGTCCTGCCCGTCGTCCCCGGGACCCAGCACGTCAGCGTCGGGGGCGCGATCGCCTCAGACATCCACGGCAAGAACCACGGCACGGCGGGAACGTTCGGCAGCCACGTCCAGGCCATCGGCCTGCTCACCGCCGACGGGGAAGTGGTGGACCTCACCCCCGATCAGGGTGGCGACCTGATGGCGGCGACGATCGGCGGCATGGGCCTGACCGGCGTCATCCTGTGGGCGCGGATCAAGCTCCGGCCACTGCGCAGCGCCGCCGTAGCGGTCGACACCGACCGCGCCGAGAGCCTCGATGAAGTGCTCACGGTCCTCAACGGTGCGGGCGGTTCACATCGCGTGGCGTGGCTCGATCTGCTCAGCGCCCGGCCCGTTCGTGGCGTCGTCACCCGGGCCGAGCAGCTGATCGAAGATCCCCCCGCCGCCCGGCGGCCACCCCGGACCACCGTTCCCGCCCGGTTACGCATTCCCGCCTTCTGGCCCGGGGGCCTGCTCCGGCGGCCCGTCCTGCAGGCCTTCAACGAGCTGCGCTTCCGGCGCACGCCGCGGCGCCAGATCGGGCACGTGGAGAGCTTCGGTGCGCACATGTTCCCGCTCGACGGTCTCGACGACTGGTTTCGCCTCTATGGCCCGGCGGGCTTCGTGCAGTACCAGCTCGTCGTGCCGCGCGGGGAGGAGCGGACACTCGAGGCGGTGATCGCCCGCCTGCGCCGCTCACCGATTCCCTGCTACCTGGCGGTGCTCAAGGACTTCGGGCCCGAGAACCACGCGCCCCTCTCCTTCCCGATGATGGGCTGGACGCTGACCCTGGACATGCCGCGTGGCGCGCCGGGACTCGAGCGTCTGATGCGCGACTTTGACGAGCTCGTGGCCGGGGCCGGCGGCCGGGTCTACCTGGCCAAGGACGGTCGCCTACGACCCGACGCGCTGGCCGCCATGTATCCGCGGCTCGGACAATGGCAAGCAATCCGCGACGCGGCGGATCCGGAGCGACGCTGGCGCTCTGACCTAGCGCTGCGCACCGGTCTGGTGACGCCGTGACCGCGACCGCGAGTTCTCGTGGCGCCGCGAGCTCGACCCCGACGCTCCCCACGCGCGTGCTGCTTCTGGGCGGTAGCTCGGAGATCGGCCTGGCCATCGTCCGGCGGCTGGCTGACGAGCAGCCGGTCAGCGCCGTCCTGCTCGGCCGCGACGGTGGACGGATGCAAGCGGCCGCGACTGACCTGCGCACGGCCGGAGTCCGGTCGGTCGACACGTTGGTCGTCGACGCCGACGATCTCGACGGTCACGAACGCGCGGTTCGTGCCGCCTTCGGCAATCCTGGCGGAGTCGATATCGTCGTCGCCGCGGTCGGCAAGCTCGGCGGCCAGGAGGGCCTTGACACCGACCGAGAGGAGGCGCTGGAGATCCTGCGCGTCAATTTCGTCGGCCTCGGCAGCCTGATCCTGAGCAGCCTCAAACACCTGCGTGACCAGGGCCGTGGGTCGCTGGTCGTCCTCTCCAGCGTGGCTGCCGAACGCCCGCGCGCGTCAAACGCCATCTACGGCGCCGCCAAGGCCGGACTTGACTCGCTCGCCCAGGGACTCGGGGACAGCGTGGCGGCGAGCGGCGTGCGCGTTCTGGTCGTCCGTCCGGGCTTCGTCACCACACGCATGACGGAAGGGCTCAAGCCGGCGCCGATGTCGACGACGGCTGAGGCGGTGGCCGAGGCCACCGTCGCCGGCCTGGCCTCAGGCGCCCATACCGTCTGGGTCCCGGGCAAGCTGCGCTGGGTGTTCGCAATTCTGCGTCACCTGCCCCGATCAGTGTTCAGGAGGTTGCCCCTGTGAGCCGCAATCCGCTCGTCATCGACGTCGTCGTCGCGGTGGTGATCGTCGCCCTGGTGCTGATCATCGAGCCGGGCGTGGCGGTGGCCGCGATCCTGGCTTTGATCCTGCTCGCCGTGTGCGGGATCAGTTACCTGGTCGGTCGCGGCCGGCGCCGCAGCCACCGCTACGACGCCCGTCGCCGCGGGTCGACCGTGGCCGCCCCGCCTGGCCGCCCGCGGCGGCGCTGAACCGCCTGCGGCCTTAAGCCTTGGGCGAGGTCCAGGGCGCGCGCAGGCGCCGGTCGAGCTCGCGGCCGAGCTCATCGATCGCGATCCGGTCCTGGGCCAGGCTGTCGCGGTCGCGCACAGTGACCGTGCGGTCCTCGAGCGTCTGGTGGTCGACGGTCACCGCCCACGGGGTACCGATCTCGTCCTGCCGGCGGTAGCGGCGCCCGATCGCCCCGCCCTCGTCGTATTCGGACTGCATCAGCTCGCGCAGCTCGCGGTGAATCTCGCGGGCCACTTCGGGCTGGCCATCCTTGCGGACGAGCGGGAGCACGGCGACCTTTACCGGCGCGAGCTGGGGGTGCAGACGCAGGACGGTCCGCGTCTCGCCCTCGATCTCATCCTCGTCGTAGGCATCAACGAGGAAGGCCAGCAGCGCGCGATCGGCGCCCGCGGCGGGCTCGATCACGTGGGGCACGTAGCGCTCACCGCTGGCGCTGTCGACGTACTCGAGCTTCTGCCCTGAGAACTTGGCGTGTTGTGTGAGATCAAAATCCCCGCGGTTGGCGATGCCCTCGAGCTCCTGCCACCCGATCGGATACAGGTACTCGACGTCGCTGGTCGCGCTGGAGTAGTGCGAGAGCTCGTCGGCGTCGTGGGCGCGCAGGCGCAGGTGGTCCTCGCGGATACCGAGGCGCACGTACCACTCGCGCCGTTGGGCCAGCCAATGCTCGTGCCACTTCTCGGCCTCGGTCGGGGGCACGAAGAATTCCATCTCCATCTGCTCGAACTCGCGCGTGCGGAAGATGAAGTTGCCGGGCGTGATCTCGTTGCGAAAGCTCTTGCCGATCTGGGCGATGCCGAACGGGGGCCGCTTGCGCGAGAACTGGAGGTAGTTCTTGAAGTTCAGGAAGATGCCCTGGGCGGTCTCGGGCCGCAGGTAGACCGTCGAGCCTTCCTCCTTCACCGGTCCGACCGTTGTCTCGAACATGAGGTTGAAGTCGCGGGCCTCGGTCAGGTCGCAGTCGGGTGTCTCCCCGGGGTGCTTGGACGGCTTGCGCCCGCAGGCCGAAACGTCGAGGTGGTCCGCGCGGAAGCGCAGCTTGCAGGTCCGGCAGTCGACGAGCGGGTCGGTGAAGCCGGCGAGATGGCCGCTGGCCTCCCACGTGCGCGGGTGCTGGATGATCGCCGAGTCCAGCGCCACCACGTCGTCGCGCTCCTGGAGCATCGACCGCCACCACGCGTTCTTGACGTTGTTCTTGAGCAGAACCCCGTAGTGCCCGTAGTCATAGCTCGAGCTGATCCCGCCGTAGATCTCGCTGCTCTGAAAGACGAAGCCCCGCCGCTTGGCCAGCGAGACGATCTTGTCCATGGTCACGGTGTCCTCGGTCATCGGCGGCGGATGGTACCCGCCATGGCCTGGGCCATCGGCGCCGGCACCGGATCCGGACACGGCCGAGAGCACCGGGCGGCGCTTCAGGCCGCCGAGCGTCTGAGGCGACTCAGGCCGGGACGGGCTCAGCGCCGGCCAGGGCCAGCACGGCGTCCGCGCCGACGGCGACGTCCGAGGCGATGCGGCGGTCGGAGTCGATCCGTACCGCCGACGGAGTGCCCATCGCCCCGAAGGCGTTGCCGGCGGCAAATCCATCGTCGAGCAGGATCGGTGCGCGCAGCCCGAGCTCGCGGTTGGCGGCCGGGCTCCCGGTCGAGATCACCACCAGCCCTGGTTCGCGGGCGTCGAGCTCGCGCAGGGAGTCCACCATCCGCTCGCAGAATCCGCAGTCGGGGTTCCAGAACACCAGCAGGGCGCCGTCGTCGGCAAGCCTCTGCGAGAGCCGGACGATCTTGCCCTCGAGCGTGCGCATCGCCGGATCGGGAGCGGGGTGACCGACGCCCTCCGGAGCCGCGGCCGGCTGACCGACACCCGGCCCCGTGCGGTGAACGGGGAGGACGACCTCGTCGGCGGGGCCGCTGACCAGGGCGCGAATCTGCTCCTCGCCGCTGTGGACGGCGCTGGCCACGGTGCCATCGATGGCCACCACCAACGCACTCGGCGTGGCGGAGACGGCGAAACGCTCGGCGACCTCGCGGTCGCTCTGGAGCAGGACCTCAGTCAGGCCGTGCGCCTGGGCATGGGCGTGGTTGGCCTCGGGCGCGCCACGGCTGATCAGCACCAGGCGCCGCCCACCGGGCCGCTCCCGTTGCCATTGCGCCACCTGGGGCATGAGGGCTGAGCACGGTCCGCAGTCCGGGTCAGAGAAGACCAGCAGCAATTCTTCACCGCCGCCAAGGCTGTCCAGGCTGACGGGCGCGCCGTCCAGCCCGGGGAGTTCGAAGTCGGGGGCGATCGTGCCGATCGGCAGCCCGCCGGTGGCGACCGGCGTCGGCGTTTCGGGCACGATCAGCCCGCTCGCGGTCAGCGCGTCCTCGAGCTCGTCGACGCGGAGCAGCAGTTCACCATTACGGCGCAGCAGGTTGAGGACGAGCAGCCCGCCACCGATCAGCGCTGCCGCCAGGGCCACGCCGAGCGCGACCACGGTCGCGCCGCCGGCCTCGACGTTGCCGACCCAACCGGTGGCGCTGACGCCGGGTCCGCCGGCCAGCACCACGGCGGCCGTGGCGGCGAGGACGAGGTTGCGAATCAAGGTGCGGGGCCCCGCGGGCTCGGAGTGGATCGCCCCGAAGCAGTGACAGTCGGGCGCTTCGCCCCGGAGCAGGCTGCGCGTGATGGCGGCGCAGAAGGTCAGCATCAGCGCCAGCGCGAGCAGCGCGCCGCTCCGGGCGGTGCTCGACGCGATCAGCAGGACGGCGGCGGCCAGCTCGGCCACCGGCAGGAGTCCGGCCACCGTTCCGGCCAGGCGTTCGGGGACACCGAAGCCCTTCACCGCTCCAACGGCGCCGCTACGGTCGGCCAACTTGGCGACGCCGGCCACGGCCAGCACGGCGACCAGAATCAGACGCAGGACGAGAAGCAACGCGGGCATCGCGTTAGCCCCAGGTTGGGCTGGCCGGACTGTTCGTCTGCGGGCAGGCTGGCGCGCCAGACAGGTTTACGTAGCCGGCGATCGAGCCGGTGTAACCCCAGTAGGCGTATCCGCGAGGGGTATGCGCGCCAAGAACCTCACCGCCGGGACAGGATGAGACGACCAGGCCGGTGCCCGAGGCGGCAGCTGCCGCCTCCTTGGCCAGGTTCTGGCTGTAGGTCGAGGCGCGGCCCGGTACCCCCCGCACGCCGCAGTCGTAGAAGGTCTGGCCCACGCCGTTGTCGTGGACGGTCTGGCAGCCGCCGCCGGGCAGCAGGCACTGCCCGCGCAGCAGCCTCCAGAGCAGTCGATCGTGCCCGACGGGCAGCCGCCGGAGATACACGTTCCGTTCGAGCACACCGTCCCGCTCGGGCACGAGTTTCCGCACGCCCCGCAGTTCGCACCGCTCGTCTTGGGGTCGACGCACGACCGCCCGCACAGGACCTGACCGGAGGGGCAGATCGGGGTGCAGCTGTAGCTGGAACAGGCCTGCCCGGCCGGGCAGACGGTGCCGCAGGCTCCGCAGTGGTTGGGGTCCGAGCCGAGGTTGACGCAGTTCCCGCTGCAGTTGACCTGGCCCGACGGGCAGCCGCCGCTCGAGCAGGTGCCGTTGATGCAGACCGTGCCGGTGGCGCAGTTCGCCGCACAGGCTCCACAGTTGCGCGCATCGTTCTTGAGATCGACGCAGCCGCCGTTGCACTCCGTGAAGCCGGGCGGACATGCGTTCAGGCAGCCGCCGTTGTGGCACACGCCGCCCGAGCCGCACTTGTGCCCGCAGCCGCCGCAATTTCGAGGATCGGCGATCGTGGCCACGCAGGTGCCTCCGCACAGGGCATGACCCGGGGGGCAGGTCGCGACGCACTTGCCGCGCAAGCACTGCTGGCCGGGGGGACACTTGTGCCCGCAGCGACCGCAGTTGTGAGAGTCAGACTTGAGGTGGACGCACTTGCCCTTGCAGCGCACCGTTCCCGGCGCGCAACCGCAGCGCGGCTTGGGCCGGCGTCGCTGATGCTTGCGGCGCTTGGGGTGCAGGCAGACCTCGCCCGCAGGGCAGCACTTGCCGTTGCACTTGACCCGGTGATGCGTACAGCGCTTGGTCGCGCGGGCCAGGGCGTCGGTCGGGTTCAGCGCGAACGTGGCCGCGAGCGCAGCCGCGCCCTTGCCCAACGCCTGACGCCGGGACATCCCGCCCGCGAGGCCGCGGGCGATCGTGTCGAGGGCACCCTCGGTAGCCATGACTACTTGCGAAACCCCACGATGAGCGGGTTATCGGCAGCGATGCCCAGAAACCTGAGCGGCGTTACGACGACTCCGCTTGGCACTCCACCGAGGAGAGTGCCAGCCAACTCAGCTATATTCTCGTCTGCTATGCCGATCTACGAATACCGGTGCGAAGAGGGTCACAACTTCGACGTACGGCAGAGTTTCTCCGACGATCCGGTGACCACCTGTCAGGTCTGCGGCGCCCCGGTTCAGCGGGTCTTTCGCCCCGTCGCCGTCCACTTCAAGGGCTCGGGCTTCTACAACACCGATTACGGGACCCGCAAGCGCTCGCGCGAGATGAAGGAAGCCGCCAAGAGCGACGCCAAGAGCGAGGGCGCGAGCAAGGACAGCTCAAAGTCCGAGAGCTCGAATGGCTCAAAGCCCGACAGCGCCAGCAGCAGCACAGGCTCGGACAGCAGCACCAAGAAGTCCGAGAGCAAGGCCTCCTAGGACCCTTCCCGAGCGCGGGGGCCTCAGCTCGCCTCCGGATCGTCGCCCGCGGTCCGCTCGCCCCGCGGCGGGCAGTTTTAGCCGTTCGTCAGCTTGTTGACCGCGCGGCGAATCGCCGCCTGCCCGGCCGCCGACTGCGGGTCTGAGATCGGCAGATGGTTCTGACCCAGGATCTGGGTCGGGGCCGAGCCGCCGATCTCGGCGGCCACGAACAGGCTCATCATCGTCAGCGGCCCCATGTCGGTGCGCAGCGTCTTGGGGGCGTACCAGGACGCCCAGGGCAGGTGGAAGAAGCTCGTCGGGGAGAGCAGCTTGGATTTGATCGAGTTCAGGATCTTCTGCTGGTAGCCCTCGCGGGTCAGGTCGTTGCTGGCCGCGTTGCAGGTGTTCTCCCGGGTGCGGGCCAGCGTCAGCGCGTCGCGTCCGTCGAGGTGATGGGTCCCGGGAGGCAGATTCAGTGAGAAGCCGCCGTTCTTGACGCCGCCACTGATCGTCGAGCAGATCCGGCCTGTCTTCACGTCCACGCCGCCGATCGCGTCGATGAACTTGGGGAAGTTGGCCAGGTTGATGACGATCAGGTGGTTGATCTGAATCCCCGTGAAGCGCTCCACCGTGCGGATGGCCAGTCCGGGGCCGCCGTAGGCGTAGGCGGCGTTGATCTTGGACAACCCGACTCCCGGGATGTCGGCCATCGTGTCGCGGGGGATGGAGAGACGGCGAGAGGTTCCCCCGCCGATCCGCCACAGCATGATCGTGTCCGAGCGGCTGCCCTTGTCGTTGGTGTTGGCGCCGCCCTCGTGGGTGCCCTTGGGCCGCTGATCGGTGCCGAGTACGAGCACGTTGTCGGCACCGAGGAGCATGTTTGACCCCGGGTGCAGGGCAGTTCTGGACCGAGTTGGGGAGGCTGCCGCTCTCCTGCTCGGCGCTGATGAAGAACAGAACCGCCGACAGCGCCACCCAGGCGATGATCAGGAGCAAGACCCATTTGATGACCCGTCCGGGCGTGATCGGGCCCCGGAAGCGCCCGCCCCGACTCGTGCGCGGCTTGCGGCCGTTGCCGCCCCCGCCCCCGGGGAGAGCCACGTCATCCTCGCCCCGCAGCCGTGCCCGCAGGCCGCGCGGACCCGAACGGTAGACCTTGTAGGGGGCGTCACCGCCCGAAGCGCCGCCGCGCCCGGAGCCACCGCCGCGACCGCCGGGCGGGGACGCGGGACCATCGCCCGAACCGCCGCGGTACACGCGGTAGGGCGGGTCCTGACTCGAAGCGGGGTTAGCTGGTTCCTTGGCCATCGTCGTTCGTTGTTCACTGCATATAGTGACCGCATGCCGGAGCGGCGCACCATCGGCGTCGACCTCGGGGGGACGAAGCTGCTGGCCGGCGCCGTTGACCCGGGTCTCGGTGTGCACCACCGGGCTCAACGGACTGTTTCGGGCCTGGACCAGCGTACCCTGCTCGACGTCGTAGTGAGTGCTGTGCATGAAGTCCGCGCTGCGACGGGGCCAGATGTCGAGGCCGTCGGGTTCGGGATTCCCAGCCTCATCGACCAGCGGACGGGCACCGCCGTGATGGCCGTCCACCTGCCTTTATTCGACCTCGCCTTTGCCGATCTGATGGCCGAACGGCTCGATCTACCGGTGTTCGTCGATAACGACGGCAACGCCGCGGCGCTCGCCGAGCATCGCGCCGGCGCCGCCCGCGGGGCAAGCGAGGCCGTCGTGATGACGATTGGCACGGGGATCGGCGGCGGTCTCATCCTGCGCGGGGAGCCCTATCGCGGCGCGATCGGGTCCGGCGCCGAGCTCGGCCACGTGATCATTGATTTCCACGGGCCCCACTGCCAGGGCAACTGCCCGGGCTACGGCTGTGTCGAGGCCTTCGCCTCCGGTACGGCGCTGGCCCGCGAGGCGCTGCGGATCGCCGCCGAGCGCCCGGATTCAGGGCTGGCGCGCGAACTCGCCGCCGGTCGCGTTCTGGCCGGCCCGCTGATCACCGAACTCGCCCACGACGGCGACCCGGCTGCGATCGAGGCCGTCGAGCTGATCGGCTCGCGCCTGGGGATGGCCCTGACCAGCCTGGTCAACATCTTCAACCCCGAGATCGTCGTGATCGGCGGTGGCGTCATTGCCGCCGGTGAGCTTCTGCTCGCCCCGGCGCGCGCCGAGGTGGCCCGCCGCGCGCTCCCGCCCTCGCGGGATTGCGTGCGCATCGTCGCCGCTCGCTTCGGGGTCGAGGCGGGAATGGTCGGAGCGGCCGCCCTGGCCTATGACGGGCTGGCCGGAAAGGCGTTGCTGTGAGCGGCCGGCTGATCGTCTGTCCAACGCCGATCGGCAACCTCGAGGATGTCACCCTGCGCGTGCTGGCCGCCCTGCGTGATGCCGATCTGATCGCCTGCGAGGACACCCGGCGGACCCGCATCCTGCTCGACCGCTACGGGGTCGGCGGCGAGCTGGTCAGCTACCACGAGCACAACGAGCGCGCCCGCGCCAACGAGCTCGTGCGCCGGATGCAGTCCGGGGCCGTCGTCGCCCTGGTCTCCGACGCCGGCATGCCGCTCGTCTCGGATCCCGGCTTCGTGCTCGTCCAGGCCTGCGTGGCCGCCGGCCTCGGCGTCGAGGTGCTGCCCGGTCCTTCGGCCGCGCTGAGTGCGCTCGTGGCCAGCGCGCTGCCGGCCGAGCGCTGGCGCTTCGTCGGCTTCCTGCCGCGTAAGCGAGGCGAGCTCGAGCAGCTCTTTGACTCCACCGAGACGCTCGTCGCCTTCGAGTCCCCGCGCCGCCTGGCCGCCAGCCTGGCCGTGCTCGCCGAGCGCGACCCCGCCCGCCCGGCCGCCGTCTGCCGGGAGCTGACCAAGGTGCACGAGGAGATCGTTCGCGCCGACGCGGCGACGCTGGCTGAGCGCTACGCGGCCGAGGCACCCCGCGGGGAGATCGTCCTCGTCGTCGGTCCCGCCGAGCACGGGCCCACGCAGGATCTGGCCGCCGCGGTGGGCGCGCTGCGCCGCCTGGTCGACGCCGGCGCCAAGCCGCGGCCCGCGGCCGGGGTCGTGTCCGAGCTCACCGGGGTCAGCGCCAACGCGCTGTATAAGGCCTTGACCGCGTCGAAGTAGGGGTGCTGTAGAAAACCGTCGATTTCCGACGCTAATCGACATCAAGGCCTGCGTCAGCGCTCGACGAAGTAGCTCCCGCTGCCCTGGCCGTCGGAGAAGAAGCGGCTGGTCACGGTCTTCTTGCGCGTGTAGAACTCGACCGCGTCGGGGCCGTGGGCGTGGAGGTCGCCCAGGAAGCTGTCCTTCCAGCCGCTGAACGGGAAGAAGGCCACGGGAGCGGCGACGCCGATGTTGACCCCGATCATCCCCGCCTGAACGGCATGGCGGTAGCGACGCACCGCGGCGCCGGACTCGGTGAAGATCGAGGTGCCGTTGCCAAACCGGCTGGCGTTGACGACCTCGATCGCCTCATCCAGCGAATTGGTCGCGATCACGCCCAGCACGGGCCCGAAGATCTCCTCCTTGGCCACGTCCATGTCCGGCGTCACCCCGTCGAGGATGGTCGGCCCCACAAAGGCGCCCTCGCGGCCGCGACCGTCGAGCACGACGCGGGCGCCGTCCTGCTCCCCGCGGCCGATCCAGTCGCTGATCCGCTGGCCGGCGGTGGGGGAGATGACCGGCCCGACGTCGACCTCCTCGTCGCGGCCGTCGCCGATGGTGAGCTTGGCGCTGGCCGCGACCAGCGGCTCCATCAGCTGCTGGTGGGCGTCGCCCACGGTGACCACGACCGAGCCGGCCATGCAGCGCTGCCCGGCGGCGCCGAAGGCCGAGCCGATGATGGCGTCGACTGACTTGTCAATCACCGCGTCGGGCATGACCACCATGTGGTTCTTGGCCCCGCCGAGGGCCTGGACACGCTTGCCCGCCTTGGCCGCGCGTTCGTAGACCAGCCGGGCCACTGGCGCCGAGCCCACGAACGAGACTGCGTCGATCCCCGGGTGATCGAGGATCCCCTCCACGACCTCGCGTCCGCCGTTGACCAGATTCACCACCCCGTCGGGAAGACCGAGGGCGTCGAGCTCCTGGAAGGCGATCTGCTGGGTCAGCGGCACCTGCTCGGACGGCTTGAGCACGAACGTGTTCCCGCAGGCGATGGCGAAGGGCAGAAACCAGAACGGGACCATGGCCGGGAAGTTGAAGGGCACGATCGCGGCGCACACGCCGACCGGCTGGCGCACCGTCTGCGCGTCCACGCCGCGGGCCACGTCCTCGATGATCCGTCCCTGCATGGTGGTGGGGATCGCGCACGCGCACTCGACCATCTCGATCATCCGCGCCACCTCGGCCCGGGCGTCGGCGATCGTCTTGCCCATCTCGGCGGTGACCGACTGGGCGAGCTCCTCCTGGCGCGCGACCAGGCGTTCGCGCAGCTCGAACAGCTTGCGCGCCCGGGCGATGACCGACACCGCGCGCCATTCGGGGAGGGCGGCCCGGGCGGCGCGGACGGCGGCATCGAGGTCGCCGGCGCCCGACAGTGGCACCCGGGCCAGCACATCGGCCGTGGCCGGATTGGTGACCTCGAGCGTCTCGGTCGCGTCTCGGGCCGGGGTCCAGCGGCCGCCGATGTAATTCTCCAGCTGGCGGGCTCCAGTCCGGGTGCTCACGCCGCTTTCCTCCACCAAACGCAGGATAGCCTTCGGTGGGCCCGCCGCCGCGGCCAACGACCGCCCATGTCCTTCTACATCACCACCCCGATCTACTACGTCAACGCGCAGCCGCACCTCGGTCACGCGTACACGACGATTGCCTGTGACGTGCTGGCTCGCCACCAGCGTCAGCGCGGGTCAGACGTGTTCTTTCTCACCGGCACCGACGAGCACGGTGAGCCGGTCGCCGATGCCGCCCACGCGCTCGGCGTGACCCCGCAGGAGCTCGCCGACCAGAACGCCGAGCGCTTCAAGGCCCTGGCGCCGCAGCTGAACGCCTCCAACGACTTCTTCATCCGCACCACGGACGAGGAGCACATGCGCCGCGTCCAGGAGGTCCTGCAGCGCGTCCACGACAACGGACACACCTACAAGGGCGTCTATGAGGGCTGGTACTGCCCCCGCTGCGCCGACTTCAAGGTCGATAACGAGATCGCCGAGGGCAATCGCTGCCCGATCCACGAGATCCCGCTCGAGCGCCACTCCGAGGAGAACTGGTTCTTCCGCTTGTCGACGTTTCAGGAACCGCTCGAGCGCCTCTACGCCGAGCAGACCGACTTCGTGATGCCGTCGCGGCACTACAACGAGGCTCTGTCGTTCATCCGGTCCGGCCTACAGGACGTGTCCCTGTCGCGGGGACGGCTGAAGTGGGGCGTGACCGTCCCCTGGGATCCGAGCCACGTGTTCTACGTCTGGTTCGACGCCTTGCTCAACTACTACACGGCCTTGTTCTACGCGCCCCCACCGCCGGGGCCCGGCGACCTCGATCTCGTCAAGCGCTTCTGGCCGGCCACCTTTCACGTGATCGGCAAGGACATCCTCAAGTTCCACACCGTGTTCTGGCCCGCCCTGTTGATGGCGGCGGAGATTGAGCTCCCGGAGCACGTGTTCGTGCACGGGTTCCTGCTCGGCTCAGACGGGCGCAAGATGAGCAAGTCCCTGGGCAACGTGCTCGACCCGTTCGAGGTCATCGACCAGTACGGGCCCGACGCGCTTCGCTTCTATCTCATGCGCGACGTCGCCTTCGGTGGCGACGGGGCGGTCGGGATGGACGCCGTGCACTCGCGCTACGAGTCCGAGCTGGCCAACGAGTACGGGAACCTGGCCAGCCGCACGATCGCCATGGTCCACCGCTATCGCTCCGGGATCATCCCCGACTTCGACACCGACCCCGATCTGGCCGCGGACTTCGCGAACCTGCGAACCCAGGTCAGCGAGCTGATGGACACGGCCGAGGCCACGCAGGCGCTCGAGGTCATCTGGCAGCGCGTGCGGCGCCTGAACCGCTACGTGGAGGAGCAGGCTCCGTGGGCGCTGGCCCGCGATCCCGAGGCGGCGGCGAAGCTGGACCGCGTGCTGACCTCGCTCGTCGAGGGGATCCGCGTGGTCACGGTGCTCCTGCATCCGTACATGCCCGCCGCCACCGAGCACCTGCTCAGCGCGCTGACCGAGGCTCGAGGCGAAGTGCGGTTCGGTCTCGAGGGGGCGGAGTTCGCCGGGCGCTCCGGTGGTTGGGCGGTTGCCGAGCTCGCGCCGCTGTTTCCAAAGCGCGCCTGAGGACGCTGGCTCGGTGATCGACAGCCACACCCATCTGGACTCGTGCCGGCCGCCCAACACCGAGCTCGTGGCCGCCGCCGAGGCGGCGGGCGTGATCCGGATGGTGACCGTCGGCACCGACGGTGCCTCGTGTCGATCGGCGCTGGCCGCGGCCGAGGACTTCCCGCAGGTGTTCGCCGCCATCGGCCGCCACCCCAATGAGGCCACGGGCTTTGACGACGCTGACCTGGCCGAGCTCGAGGCCCTGGCCAGCCACGAGCGCTGTGTGGCCATCGGCGAGACCGGACTCGACTACTTCCGCGACCACGCACCCCACGACGACCAGCGCCGCGCCTTCGAGGCCCAGATCGAGCTCGCTCGTCGACTCGACAAGCCGCTGGTCATCCACACGCGGGCGGCGGATGACGACACGCTGGAGATCCTGCACGCCCAGGCCGGCGACCTGCGCGTGATCCTGCACTGCTTCTCGATGGCCTCCCGCGTGGCCGAGTGTCTCGAGCACCCGAGCTGGTGGTTCTCGTTCGCCGGCAACGTCACCTACCCCAAGTCCGGCGATCTGCGCGAGGCGATGCTCCGCGTGCCCGCCGAACGGCTGCTGGTCGAGACCGACGCGCCCTACCTGTCGCCGCAGGTCGTGCGCGGGAAGCCCAACGAGCCGGCCAACGTCGTCCACACCGCGCAGGCCCTGGCCGTCGAGCGCCGGGTCTCCTACACCGACTTCGAGGCCGCCGTGACCAATAGCGCCGCGGCCGTCCTGGGCTGGTGACCACGCGCTCGGCCCGCCAGCGGGAGCTGGGTCAGAACTTCCTCGTCGATAGGAACATCCTCGACGTGATCGAGCGACTGGCCGCGCTCTCGCCCGAGGACGTCGTGGTCGAGGTCGGGGGTGGTCCGGGGATCCTGTCCGAGCGGCTCGCGGCCCGGGTCGGCGCGCTGCATGTGATCGAGGTCGACCCGCGCCTCGAGGCCGGGCTGCGCGAGCTCCTGGCGCCGTACCCCCAGGCCGTCGTGCACATGGGCGATGCCCTGTCGGTCGATCTCGGCGCGCTCTCGCCGCCGCCGACCAAGATGGTCGCCAACCTCCCCTACGGGGTCGCCGCCACGCTGCTGCTGCGCACGATTGACGAGCTGCCCGGGGTGACCGAGTGGGTGGTCATGGTCCAGCGCGAGGTCGGGGAGCGCTTCGCCGCCGGCGCCGGCAGCTCGGCGTACGGCGTGCCGTCGGTCCTGGCTCAGCTGGCCTGCGAGGTCCGCGTCCTGCGCCGCGTGTCGCGCACCGTCTTTCGTCCCGTCCCCAACGTCGACTCGGTGCTGCTCGGGCTCACGCGCGTCGGTCCGGGGGCCGATCCCCAGCTCCGCGCCGTCGTCCACGGTGCCTTCGCCCACCGCCGCAAGGCCCTGGCCCGCTCGCTGGCCCTGAGCGGGCGGTTCTCGTCGGAGATCCGGGGCCGTGCTCAGGCGGCGCTGGTCGAGCTCGGTCACCCCGCCGACGAGCGGGCCGAACGTCTCACGCCGCCCGAATTCCGCGAGCTCGCGGCGAGGCTGACTTGAGCCTCCCTGGGAACGCAGCCGAAGGTCCCAGCCCGCTGGGCGAGCTCCGCCTGCCCGCCTACGCCAAGGTCAACCTGTGCCTGTACGTGGGCGAGCGCCGCGAGGATGGTCGCCACGAGCTGGTCACCCTGTTCGAGTCCATCGATCTCGCCGACGAGCTGCTGATCACCGAGTCGGCCTCGGGCTCCGACGAGGTCGTGTGTCCGGCCGTCCCTGGTCCCAATCTGGTCGCCTCGGCGCTGGCCGGCCTGCGGGAGCTGGGCTGGGCGGCGCCGGCGCTGCGGATCGAGATCGACAAGCGGATCCCGATCGCGGCCGGGATGGGCGGCGGCTCGGCCGACGCTGCCGCGCTTCTTCGCCACGCCTCCGAACTGGCCCCGGTGAGACTGGACGCGGTGGCCGCGCTGGCCGCGCAGCTCGGCTCCGACGTGCCCAGCCAGCTCGATCCCGGCCCGGCGATCGGAACCGGGGCCGGCGATCTGGTCCGCCTTCTGCCCGACGCCGGCGAGCACGCCCTGCTCGTGATCCCCCAAACCTTTGGCCTCTCCACCGCTGAGGTCTACCGCGCCTTCGATGACCGGGGCCGGGTCCGCTCGCGCACCGAACTGCTGGCCGTGGACGTCGCGCTCGAGACGACGCTTGTGGGCGCGGGCTGGATCCTGCCGCCCACGCTGACCGTGAACGAGCTCCAGGCGGCGGCGCTGACCCTCCGTCCCGAGATCAACCGGGCACTGACCGCGGCCCGCCTGGTCGGGGCGGAGCGGACGATCGTCTGCGGATCGGGGCCGACCGTGATCGGGCTGTTCTGGGGCGAGGACGCCTGGACACGGGCCGCCGGCGCGGCCGCTGAGGTCGCCGAGGTGTTTCCAGGTGCAATCGCCGCGCGTCCACGCCACAGAGGGGTCGGCGACCGGACCCCGAACGGGTGACGGTTGGCCGCAATTTCCGCGCGTTGGCACCGACGACTTCCGGTCCGCGCCCGGGTTCGCAACAATTGGGAGGCCGCTCGTGAGCAATTCATCTGTCACCTACCTCGTCGCCGGGTGCGTGGGAGTCCTGTGCCTCGGTGCCTTCGGCACGCTGGTGCTCGCCCCCGCCGTGACCGCGTACCGCCGTCCGCTGGAGCGCGTGGCGGCCTTCCTCCTGTCCCTCTATGTCCTCGCGGCCCTGGTGGGCCTCGGCGTCCTGCTCGGGGCCGTGATCATCCTCGAGTGGCCGCGCCTGTTCTGACCGCGCGACCGCGGCCCAAGCTCTTGGTGGTCCGGCGTGGTCCTCGCCAGCCGTCAGGCGCGTCCAGACGCCGCGAGACTGCTCACGAATTTGCGACTCGGGACACTAGTGCCTGAGATGACCGACAGCGAGGCACGCCGTGCCCCCGATCTGGCCGCCTTCGCGGCCATCACCGACGCCGTCGAGGCCGGGGCCGGCCTGCCCGAGATCCTGCGTGCGGCCGCCCGCGCGCTCGACGCGAGCCTGATCCTCATCGACCGCTCGGCCTCGGTCCTGGCCGTCGCCGCCCGTTCGCCCGCCGACGAGCGCTCGCTCATGCGCGACGCCGACGACGTTTCCACGTTCGAGCTCAAGGTCGCCGAGGCTCCGGTCGGTCAGCTGCGCATGCGCGCCCGCGAGGGGACTCCCGACGGCGCCCTGCTGCGCCTGGTCACAACTTTGATCGCCTCCGAGGTCGAGCGCGTGCGTGCGCCCGAGCGCGCGTCGGAGGAGCTCGCCACGACCTTCCAGCGCGCGGTTCTCGGCCGCCGGATCGCCGACGCCGACGATCTCCTCGCCCGCGGCAAGGAGCTCGGGACCGACCTGTCGCGTGGCGCCAGTGTGGCCGTGGTCCGCGCCCACGCCCGCTCTCCGACCGAGGACGACTGGCGCCGGCGCCTGCTCTCCGTGGCCGCGCGTGGGGCGCGCTCGGTCGCGCCCGGCTCGATCGCCGCCCCGACCGAGACCGACAGCGACGAGGCGGTGATTCTCCTCCCGGACACCGACGGGGAGACCGGCCGGCGCGTGTCGGCCGCCGTCCTGCGCGAGCTCGAATCGGGACTGCCGGGCTTTGCCTTCGCGCTCGGACGCAGCCGCCGGGTGGAGGATCCCCTCGATCTTCAGCGCGCCTACAACGAGGCCCTGCTGGCGTTGAACGTCGCCGAGGGCGATAGCGAGCGCGTTGAGCTCGCCTACGAGGAGACCGGCACCTACCAGCTCCTGTTGCCCTACATGAGCGACCCGACCGAGCTCGGACGGTTCTACACCGAGACCGTGCGCCCGCTGGTCGCCTACGACGAGCAGTACGAGACCGACCTGCTCGGGACGCTGGCCACCTTCCTGGACTGCGACGCCAACGTCAACGCCACCGCGGCCCGTCTCATCACCCACCGCCACACGATCCGCTACCGCTTCGAGCGCGTGCGCGAATTGACCGGCCTTGACGTCTCCTCGACCGACGGCCGCGAAAAGCTCTCCATGGGCCTGAAGGCGATGCGAGTCCTCGGCATCGCCGCGCCGCACGGTCCGGCCAGCGAGCCCGGTGCCGCGGGCGGTCGCGTCCCCCACTAGCCCGGTGCCGCGGGCGGTCGAGTCCCCCACTGAGCGGGCCGTCCCCGCCAACCCCGGTTGCGCGACCCTTGACCGGGGCGTGCCCGGCCACTCTGATTGAAAAAGTCAGCGCAGAGGCCGACTTTTCTATCTGAGTGAGCGCAGCGTACGGTGCTCGTTAGAGCGATCAATCGAGTGGAGGTGGCGGATGCTCTCCTGGCTGGCCAAACGTGTCCTGTCTCACAACCTGACTCGCAACAACGCCGGAGACATCCGCGCGACGTTGCGCCTGGAGCATCCCGACGTGGTCTTCCGCTTCCCGGGACAGAACTCGTGGGGCGGAGAGTTTCGCGGCCGGGATCAAGTCCGACGCTGGCTGGAGCGTCTCGTCGATGCCGGTCTGCAGATGGAACTGGACGAGGTGGTGGCCACCGGTTGGCCCTGGCGGGCCACGGTCAGCCTCCGCGGCCGCGACCATCTCCACGGCCCGGGGGGCGACCTGGTGTACGAAAACCGCTTTGTGATCTGGGGCCACCTGCGGTGGGGCCGACTCGTCGACTATGAGGTCTACGAAGACACCGAGAAGTCCGCGGCCCTTGACCTGTGGCTGTCGGAGAACCGCCCCGATCTGCGGTTGGCGCCGACCCCCGCCGTCGCCGCGGGGTAGGCGTCCGCGCTGGCTAAAGGTCGGCGCGGGGCGTCGCCGCGCGCTGCGCCTGGCGATCGAGATGCCGGCCCAAGGCATCAAGTCGTTGCGACCACATCGCTCGGTACGGGTCTAGCCATTCATCGAGCTCGCGGAGCGGCTCTGGCCGCACGCGGTAGATCCGGCGTTGCGCGTCGGGACGAACCTCGACCAGGCCGGCCTCGCGCAGCACCCGCAGGTGCTTGGAGACCAGCGGCTGGCTCATCTCGGTAGCGGTGGCGAGCTCCCCGACGGGCCGCTCGGCGGCCAGCAACAGGTCGAGGATGCGGCGCCGGCGGGGTTCGGCCAGAACCTCAAACGTGGACGGCATGCGTTCTCGAGTATAACGTTCAGTTCATATACCGCTGAGGTCATATGCTGGGCGGCGGTCAGGGATCACGTGCGCTCTGCGGTCAGGCGCGCTCGGCTATCAGGCGGTCGGCCCGGCGCTTGGCCGCCGCCGGGGTGAACCGCCCCAGCAGCGACCGGTGGCCGGCCAACCACTCATACCCGCGCCGGTTGAGCCCGGGAGTCTTGTCGAGGCCCGCCGAGGGCAGGCGGCCGCCGGGCAGCAGCGAGGCCAGGGTGGGGAGGGCGTCTCCGGCCGAACGGCGGATGCCGTCGGGGGAGATGAGATGCCAGGAGGCCATCCGCTCCTCGGGGGTGAGGTCACCGAGAAGCTCGCCCGCCTCGGCTGATTGCAACGCCACCGGACGCAGCCGGTGGTGAATATCGGCGCTCAGTACGACACCCAACAACGCCCGGCAGACGCCGCAATCATCGTCGTAGAGCACGGTCCAGCGATCTTCGGCGTGGTCGGAATTGGGGCTCATGGTCAGGAGTAGGATCGCGCCGTGCCGATCGCGGTCATCACCGGCTCAGGTACCCACGCGCTACCCGGCTTCGAGCTGCAGGAAGCGGTGAACGTGGCGACGCCGTACGGCCCGGCCGAAGTCTCGCGCGGGCGGCTCGGCCACTGGGAGATCCTCCATCTGTCCCGTCACGGGGAGGGGCACGTCCGGCTCTCCAACCACCTCAATCACCGGGCCAACATCTGGGCCCTTCACCATCTCGGCGCCGACGCGGTCATCAGCTGCACCTCCTGCGGCGCCGTGGACCCGACGCTGCCGTTGGGTTCACTCGTCGTGTTCGGCGATCTCCACTTTCCCGTCAACCGCCTGCCCGACGGGTCGCTCTGCACGTTCTCCGTCGAGCCCGGCGATCCCGGCCGCGGTCATTGGATCCTGCACGGCAGTCCCTTTTCGCCTGGCGTCCGTTCGGCGCTGCTCGAGGCGGCGGCCGAGGCGGGCCAGCGCGCTCGCGACGGCGGCGCCTACGGTCACGTCGACGGCCCACGCTTCAACACTCCAGCCGAGATCGCCCAGCTGGCCGGGTGTGGCGTGGTCGCGGTCAGCCAGACAGGCGGCCCCGAGACTGTGCTCTGCGGTGAGCTCGAGCTGCCCTTCGCCCTGATCGGCTTCGTCACCGACTACGCCAACGAAGTCGTCCCCGGCGAGCCCACGCCGGTGGCCAAGCTGATCGAGCTGATGGGCGCGAGCTCGGCCGTGTTCGCCGACATCGTCAGCCGCGCCGTCGCCGTGCTCGAGCGCAAGCCGGCACAACCGGCCGGGACGATGTACCGCCTCGAGCAGGGCTGACGCCGCTTGCCGGCTCCCCTCACCGTGCTGCTCATGCCCCGGTGGGTGGGATCGAACGGTCTGGTCGAGCAGCTCGGCCCCGAGCGCGCTCGTCGGCTCGATGAGCTCCTGCTCACGCGGGCCAAGGCCGCCGTCTCGGCCGTCGGGTCCAGCGCCCAGCAGCCACTCGCGCCAGCCGCGGAGACCGACGCAACCGAGAGCCTCGGTGTGGTCGTCGGCCGCGTCTGGACCGGGGACCGAACAGCCGGCCCGCTGGTGGTGCTCTGGCCCGACCTGCCCCGTTGGCGCCCCGCTCATCTCGAAGCGGCCCTATCCGACCTCGCCGACGGGTGCGACCTGTCTCTGGGGCCGGTGTTCGACGGCGGCTTCTACCTGCTGGCCCTGGCCCGCCCGCTGCCGGGTCTGCTCGACCTGCCAGCCGAGTCCTGGCGCCGACCTGACGCGATGGCCATGACCCTCGCGGTGGCTGCCAAGGGCGACGTTGCAGCCGGCCTGCTCCGGGCCGAGCGTGCCCTGCGCACCCCGGCCGATGTGGCCGCGCTGATCGCAGATCCCCTCACCGACAAAGAGCTTCGCATCTCATTGTCCGGCTGATTCTCTGGAGGGCTGGAAAGCTGGGGGGCAGGGACTTGAACCCCGATTTCCGGGACCAAAACCCGGCGTCCTGGCCGATTGGACGACCCCCCAAAGTGGTCGACAGGCCAGATGAATCTACCAGTGACCACCCGCATCAGCCTCGGGAATCCGTCCGGGACAAATGCGAACATATGTTCGTGCCACGGTACGATGAAAAGCAGGCCCGACACGCGATTGCCGCGGCGGCGTCCTACACGGAGGCGCTGCGCCTTTTGGGCATGAGCCCATACGGGGGCAACCATCGGTTGTTCAGGCGCTGGGTTGATGACGTGTGGCAGATCCCTACCGATCACTTCGACCCCTCACGAGCTCAGCGACGAGGTTTGGGCCGCGAAGCCGCTCCGCTCGCCGACGTGCTGGTCGAGCACTCGACGTATCCGAGAGCGAAGCTCAAGGCGCGCTTGTTCAAGGCCGGCCTCAAGGAGCGCCGTTGCGAGCTCTGCGGGCAGGGAGAGACCTGGCGCGGAGCGCGGATGGCTTTGATCATTGACCACATCAACGGTGTGCCCGATGACAACCGGCTCGAGAATCTGAGGATCGCCTGCCCGAACTGTGCGGCGACGTTCGACACACACTGTGGGCGGAAGAATCGCATCGACGTCGTGCCGCGCGCGTGCGCGGTCTGCGACGTCGAATTTGTGCCCAATGTTCCGTCACAGCGGCACTGCTCCAGAGCATGTGGCATTCGCCACAGCAACCGTCATGTTGGCCCGCGTCCTGACTCGCGCAAGGTGCAGCGGCCTCCCTACGCAGTACTCGTTCAGGAGACCGAGGCGCTGGGCTTCAGTGCCGTCGGGCGCAAATACGGGGTGTCCGACAACTCCATTCGGAAATGGATGCGCTCGTACGAGGCTTCCTTCGGCGGCTTGGAGGATGCAGCGTGAGTGCCGGAGAGGCTTCCTCTGCCGGCAACCGCATGAGAGGTGGGCGCGCTTCCCGAGCTGATCGTGTCGTGAGCTGAGTTATGTCCTACGATCACGCCGTGGCCGCGCCCGTCGTCGTCATCCTTGCCGCTGGCCAGGGGACCCGCATGCGGTCCAAGCTGCCCAAGACGCTGCACCGCGTGTGCGGACGCCCGCTGGTGCAGTGGCCGATCGCTGCCGCCCGCGCGGCCGGGGCCGGGCAGGTCATCGTCGTCGACTCGCCCGAACTTCGCCTCTCGGAGCTCGCTCGGGAGGGGATCGAGGTGGTTGTTCAAGAGCGGCCGCGGGGTACCGCTGACGCGGTGAAGGCCGGGGTGGCCGGGATCGAACCCAGCGCCGATCAGACCGTGGTCATCCTCAACGGCGATGTCCCGCTGATCACGGCGGCGACGATCTCGAACCTGATCGAGACCCACGAGAGCAGTGGTGCCGCGGCGACGATCGCCACGATCACACTGGATGACCCCTCCGGGTACGGCCGGATCATCCGGGCGCCGGATGGGAGCGTCGAGCGGGTCGCCGAGACCAAGGAGGTCGGCGACGCCAGCCAGCTCGAGCTTCACATCCGGGAGGTCAACACAGGCATGTTCGCCTTCGAGGCGGCCGCGCTGGCCGTGGCGCTTGAGGAGGTTCGCCCCGACAACGCGCAGGGGGAGCTGTACCTGCCCGACGTGTTGCCGATCATGCGTGCCCACGAGCGCACGGTGCAGGCTTACGAGGTCACCGACCACCGGGAGATCCTGCAGATCAACGATCGCCGCCAGCTGGCCGATGTCACCGCGGTGGCTCAGCGGCTCATCCACGAGCGACACATGCTGGCCGGGGTGACGATCGTCAATCCGGAGGCGACCCTGATCGACGACGGCGTGGAGATCGGCCAGGACAGCGTGATCGCTCCCTTCACGAGCCTGCGCGGGACGACGGTCATCGGCAGCGATTGCACGGTCGGTCCGGGCGCCACGCTGATCGACGCCACGGTCGGTGACGGTTCGACGATCCTTCACTCCTACGTGACCGGAGCGACGGTCGGAGATCGGGTCAGCGTGGGGCCGTTTGCCTACCTGCGGCCGGGCACCGTCATGCGCGAGGGATCCAAAGCGGGCACCTTCGTGGAGATCAAGAACTCCGACGTGGGCGCCGGCAGCAAGGTGCCCCACCTCAGCTACATCGGTGATGCCGACATCGGCGAGGGCACGAATCTCGGAGCGAGCACGATCACCGCCAACTACGATGGCCACCGCAAGCACCGGACCACGATCGGTAGCGGAGTCAAGACGAGCGTGGACACGACGTTCATCGCGCCGGTCTCCATTGGGGACGGCGCCTATACGGGAGCGGGCTCGGTCATCGGCGAGGACGTCCCGGCGGGCGCGCTGGGCATCGCCCGGGCTCGACAGCGCAACATCGAGGGTTATGAGGAGCGCCGGCGGGAACGTGAGTCGTCGCAAAACGCGGAGAAGAAGCCGTGACAGCCGTCGAGCCGTCAGCACTCGGGCGTAGACTCGGCGGAACCGTGGGAGTCACCGGTACCCGTCCTCAGCCGACTGAGATGCGGCTCGACTACGACAAACGCCTGATGCTCTTCTCGGGGAGAGGTAACCCCGAACTCGGTGCCCGAATCGCCGCCAAGCTGGGGGTTGAACTGGGCGGGGTCGATCTCAAGACGTTCGCCAACGGCGAGGTCTACTGCCGCTATGACGAGTCCGTCCGCGGCGCCGACGTCTTCATCGTCCAGCCGACGTGCACGAATGCGGCGTTGGGCATGACCACCAATGACACCCTGATCGAGTTGCTGGCCATGGTCGACGCGGCCGTCGGTGGCTCGGCCCACCGCGTGATCGCCGTGACGCCGTGGTATGGCTACTCGCGCCAGGACAAGAAGTCGGCTCCGCGCGAGCCCATCACCGCGCGCCTGGTGGCGCGCATGCTCGAGGCCTCGGGCATCGACCGGATCCTCACCATGGATCTGCACTCAGGTCAGATCCAGGGCTTCTTCCAGAAGCCGTGCGACCACATGACCGCGCTGTTCATGCTCACCCAGTACTTCGATGATCTCGGCCTCGAGGATCTCGTCGTCGTCGCCCCGGACGCCGGCCGCGTGAAGCTCAACAAGCAGTTCGCGGCCAAGATCGGCGCCGACCTGGCCATCCTCAATAAGGAGCGGCCCGCCCAGCAGGTGGCCGAGATCGGCTACGTGATCGGTGACGTCGCCGACAAGACCGCGCTGCTCGTGGACGACATGATCGGCACCGCCGGCACGCTCGTGGCCGCCGCCCAGGCCGTGCGCGACGCCGGCGCTCGTCGCATCTACGCCGCCGCCACCCACGGCAACTTCTCCGGCAACGCGTGGGCGAACCTCGCCGCCGCGGAGTTCGAGCAGGTGGTCGTGACCGACACGATCCCGCTGCCTCCGGGGGCGCCCGACAACGTCCGCGTGCTGTCGTGCGCGGACCTGCTCACCAACTCGATCCGCCAGATATTCACCGACGGCTCGGTGAGCGACGTGTTCGGCGGCGAGAACCAGCTCTTCTAGAACCAGCTCTTCCAGAACCAGGTCTTCCAGACGCCTCGATCAAGCGTCCAATCGGCTTGTCGATGTCGCCAGAGCCCAGTTAACTCCTTTTTGGGCACGGTTCGGCCACGACGGCCGGTCGGCTTCTGCGGAGGGCTCTCTGTGACGTCATCCGAGCGGAGTCGGCCGGCCTGAGGGTCGCCGGGTCCTCCGCTGCGGCCCTTGCCCCCACAAGCTGCGGCAGCGAGCAGGAGGCGTCCCCGCCCGAGGCGGGAACGGAGATTGTCTTCCGCGGGGCCGAGCCTGAGGTTCGGCCCCGCGGGACTCTCCAGGACCGGCGGAACTCTCCCGTCGGTGACTCGCGAGACAATGGCTGCGTGGACGGCACTACCGGCTCCGGGCGCGCGGCTCGGCTCATGGAAATCCTTGGCCTGAGCGAGGATGAGCTCTGCCGCACGCTGGACGCCGACCCGCTCACGCTGCTCTCCGGGCAGCTTGACCATCGCCCCGAGCTGCCCATCCTGCTCACCATGCTCAACGAGGCCCTGGAGACCGCGGACTCCTCGATGCTGCAGCGCTGGGTGCGGGCGAGCGGGCCGGCCGGGCGTCCGTTGGATGCCCTCGTCAACCGGGACTTCGCGGCCTTCGAGGATGCCCTGGGTGAGTTCTCGCAGCGCGGGTTCGTGATCCGCGGCGGCGGTCCCGGTCTCAGCAGCGGTGGCGCGGATCACGGCCCCGCCGGTCCGGGCCTCAGCGGTGGCGCGAGCCTCGACCCCGGGGGAGACAAACCGAGTGGCTGAGCCTTTCGTGCACCGTATGCGGATCCGGTACGGCGAATGCGACGCGCAGGGCGTCGTGTTCAACGCCCACTACCTGGCCTACGTCGACGACACGATCAGTGCCATGTGGCGGGCGGCGTTCGGCAGCTATCAGGTGATGCTCGACCGCGGGGTCGACATCGTGGTCGCAGAGGCGCAGCTGCGCTTCCTCGATCCGGCGCGCTTTGACGAGGAGATTGAGATCGAGACCGCGGTCACCCATCTGGGGACGACCAGCATGCGCACGCTCTACCGGTTCCTGCGCGACGGGAAGCTGCTGCTCACCGCCACGCTGCGCCACGTGTTCGTGGTCGAGGGGACGTCAAGCAAGACACCAATTCCGGATTGGGCCCGCGCGGGGCTCGAGCAGTGGCTGCTGCCCGAGCTGGACGGCGGCATCATCTCCGAGCTGACCCGCGACTAGTCCTCTTTCTCCGGCTTGGGCTGCTTCTCGGGCCAGACACCGACCAGGTAGTGAAAGAGCCGGGCAAACAGGTGATCCACCGTCGCCCGCGTTCCTGACATGACCCCGGCTTGCAAGGCCTGGCCGCCGACAACCTTGCCCAGGCTCCCGTCGGTGCCCGGCTTGGGCGGGGGCTCGTCGTCAATTCGGGTCCAGATGCTGCGGAAGACCGAGCGGCCGAGGCGGCTGGCGATCAGTCCGGCGATGATCGCGAACGGCTTGTAGATCAGCTTCATGGCCCGGAGCCTAACCGCTGTGCCAAGTGGCAAACCGAACCCTTCGCCGCGCCCGGCGCCGGTCCAATCCAGGGGTCTACGCCCAGTGTCCAGAGGTCGGGACGCCCGACCCATCCACATGGCGATGGAAAACGACCGGCCATCGTGACTAAATAACGAGCATCGAGTCGCCGAAGGAAGGGTGAACGAAATGCTCGAGGAAGGTCAAAACCGACCCGACGACAGCCGGGCAGAGGATCTGCTCCGGCGAGCGTTGCTCGATGACCAGGCGGCCGTCGCCGTCTCCCTGCGGGTTGAGGGCCTGCCGCTTTCGGATGCGGTCACGGTCATCTTCCACGGTCGCCGGGATCTGGGCACGCTCCAGACCTACGTCGCGCGGGGCAGCCGGGGAGCCGGCGCCACCGTGTCGGCCCGAGAGCTTCTGCGCGTCCCGTGCGACCTTGATCTGGCCGACGCCGAGGATCGAGAGGCGGCGGAGGTTCTCTATGTGGAGCAGGCGACAGCGCTGCGCGATGCGCTCGTCGGTGCCGACACCGTGCTCGGGGTCTGGCGAGAGCCGCTGGGGGAGATGGTCGGCGGCAGCGTCGCCGTCGATCACTCGGTCGAACTTTCGGTCCGCCTCCCCGCGCACCGGCTGCTGCCCACGGCGCTTGTCGTCGATGAATCGCACATCGTCGTCACGCCGGTGTGCAGCGCGCGGACTCTGGCCAACGGGCGCCCGCCGATGGGGATCGCCCTGATCCAGCAGGACCTGAGTCGCGTCTACGCGCTGGCCGATGATCCCGAGCGCTGCGTGGAGGACTTCCTCGAGGTGGCCTCCGAGCATGCCATGGCTCTGGCCGAGCGCCTGGAGCATCAGGAGGCATCTGTGCAGCGCTTCCTCGAGCTCAGCGAGTAACTCCGCGGGGCCGGGCGCCCTCTGACAAGCCCGGACGGCTACCGTGCCCGCGGATGCGCCGCCTCACGTTGATCGGACTCATCGTCGTCGGCGTGGCCGCCTTCTTGGTCATCAGTGCGTTGCTGGCCCGGGCGCTCAGCGTCGGCGGGGCCGAGGACAGCGCGCTCACGTCTCTGGTCCGGGCCGAGGCCCGGGGTGATCAGGCCGCGGTCATCGCCGAGATCTCGGACTGCGCGCCTCAGCCCGCCTGCCGGGCGCGGGCCGCTCAGAACGTGGCCGCGCTGAAACACCCCGGGGCCGTGCAGATCATCGAGATCAGCCCCTCGGCCGGCTTCTCGCTCGGATCCACGCTGGGCACGGCCCGGGTGGCCTGGCTGGCCGGCGGATCCCTGCCCCGCGTTCAGTGCGTACGCGTGCAGCGGGCCGGCGACGTCCTCTCGGGCTACGAGGTGAAGTTGCTCAAGGTCAGCGTCAGGATCCGCAGCAACGCGGACTGCCCGAGCAGCTACTAGCCGGCCCAAGCCGGGGCGGAGGCCCGCAGGGACCAGGTCAGCTAGCGCCGGCGGTAACGGGCCGCCGGGACCAACTCAGCTAGCGCCGGCGGTAACGGACCGCGCTGCCGCGGCTGGGCGCGCGCACCGGCTGGCGAGCGGGCTCACGGGCCGGCCGGCGGTCGCGGCGAGGAAGCTTGTCGGCCAGGCGCTCGCCCTCGCGAAGACGGACGCGGGCGGGCTCAGCATCAGGCAGCGGGATGCCGCCGCGCGGGGGAGCCGGAGGCTCGGGCGGCGGCTTCGGGCCACGACCCCAGCCGTCGTCGCTCTCCCCGTCAGAACGGCGCGGGGGGGCGGCGTCGTGTTCGCGCAGAGCGGGAATCAGGAGCACCCCGACGCACAGCAAACCAACGATGTGCACCGCAGCGATCCAAAGCATCAGCTGAGCATCGCCTGCCATGGTTAAAGGTTACCGCACGGTCAGGGTGGCGCGCGCCCGTTTTTGGTGGCAAGCGAAGGGCCCAGCGCGCGAGCGTTTTGGTCGCGGGCGGCGGGGCGGCGCGCAACCGGTTCTTGACCCACGCGGGCCCTTTTCGCCCCACGGCGACAGCGCTTGGTGAAATGGCCCGCTACCATCGACGCCGTCTTATGGCCAGGGAATCCACATCACTGAAGGTCGCCGCCCGCGAGCCCGGTGGCTCGCGCGACGCCCGCCGCCTGCGCCGCCAGGGCGCAGTGCCAGGCATCGTCTACGGCGGAGATGAGGATCCGGTCCCCTTCTCGGTGCCCGCCCGCGACCTGCGGATCGCGCTGGCCAACGCCGGCGCCGTGCTCGATCTGGCCCTGGAGGGCGCCGCGAGCACGCCGGTGGTCGTCAAGGTGCTCGACCGTCACCCGGTGACCGGCGAGACGATGCACGTCGACCTGCTGCGGGTCAACCTGAACGTCAAGATTCAGTCCACCGCGTTCCTCGAGCTCGACGGTGTCGAGGACGCCCCGGGCGTCAAGGAGGGCGGCGTGCTCGAGCACGTCACCCGCGAGCTGAACATTGAAGCGCTCCCCAACGACATCCCCGACTCCCTACACCACGACGTCGGTGAGATGGCCATCGGGGACACGCTGACGCTCGAGTCGCTGCGCCCGCCGGCCGGCGTCGAACTGCTCGACGATCCCGAGACGGTGATCGCCACGCTCACGCCGCCCAGGCTCCAGCTCGAGGCCGAAGAGGAGATCGAGTCCGAGACCGAGGTCGTCGGCGAGGGCGAGGCCGGGGAAGAGGGCGAAGCCGCCGAGGACGGAGACTCCTCAGAGGGCGGCGACGAGGCCGGCTCGGACGCCGAGTAGGCGTCCCCCGTGGCTTTCCGGCTCGCCCACCGCGGCGCGCCCGCCGACTGGCTTGTCGTCGGACTCGGCAACCCGGGTCAGGAGTACGAGCGCACCCGCCACAACATCGGTTTTGAGATTGCCCGCGAGCTGAGCGCGCGGTGGTCGCTGCCCAAGCCCAAGTCGCGCTTCCGCGGGCTGCTCAGCGAAGGGCGGACCGGGCCGGGCGGCCCCCGGGTGGCCGTGCTTGAGCCCCAGACCTTCATGAACGACGCCGGCCAGTCGGTCGGCCCGGCCCGCGGCGCGCTGCGCACCCCGCTTGACCACGTGCTCGTGATCCATGACGAGATCGACCTCCCGTTCGGGGAGATCAGAACGCGAGTCGGGGGCGGGCTGGCCGGACACAACGGCCTGAAGTCGCTGCGCCAGGGCCTCGGCTCACCCGACTTCGCCCGGGTCCGCGTGGGCGTGGGGCGTCCCCCCACGACCGACCCCGACCGGGTCGCGGCCTACGTGCTGGGCCGGTTCCGGGAGCCGGCCGATGACGTCCAGGAGCTGATTGAGCGGGCCGCGGATACGGCCCAGCGGATCGTCGAGGACGACGCGCTGCCGACCCCCTGAGCCGCGCAGGGGGCATGCCTAGACTCAAAAGTGTCCCTCGATGCTCCGCTCGCTCCTCGCTTACGCCGACGATGATCCGCAGACCGCCACGCTGGCCCGTGACGGTGGTCGCGCGTTTGTCTCCCAGTCGCTGCGGCCGTATCTGCTGGCCGCACTGATCGACCGCAACCCGGACAAGCCGGCCATCGTCGTCGCCGGTGACGACCGCGCGGCCCGTGATCTGGCCGCTGGGCTCAAGGCCTGGCTCGATCCGCGTCCGGTCCGCTACTACCCGAGCCGCGGAGTCACCTACGAGTCCCATCTGACCCCGCCGCCGCACCTGACCGGCCTGCGCATCGCCGCCCTCGACGCCCTCACCGAGTCCGCCGACACGGCGCCGGTCGTCGTCGTCAGCGCGGTCGCCCTGTCGGAGAAGGTCCCCGACCCGAGCATGCGCCCGCACGGCTTCGAGCTCCGCGTGGGTGAGCTGATCGACCTCGATGAGACGGCACTCGATCTCGTCGCCGCCGGCTATGAGCGTGTTGACCAGGTCGAGGATCGCGGCCAGTTCGCGATCCGCGGCGGGCTTCTTGACCTGTTCCCCGCCACCGAGGACCGGGCCGTCCGCGTCGACCTGTTCGGAGATGAGATCGAGAGTCTGCGCTACTTCTCGACCTTCACCCAGCGCTCACTCGGCGACGCCGAAGTCGTCGAGGTGGCTCCCGCCGCCGAACTCGCGCCCGAGCACCGCGAACTGGCCGAGATCGCCGCCCTCGAGAACGCCGAGGAGCGGCCCGACATCACCGAGCTGCTCCCGGTCGAGAACTTCCATCCCTTCCTCGAGCTGGCTCCCGAGGGCGCCGTGCTGCTGGCCGGCGAGGAGGATCTCGGCCCCGCCCTCGCCGACCACTGGCAGGATGTCACCGCGGCCTTCCACGACGAGGATGCCGATCACCTCTACGTCGAGCCGGAGGCCGTCCTCAGCGCGCTCGAGGCCCGAGTGGCGGTCCGTCTGTCGAGCATCGACCAGGACCAGACCTTCGCCTTCCGCGCCCAGGCCGCCGACATCGCCGCCCGCGGGCTCAAGGAGGCCGAACCCGAGCTCGAGAAGCTGACCCGGTCGGGCTACCGGCCCGTCGTGACCTTCGCCAACCGCGGCGAAGGCGAGCGCTTTGCCTACAACCTCGGGCGGCTCAAGGTCCGATGGCTGGGGGAGGGCGAGGACGGCGAGGGCGCCAACGGGAAGCTCACCTTTGCTCGCGCGCGCCTGCAGTCGGGGTTCATCGCCCCCCAGTTCCACCTCGCCGTCATTCCCGACCACCGCCTGTTTCACCGCCGCCGCGCGGCGGCCCCGGGCGCCGGCGGGCGGGAGCGAAAGCGCGGCGTGCTGCGCAGCTTCGCCGACCTGCGCACGGGCGACATCGTCGTCCACGAGGATCACGGGATCGCGCGCTTCGCCGGCTTTGACACCAAGACGGTCGCCGGCGTCACCCGCGACTATCTGTATCTGGAGTACGCGGGCTCTGACCGCGTGTTCGTGCCCGTCGACCAGCTGGCCAAGATCAGCCGCTACGTCGGGGCCGGGGGCGCGCATCCGCCGCTGTCCAAGCTCGGCGGCTCGCGCTGGGAGCAGCTCAAGGCCCGCGCCCGCCGCGCCGCCCAGGAACTGGCCGGCGAGCTGCTCAATCTCTACGCCGAGCGCAAACGCCGCCAGGGACACCAGTTCCCGATCGACACCGACTGGCAGCGGGAGTTCGAGGACGCGTTTCCGTATACCGAGACGCCCGACCAGCGCGACGCGATCGAGTTCGTCAAGGGCGACATGGAGTCCGAGCGCCCGATGGACCGCCTGATCTGCGGCGACGTGGGCTACGGCAAGACGGAGGTGGCGCTACGGGCGGCCTTCAAGGCCGTTCAGGACGGCAAGCAGGTGATGCTGCTCGTCCCGACCACGATCCTCGCCCAGCAGCACTACGGCACCTTCTCCGAGCGCCTCAAGGACTACCCGGTGACGATCGAGCACGTCTCGCGCTTTCGGCCCGCGGCCGAGCAGAAGCAGGCGCTGGCCCGCTTCAGCAAGGGCGAGGTGGACATCCTGATCGGAACACACCGCCTGCTCTCCCGCGATGTCCGGGCCAAGGATCTCGGCCTGCTCATCGTGGACGAGGAGCAGCGCTTTGGGGTCAAGCAGAAGGAGCTTCTGCGCCAGCTCAAGCTCCGCGTCGATGTGATCGCCATGAGCGCCACCCCGATCCCGCGCACGCTGCAGATGTCGCTGGCCGGCGTGCGTGACATCAGTGTCATCGAGACCCCGCCCGAGGGGCGCCGCCCGGTCAAGACCTACGTCGGCGAGTACGACGAGGAGCTCGTGCGCCGCGCCCTGATCCGCGAGAAGGAACGTCACGGGCAGGCCTTCTTCCTCCACAACCGCGTGGAGACGATCGAGGAGACCGCCGTGCGCCTCCGCGGGCTGTGCCCGGGACTGCGCTTCGAGGTCGCCCACGGTCAGATGGATGAGTCCACGCTGGAGAAGCGGATGCTCTCCTTTTTGCGCGGTGACGCCGACGTGCTCGTGTGCACGAGCATCATCGAGTCGGGCATCGACATTCCCCAGGCCAACACGCTGATCGTCGAGCGGGCCGACATCTTCGGCCTCAGCCAGCTCTACCAGATCCGCGGACGGGTGGGGCGCTCCCGCGAGCGCGCCTATGCCTATCTGCTCTACCCGAGCGCCGCCGCCCTGACCCCCGAGGCGGCCAACCGGCTGTCGGCACTGTCGGACTACACCGAGCTCGGCGCCGGCTTCAAGATCGCCATGCGCGATCTCGAGCTGCGCGGCGCGGGCAACCTGCTCGGTGACGAGCAGTCGGGCCACGTGGCCGCGCTCGGCTTCGAGCTCTACATGCAGATGCTCGACGAGGCGGTGGCGGCCTCCGAAGGCGAGACCAGCGCCGAGGACGATTGGGAGCCGGTGCGTCTCGATGTCAACGTCGATGCCTACGTGCCGTCGGACTACATCCCCTACGAGCAGGCCAAGGTCGATGTGCACCGCCGGATCGCTGCCGCTCGCGAGGTGGCCGACCTCGCCGTGCTGCACGACGAGCTCGAGGATCGCTTCGGCGAGCTGCCGGTCCCGCTGGCCAACCTGATCGACCTGCAGCGGGCCCGGATCAAGTTCGGCCAGGCCGGCGCCCAGACGGTGACCATCCGCGGCGACCGCCTGGCCATGACCCCGATCGAGCTCGACTCCACCCGGGCCAAGGCCTTCCGGGCCGAGATTCCCGAGGCCCTGTATGAGTCCGGCAAGTCCCAGCTCTCGGTGCGCATGCCCAAGGATCCCGAGCAGCGCTTCCCGGCCATCGTGCGCGCCGCCGACGTCCTGTTGGCCGTGACGCGGGGGGCCGAGGAACGCGAGGCCGAGGTGGTCGGCGCGACCTGACGACTTAGGAGTTGCGTAAGACCTGCGGGAGGTCGGCTCCTCTTCAGAGTGACCCCGCTACCATCGGCCGAGTTCTGATGAAGACTCGGAAGTTCATCCCGGCGCTTGGCGCCTTTTTTGTGCTCGTGGCGCTGGCCGTCTCGGGCTGCGGCTCGAGCGTCCCCGATAACTCGGTGGCCGTCGTCGCGGGCAACCCGATCAGCACCCAGGCCTTCAATCACTGGATGTTCGTGGCCGCCAAGCAGCAGGCCAGCCAGTCCCCGGGCCAGCCGGTGATCGTGCCCAACGATCCGCCGAACTTCAGCAAGTGCATCGCTCAGGTGCGGGCGCAGATCCCGGCCCTGAAGACCACCAAGGACGCCCAGCTCAAGACTGACTGCAAGCAGCTCTTCACCTCGCTCTCCAGCCAGGTCATGGACTTCCTGATCCGCGCCTACTGGTACCAGGCCGACGCGCACCGGCTCCACATCAACCTGACCTCGGCCCAGGTCCAGCAGGCGCTGGCCACGGCCAAGAAGGGTCAGTTCTCGACCGATGCCCAGTTCCAGACCTTCCTGAAGTCGACCGGCCAGACGCTGGCCGACGTCACCTACCGGATCCGCGTCCAGCAGATCTACACCAAGCTGCTGGCCCGCCATCCCACGACCGTGACTCCGGCCGCCATCCAGGCCTATTACGCCGCGCACAAGTCGAGCTTTGGCACGCCGCAGACGCGCGACATGCGCATCGTCCTGACCAAGACGGCCGCCCAGGCCGCGGCCGCCCGCAAGGCGCTCAGCAAGGGCCAGAGCTTCGCCAAGGTGGCCAAGCAGTACTCGATCGATCCGACGACCAAGAACAAGGGCGGACTGCTCTCGGGCGTCACCGCCGGTCAGCAGGACAGCGCCCTGAGCGCCGCCGCCTTCGCCCCCTCGGCCACCGTCGGCAAGCTGCTGGGGCCGATCAAGGGTCAGTTCGGCTACTACGTCGTCGAGGTGACCAAGATCATCCCGGCCAAGTCACGCAGCCTCGCCCAGTCGACGGCGCTGATCAAGCAGCAGCTGACCACACAGCTGCAGACGGCCGCTCAGAACGACGTCAACAACACCGCCAAGTCGCACTGGAAGAGCAAGACCACCTGTAAGGGCAGCTACGCGATGGCCGACTGCAGCGGCTACAAGGCGCCCAAGACCAGCACCACGGGCGCGGCCGGCTCCGCCGGTGCCGCCGGCTCGGCAACCGCCGCCCCCTAGTGAATCCCGCCGGCGAGCGGGGGCCAGAGGCGGTCGCCCGCCTGGATGCCATCACTCACCGCCTGCGTGATGAGTGTCCGTGGGACCGCGAGCAGGATGAACGCACGATCGTCCCGCACACGGTGGAGGAAGCCTACGAGTTGGCTGACGCCGCCCATCGCCGGGACGACGTAAAGCTGCTGGACGAGCTCGGCGACGTTCTCTTCCAGGTCCATTTCCTCTCCCTGCTGCTCGAGGAGCGCGGGGCCGGTGACCTGGCCGCGGTGGCCGAGCACGTCACCCAGAAGCTGATCCGCCGCCATCCGCACGTGTTCGGCGACATCGAGGCCGAGACGGCGGGAGAGGTGCTGGCCAACTGGGACGCGATCAAGCGCGACGAGCCCGGCCGCGAGCCGGGCATCTTCGGCGAAGTGCCCGAGAACCTGCCGAGCCTGTTGCACGCCCGCAAGGTCCAGCGGCGCGCGGCCTCGACCGGATTTGACTTCCCCGGCGTCGAGGGGCCTCTGCAGTCGGTGCGCGACGAGCTGGTCGAGCTCGAGGCCGCCGGAAGCGCCGACGAGCGCTTTCACGAGGCGGGCGACGTGCTGTTCGCGGCCGTCAACGTGGCCCGCAAGCTGAAGGTAGATCCGGAGCTCGCCCTGCGCGCCGCCTCGACCCGATTCAGCGGTCGCATCCTCGCCGCCGCGGAGCTGGCGACATCGGAGGGCCGGACTTGGGACGATCTCCCGCCTGACGAGCAGCTCATCTACTACGCCCGCGCGCGCCTGATCCAAGGAGACTCCAAGCCCACATGAGCCAGATCGAGCATGTCCATGCCCGACAGATCCTGGACAGCCGGGGTAATCCCACCGTCGAGGTGGAGCTGAGCCTGCAGTCCGGAGCCTGGGGCCGGGCGGCCGTGCCGTCGGGCGCCTCGACGGGAGAGTTCGAGGCCACCGAGCTGCGCGACGGGGGGGATCAGTGGATGGGCAAGGGCGTGACCAAGGCGGTGGAGAACGTCAATACGGAGATCGCCACCGCCATCCACGGGCAGGACGCCTCGAGCCAGGCCGCGCTCGACCGCATGCTGATCTCGCTCGACGGGACGCCCAACAAGTCACGGCTGGGCGCCAACGCGCTGCTGGCCGTGTCGCTGGCCGCTGCCCACGCATCGGCGGCCGAGGAGCGGCTGCCCCTGTGGCGCTACCTGGGCGGGGAGACGGCGCACGTGCTGCCCGTCCCGATGATGAACGTGCTCAACGGCGGCGCCCACGCCGATAACGCCGTCGATTTCCAGGAGTTCATGATCGTCCCGGTGGGGGCCGGGTCGTTCTCCGAGGCCCTGCGCATGGGGGCCGAGGTCTTTCACCACCTGAAGGCGACGCTGAAGGCCGAGGGCCATTCGACCGCGGTCGGCGACGAGGGCGGCTTCGCCCCCGATCTCGAGTCCAACGAGCAGGCGCTCGAGGTCCTGGTCAGCGGGATTGAGGCCGCCGGCTTTGAGCCCGGCGAACAGGTGGCGATCGCGCTTGACCCGGCCGTCTCCGAGCTCTACACCGACGGCCGCTACGTGCTCGAGCACGAGGGTCGAAGCCTGGACGCGACCGAGCTGGCCGCCTACTGGGCAGATCTCTGCACCCGCTATCCGATCCTGTCGATCGAGGACGGGATGGATCAGGAGGACTGGGACGGCTGGTCAGCTCTGACCCAGCAGCTGGGCCGGCGCGTGCAGCTCGTCGGCGACGATCTGTTCGTCACCAACCCCGCGCGCCTGCAGCGCGGGATCGAGGCCGGCGTGGCCAACGCGATCCTGATCAAGGTCAACCAGATCGGGACGCTGACCGAGACGATGGCCGCCGTGCGTATGGCCCGCGAGGCCGGGTATGCGGTGGTCATGTCGCACCGCTCGGGCGAGACCGAGGACGTCACGATCGCCGACCTCGCCGTGGCCACCGGCTGCGGTCAGATCAAGACCGGGGCGCCATCGCGCACGGACCGCGTGGCGAAGTACAACCAGCTGTTGCGGATCGAGGAGGCGCTCGGCCCCGAGGCCAGCTACCCCGGCCGCGCGGCCTTTCGAGCGTAGCCGCGCCACTGCAGGTCTTCGTGCAGCAGGAAGGAGGGTCGCCGCGTCGAACGAAGGCGTCAGGCGATGCCGTCCGCCCGTCAAGCCACTGCCGCCGCCGCGCGCCGCACGGCCGGCGCCCCCCAGCGCCAGGCGCCTCGTCCGCGCCCGCGTGGGGTCACGCTGCCTCCGCCTCTGCTCCGCGTCCGCTGGGATCGGGCCGGCCGCGTGGGGTTGCTCGTCGTGCTGACGGTGGTCGTCGGCCTCTACGTCCAGCACACGCTCTCTTACCTATCGATCAGCGCCCAGGCCGGCCGCCAGGAGGCGATCGTCGATCAGCTCACGCGGCAGAACCAGTCGCTGGCCGCCCAGCAGCACACGCTCCAGCAGCCGTCCACGGTCGTCCGCGAGGCGCGGGGCCTGGGCATGATCCGGCCCGGCGAGCGCTCCTACGTGATCACCGGTCACTCCGGCCACTAGCCCGCGACCGGCGCGGGGTAGGCGCGTCGTGAGCGCCGCGCTGCGCTTTGAGGACCTGATCGGCCTGTGGCAGGAGGGCGAGCGGCGCCTCAGCCAGTCCGAGCCCGCCGACCGCGCTGCTCAGGAACGCGTGATCGACGCGATCATCGCTGAGCTACGGCACCGCCTCGGCGGCCCGTTCAGCGTGCACGAGCTAGCCCGGCTGTATCTGGAGCAGGGCACCGACTGGTGCTTCCAGATCGCCACGCAAGTGGCGCCGGGAAACCCCGCGGCCTGGGATCTGACCACGGTCGTCGGAGCTGCCTTCGCGCGGTACGCCCGCGAGGCCGGCGACTACATGGTCGGCCGCCGCCCCGGCGAGATCAGACGCGAGGTCTAGCGCCGTAACTGTCGTCGTCTTCGTCGTTTTCGGAGTCAGACCCGGCGCGGCGGATGACGATCTGATCCTCTTCGATCGCGACCTCGACGGGCCGGTGACCGGCCCAGTACTCGGCGTAGATCGGATCGTCCTGGACGGCGGGGTCGAGCCACAGTCCGTAGCCCTCCTCGCCGTGGTCGAAGGTCGCCTCGAGGGCCTCGGAGGTGCGCTTGCGACCGCCGCGCGCGCCCCGCCCGCCGCGGCGTCCGCGACGGCGGCGAGCCGGCTTGTCGGCCTCGTCGCTTTCCTCCTCTTCATCCTCGACCTCGGCCTCGGCCGCTTCGGCGGCGGCGTCCAGTTCGGCCGCGATGAGCGCATCATCCTCGGCCCGCAGGTCGATCTCGTCGTCGAAATCGGGACCCGCGGCGGCACCATTGTGCTCCTCACCGGGTTCGAGATGCTGCTCGCGCTTGAAGGTCTGAATCTGTTGAACGGTGACCTCGAGCTGATGGGCGATCCACGCGTCGGTGCGTCCTTGACGGACCCAGGCGCGAATGCGGTTGAGCTCGGGGCGTAGTGATTTACGAGCCATAAGGCCGATGAGACTAGTACAGGTCACGACACGAAAAGCCCCCGACCCAAACACAACCGTTGCAAAACCTCCACGTCTGTTCAGGCCGGGCCGATACCGGTATCCTCACCCCGGGTGGCAAGCGCGGTTTCGCGCGCCGTGTTGCTGTCAAAATTCAGAGCAGCCATGCAGGGAGGCCATAATGCTGGTACTGACCCGCAAGTCCAATCAGAGCATCATGATTGGCGACGACATCGAGGTCTCAGTTCTGGCCATTATGGGCGAGAAGGTGCGCATCGGCATCCAGGCGCCGCGGGACGTACCGGTGTTCCGTAAGGAGGTCTATCTCGAGATCAAGGAAGAGCGCGCCAGCGAGGCCAAGGACGCCCGCCAGGAAGTGGACGCCGCTCTGCGCGGGTTGGGCAAGGACGCACCACCACCCGAGAGCTGACCGGCCGACGGTCAAGCGCGGCCCGGGGCGCAGGCCCCGGGGATGATCGCCGGCCGGCGCGACGATCAGCTGAGCAGCAGGTACAGGCTCTCGAACATGGCCGCGGTGACGATCAACGCGGTGGCCATCAGAGTCAGAACCAGTACCCAGTAGCGCATCGAGCTGCGCTTGCGGGCCCGTTCGTGAGTGCGCTTCCGTGACCGGCGCACGGCCTGACGCCGGAGCGCCTCGCGCCGGTCTCGATCCAGTTTGGCCTCGTGCCGGAAATCCTGTTCCCACTGCGAGAGGCTTTGGCGCATCTTCATCGCCACGACGGGGCGAGCTTACTACCGCTCCGGGCTGTTGGTCCGTCGGTGCGGTCCCGGGAAGACCCGCCGGGGCGGGCGATGCGCGCCGGCCCCGGCTGATCTGAGACGCCTCAGTGGACCTGCTGACCCTCGTAGACCTGGACGAAGTGCAGGTAGTTATCAGCGATCTGGCTGGCGGCGTCGGCGCGCTCGAGATCCTCGCTGAGGAAGCCCTTGAGGGCGTCCCACCAGATCGACCGGCCGATCGCAAAGCCGATGAAACCGTCGACCGTGGAGGCCGCCTCGAGCCACTGCTCGACCTTCTCGGTCGACGCGCCGCGGCCCAACAGGACGCACTTGACGTTCTCGCGCCCCTGCCCCCGGCGGGCCTGTTCGGCCAGCATGACGGCGTCCTCGCGCTCGTCGACGCCCTCGATCTTCCAGATGTCGACCTCGATCCCGTGGTCCTGGATCTCCTCCAGCGCCCGCCGCATCAGCTCGGGACGGAGCTCGGCGTCGTACCGGTCGGTGTCGCCGTCGACCGACTTCAGCTGCTCGTCGGTGGCCGGGACGAGGAGCTCGAACAAGAACTTCCGATCGTGTTGGTGCAGCCAGTCCGACAGGGTCTTCAGCCGTTCGAGCTGACGCTTGTTCATGTCCGTGTCCGGGTCATCGGGGTTGTAACGGACGAGAACCTTGGAGAAGTCGGGATCGAACTTCTCGATATGGGCGCCGAAGTCGTCGCCGTACTCGAAATCGAACTCGTTCTGGCCTGACTTCTCGACCGGCATGGCCAGCTTCAGCGAGCTCTCCCGGGCGCGTTCGGGGATATCGGAGCCGAACTGCTCGTCGACCAGGACGCCGGTCTGGGTCGCCTCGGCGCCGCGCGAGACCGCCTCCAGCATGCCCTCGAAGATCAGCCGCTTGGCGTCGGAGATCGTCTCGGTCTCCTCGGGCGTGGGATCGCTTTGGATTCCGAACATCTTCTTCTGAAACGACCCGCGATGGTCGAACGCGAGGATGTAGAGCTTGCCGTCGTAGCCAAGGGTCATGGCACCGTCCTTCGTCTTCGTCTCTTGTCGTTATGGGGCAGTCTAAGGCCGTCCGCCGGGGCGGGGCGGCCCTGCCGCTGGGTTAACCCGTACCCTCTCCGACCTGTGGAGCATCGCTTCGCCGGACACGCATACTCGCTCGGCATCGAAGAGGAGCTGATGATCCTCGACGCCAGCACCCTTGGGCTGGTCAATGCCATCGAGGCGATGCTCGAGCCGGCGCCCCTGGGCGAGATCAAGCCCGAGCTGATGGAGTCGGTGCTCGAGATCTCCACCGATCCGTGCCAGGACATCACCGAGGCCGGCGACCAGCTGCGCGCGCTGCGGGCCCAGGTCGCCCAGACCGCCTCCAACAAGGGCATGGCCATCGGCTCGGCAGGCACACATCCGTTCGCGATGTGGGAGGACCAGCGGATCGTGGCCCGGCCCCGGTATCGCGACCTGATCTCGGCTCTGCGCTTCGTGGCCCGCCAGGAGCTCATCTTCGGGATGCATGTCCACGTCGGCGTCGATAACCCCGACAAGGCGATCCACGTCGCCAACGGGATGCGCGTCCACATGCCGATCTTGCTCGGCCTGTCGGCAAACTCTCCCTTCTGGCGGGCCGACACGACGGGCATGGCCTCGACGCGCACGCCGATCTTCCGCGCCTTCCCCCGGGTTGGGATCCCGCCGACCTACGCCGACTGGGCGGACTACGAGCGGCGGATCGAATTCATGATCGCCGCTGGCGTGATCGAGGACTACACCTACCTGTGGCACGACGTGCGTCCCCACCCGAAGTTCGGGACGGTCGAGGTGCGGGTGATGGACTCCCAGACCCACGTCGAGCACTCGCTGGGCCTGGCCGCGCTCGTCCAGGCCCTGGTCCGCGAGCTCTCCGAGCACTTCGAGTCCGGGCAAAAACTGTCGAGCTACCCATTCGAGATGCTGGACGAGAACAAATGGCTGGCCGCTCGCCACGGGCTCGAGGGCGAGCTCGTCGATCTGCCCAGCTCGGACCGGGTGGCCACTCGCGCCCTGGCGCGCCGGTTGATCGACCGGATGCGGGAGTACTGCCAGGACCTGGGTTCCGAACGCGAGCTCGAGGCGGTTGAGGACCTACTCGCCCGCGGTAACGGGTCATCGCGACAGGTGGTCGTCTACGAGGCCAACCACGACCTGCGCGAGGTGATGGCCGAGATCGTCGCCGCCACGTCTGCCTAGCTTCGCGGCCGCGGACTTCCGAGCCGCGGGCCGAGCGCAGGAACTCCACTCGGCGCCCTCGTCGCGGTTCTACAATCGACTCGTGAGCACGGGCGGGCAAGAGCTATTCGTCGTCTGCAAGAACTGTGGATCCGAAGTCAGCTCCTACATCACGGAATGCCCGTACTGCGGTAACCGTCTGCGCAAGCGCGCGCCGAAGCTCGACCGCGGCGGTCAGCCCCAGCGGCGCAGACCGCGCCGTTCGCCGCCGCCGCTGCTGACCCGGCTGCGCCAGGACGAGATCCCCGGGATCCGGGGTGAGACGCGGCCCTACGCCACGCTCGCCCTGCTGCTGGCCGGGTTTCATCGGCACCCTGCTGTGGCGCACCAACCTCGGTCAGCACGGCAATGACCTCGAGGTCTACGGCAAGCTCGGCTCGCACTGGTGGCGCGTGTTCACCGCCGTGTTCGTGTACGACAACACGGGCTACGCGATCGTCGCCCTGTCCGCGATCGGGCTGTTCGGCTGGCTGATCGAGCGCCGCCACGGCCCAATCGTTGTCCTGGGCCTGTTCTTTATCGGCGGCGTGGGCGGTCTGGCCGCCACGACCGCGGTCTACGCGTTTCCCTACGCGCTCGGTGGCGAGGGCGCCGCGCTGGCCCTGCTCGTGGCCTGGGTCCTGCCCGACCTGATGGCGGTGCGCCGCGGCGAGGAGGTCGACGGGGACCTGTTCGGGGTGGCGGCGATCGCCGCCGTCCTGCTCCTGATGCCGCTGGCCACCTCGGGCGCCACGTGGGTCGCGGCCGGCGTGGGTGTGCTCACGGGGCTGGTCATCGGGCTGCCGCTGGCCCGGCTCACGCTGCGCTGAGCGCGGGGCCGAGCGAGGCCTGACGCGCGCCTGGGCCGGAAGGTCCGTCCCTAACCCACGTAGAGCACATGAAAGGGACGGAGGTCCCCTCAGATCACCCCGAAGGGGCGCGTCACCGCACGCGGATCTGACCCGGCTCACCCGCGACAAGCCGCCCGATCGCCGGCCCGGGCAGGTCATCGGCGTCGTCGGGGTCGACCGCGACCAGCAGCCCACCCGAGGTCATCGCGTCACAGCACAGCCAGCGCCGCGCCTCGGGCACCCCGGTCGCAAACGAGGCGAACTCGGCCTCGGCGTGGGCGCGGTTGCGCCGCGTACCGCCAGCGACCGCGCTCTCGTCCTGGCGCGCCAGCAGCTCGAGCACCCCGTCGATCGCCGGCACGGCGGCCGCGTCCACCTCGGCCGCGACGCCCGACGCCTCGGCCAGCTCGTGCAGGTGACCGAGGAGGCCGAACCCAGTCACGTCGGTCAGTCCGTGGGCCTCGGCCGCGACCGCGGCCACGGACGCTTCGCGGTTCAGCGTGGTCATGACCCGCACCGCCTCGGCCAGCGGCGCCGCCAGCCCGCGCTTGACCGCGGTGGCGACCGCGCCCGCGCCCAAAGGCTTGGTCAAAACCAGGACGTCGCCGGCCCGGCCTCCGGCGTTGGTGAGCAGCCGAGAAGGATCGACGACGCCGGTCACCGCCATCCCGTACTTGGGCTCGGCATCGTCGATCGAGTGCCCGCCGACGATCGCCACCTCGGCCTCGGCGGCGACCGCCGCGCCCCCGGCCAGGATCTCGGCCAGAATCTCCGGGCCGAGCGTCTCCACCGAGAAGGCGACCAGGTTCAGCGCTGTGACCGGTCGGGCGCCCATCGCGTAGATATCGGAGAGCGCGTTGCAGGCGGCGATGCGGCCGAAATCGTGTGGGTCATCGACGATCGGGGTGAAGAAGTCCACCGTCTGGACGATGGCCAGTTCGTCGGTCAGCCGGTAGACCCCGGCGTCATCGGCCGTGCCGTAGCCAACCAGGACATTGGGGTCGGCAACCCGGGGCAGCCCGGCCAGCAGCGGAGCGATCGCTGCCGCCGGCAGCTTGCAGCCACAGCCGGCGCCATGCGACAGCGAGGTGAGGGCCACGGCCATCTTCGTATGATCGGGCATTGCCGTGCCCGACCGCGTCTACACCGACGAGGAGCTCGAGGCGGCGATCGCCGAGATCGCCGACCCCGAGCGTCTCACCGAGGCTCAGAACATCGTCACGCGGGTGGCGCCGTCGCTGCAACGCGTGCTCGGGGCGGCCATCGCCGAGGGGGGCTGGTTCGATACCGCCCACGAGCAGATCGTTCGCGAGGCGTCCACCGCGGACGACCCCGAGGCCCGGATGCGCGCGGTCAAGACGCTGCTCGCCGAGGAGACCCGGCTGGGCATGCTCGTCGGGGTGGCGGTCGGCTTTGAGCTGTCCCGGGCGCTGGCTGACCACGATTCCGGCTCATAGAGACAAGCGAGACAGGAGAGAAACGAATGGACATCCGCTTCCTAGGCCACGCCGCTTTCACGCTCACCGATGGCGAGACGACGCTGCTCATCGACCCGTTTTTGACCGGGAACCCGGCGGCTGCGATCACCGCCGACGACGTCAACCCGGCCACGATCCTGCTCACCCACGGCCACCCCGACCACTACGGCGACACGGTCGCCATCGCCAAGCGCACCGGCGCGCCCGTGGTCGCCATCACCGAGGTCGCTAACGAGCTGTCTGAGGAGGGCGTCGAGGTCCGGGACTGCAACCTCGGCGGCACGGCCAGCTTCGACTGGGGCTGGGTCAAGCTCGTCCCGGCCTGGCACACGTCGACGACTCCGAAGGGAACCGTCTCGACGCCGGCCGGTCTGTTGATCAGCTTCGGCGGCAAGCTCGTCTACCACCTGGGCGACACCTGCCTGTTCTCCGACCTGCAGCTGGTCGGCCGCCACCACCAGATCGACGTCGCCCTGATGCCGATCGGCGGTCACTACACGATGGACCGCCACGACGCCGTCGACGCCGCCGACTTCGTGGGCGCCAAGACGATCATCCCCTGCCACTACAACACCTTCCCGGCGATCGAGACCGACGCGGGGGCGTTCCAGTCCGACGTCGAGAAGGCGCTGGACGCGGTCGTCGTCGTCCTTGAACCCGGGCAGGCGCACACGGCATGACCCACGCGATCGTGCTCATCCAGGCCGAGGGATCGGCCCTCGGGACCCTGGGCAGCGAGCTGGCCGACATCGAGGGCGTGGCCGAGGCCTACTCGGTCACCGGGGACTGGGACTTCGTGGCCATCCTGCGCCTGCGTGAGCAGGACCAGCTGGCCCAGGTGGTGACCGGCAAGCTCTCCCAGCTCGCCGGCGTTCGCCGGACCCAGACGATGGTCGCCTTCGAGGCCTACTCGCGCCACGACCTCGAGGCCCTGTTTTCACTCGGGCAGTGAGCTCGGGCTGGCGCCGCCCGATGGTCCTGGCCGTGGTCGCCGCGGCCATCGCCAGCGCTCTGGGCGCCTGCGGGAGCGCCGGGCCGACCACCCACACGTCGAGCCCGCCCGGCCCCGCCAGCAGCACCCCCACCTCCTCAGCGACGACGGCGGCCTCGGTGCCCCACGGCCCCGAGCTTCCGGCGGAATTCAAGATCGAGCCCGGCGGGGCGCTCAGCCCGGCACGGGTCTCAGCACCGCCGCACACGGCGATCGCGCTGTCGCTGATCTCATCGGGCGGGAGCTACGTGGTCGCGCTGGGCACCCCGCACGCGCAGTCCTACGCGGTCAGCGGCGATCACCCCGTCCACGCGGTCCTCAAGGGCCTGGCCAACGGGACCTATGCCGTCGAGGTCGACGGACATCCGCGCGGGCAGCTGATCGTCGGCGTTGCCCCCGGGCCCTAGCCGACTCGCGAGCCGGGCTCCGCGCCCCGGTCGGGGCGAAGCAGCACCACACCGCGCTCGTCATCGAGCGCGCCGAGGACCAGGACCTCGGACATGAACGGCCCGATCTGGCGGGGAGCGAAGTTGACCACCGCCACGACCAGCGTGTCCTCGAGTTCCTCGCGCCCGTAACTGGTGATCTGGGCCGAGGAGCGCTTCAGGCCGAGCTCGGGCCCGAAGTCGATGGTCAGCTTCCAGGCCGGCTTGCGCGCCTCGGGGAACTCCTCGACCGACAGGACGCGACCGACCCGCATGTCAACGGCTTCGAACTGGGCGAAGTCGATCATCGGGGGGAGAGGGGGAACGTAACGACCGGCGGTGAGGGGAAGCGGCGCGCCCTCGAGCGAAGTCGACCCCGCCGTGTCCGAGCCGGGCAGGAGGCTGGTCGAGGTGCTGGCAGTCGGGGTCGTCGACGTGGTGGTGCCGGGCGCGGTCGAGCCGATCGTCGTTCCCGTCGGGAAACTCAGCGTGGGGGACCCGGACGAGCTCCCGCCTGAAGGGGTGGTGGAAGTGCCCGAGTCAGAAGAGCTGCTGCCCGACGGGGCAGAGCTCGAGCTCTGATCGGGGCTGGAACTGGACGGCGAGGCCGTGCTGGTCGGGGCCGTAGGGGACGACGACGAGGAGCCCCACGACCCGTCGCCGCCGCTCGGCTGGAGCACCGTCGGGTCAGACTGGGTCTGGTCGCGGCCGGGCGTCGTCTGCGTGCTGGTGGGCGTCTTGGTCGTCTTGGTCGGCACCGGGGTGCTGGTCGTCGGGGTTGCCTTGGCCGCCCGGGCCGCTGGCTTGGCCGAGTCCGGCGTGCTCTTGGTGTCGGCTGGGGTCGCGCTCTTGTGACTGACCACGGTCGTGCTCCGGGGCTCTACGCGCGTGGCCAGCGGCGCCACCGTGGCCTGCTGAGGGACGGCGACCGGGGCCGCGGCGACGTCATCGGTGGCGGCGTGGTGGACGGGACCGCTGTGGTCGGCTTCGACGGCGCCGGCCGTGACCAGGGCGGCGGCGGCCAGGCCGGCGGCGGCCTTGGTGGCGATCGCGCTCAGCCCGGCGGAGATGAATCCCCCCGAGCCGGCCAGGGCACTCCCTCCGGCGGTGGCACCCGCGCCGGCCACCCCCATACCCGCGGCGCTGGCTCCGGCCCCGGCGGCACCCGCGCCGGCGACTCCGGCTGACCCGGCCGAGCTCGCGCCGCCGGCGGCCGAGTGACCGAGATGGAAGATGGCCAGCTTCTTGAGGATCACGAACGGGCCGATCGGCATCAGCGCGGCCAGCGCCCGGTTGGTCTGGCGCAGCTGACCGCGGAACACGGTGCAGCGCTTGCAGCTGCGCAGGTGGCGGCGCACGAGCGGGGCTGGGGCGGCGCTTGAGCCCCTCGGCGACCTCGCCGAGCTCGATCCGGACCTCATCGCAGGACAGCAGGCGCGCCTCGGCCGCCTCGGCCAGCGAAACACGCGCGCGTACGAGGAGAGACTTGACGCTCGAGACCGTGGTCTCCATGGCCTCGGCGATCTGCTCGTAGGAGAGCGCGTCCATCTCGCGCAGAACCAGCGCCGTCTTCTGGGTCTCGGGCAGCTCGTGGATATCGCCGACCAGGAGCCGGAACTCCTCGCGCTCGTGGACCTTGTCGGCGGTGCTCGCGCCGTGGTCGGAGAAATGGGTGTCCATCGAGTCCACGCCGATGGCCTGGGCGCGACGCAGGTGGTTGAGGCTCCGGTTGCGGGCGATCCGGTACAGCCACGGCCGTACGTTGATTGGGCGCTCATCGGCGAGGATCGCGTTGAAGGCCGCAGCCATGACCTCCTGGAGCACGTCCTCGGCGTCCTCGCGCGAGGACAGCAGGTGGCGGCAGAAGGCCAGCAGACGTGTCTCGTAACGAGACACCAGGACCTCGAAGGCGGCGGTATTTCCCCTACGCATGTAGGCGATCAGCCGCTCGTCAGACTGCAGTCGCAGCAGGGGGGAACGCCCGTGCAGGCCGATTCCCGCGGAGTATTTCAGTGCTGAGACTTCCATCCGGCGCGGTGAGTTGACTCCCTGGTCGACGGTCGGGACACGGTAGCAGCGCAAAAGTTGCGCCCATCAGTAAGGATTGAGCCCGACGTGAGGAGAACCCCTGTCACGGAAGGATGCCGTGTCGCCGGTTATCGGTGCGCTCGCGCACGCCTCCGCGCTCCACGCATCGTTACCCGCGCACGGACTCGAACGCTCGATACCCGGGGAGGGACTCGAACCCTCACGCCACTAAGGGCAGTCGCTCTTAAGGCGACCGTGTCTGACCAAATTCCACCACCCGGGCGGGGACTGGTCACGCTAGCGGTTCGCCCGGCCCAGGCCAAGCCGAAGCGACGGCTTGGACGGGCCCGCACCAGGCCGAACGAGCAGCGTTCACGGTCGATCTGCAGGCGTTGGTTCCCAATTGACAGAGAAATGAGCGCGCTGCTAGCTTCGCGCGCAGAGTCGCCTGAACCACGAGGTTCAGGTGCTGGAGGAGATCTCATTGGGTAGGACGCCGCGGTGCGGAACTCAAGTCTGATCGGCCGAGTCGCCGCCATAGCGGCGCTGGTGCTGGCGCTCGTCGTCGTGGCCTTCATCCTGTTCTCCAACGGGAACAGCTACCAGGTACACGCGGTGTTCGTGAACGCGAGCCAGATCGTGCAGGGCGACCTCGTCGAGGTGTCGGGCAACAACATCGGCACGGTCTCCAAGATCAGCCTCACGCCGCAGGGCCAGGCGGCGCTGACCCTGAACATCAACAACAGCGCCTACACCCCGCTGCGCCAGGGAACCGACGGCCACGATCCGCGAGGCCTCGCTGTCGGGCATCGCCAACCGCTATGTGGATCTGCAGCTCGGTGCGCCCAACGGGCGCCAGGATCCCCAACAACGGCACGATCGCGCAGACCAATACGACCAGCGAGGTTGACCTCGACCAGATCTTCAACACGCTGAATGGTCCGACCCGCAAGGGCCTGCAGGACGTGTTGATCGGCTCGGCCAGCCAGTACAAGAACGCCGGCGCCGTGGCCCAGAAGGCCTTCCCGTACCTGAACCCGGCCATCGCCGCTTCGGCCACCCTGTTCAACGAGCTCGACCGCGACACGGGCAAGTTCACAAAGTTCGTCGTCAACAGCAGCAACCTGGTCACCACCCTGTCTCAGCGCTCCAGCGACCTGAGCGGCCTGGTCCAGCACCTGTCGACGACCACGGGCGCGCTGGCCGCCGAGCATGTCCCCCTCGGACAGGCGCTGAAAGATCTGCCGGGCTTCATGCGCCTGGCCAACACGACCTTCGTCAACCTGCGCACCGCGCTCCAGGTCCTCACGCCGCTGGTCAACGTCTCCAAGCCGGCCGCGCCCAAGCTCCAGAAGCTCCTCGTCCAGCTGCGACCGCTCGCGGTGGACTCGGTCCCGACCGTCCGTGACCTGTCCTACATCGTCAGCCACCCCGGGGCCAACAACGATCTGACCGACCTGACCCGTCTGGGCGTGCCGCTGGCCCAGGCCACGGTGCGCCCGATCAAGGCCAACGGCAAGGTCCGCCCGGGAGCCTTCCAGGAGTCGATCAACTCGCTCAATGCCTCGACCCCCGAGCTGGCCACCGCGCGCCCGTACGCGGTCGATCTGACCGGCTGGTTTGAGGGCTTCACCCATCCCGGTGGCGACGACGCCGCCGGTGGCTTCAGCCGCGTCGCGCCGATCGTCGGCGTCGGATCGATCTCCAACGGGGCGCTGAACCTGGCCAGCGGCCTGCTCACCAACCCGGCTCTGTTCGGCGGGCGCCAGACGCTCGCCTTCGGCACCAACGGCAACAACGGCATCCTCACCACCGGCCAGGGCGACCGTTGCCCGGGCTCGATGGAACGCGGCGCGGTCTGGTACCCGGAGACCGGTTACCCGTGTAACCCCAACGAGGTCCCGACGGGCAAATGAAGCGCATCCTCCTCAGCGCGGCGATCCTGCTCGCCGCCGGTGCGTTCATCGTGTTCGCGACCGGCGCGTCTAACAAGACGGCCAACGGCACCTACAAGATCAACTTCGACAACGGCTTCGGTCTGGTCACCGGCGCCGACATCAAGGTGGCCGGCGTACCCGCGGGCACGATCTCGGCCATCGATCTCCCGCAGAAGTGCGTCAACGGCAACACGCTCCAGTGCTATGCGCAGGTCACGGTCACCATCAACAAGGGCGGCTTCGGCCAGTTCCATTCCGATGCCACCTGTGAGTCCCGGCCTCAGTCGCTGATCGGCGAGTACTTCATCGACTGCAACCCGGGCAGCTCGGGCCCGGTGCTGAAGGCGGGAAGCACGATCCCCGTCAGCCACACCCAGTCGACGATTCCGGCCGACCTGGTCCAGAACGTGATGCGGCTGCCCTACCGCGAGCGGCTCACCCTGATCATCAACGAGCTCGGGGCGGCGGCGGCGGCCCGCTCGGGCGACCTGCAGGCCGCCCTGCACCGCGCCGTCCCCGCCCTGGATGAGACCGACAACCTGCTCAACCTGCTCGCCAACGACTCGACGACGCTGCAGAACCTGACTCACGACTCGAACTCGGTCATCACCGCGCTGGCCAACAACAGCAAGAACGTCGAGCGGTTCATCGTCGAGGCCAACCGCACCGCCGGCGCCACCGCGACCCAGGACAACAACCTCCGCCTGACCTTCGCCAACCTCCCGGCGACGCTCGAGCAGCTGCGCCCGGCCATGGCCAAGTTGCGCCGGACCGCGATCACCAACACGCCCGTGTTGCAGAACCTGAATGCCTCGGCCGTCCAACTGAACCGGTTCTTCAAGGACCTGCCCGGGTTCTCGCACTCCTCGATCCCGGCCATCAAGTCCCTCGGTCAGGCCTCGGTCACCGGCCGCCAGGCGGTCATCGCCGCCCGGCCGACGATCACCGACCTGAACAACTTCGCCAAGCCGACGCCCGAGCTGGCCCAGAACCTGAACATCGTCCTGCACGATCTCGACACCCAGAGCCGCGCCGTCGAGCCCGACCCGCGCAGTCCGGGCGGCAAGGGCTTCAGCGGGCTGCAGGCCCTGCTCGGCTACGTGTTCAACACGGCCCTGGCCATCAACACCTACGGCCCCTACGGGCACGTGCTGGCCGTCGATGCCTTCTACAGCCACGAGTGCTCGCCCTACCAGTCGCCGGCCTCGCTGGCCATGTTCCTCAAGGCGAACGGCCCCTCGCAGCGCAGCTGCTACGCGTTCCTGGGCCCCAACCAGCCCGGCGTGACCACGACCGACCCGAGTGATCCCAGCGCCCCGGTGCCCGATCCAGGTGGCGCGCCTCCCGGCCAGAAGGGCGCCGCGACCAGCGCCAGCCAGCTGACGCGCCGCGATGGTCGAGGCCGGCGACAAGTCAGGGCAGGCCCGCGACCGCCCGGCCGCCGCGCCGTCGTCGAACTCGACCAGCTCCAGCAGCCCCTCGAGCTCGGCGGCGACGCCCAGCTCGGCAGCGGCGCTCGAGCGGCGCGGGCTCGCAGACGGTCGGCCAGGTCGTCAGCGGGACCGGGATGGTGCACACCAAGACGACCAACTCCAGCAACAACGGCGCGGCCAGCTCGGCGCCCAGCACCAACCAGGCCAAAACGCTCCTCAACTACCTGCTCGCTCCCTGATGGCCACCGCATCCCGCTCACGCCAGCCCTCAGCGCTCGCCAACCCGGTGTTGGTGGGGGCGATGACGGTGCTGGTGGTCATGGTGGCGGTGTTCCTGGCCTATAACGCCAACCAGGGGCTGCCGTTCGTGCCCACCAAGGAGCTGAAGGTCAACGTCGGCAGTGGCTCCGATCTGGTCGTCGGCAACGAGGTCCGCGAGGGTGGCTTCCGGATCGGGCTGGTCTCGGCGCTCAAGCCGATCAAGCTCAAGAGCGGTCAGGTCGCCGCGCAGCTGACCCTGCAGCTCAACCAGGCCGAGGGCAACGTGCCCGTCAATTCCACCGTGGCCGATTCGTCCGCGTTCGGTGCTGGGTCTGAAGTTCGTGGATCTGCATCGGGGGACGGCGAAGAAGGATTTTGCTGATGGTGGGACGATGCCGATTGCTCAGACGACGGTTCCGGTTCAGTTTGAGGATCTGAACATGGCGTTCAACGCGCCGACGCGGAAGGCGGTTCAGAACAATCTGGTTGGGTTTGGGGATACGTTCGCGGCGCGGGGTTCGGCGTTGAATGACACGTTTGCGAGCTTGCCGAGGTTGTTGCGGGTATTTGCGGCCGGTGGCGGCGTATTTGTCTGATGCCCAGGACGCAGTTGACGCGGTTTTTCCGGTCGCTTGAGGGGTTTATGGGGGCGGTCTCGCCGGTGGCGCAGACCAACGCGCGGTTGTTTACCGATATGGCGACGACGTTTGCGGCGATTGGTCATAGTCCGAGTGATCTTGAGGACACGATCCGGCTGTCGCCGTCGACGGAGTCGGTGTCGACGCAGTCGTTGAAGGTGCAGCAGCCGTTCCTGGTCGATCTGGCCACTCTCGGGACGAATCTGACGCCGGCGACGGCGGAGCTGCATCAGGCGTTGCCGGTATCAATCCGGCGATTGAGGTCGGGACGCAGACGCTGGTGCGCACGCCGTCGCTGAATGCGAATTTGCAGCAGGTCATGAACGCGCTGAACAATCTGGCGCGGGCGCCGGGGACGAATATCGGCATCAACGGGTTGACCAGGACGGTGCAGACGCTGAATCCGATGGTCCGCTACCTGGGTCCGTATCAGACGGTGTGTGATTACTGGAACTACTTCTGGACCTATCTGTCCGACACGTTCTCTGAGCAGACGAGCTTTGGGTTCTCGCAGCGGGCGCTGATCAACACCGCCAACTCCGGCGCAGCCCAACAACCTCGGGCAGCAGGGCGCGACGGCGCCGGTCAACGGCGGCGGCAGCGACTCGCCGACTCAGCGGCGGCAACGAGTTCCTCCACGGCCAGCCCTACGGCGCCGCGGTCTCGACGACGGGCGCGGCGGACTGTGAGACCGGTCAGCGCGGGTTCCCCAAGAAGCTCAACTCCTACGACCCGCAGGGCCGCAACCTCGGCACCGACGTCCACACCCCGGGGCACCAGGGCCCGACCTTCGCCGGGCGCACCAGCGTGCCCGCCGGGCGAGACCTTCAGCCGCGCACCGCACCACCGGCCCGCAGGTCCCGAGCGTCCCGGGGAACAACTGATGAGACGGACGCAAGAGCGGACGGCGCAAGCCGATGAGCAAGTTCGCCGCCGGCGCGATCGGAATCGTGCTGATCGTGATCTTCTCCTACGTGGCCTACACCAAGTTCGCCAACCCGTTCGCCAACCCGTACACGGTCAAGGCGGTGTTCGCGAACGCCAACGGGCTCCAGAACGGCTCGCTGGTCCGCATCGCCGGCGTCAACGTGGGCACGGTGACCGGCGTCAGCACCGAGCCCGGCTGCCACTCGGCGGCCAAGAACCCCGTCGGCCTGCAACGCGGCCGAGGTGACGATGACGATCCAGGACAGCGGCCTGCCGCTGCACAAGGACGCCACCTTCGCGATCCGGCCCCGCATCTTCCTGGAGGGCAACTTCTTCGTCGACATCAGTCCCGGCACGCCCAAGGCACCGGTCGTCGGCGCCGGGCATACGTTCCCGATCCAGCAGGGCGTCGAGCCGGTGCAGCTCGACCAGGTCCTGACCGGCCTGCAGTCCAATACCCGCCACAACCTCCAGATCCTCCTCCAGCAGTACGGCAAGGCGGTCAAGGTTGGCGGTCCGGGCTTCAACCGCTCGATCCAGTACTGGCTGCCGGCCTACGAGTACTCGGCGATCGTCGCCCATGACTTCCTCGGCACGCAGCCCCACGACCTGTCGCGCTACATCGCCGCCCAGGGCGACCGTGGCCGGGGCGCTCGAACACCCACCCGCAACAACTCAAGAGCCTGGTCACCGACTTCAACACGACGGCCGACGCGTTCGCCCGCGAGCAGTCCTCGCTGCGCCAGGCGGTCGTCCAGCTGCCGCGCACGCTGTCCACGGCGATCCCGGCCTTCAACGCCCTCAACGCCGCCTTCCCGCCGCTGCGCAAGTTCGCCGTGGCGCTGATCCCGGGCGTGAAGACGACGCCGGTCGACGGTCGACAAGAGCCTGCCCTTCATCACCCAGCTGCGGCTGCTCGTCCAGCCCTCGGAGCTCGAGGGGCTGACCCACGACCTGCGCCCGACGATCCCCGCCCTGGCCCAGCTCACCAACGCGACGATCCCGCTGATGAAGAACCAGGTCCGGCCGTTCGCCAGCTGCGTGGCCAACGTGATCATTCCCGTGGTCGCAGCTGACCCTCAACGACTCGCACTTCAACGCCTCCAACGGCTTCCCGCCCCGCAAGGTCTACGTCGAGGCGCGTCGACTTCCTGCCCGGTCTGGCCGGCGAGTCGCGCGACTTCGACGCCAACGGCCCCTACATCCGCATCCTCGGCAACGGCGGCACGCTGACCTACTCGCTGTCAGCCGGGCCTCTTCGGCCAGTCGCTGTTCCCGCTCAGCGCGATCGAGCCGGCGCTCCCGCCCGGCGGCAAGCGCCCGCCGTATGAGGAGAACGTCCCCTGCGAGACCCAGAAGGCGATCCAGAGCGCTCGACGCCACGACCGGCCCGGCGCTCAACCCAGCGGCGGGTCCGGCGGCGGCAACGCCCGCTGGGCGGCATCCCGCTGCCGCTCCTGCGCAAGCAGCAGAGCCAGACGCATGGCCCTGTCAAGCGTGACGCGCCGCGCAGGGCTCAAGGTCCGAATGGCGAAGGCCTGCGATGAAACGCGCGATCCGCACCCACGCCAGCGACTTCGCGGCCATCCTGGTGCTGCTCGTGCTGTCGGTCTTCGTGGCCGGCTACATCCTCAGCAAGGAGCGGCTGCGCTTCCCGTTCATCCAGTCCAGCCCGTTCACGATCAACGCCGAGTTTCAGACCGCCCAGGCCGTCACGCCGGGCCAGGGTCAGACGGTGCGCGTGTCCGGCGTCCAGATCGGCCAGATCGGCGGCGTCACGCTGAAGAACGGCATGGCCGACGTGACGATGCAGATCGATCAGCAAGTACAAGCATCTGATCCACACCAATGCGACCGCCCTGCTGCGTCCCAAGACGGGCCTGAAGGACATGTTCGTCGAGCTCAACCCGGGCTCGAAGCCGGCGCCGGTGGCCAAGCCGGGCTACACGATTCCGGTCTCCAACACCAACCCCGACGTCAACGTGGATGAGATCCTCGGCGCCCTCGACGGTGACACCCGCCAGTACCTGGACGCTGCTCGTCAACGGCGCCGGCCAGGGCCTGAAGGGCAAGGGCGGCACCGAGCTGGCCCAGGTGTTCGAGCGCTTCGAGCCCACCCACCGCGACCTGGCCCGCGTCAACAAGGCCGTCGCCGTCCGCGGGCGCGACCTGCAGACGCTGGTCGACTCGCTGCGCCGCCTCAATGAGGCGCTGGCCACCAAGCAGGGCCAGCTCGTCCAGCTCGTCGACTCGAGCTCCAAGGTCTTCCACGCCTTCGCCTCCGAGGACGCCAACATCAGCCGCGCCGTGCGCGACCTGCCCGGCACGCTGGCCCAGACCACGGCCACGCTGCAGAAGGTGACCACGTTCGCCGCGCATCCTCGGCCCGACGTCGACCAACCTGCTCCCGGCCGCGCGCACGATCCCGGCCGCCAACGCGGCGCTGGTCAAGCTGGCCGTGCCCGAGCACGCCCGATCGTCAAGAACCAGATCCGGCCGTTCGTGATCGCCGCCGCCCGACCGTGCGTCAGCTCAAGCCGGCCTCGATCAACCTGGCCAAGGCGACGCCGAAGCTGACCGAGACGTTCTCGGTCCTCAACCACTTCGTCAACATGCTCGGCTACTACCCGACCGGGGCCGGCCAGCACGGCTACCTGTGGTGGCTGGCCTGGCTTGACCACAACGCTCGCACGCTGTTCTCGATCCAGGACGCCAACGGCGTGTTCCGGCCCCTTGTTCCTGCAGGCCAGCTGCTCGTCGCTGAACCAGATCTCCCAGGGCGTCGCCGGCTCCTCGCTGCTGCTGAACCTGGACCCGATCATCGGCCCGACCGGGATCTGCAACAACGGCACCGGGAACACCGGCGTGATTCCGCCGGTCCCGACGCTCCCGAGTCCCGCTGTCGCGCAGCAAGAAGGCATCCTCGTCCACCGCGACCACCAAGAAGCCCTAGATGGAAACCGGCAGCCCCTCAGTCGCCAAGATCGCCTCGATGGTCGCCTTCGCGCTGTCGGTGATCGGCCTGCTGCTGTTCATGTGGCTGTCCTTCGGCGGTCCGATTCCCTTCAACCCGCAGGGTTATCGCGTCCGGATCGCCTTCCCCGACGCCAGCCAGCTGGCCGACCAGGCGGACGTGCGGATCGCCGGCGTGTCGGTGGGCAAGGTCCTCAACAAGTCGCTGGATCCCCAGGGCAACCGGACGATCGCCACGATCCAGATGAACAACAACTTCGCGCCCATCCATAAGGATGCGCACGCGATCCTGCGCCAGAAGACGATCCTCGGCGAGACCTACGTCGAGCTCACGCCCGGCACGCCGCGCAGCCCCGACCTGCCCGATGATGGCCTGCTGGCCCGCTCGCAAGTCGAACCCGCGGTGCAGCTCGATCAGATCTTCAACGCGCTGAATCCGACCACCCGCCACGCCTTCCAGCAATGGCAGCAGGAGCTGGCCCTGGCGATCAAGGGCAATGACCAGAACCTGAACAGCGTGCTCGGCAACCTGCCGAGCTTCGCCGCCGACGCCACCAACCTGCTCCAGGTCCTCGACGTCCAGCACAGCGCGGTCGTGCGGCTGGTCCAGAACGGCGGGACCGTGTTCGCGGCCCTCTCCAAGAGCCAGTCGGCGCTGCGCAACCTCATCACGACCGGTGAGACGACGTTCCACACGACGGCCGTCAACAACACGTCGATCGTCAACACGTTCCACGTCTTCCCGACCTTCCTCAACGAGACCAAGCTGACCATGCAGCGCCTGCAGAGCTTCTCGCACAACACCGATCCGCTGATCAAGCAGCTCGAGCCGGTGGCCGCCAACCTGAAGCCGACGCTGGCCGCGGTGCGCACGCTCTCGCCTTACCTGCGCTCGCTTTCACCAACCTCGGTCCGCTGATCACGGCCGCCAAGACGGGCCTGCCCGCCACCGCCCAGGTGCTGCATGGCTTGGACTACCAGGGCTGCTCGCAGAATGCTCTCCTCGAGCAGCTCGGGCCGTTCCTGGAGCAGCTCAACCCGGTCCTGAACTGGCTCTCGCTCCATCAGCAGCTGATCTCTGACTTCATCTCCAACGGCGCGGGCAGCCTGGCCGCCAAGACGACCTCGGCCACCGGCAGCGGCAGCCCGGGCCACTACCTCAAGCAGTTCGGACCCGTCGGGCGCCGAGACGCTGTCGTTCGCCGCCAACCGCGATCCCAACAACCGCGGCAACACCTATCCGCCGCCGCTGTGGCTGGCCGACCCGCGCGCCTTCAGCGCCGGCGGCAACTTCCCGGGCAGCTTTGCCTTCCCGTCCTGGGACTGCACCAACGCCGGCGGCGACAAGCCGGCGGCCGGCACCCCGACGCAGTTCAGCGAGGGCCAGCAGGCCTGCTGGCAGGCGCCGCCGCTCTCGCAGCTGCTCGGCCAGAACAACGCCAGCCGCTTCCCGCACGTCAACAAGACGACGTACTCCAGCAAGTAGCGCGCGCCCGGCGGATACGGCGGACGCGAGCACGCCAAGGCCCGCGCGGGCCGGGCCCGGGTCTACACGGCGGCTGGGTCTACGCCGAGGCGGCGGCGCGGCTGCACGCCGGTCTCGGCCGCGTGGCCGGGACCGGGGATCGAGAACGTCGAGCAGCGCGTCGGCCAGACCGCGGTCGCCGGTCGCGCTGCAGGGCGTCGCGGTCACCGAGCGGCGAGAGAGCGCTGATCCAGGCATCGGTGCTGCCGCGCAATGATGCGTCGGCTCTTGTCGCTGTCGCCCTCGCGCAGGTTGGCGCCGTCGTCCGGCCAGGCTGACCACGTAGCTCATCGGCTCCTCGCCGCGGCCGTCGGTGACGACCAGCTCGACGTTGCCGTCAGTGTGCCGTCGGTGCGCATCAGGCCGGGGATGAGACGGAAGATCGCTCCGAGGTCGATGGCCTCGGTGGGACGCGGGGGCGCTCCAGGTCCACTCATAACCCCAGCGGGCCAGCTCGCCCAGGATCGGCGCCAGCGAGCGCGCGCGCTCGGTCAGCTCGTAATCGACGCGGGGCGGCACCTCGCGGTAGCGCTTACGCGTCAGCATGCCGTCGGCGACCATCCGGTTCAGCCGTGACCGCAGCTGCTCGGTCGAGATACCCGGCAGCACGCGCTGGAGCTCAACGAAGCGACGCGGACCCGAAACCAGATCGCGAACGATCAGCAGAGTCCACTTGTCGCCGACGAGGTCCAAGGCCCGTGCGTCCGGCGACCACTGGTCATATGGATGACGCTTTGGGGGGGGTACGTGTGCGATTGGACGGTCCCTCTGTTTGGGCGCTTCTTTCCTACCGGGTTTCAGGATAACGGATGATCGTCCACAATTGGCTCAGTTTCGCGACAGTTCTGACGCACGATGGTCGTTACAGCTGTACATGGGCGACATCGTTTATCTCGATGAGTGGCGTGCCGATCACCTGCGGGCGGATGCGGACTCGGCTCCGGCATTCTTCTTCGACCTCTCTGATCCGCTCTCCTACCTGAGCGCGGAGCGCGTCGAGCGCAGCCTCGGCGGCGCCGAGTGGATCCCCGCGTCGGCCTCGATGCTCGACCCCGATCGGGAGCGCACAGACGCCGACGAGGATGCGCTGCGCGAGTACGCCGAGGCCCAGGCGCACGCGCTGCGGCTGCCGCTCGTCTGGCCCGACAGCTTCCCCGGTCCCGTGCCCTGCGCGCAGCGCGCCGCCGCCTATGCCGTCGCCATGGGCGCCGGCCCCCAGTTTGCCCTTGCCGCGAGCCGCTTGGCCTTCTGCGGCGGCTTTGACCTCAGTGACCCGGAAACCCTGGCCGAGGCTGCTGCTGCCTCTGCTGTGCCGCTCTCGACCTGTCTGCGCGCCGCCGGCGATGCGGCTTGGGACAAGCCGCTGGAGGCCACCACGCACAGTCTCCGGCTGCGTGGCATCCGCGAGCTTCCCGCCTTCCGCGTCGGCCGGCGTTGGTTCGAGGGCGGCACCGGACTCTTGAACGCGGCCGCCGGGCTCGAGCGCCCCAGAAGCGCTCGCGGGCCGCTCGCTCCCGTCTGCTGAAGGCCACCGCGCCACCGGCGTCGAATAAGCGGCCGTGAACGCCTGCGCGTCCGCTGCCTCGGTAGCTCAACCCCGCTGACAGACTGTGCCCTATGACCGATTCCCCGGAGTGGGGCCCGTACGCCATCGCCCGGTGCAACTCGTGCGCGAGCGGCTTTACCCCGTCCGCGAGCGACTGGGCCACCTGGGCCTGCTCGAGCAGCGAGGCTATGGGGTCCGGTTGACCTCCCAGACTCCGCCGCACCCCGCCGAACGCGCGCCGGTCCATGCCCGCTCGCCGCTCATCCACCTGCGCCGCTTCTGGAAGATCGCCTGGGACTCCAACATCACCGGGCAGTCGGCGATGATCGCCTACAACATGCTCTTGGGAGTCATTCCGATCGCCCTGCTCGGCCTGTTCGTCGCCGGGCAGGTCCTGTCCAGCACGAGCGTTCAGCACAGCGTCGTCGTCGATCTGCGCGAGGTGTTCCCAGGGACGACGGTCGGGACGCTCGATTCGCTGCTGGACGAGATCACCAGCTCCACGACCAGCACCGGGGTTCTCGCCCTGCTGGCCAGCCTGTGGCTGGGCTCGTCATTCTGGGGGGCGCTCGACACCGCCTTTGCCCGCATTTACGGGTGTCCATCCCGCCGCTGGCTCGAGCAGAAGCGGTTCGCGCTCGGCATGCTGATCGTCGTTCTGCTGTTCATGGTCGCGACCGTGATCGTGCCCACGGCCCAGAGCATCCTGCGCGCCGGGGTGACGGCCCTGCCCTTCGACCTGGCCCGGGTGAGTGGCCTCGTCTACGGGCTCTCGCTCGGGCTGGGGATCGTGCTCTTGTTCTTCTGCCTGTGCGTGATCTATCTGCGCGTTCCCAACCGGCGCGTGCCGTGGCGCGCGGTATGGCCGGGAGCGCTGGGGGCGACGCTGGCCATCGTCGTGATCGACTACGCCTTCCCGATCTACCTCACGAACATCTCGACCATCGCCCGCTTTGGCACCACGATCGTGTTCGTGCTCATCACGCTCGGCTGGTTCTACGTGCTGGCCATCATCATCCTCGGCGGCGCGATCATCAACGCGCTGCGCCTGCACTGACCTTGGCCACCGAGACCGACACACAGGTACACGGCGGTCGCCTGATCGCCCGCGCCCTGCGCGTCCAGGGCGTCAGCAAGCTCTTCACCCTGTCCGGCGGTCACCTGTTCTCGATCTACGACGGCTGCCGCGCCGAGGGCATCGAAATCGTCGATGTTCGCCACGAGCAGACCGCGGCCTTCGCCGCCGAGGGGTGGGCCAAGGTCACCCGCGAGCTCGGCGTCTGCGCGCTCACCGCCGGACCCGGCGTTACCAACGGCATGAGCGCGATCGCGTCGGCGAGCGAGAACCATTCGCCGGTCCTCGTGCTCGGCGGTCGCGCGCCCGCGCTGCGCTGGGGACAGGGCTCGCTGCAGGAGATGGACCACGTTCCCTTCGTGGCTCCGCTGACCAAGTTCGCCGCCACTCCGGAGTCGACGGCCGAGATCCCCGAGCTGCTTGACCGCGCGATGCGCATCGCCGTCACCCCGCACTCCGGCCCGGTGTTCCTGGACTTCGGCCTTGACCACGTCTTCTCCGAGGCGCCCGTGCCGCCCGACGCCGAGCCGCTGCCCAAGCCGGGGACCGGTCCGGTCGCCGAGGCGTCGGCGATCGAGCGCGCCGGCGCGCTGCTGCGCGATGCCGACCGCCCGGTGATCATGGCCGGTACCGGCCTCTACTGGGGCCGCGGCGAGGAGTCGCTCCGGGCGCTCGCCGAGTCGCTGCGCATCCCGGTCTTCCTCAACGGCCTCGGCCGCGGTTGCCTACCCGCCGACCACGAGCTGTTCTTCTCCCGCGCCCGCTCGCATGGGCTCAAGGAAGCCGACGTGGCGCTGGTCATCGGCGTGCCAATGGATTTCCGGCTCGGCTTCGGAGGCGCCTTTGGCGACGACACCCAGGTGGTGATGATCGACTCCGCCGAGCCGACCCGTGAGGCCAAGCGCGCGGTCGCCGAACGCCTCTACGGGGCGCTTCCGGGAACGCTCGATGCTCTGGCCGGCGTGGCCGCCGGGGGCTCCGCCTTACCCGAACGCGATCGGTGGGTGGCGTCGCTGCGCCAGATCGAGACTGAGAAGCGGGCCGCCGAGGCTGAGCAACTCAGCGATCCGCGCGCACCTCTGCACCCGATGCGGATCTACGGCGAGCTGGCCGGAATGCTCGACCGCGATGCGATCGTCATCGGCGACGGTGGGGACTTCGTCTCCTACGCCGGGCGCGTGGTCGACACCTACCGGCCGGGCTGCTGGCTTGACCCCGGGCCGTTCGGGTGTCTGGGCACCGGGCCCGGCTACGCACTGGCCGCCAAGCTCGCCCATCCCGAACGCCAGGTGGTATTGCTGCTCGGCGATGGCGCCTTCGGCTTCTCGGGCATGGAGTTCGACACCCTCGTTCGCCACGGGATCCACGTCGTCGGCGTGATGGGCAACAACGGCATCTGGGCGCTCGAGAAGCACCCGATGGAGTTCCTCTACGGCTATTCGGTGGCCGCCGACCTTCGCCCCGAGACCCGCTATGACCAGATGGTGGAAGCTCTGGGCGCCCACGGCGAACTGGTCCGCACGCCGGATGAGCTCCGGCCCGCGCTCGAGCGTGCCTTCTCGGCTTCCGCGCCGGCGCTGGTCAATGTCTTGACCGACCCGAGCGTGGCCTATCCGCGCCGGGCCAACCTGGCCTGACCCGGCCCTTAACGAAAGCCGCCCGCTTGTGGCGGGCGACTTCCGATCCAGGTTTGGTCCAGTCGGGACGGGCAGGGGTACGTGCCTGGCCGGACCTAATCGGTTCGAACGGCGGGAGGCGCCGATGTCTGCGGCTATTCGTCCGAACCTATGTGCGGGGAGGACTCGTCGAAACGTTTCGCGCCCCACGGGCATGGTCCATCTTTTCCGACCGTCGGACAATCGAACATTTGTTTAGTTTGTGCACCTTTAAGTCCAATTTGGAGTACGGCCGCGCTCCGTCCAGGAGACTGGACGTTTCCGGCAGGCAGAGGGCGCGGCAGGTCAGGTCGATTAGGTCGGGTCAGTCCTCCGCAATCGCGCGGCCGACCGTAAGCGCATCACGCAGGACAGGATCAAGTTCGGCGTACTTGGCGTCCGGCTCGACCCCGAGCGCATCGAGCGTCTTGCTAAAGAAGCAACGGGCCGCCGCGGCAAGCACAATGTCGAGAATGTCCGCGTCTGACAGCCCGACCGAGCGCATACGGTCGATATCCGCTTGCTGAATCGAAGTGGCATCGTCAGCGACCTTCACCGCGAGATCCATGACGGCGACATCGGTGGCGCTCAGGTCCGCGGTTCGGTGATCTGCAACCGCCGCACGGACCACCTCGGGTTCCAAAAACCTGTCGACCAGTACCGACCCATGCGCCAGCGCGCAGTAACTCGACCGTAGCTGGCTGGCGGCAGCGAGGGTTGCCAACTCATATCGGCGGAGATCCATCCCGCTCTTGATCGAGCTGTTCAGACGGCGCCAAGCGGCGTACACCTCCGGTCGAAGCGAGAACGCCCTGGTGAAGTTAGGCAGATAGCCGAACGTCTCTTCGTCAGTGGCGTATAGCTCAGCCGTCGCGTCTGTCGCTTGGTCTCCGGGCACCGTCTCGATGAACGTCATCGCAGCTCCTTGATGGCTATGCACTCCTCAAGGCCGATCAAGTCGACCGGCGAGACCATCTCATCTCCGAGCACGGCCAACAAGCCCCGCGAAGCCAGCTCTCAACGGTCGATGCAGGCGTGGCCCTTCACCTAATGAGCGGATCCGCTTCGCTTCTCGACATGGGACCACTCATTCAGCTCGGAGATGGTCTCGTAGCCGGATCGGCCAGCGGAGTGATCGCTCAAGCGGCGGGTTGATGCGATGAGTGTTGGCCCCTGCGGCGGTCAACATATCCATCCACACCGACCAGGAGACGATGTCCATGCCAGGACCACTGAGCGACGCCCATGCCGTGACCAAGCTTCCCGCCCAGGACCTCGACCGAGCGCGTCGGTTCTATCACGACAAGCTCGGACTTGACCCGGTCGAGGAGCGCGACGGTGGTCTTCGGTTCATCTGCGCGGGCACGGAGTTTCATTTATTCAGGTCCTCTGGAGCCGCTTCAGGCGTATCCACGCAGATGGGATTCGAGGTCACCGACCTCTCGGCAGTCATCAAAGATCTGCGTCATCGCGGGGTCACGTTCGAAGCCGTCGAGGTCCCAGGCTTCGAAAGGCAAGGCGAGATGGTGGTCGTGCCCAACAACTACCCAAGTAAAGGTTCCGGAGAGCTTGGTGCCTTTTTCTACGACAGCGAAGGGAACCTCCTGGCCCTCGGCCAGGCGACCGATGGCGGGGACGCGAGAGGCCCGCGACTCGCGTCGACACGTGCAAATGTGGCAGCGGCGGCCGTGCCCGATGCGACTCATGTGGGCATCGATGAGCTCGAGGCGGTCGAGGAATTCTTAGACGGCTTCACGTTTCGCCGCGCCGGAGCCCAAATGGGCGTGAAACCGTTCGGTATGTCGATCATCGATATGCCAGCGGAGACGACCGCCTACCCGGAGCATGACCACTCCTCCGCGGGACCCGGGAATCCGCCCGCCCACCAGCTCGGGCAAGAGGAGGTCTACATCGCGCTGCGCGGTTGGGCCGACGTGCAGGTCGACAGCCACCGGTACAAGCTGGACGCAGACCACATCATCCGCGTCGGGCCGACGACACGCCGCAAGATCCTGCCGGGTCCTGACGGCGTTCGGCTCCTCGCGATCGGCGGATTTCCCGGTCGAGCTTACGATCGAGCCTCCACCATCTGAAGCGAAGCAACAGCCAAGCCATAGCTGAGAACGCCGAGCGGAGAGCGCGATGGCGCCGATCGACGACCGCAGTGCCGCGAGCGGGACGCCGACCGCAGCCCGAGCGGCCCCTGCTTTGGCGTGGGGACGCGTATGCCGGCTGCGTCGCAACACACCCGGAATGCGCGGAACTCAGGTAGAGGCTCCGACTCGACGAAAGCAATAGCGAGTTGCGTCCATCCGCCTTTGGGTTGCTGCCGCCGCTCAGCGATCGCTCGCCTTGGGGCGTCCTGATGCAAGAGCCTACGTTCTGCCATTCAGTGAACAGAGGAAGGGTTCCAGGGGAACCCTTCTCTGAAAGATCGCCCAGGACGATCGATGCGCCGCAGTGGAAGATTCCCGACCGCACCCAGGCCTACGTCCCCCGGGCGGTCGCCGCGCGTGTTGGCCTATAGGGCAACCACGGGTACGAAGCCAACTACGAGATCTCGATCGGTGACCGCAATTCCGGGCTGAAAACCGCCGAGGACGGATCGGTGACCCTGTACTTGGGGAAGGACTCACCGGGGCCGGAAAACGAATCAAACTGGCTTCCGGCCCCTGACGGACCTTTCCGTCCGATCCTACGGATGTACGAACCTCACAAACCGATCCTCGACGGCACCTACCAACTGCCGCCGATCACGAAGACCACCCCGGGCTGAGAAACCCGACGCCCACCAACACCACACACTGACCGCCTCCCCCCGTCCGCCGCTCTCCCTCCTGATGCGTAGCGAGCATCGCCGCGTAGGCGCGCGACCGTTCTGCGCTGAGACGCCGTTCTGCGCTGAGACGAGAGCAGGACTCACACCCTCGCCCAAAGGGACCTTCTAATCGCCATATCTGCGCATCAGCGTTGCACGCCGGTACTAACGGTCGGGTCGATGCAGAAGTCTCAGCCGATGACTGCCCGCGCTTCCATTCACGCAGACGGGGAAGTCTCACGCCATCTCCGAGGGGCGCCCGAGCTGCTGCATCGCGCCGGATGCAGCAGCGCAGGCAGGGCCTGCTTCCTTAGATGACAAGCATTTCTACAGGCGGGACTGTCCCTGCTGAGCGCGGCGAGCGGGACTCCCGACCGGAGCTACGGAGCCCAGGAGGCTGCTGCGTCGGCAGGCGCACGGTCGACGTGGGAGGATGGGTGTCGATGTCGGAGATGTGGGACAGTGTCGCGCCGGGTTGGGACGCCAACGCCGGGTTCGTCGACGAGCAGCTCGCGCTGGCTACCGAGGCGCTGCTCGATGCTGCGCAGATCGGTGAGGGGGATCGGGTGCTCGACTTGGCGGCGGGTCCCGGGGGCGCAGGTCTCGCCGCCGCTCAGCGTGTCGGTTCTACCGGCAATGTGGTCCTTTCTGACGTTGCCGCCGAGATGGTCGCCGTCGCGGGCAAACGGGCAAGCGCCGATGCTCAGGTGAGCACCGCGGTGTTTGACCAGAGCGCGATCGACTTTGGCGACGCCAGCTTTGACGCGGTGATCAACCGTCACGGCTTGATGTTCGTCGAGGACCCGGCCCAGACCGTTGCTGAGGCAGTTCGTGTGCTGCGAGCCGGTGGGCGCTATGCGGTGATGACGTGGGATCGCCGAGAGGTGAACCCATGGCTCGGACTGGTGCTTGACGCTGTCAGCGCGCAATTCGGCGTGCCGTTTCCACCGCCGAATGTTCGTGGACCGTTCTCGCTCGACACCCCTGATCTGCTGACCTCTGTTCTGCGCGATGGCGGTCTTGAAGACGTAACAGTCGAGGCGATGTCCACGCCAATGCGCGCCACGTCGCTGGAGGACTGGTGGGCGCGCGTGCCCAAGCTCGCGGGCCCGCTTGCGATCGCCCTGGCCGGAATGGAGGCCGAAGTCCGTGACGCGATCCGCGAGCGCGCCATGCAGTCCGGCATCGATGCTGCCACCAGGGAGGAGGGCGGAGTCGTATTTGAGGGCTCGGTCCTGATCGGCTCGGGCCATAGGGCAACACGCTGACGGGCCGGCACGGTGCTGCAGCTGCTTTGCGGCTCTAATGAGCGGCAACGGCAGAACTATCCCGTGCGGTTTGTCCCCTGAGACCGGCGCCCCGCTTGCGGCGACAAGGACGAATAAGTCGGCGAAAGGAGTTGTCGTCAAAGGGAGTGGGCGGGTCAGCGCTCATCGCCGGAGGCTCACCAGGGAATGGTGTCGCCGTCCTGGTCGGTGAACGTTCCCGTCGGACCGCCCTCCTGCAGCGCGAGGCGGATCGCGTCCTTGCCGCCTTCCTCCACGGGGAGCACGCCTCGATGGTTGTTGAGGTCGGTGGCGACGAACCCCGGTGAGATCGCGTTCACCCGAATTCCCTCGGACTCCAGAGAGATCGCGAGCCCGACGGTGATCGCGTTCATCGCGGCCTTCGAGGCCGAGTAGGCGCCGAACATCGCCCGGTAGCGATTCCCGGGCTGGGAGGCAGCGGTGAGCGAGCCGACCCCGCTTGAGACCATGACCACCCGGGGAGATGGCGCCTCGCGAAGCAGGGGAAGCGCGGCCTGTGTGACCGCGAGCGCGCCGAACACGTTGGTGTCAAAGATCTCGCGCAACTCGGTGAGCGACACCTTGCTGAGCTGACCCGACTGCGCCTTCTCCTCAAACGTGTCTCCCGGCATCTCCTCCCAGGGCGTCGCGTGCGAGATGCCCGCATTGTTGACGAGAACGTCGAGCCGGCCGAACTCCTCGCGGACCCGGTCCGCGGCGGCGGCGATCGAGGCCTGATCGGTGACGTCGAGCTGGATCGCGCGCGCGTCGCCGTCGATGCCCTGTGCCGCCGTCTCACCGTTGGCGAGGTCGCGCGAGCCGACCAGGACGGTAAGGCCGTGCTTGGCGAGATTCTTGGCGATCGTGAGTCCGATCCCCTTGTTGGCTCCGGTGATCAGCGCAATCTGATTGTCAGGCATGGTGAGCTCCTCCGCTCGTCGCGATGGGATGAGCGTCCGGCCAATGCCGAGTGGCGTCCGGTCATTCCCCGGTCAGACCCAGGGCCGCCCCGCGCAGGATGTCGTGCTCGGAGATCTCGATCCGCTTGAGGTTGAACAGCCGGGCGACCTCGGTGAAGATGAGCACGCCGGCGATGATCGTCGCCGCCCGGTCGGGATGTAGGCCCTTGACCTGCTTGCGCTCCTCGAGCGACAGCTTGGCCAGGCGCTGGGCGATTGAAGCGCTCTGCTCGATGGTCAGCTCGTAGCCGTGGACCTTGGCCGGGTCGTAGGGCTCGAGATCCTGGGCGATGGCGGCCAGTGAGGTCGCTGTGCCGGCGACGGCGATCGCGTGCTTGACGCGCTTGCGCTCGGATTCGGGCACCGCCTCGGCGAGGATTTCGGCCACGTCCTGCGACAGCTCGCGCTGCTCGCTCTCGCGGGGCGGATCGTGATCGAGGTGGCGTTCGGTCTGGCGGACCACGCCGGCCTGGGTGGAGACGTGAAAGCTGGCGTCGTGCCCGCTGCCGATCACCATCTCGGTCGAGCCGCCGCCGATGTCGAAGACCAGGATCGGAGTGCGGTCCTCCGGATCGCGTTCGCTGGTCGCGCCGAGGAAGGTCAGCTGCGCCTCGTCATCGCCCTCGAGGATGTGGGGTTCGAGGCCGAAGCGCTCCTTGACCTGGTCGGCGAACTCCTGGCCGTTGGCCGAGTCCCGCACCGCGCTGGTCAGGACCGCGATCCGCTTGTCGGCTCCGTGGCCGTCGATTTTCTCCGTGTACTCGGCCAGCGTCTTGAACACGCGTTCCATCGCCTCCTCGCTCAGGCGCCCGTCCTTGTCCACACCCGCGCCGAGCCGCGTGACCGTGCTGATGCGCTCGAGCTCGTCGGTGACGCGATTGTCCTCAACGTCAGCGATCAGGAGCCGGGTCGAGTTCGACCCGATATCGACGACGGCGACGCGGCTCACGCGCTCACCGCATAGGGCATCGGTTCTCCGGCCAGTGCGGCGAGCAGGTTGTCAACGCAGATGTCGGCCATGCGCTCCCGGGCTGTGTGCGTGGCCGAGCCGATATGGGGAACGAGGATCAGATTCGGGGCCTCCAGGAGCGGATCCTCGCGATGAGGCGGCTCGGGGTCGGTCACGTCCAACGCCGCCCCGGCGATCACCCCCTCACGCAGCGCCCGCATGAGCGCCCCCTGATCGACGATCGGGCCCCGAGCGGTGTTGATCAGGATCGCCGTGGACTTCATCTGTGCCAGCGCGGCGCCGTCGATCATGTGGCGGGTCTCGGGGGTCAGCGGACAATGCACGCTCACGTAGTCTGAGCGCTCGAGCAACTCGGACAGGGGAAGGCCATCGCGCCCCGTGTGGATCACCTCCATGTCGAATCCGCCCGCGCGCTGGGCCACCGCCCGCCCGATCCGGCCCATGCCGATGATGCCCAGCGTCGCGCCGTGCACGTCCTGGCCGAGAAAGCCCGCCGGCTCCCAGGTCACCCAGTCGCCGGCCATTACCGAGGCCGCCGCCTCGGGCAGGCGCCGAGCGGCGGCCATCAGCAGCGCGAAGGTCAAATCAGCCGTGGCATCGGTCAACACGTCGGGCGTATTACCCACCTGGATGCCGCGCATACGGGCCGCGGTGACGTCGATGTTGTCGTAGCCGACGGCATAGTTGGCGATGGCCTGCAATTCGGGACAGGCGATGAGCAGATCGCCATCGATCCGGTCGGTGAGCAGGGACAGCAGGCCCTCAGCGGAGGCCGTGCGCTCGATCAGCTCCGTCCGGCTGGGGGGCAGGCGCTCGGGCCACACTTCAACCTCGTGCTCGGCCCGCAGGCGGTCAAGGGCCCCGCCGGGGAGCTGTCGGGTGACAAACAGCGGGCCATTGGCCCGGATTTTGCCGCGCCTTGCCGCGCGGCGCGCCCTAGGCGCTCTCGACGGCAGCTTCCGCGGCCCGGGAGGCGGCTCGCGGTCGCAGGCGGGGCAGTCCGAAGAGCGCCACCAGGCCACCGGCGGCGGCAAAGCCGGCCGCGACGGCGAAGGCGACCTGGAAGCCACTGGTCAGGGCAGCGTGGGCCGAGGCGCCGGTGTGCAAATCGCTGTTGGTCTGGCCGGTGGCGATCGCCGCCAGCACCGCCAGTCCGAGGGCACCGCCGAACATCCGTGCCGTGTTGACCAGACCGGAGGCCAGCCCCGCCTCGGCCGGCGCCACGCCGGCGACGGCCGCGATCGTGGCTGGAACGAAAGAGAAACCAATGCCCAACGCCACCAGTAGGGAGGGGACGAGGAGGTTGCTGAGGTAGCTGCCGTGCACGGGCACGGCGGAAAACAGGAGCAGACCGATCGTCTGGGCGGTCATGCCGGTGACCAGCAGACGCTTGGTCCCCACGCGTTGCACGATGCGCGAGGCCACCGTCGAGCCGATCACGATGCAAAGGGTCATGGGCAGGAAGGCCAGACCGGCGCGGATGGGGGAGTAGCCCAGCACCTGCTGCAGGTACAGGGAGAGGAAGAACCACATGCCGAACGTCGCCCCGCCGACCAGCAGCACGACGACGTTGGCCGCGCTGAGAGCGCGTGAGCGGTAGATCCGCAGCGGCATCAGGGGGTGGGCGGCAAAGCGACCCTCGATGAGCAGGAACGCAATCAGCAGCGCCACGCCGGAGGCGATCAGGGCCAGCGTGTCAGTGGAGCCCCAGCCGGTCTGGTCGGTGCGGACGATCCCCAGCACCAATAGCGAGAGACCAACGGTGGCAGCCAGTGCGCCGCTGAGATCGAAGTTCCGCGCCCGGCTGCGGTCGCGGCCCTCGGCGATCATGCGCTGGGCCAAGAACGCGGCGACGAGGGCGATGGGCACGTTGATGAACAGGATCCACCGCCAGCTGAGCGCGTCGGTGAGGATGCCGCCGAGCAGCACGCCCGCGGCACCGCCGGCACCGCCCATAGCGCCCCAGATGCCGACCGCGCGGTTGCGGGCCGGGCCGTCGGTGAACGTGGTGGTGATGATCGACAGCGAGGCGGGGGCGATCACCGCGCCACCCAGGCCCTGCACGGCGCGCGCGACGATCAGCAGCGTCTGATCGTTGGCAAAGCCGCCGGCCAGCGAGGCCAGGCCGAACAAAATCAGACCGGAGACAAACACCCGGCGGCGACCCAGCAGGTCAGCCGCACGGCCGCCGAGGAGCAGGAAGCCGGCGAAGGTAACCGTGTAGGCATTCACGATCCACTGCAGATCGACCTCGGTGAAGTGCAGGCCGTTGCGAATCGCGGGCAGGGCCACGTTTACGACCGAGACGTCGAGGATGACCATGAACTGCGCTAGGCAGGCCAGGATCAGGGTCGCTCTGAGATGGGGGCGGGTTTCGGTGTCGGTCATCGGAGCTCGCTTTCGTACGACGACTATCGAACATAGCAACGCTCCGACCCGCCAATTCCGTGAGGTCGGTCACGCTTGGGCCCCGCGGGCTCAGCCGTCGGACGTCGGGCGGGGTCAGCCCGCGGCGTCGTTACGGCCCCGCGGGGCGCCGGGTTCAGCTCGTGCTGACCGGCAGCGCCGCGTAGCCGCGGAGGGTCGCGCTCGGACGGTGGCGCGGCTCGCCCTCGAGCGCGATGCCCGGGAACCGGGTCAGCAGGCGCGGAAACATGACCTGTCCCTCGAGCCGGGCCAGCGCCGCGCCCAGGCAGTGGTGAATACCGGCCCCGAAGGACAGCGGGATGCCCTCGTCGCGGTCCACGACCAGCGTGTTGGGGTCGGTGAACACATCCGGATCACGGTTGGCCGCCCCGAGGATCGTGATGATCCGCTGGCCGGCATGCAGCGGCGTGCCGCCGACCTCGATGTCCTCGACCGCGGTCCGGCCGTAGGTGATCTGGACCGGTGAGTCGTAGCGGAGCAGCTCCTCGACTGCCGGGCGTGACAGCTCGGGGGTGTGCCGCCAGCGGTCGGCCTGCGCCGGATGCTCGAGCAGGGCGACGAGGCCGTTGGCCAGAAGCCCCGTGGTGGTCTCAAAGCCAGCTCCCAGGATGAGCGCCGCCAGTCGCACTAGCTCCTCGTCGCTGGCGGCGTGCTCGTCCTCTGCTGCGGCGGCGACCAGGGCCGAGATGAGGTCATCCTTCGGCTCGGCGCGCCGGAGTTCGACCAGGTCCTGGAAGTAGTCGATGATCTTGGTGGCCGCCTCGTCCGCCCGGTCGACGGCGGGTGCGTTCAGGATCTCGAGCACTGTCGTCCACTCGTCGACCAGCGCCTTGAACTGCAGCCGGTCCTCGGCCGGCACGCCGAGGAGCTCGCCGATCACGGTGACCGGAAACGGAAAGGCCACCGTCTCCACGAAGTCGCTGCTGCCCTCAAGCCGCTCCAGCAGCTCGTCGGCGATCTTCTCCACGGCGGGCCTCATGGCCGCGATGCGGCGGTGCGTGAACACGGCCGCCACCAGCCCGCGCAGCCGGCTGTGGTCGGGCGGGTTGATCATCAGGATGCTCTCGAACATCAGCTTCAGCGCCGGCCGCTCCTGCCAGTCGGGAAAGCCCGACACGGTCAGCAGCCGGCCGGGTTCTTGCGCAGTCGCGGCTCGCGCAAAAGCGCCGAGCACTGCCGGTAGCCGGTGATGATCAGCGAGTCATCGGGACCGGCGACCGTTTCGCCCAGCGCCCGCAGACGCTCATAGACGGCGTACGGGTCCGCCTGGCCAGCAGCACTGCCCAGCTCGCCCATCAAGGCCGCGGCCGCGTTGGGAGTGGGAGTGACGCTCATCGTGGCGGGAGTCTTCCCGATGGCGAGCGTGATTGGAAGCGCCGCGATTTATTCGTGAGCGGGGAAGGAACCCCGCGCGCGGGCGTCTTAGGACGTGACAGGTGTCGGGGATACGGCCTGTCCGTACTACCTAGGAGGCATTCATGTCGTCTCTCTCGCGCGCACTAGGTGCGGTCGCCACAGGCGCATTGGGCGCGGTCGCGCTGGCCGCGCCCGCCGTGGCCCAGGCCCGGCCGTTCATCTTGCGCCCCACATCGATCCACACCGTCGCCTCGGCGGTGCCGGCCCACGGCTCGGCCGCGGGCGATGTCAACCCCTACGGCGTGGCCGTCGTCCAGCGCAGCACCGGCCGGCTTACCAGAGGGAATGTGCTGGTCAGCAACTTCAACAACGCGATGAACCAGCAGGGGACCGGGTCGAGCATCGTCCAGATCTCGCCCGGGGGCGCCCGGCACGTCTTTGCCGTCGTCCCGCCGCCGACCGCGACGCCTGCGGTCGGCCTGACCACCGCCCTGGTCGAGCTGCGCCGGGGGTTCGTGGTCGTGGGGAGCCTGCCCGCACCGGGCGGGATGTCGAGCAACGCCACCGCCGGCGCCCTGAGCATCCTCAACTCCCGCGGACACGTGGTGCGCACGATCAGGGCACCCGACATCAACGGCCCGTGGGACATGACCGCTGCTGACGGCGGCGGGCGCGCGGCTCTGTTCGTGACCAATGTCCTGAACGGGACGGTGGCCGCGGGCGGATCGGTGGTCCACCGAGGAACCGTGGTGCGGATCGTGCTCTCGGTCCCGCGTCACGGAATACCGCACGTGCTCTCCAATCGGGTCATCGCGCGCGGCTTTGCCGAGCGCACCGATCCGAACGCGCTGATCATCGGCCCGACGGGCGTCGGCCTGGGCCGCGGCGGGACGCTGTACGTCGCTGATTCGGTCAACAACCGGATCGCCGCCGTGCCACACGCGCTGACCCGTCTGAGTCCGCTCGGCGGGGGCGGCCTCACGGTGGCCAAGAATGGTCCGCTGAATGATCCGCTGGGTCTGATCATCGCCCCCGGCGGTGCGATCGTCAGCGCCAACGGTGGCAACGGGCGGATCGTCCAGACCCGACCGGGTGGCGGCGTTGCCGCCTTCCGGACCCTGGTTCCCAACGGCGGCGGCGATCTGTTCGGGCTCGCGCTGACGCCGAACCGGCGCGGGATCTATTTCGTCAACGACTCGGGGAGCGGACCAGCGGCCAACTCGCTGCAGGCTCTCCGCTGAGGGAAGGGGCGCCACGGGTTTCCAAGCTCCCCGTGGCGCCCTTCCCGGGCTCATGCTCTAGGCCGCGACTGGCTCGGGCACGTCGTCGACGCCGGAGCCCAGCGGCTGATCGGCGCTGGCTGCCTCCACTGAGCCGGACCCGGCGCGGCGCCGGCCGGGCAGGACGAGCGCGCTCAGCGCCCCGGCCAGTGAGAACGCTGCCGCCACGCCGATCGCCGGCGCGAACCCGTCCGCGAACGTCGCGGGGCTGAGGTAGCTCCCGGCGCCGCTGAACACGGCCACCACGACGGCCAGGCCGAGCACACCACCCAGCTGGCGCATCATCGTGAAGGCCCCCGAGGCCGCCCCCAGGTCCGCCGGCCTGACCGCCATCACGGCGTTCTGGGCCGCGGGCATGGCCATCGAGATACCGGCGCCGGCGACGATCAGCGGCGCGATCAGCTGACCGTAGGGCATCCCGACCTTGGCGATCAGCGCGATCCAGGCCATGCCGGCGGCCTGCAGGGCCAGGCCGGTCGCCACCAGCGGGCGCTCCCCGATCTTGTCGGTCAGAGCGCCGGCGATCGGAGCGACCACGAACAGCGTCGCCGTCCACGGCAGCAGCTTCAGGCCGGAGGCCAGCGGCCCCTGGTGGAGGGTGACCTGCAGGAACTGGGCCATGAAGAACACGGCTCCGAACAGGCAGCACGAGAGCAGGAACATGGCCGCGCTGCCACTCGAGAAGGAGCGGCTGCGGAACAGCCGCATGGGCAGCATCGGCTGGTCGTTGCGGATCTCGGCCAGCACGAAGGCGACCGTCAGCACGGCACCGCCGATCAGAGCGACCAGCGTCTCGGCGCTCCCCCAGCCGACCCGGTTGCCGCGCACCAGGCCCCACACGATTCCGAACGCGGCCGCGGTGATGAGCACCAGCCCGCGCGTGTCAAAGCGCTGTCTTGGCCCGTAGCTCTCGTCGAGTTTGGACATGACCAGCGGAATCGCGGCCAGTCCGATGGGCACGTTGAGCCAGAACACCCACTGCCAGGCCAGGCCCTGGGTGACGGCGCCGCCGAGGACCGGTCCGCCGAGCACGGCCAGGCCGGTGATGCTGCTGTAGATGCCCAGCGCCTTGCCCCGGCGCTCGGCCGGGATCGCGCTGCTCAGCAGCGCCAGCGCCAGCGGGGCGATGACCGCCGCTGCGGCACCCTGGATGGTCCGGGCGGCGATCAGCAGCCCGATGTTGGGGGCCAGCGCGCAGGCCGCCGAGGCGGCCACGAACAGGCCCAGTCCGTAGGCGAAGGTCCTGCGGCGGCCCAGCCGATCGCCGAGCGCGGCGCCGGAGATGAGCAGGACGGCAAAGCTGAGGCTGTAGGCGTTGAGGGTCCATTCGAGCTCGCCGATCGAGGCGTGCAGGTGCTCGCGGATGGCGCTCAGCGCAGTCGAGACGACGAGCACGTCGAGGGCGACCATGAGTGAGGCGATCGAGGTCAGGATGAGCACCCAGAGCTCTTTGTGGGCTGTCGGTTTGTCTTGTCGGCACGCGTTCCTCCGGGGACGTGGTGGTTGGTGTCTGTTCAGACCCCGCGGGGGTCACGCGATTGACCGATGAATTCTTGATCGCTGTGGTGTCGTTAGGTGTGGATGACCTTCAGCGAGTTCAACCGCCTGGCGCGCGCCCAGCGCGGCGACGAGACGGCCTTTGAGGAGCTGACCGCGCCCTACCGGCGCGAGCTCCAGCTGCACTGCTACCGCATCCTGGGCTCCTTTCAGGACGCCGAGGACCTCCTGCAGGAGACGCTGCTCGCCGCCTGGCGGGGACTGGAGCGCTTCGAGGGACGCTCCTCGCTACGGGCGTGGCTGTACACGATCGCCACCAACCGCTGCCTGAATGCGCTGCGCGACAACCAGCGACGACCGCAGCAGGTGGCGGCCGGGGCGGGGACGGGGGCGGCCGAGAACTTCGCCGAGATCTCCTGGCTTGAGCCCTATCCCGACCGCCTGCTCGAGTCGGTGGTCGATATGGAGCCCGGGCCCGAGGCCCGCTATGAGGCCAAGGAGGCCGTGGCCCTCGCCTTCGTCTCCGGCCTGCAGCACCTGCCGCCACGTCAGCGTGCCGTCCTGGTCCTGCGCGACGTGCTCGGTTTCCACGCCGACGAGGTGGCGGAGATGCTCGGCTCCTCGGCCGCGTCGGTGAACAGCGCGCTGCAGCGCGCCCGCGGGGCGCTTGAATCGCGCGGCGCCGTGGCCCGCCGCCAGGACTCGGTGTCGATGCCGGGGGCGAGCGCCGAACGCGAGTCTGGTGGCCCGGCTCGCGGACGCGTTTGTCAACGATGACGTCGACGGCGTGCTCGCCCTGCTCACCGACGATGCCGTGATCTCGATGCCGCCCGAGCCGCTGTGGCGCCAGGGGCGGGACGACATCGGAGCGTTTCTGCGCGAGCGGATGCAGACGCGCTTTGCCGACTGGTGTTTTGTCGAGACGGCGGCCAACGGCCAGCCCGCCTTCGCGTACTACCTGCGCGAGGAGGGCGACGAGGAGTACGTGCGCAGCGGCCTGTTCGTGGTCGGTGCTCGGCGCCGGCGGGATCGCATCGATCACGCGCTTTGCGGACGGGCCCTGGATGGCCGAGTTCGAGGTTCCCGACCGCGTGGCCTGAGCTCCCGGCGGCTGGATCTCCGTTTGCCGGCCGCTCATCGCGGTGATAAGAAGGTGGAGATGAGCGCCAAGGACCAAGACCCGCCCCGTTCCCCGAGCTCCGACCGGCCGAGCGAGTCCAGCCCCGCTGGTCCTCTGACCGCTGGCGACTCTCCAACGACCCCGGCGACGACGCCTGGGGACGGCGGATCCACCAAGACCGGCCGCGGCCGTCGCGGCCGTAAAGCCGACACCGCTCCGAACATGCTCCCCGGACGCGAGCGGCGCCGCTTCGGTCTCGAGCGCATCCTCGTCCGGCTGATCGCCACCGGCGGCATCGTCGGCATCGGCGTCGCCATCGCCGCGATCATGGTCTCCAGCAAGAGCCAGGGCTGGATCATCGGCCTGGTCGTATCGATCGTGACCGTGGTGCTCTCGGCGATCCTCTGGTCCTCGCGGTCCCTTCAGCGCCGCGGCTCCGCTCCGCGTCAGCCGCCCGCCGATAGGGTTCCGCTACTCACGGGTAGAAACCGTCTGCGCCCTCCCCCCGGGCGGCAGAGTGAAAGGAACCTTGATGGAAGCATCGACGCCGGAGCAGGAAGCCGCGGCCACCAACGGCGAGGCCGAAAAGCCGCCGTTTTCGCTGGAGCTGAGCCAGGATCAGAAGGACATTCGCGACTGGGTGCACGGCTTTGCCGAGCAGACCGTCCGGCCCGCTGCCTCCGAGTGGGACGAGCGCGAGGAGACACCGTGGCCGGTCATCCAGGAGGCGGCCAAGATCGGCCTCTACGGCCTCGAGGGCATCGCCCAGTTCTGGTTCGACCAGAGCGGGATCATGTTCCCGATCGTCAACGAGGAGCTGTTCTGGGGTGATGCCGGGATCGGCATGTCGATCATGGGCACCACGCTCGCCGTCGCCGCCATCCAGGCCAACGGCGCCCCCGAGCAGTGGGGCGAGTGGATCCCCCAATGCTTCGGCACCGAGGATGACCCCAAGGTGGCCGCGTTCTGCGTCTCCGAGCCCGACGCCGGCTCGGATGTCTCCTCGCTGCGCACGCGCGCCAAGTACGACGAGGCCAAGGACGAGTGGGTCCTCAATGGCCAGAAGGCGTGGGCGACCAACGGCGGCATCGCCAACGTGCACGTGGTCGTCGCTCAGGTCGACCCCGAGCTGAAGTCCCGCGGCCACGCCTCGTTCGTGATCCCGCCCGATACCAAGGGCCTGGAGATGGGGACGAAGGTCAAGAAGCACGGCCTGCGCGCCTCCCACACCGCCGATGTCTTCCTCGATGACGTGCGCATCCCGGGCTCCTGCCTGCTCGGCGGTAAGGAGAAGCTCGACGCCCGCCTCGCGCGCGCCCGTGAGGGCAAGAGCTCACGCGGCCAGGCCGCCATGCGGACCTTCGAGGTCAGCCGTCCGACGGTCGGCGCCCAGGCTCTGGGCATCGCCCGCGCCGCCTACGAGTACTCGCTGGACTACGCCAAGGAACGCTCGCAGTTCGGCCGCCCGATCATCGAGAACCAGGCCATCGCCTTCACGCTGGCCGACATGAAGCTCGAGATCGACGCCGCCCGGCTGCTCGTCTGGCGGGCCGCGTGGATGGGCCGCAACGGCCACGACTTCGAGAACGCCGAGGGCTCGATGAGCAAGCTCAAGGCGGGCGAGGTCGCCGTCTGGGCCACCGAGCGGGCGATCCAGATCCTGGGCGGCAACGGCTACACGCGCGAGTTTCCCGGTCGAGCGCTGGCACCGCGACGCCAAGATCTACACGATCTTCGAAGGCACCTCCGAGATCCAGCGCCTGGTCATCTCGCGCGCCATCTCGGGCATGCAGATCCGATAGCGAGCCCAGACCCGGATGGGGGCGCGTCGCCGTGAGACCCTGCGGCGACGCGCCCGATTCGGCGGGCAGCTCTCAGTTCCGGGACTGATCGCCTGAGAGCTGGTCACCGAACGCCTCCAGGTAGCCCTCGCCGGCGGGTTCGGGCTTCGGCCGCCGCCTCGGCTTCGGCCAGGTCCTCGAGCGTCGCGTCCTCGTCGGGGTTGTCGATATCCACCACGACGCACGCCTCCGGCTCATCGAAGAAGAACCGCACGCACGTATGCCCGTACTCGACGCCGTCGGGCTCCGGCATCCCGTTGTCGCGCAGCAGCTTGCGCATCCGCCGCTCGCACTCGATTTTCTGAGTCAGTGTCGCCATGCCCAGATCGTGCGGCATGACCGCGTAACCGATCTAGACCTGGACGTAACGATTTCGTGTCAGGCGTCAAAACTCCGAGTCGAGTGTGGCGGGGGAGGGACGGCTCAGCTGGCCGCGCGCGGTGCTCGCTGGCTACCAGAGCCCGCGCACGATGTCGTACATCGTGCCCGAGGTCTCGCCGAAGCCCGGGCAGCAGGTGGGCCCTCCGGGAACGTTGATCCCGATCTCAAGGTGCGGTGCTGACGAGAGCCCGACGTCTCCGCAGCCGACCTCGGCGATCGGCTGGCCGGTAGATACATGCTGGCCGACCGAAACCAGGGCGGGAGCGGCGTGGCCGTAGTAGATGTAGCGGCCTTTGTACTGGCCTGAGTCGACCTTGAGGACGGGGGCGTAGGGCCCGAAGCCACTGATGCCCTCCTTGACGATCGTCCCTGACGTGACGGCGACCTCTGTCACTCGGGACCCGCACTGGTTGCCTACCGTGCCGATGTCGACCCCTTGGTCCTGGGTCCACTGCGAGGGTTTGACCACCCGGAACTTGGGTTTCAGCGGGAACACCCAGCCGGTGCCGGAACTGCTCGGCGGCGGTGCTGACGCGGCGGTAGCACGGCGACCGGCCTGGACCCAGCCGTGAAGCGTGCTGGCGGTCTGGTGCCCGACCGTGCCGCTGGCCGGGGAGAGCGCGGCCGCGCTCTGGAAATGGACGACCGAGTTCCTGGTGCCGGTCCCGAAGTTCCCGTCGGCGGGGGTGCGGATGCCGACCTTCGTCAGCCACGTCTGAAGCGTGCGGACCTGGCCTCCGTGCATGCCTACTCGCAGGACGCTGGTGATCATCCCGCTGCTCGAGCTACGTCGAGAGCTCGCGTGGCCCCGGCCGCGGATGCGGCGGTGGGCGGCGACCCACTGCGAGAGGGTGTTCGCCGTGTGGGCGCCGACGGTTCCGCTGGCCGGAGTCAGGCCAGCGGCGCGCTGAAAGCGCGAGACCGAGCTCCTGGTTCCGGGACCGAAGCTCCCATCCGCGCCGGTGGGGATCCCGACGTCGGTCAGCCAATGCTGAAGGGTTCTTGACATCGCCCCCGTGTGAGCCCAGACGGAGCACGCGGTGAATCGAGGAGGCGCCCGCGGACCCGGGAAGGGTCAGGAGCAGCGCCAGCATCAGTGCCAGTCCGATGACACGACCGGCTCGGCCGCGGCGCCGGCGGTCGCGTGGCGACCAATTCAGGGTTTGAGTCCCTCGTGCCGGGTAGCGCGTCAGGAACCGCGAGACTTCCGGTCTCGTCGATCGGGAAACTGAACTCCGGTACGGCGGTATGCGAGTTGGACACGCGACGACCCTCGGCGGCTTGGGGAATCCGTCTATTGGCGCCGTTTGCCTGCGGAGTTAGCTGACGGGCTAGCGCACCTGCGCCTCCCACGGACCACCGTGGAACTCGCCCCGACTACTCGGGTTCCCCGCTCTCCGGATTGGCAGCCCGGAGACTCGGCTACTTGAAGCGAACACAGCCTACGGCAAGAGGTTGCGGTCATGCGGTCTGAGCTATCGGCTCGCGCGTGTACCGGTCGAGCTAGCGTGAGGGCGCATGCGACGTGCTCTGGCCGCCATCCTCCTGGCCGCAGCGGTGGCCGGCTGTGGCGTGCGAGGCTCGAATCACGCTTCACAGACCGGGGGAGGCACCACGACAGGCGTCGCCAGCGTGCCGCGCGCGCACCCACAGGCGATCGAGCCGGTGGCCGGCGCCCACGCCGATGCCAACGCCCAGCCCCCAGCGGGTGTCGATCCCGTCGGGGATGTCAACGCGCATGCGCCGCCACTGACCGAGGTCCGGCAGGAACTGAAGCTTGCGCTCGTCTATGCGCCGGTCAATAACGCCGGCTACATCGACCCCCTGCAGTACGTCAACGCGTGGAGCCGGACCGACCAGGGCGTCGACGCCGGAATGCCGGTCGGCGCGCCGATCCTCGCGCCCGGCCGGGTCAAGATCCTGGCCATCATTCCCAACTGGTACGCCGGTCAGCCGCTCGTCTACTTCGAGCTGCTCGACGGCCGTCAGGCCGGCCAGGTCCAGTATGTGGCCGAGCAGATCACCGACATCGCCCGGCCCGGCTCGATCCTCTCCCAGGGGCAGACGATCGCCCGCTTCGCCAAGCAGGGCACCGACATCGAATACGGCTGGTCGACCCGAAACGGCATCACGCTGGCGATGGCCACCAGCGGCTACGAGGAGGGGCAGAAGACCCCGGCCGGTCAGTACATCCGCCGTTGGCTAAACGCGCTCGGAGCCAACGCGGGCTCTGGCTGAGCCGGCTGCCCGCAGCTCACCGTTTGCGGCTCCTTAAGCCTCGGCCGCCAGGCTTGAGCGAGCCCGTCAACGTCTGCTATCACTAAGAGTCCGCCGCGGGGTGGAGCAGTCTGGTAGCTCGTCGGGCTCATAACCCGAAGGTCGCGGGTTCGAATCCCGCCCCCGCTATAGAAAAGGCCCGCAAAACGGGCCTTTTTCTTTGTTGAAGCGTGGCGGAGCACCGCAGCTACCATCGTCTACCAATCTCTGGCGAGCATGGCTGCGGGCCTACGTCGTCACTTGTGGGGTGTGATCAGCACAAAGGCAAAGGAACAGAAGCCCGTCTTCCTTGAAAAGGGAGGGATCAAGGCAAACGAAGGACCAGTGGCGCATAATGGCCGTCGCTCGACGCCACGCGGCTACGCGTTGTCCGCGATCACGACCATTCTGGCTGGCATAGGAGCTGCGACGGGGACTGCCGGATTCGCGCTTCAAGCGCCGAGGTGGTGGCGAGAGCGAACCCTTGGAGCCGGAGTTCCGCTATTCCACGGGCACATATTCGGCCTAGACCCAACGTTCCAGGCACTTCACGCTCTGGGTGAACAACGGGAGGCCAGCCAGCATTAGCAATGTGATTGCGTCTTACGACGATGGCACGTACGTGTGGTTGGTGCGCTCAGAAGGGCAGAGCGGAGCCGTGTTTCGCGCGTTCCTTGCGCCGGGTGAGACGTTGCGAGCCAAAGCCCCACTCGGAACGAGAGAAACGCTTGCGGGGGTACCTAGGCTCACAAGGCTCGCTGTTCTCGACGCCCGGGGCAAGGTTCATACAGCGAGGCGCCAGAGCTGGGTTTAGTCTGAAGATGCTCGGGGATAGATCCCCTAGTACTGCACCGAGGGGCTCGGACCATGCCTTGCCGGACCTAGGTCATGCCGGGTCGTCTCCGGTCTGGGCCGCTTGACCCCCAGGTTGCCAGCCCATAGGTTTCGGGTTGGGGCCGCGTGGTTGATTGCGATGCGGGAGCCGTTCGCCATGCCTTCGAGAGCCGAGCTCGGCACCATAAGGAAGCTCAGCCAGTACCGCCCGTTCGAGCGGGGCGGGCGCGGTGCCGTTGAGGGTCAGGAAGACCTGCTTCTCGCCGCGCTTGCCGAGGCTGGCGGGTGGATCGACGGGATCCGCGCCGCTCGCGAAGCGATCGCGCCGCCCTCTTTTACTTCTTCGACGACCTAGAAGTCGGCCGAGCGCTAAATGAGCTGATCAAAGAGGATCGCGTCAGACCCGAGGGTTCGGGTTTTGCTCTGACGCCCGAAGAGGCCGAGCGACTTGAGGCGGTCGCCGCCGAGAGCGTTGGACAGTGAGACTTAGCGATTTCGGAATGGTTCTCGGCTATCGCAGAGAGGTATCCGGGCTTGTCCGAGCAAGATGAGGAAAGCCTACGCGAAGACCTAGAGACCTATCTTCGTACCGTGATCCAGCGACACGGCGCTGAGGCCGCGCTGCTGCTGTACCCAGATGACGCAGATGCGCAACGCCTCTGGGACGATCTTGAGGAGCTTGGGTTTGATTTTCTCGCGAGCCGCTCTCCGCGCCTAGATCAGATACGCCAGTTTGCGCTCTCACGATTCATGCGTCAGCCGACAGAGGCCCAGGCCGTCTTCCTGTCGCAGATTCTGAACACGGGATATTTCTGGACCGTCCTTTCGATCGACCCGGAGGGGGGCGCGCCTGGGAACCAGCTCGCCGCTGGTCAACCCGTATATCTCGACACGAATGTCATCTTCATGTGATCGGGATCCAGGCGCCGCAGTACATAGGGCCGGTACTGATCCTCCTCGAGAGAACGCAGGCTGCCGGGGTATGACACTTGCGTAACATCTTGGACGATCGATGAACTCCAGCGAAGGTTGCATGCGTCCCGCGAGTCTTAAGGCGGTACCCAGTTCCGCCGAGCGAGAGTACGCCGCTCAGCGGCCGACGCGGTGTCAGACGACGATTTCGTCACGATGTACTGGAGACGCGTTCGAGACGAGCCGGGACTCACCGTAGACGATTTCCTCGGCGACCACGGCGAGGTTGGCGAGCACCTCGCCGCCATGAACGTCCCGACGCGTGACGAAGGGATTACTGCGGTCAACCAGCGCACGAACGAGATCGCCGACGAACTCGCGATTTTGGATCGGGTCACGCGGCTGGGCGGGAGCGGCGACAGCTCACCCTTGAGCACGACGTCAAGCATCGCTTGTTGATTGAACGGCGGCGCGGCGACGCAAACCGCACGTTTGCTACTGCTGGAGCCTGGTTCCTCACGTACGACTCGATGCTGCCCCGGTACGACAATCTCGCCCGTCAAGGCACGAGCGGAAATACCTTCCATTTGCGTCACGGCCAGCGCGTGGTTCCAGGTCGTTGAGGCCTTCAACCCTAAAAGCGGCGACTTGAGCCAAGTACTTGCTGACCTCCTGGCGTCACCCTATGTTCGCTACCGACGTACGCTGTCGAAGCAAGCAGCCCAGGCCGTGGCTCGGACTCATCTACACGCCGACGGGACGCCCGAACTCGCGGCACGACTGCTCATGAACACTGCTGCAGTTGACGAGATCGAGCGCGCGTCAACCTCCGAAGAGCAGACCGAGAAGATCGATAACGCCCTCCTCCAGGCTGCGCGAGAGATGCAGGAAGAGGCACGCCTTGCGAGCCACGAAGCGCATCAGGCGCGCGAGAGAGCGACGCGAGCAGAGAAGGAGGCGGCGGAACGCATTCAGCAGGCGCAACGTGCCCACGAGGATGCGGTGGAGCAAGAGCGGATGCGTCGTGAGGAGGCGGTGAAGAACGAGGCGGCACGCGGCGCAGAGGCGGTTCGTAACGAGGCGGCGCGGGCTGCGACCCGGGAAGAGGCGGCTGAAGCGCGGCACGAGGCCGAGATCACCACCGCGCGACGGAGGATCGCGCGCCAAGAGGCGATTGCGCGGAGGACGAGGCGTCGACAACGCCTTTCTGCGTTCTTCGTCGTTGCCCTCGTGGTGTTTGTGCTTCTGAGTCTTTGGCTCGGGGATCGATGCAGCGTGGGCTTACTTGGTCGCTGCCGGTGTGCTTCTCGCACTCGCTGCAGGCTTCGATCAACTTGGGAATCGCCCGGACCCAGTTCCTGACGAGAGGTCAGCTCAGGCCCGCTGAGCGAAGAGGTCGGCCACGACACGTGGCCCGACGAAGAGGTCAGCTCGACGACCCCGTAGGCTCGCGCAAGCGTTCCGCCATCGAACGGGGGAGGCGCTAACACCGCACGCATCCTGCTTGGTCCTGGTCTGTCGATTGGCTCAGTTAGCCTCAATCCTCGTGGATGAGGCCGACCCCTTCCTGACGGTTGATGAAGTCGCGAGCTCATAACCCGAGGTCGCGGGTTTGAATCCCGCCCCCGCTATTCGAAAGACCCGCAAGGGGTTTTGTGAGAGGTTGAGGTGAGGGGTGAGGGTGGGGGGGGGGGGGGATCTCGGATAGCGTGGCGACCCGCCGATGCCACCTGCTAGCGACATCGCCTCTTGGGACGCATCCTCGCCGCAATCGCGGGAAGCGATGAAAGAGGTCACGCAGCGTTATAGAAACCAGATATGGCTCGGGGCTCGATTGATCGACGGCTCGACCGATGCCGTGGGGCGGCCAGGCTCCGATATCCGATCCGGAATTCAACGAATCCTTGACGAGTACGGCTCTGCTCGGGCCGGACCGTTCGGGTCCAACTCCGAGATCTGGACCGCCTTTGACGAGCTCAACGACGCGTTTAACACCGCGCTTCCAGTCGCCTCGCGCCGACGGTCTCGGCGCGATGGTCTGCCGGCCGGGGGAACTGGTCACGCATCCCCTGGATCTCGTTTCTGGATGCAGAGAGACGAGGACGACCCAACGCGGCGTCTACCCCGTGTTCCTGTTCCGCGAGGATCTTTCGGGCGCCTACCTGACGCTTGCCCAAGGGGTAACCGAGCCAAGCAAACTTGGTCGGGCAGCGATGGTCGCTCACCTGGAGTCAGTCGCGTTCGAGGTGCGCCGGCAGTCCCCTGAGCTCGAAGCTGCCGGCTTCCGGCTCGACTCGACGGTTGACCTCAGGACGAACGCAACCTGGGACGGAACTACGAGCACAGCGTCATCGCGCACAAGCTCTACGAGAGTGGACCCTTCCTTAGGACGAGGAGATCCTCCGTGATCTGGAAGCCGTCCTCATCGCCGATGATCGCTATATCGAGAACAAGCCAGCCCCCCGGGCGGCCGACACAGCGTCGGACCGGCCGAATGCCTTCCTGATCTACGTTGGAAGCGCGTCTGAGGCGAACCTGCGCTTCGGCCTGAGCAGCGGCGTCTGGGGTTTCCTGACCGCCCTGCCGACCTCCCGGGTCTCCGTGTCGGCGACCTCGTCGTTTTTGCCTCCGGCTACAGCGGAGGAAGCCCACGGGTCGCGCCAGAGGATGGATAGGACACGGCGTCCGCCGATCGTGCTCGGCCGCGTACGCGCTCAGCGTACGTGGACCGAACTCCGGTCTGGCCGGATGAGCAAGCGGACGGGCGCGCGTACCCGCACCGGTTTAGCTTCGATGAGCTCGAGACCATTGAAGACGTCTCGCTCGGAGGAGGGCGGAGCTGTCTGACGCTGCCGCTGAGGCGCTGCGCATGTCGGCCATCAATCGCGGACTCGGCTACCTGGCCCCGATTGCGGGGTCGCCGCTGCTCGAGCGCGGTCTGAAGACGAGGCTGAGTTGCCGGCGGTGCCCTTGCTGAGATTGCCGAGCAATTCAGCGCGGCGATCGCCAGCGCTGGCCTGATCCTGCCCTCCGAGCGCGCTGTCGCGTGCCTGGCATCGCTGATTGCGAAGCCGTTCGCGATCTTCACCGGACTGTCGGGTCCGGAAAGACGCAACTCGCTCTCCGTCTCGGCGACTGGTTCGGTCGGCGGGGAATCAATCGCGCCACCTGGTCATTGCCGTCCGTCCGGACTGGTCCGGTCCCGAAGCCCTGTTTGGCTATGAGGACGCCCTGCAGCCGCGCTCTTCAGACGGGCGGTCGGCTTGGTACGTGCCGCCTCCGCTGGAGTTCATGTTGAGAGCGGACAGCGATCCTCACAGGCCGTACCTCATGATCCTCGACGAGATGAATCTCGCCCACGTCGAGCGGTACTTCTCCGACTACCTTTCAGCAGCCGAATCGCGAGAGCCAATTCTGCCGAATCTCGCCGTCGAAACGAGCGACGGCGCCCGGTCCTGGAGAAAGCACCCGGAGCCCCCGAGCTCGTTGATCCGCGGAACCTGTGGGTGGTCGGGACCGTGAACATTGACGAGACCACTACATGTTCTCTCCGAAGGTGCTTGACCGAGCTTTCGTCTTCGAGTTCCGCGTCAGCACGGATGAGCTCGCCGCCGAAATCGCGCTGCCATCAGTCGTAGCGGCCGCTGACCCATCGGTCTTGCGATCGCTGCTCGCCATCAGCCAAGACGACCGGTGGCATGACCGAGCCTCACCTCGCTCGAGCCCAGCTCGTAGACGAGCTCCAGCAGGTCCACGCTCTTCTTGCAGTCTCGGTCATGAATTCGGTCACCGGGTGATGGCCGAGTCGCTCCGATTTGCCGCTATCTACGCGGGCACGGGAACGCCCGACCTCGATGAGGTTCTCGACCTCATCGCGATGGAGAAGCTCCTGCCGCGACTTCATGGCTCCCGTAGGCGTCTGGAACCGGTTTTGCGGAGTCTCATGCGTGGGCCGGAGCGACCGACTCCGTGCCGGAGGTCGACAGCCCTATCGCGCCCGCCACGGCCCGGCTTCCGCGTACCGCCGCGAAACTTCGACGAATGCTGGACTCTCTCCAGGCGAACCAGTTCGTCAGCTTCACCGAGTAGCTGAGATGGCCGGGATCGCGAGACCGAAGTTCCGAGATGCTCGCGGGGAGGTGGTCGGCGTGCTCGAGATCTCGGCGCTGCCGCGCTCGGTCACCGCCTGATCGGACCTCCGATCCTGCCCGGCGGCGCAGTGAGCCCGCAATTCAGCTGCGAGAGGCTCTTCCTATCGCTACGTGCTGGACCTACCGAGCCTCGGCGATGTCAGGCTCGAGCCCGCTGAGCTCTTTGACCTCGATGACTCGTCCGGAAGGTCGGGTCGGCTACACACACGTCAATACGTGGGAGACGTCCTCGTGAGCGCGATTCGCGATAGCGGCGAACTGGTCGCCGGGGGCTCGCTTCTCGTGAAGGCGGTGAAGTTGGAGCACGAGCGCGAGTACCAGCAGATGCTGCGGGAAATTGCAGATCTCGCCTCCGAGGCCATTCTTCAGGGCTTCGCTCCCGCCTCGACCTCCGCCGCCATCTCGCCGTCAAGGGCGCCGAGGCTTCTGTACCAGCAGTTCGCCATCCTTCAGGCACGGCTTGCCGACGACGAGCTGGTCGACGCAATCGCGGAGTGGTGCACCGGCCGCAACGAGACTGGGTGCGCGAGACCGAATGGCGGCCGCCGGGACGGCCGCTGAGAGGCGGTGGAGAGGTCGCTCGAGCCCTGACTACCCCTGGCCGGCGAGTCCGCACGGTGATGCCTGTCGGCTCACTCGGGCCCTGCCCAGCGCGATCGCGAGTTACCGAAGCGAAGAGACGGTTGACACGGTCCCCAATCGGTTTGTCATGTTCGCACTCGCTCGTGGCGCGAGCTCGCTGAACGTCTCGGAGACATTCTCAGCTCGCGAGCTGAGGCGGCCTACGGCGTTCGCGGAATTGCAGCCGTGGATCGGGTGGTCGAGACCCTCGACGAGATCCTGTCGGAGCCTTTCTTCCGACGGAGTAGGCCGGTTGCAGGAGCTCCCTACTGCGAACCAGGTCCTACTGAAACGCGAGGGATACCGACAAATCTTTTCAACGTTTGCGCTGATCGAGTCCAGCCTGGACCTGCGGCTCGAGCTTGATGACGCTATTCACCCGTCGCAGCGCAATGTCGCTTCGCTCTACGAGTACTGGACCTTCCTGAAGCTCGTTGACGCGCTTGGCGACCGTGCGATGACCCCGATGCGTCGCTGCGACTCTTCGAGCAGGATGGAGACGGCTTCTCCCTTGGGCTGAGGCGAGGCAGGGAATCAAAACTCCAGTGGCACGTTCCGGTCGCAGGCCGGAGCCTCGCCGTGAGCGTCTACTTCAACCGATCGTTCCGAGCCACCGACGAGCCGGACTCCGACGGCTCCTGGTCTCGAGCCATGGTCCCCGACGCGTCGTCCTCGTTCGTCCCGAAGGAGGACGGACCCGTATAGAGACGAGCGAGACCTCGACGTCTGGCTTCACTTCGATGCCAAGTACAAACTGGACTGGTCGAGCGCCCAGTTCGAGCGTCGGTCGTCCGAACGTGAAGAGTTGGAATTAGCCCTTGGCGACGAGGAGCAGGAGCGGCAAGCGAGTAGTCGGCGAGACGACCTGCTCAAGATGCACGCGT
>CAWKHE010000001.1:0-63205 GCA_963849455.1 uncultured Solirubrobacterales bacterium | reverse complement strand
GGTGTGGACGATCCAGGTCTATCTCCGCGGCGGGTTCCCGGCCTTCGACCTGCTAACATCCTTCAGGGTGTGGAACTAGTGGTAGTCCTGGCTGGACCAACTGACTGCGGCGACGCCGTGGTCGGGCTGATCGGCGGCCTCGACCAGGGTGGCTGCCTGCTCGGTGACCTCACCCGCCGACCGTCGCACGCCGGGGTCTGAGGGCTCCCAACCGCGCCGACCCGGACCGCTGAGCAACGATGCCGGCGACTGGCTCGGCACCCGGCAGCGACGGCGCGCCGCGCTCAGCCGCGAATGGTCACGCCCTCCGTCGCCGCTGGCGCCAGGGTCGTCTGGGTGACCGGCACGTCCCCGAGGCCTCGTCGATCGCGGCGAGGATGTCGTCGCTGAGCGCGACCCCCGACGGCCGCCGCGTTGTCGTGACCTGCTCGGGCCGCGACGCGCCGATGATCACCGAGGCGACGTCGCTCCTGCCGCAGCACCCAGGCCAGCGCGAGCTGCGCCATCGTCAGGCCGGCCTCGTCGGCGATCGGCTGCAGGCGCTGGACCGCCGGTCAGGGTGTCGTCGTCCATCAGCCGGCGATGAAGCCGCCCATCTCCTCGCTGGCGGCGCGGGAGTCCGCCGGTGGCTGCTCGCCCGGGCAGGTACTTGCCGGTCAGCACGCCCTGGGCCAGCGGCGACCACACGACCTGGGAGATGCCGTTGGCCGCGCACAGCGGGATGACCTCGGCCTCGGGCGCGCGCCACAGCATCGAGTACTGGGGCTGGGAGGAGACGAACTTGACCGTGCCCGGTCACGCGCCAGCCCGGCCTCGATCTGTTCGGGCGTCCACTCGCTGAACCCGATGTAGCGCACCTTGCCCGAGCGCACCGCGTCGCTGAGCGCGTCCATCGTCTCCTCGATCGGCGTGTCGACGTCGAAGCGGTGGCACTGGTAGAGGTCGACGTAGTCGGTGCGCAGGCGGGCCAGCGAGGCGTCGAGCTGCTTGCGATCTGGTCGGCCGAGAGCCCGCGGTCGGTGTCGGACATCGGGAAGAAGACCTTGGTGGCCAGCACGTAAGAGTCGCGCGGGTAATCGGCCAGGATCTCGCCCCACGCCGTCTCCGCCGCGCCGCGGCCGTAGGCGTTGGCGGTGTCAAAGAAGTTGATCCCGGCGTCGAACGCGGCGCGTGTGCACGCCTCGGTCTGCTCGCGTTCGATGCCGCCGGCATAGGTCAGCCAGGCGCCGAGCGAAATCTCGGAGACCTGGACGTCGCTGTCGCCGAGGCGGCGTAAGTTCATCGGCACTTCCCTTCCGAATCGGTCACGGTCACCGACCGCCGCGTGGGCGATCTACCGTCCGTGGCTACCCCGAGTGGCGCGAGGCAATCCGACTCAGGCCGTCGGCCGGATCATGCGGAAGGTCTCGCGCACGACCGCGTAGTCGGAGGGACCACCGAGCCGGGCCACCGGACGCCAGGGCCGCAGTGTCGACGACGTCGTCGACGATCGCCGCCTCGTCCAGATGGACCCCGAGGACCTGGCCGACGACCAGGAACTGGTCGGCGGGATGGCCGTCGATGTCGCGCAACTCGACGCGATGCACCACGCGGCACTCCATCGAGCAGCGCGCCGCCGCGACCCGCGGTGGGGCGACGATCCGCGACGGCGCCATCTCCAGCCCGGCCCGCTCGAACTCACTCGCACCCCGCGGCAGCGGCGCCGAGCTCTCGTTCATCGCCTCGCGCAGCTCCCAGGTGACCAGGTTCCAGACGAACTCCTCGGCCTCGGCGGCGAAGGTGGCTGAGTCCTTGGCGCCGCTGCTCGAGAAGGCGAGCATCGGCGGCCCCTCGCCGATCGCGTTGAAGAAGCTGTAGGGCGCCAGGTTGACCGACCCGTCCGCGCCGACCGTCGAGATCCAGCCGATCGGCCGCGGCGCCACGAGCGCCTTGAACGGATCGTGGGGCAGCAGCGAGCGATCGCGCTTGTCGGGCTCGTAGAAGATCATCGCCGCTGAAACGTAGCGGGCGCAACTTCAGCGCCGGCTTGGGTATGAAGGCGGTAGGCAATCTGGGAGGAGTCAATTATGAGACGGACCGCAGGGTTTCTGGCCGCGGTGGCTGCACCGCTGGCCCTCACCGCCGGGGTCGCGCTGGCCGCGTCCTCGCCGACGGTCAGCACCGGGCCGGCCAAGAGCGTCTCCAACACGGCCGAGTCACTGACCGGAACCATCAACCCGAACGGCAACCAGACGGGCTACGTGTTTCAGTACGGCCTGACCAACGCCTACGGTCTCGGCAGTTCCAGTCACTCCGCCGGCGGTGGGACCAAGCCGGTCAATGCGGCGGCCACGATCCGCGGGCTGACCCCCGGCACCCTCTACCACTACCGGATCGCGGCGCTGAACAAGGCCGGCGGCGCCGAGGGTAGGGACCGGACCTTCAACACCTCCGGACACCCGCCGGCCAACGTCGTCACCGGCGGCACGCTGAACGTCCGCAAGGAAGCAGCGACCGTGACCGGCAGCGTCACGCCGAATGGTGCCCAGACGACCTGGGTCGTCCAGTACGGCCTCACGACCGCCTACGGCTTTCAGAACTTCGCCCAGTCGGTCGGCAACGGCAACACCCCGGTTCCGGTCGCGGCAACCCTGACCGGGATCGCCCCGGCCACCCTGTTCCATTACCGGATCGTCGCCTTCCACGGCGGTGTGACGAGTACGGGCGCCGACCAGACGTTCTTCACCGAGCCCATCCACCGGCCCAAGCCCCGGATGGGGGCCACAACGCGGCCGTCGAGGGACCGAGGTCGCCGTACATGTTCACGACCAACGGGACGCTGCGCGGAGCCGGCTTTATTCCCTCGGCCGCGCGCTGCGCGGGCAGCGTGGCGCTGCGCTACTACAAGGGCCGCCGTCAGGTCGGGCTCGTCGTCGCGCCGGTCGGCTCGGACTGCAATTTCACGGCCCAGAACAGCTTCCGCCCCCAGCACATCGGGCGGGGCGCCGTGCCGACTGCGGATCACGATCCACTTCCGCGGCAACGGCTATCTGGCTCCGGCCGATCACACCAATTTCGTGACCGCCGGATAGCTGCGGCCCGCGTCCCCGGCCCGCGCGGCCGGGGACGCCGTCCCCCGCGCGGCTGTCGGCTGATTGGCGCCGATAGGCTCCCGGCGCATGGATGACAGTGGGCCGCGAGCGTCGGCCGTCGGGGTCGCGCTGTTGGTCGCGCTGGGCGCGTGGGCGGCGTTTCCGATCGTCCTGCTCCTCGTCCACGCCGCGCAGACTCACACCACCTTCACCGGCGCGGATGGGCTGATCGGCGCCGACGGCGTCCTCGGCGCCGACCAGCTCCAGTATCTGGCCTGGGCGCGGGACGCCGGCTCGCACGGTCTGGCCTCGGATCTGTTCACGTTCGCGCCCAGCGGCCACGTCTACCTCGAGCCCCTGTTCACGATCACCGGCCTGCTGTGGAAGCTCGGTCTGTCCCTCCCCCTGGCCTATCTGCTGTGGAAGCCGGTGGCGGTGCTGGCCCTGGTCGCCGCGGCCATGGCGTGGGCATGCCGTGCCTTCCCCGCCCGGGCCGGCGCGCGGGCCTCCACGGCCATCCTGGCGCTGTTTCTCTACACGCCGATCGCCGCCTACGTCGACTGGACGCAGACCGGCAGCAAGGCGCTGCGCTTCCAGCTCTACCTGCTCGGCGATGAGCTGCTCGGAGCCAGCAAGCTGTGGGGCTATGTGCCGAGCGCTCTCGGGCTCGCGCTGGTGCCGGTGGCGCTGCTGTGCTGTCGAACGTGCCCTTGACCCCGATCGCGGCTCGCGGCCGGGCCACCGGGCGCTGCGTCGCCGACTCGACCGCCGCGCCCTGATCTTCGCTGCCCTGGCGGCCGCGTTCGCGTCCTGGCTTCACCCCTGGCAGGGGATCACGCTGATCCTGATCCTCGTCGGGCTCGGCGTCTGGCAGCGCGAGCACGGCGGCCTCGGGCTGATCGTTCCCACCGTCGGCTGTCCGCGCTGCCGCTCTTCTACTACTACGTGCTGGGCCACAGCGACCCGGCGTGGCAGCTGGCCTCCCACTACGAGCTCATCCCGCGGCTCGGTCCGCTGGCGCTGCTGCTCGGCTTCGGGCCCCTGGTGTTGGTCGGCGCCTTCGGCCTGCGCGACCCGGGTGAGAACGTCTTCGAGCAGTTGCTGATCCTGTGGGTCGTGGCCGCCTTCGCGACCTACTTCATCAACAACGCGTTTGCTCCCCATGCGCTACAGGGACTCAGCTTCCCGCTGGCCGTGTTGGTCGTCCGCGGCTGGCCGCGGTTGCGCATGCCGGTCGTGCTGGCGCCGCTGGCGGTCCTCATCTGCACCGTCCCCGGCCTGGCCTATCAGGGCACGGAAGTTCGTCCGCGCCGCCCGCAGCCATGCCGTCCAGTACTACCTGCCCGCCGGAGACGAGCGGTCGCTGCGCTGGATCGCCGACCGCGCGCCCCGCGGCGGCGTGCTCGCCCCGGCCCCGTTCGCGGTCGTCGTCCCCTCGCAGACGGGGCGCAACGTGTGGGTCGGACATGGGTACTGGAGCCGCGATTACTTCGCCCGCAAGGCCCAGGCGAACGCGCTCTTTCCGCGGCCACGAGCGTCCCGCCCAGGCTCAGGCCTTTGTCGCCGCCACCCACGCCCGGCTCCTGCTCGCCGACTGCGCCCACGACCACGATCTGACCCGCGAGCTCGGGTCCCTGCTCGTGTCCGCGCACCGCTTTGGCTGTGCGCGGGTCTATGTCGTCGCCACGGGCCGGTCGGCGACCCGATAGACGAACCGCAGCCCGGACCACGTGTCGTCGATCGCGCAGACCTTGTTGTCGACCAGACCGATGCTCAAGCCGAGCTCCCGCACCGGTCCGTCACCGAGGTCTGTGGTCACGCCCGAGGCGCGCTTGGGCCATGCGAGCCACAGCCCGCCGGCGTAGTCGAGCGAGGCCTTGAGCCGCGGCAGCCGTCGCTCGAGCTCGGCTCGCCGCACGAAGAAGGCCACGATCACGTCATTGTCATGCGCCCCGGACAAGCGCCGTCGAACTCGCGTCCCCGGCGGCACTTCACCGAGCTCGAGGTCGGCCGGGGCGCTGACCAGCGTGACCCGGGCATCGAGCTTGACGCCGAGCTTGCGGGCCAGTGCGCCGCCGGTGTCCATCAGCTCGCGGCTCTGGCGGCGACGCCGGCGATCACCCGCGAGAGCTGGCTTCCCTGCCAGGCCACCGGCGAGGATCCGGGCTGGTCGGTGATCAGCTCGGCGCCCGGGATCCGCTCGGCGTAGGCCTCCCCCACCGCCTGCGGATGACCGGGATCGGCCTCGTCGTTGGAGGCGACGACGGCCGTCGGAACGGAGATTCGCTCGAGCTCGGACAGCGCCTCGAACGGCCGCGAGCGCGGCACGGCCCGCAGCGCGTCGGCGACCGCGTCCAGATGCTCGTGCTGGGAGAGGCGCTGGCGGATCACCTTGATCACGGTCTCACGCCACTGCTCGGGAACCGCGGGCTCGCCGTAGGCGCGGATGAAGCCCTCGATCCCCCCGTTGCGCAGCCCGTCAGACAGCGCGTCCCAGCGCTCGAGGCGCTCTGGGTCCTCGATCTCCCCCGCTCCGTAGGCGGGCGTGATCACGACCAGGCCCGCCACTCGGTCGGGATGGTTGAGCGCGAGCCACAGGAGCGTGTGGGCCCCCATCGAGGCCCCGGCGAGCACGGCGCGATCCACCCCTGTCCCGTCAAGGACGGCGATCAGATCCCGGCCGAGTTCGTCGTAGCCGTAGCGCTCAGGCGAGGGCGCCGGCGTCGAGGCGCCGTGGCCGCGGGCGTCGTAGCTGATTACCCGGTGCTCGGAGCGCTCGAGGGCCTTGGAGCCCATCACCACGTAGCGACGCGTCGCGGTCAGGCCGTGCAGCAATACGACATCAGGTCCCTCGCCCCCCTCCTGCCCAGCCAGGCGTACCCCGTCGCGCTCGATCGTCAGTTCGTTCACAGCTTTCTCTCTTTCCAGGATGCCGAGCAGGCGTGGCTACCATCAAAGACGGATATGGACGTAAGCGACAGAGATTTCCAGACCGCGGTCCTGGACCGGTCCCACACCGTCCCGGTGGTCGTCGATTTCTGGGCCGAGTGGTGCGGTCCCTGCCGCCAGCTGGGCCCCGTGATCGAGCGTGCGGTGGCCGCTCGGGCGGGCCAGGTCGAACTGGCCAAGGTCGACGTGGACGCCAATCCCAACGTGGCCCGAACCTACGCCATCCAGAGCATTCCGGCCGTGAAGGCGTTCAAGGACGGCCGCGTCGCCGCCGAGTTCGTGGGCGCACAGCCTCCCGCCGCGGTCGACGAGTTTCTGGATTCCCTGCTCCCCTCCGAGGTCGACGGACTGGTGGCCAAGGGTGACGAGGAGTCGCTGCGCCGCGCCGTCGAGCTCGAGCCCGCTCGCGCCGACGCCGCACTCCCACTGGCCCGGATCCTCCACGGGCGCGGCGAGCGCGATCAGGCGGCAGCGGTGCTCCGCGAGGTCCCGGGCAGCTTCGCCGCCGACGGTCTCGCCGCCCGCATTCGCCTCGAGCACGCCGATGACACCGATCTCGCGGAGGCGTTCAGCGCCCTGGACGCCGGCGATCATGCCCGGGCGCTCGATCTGCTGATCGGCGCCCTGGCCGAGTCCAACGGCTCGCGCGATGACATCCGCCGCATCGTGGTCGGGATTCTGGACGAGCTCGGCGTCGATAATCCGCTGGCCCGCGAGTCCCGGCGCCGCCTCGCCGCCGCGCTTTACTAGCCGCGCCTAGATCGAAAGTACGAGCTGCTCGTCGGCGCTGCCGCGCGCGCTCTGGAGCCCGGCGACGCGAACGCCGAGCAGCCGAACCGGGCGCTCGGGGGCAAAGCGCCGCAGGAGGTCAAGGGCCACCGGCCCCACACGATCGGCCGAGCTGACGGCCTCGGCCAGCGTCCGCGCGCGGGTATGAGTCGAGAAGTCATCGAGCCGCACCTTGATCCCGATCGTCCGTCCACACCGCTCCTGGCGCTCGAGACCCGCGCACAGTTTTGTCACCAGCTCGCCCAGGATCGGCTCGAGCGCCTCGAGTCCGCTGACGTCGACATCGAACGTCGTCTCGCGCGACTCAGAGATCACCTTGCGCTCCTGGGTGACCGGCGCCTCGTCCTCAAAGCGCGCGCGGCGCTGAAGCTCGGCGGCCATGCGGAGTCCAAACCGCTCGGCCAATTCGGACGGGTCGGCGGCGGCCAGCCGGCCGAGCGTGGCCAGCCCGCAGGCCCGTAAGCGCTCCGCGGTTTTTGGCCCGATGCCCGGAATCAGGCCGCACGGTGCCTGCGCGAACCGGGTCCGAGCCTGCTCACTGCTCAATACGACAAAGCCCCGTGGTTTCTCCGCGTCCGAGGCCACCTTGGCCACGAGCTTGTTGGGGCCGATGCCGATCGAGGCGTTCAGCCCGGTGGCGCCCTCAATGTCGCGTACGAGTCGGCGCATCTCGGCTCGCGGCGCCGGCATTCCGGTCAGGTCGAGGTAGGCCTCGTCCAGTCCCACCACCTCGACCGTGTCCGAGCAGGCCCGGACCCGGGTCATGACCTCGGCCGAGACCTGTCGGTAGTAGGTGAAATCGGGCTTCAGGTAAACGCCGGCGGGGCACAGGCGCCGGGCGCGAGCGGCCGGCATCGCCGATCCGACCCCGAACCGACGGGCCTCGTAGGAGGCGGTGGTGACGACCGCCCGCGGTCCTGCGCCGGCCACGATCACCGGCTGTCCGCGCAGCTCCGGGCGCCGGCGTAGCTCGACCGAGACATAGAACGCGTCCATGTCGATATGAGCCACGCAGCGACCCGGCATGCTGCTCAGGCTAGGCCCGGACCCAGACGGCTTGGCCGCCCAGGTCCGGGTTCAGGATCACTAACGCGCGACCCACCTGGTGCCCATTGCTAGCGGGCGACCCACACGGTGCCGACCCCGCCGAAGCCGAGGGCGGCGGCCGTGTTCTGGTTCAGGTCCCAGTTGCGACCACCCACGTAGGGGCCGCGGTCATCGACCGTAGCCGTGACCGTGCGCCCGCCGGAGTAGAAGCGGACCTTCGTGCCGCAGGGCAGCGTCCGGTTGGCGACACCGAGCCCGGCGTGGTAGCCGCAGGCCGTGTTGCCGGCGTCGTCGTACCAGGACGCCTCGTCGGCCGTGAACATCATCATCCGGCCCGCGGGCTGGATCGACCGGGCGTTGAGCCCGTCGCCGGCGAACACGATTCGCAGGCGCCGGCCGTCCGCCGGGCGGGCATGGATGCGGAAGCCGCCGGACCGGCCAGTCCGGGCCGTGCCGACCGTGCTCCAGCCGTGGCCGGCCTGAGCCTGCAGGCTGACCCGGCGACCGGCACGAGCCGGGACCAGCGAGCCGCTGTACACGGCCCGGTGGCCGGCGAGGACGGCGACCGTGTGCGGCCGCACGCGGAAATGCGCGTGGACGACGACCGGCAGGGCTTGGCTGCTCTGCGGCGCGGCGCCCACAGCCGGGGACACGCTGGCGGTCCTGGCCAGCGGCGGGTTGGCAACGACCCGCAGATAACCGGAGTGGCGCAGGCGTGTCCGGATACGGAACGTACCCGCCCGCGTGATCCGCGCACTGGCCAACGTCTGCCAGTGCCCCAGCGGCCGCAGCGCCGTCTGGAGAGCGGCACGATGCCCGGCCTGCGAGCTCGGCGCCGACCCGGTCACTGTGACCTGGTGGTTGACAGTCAGCCGCCGGGGTGAGGCCTGCGCCTGAAGTGCAGGTGACTGGGCGGCCTGGGTATCAGTGACCGCGCCCGTCAGCGCCAGGGCCGAAGCGGGAACAGTCAGCATTATCGTGACAATTGCTACATACATTGGGCGCGTCTTGCGCCACGGCAAAATGGACCTCATCTCGAGGACCTCCTGGATACGTCGACCGGGCGCCTGCGGGGTTAGCTGTCGGGCTCGCCGGTCCCGAGCGCACCGCATCCACGCGGCACGCTCGATCCTGGCTACGGTCGCCGTTGGCTGTGGGCCAAGCGTCCGATTCGCCCCGGCCGAAAGCGAAGTTACGTCTTCCGGCAGTGGGTCCCCCGCTCGCCTCCGCACCGAGCAGAGGCGATTAGGCAGGTCGAATTTTCTGACCCGCGCAGGATGCCCTCGGTTATTCGGTCTTTATGTGGGTTTCGTCACACTCGTCCGGGCCTGCAAGAATTCCCCAACATGCCGAACACAGACCGCCTAACCGGCCTCGACAGCTCGTTCCTGCATCTCGAACGGGACGCGGCCCACATGCATGTCGCCGGTTGCATGATCTTCGAGGGGCAGGCTCCCGACTACGACGAGCTGGTCGCGCAGATCGTCTCCCGGCTCCATCTCGTCCCTCGCTACCGCCAGCGGCTGGCCTTTGTACCCCTCAATCAGGGGCGGCCGGTGTGGGTCGATGACCCGCATTTCAACCCCAACTTCCACGTCCGGCACACCGCTCTCCCGCACCCCGGTGGCGAGCCGCAGCTCAAGCGCCTGGCCGGCCGTGTGTTCTCGCAAGCCCTCGACCGTTCGCGTCCGCTCTGGGAGCTGTGGCTGGTCGAAGGCCTGAGCGACGGACCGGTTCGCGATCCTGTCCAAGACCCATCACGCGCTCGTGGACGGCGTCTCCGGTGTCGACATCGCGACCGTCCTCTTCGACGCCTCCCTCGATCCGATGCCGGTCGCCCGTCCCGAGCAGGAATGGGTCCCGCGCCCCCTCCCGTCGGGCGCCCAGCTGCTCGCCGACGCGCTGCTCGAGCGAGCCACGGTCCCGGGCGAGATCGTGCGCGGCGTACGCGCCACCCTACGCGGTCCGCGCCAGGTCGCCGCCCGCGTTGGCCACGCGCTTGGTGGGGTCGGCGCGATTGCCAAGGCTGGGCCTGCAGTCGGCGCCCCCGAGCCCCCTCAATGTTCGGATCGGGCCGCACCGACGGTTTACGTGGGTCAGCGGTGATCTGGCCCAGTACAAGGCGGTCAAGAACGCTCTCGGGGGGACTGTCAACGACGTCGTGCTCGCCTCGGTGGCCGGTGCCCTCGGCCGCTATCTGCGCCTTCGTGGCGAGGACACCGATGATCTCGTTCTCCGCGCGATGGTGCCGGTATCGATTCGCGCCGACGTCGAGCGGGGAGCGCTCGGCAATCGGGTGGCGGCGATGTGGGCGCCGCTCCCGGTCGGGATGAGCGATCCGGTGCAGCGGCTGTTGACGATCAGCCGCGACATGGAGGGCATCAAGGACTCGGGCCAGGCGGTGGGGGCTCAGGTTCTGACTCAGCTCTCGGGCTTCGCGCCCCCCACGATCATGGCCCAGGCGGCTCGGCTTCAGGCCCGCCAGCGGCTGTTCAACCTGGTCGTCACCAACGTCCCCGGGCCGCAGTTCCCGCTCTACATGCTGGGCCGCGAGCTCGAGGCCATGTACCCGATGGTGCCGCTGGCCGAGAACCAGGCCCTCGGCATCGCGATCATGAGCTACAACGGCCAGCTCAACTTTGGGCTGAATGCTGATTACGATGCTTTGCCCGACCTTGAGGCGCTCGCCGACGAGCTGCGAGCCGCGATGGATGAGCTGTTTTCCGCCGCCGGTGAGAGCGCACGCCCGGCGTCCGCCGGCGAGCGCTCCGCGTCTGCAACCTCGTGACGCCGGTTCGAGCGGGAGGCGTGCGCCGCCGGCTCGGAGACTCCCGCCGCCGAGCGGAAGCGCCGTCGACGCTGTCGGGAGGGGCACGTCGCCGGTCCGTGGGTGCGACCAAGTGGCTCGAATGGCTGCTGATCGTGATCGTCTCCCTGGCCATTTCGGTCGGCGTGGTCGCGTTGCTGTCAGGTGGCCTGCTGGCGGGCCACGACAACCCGGGCCTGTACGGCCCGGGCGGGCAGCTCGGCGTCCAGTTCCGTGATCGCGGTGACGCCATCCTCGCTCGGGGCACCCCGGCGCCCGTCTATGACTCGGTGCCTCCGACCAGCGGACCTCATCGCACGGCGGTTATCCGCCACGAGCGAACCCCGCTCACCAACGATCAGATCCTCACCACGCTGGCCGCCGGCAACGTCATCCTGATGTACGGAACCGACCGTCCGCCGCCCGGCCTGACCGCGCTGGCGGCCTCGATCGCGGCTCCGTTCACCCCGGCCCTGGCCACGGCCGGGCAGGCGGTGATCCTGGCCCGCCGCCAGGCGATCCCCGGCGTCCTCGCGTTGGCCTGGACGCGAATGCTGCACGTGCGGTCGGTAAACGACCCGCAGCTGCGGAGCTTCGCGCTGGACTTCCTCGGCCAGGGGGCCTCCGGGCACCACTGAGTTCCCGGCGCCGCGTCTGCCGGCGCGTGACTGGGCCTGCCGTCCGCTTGGACTCGGGGCTAGCCGCCCGCGGGCAGCTCGCGCACGGCGACGGTCACTCGGCTGAGCACGCACAGGCGGCCGGCATCATCGCTGCAGCGCACCTCCCATACCCATGTCGTGCGGCCGCGATGGAGCGCTTCCGCGCGCGCGTGGACGGTGCCTGTGGTGATCGGGCGCAGGAAGCTGGTCAGGTTTGAGAGCCCCATGGCCACCTTGCCGTCGGCCTCGACTTCCTTCCACGTCCCCATGCTGGCCAGGCTCTCGGCGATGGCGGCGTAGACCCCGCCGTGGACGAGTCCAGCGGGCTGTTTGAGCTCGGCCCGAACCGGGACCTCCCCGGCCATTATCCCGTCGCCGATCTCGGTCGTGACCAGGCCGTAGAGGCCGTCGAAACCGAGTTCAGCGGGCTGAGGCTCATCAAGCGCCATTTGCGGGACCTTATTCAGTCAGCGGGGGATGAGGCGTTCCGTGGGGGAGGTCATCTAACGTGTGCCGCAAATGGCCACTCTTGACAACCTCCCCGCCGACCAGCGCGCCGTTCTCCAGCTCGTTCTGCAGCGCGGGCGCGGCTACGACGAAATCGCCCGTTTGCTGTCCATGGATCGGGCCGCGGTGCGCGAACGCGCCCTGAACGCCTTCGACGCGCTCGGCCCTCAGACGGGGGTCGGCGACCAGCGCCGGGCCCTGATCACCGACTACCTGCTCGGGCAGTTGCCTCCGGCCGTGACCAAGGACGTGCGCGAACACCTGGCCATATCGCCCAGCGAGCGCGCGTGGGCGCGCGTTCTGGCCTCCGAGCTGGCCCCGCTAGCCAGCCAGCCCCTGCCGGAGATACCGACCGAGCTCACGCCCAGCCACGAACCGGTCGCCGCGCCCGCCGCGGCTCCCGCCGAGCCACCGGCGGACAAGGAAAAGAAGCAGCGCGAGAGCATCCTGCTCAAGCGCCGGCGCAACAAGCAGGCCGCCAAGGAGGCCGGTGCCGCAAGCGCCGCCGCCCTCGCCGCAGGTGCCTCAGCAGCGGCGGCAAGCGCCCCAGCGCCCACGCCCGCCGCCGATCCGCCTGAGAAGGAAAAGAAGCAGCGCGAGAGCATCTTCCTCAAGCGCCGGCGCAACAAGCAGGCCGCCAAGGACGATGCTGCGGCAGGCAGCGCCGGCGCTATCGCCGGAAACATCGCCGCCGCGACGGGTGGCGCGCCACCACAGCCCCCGTCACCGAGCCCCGATGCCGGAGACGGAGAGCGCCGCTCCTCGCGGATCGGCGGTGCGATCCTGATCGCCGTCGGCGTCCTGATCGTCGCCGGCGTGGCCGTCTTCTTCCTGACCAAGTCCAGCAGCAACAACAAGCCCCATACGGCCACGGCCGCGGTGTCGAGCAGCAGCACCAGCACCGCTCCGGCCGTGGTCTCGGGAACCACCACCAGCAGTTCCAGCGCCCACGTCGTGGCCCAGGTCAACCTCAAGCCGACCGCCAAGGGCGGGAAGGCGGCTGGCATCGCCGAGATCCTTAAGGAGGGCGCCAACGACGGGATCGCGATCGTCGCCCAGAACGTGCCCCCGAACTCGACCAAGCCACCGAACGCCTACGCCGTCTGGCTCTACAACTCAGCCAGCGACGCGCATTTCCTCGGCTTCGTCAATCCGGGTGTGGGCACCAACGGCAAGCTCTCGACCGCGGGTGGTCTGCCCGCCAACGCGTCGCACTACAAGCAGCTGATCGTCACCGTCGAGACGATCTCGCACCCCAAGGCGCCGGGGACCATCATCCTGGCTGGGCCGCTCTCCGGCCTGTAGCCGACCTCCGGCGGCTGCGGAGACGGGCCAGCCCCTCCAAGCACTCCGTGCTGCCCTCCTGTTGGGCTTCGAAACGCCGGATGATGATGAAACGGGGCAGCGAGGAGTGCTTGGAGCGCCTCCCCGCCTCCGGCCGCCGTTGTGGCCCACAGCCGTTCGCGGGAGCTCGGATGGATGACTGGTTTGCTCAAGCAGGAGCCCGGACGGATGGCTGTGGCTTCAATCAGGCTCTCGGGGCGCTCGACGGGACGGGAGATCAGTGACCGCAGGCCGGAGCCCGGGCGCCGCTTTCAAAAGCCGAATCGCTCCCCCTCTCAAACCCCAACCCCCGATTCGCACCAACGAGGGAGCGTTCTGCGGCTTTTGAAAGCCGGCGGCCGAGGCTCCGAGCCCAAGAACAACGAGAGCTAGCCCGTCCCGGAGATCCGCTCGAGGCCGTCCAGTGCTTCGGAGAGGCGGTTGCGCGTGGCGCGACGGAGCAGGAAGCCGCCGGTGCGGGAGTAACCGCGGAGCTTCTGCTGCTGGCTGATCGTGACCTCGGTCCCGCCGTTTGTGGGTTGGAGTTGGATCTCGATCACGAGTTCGTTGAGGACGCGCTCGAATGGCGTTCCGGCGATCTCCTGCTCCCAGGCCCGCATTCGGGGCGCTTCGGACATGACGATGTGGAAGTCGATCCGGACCGACCGCCCGCGCTTGGTCTTGAACACCTGGGTGAAGCGATCATCGCTGACCCCCTCCATGCGGATCACCCCCGGCCACCAGCGCGGGAAGTGGTGGGCGTCGGCGATCAGGTCCCAGAGCTGCTGCTGGTCGGCGGCCAAGGTTCGGCTGCTCTGGGCGATCGGCATTGCCTTCAGTCCTTGTACTCGATCAGTGAGTGGACCGGATGGGCCTGGGCCTGCAGCCGCTGGCGGCCTCCGAGGAAGGCCAGCTCGAGCAGGAAGGCACAGCCGACGATCTCGCCGCCGAGTCCCGTGACCAGGTCGCAGAGCGCCCCGGCGGTGCCGCCGGTGGCGAGCAGATCGTCATGCACGAGGACCTTGGCCCCCCCGGCCATCGCGTCGGCGTGTACCTCGAGCGAATCGATCCCGTACTCCAGTGCGTACTCGGCACTGAGGGTCTCCCCCGGCAGCTTGCCCGGCTTGCGCGCGGGCACGAAGCCGGCGCCGAGCTCCCGGGCCAGTGCGGCACCGAGGATGAATCCCCGCGCCTCAGCAGCCACGACATAGTCGACCGGGGTCGGCGCCACGAGCTCGGCGAGGCGCGACACGGCCAGGTCGAGCGCCCCCGGGTCCAGGAGCAGCGGCGTGATGTCCTTGAACAGGATCCCCGGGGTCGGGAAGTCGGGAATGTCCCGGATGTAGGCCCGCAGGTCCTGGGCATCCCGTTGATCCTGGTTCATGCGGGGGTCATTGTTGCCGACCGTCCGGTCACCTGATCCCCCTCGTTCATGCGGGGGTCATTGTTGCCGACCGTCCGGTGAGCTGATCCCCTGGTTCATGCGGGGCCATTCTCGCCTACCGGCCCGATGACCCGATCCCCGGCCGCGCGCCGGGGTCGTGTTGCGGTCAACGCACGCAGCGCGTGGCCGTGCTGCCCTTGGCGCGGCAGCCCTCCAAGGCCAACGCGCCACGGCGGAACGCGCCGAGGGCGGGCTTGCTCTTCACCTGGCCGCGGTTCGTGTAGCGCAGCAGGCCGGAGAACTGGAAGGCCGGAGCGCCCTTGAACTCGTTGCCCATCCACGTGTAGTAGTAAAAGGCGCTCAGGCCCAGCCGCAGCCGCCACGCGCCGATCATCGGCAACAGCTGGGCGATGTTGCGGGCTTGCCCGTTCTGGGTCGTGTTGAAGTCGTTGCGTTGGGAGGTCTGCCCCCGGGCTGAAGGCCAGCTCAGTTCAGTCGCGATCAGCGGCTTGCGGGCGTCCTTGTACCGGTCCATCGCGTGACGCATGAGCCGTAGATAGACGATCACGTCAGCCGGCTTGCTCGTGAACCCGTTGACCGACGCGATGTCGAACAGGCCCCGGGCGCCCTTGACGGCATAGATCTGACCGATCGAGTGCCAGGCCAGATTGGTCAGCGCTGCGAGCACGACCTTCGCGCTGTGGTCGGCCTGCTTGATGGCCTGGTGGGCGAGACGCAGCAGCCCCACGTAGGACCGGGCGAAGGGCTGGCGCCAGTACTGGGCGATGTTGGGCTCGTTCCACACCTGCCACATGTGGATCGGCGTCCGGGGGATGCTGCGGGTTCTGGCTCCAGAAGCTCCCGTGCGGTCCGTAGCGCCGGACCATCGCGCCCGCGAATTCCGCGTACGGGGCGTCGCGCCGAGGGATGCTGAATCCAGCCCGGTTGCCGGCCGCATCCCAGCCCGGTGCGTAGAGCAGGGTCGGGAGCACGTTGAGTCCGTGGCGAGCGGCGTCGCCGACGACCTGGTCGCTGGAGGCGTAGGAGATCGGCCGTCCGCTTGGCCCGTTGACGAACTGCGAGCGGGCCTCGGCGGGTACCTGTGACCAGGTCGCGTAGGGCTGGGCGGCGGCCCAGTTGAAGGCCACGCGGACGCTCTCAACCCCATTGCCGACCATGCTCGACATCTGGTTGTTCAGATCCAGGACGTCGGTGGGATTGAACAGCGGTCCATCGATGTCCATGCCCACAAACCCCTGGGGAACCCCGGTCCGGTGAGCGCGGGCGCGGGCGGGGCTGGCCCCGCCGAGCAGGATCACAGCCAGCGCGGTGATGACGACGAGGGCGAGGGCGGCCCGCGCACGGCGCGCAGACAGGGGCACGGACAGGGACATCAGCATCAAAACAGCTCCAGGATCAGAAGGTTGCGCCGCGCCGCGAACTACGTGGCGATCTTGCGCAGGTCCCTGATCAGTAGCAAATGCTTCAGATGGGTTGTTACTGAGGCGAGGTTCTCAAGCGCCTCGATGGCCTCTTTACGGCGCTCTGGATTTCTTGACCGGAGCGCGGGGGCGAGGATGCTCTGCAGCAGCTGGGCCTCGCGGTCCGCCGAGCTGCGGAACACGCGCAGGTTGCGTCCGCCCACCCCGTAACGAGCCAGCTCCGAGACGGCTCTGACGATTTCTCGCTCGGTCTCGTCGTAATAGCGGGTGCCGGCCCGGGTCTCCCCCTTGATCACGCCGAAATCGACCAGCTCGCGGACCAGTCCGGGCGTGGCGCCCGTCTCGTCGACGACATCCTCGAGCGAGTACAGCGCGCCGGGGTCGGTGCTGACCATCGGGCGCCGGGGTCCACGGCGCTCGCCGGCCGGTGGCGCGACGTCGCTCTCCGACCGGCCTCCGGCCAGCTCCTGGCGGATCACCCGCAGGGGCAGGAACTCGTCGCGCTGCAGGCGCAGGATCGTGCGCAGGCGCTGAACGTCGTTCTGGCTGTAGAGCCGGTAGCCGCCCTGAGTGCGCCGAGGCGCGAGCAGCTTCTGATCCTCCAGGTAGCGGATCTTGGAGATCGAGATGTCGGGGAACTCCTGCTCCAGCGCCTTGCAGACGGCGCCGATCGTGACCGACTTCTGCCTCGGCGAGGAGCCTTCGGACGGCGGCGGCTCGGGAAGCTCGAGCCCGGTCTCGGTGGTTTCCGGAGTGGCCATCAGCGACTCAGGAACGCGAGCTTGTATTTGCCGACCTGGAGCTCATCGCCGTCGGCGAGACGGTGGGAGTCGATCCGCCGCCGGTTCACGTAGGTGCCGTTCAGGGACCCGCAGTCATCCAGGAAGTAGTCGCTGCCGCGCCGGACGATCAGCGCGTGGTCGCGTGAGACGGTCACGTCGTCGAGAAAAACGTCGCTGTCGGGGCGGCGTCCGACCGATACCCGGTCGCCCTCGACGGGGAAGCTCTCGCCGGCGCGGCCGCCCCCGGCGCGGATCACCAGGGCGGCGCCACCGGAGACGACATCGTCCAGGTCGACCGCTTCGAGCTCGCCGGTCTCCCCCAGCTTGTAAGTCGCCGTCGAAGCGCCCGGCGGCGGCTCGGAGTGAGCCAGGAAGGCGCCACATCGCTGGCAATAACTGGCGCCATCGTCGTTGGCGAAGCCGCACTCAGGACAGTGCTGGGCCATAGCCGAGGAGCGGGCTATTCGGTGTCCGAGGCCGGAACCCGGCCGGCCAGGATGTCGGTCAGCTGCTGGACATCTGCCCCGGAGATGACCAGCTCGCCGCCCTCGTCTTTCTTGCGCAGGCGGTTGACCAGCTCGGCGCGCAGGATGTCGATCTTGCCGTGCAGGATCCGGCGCCGGTACGAGATCTCCATCTCCTCGTCGGTCAGCTGCTTGATGAGGTCCTTCAACTCCTGATCACTCAGCGAACCGAGGTCGGGAAAGGTATCCATGCCTGTGTTCCCCCACTGCTAATCGAATGTTTCGGAGCGCAGCAGTGTATAGGTCCCCACCTCACAGGGTCAAGCTGAGCTTTAGAGTCGCTCAGGCGGAGGGTCGGTCGGGGGATCGCCGCGGTTGTCGGCGGCGCCTCGGGCCTTCAGGGCGCGCGCCTCGGCCAGGCCGCGGCGGACATAGAGGGCGGTCGCCGTCAGAGAGAGGGCGAGTCCGCTGTAGAGCATGATCAACGCCAGCCAGTGGACTCCGGCCATGGCGAAGAACGGCGCCCCCATGGTCGGCGCGACGCCGATCCGCCCCGGCCAGTTGATCTTCAGCTCGATCCCACGCTTGAGCCCGTAGCGGCTGAGACCGAGCATGAACACCTCCCGGGCCACGGCCAGGACCAGCGCCCAGCGGGGAAGCAGCGAGAACTCGAACGCCACGACCATCCCCGAGACGATCAGCAGGCGGTCGACAACCGGGTCAAGCAGCGCGCCGAAGCGGCTGTACTGACCGGTCAGGCGAGCCGCGAAGCCATCCAGGTAGTCGGCCCAGCCGATGACCGCGAACAGGATCGTGGCCACGGTCGACTGCCCGTCAGGGCTTGACAGGGCCAGAACCAGGAACACGGGGATCCCGGCCAGGCGGAGGTAGCCGATCGCGTTGGGGATCGTCCACGGGCGCAGGGGCTGATCGGATCGCGTCGCCGCCGGCGGCGGCCCGGAGCGATCGAGTCCGAACAGACGCCGTTTGGTGATCGGGGGGCTCATCGGCGTTGCCCGTGCGGACGGACTGATCTCCGCTCTCGCCTCAGGGCAGTCCGCGCCAGAGTTCGGCGACGGCCTCCGCGGCGCCGGCGACCGGGACCGAGCGGCTCTCGCGTCCGCGCCGGATCTGAACCTCGATTTCCTCGGCGGCCAGCGTCCGGCGGCCCACGGTCAGGCGCAGCGGACAGCCGAGCAGTTCGGCGTCGGTGAACTTCTCCCCCGGCCCGGCCTCGCGCTCGTCGTAGAGCGTCTGCAAGCCCACTTCACCAAGTTCGCTGTACAGACGGTCGGCGAGCTCGCGTTCGGGCGAGCCCGGCTTGCCGAGGACGACCAGTTCGACATCGAAGGGCGCGATCGCCCGCGGCCACGAGATGCCGTTCTCATCGGCGTACTGCTCCACGGCCGCCGCCGCGGCCCGGGCGGGTCCAAAACCGTAGGAGCCCATCCACACGCGCTGGCTGCGGCCCGTCCTCATCCAGGTAGGTGGCGCCGAGCGGCTCGCTGTAGCGCGTCCCGAGCTTGAAGATGTTGCCGACCTCGATCGCGGGCTCGATCCGCACCGCTGACCCCGGCCACCGTGTCTCCGGCTACGACGGTGCGCACGTCGACGGCCTCGAACTTGAAGTCCCGGCCGGGCTGCACTCCGCGCAGATGCGCGTCGGGCTGGTTGGCGCCGGTCACGTACGAGCCCGAGCCGCCGTTGGACACGGCGTCATCGAGGAGGATCGGCAGATTGGTGCCGACCGGACCGATGAAGCCTGCCGGGCCGAGCTGCGCGGCGATCTCCTCCGGCCGGGCGGCTCGGAACCGCTGGCCGAGCGTGTTCTGGAGCTTGATCTCGTTGACCCGGTGATCGCCGCGGACCATGACCAGCTTCATCTCGCCGCCGTCGAGGACGATCGGATACGCCTTCAGCAGCGCGCCCGCGGCCACGCCGAGCTCACGGGCGACGGCGTCGACGGTCGTCATCCCGGGTGTCGGGACCGTCTCGGGCGCCGACGCTCCATCCGGCAGCGCGACCGGCTGGGGATCGGCGCTGGCGACCTCGATGTTGGCCGCGTAGCCGCCGGCCAGAACGACGTCGTTTTCGCCTGCGGCGCAGGGGGCCATGTATTCGTCAGAGCCGTGGCCGCCCATCATCCCCACGTCGGCCTCGACCCGATACCACTCGAGCCCGCAGCGGTCGAGCATGCGCGCGTAGGCCACAGCGTGACGGTCATAGGCGGCGTCGAGCCCGTCTCGGTCGCGATCGAAGCTGTAGGAGTCCTTCATGATGAATTCGCGGGTGCGCAGGACCCCGGCCCGCGGCCGCGGCTCGTCGCGCTCCTTGACCTGGAAGTGGTAGAGGACGAGCGGCAGCTGCCGGTAGGACTGCACGGCGGCGGCGACGTGGCCGGTGACGACCTCCTCGTGGGTCATGGCCAGCACCATGTCGGCGCCACGGCGGTCCTTGAGCTTGAACAGCTCATCGATGCCATAGCGCCCGGTCCGCCGCCACGGCTCGGCGGGCTGCAGGACCGGCATCAGCATCTCCTGACCGCCGATCGTGTTCATCTCCTCGCGCACGATCTGCACGATCCGCTGGTGGACCCGCCAGCCGGCCGGCAGCCAGGACCAGAGTCCAGCGCCGACCTGGCGGACCAGTCCGGCACGCACCATCAGCTTGTGCGAAACGGCCTCGGCGTCGGCCGGGGGCTCGCGCTCGGTGGGCAGGAAATACGTGGAGAGCCGGGTCATGAAGTTGCAAGCGTAGCCGTCACCAGAAGCCGTTGGCGGCGGGGTATGGTCTCCAGGAGAAGCTCACCAAGCAGCCAGATAAGGAGGAAGCGATGTCCTATACCGTGCCGCCTCTCCCCTACGACTACAACGCGCTTGAGCCGCACATCGACGAGGCCACGATGCGCGTCCATCACGACAAGCATCACCAGGCCTACGTCGATAAGGCCAACGCCGCCCTCGAGGGCACCGAGTTCACCGACAAGCCCGTCGAGGAGCTGATCAAGAACCTCGGTTCACTGCCCGCCGACAAGCAGGGCCCGCTGCGCAACAACGGCGGCGGTCACTACAACCACTCGCTGTTCTGGGAGTGGATGGCCCCGGGCGCGGGCGGCGAGCCCACCGGCGCGCTGGCCCAGGCGATCGATTCGGCCTTCGGGTCATTCGACGACTTCAAGGCCAAGTTCAAGGACGGCGGGGTCAACCAGTTCGGCTCCGGCTGGTCCTGGCTGGTGCATGACGGCTCCGGCCTCGCGCTGGTCTCGACGCCGAATCAGAACAACCCGCTCACCGACGGCAAGACGCCGCTGCTCGGCGTCGACGTCTGGGAGCACGCGTACTACCTCAAGTACCAGAACCGCCGCCCCGACTACATCGACGCGTGGTGGAACGTGGTCAACTGGCAGGCTGTCGCCGCCGGTTTCGACGCCGTCAACAGCTGAGCCACACGGGGTGCGGCGGCGGGTGCGCTCCGGCGCCCCGCCGAGTGCCCCGTAGGGCCGTGGGGGGCCCGCCTAAGCCCGAGAGCGGGTCCGGGCCGCTAGGCGCGAGTGAAGCGCCGCCCGGCCACGGGCGACTGCGTCTCGTCCAGGCGCTTGGGCGCGTCGGCGAGGGTTTGTACGAGCCGCTCGTCGGCCTCGCCCGTGTCGGCCGCGTCGGCCTCCATGGCGGCCATGCGCTCGGGCGTCATCGCCGTCTCGTCCTCGTTCTCGGCCAGCCAGGCCCGCGCCTCGGCGGCGCTCGCCTCGTCGCGGACGACCTTCTTGCCCGCCTCGTAGTAGCGGTCGATTTCGTCGAACAGCTCGTCGACCAGGCGCTCGGTGGGGACCTTCTTCAGCGGCTCGCCGCGGGAATAGATCATGCCCATGTCCTTGGCGCCGGTGATCCCGAAGTCGGCGTGGCGGGCCTCGCCGATCCCATTGACGGCGCAGCCCAGCACGGATACCTCGATCGGATCGTCGTAGGCGGCGAGGCGCTCCTCGATCTCGGTCACGACGGTGTCCATGTCGAACTGCAGACGCCCGCAGGTCGGGCAGGCGATCAGCACCGGGCCGCGCTCGCGGAGCTTGAGTGCCTTGAGGATCTCCCAGGCCACCTTGACCTCTTCCTCGGCGTGGAAGGTGGAGAGCGAGATGCGGATCGTGTCCCCGATCCCGTCGGCGAGCAGGGTGCCCAGGCCGACGGCCGACTTCAGCGAGCCCGACCACTTGGTGCCGGCTTCGGTCACCCCGAGATGCAGCGGGTACGGGATGCGCTCGGCCAGCAGGCGGTTGGAGGCGATCGTGTTGGGGACGCTCGTCGACTTCATCGAGACCTTGAAGTTGGTGAACTCGAGGCTTTCCATCAGGGCCACGAATTCGACTGCGGCGGTGACCAGCGCCTCCACCGGGTTGGTGAACTCGAGCTCTCGTAGGTGGGCCGGGAGCGAGCCGGAGTTGACGCCGATCCGCAGCGGGGTCCCGAGCTCCTTGGCCCGGGCGGCGACGAGCGCGACCTTGTCGGGGCCGCCGATGTTGCCCGGGTTGAGCCGCACGCAGTGAGCGCCGGCGTCGAGCGCCTTGAGGGCCAGTGTGTAGTTGAAGTGGACGTCGGCGATGATCGGGATCGGGGCCTCGCGCGACGATCGTCTCGCAGCGCCTCGACGTCCTTCTCGCGGGGGACGGCGACGCGGACGATGTCCGCCCCGGCCTCGGCCACGCGCCGGATCTGGGCCATGGTGGCGGCCAGGTCGGCGGTCTCGGTCTTGGTCATCGTCTGTACGGCCACCGGCGCCCCACCGCCGATGGGCACGCTTCCGACGTGAATCTGGCGTTCAGAGGGCATGCCCGGGAGTCTAGAAGGGCCGGTCTCGGCTCGAAGCCGGGTCAGGCGCGGGGGCCGGTCTCGGCTCGAAGCCGGGTCAGGCACCGAGCCCGGTCACCGGCTCCCGCGCCGAGCTCAGGTCGCCGGCCCGTCGGAGCCGGCCTCCGGGGCCGAACGACGACGGCGCACGGCAATCGCCGCCAGGGTGACCGCCACCAGCACGAGCACGATGAGGATGATCAGCACCGGCGTGGGCAAAAAGGACCCGGAGCTGCCGCTGCCGCCGCCGGGGAGCTTGCCCAGTGCGGCCAGTCGGGCTCGGTTGATCACGTCCGGGCAGTCGGTGTACTCCTTGGTCTCGGCCGGCATCACCCGCAGCGCGTGGTTGAGCTGCGCCACGGTGTAGTGGCCCGCCAGCCCGGCCGGATGCTGGAGGCAGTCCATGATCACCGGGTTGCTGGTCGGCTTGGACTTGGCCAGCGCCCCTGGGGCGATGGCGCCGGTGAGGGCCAACGCGCAGAGCAGCGCGGCCAGGATGGGAAGTCTGCGGGTCACGATCGACGTGGGAGGGGTCCGGCGAGGGCGGGCGCCATGATACCGGCGGCCACAGCGGCTCGGGGCCTTTGACCGGCGAGCATCAGCGGGCCGGCTGGATGAGCACGGTGGGGTCCGGCTGCGCCGGAGTCATCAGGTGGCTGGCCTGGTTGCCGAGTTGCTGCACGGTCAACCGCTGCGCCGGCCCGAGGTCGAAGCGCGCGACCTCGTAACCATCGACCGACCGGGTGGCGATCAGCCGCGGGCCGCGGGGAGGCCGGGTGACCTGGTCGCCGGCGCTGCCGATCACGTCAACCTCGCTGACCGTGGCCACAGTTGGTGCGGGCGCTGGGCCGGGACCGGCCCACGGCACTCCCGGCAGATACAGCGAGAGCGGGGCGCTGGCGAAGATTCCGTCAGAGGTGGCGATCACGACCGCCCGCGGTCGGCGAGCTGGGCCCAGCGCCGCCGCCACCCCGCGCCAATTGACCTTCTGCAGGCTCGGGTCGCCGTTGATGCGGACGCCGGCGTAGACGAACACGCCCAGCAGCACAACGGCCAGGGCGGCTCCGGCGACACGAGCACGGGCGGCGGTGCAGGCGGCGGCGATCGTGATCGCCAGCGGCGCCCACCCGGGGAGCAGGGCCCGGGCGATGTAGTCATCGTGACCGGCCAAGGCCAGAAGCAGGGGAACGATGAGCACGGCCCCGGCCAGCAGCGCGGCCAGGCCCGCGCCCCTGAGCTCCCGATCCCCGGCGCCGGCGACGAGCAGCGCGATCACGACCGCGGCCAGCGCCGCCGCCCCGATCAACCCGTAGCTGACGATGCCGGTCTGGTACAGCGTGTTCATGGCGAAGCTGACCGGAACCTGCTGTAGCCGGACCGACAGAGGCACGCTGACGATGAACTCGAGCGGGTTGCCCAGCAGGGATGTGACATGGGGGATCAGGGCCGCCTCGAGCACACCCATGGAAGCCAGGGCGGCCACGCTGGCCCGGCTCCGGAGGCGGTAGACGAGCAGAATTCCCTCGGCGGCGACCAGGAAGCCGGCGAAGTACTGGGTCAGCAGGGCCAGCCCGGAGAAGAGCGCCCACCAGATCAGCTCGCGGTGGCTGCGCCGCTGCCAGGCCCGGGCGAAGAACAACAGCGATCCCGCGCAGGTGAAGACCAGCAGCATGTACTCGCGGGCCTCTTGCGAGTACCAGATCAAAAACGGATTGACCGCGGCGAAGGCGGCGGCGACCAGGCCCGCGCGACGCGAGACGAGCTCGCGCCCGCTGAGGTAGATGAGGGGGAGGACGCCGACCCCGAGCACGGCCGAAAGCGATCGCACGCCGGCCTCCGAGGTGCCGAAGATGTGCGCCCAGACCCATCCCAGGATCAGATACAGCGGCGGGTTGCCCTCGTAGGCGCTCCAGGCGTGGAGCATCCCGCCGAAGGACAGGCTCACCTCGTGCACGGCCTGGGATTCATCCAGCCAGTAGCTCTGGTGGGCGAGCGTCGCAAAGCGCAGCACCGCGCCGACGATCGTGATCACGATCAGGAGCCCGGCCTCGGGGCCAATGGCGGCCGGCCACCGTCGCCGATCACCGGCCCGGCCGGCCGGGGCCGTGCGGGTCGGCGTGAGCATCGCGCCCGAGTCTAGGGGGTCCGTGGTCATCGGCACGTCTTCTCTACGTGGCAGCGCGGCGGCAGTTGCGCGGCTTAGCCAAGTGCAAACGGAGCCGTACCGCGCGACTCATACAACCGCAACTCGTGCTGACCAGCACGACGATATGGTCACCCGCTTGCTCAAACGAGCTTCCCGTACGCCCCTGCCCGCACACTCCCGCCGGGTTCTGACCGCTCTCGTCCTGGTGGCGCTGTGCGCTCTTCCGGCTGCCTGCGGAAGCTCCAGCGGTTCCGCGGCGCCGTCAAACACGGACCGTCCCGGACCCTCGTCGATGTTCACCCCGTCCAACGTCGAGCTGGCCGCCAATCCGGCCGGGTCGCTCGATGAGCTCAAGTCCCTCGGCGTCGACACCGTGCACCTGTACATGCACTGGTCAGACATCGCGCCGGACGCCACTTCGCCCAAGCGGCCGAACTTCGACGCCGCCAACCCGGCCGCCTACCCGGCCGCCGGGTGGGCGACCTACGACACGGTCATTCGTGACACGAAGGCACGAGGGATGAAGATGCTGCTGGACCTGGTCGCGCCGCCGCCGCGCTGGGCGTCGGCGCCGGGGGCGCCGGACCCGGCCACACAGACGGAGTGGCGCCCGTCGCCCAAGCAGTTCGCGCTCTTCACGCAGGCGGTGGGCAAACGCTACAGCGGCCACTACACCCCCGCCGGGAGCTCCTCGCCGTTGCCCAGAGTCAACTTCTGGTCGATTTGGAACGAGCCCAACCTTGGTATCGAGCTCGCCCCTCAGGCTCAGCCGCACTCCTACGTGGAGGTCGGGGGATCGCTCTACCGAGGCCTGGTCGATGCCGCCTGGGGCGCGCTGCACGCCTCCGGCCATGGTCAGGACACGATCCTCATTGGGGAAATCGCCCCCGCCGGCGCCACCTTCGGCTACGCGCCGGGCTTGTTCGCGGCCATGGCGCCGCTGCGCTTCCTGCGCGCCCTGTACTGCGTGGACGCCTCCTACCGCCCCCTGACCGGCAACGCGGCCCGGGTTCGAGGTTGCCCGACGACGGCGGCGGGGACCAAGGCGTTCCCAACCCAGCATCCCGGTCTGTTCCACGCCTCGGGATTCGCCGATCACCCGTATCCGCAGGGACTGGCGCCCAACGTCCCCACCCCCCACGAGCCCGACTACGCCGAGCTCGCCGACCTGGGCAGGCTCGAGCACGCACTGGACACCCTCCAGAACGTCTACGGGTCGAGCACGCGTTACCCCATCTGACTCGACCGAGTACGGCTACCAGACGACTCCGCCCGACACCGAGGCCGGCACGGTGAGTCCGGCCAAGGCGGCCCTGTATCTGAACTGGTCGGAATACATCACCTGGCTCAACCCGCGTCTGCGCAGCTACGACCAGTTCCTGATGACCGATTCCACGGCCGGCAACTTCGCCACCGGGCTGCGCTTCCCGAGCGGGAAGGAGAAGCCGAGCTACGGCGCCTTCCGGATGCCGCTCTACCTGCCTCGCACGTCGGGCGCCAAGGGCGACGCGCTCGAGGTCTGGGGCTGCGTACGGCCCGCCCCTGACGCGGAGCAGACGAGCCATCGGCGCCAGCGGGTGAAGATTCAGTTCGCCCCCGCCTCCGGCGGCTCGTTCAAGACCGTGAAGACCGTCCCGATCACCGAGCCCCACGGCTACTTCGACCTCCAGCAGCACTTCTCGGGCAGCGGTCAGCGTCCGGCTCTCCTGGACCTATCCGCACGGGCCGACGGTGTTCAGCCGGACCGTCGACATCAGCCTGCACTAGGTGCAGCGGGCCTGGATCGGGCCGGATGCCGATCAAGCCGCCCCATCGAACCCAACCGCGGGCGGCGCCGCAACTTCGAATCTCGGGAGCTGTTGTCGAACTATGCCCAAATTCACGCACTCGATCGTTACTCCGCCGGGCGACGCTGATGTCGCTGGTCGGCGGGCTCGGCCTGACCGGGGCCGCAGTCCTGCCGGCGAGCGCCTCGGCCAACTCCAGCCAGCTGTCGCCATCATCCAGGACGGCTCCGCCTTCTCTAACCCGGCCGGCGCCTTCAAGAACTTCCGTTCCGTCGGGGCCAACACGGTGCGGGTGATCGTGGAGTGGGCGGCTGATCGCTCCCAACCCCGAGAGCAGCCACAAGCCCAACGGCTTCAACGCCACCGATCCCAACGCTTACCCCGCCGGCAACTGGACCGCGCTGGACAACCTCGTCCGGACCGCGGCCGCCGACCACGTGAACGTCGACCTGACCGTCTCCGGCGGCGCCCCGCTGTGGGCGGAGGGCAAGGGCGTGCCCAAGCAGGGCAAGAACACCAACTTCGCCTGGAAGCCGAACGCGGCCGCCTACGGCCAGTTCGTGCCGGCCGTCGGCAAGCGCTACAACGGCAGCTTCACCCCCAAGACCGGTGGCGGCAAGCTCCCGGCGGTCAAGTTCTGGGCGATATACAACGAGCCCAACTTCGGAGAGGACCTCGGCCCGCAGGCCGATCGACGGGTCGCGCATCTCGGTGGCGCCGATGATGTTCCGCGGCCTACTCAACGCCGGCTGGAAGGCGCTGCAGCAGTACCACAAGCACCAGACCATCATCTGGGGCGAGTTCGCCGCCCGCGGCAACACCTTCCACCGGCCCTGGAACAAGGCCCCGCAGGGGCTGCCCGGCAACTACGGCCAGACCAAGCCGTTGCTGTTCCTGCGCACGCTGTACTGCGTGGGCACCAACGACCGGCCGCTGCGTGGCGGCGCCGCCCGAGCGGTGGGCTGCCCGACGACCGGGGCCGCGGCGCGCAGCTTCCGCGCTCACAACCCAGCCCTGTTCAACGCCAGCGGCGTCTCGGACCATCCCTATGCCGCCACCGGCTCACCAGTGAGGGACGGGCTCAACGACCTCAACTTCGCCGCCTTCCCGGCCCTGGGCAAGTTCGGCCGCGAACTGGACCGGTTGACCGGGACCTACGGTGGGCACCCGCACTTCGCCATCTACAACACGGAGTACGGCTACATCACCCACCCGCCCTCGCACGCGCCCTACGTCTCCCCCAACACCGCGGCCTACTACATCAACTGGGCCGAGTACCTCAGCTACAAGAACCGCCGGATCAAGTCCTACATGCAGTATCTGCTCACCGATCCGCCGGCCAACGCCGGCCTGTATGCCGGCTTTGCCAGCGGACTCGAGAAGGCCAACGGCGCGCCCAAGGCAACGTTCTACGCCTACCGGATGCCGCTGTATCTCCCCCACACCTCGTTCTCGCACAAGTCGGCGGTCGAGGTCTGGGGCGCTGCGCGACCGGCCCCGTTCGCGGCCCGGGACGGTTTCGGCCTCCAGCGCGCCCGTCTGCAGTTCAAGGCCGCCCACGCTGGCTGGAAGACCCTGACCACGTTCAAGGTCAACCATGCCGGGGGTTACTACGATCTCCACGTGAAGTTCGCCAAGAGCGGCCAGGTGCGGGTCCAGTGGACATTCCCGACCTCCGACAACCTGTTCAACGCGAGCCTGCACGGGTTCACGGCCAGCAGCCGGGCAGTCAACATCAAGGTGCATTAGCTCGAGGGCACGTCGCGGTGGTCCCCGCGGGCGCCGGCTCGCGGGGGCTCCACCGCTCGGCCAGACCGGTTTGGCGCCGGCGGGTGATCGGCAATACTGAAGACGATGGCGTCAAGTCCGGCCGAGCTCATAGAGCGCTTGCAGGGGATATGCGGCCACGAGCACGTGCTCACCCACGAGCACGCGCTGGCCACCTACCGCTCTGACGGTCTCCTGCATTACCGCCAGACGCCGCTGGCCGCGGTCCTGCCGGCCAGCGGTGAGCAGGTGGCGGCGGTCGGTCCGGGCCTGTTATGAGGCCCAGGTGCCATGGGTGGCTCGCGGTGCCGGCACCGGCCTCTCGGGCGGCGCCCTGCCCCATCAGGAGGGGGTGCTGATCGTCCTCTCCCGGTTGCGCCGGATCCTCGAGGTCGACCTCGACGATGGCGTCGTCGTCGTCGAGCCCGGGGTGACCAACCTGGCCGTCTCCAAAGCCGTCGCTCCCAGCCATTTTTATCCTCCGGACCCCTCGAGCCAGATCGTGTGCTCGATCGGCGGCAACGTGGCCGAGAACTCGGGCGGCGCCCACTGCTTCAAATACGGCTTCACGACCAACTACGTGATCGGTCTCGAGGTCGTGCTCAGCGACGGCGCGGTGGTCAACCTGCGCCGCGACGACCCCGGCTATGACCTGCTGGGCGCGTTCGTCGGCTCGGAGGGCACGCTCGGCGTGGCCACCAAGGCCTGGCTGCGCGTCGTGCCGGCGCCCGAGACGACGCGGACGCTGCTGGCTTTCTTTGAGGACACCGGCGCGGCCGGAGATGCCGTCTCGGCCATCGTGCAGGCGGGACTCGTCCCGGGGGCGATCGAGATGATGGACAAGCTCTCGATCGAGGCCGCCGAGCAGGCCACCGAAGCCGGCTACCGCCGTGACGCCGGGGCTGCTCTCCTGGTCGAGCTCGACGGCCCGCGCGAGGAGTGCATTTCCGGACTGGAGCAGATCATGGAGCTGTGCTGCGCCGCCGGTGCGCTCGACGTCCGGGTGGCCCAGGATGAGCAGGAGCGAGATCTGATGTGGCGCACCCGCAAGGCCGCCTTCGCCGCCATGGGACGCATCGCCCCCGCCTATTACGTCCAGGACGGCGTGATCCCCCGAACTCGCCTGTCCGAGGTGCTGCGCGAGATCGACCGCCTGGCCGCCGAGCATGAGCTGCGGGTCGCCAACGTGTTTCACGCCGGGGACGGCAACCTGCACCCGCTGGTCTGTTATGACCACACCCGGGAGGGCGAAGCCGAGCGCGCCGAGGAGCTCTCCGGCCTGATCGTCAAAGCCTGCGTCGATGCCGGCGGCTCGATCACCGGGGAGCATGGAGTCGGGATCGACAAGAAGGCCTACATGCCCTCGATGTTCTCCGAGCCCGACCTCGAGGCCTTCCAGCGGCTGCGCTGCGCGTTTGATCCCCACGGGCTGGCCAATCCCGGCAAGGTCATGCCGACCCCGCGGCTGTGCGGCGAGGTTCCCGGCCCCTATCGCGAGCATCCGCTGGAGCGGGCGGGCATCGCCGAACGCTTCTAGGCCGCATGGCGACGATCAATCAGACCGCCCCCGAGAGCTTCGCCGAGGCCGCCGAGGTGCTGGCCAGCGCCAGCGCGGACGGGCGCTCGGTGCGGATCCGCGGGGCGGGCACCAAGCTCGGCTGGGGACGCGCCACCGGGACGCCGGCGGTCGAGCTCCGCACGAGCGCGCTGACCGAAATACTGGAGCACAACGCCGGCGATCACACCGCCGTGCTCCAGGCGGGCGTCCCGCTGGCTGCGGCTCAGCAGACCTTTGCCGGCGCCGGCCAGCGGATCGCTCTGGACCCGCCCCTCGGCGCCGACGAGGCGGCCACGATCGGTGGCATCCTGGCCACGGCGGACTCCGGACCGCTGCGCCACCGCTTCGGGGCTCCGCGCGATCTCGTCCTCGGCGTCACGGTCGCCCTCAGCGACGGCGCGCTGGCCAAGTCGGGCAGCAAGGTGATCAAGAACGTGGCCGGCTATGACCTGGCCAAGCTGTTCGCGGGCGCGTTTGGGACGCTGGGGCTGATCCTGTCGGTCAGCGTGCGCCTGCACCCGCTGCCCGATGGGCACACGACGGCCCTGGGGGCGACCTCTGACGCCGATGCGCTCGCGGCCGCCGCCCTGGCCCTGGCCCGAGCCCCCCTGGAGTTCGAGGCCCTCGACGTGGCCTGGTATCGCGGTCGCGGAGGGCTGCTCGCCCGCTGTGCGGGCCCCGAGCACGCCCGGCGCGGCCGTCGCGCGGCCAAGCTGCTCGACGATCTGGCCCTCGTGGACGTCGACATGACCGACGACGACGAGGCACTGTGGGAGCGCCAGCGGGCCGGGCAGCGCTCTACTCAGGGCGCGGTGGTTCGCGTCGCCCACAGGCCGTCCGTGCTCGCCGACGTGCTGCGGGCGACCGATGCCGCCGGCGGCACGCTGGTCGGCCGGGCGGCGCTCGGCACCAGCTACGTCGAGCTCGCCCCGGAGGCCGTGGCCGACTTCCGGCGCGCCGTGGGCCCGGCGCCGACCGTCTTGCTCGACGCTCCCGCGGCGCTCCGGGCCGAGCCCGACCCCTGGGGCCCGGTCGAGGCGCCGGCGCTGGCCCTCATGCGAAGTGTCAAGCGCCGCTTTGATCCCACCGCGACCTGCAACCCCGGGCTGTTTGTGGGCGGCATCTAGACATGCTGATGAGCGTCAGACCCGGTGGGAGCCGATGACCGCGTTCGACAGCCACCGGCCGCCCGAGGCGGAACTGATCGACGACTGCGTGCACTGCGGCTTCTGCCTCGACACGTGCCCCACCTATGTCCTGTGGGGCGCCGAGGCCGACTCGCCGCGGGGCCGAATCGTCCTCATCAGCGAGGGCCTCAACGAGGCGGCCACCCTCTCCGACGAGATGGTCACCCACTTCGACCGCTGTCTGGGCTGCATGGCCTGCGTCACCGCCTGCCCGTCCGGCGTCCAGTACGACCGCCTGATCGAACGCGTCCGCCCTCAGGTCGAGCGTCATCACCCCCGCTCGCCGCCGCGAGCGTCTGCTCCGGCGCCTGCTCTATGAGACCCTCCCCCACCCCGGGCGCCTGCGCGCGCTGATCCCGATGCTGGCCCTGAGCCGCAAGGTCGGGCGCCGCGCGCCTGCCCAAGCCCTTCTCCGATCTGACCCGGGTCGCGCCCCGTGCTCCGCTGCGGGCGGTGCGGCGCGACCGGCTCGCCGTCCACACCCCGGCGGTCGGACCACCGCGGGGTCGTGTCGGGCTGCTGCTCGGCTGCGTCCAGCGCGTCTTCTACCCCGATGTGCACCGCGCCACGATCGGCGTCCTCGCCGCCGAGGGCTTTGAGGTCATCGCCCCGCGCCAGCCCGAATGCTGCGGCGCCCTCGAGTTTCACGGTGGTGCCGAGCCGGGGGCGGTCCGCCACGCCCAGGCGACGATTGCGGCCTTCGCGAAGGCGGGCGGCGAGCGCGGCTTTGACCACATCGTCATCAACGCCGCCGGGTGCGGCTCGGCCATGAAGGAGTACGGCGAGCTGCTCGGCACGCCCGAGGCGCGCGAGTTCTCCTCGCGGGTGCGGGACGTCAACGAGCTGCTCGCAGACGTCGAGCCGCGTGCCCCCCGCGGGCCGCTGCCACTGTGCGTCGCCTACCACGACGCCTGTCACCTCGCCCACGCCCAGGGCGTACGCCGCCAGCCCCGCGCGCTGCTCGAGTCGATCCCCGAGCTCGAGCTGGTCGAGGTGGCGACGGAAAAGGACGTCTGCTGCGGATCGGCCGGGATCTACAACCTTGTCCAGCCCGAGGCGGCCGCCGAGCTCGGCCGGCGCAAGGCCCAGAACCTGATCGAGACCGGCGCGCAGGTGATCGCGGCCGCCAACCCGGGCTGCGCCGCCCAGCTCGATCTCCACCTCCGCGAGCTCGGCCGGCCGCTGCCCATCCAGCACCCGGTGGAGCTCATGTGGCGCTCCCTGCAGGCCGCGGGCGACGCCTAGACCGGCACGACCGGGCGTTCAGCGCCCGTCGTACATCGCCTCGATCTCGTCGGCGTACTTGGCGGCTATCGGCTTGCGCTTGAGCTTGATGGTCGGCGTCAGCTCGTCGCCGCCGGGCTCCCAGTCGCCGGAGATGATCGTAAAGCGCTTGATCTGCTCGACACGGGCCAGGGTCTCGTTGGCCCGGTCGATGCCCTCCTGAACGGCCTCGATCACCGCCGGCTGTGCAGCCAGCTCGGCAAGTGAACTCCCGCTCAGGTCATGCTGGGTGGCCCACTGAGGGGCGAAGTCGGCGTCGAGCACGATTAGAGCCGTGTTGTAGGACCGCCCGTCACCGATGCAGCACGCCTGGCCGATCAGCGGGCTCGCCGTCTTCAGCGCCGCTTCGATGTTGGCCGGGGACATGTTCTTGCCCGCCGCGTTGATGATCAGCTCCTTCTTGCGATCGACGATGCTCAGGTAGCCGTCCTCGTCCAGCGTCCCGATATCACCGGTGTGCAGCCAGCCGTCGGCGTCGAGTGCCTCGGCCGTGCGCTCGGGCTGGTTGCGGTAGCCGGTCATCATGAATTCACCCCGGCACAGGACCTCGCCGTCCTCGGCCAGCTTCAGCTCGACTCCGGGTGAGGGCGGCCCGACGGTCCCGATCCGGACCTCGCCGGGGCGGTTGCAGGCGCCGATCCCGCACGTCTCGGACATGCCCCACAGCTCGGACAGCTCGATCCCGATGGCGTGAAAGAACTCGAGCACCGACACGGGAGTCGGCGCGGCCCCCACGTTCACGGCGACGGCCTGATCCAGCCCGAGCATCTCGCGGAGCTTGGAGAACAGGTTCGTGTCGGCCTCGGTCACCGCCGCCTCGAGCTCGTCGGGCACGGGGAGCCCGCGCTGCCGTAGGCGGACGCGTTCGGTCGCCGCCTCGATCGCGGCCTGAATCGGAGCCCGCTGCTCCTCGGGCTGGGCGGCCTGCATCGCCTCCAGTCCGGCCTTGAGCTTCTCCCAGATGCGAGGCACGGCGAAGAACCAGCTGGGCCGCACCTGGGGCAGGTAGGAGAGCACCTCCCGCGGGTTGGGCGCGCAGGTCACGGTCCCCGCGAACACGATCGGGATGTAGTGATGGGCGTTGCGCTCGGCGATGTGGGCCGCGGGCAGCCAGGAGATGACCCGCGATCCCGGCGGCAGGCTGATGATCTCCTCGACCGTGCGGGCGGCGAACATCACCGCCCGGTGGGTCAGCTGCACGCCCTTGGGGTGGCCGGTCGTGCCCGAGGTGTAAATCAGCGTCAGGACGTCATCGGGCTGGACCTGATCCGCGGCTTCGCGAGCATCGAATCCGTCCGGGCACGCGGCCTCGAGTTCGCTCAGCGACAGCGTCTGCTCCGGGGCGTCGCCGTCGACGACGATCACGTGCTCCAGCGCGGTCCCGGAGCGGGCGGCCAGCATCGTGGCCAGGTAGGCCTGCTCGACGATCGCCACCCGGGCCCCTGAATCCTCGAGCTGGAAGCGGATCTCGTCCGGCGGGTAGGTGACGTAGACCGAGAACGGCGTGGCCCCGAGCAGCACCGCCCCCAGATCGGCGAGGTGAAATTCGGGCCGGTTGCCGAGCATGATGGCCACGCAATCCCCGCGCCCGACCCCGAGGCTGGAGAGGCCGCCGGCGATCCGCTCCGCCCGTTCTAGGACCTCGGCCCAGGTAAGCGAAACCCCGTCGTCGGGCGTGCGCACGGCGACGATCTCGGGATGGTCAGCCGCGGTGTGGCGCAGCGCCTCGGTCAGCGTCGACGACTGCACGGCCCGGCTCCGGCCGGCCAGGGTGCTACTGCTCTCCATGGTCTCCTCCTCGTGGGCCCGCTGCACGGAACCTACCGCAGCGCGGCCCGCCCGCGGTTTAGCTCCGTCAGTGTGGTCCGAAGCCCGGACCGGTCAGTGTCGTGATGTCGTTGGAGAACCCGATCACGAACAGGACCATGATCAGTGCGAAGCCGACGATCCCCGCGCGCTCCATGATCGCGAACGGGATCCGGCGACCGCGGACCTTCTCGGCCACGGCCCAGAAAACGTGTCCCCCGTCGAGGGGTAGGAACGGGAACAGGTTGACCACGGCCAGCGACAGCGAGATCAGCCCCAGCAACTCGAGGGCGAGCGTGGGGCTCGTGGCAATCGTCTCCTGAACGACGGTGTATCCCCCGACGACACCGTGCAGCTGGCGGCGATCCTGGGGCTTGAAGATCTGCACGATCCGGCTCACCGTCTCCTTGGTCACCCTACCACATGTAGCTCACGCTGTCTGAGGCCGCCGTGACGGCACCGATGGGCCGCGTATAGGTGAAGACCGGGAAGGCAAAGCCCACGCCGCATCTTCTTGGCCGCGGCGCTGTACCGCGGATAGATGGAGAACGAGAGCCGGGATTTGCCGCCGCGAGGACCTCAATCCTCACCGGCGTCGTCGCCTGGCACCCGTTGACCGGCGTGCCGGCGCAGCGATGGCGCGTGATCTCATCGGTGATCTGCTGGACGGTCAGGCCGCGCCGCCCGTCCACGGCGACGATCTCGATCGCCCGGCTTGAGGTACTGCGAGGCCGGCGGCACCAGAGACTGCACGTGATGGGAGAAGACGGGCTGGCCGTGGTGCCGGACGGCGACCGTCTCGCCCTGGGAGAGCCCGACGGCGAAGAAGATCGCAAACGCGATGACCAGGTTGACCGCCGGGCCGGCCAGAATGACGACGACGCGCTTCCAGACCTTCTGGTTGTAGTAGGCCCGGGCCCGCACCTGGTGCTGCATCTTCTCGTTCGGGTTCATGCCCGTGATCTTCACGTAGCCCCCCAGGGGGATCGACTCCGATCCCATATTCCGTCTCGCCCCGGCGTGAACTTGATCGGCATCGGTCCGAAGAACAGCGAGAAGCGCTCCACCCGCATGCCAACCGCCTTGGCGGCCGTGAAATGGCCCGCCTCGTGGAGGATGATCAGGGCGGCGAAGCCCAGGAAGGCCAGTACGAAGGACATTGCTCTCAGTGTGCCAAGTCGGTGTGACCGGCCTGCTCAGGCCCCCGCGCGGGCCCGGATCAGCTCTCCGGCCACCCGGCGCGCCTCGCCGTCAGCGCGCGCCAGCGTATCGAAGGAGTGGATCTGGCCGCGCCGGAAGCTGCTCGAGCGTGCCCTCGATCACACGCAGCGATGTCCAGGAACCGCAGGTCCCCGGCGAGAAAGGCGTGCACGGCCACCTCGTTGGCCGCATTGAGCGTGCAGGGCGCCGTGCCGCCGGTGATCCCCGGCCTCCCGGGCCAGGCGCAGGCAGGAGAAGGTCTCGCTGTCGACGGGCTCGAAGGTCAGCGCGCCGAGCTCGGCGAGATCGAGCGGGCGAATCGGTACGTCGACGCGCTCGGGATAGTGGAGACCGTAGGAGATCGGCACGCGCATGTCGGGGTAGCCGAGGTGGGCCATCGTGGCCCCGTCGCAGAGCTGGATCAGGCTGTGGACGATCGACTGCGGGTGGACGATGACGTCGATCGCTCATACGGGGTCCCGAACAGGTGGTGGGCCTCGATCAGCTCGAGCCCCTTGTTCATCAGCGTGGCCGAGTCGATGGTGATCTTCCCGCCCATCGCCCAGGTCGGATGGGCCAGCGCCTGCTCAACGGTGACGTCCTCGAGATCGCTCGCCTGACGGCCCCGGAACGGGCCGCCCGAGGCGGTGAGGATCAGCCGGTCAACGGTCCCCGGTCGCTCGGCGGCCAGCAGCTGGTGAAGCGCCGAGTGCTCGGAATCCACCGGGATGATGGCCGCGCCGGTGGCCTCGGCCAGCTGGGTGACGAGCTCGCCCCCGACGACCAGCGATTCCTTGTTGGCCAGGGCCAGGTCGATCCCCTCGCCGAGTGTGGCCACGGTCGGCACCAGACCGGCCGAGCCGACGATCGCGTTGAGGACCAGGTCGCATTCGGTCTCGGTGATCAGGCGCGACGAGACCGTCGGGCCCGGTCAGGTCTCCCCGTCCAGTTCTCCCCCGCCCGAGCGGCGGCATCGGGGTCGGCCAGCGCGATCCGCGTCACGCCGTGCGCCTGAGCCTGGCTGACCAGCGCCTCCCAGCCGCGGTCGGCGCTCAGCCCGACGACCTGCAGGGCGCCTCCTGAGCGGTCCACCACGTCGAGGGCCTGGACCCCGATCGAGCCTGTCGAGCCGAGGATGATCAGCCTCCGTGGCACGGAGGCTGATTCTAGGCGGGGCCGTTTCCTGCCCGGCAGGCCGCCGCTCAGTGCATCACGGCAAGCCACACGTAGTAGCCGCCGACGATCGTGAAGATGCACGGCATCGAGCCGATCGAGCGCGCCGCCGTGGGCGCCGAACAGATTTCCGGAGTCCTTGGTTCCCGCGTCGCGTTTGACGACTGACTCGAACAGGTCGCCGAGGGGCCCAAGCACGGCCACCGTGAGCCCGAGCAAAGCGCGTCGCTCTGGCTCAGCCAGGGCTGGAAGGTCCCGGCCACGAACACGCTGACCATCGCGACCAGCATCCCGCAGAACAGCCCCTCGACGGTCTTGTGCGGGAGATCGCCGGCGCCAGGGGCCGGCGTCCGAACATGCGCCCGCCGAAGTAGGCGCCGTGTCACCCAGGAACGTGCCGACGAGGATGTCGATGATGATCCCCTTGCCGTTGGGCACTCCGCCGCAGCAGCACGGCGTGGGCGAAGGCGAAGCCGATCCAGTAGATGCCGAGCAGCGTGCCGGCGATCGCCACCGTGCTCGCGCCCGGGACGTCCCCGGGCGATGACGACCAGGAAGGTGACCGGCAGCGCCGCCACGGCGATCTCGAGCACGTCGCTGTGCGGTGCCGTAGCGGGCGGCGATGACCATCGTGGCCAGGGCGGCGAAACCGACCGCCGGGGCGGCCCGCCAGCGGGCCAGCATCTGGTAGAGCTCGTGCATGCAGACCGCTCCGACGGCGATCATGAACAGGGCAAAGGCCAGTGCCGCCGAGTCGACGAACACGATGGCGATGATCGCCGCCGGGACCGCCACCAGCACCCGGGCCCACAGGTCCGAGCCGGGGCGCGTGCGCGGCTCCTCGCCCGTCGGCCCGGCGCGACTCGCGTCGGGGGCGCTGCCGGGCGGCCTGATCGCTCGCTGGCCGTGGGGCGCGGCGCGCTGGCCGGCGCTCGGTCGCGAGCCGCGCGCTCGACTGCGAGCCGGCGCGGTCGCGCGCAGGCCTCGCGCTCGGCGACGCGTCCGGCTCGTGCAGCCCGGGTCCGCGACGCTCGGACCGCGTGCCGAACGCGGAGGGCGTTCGCCTCGCCCGATGACGGACGGCGCGAGGAGGGCATCAGCGCCCCCCGTAGCGGCGCCGGCGGGCCGCGAACTCATCCAGCGTGTCTGACGAACGCCGTCGCGCGAGAAGTCGGGCCACAGCTCATCGCGGAACGCGAACTCCGAGTACGCCGCCTGCCACAGCAGGTAGTTGGAGATGCGCTGCTCGCCGCTGGTGCGAATGATCAGGTCGGGATCGTGCATCTCAGGGGCATACAGGTGGGCGCGGAAGTCCTCTTCGGTCTCCCCGGTAAAGGTTCGCGCTGCATCGACGATCTCCGCCCGGCCACCGTAATTGAAGGCCACGAACAGCGTGATCCGGTCGTTGCCGGCGGTCGTCTCCTCAGCCCAGCGCCATCCGCTCGACCAGCGCCGGCGCCACCGGCGCGCTGCGACGGCCGATGAAGCGCATCCGCACCCCCTCGGCATCGAGCTCGGGCGTCTCGACCTCGAGCCGGCGCCCGAACATCTCCATCAGCCCGGCCACCTCCTCCTCGGTGCGCGACCAGTTCTCGGTCGAGAACGAGTAGACGGTGCAGCTCCTTGATCCCGAATTCGGCGGCGTCGCGCAGGCGGGCCTTGACCGTGTCCGCACCGGCCTCGTGGCCGGCGACCACGGGCAGACCGCGGCGCTGGGCCCAGCGACCATTGCCGTCGGTGATGATGGCGACGTAGCGCGGGCGCCCGCCGCTCTCGGCGGACTCGGCGGCCACCCCATCGGTTCCGGGGGCCACCAAGCTCTAGACCTCGAGGATCTCTTCTTCCTTGGCCTTCAGCAGCTCGTCGAGCTCCGACACGCGGGCATCGGTGACCTTCTGCAGCTCGACCTCGGCCCGGTGCTCGTCGTCGGAGCTGGCCTCGCCTTCGTTCTTGAGCTCCCGCAGGTCGTGCATGACATCCCGGCGCACGTTGCGGATCGCCACCCGGCCCTCCTCGGCGATGTGGCGCACGACCTTGACCAGCTCGCGGCGGCGCTCCTCGGTCAGCTCGGGGATGCCGAGCCGGATCAGGTTGCCGTCGTTGTTCGGGGTGAGACCGACGTCGGACTCGAGGATCGACCGCTCGATGGCCTTGATCGAGCTCTTGTCGTAGGGCTGGACGGTGAGCAGCCGCGCCTCGGGGGCGCTGATCGTGGCCAGCTGCTTGAGCGGCGTGGCGGTGCCGTAGTAGTCGACGATGATCCGGTCCAGCAGCGCGGCGCTGGCCCGCCCCGTCCGCACCGAGCCGAACTGGTCGCGAGTGGATTCCACGGACTTCGTCATCCGCTCGCGCGCGTCGGCCAGAAGTTCGTCGATCAGGTTGTCGTCGCTCATGTCCGCACCAGCGTCCCCACTCGTTCGCCGGACACTATCTTGTCGATGTTGCGGTCGTCGGCCATGTTGAAGACGACGATCGGCAGGTTGTTGTCCATGCACAGCGCGAACGCGGTCGAGTCCATGACCTGCAGCCCCCGGGTCAGCGCGTCCTTGTGGGAGATCTCGGGGATGAACTCGCGCGTCGGGGTCCAGCGCCGGATCGGCCGTGTAGACGCCCTCGATGTTGTTCTTGGCCATCAGGATGATCTCGGCGTGCAGCTCGGCCGCCCGCAGCGCCGCGGCGGTGTCGGTGGTGAAGAACGGGTTGCCGGTGCCGGCGGCGAAGATCACCACCCGGCCCTTCTCGAGGTGGCGGATCGCCCGCCGGCGGATGTAGGGCTCGGCCACCTCGGAGATCGTGATCGCCGACTGCACGCGGGTCGGCATGTCCTCCTTCTCGAGCGCGTCCTGAAGGGCGAGCGCGTTGAGCACGGTGGCCAGCATGCCCATGTAGTCGCCGGTGGCGCGATCCATGCCCTTGGCGGCCGCCTTCAGTCCGCGGTAGATGTTGCCTCCGCCGACCACGATCGCGATCTCGACCCCGCGGCTGTGGACCGCCGCCACCTCGCGCGCGATCCCCTGCACGCGCTCGGGATCGGTCCCGTAGTCCAGCTCGCCCATCAGCGCCTCACCCGAGAGCTTGAGGAGCACGCGCCGGTACGCGCTCCCGTTCGGGCCCGTCGGTCGCCACAGCCACCGGACTCAGCCGCCGACCGCGAACCGGGCGAAGCGGCGGATGACGACGTTCTCGCGCGTCTCGGCCGACAGCGCGGCCCGCAGCTCCTCGATCGTCTTGCCGCCGTGCTTGTCCTCATTGACGTGCTTCTGGCGCAGCAGGACGACCTCGTCGAGCCACTTGTCGAGCTTGCCGGTGACGATCCGCTCGCGCACGTTCTCGGGCCGATCGGCGGCCTGCTCGGTGGCGATCCGCGTCTCGCGCTCGCGGTCCTCGGCCGGAATCGTCCTCCTCGGTCACGGCCAGCGGGGCGGCGGCGGCGATGTGCAGGGCCAGGTCGCGGGCGAACTCGACGAACTTCTCGTTACGGGCCACGAAGTCGGTCTGGCAGTCGACCTCGACCAGCACGCCGATCTTGTTGCCGGCGTGGATGTAGGACTGCACGACGCCCTCGCGAGCCTCCTCGCCGGAGCGCTTGGCCGCCTGAGCCTCGCCGCGGGTGCGCAGCAGCTCGGTGGCCTTGTCCAGATCGCCGTCGGCCTCGGTCAGGGCATCGCGGCAGGCCAGCATGCCCGCGCCGGTGCGATCGCGCAGGGCCTTGACGTCCTTGGCGGTGACGGCGCTCATGACTTCTCCTCAGCGCTCCTTCTGGCGCGCGCGGCTCGGGGCTGGGCTCGGCTCGAGCCTCCGCGGCGGGAGCGCCGTCGGCCGGGGGGGCCTCGGCGGGAGCGGCGCTCGGCTGTCGCGGCCTCAGCCTGGGCGCCGCGGGTGGCTCGGCACTGTCCGCGGCCGGTGCGTCCGGAGCCGCGGGAGCCTCAGCGGGCTCGGGCGCGGATTCGGGCGGCTGCGGGTGCGGCCGGGGTCGGCGGTCTGTGCTGCTGGGGCCGGGGTCGCCGCGGGCGGAGCACGGCCGCGGGCTGCGGGGCCGCGACGGCGGCGGCTACCCGCGGGCGCTGGCTGCCTGAGCCTGCGCGGCCTCGCGGGCGCGCTGCTCCTCCTCCTCGCGGGCCTGCTGCTCGGCCTCGCGCTGGCGCTGCTCCTCCTCCTCGCGCGCCTTGCGCTCGGCCTCGCGCCGGGCCTGCTCCTCGGCCTCCTGGCGCTCGCGCTCGAGGCGGGCGGCCTCCTCCTGGGCGCGGAACAGACCGTGGCCCTCGGACACGACGTCGCCGATCGCCGCGGTGATGGCGGCGCAGGAGCGGATCGCGTCGTCGTTGCCCGGGATCACGTAGTCGATCCCCTCGGGATCGCAGTTGGTGTCGACCAGCCCGATGATCGGGATGCGCAGGCGCTGGGCCTCGCGCACGGCGATCGCCTCGGTCTTGAGGTCGATCACGAACACCGCGTCCGGGACGCGCTGCATGTTCTTGACCCCGCCGAGGTTGGCGCGAAGCTTGGCGAGGTCGGCCTGGGCGGCCATCCGCTCGCGGGTCGGCAGCAGCTGCAGCTGCCCCTCGGTCTCGTAGCGCTCGAGGTCGTGCAGGCGCTTGATCCGCAGATGAGATGGTCTGGAAGTTGGTCAGCAGACCGCCCAGCCAGCGGTGGTTGACGTACGGCATCTCGGCCGCCTCGGCGGTCGTCCTTGATCGGCGTCGCGGGCCTGCTTCTTGGTGCCCGACGAACAGCACGGTTCCGCCGCGCCGAGAGATGTCGGCGGCGAACTGCTGAGCGTGCTCGAGCAGAGCCTCGGTCTGCAGCAGGTCGATGATGTAGATGCCATCCCGCTCTCCGAAGATGAAGCGGCGCATCTTGGGGTTCCAGCGGCGCGTCTGGTGGCCGAAATGCACACCGGCCTCCAGCAGCTCCTTGATTCCGACTTGAGCCACGGTTACTGCTCCCTTGTGAATATTTGTCACTGCCTGCCCGCGTCCGGCGGTGAAATCGCGAATCCCGATCAGGTCGGGCAGGGTCGCGTCTGCGTTCGCGGGGTTGAGAAATTGGTTACGGAATGGAGTCTACGCAAGTTTTCTCAGCGCCCAGCGTTGTAGGCCGTGCGGGTCGTCCTCTTCCCTACCACCGACGGCGACTCGCAGCGCGAACCGAGCCCCTTCCCCTACCTCCGGTGGATCGGTTCGCAGCAGTGCGGCGGGGCGGCTTTTGGACGGGCCGCCCCGCCGTCGTTTGTGGCCTTTTCAGCTGCGCGGCGCCGGTTGCTGTGCCAAGGCCTTGCGGATCGGCCGGGCAGCGAGTCCGGGCCGCACGCCTCCCGCACACACCTCACCAGCTTGGTGAGGTGCGTGCTGGCGTGGCGGATTCCGCACCGCTGGCACTCACCGCCCACTAGACGCGAGGTGCGTGCGAACGTGCGGCGGCTCCGGGTGACGCCGCGGGTCCACCCGATCTCCCCGTCCCCAGCTAAATCGAACTTGCGACGCGCTCACGCCCCGGACAGCCGCCCGCTCCAGCGCCGCCGCCAGGTCCTCGGGCAGCGGCGAGCTGACAGTCGACCTGCCTCCGGTGACCGGGTGGGCGAAGGCCAGCCGCGCGGCATGCAGGAACTGGCGCTCGAGCCCGTACTCCCCGGCCTTGCCGTACTGGGGATCCCCGCATACCGGGTGGCCGATGGCGGCCAGGTGGACCCGGATCTGATGGGTGCGGCCGGTCTCGAGCGTGACCCGCAGCAGGGCCGCCCGGGGCAGCAGGCGCTCGAGCTCGAAGTGGGTGCGGGCCTCGCGCGGCTCGTCGGTGTCGATCGACATCAGCACGCGGTCGCGGCGGTCGCGGCCGATCGGCGCGTCGATCGTCCCGGTGCGCGCCTCCGGGTGGCCGCTGACCAGGGCCAGGTACTCGCGGCGGAGCTTGCGCTCGGCCAGCAGCGCCTTCAGCGCCCGATGGACGGCGTCGGACTTGGCCACCACCAGCAGCCCCGAGGTGTCCCGGTCCAGGCGGTGCACGATGCCCGCTCGCCACGGCTCCGCCCCGCCCTCGGCTCCGCGGCCGGCCAGCGCCTGGGCCAGCGTTCCGGTCCGGTGACCGCGGGCGGGATGGACGACCACGCCCGGCCGGCTTGTCGACGATCAGCAGGTACTCATCCTCGTAGGCGACCGCGTACGGGGCCGGCTGAGGCCTCCGCCGGCGTCGGAGGGTTGCGCTGGCGTGACCGTCACCTGCTCGCCTCCGGCCAGGGCGTGTCGCTTCGGGCGTGCCCGGCCGTCGACGAGGACAGAACCGGCGTCGATCAGGCTCTGGGCCCGGGCCCGGGAGCCGAGCGGCTCGGCCAGGAAGCGGTCCAGGCGGGTGCCCGCCGCCTCGGGCGGCACGGTCAGCGCGAGCGGCGGCTCGTTCACCGCTCGGTCGGAGCCACGCCTGACGTCGCGCCCGCGGTCTTCGGCGGGCGCGGGCTCTCGCCGGACCCGGGATCCTCCCCCGGCCGCGCCGCGTGGTCGGCCGCCGCGCTCGGGTCGGCGGGGCCCCTCGAGCACGTAGAGCAGGGCCAGCACGCCGAACGTGATGGCGGTGTCGGCCAGGTTGAAGGCCGGCCACAGCGGCAGCTTGATGAAGTCGGTCACCGATCCGCTGGCCACGCGATCGATCAGGTTGCCGACCGCGCCGCCGACCACCAGCCCGGTCGGCAGCCACAGCAGCGGCCGGCGGGGACGCAGGATGAAGAACGCCACCAGCGCGGCCAGCGCGACCAGGGTCAGGACCAGGACGAGCGCACCGCCGCCGGAGAAGAAGCCGAAGGCGACCCCCGAGTTGCGGACGTGGACCAGGTTGATGGCGGGCAGGAACTTGTGCACGTCGCCGACGGCGATTCCGGTCACGACCAGGTGCTTGGTGATCCGGTCGAGGATCAGCACCGCCGCCATGACCACAAAGCGCGCGCAGGAAGGCCGCCGCCGCGGCGCGCCGACCGCCCGCTGATCGCTCGCGATGCGTTCAGCCGGAGATGGCATTGACCACGATCGACTGCACGAAGTAAAGGACGATCAGGGCGATCATCGGGCGTGAAGTCGAAGCCGCCGATGGCCGGGATCAGGCGGCGGAACAGCCTCAGATAGGGCTCGGAGACGTCGCGCAGGAAGTTCATCACCGCGTCGCTCCAGCGCGAGTACGGCATCCGCAATCCGAGTGAGAGCACCAGATTGAGCAGGATGTAGACGAAGATGATGACGATGTAGACGGTGAACAGGGCGCTCGACGTAATTGGCGATGTCGCCGCGGGTCACCGCCAGGAGGATCATCGTGGCCGGTCCTTCCACCGCTTCCATCGCGTCGGAGAACGCGCTGCGCACCCCGGCCCGCTCCAGCGCATCGAGGCCGCGGGCGGTCGAGCCCCCGGGCGAGGTGACCTCGCGGCGCACGGTCAGCGTGTCGTAGTCGCGCGCCGCGAGCAGAGCGGCGCTACCGGCCATCGTCTCGACGACCAGCCGCCCGGCCAGCGCGGGTGTCAGCCCGCGGCGCACCGCCGGCGTCGACCTGGGCCTCGGCCAGCAGGGCCTGGTAGGCGGGCCCGACGCCCATGATCGCCGTGGCCGGCCCGAGCAGCCCCTCCGGCAACGTGATCACCGACCCGAGTCGCCCGAACAGCTCCAGCACCTGCCGTCTCGACGCTCAGGGTCGACGCCGTCAAAGCGGCGAGTAACAGACCACGCCCTGGCCGGATCTCGACCGGCGTGTTGGGCATCAGCCGGAAGACGGGCGCCGGGAGCAGTAGGCCTGTTGCAGCATCGCGGGCCGTCGATCGACCCGAGCACCGACGCCACCGCCTTGACGTGCGGCCTGATCTCCTGCCGCCACCTCCTCGATCTGATACGGCTTGTGGCAGAGCACGACGAGGTCGGCCTCCTGCGCCACCTCGACGTTGGAGGCCGCCCGGCCGCCCAGCTCGGCGGCCAGTGCCGCGGCGCGTCCGGAGCCGCCGTCCGAGCACAGCACCGGTTCGCCCCAGCCGCGGGCGATTGCCCGCGCCATGTTGCCGGCGCCGATGAATCCGACCTTCATGTGATCCAAATCTACCGGGGCCTGATGACGCGGCGCGTGAGCGCGGCGTCGAGAACGACCGCCGGCGATCAGGACTGGTTGAAGAAGCCCTTCTCGACCAGCCGCGCGCGCTCTTCAGCCGAGACCTCGACGTTGCGCGGGGTGAGCAGGAACACCTTGTCGGCGATCCGCTGCATGCCGCCGTCGAGGGCGTAGGTGAGTCCGCTGGAGAAGTCGATCAGGCGCTTGGAGAGATCGGTGTCGGTGCCCTGCAGGTTGAGGATCACCGGGATCGTTTCCTTGAACTTGTCGGCCACGTCCTGGACGTCGTTGAAGCTCCGCGGGGCGACGAAGTGCACCCGGACATCCCTCCCCATTGCGCCCATTGCCGTCCGTCCGGCCGCCCACGGGCCGCAGTGACGTCGTGCGCCGCTCGGCCGGAGCGTCGTCGGCGAAGATGTCGTCGATCTCGTCGCGCCGGCGACGAGAGCTCAGCTTGCGGACGTTGGGACGCTCGCGGTAGCTGTCCTCGATGGCGGCCTCGGGCTCGCTGTAGGGCTCGAGCTCCTCATCCTCGTAGACGTCGTCCTCGGCCAAGCCGAAGTAGACGAGCGTACGGTGCCAGGTATCTCTGAAGGCCATTTCGGTGCGGGTTTCGCGCCACCGGGCGGTTTCCCTGCCCGGGATTATGGCGACTTGCGATACAGAATTGTGCCCAAGCGGATGATTGTGGACCCTTCCTGGACCGCGACTTCGTAGTCCTGGCTGGTGCCCATCGACAGCTCGGGAAGCTCGATGGGCTTCGGCCAGCTTACGCAGGGCGGCGAAATGCGGCCGGCTGGCCTCCGGGCGGTCGGCCAGCGGAGGCATCGTCATCAGCCCCACCACCGGCACGGGGCAGCGCTCCAGAAAAGCCGGGCAGGCTCGGCCGGAGCGTATCCCGCTCTTGCCCTCCTCCCCGGCCACATTGACCTCGATCAGGACCCGGGTCGACTCGTCACCGTGGCGTGCGAGCTGCCCCAGCACCGAGTCGCTGGCCACCGAGTGGATGTAGCGGACGCAGGGGCAGGATGTCGCGCACCTTGCGGCTCTGCAGGTGACCGATGAAGTCCCAGGTGCAGCTCCTCGGGCCCGGCCGCGACCTTGCTGACCAGCTCCTGAGCGCGGTTCTCCCCGGCCAGCGTGACCCCGCCGGCGGCCAGCGCGGCCAGCTCCTCGGCGGGCAGATATTTGACCGCGGCCAGGATCTCGATCCGGTCCGGGTCGGCGCCGGCGGCCGAGATCCGCTCGCGCACGTGTTCGAGGTTGGCACGGCAACGCGCTCGGCGGTCAGCCCGTGGATCAGGTCAACCATGCCACCCCGGCCTGGCGGCCGGTGACGCCCGCGTCGCGGCGGTGCGAGAAGAACAGCTTCGGATCCGAGCAGATCGTGCACAGCCCGATGTCGTGCACCTCGGCGCACCCCGGCCTGCTGCAGACGCTCGACGCGGCGATCGCCGGCAGGTCGAGGTTCGGCACCGCGGTGGACCTGCTCGGGCTCCGTCGGCGAAGGCGGCGTGGACCTCGGCTCCGACCTCGTAGCAGCACGGGCCCGCCCCGGGGCCGATGGCGGCGCTCGAGCTGCCCGTTCACCCCCAGTGCGCGCAGCGCGCTCGACTCCCCGCTCGAGGATGCCTGCGGCCAGGCCCCGCCAGCCGGCGTGGAGCATCGCCACCCCACCCGCCCCGGCCACTGCCACCGGCAGGCAGTCGGCGGTCAGAGCCGCCAGCCGCGCACCCCCGCTCGGTGGTCAGCTGGCCGTCGGCCTCGGGCAGCTCCTCCGGTCCCGCGGCGCTGCGTCGCTCGGCATCGACGGCCGTCGTCGGTCACAGCGCCGTGCCCGTGGACCTGGCGGACGAAGCCGACCGGGGATCCGGCCAGGTCCTCGAGCGCGCTGGCGGTTATCGCGGATCGCGCTGCGGATCATCGTCGGTCATCAAGCCCAGGTTCAGGCTGGCGTACGGACCGTCGCGAGACCCCTCCCCGCCGGGTGGTGAACATCGCCCGGGCGCCGGGCAGATCGATCGCGAAGTGGTCGCCGAGCAGGAAGAACGGAGCTGGCAGCGGCTTCGTGGCCATGGCCTCACCCTAATCGTCCCCCGCCGCGCGCAGGGCGACGGCGAGCTGAGTGCTCCGGTCCGGGGCGCTGGCCATCGAGCCGGGCCGCGAGGGCCGCCGCCAGGCCACGTCCGATCGCGGGTCCGGGAGCGATCCCGGCCGAGATCAGATCCGACCCGGAGATCTCGAGGCCGACATCGCGCAGGCCGCCGAGCCAGCGCCGCGCCGGGTCGCGGGCGCCGAAGGCCCCGGCCAACGCGACCGCCTCCGGGCCCGCCGATCCCACCGCGGCGGCGATGTCCGACGGCGCCTGGCTTCGGCCCAGGCGCCGGGCCAGCTCCGGGGCGGTCCGCGGCATCGAGGATCCGGTCGCGGTCGCGGGCGGAAAAGGCCAGGCGGTTGAGCAGCGCGCTCCGTGTCGCCGGATGAAGACCGGCCAGAGCCGGCCCCCAGGACCAGCGTCGCCGGATCTCCGTCCTCGAGGCAGCAGCGTCAGCGCATCGCGAGCGAGATCGGGGTCGCGGAGTCCAAGGCCGGGCTGGATCGCCGCGTCGAGGCCCAGGCTGCCCAGGCCTACGAAGCGCTCCGACCGGGTCGGCCTCGCTGGCCAGCAGCCGCAGCTCGGTGCCGATCCGATCGCCGCTGACGCTCCCCAATGCGCCGCTGGCAATCGCCGCATCGGCCAGCTCCAGCGTGCGCGGCTCGACCGAAAAGCCCAGCCGCGCCTTGTAGCGGCCCAGGCGCAGTAACCGGGTCGGGTCATCGATGAAGCTGGCCTCGTGGAGGACCCGCAGGCGAGCCGCCGCGGACATCGTCCACAGCGCCATCAACGGCCAGCAGCTCGCCCTGATGCGGTCCGAGGACGCCCAGGGCGATGGCGTTGACGGTGAAGTCGCGCCGGGCCAGGTCATCCTCGACGCCGGCGGGGGTCACCTCCGGCAGCGCGCCCGGGATGCGCGATAGGTCTCGCGCCGGGCACGCGCGAAGTCGTAGCGGTGACCGTCCAGGTCCCCGCTGGCGGTGCCAAAGCGGTCATGGCGGACGATCGCTGTCCCCGACCGGTCGGCCAGGTCGTCGACCGGCCCGGGCGACCACCAGATCAAGGTCGGCGGGCTGGTCACCGAGCATCAGGTCGCGGACCGCGCCCCCGACCAGGTACAGGTCCTCGGGCCAGCCCTCGAGACGGTCTCAGCAGCGGCGGCCGCGGACGGCAGGGCGGCGAATCGGTCGAGCAGTGCAGCCGGGCTCGGCGATCACCGCGCCATCATCGCGCGCCGGGCACGCCGCCGAGCACGTCAGTCCGCGGCACGCCCTCGATTAGCATTGCCCGCCATGCCGAGTCCGCCCTCCCGGCGGCTGCTGAGGCGCGGGCTGATCGCGCTGGCGGTCGTCCTTGTGATCGCCGGTGCCGTGGTCGCCTACGTCCTGTCCAACGCCCCGGGCAACGTCTCGCACCCGAACGTGCAGTTCACGCAGCCGACCACCGCGGCCGCGCCGCCCAAGCCGCATCCCAAGAAGCTGGTCGACAACTTCCAGTGGCCCTGGTACGGCTTCGATGCCGGTCGCACTCGGTCCTTCGCCGCCGCGGGGACCAAGCTCCATCCGCCGCTCCACGTGGGCTGGCGCTTCAACGACGGCGCGCTGCTCGAATTCCCGCCGGTCATCTACCACACGACCCTGTTCATGCTCGATGACAACGGCTTTGCCCGGGCGATCAACACGCTCAACGGCCACGTCCGCTGGACCCGCCGCATCGGCACCCTGGCCGCCGCCTCGCCGGCGGTGGCCGCCAAGGACCAGTCGTCGTCATGCCGGTCCTCTCCGAGCACGGCCACTCACCCGGTGGTGGCCGGTTCGTCGGCATGTCCATGAAGAACGGACACGTCCTGTGGTCGCGGCCCGATCGCGGCGGGCACCGAATCCTCGGCCATCGTGCGCGCGCCACACCGCCTACTGCGGCGACCAGGGCGGGACCCTGTACGCGCATCAACGTGCGCAACGGCCACGTGGACTGGACCTATCACGCCAGCGGCCCGATCAAGGGCGGGCCGGCCCTGGCCAACGGCACCCTGTACTTCGGCGACTACGCCGGGCGGGCCTACGCGATGGACGCCGACAACGGTCACCAGGTCTGGGCCGTGGGCACCAGCGGAACGCGTTTCGGATTTGGCTCGGGCAACTTCTACGCCACGCCTGCGGTCGCCTTCGGCCGCGTCTACATGGGCAACACCGACGGGCGCGTGTACTCGTTCGGCGCCCGCACGGGCGCGCTGGCCTGGGCGACGGGAACCGGCGCCTACGTCTACGCCTCGGCCTCGGTGGCCGACACCCCCGGCCTCGGTCCGACGCTCTACGTCGGCTCCTACGACGGCAACTTCTATGCCTTCAACGCTCAGTCGGGCGCGGTCCGCTGGCGCCACCCGTCGGGCGGCCGGATCTCGGGATCCTCGACCGTGATCGGCAACGCCGTCTACTACTCGACGCTGGGCTCCAAGACCACGACCGGCCTGAACGTCGACCACGGGCCGGACCGGTGTTCTCGTTCCCCGACGGCGCCTTCACGCCGGTGATCGCCGACTACCACGCGATCTACCTCGATGGCTACGGCACGCTCTACCAGATGCTGCCCGGTCGGCCGCGCCATCACGCCGCCGCCGGCACGCGCACAAGGCACACCAGGCGCGCCGCCCACCGGCGACGCAATGGCCGCGCGCCGGGCGCGGCGCGCAAGCACAAGTAGCGCGCGGTAGTGCGACGCAACCCGCGCTTCGCGGGCCTTAAGGCTTGGTTAGCCCGAGGTCAGAGGCGCAACAAATCCCTCTCCTGACTGCAGGCCCGCTGCTATCATACGCGTCTATGCGTTGTCGTAGTGGAAGTCATTGTCAGCGTCCGGCCGAGAAGGGCCGTCGATTCTGCGCGGAGCACGCCGCCGAGCTCGATCGCATGCGCGAGGAGCTCAAGGATGCCGCTGCCGCCCGGATCGGCCGTGGTCGACCCAAGCGGTCGTCCACGTGCTGCCGCCCCGGTTGCTACGAGCCCCGTGTACCGCCCGCCGCGTATTGCGATACGTGTGCTGCGGCCGGGTACGTAGAAGAGGCCGCCTGAGCGCGGCCCTGTCGCACGCGACTCAGAACATAACTGCATGAGCTGCCGGTCAGGCGCGGCGATCACGCCCGGTGAGCTGTCGCGCCGCGCCGTAGATCGGCCGCACGGCGATGCCGTCACTGGCCAGCTGGGCCTTGGCCTCAGCCACGGTGTGCTGCCCGTAGTGGAAGATCGACGCACATAGCGCGGCGTCGGCGCCCGCGCTGCAGGCCTGGCTGAGATGGTCGAGCTCTCCCGCCCCCCCGGAGGCGATCACCGGCACCGCCACGGCGTCGGCGACGGCTCGCGTGAGCGGCAGGTCATAGCCGGCGTTGGTCCCGTCGCGATCCATGCTCGTGAGCAGGATCTCTCCCGCCCCGCGCTCGGTTCCCTCGCGCGCCCACGCGACCGCGTCCCGTCCGGTCGCGGTGCGCCCGCCGGCCAAGAAGGCCTCCCAGCCGACCGGCACCGTCCTGTTTGGCGTCGATGGCCAGCACCACGCACTGGGCGCCGAAGTTGTCGGCCAGCTCGTCGATCAGCTCGGGCCGGGACAGTGCGGCCGAGTTGACTGAGACCTTGTCGGCTCCGGCATCGAGTACGGCCTGGGCGTCGCCGATGGAGCGGATGCCTCCGCCGATCGTGAAGGGGATGAACACCTCGTCGGCGGCGCGCCGGGCCAGCGGCCACCACCGTGTCGCGCTTTTCCGAGGTGGCGGTGATGTCGAGCAGCACGAGCTCGTCGGCGCCCGAGGCGTCGTAGCGGGCGGCCAGCTCGACCGGATCGCCCGCGTCGCGCAGATCGACAAAACCGACGCCCTTGACCACGCGGCCGGCGTCGACGTCGAGACAGGGGATCACCCGCTTGTAGTGCATCAGCCTTCGAGCGCCGCCTGGCCGGCGCCGACCTCGAGGTGCCCCTCGTAGAGCGCCTTGCCGACGATCACGCCGCTCAGGTTGACCTGGCGAAGGCCGGCCAGGGCACGCAGATCCTCGACGGTCGAGATGCCGCCGGAGTAGATGAAGCTCCCCCGGACAGCGGCTCCGACCGCCTTGACCTCGTCGAGGTCGGGCCCGTTCAGCATCCCGTCGCGCTCGATGCTCGAGTAGATGAAGCGGCGCACGCCCCGGCTGCCCATCGCCTGCAAGGCGGCGGACGCGGGCAGGTCGGTCTGCTCGGTCCAGCCCGAGGCGGCCAGCCTGCCGCCCGCGCGCATCGACGGACACGATCACCCGCTCATGGTGGGCGGCGATGGCATCGTCGAGAAAATCGAGGTCCTTGTAGGCGGCCGTGCCGAGCACGACCCGGGCCGCCCCGGCATCCAAGCGCGGCCTGGACTGAGGCCGAGGCTGCGCAGGCCGCCGCCGACCTCGCACGGGGACGCTGACCGCCGGCCGTGATGCGGCGGATGTGCTCGAGATTGGCCGGCTCGCCGCGCCGGGCGCCGTCGAGGTCGACCACGTGCAGGCGCGCGTGCGCCGGCCTGCACCCAGCGCAGGGCAGCGTCCAGAGGGTCGGCGTCGTAGTCGGTGCGCTGCTCGAAGTCGCCCTGGAGCAGCCGGACCGCCTTGCCGTCCGAGGATGTCGATGGCCGGCAGGAGGATCATGCCCGCAGGGCGGCGCCGGCCGTCGCGCCGGCCGCCGCGTGACCGCGGCACAGGCGGGTGAAGTTGGCCAGCATGCGCAGCCCGAGCGCGGAGGACTTCTCGGGATGAAACTGGACACCGAAGATCGCTGTCGCGGCCGACGATGGTGGCAAACCGCTCGCCGTATTCGGTGGTGGCGATCACGTCCTCGGGCGCGGGCGGGCCGGGCGGCCAGGGAATGCACGTGGTAGAAGGCGCCCCCGGCCGCGGGCAGGCTGTCGGTCAGCGGCGAGGGCCGCTCGAAGCGGACCTCGTTCCAGCCGATGTGCGGGACGCGCAGACCACCGGCTTTGCATCGGGGTGACGACTCCGGGGATCAGCCCCAGCCCCGGCGTGGAGCCGAACTCCTCCGAGCGCTCGAACAGGAGCTGCATCCCCAGGCAGATGCCGAGCAGTGGCCGCCCGCCGGCGCCGGCCGCGCGCAGCGGTGCCTGGAGCCCGAGCTCGGCCAGGTTGTGCATCGCGCGCGGGAAGGCGCCAACACCCGGCAGCACGAGCCCGTCGGCGCCGTGCGAGGCGCTCGGGATCGCGAGTCAGCTCGGCCTGGGCGCCGACGTGCTCGAGCGCCTTCTGGACCGAGCGACGGTTTCCCATCCCGTAGTCGATGACGGCGATCCGAGGCGTCGCGGTCAGGACAGCGTCCCCTTGGTCGACGGCACCCCGGTCTCGGTGGGGTCGATCGCTGACCGCCATCCGCAGAGCGCGGGCCACGGCCTTGAAGGCGGCCTCGATCACGTGATGGGCGTTGGTCCCGGCTTCGATCGTCACGTGCAGGGTCAGCCGGGCGTTGGTGGCCAGCGCGCGCAGGAACTCCTCGGTCAGCTCGTGGTCGAAGTTCCCGATTGCGCCCGGCGGGCAGCTCGGCCTCGAACGCGCACAGCCCGCGACCGGAGATGTCGATCGCGCACGACGCACGGGACTCGTCCATGGGCACCGTGGCCTGGCCGTAGCGGGTGATGCCCAGCGCGCTCGCCGAGCGCCCGGTCCAGGGCCTGCCCGAGGCAGATGCCGACGTCCTCGACGGTGTGATGGGCGCCCGTCTCGAGGTCGCCCTCGCGCCGCGACGGTCAGGTTCATCCGCCCGTGGCGGGCGAGCAGGTCGAGCATGTGGTCAAAGAAGCCGACCCCGGTCGAGCGCTCCCCCTCCCCCCGGCCGTCCAGCTCCAGCTCGAGATGGATCTCGGTTTCAGCGGTCTTGCGGTCGATCGTGAGCAGCGCGGGCCATCACGCGCCATTGTCGCGAATGCGTGCCTCCAGGGATTCGGCGTGCAGCTCGAATCCCTCCGCCCGGGCGATCGGGGCCGCGGCCCGGGCCGAGCTCGGCCGCGTCAGCTCCCGATCCGCACCTGCGCGAAGTGGCGACGGAAGGCGGCCGGCGACAGCGAGGAGGCGAAGCGGGCCGCGCCGCCGGTGGGCAGTACGTGGTTGGAGCCGGCGATGTAGTCCCCGAACGCGGTGCCGCTGTGGGCGTCCGACCAGCACGCACCCGGCGGTCGTCGCGCGGGCGGCCAGCGCCTCCGGCCCCGGACCGCACAGCTGCAGGTGCTCGGGGGCGAAGCGCTCGGAGATGGTGAGCGCGTGCTCGAGCTCGCCGACCTGGATGAGACGCGCCACGGCGCCGGTGTCGGGGGCGGCCTTGAGCCGCTGCGCCGAGCGCGTCGATCAGCTCGGCCGGAGGTCGAGATCCCCACCACCAGCGAGCCGGGCCCGTGCTCGGCCTGAGCGAGCAGATCGAGGGCCAGAACCTCCGCGTCGCACTCGCCGTCGGCGATCAGCACCAGGTCGCTGGGGCCGGCAAAGCCGTCGATCCCGACCTGGCCGAACACCTGCCGCTTGGCCTCCTGCACGTACAGGTTGCCGGGGCCGACGATCACATCGACGGGCCGTCACCGTCTCGGTTCCGTAGGCCAGGGCGGCGATCGCCTGAGCTCCGCCCATCCGGTAGACCACCGAGGCCCCGGCCAACCGGCAGGCGCCGAGGACGACCGAGTTCACCTCGCCGTCGGCGCCGGGGGGCGCGCACACGGCGATCTCGCGGACGCCGGCCACCTTGGCGCAGACCGTGCCCATGACCACGGTGCTCGGATACGGCGCCCGGCCGCCGGGAACGTAGACGGCGCCCCGCCGGACGGGGACCTCGCGCAGGACCGACCTGATGGCCGTCGAAGTCCACCGTCCGATCCTCGGACAGCGCCGCCTCGCAGACCCGGGTGACGTTCTCGATGGCGCGCGTCAGCCCCGCGCGGACGTCATCGGGCAGGCGTCCGAGCGCCGTGTCAAGCTCAGCGTCGGGGACCTGCAGGGCCGACGGAGTCGAGCCCCCGGTGTCGAACTGGCGCGTGTAGTAGCGCAGGGCGTCGTCGCCGCTGGCCCGCACGCGGGCGATGATCTCGGTCACCTGCTCACGGACCGACTCGGCGGCGGGCACGAGGTCGCGCAGCTCCTCGGCCAGCGCCGTCGGGTCCCCGGACAGGGTCAGGCGCTCACACTGCATGCAGTCGCTCCAGGAGCCGGTCGATCATCTCGGCCCGCAGCTTGTGGGCGACCGGATTGGCGATCAGGCGCGCCGTGCAGGTGGCGATCTCCTCGCGAACCACGAGCCCGTTCTCGCGCAGCGTCGTGCCGGTCGCCGTCAGGTCGACGATCGCCTCGACCATGCCCGTCAGCGGCGCCAGCTCGACCGAGCCCTTGACCTCGACGATCTCGGCCTGACGCCCGGTCTCCAGAAAGTGCTGAGCGGCGATCCGCGGGTACTTCGTGGCCACGCGCACGACGCCGAGACGGCGCAGCGCCTCGGCGGCCCGGTCCGGGCCGTCGACGCCGGCCAGCACCATCTGGCAGCGGCCGTAGCCGAGGTCCATCAGCTCATAGACTTCGCGCTCGGCCTGCTCCATCAGTACGTCCTTGCCGGTGATGCCCAGGTCGGCGGCGCCGGACTCGACGTAGGTCGGCACGTCCGAGGGGCGCATGGTCACGATCCCGCTGTCCTCGAAGAGCAGCTTGCGGTCGTTCTCACGCACCTCGCGCGTGTCGATCCCCAGCCGGTCGAGGAGGTCCAGGGTATCGGTGAACAGCGTGCCGCGCGGGACGGCGATGCGCAGTCCGTTCATCTCCGTCCCCCCAGCGATCGGCCGCGCTCCTCGCCGGTCAGCGCGATGTGCAGACGCTCGACGTTGAGCGCGAAGCCGACCGCGGGCAGCGGCCGCCCGAAGCTGCCCAGCAGCTCGTCGTAGCGCCCGCCACTGCCCAGCGGGACGCCGTAGGCGGGGTCGTAGACCTGGAACACGGCGCCGGTGTAGTAACCGATGCTCCGCACCAGGCCGAGGTCGAAGATGATCCGCTCGGCCACCGCGGGGCCAGGCGCGTGCTGGACCTCGCGCATGCCGGCGAGCGCGGTGTGCAGAGCGCCCTCGAGATCGGCGAATACCTCCGGTCCGCCGCGCGTGCGGGACACCCGCAGAAGCAGGGCGGCGGCGTCCTCCGCGATCGTCTAGCTCGCGGACCTGTCGCTCGACGTCGACGAAGTCGCCCCTGGCCAGGCGAACCAGGATCCGTTCGCCGCGTTCCGGCGGCGTCCCCAGCGCCTCGAGCAGGGACGGATAGAGCGACGCGTCGCCGAGGCCGATCCGGTACGTCCGCAGCCCGGCCGCGTCCAGGGCGGCGCACAGCACCGTGAGGACCTCGGCCGTTCCCTCCGAACCCGGCGAGCCGATCAGCTCGATCCCGGCCTGCAGGAATTCCCGCGACTGTCCGCGCTGGGGCCGCACGCCGCGGTAGGCGTTGGCGAAGTAGGCGAACCGCAGGGGCGGCTCGGCGTGCGCGTAGCGGGTGGCCACGACGCGGGCGATGGGGACGGTCATGTCGGCCCGCAGGACGAGGACGTTGCCCGCCTCGTCGAACACGCGGTAGGCCGGACGGCTGCCAAATGTGTCGGTCCGGTTGAAGGTCGACTCGTACTCGAGCGCCGGCGTGGCCACCTCCCCATAGTCGGCCTGCTCGAACACCGAGCGCACGCGGTCGGTCATCGCCCGTAGCTCGCGCATCTCGTCGGGCAGCACGTCGCGCGTGCCGCTGGGAATGCGCTCGATCATGGGCGAGCCAGATTGTGGCGGGATGGTGGTGAAAGCGCGTTCAGACTCTGACTGAGGGGAACGGCTGAGCCGCTTGTCCTGCCCGGCGCTCAGGCCGGTACGGGGGCGTCCTCGAGGCGGCTGATGCGCGCGCCCAGGTCCCGTAGGCGCTCATCGATCCGCTCGTATCCGCGGTCGATCTGGCGCACGTTGCCGATCACCGTCTCGCCGTCGGCGCACAGGGCGGCGATCAGCATCGCCATGCCGGCACGGATGTCGGGGGATTCAACCCGGGAACCGCGCAGCGGCCGGGGCCCGACGATGATCGCCCGGTGGGGGTCGCAGATCGTGATCGCCGCGCCCATGTTGACCAGCTTGTCGGTGAAGAACAGGCGGTTCTCGAACATCTTCTCGTGGATGATCACCGAGCCCTCGCATTGAGTGGCCAGGGCGAGCGCGATGCTGGTCAGGTCGGCCGGGAAGGCGGGCCAGGGCCATCCTCCACCTTGGGCATGTGGCCGCCGGAGTCGTTGCGGATGACCAGGCTCTGGTTGCCGGGCACGATCACATCGTGGCCGTGGACCTCGCTGCGCAGGCCGAGGCGCTCGAACACGAGGCGGATCATGCGCAGGTCGGCCGGCACGGTGTCCTTGACGATCAGCTCGCCTCCGGTCACACCGGCCAGAGCCATGAACGATCCGATCTCGATGTGATCGGGGGCGATCGAGTGGGTGCAGCCACGCAGCGTGGCCTCACCATGGACGGTCATCACATTGGAGCCGATGCCGTCGACGGCCGCTCCCATGTGGGCCAGCATCCGGGCCAGGTCCTGTACGTGCGGCTCGGAGGCGGCGTTGCGAATCACGGTCGGACCCCGGGTCAGGGCAGCGGCCATCAGCGCGTTCTCGGTCGCCATCGACCGAGGGCTCGTCCATCAGAAAGTCACAGGGAGACAGGCCGAGCGAGGGTGCGGTGAGGACTACCTCGGCCTGGCCGTCGTCGACCAGGGCACCCGAGCGCCCGGAAGGCGTCGAGGTGCGGATCGAGCCGTCGGCGGCCGATCACATCACCGCCCGGCGGCGGCATGCTGGCCGAGCCAAAACGGGCCAGCAGCGGCCCGGCGAGGAGAAACGAGGCCCGGATCCGTTCGGCCAGCTCGGAGTCGACCTCGGTCGTCTTGACCGACGAGCTGTCGACCAGCACCTCGCTCGAACCGAGCCATTCCACCCGGGCGCCGAGCGAGCGCAGGAGCTCGATCATGGCCTCGACATCGCTGATGCGGGGCACATTGCGGAGGATCATCTCGTCGTCGGTGAGCAGGCAGGCGGCCAGAATCGGCAGCGCGCCGTTCTTGTTTCCGGCGGGCGTGATGGTGCCTGACAACGGCACCCCACCCTCGATCACGAACTTCTCCAGGGGGATCGACCTCGCTTGGGTTGGTTCGGTTCCCGCCGCGGGTGGCGGCGAGCCAGTTAGCCTAGCCGGTGACCGCACAGGCGGAGCGCTGGCCAGCTCGGAATGCTGAGCTAGGGTAACGGCCATGTCGGAGGATGTTTCGCGCGCGGAGGCCTGGACCCTTCTCTGCCAGTGGACCGAATCAGACAGCCTCCGCCGCCACATGCTGGCCGTCGAGGCAGCGATGCGCGCCTACGCGCCCCGGTTCGGGGGCGATCCCGAGCTGTGGGGCGTAACCGGGCTCCTCCACGACCTTGATTACGAGCGCTACCCGGATCTCGACACCGGCCATCCGCGGTTTGCCCTCAAGGAACTCGAGGCGCACGGTTACCCCCCGGAACTGATCCGCGCCATCGCCTCGCACGCCGATTTCATGGGTGTGCCTCGGGAGACCTCGATGGAGAAGACCCTGTTCGCCGTCGACGAGCTGTCGGGGTTCATCCTTGCCTGCGCCTACGTCCGCCCCGAGGGATTGGTCGGGATGACGCCGAAGTCGGTCAAGAAGAAGATGAAGTCGCCGAGCTTCGCCGCCGCCGTCAGCCGTGACGATCTCCGCTCCGGAGCCGAGGAGCTCGGGGTCGACTTCGACGAGCACGTCGCCACGGTCATCGCCGCCCTGACCGCGCACAGCGATGAGCTGCTGCCGGCCAGCGCCCAATGATGAGCTAATTCTCACTAATCACCGCTAATCCCGCCCTGGATAGGGATAGCTTGCGCTCATGCCGCGGCCAGGTGCTGCGCTCCTGGAGCGCGACGCTGAGTTGACCGCGATTACGGACGCCCTCCACAGGGCCATCGAGGGCGCGCCCAGCGTCCTGTTGCTGGAAGGCGTCGCCGGGATCGGAAAGACGCGACTCCTTCGGGAGGCCCGCCATCTCGCTGACGGCATGGATCTGAGGGTGCTGAGCGCCCGGCCGACACCGCTGGATGCCGACCTGCCGTGGAACGTGGTCCGACAGCTGTTGGTCCCTGCTGTGCCCACCGCCCCCTCGACCCGGCATACGCGTCTGCTCAGTGGGGCCGCCCGGCTCGCCGCTCCGCCGCTGGGCTTGAGGTCCGGGAGCGCCGACGTCGATTCCTTTGCGCCCCTCCACGGCCTGTACTGGCTCGTGGCCAACCTCGCCCACGAGGGCCCAATCCTCATGGCCATCGACGATCTGCAGTGGTGCGATGCCGCCTCGCTGCGCTTCATCATTCACTTCGTCTCCCGCAATGAGGGCCTCCCGGTGGTGCTGATCGGAGCGATCCGCACCGGAGAGCCGAGTGCGCTGACCGGACCCCTGGAGTCCCTCGCCGCCAACCCGTCGGTGCAGCTGATCCAGCCCAGGCCGCTGACGTTGGCGGCAAGCGCCAAGCTGATCGCCCGCGAGGTATCGAATCCGATCAGCGCGGAGGTCGTCGAGGCCTGTCACCGCATGACCGGCGGCAACCCATTCTTGCTCAACGAGTTAGTGCGCGAGATCGAGGACGCGCCGGGTCCCGTCACCGCCGCCTGGGTGCGATCGATCAGTCCCGCCTCGCTGGCTCGCAGCGTGATCGACCGGCTGACCCGGTTGGGACCGCCCGCCCTTGCCCTCGCGCGGGCGGTCGCCGTGCTGGGTGGCGGCGCCCACCTGAAGGTCGCCGCGGAACTGGCCGACCTCGGCCTTGATGACGGAGCGTGGGCCGCCGACCGGTTGATCAGGGCCGGAGTCGTGGTCACGCACGATGAGAAGTTGGCCTTTGCCCATCCCCTGATTCGAGAAGCGGTCTACAGCGAGCTCTCACCGCCCGCCCGATGGCGGCTCCATGCCGCCGCCGCCCATCTCCTGGCCGCCTGGCCCGACCAAACGCAGGAGGTCGCGGCCCAACTGCTCGCCACGGCCCCGGCCGCCGATCCGTGGACGGTCGAGAGGTTGCGCGCCGCGGCCACGGTCGCCCGAGACGAGGGCGCGCCCGAACTGGCCGCGAGCTATCTCGAACGGGCGCTCGGCGAGCCCCCACAGTCTGACCCGCAGGCCGAGATCCTCATTGAGCTGGGCGCCCTGGAGACTCACTATGACCCGGTACGAGCCGTCGAGCGCTTTGAAGCGGCCGCGCCGCTGGTGTTCGGTGACAGTCAGCAGGTCAGGCTGGCTCAGCTGCATGCCCGGGCGCTTGCCGCCGCCGGCCGCTACGGCGAGGCGGCCGCGGTCATCAACGCCCGCGCTGAGCAAGCCGCGAAGCTTGACCCGGAGACCGCGGGGCGATTCACGGCCACCCGGTTTGCCGTCTGCCGCTGGGATCTGGGCTGGTTGGACACCGCCGAGGAGGTGTTTGCCTCGCTACGCGAGCGCGTCGTCGGAGGCGAAACCCTGACACCTCCTGAGAGCGCCAACCTGGCCAACGAGCTCGCCGCCCGGGGGGAGGATCGGCTCGTCGCCATCGAGCATGCTCGGAGGGCGATTGCGGCCCCCTACGAACCGTTCCTGTCCCAGACAACGCCGATCCTGGCCACAGTCCTGGTCCACGCGGGCGAGCTGATCGAGGCCCAGACCGCCATCACCGCCGCTCTGAAGGATGCCCGGACTCGGGGGTCACGGCTCGACTGCCTGTCGGCCACTTCCGCCCTGGCCTACGCCGTTCTGGCTCGGGGGCAAGCGAGCAACGCCGTCGTTTTGGCCAGCGACGCGCTCGAGCTCGCCGACGACGGACTGAACACCCTGCTGCCGTTGTTAACCCTCGTCGAAGCGCTGATCCAGCGCGGCGACGTCGATCAGGCCTGGGCCGCTCTCGGCCAGCGGGCACTCGACAGTCAGCTTGGCTCCAGCTGGCCGGAGACGATGCTCCGTTACCGGCGTGGTCGCCTCCAGGCGGCGTCTCACCGCCACGCGGAGGCGCTCGAGGACCTATTCGACGTGGGACGGCTCGTCGATGCCTGGCGGGCGCCGAACCCGGCCCAGATCGCGTGGCGCTCCAGCGCCGCCCGTTCGCTCCTGGCCCTCGACCGGACAGATGAAGCCCGGCACCTGGCCGCAGAAGAGCTGGTCCTCGCGCAGCGCTGGGGCGCGGACGTCGCTCTGGGCGTCGCCCAGAGCGTGGTTGGTCAATGCGATTCCAGCGCGAGCGGAATCGCCATGCTGGGCCAGGCCGTCGACCGGCTCCAGCGCAGCCAGGCCACGCTCGAGCTGGCCCGAGCCCGATGCGAGCTGGGCACCCGTCTGCGGCGTGAACGCCGTCCGGCGGAGGCCCGTGAGCCACTGCGGGCAGCCCTTGACCTCGCCGATCGCTGTGGCGCGATCGCCGTCGCCAACCGCGCGCGTGAGGAGCTCCTGGCCGCGGGACTGAAGCCCCGGCGCGCCGCTCGGAGCGGACGCGAGGCCCTGACCCCGCGAGAACTGCGGGTGGCGGAGCTGGCCGCTACCGGCATGACCAACCGGGAGATCGCCCAGGCCCTGTTCATCACCGCCCGCACCGTTGAGCATCATCTCTCCAGCTGCTACGCCAAGCTGGGCATCGAAGTGCGCCGTCAGCTCGTCGGCGCGCTGGCCGGCGACACGCCCCCGGCACCCGGAATCACCGGCCTTCGTGATCAGGCCAAAAAATAGGTGGTGCCCCCCGATGCGAGCGCCAACCGCTCCGGACAAGCTTTCTTTAGCGGCCAGCGCACAGACCAAAGTGGTCTGAGGGGATGGGCCGACCGCGATACCACTGACAGCGGGGGCAGTCAGGCTTGACGACCAGGGGGTCCAAAAGCAAGCGCGTCGACCGGGGGCGGTCGACGCGCTTCGCGGTCATCCGCTCACCCTCGGCCAGACCTATGGAGAAGGCCGGCGATGCCCCGGCCGCGTGGGCCCGTTCGGGTATCTTCGCTACTCGTGTCGTCTGAGATCAGGATCGTCGTCCTCGAGGGTGACGAGACCGGCCAGGAGCTCCTCGAGCAGGCCCTACGGGTCCTCGATGGTGACCTGCTCGGACTTGACCTCGAGATCGACAGCTTCGACCTGTCACTCCAGAACCGCCGGGACACGAACAACGACGTCGTCAGCGAAGCCGCGCAGGCCATGCGCGAGGCCGGTCTGGGCCTGAAGGCGGCCACGATCACCCCTGAGGGGGCCGACGACGTCGGCTCACCCAACCGGATCCTCCGCGAGCAGGTGGGCGGCAAGGTGATCGTCCGCACCGGCCGGCGACTCCCGGGCGTCAACCCGGTCGCCGGCGTGCACTACCCGATCTCGGTCGTGCGGATGGCCGTCGAGGACGCCTACGGCGCCGAGCAATGGCGCCAGGGCGAGCCGGGCTCGAGTGACGAGGTCGCCTTCCGTACCGAGCGCATCACCCGTTCGACCTGCCACGCCGTGGCTGAGTACGCCTTCCGGACCGCGGCCAAGATGGGCGCCCGCGTCTACGGCGGCCCCAAGTGGACTGTGTCCCCGGTCTACGAGGGGATGCTGAAGGAGGAGATGGACGCCGCGGCCGGGCGCCACGATGAGATCGACTACCAGCCCGTCCTCATCGACGCCACCTACGCCGGCTTGGTCTCCGGGGCCACCGAGGTGCCGCTCGTCATCCCGGCCCTGAACCGTGACGGCGACTGCCTTTCAGACCTGGTGCTGCCGTTGTTCGGCTCGATCGCCGGCGCCGAGTCGGTCCTGCTCGCCTTCGGCGACGACTACGACGTCACCGTGGCCATGGCCGAGGCACCGCACGGCACCGCGCCGGCGCTGCTGGGTAAGGACGTCGCCAACCCGCTGGCCATGATCCTCGCCTGCGGTGCCCTTCTATTGCACGGAGCCGATCTTCACGGGCCCGCCTGCGAGCGCGCCTCCCGCGCGATCTACGAAGGCACGCTGGAGACCATCGCCTCCGGGATCCGTACCTCGGACCTTGGCGGCCACGCCGGCACGACCGAGTTCACGACGGCCGTGATCGACCGCGTCCAGACCAAACTCGATGTCTGGGCCTCGCTCGGCACCTGACCGTCGCGGCGGTTTCTGCAAGATTCCTTGCCGCTCGATTTCCACCTTCGGGTCGGCCCTTCGCCCTTTAAATCCGTGCAGTTGCAGGCCCTAAGCGTTACCGACCCCCGCCTGCAGCGAGACTGGCGGTAGCCGCGAGACGTGCTCGCGGTGCCTCGCTGCAGTTCCGTCCGACGGCCGACATAGCCTGCGAACATATGTTCCACTCTTCCGCTAAACGACTGCGCGCCCTGCTGGCCCTCGCCGACGACATTCTCGGTGATCCGGTCGCCGAGACGCCGCATCCGCATCGGCGACCGCTACGGATCCAGCTCGAGCGTCGCCCGGGCTCCGTGGCCCCTCCGCCCGCCCACTGCCTCTCCCCCGTTCGTCCCGCCGCCGGGTCGCCGCGGCGCGAGCGGGTCAGCTGAGTCCGGCAGGCCATTCGCCTAGAAGAAGCGCCCGTAGGGAGCGCTTTTTCAAGGTGAGTGAGCCCCCGCCGCCGACCCGGCCTAAAACGGCCCGATGCGGCCTCAGAACAGGCGCAGCGGACTTAGCAGCGCCCCGGTCGAGTACCCGTCGGTGGTCGTGGAGCCAGAGCTGGCCACACCGATCAGGACGGCGACAAACGTGCCCAGCCCCAGGACCACGCAGATGATGAGCAGAATCAGCACCTGGGGATTGGCTTTGAAGAAGGCCTTGACCGAGTCCATTGGGGTCTCCTGATCCTGTCACGCCCGGCGCTGAAGTGCGGGCAATCGGGGCCGGGATGCGGGCGGTCTGCGTTGGCCGGACAACCGTGACAACATGAATTTATGACTACTCAAGGCAACGATGGAGAGCCCATCACCGAGCAGGGCCTAGTGGCTCTCAAGGCCGAACTCGGCGAGCTCGAGACCGTGGGCCGGCGGGAGATCGCTGCCCGCATTCTCACCGCCCGCGGCCACGGAGATCTCAAGGAGAACGCCGAATACCACGCGGCCAAGGACGATCAGGCGCACCTGGAGACAAAGATCTCGCGCCTGCGCCAGCGGTTGCGTAGCGCCGTGGTGGTTCAGACCGACGACCGGCAGCGAGCTGTTCTCATTCGCCCGTCCGGCCGAGATCCTGGACGAGGACACCGGTGAGACCTTCACCTGGACGATCGTCGGGGCCACCGAGGCCGATCGCGCCGCCGGGCAAGCTCTCGGCCGAGTCACCCATCGCCCGAGCGCTGCTTGGACCACGCGGTCGGCGAGACGGTCCAGCGTGACCCACCCCAAGCGCACCCGCCGCCTCAAGATCGTCCGCCTCGTCTGACCCACTTAGCCCCGCGCGGCTGTCGCGCTTGCCCACCCCGCGCTAAAGACCGGGTACCAGCGCGAGGCCAGCCCAACCCGCCGCTCAGCATGCCGTCGTACTTCGGTGGCGCGCTGCGGGACGAAAGGAGGCGAGCTGACGCGGGCCGGCAGCCTCGCCCCGCACCCGGACAGAGCGGTATGAGAAGGCGCTACACCCCGGGAGCTGCCTCATCCTCGGCTCATTGCGTTCCGGGCCCGAGCGCTCGCCGCAGAAGCAGCAGGCCCCGACGGTTCAAGCCCTGACGCCGCCCCGTCGGCAGCCGGGGCTTTCTCTGCACGCGGGCGGTCGGCAGCTGGGGAGAGGTCGCGCTCAACGCAAGCTCGCATCGCCCCATACCCGACGGCCGCCACGCACGACCGTGCACGCTTGCGTTGAGTGCGGGCCCACTCCCCGCAAGCCACGACAACCCGAGACAAAGCAAAAAAAGACCCCGCCTGCCGAACGCAGACGGGGTCAGTAACTATGTAAAAACCGGCGGCGACCTACTCTCCCAGGCCCTTGCGGGCCAAGTACCATCGGCGCTGAGGGGCTTAACGGCTCTGTTCGGAATGGAAAGAGGTGTTTCCCCCTCGCCATAGCCACCGGAAATCGGTGA